>CAVYGS010000001.1:0-768339 GCA_963768185.1 uncultured Acidimicrobiaceae bacterium
CGGGCTACAACGCCGCGGCGGGCTATGACCTGGCCAGCGGCCTAGGTACGGTGGACGGAGCGAGGTTGGTCGGCGCTCTGACCAGCTACCGGTCGTTCAGCCGGCACCACTAGTGCCGATTTGTGGGCCGACCCTCCGGGGTCGGCCCACGCCCCTCAGAGCGCCGCCGACCAGCGTCGTCTGGAACTAAGGTGATCCGGCTCCGACCGCTTGCGCCGGTGCCTCACCCCAAAGCTGCTCCAGCCGGTAGTAGTCGCGGGCCTCGGGGACGAACACGTGCACGACGACGTCGAGGTAATCCATCAGGATCCACCGGGCGCCCGGCAGGCCCTCGACCCGCCCGGGCAGGCGTCCGTGCGCGGACTTCATGCCCTCGTAGATCCCGTCGTGTATCGCGCGGGTCTGTCGCTCGGTTCGGCCGGTGCAGATCACGAAGTAGTCCGTGTAGCCGATGATCGAGCGCAGGTCGAGCTGGACGATGTCGATCGCCTTACGGTCGGCGGCGTAGTCGGCGATTGCCCCGGCCAGTGCCTCGGGATTGATGACGGTGGTTGCCAGATTCTGTGGACTCATCGGGATGCGCACCCAGTTTGCTTCATGTAAGAGAGCCTACCCCCGCGTAGAGATGGTGACGATCGATGTAGCTGATGACCGGATCAGGTGTGTAGTAGCGGATCGACTCCCCGGCCCGGACCCGCTCGCGCAACATCGTCGAGGAGATCGCGATCCGGGGCATTCGGAAGAACTGCGCTCGCTCGCCTCCGCGTAGCACCCGCAGGGCGTTGTCCACGTCGGCGCGCGAGGTGCCACGCCGTTTCGCTATCGCCAACGTGGCCAATGACAACACTCGCTCGGGCTCTCGCCAATCCGGTAGCCCCGCGGCGATGTCACCCCCGACGATCAGGAACAACTCGTGGTCTGGCGCAGAAGAACGCAGTTCCTTGAGGGTATCGACCGTGTAGGACGGGCCCTCCCGGGCGATCTCGACGTCCGAGACCTCAAAGCGGTGCTCATCGCCCTGGATGGCCAAGCGGCACAGCTCTAGCCGGTGCTCGGGTCCGGGCTCCTCCTCGACGGGCTTGTGAGGCGGTATCCGAGCAGGGATCAACACGACCCGGTCCAGTCCGAGCTGAAGGAACGCCTCCTGGGCGCAGATCAGATGAGCGAGGTGTGGCGGGTTGAACGTCCCGCCCAAGATGCCGATCCGCACAGGCTCCTAGATGCCCGGCCCGGTCAGCCGCGAACCTGGCCAGTGCCCTCGATCAGGTACTTGAACGTGCACAGCTCGCGCAGCCCAATCGGGCCACGCGCATGGAGCTTCTGCGTCGAGTTGCCGATCTCCGCGCCCATTCCGAACTCGCCGCCGTCGGTAAACCGCGTGGACGCGTTGACGTACACGCACGCAGCGTCCACGCCGAGCTGGAATGCCCGGGCGGCGTCGGTGTCACGCGTGACGATCGCCTCGGAGTGGCCCGACCCATAGCGATTGACGTGCTCGATTGCCTCCTGCACCGAATCGACCACGCCGACGGCGAGGGTCAGGGCGTGATACTCGGTCGCCCAGTCCTCCTCGGTTGCCTCAGACACCTCCACCGAAGCCGGCGCCAGGCCACGCACGCGCGAGTCGGCCCGTAGCTCAACGCCCGCCTCAGCCAGCGCTTCGAACGCCGCCGGGAGAAACTCGTCCGCCACCGAGGAGTGCACGAGCAGGGTCTCAGCCGCGTTGCAGACGCTGGGGCGCTGGATCTTGGCATTGAGCGTGATCGCCAGCGCATCGTCCAGCGAGGCGGTCGCGTCCACGTAAACGTGGCAGTTGCCCGACGCCGCGTACATGACCGGCACCGTGGCCACGCCCTTCAAAGCGGCCTTCAGCCCCTCGCCGCCGCGCGGGATGATCAGGTCGACCAGGCCGATCTGAGTGGCTAACTCGGAGAGCTCGTCGTGTCCGCCGCCGGCCACCAGCGCCATCGCGCCGTCGGGCAACCCGGCCGCCAATCCCGCCTCGACGGCGACATCGGCGAGGACGGCATTGGACGCCGCGGCCATCGAGGACCCGCGCAGCACGATCGCATTGCCCGACTTCAGGCAGAGCGCGGCCGCGTCGATCGTCACGTTCGGCCGCGCCTCGTACACGACCGCGATCACGCCGAGCGGGACCCTGACCTTGCGCACGTCGAGACCGTTGTAAAGGCGCCGCCCCTCGATCACCTCACCGACCGGATCGGGCAACGCCGCGATGTCCCGGACCTGCTTCGCGATCGCTGCGATGCGCCCTTCGTCGAGCGCCAGGCGATCCATGAGCGCATCTGTCAGGCCGGCCTCGCGCCCGTCCTGGAGATCACGGCTGTTGGCCTCGAGGATCTCCGGCGTGCGCTCGATCAGCGCCGCCGCGATCGCTTCGAGCGCATCGTTCTTGACCCCGGACGGCAGCGCGGCAAGCTGCGTCGCGGCGCGCTTGGCGGCGGCGCAGATGTCGGTGACGGATGTCGTGACGACGGAGGCCATACTCGATGCTCCCGACAGAGCTTACCCGCGCGGTGCGAAGCACCGCGCGGCAGCACCCGATCTACGCGCGGTGCGAAGCATCGCGCGGCAGCACCCGATCTACGCGCGGTGCGAAGCATCGCGCGGCAGCACCCGATCTACGCGAGCACGAAGTAGTCCCGGTGAACGGCCTCGTCGGTGGCGCGCGGGAGCCGCTCGCGCACCGCCGCCGACTTCAGGCCTCGCACCCGGCGCAGCTCGCTCGCGGAGTAGTTGCAGATCCCCTTGCCGACCAGCTCCCCGTCGTGGGCGATCTCGACCGCGTCGCCGGCGTCGAACTCGCCCGACACCTCGACGATCCCGACCGGCAGCAGGCTCGTGCCGCCCTCGCGTAGCGCGCGGGCCGCGCCGGCGTCGACCAGGACCCGCCCCCGCGTCGGCTTGGCGTAACGGAGCCACAACTTGAAGCTCGAGTAGCGGCCGGGGCGGGCGTGGAAGCGAGTGCCAACGGGCTCACCCCGCGCGGCCGCCAGCAGCGTGCCCGGCGTCTGGCCGCCGCCGATCACGGTCGGTATCCCCGCGGCCGTGGCCATCTCGGCCGCCACCACCTTGGAGCGCATCCCCCCGGATCCGAGCGGCGAGGTGGCATGGCCGATCGCCAGGCCGTCGAGCTCGTCAAACGACGCCACCTCGCTCACCAGCCGCGCGCTCGGGTCGGTGCGAGGATCGGCGGTGTAGAGGCCCTCGGCGTCGGTCAGCAGGACGAGCAGCTCGGCCGCGATCAGGATCGCCACCTGGGCGGCCAGGAAGTCGTTATCGCCGAAGGAGATGTCGTCGGTCGTGGTCGTGTCGTTCTCGTTGATGACCGGGACGACTTGCCAGTCGATCAGTTTGCGCAGGGTCTGGCGCGCGTTTAAGTAGTGCGTTCGCGCGCTCACGTCGAAGAACGTGAGCAGCACCTGGGCTGTCTGGAGTCCGCGCGCACGGAGCAGCTCGTCGTAGATCTGGTAGAGCTTCCCCTGCCCGACCGCGCTGGCGGCTTGGAGCTCGTCGATCGCCCGGGGGCGGAGCGGCAGCTCCATCACCCCCATCCCGCGCGCGATCGCCCCGCTGGTTACGACGACAGGCTGGCGGCCGTCGCGCTGGAGCTCGGCGAGCTCGTCGCAAATCCGGGCGAGGACATCCGTGCGCACCTCGCCGCGATCGCTCGCGACGATGCTCGAGCCGAGCTTGACCACCACTGCGCCCATGTCGCCCGAGAGGTTAGGGTCCGCAGCGGGCCAAGCGCTATGTCATTCGTACGCCTTGCCCTTGTGCGCCGGACACCACGGGTTGGCGGGCACGTGGCCGCACACGTTCGGCATCGTCGGCAGGTGCTTGGGCAGCGCGTGCATCACGACCTTCTTCCGCCGCGGGTATTTGTCGCCGGGCTGGCATCCGAACCCCGGGCCGAGGATCTGGGTGTCGCACGCCGACTCGGCCAGGAACGTCTGGTTGTCGTTGCCGGCAACCTGCCCACCGCACGTCGGCTTGCTCTGCTGCAGGCCGGCCGGTGAGCTCGTCAGGGTGCCGCTCGTATCGACATTCGACGCGAAGCAGTCCGACGGGCCGCCGATCACCGTGAGCTCGGCGATGTCGCCGTTGGTCGGGTTGCCGTAGAACCCGTCGTGGGTGAACGTGTTGCCGATCATGGCGTCGTTCGAGTCCTCGTACCAACACCGGATAGTCACCGGGAGGCCGAACAGCGTGATCGAGAAGTTCGGTGTGCCCCCGAGGCACGGGGTCGCGTCCGACGGCGGCGTCTCGGTGTCGGGATAGGGAACGAACGCCGCTCCCCATGCGCCGTTGTTCACGAAGCGGTTGTCCATGATCGTGTCGTTGCGTCCGCCCGAGATCGTCATGCCGGTCCCCACCGGGCCGGCGGCCGCCGCACCCGCCGACGGCACGTCGGGATTGTTGTTGTCGTGGACGTAGTTCTTGTAGAACACCCAGCAGCTCGGAGCGCCCGCAACCGGCGGTCCGACACCGGCCGGACACGCGCCGTTCTGCGGCGAGGGCCAGTCGTCGTCGTTCTGGCTGTTGGTGTCGAAGCCCTCCTCGTTGTGGTCGAACTGCGAGTGTTCGACCAGCAGCGAGCCGCCGGAGTTCGTGCCCGAGTAACCGAGCGCGTTGTACTGCGCCCACGCGTCGTTGATCGTCTGGTTGCACTCGTCCTGGCAGGCGCCGATGTAGTAACCCGAGTCATTGAAGTTGCTCGTGTAGGTGTGGATCCACTCGCCGCCGTCCCAGTTGCTCGAGAAGATCCCGTATTCCGCCGCCGTGTGCTCGCCGTTGTAGAACGTGCTCGTAGCCGTCAGGTAGGAGCCCCACATGCCGTGCCCGCCGACCTTGCCGCTGCCGTTGGCGCCGTTCCACCAGACCTCGTTGCCGGCGTCGCCGGCGCCACCCAGGAAGTTGCAGACGGTCAGGTTCTCGATGTCGACGTTGTTGGCCTTGAAGACCATGATTCCGTTCAGCCCCTGCGCCTTGCCCTTCACCTTCGGCCCCAGGTTTTGGTCGGCGGCGCTCCGGCTGCACGCCGGTCCGCTCTTGGTGCCATCGACGATCACCGAGTTGCGATTCATGCCGACGATCCAGATGTCGGGCTTGGTGACCAGCACGCCGGCGGCTTCGTCGGCGCGGCCGCGCGGGTGCTGGCTCGAGGTCGTCTTGTAGTCACCGGGCGCGAGCAGAATCCAGTCGCCCGGATGCGCCGCGTCAACCGCCGCCTGAAGGGAGCTGTACTTGCCGCGGACCCCGTGGTAGGTGCCCACGAGCAGGACCTTGGCACCCGCCGCGGGCACCACCAACAGCGCGCCCACAAGCACGACAAGAGCAACGACACGACGCATTCCCAGTCTCCTCTCCTACGCTGACGATCCGGCGGCGCGCGATGCTACCCGTTCGTGGCGCGTCGAAGCGTTCTCGCGTCTCTCACTCCGGATCGAGGTCGAACGCGATGCCCGCGATCTCGACCTCGTCGCCAGGCTCGAACCCCTCCTCCTGGAGCGCCCGGATCACCCCGATTCCGCGCAGCCGCCGCTCGAGGTAGGCCAGCGCGTCGTCGTTCTCGAGGTCGTAGCGCGCCACGAGCCGCTCTATCCCCTCGCCGGTCACCCGATAGGTGCCATCGCCGGTCTTGAGAACCCGGTAGGCGCGCCGCGCGGCGGGTCGGAACACGCGGTGCTCGGCCAGCTCCTCGGGCGCCTGTTCGGGCGCAAGCTCAACCTCAGTCAGGGCCGGCACGCGGCGCGCGAGCTCGGCGGCGAGCTCGGGGAGCCCGAGCCCGGTGGTTGACGAGGTCACGATCACCGGCGTGTCGGAGCCGACTCGCGCCTCCCACGCCGCCTTGGCGACATCCCGCGCCTCCGGATCCACCAGGTCCGCCTTGGACAGCGCCAGCATCCGTGGCAGCACGGCGAGGTGCGGGTTGTGCAGCTCGAGCTCGCGCTCCACTGTCGTGTAGTTGGCCACCGGGTCCGAGCCGTCGAGCGGCGCCATGTCGAGGACGTGGACGAGCAGCCGGGTGCGCTCGACGTGGGCCAGGAAGTCGTGGCCCAGCCCGGCGCCGGCGCTGGCTCCCTCGATCAAGCCGGGGATGTCGGCGATCACCAGCTGGCGGTCCTCGGTCTCGAGCGTCCCGAGCGCCGGCTCGAGCGTGGTGAACGGGTAGTCCGCGACCTTCGGTCGGGCCCGGGTCAGGCGAGTGAGACAGCGAGGACTTGCCGGCGTTCGGGAGGCCGACCAGTCCGACATCGGCCAGCAGCTTCAGCTGCAGCGTGATCCAGGTCTCACCGC
The DNA here is from genome assembly GCA_963768185.1 of uncultured Acidimicrobiaceae bacterium. Taxonomy (GTDB): domain Bacteria; phylum Actinomycetota; class Acidimicrobiia; order Acidimicrobiales; family RAAP-2; genus Palsa-461. The sequence goes on from CAVYGS010000001.1 coordinate 6,322, forward strand.
CGGGGAGCCCCTTCTCGGCGAACCGAGGCGTCTGGTGCGTCGGGCCGGCGAAGCGCTTGTTGCCGCGCCCGCCGGGTCCGCCCCGTGCCACCACCGCTCTTTGCCCGGGGCGCACGAGGTCGTGGACGCTGCCGTCGGCCTCGATGATCGCCTCCGTCCCCGGCGGCACCCGGATCTCGAGCGTCTCGCCGTCCTTGCCGTGCCGCAGCGCGCCCTCGCCGTTGCCACCCCGGCGCGCCTTGAAGTGCGCCTTGCGCCTGAAGGTCTCGAGATCGCGCATCGAGTCGTCGCACACCAGCACCACGTCGCCGCCGCGGCCGCCGTCGCCACCGTTGGGGCCGCCCTTCGGGACGTGGGCCTCCCGCCGGAAACTCAGGCAGCCGTCGCCGCCGGCGCCGGCCGTAACCTGGATGCGTGCGCGATCCTGCATGCATTCATCGTGGCAGGTGGTACGCGCGCCACACGTCAGCTTCGACCAGCGCCGCCTCCTCCTCTAGCTGGCGCGTGCCGTAGCGAACGACGTCGAACGCAGCCCTCCGCAGGATCAGCTCCTTGCTTCGGTCGTTTTGGATCTGGTTCCAGGAGCTGTGGTTGTTCTCGCCATCGAGTTCGACGACGAGCTTGCGGTCGTGCCACACGGCGTCGACGAGCACACCCTCGATGTAGACGTTGACTTCTGGGAGCGGGATCCCGATCCGCTCGCACAAAGGCAGGAACAGCCGCTCGAGCGGGCTTCGCGTGCGGGCGAGCTTTGGCTCGTGTCGTCTTATCGCGCTTCTTCAGGTTGGTGCTGCCTGTGCGACCGTTACCGGCGATCACCTGGAGGGCGGGGATGTCGAGCACCTTGTGGTAGTCGGCGTTGGCGAGCGCGTATCGGACGCGATCGATCGGTGCGGTTGCCGCGAAATCGAGCAGCGCCTGCTCGATGGTCGTGGTTGGGGGACGCTTATGCGGGTATCGCTCGTAAGTGCGCCGGCCGTAGACGCGGATTCCCTTGAGTGACTGGCAGCGGCGCGGCGTGGTCACCTGGAGCGGCCAGGGCTGCTTGTCGAGCAGCCTGCGCCACCAGAGCGCGGTGGCGTGGCTGAGCATGGCGCCTGGGCCAGCGTAGAGCACGGCCGCCCACAGGTCCGCCTCCACGCTCGGCGCGCGGTGGCCGACGGCGTACACACGTGGAAGCACCTTGAACAGCAAGCCCCCGTCGGTCCATCGCACGATCGTCTTGCGGTCCACTTCGAGAGCGATGAGCTGCCACCACGCCACCCGTCCCGCTTGCCGGTCCGCGAGCGCACGGACTTTGGCGATCCAGTCCCGCATACGTCAACTCCATCGCCAAAGTCCGGGCACGAACCCAAAGGAACCACGCCCCCTTGCAACGAAACAAGACATGGAGCCGTGCCAAAACTGCTCAAGGACTTCAAGCAATTCCTGTTCCGCGGCAACGTCGTCGACCTCGCGGTGGCCGTCGTCATCGGCACGGCCTTCACCGCCGTCATCAAGGCCGTCGTCGCCGACCTGCTGACGCCATTGATCGCCGCGATCTTCGGCGCCCACGACTTCGGGGCGCTGAAATTCACGATCAACGGCAGCACGTTCGCCTACGGCGACTTCATCAACAACCTGATCACGTTCGTGAGCATCGCCGCCGTGGTCTTCTTCCTGGTCGTGGCGCCACTGAACGCGTTGATGGCGCGCCGGGCCGAGGAGGACCCGGACACCAAGCAATGTCCGGAGTGCGACAGCGCGATCCCGGTAAAGGCGAAGCGCTGCCCGGAGTGCACCTCGCAGCTCGTTACCGCTGCTTAGGGGCTCGCTTCGCTCGGCGTCCATGGGGCGCGGGGTGTGCATCCAGCCGGGCGTCCATGCCCGGCGGGCGCGAGCGACGCTGCCCGCGCCCTACGAGTCGGAGTCGGAAGCGCCCGGGGCGATCGAGATCACTCGACCGCGCCGTCCGCGCGTGAACTCCACGGTCCCCGCCGCACGGGCGTAGATCGTGTCGTCCTTGCCGATGCCGACGCCGTCGCCCGGCTTGAACTTCGTACCGCGCTGGCGCACGATGATCTCGCCACCGGTCACGTTCTCGCCGGCGAACACCTTCACGCCCAGGCGCTTGGCCTTCGAGTCGCGCCCGTTGCGCGAGGAGCCAAGTCCTTTCTTATGCGCCATGTTTCACCTCCGTGACCTCGATCCGGGTCAGGTTCTGGCGGTGGCCGGTACGCCGCTTGTAGCCGCGCTTGGGCTTGAACTTGACGATCCGCAACTTGGGGCCCCGCTCGTGGGCGACCACCCGGGCGGTCACCGAAACGCCGGACAGGTCCGAGTCGACCACGTTGGAGCCGTCCACGAACAACAACGGCTCCAAGCTGACTGATTCCCCGTCCTCAACGGCAAGCCGCTCGACGAGCAGGGTCTGGCCCTGCTCGACGCGGTACTGCTTGCCGCCAGTTTTCACGATTGCGTAGGTCATTCGGAAGAGCTCACCGACTCGGCCTTAGCGCCGGAACGGCGCCGTCCGCCTCTGCGGCCACGACGCCGAGGCTTCGATTCTAGGCCATCTCCGTTCTCACTTCCGTCATCGACCTCCGCGGGCCGCGCCGGCACGTCGACCAGAGTAGCCACGGCGGACGTCCGCCCGGCCTCCTCGATCCGCACCATATGCTTCTCGCCCACGTAATCGCCGGCGCCGGTGATCTGGATCATGTAGCCGTCGACCTTGGCCACCGCGTCGCCCGGGCTGTACATGTGCGGCTCGACGATCTCGACGTGGACCTCCTCGCCGGCGCGGAACGGCACCGCCCGCTCGAGCACGCGCTCGCGACTGGCCTCGAGGATGACCGCGAAGTGGTCGAGCGGCAATCCCTCGGAGCCCTCGAAGTGGAACCACTTGACGAAGCAGGCGACGGCCGAGGGATAGGCCCGCTCCCACTGGGCGCAGAAGCCGTCCATCCTCGAGCGGGCCTCCCCGACAGCGCGCGGGCCGGGTGGCTCCTCGATCCGGTCGAAGACCGCCCACCAGTCGGCCTTGAAGGCGTCCTGATCGGCCTTGGAGACCTTGGCCACGGCGTTGCGCAGCCGGTGGATCTGTCACGCAGCGCTGGCGCAGCGATCTCGAGAAGACCTGCTCGATGGCCGCGATCAGCCCGGGGGCCCCGTCGGAGACGATGAGGAGGGGCGAGCCCAGACCCCGAGCGGTGAGGTCCTCCAAGAACCCCCGCCAGGCGTCGGTCGACTCCGAGGCCGCCGCGGCCAGCCCGACCAGGTGGGGTTTGCCGTCGGTGTCGATCCCCCAGGCGCACAGCACCGGCTCGGCCGGCGAATGCTCGTGGAACTTGAAATTGGTCCCGTCGACGAACAGGTAGTCCAGGCGGAGCTGGGAGAGGTCGCGCCTCGCGAACTCGGCGAACTCCTCTTGGATCTGCTGGCAGATCCGGCTGACGGTCGAACGGCTAAGCGTGGCCTCGTCGCCCAGGACCTCCCGCAGGGCCGCCTCGACGTCGCGGTCGGACAGGCCCCGCACCCAGGCCGAGACGACGAGGGCCTCCAGGGCGTTGGTCGCGTCACCCCGAGCCCGAAGAGCTGGGAGCAGAACTTCTCGTCGGTGTCACGCAGCTTGGGGCGGCTGAGCTCGACCGGGCCCATCGTCGTCTTCACCGCGACGGGCGGCTGCCAGCCGTTACGGGAGCCCGGTGGGCTCTCCGTCGGACCGGCGCTCATAGGGCGCTCGGCCCAAGAACACGTCGACCTCCGTCTCGATCGCCTGCTGCAGGAGGAGCCGGACGGTGAGCCGCCCGACCTCTTCCAGGACGGAGGCCAGGTCACGGTCGGAATTGAACAGCGCGTCGATCTCTGTGCGGACGCGTTCGCTGGGCGATACTCGTGGTGCCACGGGTGTAGGTCCTCCTTCTGTGAGTTGTCAGCTCTTGAAGGAACCTACGCCCGTTGCCTATTTACACCAGGGAGGGGACGCCACCCACCGGACGGCGCGAGAGGCGTTCATCGCAGCAACGACGGCGAAGGCCGCGTGATAGTCAACGAGTCTGTCCAACTAACCGGGGCCGCAACACACGCAAGTGTCTACGGTCAGCGCTGACAACCCAAACTTTGTCCGTCTCCGTCCGTCAGAGGTTGAAAAACAGGGCAAAACAGTGCCAAGCGTTGACAGGAAAATCCCTCGTCAGCCTGCAAATCAGCTGGTGGGGGAGTCGTCTGGATCTCCTTCACACGGCTGAGGTGGCAGGTTCGAGTCCTGTAGCGCCCACCGGCAGACCCGGAGACAGTGAGGATCACTCGCGCTGCGCCCGAAAGGCTGAGTCGTCACCCATGTGGAAGTAGATATGTCCTTCAAGCGAACCGTCCGCCTGCACAGCCGCCCACCCTCGCCCACTGGCTCGATCGCATTCGTCGTTGCCGTCCCATGTGAATTCCAGACCAGGGCAGTCGTCGATCGTCGCTTCCCGGCAATCCATCCAACCTTCGACGGCGATGAATCCAAATTTGCCGGTCTTATGAGCCTGTTGCAGAAACCTCCCGGCGGCGATCTAGGAAGGTCCAGGTAGCGCGCGCGTGATTGCCGCCACCTGATCGCGCCGATCGCGGAGAATTGGCGCATGGCGTACAACTTCTTGGCTGTCGAGCGTGACCAGGTGTACCTGCTGCCGCCTTCGGTGGCCGACTGGCTTCCCGAGGATCATCTGGCCTGGTTCGTGCTCGACAGCGTGGACGAGATGGACCTTGCCCCCTTCTACGCCGGCTATCGCAGCGACGGCTGGGGAGCAGCGGCCCACGACCCCAAGATGATGGTCGCCCTCGTCCTCTACTCCTACTGCCTGGGCATCCGGTCGTCCCGCCAGATCGAGCGGGCCTGCCACGTCGATGTCGGGTTCAAGGTGGTGGCGGCGAACCAGTGCCCGGACCACACCACCATCGCCCGGTTCCGCCAGCGCCATCAAGGCGCCATGGCCTCGGTCTTCACCTCGTCGCTGCGTCTGTGCTCAGAAGCGGGGATGGTTAGCCTCGGGGTGGTGGCGCTCGACGGGACCAAGATGGGGTGCCCGGCCGCCCTCGACGCCAACCGCACCAAGGACCACATCGAAGCGGCGGTGCAAAAGATGTTCGAAGAGGCCGAGGCGGCCGACGCGGCCGAAGACGCCCTCTATGGACCCGATGCCACCGGGGACGAGCCCCCGGCCCATCTGCGGGGCCGCGAAGCTCGCCGCAAGCGCCTGGCTGAGGCCAAGGCCGCCCTCGACGCCCAAGACAAGGCAGCCAAAGAGGCCCACCAGGCCCACCTGGCGCAACGGGCCGAAAAAGAGCAGGCCAGCGGCCAAAAGCTCCGGGGCCCGCAAGCCCAAGGCCCCCGACACCTCCGAGGCCAAGGCCAACGTCAGTGACCCCGAGAGCCGCATCATGAAGACCAAGGACGGCTACCTCCAGGGTTACAACGCCCAGGCCGTGGCCAACGAGGAACAGGTGGTCGTGGCGGCCGATGTGACCGACGAGCACAACGACATGGGCCAGCTCCACCCCATGATCGAATCCACGAACCGCTCCCTCGAGGACGCCGGCATCACCGAGCGGCCGACCAAGCTGCTGGCCGACGCCGGCTACGCCTCCGAAGACAACCTGTCCCGCCTCGGCGACAGTGATCCCGACTGCCTCATCGCCACGCGCAACATGAACAAGAATCCCGAGCCGCGCAACGGGCGGCGAGGACCGCTGCGGGCCGACGCCACCCTGGTCGAAGAGATGGACCGCAAGGTCTCGACCGACTCGGGACGAGCCATCTACAAGAAGCGACAGCACATCATCGAGCCGGTCTTCGGCCAGACCAAAGACGCCCGGGGTGCCAGACGGTTCATGCGCAGGGGCAAGGCGGCCGCCCAAAGCGAGTGGAAGCTGCTCATGGGCACCCACAACCTCTTGAAGATCTACCGTCGCTCTCTCACCGACGCCACCATCGCACCGTGGTCCCGCATGGCGGTCATCAGCGGGTGAAAGGGGTCCGTCCGGACCTCATCGAGCGGCAAGCAGCCCCCCAGAACGGCCCTGAGTTCCCCCGATAGGGACCGCCAGCCATTCTTGGGTCCAACCGAGCAGCCCTGACACCGCATCCACCAGGATGGTTCTCAGCGCGCAGCCGTTACTGCAACGGGCTCTTATCTGCACCAAATTCGATGAAAGCGGGACGGACAAGATCGAGGGCGTCTCGATCCCAAAGATCCATCTCTTGAATGCGCCACCGACCAACGAGCTTCTGGGGTCCATCGCTTTGACGCCGAGCCATCACGAGCCCTCCTGACGTGTTCGACTGCGCAACCAGTTGGCAAGCCAGGTCTCGTCGACGTCGTGGGCCGCCACGGCGAGAACGGCTTTCTCGGCTTCATCGACGTCCGGCGGGTCAGAGGTCCACAGGACACCATTGAGATCCAGAAACATTGCGAGGCATGCCCAGCTCACTCTTTTGTTGCCATCGGGCAGCGGATGGTTCCACGCAATGTGACAAGCGAGCACGGCCGCCTTGTCGATCAGGTCCGGGTAGAAATCCTGTCCGCCGAAGCTCGCTTGAGGAGCATGGAGCGCAGAGTCCGCAAGATTGATGCTCCTCGGCGTCTTGAGCACGTCAGCATCAATCCCAGTGACTTGTTCGGCCAACCAGAAGAACTCCGGCAGCGAAATGAGTCGCGTCACCGGGCGAGACGGTCGAGCAGCTCCTTGTCTCGCTTCAGAAGCCGATTGGCACGTGAGGTGAAGTCCTTGTCGGCACGCACTCGAGCGATCTCCGCGGAGAGCGAATCGACGATGAGTGCATTCACACTGGTGCCCTTGACGCGGGCGACCGCCTCGGCCTCTTCGGCCAGTTCCTCAGGGAGACGTACGGTGGTCTGCTTTGCCATGACATCATGATATCACGATGCAGCGGGGAGCGGGAGCCGCGCTGCTTTATTCACGACCGGACCGAAGTGGTGCCCGTTCCCGTTCTGCGCTCTCGCCGGTGTGCACTCCCATGCGCACCGAGAGGACAACTTGCTGAGGCCATTCCTCTAGTGCCAGTGCCCGGGATGGTCACCATCCCACTCGCCAATTCGGAATCGGGTCGAAGAGCGAAAACTTCGTCCGTCTCCGTCCGCAAGAGGTTGAAAAACAGGGCAAAACAGTGCCAAACGATAAAGGGGGAAATCCCTGGTCAGCCTGGAAATCAGCTGGTCACAGGAGGGTCTGGGTCCTCTTCACACGGCTGAGGTCGGAGGTCGGAGGTCTCCGGCGCGCGCCCGAGTTTTGCCCGGGCTGTCTTTTCGAGGTTGCAGATATATTGGAGTCGTCGAACACCGCCAGACTTGAGGCGAGCAAGGCCTTCGCCCGTCGGCCGCTACTCAGGCTCTCAGCTGACCGTGTAGGCGACGAGTTGTGGGTGGCCACCTTTTCTGTCTGTACCCGTAACGGGACCTCCGGCCGGGACGAGCACGGTGTTGCCGGCGATCGCGATGGACGAGTTCGTGGATGTCGGGAGGGTCTGCTCGTGCACGATCGCGCCCGTGCTCGCGCTCAGTGCGACCAGCACGCCGCTGTATAGCGTCGTGAACACGAGGTCGTTGGAGACCGTCGTCGCGCCCAGCGGCATGCTCGGCAGTTTCGTGTCCCATTCGACGGCGCCGGTCGAGAGGTTGACCGCCTCGACCTCACCGGTCGGATGTGGCGACTTTGACGCCGGGCCGACGTTGGCGCCGCCAACCTGACTGAGGCTGGTGAATCGGAACGGGTAGTCGACTGTCGCGACGTACACCGAGCCGTTCGCGACGGACATGTTGGTCAACACGCCCCCGAGCGAACCCGGGCTGTACGTAAACGGTGCCTTCAGCTTGCTCTTGTGCTCCACCATGAGCACAGAGTCATTGTCGTGGCCGTTGTGCTGGCCGATCGGTGTCTTCCAGAGCAGCTGTCCAGTTTCGGCGTTCAGCGCATAGACATAACCCATCTTGCCCGAGCCGATGACGGCCGGCACCCCGTTGACGGTGGTCGAGATGGGGGAGTTCTGGAGGTCGTAGTCCTTGAAGTCGTCCGGGACGCCCTGGAAATACCAGCGCATCTGCCCGGTTGCCGCGTCGAGGTTCACGTCGCTGTCGGTGTAGAGGAGCTTGGTCGGGTGCGCGATTGCCGAGGCAGCCGACTGGTAAGGGTTGCCGGTCCCGTAGGTGACCGACCCATCCGTGCCGACGAGCGGGGTTTCCCAGGCGCCTCCCGCGATGAGCACGCCGGGGTGAGTCCCCTGCAGCGTGTCGAACTTCCAGAGCGCGGCGCCGTTGGCAGCGTTCAGCGCGAGCAACACCCCGCCGTGGGGAACGTCGCCAAGGGCGGTCGCGAGGTAGACCCGTCCGCCGGCGACCTGGGGCTGGATCCCGAAGACCCCGTCTGATTTCGGGAGGAGGTGACGGTCTACCCAGATCGGCTTGCCGGTCGCTGCCGTGAGCGCGAATGCGGTGTGGGGAGAGTCGCCGAAGACGACGCCGTTCGCGACCGCCACGCCGTCGGGGCCGAGCGAGAAGTCGAGCGGCGAGTCGACGCGGTACTCCCACAGCTGCTTGCCGGTCGCAAGCGAGAGCGCGTATACGTTCGCCGCAAGGTCCTGGAGGTAGACGACGCCACCCACCACGATCGGGGTCGCCGAGAGCGACCCCAGGTGCGAGACGCCGGTCACCTTGCCGGTCAGCTTGAACGACCAGGCCTCCTGAAGGGTCGAGACGTTCGCCGAGGAGATCGTCGAGGTTGTGGCGTCCCTCGTGTTAGCGAGATCCGCGTTGGGGAAGGGCCATGAGCCGGTCGGCGAGGGGGGAGTGGCCGTGGCCGACGCGGACGCACCGCACCCGACCAGGAGGCCGACCGGGATCAGCAGCGCGACGAGCGCCCGGCGGAGCGGGCGCCGAGAGCGGCTGAGGACGTGGTTGGGGTCGGTCGTGCACACGAGCCTACGATTTCGCCACCGGTCACCTGTGCCCCCCGGTGCCCGACCGGTTGGGTACAGAAGAGGCGGCCGCGATCCGCACGTGGCACGATCAGGCCACTGTGAGCCTCGAATTCCAGAATTTGTCCGGAAACGGTGGCCCGTTTGGCAGCGCTCGGCATCGCCTCACTAGGTGGACTATGTCGGGTGAGCTGCGAAGGAGCCCGGATCTGGGTCCGCGCTTTGTGCCCTTGCTCCGCCTACGGTCCCGCTGAGCACATGGCCACAGTCGCGACGACCACCTTGGCGCGGCCCTCTGGGCGCACACGGTTGGTGCAGCGAGGCTCCTGGCGTCTCGGTGTGCCCTTTGTGCTCGTCCACCTCTCCTGCATCGCCATCATCTGGGTGGGTTGGAGCCCGGTCGCAGTGGCGGTCTGCGGGGTCGCCTACCTGGTTCGGATGTTCGGCATCACCGCCTTCTACCACCGCTGCTTCGCCCATCGAGCCTTCCGGGTGGGTCGTCCGGTCCAGTTCCTCGGAGCCGCCCTGGCGGCGTCCGCCGCGCAGCGGGGACCCCTCTGGTGGGTGGCTCACCACCGTCGGCACCACCGGCTCACGGATCGACCGGGAGACCCCCATTCGCCGGTCATCGACAGCTTGGCGTACAGCCATGTGTTCTGGATCTTCGCTCCGAGCAACAACGCCACCCAGACCGCGTTCGTCGAGGACCTGGCGGAGTACCCCGAGATGCGGCTGCTCGACCGGTTCCATCACCTGATGCCGGCCTGCTTCGCCTTGAGCATGCTCGGCCTGGGGGCGCTGCTGGGCCACCTCTGGCCCGGGCTGCACACCTCAGGACCCCAGATCCTCGTGTGGGGATTCAGCGTGTCGACGGTGCTGCTCTATCACGCCACCTTCGCGGTCAACTCGCTCGGTCACCGGGTGGGCGGACGGCTCTTCGACACGCACGACGCGAGCCGGAACAACTGGTGGCTCGCTCTCGTCACACTCGGCGAAGGGTGGCACAACAACCATCACCGGTTCCCGGCCGGGGCGCGCTCGGGATTCGGGTTCTGGCAGGTGGATCCGACCTGGCTCATCCTCCGGGTCCTGCGCCGCCTGGGACTGGCGAGCGATCTTCGGCCGGTCCCCGCGGCGATCCTGACCGTCCGGCGTCCGCAGCGCTCGACCGTCTGAGCGGGCCAGTCTCCGTCACCCGTCCAGCCTCGGCGACTCCGGGGCGCTCATTGGAGTGCAACCGTCTACGCCGGGGCAACCCCGACAAGGTAGGTGCCTGGGTAGAACTGATTGGGGAGCCCGGTGCCGACCTGGAGCGGTGCCACCTGGTGCAGGCCATCGAGCTTGAGCAGGGCCTTGGCGGCGTAGGTGAGCAGCAGCGTCCCGATGGCCGCGCCGAAGCAGGTGTGTTGGCCTTCGCCGAACATGACGTAGCTCCACGCCGGCCGACCGGGTCGGAAGCTCGTCGGATCATCGATGAACACAGGATCGGTCATCGCAGCAGCTGGGTAGAGCGCGACGACCGAACCACTGGGGATCGTGGTCTGCCGAGGTGTTCCCCGCCCCATGATGTAATCGGACGTCGTAGTACGGAACAGCGAGGGCGGGCTCGGAGCGGCCAGTCGAGCCGCTTCCAGCATGCACTCGGTCAGCTGCGTGTCCTCATCAGCAATCGCCGCCGCCCGGGTGATCGCCAGGGACTCGGCGTTCTCGGGTTGGAGCAGGTACTGCATGGCAAAAGCGATGGTGCCCGATGGTGGGACGCTGCACCCGATCGAGAATCCGGCCAGGTTTCGCCGGATGCCGTACAGATCGAGCGCCATCGCAGGATTGGGCGGCAGTTTGGTCGGGTCGGGCCCGAGGAGCTTCAACAGTCTCGTCAAGACGTCGTCGGGCACCGCAGGTGAGCCGGCGAGGATCAGGGCGAGCCGCTGATCGATGATCGACACCAGGTAGGACGAAAACTGGAGTGAGCTGGACGTGGCGACGTCCTTGATCGGCGGGAACTGCGTCGTCCAGAACTCGAAGATATAGACGGCGGCAGCCCGCAACCACGTCATGAACGTGGCGTCGTCGGGCCCCGGAACGCCGAAGTAATGCGCTACGAACCCGAGCGGGATGCGGTTGGCGACCTCGTTGACGAGGTCGAACGGCTTCCCGGTGCTGGCAGCCACTTCGACCGTCGAGGACGCGAACGACTCGATCCACGCCGAAAGCGTCCCCAGCTCCGAACTCGGGGCCACGAGACGCATGATCGACGATTCGCGCTCATAGATCGGTCCTTCGTCCATGCCGAGCATGAACGGACCGATCAGCTCGGTCATCCGTTGGCCATAGCCCGAGACCGAGAACACGTCGTTGCGTTCGAACGCCTCGACGGTGTCTGGATAGGTTGAAAGCAGCACCCCGATGGGGGTGGAGAAGATCATCGTCTGCTCGGAGCCCCGAAGGGAGTTGCCCAGCGCCACGACGTCGCCTTGATACTGCAGCGTGACGCCAATCTGTTCCGCCGCGATCTGCACCGAGGAGACGTTCTTCTGCGCGCTCACCGCCTGGTAGGCCTGCACAAAGGTTGGGGCGGGAGCGACGGGCGTCTGATGGGGGGCCGGGGTTGACGGCTCTTGGGCCAGGGTCTTCAGGGCCGAGATGCCCGGGACGAAGAAGTACGCCCCGCCCTTCACGGTCACAAAGCGCGGCAGGTTGTAGCGGGTCGGCGCGCTGCCGTCGGGCAGGGGGACCGTGAAGCTCGGCCCCACTTGTTGCACCAGGGGACCGGCCGGCCCAACGGTCCCGACGAACGGATCGCGATCACTGCTCAGCCCATGCGCCTCGTTGGCACTGTTGATCCACTGGCTCTGGATGACCTCGAACTGATCGAGGATGCTCGCATTGAACGCCCGGAACAACAACCCCCGGGGGACTCCATCGGGGCCGGTCGTCGTCTCGTCGAGGTAGGGCCCATACGGCGTGGATCGTCGGATGATGCGGTGATTGGTCATGTCGACGAGCGAAGGATCGAACGAATCGCGGGGATTGGCCCGCCGGATGTGTGCGAAGTGCGGCACGAGGCGTCCGTCAGCGTCTTGGGCGTACCCGAACGCGTCCGACGTCGACGGATCGCTCAGGACGGAACGATCGTCCTTCTCCGGTGAGAGCTCGAGGGGGACCCCGCTCCGCCATCGACCCACGAATTTTCGCGGCACAGAGTTCCTCTTCGATACCGAGCAGGCCGGCGCTCTCCTTGACATAGCTCCGGAAGGAGAGCACGTCCTGCTCCAACTTGCGAAAGACCATGTACGTGCTGTTCTGGCGGAGCGCCGCGTCCGAGGGTCGGTCTTCGACCTGTCCGTAGCCGTTCGGGTAACCCAGGAGGAAGCACCCCACCGGGATGGGCTGCCAGGTCCCATCCGGGAGGAGCGTCCCCTGTCCCGGCCGGACCGGTTGACCGACCCCTTCGATGCCCGGCTGGCTCAATCCGTCGGTGAATCCAAAGTGCTCCTTCATCGGGCCGCCGCTGTCGAACTGCGCTCCTCGCTCGACACCGATCACGGACACCCCGGTCGCGGTGCCGATGTCTGCGGTGAGCTGGGCGAGGTGGGCCTCAAGAATGTCTGCGCTGTCGGACTGCACCATGATCCACATGTGCAGATCCGGTGACCCGAAGGGCGCATCCCAGTGGGCCGGAGCGCTCGTGCGGTTGTCGCCGAGAATGGTGGCCCGGGTGGCCATTCCGTCTCGGAATTCCTCCGGGAAGGAGGCCAGCACCGACGGGACCACGCCGATTGCGGCCAGCCCGCCGTAGGTGAAGCCCACGCTTGTCCGCGTGTCAGGAGGGTCCTTCGAGGTGGCCTCGGCCTCCGAGGTGATCTCGGGTTCGATCGAACGCACCAACGCGCGACCGCCGTCCGGCGTGGTGATCTCCACAAAGACGTGGGCCTCGTGGGCGATCACCTGTGGGTCGAAGATCCCGGACTGCACGTCATCGAGGGGAACCGGACCGGCTGGGGATGGGGTGACGGTCACGGATGCCTGGCCGGTCACAGGACCTCGACGTCGATCTTGTTCACGGCATTCTTGAATTGGTCATATGCGGCGAGGAGTGCGGGTGGCCAACTCTGACGCTCGACGGCCAGGGCGGCCTCATCGAAGGTCGCAAAATGCGCCCAAAACTCGCGGAACCACGCCACGTCCCGCACGGTCACATCGGAGATCTCGGGGAAGAACAGCGTTGTTTCCACCATGTTCGCTTGAATCCATCCGAGAAAAGCCGGGAAGTCATCGGTGCCCGGATAATCGACGCAGTTTCCCCAGATGAGGTCGAACCATCGAGTGCCAAGTTGGTTGTGCGCGGTCGGAACACCCGAGTTGCCAATGGTGATGAAATCGTGGATGTACTGCTCCCAGCTTCCGTCAAAGTTCGACGTAAAGAGGAGTTGGAGGTTCCCGGGGAGCACCACCCAACGGGCGAAGTGAATGGTGGCGATCTCGTCCAGGACGGTCACCACCCCGGCGCCCACGAACTGGCCGACGATCGTGAACGCCGTTCGCAGATTGTCGACGTAGCGGACCGGAGCCGCCGTCGGGTCCGGTCCGATTCCTACGATCTGGCCGGCGCTGTTTTTGGTCACAACCAGAGGCGCCGTAAAGCCCTGACAAATGTTGTTCACGAGGGTCATCTCGCTGACGCGATTGACCGCTGTGGAACGCACCGGGCTCGGCGGCATCTGGGACACTGAAGCCTCTGATTCAGTCGGGCTATCGTGGGCCGGACATGACGTCGGCATCGTAGCGACGAGGGGTCCAGTCAACAAGGGCCTTATGGTCATCACGTCACGGTGGCGATGGCGATGAGAGGCACCAAAGGATGCACTGCCCGCGCTGTTCAGCCGAGCTAGCCGGCCCCGTCCCAACCTGCGGCGACTGCGGGTGTCCCCTCGAACTGCTCTGTGAGCAGTGCGGGCGACCGTCGCCGGTCGGAGCTTCGTTCTGTGCCGGCTGCGGCGCTCCTCTGAAAGCACTCCGCGAGGCTTTGCCCCAATTCAGTGAAAACGTCGACCCGGCGGTCGGGTCTCCACCGGCCTATGGCCTGGAGGGAGAACGACGGGTTGTCACCATTGTCCTGTCTGACCTCAGTGGCTACACGGCCATGGGGGAGCGGCTCGACCCCGAAGAAGTGTCGGCGGTCATGCGCTCGATCAAACGTGACGCCACCGCCATCGTTGAATCCCTTGGCGGAACCGTGAACCAGTTCGTCGGGGACGAGATCGTTTCGCTTTTCGGACTGCCGAATGCTGCCGACGACGATGCCCGCCGCGCCGTTGCCGCCGCGCTGGAACTCCATGGCCATGTGGCGGAACTCAGCGGTACCAGCGGGCCGACTGGTGCGCCCTTCTCGATGCATTCGGGCATCCAGACGGGCCTCCTGGTGGCCGAGACGCACGACGTGCGGGGGGGCCTGTACGAGCTCACGGGGGATACGATCAACACCGCTTCGCGGCTGCTGTCGTTGGCTGGACCGGGGGAGGTGGTGGTGGGGAAGGCCACCCTCGCCGCCATTGCGCCCTTCTTCGAGATCGAGCCAGCGGGGGTGCACGAGGTGCGGGGAAAGGCGGCTCCGCTCTCCGCCTTCCGGGTGCTCCGCCCGTTGGCCAATCGAAGCAGATTTGACGCATCGAAGGCCCGTGGGCTCACCCGCTTGACCGGGAGGAGCGAAGAGCTGGGGTGCCTGGAGGAGCTGTTGGCCGAAGCGGCTCGCAGCGTCGGAGAGGTCGTCGTCGTGGAGGGCGATGCGGGTGCTGGAAAGAGCCGGCTCTGCCACGATTTTCTCGAGAGCGTGCACCGCACGGAGGAAGCGGTCGCGGTGCTCGTCGGACGCAACCAGGCCTATGGATCACGAACTCCCTATCTGCCGTTCGTGCAGGTGATCCGCAGCGCACTCGAGCTGGGCGAACACGATTCCACCGAGGAAGTGATGGCGAAGGCGGGGGACGGCCTCGAGCGCATCGACGCCGCCCTGACCAGTCGATGCAGCCTGTTCCTCTACCTGCTATCGGCGATCGAGGTCACCGACCTGCCGCCGGAATGGCAGGGGGAGGAACTGCCCCGCCTCCTCCAAGACGCCATCGTCGATCTCGTGATCGCGATGAGCCGGAGGACGACGACGATCGTCTATCTCGAGGACTGGCACTGGGTGGACGAAGCCTCATACTCGACTTTGCTCCGCCTTGCTCGAGCAGTCGAGAAGAACCGTGTGCTGCTCTTGATCACGTCGCGACCTCCGATGAACCTTCCCCAGGGCGTCGACGCCCAACGGATCAACCTGGGTGCGCTGTCCGCCTATGAGACCACCCTCATGATTGCCGGCTGCTTCGATTCTGAGTCCGTGCAGAGCACCTTGGCGGCCAAGATTTACGACCGGACGATGGGGAACCCGCTGTTCATCGAGGAGGTCTGTGCCGTCCTTCTCGATCAAGGCGATGTCGTCTCCGCCGAGGGAGACGTGGTCTTCGCCGGCGACTCTGAGAAGTTCGATTGTCCCCCCACGGTTGAAGCGGTCATCCTCAGCCGTGTCGATGCGCTACCGCCGCGGACTCGGGAGTTCATGCGTGTGGCATCGGTGGTGGGTCGGGAATTCGGCACTCGGGTGATGGAGCGACTGGTGGCGCCACAACGTCAAATGACCGCGGCGCTCGAAGAACTGGAGCGTCTCGGCCTCGTCGTTCGCATGCCTGGTGCCGAGGCGGGGAGTTATCAGTTCAAGCACGTGATCATTCAAGAAGTCACCTACGGCACACTGCTTGTACGAGAGCGTGCCTCGGTCCACGCGCGGATTGCCGAAGTGCTCGAGGAGTACACGAGCGTTGACGAAACCGAGCAGTCGAAGAACGCCGAGCAACTCGCTCACCACTATTGCCAGGCTGGCAACTCCGCCAAGGCCCTGATCTACCTCGAGCAAGCGGGCCGCAAGGCGGTGGCCCGATATGCCCTTGCCGAGGCTCGACAGCATCTCCGCAGTGCCATTGAAGAGTCGCTCAAGCTCGGTGACTCCATCGAGGTTCGGCGCCAGCGTGCCAACCTCACGCTGCTCTGGGCGTACGCCTGCATCTTTGGTCCCTCCCTCTCCCAGATCGAGCTGCTCGAGGTTGCCTATCGGGAGGCGATCGAGCGTGACGACTGGAGAACGGCCCTGCAGTGCCGGTATTGGATCAGCTACGTGCAGTACGCGGTGGGAAATCAGTCGGCGGCGGAGAAGGAGGTCGACGCTGCC
This sequence comes from uncultured Acidimicrobiaceae bacterium, assembly GCA_963768185.1. Classification (GTDB taxonomy): domain Bacteria; phylum Actinomycetota; class Acidimicrobiia; order Acidimicrobiales; family RAAP-2; genus Palsa-461. The sequence continues at coordinate 22,542 of CAVYGS010000001.1, forward strand.
ATCTCCATGGCCGAGCACCGAATGGACTCGGATATGGCGGGGAGGTTGTACGCCCACCGCGGCCAGATCTACCTCGTTCAGCGCCGCCTCGACGTTGCAGCCCAGGAACTCGCAATCGGCCTGCGCGAACGGGAAGAGGCGGCCGCCCAGTCCGGCGCCGAACTGACGGGGACCTACCCGTTCCACGTGGTCCAGCTGGCAATACTCGCGGCCGATCGGGGTGACTTTGCCTCGGCCCATCGCGAGGTCACGCGGGCCCTCGAGCTCGTGAGGAACAGCGGCGAGCGATCGCGCGAAGCATCACTCCTGATCTCGGCCGCCATGTGCTTCGGCTTTGAAGGGGACTGGGAGCACGTGCGGGAGGCTGCGGCGGAGACCCGAGCGATCGCGGAGTATGTCGGAGCTCCGTATCACCTCGCTTGTGCGGACGTGTTCGAGGGGTACGCGACCTTCCACATCGGGGATCAATCCGAGGGGCTCACGATGATGAGAAGCGGCCTCACGGCGCACGAGCGGTCAGGGGCATACCTGACGCTGTGTCTGACTCGCGCGTATGTCGCCGACGCCCTCGAGCGGAGCGGCAGTTGGCAGGAGGCAATCGAGCTTGCCCGGGCGGCGCTGGCTCGATCGGACGTGGGAGATCGCCTGGGAGACGATCTGGCACGACGGGTGCTGCTCCGCTGCGCAGCGCGACAAACACCCGATCTGGTGCCGTCGGCGATCGAGCGTGCGCGTTCGGTGGCACTCGAGCGGGGAAGCCCCAGGGAGAAAGCTCTCTTCGAGCTCGCGGCAGCCCAAGCTTCCCTCCTCCTTGGAGACGGGACTCGCGCCCGAGACCACGCCGACCGCGCCATCGTTGAGCTCGGTGCCCTTGGCGCAGCGTGGTTCGTCGACGAAGCCGAAAAGGTTCGTGCCCGGGCTCTTGAGCTCGTCTGAACATTGGCGGCTGCCGGGCAAAGCTTGAGCGGAAAACCTCGGTCGAGATGGTCTTCACCGACGTTTCGGATTGCGAGCTTCATCAAACCTCGACAACGCGTGCTCAGGTCGGGGTGACGGTCTGCCAGTCGAGGTCCTCGGCTTCCAGGACGGCAGGGAGCACTCCAGAGGCTCCTACCGGCGATAGCCAGACTGTCGCCCGGATCAGGTGCGCGGATGCCACTGCGTCGAGGTTGAGCAGGGTGAGTCTTGGATGGCGACTTGCGACGTCGACCATGAGCGGAACGACGTGCCGGGCGAGCGGTAGCCCGATCTCCTCGGGGAGATGAAGGATCGAGGCGATCGCTCGCTGCTGCTCGTCGACCCGCAGATTTCGGAATGGTCCGGACAGATGTCCTCCGGCCCCCGCCACCGAAGCGCGGCACGCCCGGTAGTACCAGTAGGCCGTCGTGTGGAGCCTCGCCCCCCGCCGATCTAGGCCGAGCAGCAGCTCCTCGATCAGCAGTCGGTCGTCGAGGATGACGTCCACTACTGATCGGCGAGGTCGGGATCCTCAATGAGCGCCAGCCCGGCCTCGTAGCGTTCGGCCAGGACCCGCTTCAGCTCGCCTCTGGCTTGATCGGGGCCGCCGGGCAAGATCAGTGCTGCGTCGCCGAGGTCGACGAAGGCCACCTCGCCGCCGGTTTCGATGCCCCACCGATGACGAAGCTCGGCCGGCAGGCTCGTTTGGCCTCTGTTGGACACCTTCGCACGCACCACTGGAGCAGCCATGTATGCATTGTAACAAGGGGTGCATTACAAGGCGTCGCACGAGGCACCGCCAGCGTCGGTGACACTTTGATGAGGTCGCGACTCGTCGATCTGCAGGTGCGCACGTTCGAGGCAATCCCGCGACACCGACGGGGCCTCTGTAGATTTGCGACAGTTCCACTGGACGTTGGGTGTGCCGGGAAGACTGGTCGGCAGTCGAGGTCTTCGTTGTCCTTGAGAGCCGGATTGTGGCACTTGACGTAGTTGGGCTGGTCGCAAGCCTGGCGGTGTTGGCGCTCACGGGCGACCAGTTCGTCGTGGCCGTCGCCCGGATCGCCGGTGCCCTCCGATGGCGACCGACTGTCGTGGGCGCCCTCGTGGGCGGCTTCGGGACGAGCATCGCCGAGCTGATCGTGGCCACGCTCGCCACCGTGCGTCACTCCCCCCAGTTGGCCGTCGGAAGCCTTGTGGGCTCGATCATCGCCAACGTGTGCCTGGCGCTCGCCGTGGCGGCGTTGATCACTCCCGTTCGCGTGGACTCGGGCACCGTGCGGCGCGAGGCCCCGTTGAGCGTCCTCTCCGTGGCCTTGTTCGGCCTCCTGGCAAGGGGGGGTGTCTCGCGCACGGGTGGCGCGGTCATGCTGGCCGCGCTCGTGCCGGTCGTCGCCCTATTGTTGGTGAGCGCTCGCAGCCGGGGCCCCGAGGACAAGCTCGGCACTGAGGTCGTTGAGTTCTTCGAGACGCCGGCGCACCGACCCCGACCCGAGATCGTCCGCGCGCTCGTCAGCCTGGCGTTCATGCTCGGTGGGGCCGAGCTCATGGTGACCTCGACCGTCGGTCTGGCGACGCGCCTTGGCCTGGCTCAGGGGTTTGCCGGGCTCACGCTTGTCGGTATCGGGACCTCGGCCCCCCTCATCGCTTCGTCGATTCAGGCGGCCAGGCGCGGCGAGCACGACCTCGTCGTCGGCAACGTGCTCGGCGGCAATCTGTTCATCGCTCTTGGCGGAGGGGCCCTGGTGGGGTTGCTCGCCCATGGCGCCGTCCACGGAGTGGGCGCGTTCTCGCTCTGGTTGATGACGGGCGTCGTCGTCGTGTCCTGGCTGGCCATGGGGCGGCGGAGCGTCCTCGCCCGGTGGGAGGCGGTTCTTCTCCTGGTCGTCTATGGGGCCGCGCTGCCGTTCGTCAACCGCTGACGGAATTGAGGGGCGGACGGCAAGCGACGGCGCCGGGTGCGGCTGAAGAGGGGGTTGGACCCATCCCCCGTGCGCACGAGCTCACGACCCCGCCCACCAGTCCGAGCCGCTTCTCGGCCGCCCAGAGCGGACACCCTCGGTGCCTCACCTGCCTCGGGTTTTACCCTTCGCCCCGCCGATGTCGTCGGTGCCCCTTGTTTCCCGTCGCATTTTCAGGGTAATTACGGGCGACGAAAACAACATTCTCGTTGCGGGGAGGGCAATCGAATGTTTCTGAGATGGAAGTTCTCGTCGGCCGCCTGCGCGATGACGCTGGCACTCGGCATGTGCGTGGCGTTCAGCACCGGATCGATGGCCGGGGCATCCTCGAAGGCGACCGGCGCACCGATCAAGGTCGGCATGATCTGCAGTTGTTCGGGCGCCGGGGGGTTCGGAGCCTTCATTCAGCCCGCTAAGCAGGTGTACCAGGCCTGGGTGAACACCGTGAACAAATCCGGCGGCATCGATGGTCACCAGGTGGACTTCATCACCGAGGACGACACGGGCAACCCCGGGACCGCCGTGAGCGACGTCCAAACCCTGATCTCTGACCACGTGGTTGCCGTCGCGGACGTGTCGGTAGCCGATGACGCATTCGCATCGGCCCTGCAGTCGGCCAAGATCCCGGTGGTTGGCGTCGAGACACCGAATGGACCGTTCGGTACGAACCCGGACTTTTACCCGGAGGCCCAGACCAACCTCTCGGCCATCTACGCGGTGCTCACGACGGCCAAGAAGGCCGGGGCGACGAACTTGGCCAACGTGTACTGCGCCGAGTCTCCAGACTGCGCACAGAGCGTGCCGCCGTTCGAGGCGACCGGGAAACAGCTCGGTATCCCGGTCACCTACAACGCGGAGATCTCGGCCACGGCGCCGAACTACACGGCGCAATGCGTGGCCGCTGATCAGCAGAAGGTGAGCTCGGTCTTCATCGGGGACGCGTCGGCGATCATCGCTCGCTTCGCCTCCAACTGCTCACAGCAGAACTACAACCCGATCTACGTCACAGAAGGTGCTGGTTTCGGTCTGGTCGAGGCCACTGCGCCTGGCCTGAAGGACAAGTTGTGGAACGAGTTCCCGGCGATTCCCTTCTTCGCCAGCACTGCCGTCGTCAAGGCGGCGAACGCCGCCATCAACAAGTACTACCCGGGGTTGCAGAAGACCGCGGTCTACAGCGAGGTGGCCTTCATGGCATGGGTCTCCGGCGTGCTCCTCGACCACGCGGTCGTGGCCGGCGGGCTCACCGCGACCCAGACGCCGAGCGCGGCGGAGATCACCCGTGGTCTCAACAAGCTGAAGAACGACAATCTCGGGGGTCTGACCGTCCCCTTGTCGTTCACCGCTGGGCAACCCCACAACATCAGCTGCTGGTTCACGACCCGAGTGCAAAACGGCGTCCCGAGTCTCGTGAACAACGGAAAGGTGTCCTGCGAGAAGGGCTCGTGAGGACCTTGTAGCCCGAACCCGCCGTGAGCGAGGGCGAGCGCCGCGCCTAGCATCGCCCTAGCTCATCGGGGGGTTCATGGGATTCGAGCCGTATCGACGACCGGTTCGGGCCGCGTTCATCGGCCTCGGACGCGTCTACGACCTCAACGTTCGCGGCTACATCGACAATCCCGACGTGGAGGTGGTGGCGCTGGTCGACCCGAGCGAGGAGCGCCGGACGCAGCGTCAGCGCGACTGGCCCGGGGCACGGACGTTCTCGAGCGCCGCCGAGCTCGCGGACAGCGGGGTCGAGGTCGACACGGTCGAGGGACTCCTCCCGATCCCGCTGCATCCGAAGGAGGTCATCGAGTTCGTCCGCAACGGGTGGCACGTCAATCTCCAGAAGCCGATCTGTAGCGACCTCGACGATGCCTACTTGATGCTCGACGCGACGCGTGAGTCGGACCGGGTGTTGCGGGTCATGGAGAACTACGTGTTCTACGAGCCGCTGCGCAGGATGAAGGAGATCGTCGAGTCCGGGGTGATCGGCGAGGTGTGTGGCTACACGATGAAGAGTGTCGGGACCGGCCGGGGCGGCTGGGACGTCCCAGGGGACACCTGGGAATGGCAGTTCCAGCAGATGCGACGCGGCCGCGGTGTGATGGTGTTCGACGACGGCTGGCACAAGCTGTCCACTGCGCTGTGGCTCTTCGGCCCGGTCCGGGAGGTCCGCGCCTGGGTCGGCACGACCGAGGTGTTCCCGACGGTGGAGGTCGACGCGCCCAGCACGGTCGTCTGGGAGCACGAGAACGGCATCCGCGGGGTCTGGGACATCGCCCTCGCACCGGACACCTACATGCGCTCGGACTACTACAGCGGCGACGAGCGCTGGGAGGTCACCTGCCGGCGCGGTTATGCCCGTGTGAACCGCTGCACCTCACTCGGTGTCCAAGAGCCGAGCCTCGAGGTCTACGCGGACGGCGAGACGCGGTCCTTCCACGCCCTTGACGACGACTGGGGCTCGAGCTTCCGGGACTCGGGACGCCACTGGCTCCGGTGGCTGCACACCGGCGAGGGTCCGCTCTTGTGGAGCGCCGAGGAGTCCCTGGACGTCCTTCGCTTCGCCCTCGCCATCTACGCGAGCAGCGAGCAGGGGGGCGTAGGGGTCGCGCCGTCGGCGATCTGAGCGCGCGACGGCGAGGCGCACCCTCGCGCTGGCGGCCTCGTCGCTACCGATAGTGGTCGGTCCAACTCTGCCCGTCCCAGTACCGCAGTTGACCGGGTGGACCCCCCGGCGACGGAAACCAACCGGCAGGCGGGCTCTGCGGTCGTGAGTCGGAAGGTGTCGCCGGAGCACCTGTCGAGGTTGTCGTCGGGACTGTCTCCCCCCGGATGAACTGCCGGAAAGATGGCATCGCCACCGATTCGGCGCTGGTCTCGGTTGGTCCGGTCGGTCCTGGAGGCGTGGACCCAGACCCGGGTCCGCCAGAGGGCCGTTCGCCGTAGCCTCCGGGGTGGCCACGGCCACCGGGTCCGGCGAGCTGAGCCCGGAGCATCTCCACCTCGCGGGTGACCGGCCAGGTCGAGAAGGCGAACACGAGGGCGAAGACTGAGCCGACGAACGGAACGAAGCCGATCAGTACCCACCAGCCCGAGTAGCCAGCCTTTGTGATGACCTTCACGGCGGCAATGATCCCGAGCCCAGCGATGGCGATGTAGACGAACAGCAGTGCCCCGAGTCCGGCGAAGAACCCTGCGGATGCACCACCGCAGACCGTCTGGCCTGCGGTGGTGGGCACACAGGTCAATGCGGCGTGGAACACGCCCGAGGGCAGCGGGTACGCGAGGACTCCGCTCACCACCGTCTCCGATCGTCATTCCCTTGGAATCGCCAGTCCGGTCCGACGAATCCGCAGACTGCCGCGAAATCGTTCTAGTACGCCCGCCGTCCAGAGACGGGAATGGGTCGTTCACCCCTTGTCGGTCTTGGCGGGGACCCAGATCACCGGCGGGAGAAGGAGCGTACGATCGAGGAGATCCGGGAGCGCCCGGAAAAAGGAGGTCGATGACGATGACGAAGCTCAAGGTCACGGGCATCAACCATGTCGTCTTGCACGTCAAGGACTTGGAGCGAGCGAGGACGTTCTATATGGATGTCCTCGGTTTTGAAGATCGCAATATTTCCGTCGGGCCGAGCATGCAAGCGGCGTTTCTTCGCTGTGGCGTCCAGGGTCTCGATCTCTTCGAGGTCACCACCGACGCCCATGGTGGCGAAGAGATGAACCACATGGCGTTGTCTGTCGACGTCGACAACCTTGACGACATCGTGGCAGTGCTTTCACAAAGTGGCATCCCGACCTCCGAAAGGACACCACGCAACACGGTGTTCATCTCCGATCCGGATGGACACCGGATCGAGATGTTGCCTCTTTCTGCTTCTGAGAGGGAGCTGGAGCGTGCGGCGGCGCGAACTTCTGGGGGCTGACCGGTGGGTCGTCGCCAGGCCCTTCCAACGGACAGAGTCGTGCGCTGCTTTCATTGGGACACGCGAGAGGCATGAGGGAGCACTTCTCGCCCGCCCTGTCGCCGCTCACCCAAGGGAGGATGACCTCTGATCAGCCACTCCGGAGCTATCTGATCTTCCCGGACGTAGCCTGACCGTGTGCGGTTGCGAGCGCGCCTGACTCCCTACATCTTGCTTGGGGTGCTCACCCTCGGCACGGGACTCGGTATCGGATTGGGCTTGTCGGAAGCACCCGTGGCACAACCTGGGGCTTTCGTGTTCGGCAAATACGAGCCGGAAACGTGCTCCGTTTTCTCGACGCCTACCGAGGTCGGGGTCAGCTGCACCAACACTGGCACGGCATCGGCAGGCATCGGGATTCGGGCGACCTTCACGACTCACATCCACATCCCGAACGGACAACCGCCATGCGTCCCGCAACGGATGGTGATCGCAACGGGTCCGGGTTCCTTTCTGAAGGCCATCGCGTACCTGAAGAGCCGGTGTTTCGGCAGCTGATATGTCCGAGTGCGGTCAACTCCGCTCGTTGCGCCGCCCGTAGAGGTCTCGCAGCAGGGCCACCTCGGCACCGTGGTGGACCACCTCGTCCAGCACGTGCAGCGCGAGGTCGACGTTGTTGGAGTCGGCGTAGGGCCCCCAACTGGGACCGAGCAACGCCCACCAGGCCTCCTCGTCCATCGACGCCATGCCTTCCCGCCAGGCGCGGGAGTGCTCGCGCAGGAATTCGGGGACTGCGTCGGCCGTCCCCGGATAGCGGAGGCCCTGGATGCCGAGCGTGCCGTCGCCGAACCGGCGATCGGCGAAACCGCCGAGCGCGATCCCGATGTGCCCGATCCGCCACGCAATCGTGGTGAACGGCGCCGGGATGGGGGAGGCGGTGTTGCCCACCGTGCCCTCGATCCGCCACTTCCCGTCGGGGTCCTGGCGGAGGGACCAACAACCCTCGACCGGCTCCCAGAGGTACTCGTCGTCCGCGAGGCCCTCGAGGCGTGCGAGAAGACGGTCTGTCACATGATCAAGGGCGGTGATCATCGAGGTCCCGGTGCGGCTGCTCATCGCGCCATTCCAGCGCACGGTTGCGCGATCGGTCGCCGGCTGGGTCCTCAGGCGCCGGGGTCCAGGACGTAGCCGATCCCCGGTGCGGTGCGGATGAGCTTCGCCGAGGGGTCGTGCAGCTTCTGGCGGAGGCGGTGGATGTAGGCGTGGAGGTACTGGGACTCCCGCCCATAGCCGGGACCCCAGACCGCCGAGAGGATCATCTCGTGGGTGCAGCGCCTGCCGGCGTGGCGGGCCAGGTAGGCCAGCACGTCGAACTCCTTGGCGGTGAGCTCCAGGGGGCGGCCCTCGAGCGTCGCGTCCCGGCTGACCAGGTCGAGCTCGAGTGCACCCACGGTGATCCTCGGCGATTCCTTCGAGTCCCCCTCGGTCCCGCCCTTCCGGAGCACGACCCGGATCCGCGCCTCGAGCTCGGCCATGCCGAAGGGCTTGGTCACGTAGTCGTTCGCTCCACCGTCGAGGGCGGCCACCTTGCGGTCCTCGGTCTCGGTGGCCGAGAGCACGACGATCGGCACGTCGCTCCACTGGCGGATCCGCCGGCAGACCTCGAGCCCGTCGATGTCGGGGAGCCCGAGGTCCAGGATCACCACCTCGGGTGACGACGTCGCCGTGGCGGTGACGCCCTGCTCGCCGTTTGCCGCGGTGACCACCTGGTGGCCGCCCGCCTGGAGCCCGAGCCGGAGCGCCCGCAGGAGCGACGGGTCGTCATCGATGACGAGGAGCTTCGCCATCTAACCGGGAGTCCCGTCGCGATGGGGGAGCAAGGTGAAGACGAAGCGGGCCCCGCCGTCGTTCACGTCTTCGAACCAGATCCGCTCGCCGTGGGCCTCCACGAACGTCTTGGCGATGGCTAGTCCGAGGCCGGCCCGCCCACCCGTGTCGAAGCGCACGAAGCTTCGGAAGACCGTGTCGCGCTCTTCGGGGGGAATGCCCGGGCCGCTGTCGATCACTGCGACCGAGACGTGCCCGTTGTCCAGGGCGGCGTGCACCCGGATCGGTGCGCCGGGGGGCGAGTGGCGATCCGCGTTGTCGAGCAGGTTCGCTAGCACCTGCCCGACGAGGACGGGGTCGGCGTCCACGTCGGGCAGCGCCGACGGCACGTCGAGCTCGACGGTCCGATCCCCGAGCGTCGGCCGCATGGCGGCCAGCGCGTCGCCGATGAGGTCGAGCACGCCCTTGGGCTCTCGCGCCAACGTGAGGACGCCGCTCTCGTAGCGGTTGAGGTCGAGCAGGCTGGTCACGAGGCGGGTCAGCCGGTCGGTCTGCGAGTCGAGCAACCCGTGCAGCTCGGCCGCGTCCTTTTCCGAGAGGTTGTTCGCCGTGTCGAGGAGCGCGGAGGACGCGACCTTCATCGTGGCAAGCGGGGTCCGCAAATCGTGGGAGACCGCACCCAGGAGATCCTTGCGGACCCGATCCATCTCCTCCAGGCGCTGGGAGCGTTCGGCCTGGGTCCGCAGCTGGACACGCTCGAGGGCGAGCGCGGCGTGGTTGGCGAACGTGCCGAGCAGCGCGCCGTCGGCGACCGTGGTCGAGAGCCCGCGCAAGGCGAGAATCCCCACGGGCCCCCCCGAGGCCGCCAGGGCGATCGTGCGCAGGGAGCCCGGCTCTGACCCGAGGGTGCCGACGGACACCGGCACGCCCGAACCCGGAGCCAGCCTGGCCAGCTTGGGCTCGCCGATGGGAGTGCCGGCGGAGGCCGCCACGACCAGCTGATTGCCGTCGGGGAGCAGTAGGGCAACCCCGTCGACCTCGAAAACCGTCGCGATCGCCCGGACGATCGTGTCGAGAAGCTGCTGAACGGACCCGCCCTCGACGAGCTGTTCGGTCAGGGTGAAGAGCCGGCGGGCCTCGTCCTCGCGCCGCAGGGCCTCCGCCCGGGCCGTGCGGAGGTGGGCGGCAACCTGCGCGACCAGCAGCATCACGATCACATAGACGCCGAGGGCGACCCAGTTCTGGCCAGCCCCGACCGTGAGGGTGTTGTACGGGGGGATGTAGGCGAAGTCGAAGACCAGAAACCCGGAGACCACGCTCACCACACCGCCCGGGTAGCCGCCGGCGATGACCCCGACGACCACGGGGACGACGAGGACGAGTCCGGCCGTCGCGATGCTCAGATGCGAGCGCAGGGGGAGCATGGCGCAGCCGAGCGCCACCGCCGTGGCCACGCCGACCAGCGAACGCGCCCGCCTCCACCTCACGGCTCCATTCTCACGCGCCCGGACCGTTTGTCCTGCGGAACCTGCCCCAATCGCGGTGCATAAGAAACAATTAAGAAGATTCGGCGCCTTTTCAGACCCCGTTCAGGCGTTTGGCCGCAGGATCGAAGCGTGGCGGACTTCCTGGCAGTGCTCGGGGTGATCGGTTTCGCGGTTGGGATGTTGGGCCTCGTCTGGGCCCTCGATCGCGTATGACCGACGTCCAGGGCGTCCTTCTCGCCCTCTCCATCGTGGTGTTCATCTACCTGGGCGTGGCCATGTTCAAGCCCGAGTGGTTCTAGCTGCATGGGCTTCACCTGGACCATCGTCACCCTGGTCATCGCGCTCGGACTGACCTGGCGATACCTGGGTTCGTACATGGCCGCGGTCTTCGAGGGCCACGTGCACTTTTTGGAGTGGGCCGAGCGACCGGTCTACCGCCTCCTCAACACCGGCCCCGACCACGAACAGACCTGGAAGCGCTACGCCGCGTCCATGGTGATCTTCTCGGCCGTCGCGATGGGTGTCACCTATCTGATCATTCGGATCCAGGGATCGCTGCCGCTCAATCCCCAGCACCTCGGTGCCGTCTCGCCGGCGCTCAGCTTCAACACGGCTGCGTCGTTCATGACCAACACGAACTGGCAGAACTACGGCGGCGAGCAGACCATGTCGTACTTCTCCCAGGTCGGCGCGCTGACCCTGGAGCAGTTCTTGAGCCCGGTCATCGGCATCGCCGTGGCCATCGCGATGGTTCGGGGGTTCTCCCGTCGCAACTCGGCGACCATCGGGAACTTCTGGGTCGACATGACACGCGGCCTGCTGTACATCGTGATCCCGGTTGCCTTCGTGGCCGGGATCGTGTTCGTCGGGCAGGGCGCGGTGCAGACCCTGGCCGGCCCGGTCAACATCCACAACTCTTTGAACGGAGTCTCCCAGACGATCCCGCGGGGGCCCATCGGCTTCATGGAGGCGATCAAGCAGTTAGGCAACAACGGTGGTGGTTTCTTGAACGCCAACTCGGCCACCACCTTCGAGAATCCCACCGCACTCACGAACTGGCTCTCGATCTACCTGCTCTTGGCGATTCCGTTCGCCCTCACTTACACGTTCGGCAAGATGGTGGGCAGCGTTCGCCACGGCCGGGCCTTGCTGGCGGCCATGGTGATCATCTTCGGGTGCTGGGTGACGTATACCGCGTACGCCGAGCACCAGGGCAACCCCGCGGTCGTGGCCGCTGGGGTCACCCAAACCAACACCGGGAACACCGAGGGCAAAGAGGTTCGCTTCGGTGACACGACGACCGCCCTCTTCGGCGTGGCGTCCACCAACACCTCGACCGGCTCTGCCGACGGGTCCTACGATCAGTTCACCCCGATCGGCGGCTTTGGTCTCTTGAGCGGGATGATGCTCGGCGAGGTGACCCCGGGCGGCTCGGGGAGTGGGCTCTACACCATCCTCATCTACGCGATCATCGCCGTGTTCATCGGCGGGTTGATGATCGGGCGAACGCCCGAGTACCTAGGCAAGAAGATCCAGGCCAAGGAGGTGAAGCTCGCCGGCCTTGGTGCGCTGGTCATGCCGATCATCGTGCTGATCTTCACCGCCATCGCCGTGTCGATCCATGCCGGGCGAGCCGGGCCACTCAACTCGGGGCCGCACGGGTTCACCGAGATCCTCTACGCCCTCACCTCCCAGGGCAACAACAACGGCTCGGCCTTCGACGGCCTGACGGGCAACACCGCCTTCTACAACGTCATCGGGGCCATCGACATGCTGCTCGGCAGGGTCGGGATCATGATTCCCGCCTTGGCGCTGGGAGGGTCGCTGGCGGCCAAGAACGTCGTCCCGGCATCGCTCGGCACGTTCCGGACCGACAACACGATGTTCATCGGACTGACCATCGGAGTGATCGTGATCATTGGCGGCCTGACCTTCTTCCCGGCGGTCTCTCTCGGGCCGATCGTCGAGCAGCTGAGCCACGGAAGGTTCTTCTAATGACCCCCCCCGAGACCGAAGGCACACACGCCAACGGCACGATGACCGCGCCCGAGCCGGGGGAGGGCCCGACGATGGCCCACGGGGTCGCCCAGAGCCGCAGTCTCTTTGATCGTGAGATCCTCGCGACGGCGGCGATCGCCTCCCTCAAGAAGCTCAACCCGACGGTGCAGGTGAAGAACCCGGTGATGTTCGTCGTGCTCATCGGCACGATCGTGACCTTCATCGAGGCCATCGCGCATCCGGGCATCTTCACGTGGAGCATCACCATTTGGCTCTTCCTCACGGTGATCTTCGCCAACTTCGCCGAGGCCATGGCCGAAGGTCGGGGCAAGGCTCAGGCCGACACCCTCAGACGGATGCGGGCGGAGACCGAGGCTCGCCGACTGCGCGCCGATGGCACTGAGGAACGAGTGGCCGCGTCGGCGCTGGCCAAGGGGGATCTGGTCGTCTGCGAGGCCGGCGACCTCATCCCTTCGGACGGCGAGATCGTCGAGGGGATCGCGTCGGTCGACGAGTCGGCCATCACCGGCGAGTCGGCGCCGGTGATCCGGGAGTCCGGCGGCGACCGTTCGGCGGTGACCGGCGGCACCAAGGTGCTCTCGGACCGCATCGTCGTGCGGATCACTGCCGAGCGCGGCCAGACCTTCCTCGACCGCATGATCACCCTCGTCGAAGGAGCCAACCGCCAGAAGACCCCGAACGAGATCGCGCTCACGATCCTCTTGGCCGTGCTGACCATCGTGTTCATCCCCGTGGTGGTGACGCTTCAATCGTTCGCCCACTACTCCGGCGCAACGGTTTCGGTCGTGATCCTGGTGGCGCTGCTCGTCTGCCTGATCCCAACCACCATCGGCGCGCTGCTCTCGGCCATCGGGATCGCGGGAATGGACCGGCTGGTGCAACGCAATGTGCTCGCCATGAGCGGCCGGGCGGTGGAAGCGGCTGGCGACGTGCAGACCCTTCTGCTCGACAAGACCGGCACGATCACGCTGGGGAACCGCATGGCATCGCAGTTCATCCCGGTGGGGGGACACGACGAGCGTCAGGTGGCGGATGCGGCCCAGCTGGCGTCCCTGGCCGACGAGACCCCCGAGGGGCGCTCCATCGTGGTCCTGGCCAAGGAGCGTTTCGACATCCGTGAGCGCCAGCTCGAGGGCGGGCACTCCTTCGTCCCCTTCAGCGCGACGACCCGCATGTCCGGCCTGGACTTCGAGGGCCGCCAGATCCGCAAGGGGGCAGCGGAGTCCGTCAAAGTCTGGGTGACAGAGCAGGGTGGTCAGATCCCCCCGGACCTCGACGGCGTCGTGGAGAGCGTCTCGCGGGTCGGCTCGACCCCCCTGGTGGTTGCCGACGGGCGAGAGATCCTGGGCGTCATCGAGCTGAAGGACGTCGTGAAGCAAGGCATCCGCGAGAAGTTCGACGAGATGCGCGCGATGGGGATCCGCACCGTGATGATCACCGGTGACAACCCCCTCACCGCGGCGGCCATCGCGCAGGAGGCCGGCGTCGACGACTTTCTCGCCGAGGCCACCCCCGAGGCGAAGATGGCGCTGATCAAGACCGAGCAGGAGGGCGGGAAGCTCATCGCCATGACCGGCGACGGCACCAACGACGCGCCTGCGCTCGCCCAGGCCGACGTCGGAGTGGCAATGAACACAGGTACGACCGCCGCGAAGGAGGCGGGGAACATGGTCGACCTCGACTCCAACCCGACCAAGCTCATCGACATCGTTGAGATCGGCAAGCAGCTGCTGATCACCCGGGGATCGCTGACGACGTTCTCGATCGCCAACGACGTGGCCAAGTACTTCGCCATCATCCCGGCCCTGTTTGCCGCGACCTATCCCCAGCTCGACACCCTCAACGTCATGAGGCTGCACAGCCCGCAGAGCGCCGTGTTGTCCGCGGTCATCTTCAACGCGCTCGTGATCGTCGCGCTCATTCCCCTCGCACTCCGCGGCGTGAAATTCCGGGCGATGTCCTCGGCGGCGATCTTGCGTCGCAACGTGTGGATTTACGGCATCGGCGGGGTCATCGTCCCGTTCATCTTCATCAAGCTGATCGACCTCATCTTGGTCGCACTCCACGCCTACTGATCGAGACCCGTTGATGCTCGCTCACCTTCGACGATCCATCGTCCTCGCCGTTGTCGCCCTGGTCCTGACGTTCGCCTACGCCTATGCCGGTACGGGCGTCTCCCAGCTCTTCTTCAAGCACCAAGCCGACGGATCCCTCATCGCCGACGGGTCGACACTCATCGGGCAGAACTGGGCCGAAGCGAGCTGCCCGGGGCACCCGCTGGGCAGCTGCGTGTTCCACGGTCGGCCCGACGACACCGGGCCCTACGCAGCGAACCCGAAAAAGGACATCCCGGGCGGCGACAATCCCCTTGAGGCTTGTAGCTCCCCGAGCCCCAGTTCGTGTGTTGCCGGTGAGTCCGGGGGAACCAGCCTCGGTCCACGGTCCAAGATCCTCCTGGAGGACACCAAAGAGCTGGTTGCCTACTGGCACAAGCTGGGCGTCGACCCGACTCCCGACCTCGTGACGACCTCGGGGAGCGGGTATGACCCCGACATCACGCCCCAGGACGCCATTGTGCAGGTCGGAATGGTGTCGAGCGCCACCGGCATCCCGGCCTCACGTCTTCGAGCCCTCATCGCCAAGGAGACCAACGGCGAGCAGCTCGGCTTCCTCGGATCCAGGTTCATCGACGTTCTCCAACTGAACAACACGCTCGCCAAGCTGAAGTGACCGACGAGTCCGAGGGCCCCCTGTTCCCCGGTCTGCCGCTCGTGATGGAGCTGTCGACGGCGGTGGACCGGTCCCGGGTCGCAGCGGGAGGGGCGATCACCTCGGTCACGGTGTGGTCGCCCGTCGAGAGCCGTGCCGGACCGCCGGGCTTCCGGTGCGTGCTCGACGATGGGGCCGGCCAGATCGATCTCTTGTTTCTCGGACGCACCACGGTGCCGGGGCTCGTCGTCGGTTCTCGCTGCCACGTGGAGGGGACTGCCAGAATGGACCGCGGCCGGCTCACGATCTGGAACCCGTTGTACCGCCTCGAGGTGACCGGGCATGATCGCAACGAGCTGCCGGGAAGGCGCGTATATGGATGACGTCGGTCGGTCAGCAGAACTCAGGTCCGAACGGCTTGACTACGCCGACGACATCGAGCCGACCGGGCGATTTCGGATCTATCTCGGAGCGGCCGCCGGCGTCGGCAAGACCTACGCCATGCTGTCGGAGGGCAAGCGCCGCCACGAGCGGGGCACCGACGTGGCCATCGGCTTCGTCGAGTCCCATGGCCGCCCCCAAACCGAGGCCATGACCGAGGGACTCGAGGTGATCCGGCGCCTCTCGGTCGAGTACCGGGGCACTCGCTTCGAGGAGATGGACCTGGCGGCGGTGTTGGAGCGCCACCCCACGGTCGCTCTCATCGACGAGCTCGCCCATACGAACGTGCCGGGGTCCGGCCCGCATGCGAAGCGCTGGGAGGACGTGCTCGAGGTGCTCGACGCCGGAATTGACGTCATCACCACGGTCAACATCCAGCACCTCGAGTCGATCGCCGACGCAGTTGAGCAAATCACGGGCGTGGCCATCCGCGAGCGCGTCCCTGACTGGGTGCTCCGCAAGGCCGACCAGATCGAGCTGGTCGACTCCTCACCCGAGCAGCTCCGCCGCCGCATGCTGCACGGGAACATCTACCCGGCGGCCAAGGTACCCCAGGCCCTCACCAACTTCTTCCGCACCGACAACCTGATCGCACTGCGCGAGCTCGCGCTGAGGTTCTTGGCCGACGAGACCGAGGAGGAGCTCCTCGAGCACCTGGCCCGCCTCCAGACCGAGGTGTTGTGGGAGACGAGCGAGCGGATCCTCGTCGCGGTCATCACCACGCCGGGGACCGCGGCGATCATCCGGCGCGCCTCGCGCATGGCGGCGCGCATCAAGGCAGACCTGCACGCGGTCCACGTGCACATGAGCGAAGGCGGACGCTCCGACGAGGCGAAGCTGGACGCGCTGCGCCAGCTCTGCTCGGACGTCGGCGCGGACTGGACCGAGATCGAGTCCGACGACCCCGCCAGCGCGATCATCGACTTCGCCAAGAAGCACCAGATCACCCAGATCGTGCTCGGTTCGAGCCAGCGGGGCCGGCTCCAGGAGCTCATGAGGGGCGGCTCGATCGTGCGCAAGGTTTCACGAGGCGCCGCTGAGGCCGGGATCGACATGCACATCATCGCCAGGCGCAACGTCGAGCTCGGGAACGAGCACACGGTCCTCGGCTCCGACGAAAGCTGAGCCCCGCGATCTGGCCGACGCGGCTCACACGCGTCCCCGCCCCCGGCCCGCCGCGCTTTCGCTGGAGACTGGCCCCTCGCGTTCTCGGTCCTTGGTCGCGTCAGGGTGCGAGTTGTTCACCCGGGCGAAGGACAACTCGCAGCACTGATCGCGTACGCCGGTAGGCGCGGTCATCGAGCAAGGCCGGAAAAGGACCCTCTACCTGCGGATTTAGGGACCTAGAGGGACACAATACGAACCGCTCCCTCACGGTCAGCGGCCCATACAGCGCCCTCGGATGACACGGTGTTCGTGTCCATCCTCGTAGCTCTTCGTAGCCCACTTTGCTACAATGAGTCCATGGCAAAGACCATTGCTCAGCGAGTTCTTCGGAATGAAAACGCCAAGGTGATCGAGGCCGTCGCCGCTGGTGAGAGCTTCGTCGTCACCCGCAATGGGGTGCCCGTGGCGGAATTGCGTCCGATCCAACGGGCGCGCCGAACTTTTGTACCGGCGGCGGAGATTCTGGCTCTGACCGCCACCGCGCCACGGGTCAATCGAGAAAAATTCAGATCGGATCTCGATCGAGTCGTGGACCAAGGACTGTAGGTGCCAGCTGGCCTGGTCGACACCTCAGTCATCATCGACTGGGACGACCCCACTGTGGCCGCTGCCCTTCCGGAAGAAGTCGCGGTGTGCGCGATCACCCTGGCCGAGCTCGCTGCCGGACCACATCTCGCCACCTCCAGTTCCGAGCGTGCACGTCGTCAGGCTCGTCTCCAGCAGGTAGAGGCGACCTTCGAGCCTCTCCCTTTCGATGCCACAGCGGCTCGGAGCTACGGACAGATCGTGTCCGCCGTCGCCGAGACAGGCCGTTCACATCGACGGCGCGTTGCCGACCTGCTCATCGCAGCCACCGCGCACGCCAATGGCCTTGCGCTCTACACCCGAAACCCCGACGACTTTTCCGGTCTCGATGATCTCGTCAGCGTCATCGGAATCTGACCGAAGAACCATGACGCTCTGACGGAGAAACACGGGTTCGCGTGCGCCGCTACTTGGTGGAGACGACGGGACTCGAACGCGCCCGTGTGAACAGGACCCAGACCCTCTCCAGCGTAGGCCGGGGATGGGCGGGCGATGGAAGTTCACCCCCCACTGCGATTTTGCGTGAGGGGCGGATGCCGGGAATCAGCCGACGAGATACACCTCGTAGATCACACCACCGCTCTGCCGGCCTCCGACACTGACGAAAACCCCCTTGTTCAACCAGTCGAGGCCATCGGCCCCGGTCTCGATCTTGACTGCGGCACGAAAGGTGTATTCGGCGGCGTCGACGGTCTCCCCACGGACGAGGCGCTCGAGAATTTCCGGGCTTCCGTGGCGCACGCCTTGAGATCGGACATAGAGCAAATTTCCTCTGTCGGTTTCCAGCGTGTAGCGGACGTCGCCGAGCACACTGCCATCAGGAAGAACCGTCTGCCAATCGGCGCTGGCTCCGGGAAGCAATGTCCCGCGCAGCTCAGGTCCGCTGAACGTCCCGCCGTTCAATGGAACGATCCGCCGGTGTCCAGCGGAGATCTGGCCAACGTCCTGGGGGTCTCCGACGCTTGCTTCCAAGCGGTAGATCAAGTCGAGACGTGGATCGGGAAGACGAATGTTCACGACATCACTGATGCGGTCTCGTTTGCTGGCCCCGGCCACGTCGGAAGCCAATCAGGTCCCGACGAGGAGGGACCGCGCCTCGGCGGAGCTAACCAGCAGATCGTGAAGATCGCCGCCCACCTCGAGTCGGCTCGACTGTTCGACCCCGCCGATCCTCATCGGCTCAAAGCCCGCCGTTCGGATCAAGTGCTCGACTTCGTCGCTCCCATGCTCGTCCCCGGACACGTAGAACAGAACCGCGGGCTCGGGCGACCGGTGGCTCGAGGACTCGAAGAGATCGGCCGACATGGTGCCGAACGCGATGGCAAAGCGTGTCCCGATCGGCAACCACCCAGCAACAACTTGGCCCGATGACTGCCCTTCCGGGAGGAGTCGCACGACCTTGCCTTGTGCGTCGAGTCCGACCGGATTGCTCGGAACGACGAGAAACGTGTCTCCCAGCGCGTCGGCGATCTCGTCGATGACGTCTTTCAACACGGAAAACCGCAGCGCGAGGACGACGGCGTCGGCTCCCTGCAAAGCGCTCCGGTTGTCGTGCGCGACAATCGCCGCTCCGCCGATTGCCGCGGCCAGCTTTTGCGCCGACTCCTTGTCGGCGCTCGAGAGCTGGAGGGCCTCGCCACCGGCAGCAAGCTGACGCGCAATGGCCGATCCGATGCCTCCGGTGCCGATGATCGCCGTGGTCATGATGGAGACCTCCGCCCCGTCAGCAAGCTCACTCCGACCTGCTCGATGGCCATCGTTCGGGGAACCAATCTCCCCCCGGGTCCGTCGTTTGTCCGACTTCGATCAGATGACCATCGGGATCGCGGATATAACAACGGCTTTCGTACTGGTGCTGCTTCGGTGGCGTCAGGAATTCCGCACCGCGCGCGCTCCATTCGGTGTACACAGCGAGCATGTCCCTCACTCGTATATTGAGGAAACTGCTGACCCGGTTGGGATCGGCGGGCGTCTCGAGGGTGACCTCCGGCTTGTCGTCAGTCGGCCCTCCGCCGACGTTGATGATGATCCAACCGTTCGACAGTTGGACATACCTGAGCCCTCCGGGTCCGGAGAACGCATCCCTGCCCCCGAGCACATCGGTGTAGAAGCGGCGAGAGCGCTCGACATCGTCCGACACGATGAAGTGGGCCAGCACGATTCCCTCTGGGGGCGTTGGGAGCTCGTTGGCCGGCGTACTCGATGGCCAGTGATCAGGCACCCAGTCCCCCTGCGGGTCGGTGGTCTGCCCCACTTCGATCAGGTGGCCATCGGGATCACGGATGTAGCAACGGATCTCGTACTGGTGCTGCTTCGGGGGCGTCAGAAACCGAGCACCCCGCGCGCTCCATTCGGAGTACACCGTCTCCATGTCCTTAACCCGGATGTTGAGGAAACTGCTCACCCGATTTGGGTCGGCGGGCGTCTCCAGGGTGACCTCCGGCTTGTCGTCGGTCGGGCCTCCGCCGGCATTGACGACGATCCAACTATTGGACAGTGCGACGTTGGTCGGCCCTCCGGGGCTGGAGAAGGCGACCCGGCCCCCAAGGACTTCGGTGTAGAAGCGCCGAGAGCGCTCGACGTCGTCCGACACGATGAAATGTGTGAGCAGGATTTCCTCTTGGGTCGGTGGGACCTCGGCCATCTGTTACCTCCGAAGGTCTTCCACGGTCATAGCCGTGCCATCTGCGCCTGCATGGGCTGCAAAGGCGGCGGCATTTTGGCGATTTCCATTCGAAGGGTCTTGAACGCCGAATCGAAGATGGTCGAGAAACTCGGGAACGGCTGGATGACGTCGCTCAACACCTCCAACGGAACGCGGGCGCGTATGGCGAGCGTCGCCTGCTGGAGCCACTCGCCGGCCTCGGCTCCGAGGGCGTAAGCGCCGGTCAGCCGGGCGCCGTCGCTGAGCAGGGTCAAGAATCCGTTCGACTGGGCGTACTGGTGGCTGTACGTCGCGGTCTTGGATACGTCGGACAAGAGCGTGGTGCTGCTGTAGGGCGCCTCCGCGGCACCGACGGCGGCCGCCTGTGGATCGGTGTACGTGACGCGAGGCACGGCTTCGTAGTTCGTCGGGTGGCTCTCTCCGGCGATGTTCGCCGCCACGACGTCTCCCTCGTACTCGCCGACGTGTGTCAGGGGCCAGATCCCGTTGACATCCCCAATGGCCCAAATGTTGTCGCCGGCACGCAGATACTCGTCCACCACGACTCCGTGCGGGTTTGCCTCGATACCGACCGTCTCGAGCCCGATCCCTTCGACACGGGGACGGCGGCCGGTCGCCACGGGCAGTCGCTCTCCTTGTACCGTCGGTCCCGTCCGAGAGCCTCAGGACGTAGTCGCCGCCGTCGCGCGAGGCCTCCGTGGCCTGGACTCCGAGGCGTAACTCGACCCCCTCCCGCCGGAGTGCCTCGGTCAGAGCCACGCCGAGGGGGGCCGGCTCTCGTGGGATCAGCCGATCGGCGCCCTCGACGAGCACGGCCTGACCACCGAGCCGCCGCACCACCTGTGCGATCTCGACACCGGCCGAGCCACCGCCGAGCACGACGAGGCGGCGGGGAACCGTCTTCATGGCCGTCGCTTCCCGCGTGCCCCACACCCCGACCAGGCCGTCGAGCCCCGGAATCGGTGGCACGAAAGGATCCGCGCCCGTCGCTACGACGACATGCTCCGCCGTGTGGCGAGTGCCGTCCACGTCGACCACGCCAGGCCCGGCGAGCCGGCCCACGCCCCGGATGAGCGCGATGCCCCGATCCGCCAGCCATTTCTCCTGCCCCGCATCCGAATAGCCGGACACCATGTAGTCCCGCCAGTCCAACGCCGCCTGCACGTTCACCTCGGCGCTGGCGCCGACATCGCGGGCGCCCTGGACCGCTTCCCCCGGACGCAACAGGGACTTCGACGGGATGCACGCCCAGTAAGAGCACTCGCCGCCGACCAGCTCCCGCTCGACGACGGCGACCCGAAGCCCACGCGCCGCGATGGCCCCGGCGCAGTGCTCGCCGGGCGCACCGCCGCCGAGCACGATCACGTCGAAATCGCTCATACGGGAAGCTCCTGGCCGCTCTGTTCGCGCTCCATGTACTCGGCGTACCAGTCGGGCCAATCCAGGTCAGCCTTGCCGATCCGCTTCTCGTGCTCGCCATGGGCAGTTTCGGCGCGTCGCAAAGCACTAGCCAGGTCACCGGCAGAGTTGAACGAGGTGATGGTGGGATCGAGCCGGCCTGGGAGGCGGTCGGTCACCTCTTGGAGCAGCCAGCTGTTGCCGTCCGGGTCTTCGAACGTCGCAAAGGAGCTATAGCTCTTGTGATCCGGATCCGGCCCGCTGACCCGACCACTCGTCCGCTCGGGATCGAGTTGCGCCCCCGGCGCTCCGGAATGGAACACCTCGCTGACCTTGGCACCGCGACTCACCAGTTCGTCACGCCCGGCATCGATGTCGGACACGATCAGGTAGAGGCCATGAGCAGATCCGGGTGGGGCACCGGTGATCTTGGTGCCGAACTGCACGGAGCATTGTGAACCGGGTGGCGTGAACTGCACGACCCGGAAGCCGTTGTCGAAGGAGAAGTCGGCGTCGAGCCTCCATCCGAGGCCCGTGTAGAACGTCTTGGAGCGGTCGGCGTCAGCCACGGGGATGACGACCACCTCGAGCTTCAGGTCGACAGGTTCGCGGCTTGCCGTCCCGCCGGTTTCGCCACAACGTCCGTCGACGGGGCTCATCCGTGTCTCCTCTGGTCGGCTCTGTGTGGATTGTCGCGCCAAGCCGATCGCCTTGCCCCAATGCCCTGATCCGAGCCACGGCGGGAGTGTCTCAGATATGACTAGAATTATGGTCATGTCTGAGACACTCCCCCTTTCGGAGATCAAAGCGCACCTATCGGAGATCGTGGACCGAGTCGAACGCGAGCATGATCGCGTTGTACTCACGCGCAATGGTCGGCCCGCTGCGGTGATCATGAGTCCTGACGACCTCGAAGCTCTCGAAGAGAGCTTGGCAATCCTGTCGGATCCCAAGGCGATGCGCGCGATACGAAAGGCCGAGGCCGACCTCGATGCTGGCCACTTCGTCTCCGCTGATGAGCTCCGGGCGAAATATTTGTAACGGTGAGTCCTTGGCAGCTCCAGGTCGCGCCGGCTGCCGAGCGGATGCTCGCAAGGCTTTCGACGCGGGTGGCCGCCGCGATCGTCGAGTTTCTCGTCGGACCCTTCCTTGACGATCCGCAACGAGTGGGGAAACCGCTGCAGCGGGAGCTCGCGGGATACCTCGTGGCTCGACGTGGCGCCTACAGAATTATCTATCGGCTCGACTCCAAGGCCCAGAGCGTCCGAGTGGTTCGTATCGAGCATCGAGCCGACACATACCGGCAGCGCTGATCTGTCCAGACCGCCGCGTCATCAGGATCGGGAGCCTCCCGTTACCCTCCGCGGCTCGGAGTGTGCTCCGCGCCCGCTACGACTTGCGAGCAGTAACGAGCCAGTAGGCGCCGCCCAGCACGACACCCTCGGGCGCGGCGTACGGCTGCAGCGCTTCGAGGGAAGCCTCGGTGCCGGCTTGCACCGCCTCGGGGTCCTTGCCCTCCACCAGACGGCGACCCATCTCGTCAGAGAGCATGAAGGCGACAACGTCCTCGGGGTCACGTCCTATCCGCATCCCGTCCTTGTGCTTCGAGATGGCGGCCTCCGACCACCCAGCGGACTCAAGCAGGCCCCTGGTCCGCTGGGCGTCCGCCAGGGCGAAGGGCCCGGGGGCGCCAGGTTCGGGCAGCTCGGGTATCCCCACGTGGGCCACCATCGCCATGGCCGGCACCGCAATCCACTCGTTGGCGAACATCTCCTGCCAGCAGACGAAGCACAGGCGGCCACCCGGACGGGTTGCCTTTGCGAGGTTGGCGAAGGCGACCTCCGGGTTGTCGAAGAACATGACGCCGAAGCGGCTGATGACCACGTCGAATGGTTGGTCGAAGGACGCGGTCTGGGCGTCGCACTGGACGAAGTCGACGTGGGCACCTTGTTCCTCGGCCCGCCGCCGTGCCACCTCCAGCATGGGCGCCGAGAGATCGAGGCCGGTCACCTGCCCGCCGGGCCCGACGGCTCGGGCCGCCTCCAGGCTGATGGCACCGTTGCCGCACCCCACGTCAAGGACCCGCTCGCCAGGCTTGAGTACGGCGGACGCCAGCAGCTGACGGCCGAAGGGCGCGAGCATGGTGTCGAAGCGCTCGGCCTCGGTCACCCAGACATCGGCTGGGCGCCCGTTCCAGTAAGCGACCATGTCGGCGTTCGTCATGGCCTCTTTTCTAGTGTTGGCTTGCCTCCGGCGCGCCGAGTGTCTGATTGAACAAGAGGACGACCGGGGTCACGCAGATGGCGGCACCTTCTTTGATGGCGGGCAAGATTTGAACGTGCGACCTCTGGGCTCTGAGAGACGACGGCAGTGGTCCGCGTTGGTGCTGGCAGCGGCGTCGTTTGGGGGCTCGCTCGGGATGGGTGCCGCGCTGTCCTCGGCCCCGGCTGGGGCAGCAGTGAGCACTGGGCCCGACGCCGCCGGCGTCACGTGGCTCTGCCGCCCGGGGTTGCCCGGCGACCCCTGTCTCGCCCCCGAGCGGACTGGCTCGGTGGCGGCGAACGGCACCACGACCGTCGAGAACTTCTCGCCGGCCACCAACTCCGCCTTCGACTGCTTCTACATCTATCCGACGGTCACCGCCTCGGCAGCGACCGACAACACCGGTCTCGCGGTGTCCGCTGCCGAGCAAGCGGTCGCCGTCGCCCAGGCGTCGCGGTTCTCCCAGCTCTGCCGGGTCTGGGCGCCCACCTACCGCCAACGCACCTCGGCCTCGCTGTTGAAGGGTCTGGGGAACGACCCCCAGGCCGACCTCATCTCCTACAACAGCCTGCTCGTGGGTTGGAAGGACTATCTGGCCCACGACAACGACGGCCGACCGATCATCTTCATCGGACACTCCCAGGGCGCCGTCAACCTGATCCGCCTCCTGCGTTCGCAGGTCGACAACGACCCCAAGCTGCGCGCCCGCATGGTTACGGCGATCATCGCCGGCGGCAA
The DNA here is from genome assembly GCA_963768185.1 of uncultured Acidimicrobiaceae bacterium. GTDB lineage: Bacteria > Actinomycetota > Acidimicrobiia > Acidimicrobiales > RAAP-2 > Palsa-461. Next base: position 46,647 of record CAVYGS010000001.1, read on the forward strand.
CGTCCAGGTGCCCATCGGCAAGACGGTCGGGGGGACGTTCAAGCACATCCCGGCATGCACTTCGACCGGCGAGACGGGGTGTGTGATCGCATACTCGTCGTTCTCCACCATGCCGCCCAAGGACTCCTTGTTCGGGCGGCCGGGGCAGGGGATCAGTCTCCAGTCGGACCAGACGGCGACCGTCGGCCAGCAGGTGCTCTGCACCAACCCAGCGCATCTGGGGAGCGACCAGCCGGCGGCGCTCCAGCCGTTCTTCCCGTCGACCTCGCACAGCGGCGCGCCGTGGGTGACGTACCCCGGTCTCTACACCGCCACCTGCGAGAGCCGGGGCGGCGCGACCTGGCTCCAGATCACCGCAGCAACGGGCGACCCGCGGCCGGTCGTGACCCCGACCCTCGGCCCTACGTGGGGCCTGCACCTCGACGACGTCAATCTCGCGCTCGGCAACCTGCTGAACGATGTCCGAGCCCAAGAGGCGTCCTACTCGGCCCACCATTGAGGCGGGCTGCCCCTCAGCGGTTCCGGGTCGCCCGGCGCTGCTGGATGAGGCGGATCAGCCTGCGGATGATGAAGAACACGCGGCCAGCGTAACGCCGGCCATCGGCGCCTATTTCGGCGTCTTGTACCCTGTCGCCCGGTGAGCCCAGGGGACGCCGACGGCGTGATCAAGGCGGTCCTCTTCGACCTGGGGGGCGTGCTGACGACCGGCCCCTTCGAGGGGTTCGCCCGCTACGAGCGCGACCGGGGGCTGCCCGAGGGGCTGATCCGGCGCATGAACTCCACCAACCCCGACGCCAACGCCTGGGCGAAGTTCGAGCGCGGCGAGGTCGACTTCGACGGCTTCTGCATGTTGTTCGAGGCGGAGGGCCGGGCGCTCGGCCACGAGGTGGATCCGCGCGCCGTCATGGCGGCGATGGGTGGCGAGTCCCGACCCGAGATGTTCGAGGCGGTCCGGTTCTGCAAGTCGCGCTACAAGACGGCCGCGCTCACCAACAACTTCGTCTCGGGCGAGAGCGAGCGCCGCGTGGACACCCTCTTCGGCGAGCTGTTCGACGTGATCATCGAGTCGAGCAAGGTGGGTGTCCGCAAACCCGACCCGCGCTTCTACCAGATGGCCTGCGAGGCGCTCGGGGTCGCTCCGACCGAGGCGGTGTTCTTGGACGACCTCGGCGTCAATCTGAAGCCGGCCCGTCAGATGGGGATGCGGACGATCAAGGTCGTGACCGGACACCAGGCCATCGCCGAGCTCTACGCGGTGCTGGGCGCGGCCCCGGCGGGTTGGAGTCCCCAAGGCTGAGAGACCGACGACGACGAGGACGAAGGGCAACCGAGTCATGCGATGTCTCTTGCCGAGCCCGTCTCAACTGGGGCTGGCCAAGCGGCCACGAGCGACGGATCTGGCTCGCTGAGACTCCGTGAAGACTGACGGCGGTCTGCGGGCCGAGACGCCCCAGCATGCCTAGAGGTCGGCGGTCTGCTCGCGCCGGAGCTCAGCCGAGCGCTCGCCCATGCGCTCTCCCCGCTCGATCCACTCGTCACGGAACGCGGCAATTCGCGCAAGCCGGTCGTCCATCCGCTCGATGAGCCGTGAGTGTGCGGCGATGGCGTTCTCGAGCAGAGCCAGGCGTCGGGCGGTCGATGCACCGGCGCTTTTCGCTCTCCGCGCCCGTTCCACGGCGTCCTCTGATTCGAGCACCATCCGGATCTCGGCCAAGGTCAGGCCGAGCAGCTCCTGGAGCTCTCGGATGTGGGTCACCCTTTCCACTTCAGCGGACGAATAGAGCCGCTCACCCGAGCATCGGTGATCGATGGGCTTCACGAGGCCGAGCTCTTCCCAGTACCGCAGGGTGCGGGTGGTGACGCCGGCCAGCGCGGCCAGCTCCCCGATGCGGACCTGCGCCTCGCTCCCGGTCATCGGTGGCGCGCCGTTCACAGAGCGCCGACCTTCTCGGTCACCGACCCGTTGGGAGCGGGGGCCTCGATCGCCTCGGAACGCTCCACGTAGACATAGCGCCCACCGCGCACCCACGACGCACCCGCCGCGAGCAGGCACGCGCCGATCGCGAAGTCGAAGGCGGTGTGGAGGCCGTGTCGGAACGGGGTCTCGATCAGGTGGGGAAAGAACGAACGCCCCTCCAAGAACGCCGCTCGACCGGCCGGCAGGTGGGCCAGCACCGATGCTCCGAGGAGGTGTTGCACCGGGTTGTAGCCGAGCAGGGCCGAGAAGAGCGTTGACACCGGGGGCAGGTGGGCGACCCGGCTTGCCACCGCGCTCGGCACGCCCTGGTGCACCAGGCCCTGGTACATGGAGGTCGGCAGCGCGCCGGAAAGCCCGATGATCATGAGCGAGAAGAAGATCCCGATCGAGAGCACCTGGGCCGAGTTCTGGAACGTGTTCAGCATCCCCGCCCCGGCTCCCCGATGGGCGGCCGGCAGGCTGTTCATGATGGCGGCCCGGTTGGGCGACATGAACAGCCCGTTGCTCAGGCCCATGAGCAGCAGCAGGGGCGCGAACCACCAGTACCCGAAGTCGATCGGAAGCAGCTCCAGGAGCAAGAACGAAGCGGCGGTGCACAGCATCCCGCCGGTGGCGAAGGGCCGGGCCCCGTAGCGGTCCGACAACAGGCCCGACACTGGTCCGGCCAACAGGAACCCGACGGTGAGCGGCAGCATGTAGATGCCCGCCCACAGCGGGGTGCGAGCGAAGTCGTATCCGTGCAGGGGCAGCCAGATCCCCTGGAGCCAGATGATCAGCATGAACAGCAGACCGCCCCGACCGACCGCCGAGAGGAAGCTCGCGAACACTCCGGCGGTGAAGGCCCGGATGCGGAACAACGACAAGCGGAACATGGGTTCAGCGGCGCGCTTTTCGATCAGGGCGAAGACGATCAGCAGGGCAACGCCCGAGCTCAGTTCAGTGATGACGGCTGGGCTCATCCACCCCATCGTGTGGTGTCGGTAGGGCTCGATCCCGTAGGTGATCCCCACCATCACCGAGATGAGGCCCAGCGCAAAGGTGATGTTGCCCGCCCAGTCGATCGACGTCTTCTTGGGCCGAGAGATGTCGTGCAGTTTCGTGTAGGCCCAGACCGTGCAGAAGACGCCGACAGGCACAGAGACGAGGAAGATCAGGCGCCAATCGACGGGAGCAAGCAGCCCACCCAGCACGAGTCCGATGAACGTGCCGCTGGTGGCCGCGACCCCGTTGATTCCAAGCGCCATGCCGCGTTGGTTGGAGGGAAAGGCGTCGGTGATGATCGCCGACGAGTTGGCGAACACCATGGCACCGCCGATCCCCTGGAAGACGCGCAGGACGACTAGGTAAGTGGCCCCTTCAGTCCCGGACAACCAGGTCACCGACAGCATCAGCGAGAAGAAGGTGAACAGGGCGAAGCCAAGGTTGTAGATCTTCACCCGGCCGTACATGTCACCGAGTCGACCGAGACTTACGACCAGGACGCTCGTGACCACGAGGAATCCCAGGATCATCCACAAGAGATAGAAGCTGTTGCCCGGGAGGAGTGGGTCGAGCTTGATGCCTCGGAAGATGTCCGGCATCGCGATGAGCACGATCGTTCCGTCGATCGCCACCATCAGGGTCCCCATGGTTGCGTTGACCAGGACGATCCATTTGTAACGGTCGGATCGTGCGTCGACGCCGACGGGGAGCGCCGAGTCAGACGATGACGCGCCGCCGGTGGTTGCGCCGTTTGTCGGAGTGGTGTCGGTGGGGGACAGCCGGGTGCGTTTGGAGATGAGCCACCCTACGAATGCTTGACGTACACGTCAACCTCACGGGCCTCGCCGGGGCCGGGGTGGCTGGCCGTCGCGGCCGTTCCCATTGGCTGGCCCCCCCACGCTCCCCGTGGTCACCCGGCGCGTTGTCCGATGCGCAGGACGCTCAGGTAACGGCGTGAAGCTCGGTCGCCCATCCGCGTGCGGATGCGTTCGGCGATCGCGTCGAGCAGGGGCTCGCGGACGTCGACGTCGAGGCTCCGGTACAGCGAGGTCGAACGGAGCAGATCGGAGAACCCGACTCCATCGAACCACTGCACCGACGGGTACCACCGCGCCATTGGTGGGCAGAACAAGCTGCCCGGGTCGTTGATGAGGCCCCAACCCTCGCCGGAGGCGCGGACCTCGTCATCGAGGGGCGGATGACCCCATTCGGGGTGACCGGGGCAATAGCGCTCGTGGAGGTCGGCGGTCTCGGCGTACACCTCGGGCTCACCGGGCCGGCGGACCACGACGTTGCCAATCAGCGCCATCCATCCTCCCGGATTGAGCACATCATGGGCTCGGGTCCAGCCCGTGGACGGGTCGACCCAGTGCCACGACGACGCAGCCACAAGCACATCGAAACGCCGTCCCCGCGCGTCCCACTGCTCGAACGCCGATGTCTCGACTTGCACATTGGGGAAGGCACCGAGCCGCTGACGAGCAAGCGCCGCCAAGTTGTCGCCCCGCTCGACGGCGGTGACCGAGCACCCAAGGGCGGCCAGGGGGCGCGTCGCTTGGCCGGTACCGCAACCGACCTCGAGCACCGACGATCGTTCGTCCATGCCGGTGATGGCGACGAGGTCCGCGAAGAGCTCGTCAGGGTAACTCGGTCGTACTCGGTCGTAGAGCTCGGGCACCTCGTTGAACACGCGACCAAGGTGGCGTCGGTCCGGGAGCGTCATCGTCTCATTCTGCCGGGCACGAGTGCACCCGATCGGTTCGGAGGATCGACCAGGACGTCATCTCCTCGACGCGTGACCGGCGGGCCATATGCTCCGCTACCGTGCCACCCGCGAAAAAGCCCGCCGGTGCATTCCGCGGCTGGAGCACCGCCGCCCTCGATTTCTTCGAGGACCTCGAGCAAGACAACACCAAGGGATGGTGGACCGCTCACAAGGAGCTCTACGAGACCAAGGTCCTCGGACCCATGCAGGCGCTCCTCGCCGAGCTGGCGGGCGAGTTTGGCGAGGGGAAGATCTTCCGCCCCTACCGAGATGTGCGCTTCAGTGCCGACAAGTCGCCCTACAAGACCAACATCGCGGCGGTGAACGAGGGTGGCTACATCACACTGTCCGCTGCGGGTCTGGGGGTGGGCGCTGGCCTCTACATGCCGTCCTCGGCGCAGCTGGCGCGGTTCCGCCAGGCCGTGGCGAGTGACCGGACGGGCCCCGAGTTGGAGCGGCTCGTGGCCACCCTCGAGAAGAAGGGCGTGCAGGTCTCAGCCCACGAGGTGTTGAAGACCACGCCACGGGGATACGACTCCGATCACCCCCGCATCGAGCTGCTCCGCCACAAGGGCCTGACCGCGTGGAAGGACTGGCCAGCGGGCCGGTGGCTGGCCACGGCCGAAGCCAAGAAGCGGATCGTGGACGTGCTGCGCGCCGCAAAACCACTGCGGGGCTGGCTCGAGGCCCACGCGGGCCTGGAGGAGGTCTGAGGTTTGCGCCGGCCCCGACGTCGGGTCAGTCGGCGAGCGCCTGGTACACGAGCGAGCGCAACTGGGCCCGGAACGGGTACGAGGCCGAGGGCATGAGCTGGGTCATGAAGACGACCGCCAGGTCCTCGCTCGGGTCGATCCAGAAGGCTGTCGACGCGGCGCCACCCCAGTAGTACTCACCGGCCGAGCCGACCATGGCGGTCGCCGCCGGTCCCTTCCCCACGGCGAAGCCGAGCCCGAAGCCGACGCCCTTCCACCCGACCTCGCCGAAGCCGCCGGACGCCACGTCGGACAGGTCCACGCCGCCCGGCAGGTGGTTGACGGTCATGAGCTGGAGGGTCTTGCGTCCCAGGATCCGATGGCCGTCGAGCTCGCCGCCTCCCACCAGCATCCGACAGAACCGGAGGTAGTCGGGGGTCGTCGACACCAGACCACCGGCCCCGCTCAGGTAGGAGGGCCGGCGACGGTAGTGCGAGGTTTCGGGGTCGTCCCCGAGCGCCGGCGCCTCGCCGGGCCGGCGGTTGTAGTTGGCCGCGAACCGCTCGAGCTTGTCGTCGGGCACGAAGAACGCGGTGTCGGCCATGCCGAGCGGCTCGAAGATCTCGGACGCCAGGTAGTCGTCGAAGCTCTTCCCCGAGAAGATCTCGACGAGGCGCGCACAGATGTCGGTGGACAGCCCGTAGTTCCAGCGCGTCCCTGGCTGGAACTTGAGCGGGTGTCTGGAGAGGATCTCGCAGACCGACTCGAGCGTCGCACCGGCGCCCGCCTCGCGCCGTTCGTCGGCGAACGCCCGGTCGACGGGGTCGAGCAGGGCCATGGGGCTCGGCAGGCCGGTCATGTGCATGAGCGCGTCTCGCACGGTGATCGGCTGGTCGGGATCGGCCAGGCCGACGACCCGGTCACCCTTCACCGTCGCGACCTTGAGATCCTTCCAGGAGGGGATGTAGCGGTCGACCGGGTCGGTGAGGAGGAACAACCCTCGCTCGAAGAGCTGCATGAGCGCGATCGAGGTGATCGGCTTGGTCATGGAGTAGATGCGCCAGATCGTGTCCTCGGCGACCGGCTTGTCGCGCTCGCGGTCCATGAGGCCGAGGCTCCGGTGGTAGGCGACATGGTCGCCGCGCGCCACGGTGATCTGGCAGCCGGCGATCTTGCCGGTGGATACGTACCGGTGCTCGAAGTGCTCGGTGATGCGCTCGAGGTGCCGCTCGTCGAACCCTGCGGACTCCGCGTCGATCTTCACGATTCCCCTCCCCGGGAGTCGGCCGCGGGATCGTTCCCACGATGCGCCGGCTCACCCTACCGCCGGGGATTAGGACCTGCCCGGTCGCGTCGTTTCGGTGAGTCGGTGCGCGAGACTGCACGTCGTGGCCGCCCCGTGCACGACCCCCGGACCGCTGCGCGCGCCGGGGTCGGTGCGCCCCTCCGGCGGGTGGCCGTGCGTCTAGGCCTGCTCGGGGTCCGCGGCTCCACCCCCGCCCCGGGACCCGAGTTCGTCCGCTACGGGGGGCACACCTCGTGCGTCGCGGTGGCCCACGACGGGGAGCCTCCCACCCTCGTCCTCGACGCCGGGACCGGGCTCCGCTTGCTGCCCTCGCTCTTGGGCGACCATCCCTTTGCCGGCGCCATCGTGCTTGGCCACCTGCATTGGGACCACACCATGGGGCTTCCGTTTTGTCGGGCGATCGACAACCCCGACGCGACGGTCGACCTGTGGGCTCCGGCGCAGGGCGACATCGAGGCCGTCCTCGAGCGGTGGATGGCGCCGCCGCACTTCCCGATCACCCCGCTGCAGCTGCGGGGGGAATGGAGCTTCGGCGGGCTGGAGGAAGGGACCCACCAGATCGCCGGCTTCGAGGTCTTGGCCCGGGAGATCCCGCACAAGGGCGGCCGGGCGTTCGGCTACCGGGTGTCAGACGGCCGAGCCTCGTTCGCCTACCTGTCCGATCACTGTCCGACTGCCCTCGGCCCGGGGCCTTCGGGGCTGGGCGAGCTGCACCCTGCCGCCATGGCGCTCGCCGAGGGCGTCGATTTGCTCATCCACGACGCCCAGAACCTGGACGAGGAGCTCCCGGCGCGCGCCCACTTCGGCCACTCGTGCCCCGGCTACGCGATCGAGCTCGCCCAGGCGGCCTCGGCCAGGCGGGTGCTGCTCTTCCATCACGACCCTCCTCGCACCGACGACGAGATCGACGTGCTGGCGGCGCGCTACGCACACGCCGCGGTCCCGGTGGACGCGGCGCGCCAGGGCTCGGTGATCGACCTCCCCTGAACCCTCGGACTCGGGGCGTCGGACGGAGTGGCGGACGGGGCTTGTTAGGTTCGTCCCATGGAACTGCGAACCCTCGGAAGAACCGGCGTCAAGGTCAGCCCCCTGTGCCTCGGCGCCATGATGTTCGGCGGTTGGGGCAACCGCGACCACGACGATTCGGTCCGGATCATCCACCGGGCCCTCGATTCGGGGATCAACTTCGTCGACACAGCCGACGTGTACTCGCAGGGCGAGTCGGAGGAGATCGTGGCCAAGGCGCTGAAGGACCGGCGCGACCGCGTCGTGCTCGCGACCAAGGTGCACGGGGGCATGGGCGAGGACCCGAACTTCCAGGGCAACTCGCGGCGCTGGATCATCCAGGAGTGCGAGAACAGCCTGCGCCGCCTCGGCACCGACTGGATCGACCTGTACCAGATCCACCGCCCGGACTCGAGCTGCGACGTCGAAGAGACCCTCGGCGCACTGACCGACCTCGTCCGCCAGGGCAAGGTCCGCTACATCGGCTCGTCCACCTTCCCGGCCGCCGACATCGTTGAGGCCCAGTGGGCCGCCGAGAAGCGCGTGCTCGAGCGCTTCGTCTGCGAACAGCCGCCGTACTCGCTGCTCGTGCGGGGCATCGAGACCGACGTGCTGCCCACCATCCAGCGCTACGGCATGGGCGCGATCACCTGGAGCCCGCTGGCCGGCGGGTGGCTCTCGGGCGACTACCGCCTCGGGGCCGACCTCCCGACGTCGCGGCGGGCCCAGATGATGCCGCAGCGCTACGACCTGGCGAACCCGTCGAACCAGCGCAAGCTGGAAGCCGCCGACCAGCTGGCCCAGCTGGCCGAGGACAACGGCATGTCGCTTGTGCACATGGCGGTCGCCTTCGTCATCGCCCACCCCGGGGTGACCTCGGCGATCATCGGCCCGAGGACGATGGAGCAGCTGGAGACCCAGCTGGGGGCGGCCGATGTCGAGCTCACCGGCGACGTGCTCGACGCGATCGACGGGATCATCCCGCCGGGACGGAACCTCAACCGCGGCGACGCTGGGTACATGCCGCCCTCGCTGGTCGACGCGCGGCTCCGCCGCCGCTAAACGTTGCGGCGTGCCGCCCGGTGCTCGTAGCCCGGCAGCGGCACCCGGTAGAGGCAGCCGTCGCAGTTCATGAGGACGGGCGCCCCGAGCGCCTCGTCGTAGCGCGACCACGCGAGCTCGACGATGCGGTCGTCGATGCCGATGTGCGCGCCCACACCGACCTCGGTGTCGGGGTGCTCGACGGCCCAGCGACGCGCGTCCTCGCCGACGCGCTCGACCAGGACACCGGTGAACAAGAAGTAGGGGACCACCGCGATCCGGCGCGCTCCGAGGGTCCGACACCGATCCAGGGCCTCGGCGATCGAGGGTGACGCGAGCGACACGAATGCCGGCTCGACGAAACCGAGGGGTGCCGTCGCCGAGGTCCCTCCCGTCGCGCCGAGCCCGCGTCCGTCGGCCAGCAGCCGGGCCGCCTTGACCAGGTCCGCGTTCGCGTCGGGATCCGTGGACCCGCGCCCGGCGATGACCACGGCGTCCGCACTTCCCTGAGGCCACGGCTCCGGAGCTGGGGTGAACGGCACCTCCCGCACCCGATCCTCGACGGCTCCGAGCACCGCTGGGTGCACGCCGAGCTCGCGGGCATAGGAGAACGTCACGCCCTTGTGGCGGGTCCTCGCCCTGCCGAGCGCGGCGGGGCCGTCGTCCTTGAGGTGCCCGGCGCCGAGCAAAAGGAGCGGGACCGCGACGACACGTGTCGCACCATCCTCGACGACCCGATCGATCGACTCGTCGAGTCCGGGTTCGGTGAACTCGATGAATCCGGCCCGCACGGGCACCGTTGGCCGGACCTTGCTGAGCGCATCGGCGAACCCGTGCAGTTCGTCAGCCCCCGCCACCGATCGGGAGCCGTGCCCGATGAGGAGGAGCGAGGCTGGGGCCGTCGCGCCCGACGCCGTGCCGGCGAGCCGGACCAGCGCGTTGAGCATCGCGGCGCCCACGGCCGCACCGCCGCGCTCGCCCACGAGTGTGATCGCGGGCACGCCGGTGTGTTCGCTCACCTCGAGGAGTCCCTCCTTCGCCTCGGTGGCGCCGACGTAGCCGACCGGGGTGCCGATGACCAGCGCCGGCTCGAGCTCGCCCGACTCGACCAGCCGGTTCACCTCCGCCAGGGCAGTCGGCGCGCAGCCGACCACGATGACCGCCCCGCGCGGGTGGGCGGCCGCGGCGCGCGCCATCGCGGCGGCGCTCCGACTGGGGTGCAGTCCGGCGTCGGGGACCTCGGCGAGGCTGCAGACCGCCCGCACACCCGAGATCCCGGCCCGCACCATCTCGATGTCGCAGACGACGGTCGCCCCCGCCCGCAGTGCCGCGACACCGGCCTCGACGGCACCCTCGGGGATGACGAGCTGGTCGAGCAGGCTGGGGTCCGCAGTCGCGTGCACGACACGCGCCGCCAGCGCGCGTGGACCCTCGGCCCACCCGCTCAGGTCGACGCGCTCGGCGAGCAGTCGGTAGCTCTCCTCCTCGATGGGGTGGATGGTCACGCGCGCGCCTCGATCATGCCCGTGTCGGCGCCGATGGCCGTCATGCCCCGTATCCCCGGGGGGTCACCATGCGGCCGGCGACGAGCCGGGTGGTGGACGAACCCACGATGACGCACGTGGTCATGTTGACCTCGTTGCAGTCGAGCTCGCCAAGCGTCGTCGTGGTCACGCGCTCGCCGGGGCGCCCGGCGTCGGTAACGATCCCGACCGGGGTGTCCGCCGGTCGGTGCTCGAGCAGGAGCGACCGTGCCTTTTCAATCTGCCAGGTCCGCTTGGTCGAGCGGGGGTTGTAGAGGACGAGGACGAGGTCCGTCTCGGCCGCTGCCCGCACCCTCGACTCGATCAGCTCCCAGGGGGTGAGCAGGTCGGACAGGCTGAGGGTCAAGAAGTCGTGGCCGATGGGCGCCCCGAGGAGCGCCGCCGCGGCGAGCCCCGCGGTGACGCCGGGTACGACCGAGATCTCGACGTCGCCGGCGTCGCCCGCCAGCTCGAGGGCCGGGGAGGCCATGGCGTAGATGCCGGCGTCGCCCGAGCACACGAGCGCGACACGCCGACCCTGCACCGCGAGCTCGAGGGCGAGCCGGACGCGCTCGGTCTCGGCGCCGATCGAGAACCGCCGGACATCCTGGGATGACGTGAGCAGGTCGGCGCACTGCTCGACGTAAGCGTCGAGCCCGATCACCACCTCGGCGCCCCGCACGGCCCGCGTCGCCTCGGGTGTCCGCCGGTCGAGTGACCCTGGCCCGAGCCCGACGATGCTCAGCTGGCCTGGGGGCCCCGCCCGCCGGGCGATCGCCACGGTGACCCGGTCGCGCACCACCTTGTCGAGCACGAGGTGCCCGCCCGGGCCGGCCGCCGAGAGCGCCGCCGCTTCGGCGACCGAGCGCGTGCCGACGGCCCGCCCGACGACGTCGCTGGGGCTTGGGACGTCGACGGCGTCGAGGCGCTTGGCGGAGAACGTCCGCACGCCGAGATCCCACCGCTCGGCCACCGCCTCGATGGCTGGATGACCGTGGCGTCGGTCGATGGTCGCCACCGACCCCAGTGCGAGCCCCGACAGGCCCGCCTGCGCGAGGGCGGCGGCCACCGCGTCGCAGGCGTCCTCCGCGGTCGCGTCGCTGGTGGTGCCGAGGCCGACGACGAGCGACGCCGGTCGGAGGACGGCGACGCCCGGTGGAGGCTCGACCGACGCATCGTCGATCACGATGCGAACGGGAGCGTCCCTCGCGGTCGCTTCGGCCAGACGGTCCGCCAGCGGGGCCGGCAGCGGCCAGTCGAGCCGCCCGTCGAGCGCGACCGGTCCTCCGGCCAGCAGCGCCGCGGTCACCCCGGCGATGTCACCCTCGGCCCGGAACCCGGGGAGCAGGTCGAGCGCCGGCACGCCGAGGCGGTCGGTCGCCGTCGTGATCACCGGGGTGGCCCCCAGATGTCCGGCCACCTCGGCGGCGAGCGCGTTGGCACCCCCTTGGTGTCCTCCGGCGACGGCGATGGCGAATGTCGCGGCGTCGTCGACGCACACGATGGCGGGATCGGTCGCCTTGTCGGCGAGCAACGGGGCGACCAACCGCACGGTCGCCCCCAGCGCCAACACGACGACGAAGGCGTCGACCTCGCCCCAATGCGCTGCCAGGGTGGCGGCGGGCTCGCCGTGGCGCTGCTCGTAGGGGAGGCGCGCCCCGATGGCGCGCCCGGGCTCGCTGACCGAGATGGTGAGGACCCTCACGACGCGCCCGCCGGATCGTCGGTCGGGCCCCACGCCAAGAAGACCGGGTTGTTCGCCGCGAGGCGCCAAGAGCCGTCGGGCAACCGCTCCCCGCGATCGGCGCGGACCTCGATCAGGTGTCCCAAGAGGTGTGCGGCCTCGACCGCCCGGTCCAGCGAGGCGAAGGTCGCCACGACGTGGCCGCCCGGTGCGAGGCGGCCGAGCACAGCCTCGAGGACGTCGATCCCGCCTCCCCCGACAAAGGCGCGGTCGGGGTCGGGGAGCCCGGCCAGGGATCCCGGCGCCGCGCCGGCGATCACATGCACGCCGACACCGGCGGACGCCGCGTTGGCGCTGATCGTCTCGGCGGCCCCTTCGCTGGCGTCGACCGCGAAGACGGTGAGGCCGGGGCAGAGGAGCGCGGACTCGATGGCCACGCTGCCGCTCCCGGCCCCCACGTCCCACAGCACCCCGTGTTCGGGGAGCGACAGCTTGCCCAACGCGATTGAGCGGGTCTCGGCCTTGGTGATCATGCCGCCGCGGTGGGCGTACACGGCATCGTCGCGACCCCAGGCGAGCACGCGGTCGTGCCGCGAGGTGCGGTCGAGTGCCCCCGAGGCGCTCCAGCCGGTGAGCGGCAGGGCGCCCGGTCCGATGACCGCGACGATCGAGAGCGGGTCGAAACGCCCCTCCGCCAGCTCGTCGAGCGAGAGCTCGCGCACCTCCTCGTCGGGTGAGCCGAGACGGCTGCAGACCGCCACCGTGTCGACGGTGCAGCCCGCCGCGAGCAGGGCCTTGCCGAGCGCCTCGGGCGGCGAGTCGGGCGAGGTGAGGACGGCCACCTTGGGCGCAGTGCGCGCCACCCGCACGGCGTCGCCGAGCGGTCGCCCGTGTGCGGAGACGACGACGGCGTCATCCCAGGGGAGCCCGAGCCGGGCGAACGCCACCGAGACCGACGACGCCGCTGGCAGCACCCGGAGCTGGTGACGGTCGAGATGGTTGAGCAGCGTCCGCAGGATGCCGAAGAACCCCGGGTCGCCCGAGGCGAGCACGCAGAGGCGTCCCTCACCGCCCGAGACGAGCGCCCGGACCCGGGCCATGAGCTCCTCGGTGTCGGCCGTGATCGGGAGCGTGTCGGCGGCCGGCCCTTCGGCGTCTCGCCAGGCGCGATAGAGGGCGAGATGGCGTTGGCCCCCGATGACCGTCCGCGCGCTGCGCAGCGCTTCCTTGGCCTCGGGCGCCAGCAGCTCGAGCCGGTCGTCGGCGATCCCGACGACGGTGACCGCGCGGACCTCGTCGAGGTGGAAGTGGTCAGCCATTGCGCCGGAGCCGCCGCACCGGGCGTCCGGAGGTGGACCCGGGACGGGACCGCTTCCGGTGCGCGTGGGCGAACGCCGGCGAGTACAGGTGGCTGCGCGCGGCCGGCCCCGCCAGCGCGTCGCCGACGAGCACCAAGGTGGTCATCGTGGCCCCCGTTGCCCGGAGGTCCTCGGCCAGCCGGCCGACCACGGTGACCACCACGCGTTCGTCGGGCCAGCTCGCCCGGATCACGATCGCCGCGGGAGTCTCGGGCGTGTAGGCACTCGGCGCTTGGAGCAGCTCGCGCTGGAGCGCCTCGGGCTGGGCCGCCGAGAGGAAGACCGCCAGCGTGCAGCCGGTCGCGGCGAACGAGGCGATGCGCTCGCGATCGGGCACCGATGCCGCGGTGCGGGTGGCGAGACGCGTCACGACCACGCTCTGGCTGACCCGCGGGATGGTGAGCTCGCGCCCGACCGCCGCGGCGGCCGCCGACAGCGAGGAGACGCCCGGGACGATCTCGAAGGACCGGCCGTGCGCGCTGCACCAGTCGATCTGCTCCTGGATCGCTCCGTAGAGGGACGGGTCGCCGGAGTGGAGCCGGACGATCGAGGCGTCGGGGTTGGCCTCGTAGAGGGCGAGCACGTCCTCGAGGGTCATGCCCGCGGAGTCGTGCACCGCTGCCCCGGCGCGCGCGTGGGTGAGGACCTCGCGCGGGACCAGCGAGGAGGCCCAGATGACGATGTCGGCGGCACCGAGGCGCGCCGCGCCGCGCAGCGTGATGAGGTCGGGAGCACCGGGGCCGGCCCCCACGAAGCTGATGAGGCCACCGAGCGCGTCGTCGGCCATCAGTGCTGCCCGTCGCGTCCGGCGGGAGGGACCACCACCGTGGCGAGATACGAGGCGGGCCCGTCCCCGGCGTCACGCAAGGCGACGACCCGCTCGTCGGCCAGGCCGAGGCGCTCGCCGAGCACGGCGCCGTCGAGCCGGCCGTGCGACGCAAGCAGCTGGGTCACCGCGCCGATGTGCCGGCCGCCCTTGTAGACGACCACCGCGCACTCGGGGTCGTCGAGCGCCCGCTCGACGTGCTCGGTCCCGTCGAGCGCGGTGACGAGCGAGAGCGACTCGGTCCCGTCCAGCAGCACCGTCCCGGTCGCGGCGGCCAACGCCTGGAACGCGGTGATGCCGGGGACGGTCCCGACCCTGCCGCGCCAGCCCAGCTCGCCGAGCGCGCCCACCAGCGAGGGGAACGTGCTGTAGATGTTGGGGTCCCCGAGCGTGACGAACGCCACGTGCTGCCCTCGGGCGAGCCAGGGCAACAGACGGCGGGCCGCCGCGAGATGGGAGGCGGCCCGCGCCGCGGCCCCCGCGTCGCCATCCGCGCTCATGTCGAAGGCCAGCCGATCGATCTTCAGGTCGGGGAGGGTCGCGCGGACGATCGTCTCGGCTCGGCCGGCGACGCCTTCGCCCGTGGTCGGTGCCACGACCCGGTCGGCCCGCTCGAGGACGCGAATCGCACCCAGGGTGAGGAGCGCGGGGTCGCCAGGACCGACACCGACCCCCGTGAGCAGGGCGTTCTCGGCGCTCCCTGCGGTCCCCGGATCAGCCACGATCAAACGTTACGAGAAGGCGGAGCGAGCGGTTCTCGGCCTCGCCACGGACGTCGTGGCGGCCGTCGCCAGGACGTCACCCGGCGGCCTCGGTCTCCTCTTCCTCCTGGTCCGCGAACTGGGTCTGGTACAGCTCGGCGTAGAGCCCCCGGCGTGCCAACAGCTCGCGATGGGTGCCCCGCTCGACCACCCGGCCGCGGTCGACGATGAGGAGCTGATCGGCGCGTCGCACCGTCGACAGCCGGTGCGCGATCACGATCGAGGTCCGGCCGGCCAGCGCGACCCCGAGGGCGCGTTGCACGGCGAGCTCGGACTCCGAGTCGAGGTGGGCCGTGGCCTCGTCGAGGACGACGACGTCGGGGGCCTTGAGGATGAGGCGGGCCAGGGCCACCCGCTGCTTCTCGCCGCCCGAGAGCCGGTAGCCCCGGTCGCCGACCATGGTGTCGAGCCCGTCGGGGAGCGAGGTGATGAGGGGAAGGATCTGCGCCTGCTCCAGGGCCTCATTGAGCTGTGCCTCGGTGGCCTCGGGCCGCGCGTAGAGGAGGTTGGCCCGCAGCGTGTCGTGGAACAGGTGGGGGTCCTGGCTCACCACACCGATGACGTCGCGCAGCGACTCCATGGTGGCGTCCCGCACGTCGACGCCGCTGACCCGGACGGCGCCCGCCGTGACGTCGTAGAGGCGCGTCGTCAGGGCGGCGATGGTGGTCTTGCCGGCCCCCGAGCGCCCGACGAGCGCGACCATCTGCCCGGGATCGACCCGGAAGCTCACGTCGAAGAGGATCTGCTGCTTCGGGGTGACCTCGAGGACCGCCACCGTCTCGAGCGAGGCCAGCGAGACGTCCTCGGCGGTCGGGTAGGAGAAGTCGACGTGGTCGAACTCGACAGTCGCCCGGCCGCGGGGGATCGGGACAGCGTCGGGCTTCTCCTGGATCATGGGCACGAGGTCGAGCACCTCGAAGATCCGCTCGAAGGAGACCAGCGTCGTCACCACGTCGAGGTTGACGTTGGAGAGCTGACTGAGCGGGGCATACAGGCGGGCCAGGTACGCGGTGATGGCGACGACCGTCCCGATCTCGATGGTGCGATGCGCCGCCTCGACCCCGCCGAACCCGTACGCGAAGGCGGTGGCCAGAGCCGCGATGAGCGTGAGGGCGATGAAGAAGAGCCGAGCGTAGGTGACCTGCACGATTCCGATGTCGCGGACCCGGGCCGCCTTGTCCTCGAAGAAGTCGGCCTCGGCCTCCGGGCGCCCGAAGAGCTTGACCAGCATGGCGCCCGAGACGTTGAAGCGCTCGCTCATCACGTTGTTCATGACGGCGTTCAGGTCGTAGCTCTCCTTGGTCATCGAGCCGAGCTTGCGGCCGACCCGGCGCGCTGGGATCACGAAGATCGGGAGCAGGACCAGCGCGAAGAGCGTGATCTGCCAGGAGAGGAAGAACATCGCGACGAGCACGATTCCGACCGTGATCACATTGCCCACCACATTGGACAAAAGGTCGGTGAACGCCTGCTGAGCGCCGATCACGTCGTTGTTGAGCCGGCTCACGAGAGCCCCGGTCTGGGTCCTCGTGAAGAACGCCAGAGGCATGCTCTGGACGTGGCGGAAGACCTTCGAGCGCAGGTCGTAGATGAGTCCTTCGCCGACGATCGCCGACACGCGGCGCATGTACAAGTTGAGCACCGCGTCGAGCAGTGCGACCCCGGCGACCACCAGCGCGAGGTCGATCACGATGCGTGAGCGCCCGGGCAGGATTCCCTTGTCGATGATCGCCCGGAGGATCAACGGGTTCACCGCGGCAAGCGCCGAGTCGAAGATGACCATCGGCAGGAAGATGCCGATCAGGCTGCGATACGGCATGGCGAAGCGGAGCATCCGCCGCGTCGTGCCCTTCTTCACCCGGTGGTTCAGGATCGAGCGGTCCTGTCGGAAAGAGCGCATGCCCATGCCGCCCATTCCCCCCATGCCGCGGCCACCGGGCGGCACGCTCAGCGTCTCCTGATCGCGCGGAGGTAGGAAACTGCCCCGCCGAGCGAGGCCAACACGACCGAAACCGCCACCCCCTCGATCCAGAGGCGCCACACCCCGCGCGGCGTCACCTGGTCGGCCATGGCCCGGCGAACGACGTCGGCCAGGAACAGGAGGCCGGCCGAGACGACCCCGACAAGCAGCCCGTGCCACAGGGCGCGCCAGAGCTCGACGAGACCTCTCGCCCCGAGGGCACCGCCCAGCGCGAACGCCGCCGCGACCACAAGAGCGGGGACCACCCAGAGGTGCCCGGGCTGGTCGATCATCGGACGACCGTGCCAGTCCTCTTCGATGACCAGGGTGGGTGCGGCGACGATCAGGGTGACTCCGATGCCGGCCAGCAGGCGCAGCACGCTCGCGGGTCGGACACTCCTTCTGAAGGAGCTGGTGGGCGCCGCTGCCATGGTCATCGAGCCTACGGGGCCGGCCTGTCGGACCCGGGTCGCTGGCACGTCGGCGTCAGCCGATGGGCATGACCTCGTACACGTCGATCGACCCGCCCGAGGCGAGCACCGGGCAACCCTTGGCCGCCTCGTTGGCGGCATCCAGACTCTCGGCCGAGATGATCGAGTACCCGGTCAATCCGGCCGCGCCCGCGCCGGTCACGGTGCCGTCGGACGCGACCGAAGACGACGGCCCGAACGGGCTCCCGGCGTCGACGACCTTGTCGCCGAGCGAGCCGAACCAGTTCATCCCCTGCTCGATGGCCGCCTGCTGGGCCGCTTCGCCCTCGGCCATTCCGCCGCCCTGGTAGGCCAGCACAAAATTCGCCATTGCATCCCTCCGAATTCGTCCGATGGCGGCAGATTAGGAAATTGTCGAATCAGATGACGTGTCGGCTGGCTGAAGGCTGCGGTCGTTCGCGGCGATTCCGACGCCGGCGCGCCGGACCGACCGCCGGGGGTCGTCGGGTTGGACGGCGGCCGTCGCCTTCCTACGCTGGGGCGATGGTGCGTCCTGAAAGCTGGACCAGACCAGCGGGTGCAAGTCCCGTCTGGGTAAAGGCCGGACAGCCCAGTAGCAGGCCCCGGTTCGTCGCCGAGAGGCGCCGGGCTGAGCGGGGTGTCAAAAGCCTCTTCGGAGGGAGCAAGTGCGCGGGCCGTAGTGCCACTCGGCGCGAGTCCTGCAGCCTCGTCACATTTACAACGGAGGAGCCGAGCCGCTCATTTCACGGCGAAGGCGGCATCAGGTGGACTGGCGTTCCGGACATGCCCCCATCTGGTCCTTCCGGGGTAGGGGGAGCGGCACGTGCACATGGTCAGGTTCGGAACAGGAGAGACCCGTCTTCCCAGCCTTGTCAGCAAAGACCGCTTGTATAAGCCAGTGGTGAAGTCGAGCGGAGGGGAGCGGGAGTCCGACGGGGTCGTAGTACTGCCGATGGCTGGGAGAAACCCAGCAGGAGGGAAGGGCCCCGACTTTGGACACGCCGGTGATGAAGGAACGAGCGAGGGCATGGCCGGGACCGCCCGGTCCAGCTTCCCCGAGGGCGGACATTTCGCCCCCGTCAAAGTTCGACGCCTCCAGAACCGGCTATGGGCTGCGGCCAAGCAGTCGAAGGGTCGGGCTTTCCACGCCCTCTATGACCGCATCTATCGAGACGACATTCTCGAAGAGGCGTGGGAGCGGGTCCGAGCCAATCGTGGAGCAGCGGGGGTGGATCACATCACCATCGCTGCGGTGGAGGCCTATGGAGCAGAGCGCATGGTCGCCGAGCTCCAGGCGAGCCTCCGTGCAGGCAACTACCACCCGGCACCGGTCCGCCGGGTGGAGATTCCAAAGCCCGACGGCAAGTTCCGCCCGTTGGGCATCCCGACTGTCAAGGACCGTGTGTGCCAGCAGGCGGCCAAGCTCGTCCTCGAGCCCATCTTCGAGGCCGACTTCCTCACCTGCTCGTTTGGGTTCCGGCCCAAGCGCTCGGCCACCGATGCCATGGAGCGGCTCCGGGTCGGCTTCATCGAAGGCAACACCTTTGTGTTCGAGGCCGACATCGAGAACTTCTTCGGCTCGATCGACCATGAGCGACTTCTCGCTCTGGTCGGCGAGCGGGTGTCGGACCGACGGGTGCTCAAGCTCCTTCGACAGTGGCTGCGCGCCGGGGTGTTGGACGCTGGTGTCGTCACCGAGTCGGTCACGGGGACGCCCCAGGGTGGGGTCATGGCTCCTCGGACACAATGGGCAACTTCGAGTTCGAGGTCGCATTGCCCTATGTCCGATGCGAGAAGCCCAAACGGGAGTCCGCGCCTCATGATGACACCAGCAGTAGTATGTAAGTGTCATGCCGGATGGTCGCCGCGCTCGAGCCGATCAGGTTGCCAAGCGGGTGAACACCGCAGTCGAGTTGTTGGAGGATGGCATGACGGTGATCGACGCTACGGCGTCGTTGGCGCGCCGGCACCGGTTGTCCGAACGCCAAGCGAGGCGTTACGTGGAACGGGCTCGGGACGAGGGTGCGATGGAAGTGGCCGCACCCAAGGTCGTCTTCACCGTGAAGCTGCCAGCGGCGTTGGCCCGGCGGGTGCGACGGGCGGCGAGAACGACGGGTCAGAGCATCTCGGGCCTGGTCGCCCAGGCGCTGGCCGAGTTCTTGGACCGTCAGGACCGTGGCTGAACGCGACGTCATCGTCGAGTCCGTCTTCGACCGGCTCGGACCACGCTCGGTTGCCCACGCCTACCGGATCTTGGTCCCCGAACGTCGGGGACGTGTCGAGCAAAGGAGCGACGATGACCACTGCAGCGATCTACGCAAGGGTGTCGTCGGCCCGTCAGAAAGAGGACCAGACGATCGCCTCCCAGACGGCGGCGCTGCACGAGGCCGCCGAGCGCTCGGGGCTTGAGGTCCCTCCCGAATGGGTCTTCGAGGACGAGGGGTACTCGGGGGCGACGCTGATCCGACCAGCCCTCGAGCATTTGCGTGATCTGGCCGCGCAGGTCCCCATTGACGTCGTGCTGTGCTACTCGCCTGATCGACTGGCCCGTCGCTACGCGTACCAGGCGCTGTTGATCGATGAGTTCGCCCGGGCCGGCACCGAAGTCCGTTTCGTCAATGGGCCGAAGGGCGAGTCGCCCGAAGACGAGTTGCTGATTCAGTTCCAGGGCATGATCGCCGAGTACGAGCGGGCCCAGATCGTCGAACGCACTCGACGGGGCAAGGCACACCGGGCGCGGGCAGGAACGGTCAACGTGCTCTCGGGCGCCCCGTTTGGCTACCACTACCTGCGACGAAGCGACACCGCCGACGCTCGCTACGAGATCGTCGAAGAACAAGCCGCAGTCGTGCGAGAGATGTTCCGCCGCTACACCGAGGACCAGGACTCGATCGCCGAACTCGCTCGTTGGCTCAGCGCGCAAGGTGTTGTTACCGCCACGGGGAAGGATCGCTGGGATCGCTCGACGGTTTGGGGGATGCTCCGCAATCCCGCGTATGCCGGACGGGCCGCCTTCTTGAAGACCATGCGCCTCGACCAACGCGCCCGGGTGAACCGCACGGCACGCCTGCAGGAAAGGAGCGTGTCGCGCCATGCGATGAGTCGTCCCCGTGACCACGAGGACTGGATCACCATCGCCGTGCCCGCCATCGTGAGCGAGGAGACCTTCGAGTTGGCCGCACGCCGCTTGGAGGACAACCGCCGGTTCGCGTCGCGCAACACCAAGGTGCCCTCGTTGCTCATGGGCCTCGTGTCGTGCCAGAGGTGCGGCTACGCGTACTACCGGACGTCGACACGCACCAAGAAGCGCAAGCTCTACTACTACCGGTGTCTCGGCTCCGACGACTACCGCTACGAACACGGTCGCGTCTGCGACAACAAGCCGGTTCGTGCCGACTATCTCGACGACCTCGTCTGGGGTCAGGTGACCGCGTTGTTGGCCGACCCTCGTCTCGTCCAGGCCGAGCTGGACCGGCGACTCGAAGAGCTCCGGGTGACCAATCCCGCCACGGCCGAGCGGGCCCGGCTCGAGCTCGACCTCACCCGGGCCGCCAAGGGCATCGAACGACTGGTTCAGGCCTACCAAGAAGACCTCCTCACCCTGGACGAACTGCGCGCCCGCATGCCCGAGTTGCGGACGAAGGAGACGAGCCTGAGCGGAGCGCTGGCGTCGCTCGACGCACAGCTTCTCGACCGCGAGACCTACCTCACGCTGACCGAGAACTTGGAGGGCTTCCTCTCCAGGTTGCGTGACACGTCCGAGGCGGCGACCGTCGAGGATCGTCAAAAGGTGCTGCGGAGCGTGGTCAAGGAGGTTCTGGTCGGACCCGAGCGAGTCGTCATCCGACATTCGATCCCTGCTCAACGCCCCTTTCGACCCGGGGGTTACCCATTGCGTTTGAGGAGCCATTTCACCGCTTCTGGCCAACATCTTCCTGCACGCATTCGACCGGGCCTGGAAAGAGCACGGTGTGGGCGAAGTCGTCCGCTATGCGGACGACTTCGTGGTGCTGTGCCGATCCCAGCAACGGGCCGAGGAGGCCGGGAGGCGGGCCGCCGCCATCTTGGGCGACCTCGGTCTGCGCCTTCATCCGGACAAGACCCGCGTGGTTGAGCTCCGAGGAGGCAAAGAAGGCTTGGACTTCCTCGGGTGCCATTTTCATGCCCGCATGTCCGGCAAGCTCTGGGAGCAGAAGCGGATCGTCCGCTACTACCTCCACCGCTGGCCTTCTGTGCGCTCCATGAAGCGTGCCCGAGCGAGGATCAATGCCCTCACCGCTCGAAGCCAGGTCGGCCAGCAGTTGGAAGATGTCATCGCACATCTCAACCGGTTCCTTCGGGGCTGGGGCAACTACTTCCGCACCGGGAATGCAACGGACAAGTTCATCTCCTTGGACCGATACGTGACGTGGCGACTCAGGCGCTTGCTGATAAAGAAGCGTGGTCGCAACCTGCGTCCGAACCAAGCTGACACTTGGACCCGCACCTGGTTCCACGACCAGGGCTTGCACAAGCTCATGGGCACTATCCGTTACCCAAAAGCTGCGTAACCATGTCCAGAAGTCCATCGGAAAGCCGTGTGCGGGAAAATCGCATGCACGGATTGAAAGGGGGATGGGGAACCGGACCGGCAACGGCACCGCGCCCCTGACTACCAATGCCGACCGACGCCCAGCTCCACCTCATGAACGCCGTGCACCGCGGCATCCTCAAGCTGAGCGGGGGACGACTCGGCTGGCGGGTCATGGCGATGCCGGTGGTTGAGCTCACCACCGTGGGCGCCAAGAGCGGCCAGAACCGCACGGTGATGCTGACCTCGCCGGTGCAGCAGGGCGACGCCATCGTGATCGTCGCGTCGCGCGGTGGAGACCCGCAGCACCCGGGCTGGTTCCACAACCTGCAGGCCAACCCCGACGTGCAGGTCGCCGTCGGAGGCAAGCCCACGCGGGCGATGCGGGCGCGCGTCGCCACGCCGGAGGAGCGCGCCGCACTCTGGCCGCAGGTGGTCGCCAAGTACAAGGGCTACGCCAACTACCAGACCAAGACCGATCGGGAGATCCCGCTCGTGTTACTGGAACCGGTCAACCCCTGAGCCCTTCTGAGGGCGCGGCGTCGGGCCAGAGCTCGGCGAGGTCGACGACGCCCTCTTGGACCACGCGGCGCCCGAGGGTGCGGACCCGGTCCCTCTCCGGCTCGTCCAGGTAGTCGACCGGCGACTTCCCGTCGATCCGCGCCAAGAGCAGGCACCCGACCAGACGACCGAGCCCGTCGTGATCGATCTCGACGCCGGTGTGCGCGTGGTAGCCGCCGAGGAAAGCTTCGGCGCAGGCCCGGTAGCCCCGGGCCAGGTCGGGCCGATGGACCGCCTTGATGACCAGGTGGGACACCAAGAAGGCGATGTCGAAGGTGGGGTCGCCAGTGTGGGCGGTCTCCCAGTCGACGACCCAGAACCAGCCGCGGCCGAACAGGACGTTCTTGGGCGAGAAGTCGCCGTGGACGAGGCACACCCGCCGGGTGTTCATCCGCTCCACCACGGCGTGGATCTGTGGCGCCAGGTCGGGATGGACCTCGGCGGTGCTCAGGAAGAAGGGGGAGATGCGCAGATCGAAGAAATGCGTGTGGTGCGCGAAGCGCGCCGTGAGCTCCCCGTCGGCGGCGCTCTGGGTGTGCCAATCGGCCAGCGCGATCCCGAGCCACCCGCCGATGACGGAGTCGATGGCGCCGTTGAGCAGCTCCTGCTTCCAGTTGCGGGAGTCTGGCGGGGCACACTCGAGGGTGAGCACCAGTCGCTCCTCGTCGAGGTCGAGCACCGCTGGCACGTTCGCCGGACGGATCCGGTGCGCCGCCTCGAGGGCGGCGGCCTCGATGATGACCCGGCTCGGCGACGACACCCACTTCTGGGCCACCCGCAGGCGGGGGAGGGCCCGCTTCACCACGACCCGGCGGGTGCCCGAGGCCACCACCACGACATCGGCGGAGACCCCCCCGGAGAGGACCTCCACCGTCGCCCCCTGGGTCGTCGGGATCACGCCGCGCTGGGCGAGCCGCCCGACGAGCGCGTCCAGCTCCGCCCCCGGCCCGGTCACCCACGCAGCCAACTCCTTGGCACCTGCTCGTGCAAGCAGCGCCCCGATCGCTGGGGCATCGTGAAGCGATGAGTGGGTCCATTCCCGAGGACGTCGTGCGGCGGGCGCGGCGCGACGAATGCCTGAGCGTGGCCGAGCTCTGGCTCCGCTCGCGCCAGGCATCCATGCCGGCCAACCCTCCCGCGGTCCACGACGACGACGAGGTCCGGGAGCACTTCTGCACCGAGGTGCTGCCGAACCGGGAGGTCTGGGTCGTCGATCGCGAGGGCCGGGGGATCGTGGCGCTGCTCGTGCTCCACGAGGGCTGGGTCACGGACCTCCACGTCGACCCGGGGTTGACCGGACGAGGGCTCGGGTCCCGCCTCATCGAGCTGGCCAAAGCGCGCCAGCCCGAGGTTCTCGACCTGTGGACGTTCCAGAGCAACACCGGTGCTCGTCGCTTCTACGAGCGACACGGGTTCGTCATCGTCGCCATGACCGACGGCGACAACGAGGAGCGTGCGCCCGATGTCCACTACCGGTGGAGGGCGTAGGCCTCGGCGAGTTCGAGGGGACCGCTCGCCTGGCCGGTCCCGAGCACGGAGGCGGGGCGCAGAGCGCGTACGTTGGGCGTGGGCCGGCGCGACGAGGGCGCGCCGCGAACGGAGGCAGACGTGAGGCTGGCCACGATCCGATACGGCGAGGCGACCATGGCGGCGCGCGTTGACGACGACACCGTCGTGCCGATCGACGGCGTGGCCGACCTGCGCACCCTGTTGGAGGATTCCTACTGGCGCCGACGCGCCGAGTCGGCGGCCGGGCCCCCGCTCGAGCTGGCCTCGGTCGACTTCGCCCCGCTCGTCCCGGCCCCCGACAAGGTGATCTGCGTCGGGCTCAACTACCGGAACCACATCGCCGAGACCGGTCGGGAGAATCCGGCGTACCCAACGCTCTTCGCCAAGTTCCGTTCGGCGTTGATCGGGGCGCGTGACGACATCGCGCTCGCCCGAGGTGTCGAGCAGCTCGACTGGGAGGCCGAGAT
The DNA here is from genome assembly GCA_963768185.1 of uncultured Acidimicrobiaceae bacterium. Lineage (GTDB taxonomy): Bacteria > Actinomycetota > Acidimicrobiia > Acidimicrobiales > RAAP-2 > Palsa-461. The sequence goes on from CAVYGS010000001.1 coordinate 71,086, forward strand.
GGCCGTCGTGATCGGTGCACCGGGGCGCAACCTCTCCGAAGGGGACGCGACGCAGGTGATCGCGGGCTACAGCGTGCTGAACGACGGCACTGCGCGGGACTGGCAGTACCGCACGGCGCAGTGGCTGCAGGGCAAGACGTTCGAGGGCTCCACCCCGGTCGGGCCGTGGATGGTCACCTCCGACGAGTTCGACGGGCTGTCAGGAGAGATCGCCTGTGAGGTGAACGGTGAGACCATGCAGCGCTCCGACGTCAGTGACCTCGTGTTCGGGCCGGCCGCACTCGTCTCGTACATCTCGAACATCGTGACCCTCCTCCCCGGCGATCTCATTGCCACCGGGACGCCCGCCGGTATCGGTGCCGCCCGGACGCCGCCCCTGTTCCTGGCTGACGGCGATGTCGTCACCGTCCGGGTCGCCGGCGTCGGTGAGTGCTCGAACCGGGTCCGGCGTGCGTGAGCGACACGCTGCTCCAGCGACGTCTCGATTGGATGGACCGGGGGACTGAGTTCTTCACGGCCCAGCTGGCTCAGCTCTCCGACGAGCAGCTGGCGAGTCCGTCGCTCCTTGCCGGCTGGACCCGATTGCATGTCGTCAGCCACATAGCTCGCAACGCGCGCGCGCTCATGAACCTGCTCCGCTGGGCCGAGACCGGCGTCGAGTCGCCGATGTACCCGAGCCCGGAGGCCCGGGCGGCCGACATCGAGGTTGGGTCGAAGCTCCCGGCGGACGAGGTCCGGGCCGACGCGCTCGAGACAGAGAGGCGGCTCCGTGACGCGATCTCCGCCCTTCCCGGTCGCGCGTGGGATGCCCAGATCCGCACGGCACTCGGCCTTGTGGCACCGGCCACCGACATCCCCTGGATGCGGGTGCGCGAGGTGTGGATCCATGCCGTCGACCTCCGTTCGGGTGCCACCTTCGACGACATCGACGGAGCCGTCGCCTCGGCGCTCGTGGCCGAGGCAATTTCCCGGGTTGCAGGCCGCGAGGACTGCGCATCGGTCGTGCTCGTGGCGACCGGCGCCGCGGCTGCGACGTATGTCATGGGGCGGCCGTCGGATGACCCGGTCACGGTGACGGGCACCATCCAGGGACTCGCCGGGTGGCTGCTCGGCCGGACGGCGGGGGCGGGCCTCGAGAGCCCGGCACCGCTCCCGGAACCGCCTCCCTGGTTCTGAGCAGGCCGAAGGGACGCCCCCGCCAATCGCACCTCTGTCCGTGGCGATTGCGCCGGTCTCGCGGGAGAGTGGTAGCGAGATGACCTCAGCTCCGCACGACCACGACACCCTGGCAGCTCCGCGCGTCGAGGAGCTGAGCGACGGCATCTTCGCCTACATCCAGCCCGACGGCAGCTGGTGCATCAACAACACGGGCTTCCTGGTCGGCTCCGACGCCGTGGTGAGCGTCGACGCCGCGTCGACAGAGCGGCGCACTCGCGCCTACCTCGAGGCGATCGCGTCGGTCACCGACGCCCCGGTCCGCACGCTCGTCAACACCCACTCGCACCTCGACCACACCAACGGCAACTGCCTCTTCGGACCGGGGGTAACCATCGTCGGCCACGAGGCCTGCCGGGCCGACATCTTGGCGGCGCCCGTGGTGAGCAGCGGGCGGGGGCCGTTCCCGGGGGTGGAGTGGGGTGCCATCGAGAAGGCTCCACCCACGCTCACCTTCACCGATGCGGTGACCCTGTGGGTCGACGACCTGCGCTGCGAGCTGCGCTACGTGGGCACGCCCGCTCATACGACCAACGACGTGCTTGTTTGGCTCCCCGAGCGCAGGGTCCTCTTCGCCGGTGATCTCATCTTCAACGGCGGCACGCCCTTCAACGTCGCCGGCTCGATCTCGGGTGCGAAGCAGGTGCTCGGCGACATCCGCGCCCTCGAGCCGGCGGTCATCGTGCCCGGTCACGGCGACGTGTGCGACACCTCGGTGATCGACTCGATCCTGGCCTACCTCGAGTTCGTCACCGAGACGGCGGTGCAGGGCCAGGCGGCCGGCCTCACCCCGCTCGAGGCCGCGCTCGAGGCCGACCTCGGTGAGTTCGCCGGGCTGCTCGACCCCGAACGGATCGTCGGCAATCTGCACCGGGCGTATGCCGAGCTGGACGGGGCGGTGCCCGGTGCCCCTATCGGTGCCGAAGCGCTCGCCGACATGGTCCGCTACAACGGAGGGCAGCCCCTGCGCTGCCTCGCCTGATCTGAACCGATGCGACCGTACGCCGACCTGACCGCCCTCCTCGACACGGGGACCGGCTGATGCCCTTCTATCGCGCCGCGGGGAGCTTGCCCAAGAAGCGGCACACCAAGGCCGAGCGCCCCGGCGGCGGGCTGTACGCCGAGGAGCTCATGAGCGCCCACGGGTTCTCGGGGATGACGAGCCTGCTCTACCACCGCGGCCTGCCCACGGCGATCGTCGAGGCCGACGTGTTCATGGGGCCGAGCGACGAGGCCGAGGCGAACCACCCGCTCCTGCCCCGGCACTTCCGCACCGGGCTTCTCGCTGAGGGTGGCGACCTCGTGACGGGTCGCCAGCTCCTCATGGCGAACCGCGACGTGCGCATTGGGTTCGCCCGTGCGAGCGGGGCATCGTCGTTGTATCGCAACGCGCTGGCCGACGAGTGCGTGTTCATCCAGCACGGCGAGGCCGTCTTGCAGAGCGTCTTCGGCCAGCTCGCTGCGGGCACCGGCGACTACGTCGTGATCCCGAAGTCGACGACGCACCGCTGGGTGCCCAACGGTGAGGTCCGCGCACTGGTGATCGAGCTCGCCGGGCACGTCGACATCCCGCGGCGCTACCGCTCGCCCGAGGGACAGCTCCTCGAAAGCGCCCCGTACTCCGAGCGCGACCTGCGCGGCCCCTCGCTGACCGACCCGATCGAGGGGGAGGAGGTCGAGGTGCTCGTCCACCACGGTGCCGGGATGTGGACCCGGTACCTCTACGCGACCCATCCCTTCGACGTCGTCGGCTGGGACGGCTGGATCTACCCGTTCGCGTTCAACATCGCCGACTTCGAGCCAAGGGTGGGGCGGGTGCACTTGCCGCCACCGGTCCACCAGACCTTCGAGGCGCCCGGCGCGGTCATCTGCTCGTTCTGCCCGCGCCCCTATGACTTCGACAAGGACGCCATCGCCGTCCCGTACAACCACGCCAACGTGGACAGCGACGAGGTGCTCTTCTACGTTTCCGGCGATTTCATGTCACGGAAAGGCTCGGGCATCGAGAGCGGCTCGATCACGCTCCACCCGGCCGGGTTCATCCACGGCCCGCAGCCGGGCTCGGTCGAGGCCGCCCTTGGGAAGCCGGGCACCGACGAGACCGCGGTCATGGTCGATACCTTTGACCGCCTGGCGATCGGGGCAGCGGCGAGCGCCTGCGAAGAACCCTCGTACTTCGCAAGCTGGGTGGGCCGGACCGAAATCCCCTGAGCGCTTCGCCCCGGACCGACGCGCTAGGCCGGCTTCTCCCAGACCGACACGTGCGTGCGGCTCTCACTTGTGAACGGCTCGCGTTTCCAACCTCCCCAGCGCTCACTCAACGACAGGCCTGCGATGCGCGCCATGAGGTCGAGCTCGGCGGGCCACGCGTAGCGGAACGGGGCGCTGAAGAACTCGAACTGCCCGTCGCGTACCCAGTAGTGGTTCGAGGTGAGCGACTGGGTCGCGACGTCGATCTCGTCGAAGCCGAGATGTTCGGGCGTGACCTCGAATGCGTGCACGGTCTCGCCCGGCGGAAGGCGGCGGAGTTCGGGTATCCAAAGCTCGACGACGAAGCAACCGCCCGGGAGGAGGTGTCTCGCCGCGTTCACGAAGCACTCGACCTGCGCGTCCTGCGACGTGAGGTTCGAGATGCTGTTGGCGACCACGTAGACGAGGGTGAAGCGCTCGTCGAGCCGCGTTGTCGTCATATCGCCGACCACGACGGGGAGCTCGATCCCGCCCGGCGCCCGCCTGAGCTCGTCCACCATCGATTGGGACAGGTCGATGCCTTGGACCGGCAACCCGCGACGTCTGAGAGGCAGCGCGATGCGCCCTGTGCCGATGGCGAGCTCGAGCACGGGTCCGGGCCCGGCTAATCCCGCCAGGAAGTCCACCATCGGATCGACGACTTGCGGCGCGTGGATCTTCGGCCAGCGGCGCTCGTACTCGTCGGCGAGTCGTTCGAAGTGGTCCTCGGGCATGTGTGAATTGTGTCCGATGACCAGGCCGGTTATCCGGCGCTACGCGTTTGACTGGGGAGACCGGGTTCTGATCCTTGGTGGTCGGGGTCGTTGAGGCCAGGTGACACCACCGGCGTGGAGCAGCACCCGTAACCGGTAGTGCTTGAAGCACTTGAAGCCCCGACCGGCCCGCTTGACCTTCTTCACGCACAGGTTGAGCCCTTCGGTCGGGCCGTTGGACGCCCCGGTGCGGTGATGGTTCAAGATCTCGGTGCGCCAACGAGCGAGCGTGTCACCCAAGGATCGGACCTCGTCCACCTCGTCGGCTTTGCACCCGGCGATGGCCTTGTCCAAGAGCGTGGTGGCGTCGGTCAGATTGTCGGTGAGATAGACGTCACGCACCGACTCCTTGGCCAACCAGGCTCCCAGGAGCTCGTCGTGGGGATCACCCAGACGCAGGCCCAAGAGCACCCGGTCGTGCCCGCGTTCGTCGAGCCGCTCCATGCCGGACAACAGCAGCTTGCGAATGCGGAACAGCGGGTCGTCCTTCCTCCCTCGATGCCCCAAGGTCTCGTTCTGGACCCGACGGCGGACCTGATCGACACAGCGGTTCCCGACTCGGACCACATGAAAGGGATCGGCCACTCGAATGGCGTGATCGAGGTGCGGGGAGATCCCGGCCCGGTAGCTCTCGGCCAGGTCGGTGGCCACCACCCGCACACCGAGAAGCCATCCCGGGTCCTGCGCTGCACACCATCGACGCAGGTCAACCGCGGCATTCCCCTCCACCATGTCGATCAGTCGCCGGCGGTCGAGGTCCACCATGCCGGTCGCATAGATGGTGGCGTGTTCCCGGTTGGCCGAGAGGAACGAGGTCTCGTCGATCCCCATGGCCCGCACCGGGCCCACCCGAGCCGGATCGTCGACGAGCGGCGTGCCGTGGACGGTGACCGCGTCCATCACGGTCCACCAGCAGACGCCCAACTCTCGGGCGACAACCGCGACCGGCAGGGCCAGCTCGCCCACCTGGCGGGTGGCCTCCATCCCCGCTCGCCGCGTCAGCACCGCTCGGGGCGGAACCGATGAAACGCTCTCGGTCCAGGTCTTGGCGTCACAGTCGACGTCAACACAGCGCCACCGCCGCTTCATCCAGACCAACCGTGCTGGGCGTCCGAAACAGGGCAGGTCCCGGATGTCGACACGGACCCGGTCTTGAGCTTCGGCGCGCACTCCACAGGTCGCACAGCCGGTGACATCAGTGGTGGTCTCAACCGTGATCACCACTTCGGAGGGGAACTCCCGCACGCCCAGCACCCGGAAGCCATCCAGTCCCAACAGTGCTTCGGCCAGCCCGGTAGCGTCGTCCATCGTCAGGGGTCTCCTTCGTCGCCGTGGTGGAACACAGCAACGATGGCGGGACCCCTGACCGCGCTGGTGGATCTCTCCCTAGGTCATGCTCCCCAGTTCAACGCGAGGAGCCGGTTATCCGAGCCCGTCATGCCCGTGGCCCTGCGCGGCGCACGCGATGAAGTGTTCTGCGGGCCCGGGGTCTCCGCCCAGGTGCATGTGCAGATAGGTCGCGAGCAGCGTGGAGGTCGCCCAGCCCTCGACGCGGGTGCCGGCCCGCCCGACCAGCTCGAGAGCGTCGCCCGCCGGATCAAGTGAGGAGTAGTGGTGTTCATGGCCCCGCACGACGGTGCCCTTGGCGCCGATCGGCGTGTCGATCCGCAACGTTGCGGTTCGGTAGCCGACGGTCACTCGAGAGCCGAGCGTCGCCTCAGCGTCGATCGCCCCGCACAGCCGGTGGCCGTCGAGCGAGCGGGACAGCCAGAGGAGGCCACCGCACTCGGCCCAGGTCACGAGGCCCGCTGCGATCTTCTTGCGGACGTCGGTGAGGAGCGGTCGATTGGCGGCGAGCTGGTCCGCGAACACCTCGGGGAACCCCCCGCATGCGTACAGCGCCGAGGCGCCATCGGGGAGAGCGTCGTCGGCTGCCGGATCGACCTCGATCAGCTCGGCCCCGGCCTCTTCCAGGCGCTCGAGGTTGTCCGGATAAGAGAAGGAGAACGCCGGACCGGACATCACCGCCACGGTCAGCGGACGTTCGACGACCCGGCGGGCCGCGGGGAGCACCGAGGCATCGAGCATTTGGCAGCGCCTCGCGAGCGCCTCGATCGCGTCGAGGTCGACCCCGCTGGCAACGGCATTGCTCAGCCGGTCGAGTGCTGCGACGACGCCCGGAGGGTCCTCGGCGATCGGGACCAGCCCGAGGTGGCGGTCGCGCCACTCGAGCGCGGGGTCGCGACGGATCGTGCCCAGCACCTCGACCGGAGAGCCCTCCAGGGCCTCGCGGAGGAGCGCCTCATGGGTGTCGCTGCCGACTCGGTTCAACACGACTCCGGAGACCGGGCGTGACCAGGTGGACTCCATGTGCCGGTGGTAGCCGTCCACGAGCGCCCGCACCGAGGTCGACATCGAGGAGGCGTCGACCACGAGGATCACCGGGGCATCGAGGAGCGACGCCACCTCGGCGGTGCTCGCCGTCGTCGTCGAGCCGAGCCCGTCGAAGAGTCCCATGACCCCCTCGACGATGAGCAATTCGGCGCCTGCAGCCGCCTTCGCGGCGATCGGCGCGATCGCGTCGGTCCCGCAGAGATAGCTGTCCAGGTTCCTGGACAACCGGCCGGTGGCGAGGGCGTGGTACCCGGGGTCGATGAAGTCCGGCCCGACCTTGGCGGCTGCGACCTTCACGCCACGCCGTCGCAGCGCAGCCATGAGCCCGGTCGCGATGCTGGTCTTGCCGACGCCCGAGTGGGTGCCGGCGACGACGACGCGCGGCCCGAGCCCGAGCGAGGTCATCGTCGATTTTGTCCGGTTCGCTCGGCTGCGGCCATTGCCGACCAAGGTTTGCACCCTGTCGAGCGCGAGTCGATCCGACGAGTCCGGGCCGCGACGCTCGACGGGTCTGGAAGTGATCGGGGCCAGAACGCCAGAACAGCTCAAACGCCATTCATTCGAGCTTTCTGGTTGTTCCGGAATCAGCATGGGTGAATTGGGCGAACGCCAGTTCGATCTGATCTGATGTCGATGCAACGATCGCCCCCGTCGTGACGCGACAGAGTCCGGCCGAGACGGCACCGCATTGCCGAAACGCCGCTCGTTGCCGTCTTCCGCTGTGGGCCCCGGCTTCACCCGGTGTCCAGGGTCGCTGCGGGCCTCCGCTGCGCTCCGGTTCTCGCTCGGACTCCGTCCGTCCCTGGACCCCCGGCTCGTCCGGGTGCAAGAGGCGCTCGAGGGAGCGACACTGATCGTGTCGCTCCGTGGGCAAGAGCGGAGCGCAGGAGGTGATGGTCGTGCGCGACGTCGAGCTGTACGCCCAGGTGCTCGGGCTGGTGGATCCGTGGTTCGTCGAGGACGTAGTCCTCTCGGTCGAAGAACGCAGCGTCGAGGTGCACGTCGCCCACTACGAGGGACGGCTGTGGCCGTGCCCGACCTGTGGCGCCGCGCTCGCGCTCTACGACCACTCCGAGGTGCGCTCGTGGCGCCACCTCGACACCGGAGGGTTCAAGACCTTCGTCACGGCGCGCCCACCGCGGATCAAGTGCGCCGACCATGGCGTCCTCCAGGTCCCCCTGCCGTGGGCCGAGCCCCGCAGCCGCTTCACCAAGGCCTTCGAACGCTTCGCTATCGACGTGATGAAACAGACCGACGTCACCGGGGCGGCCGACATCTTGAAGACGAGCTGGGACGAGTGCTGGGGGATCATGCAACGCGCCGTCGTCCGAGGCCAGGCTCGAAAGAAGCACCAGGTCCCGGCCCTCATCGGTGTGGACGAGAAGGCCATTGCCAAGGGGCACTCCTATCTCACCCTCGTCTATGACATCGAGCGCGCCAGCGTCGAGTACATCGCCGACGACCGCACCCAAGCCAGCCTCGATCCCTACTTCTGCTCCTTCAGCGCCACCGATCGTGAAGGGATCAAAGCCGTGGTCATGGACATGTGGCCGGCCTACATCAACTCGGCCGAGGCGCACTTGGTCGACGCCCAGGACAAAATCGTCTTCGACCGGTTCCACATCATGAAGCACATGGGAGAAGCGGTCGACACCGTGAGAAAGCGCGAGAACCGAGAGCTCCGCGCCGACGGCATCGACGCCCTGGTCGGCACCAAATACTGGTGGCTCTACGCCGAGCGCAACCTGCCGGCTAAGCACAAGGGACCCTTCCGGGCGCTCAAGGATCTGAATCTCAAGACGGCGCGGGCGTGGGCCATCAAAGAGTCGCTCGCCGTCTTGTGGAACTACCACCGCCTCGGCTGGGCCACGAAGTTCTACACACAGTGGTTCTTCTGGGCCACCCACTCGCGCCTCGAACCGGTGATCAAGGTGGCCTACATGATCAAGCGGCACCTCTACGGCGTGCTCAACTACTTCTCCGCCGCCCGCATCACCAATGCTGCTGCCGAAGGCCTCAACTCGAAGATCCAAACGATCAAGAAGATGGCCTACGGATTCCGCAACCGCGAGCACTTCAAGACGGCCATCTTCTTCCACTGCGGAGGGCTACAGCTTTACCCTGCTACCCACGGGGAAGCCGGATGAGCCAGCTTTCTAAGACTTTCTAAGGCGTGGTTACTGTGAGCGCGGCGACGCGAACAGATGTCTGCCGGGGTGCCAATCCAGATCGCACTTTGATGCGATCGCCGGATCTGTGTATTCACTAGCGCCCTTGCCGGCCCCGGTCCGCGGTGAGCTGGAGTCGGACCGGGCGAGTCCGACCGCGACATCCCCGGGTAGCGTCGGGAAATGGCCAACGAGTGGACTGCTCCGCCGGTCGAACGCAGCGAGCCCGGCAACTTCCCGGAGCGCACGGCGCTCGAAGCCTGGGTGGACTATCACCGCGATGTGTTGTTGTGGAAGTGCTCGGGGCTGACGGCAGCGCAGCTCAAGCGCCATTCGGTCCCGCCGTCCAACCTGACGCTCCTCGGCCTGGTCCGTCACATGACCGAGGTCGAGCGGTGGTGGTTCCGGATCCACGCTGGCGATCAGGACATGGACTTCATGTATTCGACTGACGACAATGCTGAAGGCGACTTCAACGACCTCGAGGAGGCCGATGCCGAGGCCGACCTCAACGCGTACAAGGCGGAGATCCGGGCCGCCAAGGAGACCGTCGCCGCGAAGGGGCTCGACGACCTCGTGCGCAGCCGCGGCAACGATCCGACCCGCCACGTCGACATCCGTTGGATCTATCTGCACATGATCGAGGAGTACGCGCGCCACAACGGTCATGCCGACCTCCTGCGGGAGTGCATCGACGGCGCGACGGGGGAGTAACTCGGGTCGCTCGGAAGGCCCGACCGAAACTCAGTACTCGATGCCCTTCTTGGCCTTCACACCGCGGTCGTAGACGTGCTTGACCTTGCGCATCTCGGTCACGGTGTCGGCGACCTCGATCAGCTCCGGTGCGGCGTTGCGACCGGTGATGACGACGTTGGTGTGCTCGGCCCGTGAGCGGATCCCGTCCACCACATCGGCGGCGGTGATCCAGCCGTAGGTGATGGCATAGGTGAGCTCATCGAGGATCAGGAGGTCGTAGTCACCCGAGGCGAGCTTTTGCCGGGCGACCTCCCACGCATGGCGACCCCTGGCGGCCGTCTCGTCGAGGTCGGTCGACTCCCACGTGAACCCGTCGCCGAGAGTGTGCCACTCGACGTCGAGGTGGTCGGCCAGCTTGCGCTCACCGGTCTTCCACTTGCCGCCCTTCACGAACTGGACGACCCCAACCCGCCATCCCCGTGCCCAGCCCCTCGCCATGACGCCGAACGCCGCCGACGACTTCCCCTTGCCGTCGCCGGTGTTGACCAAGACGATCGAGGGTTCGCGCGGCACCGCCGCCGACGCTAGTGGCGGCTCGGCGGAGGACGGATCGCTCAAGGTACGCTCGGGCTGCGGTTAGGGGAACCCGGTGCGAATCCGGGACCGTCCCGCGACTGTGACCGGGGAGCGAACCTCGCCAGTGGCCACGGACAGCTGTCCGGAAGGCCGAGGGGAACGACGAGCCGGGAGTCAGGAGACCCGCCGCAGGAGTCGGCCGCGACGCGGCCACGAAGACGCGAGGACGTCGTGGGAGCTGAGATCACCCTCGTGCTCGGAGGAGCACGGTCGGGCAAGTCGGAGGTCGCGGAGCGCATCGCGCACGACCTCGGGGGCGAAGTCACCTACGTCGCCACGGGACCGGCCCCCGACGGGGACCCCGACTGGGTCGAGCGCGTCGAGCGCCATCGCGCCCGCCGACCCGGGGGCTGGCAGACGGTCGAGCTCGACGGCGCTGGTGACCTCGCCGGCTGTCTCCGGGCCATACCCGCGGTGGCGCTTGTCGACTCGCTCGGCACCTGGGTGGCCGGACACGACGACGCGTCCGTTGACGAAGCGTCGATCGCCGGCGTGTGCGCAGCACTTGCCGGGCGACGCTCGGACGGGAGAGCGACCATCGTCGTGTCCGAAGAGGTCGGTCTCGGTGTGCACCCGTCGTCCCGGGTGGGTCTTCTGTTCCGCGACGCCCTCGGCACAGCGAACCGCGCCGTCGGTGACGTCGCCGACGAGGTGCTGCTTGTGGTCGCAGGCAGGGTGCTGCGCCTGGACCGCATCGGGGGCGCCGAGCAGTGAGCGGGCCCCGCGCCGCGGTGAGCTTCCTCACCCCCTTCGGCGGTGCCACCGCGCCCACGCCGTCGGCGTTCGCCTGGTTCCCGGCGGTCGGCGCGGCGATGGGCGCCCTCCTCGGCGTGCTCTGGTGGGCCGCCGCGCACATCTGGCCCGCGGCAGTGGTCGCGTCCATCGTCGTCGGCGCCGATCTCGCGCTGACGGGCCTGTTGCATATGGACGGTCTCGTGGACTGCGCCGATGGGTTGCTCCCGCACCTCTCACGCGAACGCCGACTCGCTGTCATGCGCGAGCCGACGATCGGCGCGTTCGGGATCGCTGCCGGGGCCGCCGTGCTGCTCGCCCGCTTCGCCGCGATCAGCTCGATCCACCCCTCCGTCCTCCTGCTGACGGGCATCTGGTGCGGATCGCGCACCGTGATGGCGGTCGCACCCTCGGTCCTGCCGTACGCACGGGCAGATGAGGGCGGGCTCGCGTCGTCCTTCCTCTCGGTAACCGGCCGTCGGCCGGCGCTGATCGCGGCGATCACCGGCGTCGCCGGCCTGACCAGCGCGGTGATGCTCTGGCGGCCGCTCGGCGGTGCGGTCGCCGCGCTCAGCGGACTCGCCGCCGCCGTGCTGGTGCTGGCCTTCGCCCGGCGCCGGCTCGGGGGTTTCACCGGAGACGTGCTCGGGGCGGCCGGTGTCGTGTTCGAGACGACAGCGCTCGTGGTGGCGGCAGCCCGATGGTGACGCCGTTCCTCGGACGCCCCGGGTCGGTCGCGCTGGGTCTCGTCATCGACCGCGTCGCGGGGGAGCCCCCGGATGCGGTCCATCCGGTGGCGCAGTTCGGCGCCGCGATGGGGCGGCTGGAACAGCAGATCTGGGCCGACGAACGCTCACGCGGCGCGGCCTATGTGGCGGTCGGGATCGCCGCCGGTGCCGGAGTCGGGTCGCTCGCTGACGCGTTGGTGGGGGAGGAGCTCGCCTTGGCCGGCGCGGTCGCGGTCGCGAGCGCTGGGCTGGCGCTCACCAAGGCCGCAGGCGAGGTCGCCGAGCGCCTCGAACGGGGGGACTTGGACGGCACGCGCGCGGTCCTGCCCTCCCTCGTCGGCCGGGACCCGACCGGACTCGACGAGGTCGAGATCGCACGGGCCGTGGTCGAGTCGCTGGCCGAGAACCTCTCCGACGCCGTGGTGGCCACTGCGCTCTGGGGTCTCCTCGGGGGAGCTCCGGGCGCACTGGCCCACCGCGCCGCCAACACCCTCGACGCGATGGTGGGCCACCGCTGCCAGCGCTACGAGCGGTTCGGCTGGGCCGCGGCGCGGCTGGACGACGTCCTGGGATGGCCGGCGGCCCGCGTGACCGCGTTGCTGGTCGCGTTGGCCACCCCCCGGCGCGCCCAACGCATCCTGCACACGTGCCGGAAGCACGCACCGGCGCACCCGTCACCCAACGCCGGCGTAGCCGAAGCTGCGTTCGCGGCGGCGCTGGACGTCCGACTCGGGGGCACGAACCGCTACGGCGGGCGGACCGAAGAACGCCCGGCGCTCGGCGACGGCCGCGCCCCGGTGGTTGGCGACATCGAACGGGCGGTGGCGCTGGTGCGCCGGACGACGACGATCCTGCAGCTCGCGCTGGCCGGCGCGTGGCTCGTCTCGCGACTCGGGCGCCGCGTCGGGGCGCCGCGATGACGGTCCCGCCCGCCGGCGATCACGGAGGTGACGGTCGCATGGTGGCGGCCGCCCTCGGGCTGGATCCCGGCGAGGTGCTCGACCTGTCGCACTGCCTCAACCCGTTCGCACCCGACCCCGTGGCGGTGGTCACCGCGCAGCTCTCGAGCGCGACCATCGGCCGTTACCCGGACCGTGCTGACCTCGAGCGCGCCACGGCTGCGCTGGCCGAAGTGCTGGTGGTCGCGCCCGAGCGGGTCCTCTTGACCAACGGCGGGGCCGAGGCGATAGCGCTGGTCGCAGGGGAACTCGGGCGAGGCCGGGTCGAGGAGCCCGACTTCTCCCTCTACGCACGCCACCTGCCGGTGCTCGAGGCAACCGGCCCGCTGTTCCGCTCCGACCCCAACAACCCGAGCGGCCGCCTCGCCGCGCCCGACGCGCAGGCGGAGGTCTGGGACGAGGCGTTCTACCCACTGGCGACCGGCCGCTGGCGCGCCCCGGGCGCGACGGCTCCATCGTGATGGGCTCGCTGACCAAGGTGCTCGCTTGCCCCGGGCTCCGGGTCGGCTACGTGGTCGTGCCCGACGACGACGGCGAGCGGCTTGGGGTCGCGGGTCTCCGAACCCGCCTGGAGCGACGCCAGCCGGCGTGGTCGGTCGGACCGATCGCGCTGGGTGCCGTTCCCCCTTTGCTCGCGATGGCCGACGTCGAGAAGTGGGCCGATGCCGTGCGCGACGCCCGCGATCGTCTCGTCGCGGTACTGCGCCGACATGACTTGGACCCGTTGGAATCGGACGCCAACTTTGTGCTCGTCCGGGGCGCGCTGGGCCTCCGGTCGAGGCTCGCTCGCGAAGGAGTGATCGTCCGCGACTGCGCATCGTTCGGTCTACCCGACCACGTCCGCATCGCTGTGCCCGACGAGGCCGGACTCGACCGGTTGAATGAGGCGCTGTCGCGCGGCTTGGGTGAAGGGAGCACCTGAGATGCGTGGCGCAGTGATGGTCTGCGGGACGTCGTCGAACTCGGGGAAGAGCCTGTTGGTGGCCGGCCTCTGCCGGCTGCTCGCCCGCAGCGGGGTCTCGGTTGCACCGTTCAAGGGCCAGAACATGTCGCTCAACTCCGTGGTCACCGCGGAGGGCGCCGAGATCGGCCGAGCCCAGGGCGCGCAGGCCGCGGCGGCGGGGATCGAGCCCGAGGTAGCGATGAACCCGGTCCTGCTCAAGCCCACGAGCGACCGACGCAGCCAGGTCATCGTCATGGGTCGCCCCTGGCAGGTCCTCGACGCAGCCGATTACCAGCGGGCCAAGCCGGAGTTGCGCGAGACGGTGCTGACGGCGCTCGGTTCCCTGCGCGAGCGCTTCGACGTCGTCGTGCTCGAGGGTGCCGGCAGCCCGGCCGAGATCAACCTGCTCGAGGGCGACCTCGTGAACCTCGGGCTCGCCGAGGCGGCCGGGGTGCCCGCCATCGTTGTCGGCGACATCGACCGCGGTGGTGTGTTCGCCCACCTCTTCGGCACAGTCGAGCTCCTCCCCGACGAGCTGCGTCGCCGCGTGCGTGGCTTCATCATCAACAAGCTGCGGGGCGACCCCGCCCTGCTGGGGGAGGGGCCCGGTCAGCTGACCGCGCGGACCGGGGTTCCGGTCTTGGGTGTCATCCCCTTGCTGGAGGGGATCGCCATCGACGCAGAGGACTCGCTCGGGCTCGGCGCCGGGTGGTCGGGCCGGCCCGCCACCGACGGTGACGAGCTCGACGTCGCAGTGGTGCGGCTGCCCCGGATCTCCAACTTCACCGACGTCGACGCCCTCGGCGCCGAGGCTGGGGTCACGCTCCGCTGGGTCGAGCACCGATCGCAACTGGGCGACCCCGACCTCGTCGTGGTGCCCGGCACCAAGTCCACCGTCGCCGACCTCCAGTGGCTGCGCCAGCGCGGCCTGGCTGATGCGATCCAGTCACTCCCGGCGTCGGGTCGACACACCGTCGTCCTCGGGATCTGTGGCGGCTACGAGATGCTCGGGCGCCGCATCGAGGACCGCGACGGCGTGGAGTCCTCGCCGGGCAGCTTTGCGGCACTCGGGCTGCTCGAGACAGAGACGGTGTTCGAGTCCGAGAAAGTCACCATCCGGCGTGCCGGCCGCGAACGGGAGACCGGGCACCCGGTCACCGGGTACGAGATCCACCACGGCCGGGTCAGCGCAGCACCCGGGTCGCCGCCGTGGTTCGAGCTCGAGGGCCCGGCGGGGACCGAGCCCGAAGGCGTCGCCGATGCCGACCGTGGCATCTACGCAACCTCATTGCACGGCGTCTTGGAAAGCGACGAGCTGCGCGCCGGGTTGCTCGCCGAGGTGGCCAAGCGCCGCGGGCGACAGTGGCTCCCGAGCGGGATCCGTTTCGCCGAGGTGCGACAGGCCCAGCTGGACCGTGTGGCCGACGCGTGCGAACGACACCTCGACCTCGACGCGTTGTGGCGCATCACCGCCGAAGGGGCGCCCGGGTGATCCTCTTCCTCACCAACGCCGACACCGAGCTCTTGTGCCTGCGGATGGTGGCCGAGGGGCTCGACCCCGAGCTCGGCCCGCTGCGCGCCATGCACCCCCATCGGATGCACGGCTCCCCCGAGCTCGACGGCGTGAGGCTGGTGATCGTCCGCCTCCTCGGGGGGCGGAGTGCCTGGCGCGAGCCCTTCGACGCGCTGCAGGCGGCGTGCGCCTCGGCGCAGGTCCCATTGCTCGCCTTCGGTGGTGAGGCCTGGCTCGACCGTGACCTCGCCGAGGCCTCGAGCGCACCGCTGGACACCGTGGTCTCGGCGTTCGACTACCTCGTGCAGGGTGGCCCGGCCAACCTCGAACAATTCCTGCGGTTCGTTTCCGACGCCGTGCTCGGCACGACGTTCGGTTCGGCACCTGCGGCGATCGTGCCCGAGTGCGGACCCTTCGGCGAGCGCGCCAACGACCCAGCGCGTCCCACGGTCGGCGTCGTCTTCTACCGCGCCCATCTCGTGGCGGGGAACGTTCGCTTCGTGGCCGAACTCTGCGACGCCATCGAGCACGCCGGGGCCAATGCACGGGCGGTCTACGCGTATTCGCTGCGCGATCGTGAGGGCGAGGAGCATCCGGCGGTTGGTCTCCTCGAGGGATGTGACGCGGTCATCACGACGATGCTGGCGGCCGGCTCGATGGGCGAGTCCCTGGAGTGCTGGGATCCCGGGTCGCTCGCGACCCTGGACGTCCCGATCATCCAGGCCATCTGCGCGACGACCGACGCGCGCAGCTGGGCCGAGGCACCCATCGGCCTCTCCCCGGTGGACGCGGCCATGTCGGTGGCGATCCCCGAGTTCGACGGCCGCGTCATCTCGGTCCCCTTCTCCTTCAAGGAAGCGGTCGACGACGGCGACGGGCTGGGCACCGAGGTCACCGCGTACCGGACCGTGGGTGACCGCGTGGCCCGGGTGGCGGGCCTCGCCGTTTCCATGGCGCGCCTGCGCTCGATTCCGCCGGCCGAACGCCGCGTCGCCCTCGTGCTCTCGGCGTATCCGACCAAGCGCAGCCGGCTGGGCAACGCCGTGGGCCTCGACACGCCCGCCTCGGTCCTGGCCCTCCTGGCCGCCCTGCGCAACGCCGGATACGAGGTCGACGACTTCGAGCGCACCGGAGACGAGCTGATGGCCGAGCTGGCCGACGGCCTCGTCTACGGCGAGGCTGCGGCAGCGCCGTCGCGGGCGGTCGGCACCATGGCGGCGCGCGATTACGCGGCGTGGTTCGCGACCCTGCCCGCGTCCGCCCGCGCCACGCTCGAGGAGCATTGGGGTGAGGCCCCCGGGTCGGTGTGCGTGGTCGGGGAAGGCGCCGACGCGTCGTTCGTGTTCTCGGGCCTGGCCCTGGGCAATGTGGTGGTCGCCGTCCAACCGCCGCGGGGATTCGGGGAGAACCCGGTCGCCATCTACCACTCGCCCGACCTGCCGCCCACCCATCACTACCTCGCCTTCTACCGGTGGCTCGAGCGGGGGTTCGGCGCCCACGCCGTCGTCCACGTGGGCAAGCACGGCACGCTCGAATGGCTGCCAGGCAAGGGGGTGGGGCTGTCGGCGTCGTGCTTCCCGGATGCCGCCCTCGGTGACCTTCCGCTCGTCTACCCCTTCGTCGTGAACGACCCGGGCGAGGGGACCCAGGCCAAGCGGCGCACCCACGCAGTCATCGTCGACCACCTGGTGCCCCCGCTCACCCGGGCCGACAGCTACGACGACGTCGCCCGGTTGGAGGTTCTCTTGGACCAGCACGCCGAGTTGCATGCGCTGGATCCGACCAAGCTCCCGACGATCCGCGCCCAGGTGTGGGAGGCGCTCGTGGCGGCCGAGATCCACCGCGACCTCGGGCTCGGGTCGCCCGAGGGCGCCGATTTCGAGGACCCCGCGTTCGACGACGTCCTCCTCGACGTGGACGGCTACCTCTGCGAGCTGAAGGACGCGGAGATCCGCGGCGGCCTGCACGTGCTCGGCAGCGCGCCCGAGGGCCAGGCCGAGCTGGACCTCGTGGCGGCCATCACCCGGGTGCCCCAAGGAGCAGTCGGCGCGCTGCGCGACGAGGTCGCGGCCGACCTCGGTCTCGCCGGCGCCTCGACATGGTCGCGGCGCGAGACCGATGCCCTGGAGGCCGAGTGCCAGGCGCGCCTCGGGCGCTGCCAGGAGGCGGGGTGGCGGATCGAGGACGCGGTGGCCCGCGGCGTGCCCGAGACCCCCGCGCTGCGGTGGGTGTGCGAGCGGTTGGCCCCGGCGCTGGCCGCCACCACGGGCGAGATCGACGCGGTGCTCGCCGCCCTCGAGGGACATTTCGTCCCCCCCGGCCCGAGCGGCGCGCCCAGCCGGGGAATGGCGAACGTGCTGCCGACGGGTCGGAACTTCTATGCGCTGGACCCGCGGGCGGTCCCCTCCCGGCTCGCCTGGGACGTCGGCCGTCAGCTGGCCGATCGGCTCCTCGAGCGGCACCTGGCCGAAGAGGACCGCTACCCAACCTCGGTGGGGCTCGTCGTGTGGGGAACGAGTGCGATGCGCACCGGTGGGGACGACGTGGCCGAGGTCCTGGCGCTCCTCGGCGTGCGCCCGGTGTGGGCCGAGGGCAGCGGGCGGGTGAGCGGACTTGAGCTCGTCGCCTCCGACGAGCTCGGGCGCCCCCGGGTCGACGTCACGGTGCGGGTGTCGGGGTTCTTCCGAGACGCCTTCCCGCACGTCCTCGATCTGTTGGATCGCGCAGTCGCCCTGGCCGCCGGCGCCGAGGAGGTCGACAACCCGGTGGCGCGGGCCGGCGCGGCCGAGCCCCGGGTGTTCGGGCCGCGACCCGGCGCGTATGGGTCGGGGATCCTGGCCCTGCTCGAATCGGGCGACTGGCGAGACGACGCCGACCTCGCGTCGGTGTACGTCGCGTGGGGCGGTTGGGCCTACGGCGCTCAGGGCACGGCCCGCCCGGCCGAGCGCGAGTTCGCGTCCCGCCTGGCCCGCATCGAGATCGCGGTGAAGAACCAGGACAACCGCGAGCACGACATCTTCGATTCGGACGACTACCTGCAGGACCACGGCGGGATGATCGCGGCGGCCCGCGCGCTGTCGGGGCGCCAACCCAAGGCGTGGTTCGGGGACTCGGCCAACCCGGCGCGCCCGCGGGTGCGCTCGCTGGCCGAGGAAGCGGCCCGCGTCGTGCGCACCCGGGTCCTCAACCCCAAGTGGCTGAGCGCGATGGAGCGGCACGGCTACAAGGGCGCCTTCGAGATGGCGGCGACCGTCGACTACCTCTTCGGCTACGACGCCACGGCCGACGTGCTCGAGGACTGGATGTACGAGCGGGTGACCGCGGCGTATGTCGGCGACGCCGCCCGGCGGAAGTTCTTCGCCGAGTCGAACCCCTGGGCGCTGCGCGCCATCGCCGAGCGGCTGCTCGAGGCGGCCGAGCGGGGCCTGTGGACGCCGAGCGCCGAATCGCTCTCCACGCTGCGCTCGGCGATCCTGGAGGGGGAGGGGTTGGAGGAGGACCGGTGAACGAGGCGCCCGTGTACCCGATGTCGGCCCTGGTCGGCCTCGACGAGCTCGTCACCGCACTCGTGCTGTGCGCCATCGACCCGGCGATCGGCGGCGTGCTCCTGCGCGGTGACAAGGGTTCGGGGAAGACGACCGCGGCGCGGGCCCTCGCGTCGCTGCTGCCGGCGGGTGCGCCGTTCGTCGAGGTTCCCCTCGGCGCGACCGAGGACCGGGTGACCGGTTCGGTCGACGTGGCGGCCGTGCTGGCCGACGGCGAGCACCGGTTCCAGCCGGGTCTCCTGCAGGCCGCCAACCGAGGCGTCCTCTACGTCGACGAGGTCAACCTCCTTGCCGACCACCTGGTCGACGTGCTGCTCGACGCCGCCGCGACCGGGGTGAACCGGGTCGAGCGGGACGGCTTCTCACACGTCCACCCGAGCCGGTTCGTCCTCGTCGGCTCGATGAACCCCGAAGAGGGGGAGCTGCGCCCGCAGCTCCTCGACCGTTTCGGTCTGTCGGTGCAGGTGTCGACCCCGTCGGACCCCGACCAACGAGCCGAGGCGGTGTCTCGACGGTTCGCCTTCGATGCCGACCCCGTTGGGTTCCTCGCCGAGTGGGAGGGCGCCGAGACCGACCTCGCGGCGCGCGTCCGGCGCGCCCGGCCGGTGCCATTGGAAGAAGGTGTCCAGCGCGAGGTCGCCCAGCTGTGCGTGGCGGCGGGCGCCGAGGGCCTCCGGGCGGACCTCGTCATCTGCCGCGCCGCCGCTGCCCTCGGCGGCTGGGTCGGCAAGCAGACCGCGGGGCGCGACGAGGTCGCGATGGTGGCGCCGATGGCGCTGGGTCACCGCAGGCGCACGCCCTTCGGCTCGAGGTCCGAGGAGACGCCGGACCTCGACGAGCTCGTTACGAGTGCGCTCGGAGCGCCGCGCACCGGCGGTGGCGGCGAGGGGCCGACCGCCGGCGACGAGCCTTCGACAACGGTCGAGCGCGATGACCCCGACGTTCGACCACACGACGCCCCGGTGTCCCGAGCGCTGACCGGCGATCCGGACCCCGCACTGGTGCAGTCGCTCGCCGAGCGCGGGCGCCGGGGTGGGGAGCGGGCCGGGCGCAACCGAGCGCCTGGCGGCGGCGAAGCGCACGGGCGGACGATCGGCACCGAGGAAAGTCTGGGCACCGATCCGATCGCCGTCGCGCCGACGGTGTTGGCCTCGGCGGTCCGGACCACCGGCGCGCGGCCGCTGCGCGTGGACGTGGAGGACTTGCGCAGCTCCGTGCGCGAGCAGCGCGGCGAGAAGGTCGTCATCTTGGCCATCGACACCTCGGGGTCGATGGGGGTGACCGAGCGGGTCGAGGCGGCGCGCACCGCGGTCCTGGCATTGCTGGCCGACGCGTACCAGCGCCGTGACCGCGTGGCCGTCGTCGCTTACCGTGACCGCGGCGCCGAGGTGCTGCTTCGGCCGACATCGAGCACGGAGATCGCGTTGGCGCGTCTCGGTGAGATCGCCACCGGTGGGCGCACCCCGCTGGCCGCCGGCATCGACGCAGCGCGATCCCTCGCGCTCGAAGAGCGCCGTCGCGGGGCCGAACCCCTGCTGGTGCTCGTGACCGACGGCCGTGCGACCGCGGCGACTGAGGGGGTCGACCCCGTCGAGGCCGCGCTCGAGGCGGCTGGGGTGTGCGGTCGCCGCGGGCTCGATGCGCTGGTCATCGACTGCGAGGGACCGGGTCGCCCACTCGGACTGGCCCAGCAGCTCGCCGACGCGATGGGCGCCCGCTACGTGAGCATGGACCAGGTGCCACGGGGCTCGACCGGCGGATCGGCCATGGCCGAGGTCATCGCGGGCGCCCTCAACTGAGGGACCCGAAGCGCCAGCCGGCTCCCGGCCGGGCGAGGTCCCCGTTCTCCGGCGCGTGTTCGACCATCCTCTGGGCAATGGGGTCGCCGGCAAAGTCCCAGCTCAGGACTGGTCTGTGGCGTCTCACGAGCGTCTCATCCCAGGGCCTGGCGCACCGCGGACGGCTCGGGGATGGCGCAATGGGACAACTGTCCCATGCGGACGCTGCTTGTAGCCGGAGCCGGAGGGCACCTGGAGGAACTCGTCGCGCTCCGGCCGCGCCTGGTCGGCATCTCCGACGAGGTGACCTGGGTCACCTCCGACACGCCCCAAAGCCGCTCACTGCTCGATGGCGAGGAACGGATCTTCATCCCCAGGGCGATGCCGCACGACGTCAAGGCGACGATCGCAACGACCCGCCGCGCGCTCAATGTCGTGAAGAAGGGCAAATGGGACCAGGTCGTGAGCACCGGGTCGCTGCCTGCGGTCCCGTTCCTCACGATCGGCCGGGCCCGGGGCATGGGCTGTCACTTCATCGAGAGTGCCGCCAGGGTGCATGGACCCTCGCTCGCTGCACGGATCCTCAAGCGCGTGCCGGGGGTGCACCGCTACCGCCAGTTCGACTGGGGCCGCGGCAACTGGGCCTACCGTGGATCGGTCTTCGACGGCTTCGTCTCGACCGAGGTGCCCGAGGCTCCGATCAGGCGGATCGTCGTCACCGTTGGGGTGAACGGATACGGATTCCCGCGCCTCGTCGAAGCGGTGCGCAGTGTCGCCCCCGAGGGTGCCGAGATCTTCTGGCAGACCGGGACGACGGACGTGTCCTCGATGGGCATCGACGGAGTCGCCGCAGTGGAGACCGAGGACCTTCGCACGGTCATGGGCCAAGCCGACGTCGTGATCGCACACGGCGGGGTGGGCTCGGCACTGATGGCGATGCAAGCCGGGAGGTGTCCGATCCTCATCCCGCGCGAGCGGATGCATCGCGAGCACGTCGACGACCACCAGCGCGAGATCGCGACACGACTCGCCGCCACGGGCCTTGCCCTCACCTGCGCACCGGGGGACCTCGACGCCGACCTCTTGGCCGAGGCGGCGCGACGCCGCATCGTCCGCGACGACAGCGCGTCACCCTTCGTCCTTTCTTGAGGTGGACGTCCTCGAGCACCCGACGCCGGCGGCGCTCCGCGTGAGCGGGACCATCTACTACGTCGCATGGGGCTCGGTGGCCGGGCGCTCCGAGGAGCTCGCCGCCTCGATCGGTGGCGAGGCCCGCTGCTTCTTCCCGCCCGGTGGCCGCGTCCGCCTGCCGATGCCGCTGCGCTACGTCTGCTCGGCCATCGGCACCGCGTGGTCCCTCTTCACCAAGCGGCCGCGAGTGGTCATCGTCACCAACCCGCCGGTCTTCGCGGCCGTCGTCGCCTCGCTCTGCGCCCGGCTCATCGGCGCGACCCTCGTGCTCGACAGCCACCCCGGGGGTTTCGGTGCCCAGGGCGACCGGGTCGCGGCGCGGCTCCAGGGGATGCACCGCCGGCTCGTCGCTCGCTCGGCCGCGGTCATGGTCACCGACGGGTACTGGGCGGAGGTCGTGCGGTCGTGGGGCGGGACGCCGGTGGTGGTCCACGAGGCGCCGACCGACTGGGCGTGCCCGCCGCCGACGCGCCACGCGCGGCTCCGGGTGCTCGTGGTCGGACGGTTCTCCCGAGACGAGCCGATCGCGGCGGCGATCGAGGCGGCCCGCCGGCTCCCAGCCATTGACTTCTGCATGACCGGCTACCTCGAGTTCTGTCCGGCCGAGCTGCGCGAAGCGGCGACCGAGAACGTGCACTTCGTCGGGTTCCTCGGCCCCGAGGAGTACCGCGCCGCGATTTGCGATGCCGACGTGGTGCTGACCCTCACCACCGAGCCCACCTCGGTGATGCGCGCCGCCTACGAAGCCGTCTACGCCGGCCGGCCGCTCGTGCTGAGCGACTGGCCCATCGCCCGGGCGCTGTTCCCGCACGCCGATCTCGTGGCCAATAGCGGGGAGTCGATCGCGGCCGCGCTCATGGCGGTCCAGGGAGACTACGGGGCGCGTCTGGCACGCCTGGAGGAGGCACGACGTGTCCAGCTCGCTCGCTTCGAGGAGCAGCGGGCCGCCCTGCTCGGGGCGATCGCCGCCGCGTTGTAGGAGCTACGCGCCGAGGGCGTGCGCGCCCCCGTCGACGTGGAGGATCTCGCCGGTCGTGGCCGGGA
The DNA here is from genome assembly GCA_963768185.1 of uncultured Acidimicrobiaceae bacterium. Taxonomy (GTDB): domain Bacteria; phylum Actinomycetota; class Acidimicrobiia; order Acidimicrobiales; family RAAP-2; genus Palsa-461. The sequence continues at coordinate 93,630 of CAVYGS010000001.1, forward strand.
ACCAGTCCGAGAAGAGCGCGACACAGGCCTTGGCCACCGGCTCGCTGTCGTTCACGTCCCAGCCGAGGGGGGCCCGGGTCTTCCAGGTGTCCTCGAAGGTCCCGAAGCCCGGGATCGACTTGGCGGCCATCGTGCGGATGGGCCCGGCGGCCACCAGGTTCACCCGGATCCCCTTGGGCCCGAGGTCGCGGGCGAGATAGCGGGTCAGCGACTCGAGCGCGGCTTTGGCCACGCCCATCCAGTCGTAGACGGGCCAGGCCACCGTGGCGTCGAAGTCGAGGCCGACCACCGAGGCGCCCCCGCTGCGCCCGGCCGCCTCGAGCAGCGGGCCGAAGTGCTCCGCGAGGGCCTTCAGCGAGTACGCCGAGATGTTGAGCGCGGTCGAGACCTCGTCCCATCCGGCGCCGAACATCCCATTGCCGAGCGTCTCGGGGGGCGCGTAAGCGATGGCGTGCAGCAGGCCGTCGAGACGGTCCCAGCGCTCGGCGAGCTTGGCCGAGGCGGCTTGGAGCTGTTCGGGCACGGTCACGTCGATCTCGAGGACCTCGGGGGTCACCGGCAGCTTGCGTGCGACGCGCTCGGTGATCCGCAGCGCCCGTCCCGCGCCCGACAGCACGACCTCCGCGCCCTCTTGGATCGCGAGCCGGGCCACCCCGAAGGCCAGCGACTCCTCCGTGAGGACCCCGGTCACGAGGATCCGCTTGCCGTCGAGGATTCCCACCGACGCCACGCTAGTTCGGCCTCGGGTTTGGGCTCCGGGCCCGTCCACGCTTCGGGGCGCGGGCCGCTCCGCCCGTGACTCCCTGTGACAGGGTATGGCCATGCACGTCGGCATCCTCGGGGGCACCGGTCCGGCCGGTCGCGGGCTCGGGTGTCGCATGGCGGCGGCTGGGCTCGAGGTCACGCTCGGCTCACGCGACAAGGCGCGCGCCGAGGGCGTGGCCGCCGAGCTGCTCGCCGCCTGGCCCGGCCGCGAGCTCAAGGTGAGCGGGGACGAGAACGCCGGCGCGGCGGAGGCCGAGGTGATCGTCCTCGCCACCCCGTGGGAGGCGGCGCTCGGCACCGTGCAACCGTTGCGCGAGCGGCTGGCGGGCAAGGTCGTGGTCTCGATGGTCTCCGCGCTCATTCGGGTCGGCCAGGGCATCCAGGCGGTCCAGCTCGCGCGGGGCTCGTTCGCCGGCACCCTGCAGGCCGCGCTGCCTGACTCCAAGATCGCCGGCGCCTTCCATCACCTGCCGGCCGAGGACCTGGCCAACCTGGACGAGGGGCTCATGGCCGACGTGCTCGTGTGCGCCGACGACGCCGGGGCAAGGGAGACGACGATGGCCCTCGTCGAGTCCATGGAGGGCCTGCGGCCGCTGGACGCTGGCCGTCTCACTCAGGCCCAGGCCATCGAGGCGTTCACTGCGGTCTGCATCGCGGTGAACATCCGCTACAAGGCGCGCACCTACGTGCGAATGGGCGGCGTGTGAGTTGACGATGCGGCTGTTCGACACGGCTCGCGGGGAAGTCGTGGAGTTCATCCCCCAAGAGATCGTCACCATCTACAGCTGCGGCATCACGCCCTACGACGCGGCCCACCTCGGCCACGCGGCGGTCTATCTCACCTTCGACCTGCTCCAGCGGCGGCTGCGCGACATGGGACACGAGACCCGCTGCGTGCGCAACGTCACCGACGTCGACGACGACCTCTTGCGAAAGGCGCGCGAGCTCGGTGTGCACTACCTGGATCTTGCGGCCGAGGAGATGGCCCGCTTCGACTCCGACATGGGGGCGCTCAACCTGTTGCCGGTGTACTCGGAGCCCCGGGCCACCTCGGCGATCCCCGAGATCCTCTCGCTGATCGGTGCGGTGCTCGAGTCCGGGCACGCGTACGAGTCGGGGGGCGCGGTGTACTTCGACGTCTCGACGTTCGGGCGTTTCGGCGCGCTGAGCGGGTTCGACCGGGACACCATGCTCCGCCTGGCCGCCGAGCACGGGGGCAACCCCGGCGACCCCAACAAGCGCAACCCGCTCGACTTCGTGCTCTGGCAGCCCTCCCTTCCCGACGAGCCGGCCTGGGAGTCGCGCTGGGGCCCGGGGCGCCCCGGTTGGCACATCGAGTGCTCGGCGCTCGTGCGCCGCGAGCTGGGTGACACCATCGACCTCCACGGTGGCGGTCGGGACCTGATCTTCCCGCACCACGAGTGCGAGGTCGCGCAGGCCGAATCGGTCACCGGCCAGCTCTTCGCCCGCCATTGGCTGCACGTCGGGCTGGTCGGCCTCGACGGCACCAAGATGTCCAAGTCGCTGGGCAACCTCGTCTTCGTGGGGGACCTGCTGAAGGAGTACGAGCCGATGGCGGTGCGGCTCGCGCTGCTCTCCCACCACTACCGGGGGGACTGGGAGTGGCACAGCTCGGACATGGACGTGGCGGCGGCCCGCCTCGAACGTTGGCGCTCGGTCGAGGGGACCGAGGACCACGAGTCGCTGGAGGCGGTGCGGCGCTCCCTCGACGAGGACCTCGACGCGCCGGGCGCGCTCGAATCGCTCGACGCGCTCGTCGCGCTCGACCGCCCGGTCGCGGCCGGCGCCGCGCTGCTCGGGGTCGCGCTCTGAGTCGGCCCGGGCGCCATCGCGGCTGCTCTGGCCGCGGCTCAGTTGTGCAGCGGTGTTCTGCCGACTAGCCCTTGATGGCCACAATGGTCCCGACAACGGCGACGACGAGCGGCAGGCCAATGGCGACAGTCCAAGCCATCCACTTCACGCTCGTCTTCAGCGACCCAACGTCTGCCGCAAGGGTCGAGAGCGACTTGACCATCCCCCCGAGGGTCGGGCTGTCCGGATCGGCGGTGCCCTCGAGGTCTTTGGCGGACAAGGAAGACTGACCCTGACGTGATCCCGCATAGGGAGATTCGACCGGGTTGTCCAGCTTGAAGTACTGCGTGGTCAGGAACGGCCCTTCGTACCCAAGCGTGATTCGTCGAGGCGCGAGGTTGATAACTCTGACGATCAGGTGCCCGTCGAACCCCGGGTCGATCTGCGGGCCCGATAACAGCGTGAGGCCCTGTCGCGCGTACGTCGACGACAGCCCGAGTTGACCGGCAATCTGTGGCCCGCAGCGCACTCGCTCTCGGGTGATCACGACCGCGAACTCGCCTGGGTCAATGATGACCAAACCCTTGTTCTTGACGTCGATCTTCCCGTCGGAGCTGCTCACATACGCTTCGTGCCCGACCCGCATGTCGTAGCTGGCGGGCTGCAGCGAACCGGCCGCGAGGGGTTCAACCTCCATGAGCCCATCTGCCATGACACTTCGGATATCAACGTGCGCGAGCACAGCCCGACTCTACCTGGGGGTTGTTTTTCCCCCGTGGTCTTCCGCCCATATCGCTTGGTCGGGGTCTGACCGACCGCCGTGACTCACCCGGCCGCCCGCGCGGAGAATCGGCGGCGGTCGCTGGCATCGTGGTCTTTGGGTGGCGGTTCAGCTCAGAGCGCGGACCTCGGAATCCAGATTTGAACTGCGCCACTACCGGTCTTCGAGGCACCGTCGGTCGGACGGTAGCGTGGCGCATGGCAGGCGACATCTCGATCCGGCTCCCCGACGGCTCAGAAAAGGAGCTGTCTCAGGGCACGACCGCCGGGCAGCTCGCCCACTCGATCGGGAGCGGCCTGGCGAAGGCGGCGGTCGCCGCCGTCGTGAACGGAGCGGAGGTTGACCTCGCCTCGGTGCTGTCCGAGGGCGCCGAGGTGGCAATCGTCACCGACCAGACCCCAGCCGGGCGCGACGTCCTCCGGCACTCCACGGCCCATGTCTTGGCTCAGGCCGTGCTTCGCCTGTGGCCGGGGGCGCACTACGCGATCGGTCCGGCGATCGAAGACGGCTTCTACTACGACTTCGAGCTCCCGGGCGGTGCGCACTTCAGTGACGAGGACCTCGAACGCGTCGACGCCACCATGCGCGAGATCGTCCGCGAGGACCAGCCGTTCCGCCGGAGCGAGCACGCGATCGACGAGGCGCTCGGGATCTTCCGGGACCAGCCGTTCAAGCGCGAGATCATCGAGGCGGTCCGCGACGGCGCCGACGAGCACGACGCGGCGGCCCAGGACGACGGCGCGCTCGCGGCGATCTCGACCTATGCCAACGGAGAGGACTTCGTCGACCTGTGCCGGGGTCCCCACGTGCCTTCGACCGGAAGGCTCGGTCACTTCAAGCTGACCCGCGTCGCGGGCGCCTACTGGCGCGGCGACGACAAGCGCCCGCAGCTCCAACGCATCTACGGCACGGCCTGGGAGTCGAAGAAGGCGCTCGCCGACTACCTCCACCGGCTGGAAGAGGCGGAGCGCCGCGACCACCGCAAGCTTGGGGCGGAGCTCGACCTGTTCTCGTTCCCCGAGGAGATCGGATCCGGCCTTCCGGTGTTCCACCCCAAGGGCGGGACCATTCGTCGCCTGATGGAGGACTACTCGCGTCAGCGCCACGTCGAGGGCGGCTACCTCTTCGTCAACACCCCGCACATCACCAAGGGCGAGCTGTTTGAGGAGTCGGGCCACCTGGTGTCCTTCGCGGACGGGATGTACCCCCCGATGGAGCTCGACGGCGGGCATCTCTACTACCTGAAGCCGATGAACTGCCCGTTCCACATCCTCATCTACCGGGCGAGGCAGCGCTCCTACCGGGAGCTGCCCATGCGGCTCTTCGAATTCGGAACGGTGTACCGCTACGAGCTCTCCGGCGTGGTCCACGGGCTGACGCGGTGCGCGGGCTCACGATGGACGACGCGCACATCTTCTGCGCCCCCGAACAGTTGGCGGCCGAGATCGACTCCCTGCTGACCTTCGTGCTGGCGCTGCTCCGTGACTTCGGCATGAACGACTTCTATCTCGAGCTGTCCACCAAGCCCGAGGAGAAGGCGCTCGGGACCGACGAGGAGTGGGCGATCGCGACCGAGGCGCTGCGGGTGGCCGGCGACGCGGCGGGGCTCGAGCTGGTGCTCGACCCGGGCGGCGGCGCCTTCTACGGGCCCAAGATCTCGGTCCAGGCGCGCGACGCGATCGGACGCACCTGGCAGGTGTCGACCATCCAGCTGGACTTCCAGCTCCCGCAGCGCTTCGGTCTGGAGTACGTGGGGTCGGACAACGCCCGGCACCGGCCCGTCATGCTGCACCGGGCGCTCTTCGGTTCCGTCGAGCGGTTCCTCGGCATTCTCCTCGAGCACTACGCGGGGGCGTTGCCGACCTGGCTCATGCCCGAGCAGGTGCGGGTGCTGCCGGTGAAGGCGGACAACCATCCCTACGCCGAAGCCGTGCTCGAGCGGCTGGTCGCGGCCGGCCTGCGCGCCACGATCGAGTCGGCCGACTCCGGCGTGCCGCCCCGTGTGGCGAGGGCCAAGGTCCAGAAGATCCCCTACATCGTGGTGGTGGGCGACCGGGACGTCGACGCCGGCACGGTGGGGGTGAACCGTCGGGGCGCCGAGCGCGACGAGCGCGGGGTCGACCTCGACGCGTTCGTCGACGAGGTGACCCGCGAGGTCGCGGCGCGCTCGCCGGGACCCCAACCCGCGGCGGCCGACGCGGGGACGTGAGCGGACTCGAACAGCTGTGGGCGGGCTGGCGCCACGAGTACGTGGTGTCGGCGACAGAAGCGGAGCGGCGGGGCGAGGACGACGGCTGTGTCTTCTGTGCGATCGCGGCGAGCGGGCCGCCGAGCTCGGACAATGGCGTCGTGTACCGCGGCGCGACCTGCTTCGCCGTTCTCAACGCCTACCCCTACGCGAGCGGGCACCTGTTGGTGCTGCCGATCCGCCACGTGGAGGACCCCGAGGAGCTGACCGGGGACGAGTCCGATCAGCTGTGGGTGACGACGCGCGACGCGATGCGGGCGCTGCGAGCCGCTTATCAACCTGAGGGGATCAACATCGGTGCGAACCTGGGCCGGGCCGCCGGGGCGGGGATCCCGCGCCACCTCCATCTCCACGTCGTGCCGCGCTGGTCGGGCGATACCAACTTCATGACGTCGGTGGCGGGGGTGCGGGTGTTGCCCGAGTCGCTCACGGTCGCCTGGGAGAAGCTCCACGCCGCGTGGCCCGAGCGCCCGACCAACCTCTGACACCGCGTCGCCCAACCGCCGGGAGAGACGGAACGATCAGGCGCCCGAAGCGTCCGGTGATTCCAGAAGAGCTTGCTGAAAGCCCGGCGGCACCGAGGGGGCCGTGCGGGTTTCCCTGACCGGGGAGGGAATCACCGGCTCGGTCGCGCCCGAGCCGGTCACCGCCGGGACAGGCACCGGTGATGGTTGATGCCGTCTGGCCCAGCCGAGCGCGAAGGCGCCACAAGCGATCAGGATCAGCCCCGGTCCAAAGCTGTATCCGAGCAAATTGGCCAGAGTGCGAAACGGCGTGGCCGGCACCAGGTAAGAGGACGAACCGAGGGTGAGGACCCACGCCCAAGGACCGACGACGAACCATGCGCCCGCCGTCAGGGCCAGCACACCGCCAAGACCAAGTCCGAGGCGGCGCGTTCGCTGCGGAGATCGTGGAGCTCCCAAGAAGAGGAGAGCGCCCGCAAGGATGCCGGCGATCGCCGGCGAGAGGGCGAGGATGGCGTGGGCGAGGTTCCAGTGCCAAGCCCCACTGCCATCGGCGCTGTAGCCGAACGTCGGCCCGAGATACGGAACGATCCCACCCCACGCCGAGATCACCACCGCGATCAGGCTGACAATGATCAGCGTCGATCGGGTCCCCCCCGACCGTTGTGCACCCGCTTGGGTGCGATTGGACAGCAGGTCTCCGACGAGATCATCAACCAACCTGTCGAAGTTGTGCTTGACCGCCTCCGAGATCGCCGGGCTTGCATCCGGTTGGTCGGCGGCAAACTTGTGCGAGCTTCGCTGGCAGGCGTTGGCGAGCCTTCGGAGCTCGGTGATCTGGTGGTCTGAGATGTGTGCCGCCTTGAGGCCGATGGCCAGATGCGCCAGAGCGACGTCCAGGTCCACCGGGTCTCGGGGTGGATAAAGCAGTTGAGTCAGATCGGCGAGCTGGCCGACGGTGGCCTCGCGTTGGCGTCGACGTGCCGCAGACTCGGTCAAGCGAGACCCAAGAAGGGTTCCGCCGGCCCCGGCAACCAGCGTTCCCGCCACCCCAATCCAAGCTGCGTATTCCGCGGAGTCCATTCTTATGCGGCTAACGACTCGTGGACTCTTGTCGAGGACCTTCGAGCTTCTTCCACGACGCCACTGGATGAGGGAACGCGGGCTGCGTCTGAAGCTGGGAGAACCGCTGCCGAGACACGCCAAGCGTTTCTCCTGCTGCCAGGGAAGCAGCGCGAGACAGCACACGCCGTCGTGCACGCTGACCGGTCACCGGTAGTCCCGGTCGGCGATCGCGAAGAGGTCGGTGGTGGCGGGGCGGATGAGATCGGCCGCGACCCGAGGATCATCCGAGAGATCCAGGCCACGCACGATCACCACGGGCCGCCCCTCGTCGGCCTCTCCGGCAAGCAGGATGGCCGCCGACGCGACCAGGTCGGCCAACGGGACGACCGATGCGCCCGTGAGCGGGCGCCCAAAGAGGTCGGGTTGACCCTCTAGGTGGCGCACCGAGCACAAGCCGGCCGCCCCGAGCGCCACGCCCGTGTTGCCGATCCGAAACGGCCTCCCATGCGAGTCGCTGATGACGACCCCCACTTCGGCACCGGCCAGTTGGCCAAAGCGCGCCCGGAGCGCCTCGGCGCTCTCGTCCGGGTCCTCGGGGAGTAGCAGGGCGCGCTCCTCGTCGCCCAGGTTCGATCGGTCGACCCCCGCCATGCCCGACACCCAGCCCATGCGGTGTCGCACGAGCAGGTTGCCGGGACGGGCCCGGATGACATCGCTGCTCTGCGAGAGGACCAGCTCGACGAGCCGTGGATCCTTCTCGGTCAGCCGCGCGAGGCGGACCGCCCGCTCGGACGGCGCGATCGACGCGAGTTCGACCACCCGGCCTTCGGCCTTGGACACCGCCTTGGCGGTGACGACGACGATGTCGAGGTCACGGAGCGCCTCGCCCTGGTGCGCCAGCGCGTCGACCACGAGGGCGGCCAGGTCGTCACCGCGCTCGAACACCGGCAGGCCTTCGGGCGCGATCAACTCGACGCGCATCGCGCCCTCCTTCGGCGGCGGCCGGTCGGGCGCGCTGCCCCGTGGCTACGGTTTGACGTCGTAGTGGTCGTGGGAGACCCGGAACCGCCCGCGCCCTCCGGTGATCGCCCGCAGGTCGACCGCGTAGCGCGACAGCTCGGCCGTTGGCACCAGCGCAGTGATCGTCTGCAGCCCGTCCGCCGAATCGGTGCCCTGGACTCGGCCGCGGCTTGGAGTGCAGGTCGCCGAGCACGTCACCTTGCGCCTCGGTCGGCACGGTCACCGACAGCTGCGAGATTGGCTCGAGCACCACCGCTCCTGCCTTCTCGAGCGCCGTGCGGAAGGCGAGGGCGCCGGCCATCTTGAAGCTCATCTCGGAAGAGTCGACCGAGTGGTACTTGCCGTCGTCGCAGGTGACCGCGACGTCGACCACCGGGAAGCCGAACTGGCCACCCTGCTCCATCGCCTCCAGGACGCCCTTCTCCACCGCCGGGATGTACTGGCGGGGGATCGCGCCGCCGACCACCTCGTCGCGGAACTGGAACCCCTCGCCCCGGGTCAGCGGCTCGAGCCGCAGGTGCACGACCCCGAACTGGCCGTGCCCACCGGTCTGTTTCTTGTAGCGGCCCTCGGCGTCGGCGGCCTGGGTGACGGTCTCGCGGTAGGGGACGATCACGTCCTCGCGCTCGACGTGGACCCCGAATTTGCGGTTCAGGCGCTCGAGGGTGATGGAGAGGTGCACCTCGCCAGCGGTGCCGAGGACGGTCTGGTGGGTCTCGTCGACGCGGGTGACCGTGATCGAGGGGTCCTCCTCGGCCAGTCGCTGCAACGAGGTCATGAGCTTGTCCTCGTCGGCGCGCGAGCTCGGCTTGACCGCCGCCTGCAGGGCGGGGGGGTCGGGCTCGGGCATGGGCACGGTGACCGGAGAGCCCTTCGGGGCGAGCGTGTCGCCGGTCTTGGTCCCGGTCAGCCGGGGCACCGCCACGAAGTCGCCCGCCACCGCCTCGGACATGGGCGTGGTCGCGTGCCCGCGGAGCAGCTCCGAGACGTGGAGCCGCTCTTCGGAGCGCGTCCGGGTGTTGACCAGCACGGTGTCGGGGCGGATGGTGCCCGAGACCACCTTGCAAAGCGAGATGCGGCCGGCGTGCTGATCGGAGAGCGTCTTGCACACCGCGAGCAACGGCGGGCCGTCGGGGTCGACAGAGGACGTCGCTCATCGTGTCGCCGGCCAGCACGTCGACGGGATAGCGGTGGTCGGCGGCAGGCGCGAGCTCGACGAGCACGTTGGCCAGGCGGTCGATCCCAACGCCCGAGATCGCCGACGCGCAGAGCACCGGGAAGACGCTTGCGTCAGCGATGCCCACCGCGAGCGCCTTTTGCAGCTCGGATCGCTCGATCGTCTCGCCCTCGAAGTAGCGGGTCATGAGGTCGTCGTCGGCGACCACGATCCCTTCCACCAGCTGCTCGTGGACCTCGTGCTCGTGGTTGACGAGTTCGTCGGGGATGGGACCGAGGGTGCCCTTGACCGGCGGCGTCCCCGAGGTGTCGTAGAGGGTCGCGGTGTCGTCGAGCAGGTCGATCACCCCGCGGAAGCTCGGACTCGGAGCCGATCGGGAGCTCGACCGGCGCCACGCCGGCGCCGAACGCGGCCCGGATCTCGGACAGCACCCGCTCGAAGTCGGCCCGCTCGCGGTCGAGCTTGGTGATCGACGATCATGCGGGGGATCCCAGGGCCGCGGCGGCTCGCCAGGCGTCCTCGGTCTGGCCCTGCACCCCGTCGCTCGCGCTCACCACCACGATGGCGAGGTCGGTCACCGCCAACGCGATGGCGAGCTCGGCCGAGAAGTCGGCGTACCCGGGGACGTCGAACAGGTTGATCTTGATCCCGTCGAGCTCGAAGGGGGCGATGGCGAGAGAGACCGAGAGCTGGCGCTGGGTCTCCTCGGGCTCGAAGTCGCAGACCGTCGTGCCCTTCTCGACCGATCCGAGCCGGGGGATGGTCCCGGTCGCCGCCAGCAGCGCCTCGGCCAGCGCGGTCTTGCCGGCGCCGTGGTGACCGACCAGGGCACACGTTGCGGATCGACGACGGCGACAGGCTTCGCCACGGCGCCACCTCCCCTGGATCTCTCGTGTCCGAGCCCCCCGGACGCCGCGTCGAGGCGCCCCGGGCAGGTTGTTGTCGCCCAGGAGCATAGGGTCGCTCCGCCCGATCGTGCCTGCCGGCGCGGCTGCTCTCGGGGGGTCGCCGCGGGCCGGTGGTAGCCTGGGAGCGAGCATGTTCGATGGTCGCTGGCGCGAGGCGGTCGACCGGCGCACGGGCCCGTCGGGGCGGCGTTGCATCGACACGGGGTCACGGCGGATGTGCTGACCGCGACCGGTCTGGTCTCCGCCGTGGCGACCGCGGTGGTGGTGGCCACCGGGCATCTGATCATCGCCATCTTCCTTCTGACCCTGACCGGGTTGCACGACCTGCTCGACGGCCCGGTGGCCAAGGCCGCCGGGACCTCCTCGCTCCGTGGGGCGTTCTTCGACTCGGTCGTCGACCGCGTGGCCGACGCCGTGCTGATGGGCGGCGTGAGCTGGTACCTGGTCTCGCATCACCGAGGCCACCTGGTCCTCCTGCCGCTGGCCGTCTCGGGCGTGACCTCGCTCGTCTCCTACCAGCGGGCCAAGGCCGAGGCGCTCGGCATCGGCGGCGCGACGGGCGGGCTCATGGAGCGGGCCGAGCGGATGATCCTCCTCGGGCGTCGGGTTCCTCAGCCCGGCATGCTGGTGCCCGTGCTCTGGGTGCTCCTCGGGCTGACCAGCGCGACCGCGGTGGGCCGCTTCGTCCGGGTCTGGCGGGCGGCGGAGGGTCCCAGCCCGGGTGGTCGCCGAGCGCGCTCGGCCGGTCGCGCTGGAGCGAGGGACGGGTCGACTCCCGCTGGCGGGCCTGGCGCGAGGCGCGGGCAACGGGCGAGCGGGCGAGCCGCAGGCGCGTCGCCCGCCGGTCGCTGGCGGACGCGGCGGCGGGAGGCACCGCTCGCCAGCCGCAGTGGGCGCCTCCGGCGGGCCGGCAACCGGCGGGTCCGGGTGGGCCGCTCGTCGTCGGGCGACCCGCTCAGCTGAGCTGGCCCGGGCCACCGGCACCCGACATGGCCTCACCTCTGGGGCACCGGGCCCGCAAGCGGGCCGCGTTCTTCATCTACACCGGGCTCGCCTTCTGCCTGCGCAACCTCCCCGAACCCGCAGCACGCGCCGCGGCCGCCGGGGTGGCGCTCACGATGAGCCGGGGCCGGGGGATGACCGTGCGGATGCGCACCGAGCACCTCCGCCGAGTGCTGCGCGACTCCATGGGTGCCGAGCCCGACGAGCGCCTGGTCGCGCAGATGACCCGACAGGCCTATCTCGCCTACGCGCGCTACTGGGTCGAGGGCGCCCGGCTGCCCGAGCTCACCCAGCAGTTCGTGGACGACCGCTTCTGGGCCGAGGGCAAGGAGATCCTCGACAAGGGGATGGCCCAGGGCGCGGGCGTGGTGATGGCGCTGCCGCACATCGGGAGCTGGGAGTGGGGGGGCGCGTGGCTGGACCACATCGGTTATCCGATGACCTCGGTCGCCGAGGTGCTCGAGCCCGAGGAGCTTTTCGAGTGGTTCATCGATCAGCGCGCCGCGATGGGGCTCCGGATCATCCCGCTCGATCACGACGCCAGCGGCGTCTTGGTCAAGACGCTGCGCGCCGGTGGCCTGGTCGGCCTGTTGTGTGACCGCGACCTGATCGGCAACGGCATCGAGGTCGAGTTCTTCGGGGAGAAGACGACCTTCCCGGCGGGGCCGGCGACGCTGGCCCTGCGGACCGGGGCCATGCTCATCGTGACCGCCGTGTACAGCGGGCCCGGTCCGAACCACCAAGCGGTGATCCGCGGCGCCCATCGACACCTCGCGGACGGGCTCGTTCCGGGAAGATGTGTCTCGGATCACCCAGGCGATCGCCTGCGAGTTCGAGGACTACATCCGTCGCTCACCCGAACAGTGGCACATGTTCCAACCGAACTGGCCGAGCGACTTCGAGGCCGAAGCGGCGCGACGGTCGAAGTGAAGAACTGACCATGCGGGTCGCCATGGTCTCGCCCTACGACCTGTCGGTCCCCGGGGGGGTCCAGGGGCAGGTGCGGGGGCTGGCCGGGGCGCTGCGGGCGCTCGGCCACGAGGTGCTCGTCATCGCGCCCGGACCACCGGTGGCGGGCGACGGTCAGATCACGGTCGGCCGGGCCGTGGGGGTGCGGGCCAACGGCTCGGTCGCGCCGGTCTCGGTGTCCCCCTTCGCCGCGTTCCGAGCGGGGCGCGCCACGAGGAGCGCCGACCTCGACGTCGTGCATCTCCACGAGCCGCTCGCCCCGATCATCAACTACGGGTGCCTGGTCGCGTCGCGAGCACCGGTCGTCGGCACGTTCCACCGCAACGGGGCCAGCCCGCTCTACCGGCTGCTGCGTCCGGCGGTCCGGTCCCTCACCGCTCGGCTGGCGGCGCGCTGCGCGGTCTCGGTGGCCGCTCGGGACAACGTGGCCCCCTATGCACGCGGGGAGTTCGAGATCGTGTTCAACGGCGTCGACCTCGACCCCTACGAGCGGGCCACGCCGAGCCCGCGGCGTCAACCGACGGTCCTCTTCGTCGGCCGGCACGAGCCGCGCAAGGGTCTCGGGGTGCTCCTCGACGCGTTTGAGCGGAGCGACCGGGAGGCCGAGCTGTGGGTGATCGGCGAGGGCCCGGAGACCGAGGAGCTGCGCCGCCGCCACCCCCCGTCAGACTCGCTGCTTTGGCTCGGGCCGGTCGACGATGCCGAGAAGGCGGCGCGGATGGCCGGCGCACAGGTGGTGGTCGCGCCCTCGCTCGCCGGCGAGTCCTTCGGCGTCGTCCTCCTCGAGGCGATGGCGGCCCGCTGCTCGGTCGTCGCGTCCGACATCGAGGGCTACCGGGACGCGGCGGGCGGCATCGCGAAGCTCGTGCCTCCAGGCGACCCGGTGGCGCTCGCCGCCGCGCTCGCTGCCGCGCTCGACGACGCGGTCGCCGGCTCCGGGCGCTCCTCGCCCGCCGCGCTCGACGAGGGGCGGGCCCAGGCCGAGCGGTGGTCGATGCCCCGGCTCGCCGAGCGCTACGTGGCCATCTACGAGCGGGTGCTGACGGCGCTCCGGGGGGCCGAGGGAGCGTCCAGGGTTCGGTAGCCTGAGCGGGCGATGTCCGAGTCCGACCGCCCGAGCCGCGGGGGAAGCTCCCAGGGTGGGGGGTCGCGACCGGGGGGTGCCCCGCGTCGCCGTCGTCGCGGTGGACATGGGCGCTCGGGCCGGGGTCAGCGCGGACAATCGGGGGCGGCGCAGCAGGGGAGCGGCGCCCAACGGTCCCAGCCCTCCGGGCGCAATCGCTCGTCGTCGGCCGGCCGGTCGAACGTCCAGTCGTTCGCCGGTGGGGGAGGCTCCAAGCGCTCGCGCGGCGGCTCACGCGGTGGACGAAACGGCCAACGCGAGGGCTCCAGGACCGCGTCGGCGCCTCCGCGGCTGGCTCCCGCGCCGAGCGTGGCTGTCGCCGAGGTGCCGCTCGTGGCCGACGCCGAGGTGCGTGCCAACCGCGCCCGCGCCCGTCGGCTTGTCGCGCTCGGGGCGCTCGTGCCCGGGGTGATCGTCGGTGTCGTGGTCGGCATCGCCGTCTCGTTGATCGCCGGCGCGATCGCGGGTGCTGCGGTCGTCGTGCTGGGGGCGCTCGTGATCGACCGCGGCGCCACGAGGTTCGCACTGCGGGTCCTCGGGGCCCGCCCGGTCGGTGATGACGAGCTGCCGAGGCTGCAAAACCTCGTCGACGGGCTGTGCCCGACATTCGGCGTGCGGCGACCCACCCTCATGGCGGTGGACGACGACCTGCCGAACGCCTGCTCGGTCGGCACGCGCGTCGATCGGGGCGTGCTGGTCGTGACCACGGGCCTCGAGCGCTCCCTCGACCTGATCGAGCTCGAGGGTGTCATCGGCCACGAGCTCTCGCACCTCAAGCGGGGCGACACCGCGGTCTCCTCGGTGGCCGTGACGGTCCTCGCCCCGATCATCTGGTTGACCGGGAGCGACGCGGTCCTGCACCGGGCGCTCGGGCGAGGGCGCGAGATGCTCGCCGATCAGGTCGCGGTGCGCGCCGTGCGTTATCCGCCGGGTTTGCGCGACGCGCTGTCCCGTTCGCTCGACGCGCCGGCGCCCGGACCCGGATCGCTTTTCGCGAGCCGCAAGCTCGCGATGTCGCGCTGGCTGTGGATCGACCCGACGGTCGGTCGCCGAGAGGGGACCGACCTGGGGGACCTCGATCTCACCCCGGCCCGGGTCGCCGCACTGGCCGAGCTGTAGCCGGCGCGGCGGGCGATCACATCACTCGCACCGTCGCCTCACAGTTTGCTCACAATCCGCCGGTACACCTGTGTGATGACCCGGACCGCAACACGCTGCGTGATCGGGGCCGTGCTTGCGATGACGGCGGCGCTCGGGATCGCACCGGCCGGTGCCGCGACCCTCAACGTCTCGACGCAGCCGCCCGGGCCGGTTCCCGCCGAGTACCAGTCGCTCTACGACACCGTGGCGGCCGAGGTGCACGCCTTCACCAGCAGCGCCCCAGCGGCGCCTGCGGCGTCTCCCACCGTGCTCGGGACCGAGCTGTTCGCGGCCAACGGCAACATCGGCCCGTCGCTCCTGTCGCCTCGTGCGATCACCGGCGTCGAGGAGGAGCTCGACGCCCTGCAAGCGCTCGGGGTCGGCGGGGTGACCGTCGACGTGTCGTTCCCCCTCCTGCTCCCGAGCACGCCGAACAGCGCCGGCTACCTCACCTTCTACGAGCGGGTGGCCCGACAGATCCGCGCCCGCCACATGGTCTTCTCGGTTGAGGAGAACCCGGTCTACTCGGGCACGCCCCTCACGACGCTGTCGATCAGCTACGCGGGGCTGACGCTGTCGCGCTACGCCGCGGAGCAGCGCACGCAGGCCCAGCTGATCATCGACGACCTGAAGCCCGACTACCTCTCGGTCCTCACCGAACCCGACACCTTCGCCGACACGCTCCACCTGCCGCTCGACACCGCCTCGACAGCAGTGACCGTCGTGCGTGACGAGCTCGCTGGCCTCCGGCGCGGCCACACATTGGTCGGAGCGGGAAGCGGGACTTGGAGCACGCCGGCAATCGACCGCGCCCTGCTCGCCCAGACGTCGATCGACTACCTCGATGTCCACGTGTACCCGATCGGACCGGCCGACGTCGCCAACCTGCAGGCGGTCGTCGCCGCCGCCAAGGACGTCGGCAGGCCTCTGGTCATGGACGAGACGTGGCTCAACAAGCCCGAGCCGGGCGCGGCGCTCGGGCCGGCGGGCGCCCCTCAGTCCTTGAAGGTCAAGAGCTACAGCTTCTGGGAGCCGCTGGACGAGACCTGGGTCAGTGCGATGGCCGACTACGTGCGCGCCCAGGGCTTCGCGTACGTGTCGTTCTTCGACGGCGCCCGCGCCTTCTTCGGCTACCTCACCTGGTCACCGGCGCTTGACGCGGCGAGCTACCAGAGCTTCTCCAGCCAGTACAACCAGCTGGTCGGCGAGAACATGCGCTCCCTCACGATCTCGGGCTCCGGCGAAGCGTTGCGCGAGGCGCTGGCGGGTTGAGACCGCGTTAGTGCACCTCGTCCCGGTGCACGAAGTCCGGTGAGAAGGCCGGCATGCACACCGAGACGTAGTGGGCGCCCCCCTCGGTCGGTGTCGAGTAGCGGACCCACTCGCCACCGGGCGCGTGCAGTGCCTGGCCACTTCTGACGACCAGGTTCCCGGACTCCGTTTCGACGGTGAGTTCGCCCGCCAGCACCACGGTGTACTCGTCGAACTCGGGGCGCTGGCCCGGTTCAGACCACCCGGCCGGGCTCTCCATGACCGCAACCGAGACGGTTTCGGTCTCGGTCGACACCCGGCCCACGAACTCGGCGATCGACTTTGGTGGCGATCCGGGGGAGGGGACGACGAAGGGTGCCTCGATCAGCCGTGCCATTGGGCTCCTCCTCTTTCTCTGTTCTCTCTGTTTTCTTGGCGGCGTTTCCCTTTGCTGCGACGCCGGGTCCGGCCCACAGCCTGCGCTCGGCGCCCCGGGGCTGGCCGATGGGCGAGCGTCGGCGAGTGCACGCCGACTCTGTCGTCTGGGTGACAGACACCGTCGGGTCATGGGCGCACACTGGAGTCACGAACCGCAATCCACGCCCACAAGGAGGGTTCCATGCACCCCTACCTGCTGCAAGAGCTCGGCAACTCGCACCGCCAGGACCTGCTGCGGTCCGCCGAGACGTGGCGCCACGCGCACCCGGCCGGCCGTCGGCCCCGCCGCTCGGTGCGTTGGTGGGGCACCCTGCGGACCCGTCGTCAGACCGAGGCGCCCGAACTGCGCCCGGCTCCGGTCGACGTCCTCCCGGCGTGAGTGACCGCCCCGCCCGCCGCCCGCCCCACTGGCGAACACGCCGTCGGAGCGGCGGGATGGCCCTCCCGAGGCACAATGAGCTGTGGACTGGGAGTTGCTGGCGGCCCTCACCGAGGATGAGCGCCGCAACCTGCTCAGCCAGACCGTCCGACGCCGCTTCCGCCGGGGCGAGGTGGTCTTCCACGATCAGGACCCCGGCGACACGCTGCACCTCATCGTCAAGGGCCACGTCGCCGTCCGGCGCTCGACCCCGCTCGGCGACGAGGCCACCCTGGTCATCTTGGGTCCGGGGGACTACTTCGGAGAGCTCGTGTTGATCTCGGCTGACGTGCGACGCAACGCCACGGTGATCGCCCTCGAAGCCACCGAGACGCTGACCATCGGGCGCGACGGCCTCAACGAGCTGCGGAGCCGGCACCAGGCCATCGATCGCTTCCTGCTCGACGCCCTCACCCACGAGGTGCGCCGGCTCGACACTCTGCTCTCCGAGGCGCTCTACGTGCCGGTGGACAAGCGGGTGCTCCGACGCCTGCTCGAGGTGGCGACGAAGTACGGGGGACAGGCCAACGGCACGGTGATCCCGCTGACCCAGGAGGACTTGGCGGGATTGGCCGGGACGTCCCGACCGAGCGCCAACAAGGTCCTCCGGGCCGCCGAGGAGGCGGGGCTCCTGCGGGTCGGCCGGGCCCAGATCGAGATCCTCGACCTCGAAGGGCTCGGGCGTCGCGCTCGTTGAGCCGTGTTCTGGCGGGGCGCGCCACGCCGCACCGCCGGTCGTCAAGGTGTCCCAGGCCAGTGGTCTGACGGTGCGCCGGTAGGATTTGTTCCATGACCGAACACCCCGACACCAGCGCGCAGACCGGCACGTTCGCGGTGAAGCGCGGCCTCGCCGACATGCTGCGGGGCGGGGTGATCATGGACGTGGTCACGGCCGACCAGGCCAAGATCGCCGAGGACGCCGGGGCGGTCTCGGTCATGGCCCTGGAGCGGGTCCCGGCGGACATCCGCCGCGACGGCGGTGTCGCCCGCATGAGCGACCCGGCACTGATCGAGGAGATCCAGCAGGCCGTCACGATCCCGGTGATGGCGAAGGCCCGTATCGGCCACTTCGCCGAGGCCCAGATCCTCCAAGCCCTCCAGGTCGACTACATCGACGAGAGCGAGGTGCTCACGCCGGCCGACGAGGCCCACCACATCGACAAGTGGCCCTTCACCGTCCCCTTCGTGTGCGGCGCGACCAACCTCGGCGAGGCGCTGCGACGCATCTCGGAGGGTGCGGCGATGATCCGCTCGAAGGGCGAGGCCGGGACGGGCAACGTCGTGGAGGCCGTCCGCCACCTCCGCTCCATCTTGGGCGACATCAAGAAGATCACCCAGGCCGACCCGGCCGAGCAGTACGCGTGGGCGAAGCAACTCAGCGCACCGATCGGGCTCGTCCAGGCGCTGGCGGCGACCGGGGCGCTCCCGGTTCCGCTGTTCTGCGCGGGCGGCCTGGCGACGCCGGCCGACGTTTCCCTCGTGATGCAGCTCGGCGCCGAAGCGGTCTTCGTCGGCTCGGGCATCTTCAAGAGCGAAGACCCGGCCCGCCGGGCCAGCGCCATCGTCGAGGCGGCGGCGCACTTCGAGGATGCCGAGCACGTGGCGAAGGTCAGCCGCGGCCTGGGCGAGGCGATGCGGGGCCAGGAGCTCAGCCGCGCTGAGCGAGCGTCTGGCCGACCGCGGCTGGTAGCCGTGACCATCGGCGTCCTGGCCCTCCAGGGCGACGTCCGGGAGCACATTGCCGCGCTCGCGGAGCTCGGGGTGGAGGGGAGGCGCGTGCGGGCGGAGCCGGATCTGGCGGGGCTGGAGGGTCTCGTCCTGCCCGGCGGTGAGTCGACGACGCTCTCGCTGCTCCTCCAGTCGTCGGGCCTGTTCGACCCGTTGGCACTGGCGATCGGCCAGGGCCTCCCGGTATTCGGGACGTGTGCCGGCATGGTGCTGCTGGCCGACGAGGTGCACGGCGGTCGAGCCGACCAGCGCGGCTTCGGGGGGCTCGACTGCACCGTGTTGCGCAACGGGTACGGCCGCCAGAGCGAGTCCTTCGAGGCGTCGATCGACGTCGAGCCGGCGCTCGGCGGCGACGGGCAATCGATGCACGCGGTGTTCATCCGGGCGCCGCTCGTCGAACGGGTGGGCGACGGGGTCGAGGTGTTGGCGCGCGCCGCGACGCCCGGTGACCGGCAGCGGCGTCCGGTGGTGCTGCGCCAGGGCAGCGTGCTGGCCTCCGCGTTCCACCCCGAACTGACCAGGGATCGGCGTCTGCACCGGCTCTTCCTCGCCATGGTCGAGGGCATCGAGCCGGTGCGCGACGAGCCGAGCGTTGCCGCGGTCGTGGGCTAGGGAGAAGGAGAGGAGATGTCGGGCCACTCGAAGTGGGCGACCACCAAGTACCGCAAGGGCGCCCAGGACAAGGCGCGGGCCAAGCTCTTCGCCAAGCTCATCCGCCAGGTCGAGGTCGCAGCGCGCGAGGGCGGAGGCGACATGACGGCGAACGCGACGCTGCGCACGATGTTCCAGAAGGCCCGCGACGCTTCGGTTCCCATCGACACGATCGAGCGGGCGATCAAGCGGGGGACGGGCGAGCTCGAAGGCGTCCGCTATGAGTCGGTCAACTACGAGGGCTACGCACCGAGCGGTGTCGCGGTCATCGTCGAGACCCTGACCGACAACCGCAATCGCACCGGGGCCGACGTCCGCAACCTCTTCTCCAAGAACGGTGGGTCGTTGGCTGAACCCGGCGCCGTGAGCTGGCAGTTCGAGCGCAAGGGCGTCGTGGTGGTGAGCGGTGGCGACGAGGAGAAGGTCATGGAGGTGGCGTCCGAAGCGGGGGCCGAGGACATGACCCAGGACGGCGACCACTTCGTGCTCACGTGCGCGCCGAGCGACCTGCATGCGCTGCGCTCGGCGCTCGAGTCGGCCGGGCTCACCATCGAGTCCTCGGACCTCTCGCTCGAGCCATCGTCCACGGTTCTGGTGGCCGACGAGTCCGACGCGAAGAAGGTGCTGCGGCTCATCGAAGCCATCGACGACCACGACGACGTCCAGGCGGTGCACGCGAACTACGACATCGCCGACGAGGTGCTCGCCGGGTTCTACGGCTAGAGCCGGGGTCCCCGGCTCGGGGACACCCCAGCACTAATGTCGAACGCATGTTCGTGCTGGGCGTGGACCCGGGCCTGTCGCGCTGCGGGTACGGCCTGGTCACCAAATCGCCCGGCCGCTCCGGGGACCTGCGTGCCGAGGCCGCCGGGGTCATCGAGACGGACCCTGGCGAGGCGATCGCGAGCCGGCTGTTCGTCCTCCAACGCGAGCTGCGCGCCCTCATGACCGAATACCGCCCGGCCGTGGTGGTCGTGGAGCGGGTCTTCTTCCAGGTCAACGCCAAGACCGCGGTCTCGGTGTGCCAGGCGAGCGGCCTCGCGCTGGCGGCGGCCGCCGAGGTGGCCGCCGAGGTCGTGCAGTACAGCGCGAACGAGGTAAAGCAGGCGCTTGTCGGCTTCGGCAGCGCGACGAAGGAGCAGGTGCAGCGGATGGTCGCCTCGGTCCTCGGCCTGGCGACACCGCCGACCCCGCCCGACGCCGCCGACGCCCTCGCGCTCGCGGTGTGTCATCTGCACAGCTCGGGGCTGCGCTCGGCCGTGGCCAGCGCCACCGCAGGGGTGGGAGGGTCGCCGTGATCGGTTCGTTGCGGGGCTCGGTCGTTGCTCGGCCGGCCGAGTCCGAGGTGATCGTGGAGGTCGGCGGCGTCGGCTACCGCCTCAACGTGTCCACGCCGACGGTCGCCGCGCTCGGCCCGATCGGCGCCGAGGCCTTCTTCTATGTGCACACCCACGTCCGGGAGGACGCCATCATCCTCTACGGCTTCCTGCACGACGACGAGCGACGGTGCTTCGAGGTGCTGCTCGGCGCGCACGGCGTGGGCCCGGCCCTCGCGTTGGCGATCCTGTCCCAGCTGTCCCCGGCCGCCCTCACGACCGCCCTCTTGGAGGAGGACGTCGACGCGCTGTGCGCGGTGCCCGGAGTCGGGCGCAAGACCGCGGCGCGCCTGTTGATCGATCTGCGCAACCGACTTGAGTTGCCCGACCTGTCGATCATCGGTCCACCCGGTGCCTCCTCCGAAATCGGTCGGGTGCGGGCCGAGGTACGGGCCGCCCTGGTCGAGCTCGGTTACGGCCCCGACGAGATCCGGGGTGCCCTCGAACGCCTCGGTGGCGACGATTCCGAGGAGTGCGTCGAAGACCTGCTCCGTGGCGCACTGCGCGAGTTGGCATCCCGATGAGCCCCGGCGCCCGCCGCGAGGTGTTGGTGGACGCCGCCACCTCGGAGATCGATCCCGCCCCGGTCATCCCCGACGAGGCGGAGGAGGCCGGTCTCCGCCCGAGGACACTGCACGAGTTCGTCGGCCAGGGCCAGCTGGTCGAGCACCTGAGGATCGTCCTCGAGGCCGCGGTCCAGCGCGGCCAGCCCGTCGATCACCTGCTGTTCGCGGGCCCCCCGGGCCTCGGCAAGACGTCGCTCGCTGGCATCGTGGCGGTCGAGCTCGGCGTCGGCCTGCGGGTCACGTCGGGTCCGGTGCTCGCCCGGGGCGGGGACCTCGCATCGCTCTTGACCGACCTCCAAGAGGGCGACGTCCTCTTCATCGACGAGATCCATCGAATGCACCGCTCCGTCGAAGAGATCCTCTACCCGGCCATGGAGGACGCCAAGCTCGATTTCCTGATCGGCAAGGGGCCGACCGCTCGCTCGATCCGTCTCGACCTGCCGCGCTTCACCCTGGTCGGCGCGACCACCCGCACCGGATTGGTCTCGAGCCCGCTGCGCGACCGCTTCGGGTTCGTCGGGCGCCTGGATCTCTATGCAGTGGAGGACCTTGAGGCCATCGTCATGCGCTCGGCGCGGATTCTGGGCGTCGAGATCGAGCAGGAGGGCGCGACGCGGATCGCCGGACGCTCCCGGGGGACCCCCCGCATCGCCAACCGGCTGCTGCGCCGCGTCGCGCGACTTCGTGGAGGTGCGGGGCGACGGGGTGGTCACCGGCGAGACCGCTCTACGGGGGCTCGAGCTCTTCGGCGTCGACGAGCTCGGGCTCGACAAGGTCGACCGGGCCATCTTGGACGCGCTCTGTCGCCGCTTCGGCGGCCGTCCGGTCGGGCTGACCACCCTCGCCCAGTGCGTCGGCGAGGAGACCGACACCCTCGAGGACGCCTACGAGCCCTTCCTCCTCCAGCAGGGCCTGATCCAGCGCACGCCGCGGGGCCGGGTGGCCACCCAACGCGCCTGGTCCCACCTCGGCCTCGTTGCCGACGGGCCCGCGCTGTTCTGAGCGGCGAGTCGCGTCGCCCCTGGCCGGGGCCCGCTGACCAGGGTCCCCACGATGGGGTGGACTAGGGTGTCCTTCCTGCGCGGGTCTCCGACGGGGCCCTTCTCGAAGGACGCCAAGACGTGAATCACCTCTTCGACTTCGCGACGATCCTGCTTGCCGCCGCGAGCAAGCCCAAGAGCTCATCGAGCGCGACCTTCCTGATCTTCATCGTCATCATCGTCGTCGCGCTGTATTTCCTGTTCCTGCGCCCCAACCAGCAGCGGGCCAAGCGGGCGCGGGCTGAGAACAGCAGCATCTCGGTCGGTGACAAGGTGGTGAGCATCGGCGGCATCATGGGGACCATCGAGGAGATGGAGGGTGACCACGTGGTCCTCCTGACCGGCAACCCCGACGCCGGGTTCGGCGAAGCCCAGCCGACGCGCCTCGTGATGCTGCGCACGGCGATCGCCCGCAAGATCCCCGAGCCGACGCCCGAGCCAGAGCCCGAGGAGGACGAGGAGCACGACGTCGAGGACCACGCCGACGGGGCGGGGTCAGACGACGGTCACGCGTCGGAGGGAGACGCCGGGGCATGAGTCCGGCGCCGCGCTCGCAGGCCCGTCGGCCGCGGGCCCTGGTCGTCAGCCTCCTCCTGGTGGTGCTCGTCGCTTTCGGCGCGCTGGGCGGGGCATTGGCCGCCCGATGGTCGCCCCGCCTCGGGCTGGACCTGGCCGGCGGGTTCTCCGTCGTCTACAAGCCGGCGCATCGGATCTCCCAGTCCGACCAGAACGAGGTCGTCACGATCCTGAGCAACCGGGTCAATGGGATCGGGGTGAGCGGCGCCCAGGTGAATACTCAGGGTGACGAGATCGTGGTCCAGGTCCCCGACGTGAAGGACCCCAACCAGATTCTGAACACCATCGGCCAGACCGCGCAGCTCCTGTTTCGCCCGGTGCTCTGCTATGCGCCCCTGTACAGCGAGGGCTCCGAGAAGCTGAAGAACGGCACGACGAAGAAGGTCGCCAACCCGGGTCCGCTCCCGACTTCGTGTCCGTCCCAGGACCAGCTGGTGACGGCCAACCTAACCGGCAGTGCCAGCTCCACGAACGGGGTGTCCTACAGCAACGTTGGCGAGGACACCGACCTCGCGGTCTACCCGAGCACCACCCCCACGGCCGACGCCGGGAAGGACCGGAACAAGGTGGTCCTGTTGCCGGGGCTCCCGGGATCCGGGCTGCGCTACCTGCTCGGGCCGACCAAGTTGAAGGGCAGCATCGTCAAGTCGGCCATTGCCACCTTGTCCACCACGCAGGGCTGGGTGGTCGACGCGACCTTGACCGGTTCGGGGTCCAAGGCATGGGACACCCTCGCCAGCACCTATTTCCACGAGGTGATCGGGATCGAGCTCGACGGCGTGGTCCAGTCGGCTCCCTTGACCCTGCCCAACGCCACCGCGTTCACTTCCTTCGACGGCAACGTGCAGATCTCGGGGTCGTTCACCGACACGAGCGCCCATAACCTCGCGTTGGCGCTCAACTACGGCTCGCTCCCGGTCCGCCTGGTCCAGCTCACCACCCAGACCGTGTCGCCGACCCTCGGCCGTTCGTCGCTCGACGCGGGGCTCGGTGCCGGGATCGCCGGCCTGATCTTGGTGCTCCTCTACACGATCTTCTATTACCGCCTGCTCGGCATCGTCGTGGTGACCGGGTTGGCGGTGACCGGAGCGCTCTTGTGGTCGATCATCTCGGCCCTCGGCCACACGAGCGTCGCCCCGAGCTTCGACCTGGCGGGGATGACGGGCATCATCGTGTCGATCGGCATCACCGTCGACTCCTACATCGTGTACTTCGAACGATTAAAAGACGAAACGCGCGCCGGCCGAACGGTGCGGACCAGCGTCGATCGCGGCTTCCGCAGCGCCTTCCGCACGGTGCTGGCGGCCGACTTCGTCTCGCTGTTGGCCGCCGTCCTCCTGTACTGGCTGGCGGTCGGCGATGTGAAGGGGTTCGCGTTCTTCCTCGGCCTGTCGACCTTGCTTGACGTCTTCATCACGTACTTCTTCACCCGACCGCTCGTGTTCTTGCTCGGGCGGAGCGAACGTCTCACCGAGGCCCGGCACATCGGGATCAACCGAGGCCTGGCCGTGAGCGGCGGGTCGGACTGATGAGTCCGCGCGAACAGCGCAACGAGGGGCTGCGCAACGTCGACATCCCCGGCCGCCTGCGCGACGAGCCGGAGGAGGACAAGGTCGACGACGAGCTCGCTGACGAGGAGGACCTCGAAGAGGAGGCCACAGTCAGGAAGGCGGCGTCGAGCCGGGACGGGGACCCGCCGCGTCGCTTCTCGCTCCGCGCGCTGCTGCGGCTCTACCGGGGCCAGACCAGCTTCGACTTCGTCGGCCGGAGGCGCTGGTGGTTCCTCATCTCGGCCACGATCATCGTGGCCGGTTTGGTCTCCTTCTCCATCCGCGGTTTCAACTTCGGCATCGACTTCAAGGGCGGAAGCTCGTGGGAGATCGCCGTCTCCGGGGTCTCCCAGTCGAAGGTCACGAGTGCGGTCGAGGCGGCTGGGCTCACCCAGCCGACCGTGGAGATCCTGGGTGGCAAGACCGTCGAGGTGCAGGCGGACCTCAACTCGCTCTCTGCGGCACAGCGCGGCGCAATCTCTGCCAGAGTCACCAATGCCCTCCAGAAGTTCGCCCCGGGGCAGCCTGTGTCAAAGGAAACGGTCGGGCCAACGTGGGGTGGCCAGATCACGGAGCACGCGCTCATCGCGCTGATCGCGTTCTTCGTCGCGGTCGGCGTCTATATCAGTCTGCGCTTCGAACCGAAAATGGCCATCGCAGCCTTTGTCGCGCTCGTGCACGACCTGCTCGTGACGGCTGGCGTCTATTCGCTGCTCGGGTTCCAAGTGACGCCGGACACCGTCATCGCGATCCTGACCATCCTCGGGTACTCGCTATATGACACCGTCGTCGTGTTCGACCGCGTCCGGGACAACGCGCGGGCTCGGCTCGACGGGCCGCATGACCTACTCCGAGATGGTCAACCTGTCGATGAACCAGACGCTCGCCCGCTCGATCAACACCTCACTGGTGGCGATCATGCCGGTGTTCGCTGTGCTGGTCATCGGGGCCGAGCTCCTCGGCGCGGTGACGCTGCAGAACTATGGGCTGGCCCTCTTCGTCGGCCTGCTCAGCGGTGCCTACTCCTCGATCTTCATCGCCTCCCCGATCCTCTCGATGTTGAAGGAGCGCGAGCAGCGCTACGTGGTGATCCGCCAGCGCCTGGCGGCCCGCAACGAGCGGGCGGGTGTGCTCACCCCGGCCGCCGCCGCACTCTTGATGGGCGGGTCGACGTCGTCGGTCCGTCAACCGCTCGGTGGTCGCTCGGCCCGCAGCGCGCCGTTGCGGCCCGGTGCGGCGCGATCGCGGCCGGCGACGGCCAGCCGCCGCCCGTCGGGCGCCGCGGCGCCGAGTGCGGGCAACGGCGCGACGGCCGGGGGCACCCGGGCTGGCGCCGGCCAACAGCGGGCGGCGCCGCGGCCCCGCAAGGGGGCTAAGCGCGGGGGCAAGAAGCGCCGCTGAGCCGCGCGAAGCCCCTGTTCGCGCCCTCGATTGGGTGCCGAGCGTCGAGGGGTGTCGAGTAGCCTGGGTAAATGGTGAGCCTCGCTCGGGTCTCTCCGGCCCCGGACACCGCGCAAGCGGCCCTCGACGAGCTCCTCGCGCCCGTGCTGAAGGCGCTGGCCGAGCAGCGCCCCGACGAGGACGTGGCACTCGTCATCGAGGCCGGTCGGACCGCTGCGGTGGCGCATGCCACCCAGGTGCGTCGCTCCGGCGAGCCCTACGTCACCCACCCGGTCGCAGTGGCCACGATCGTCGCCCAGCTCGGCCTCGACGCGCCGACCGTGGCGGCCGCGCTGTTGCACGACGCGGTCGAGGACACCAACGTCACCCTGGAGGCGATCGACAAGCAGTTCGGCCCGACGGTCGCCCGGGTGGTCGACGGGGTCACCAAGCTCGACCGGCTCCAGTTCGACTCCAAGGAGGCCCAGCAGGCCGCCACCATTCGCAAGATGCTCATCGCGATGGCGAACGACTGGCGGGTCCTGCTCATCAAGCTGGCCGACCGGCTGCACAACATGCAGACGCTCGCGGTCATGCCGGAGTGGAAACAGCGTCGCACTGCGCAAGAGACCCTCGATGTGTACGCCCCGTTGGCCCACCGCCTGGGCATCGAGCAGGTCAAGTGGCAGCTGGAGGATCTGGCCTTCGCGACCTTGTACCCGAAGCGCTACGCCGAGATCGAGCAGATGGTCGCGACCCGGGCGCCCCAGCGCGAGGACCTGCTGGCGCGCGTCCTCGTCGCGGTGCGCGAGCAGCTCGAGGCGGTCGGACTGGCCGCCGAGGTGACCGGCCGGCCGAAGCACCTCTGGAGCATCTACGAGAAGATGGTGGTGCGCGGGCGCGAGTTCGACGACATCCACGACCTGGTGGGCATTCGCGTCGTGGTCGGCTCGGAGAAGGACTGCTGGGGGGGCCTCGGCGCGATCCACGCGATCTGGCCGCCGGTCCAGGGGCGCTTCAAGGACTACATCAACACGCCCAAGTTCAACCTCTACCAGTCGCTGCACACCACGGTGATCGGCCTCGACGGCAAGCCGGTCGAAGTCCAGGTGCGCACCGAGGAGATGCACCGGCGGGCCGAGTACGGGATCGCGGCGCACTGGGGGTACAAGGAGCAGGGCGACTCGGCCGGGGAGATCGCCTGGATGCAGCGCATCGCCGACGTCGACCAGGAGACCAACGACCCCGTCGAGTTCCTCGCCGCGCTCAAGCTGGACCTCGAACAGGACGAGGTCTACGTCTTCACCCCGAAGGGCCGGGTGATCGCGCTCCCGGCGCAGTCCAACCCGGTCGACTTCGCCTACGCCATCCACACCGAGGTCGGGCACCGCTGCATCGGGGCGCGCGTCAACGGCCGGCTGGTTCCCTTGGAGACCAAGCTGACCTCGGCCGATACGGTCGAGATCTTCACCTCCAAGTCGCCTTCGGCGGCCCCCTCGCGGGACTGGCTCCAGATCGTCGCCTCGTCCCGGGCCCGCAACAAGATTCGCCAGTGGTTTAGCCGGGAGCGCCGCGAGGACGCCATCGAGAACGGGCGCGAGGAGCTCACCAAGGCGGTGCGCCGGGCCGGCATGCCGTTGCACAAGGTGCTCGGGTCAGCCGCGCTCGAGCGCGGTGGCCGAGTCCATGAACCTTGCCGACCTCGACGCGCTGTATGCCGCCATCGGCGAGCACCAGGCGTCCCCGCAGTCGGTCATGCAGCGCCTCGCCCGCGAGCTGCGCGGCGGCGAGGAGGAGCAACTGCCGACCACGGCCTCGCTCGGGGTGCGCCGGACCCGCTCGTCGCGCCACACGGTCGCCGGTGTCTACGTCGAGGGCCTCGACGACGTGATGGTCCATCTGGCCCGGTGCTGCACCCCGGTGCCCGGCGACGAGATCGTCGGGTTCGTGACCCAGGGCCGTGGGGTCTCGGTGCACCGCTCGGACTGCTCGAACGCCATGGCGCTCGGCCGGCGCTCCGAGGAGCGCCTGATCGAGGTCGAGTGGGACCGGGGGAGCGAAGGCGTGTTCCTGGCGACCCTGGAGGTCCTGGCCTTCGATCGCTCGAGACTGCTGGCCGATGTCAGCCGGGTGGTGTCCGAGCACCACCTGAACATCGTGGCGGCGCGGACCATCACCACGCCCGACCGGGTGAGTCGCATGGCCTTCGACGTCGAGCTGGCCGACCCGGCCCACCTGCAGTCGCTGGTGAGCTCGCTCAAGTACCTCGACGGCGTCTTCGACGCCTACCGGCAGCTCCCGGGCAAGCGTCCGTGAGCGCCAGCAGCGCCCCCACCGGGACGCCGCGCGCCCCGAGGGGGACCCACGACGTGCTGTGGCCCGAGTCGGCACGCTGGGAGGCCTTCGTCGCCACCTTCGCGTGCCTCGTCCAGTCGGCGGGCTACGGCCTCGTCGAGACGCCGGTGTTCGAGGACGCGGCGGTGTTCCGCCGGGGCATCGGCGAGGCCAGCGACGTCGTGGGCAAGGAGATGTACGAGTTCGAGGACCGCGACGGCACCATGCTGGCGCTGCGCCCCGAGGGCACCGCACCGGTGGTGCGGGCCTATCTCCAGCACCGCCCGGTGCTCCCGTGGAAGTCCTGGTACCTCACGGCGGCCTTCCGCCACGAGCGCCCCCAGGCGGGCCGATACCGCCAGCACCACCAGGTGGGCATCGAGGCGCTCGGCGAGGCCGACCCCGATCTCGACGTCGAGGTGATCTGGGTGGCCGACCGCTTCTTCAGGACCCTCGGGCTGGCCGACTACACCCTGTCGATCAACTCCATGGGCGACGGGCGATGCCGCCCCGCCTACATCGCGCTCTTGGCCGCGTACCTCCACGCGCACGCAGACGAGCTGTGCGAGGACCACCGGGCGCGGATCGATGCCAACCCGATGCGGGTGCTCGACTGCAAGCGGCCCGAGTGCCGGGCCGCCACCGAGGCCGTGCCCCGCCTGGTCGACCACCTGTGCGAGGACTGTCGCCCCCACTTCGCGCGGGTGCGCGACGGGCTCCAGGCGATCGGGATCAAGGCGCAGCTCGACCACCGTCTCGTGCGCGGCTTCGACTACTACACCCGCACCACCTTCGAGTTCGCATCGGCGGCCATGGAGGCGGCCCAGAACGGCATCGGCGGTGGCGGGCGCTACGACGGGCTGGCCGAGGCGATGGGCGGGCCCCCGACGCCGGGCATCGGCTTCGGCATCGGGATCGAGCGCGTGCTGTTGGCCTGCGACGCCGAGGAGTGTTTCCCGGTGACCCCCCCGACGCTCGACGCGTGGCTGATCGACCTGGTCGACGGCACCACCGCCCGCGACCTGTCCGTCGAGCTGCGGGAGGCGGGGCTGCGGGTCGACCGCGGCTTCGGCGAACGCTCCTTGAAGGCCCACCTGCGGGCCGCCGACCGCTCTGGCGCGCTGGCGGCGGTGATCGTCGGCGCCGAGGAGCAGGCGAGTGGCACCGTTGCGCTGCGGCCGTTGCGCGGCGGCGAGCAACGTCCGGTGTCGCGGGCCGAGCTCGCCGAGGCGTTGCGGGCGCTGCGGGAGGACTCGTGAGCTCCGGGGTCGCCAAGCGGGCGACCTCGATGCGCACCGATCTCTGCGGCGCCCTCGGTGTGGCAGACGTGGATCGCCGGGTGGCCCTGTGCGGGTGGGTGGCGCGTCGGCGCGAGCACGGCGAGCATCTCGCGTTCATCGACCTGCGCGACCACAGCGGGCTCGTCCAGTGCGTCGTCGACGGCGGGCTCGATGTGCGCGGTGAGTACGTGGTGCGGGTGGAGGGCGTCGTGCGCCACCGCCCCGAGGGCACCGTCAACGAACGGCTCGCCACCGGCCAGGTCGAGATCCACGACTGCACGGTCGAGGTGCTGTCCAGCGCGGAGACCCCGCCGGTCCCGATCGAGGACCGGGTCGAGGCGGACGAGGCGCTGCGCTTCAAGTACCGCTACCTGGATCTGCGTCGCACGCGGATGCAGGCCAACCTCCGCCTGCGGGCGACGGTGAACTCGGCACTGCGCCGCGCCATGGAGCGCCACGGGTTCTGCGAGGTCGAGACCCCGCTCTTGTGGTCGCCGACCCCCGAAGGGGCGCGGGAGTTCGCGGTGCCGTCCCGCCTGCACCACGGCTCGTTCTACGTGCTGCCCCAGAGCCCCCAGCTCGCCAAGCAGCTGCTCATGGTGGGGGGTTTCGACCGCTACTATCAGATCGCCCGGTGCATGCGCGACGAGGACACCCGCGCCGACCGCACCGTCGAGTTCACCCAGCTGGACCTGGAGGCGTCCTTCGTCGGCCAGGACGACGTGCTCGCGGTGGTCTCCGACGCGGTCGCCGACGCATCCGAGGCCGTCACCGGGACCCGCCCCCCCGAGATCGGCCGCATCAGCTGGGCCGACGCGCTCGACCGCTACGGCACGGACAAGCCCGACCTGCGCTTCGGGATGGAGCTGGTCGACCTGAGTGGCCTGTTCGATGGCACCTCGGTCCGCGCCTTCTCGGCCCCGACGGTCAAGGCGCTGGTGCTCGCCGGGGGCGGGTCGCTCGGCCGCGGCCGCATCGACGCGTTGGTCGACCGGGCGAAGGGCCTCGGCGCAGCGGGGCTGGCGTGGTTCCGCGTCACGAGCGGTGAGCGCGGTCTCGCGCTCGACTCCCCGCTGGCGTCGCACATGAGCGACGCCGAGCGCTCGGGGCTGCTCGGGGCGAGCGGCGCCGGCGAGGGCGACCTCGTCCTCGTGGTCGCCGCGGAGTACCAGCTCGCCTGCAGCGTGCTCGGCAACCTCCGGGTGCACCTCGGCGGCACGGCCGTGGGGGAGGGTGCCCACCACTACGTCTGGGTCGTCGACTTCCCGATGTTCGAGGGCATCGACGAGGCCGGCAACCCGATGGCGGCCCACCACCCCTTCACCATGCCGCACGCCAAGGACCTGGAGCGCCTGGAGACCGAGCCGCTCTCGGTTCGGGCCCAGGCCTACGACCTCGTGCTGAACGGCTGGGAGCTCGGCTCGGGCAGCGTCCGGATCCACCGCGCCGACATCCAGCGGCGGGTCTTCGACGCGCTCGGGATCTTGCCCGAGGACGCCGAGACCCGCTTCGGGTTCCTGCTCGACGCCTTCCGCTACGGCGCCCCGCCCCACGCCGGCTTCGCCGTCGGGCTCGACCGGCTGGTGGCGATCTTCGCGGGGGAGGAGAGCATCCGCGAGGTGATCGCCTTCCCGAAGACCCAGTCGGGGGCAGACCTCATGACCGGGGCGCCCAAGCCGCTGGCCGCTCAAGCCCTGCGCGACCTCGGGCTCGCCGCCCCGCCGCCCAAGAAATGACGAGCGGCGACCTGTTCGGCGCTGCGGCGGACAAGGCGCTCAAGGAACGGTCGCCACTCGCCGCACGCCTCCGTCCCCGCTCGCTCGACGAGGTGGTCGGCCAGGCCCACCTGATCGGCCCCCGGGGCCCGCTGCGGGCGCTCGCCGAGTCGGACCGGCTGGGCTCGGCGATCCTGTGGGGGCCGCCCGGGACGGGCAAGACGACGCTCGCCCGCGTGCTGGCCGAGACGAGCGACAAGGAGTTCGTGCCGCTGTCGGCGACTGCGTCGGGCGTGAAGGACGTGCGGGCCGCGCTCGAGGAGGCGCACCGCCGGTTGGGCGAGCGCGGCCAGGGCACGCTCCTGTTCATCGACGAGGTCCACCGGTTCAACAAGGCCCAGCAGGACGTTCTGTTGCCGGCGGTGGAGGACGGGCTCGTGGTGCTCATCGGGGCCACGACCGAGAACCCGTTCTTCGAGGTGAACGCGCCGCTCATGAGCCGCTCGACGCTCTGGCGGCTCGAGCCGCTGAGTGAGGGAGACCTCCGGGTGATCCTCGGCCGGGGCCTTGCGGCCGAAGGGGCGAGTGCGGACGACGACGCCCTCGACGCGCTGTGTGCCGCTGCGGCCGGCGACGCCCGCAGCGCGCTCAACACGCTGGAGGTTGCCGCCGCGCTCGCCAGGGCGCGCGCGAGGCCCGGCGATGCCGTGCACATCGGCATGGACCAGGTCGTCGCGGCTCGGGATGGGCGGATCTTCCACCAGGGGGTCGACGAGCACTACGACCAGATCTCGGCCCTGATCAAGAGCGTGCGGGGCTCGGATCCCGACGCCGGCCTGTACTGGCTGGCCCGGATGATCGAGGCCGGCGAGGACCCGCGCTATCTGGCCCGGCGTCTCGTGATCCTGGCCAGCGAGGACGTCGGCATGGCGGACCCGATGGCGCTCGTCGTCGCCGACGCGGCGTCGCGCGCGGTCGAGGTGGTCGGCCTGCCGGAGGCCGCGCTCAACCTGGCCGAGTGCGTGATCTACCTGTCGACCGCACCCAAGTCCAACCGCGTCACGGTCGCCCTCGGGCGGGCCATGGAGGACGTCTCGGCCAAGGTGCGCGGCGACGTGCCGAACCACCTGCGCGATGGTCACTCGCCCAACGCCGCGGCGCGCCTCGGCCAGGACACCTACCGGTACCCGCACGACGACCCCGAGGGCTGGGTCGACCAGCAGTACCGACCCGCCGAGCTCGAGGGCCACGTCTACTACGAGCCCTCGACCCACGGCGCCGAGGCGGAGGTCGCTCGACGGCTGCGCCGAGGCTCCGGCGGCGACACGACGTCCCGTTAAAGCGTGCGCTGATAGACCCGCACACCACCCTTCTCGGGTGTCCGGCTCTGGTGAACCACATCACCTTCGCCGGTTTCTGCTTCTTCTTGCCGGAGCAAGGTTTCGGAGCCAGTTGCACCACCACGATGCGGTGGCCAGCGCTTTCTCCTCCACAGACCTTGTTATCCCGGCCTCGCGCTTCGGGGTCCGGAGCGGCGTTGCCACCGCACAGAGATCGTCGCGCGAGGTTGTGACACTCGTGCGTCTTCGCCTATCCGCGATGCCTCTTGGCTTAGGCTCTGCGGAACGCCAGGCCCGGCCGACCGGGCTGGTCACCCCCCGAATCACGAGGTGCCGACTCCCATGGGGCCGAAAATGATGGACGCCAACCAGCTGCGCTCGTCGTTCCTCGGCTTCTTCGCGGCCCGGGAGCACACGCTGGTGCCATCGGCCAGCCTGATCCCGCGCGACCCGACCATCATGTTCACCATCGCCGGCATGGTCCCCTTCAAGCCCTACTTCACGAGGGAGAACCAGCCCCCCTGGCCGAGGGCGACGTCGGTGCAGAAGTGCTTCCGCACGGTCGACATCGACAACGTGGGGGTCTCGGAGAGCCACGACACGTTCTTCGAGATGCTCGGGAACTTCAGCTTCGGTGACTACTTCAAGGAGCGGGCGATCCCCCTCGCCTGGGAGTTCGTGACCGAGGTGCTCGGCATCGACCAGGACCTGCTCTGGATCACCGTGCACGAGACCGACGACGAGGCCGCGCAGATCTGGGTCGAGTCGACCGGAGTCCACCCCGATCGGATCCAGCGCCTGGGCGAGGACAACTTCTGGAAGATGGGCGACACCGGCCCGTGCGGGCCGAGCTCGGAGATCTTCTTCGACAAGGGCGAGTCCTACGGGGAGGGCGGCGGCCCCCAGTACGGGGCCGAGGAGCGCTTCGTCGAGGTCTGGAACCTGGTCTTCATGCAGTACAACCGCACGGCCGACGGCGAGCTGTTGGACCTCCCGATGAAGAACATCGACACCGGGATGGGGCTCGAGCGGACCTTGGCCGTCCTCCAGGGCGTGCCCACCATCTTCGACACCGACGCGTTCTCGCCGCTCATCGAGACGGCCGAGGGGATCCTGGGTGCTCGCTATGGCGAGGACTTCGCGACCGACGTCGCGCTGCGCCGCCTGGCCGACCACGGCCGCGCCATGACGATGCTCATCGCCGACGGGGTGCTGCCCTCCAACGACGGTCGGGGCTACGTGCTGCGCCGCCTGGTCCGCCGGGCCATCCTGGCGGCGCGCCGGCTCGACGTGCAGGCCGAGGTGACACGCCCCTTGGCCGAGACGACGGTCGCGTTGATGGGGGAGGCCTACCCCAACCTGCCGGGCCGTCTCGACCTGGCCCGCTCGGTTTTGGAGCGCGAGGAGTCCTCCTTCGATCGCACACTGCGGGCCGGCCTCGGCCTCCTGAACGATGCGCTGGACTCGTCGAGTCGCGGCGGGTCCCAGACGCTCGACGGCGATGTGGCGTTCCGCCTCCACGACACCCACGGGTTCCCGATCGAGCTCACCGAGGAGCTGGCGAGCGAGGCCGGCCTCGGGGTCGATCGTGCCGTCTTTGACACCGCGATGACCGCCCAGCGCGAGCGGGCCCGGAACGCGGCACGTGCGCCGGCCGCCGCCGACGAGCAGAACTACCGAGCGCTGCTCGACGCCAACGGCGAGACCGCCTTCATCGGCCGGAGCCTCGACGCCTACTCGTCGCCGGCGCGGATCGTAGGCGTCCTGGCCGGCGCGAAGGAGGGCACGGCCGAGATCTTCTTGGATCGCACCCCCTTCTACGCCGAGGGCGGTGGCCAGATGGGCGACCACGGGACCATCGTCACCGAGACCGGTCGGGCCGAGGTGTTCGACACCGTGTCGCCGCTGCCCGGACTGACCGCCCACCGGGCCCGGGTGACCGGCGAGATCTTCGTCGACCAGGACGCGCTCGCCACCATCGACGCGCCCCGCCGCGAGGCGACCAGGCGCAACCACACGGGCACCCACCTGCTCCACGCGGCGCTCCGCGAAGTGCTGGGGGATCACGTCCACCAGCAGGGCTCCAACGTCGATGCGGAACGATTGCGCTTCGACTTCAGCCATCACCAGGCGCCCGCCCCCAAAGAGCTGGCTGCCGTGATCGAGCTGGCCAATCGGGACGTGCTGGGCGACGACGAGGTCAAGACGACCGAGACGACGCTGGCCGAGGCGGAGTCGGAGGGAGCGTTGGCCTTCTTCGGCGACAAGTACGGCGACGTCGTGCGCATGGTGCGCGCCGGGCCGCACTCGCTCGAGCTCTGCGGGGGCACCCATGTGCACGCGTTGGGTCAGATCGGGCCAATCAGCCTGGTCTCGGAGGGTTCGATCGGTGCCAACACGCGGCGGGTCTTCGCGGTGACCGGCGAGGCCGCACTGGGTCGCACCCTCCAGCGTGAGCGCCAGATGCAGGAAGTGGCGCGCCTCTTGCGCACCGAGCCCGACGGGGTCGTCGAAGCGCTCGAGCGGTTGATCGACCGCCAAGCCGAGTCCGATCGCGCCCTGCAGGGGATGCGCCGCGCCGCGCGGGACACGAGGCGGCGGAGCTGGCCGCGACGGCCGAGGGCGGCGTTGTGGTTGCCCGCCTCGACCGCCGGGCGACCGACGAGCTGCGCGGACTGGCCCAGGCGGTGCTCTCGACCGAGGGTCTCCGGGCGGCGGTGCTGGGCGGGGTGCACGAGGGCAAGGTCAGCCTCGTCGCCGCCACGCGTGGAGACCCGGACGCGAGCGCGTTGGTGAAGGAGCTTGGCGCGATCGTGGGTGGGTCGGGCGGCGGCACCCCGGAGCTGGCGGTGGCTGGCGGGCGGGATCCCGCGCACCTCGACGACGCCCTCACGGCGGCGCGGCGGAGTCTCGGCTCGTCGTGACCGACGATCGGCCGGCCGGCAGGGCACTGGCGGTCGACCTCGGCACCCGGCGCATCGGTCTCGCGGTGTGCGATTCGATCGGGACGATGGCCTTCCCCCACGCGGTGGTCGAGCGAAGCGGCGACGCCGAGGCTGACCGAGCCGAGATCGTGCGGGCCGTGGAGGAGACCGGTGCCGCCACGGTCGTGGTGGGGCTGCCCTTGTCGTTGGACGGCACCGACGGCCCGGCGGCCCGCCTGGCCCGCGCCGAGGCCGACGAGCTGGCCGGTGCGCTCGACGCGGTGTGCGTCGTGCTCTTCGACGAGCGCCTGACGACGGTCAGCGCGCAGGCCGCTCTCGGCGCGGCGGGCCGGCGGGGCCGCGCCGCTCGCAACGTCGTGGACAGCGCGGCGGCGACCGTGCTCCTCCAGGCCTGGCTGGACGCGGGACGCCCGGCGCCATGAGCGAGCTCGCTCCGGTCGCAACGCCGCCCGACAGCCTCGAGGGCGCGAACAGTCGCGGGGCCGAGCGACGAGCTCGCCGGCGCCGTCGCCGGCGGGTGACGCTTGTCGTCGCCCTAGTGGTCGTCCTCCTGGTCGGGGGCTTCGTCGCCTGGTACGAGTTCCAGGCCAACCCGCTCGGCGGCCCGGGCCGCCAGGTGGTCGTCGTGGTGCAACCGCGTGAGGCCGCCGGCGTCGTGATCGACCAGCTGGCGAGCGACGGGGTGATCGCCAGCTCGTTCGCGTTCCGCCTCTCCGACGTTGTCCACGGGACGCCGACGGTGGTCCCCGGTGGGTACCTGTTCCACCGCAACCAGTCGTTCTCGATGGTGCGTTCGATCCTCCACGGCGGGCCTGACGTCTTCCCGCTCGACGTGTACCCCGGGTTCACCCTGTCCGAGGTGGCCGAGCGCGTGGCCGACCTGCCGATACCGGTGAGGGGCTCCTTCCTCGACGCGCTGAAGGGCGGCGCAGTGACCTCGGCGTTCTCGCCGCCGGGGTCCAACAGCCTCGAGGGCTCAGTGGGCTCTGGCGAGTATCTGGTGCTGCCCGGCGAGCGCGCGACGACGCTCCTCTCGCAGATGGTGGGGCGCTTCAACAAGAGCGCCAGTTCGCTCGATCTTGAGTCGGCCGCCAGCGCGCTCGGGGTCACCCCGGCCCAACTGCTGATCGTGGCCTCGATCGTCGAGAAGGAAGGCGTGTACCCCGAGAACCTGGGCAAGGTCGCCCGCGTCATCTACAACCGCCTGGCGAACGGGATGCCGCTCCAGATGGACTCGACCATCTTGTACTCGATCGGCCAGGACGGCGGCCCGGTCACCCCGGCCGACCTCGCCCTCAACACCCCGTACAACACCTACTTGCACACTGGGCTCCCGCCCACCGCGATCTGCACCCCGTCGCCCGCCGCGCTGGAGGCGGCCGCGCACCCGACTCCCGGCGGGTGGTTGTACTTCGAGCTCGTCTCCAAGAACGGCACCGAGCAGTTCTCCGACACCTACGCCGAGCAGCTGGCGGCCGAGCAGCTGGCGGCCAGCCGGGGCCTGCCGTGAGTGGGCCCCGCGCCTCGGGCTGGCCGTCGGCCGCGAGCACCCTCGTCGGGGTGATGGGCGACCCGGTGCGCCACTCGCTCTCGCCGTTCCTGCACAACACGGCCTTCGCCGCGCTCGGCCTCGACTGGGTCTCGGTGGGTTTCCCGGTCCCCGAGGGGCGCGCCGCCGAGGCGGTCGCGGCCCTCGTTCCGTTCGGGATCGCCGGGGTGTCGGTGACGATGCCGCACAAGCGGGTCGTGGCCGAACTCGTCGACGAGTGCACCGAGGTGGCGCGCCGACTCGACGCGGTGAACTGTGTCATCAACCGCGACGGGCACCTGGTCGGGGACAACACCGACGGCCGGGGGTTCGTCGAGGCGCTCCGTCGCGGGGCCGGCATGGACCCGGCCGGGAAGCGCTGCGTGGTGGTCGGCGCCGGAGGCGCGGCCCGTGCCGTGGTGCTCGCGCTGAGCGAGGCCGCGGCGTCCGAGGTGATCGTCGTGGCTCGCCGGCCCGACGCCGCGGTGGCCGCGGCATCGTTGGCCGAGGGGGTCGGACGGGTCGGTTCGGCCCGCGAGGCGCCCGAGTGCGACCTGATCGTGAACGCGACCCCCATCGGGATGGTCGGCGACCAGTCCAAGGAGACGCCCGTCGTCCCCGCCGAGGCGCTCGGGCCCGGGCAGGTGGTCGTCGACCTCATCTACGACCCGGCCGAGACGGCGTGGATGGGCGCCGCCGCCCGGCGCGGTGCGACCGTGCTCGGGGGGATCGGCATGCTGGTCCATCAGGCCGCCGCGCAGCTCGAGCGTTGGACTGGGCTCGAGCCGCCGGTCGACGCGATGTGGGCGGCGGTCACCAAGCGAGAGGATTAGATCGGCCGGCTGGTGGGCTTCGGGGGCGTCGGCTCGGACCAGAGCGCCGCGTCCGGGCGTTCGCCACCACGGTGCCCCGTCGCTCGCAGCGATCTCGCCGATGACAATTGCCCTGCTCAGCTGGGTGCTGGCGAGCGCCCGGGGACCAAAGAGCGTGCCCGTTATTGTGTCCCCCAGTGCGAGCCGCGATCAGCCTGAGCGAGCCGCGCAGCGCCCGCCGCGTCATGGACTTCGACCTGACGCTGGTGTTCACGACCCTGGTCGTGGCCGTCATCGGTGTGGTGATGGTCTACACGGGGTCCCGGGGAACCGCCGCCGAGGCCGGCCTCTCGCCGCACTACTTCTTGGACCGCCAGATCTTTTTCGTCCTGCTCGGTGTGGTGGTCATGGTGGTGCTGGCCTCCATCGACTACCGACGCATCGAACTGGTGGGGATGGTCATCTACGGGCTCTCCATCCTGGGTTTGCTCGCGGTCTTCGTGATCGGACACAGCGCGCAGGGCGCCGGTCGATGGATCAATCTCGGACCGCTGGAGGTGCAGCCCTCGGAGTTCGCCATCGTCGGGCTTATCGTGGCGCTGGCCACCTTCGTGGCCCGACGCATCGACGGGCTGACCTGGCGGGATCTGGCGCGGATGCTGGTGATGGCCGCGCTTCCCATGCTGCTCGTCTTGAAGCAACCCGACCTCGGGACCGCCATCATCATGGCGGTCGTCCTCGTCGTCATGCTGGCGGTCGCCGGTCTGCCGGTGCGAACCCTGATCCTGCTCGCCATGGGCGCAGCGGTCGCGCTGTTCCTGGCAGTCGAGATCGGGCCCAAGATCGGGCTCCTGCACGGCTATCAGTCCACGCGCCTCACGAGCTTCCTCCAGCAGGACTCGAAGAGCACGAACCCATCGATCCAGCAGTCGATCTACAACGTCCGCCAGTCCAAGCTCGCCATCGGGGCCGGCGGCCTGAGGGGCGCTGGCCTCGGCCATGGCGTCCAGACCAACAACGGGTACGTCCCCGAGCAGCAGACCGACTTCATCTTCTCGGCGGTCGGTGAGCAGCTCGGGTTCATCGGCTCCACCCTTCTCTTGGTGATGCTGGCCACCATCTGCTGGCGGCTTTTGCGCGGCGCCCAACAGGCCCGCGACACCTTCGGCCGGCTGCTGTGCGCCGGGGGGTTCGCCTTCATCGCGTTCAGCACGTTCCAGAACGCCGGGATGGCGATGGGAATCATGCCGGTGGCCGGCGTCCCGCTGCCCTTCGTGAGCTACGGGGGATCGGCCGCCATCTGCTTCTTCGCGATCATCGGC
This sequence comes from uncultured Acidimicrobiaceae bacterium, assembly GCA_963768185.1. GTDB lineage: Bacteria > Actinomycetota > Acidimicrobiia > Acidimicrobiales > RAAP-2 > Palsa-461. The sequence continues at coordinate 132,354 of CAVYGS010000001.1, forward strand.
ATCTCGGTCAGCGTCCGGCGCAACCGCGGCCGGTCGGCGCTCTAGGCCGCTGGGATGAGCGGGCCCGCCGAGGCCGCCCCGGCGGAGGAGGCCGAGCCGGAGGAGGCCGACGAGCTCCAGGCGGTGGACGACGGGGCGCCGAAGCAGCCCACCGAGCGTCCGGCGCGAGATCTCGCGGTGGTGCTGGTCTTCGACGTTGCGGTCAACCTGCCGACCCCGCACGCGATCGTGACGTTGCGCGAGCTCGACGCGCCGAACCGCCGGCTCTCGATCCCCGTCGGCCTCCCCGAGGCCACCGCGCTCGCGCATGCGTGGCGAGGGGTGGCCACGCCCCGGCCACTCACCCACGAGCTGTTCGCCGACGTCCTGGTCAGATTGGGCGCGACCATCGACGCGGTCCGGCTCACCGGGCGCCGGGCCGGCGTGGTCCTCGCCGAGATGGAGCTGACGAGCCCGCGCGGCCACGAGCTCCTCTCATGCCGTCCGACCGACGCGCTGACGCTCGCCATCCGCCAGGGGGTGCCAGCCCCGATGCTGGTCGACGTGCGGCTCTTCGAGGCCGAGGGGGACGTCGATCCGGCCTAAAGCCCGTGAAGGCGCGGGCGCGACCGTCCTCGAGGCACGCGACGGGAGGGCGCTCTCGTGCGAGTCTCACCTTCGGGGCTGGCGAGTTGACCCTCAAGGTCGGTGAACGCAGCAATGATTTCGGGTGTTTCGTAGGCACGGTTTCGGTGACCGACGGTGATTTGATCTAACACGCCGGCCTCGACGAGATCCGCGACGGCATTGTTCGCCGCTGGATACGTGCGCCCGATGAGCGCGGCAGCGCTGTTGATGGTGACTACGGGTGCGCCAGAAAGGGCGTGGAGCAGAAGATCGGCGGCGGAGTTCTTGCGAATGGATGGGAGCCGCTCACGCCAGGCGTTCTGGATCTCCAGGGCTCGCGCCTCGAACGCACCCGCGTCGGCAACTGCCCGGATACACGCTCCGGCGAATCGTCCGATCCACTGGTTTGCTCCAGCGTGAGCTTCTTTTCCCGTTGCGGGACCACGGTACCGGGTTGCGTCGAGTGCTTCGATGTAGGACCTCGACCACGTTGCCAGGACTAGCGAGACCGGAGGGAGGACTCGGAAAGCGAGTCCTCGCCGACGGAAAATGAGATGGATGACCGCCCGACCCGTTCTGCCGTTGCCGTCAACGAAGGGGTGGATGGTCTCGAACTGAGCGTGGGCAATGGCCGCTTGGGCGACCGTTGGAAGCGAGTCGTCGTTGCAGAACGCACAGAGATCGTCGATGAGGTTCTCGACGAACTCGTGAGGGGGCGGCACGAACGCCGCAGAACATGGGTTGTAGGAGCTTCCACCAATCCAGTTCTGGCGATCCCGAAAGCGCCCGCCGTACTCCTCCAGCCTGGTTCCAGCGAGGAGGCGCTCATGGACGCCGAGCAAGATGTCCATGGTGATGGGGTCACCTTCGTCGGTGCTCTCGATGCCATAGGCCATGGCGTCGATGTTCCCGAGCACCTCGTCTGCCGTGACGTCTGACGGGGCCTCATTGAGTCCTCGGACGACCTCAGCATGCAGCAGCCGTCGTGCCCCTATCTCCAGGCCCTCGATCCGGGACGAGGCAACGGCTTCGGCTCGGAGCAGGATGCGAGCAAGAGCCTCGGTGTCGATGAGGGCACTGGCCTCAACGTTCAGCCGAGCGATCGCCGCCTCGGCCTCGGCGACATCTGCGGCGACCTCGCCGTCCAGGGTGAAAGAGCGTCCGACGAGGTTGTCTGGGAGGTACGCGTTGTAGTCACACGAGCGCCGGTCACTGCGTGACGGACCGGAGAAGTCGGTCGTCCAGCGGCGTTGCAGAACCTTCGACATGGGATCTCCTTATGAAAGGTTAGTCTATAACCTTTCATACACAATCCATGTAACTGGTTTCACCCAATTCCGTGTGCCAACCAAAGGTGCGGCGGGGAACGGGTCTTCGCGGGGGAGCCGAACCGGAGAGAATCCCCTGGTTGGTGAGCCCGACGAAAGCGACAAGAGCGCCGCTCAGGTGGCCCGGGTGAACGCTCGCTCGCCGGGCTGGGCGAAGCCCGAGCTGCGCTCGGCTGGCGTCGAGGAGCCCTCTTCAGAGATCCGCATGAGGAGGGCCACCAGCACGTAATTGGTGATGAGCGAGGACCCCCCGTAGGCCATGAAGGGCAGGGTGATGCCGGTGAAGGGTAAGAGCCTGGTCACCCCCGCCATGATGAAGAAGGCCTGGAAGCCGAGCAGTGCGGTCAAGCCCACGGCGACTAATCGAGCGAAGTCGGATCTGGCGGTCTGGGCGATCCGCAGGCCGGTGCCGACGAGCAGCAGGAACGCGAGCGCCACCACCGAGGTGCCCATGAGCCCCAGCTGGTAGCCGATCGCCGCGAAGATCATGTCGCTCGTGAGCGACGAGATCACCAGGTGACAGCTGGTCGCGCACGCCTGACCGAGCCCCAGTCCGACCCCGCCCACGCCGCCGAGCCCCATCGCGTACCAGCCATTGGCGATCTCGTCGCCGCTGCCCCCGAGGCACGCCGCGGCGTGAGGGTTCACGCAGGCAGGCGAGCTGCTCGTGTGGGCCCACGGGTCGATCCAGATCTCGACGCGCTCGTGGAAGGTGAAGAAGAGGTGAGCGGCGACGTAGGCGCCGATCGCGAACAGGAGCACGCTGAAGACGATGTAGCCGATCCGTCCGGTCGAGACCCAGAGCATCACGACGAACAGCGTGAAGATCAAGAGGGCAAAGCCGATGTCGTATTCCTTGCCGATCACGACCATGGCGAAGCCGAAGACCGCCAGGATCGGGATCAGCGGACGGGGGTCGACCACGAGCCGGTTGCCCAGTCGTGCCGTCGGGATCGAGAGCAGCTCCTTTTTCTCCGCCAGGTACGAGGCGAAGAAGATGCAGAGCAGGATCTTCGCGATCTCGATCGGCTGGAACTGCAGCGAGCCGAAGTGGACCCACAGGCGAGCGCCGCCGATGGTGAGCCCGACGTGGGGGACGAGCGGCAGCAGGATGAGGATGCCGCCGATCAGCAACAGCACGTAGCGGTATCGGTCGAGGTCTCTCGTGCGTCGGACGAAGAGCAGCGCCAGTACGTAGAAGAGGACCCCGATCGCCGTCCAGCCGGCCTGGGCCGAGGCGAACGCCGGGGCATAGCGGGCGATGATCACGTACCCGATGCCGTTCAAGAGGACCACTGTCGGGAGCAGGACGGGATGGGCGTTGGGGACGAGCCAGCGGTTGGCGACGTGCCCGATGATCGCCAGGAGGAACATGACCGCCAGGAAGGGCCCGATGTGGGGCGGGATCTTGGAGGTGCGCCCGAGCGAGGCCAGCACGTACAGCGCGGCGATGATCGCCCAGGCGAACACGAGGAGTCCAAGCTCCGTGCGGCGCTTGGGCTTCGGACCGAACTCGTAGACGGGAACCCGGTGGTAGCGGGCGGGGGCCCGGGCGGTGCTCATGACCAAAAGGGATGGTAGTGGCGGACGGTAGGATCGCTCAGGGAGACCCCCGATGACCACCGCCGATCCCCCCGGATTCGACATCTTTTCCGACCCCCCGGCGCCGCGCGCGACCGACGCGGTCGTCGGCTCGCGCCCCTTCGGACCCCCGGTCATCGAGGTGGACGACTATGCCGAGCAGGCCCGCCGCAAGGCCCGCCAAGAGACGATCGAAGCCATGGGTCCGGGCCGCTTCACCAACCGGGAGCTGTCCCGGCTCGACTTCGGCTCCCGGCTGCTCGACCTCGCCGAGGACGCCTCGGTGCCGCTCTTGGAGCGGGTCAAGTTCATGGCGATCTTCGCCGAGTTGCTCGACGACTTCTTCCAGGTACGCGTCTCGGGCCTAGAGGACCAGGTCGCCGCCTCGGTCACGACCCGTTCGGACGACGGGCTGCGTCCCTCCGAGCAGCTCCGCGCGATCCACGGCCGGGTCGAACAGTTGGTCGCCCGGCAGGACCGGATCTTCTTGGACAAGATGGCGCCCCAGCTTGCTCAGGTGGGTATCCGCCTGTCGGACTGGTCGTCTTTGGACGACGACGACCGCCGGTACCTCGTCGAAGTGTTCCACCGCGAGATGTACCCGGTCCTGACCCCGCTCGCGGTGGACCCGTCGCACCCGTTCCCCTACATCTCCAACCTCTCGCTCAACCTTGTGGTCGAGGTGGGGGACCCGGTGACCGGTGAGCGGCGTATCGCCCGCGTGAAGGTGCCGCCGGTGCTGCCCCGTTTCGTCGTCATGCCCGACGGCGAGCGCGTGGTGCCCTTGGAGCAGGTGATTGCGGCGCATCTCGACACGCTCTTCCCAGGGATGACCATCGGCCACCACGACGTCTTCCGGGTGACCCGCAACGCTGACCTCACCTTCGAAGAAGACACCGACGACTTGATGCTGGCGATCGAGATGGAGCTCCGGCAGCGCCGCTTCGGGCGCGCCGTTCGGCTCGAGATCGCCTCGGGCGCGGCGGCGTCCGTGCGCGACCTGCTCGCGTCCCAGCTCCAGGTCTCCGGTGACAACGTCTACTCGGTCGAGGCGCCGATCGACCTCGGCGGGTTGTGGGCGGTCTACGGGCTTGACCGGCCCGAGCTGCACGAGGAGAGCTGGACCCCCATGACCGGGCCGCCGCTCGTGTCGGGGTCGGGCGAGCCGGTCGACATCTTCGCCGTGCTGCGCGAGCGCGATGTGCTCGTGCACCACCCCTATGACTCCTTCGCCACCTCGGTCGAGGCGTTCGTCGAGCAGGCGGCGCTGGACCCCGACGTGATCGGGATCAAGCAGACCCTCTACCGCACCTCGGGTGACAGTCCGATCGTGGCCTCGCTCATCCGTGCGAACGAGCTCGGCAAGCAGGTGGCCACCGTCGTCGAGCTGCGGGCGCGCTTCGACGAGCAGGCCAACATCGGCTGGGCCAAGCAGCTGGAAGAGGCAGGGGTGCACGTCGTCTACGGCCTGGTTGGTCTGAAGACGCACTCCAAGACCTGCCTGGTCGTGCGCCGGGAGGAGGACGGGATTCGACGGTACTGCCACATCGGCACCGGCAACTACAACTCGAAGACGGCGCGCATGTACGAGGACCTGGGCCTTTTGACCTCCGACGAGGACATCGGGACCGACCTGGGCGACCTGTTCAACCACCTGACCGGGTTCTCGCGGCACGCCGACTACCGCCAGATCCTGGTCTCGCCGGTCACCACGCGCGACCGGATGATCGAGATGATCGACGAGCAGGCCGCGGCCGGCCCGCGCGGACGCATCGTCTTCAAGCTGAACGGCCTGACCGACCCCGCCGTGATCGACGCCCTCTACGGCGCATCGATGGCCGGCGTGCCGATCGACCTCATCGTCCGCGGCCTGTGCTCGCTCCACGCCGGGGTGCCGGGCCTCTCCGAGACCATCAAGGTGCGCTCCATTGTCGGCGAGTTCCTCGAGCACTCGCGCATCTATCGTTTCGGGGGCGGCACGCGCTTCGACGACGGGGAGTGGCCCGGCGACGACGAGTGGCCGCTCAGTGACCCCTGGCCGGGCGAGCAGGATGCGGCGACGCCGTTGCGCATCTACATCGGATCCTCGGACCTCATGCGCCGCAACCTCGACCGCCGGATCGAGGTGCTGGCGCCCGTCCAGGACCGCAAGCTCGTGGCGAGGCTGCTCGAGGTGCTCGATCTGGCGCTGGCCGACGACACCAATTCCTGGGAGCTCGGCCCCGACCAGGCGTGGCGGCGTGTCCCGACGGTCCGTTCGCTCAGCCTGCAGCAACGCCTGAAGGAGCTGGCCCTGGAGCGGGCCCGCCGCCGCCGGGACATCGAGACCCGGACCCAGCCAGGGCCGGGCAAACCGTCGTCCGAAGTCGCCGGGTAGGTTGCCTCGGCGGCCCCTCGGCCGCCACCTTGAGCTCGGGAGGACGGCCCATGGCGCCGAAGCACTGGTTCATGACCGGCAGTTCGCGGGGCTTCGGCCGCGAGTGGACGCTGGCCGCGCTCGCTCGCGGGGACAAAGTGGCGGCCACCGCGCGCGACATCTCGACCCTGGACGACATCGTCGCCCGCTACGGGGACCAGGTGCTGCCGATCGCGCTCGATGTCACCGACCGGGCCGCCGATTTCGAGGCCGTGGCGCAGGCGCACCGACAGTTCGGCCGGCTCGACGTGGTGGTCAACAACGCCGGCTACGGCCAGTTCGGCATGGTCGAGGAGCTCTCCGAGGCGGAGGCCCGGGCGCAGATCGAGACGAACCTCTTCGGCGCGCTGTGGGTGACCCAGGCCGCGCTGCCGTTCCTGCGGGCTCAGGGGAGCGGCCACTTCCTCCAGGTGTCCTCGATCGGGGGCATCTCGGCCTTCCCCGGGATCGGGATGTACCACGCCTCGAAGTGGGGCCTCGAGGGCATCAGCCAGTCGCTCGCCCAGGAGGTGGCGCCCTTCGGGATCAAGGTCACCATCATCGAGCCGGGCGGGTTCGCGACCGATTGGGCAGGTCCTTCGGCACGCCACGCGGTGGAGCTGGCGGACTACGCCAAGGTGCGCGAGGTGTCGAGTCAGGCCCGGGCCCGACGCACGGCGAGGCGGGGAGACCCGGTCGCGAGCAGCGCTGCGATCTTGAAGATCGTCGACGCCGAGGAGCCGCCGCTGCGCGTCTTCTTCGGGGATGGCCCGCTGCAGATCGCCACGGCCGACTACGAGTCCCGGCTCAAGACATGGCGCGAGTGGGAGACGCTGTCGATCGAGGCGGGCGGGCGCCCCGATTGAGGCGGCGCCGCGCTCAGTGGACCAGCGGCCCCTCGGAGTGCTGGGCGGCGGCTGGGGGTGGCGGCTTTCGCGACCCACCCCAACGCAAGGAGAGGTAGGAGATCCCCCCGACGGGGATCGGCAACCAGAAGTTGATCAGCCGATAGCTGATGACGCCCAGGATGGCGAACGTCTTGGGCACGTGAAACCCGACCAGCGTCGGGATCAGGACTCCCTCGACCACGCCGAGGCCCGACGGGGTGATCGGGATGACGGCCAAGATGTTGGCGAGGCCATAGGCGACGAGCAGGTCGATCGGGAAGACCGACTGGCCGAACGCACGCAGGAAGACCCACAGCGACCCCGCGTCGAGCAGCCAGTTGAGCGCCGCCCACACGATCGCGTGGCGTAGCAGCGCTCGGTCTCGGAGCAGGATGTGGAGACGATCGGCCAGCTTCTGGAGGAGGGCCGAGATGGTGTCGGGGTTGACGAACGGCACCCGCCGGGCGATCGCCTCGATCCAGCGCATGGCGCGGGTCTGCCCTCTCGTGATCAGGAACACGGTGCCGGCGAAGGCGCCGATCAGAAGCACGCCGGCCGCCGCCGCGATCCCATACAGCGGGTTGAAGCCGCGCAGCGGGATGGAGATGATCAGCGCGAGCCAGAAGATCGCGTTGAGCACCACAGCCGAGCCCACACCCTGCTCGGCGAGGCCGAATCCCGCGGTGCTCCCGGACACGCCCTGCTCGGTCAGCAGTCGGTAGCCGACGGCGGTCCCCGGTGCCGTGCCGCCGGGGACGACGTGGCTCACCGCGAGGCTGGCCATGTTGACCCGGAGCAGGCGCCAGCGGCTCGGTGAGTCCGGTGACAGCACGGTGTGGGTGAGCTCGGCGTAGGCGACGAGCGCCAGCACCTCGAGCGCGACCCCGAGCAGAAGGAATGCGACGTTGACGTGGCCGAGCACGTGCAGCGACTTCTTCGCGCTGGCGAGATCGGGGAGCAAGAAGTACTCGAAGACGAAGAAGATGACGAAGACCGAGACGGTCCATCGCACCTCGCGAGGAATCTTCGGTAGGCGGAACCGCCGCCGCGCCGGTTCGGTCATGCCCCAATGCTGGCACGTCGGCCGCAAAACCTCAGGTCCGGAGCCCCTGGGGAGGACCCGTCTCGTATGCTGCCCGCCGTGCGGGTCCTTGTGGTCATCCCCACCTTCAACGAGGCCGAGAACATCGCCCGGGTGATCGAGGCGACTCGCTGCGCGCTGCCCGAGGCGGGGATCCTGGTGGTCGACGACGGAAGCCCCGACGGGACCGCCGCGCGGGTGGAGCAGCTCCGTTCGACTCATTCGGACCTCAACCTGCTGCTCCGGAGCGAGAAATCGGGACTCGGCAGCGCGTACCGGGCCGGGTTCAGCTGGGGAATGGAGCACGGCTTCGATGTGATGGTCGAGATGGACGCCGACCTGTCGCATGATCCGGGTGCGCTCCCCGATTTGCTTGCGCCGATCGCTTCGGGTCACGAGGTGGCGATCGGGTCGCGCTATGTCGCAGGCGGTTCCATCCCGAAGTGGAAGCTCCACCGCTACCTATTGTCCAAGGGCGGCAACGTCTATGCGTCGCTCGTGCTCGGGCTTCGGGTCGCCGACTCGACCGCCGGGTTCCGGGCGTACGCGGCGACGCTCCTGTCGCGGATCACGCTCGAGACGGTCCGGGCCGAGGGCTACGGGTTCCAGATCGAGATGACCTATCGCGCGAGGCGCGCCGGCGCTTCGATCGTGGAAGTGCCCATCCGCTTCGTCGACCGCGAGGTGGGCGAGTCCAAGATGTCGTCGGCCATCGTGGTCGAAGCGCTCGGCCTCGTGACCTGGTGGGGGCTGGGCCGAGCCCTGCGGGGCGCCTGGCACCTGGTGCGGGGCGAGCGCGAGCAGCGGTCGCGGATCCCGGTCGCCCGGCCCTAGCGCCGCCTCCCGGCCCCCCAGAGCGGCGCCGTCTGCGAAAATGGGGGCATGCCCGAGAAGGACCGGATTCTCGTCGTCGACGACGAGCCCTATATCACCGACCTGTTGACCACTGGTCTGCAGTTCGAGGGGTTCGCGGTGGACGTCGCGACGACCGGCACCGAGGCCGTCCAGAAGGTCCGCAGCACGCGGCCCGATCTCGTCCTGCTCGACGTCATGCTCCCTGACATGGAGGGCATCGACATCTGCCGGCGCTGGCGGGACGAGGGCGAGATCGTCCCGGTCCTGTTTCTCACCGCCCGCGACGCCGCCGAGGACAAGCTGGTGGGGCTGGCGGTGGGCGACGACTACGTGACCAAGCCCTTCTCGCTGAGCGAGGTGGTCGCTCGGATCCGGGCCGTGCTGCGGCGTACCCGCGACGAGACGGCCGAGGACCGTCCCCTGCGTTTTGCCGACCTCGTGATGGACGTCGACTCGCGCGAGGTCTGGCGCCAGGGTGTGTCGATCGAGCTGACCGCGACGGAGTTCAATCTGCTGCGATATCTGCTCGAGAACGCGCGACGCGTCGTCTCCAAGTTCGAGATCCTCGACCAGGTCTGGGGTTACGGGTTCGAGGGCGACCCCAACATCGTCGAGACCTACATCAGCTACCTGCGCAAGAAGATCGACGAGTTCGAGCCGCCCCTCATCCACACCTTCCGGCGCGTCGGCTACTCGTTGCGGCTCCCGAGAGCGTGAACACCCCGCGACGCCGCTGGAGCCTGCGTCGCCGACTGACGCTGTCGATGGCCGTCGTACTCGTCGTCGCGCTCGCGGTGGCCAATGTGATCACCTACAGCTCGCTGCGCTCCTTCCTCTACGGGCGCCTCGACGACCAGATCGACGGGGCCCAACTGCAGGCGTACCACTTCCTCACCGTCCAGCTCCCGCGTGTCGAGGTCCACCGGCCACACGTCGGCGCCGGCTTCATTCAGACGGAGCTGGACGCCCGGGTGAGCCCGGACATCTATCTGCTCGTGATCTCACGATCGGGCAAGGTGATTCTGCACGTCGCATCGGGACCACCGAACAACTCGGACCCGCGGCCGCTCGTCCCAGCGTCGCTCCGGCCCGAACCCTTCCCGCGATCGCATCACTACGGCGCGCTGGGTGGCGCGTATCAATCCGAGCCGTACAGCGCGGACGTCGGCAGCGTCGGGAGCAGCGGTGTGCGCTACCGGGAGTCCGCGGTCGACGTGCCCCAGGGGGTGCTCATCGTCGCCGAGTCGCTCGACTCAACCACCGACACCTTGTCCTCGCTGCTGCGCGTGCAGCTGATCGCCTCGTTGGCCGTGCTGGCGGTGCTCGTCGCGGTGGTCCTGTACACCCTGCGCCGCGGTCTGCGCCCGCTCGAGACCATGGCCGAGACGACCGATGCGATCGCGGGCGGCGACCTGACCCGTCGCGTCACCGTCGGGAGCGCGTCGAGCGAGGTGGACCGCCTCGGCTACGCCCTGAACGACATGCTCGCCCGCATCGAGGATGCGTTCAGAGAGAAGACCAGCTCCGAGGTCCGCCTGCGCCAGTTCGTGGCCGATGCCTCCCACGAGCTGCGCACCCCGCTGACTTCGATCCGCGGCTACACCGAGCTGCTCCGCAAGGGGGCGTTCACCGACGACGAGAGCCGGGACAAGGCGCTCCAGCGGGTCGAACGGGAGGCCAGCCGCATGGGCGTGCTCGTCTCGGACCTGCTCTTGCTCGCCCGGCTCGACCATGGCCCATCATTGGAGCTGGTGCCGGTCGACCTGAGCAAGGTCGCAGCGGACGCCGTCGGCGATGCCCGGACGGTCGACCCGCACCGGCCCATCGAGCTCGTGGCCGACGGACCGATCATGGTGCGCGGTGATCGGGACCGGCTGGGCCAGGTCGCGCACAACCTGGTGCGCAACGCGCTCGACCACACGCCACCGGGCACCCCGGTCACGGTGTCGGTGCGCGCCGACGCCAAGTTCGGCACGATGACGGTGGCCGACGAGGGGCCCGGACTCAGCCCCGAGGCGGCCAGCCGGGTGTTCGACCGCTTCTGGCGTGACGACGCGGCGCGGACCGGTGGCGGCAGCGGGCTCGGGCTCTCGATCGTTCACGCGATCGCGGAGGTCCTGGGGGGTTCGGCCACCGTGCGTTCGACGCCGGGCCGGGGGGCCAGCTTCGAGGTGGCCATCCCGCTCATCTCGGGGGCACTCCCGCCCGGGCCAAAGGCCATCACCGAGCGCGCCGAGCGCGTCGCTACCTGAGAGAAACCGCCCCGAGCAGGGCCGAGGACCCCGGGGCCAAGCCCTCGAGCACCGGCACCAGCTTGACCGCGGTCTCCTCCAGCTCGGCGTCGGCGTCCGAGGCGGCGACGATGCCCGCGCCGGCCCACAGCGTGGCCGTCGAGCCCGAGAGGATCGCCGAGCGGAGCCCGAGCATCCAGTCCCCGTCCCCCCGAGCGTCGACCCAGCCGACCGGCCCGGCCCACCGGCCCCGGGGTCCGGGTTCGAGCTCGGCGATCAGGGCGAGCGCCTCGGCACGCGGGACGCCGCCGACGGCGGGGGTGGGATGCAGGGCGGCCACCAGCTCGAGGCCACTGGGCACCCGTCCGTCCTCCGCCATCAGCTGACCCTCGATCCTCGTCCCCAGATGCGCCATCGTGTGCAGCGCCACGAGGGACGGCTCGCCCGGCACCACCAGCTCGCTGCAGAGGGGATCGAGGACGCGGGTGATGTCGGCGAGGACCAACTCGTGCTCCTCGAGGTTCTTGGCCGAACCGAGCAGGCGGTCGCTCGCTTCGTCGTCGAGCGGGGCGGTCCCGGCCAGGGGGTGGGAGACGACGCCGGCGCCGCGCCGTGACACAAGCAGCTCCGGCGAGGCCCCGACGAACGCGTCATCGGCTCGGCCGATGAGGAAGGCCGTCGAGGACGGCTCGTCGTCGATCAGGCGGGCCAGCATGGCCGAGGCGACCAGCTCCCGGCTGGCCTCGACCCGGAGACGGCGTGCCAGGACAACCTTCTTGAGCAGCCCCTCGGCGATGGCGCGGGTGGCCCGGGAGACCGCTGCCCGGTAGTCGGCCGGCAGGGACTCAGTGATCTCGAGGTGCGCCGCCGGCTCGATCCGAGTGGGGGAGGTGGCCTCGGACAACAGCCATTCGCGTGTCGGCTCGACCAGCTCGTCCTCGCCGAGCACGGTGACCCACTCCAGGCCGTCGGCGTCCCGGCCGTAGACGACGGCCGGCACCACCAGCTCGCCCGGCGTGGCCAGCTCGAAGGGGAGGGCGCCGAAGGCGACCGGGCCCGACCCCGGCACGCCGAGCGGGTCGTCGCACGCCACCGCGCGCAGCCACGCGTCGAGCGCGGTGCAGCTGGCGCGATCGGCGAGCCCGCCCGGGAGTGGGAGGACCGCGGCCCGGCCGGTCCCGGCGAGGGTCAAGCGCTGGTTGGCGAAGAAGACGCCGCGCTCGCCGCAGACCCGGATCGGGTCGATCGGGGGACCCGGCGGGAGCGGGCGGGTGATCCCCCTCACGGCCGCGCTCCCGCGGGCATGCCCCGTCGCGTGGCAGTGACGATCTGGCTCAGCCCGCCCTGGAGGAGCTGGCGTCCGACCGTCGCGAACCCCGCGGCCCCGAGAAGGTCACGCAGCTCCTCGGGCTCGGGCAGATACGCGGTCGAGCGGGGGAGATAGCGGTAGGCGGCGCCATCGGAGAGGAACCCGCCGATCGCCGGGACGCACCGGCCGAACCAGAACTCGAAGCCGCGACGCATGAGGACGCGGTCGGGCTCGGCGACCTCGAGCACCGCCAGGCGACCACCGGGGCGCAGCACGCGCGCCGCCTCGCCGAGCGACGCCGCCAGGTCGGTGAAGTTGCGCAGCGCGTAGCCGCAGACGACCCCGTCCATCGAGCCGCTCACGAACGGGAGCGCTGCCGCGTCGGCCTGGACGGCGGGGAACGCCGCGTGACGGCGAGCGAGCATGCCCCGCGAGAGGTCCGAACCCACCGTCCGCCCGCCGCTGCGCAGCACCAGGTCGGCGAGATCGCCGGTGCCGCACGCGAGGTCGAGCACGGTCGAACCGGGTGGCAGCCCCAGCGCGTCGAGGGTGCGGCGCCGCCAGCGTCGGTCCATCCCGAAGGTGATGACTCGGTTGACGAGGTCGTAGCGCGGGGCAATCGCATCGAACATCGCCCGGACCTGTGCGGTCTTGGCGGCTCCGGTCGGCAGGTCGGCCGGCGGAGATGTCGTGCCCCCCATTGTGCTCGTCACCGGGGCATCGAACTCCTCAGCTGTAGAAGCGGAAGACCACCTGGGCCACACAGGAGGGCTTGGGTGCGTCCTTCACCTCGAAGACGGCGTCCAGTGTGGCCTGGACTCCGCCCGTCACTTCGTCGACCCCGGCCAGGGTAAGTCCGAGACGGAGTTCGGCGCCCACCGGGACCGGGGCGGGGAAGCGGACCTTGTTGGTCCCCAGGTTCACGCCCATGGTGATGCCCTGGACCACAAGCACCTCGGCCAGCAGCCAGGGGAGGAGCGAGAGGGTGAGGAACCCGTGGGCGATCGGCCTTCCGAAGGGCCCGGCCTTGGCCCGCTCGGGGTCCACGTGGATCCACTGATGGTCGTCCGTGGCGTCCGCGAACAGGTTCACCCGCTCCTGGGTGATGGTCTTCCACCCGCTGTAACCGAGGTGCTCGCCGACCCGGTTCTGAAGCTGGTGGACGTCGATGAATGTGGGCATGGCCGCTCCTGGTCCTCCGGATTTTCGGCTCGAGCGACGTTAGATCATGGGGTCCGAGCGGCCCCAAACGGCCGGTCCGGTCCCAGCGACGGATGCAGAACCACACTTCGAGGGCCTCGGCGGGGCTCGATCTTTGGGCTCACGCCTCGTTGCAGTGCCGTTTCGGACCACCAATGGCCGGCGTATTCGCTCCCAGCTCCCACCTCCCACCTCAACGGATGAGCTCGAAGCCGTCCGTTCAAGGGGACGGCGACCTGCAATGTCGAATACGCGTTGGTTCCCCGCGGAAGGCGCCGATGCCATCGGTAGATGAAGTGATTGGCAAGGTATTTGTGCTGGCCAATCCACTCATACCAGATCGCCGGGCCCCGGCTTCCAGGCGTGGGCCCGTCTTGGATCCATCCAGACGCTCGGAGTGCTCTCGCAACGTACTGATGGACAGCTGAGACTGACCTTACCGATGTAAAGGAAGCAAGGGCTTCCACATAGCCCGTGGTCGTCCAGCACGAACCGGTGAAATTCGGCTCGATGTGCAGGAACCCCATCACATGAGCGCCCGGCGGCAAGGCCCGTGTGACGCTGTACGAGAGTTCGGAATACAGCACTCCTCCCGGATCACCAACTGATCCGCTGGGAGCCTCCGACAGACCGAGACCGACCCCGAAACCCGTGCCCAGGAAGAGGATTGCCAGGAGCAAGTAGGGCACACCGCGCCGCATCAAGTGCAGGGTATGTAGCCGCTCACTTGGCGGGAATCAGCGGTCAATCAGGCGGCAAGTGGAAGAGCGCCGGGTCGAGCATTGAAGAGCCGGGACCGATCCTCGTTTCATCGTCCGAGTAGCCCAAGGGTGCTTTCACCCGGCACAGCGCTCTCAGCGAAACCAAATCTTCTGGTAGCGACGGCTTTCGGGGTGCAGCAGGAGGAAGACCAGCAGGGCGGCGAAGGCCAGGTTGAGGATCTGGCCGAGGCTCTGAGTGATGGTCACGAAGAGGGCCAGTTGGGCGAGGAGGTACAGCGAGCCGACGATCAGGGCGAGCCAGTAGCCCCATCGCTTCTCGTTGGCGATGCCGTACGCGCCCACCGCGGTCACCACCAGGATCAGGGGCAAGGTGGCCTGGAACGCGATCACGTAGAGGATCGCGAGCGCGGCGTTCAGGTAGCAGAACAGCACGGCTGCCTGGAGCGTCTGGGGCTGGCTCTGGTCGAACCACTTCCTCGGGGTCGCCACGGGTCGATTCTGTCAGGGGTGGGGTGCCGCCGGGTATCACGTAGCCTGCGCATTCGGCGGAGGAGGCTGATGGGAGACGACCAGGCGCAGCCGCCCGAGGCGGACCTCGGCCATCACCACCGCAACATCTCTGGCGGGGGGTACCGGGCCGCCGTCTTCGGCCTGAGCGACGGGCTGGTCACCAACGTCTCGCTGATCCTGGGCGTGGCGGGTGCGCACCCCGGCGGCCCCTTCGTCCGACTGGCCGGCGTGGCCGGCCTCGTCGCCGGCGCGTTCTCGATGTCGGCCGGCGAGTTCGTCTCCGTGCGGGCCCAGAGCGAGCTGATGCAGCGCGAGCTCGAGGTGGAGCGGGCCGCGCTGCACCACTGGCCCAAGGACGAGCGCGACGAGCTCGTGGCGATCTATGAACGACGCGGCATCGACCGGACCCTCGCCGAGCAGCTGGCCGATGAGGTGATGCAGGATCCCGAGCTCGCACTGGAGACCCACGCACGCGAGGAGCTCGGCTTTGACCCGCGTGATCGGCTCACCCTTGCAGTCGTCGATCTCGTCGTTCTTCTCGTTCGCACTGGGTGCGATGCTCCCGCTGATCCCCTGGTTGGTCGGATCGGGGAACGGCGCGGTGGTGGCGTCGGTCGTGATCGGCGCGGTGACCGCCGCGCTCGTCGGGGTCTTACTCGGGCAGTTGACCGAGCGTTCGCGCTGGCGCACCGCGCTCCGCCAGCTGGTGATCGCGGCGGTCGCTGCCGCTGTCACCTACGGGATCGGGCGCGGTGTCGGGTTGGGGACCGGGAGAACACCAGATGGAGCCGCAGCCCCCAGAACCAGCGGGAATGGCTGGCGCAGTAGCCGTAGGAGGCCCAACCGGCCAGGTCACTGCGCAGCACGGTCGGTCGGGAGCGCCCGCATTCGACGGGCGTGGAATCCATCACCCAGGTGTCGTCTCCCCACAACTCGGTGTCTTTGGCGATGAAGCCGGATCACCACCATCAGCTGATGCTCGGCTTTGCGCAGCCGCTTGTTGTAGCCCGACTGATAGGGGACGTAGGGGAACAGCTGGGTCAGATGGACTTCGCGTGGCGAAGGAACCTGGTCTCAGAGGTGAAACCGAGCAGCGCCTGGAGCACCGCCATGGTGAGCAGCTCGGCGTCGCTCAGCTTGGGGGCCAGTCCGACCTTGGGGCGCCATCGGCGCAGCTCGGGATGGGTCCGAAGCGCGTCGTCGATGGTCACGTACAGTGCGGTGACGAAGGTGTCCAGGTCGGCGTCCACGAGACCTCCTCGGTCTGGTTGGGATTGACTAGGGGCGCCAGAGATAGCAGCGGTCGACGTGGTCGTCCCGGAACCCGAGCGAGCGGTAGAGCTCGACCGCCTTGGCGTTGTCCTGTTCCACGTACAGCATGCCCACCTTGACGCGCGCCGCGAGCCAGTCGAGACCGGCGACGACGAGCTTCCGCCCGAGGCCGTGGCTCTGCATCGCGGGGTCGACCGAGATCACGTAGATCTCACCCAGCATCGGCTCGGATCCCCGGTGCACCTTGGTCCAGCACGAGCCGGCGATCCGATCCCCCTCCGCACACACGATGAACCCGTCGGGGTCGAACCAGTCCGTGAGCTCGCGGGCCACGAGCGTCGGCATGTCCCAGTGGCCCTGCTCGGGGTGCGCCACGAAGGCGCGGTTGTTGACCTCGAGCCACGCTGCCTCGTCGTTGCCCGGACGGAACGGGCGCAACGTGAAGCGCCCGTCGAGCGGCGGGCGCTCGACGTCGATGGGAAGTGGCACGCGCATCTGGAGGAGGTCCCGCTCGACGGAGAAGCCCAGCCCGAGCGGGAGCGCGTCGTCGTCGGGGCGGTGTTGGATTGCCCAGTAGCGCAGCTCCGTCGCCTCGTTCCGACGCGCCTCGGACAGGGCCGCTTCGAGCAGCGAGCGCGCCCAGCCCGCCGCGTTGCCTCCGGGGTCGGTGACGATCTCGACGTTCCAGGCGCCGTCGCGATGGCCGAGGTGCGCCGAGGCGACCACCGCGCCCGAGTCCCGCAGGACGAGGGTCTCGTGCCCGGGGTCGTGCCCGGCCCAGGCGAGCCGGCTCGGTTCGGACAGCGGCGGGTGTGCCAGCGACCGCTCGGAGCGTTCGAGCAGCGCGTCCACCTCGGCCCTGGCGGCGGCGTCGCCGGGCGCGAGCATCCCCGGCTGCTCTGCGTTGGCCACCGCCGCACCCTACGCGTACCGCCGAGGGGCCCCGCCGACCCCACCCGCCGATAGCCTGCGACCGGCATGGCTCCGGGCGCACCCAGTGCACGCACGCTCAAGAACCGGGCGATGACCGTGGCGTCCCGGCTGGCCGAGGAGTACCCCGGGAGCGCCCGGGAGCTGTGCGCGCTCAACTTCGAGACGCCGTTCCAGCTCCTGGCGGCGACCATCCTCTCCGCGCAGAGCACCGACGTCCGGGTGAACATGGTCACGCCCGAGCTCTTCGGGGCCTATCCCGACCCGGCTTCCCTGGCGGCGGCCGACCCCGAAGCGGTGGAGGAGATCGTCCGTTCGACGGGCTTCTTCCGGGCCAAGACCAGGAGCCTGATCGGCATGGCGCGCGAGGTGACCGAGCGCTTCGGCGGTGAGGTGCCCCGCGACATGGAGGACCTCGTCACCCTGCCCGGCGTCGGCCGCAAGACGGCCAACGTGCTGCGCAGCGTCGCCTTCGATCTGCCCGGGCTCCCGGTCGACACCCACGTCGGCCGACTGACCCGACGACTCGGACTCACGACCTCGACCGACCCGGTGAAGATCGAGCATGAGATCAACGCGATGGTGCCGCCGGAGGAACTGGGCGCCCTCAGCCTGCGCCTGATCCTCCACGGGCGGGCCGTGTGCGTGGCGCGACGACCGCGCTGCGCCGACTGCATCCTGAGCGACCTCTGCCCGTCGTCGACGTTGGCCCCGCCCAAGCGGACCAGGGCGAAGCAGGAGCGGGCGGCGACGACCTGAAGAGGTAACACTCGGGGTGCTACTTTTGGGGACGTGGTCGTGAAGCGCTCCGTCTCCCTGGCCGACGATGTTGCCGCCGCGGTCGAGGTCGCCGCACGAGAGGACGGCGTCTCGTTCAGCGCCTGGCTCTCGAGCGCGGCCGAGCGCCAGCTCCGCGTCCGTCAGGGCCTGCGCGGTGTCGCCGCGTGGGAGAAGGAGGCCGGCGCGCTGACCGACGAGGAGATCGCGGCCGGCGAGGACCTGCTCGCCCGCTTGCTCTCGGGGGTCTCGGGGATGGCCTCCAGAGTCCGCCGGCGCTGATGGCGGTCACGAGAGCCGGGCTCGTCTACGGCGTCGGTGCGATGCGGGCGGCGGCCCGCGGCGACCGGACGTTCTGGGCGCTGCACCGCGCCGCGCTGGCCCACGGGATCGTGCCGGTGGTCCCGGTGTCGGTGATCGCCGAAGGCTTCCGGACCGAGGCCCGGGGTGATCGCCTCCAGGACATGCTTGACGGTTCCGAGATCGAGGTCATGGACTCCGACGGCGCCCGCCGGGTCGGCGAGCTGGCCGTGAAGGCCTCGACGACCGACCTCGTTGCGGCGTGCGTCGCGGAGACCGCGGCACGGCGGAACTGCGCCGTGGTCGCATCGCGTCAGAACGCGTTGAACAACGCGTCGGGTCTGCTCGGGCACAAGGTCGTCCTGCACGCCGTCTGAGGGCCAGCTGGCCCCGGCCGGCGTCAGCCCCGACGGTCCTCGCTCAGCTTGCGCAGGCGCCGGAGCGCACCCGAGAGCGACCGCTCGACCCCGAAGAGTTCCATCGCCGCCTCCTCGTCCTCGGACTGGGCCGCGTCGGCCAAGGAGCTGACCCGCCGGGTCAGCTCCTCGAGCGTGGTCGAGAGCGAGCTGATCTCGGCGCGCATGGGCATGGCCCCGATGATGGCTCAGGTGGGACGGGATCGTGGGCGAAACTCCGATCGACCTCCCGGAGCGCGACAGAAGCCCAGGTAGCCTTGATGGATGGCATTGGTCCGTCTCGACGTGCGCGGACTGTCCGACCAGCTCGAATCGGTCCTGCCGCGCCCCGAGCCCGACGCGGGCGTCACCGAGGCGGTGGCCGCGATCGTGGCCGAGGTGCGCCGCGACGGCGACGATGCGCTGCGCGCGTGCACGGCGCGCTTCGACCGCGTCGAGATCGACTCGATCCGGGTGGCCCCGGCCGAGCTCAAGGCGGCGCTCGGGCGGGTTCCCGACGAGCTCCGTGCCGCGCTCGAGGCGGCCCACCGCCGGATCGCCGACTACCACGCTCGGGACACCGAGCAGAGCGTGGAGGTGGTCTCCGAGGGGGTGCGGGTCACCCAGTTCGTACGCCCGGTCGCCCGGGCGGGCTGCTACGTCCCCGGGGGGCTCGCCCGTTACCCCTCGACGGTGCTCATGTGCGCCACCCCGGCCCGGGTGGCCGGCGTCGACGAGGTCGTGTTGTGCGTGCCCCCGGGGTCCGACGGGCGGGTCGACGACGCCACCCTTGCCGCTGCGGCGATCGCCGGCGTCGACGAGGTGTACCGGGTGGGCGGCGCCCAGGCGGTCGCTGCCATGGCCTACGGGACGGCCACGATCAAGCCGGTCGACGTGATCGTCGGCCCGGGCAACCGCTACGTGGCCGAGGCGATGCGCCAGGTGTCGGGGATCGTCGGCATCCCCTCGTCCTACGCCGGGCCGTCCGAGGTGCTGGTCGTCGCCGGCCCCGAGACGCCCGCCGAGCTGGCGGCCATCGACCTCGCGGTCCAGGCCGAGCACGGACCCGACGGGGTGTCATGGCTCGTGACGTGGTCGCCCGAGAAGCTGGACGAGATCGACCGCGCGCTCGAGCGCATCGTCGCCGAGTCGCCGAGGCGCGACGCGCTGCGCTCGACGCTGGCCTCGGGTGGCTACGCCTGCCTGGTCGAGGGCCCCGAAGAGGCGATCGCGGTGGCCAACGTCGTCGCTCCCGAGCACCTCGAGCTCATGGTGGACGATGCGCGCCGGCTCCTCCCGCTCGTGCGCGCCGCCGGCGCGGTGTTCTTGGGGTTCTGGTCGCCCGCCGCGCTGGGCGACTATCTGGCCGGCCCCAACCACGTCCTCCCGACGAACCGCTCGGCGCGCTTCGCCTCGGCGTTGTCCACGCGCGACTTCCGGCGTCATCTGCACGCCGTCGAGGCCGACCCCGACGCGCTGACCCGGCTCGGCCCCCATGTCGTGGTGCTGGCCACCACCGAGGGGCTCCCCGCCCACGCCGCGCTCGATCGAGGCCCGCCGATGAGCCCGCTCGTCCCTCGACGCGACGACCTCGGCTCCCTCGAGGGCTACCACTCGCCCCAGGTGCCGGCGGAGGTCCGGCTCAACACCAACGAGTCGCCGCTGCCGCCGCCCGCCGCGTGGCACGAGGCCTTCGCGGCCGAGATCGCGAGCATCGACCCGAACCGGTATCCGGACCGGGGCGCGACGAAGCTGCGCGCCGCGTTGGCCGATTCCCACGGCGTCGACCCGGCGGAGGTCTTCTGCGCCAACGGGTCCAACGAGGTGCTCCAGTGCCTCCTGCTCGCGTTCTGCGGTCCGGGCCGGCCGGTCGCCACCTTCGAACCGACCTACGCGCTCCACTCGTTCATCGCCCGCCTGACCGGGACCCCGGTGGTGAGCGCTCGGCGCGACGAGCGGTTCGCCGTCGACCTCGACGCCGCCAAGGGGCTGCTGGCCGAGCACCAGCCGTCCATCACGTTCCTCTGCTCGCCGAACAACCCGACGGGCAACGCGGATCCCATCGAGCTGATCGAGGCGATCGTGGGCGTCGCGCCGGGACTGGTTGTCGTCGACGAGGCCTACGGCCAGTTCGCTCCGGCTTCGGCGACCCGCCTGCGCGGCATCACCGGGTCCGAGGGCCTGGTGGTTGTGCGCACCTTCTCCAAGACCTGGGCGCTCGCCGCGGCGCGCCTCGGCTACCTGATCGCCGACCCCGAGGTGGTGGCGGGATGCGAGGCGGTCGCCCTCCCGTACCACCTCTCGGCGTTCACCCAGGCCGCCGGGCTGACCGCGCTCGGCTTCACCGCCGAGATGGAGGCGCGGGTCGCCCTCGTGAGCGAGGAGCGCGGCCGGGTCGCCGCCGCCCTGGGCGGCCTCGACGTGGACTCCTGGCCCTCGGACGCCAACTTCATCCTGTTCCGTCCGCGGTCGCATGGCTCGCGCCAGGTCTGGCAGGGGCTCGTGGACCGCTCGGTGCTCATCCGCGATGTCTCTGACCGCGACGAGCTCGCCGGCTGCCTGCGGGTCACCATCGGCACGCCGGCGGAGAACGACCGATTCCTGACCGCCCTCGAGGAGTGCCTCCGATGACCGACATCCGCCAGGCCGCCGAGTCGCGCTCCACCAAGGAGACCACCGTCACGGTCTCCCTCCTCGTCGACGGCACCGGCCGGGTCGAGGTGGCGACCGGGCTCCCGTTCTTCGACCACATGCTCGAGCAGCTCGGCCGCCACGGCGGCTTCGACCTGTCGGTGGACGCCCAGGGCGATCTCCAGGTCGACGCGCACCACACGGTGGAGGACGTCGGCATCGTGGTCGGCACCTGCCTGGCCAAGGCGCTCGGCACCAAGGCCGGCGTCCGCCGCTTCGCTGCGGCGCTGATCCCGCTGGATGAGGCGCTGGTCGAGGTCGCGCTGGACCTGTCGGGTCGCCCCTATTTCGCCTATGACGTCGAGTTCGCGCCCGACACGCCGGGGCTCGGGTCGCCGCCCTTCGACCCGCAGCTGGCCGAGGAGTTCTTCCGCGCCTTCGCGACGGCCGCCGCGATCACCCTGCACGTCCGCCGGCGCGAAGGGCGCAACACCCACCACGTGGTGGAGGCGACGTTCAAGGGCGTCGCCCGGGCGCTGCGCGATGCGGTGCGGATCGAAGGCGGAGGAGTGCCCTCCACCAAGGGGACGTTGTGAGCGACGAGGCTGGACGGGACATCGTCGTCCTCGACTACGGCATCGGGAACCTCGCCTCGGCGCACCGGGCCCTCGTGCATCTCGGCGCGAACGCGCGCCTTGTGCAACGGCCGGAGGACGCGGCGGGAGCCATCGGTGTCGTACTGCCCGGCGTCGGCGCCTTCGGGCGGACCGCCCAGGCACTGGAGCGCAGTGGGCTGATCGAGGTGGCCCGCCACGCGATTAACTCCGGCGTGCCCTTCCTCGGGATCTGCATCGGCCTGCAGCTGCTCTTCGAGGGTTCCGAGGAGTCGCCCGGCGTGGTCGGCCTGGGCGTCCTGCCTGGGACCGTGGGTCGGCTGCCCGCCGGGACCAAGTCCCCGCAGATCCAGTGGAACCCGCTGCGCACGGTGGCCGGACGAGACTCCCGCATGCTGAGTGGGCTGCCCGAGGAACCGTGGATGTACTTCGTGCACTCCTTCGTGGCCCCGCTCGGTCCGGCCACGGTGGCCACCTGCGACTACGGCGGCGAGCTCACCGCCGCGGTCGAGCAGGGACCGGTGTGGGGCACCCAGTTCCACCCGGAAAAGTCGGGCACGCTCGGACTCGCCATGCTGGCCAACTTCGTCGAGCTGGCCGGCGCCCGGGCCGGTGTGCCGGCGATCTGATGGAGCTCTTCTGTGCGATCGACCTCCGCGGCGGGCGGGCGGTCCGGCTGCGCAAAGGGGATTTCGCCGATGAGCGCGGCTACGGTGACCCGCTCGAGCTTGCCGAGCGCTTCGTTGCCGAGGGTGCCACGCGCCTGCACGTGGTCGACCTCGACGCCGCCCGGTCGGGGCGACCCGAGAACCGCGAGGTCGTGGCGGCGATCGTCGCCCGATCGAGCATCCCGGTGCAGGTGAGTGGCGGGGTCCGCACCGAAGACGACGTGGCCGAGCTCGTCGAGCTGGGTGCCGACCGGGTGGTGATGGGAACGACGGCGATCACCAAGCCGGCCGTGGCCCAGGCGTCGCGTGGCGCGGTTCCCGGGCCGGGTGGCGCTCGGCCTGGACTACCGACGCTCGGGACACGGCACGCTCGAGGCCGCGGTGTCGGGCTGGACCGACGGCGCAGGCGTCTCGGTGACCGAGGTGCTCGGCGAGTGGCAGGACGCGCCGCTGGCCGCCGTCATCCTGACCGCCATCGACCGCGACGGGACGGGCGAGGGGGCCGACCTGGACGTGCTGCGCGTGGTCCTCGACGCCACCGTCCACCCGGTGGTCGCCTCGGGCGGCGTCGGTTCGCTGGGCGACCTGGAAGAGCTCGGTGCCGTCCGTGGCGAGCGGTCCGGGCGGGCACCCGACGGGGTCATCGTCGGGACCGGCGCTCGCCGAGGGGACCTTCGGAGTGAAGGAGGCGATCGCCGCATGCGCACGGTTCGGGTGATCCCCTGCCTCGACGTCGACGCCGGCCGGGTGGTGAAGGGCGTGCGCTACGTCGATCACTTCGACGCGGGCGACCCCGTCGAGCTGGCGGCCCGCTACGACCGCGAGGGGGCGGACGAGCTGACCTTCCTCGACATCACCGCGTCGCACGAGGAGCGCGACACGATGGTCGACGTCGTTGCCCGCACGGCCGAGCAGGTGTTCATCCCGCTCACGGTCGGCGGTGGCGTCCGAAGCGTGGAGGACGCACGCCGACTGCTGCGCGCCGGGGCCGAGAAGGTTGGGGTCAATACGGCGGCGCTCGCCGACCCCGAACTGGTCCGCCGCCTGGCCGACGAGTTCGGGACCCAGTGCGTCGTGGTGGCCGTCGACGCCCAACGGCGCCCCGAGGGCGGTGGCTGGGAGGTGCACACCCACGGCGGGCGGCGCGCCACGGGGATCGACGCGCTCGAGTGGTCGGAGCGGGCGGCCGCTCTCGGGGCCGGCGAGTTGCTGGTCACCTCGATGGACCAGGACGGCACCCGTGAGGGCTACGACTTGGAGCTCCTGGCGTCGATCTCGGATTCGGTCGGGGTGCCGGTCATCGCCTCGGGGGGCGTGGGCACCCTCGAGCACCTCGTGGACGGCGCAACGATCGGCAAGGCCGACGCCCTGCTGGCAGCGTCGATCTTCCACACCGGGATGTATTCGGTGGGCGATGCGAAGCGCTACCTCGCCGATCGCGGCGTCGTCGTGCGGCCGCCGGCTCCCGACACGGTCCGCTGACCCCGACGGCCCAGCTCACCGGGCCAGGGTGTCGGCGGCCACGCGACGGCCATGCGGTACCGTGCCTAC
Source organism: uncultured Acidimicrobiaceae bacterium (assembly GCA_963768185.1). Classification (GTDB taxonomy): domain Bacteria; phylum Actinomycetota; class Acidimicrobiia; order Acidimicrobiales; family RAAP-2; genus Palsa-461. The sequence goes on from CAVYGS010000001.1 coordinate 156,197, forward strand.
GTGGGAACGCCAGACGCGAACGGCACCGCCGAGCACAAACACCCGGTCAACGTGCTCTTCGACCGGGTGCTCGTCCAGGTCGCCCAGGGCGACGGCGAGCGTCGCTCACGTGCGGGGATCCTCATCCCGGCGACCGCCCAGGTGTCCCGCCGCCTCGTGTGGGCCGAGACCGTCGCCGTCGGGCCGCACGTCCGCGCGGTCAAGGTGGGGGACAAGGTGCTCTTCAACCCCGAGGACCGCTTCGAGGTCGAGGTGCACGGCGAGGAGTACGTGATCTTGCGCGAGCGCGACATCCACGCCGTGGCCTCCGAGCGCATCGACAGCGGCACGGGGCTGTATCTCTGATGGCCCGAACGCACCGGGCGCCGCCGCGATCGGAGCCCCCATGGCGGCACCGGGTCCCAACGGCGCGTCGGGCTTGAACGTCGAGGTGGATCGGGGGTCGGAGCGGGCCGTTTCCGCGATCGCGGCGGGGCTCGTCGTTCGTCCCTCGCCAGCCGAGTTCCGCAGGCTGGCGGCCGAGCATTGCATCGTCCCGGTCTGGACCGAGATGGTGGCCGACACGCTCACGCCGGTGGCGGCGTTCCGCAACGTCGTCGGGGAGGGCGAGGGCTTCTTGCTCGAGTCGGTCGAGGCCCACGACGAGCGCTGGGGCCGGTTCTCCTTCGTCGGCCGTGCTCCATTGGCGACGCTCGTGGCGCACGGTCGGTCGGTGTCGGCAACCGGCGTGCTGGAGGTCCCGACGGGCGAGGTCGGCGTGCTCGCCGTCTTGGAGGCAATGCTCCACGCCTATCGCTCACCGTCCATCGACGGGCTCCCGCCGCTGTTCGCCGGCGTCGTCGGCTACCTCGGCTACGACGTGGTGCGCGAGGTCGAGCACCTCCCCGACGTCCCGCCGGACGACCAGGGGCTGCCCGACGCGTGTCTGGCGGTGATCGGCCAGCTGTGCGCGTTCGACCACTGGCGCCAGCGCGTCGTCCTCATCGACAACGTCGCCGTCGAAGAGGGATGGGACGACGACGACCTCGACCGGGCGCACGGTGAGGCGACGGCGCGGCTCGGACACTTGGCCGCCGACTGCCTGCGCCCGGTCACCGAGCTCGCGCTTGCGCCGCCCGACGGGAGCACGCTCGCCCCCGACTTCCACCGGACCATGACGTCGGAGCGCTTCTGCGACGCCGTGCGGGTGGCCAAGGAGTACATCGAGGCGGGTGACATCTTCCAGGTGGTGCTCTCGCAGCGCTACGACGTCGTCTTGGACGTCGAGCCCTTCGATGTCTACCGGTGCCTGCGGCTCCTCAACCCGAGCCCGTATCTCTACTTCCTGCGCTTCGTCGGGGTCACCGTGGTCGGCTCATCGCCCGAGCCCATGGTCCGGCTGCGCGATGGCATCGTCACCAGCCGGCCGATCGCCGGCTCGCGGCCGCGGGGGCGCTCCGACCAGGCGGACGAGCTCGCCGCCGGGCAGCTGCTGGAGGACCCCAAAGAGCTCGCCGAGCACGTGATGCTGGTCGACCTGGCAAGAAACGACGTCGGACGGGTGGTGCGCTTCGGGACCGAAACGGTCGACGAGTTCAAGACCGTCGAGCGCTACAGCCACATCATGCATCTCACCTCGCAGGTGGTGGGCGAGCTGCGCGACGACCGCGGGCCGATCGACGTGCTGCGGGCGACGCTCCCGGCCGGGACGCTCTCGGGGGCGCCCAAGGTGCGGGCGATGGAGATCATCGACGAGCTCGAACCGACCAAGCGGGGTGTCTACGGCGGGGTCGTGGGCTATCTCGACTTCTCGGGCAACCTCGACACGGCGATCGCCATCCGCACGATGGTGGTGGGGCGCGACGGACGAGCGACGATCCAGGCGGGCGCGGGCATCGTGGCCGACAGCGACCCCGAGACCGAGGACGCCGAGTGCGCGCACAAGGCGGCGGCGCTTCTCGCGGCGCTGGCGGCGGCACGAAATGTGGCCCGCGCCCGGGGCGCGCTGCGATGAGCGTCGAGAAGGAGTACCGAGCGCTGCGCGACGGGGTCGGCGCCTATCGCTTGGCGCGAGACGTCGTCCGGGTCGCCGGACCGGACGCCGCGAGCTACCTCCAGGGCCAGTGCAGCCAGGACCTGGCCCCCCTCGCGCTCGGCGAGAGCGCCGACACGTTGGTGCTCGCCCCCGACGGGAAGCTCGAGGCGATGGCCCGGGTGGTGCGGGTCGAGGAGGACGCGTTCCAGCTCGACGTGGACGGCGGCTATGGCGAGGCACTCCTGGCCCGCCTCGCTCGTTTCAAGCTCCGCTCGAAGCTGGAGTTGGCGCTGCTCGACTGGGCCTGCGTCGCGCTCCGGGGAGCGGGGGTCGCAGCGGCCGGACCCGCCGGCGCCCCGGTGGTCGCCCCGGTCGACTGGCACGGCTGGACCGGCCTCGACCTGCTGGGCCCCGAGGGCTCGATCGAGGTCGGGGTCGCCGCCATCTGGTGCTCGGAACCGGCGTGGGAGGCGGCCCGCATCGAGTCCGGCGTGCCGGTCATGGGCCGCGAGCTCACCGAGGGGGTCATCCCGGCCGAGACCGGGACCGTCGACCGCGCCGTTAGCTTCACCAAGGGGTGCTTCACGGGCCAGGAGCTGGTGGCGAGGATCGATTCCCGAGGCGCCGCCGTGCCGCACCGCCTGGCGGGGGTGGTGCTCGAGGGCGCCGGGCCGCTCGAGCCGGGGGCCGAGCTGTTCGCCGAGGGACGGGAGCGGGCCGCCGGCCGGGTGACCTCGGCCGCCTGGTGTCCCGGCCTGGGCGCCTGGGCGGGCCTGGCGTACGTCCATCGCAGTGTCGACATTCCGGGGCCCCTGGCCGTGGGGGCCCCCGGCCCCGAGGCGCGCCCGGCCCAGGTGCGCCCGTTGCCCCTGGTCTGAGACCTGCGGGCCCCAGGGCCGGGCCCGGGGACCAGGGCATCCTCCGGCGGGCTCCCGCTCTCCGCGCTCCTCTTGCGCGCGGAGAGCGGTTATCTCTCACCCTGCGGGACGCTCAGCAAGCGGAGCTGGGACGCCTCTTTCGTACCGTGCCTGCAAAGAGCCGGTGACGTGGAGAGGAGCCCACGGTGGTCTCGTTGTTGGAGCGTGGCAACGCCGTTCGTGTCCCTGAGCGGACGACGACCACGGTCGAGGTTGCGATCGTCGGGATGGGGCCGTGGGGCCTCGCCGCGCTCGAGCGTCTGGTCACCGGCGCCCTCGAACTAGGAAGGGCCGGTCCGGACCTCACCATCCACGTGGTCGAGCCGGGGGTCCCGGGCGCGGGCACCTACGGCACCGACCAGCCGGACTACCTGATCCTGAACACGCCGTGCGGCCAGCACTCGATGTACCCGTTCCCCGAGCGGGTGACCGGCCGGCTCGGCATCGGCTTCTACGAGTGGGTGGTCGCGACCGGCTACCAGTGGGTCGGCGACGCCTGCGAGATCACCACGTCGGGCCGACCGATCGCCCCTTCGGACTTCCTGCCCCGCCGGCTCATGGGGGAGTACCTCGCCTGGTTCTTCTCGGTGCTGGTGGCGGAGACCCCGGCGAACGTGCATGTGGTCCACCACCAGTCGGCCGCCACCGACATCGTCGAGCGGGCCGGGCGCGAGGTGGCGCTCCTCGACGACGGGTCCGTGCTCAGCGTCGACCATGCGATCTTGACCACCGGCCAGAGCCACCACACCTCCAAGGGCTCGGGCCCGGTGCTCGCGCCCTATCCCCTAGAGCGGCTCGACGCGATCGAGCCCCAAGCCGCCGTCGCGGTGCGCGGGATGGGCCTCGTCGCGATCGACGTGGTGATGGCGCTCACGGTTGGGCGGGGCGGGCGCTTCGTCCGCCGGGACGGGCACCTTCGCTACGAGGCGAGCGGCGCCGAGCCGCGCCTCGCGCTCTTCTCCCGCAGCGGCTACCCGCTCTGTGCCAAGTCGATCGGCACCGCCGATCCCACCGCGTGCTACGAGCGGCGCATCTGCACCGACGAGGCGATCGCCGAGTTGTGCGTCGACGAGGACGGCCGCCGCCGCCGGGTGGACGCCCGCACCGAGCTCGTCCCGATGCTCCTGGCCGAGATGACCACCTGCTTCTACGCAGCGTCGGCCGGGCTCGCCGACGGCCCGATCGCCAGCATCGAGACCGCCGACCGGCTGGCCGACGCGTGGTTGGACGGGTGCTTCGACACCGAGGTCGAGGCCCTGGCGGCTCGCTTCGGTCCGTTCGACGCTCCGGGTCACCTCTTCGTCGGCGAGGGGGAGTGCTTCGCCGACGCGCATGCCTACGAGACGCGCGTGGCCCAGGTCATGGCGGACGACGTCGCGGCGGCGCTCGTCCCCAACGGAGAGAGCCCCACCAAGCGCGCCTACGAGGTCCTGCGGGCGCTGCGTGACACCGTGCGCTCCGTCGTGGAGTTCGGTGGTCTGACCCTCGAGTCGCACCGCGACTTCCAAGAGCACATCCGCAATCGGATCGCCCGGATGGTCGCCGGTCCGCCGGTCCGGCGTGGCGAAGAGCTGCTGGCACTCGTCGAGGCGGGTGTCGTCCGCTTCCCGTTCGGGCCGGCGCCCGTCGTGCTCATCGAGGCCACCGGGGTCACCGTGCGCTCACGGCACCTGGCCCGAGCGCGGACCGAGCACTTCGACCACCTCGTGCTGGGCCACCTGGACCAGTCCAGCGTGCAGGGCTCGGCGTCGCCGATGCTCGCCTCGCTCTACCGCAAGGGCCGGGTGCGCCAGTTCCGCATCGACGGCCAGGACCTCGGTTCCATCGACCTGTCGGCCGAGTTCCACCCGGTCGCCTCCGACGGGCGGATCCAGCGGCGCCTGTGGGTCTTCGGCGCGCTGAGCGAAGGCCCCCGCTACTTCACCGCCTACATCCCCTCACCGTCGTCGCGGGTGCGCGCCTTTGTCGACGCCGGGTTCTGCACCGACCAGATCTTGAGGGTCGGCCGGTGAGCACGCCCCGCAGCTCGCTCCCGTCGGTCCTCGTCCCGTATGGGTATCGGTCGCTCCCGGTCCTCCAGCTCTCGGCCTCGGCGGAGGGCGTGTGCAACCTGGTGTGGCTGGTGCGCGGTTCGGACCCCGAGTGCGTGGCGATGGACCGCCTGCTGCGGCGCCTGGGCGAGGTCGTCGACGTCGACGGGCTGAGCCCGGCCGAGGCGGCCGAGCAGCTGGCGCCCTTGGCCCCGCGCGGCGCGGTGGCCTTCCGCGACGACGACCTGGTGTTCATGGCCGAGGTGGCGCGGCACTTTGGGCTCCCGTTCCACCATCCCGAGGTCGCGCACCGCCTGGTCGACAAGTGCGAGCAGCGTCGGGCGCTCGGCGCCGGGGGCCTGGACGTGCCGCGGTGCTGGGAGGTCCCGGCGCGCCGCGACCGCTGGTTCATGTCGACGCTGCTCGGCGAGGCCGTGTTCCCAGCGGTGCTGAAGCCCCGGCAGGGTTCGGGCAGCCGGCACACGTTCTTGGTCGAGAGCGCCACCGAGTTCTTGGAGACGATCGACGAGATCGCGCACGCGCCCGGCGGCCGGGAGGACATGGTGCTCGAGGAGTATCTGCCGAGCGCGCCGGGGGCGGAGACCGCCCGGTTCGCCGACTATGTCTCGGTCGAGACGATGGTCGACGCCCGCGGGTTCCACCACTTCGCACTGACGGGTCGGCTCCATCTGGTCGCGCCGTTCCGCGAGACCGGGTTCTTCATCCCGAGCGACCTCGGCGCGGCGGCCACCGACGCGGTGTTGGAGACGGCCACCCAAGCCCTGACCGCACTCGGGGTCACCTTCGGTTGCCTGCACACCGAGATCAAGCTGACACCGGACGGCCCCCGCGTGATCGAGGTCAACGGCCGGCTGGGCGGCGGCATCGGCGAGATGCTCCAGGTGGCGGCCGGGGTCGACCCGGTGCGCCTCTCCCTGCGCCAGGCGCTCGGGGAGCCGGCGGCGCCCGAGGGCCTCGTCCACTGCCAACGGGTCGGCTACCGGCTCTTCCACCAACCACCGCTCTCGGCGCGCCGCATCCTGGGCGTGGACGGGCTCCAGGAGATCAGCGCGCTGGGTGGCGTCGCATCGGTTGGCCTGCATCTGAGCGCCGGCGACCCGGTCGACGGTCGACAGGGCACCCGGTCGTTCGTGTTCTCGGTCGTGGGTGCGGCGGCGGCGCCCGCCGAGGTGGCTGAGCTGAGTCGGCGCGTCAGCGAGATGGCCCATGTGTCCTACGAGCACGAGCGCAGCGAACCCAGTGCCGAGTTGGTCGGCATATGACGATCTCGCTCCCCACCAACCGACGCGGAGCACCTCGGCGGGCCGCCGATGCCCTCGAGGTCGCCCTGGTCAACCTCATGCCCGACGCGGCGTTCGAGGAGTCAGAGCGTCAGTTCGGCGACCTGGTGACCGCGGGGGCCGGAACGCTCCCGGTGCGGCTGACGTACTACGCCATCACCGAGGTGCCACGGCGTGACGACGTGCTGGCGGTGGTGGCCGCCCGCTACCGCGACATCTCCGAGCTCGGGGAACGTCGCCCGGACGCGCTGGTGGTGACCGGTACCGAGCCGCGCTGCGCCAACCTGCCTGAAGAGGCGATCTGGTCCAGGCTCAGCGCGCTGTTCCGATGGGCCGAGGCCGCTGGCGTGTCGATCTTCTCGTCGTGCCTCGCCTCGCACGCCCTCTTGCTGGCGCTCGACGGCGTCGAGCGACGGCCCCTCGCCGACAAGATGAGTGGGGTCTTCCCGCAGTGGGTGGACCCCGACGACCCGCTCACTCGCGGGATGGGTGACGTCGTGTGTCCCCACTCGCGCTGGAACGAGGTGCCGGTCGAGGCCCTACAGCTGCGCGGGTACCGCGTGGTCCTGGGTTCCGCGGACGTCGGCTGGAGCGTGGCGGTGCGCGACGGGACCGGTGTGACCATGCTCGTCCAGGGCCACCCCGAGTACGACCCGGCCACGTTGCTCCGCGAGTATCGCCGTGACGTTCGCCGGTTCCTGGAGGGCCTCCAGGTCGCCTACCCGCCCACCCCGGTCGGCTATCTCGACGCCGAGGGCGTGGGGCTGCTTGAGCTGTTCCGGCTGGCGGCGACCTCGCGGGGTGCCGACGCCGCGCTCGTCGAGAGCTTCCCGTTCGACCTGTGTGTCGAACACATCGGCGCACAATGGCGGGGCCCCATGGAGCGCCTCGTCGGCAACTGGCTCTCCGAGGTGGCCCGCCGGGCGGCGAGCCGCGTGGCGACCGCGGCCGGCTGAGCAGGATCGCAAGGAGAGCGCACGATGCACGACGAGACAGTCGCCATCCACGGGGGGTACGACGGCGACGCCACCCACGCGGCGACCGTGCCCATCTACCAGACGGTGGCCCACGAGCTGCTGAGCGCCGAGCACGCCGGAGCGGTCTTCGACCTCGAGGAGCCCGGGTTCCACTACAACCGGCTCAACAACCCGACCAACGACGTCTTGGAACAGCGAATGGCCGCGCTTGAGCACGGCGTGGGGGCGCTCGCGGTGAGCTCGGGGGCGGCCGCGGTCTACGCGTCGGTCCGGAACCTGGCGACGGCGGGGACCAACATCGTGAGCACGCCGCAGCTCTACGGCGCGACGAGGACGCTGTTCTCCCACGGGCTCGCCGAGGAGGGCATCGAGGCGCGCTATGCCGCCGACGAATCGCCCGACGCCATCGCCGCCCTCATCGACGAAGGGACCCGGGCGGTCTTCTGCGAGAGCATCGCCAACCCCGCCGGGACGATCGTCGATATCGAGGCGGTCAGCGCGGCGGCCCATGATCGCGGGGTCCCGCTCATCGTCGACAACACGATCGCGACCCCGGTGCTGCTCAAGCCGATCGACCACGGCGCCGACGTCGTCGTCCACTCGCTGACCAAGTTCATCGGCGGGCACGGCACCGTGCTCGGTGGGATCGTCATCGACGGCGGACGATTCCCCTGGGCCGAACACAAGGAGCGGTTCGCGGTCTTGAACGAGCCCGAGCGCGCCTTCCACGGCGTCGTCTACGCGTCGCAGTTCCCGGAGAACGCCTACATCGTGCGCTGCCGGACCGTCGGGATGCGCAACGGCGGCGCCACCCTCTCGCCGTTCAACGCCTTCTTGGTGCTCCAGGGTCTCGAGACCCTGAGCGTCCGGCTCGAGCGGCAGATGGCCAACGCCCAGGCGGTCGCCCGGTTCTTGGAGCAGGACCGCCGCGTCGCGTGGGTCTCCTACGTCGGGTTCCCCTCCCACCCCTCCTTCGAGCTCGCCCGGCGTTACCTCGCAGGACGCGCTCCCTCGATCCTCACCTTCGGGGTGGCCGGCGGATACGAGCGCAGCATTCGGTTCTTCGACTCGGTGCGCCTGTTCAAACGACTCCTCAACATGGGCGATGCCAAGTCGCTGGTCGCGCACCCCGCCTCGACGACGCATCGCCAGCTCGGTCCGGCCGAGCTGGCCGCCGTCGGGATCACCGACGACATGGTCCGGCTGTCGCTCGGCATCGAGCACATCGACGACCTTCTGGAGGATCTCGACCAGGCGCTGGACGCCGCCCAATCGGCCCCCGTCTCGACGCCCGCGCTGCGAGCCGTCTGAGAGGAGCCGTCGTGCCCGTCGCCGCGCAGGTCCACCGGCGCCCCGCCGTGGGGTCGCGGCGCGCCCGGGCGCTCGCGATCGTTCTCTCGGTGATCGCCGCGGTCGTGCCGGGCGTCGCGGCCGGAGGGGCGAGCGCGACCACCACGCCGCATCCGTTCGTCATCCAGCGGCTCGTCGAGGCGTTTGACGGGTCGACGATGGAGGGCGTCTACGGCCCGCAGACCTTGACCGTCCGTCTTGACCGGCCGACCAAGCGCGGTGACCTCTTGATCGCCGCGATCGACGACGGGGTGGTCACGAGCGGCATGGTCCATCCCCACTACCTGTTCAGTGACTGGGACCTCGGGGTCACCACCATTGGGGGCGAGACGGCCAACAACGGCACCGGCTCTTATCGCACCGGTGGCCTCCAGGCGTCGATCTACTTCCTCCCGGACAATCCGGGAGGCATCCAGAGCATCCCGATCGCCACGATCCCGAGGGGGACGCAGGCGACCGTGACGGTGACGATCGCCGAACTCTCGGGCGCGCCCAATGGCCTGCGGGTCGACGCGACGGGCACCTCGACGAGCGGACCGACCGTCGCTGACTACACCCAGCGCAGCTCGGTGTCGACGACGACGGAGGTCTCCGATCCACCCGACCTCGTCGTGGCGCTGTTCAACAACGGGGGGAACGCCCCCGGTGGCGAGCACTACGTGACCCAGCGCGGCTGGAGGCTGCTCGGCGAGAACACCACGCCGAACAACTACGACCAGCCGATCCTGGCCAACTTCGAGATGGTCAGTCGGCCGAGCGTGATCACCGAACGCGAGCAGTACCTGGGCGGCTACGCGATCGACAACTGCGCGGTCATCGTGGCGTTCGCCGAGGGCTGACCGGGCCCGGCGTCGGCCGACGCCCTCGGGCCCGGGAGGTCGATGGGGCCACCACTACGCTGGGTCGGTCATGGGCAACTACCTGTCCGACATCGTGGCCGCCCACCGGGGGCAAGCGGCGTCGGACCAGCGCGACGTCGACGACCTGATTGCCCGGGCCGTGGCGATGCCCCCCACCCGGGGATTCACCGAGGCGCTCGTCGCCCAGGCCCGTGACGGCCTGGCCGTCATCGCCGAGATCAAGCGCCGCTCGCCCTCCAAGGGCGACCTCGATCCCGGGCTCGACCCGGCCCAGCTCGCCGCGGACTACGCGGCCGGCGGGGCGAGCCTGCCTGTCGGTCCTGACCGACGGGCCCTACTTCGGCGGGTCGGCCGAGGACCTCGCCGCCGCCGAGGGCGGCCTGCGCGTTGCCGGTGCTGCGCAAGGACTTCACGGTGAGCCGGGCCGACGTGTGCGACGCCCGGCTCATGGGCGCCGACGCCGTCCTGCTGATCGTCGCGGCGCTGGACGACGCCGAGCTCTTCGAGATGCTGGGGCTCGCCGCGGTGTTCGGGCTGGCCGCCCTGGTCGAGGTGCACGACGAGGCCGAGCTGGAGCGGGCGCTCGGCGCGGGCGCCCGCCTGGTGGGCGTCAACCAGCGCGACCTGCAGACCTTCGAGGTCGATCGCCGGCGCGCCGAAGCCTTGGTGGCCGCACTCCCGCCCTACGTCGTGGCGGTGGCCGAGTCGGGCGTCGCGCGACGCCCTCGACGCGGCGCGACTGGCCGCCGTCGGATTCGAGGCGGTGCTCGTCGGGGAGACCTTCGTGCGCTCGAACGAACGCTCGCGCTCGGTGAGCGAGATGGTCGGGCACCCGATCGGCGGGCGAGCGGTCGGCGAGGCGGCGGGGTCCCGATGAGCGACGGCCCGGTCGTCAAGATCTGCGGGATCACCTCCGAGGCCGACGCCCTCCTGGCGGTCGGGCTCGGCGCCGACGCGCTCGGGTTCGTCTTCGCCCCCTCGCCCCGCCAGATGACCGCCGGAGCGGTCTCCGACATCGTCAAGCGCGTGCCGCCCGAAGTCCTGACCGTCGGGGTCTTCCGCGACGAGGCCCGCGTCGGGTGGTCGAGATCGCCAACACGGTCGGGCTCGGCGCGGTGCAGCTGCACGGCCACGAGTCGATCGAGGACGCGCAGTGGGTCGCGGCGCGGGTCGGGACCACGATCAAGGCGTTCGCCGCCGGCGAGTCGGCCATCGCGCGCTTTGCCGAGTTCGGCTGCCGACTACATCCTCATCGACGGCGTGAGCCCCGGGTCGGGGGAGGTGTTCGACTGGCGGCTGGCCGAGGGCGTGGTCGACCACCGCGGCTGTTCGTCTCCGGCGGGCTGCACGCGGGCAACGTGGGCCAGGCCATCGCCCACCTGCATCCCCTTCGGCGTGGACGTTTCCACCGGGGTCGAGCGGGTGCCGGGGGAGAAGGATCCGCAGAAGATCGCCGCCTTCGTCGCCGCGGTGCGCAGCGCGCGCCGCGGAGGTGGCCGCCGGCGCACCCGACGGGGCGACGACGACGACCGAGCAGGCCCCCTACGACTGGCTGACCGACCGATGAGCGAGGAGGACGCCGGGGCGGCCGACCATCGGGTGATGGCCGACCCCGGGCCGACCGGCCGGTTCGGGGAGTTCGGCGGCCGTTTCGTGCCCGAGTCGCTCATGCCGGCCTGCCTCGAGCTCGAGGCGGCCTTCCGGCGACGCCTGGGCCGACCCCGGGTTCCATCGCCGAGCTCGAAGCCGTGCTCTCCTCCTACGGCGGGCGGCCCACGCCGGTCACCGAGTGCCACCGGCTCTCCGAGCGCCTCGGCATCCGGCTCCTCTTGAAGCGCGAGGACCTGGCCCACACCGGCTCGCACAAGATCAACAACGTGATCGGCCAGGCCTTGCTGACCGAGCGCATGGGCAAGCCCCGCATGATCGCCGAGACCGGGGCCGGCCAGCACGGGGTGGCCGCCGCCACGGCCGCCGCCTTGCTCGGGCTGGAGTGCACGGTGTTCATGGGCGAGGTCGACACGGAGCGCCAGGCGCTCAACGTCTTCCGGATGGAGCTGCTCGGCGCCGAGGTCCGGACCGGTGACCACCGGGCAGCCGGACCCTCAAGGACGCGGTCAACGAGGCGCTGCGCGAGTGGGTGGCCACGGTCGAGCACACCCACTACTGCCTGGGCTCGGTGATGGGGCCCCACCCCTTCCCCTACATGGTGCGGGAGTTCCAGCGGGTGGTGGGCGACGAGGCCCGTCGCCAGTGCCGGGAGCTCCTGGGCGGACCGACCCGACGTGGTGGTGGCCTGCGTGGGTGGCGGGTCGAACGCCGACCGGGACCTTCGCCGGCTTCGTCGACACCGACGCCCGCCTGGTCGGGGTGGAGGCGGCCGGCGGCGCGGCGGCGACCAACGGCGTGCCCGGGCGTCCTGCACGGCATGCGCTCGCAGGCTCCTCCAGGACGAGGACGGCCAGATCCTCGAGGCCGACTCGATCTCGGCCGGCCTCGACTACCCGGGCATCGGCCCCGAGCACGCCCACCTGGCCGCCATCGGGCGGGCCGAGTACCAGCGGGCCGACCGACGACGAGGTGCTGCGCGCCTTCTCGACCTGCTGGCCGAGACCGAGGGCATCATCCCGGCCCTCGAGCCGGCCCACGCGGCCTGGCGTGGATCCGCCGAGGCCGGGCCGGGCCATCGCCCGGGGGTCGACGGTGCTGATCACCCTGTCGGGGCGGGGCGACAAGGACGTGGCCCAGGTCCGCGACCTGCTGCAGCGGCGGGCGACTGAGCGTGTCGGCGGGCGACCGCTGCTCGGAGGCGCTGGAATCGCACCTGCGGGCCCGGCGTGCCGCGGGGCCAAGCTGCTCGTCCCCTATGTCATGGCCGGGCATGACCGACGGACTGGGTGGAGGTGCTCCAGGCGGTCGTGGCGGCCGGCGCCGACGCCGATCGAGGTGGGCATGCCCTTCTCGGACCCGATGATGGACGGCCCGGTGATCCAGGAGGCCGGGCTCGCCGCACTGGGCCGCGGGACCACCGCCCGCAGTCGGTGCTCGACGGGCTCGGCGGCGGCCGAGGTCGGCGATGCCGCTCGCCGTGATGACCTACTACAACCTCGTCTTCCGGGCCGGCCACCGGCGGATGGCCCGCGTCGCTGGCGGCGGCCGGGGTGGCCGGGGCGATCGTGCCCGACCTCTCGCTCGAGGAGCTCGGGCCGTGGGCCGCGGAGGCCGACGCCGCCGGGGTCGAGACCGTGCTGCTGGTGGCCCCGTCCACGCCCGCCGGAGCGGGTGGCCGCGCATCTGCGGCCGGTCCCGGGGCTTCGTCTACGCGGTGGCCCGCATGGGGGTGACCGGCGAGCGGGCCGCGCTCGGGCGACGAGGCCGCCGGCGGTGGTCGGCCGGATCCGGGCCGTCACCGACCTGCCGGTGTGCGTCGGCATCGGGGTCTCGACGCCCGCCCAGGCGGTCGAGGCGTGCCGGGTGGCCGACGGGGTGGTGGTCGGCTCGGCGCTGGTCCGCCGGCTGCTCGACGGCGGCGGGCCCGAGGGCGCGGCCGGCTTCGTGGGCGAGCTGCGCGGGCGCCCTCGACCGCCTGACCGCCGGCATCAGCCGGCCGGGCACGAGGACCAGGCAGCCGTTGTGGCCGCCGAAGCCGAAGGAGTTGGAGAGCACCGGGCCCGGGTGCCAACGGCCGGGCCTCGCCCGGCACCACGTCGAGGTGGATCTCGGGGTCGAGCTGCTCCAGGCCGGCGGTCGGCGGGATGAGGCCGTGGTCGATGCTCAGCACCGAGGCCACCGCCTCGATGGCGCCCGGCCGCGCCCAGGCCGTGGCCGGTCACGCCCTTGGTGGAGGTCACCGGCGGGCCCGGGCTCGCCGAACACCTTGTTGATGGCCCGGGCCTCGGCCAGGTCGTTGAGCGGGGTCGAGGTGCCGTGCGCGTTGATGTGGCGCGATGTCGGCCGGCGGCAGCCCGGCGTCCTCCAGCGCCAGCTCCATGCAGGCGACCGCGCCCGACGCCGTCCGGGGCCGGGGCGGTGATGTGGTGGGCGTCGGCCGTGCTGGCGCCGCCGGCGATCTCGGCGTAGATGTGGGCGCCCGCGGGCGACGGCCCGGTCCCACGTCCTCGAGCACGAGGGCGGCCGCGCCCTCGGTCGATCACGAAGCCGTCCCGGCGGACGTCGAAGGGCCGGGAGATGCCCGAGGTCGACAGGGCCGTCATGTTGGTGAAGGCGGCCGATCGGCCACCGCCTGGATGGCGGCCTCGGCCCCGCCGCCGATGGCCACGTCGCAGCGGCCGGTGGCCACCAGGCGGGCGGCGGCGGCGACCGCGTGGGTGCCGGCCGCGCAGGCGGTCACGATCGTCTCGGACGGGCCGCGCCAGCCGGAGCGCATCGAGACGTTGGCCGCCCCGGCGTTGGCCATCATCATCGGGCACGAGGAAGGGCGAGACCCGGCGGGCGCCCTGCTCGTTGCAGACCATGCACCTGCTCGGCCAGGGTGTCGAAGCCGCCGACGCCGGTGCCGAAGATCACCCCGGCAGCGGTCGGGGTCGGCCGCCAGATCGCCGGCGTCGGCCAGGGCCATGCTCGGCCGCGGCCACGCTCAACTGGGCGAAGCGGTCGAGCCGGCGGGCCTCCTTGGGCCCGAACCAGTCGACCGGGTCGAAGCCGGGGACCCGGCGCTCGCCCGTCGATGCTCGGGTGGACCAGGCCCTCCCAGAGGGCGTCGACGCCGAGGCCGCAGCAGGTGACCGCGCCGAGACCGGTGACGGCGACCCGGCGACCCGGCGACCGGGCCGTCGGGTCCGCGGCCGAGCAGCATCAGAGCTTGGCGGAGACGAGGTCGAAGGCCTGGCCGACGGTCTCGATGTCCTCGAGCTCGGTCTCCTCGACGGTGATGTCGAAGGACTCCTCGAGCGCCATCACCAGCTCGACCAGGTCGAGGCTGTCGGCGTCGAGGTCGTCGGCGAAGCGGGCCTCCTTGGTCACCTTGTCCCTGGGCACCTGGAGCACCTCGACGGCGCACTCCTGGAACTTCTCGAACGCTGCGTCGCTGTCCACTTGTCTGCTCCTTGTCTCGTCGTCGGCCACGGGCACTCGTTCGGCTCACAGACCCATGCCCATGCCGCCGTCGACCGGCAGGACGGCCCGGTGATGTAGCCGGCGCCGGCCGAGGCCAGGAAGCCCACGGCGTCGGCGACCTCGTCGGGCGTGGCCGGTCCGCCCCAGCGGGACCAGCGGCCGTCATCTGGCTCGATCCGGTCGTCGCCGAGCGCCTCGATCATATCGGTGGCCACGAGGCCCGGTGCCACCACGTTGACCGTGATGGCCCGGCTGGCCACCTCCCGGGCCAGGGCCCGGGCCATGCCCACCAGGCCGGCCTTGGAGGCCGCGTAGTTGGCCTGGCCGGGCAGGCCGACGAAGGCGCCGACCGAGGAGATGAAGATGATCCGGCCCCGGTGCAGCCGGAGCATCTTGGCCACCGCCCGGCGGGCCACCCGGTAGCCGCCGGTGAGGTTGGTGTCGATGACCTCGTGCCCAGGCCTCCTCGCCCATGCGCAGCGATCAGGGTGTCCCGGGTGATCCCGGCGTTGGCGACCAGCACCTCGACCGGCCCCAAGTGCTCCTCGACCGCGGCGAAGGCCGCCTCGACCTGGTCCGGCTCGGTGACGTCGCAGCGCACGGCCAGGAACGTCGGCCGCCTCGGGGCCTCGCCGACCGCGGTGCGGCATCGGGGCCGTCGCCGCGGTAGGTGGCGGCGACCCGGTCGCCCCGTGGCCAGGAACCAGGCCACGCAGGCGGCGCCGATGCCCCGGGACCCGCCGGTGACCAGGACCACCCGGACGTCCGCTCGGCCTCGCGGCGTCCCGCTCGGTGGCCTCCTGCGGCGTCACCGCCGTCCGTCGCCGCGTCGACCCGCAGCCAGAGGAGCGGTTGGCCCTCCTGGACCCGCTCGCCGGCGGTCGCCAGCCAGCGGACCACCTGCGCCGGCGAAGGGCGTGCGGACCTCGGCCACGCCCGACCCGGCCGATCAGGTCGCCCACCGACGATGATCCGACCGTCGGCGGCCTCCCGGCCCGACTGCCCGCGCCGTGCCCGGGCAGGAGCCCGGTGCCCGGCGCGGCCAGCGTCTGCTCCGGGGAAGAAGATGCCCGCCGCACGGGCTGACCACGACCCGCTCGGACATGTAGAGGTGCTCGCCCACGTGGGCGTGGGGCTCGTCGCGCCAGGCGTCGGGCTCGGCCACGAGCGTCCATGAGGCGTGTCGAGGTCGTCGGGCTCGGCGACCGACAGGGCCTCGAGTCTCGGGCACCGCGCGCCGGGCCAGACCGCTCAGCACGCCGCCCGGGCCCGAGCTCGACGAAGGTGGTCGCCGCCCAGGCCGGCCAGGGTCTCGAGCGACTGGCGCCAGCGGACCGGGCTGCACAGCTGGGCCGAGAGGAGGCCCGGCCACTCGGCCGGGTCGCCGTGCACGCGGGCGTCGACGTTGGCCACCACCGGGACCTCGGGCGCGTGGAAGGTCGACGTCGCCGAGCGCCTTGCGCAGCGACGGGCGGGCCGCCGCCATGAGCGGGGTGTGGAAGGCCCCCGAGACCGGGATGGGCAGGACCTTGCGGGCGCCCGAGTCCTTGGCCAGATCGCCGGCCCGTGGCCACCGCCTCGGCGGTGCCGGCGATCACCACCTGGCCGGGCGCGTTGTAGTTGGCCACCCAGACGTCGCCCTCGGCCCGCTGGCAGGCCGCCTCGGCGTCGTCGTCGGAGATGCCGAGCAGCGCGGCCATGGTCCCGGGTGCGTCCTCGCCGGCCCGGCCCATGGCCTCGCCCCGGGCCACCACCAGGTGCACCCCGTCCTCGAAGGAGATGGCGCCGCTGGCCACCAGGGCCGTGTACTCGCCGAGGCTGTGGCCGGCGCAGGCGCGCCGGGGAGAGGCCGAGGCGCTCGACGGCGTCGAGGACCACCAGGCTCTGGCACGAAGGTGGCCAGCTGGGCGTTGGCCGTCGCGGTCAGCTCCTCCATCGGGGCGTCGAGCAGCAGCGTCGCGAGGTCGCGGCCGGCGGCGGCCGAGGCCTCGGCGACCACCTCCCAGGAGGGGTGGTCGACCCAGGGCGCGCCCATCCCGGAGCGCTGCGAGCCCTGTCCGGGGAACGTGAATACCAGCACAGCGTCTCTCCGTCTCCTGGCGTGGTCGTGGACTCGGCCCGACCCGGTCGGCCGGCCGACCGCTGGCCAAGTGTGTCATGGGGCCTTTCCGACCCGCAGGTCCGAGGCGGCCCTCGGGGCGGGCCTTGGTAGCGTCGGATGGGTGAGGGTGGCGGCGGCCCAGTTCGCCACGGGTCTCGACGCCGAGGCCAACCGCGCCCGCTGCGTGGCGGCGGTGCGCCGGGCCGGCGACGCCGGGGGCGGCGCTGGTCGTGCTGCCCGAGGCGGCCATGTGCGGGTTCGGCAGCCCGACCACCGACCTCTCCGAGCTGGCCGAGCCCCTGGACGGCCCCTTCGTCACCGCCCTCGTCGACGCCGCGTCGAACCGGATCACGGTGGTGGCGGGCATGTTCGAGCGGGTCGCCGGGACGGCCGGGTCTACAACACCCTCGTCCTGGTCGGCCCGAGCGGCCTGCTCGGCGCCTATCGCAAGGTCCACCTCTACGACGCCCTCGGTTGGTGCGAGTCCGAGCGCATCGCACCGGGTGCGCCGGGATCCGACAACACCCCGCTGGCCCCGGTCGACGGCCTCACCGTCGGCGTGTTGACCTGCTACGACCTGCGGTTCCCGGAGTCGGCCCGCCGCGCGCTGGACGCCGGCGCGACCGTGCTCGCCGTGCCGGCGGCCTGGGTGGCCGGCGAGCACAAGGTGGAGCACTGGCGCACGCTGCTCCGGGCCAGGGCGATCGAGAACACCGCGTACGTGGTGGCGGCGGCCCAGCCCGGGCCCGACCTACAGCGGGCCATCGCAGGTCGTCGACCCCTTCGGCGTGGTGCTGAGCGAGCTCGGGCCGACTGAGAGCGGCGTCGCCACGGCCGAGATGACCAGGGCCCGCGTCGAGGAAGCCCGGTCCGTGCTGCCGGTCCTCGCCCACCGCCGCTTCGCGGTCGCCCCGGCGCTGGAGGCCGTTCCCGAAGCGAGGTGATCACCCGCTGATCCAGCGGCGGCTGCTCCCTCCTCGCGTGGAGCGCTCTGGGCTGGGCCGACGCCCGACTCTGCTTAGCCGGCCCCAGAGTGGGTATCGGCCAACCGTGTTTCCACGAACCCAAGTGATGCGTCCGCGACACGGCGACGACACCCGCACCGGCTCGGGGGACGGCCACCAGCCGAGCCAGCGGGCGCTCCAGGCGATGGCCGCCGCCGCGCAACGGTCGCGTCCACCGGGCGCGCGTCCCGCGCGCAGCGGGGGCGTTCAGTCGGACCGAGCCGGTCCGCTCCGACACGCTCCGCCTGGTGCGGACGCCACCGCCCACCCCGGACAGCACGGCGCCGACGGGCCGGGTGCCCGCCGCCCGAGTGGTCGACTGGCGCCGCCGGCCGCCGCGAGGGCGAGCCGTGTTCGTGGACCGCCGGCGCCTTCTGATCGGGGCCGTGCTCGTCGTGGCCGTCGTGCTCGTCGGTGCCTGCGCCGCCCTCGCGGTGACACTCGCGACCCGGGGTGCCGGGAGCCCACCGGTGCCGACCACCAGCGCCCCGACGGTGGCGACGGTCCCGCCGTCCACTGCCCACCACCCGGTGGCAGGCAGTGGACCGGCCCGCACCTCGCCACCAACCAGCGCCTCGACGCCCCCTGCGGCCGGCTCAGCGACGGGCGCGCCGTCGCTCACCTCGCTCAGCCCGTCGAGCGGGGTCGCCGGCCAGACGGTCACGATCTCGGGTGCGAGCTTCCTGAGCTCCGACGGTGTGATCCAGGCCACCTTCGGCGGTCAGCCGGCACCGACGGACTGTCCGAACCAGGACACCTGCACCGTGACCGTCCCCGCAGCGCCGGCCGGCACGTCGGTCTCGGTGCCGGTCACGATCACCACGTCGAGCGGCACTTCGAACCCGCTGACCTTCACCTACGGGTAGTCGGCCCCCGGGACTCCGATCGCTCTCCGACCGCGACGATTCTGTGAGGGTTGCCCCACAAGTCGGCTTCAGGAGCCCCATGACTCGACTGGTCACCTCACTCCTCGTCCTCATCGGACTCGCCCTCGTCGCCGTGGGCATCGTCTACTTCACGGTCAAGGCCGGATCGCTGCCGTCGTTCTTCCCCGGCCACATCGCCCATTCGAGCGCCCATCGCAACAAGCACGCCCTGGTCGCGGTCGTTGCCGGGGTCGTCGTCTTGGTGCTGGCGGTGATGCTGCCTTCCTTCGGCGGCGCCCGCCACCGTCGCCACTGAACAGTCCGGACTACCCGACCGCCGCCTGCAGGGCCGACACCACCGCCGCGCTGACGGCCAGCGGGCCGCCGAACACGTAGCCCTGCGCGTTGGAGTTGAGGCCACACAGGTAGCGGCGATCTCGGCGGGCAGCGGGGTCGCCTGGTTCACGAGCAAGAGCGGCCCGGCCCGGCCCCCGGTCGCCATGAAGACGCCGCCGCCCAGGGCGTCGGGGAAGTCGGCGCGCGGTCGCCGCCCCGAAGACGGTGGCGTCGGGGAAGAACGTGGCTGGCGACGGCGGCCGAGGTGGCGAAGAGGTCCTGGCCGTAGACGGCGGTGGCGTCGGGGTCGGCCCCGTCGGCGGCCAGCGGCCCGCCGATCGCGTAGCGGGTGTCGCCCGGGAATGGGCGCCAGGTAGGCGGCGGTCTCGGGCGCCTGGGTGGTGCCGTCGGTGAGCAGGATCGCGGCGTGGTCCTCGATGGCGGCGGGACCGCCGAGAGGGCGTCGTAGAAGCTGAGCCCGGTCGCCTCGAAGATGGTCGAGGGGTTGCCGAGCTGCTGGGCGATGTCGACCGCCGTGGCGTACTCGTCGACGCCGGCCTCCCGGACCACGACGTAGCCCAGGACCGCTGCAGCTGGTGTCGATGTTGGGGCTGAGCGCGAGGTCGCCGCCCAGGATGTAGACGGTGTCGCCCGCCGGGAGCACCCGCTGGATCTCGGCCTGGACCCGGGGGTCGAGGGTCGAGCTCAGCGGCGCGCCCGGGGTGATGAGGAGCGGGCCGCCGACCGCGGCGGCCAGCGGGCCGCCGGCCAGGGCGTCGGAGAAGAAGTCCGAGCGGGCCAGCACGACGGCCTGGGCCGAGCCGGCGGTCGGGAACTCCGCCTGCGAGATGGCGATCGAGGTCGCCGATGGCGTCGGTGCCGTAGATCTGGTCGGGAGTCGGGGTGGGTGCGGAAACGAGTGCTGCAGACGAAGTCGTCGTCGATGTCGGCCGGGGTGAACTGGGTCAGTATCACGGTGCCGCCGTTGAATGAGGCGCTCGAGCAGTTCGCCTCCGCACCGGCCAGGGATGCCGGCGCCGGGCACCCAGTCGTGCAGCCCACTGAGACCGGTGGTGCTCGAGCTGGTGCCGCCGGTGATGTCATTCCATTGGTCGCTCATCGCATAGACGCCGATGGTGGTGGCACCCGCCGCCTGGAGGGCGGCGACCATGCCTTGAAGCACCGCGACGTTCATGGCCTGGCCCGGTGCGCCCCCCTGCCACGAGTTGGAGGTCTCGACGTCCAGCCACCATGGGTACGCGCCGACGCCACTGGGAATCGAGACCGGTGGCGAGTCATCGTTGATGCTGCCGCCGCCGACCCCAGCCATGACACGTCTCATTGGCCGCCTGCGCGCCATATTTCCACGCGCACGCGGTCGAGTTCGCGCCGACGATTGCCGGTCGAACTCGTCATGACCATGGTGGTGGTGCAGGCGCCGTCGGGGCTGCTTCCCGAAGAGGGCCAGTCGGCCACCGGCTCATTGTTGGCGACGTTGCCGGGGTCGGAGGTGTTTAGGTACAAGGAGGCCTTCGGTTGGCCGGCGGTGCCGGTCGAAGAGCTCACCGCCCAGTACAGCTCGCTGTCCGAGTAGGACGGGACGGTGCCCAGGCAGGGGTTGAGCGTCTCGGCCAATCCGTCGTTGACGCCCACGATGCCGAACGCCTGATCCGAGGGGAACGCCGATCCGCACTGCGGGAACGAGATGTCGTTGCCCGTCGCGGTGCTGCTGCCCGCGCCCTGCGCGGACGCCGGGAGGGCCAGCGCGACGACACCCGACACCATCAGCGCTGCGCCGACGGCGATGCGCCCGGCGCGCCCCCCAGTCCTCGTGTGAACCCTGATGACACAGCCAGCCCCGACGTTCCGACTCTGATCCGGCCGAAGCAGCGTAGTGGGGTGGCTCTTGCGGCGACCGTCGCGGTCATCAAGCTTGGAAAAGACAAGGTCACGGCGCCGTGTACGACCCCAAGGGGGGCAGGCCGTAGGTCACGGCGGTGCCTCCACCCTTCGGTGCCGGAGGTCCGCACGATCCCACGACGCCGGTTCCCACCCTTTGCCATTCGCTCGCGCGCGCTCACCATCACTGCAGAGCGCGTCGTTCGGTCGGCGCTCGAGGGAGGCAGCGTGAGGAACCTTCGCAGGTGGGCAACGTCCGGGGGGCTGACCCTTGGTCTCATCCTGGGACCGCTCGCCGCGAGCGGGGGCGCGGCGACGACAGCGACCCCGACCGCGCCAACCGAGATCTCGGTGGCCAATAGCGCGTTCGGCAAGATCCTCGTGGTCGGAAACGGACAGTTCGCGGGCTACACCGTCTATTTCCTCACCGCTGACAACCCGCCCACGTATGGATGCACGACGGTCGTGCACCAGCTCCCGGTGGGCCCGATCGCCTGCACCGGTCCCGAGGGGAGCCAATCGGCGGAGTGGCCGGCCGTCACCACCACCGGTGATCCGGTCGCGGGGAAGGGCGTGAAGCAAGGCCTCCTGGGTGAGGTGTTCCGTTCCGACCTCGACGCGGACCAGGTGACCTACGCCGGGCACCCGCTCTATCTCTTCGACATGAGCGCCAACCAAGTCTCAGGCGAGGGCTTCGACGAGTCCGGTCTCCCACCGTGGCACGGGCTCTGGTGGGTGCTCTCACCCAAGGGTACGGCCCTGCCCTGGCCCGAGACCTTCACGACGACCACCATCGACGGCAAGACGGTGCTGGCGGCGCAGATGGAAACCCTCGCCGGATGGATCGCCTTCCCCGTCTACCGGGACTCGAAGAGCGCCTGCACGGGGTCGTGTTCCCGGACATGGCCGCCGGTCATCACCGCCGGCACGCCAGGGATCTCGGCCGGGCTCGACTCAGGGGCCTTCGGCACCAGGACGATCGCCGGCGGACTGCGCCAGGTCACCTATCACGGCGAGCCGCTCTACCTCTACGGCGACGAAACCCCGACCCTCACCAGCACCGGGAAGATCACTTTGTTCGGCACAGGCAACGGCAAGAAGGACGCCGGTGGAACCTTCCGGTTGATCCGCGCCTGACCCGAACCAACATCGGGTAGCCGACTGGTGGCCAAGTGACGCTTAGTCGCATCCGCGATCGCGGTCTGACGTGAAGAGCGCTGTGCCCGGAGGGGGACTCGAACTCGCATCGAGGTCGTGACGCCGGGTCCGAGCTAATCCGGCTTCCGCAGGTCACAAACGTGTTACTGGGTAGTCCTGGGGTCTCTTGTGTTGGTTGGTCCGGCCTCGTTATGGGGGATCTGTGATCAGCGTTGTGACCACCGCGGTGCGTTGACCGCCCGCCAGCGGGCCTGGGCCGACTCGATCAGCTTGTAGGCCATGGCCAGACCGGCGGCTCGGGAGCCCGGTCCCTTGGTCACCTTGGTGCGCAGCCGCACGGTGGCGAAGGTGGACTCGATCGGGTTGGTGGTCTTCAGGTGGATCCAGTGCTCGGCCGGGAAGGCGAAGAAGGCCAGCAGCTCCTCGCGGTCCTTGGTGACCTTCTCCACGGCCTTGGGCCACTTGGCCTCGTAGTCCTTGACGAAGCGCTCGAGGGCCTTCTCCGCGTGCTCTCGGTCCTCGGCGTCACGGACCTCGTTGAGGGCGGCCCGGGCGGCGGGCTGGGCCGACTTGGGCAGGGCGTTCATGACGTTGGCCATCTTGTGCACCCAGCATCGCTGGTGGGCGGTGTCGGGGAAGACCTCGCGCGAGCGCCCCCCAGAACCCGAGCGCCCCGTCGCCGACGGCGAGCACCGGGGCGGTCATGCCCCGCCGCTTGCAGGTCCCGCAGCACGTCGGCCCAGGACTCGGTGGACTCCCGGTGCCCGTCGGTGATCGAGACCAGCTCCTTGGTCCCGTCGGCGCGCACACCCACGATGACCAGGGCACACAGGCGGGCCTCTTCGAGGCGGACGTTGAAGTGGATGCCGTCGGCGAAGACGTAGACGTAGTCGACGTCCTTCAAGGACCGGTGGGCGAACTGCTCGCGCTCGTTCTGCCAGTCGGTGGTCAGCCGGGTGATCACCGAGGCCGACAGCCCGGCGGCCGAGCCGAAGAACTCCTCCAGGGCCGGGGCGAAGTCCCCCGAGCTCATCCCGTGCAGGTACATCAGCGGCAGCACCTCGGCCACCTTGGGGGACTTGCGGGCCCACGGCGGCAGGATCGAGCTGCGGAACCGCATCCGCTCCCCGGTCACCTCGTCGACCCGGCGGTCGTCGACCCGCGGGGCCCGGACCTCGATCGGTCCCGCCCCGGTGACCAGCGAGCGGGCCTCGGCGTGTCCGTTGCGCACCACCAGGCGGTGCCCGTGCTCGTCGACCTCGTCGACCAGGCTCGACACGTAGGCGTCGACCTCGGCCTCGAGGGCGGCGGCCAGCATGCGGCGCGCCCCCTCGGCCACCAGTCTCGTCCAGGCGTGCTCGACAGCTCCGCGCCCGCGGCCTCATCAACATGTACTCTCAACATTGGCGTTCCTTCCTCGCCGGCGTTCCACCGCCAGCGTCTCTTTGTTTGGTTCAAAGAGGAAGGTACGCCGCGCCTTCGTTCAGGTGGTGCATCCACAGGTTTCGGTTATAAACTCGGCCACCAATCGGCGGCGGCTGATGAACAAGCAGCCACACCGAAAAGCGAGACGGGTGATGAGGTCCGTGCGGCTGATACGCCATCAGCCGCTACGAGTTATGGCCAGACTTCACGAACGAGGGGCGAGCTGATCTCGGCGCAGCACGACGCTGGGGTCTGGTGGACTTGATCCGGTTTGACGGACAGGTCTCTTCAGTTGATCACGCGGCCTGATCGACAGCGTTCTCGTTGATGGCTTCGAAGGCAGCCGGGCTCTTGTAACCCAGCGAGCTGTGCCTTCTCCTCGTGTTGTACCAGCCCTCGATGTAGTCGAAGACGGCGCGACCGAGCCCAGCGCGCGTCGGCCACGGCCTCGTCTCGATGAGCTCGCGCTTGATCGTGGCGAAGAACGATTCGGCCACCGCGTTGTCCCAGCACACCCCGGTGCGACCGACCGAGAGTCGAACGCCGTTGTCCCGGGCCAGCTGAGCGAAGTCCCTACTCGTGTACTGACTGCCCCGGTCGGCGTGAAAAATCAGACCGCGGCCGGGCCGGCGTTGGCGAAAGGCCATGCGGAGGGCCTCTTCGACGAGGGAGGTCCGCAGGTGATCGGCGATGGTCCAACCGACGACGCGCCGAGAGGTCAGGTCGATCACGGTCGCCAGGTAGGCGAACCCCTCCCAGGTCGAGATGTAGGTGATGTCGCCGACATAGCGGCGGTCGGTCGCCGGACCCGGGGCGAAGTCGCGCTGGATGAGGTCCCGGGCCCGCTCGGCTTCGGGGTCGGGCACCGTCGTGGTGCGCCACCGGCGCTGGTGGCGCCCGACGACGGCGTATTGGCGGATGAGGCGCGTCACCCGTCGCCGCCCGACGCCCCGGCCCCGGTCCGCCAGCTCCGCGTGGACCCGAGGTGACCCATAGGTCCCCCCGGAGATCTCGTGGATCGCTCGGATCTCGGCCACCAAGGTGGCGTCGGTCGAGCGGCGCTCCGAGGGGACGCCGTTCCGGCGGGCATAGAAGGCGGCACGGGAGACCTCGAGCAGCTCGCACGTCCGAGCGACGTTGCGACCGCCCCGCTTCTCCGCCTCGATGAAGGGGTGCGTCTTCACCGGGTCTCCTTCGCGAAGAAAGCTGTTGCTCGCTTCAAGATCTCGACGTCCTCTTTGAGACGCCGATTCTCCCGGCGCAGGGCCGAGAGCTCGTGGCGCTCCTCGGTGGTGAGGCCGTCACGCTCGCCCCCGTCGATCTCGGCTTGTCGCACCCACACCCGCACGGCGGTCTCGGTCAGATCGAAGTCCCGTGACACCTGGCCGATCGAACGATCACCGCGCTGGCACAGCCCGACGATCTCAGCCTTGAACTCCGGTGTGAACGAGCGCCGCGGGCGGGTCTTCCTCCGCTCCATGGTCTCCATGATGGGCATCCTTTCCAGGGCTGTCGCCCTGATGGTGGATGTCCGTCAAACCGGTGGAAGCCCATGGGACCCGAACTCGCATGGCCCTTGGTCCGTCACTCCGGCGGTCTGGCAGCGATTTGCCACGTTGAGTCACGGCGGGCTTGCTCGTAGATCTTCTCAACGTCTTCCGGCGCGAGTACCAGTGGACGTCTGGACAGGCACGTCGGATCGGCATACCAATCAGCTGGCGGCTGTGAACCTCTTGAGGTCACCGCAGAATGCTATTTCTACGGTCGTCGACGTCAAACGGGTCCGGTGGAGCCCGTGGGACCTGTAAATCCGGTGGAGCCCGTCGGTCCGGTGGAGCCCGTGGGACCTGTAGATCCGGTGGAGCCCGTCGGTCCGGTGGAGCCCGTGGGTCCGGTGGAGCCCGTGGGTCCGGTGGAGCCCGTGGGACCTGTAAATCCGGTGGAGCCCGTGGGTCCGGTGGAGCCCGTCGGTCCGGTGGAGCCCGTGGGACCTGTAAATCCGGTGGAGCCCGTCGGTCCGGTGGAGCCCGTGGGACCTGTAAATCCGGTGGAGCCCGTCGGTCCGGTGGAGCCTCCGACACACCCAAGCAGCTCACGGATTTCCCGTAAGAGTGCGATCCAGGCTCTGGCAAGCCCTATTGGAATCGTGTCACCCGTCGATCGCCCGATCAGGACAATGAGGTCGGCGAGGGATTGGCAAGCTGCCGGGGAGTCGATGGACTCATGGACCCGCGTTACATCTGAAACGAGTCTTGCGCGGACTGGGCTGTCGACACCTGGCGCGTGGCGCATATCGTGTCGAAGCGCTGCCAGTTTAGCCCTTGGGCCACCGAGAGCGAGTAGTCCGTTCGCCGGTGACCACAGCACTGTCCCGACAAGCGCAGCGGCCCCTCCGAGAAACTCCCGGCGGCCGATGCGGGAACGCCCTTCGCTCTCCTGCTGTGGGTCAAGTGGGTCGTCGGTCACCGGATGTCAGCGTACGCCGCAGCCGGGTAGGGCGCGAGGTAGTGGTTTCCCACCTCGCTCTGGTGTAGGCACCGGACGCTCGGTTGGTTCGATGCCAGCCAGGCATCAGGCTCGAGGTACGAGTCACCGATCGACTCGGGCAAGTTGGCGACATATTGCGGTGCCGCCCACCAGAAGTTGCCGCTGAAGTGAGGGAACGGATCCCGGCGCCAGTTCACCCCACATGCGTCGTGCTCTCGCACCGCCAAAGCACACTCCTTCCAGCGAGTCACCATGAAGTGTTCCATCATGCGACGCCAGTCGGTGACATTCGGGTTCATGTAAGTCTGCGGGGACACCCCCTTTGAGTGCATGTACCAAACGGCTTGCGCGAGCGGTTCGATCTCGGAGCAGAATCGCCGACAGAACAGCAGCGCCGGTCGTTCGTACAACGACGTCTCTTCGGATCGATGCACAATCTCGATCTGGTCACCTAGAGCTCGCCGGAGGGCCGCTATCGCTTCGTCGCATTTCGGACCCACAACTACAGCGAAGATGCGCCGGCTCGCTTCGGCGAGTCCGGAGGACAGCCATGCATTGATCTGTTCGTCCATCACGAGCTGCCACGTGTTGATGGTGCATAGATGATAGAAGCCATATATGTCGCCGCGGCCTAGGCGCACCGCGCTGAACGGGGTTGTGCCCAGAGTGGCTTCACCCACGTCGTAGCCGGCTCGGCTGAGGAGGTCGAGACACCGCTGACGTTCGGTCACGTTGGCGCGTGGGAACGATATGACGTTGGCCCGAACTCCTTGTAGGTCGATCCGCCCTCCGGGCTCCAGCAAAGTACTCGGCTGTGGGACGGCCAGGTTGAGCCAGTCGATCGCCAGTGGACGGATTGCGTGACGTTCCAATTCGTTGGCCAGGGGGCTTTTGCCATCGTCGCCAACGACAATGCAGTCGCGCAGCGAGCGCGCCGCTCGCAGCCGAGCGGGATCAGCCTCGAAGCACAGTCCGCTCCATCGAAGGGCACGTTCAGCGTCGAGCGTCTCGCTTTCCGTGGGCGCGGTGACGCGGTCAGAGACTTCGACAAAGACGCCGCAGCGCTTCCCACCTATCACCGAAGCGATCTCGTGTGCGGGTCGCGCTGGTGCGTTCGAGATGTGTGGTCGGCGCTCGGCGTCTAGTACTTGGGCGAGCGTAGGGAAGAACGCGTAGTCCTCCAGAACGCGTCGCTTCTCTGCTTGGATGAACGGCAGCCGCTTCGCTCGCTCATTGGTGGCGATGGCCGAACGAATTCGGTCGAGATCGGCCTCGAAGTCGTCCATTTTGAGCTGCACGAACGCTCGTGGATCGAAGAAGGAATCCAGGTTGGAACAGCCCCAGTAGAAGCAGAGCACCTCGGCCAGAAGACAGTCGACGATCTTTTCGGTGAAGAAGTTCGGCGAAGCGTGATTCTCAGCGTCGATGTAGTACTCGTAGGGGAGGAGGGCCGGGCTTTTGTCGTGAGACGGGGTGGGGCCACGCCCGTGAAGAAACCCATTGGCACTGTCGCCATAGATGTCGATGTCAATGTCCTGGCGGTCCAGGAATCGCAAAAAGTCGATTCTCCGAATGTGGCCCGGGTCGGAATATTTCGCCGAGACGCAGGCCGCCAGCGGGCGAGTCTTAGGCGGAAGCGGAGCATCCACAAGCTGGCGGTGGCTCAGACCGAGCCACCAGTCGCACGAGTTGCGGTAGCGACGGTGATCGCGAACCTGCAAGAAGCCGAGCGGACTCGGGGAGGCCCACCCTCCCCACTGCCACCGCATTCCGGGCGTCCACATCTCGGGCTCCATCTGGAACACAATCGTCCGCTCGCGACTGATCAGCGGTTCGTCCTCAGGCCGCGGGTGGTTGATCACCACCCAGTAGTCGGGTTCGGGGTCGTCGGCCACCATTCGGATCCGACGTCCGTGTGGATCGACCCATTCGTAGTTCCCGTCGGTCGTCATCCGGTTGAAGAGCTCGCACAGCGAGCGCGGTTCAGTCCAATTGGTCAACATTCCGACACGGATTACTTCATTCACAGGCATGGCTCGAGCAAGCCAAGGGCTTCAGCTGTGTCCAAAACGGCGAGTCCGATGGCCTCTTGGTCGATCACGAAGGACAAGATGAGTTCGTCATCGCGCAGCACGAGCCCGCTGCAGCGCTCCTCGGAACTTCCGGCGACGATCTTGAACGGCGAGGACGCGGCAACAACGCGACGTGTGTCGTCGAACAAGACGAATCGAAGACCGGTCACGCCAGCCTCGCGTTGTTCAACGACACACAGGTTTCCTCGTGGCAACGTAACCGGCGAGGTAGCGTGTATAGATCCGGGCGGGAGATCGGCGTATTCGGGCATTCGGAGATCAGCGCCGTCTCCCTGAACCTCGACATCACTTACTTCGAGACGAGCATTCAGCCGGACAACCAGATTCTCCAAAGCATCTGGTGTCGTGACGGGGACACCCACACGAAAGCCGTCATTATCCGCGAAGATCGAAGCATCGGAAGGTTTCCATCCTTCGGGAAGTTCAAGTCGGAGTTCGGCCAGCACCAGGCTGGTGACGAGCTCAGCGAGTGGCTGCGGGATCAGATTCGTCGCTGGTGGCGGGACCTGTTCCCAGTCGTACTGGATGTCCGAATCGACGTCACTGCCGTGGCTGACCAGCGGCGAGTCGGCCAATGGGACGAGGACCTCGAACGCCGACAGCTCCGCTTGCTGCTTCATAATGAACCAGTCAATGCCGTGGCGGATCCCATCCCGTTCGACCAGATCGACGAGCCGCCGCGCCCCGGATCGGGACAGAAGATAGCAATAGAGACCACCGAGATAGCGGTCCCAACGCATCGGCCGTACCCTCACATCGGCCGCCGCGACCGGATCTTCACGTGGCGCATCAGGCCAAGGTTCGTAGCCGAGAAGGACGATGTCCCAGTGGACATCGATCGAGTTGACCGCCAGGATGGTGGCCCGTAGCTCGTCGAGGAATCCCGAGTCGACCTCCGCGTCGTCCTCGAATATCAAGCAAGCGGCGGCCGAGCCGTCGGCGGTCTGGCGCCAAAGGGCGAGGTGGCTGAGCGCGCATCCCACAAAGCCCCGGCGGTCACCGAAGTCATTGTCGCGAAACAACAGCCTTAGCTCGTCGGTCATCGAGATAGCGGTGCCGTCGACGGCTCGGAATCGCTGACAACGCCGAGCCAGCCTTGGACTGGCTCGCTCTAAGCGGGTCACGAACGAGGCGAGACGGTCTGGGCGACGGTCAAGATTGACTACGCGCACAGCCAGTCCTCCACCTCGCCCGGGATGCATCCCGTCCCCCACCAAGTCGTACGCCGAAGGCGTTCCTTCAGCGGCAGACTGGCCAGTGCGCCGACCGATGTGGAGGCAAACGACCTCATCGAAGAAGGCAGTAGTCAGGCCGAGCTGGGCATAACGCCGTGCGAAGTCAAGCTCAAAGAATCCCGAGTCTGGATCAAATGTCCCGACTGGCCGGAGCGCTGCAACGCGGACCAGTGACGGACGCAGCGTGAAGTGGGGCCAGTAGGTGTTGGTGCGAGCTCCCGGATCCAGGTCATTGAAGTAGTCATCCCACTCGCGACCGGGGGGGAGGTACCGGTGGAGTCGGTAGCGCTGACCGGCCTTCGTGTGACGCAACTCTCCACCCACGATGGTGCGTTCTTCGAGCGTTTCGGCATAGTTGACGTTGAAGGCGACCTGCGCGACCGATGGTTCGTCTTCGAGCACGGCAATGGCGCGCTCGATCATTCGCTCAGGAGAGAAGAACTGCCAGTCGTCCTCGAGGTGCAGCCAGTAGGGGCTATCAACCAGCTCGAGAATAAGGTTCAACGAGTCCACATGACTGCCACGTTCCGGGTCGACGCGCACTACTTCGAAGAACGGGTACAGATCCTGTATGCGTTTCAGGTCGGCTTCGGATGATCCGTTGTCGACGCACACCCAACGGCCGACTCGGTTGGTGTCAATACAGCAGCGCAGGAACAAATTGACGGTCTTCTCGAAGACCGCCAACCGGCGACAGGTCGTGACAGTGAGGGTGACCTCACTTGAGCGGGAGCCGCGCACCGTCGACGGTGCCAGTCGTTGCACAATGGCAGCAGGGTAAGACCCTGACAGTTCTAAGAGTGCGGGCACACACAGGTCACGGTTGCTGGCGACTCTTTCGCGTTCGGAATCGGGAAGCGCGTCACCGGCGAGAAGATCTCGGCACAGTTCAAAGCTCTCCGCGGGCCTACCAATGTGAAACAGGCAAATCGCCTGCTCGTCTAGTGACCGCCAGGTGTACACGTCGGAGTTGATGAACAGCCCATCTTGATCGGGGAAGGGGATTTCGCCAGCTCGATGTGCAAAAAGGTAACCCAACTGATAGTTGCCAGCTTTGCGGTGATGCTGAGCAATTGCGTGAAGTGGTTCGGCCCGAGTCGGGTGACGCTCCCAAGCCTCGAGGTAGGCACTCTCCACGATCTCCCACGGCTGGCCCAGCGAGCTCAGGCAGTCGGCCCGTCGGAGCAGCGCACAGAAGGTCTCCTCGTCCCACCCCTGCATCTCCACACGTCGTGAATACCAGCGAAGCGCACTCTCGAGGTCACCGGCGTCAAAACAGCTTTGGGCGAGGTAGAAGACCGAGCGAGCATCGCTGGGGTTGCGTTCTACTTCGTCAAGCAGGAGATCGCGATCGCGCTCATACTTGTGCGGATCAGCGCTCCGTGATCCGAGACGACGCGACTCGACGTAGTAGTCGCCGGTCAGTCGAGCTTCGGTGGACAAGTCATCACACACCGGGTACTCGTGGACGACACCCTCATAGCGCCAGCGCAGACCGTCACGGAACAGCTGTTTCCGCCAATAGCGAAAGTCCTGGCCGTAGTGCAGAAGGTAGGAGTCAGAAGTGAGGTTGGACAGATCTGGTGTCCCGATCACAAGGTCATCGGCGTCGAGCACCCAGGCGTAGTCCGCATGTCCGCGACACAAGGTCAGTGCTTCAGTGCGGTTGCGCCCAAAGTCGCGCCAAGGACTTTCGTGGAGTTCGCCCGCGATCCCAAGCTCTTTCATGTGGGATCGGATCATTGCTTGGGTCCCATCTACCGAACCCGTGTCAACGACGACCCAATAGTCGATGTAGGGCGCGATCGAGTCCAGCGCCTCTCGGACGACGTGCGCCTCATCGCGGACAATCATGCTCAGGCAGATCGATGGCCGTCGAGGTTCGGAAACGCGGTGTCCCGCATGGGGTCACGCTATCCGTCGAAGGAATGCCCTTATCGGGGTGTCACGTCGTTTTCGCGGGGTAACCGCCGCCGCGGGCGCCATCGGGGTCAGTGTCAGAGCACTCAGCGATGTGTTGAGCGGACAGCCCGGCCCAGCCCAGGGTCGACTAACGCGTAGTCGACGGCGTCCCCAGCGCAGGCTGCGGCTGATGAACTGAGAGCCCCTCGCTGGCTGCGGCCGGGGGATGTTACGTCGTCAGCCGCAGGTTTCGACGTCGGGTCGTCCTCAGGCACGCCCGCACGCCGCGTGTCGAGTTGGGCGGTTAGCCGTCCACCGCAAATAGCCGCCACGATCCCGGTACGCCCTTGAGATCGTGCTCCCCTCGGTCCGTGAACTGAACGCTCGATCCGGCGACGAGATCCTTGACGGTTGACGAGACCAGCAGCTCACCGGGACCGGCCAGGGCCGACACCCGAGCACCGATGTGGACGGTCAGCCCCGCGACGGCATCGCCGCGAACCTCGATCTCGCCGGTGTGAACTCCGGCTCGCATCTCGAGGTCAAGGCCTCTCAGGGCTTCTCGGATGGCCAGGGCACATTCGATCGCTCGACCGGGGCTGTCGAAGGTGGCGAAGAACCCGTCTCCGGCGGTGTCCACCTCTTTACCCCGAAAGCGTTGGATCTGACCTCGAACACGCTGGTGGTGACGTTCGAGCAGGTCACGCCAGCGTCGATCGCCTAGCGTGGCCGCCCGATCAGTAGAACCCACGATGTCGGTGAACAGCAAGGTGGCGAGCACTCGCTCTGTCCCAGTCCCGCCGCGAACACCGGTCAGAAATTCCTCGATCTCGTCGAGCATGGTCGCGGTGTCGCCAACCCAGTAGAAGGTGTCGGCCCCCGGCAGCTCGACGTACCTGGCTCCGGCAATGTGTTCGGCCAGGTAGCGACCGTGTCCGGGGTTCGGGAAGGCGACATCCACTCGGTGCATTACAAGAGTCGGCACCCTGACTTGGGGCAGAAGGTGGCGAACGTCGATCTCGAAGACCCCGCGCAGCAACGCTCGCGCCATGGCTGGAGTGGCCCCCATGTTGCCCGACCGGTCCCACCAGGCGCGAAACGCTGGCTCACGAGCCACGCTGGGGGCGAGCATCGCCAGGTTGTCGTGACCCTGCTCGGTGGCGTCGGGATCGGCCGTCAGCTGCAGCATCACGTCGGCCACGCTCTGCGGCACACCCATTGGATAGTCAGGTGCCCAAAGGGCGCGGGACGATCCATTCACGACAATCAGGTGGCTGACCCGCTCGGGATTGGTCGTCGCCAGTAGGAGTGCGTCGGCTCCCTGCTCAGTGAGCCACGCCTGCGCCTCGGCAGCCAGCTCGTCGGCCGCACGGCAGGCAGCGCATCCCGGGCAGCTCGCCTGGTCCGCTCCCGGGATCACGACGATCCCGTCGTCCCAGTGGCGGGGATGACCGCACGCATCGCACCTCACGGCTCGTCCTCGGTCGCTTCGGCGTCGATGGCGGCACGACCGGCCGCCTTCATGTCGGCGAGGGAGTGCTCGGTTGACGCTGCGCCGGCAGTCAAGGCACGGATGCGGGCGTGGCCGAGCGGGTCGAGGCCGAGCTCGCTGCCCAACTTGGCGGCAAGCCTCGCAGCGGCGGTGCATTGCTCCCAGGTGCGACTGGCGACCGCTCCTGGTCCCTTCTCGGCGCTCACCTTGCGGATGTGGTCGTCGAGAGCAGCGCCTCACGAGCAGCGGCGGCCAGGTAGCGACGCACGGCCGGGATGAACTTCGGCTCATCGAGATACGGGGCGACCTCGAGCAGCTCGGCGTGGACCAGGTCGGCGCGGGCGGCAATAGCCCGTTCTGACTCGGCGCCGTGAACGAGCGACAGCGTGTGACCAGGCGGGAACGGCGGCCATGAGTAGCCACGAGCGGCACCATGCGACTGTGCCGTCGAGCCATCCTTGCGGACCAGGATGACCGGATCGGAGCTCATCAGAGTGGCCCCGGCGTGTGATTCGAAATCCCCTTTGAGCGCTGGGCGTGAGTCGTGACCTGCGACGATGCACTCGTGGTCACACGGTGGTCACCGCTGGAGGGCGGGAGGGCCGCCGCCGATGGCGGGCGCGCAACAAGGCGTGGATGTGATGGCGTGCGCGCAGCAACGGGGTGGTCCCGCGCAGCAACGGAGTGATAGTTCCGAGACAGGTCCCGGGACCGGTTCCCTTCTAAAGAAGGGAACACGGTTCCCGAGTGACTCCGGAACCGGTTCCCAGCGGTTCCCGGAACCGAGTCAGTGCGTGTGACCTGGGGTGACGCGGTGACGAGGTTCGCGGTTCCTCGCCGGTTCCTAAGGAGTTTGCCGGCGGCGGTTCCCGGAACCATTTGCACACTCATGAGTAGCGACCTCACGGCCTCGTTCTCCGGAACCTGAGCGCTTGAAGGACGAGCATCTTGCGCCGACCATGACCGGCTGCCTTCAGGACGGCGAGCGCGGACACGACGGTGGAGTCGAGAGGAACGTTCAGTCCGTCGAGCAGGCGGGCGAACTCCGCCGTTCCGGCCGGCCAACTGTTCTCAGCGGCCAGGACATGGCGAAGCGGTTCCTCCTGGCGGTCGAAGTTCACCTCGCCCGCTACCCACGGCACGCGGCTGTGCGTGCGGGTGAGGGTCAACCGATTGCCCACCGTCGACAGCCGGAAGACGACGTCCACGTCATCGGCCTTGGAGCTCGAGCCGCGCTGGCCGAGTGCGGCGTCCTTGCCCATGTGGTCGAGCCGGAGCAGCCCGACGCCGTTCGCCTTCAGCCTTTGGCCGGTGAAGCGATAGAACGCCCGATACGTGTCGGCGTCGTTCTCCTTGCCCGAAACGGCCCGGGCCATCGTGTCGACGACGACGAGCTCGGCACGGTGGTCGGACACGATCTCGAGGAGTGCCTCCCCGCCGAGCGGTCCATCGAGCGCCGGCATCGAAGGGAGCTGGTAGTAGGCGAGGCCGCTCAGATCGTCGTTCGGGCCGTATCCGAGATCCTCGAGCCGCTCTCGAAGGTCGTCCTGGGTCATCTCCAAGTCGACGTACAGAACCCGGATCGGCGGATTGGGGTCCTGGCCGTAGATCGAGCGACCGGTCACCGCGGCGGCAATGCCGTCGAGGGTGAGGAGCGACTTGGAGCCTTTGGCCGGCGAGTAGATGGCGACTTGCCGGCCCTTCGGCACTAAGGGCTCGATCGCCCACTCGGCGACACTCAGCGGGCGGTTCCAAAAGGTCGACCAGTCGATGGGCTCGAGACCGTAAAGGGCAGCCGCGCTGTCCTCCGGAGGGACCATCGTGAGCACGTCGGTCGCCTCAGGCCGCTGCACGTCGTGACCTCCGAGCGCGCCCGATGCCCCTCGCGGTTGCGGCCATGGCGGTCTGTCGGTCGGTGCCGCGCTCCAGGGCCGCGGCGGTCACCTCCACCGCGACAACCTCCTCGCTGAAACCCTCCCGGACCATGGAAAAGGCGGTCGACTCGATCGCCCACTCTGACGGTGGAGGCGCGCCGTCAACGAGGATTCGCCGAGATCGTGAAGGATCGCTCGCCTCGAATGCCGCCCAGGTCTCCGGGTCCGCAGCCTCTTGGAGGCGCAGCTCCATCACGGCCCAGGTCTCGCCGTCGATCTCTCGGCGCGCCACCCGCGCGAATCGCTCGGCCCACACCCGGTCGACGACCGTTTTCGCCTGGCGCTCGACAAGGTCGAGTTCCTCGTCGCTCAACCCGCCGAGGGCGCCCGGCTGTTCGATCACGGGTCAAGTCCCAGCATCCGGCGCAGGGCCGCGGTCGGGACGACGATTCGCCGACCGAAGTGCAACGTCGGGATGTCGCCGCGCGAGGCAGCCTCGTATGCGGCCGATCGACCGAGGCCGAAGATTTTGGCCGTCTCGGGCCACAGGGGGAGCGTCGGGCGATCTTGCGGGTCCGGCACTCGGGTCGTGTTGACCGTCACGATGAACCTACGATGACTGATCGCATCCGCGACACGGACATGCCAAGGGCTCGCGCCAGCTTCACGACCGTCTCTCGCTCCGGATGCACAAGGCGACGCTCGATGCGACTGACCGTTGCCGGGTCAACGTTGCCGAGGAACCCGACCGCCTCGAGAGAGAGACCTCGCTGCTGACGAAGGCCCCGAAGTCCCGATTGCGTCCTCTCCAGCTGGGAATCTTGCACAGCCGAAGATTGGCGCCAATGCAAGCTCAGATATTGCATTTCAATCTGAACTTGCACTACACTACTTCTAGCTGGGCAAATCGACGAGACGTGCAAGAAGGAGGTGAGACCGGGTGGGGAGAGGACCGCAACGAGCGAGGCGCGAGAGCATCCCGGGCACCGTCTTTCCGAGCGAAGCCGTTGCACGAAACGTTCGTGCCTACCGCGGCCTGCGGCGCCTCACGCAGTCCGAACTGGCCGAGCGGATGGCAGCGATGGGCCTCGAATGGTCAGCCGGAACAGTTGGCTTCGTCGAACGCTATGAGCGCTCCGTAACGGTCGACGAGTACGTCAGCCTCACCCTTTGCCTCGGCGTCCGCGTCGGTGCGCTTTTAGATCCCACGGGTCCGCTTGGTAGCGACCCGGTAGGGCTCCAGGTTGGAGACAGTGCTCACCCAGAAGCCTCGCTGTCGTTCCATGGAGCGCAGGTTTGGACACGAGGCGACGTCGCTCTTGAGTTTGGTGCGGAGGGGGCCGTCTATTCGCTCAGCGAGTTGGAGTTTGGAAAAAGAGAGGACGTGGAATGACCGACCGCAACGCGACCGCGGCACCGCGGAAGGACCCGAAGACGGGGAAGTGGTGGTTTGTCGTCGACGTGATCGGGTCCGACGGGAAGCGCCACCAGGCACGCCGCCGCGGCTTCGCGACGAAGAAGCTCGCCTTGGATGAGCTCACCAACCTGCGGAAGAAGGTCAGCACTCAGACCTATGTGCCGCCCGCCCGCCAGACGCTCTCGGAATACCTCGAGAAGTGGCTCAAGGGGCTGCCAACGGCTGGCCTGCGCCCGTCGACGGTCGACGGTTATCGGCGGTGCCTGCTCTACGTGAGCGCCAGCCTCGGCGCCCGCCGGCTCGATCACCTCACGGCCGCCGACCTCGACGAGCTTTACTCCGAACTGTTGGCATCAGGGCGCCGGCAAAAGGAGGGTGGGCTCAGTCCGCGCACCGTCCGCTACTTCCATGTCGTGCTGCAGAAGGCGCTCGGCGACGCGGTGCGAAAAGGGGAGTTGGCTCGGAACGTTGCGACCGCGGCGAGCCCGCCATCGGCCAAATCGACGCGTTCGCCCGAGATGAAGTGGTGGAAGCCCGACGAGCTGCGGCAGTTCCTCGCTCTGACGGGTGACGAACCGCTCGGTCCTTTGTTCCGGGTGGCTCCGATGACCGGGATGCGGCGCGGTGAGGTTTGCGGGTTGCGCTGGTCCGACATCGACCTCGAGAAAGGTCGGATCGAGGTGCATCAGCAACTGCTCACCATCGGCTCGGCCCTCGTCTTCAGCGAACGCACCAAGACCGACCACGGGCGCCGCCGGATCGACCTCGACCCCGGAACCGTCGGAGTCCTCAAGACACAGAAGGCACGGCAGGCCGGCGACCGGCTGGCGATGGGCCCGGGGTACGTCGATCAGGATCTCGTGTTCGCCCAGCCTGACGGCAACCCGGTCGATCCGGAGTCCGTGGCGAAGGTGTTTGACCGCCGGGTCCTCAAGAGCGGTCTGCCTCGCATCCGATTCCATGACCTGCGGCACACGCACGTCGCCCACCTGATCGCGGCGGGGGAGCAGCCGCTTCTCATTGCGCGTCGCCTCGGCCACGGATCAAGCTCGTTCACCATGGATCGCTACGGCCACCTCTTCGAGACTGCCGATTCGCAGGCAGCTAATGCCGTTGCGGCGATGGTGGATCAGGCTTAGCGCGGGCGTTCAGTTCCCGGTCGCCGCCTGGCAACCCGCGTCCCAATAGCTGAAGTCGTAGCCCGCAGACGCAAATGCGACGGCCTGGGAGTCGTCGCAAGGATCGGGATCGTCAGCATGTGTGTTGCCGTATCCGGCCGCCAGCTCGTTCCTGGCCCAGGCCGCCCCGGCGTTGTAGGCGGCGTCGTGCTCACCAGCGTTGTGGATCATCACCCCGGCGATGATCGCCGCGACGATCGCGATGGCTACCCAGATGCGCAGGCGCCTCTGTCGCTGCCCATGTTGCGCCCAGTCCGACTCAAGGGACATGCATGCAAGCGTTGCCCTTGGGCCCGCTCATGTCGCGGACCTTGTGACCAGGTTGTGACCACGTGGCCTTTCGACCCACTCAAGGATGCGCTCTACCTGGAAGAACACCGTGCCCGGAGGGGGACTCGAACCCCCACGCCGTTGCCGGCAAAGGCTTTTGAGGCCTCCGCGTCTACCGATTCCGCCATCCGGGCCGGGCGTCCGAGCCTAACAATCGGCTCCGTTCGCGCTGCCCGTTCCGAGCGGCGCGACCGGTTGCCGCTCGCGGATCGGTACGGCAGCATTCGAGTGTCACCGAGCAAGGGAGCGTGACATGGCCCACATGATCCGCAAGAGTCTGAATTCGCCGGAGGAAACACGGGCGTTCGCCGACGGCATGGGGATGGTCGAGCTGGTGAACCTCGACTCCTCACCGGTCGGCCGGGCCACCTTCCATCCGGGCTGGAAGTGGTCCACCCACGTGAAGCCGATCGCCAAGACCGACAGCTGCCAGGCTGCCCACACCGGGTACGTCGTCTCCGGTCGGATGCACGTCGTCATGGACGACGGAGAGGAAATGGAGACCGGCCCAGGCGACTTCGTCCACATCCCGGCCGGCCACGACGCGTGGATCGTCGGCGACGAGCCCTGTGTCGTCATCGACTGGCACGGTTTCGCCGATTACGCCAAGGAGACATGAGCGCGCTCGGGCGAGCGCCCGAGTAAGGCGGCGGGCGGAAGGCCCTTTCACGGCCGCAAGGGCACCTTCCGCTCTTGTCGACCCGCAAGGGCCCGGGAGCGGTCGAGCCCCCGGGCCCTCACATGAGCAATGCTGACTAAAGCCCGGTCGTGACGATCCCAGCCGGTGCGGCGCCGGCGGGAAGCGCGATGGGCGAGCTCGGAAGCTCGGTGAGGTTGCCGCCGTCGACGGCAAAGGCCCCCACTGCGTCGACCCGGCTCTCGTCCACGTACAGCGTCCTGCCGTCGGGGCTCAGGCGGGCGTCGACTGCGCCGACGCCACCGGTGTTGCTCACCGGGGTGCTGCCGAGAAGCGTCAGGGTTCCGTTGGGCGCGATGGCGTAGCGGGAGATCTCACCTGATCCGGTGTTCACGGTGAAGAGGAACTGGCCGTCATGGGTGATCTCGATCCAACAGGGCGCGGTCTGGTTGTCGGCAAACGGGCTGGCCCCGATCGACGCCAGTGACCCGTTGGCCGCGACGTTGAAGGCCGAGATCGTTCCGGTGCCAGCTCCGACGTTGTGTGCGTTGGAGACGAAAAGCTGGTGGGGGTTCGTCGGACGGAATTCGCTGCCGAAGGGTCCAAGGCCCTGGGCGGGCGAGGGAGATCCGGGAGCGGCTGAAAGAAGCCCGTTCGCCCCCACGACGAAGCTGTCGATCAACGACGAACCGACACGCGTGCCAACCAGGCTGGTCCCGGTCGAGTTGAAGAGGACGTCGCCCGGCTGGGAACCGTTGGGGAGCGAGACAGTCGAGTGGGCCAGCGGCTGGAGCTGTCCGAAGAGGCTCAGTGTGAACCCGGTGTAGTTCGGTCCTACGGCCCCGGCGTTGGCAACGTACACGAGGTTGTCATGGACGGCGACGCTGACCGGCGTTGGGCCGCCTGAGGAAACGACACCGTTCGGCACCAGCTGCAGACCGCCGTTGAACCCGATTCTCAGCACGGACACCTGGTTGCTGCCCGCATCGACCGCCAGCACGAACTGACCGTCGCTGCTGAGCTGGATCGCACCCTGGGAAGCCAGCGAGGCACCGGTACCTGCGCCTCCGGCGGTGAACGGTGAGCCCACGAGCGGGGTGAGCGACCCATCCAGGTGGCGGCCGAACCCGCTAATGGTGTTGGTCCCCGCTGTGTTGTCGTCGAGATAGACGTAGCCGATCACGGGGGACGGGTTGGTCGGGGTGAATGCCGCGACGGGGGCTGCACCAGCCGCGCCAGCACCCAATATGCCGAGAATCCCGACTCCGCTCAGTGTCACGGCGCCCAGCGCGACACGCAGGGCCCTTCTGACGTGCTTTCGCATCCTGTTTGTAACCTCCAAGGGTTTCGAGGGGTACGAACTACCCAACGGAGGTACTGTCTTCGGACCGGCGGGACCGTTACACGGAGACGCTCGCTCGGTGTCGCTTCGCGAAAGACCGATGGAGTTGCGACAACGCGCCACCAGCGTCTCTTACCCGGACCGTCACGGTAAGTCCTGCTCAAGGTCGCACCGTCGAGCCGGTCTCGACTCAGTTCTGGGCCGCGGGCCGCTCACCGGGTCGAAGTTGATTACGTTCAGAAGGTTTCCTGAGTGGCGCGAGGAGAGCGCTCACCGAGCGACGCCCTCACTCCATATTCATTCAACCGAGGAACGGGTGGCGGCTCGCTTGGGCGGTCATCTCCATGGTGTTCGATGGCGAAGTCGGCTTCGGCCACCGCCCGGCCTTCACGATTTGAACGTTGGGGCGTGTCGACCACCGGGGATCACGGTTCGGATCGCCAGCGCCGATAGAGATCCGTGAGATCCGCTGTTGCCTCCGGGGTGAGCTCATCGGGATCGATCGTGCCGGACAACGCGATGGTCATCCTGATCTGCTCAAGGTAGGCGGCACAGTTTGGACACGATGCGAGATGGACCTCCAAGCGGCGCCGGTCGCGACGTGACAGCGCACCCTCGAGGTAGTCGGTGACGAGGTCGACCGCCTGCTGGCACGCGAGGTTCTTCCGTCGAAGCAGGAGCACCCTCAACCCCCTTCCAGCTTCGCCTGGAGGACCTCCCGCAAGCGATTGCGTCCGCGGTGGAGAAGCACTCGCTGACTTCCCGGACTCACGGCCAAGATGGCGCAGACCTCGGCACTCGAGAGCCCATCGACGTCGCGGAGCACGACCACTTGGCGTTGACGAGGTGGAAGGGTCTCCAAGGCAGTTCTGAGGACTGGCGCCCAGGTCGCAGCGTCCAAGCGGTCCTCGGCCTCATCGGTCCAGCGTTGGACCGGCTCTGCCCATTGGCCGCGTTCGTCGAAAGCCGAGGGGTCAGCGAAATGCGCTGACTCGATCGGTGCGTTGAGGTGCTCGTTGGACCCGGCCGAACGAGCTCGGTTCGCCAGGATTCGGAACAACCAGGTCTTGAAGGAGGACCGACCCTCGAAACGCTCAAGACCACGAACCACGCCCAGCCAGGTGTCCTGGACGACCTCTTCAGCCACTGCCTCGCTCGGGACAAAGCAACGAGCAAGGCGGAGCAGGGGTTGTTGGTAGCGGACCACCAGCATCACGAACGCCTCCTCGTCACCGCTGCGTAGCCGGGCGAGCAGTTCGGTCTCCGTCTCCACGCCTTGGATCGTACGAGTCGATGTCCCTCGCGGCCATCGCGCCCAGCAGATTGTGTGCGTCTCTCAATGGCGTTTCCCAGAGCTCCTGACAACATCCCCGCAGTCCCTCACATGTTTCTCGTTCCACAGTCCTCGACGACTCCTCCGGCGTTACGCAGTCAGTTCCCCCAACGCTCACCGGAGGTTCGCGAACGGCCCACACCGATGTTCTGTCGGCAGGCCGTAGTCCGCAGGTCAATCGGGACGCTGTAGAACGGTGCGGGGGTGCCGACCGTCCACGTAGCCGAGGAACGGCGGGTAGATGTTGTACCCGAGCAACTCTTGGAGTCGTTCCGGGAGCCCGCTGATCACGGTGCGCGGCACAGCCAAGCAATGGTTCTCCTGCGGCCGAAGCCAGCTGACGACGTACTCGAGGATCACGCCGAGACGCGGTTTGTCCGTGGTGTTGGCCCCGCCCCCGTGCCACAGGTTGCCGAGATAGAACATCGCCGAGCCCGCCGGCATCTCGGCGACGACGATCTCGGCTTGCGGTCCGGGTCGTTGCCCCGGCTCCCACCGGTGACTGCCCGGCACGAGCCGCGTCGCGCCGTTGGCCTCGGTGAAGTCGTCGAGGGGCCACATCGAGTTGACCACGACGTTGGGATGGGGTTGGGGGAGCGGATACACGCTTTCGTCACGGTGCAGGATCTGAGCCTTCTCGCCCGGACCGATTTGGATCCCGACCGGGGCGCTCAACTGGTAGTGGACGAGCGCCCGGTCCAGGACACCGAGCACGAGCGGATCGATGGCGATCGCGTCGAAGGAGCGCGTTTTCGCGAACAGGGCGTAGACGCGCTGGGTGGAGAACCCCTCGAAGTCGTTGCGCCCGGTCGGAGTCTCGTTCAGGACGCGCTGGAGATCCCGGCGGGCCAGCTCGACCTCAGCCGGGCTGAGGACACCTTCGACGATGACGTAGCCGTCACTCGCCATCCCGTCGGCAACCTCGTCGGGGCTCGTGGCCGCGATGGTGGTCCTCACGGCAAAACCCTAGGCTGCGGGTTCTTGGCTGTCCCAGGGAGCGGCAACGCGACGCTTCCCGAGCGCACCAGCGGGGGGAGCGACATGCCGAGCGTCCCTGCGTAGACCATGGCCCGCCGACCCCTTGCCTTCCGGCGCTCCTCAGAGCCGGCGGCGCCGAGCGAACACCATGGATCGAGCCTTGTCTCCACCTGGCCCATGTGGGTCATCGGGTTCCTGGCCATGATCGACAACCTCGACCAGTACATCGTCCGGGGTGCCTCGAACCAGATCGAGAAGGTCTTCCATGTCGGGGACTTCCAGATCGGGATCCTCTTCTCCGCCTTCATCATCATGAACGGCATCGCCACGGTGCCCGCCAGCTACATCGGTGACCGATGGAGCCGCACCCGGCTCATGGCGGTGACCATTGCCGTGTGGTCGGTCTTGAGCGCGCTCGGCGGCGTGGTGCCGGTGGGAGCCTTCAGCTTGCTCGTGGTCCTGCGGGGTTTGCTGGGTTTCGGCCAGGCG
The DNA here is from genome assembly GCA_963768185.1 of uncultured Acidimicrobiaceae bacterium. Classification (GTDB taxonomy): domain Bacteria; phylum Actinomycetota; class Acidimicrobiia; order Acidimicrobiales; family RAAP-2; genus Palsa-461. The sequence goes on from CAVYGS010000001.1 coordinate 198,298, forward strand.
ACCACCAACCCGGCGAGCGCGAGCCTGCTTGCCGACTATTACGGCATCGACCGCCGGGGCAAAGCGTTCTCGCTGCAGTACTGCCTCAGCTATATCGGTCTCGGCCTCGGGCTCGTCATCGGCTCGTTGCTCGGCACCCACTTCGGGCACTTCGGCTGGCGCTTGGCCTTCTTGGTCTCGATCATCCCCGGGCTGTTGATCGCCTATCTGTGCTGGAACCTTCCCGAGCCCATACGGGGTGCGGCCGACCGAGAGCACGTGACCGGCGTCGCGGAGACGGGGGCCGGGCGCGTCGCGGAGCCGTTGTTCCCCGGCGGCATCTCCCAGTTCACCGGTCAGATGCTCCGCGGGCTGCGAGCTGACATGCGCACGATCCTGCGCATCCCGACGATGCGTTACGCGCTTGTCGGGGTGTCGAACATCTTCTTCGTCGTCACGGCCGTGTCGACGTGGATCCCCACCTTCTACGAGCGTCAGTTCGGGCTGACCCAGGGGAAGGCGAACCTGGCCTTCGGCGCTCTGGTCATCGTCGCGGGCATCCCGGGCACCCTCATCGGCGGAGCGATCTCGGACCGCTTCGTGAACCGCGTGCTGGGCTCGCGGGTGTTGATCCCCGGGGTGTGCCTCGGCACCTGCGCCACCCTCTTCTTGTTCTCGTTCATCCCGATGCCCTTCGCGCCGGCTTTCGCCCTGGAGCTGGTCGGGTTCCTGGTGGCCGCCTCGTCGCTGCCCGCCCTGCGAGCGGGCCTCGCCGATGCCGTGCCGGCGCAGCTGCGCAGCACCGGGAGCGGTGCGTTCAACGTGACCGCGATCATCTTCGGCTCCGCCGCTGCCCCCCTCCTCACCTCGGCCGTCGCCACCGCGTTCGGCGGGAACTACCGGGTCGCGTTCTCGATCGTGATGCCGGTCGCCTTCATCGGGTGTCTCTCGCTGCTCGCGGCACGCCGGCACATCGAGGAGGACACCGCGGCCGTCTTCGCGGCGATCGCCTCCGAGTTGGAGCACCAGCCGAGCGAGTCGCCCCCCGACCAGGCCTGAGGTGCGACTCGAGGTGGTCGAGGCCTTCCTCGTCGGCCTCGCCCTGCGGGAGCCGGTCAGGAGTGCCGGCCTCGTGCACGGCGACAAAACGACGCTGTTTCTCCGGGTGACGAGCGATGCGGGATCCGGCTGGGGCGAGTGTGTGGCCTATCCCGACGCGCGCGATCCCGATCCGACGGTGGAGGCGGTCGAGCCGCTCGTCGTCGACGCCGTCGTGCAGCGCCTGGTCGCCACCACCTCGCGGGGCGAGGTGCAGTCGGCCGAGGGGGTGCGGGCGGCCTGCAGCCCGAGATCGGTCGCCGAGCAGGTGGTGACGGCTGCGCTCGAGATGGCGCTGCTCGACGCCGAGCTGCGGGCCGAGTCCCGTTCGCTTGCCGACGCGGTCGGGGCGGTCCGCCCGGAGGTCGAGACGGGCGCCCTCGTCGGGATCCCGAGCACTGGGCAGATCGGCGAATTGCTGGACCTGGCACAGCGCACGCTCGACGCCGGTGCGCGACGCCTCCGCGTCAAGATCGAGCCCGGGTGGGACCATCGGCCCCTCGAGACGCTGCGCGAGCGCTATCCCGACGCGGTGCTCCAGGCCGACGCCAACGGCTCGTTCGCTCCCGACGCAGCGTCGCAGCTCCGGGGCCTTGACGCCTACGGGCTGCGCTGCCTCGAGCAGCCGTTCGCTCCCGATGAGCTCGAGGCGCATCGCCACCTCGGCGCCGAGATGGCGACGCCGATTGCCCTCGACGAGTCGCTGTGGTCCACCGATCGAGTGCGCGACGCTGTCGCTCTCGGTGCGTGCCGCGTCGCGTGTCTCAAGCCGGGGCGGCTCGGTGGCGTCGCCGCCACGGTCGATGCAGCACGCGCCTGTGCCGCGGCCGGCGTGGACTGCTTCGTGGGCGGCTTCTTCGAGTCGGGCTTGGGGCGCGCCGTCAACGCGGCGCTGGCCGGGCGGCCCGAGTTCTCGCTTCCCGGTGACCTCAGCGACCCCGGGGGCTACCTTGTCGAGAGCCCGTTCTCCTACCTCGAGACCCGGGACGGGCTCGTCACCCTGTCGGGATCGCCCGGCCTGGGCGTCGTGCTGTTCCCCGAGGTGCTCGAGGCGTGCACGATCCGGTTCCGAAGGGTCCCGTTGGCGAGCTGACGACCGGCCGGGTCGTCGGAGCGAGGGCGTACAATCGGTCGCCCATGCAACGGTTCTTCGTCGAGCGGCGGATCCGCGAGGTGCACGAGCGGCTGGTGCGGGCGCGCCAGGAGCTGGCGGTCCTCGACGAGCAGTACGCCGTGGTTTCCGACGCTGCCGAGGACGCCCGGCTGCGTTCGCTGGTGTCCGAGACGCCCCTGGCCGCGCACGACTACGGCGAGGTGAAGCGCCACGCCGACGCCATGGCCCGGGCCCGCGACGCGCTGGTGTCCACCGTGGCCGAACTCGAACACCGTCGCGACGAGCTCCTCCAGCAGGTCGGGGTGACGGGCCGTTGAGCGAGCAGGACACCGCGACCCCGGTGCGGGTCATCATCGCCGAGGACGAGGCCATCGTCCGCCTGGACCTGAAGGAGATCCTGGTCTCGGCGGGCTACGAGGTGGTGGGGGAGACCGGCCGGGGCGACGACGCGGTGCGCCTGGCGGCCGAGACCACGCCGGATCTGGCGATCCTGGACGTGAAAATGCCCGGCCTGAGCGGCATCCAGGCGGCGCGCGAGATGACCAAGGACGACGCCCGGGTGGCGGTCATGGTCCTCACGGCGTTCAGCCAGCGCGAGCTGATCGAAGAGGCGCGCGACGCCGGGGTGTCCGCCTACCTGGTGAAGCCGTTCCGGCGCGACGAGCTCCTCGGGGCGGTCGAGCAGGTGCTGGCGTCGTGCCGACAGGACTGGGCGATCGACGCGGAGATCGAGAGCTTCGGCGCCGAGGGCAGCGCGGCGGAGGACAAGATCGCCACCCGCAAGTTGGTCGAGGAGGCCAAGGGCAAGCTCATCGAGCACTCGGACATGACCGAGGCCGAGGCCTTCTCGTTCATCCAGCGCACGGCCATGCGCACCCGGGCCCGGATGCGCGAGGTCGCACGCCAGGTCATCGACGGCTCTTTGACCCCGTGACCGGCGGCGGGACCCGGTGAGCGAGGCGAGAACCGGCCCGCTCGTCCTCCTCGACGGCATGTCGCTGGCCTTCCGGGCCTACTTCGCGCTGCCACCCGAGCTCACCACCAAGGCCGGCACGGTCACCAACGCCGTCCACGGGTTCACGTCGATGCTGATCTATCTGGTGCGCGAGCACCGGCCGAGCGCCATGGCGGTCGCCTTCGACCCGCCCGGGACCACCTTCCGCGACGAGCTGCACGCCGAGTACAAGGCGGGCCGCCCCGAGACCCCCGACGAGCTGGCCCCCCAGTTCGACATGATCCGGGAGACGGTGGCCTCGCTCGCGATCCCCCTCGTCGAGGTCCGCGGCTACGAGGCCGACGACGTGCTGGCGACCCTCGCCACCCAGGCGCGCGACCGCGGCTGCGAGGTCATCGTGGTGACCGGCGACCGCGACTCCTTCCAGCTGGTCGAGGACCCCTACGTGAAGGTCCTCTACAACCGCCGCGGGGTGAGCGACTACGCCCTCTACGACGAGGCGGGCATCGAGGAGCGCACCGGGGTGCGCCCCGCCAAGTACGCGATGCTCGCCGCGCTGCGCGGTGACCCCTCGGACAACCTTGTGGGGGTGCCCGGGGTGGGTGAGAAGACGGCGGCCAAGCTCTTGAACACCCACGGCGACATCGACGGGATCTTCGCCCACCTCGACTCGCTGACCCCGAAGCTGCGGGCCAACCTCGCCGCATCGGAGGACCAGGTCCGGGTCAACCTGCAGCTGATCCCCCTCGTGCGTGACGTCCCGCTCGAGGTGACGGTCGACCAGCTCTCCCTCGGCGGTTGGGATCTCGACACGGCACGGCGGACCTTCACCGAGCTCGAGCTCAAGTCCACCTGGGACCGGGTGGTGCCGTTGCTCACCGACGGGACGCTCGGGCCGCCGGCCCCGGGTTCGGAGGATCCCGCGACGGCTCTTCCGACCACCGATGCGACGCCGGTCGCCGAAGCGCGCGCCGTCGGCGACATCGCCGTCGCCGTCGAGCAGGTGGACCTGAAGGCCCCGCCGGAGCCCGAGCGGGCCGCCAGCGCGGAGGAGGCGGCCCGGATGCTCACCGAGCTGGTCGCGCTCGACAAGACGCTGGCGCTGGCCGGTGCGAGTGACGGGCTGGCGGGCCGGGCGCCCCTCACCGGGATGGCCGTGCTCGCGCCGGGCGACAGTCCTCGGGCGCTGTGGATCACCTGGGAGCAGCTCGGTGACCCCGTCGTTCGAGGTGCCATGAAGAAGCTGGCGGGTCGGCCGGTCGTCGGGCACCAGGTGAAGGAGCTCCTCCGGTCGCTGCTCGAGATCGGCATCGACGGGGTCGAGCCGGTCATGGACACCGCCGTGGCTGCCTACCTGCTCGACCCGTCCCGGGGCGACTACCCGCTCGCCGAGGTGGCGGCGCCGTTCCTGCGCGGCGTGGTCGAGGAGCGACCGAAGGCCGAGACCCAGGGGCGCCTCGCGCTGGACGGCCCCCCGCCGGTCGACGTCGCGGTTGGGGCGATCTCCGAGGCGAACGTCGTCGCGCAGCTGGTCGCGCCGATGCACGCCGCACTCGAGGCCGCCGGCATGGAGGCGTTGCACGACGAGGTGGAGAGCCCGCTCATCGGGGTGCTGGCCCGCATGGAGGTGGCCGGCATCCGGGTCGACACCGACGAGCTGCGGCGGGTGTCCAAGGAGCTCGCGGCGGACTGCGCAACCCTCGAGTCCGAGATCCACGAGCTGGCCGGCCACGAGTTCAACGTCAACTCGACGCCGCAGCTGCGCACCGTGCTCTACGACGAGATCGGACTCAAGCCGGGACGGCGGACCAAGACCGGGTACTCGACCGACGCCGGCACCTTGGAGGGACTGCGCGACCAGCACCCGATCGTCGAGACCCTGCTGCGCTACCGGGAGGTGGAGAAGCTGCGGTCCACCTACGGCGAGACGCTGCTCGCCGAGGTGGCCGACGACGGTCGGATCCATGCCTCCTTCCGCCAGACGGTGGCCCGGACCGGCCGGCTGTCCTCGGAGCGCCCCAACCTCCACAACATCCCGGTGCGTTCGGACTCGGGCAAGCGCTTCCGGCGCGTCTTCGTCCCCGCCGAAGGACACGAGTTCCTCGTCGCCGACTACGACCAGATCGAGCTCCGGGTGCTCGCCCATCTGGCCGCTGACCCGGGGCTGCGCGACGCCTTCGCGTCGGGCACCGACATCCATCGTGCGGTGGCCTCGGGCGTCTACGGGATCCCCGTCGAGGAGGTCACCAGGACCCAGCGCGAGTACTCGAAGATGGTGTCCTACGGCCTCGCCTACGGGATGGAGGCCTACGGGTTGGCGCGGCGGCTGTCGACCGGGGTCGAGGAGGCCTCCGAGATCATGAGCCGCTACTTCGGCGCGTTCCCCGCCGTGCGCGCCTATATGGACGACACCGTGGTCGAGGCGCGGCGTCGCGGCTATACCCGCACGGCGTTCGGGCGGATCCGCCCCCTGCCCGAGCTCTCCGACCGGAACTTCCGGGTGCGCCAGGCAGCCGAGCGCCAGGCCATGAACGCCGGCATCCAGGGGTTGGCGGCCGACCTGTTCAAGACGGCGCTCGTCCGCGTCGACCACGCGCTGAGCGCGGCCGAGCTCACGAGCCGCCTCGTCCTCCAGGTCCACGACGAGGTCATCGTCGAGGTGGCGAGCGCTGAGAAGGACGAGGTCCGCCCGCTGGTCCACGACGCGCTGACCTCGGCCGCCGAGCTGTCGGTGCCCCTCGAGGTGTCGATGGCCTGGGGCCGCTCGTGGGCCGAGGCCAAGAGCGGGTAGCCGGTGGTACGCTGTTTTACCTGGCCGCGGCCTTCGGGCCGGCCTGTTGCACCCCTCGCCGCATTCGGCGACCGTCCTCAGTGAAAGCGAGTCCGTTTCTTCCATGTCCGCCCAGCCGATTGCCCCGTGGTCCGAGGAGGCCATGGGCACCTTCGATGACGAAGGCCATTACCTCCCCCGCAAGATCACCGAGGACGACATGGGCGGTGCCTCCCTCGAGGAGGCCATGGCGGGCACGATCATCGAGTTCGACGATGGGGATCTCGTCGAGGGCAAGGTGGTCAAGATCGACCGCGACGAGGTGCTGCTCGACATCGGCTTCAAGTCCGAGGGCGTCATCCCGGCCCGCGAGCTCTCCATCCGCAACGACGTCCACCCCGAGGAGATCGTCTCGCTCGGCGACCACGTCGAAGCCCTAGTCCTCCAAAAGGAGGACAAGGAGGGGCGCCTGGTCCTGTCCAAGAAGCGGGCCCAGTACGAGCGGGCCTGGGCGACCATCGAGCACCTGAAGGACGCCGACGAGATCGTGAAGGGTCCGGTCATCGAGGTGGTGAAGGGCGGGCTCATCGTCGACATCGGCCTGCGGGGCTTCCTGCCGGCCTCCCTCGTCGAGCTGCGCCGGGTCCGCGAGTTGCAGCCCTATGTGGGCAAGATCATCGAGGCCAAGATCATCGAACTCGACCGCAACCGCAACAACGTGGTGCTCTCGAGGCGGGCGTGGCTGGAGGAGGCGCAGAAGGAGCAGCGCGGCGACTTCCTCACCAACCTGAAGCCGGGCGAGCGCCGCAAGGGTGTCGTGTCCTCGGTGGTCAACTTCGGCGCCTTCGTCGACCTGGGCGGCATGGACGGTCTCGTGCACGTGTCCGAGCTCAGCTGGAAGCACGTCGACCACCCGTCCTCGGTGGTCCAGGTGGGCGACGAGATCGAGGTCGAAGTGCTCGACGTCGACTTGGACAAGGAGCGGATCAGCCTCTCGCTCAAGGCCACCCAGACCGACCCCTGGCAGGAGTTCGCCGACGGCCACCAGGTGGGCCAGCTCGTCTACGGGCGGATCACCAAGCTCGTCCCGTTCGGCGCCTTCGTCCAGGTGGGCGACGGCATCGAGGGTCTGGTGCACATCTCGGAGATGGCGACCCACCACGTCGACGTCCCCGAGCAGGTGGTGACCCCGGGCGAGGAGCTCTGGGTGAAGATCATCGAGATCGACCTGCAGCGCCGGCGGATCAGCCTTTCGATCAAGCAGGCCGCCGAGGGCGGCGAGGTCTCCGAGGAGTATCGCGAGGCCTTCGGCGAGCACGCGTACGACGCCGAGGGCAACTACATCGGCAACTTCGACTACGCCGAGGGTGAGTTCACCCCGGAGACCGAGGCGCAGGCTGCCTGGGCCGAGTACGCGGCCGAGCACAGCGGCGAGGCGGCACCCGCCCCGACCGAGGCGCCCTCCGAAGCGGCAACCGCCCCGACTGAGGCGCCCTCCGACGCGGCAACCGACCCGACTGAGGCGCCCTCCGAGTAGGCGGGACCGCTCCGACGCCGGCCGTAGCGGCCTCGCCCCGGGGACCATCGCCTACCATTCCGGCCCGTGGACGTGGCCACCGTCGCCGAGCCGACGGCCCCGGGCGCGGCGGGCGACCCGGACCCAACCCCCGAGGAGCCGACACAACTGGCGGGCGGCTGGCGGAAGGTCGCCGCCGTCGGGGTCCTGGTCGTCGTCGCAGTCGGCCTCGTGCTGCGCTTCTGGACCCGCTCGGATCTGTGGCTCGACGAGGCGCTGACCGTCGACATCGCGCGGCGGCCGCTGAGCCAGCTCCACCACCTGTTGCGCCAGGACGGCGCGCCGCCGCTCTATTACGTGCTTTTGCACTTCTGGATGAAGGTCTTCGGCACGTCGAACGAGGGTGTGCGCTCCCTTTCGGGCGTCATCTCGGTCGTGACGCTGCCGCTCGCCTGGCTGGCAGGTCGCCGCTACGGGCGGGCCAGCGCATGGGCGGTGCTGGTGCTCGTGGCGACCGCGCCCTTTGCCATCTACTACGGCACCGAGGCCCGGATGTACTCGCTCGTGATGCTCCTCACGGTGCTTGGGTTCCTCGGGCTCGACCGGGCCATGCACCGGGCCACCGCCTGGAACCTCGTCGCCGTCGCGGTCGTCACCGCGGCGCTGCTCTACACGCAGTACTGGGCGCTGTATCTCGTCGCCACGCTCGCGGTGTGGCTGCTCTGGCAGGGCCGAAAGGGCCAGCCAGACGCGGCCCGCCGGACCAACGCGCGCTGGTCCTTCGGCGCGCTGATCGTCGGCTGCATCGCGTTCGTCCCGTGGCTCCCCACCTTCTTCTTCCAGTCCCGCCACACCGGCACGCCGTGGGCGGCGGCCGGCAACTTCGGGGCGATCGTCGAGCGCGCTCACCGGGTTCACCGACAACCAGGCCACGCTCTCGACCGCGGGCTCCAACCAGGGGCGCCTGCTGGCCGTCATCTACCTGATCCTCGTCTTCCTCGCGGTGTTCGGGGTGGCGAGGGATCGCTGGCACATCGACCTCGACCTGCACACCAGGCCGCGTTCGCGGGCCTTGACCTTCGCCGTGTTCGCCACCCTCGTGATCGCGGTGGGCGGTGGCCTCTTGACCAAGAGCGGCTACTCCAACCGCTACGCGTCGGTCGTCTTCATCCCGTTCCTCATCCTTGTGGTGATGGGGCTCATGACCCTGCGCGACCCGCGGCGCGCGCCGGGATCCTGGCGGTCGCCGCGGTGGCCGGGCTCGCGGTCGGCGCCCAGAACGTCGACACCCAGCGCACCCAGGCGAGCCCGGTGGCGGCGGTGCTGGCCCACCAGGCGCGCCCCGGTGACATCATCGCCTACTGCCCGGACCAGCTGGGTCCGGCGGTCTACCGGCTCACCGCGTCGCGCGGGTACCACCAGATCACCTACCCGCGCTCGGAGAGCCCGGCAATCATCGACTGGGTCGACTACAAGTCCGCCATCGAGCGGGTCTCGCCCACGAGCTTCGTCCATGAGATCCAGGCGTTGGCCGGGTCGGAGCACCAGATCTGGCTGGTGTGGGCCACGGGCTACCAGGGCTACGGCACGCGCTGCGAGACCATCGCGACCGAGCTGCTCCAGTCGCCGGGGTACGGGGGCCGGACCTGGGTGACCCAGCGTCCCGGCAAGTACTACGAGCCGATGGACCTCACCCAGTACAAGAAGCTTTCGACGACGCCAGGGTCGTGAGCTCGACGCCGGCCGAGCCGGTCGCAGAACCCCGGCGCCTCTCGGCGCGAGCGGTCGGCGCGCTGCGCGCGGTGCTCGTGCCCTTCATCGGGGCCCGGGTCATCGTGCTGGCCGCGCTGGCGCTCGCCCACCTGGTCGTCTCGCGCGACCATCCGTCGGCCGCCACCGCGTTCCGGGTCCACCAGGGCCTGCTCGCGTGGGACGCCGGGTTCTACGAGTCGATCGCCAAGGTGGGGTACGCGCCGCTCGGCCACCAGGCGCTGCGGTTTTTCCCGCTGTTCCCTCTGGCGGCCCGGGCGCTGGCCTGGCTGCCGGGCATCGACGACGGCGTGGCGGTCGTGCTGATCGCGAACCTGGGCGCGCTGATCGGCACTGCGCTCCTCGTCGCGCTGGTGCGCCGGGAGACCGGGGACGAGGCGCTGTCCTCGCGCAGCGCCTGGCTCTTCTCTCTCGCCCCTCCGGCCTTCACCCTCGTGCTCGGCTACGCCGAGGGGCTGCTGCTCGTGTGCACCACGGCCTGCTTCTTGTGCCTGCGGCCGGCCCTCGACCGGCGACCGTCGTGGTGGTGGTGGGCCGCCGCGTTCGCCTACGCCGGCGCGTTGACCCGGCCCCTCGGGGTCCTCCTGGTGCTGCCGATCGCGGTCGAGGGTCTGCGCCGGTGGGGGAGGGCCGCTCGAGCGGAGCGCCTGGGGATCGTCGCCGCGCTGGTCGGCCCGGTGGCCGGGCTCGCCACCTTCCTCGGCTGGTCGGCCGCCGTCGACGGCGACTTCTGGCTGCCGCTGCGGGTCCAGACCTCGGCCGGGCACCACGGCGGGCTGTCCGATCCGTTCCGCACGCTCCTCGATGACGCCAAGGGCGCCCTGCACCACCACTTCGGCACAGCGCTGCACGTCCCCTGGGTGATCCTGGTCGTGATCGTGCTGGTCTTCGTGTGGCGCCGGCTACCCGCCTCCTACGGGGCCTTCGCCACCGGGGTGGTGCTCGTCGCGTTGTCGGGAACCAACCTCGACTCCTTCGAGCGCTATGCACTGAGCGCCTTCCCGCTGGTGGTGGTCGGCGCCATGGGTCTCGCGTCGCGTCGGGTCGAGCGGACCGTGCTGGTGCTGTCGGCGGCCGGGCTGTTCGCATACGCCCTGCTCGCGTTCTTGAACCTCTCGGTCCCGTGAGCGGGGGCAGGCGTGGGCCCATCCACTAACGTCGGGGCCAACGAGGGACCGCCGTTCATGGGCCAGGGCGGGGCCGCGCCGGGCGGCGCGGCGGAGGGAAGCCTGTTGAGCACGTCACGAGAGATCGCCCCGGACGCGCCGTCCGAGGACCGTCCCTCGGCCGAGCGTCCGGTCGTCATCATCGGGGCCGGACCGGCCGGCCTGACCGCCGGCTATCGGTTGCTCCAGCTGGGCGACCCCGTCGTCGTGGCGGAGGCCGACAACGTGGTGGGCGGGATCAGCCGCACCGTCGAGCGCGACGGGTGGCGCTTCGACATCGGGGGCCACCGGTTCTTCACCAAGGTGAAGCCGGTCGAGGACTTCTGGAACGAGATCCTCCCGGCCGAGGACTTCTTGGTCCGGCCCCGCAAGAGCCGCATCTTCTACAAGGGGAAGTACTACGACTACCCGGTTCGGCCCTTCAACGCGCTGAAGAACCTGGGCCCCACCGAGGCCCTGCTCTGCGGGCTCTCGTACTTCCGGGCCCGGGTGTTCAAGCCCAAGGACCAGACCAACTACGAGGGATGGCTGGTGGCCCGCTTCGGGCGCCGCCTCTACCACCATCTCTTCAAGACCTACACCGAGAAGGTGTGGGGTGTGCCGGTGTCCGACATGCCGGCCGACTTCGCGGCCCAGCGGGTCAAGAACCTGGACCTCGGCAAGGCGATCCTGAACGCGCTCAGCCCTCGGCGCAACCAGACCAAGATCACCACCTTGATCGAGGAGTTCCGCTACCCCAAATACGGGCCCGGGATGATGTGGGAGGTGTGCCGGGACAAGGTGGAGCAGCTGGGGGGCACCGTGCTCATGGAGACGAGGGTCACCGCCATCCACCTCGAGGGGGGTCGGGCGACCGGGGTCACCCTCGAGCACCACGGCGAGCGCCGCTTCCAGCCGGCCAGCCACGTGATCTCGTCGATGCCGGTGGCCGAACTCGTCGCCGCCATCGACCCGCCGGTCCCGGTCCCCGTCGCCACGGCGGGGGCCGACCTGCACTACCGGGACTTCCTCACCGTCGCCCTGGTCGTCCCGCTCGAGGCGGGCTTCCCCGACAACTGGATCTACGTGCACGCGCCCGACGTGCACGTGGGGCGGATCCAGAACTTCGGCCAGTGGTCGCCCTACATGGTGCGTGAGGGCACCACGTGCCTCGGTCTCGAGTACTTCGTGTTCGAGGGCGACGCGCTCTGGAGCACCGACGACGACGACCTCATCAAGCTGGCCACGACCGAGCTCGGCCGCTTGGGTCTGGTCGGCCCCGACGCGGTCGAGCGGGGCTACGTGGTCCGGGTGAAGAAGGCCTATCCCTACTACGACTTCTCCTATCGCCAGAACGTCGCCACCATCGTGGAGTGGCTGGACCAGCACGCGCCCAACCTGCACCTGGTGGGGCGCAACGGGATGCACAAGTACAACAACCAGGACCACTCCATGTTCACCGCGATGCTGACGGTGGAGAACATCCACGGCGCGTCGCACGACGTGTGGTCGGTGAACGTCGAAGAGGAGTACCACGAGGAGCGGGCGGCCGAGGTCGAGACCCCCGACGACGTCGGCGGCGGAACCGGCCGCGACGCACCCATCCTGCCCTGGCCGGGCGGGGCCCGCTGAGCCCGGAGCGGGACTAGTCGATCGAGCGGACCGACTCGGGTTCTTCGGCCAGCGTCGGGAGCACGACCGGTTCCTCCAACAGCGGCATCTCGGGCTCTTTGACCTGGGACTTTGCGTTGGCGAGCAACAGGACGCTCACGAAGACCGCGACGAACCCGACGATGCGCAGCGCGAGCTTCCAGTCGGCGGCCGGGAGGTGCTCGCCGAAGATGACCGTGCCGACGGCCACCACGTAGACGCTCGAGACGACGTTGGAGACCGGCACCACGACCGATGCCGGGCAGCGCTGGAGGGCCGTCTGGAACAAGAGCAGCCCGAACACCGACGTCGCCACCAGCGCGTAGAGGTACGGGGACGCCAGCACGTGGGGAATCGACTCCCACACGCCGCGCTTTTCGACGATGGCCGAGACGGCCTTGGTCGCGAGCGACGCGACCCCGTACATGAGACCGGAGGCCAGTCCGAACAACGGCGCGCGCACCGCGGCCCGGCGGACGCCACCGTCGCGCAGGCGGTCGGCCAAGAGGAACAGCCAGAACGCCACGGCGATGGTCGGGACCGCCGCCGCGACGAGCGAGCCGAAGGCGCCTTGGGTCCCGGCTTGGTCGCTCGCCGAGTCGAGGGAGAGGCTGATGGAGAGCAGGGCCAGGGCGACGAGCGCGATCGCCGCCCACTCACGCCGGCCGAGATGCTCCTTCAACGTCACGTGGCTGAGCACCAGCAGCACCACGATGCCCGACACGAAGATCGGCTGGACCACCGAGATGGGCACGAGCGAGAGGGCGAGCACCTGGAGCCCGAGGCCCACCAGCATCGAGCAGAACCCGATCACCCACACCGGTGAGGACACCACCGAGCCCACCAGGTGCCACAGGCGCCGAGCGTGGACCGACTCCATGTCGCCCAGCGCGTGCTTCTCTAAGACGAAGCCGACGTTGTAGAGGACCGCAGAGATCGCGCTGACGAGGACGCCCGCCGCGAGGTGCGTGTGGGTCACGGGCGGGCCCTCGGCTTGGAGTCGGCCAGGCGGCACATGACGAGGAGCAGGTTCCAGGTCGCGAGCTCGCGCACGGCGGGAAGGTGGACGACGAAGCGCATCCAGTGCGGGGAGTAGCGGGGGAGCGCGTCGACGAGCACCGCCCTGTCCGAGAACGACCGGGCCATGCGCAGCGCCGAGCCGACGTGGAACGGGAAGAGCGAGACCCCGTACAGATTCTTGGGTGGGTGCCCCGTCTTGGCCTCGTACCGCCGCGCCGCCCGCTCGCCGCCGAGGTAGTGCCACGGCGCGGTCTCGTGTCCGCCCCACGGCGAGTACCACGCGGTGAACGAGACGTAGAGCAGGCCCCCGGGGCGCGTCACCCGGATCATCTCGGCCACCAGTGCGGTCGGGTTGGCGACGTGCTCGAGCACGTTGGAGGAGAAGGCGAGATCGGCGACCCCGTCCTCGAAGGGGAGCCGGTACCCGTCGCCCGCGATGGTGGCGCCCGGAGCCCGGCGGCCGGCCTGCACGGCAAGGCGGTGGCGCTCGGCGGGGGTCGGACGGGCCGGGTCTTGTGGTCGGAACGTGCGCTCGATCAGGGTGTCGGGCTCCACCAGCACGGAACGGGCCCCAGCCTCGGTGAACGCCTCGGTGAAGTAGCCGCCGCCGCCGCCCACGTCCACCACGGTCCGGCCGGCCAGCTCGGTGTACTCCCGGATCTGGCGGATCGTGTCGAGGGCGACGACCCTATAGAAGGTTTCGGGGTCGGGCTGCTCGAGCCGGAAGACCCGGGCGAGCGCGATCGAGCGGGCCAGCCCTTTGGCGGGCACCGTGGGGAGCGTCCGGGCGCGGCGCTGCGCGGTCGTCGACGCCATGGTGGCCCAGCGTAACGTCGATGGTCGGGGCGTCGGCTGCTCCGCCGGCATCAGCCGAGCTCCGGACCGGGCTTGGGCAGCAGCAGCCCGTCGTAGCCGGGGAGTGGCTGGTCGTCGGGGCAGGCCCCCGGGCCGCCGATGCCGAAGTTGTAGCGCGGGTCGGCGGTCCAGGGCCCGATCTGCCATCCGGAGGCCGGCGGTCCGAGCCCGAGCATCGACTGCATATCGCCCACCACGAGCTGGCCCAGCTCCGCCGCTCCGAAGGGGCACAGATGGACGTTGTCGAGTTGGCGGATCCGCACCAACGATCCGCTCGGGGTCTCGGTCCAGGTGAGGAACCGCCCGCCGGGTGCGAACAGCTGCGAGGTCGTCAGGTAGGCCACATGGCCGGGGAACACCGACACCATGCTCCGGGCGATGCGGTCCCAGGCGTCCTGTTCCTGGGTGACCTCGAGCCAGTACCGCGCCCGCTCTGCGGGGGAGAACAAGAAGGTGTTGGGGCCGACCGGCGGGTACTGCAACAAGACGACCAGCTGGACCCCGTCGCCCGGCTCCGTCCAGACCCGGATGGCCTGCGCCAGCAGGGAGGCATACAGCTTGGGGTCGTTGCCGGCCAGGGTGTCGTCCCACGCCCAGGTGCCGATGATGACCTGGGGTTGGTAGTCCTCCAGGATCTGCTGGCTTTGCGGGATCCATGCGGGCTGCGTGGTGAGACCCCACCCCCCGAAGGAGGAGTCGGCAACGACGGTGGCCTCCCCCGTCGCCGCCAGCGCGGCGGCGATCGCTGGCGAGGCGTCGTTCATCACGCTGTCGCCCAGGATCCACACCCGCACCGGGTCCGACTGGCTCGGCGAAAGGCTCGCCATGTGGAAGCCCGGCGGGACGATCGGGACGGCGGGGGACGCCGCCCCCGCTGCCGGGCGCGGCCCAGCTCAGCGCCGACGCCACGATCGCGCCGAACGAGAGCAGCGCGCACGCCCCCCGCGGCCCCCTGCCGCCCCCTGCCGCCATGGTGGCCGCCGAGCCTACCCAAGCGCCCTTGTCCGCCATCGGCAGCGGGTGTTCAGCCTGGTGGGCTGGGGGCCCCGGCCGGTAGTGTGTGCGGACGCTCCGGGCGGGGGGAATCCGATCGAGCGAGGCGGCAACGCGGTGCGCAACCCGGCGTGCCCAATGGGGGCCGTCGCCCAGACACGCATGCCACTGAGGGTGTTCCCAATGGGTCAGCACAGCGCCAACGCCCAGGAAAGGCTGCACACGCGCGTCGAGGAGTCGGGCATCCGCCGTGTCGACGTGGTGGCCTGGCGGGACCTGGACGATCCCGAGGCCGGCGGCTCGGAGCTCCACGCCCACGAGGTCCTGACCCGCTGGGCCGCGGCCGGCGTCGACGTGCGGCTCTGGACCTCGCGGGTGGACGGGGCGGCCCGGGCGGTCGAGCGGGGCGGCTACCTGGCCCATCGCGAGGGTGGTCGCTACGCGGTGTTCCCGAGGACGATCGCCCGGGGCCTCTCCCGCCACGATCGGCGCCGGCGACGGGGTCGTCGAGATCTGGAACGGCATGCCCTTCTTCTCTCCGGTGTGGGCGCGCCGGCCCCGGGTCATCTTCCTGCACCACGTGCACGCCGAGATGTGGCAGATGGTGCTCTCCGCACGCCTGGCTCGGCTCGGCTCGGACCATCGAGCAGCGGCTTGCCCCGCCCGCTGTATCGCCGCGACGCGATCGTCACGCTGTCGGCGTCGTCCAAGGCCGAGATCGTCGAGCGCCTCGGCTTCGCGGAGGGCCGGGTAACCGTGGCGTCGCCGGGCATCGACCCCCGCTTCACCGAGGGGGTGGCGAAGGACCCCGATCCGCTCGTCGTGGCCGTGGGCCGCCTCGTGCCGGTGAAGCGGTTCGACTGGTTCATCGACGCCATGGCCAAGCTGCGCGCCGACCACCCGGGGCTGCGGGCCGTCGTCGTCGGTGAGGGCTACGAGCGCCCCGCCCTCGAGGCGCGGGTGCGTGCCGCCGGGGCCGAGCAGTGGCTCACCCTCCCGGGACGGGTGAGCGACGCGGCCCTGGTCGAGCTGTACCGGCGCGCCTGGTTGCTCGTATCCACGTCGGCCCGGGAGGGCTGGGGGATGACGCTGACCGAGGCCGGCGCGTGCGGCACCCCGACGGTCGCGACGCGGATCGCCGGACACGAAGATGCGCTCGTCGACGGTGTCTCCGGCGTCCTCGTCGACTCCATGGAGGACGTCGCCACCGCGGCGTAGCGCGATCCTGGCCGACGACGAGCTCCGGGCCCGTCTCGCCGAAGGCGCGCTCGCCGTGTCCCGACGCTTCGTCTGGGACGAAACGGCGCTTACGACCTTCGGGGTCCTCGCCGACGAGGCCGGTCGCCTGAGGGGGAGCCGGCGGGCGTGACCGACGTGACGACCACCCGGGAACTGCCGTCGACCGATCCCGAGGGCGAGTCGTCCAAGCCCGAGAGCGAGTCGTCGGACCCCGAGGGCGAGCCGGCAGACGCCGAGGGGGAGCCGGCCGACCCGGCCCCGCCCGAGGAGGTCGAGATCGAGCCCGGCCAGGAGGCACCGACTCCGGTGCGCCCCCCGCGGTTTCCAGGGTTCGACGGGCTTCGCGCCGATCGCAGCCGGGACCGTCGTCGGTGTGCACGTCGGGTTCGTCTCGGGGCTGACGTTGCGCAACCCGTCGGTCGGGATCTACACGTCGCGCCTCGAGATCGGCGTGGCGGTCTTCTTCTTGATCTCGGGCTTCCTCCTGTACCGCCCCTTCGCGGTGGCCCACCTGACGGCCGAGCGGCACCCGGCGAACCGGCGCCTTCTGGATGCGCCGGCTGCTCCGGATCGTGCCCGCGTACTGGGTGGCGCTGTTCGTGACCACGACCATCCTGCATGCCGACGGCATGGGCCCCGGCGGCTGGTCTGCGTACGTTTCGCACTACCTGTTCGCGCAGATCTACATCCCGGCCCAGGCGCTGGGCGGGATCACCCAGGCCTGGACCCTGAGCGTCGAGATGTCCTTCTACCTGTTGCTCCCGCTCTACGCCCTCTACATCGGCCGGAACGCGGCGCGTCGCACACCCAACCAGCGCCTCGTGCGCGAGGTGAGCTTCCTCCTTGTCCTCGTCGTCATCAGCCTGGCCTGGCGGTTCTGGGTGCTCTCCAACCAGCTCGGCCACGGCGCGGTCTTCTCGGCCATGACAGTGTGGCTCCCGGCCGAGCTCGACCTGTTCGCGCTCGGCATGCTGCTGGCTGTGCTGAGCGGCTGGGCGCATCTGCGCGACGCCGAGCCGCGCTGGATGTCCGCCGGTTGGTTCCCCTGGGCCAGCTGGCTGCTTGCCGCGGTCTGTTTTGTCGGAGTGAGCCACCTGGGGCTCCCCCGCGCCGCGCTCTACACCAAGACCTACGCGGACATCTCCCGCCAGACGCTCTATGGAGCGTTCGCGTTCTTCCTCCTCCTGCCTGCGGTGTTCGGGCCCCAGGACCGCGGGCTCGTGCGCCGGTTCCTGCGCTCGTGGCCCATGGCCTCGCTCGGTGCGATTTCCTACGGCCTCTACCTCTGGCACCAGACGCTGCTCAGCGAGCTCGTGAAGTACTACCCACGCCTGTTCGGCATGAAGGTCTTTTTCAACGTGGCGTTCTGGGGGATGTTCGGCGAGGTCTTCGGGGCGACGATCGTCGTCGCGGCGCTGAGCTACTTCATCGTTGAGAAGCCGGCGCTGCGGGCCAAGCGATTCTTCGCTTGGTTCTCCTCGCCGAGAAGCCCCACCGCGCGACCGACCGACCCCGGTGGCGGTGACCCGGCGGCGCTCGGCCCGATCCCGGCGGTCCCGCTTCCGACGTAGCGACGCCGCCCGCCCGGGTGCTTCGAGCGCGGTCTGGAAGACTGGGCCGCGCTCGGCTCCGGTCTCGAGGGGAGGGTCCGACCAGGTGGCGAACCTCGTTCGAAAAGGCCGGGGGACGTCGCGGCGGACGTGGGTCCCGGGCGGGCCGGAGCCCGACGCCCCGCCGGGGCCGCCGAGTCTCGGCTATGTGCCCGCCCTCGACGGTGTGCGGGCGTTCGCCGTCGCCGGCGTCATGGCCTTCCACGGGGGGGTGCCTTTCCTGCCGGCGGGGTTCCTCGGCGTCGACTCCTTCTTCGTGCTTTCGGGCTTTCTCATCACCTCGCTGCTCCTCGGCGAATGGCGGCAGAGGATGACCATCAGGTTGCGGCGGTTCTGGGCCCGGCGCGCCCGTCGATTGCTGCCGGCCCTGGTCGCCGTGGTGCTCTTCGTCGTGTTCTACGCCCGCTACGCGGTGCCCGCCGGGACCTACCCGGGCTTGCGCGGCGACGCCCTGAGCGCGCTGTTTTATTTCGCAAACTGGCACTTCATCGCGACCGGCGGGAACTACTTCGTGCAGACCGGCCCGGTGTCGCTTCTGACCCACACGTGGTCGCTCGCGATCGAAGAGCAGTTTTACGTGGTCTGGCCGCTCGTCGTGTTGGCCGTGCTGCGATGGTCGAAGAGCCTTCGCCTGCTGCTCGGGATCTGCGTCGTCGGCGCGCTCGGCTCGGCCATCGAGATGGCGCTCTTGTACCACCCGGGGACGGACCCCACCCGGCTCTACTACGGCACCGACACCCACGCCCAGTGCCTGCTGGTCGGGGCCGCCCTTGCCGTCGCCCTGGCGCTGGTCGCCGAACGGTCGGCGGCCGGGTCGCCCGTCTCGGCCGCCGACCCGCTCTGGAGTCCGAAGAGCCCTGCGGTGCGCCGGGCTCTCGGGGCGCTCGGGTTGGCCGGGGCGACGGCGACCGGCATCTTGTGGTGGCGGCTCGCGTACACGGGGAACTTCTTGTGGCGGGGTGGGTTCCTCGTGGTGGCGCTCGCCACTGCGGCGGTGTTGTTCTGTGCGGTCTGTTCCCCCGGATCGCTGCTCGGCCGCTTCTTGTCGATCGCGCCGCTGCGCTACCTCGGACGGATCTCCTACGGCCTGTATCTCTGGCACTTCCCGCTGTTCCAGTGGCTCGACGCGGCGCGCGTCGGCCTCACCGGCTATCCGCTGTTCGGGGTCCGGGCCGGGGTCACCCTCGCCGTGGCCACCGTTTCGTTCTACGCCCTCGAGCGGCCCATTCGTCATGGGGACGTGCTTCGGCGTTGGCGGGCCTGGGTCGCGACGCCGACCGCGATTGCCGCCGCGGCCGTCGCGACCCTGCTGACCACGTCGGGCGCGGGGGCGGCGGCCGCGGGCCTCCCGGGCCCACTGCCGCCTCCGCCCAGCTCGGTCGCGCCGAGCGCCGTCGCCGGCACCGTCCCGGCTTCGGGTCCCTCGAAGACAGTGCTCCTCCTCGGCGACAGCACCGCGGTCACGTTCGGTTTCGGGTTGTCTGTCGACGCCGCCAAGTACGGCGCGACGCTCCAGGACCACGGCATCGTGCAGTGCGGTGTGGCCATGGTCGAGGACGTCCAGACCGGCGCCACCGAGGAGCCGCCCGGGCCGCCCTGCCGGCCCGACACCCCGGTCGCCCAACAGTGGCCGGCGATCTGGACCTCCTACGTCGAGCAGTACCAACCGGCGGTGGTGGCGATCCTGGTCGGGCGGTGGGAGGTGAGCAACGTCAAGTGGCAAGGCCAGTGGACGAACATCACCAACCCGGCCTTCGCGAGCTACGTCCGTCAGCAGCTCAACGAGGCCGTCACCATCGGTGCTTCCCAGGGAGCACACGTCGTCCTGTTCGGCGCGCCCTGCTACGACAGCGGCGAGCAGCCGAGCGGTGCGCCGTGGCCGGCCGACGCGACCGCCCGCGTCGACCATTTCAACGCGATCGCGCGTGAGGTGGTGGCCAGCAACCTCCTGACGACCTCTTATGTCGACCTTGACTCGTTGTTCTGCCCGAGTGGGCGGTTCGCCTCATCGATCAACGGCGTGATCGTGAGATCGCCCGACGGGATCCACTTCCCGTATTTCAAATTCGGTGCCTCGAATGCCGCCGACCCCGACACCCTGGCCGAGGTCTACCGCTTCGGAGATTGGCTCGGCCCCCGGGTGTGGCCTGAGATCCTCGGCGAGCCCTGAACGGTCGCGATCGCGGCTGACCGGTGGGATCGGCGTTCCGGGCACCGAGACCGATTCGGGTGCCTGATCGGTGCCGCTCACTCCTGTGGTCCGACCTCGCCGGTGTCCGCTGGGGTCTCAACTGCCCCAGCTGCGGCGTCGTCACTGACGGCTTCCGAGGTCGCCTCGGGCGTCGAGTCGGATCTGTCCACGCCGGCCGCGGTCACGGCCTCGCCAACCTCCTGGGGTGGGGCCTCAGCGGTCTCAGCGAGTGGCTCCTCCTCGGGCAGGGGAAGGTCCACGGATGCGGTGGGCTCATCGACGAGAGGTGCCTCGTCGTCGACGGGCAGCGTCTCGCCGTCAGGGGAGGTCTTGGCGAGTGGCGCCTCCTCGGCCACGGGTGGGGTCACCGATGCGGTGGGCTCATCGAGGTGAGATGTCTCGTCGTCGACGGGCACCGTGTCGAACTCCTGGGACGGTGATGCGGCGAGCGCCGGCAGCGGCTGCCAGGGACGCCACCGAGTGACCTCGACGACGGTGCCAGCGACGAGGGCGATCACGGCCATCCAGGCGAGCGTGTTGGCGTCGGGGAACGCGGCGGCCCAACCGATGTTGGAGATGTAGCGGAAGTTGATCTGGGTCTGCGCCACGTAGTCACCGGTCGCGGCGAGGAGGATGACCGGCACCAGCACGAACAGCGGCCTGCTGCGTCGCACCAGGCACCCGAGGACGACCGCGGCAGCGATGATCGGCGCCGCGAGCGGCGCGGTGACCGCGCCGGCGACGCCGCCGGTGACGATCGCGGCGAGCCCGATGACGAGCCAGTGGGGCCGCGGCCCCCCGGTGTCGAGGAACGACGTGAGCACCGGGACGCGTTGGTCGGGGTCGTCATAGAGGACGGCCCTTTTGGCTCGCCGGAGCTCCCGGCGTGTCGGGACGGCCGACGCGGGCGACGCGGCGTGGGGCTCGTCGTTTCCCTCGCCCGTCGCGTCGCCTCTCCGTCGGCGCAACCGTCGCGGGAGCCGCCGCAGTCGTCGGGTGCTGTTCCACGCCGCACCCAGCATCGACGGCGGCAGCACGACGAGGGCGCCACTCACGAGCAGGGTCGCCGCGGAGGCGAGCAGCGCGACGTCCACCACCTCCTGGGGCGTCCAGGTCATCTCGAACACGTGGGTACCGACAGTCGCCGGGCCCGAGATCAGCCACCCGTTCGCGTACCCGTCGATCAGGCTCGACGAGCCGAACGAGGCCCCCCCTTTCACCGAGGCCTTCCAGCCCTTGGACTGGCTCTGTCCGAGCACGAGCCAGAACGGGCTGCCGGTCCCGGTCACCTTGACCTCGACGTGGGTGCGGTCTTGGTGGAGGACCTTCACCGAGGGGGTCGCCGGGGTCGGCGGGCTGAGGTCCGGGACCGTGCCGACCAGGGTGAGCGGCTGGGCGGCGCCGCCCGCGGCCGAGGTGAGCCACAGCGCGTCGACGTCCAGGCCGGCCGCCTGGTAGGGCGAGGTCTGGACGACGTGCTGGCCGGCGCTGAGCGTGATGCCGTTGGCCGAGTTGCCGCAACCCGAGATCTCGAGGGCGCCGCCTTGCAGCGCGTTGGCCGACGTGCCGGTGATCCGGATGTCGATCGGCGTCCCGTCGATGCTGAGCAGGTTCGAGAAGCACTGCGAGGGGATGGTCGCCGGGGTCGGCGGGGCGACGACGCCGGGGATCCCGACCTCGGCGATCCCGACCGGGAACGTCTGTTGGCCGGTCCCGTAGTAGTCGAGCTCGTGCAGCGCGCGGAACTTGTCAATGGTGATGCGCACCGTCTGGCCGGTGAGGGCCGGGAAGCTCACCGGATCTGCGGTGGTCGAGCCCTGGGCGCGCCCCTTGCCGTCGGGGACGGGGGGCAGCGTGACGACGCGCGAGCCGCTGCTGGTCGTGATCGTGACCTCGGTCGGGATCGAGTGCCGCCCGTCGGTCACCAGCTGCAGGTTGAGGTGGTCGAAGGTGACCGGTCGGTCGAAGGAGTACTGGATCCAGCCCCCGACCTGGTTGCCGAACCCGGGCATCCACGATGTCGTGGGGTTGCCGTCGATCGCGGAGTACGCGCTGGCGCTGAGGTCACCCGGCAGCCGGCCCGACGAGTTGGTGAACACGACCTCAGCCTCGGGGGAGCTCACGGCCTGTTGGTCGTCCACCGTCACCGGAGTGCGGCCGACCAGCTGGTCGATCACCGGATCGGGGTCCAGGGCAGAGATCCGAAGGGTCCCGCCGATGGAGAAGCTCCGCGCCCTGGGCAACGTGAAGCTCCGTGACATGTCCGGCTCGGGGTCGCTGCGCGGCGGGACGTCCGCGGCGCGGATGCGGTTCATGAGGATCACGAGCGCGTGGTCGATCGACGAGGTCCCGGACTGCGCGAGCAACGCGGTGGGCAAGCGCAGCGTCTGGACGACCGGCGCGACGCCCGGGATGGCGACGGTGGCGAACCCGACCCCGCTCAAGCCGTTGTAGTTCTCCCGGATCCCCGAGCTGGTGGCGTCGACCGTGATGGTCATGGTCGTGAAGGTGCGGGTCGGGAAGTCGATCACCTGGCCCGGCTCGCGCCGCGAGATCGCGATGAGCTTCCGGGTGACGGGGGAGCGCCCGTTGAAGTGCACCGTGACCTTCGTGATCCACCTGTTGCGGGGGCCGGTCTGGGGCTGCAGCAGGAGGATGTGGTTGGTCGTCACCGGCTTGGACAGGGTGACCTTCAGCGACTCGTCGGTGCCGGGGTAGAAGGCGCCCTCGGCCCAGCGGGTGTCGGGGTTCCCGTCGAACGCGTTGTAGGCCGAGTCCTCGGGGGTGTTGGTGATGGGGTTGCCGTAGTTGGTGGCCTGCACGGCGACGACATTCGAGAGGGTGGTCACCGTCTGGTACGCGGTGCCGGCGGGCACCGGGTTCAACGCGACCTCCTGGGGGTTCGACTTGAGCGGCCCGTAGTTGGCCTGCTCGACGTAACCGGTGTTGTCGTTGATGGTGCCGAAGGTGTCCAGCTGGCGCTGGTTGGTGTCGGTGAGCACCAGCACGGCACCGGACTGCATCACCTTGGCCAGGCCCTTCTTGTTGTGGGCGTAGGACGCGTCGTAGAGCAGGGTCGGATCCCCGTTCAACAGTCCGGCGGCCGCCGCGTTCACCAGGCCGGCGCCGCTCCCGGCCACGAGGAGGGGGGCGGTCGGGCTCTCGGTGCGGACCAACGGGCGCGGGTCGCTGACCGGGAACACGGCGACCGGCGGCGGCTTCGAGGCGCCGGTCGGGACGCCGAGCTGGGTCTCGTCTTGGAGCGGGTAGGTGATGGTCTTGTAGAGCGTCGGCTTGCCGAAGATCGCTGGTGTGCCGAGCCCCGACAAGGGATTGACCAGCTGCTCCAGCTGCAACCAGAGGGGCTGGGGTCGCGCCGTGTTGAAGCGCTCATACTCCTCGTCGGACTCGAAGAGGATGTCGCCGGCGCTCATCAGGCGGGCGATCGGCACGAGGGTCGAGGGGACGAACACCCCGTCTTGGATCGACTCGTCGATGGCCTGGAGCAGGTCGACGCTCGCCGGCTCGCCTTGGGGGACCGCCTGGCGGGCCACATAGGGGCGGTCGATGAGCCCGGGCCAGACCGGGTCCCCGGTGACGCCGTAGCGGTAGTAGGCGAAGTCCTCACCGGGGATGCCGAGCACCCGGTCGGTGCCGTGGGTGTTGAGGTAGTGAGCGGCATCGGTCACATAGGTGGGCAGCTGCTCGGGGCGGGCCAGGTTGTTCGCCACGAGCTGGCCGGTCCACAACGGCGGCAGGTCGGCGGCGGCCAGGGCGACCCCGAGCAGGAGCACCAAGAACCCCGACTTGACGTGCACGCTGATGAGCGCGCTGACGCCCGAGCCGAGGAGCAGCGCCAGGCCGAGCACGACGAGCGGCACGATGCGATTGGTCGAGCGCATGGCCAGCCCGATCGAGGATCCCGAGGCCTGGGCGCGCAGGACCTTGCCCAATGGGGAGGGGTGGTCGAAGGGGTATTCGGCCACCGCCGCGACGACGCCGACGAACAACAGGCCAACCGCGAAGGCGCGGTAGCGCCAACGGGCGAAGAAGCCGACGGCGACGCACAGTGCCGGGAGGGCGAAGCTGACCGCGACGAGCCAGATCGACTGCATGTACTCCGGCGCGGCGCTCGTCCAGGGCTGGAGCTTGTCCTGGCCGTAGAAGTACCAGTAGCCGAGGCCGCGGATGACCTCGGAGGACAAAGAGGTGCTGGCAACCGTCGGGATGGTCTCGGTGAACTTCAAGACGTTGAGGCCGTAGACCCCCTCGGCCCACAGCGCGGCGATCCACCACAGCGAGACCCCGAGGCTCAGCACGCCGATCCGGAGGACCGCCCCGAGGGCGCGGCGCGCCGGGACCTCGCGCGAGACGAACACCGCGTGGACGACCCACAGCGCCGGCGCGAGCCCCGCGAGCAGGATCGAGGTCGCGTTGACCCCGCCGACGAGCGCGATGACGATCGCGAAGAGCGCGGGATATCGCCACCCGCCGCGGCGCACCGAGAGGATGACGAACCCGATCATCCAGCCGAGCGCCGACCACGGCATGACGATCGCCGAGATCCGCGCGATGTAGTCGATGACGAACGGCGTGAAGGTGTAGGTGGCCGCGGCGGCGATGCACCCCCACCGGTTCAGCCCGAGCAGCCGCCCGAGGTAGAGCACGCCGGCGCCGGCGAAGAAGAACAAGCTGCCCATCCAGAACCGCTGACCGACCCACATCGGGATGTGCAGCTGCTGGACGATCCAGTAGAACGGGCCCATCGGGAACAGGAACCCGATGTTCTGGTGGGTCACTGTGCCCATCCCGACGTCGGGGTCCCACATCGAGATGGCGCTCGAGATGAGCTTGCCGGGGTCGAGGTAGAGGTACTGCTTGGAGTCGTCGGCGACCAGCCCCGGCTTGGTGAGGAACGACGGGATGTACGTCGCCGCGGCGAGCACGAAGGTGGCGGCGACCAGGACCGGGTCCCACCCTCGGACACGGGCCACGAGGCGCCGATGCGGGGGCGTGGCCGACGGGATCGGCGAGGAGGCGGGGTCGCTCATCGGTTTGAGACCGGTCCGAGAGCCTAACGAGCACCCCGGGTTCCGTTTGGGCAGGTCGCTAGTGTCGCGCGAGACGAAAGGGGAGCACTAGCTCGGTGTTCGGCATCGGCCTCACGGGGGGCATCGGCAGCGGAAAGACGTCGGTGACCGATCGCCTGAGCGCGCGCGGCGCCCAACTCGTCGACGCCGATCTCATCGTGCACGAGGTGCAGCGGCCCGATGGGCCGGCCTTTCAGCCGATCGTCGAACGCTTCGGCGAGGCGGTGCGCGCCGAGGACGGCACGCTCGATCGCGCCGCCATTGCGAAGCTGGTGTTCAGCGACCCCAAGGCCCTCGGTGAGCTCAACGGGATCGTGTGGCCACTGGTCGGGACAAAGATGGACGAACGACGCGAGGAGCTCACCTCGACCGACCAGGTCGTGGTGTTCTCGATCCCGTTGCTCCGCACCGAGCATCGGGACCGGCTGCGACTGGACGCGATCGTGGTGGTGGACTGCCCGATCGAAGTCGCCGTGGCGCGCCTGGTCAGCGCTCGAGGGATGGACCGCGCCGATGCCGAGGCGCGGGTCCGCAACCAGATCGGCCGCGAGCAGCGCCTCGCGCTGGCCGATTTCGTCGTCGACAACTCCTCGACCGTCGAGCACCTCGACGAAGAGGTGGCCCGGCTCTGGCACTGGATCGAGGAGCGCCGGGCGTCGGGTTCCTGATCACCGGACGCGCGTCTCGGCGAGGCCGTCCCGAGATCGCCACTGGCCCAGGCCGGGCCCGGGCGGGGGTCGCTCCAAGGGCCCCCGGTCGTCCCGATACACCGCCCCGGTACCATCCCTCGAAGTGCCCGATTTCGAGGTGGTCTCCCCCTTCCAGCCGGCTGGCGACCAGCCCACGGCCATTGCCTCCCTCGTCAAGGGTGCCCAGCGCGGCGACCGCTACCAGACGCTGCAGGGGATCACCGGCAGCGGCAAGACCGCGACGATCGCCTGGGTGATCGAGCAGGCTCAGCGCCCGACGCTCATCATCGAGCCGAACAAGTCACTGGCGGCCCAGCTCTCCTCCGAGCTGCGCGACCTCTTTCCCAAGAACCGGGTGGAGTTCTTCGTCTCCTACTACGACTACTACCAGCCCGAGGCCTATCTCCCTTCGACGGACACCTACATCGAGAAGGACTCGTCGATCAACGACGAGATCGACCGGCTTCGCCACGCCACCACGTCCTCGCTGCTCTTGCGCCGAGACGTCATCGTGGTCGCTTCGGTCTCGTGCATCTATGGACTCGGTTCGCCCGAGGAGTACCGCGATCGGACCCTCGCGCTCAAGGTGGGCGGCGAGCACGAGCAACGCGCCCTGCTCCGCCGCATCGTCGACCTCCAGTACGACCGCAACGACATGAACCTCGTGCGTGGGACCTTCCGCGCCCGGGGCGACACCGTCGAGATCCACCCCGCCTACGAGGAGGCGGCCATCCGGCTCGAGTTCTTCGGGGACACCTTGGAGCGCATCGTGCCCTTCGACGTGCTCACCGGGGAGATGGGCGAGGAGATGGAGGACCTCGTCGTGTTCGCGGCGACGCACTATGTGGCCGGGGACGAGACGATCCAGCGAGCCATCCGCTCTATCGAGGCCGAGCTCCAGGAGCGCCTCGCCCAGCTCCAGGGCGAGGGGAAGCTCCTCGAGGCCCAGCGGCTCAGGGTGCGCACCCAGCACGACCTTGAGATGCTGGCCGAGACCGGATCGTGCTCGGGCATCGAGAACTACAGCCGCCACCTCGACGGGCGAGCGCCCGGGCAGACGCCCTACACGCTGCTCGACTTCTTCCCCAAGGACTACCTGACGGTGATCGACGAGAGCCACGTCGCGGTGCCCCAGCTGCACGGCCAGTACGCCGGCGACCGGTCGCGCAAGGACGTCTTGGTGGAGCACGGGTTCCGGCTACCTTCGGCGGTCGACAACCGGCCGCTGCGCTTCGACGAGTTCGTCACGCGCGCCGGGCAGACGATCTTCGTCTCGGCGACCCCGAGCCCCTACGAGCTCGACGTGTCGACCCAGGTGGTCGAGCAGGTGATCCGCCCGACCGGCCTGGTCGACCCCGAGGTGGTGCTGCGACCCACCAAGGGCCAGGTCGACGACCTGCTGGCGCGCATCGAGGACGCGGTCGAGCGCGGTGGTCGGGTGCTGATCACCACGCTCACGAAGAAGATGGCCGAGGACCTTTCGGACTACCTGGCCGACGCCGGCGTGCGCGTCCAGTACCTGCACTCCGACATCGACACGATCACCCGGATCGAGATCCTCCGGAGCCTGCGCCTCGGGGAGATCGACGTCCTTGTCGGGATCAACCTGCTGCGCGAGGGCCTCGACCTGCCGGAGGTCTCCCTCGTCGCCATCTTGGACGCCGACAAGGAGGGTTTCCTCCGCTCGACCTCCTCGCTCATCCAGACCATGGGCCGGGCGGCCCGCAACGTCGAGGGCAGCGTGGTGCTCTACGCCGACACGATCACCGACTCGATGCGCGAGGCGGTCTCGGTCACTCAGCGCCGGCGGGAGCGCCAGATCGCCCACAACGCCGAGCACGGGATCGACCCCCAGAGCATCCGCAAGGCCGTCACCGACATCTTGGAGCGGCTCCGGGGGACCGGGGAGGGGTCGAACCGGGCCAAGCGCAGCCGGGCCGAGGTCCGCTCGCGCCAAGGCGTCCGGGCCCAGCGGGTCCGGGCCGGCCTGGAGATGCCGGCGGGCCAGCGCGACGTGGCCGGGCCGCCCGAACTGGTCAAGATCATCAAGGAGGTCGAGGCCGAGATGCGCCGGGCGGCCGCCGAGCTGCGCTTCGAGGAGGCCGCCCTGCTCCGCGACGAGCTCTCCGAGCTGCGCTCGAGCGCAGCGGCGAGCTGACCCAGCCCGGATTGTCAGAGCGCTCCGGTAACCTCCGGTCGTGTCTGACCAATTGGTCATCCGCGGCGCCCGCGAGCACAACTTGCAAGACGTCTCCCTCGACCTGCCCCGGGACCGGCTGATCGTCTTCACCGGCCTGTCGGGATCGGGGAAGTCCTCCCTCGCCTTCGACACCATCTACGCCGAGGGCCAGCGCCGCTACGTCGAGTCGCTCTCGGCGTACGCCCGTCAGTTCCTGGGCCAGATGGACAAGCCCGACGTGGACTTCATCGAGGGGCTCTCGCCGGCGATCTCCATCGACCAAAAGTCGGCGTCCCGCAACCCCCGCTCGACCGTCGGGACCATCACCGAGGTCTACGACTACCTGCGCCTCCTCTACGCGCGGGTCGGGCGTCCCCATTGCCCGACGTGCGGTCGGCCGGTCGCCCGCCAGACCCCCCAGCAGATCGTCGACCGCGTGCTGGAGCTGGCCGAGGGGACCCGGTTCCAGGTCCTGGCGCCGATCGTCCGCGGCCGCAAGGGGGAGTACAGCTCACTCCTGGAGGACCTGGCCCGCCAGGGGTTCGCCCGCGTGCGGGTGGACGGGGTGCCCCTCGAGCTGGCCGACCGGGGCGATCTGTCGCTCGCTCGCTACGAGCAGCACACCATCGAGGTCGTGGTCGACCGACTGGTGCGGCGCGACGGCATCCGGGACCGGCTCACCGAATCCATCGAGACCGCGCTCGAGCTGACCGGCGGCACCGCCGAGGTCCTCGTGTCGACCCCGAGCGGGCCCACCAAGGAGACCGCCGAGATCGCCGACGGAGAGGGTGAGGAGGGGATCACCTTCAGCCAGCATCTTGCTTGCACCCACTGCGGGCTGAGCTTCGAGGAGCCGGCGCCGAGGAATTTCTCGTTCAACTCGCCTTACGGAGCCTGCCCGGGTTGTGCCGGGCTCGGGACCCGTTTCGAGGTCGACCCCGAGCTGGTCGTTCCCGACCCCGATCTCTCGATCGACGGCGGGGCGATCGCGCCATGGACGGCGGCGAGAAGCGAGTACTTCACCGGGATCCTGAGCGGGCTGGCCGAGGTCGGCGGCTTCTCCGTCGACACGCCCTGGAAGAAGCTCCGGGCCAAGGACAAGAAGCTCGTCCTCTATGGCTCCCAGGGCAAGGCGGTCCACGTGCAGTACAAGAACCGCTTCGGCCGCCGGCGCTCCTACACGGCGCAGCTTCGAGGGCGTCATCCCGTGGCTCACCCGCCGGCATTCCGACGCCGAGTCCGACTGGTCGCGCGAGCAGGTCGAGCAGTACATGCGCGAGGTCGACTGCCCGGACTGCAAAGGGGCCCGGCTGAAGCCCGAGTCGCTGGCGGTGACCGTCGGCGGGATGAACATCTACCAGCTGTGCTCGCTGTCGATCGCCGGCGCGGTCAAGGCGGTCGCGGCCCTGGAGCTGAGCGAGCGGGACCACATGATCGCCGACCGGGTACTGAAGGAGGTGCCGCGAGCGCATGCAGTTCCTCCTCGACGTCGGACTCGAGTACCTGTCGCTGGCCCGTTCGGCCGGCACCCTGTCGGGCGGCGAGGCGCAGCGCATCCGGCTGGCCAGCCAGATCGGCAGCGGCCTGGTCGGGGTCCTCTACGTGCTTGACGAGCCGTCGATCGGGCTGCACCAGCGGGACAACCAACGCCTGATCGGCACCCTGCTCCGGCTCCGCGACCTCGGCAACACCGTGATCGTGGTCGAGCACGACGAAGAGACCATCCGCACCGCTGACTACGTCGTGGACATCGGCCCGGGAGCTGGGGAGCACGGCGGCCGGATCGTGCACGCGGGCGCGGTGACCGGCCCCAAGGGCCTGGTCTCCAACAAGGCCTCGATCACCGGCAACTACCTCTCCGGCCGCCGTTCGATCCCGGTGCCCGACCGCCGCCGCCCCGGGACCGGCCAGAGCGTGGTGGTGCGCGGCGCCAAGGAGCACAACCTGGCCGACATCGACGTCGCCTTCCCGCTCGGCTGCATGATCGCGGTGACCGGCGTGTCGGGCTCGGGGAAGTCGACGCTCGTGAACGACATCCTCCTGCGCTCGCTCGCCCACCAGCTGCATCGGGCCAAGGCGATCCCGGGCCGCCACGCCAGCGTGACCGGGATCGAGCACCTGGACAAGGTGGTCGACGTCGACCAGGCGCCGATCGGGCGCACGCCGCGATCGAACCCGGCCACCTACACCGGCGTGTTCGACCACATCCGCCGGCTGTTCAGCCAGACCCCGGAGGCCAAGGTGCGCGGCTATCAGCCGGGGCGGTTCTCCTTCAACGTGCGCGGCGGGCGCTGCGAGGCCTGCGCGGGCGACGGGACGATCAAGATCGAGATGCACTTCCTGCCCGACGTGTACGTCCCCTGC
Source organism: uncultured Acidimicrobiaceae bacterium (assembly GCA_963768185.1). Lineage (GTDB taxonomy): Bacteria > Actinomycetota > Acidimicrobiia > Acidimicrobiales > RAAP-2 > Palsa-461. Next base: position 228,525 of record CAVYGS010000001.1, read on the forward strand.
GAGATCTGTCACGGCGCCCGCTACAACCGCGACACGTTGGACGTGACGTTCCGGGGCAAGAGCATCGCGGATGTCCTGGACATGTCCTGCGAGGAGGCGCTCGGCTTCTTCGCCAACCAGCCCCCGATCGCGCGCCACATGCAGACCCTCGTCGACGTCGGGCTCGGGTACATCCGGCTGGGGCAGCCGGCGCCGACGCTCTCGGGCGGTGAGGCCCAACGGGTGAAGCTCTCGAGCGAGCTGTCTCGGCGGGCGACCGGGCACACCCTCTACGTCCTGGACGAGCCGACCACCGGTCTGCACTTCGAGGACACCCGGCGTCTCCTGCACGTGCTGGAGCGGCTGGTCGACCAGGGCAACACCGTGGTGGTGATCGAGCACAACCTCGACGTGGTGAAGACCGCCGATTGGATCATCGACCTCGGTCCCGAGGGTGGCGACCTGGGCGGGCGGATCGTGGCCGAGGGCACGCCCGAGCAGGTGGCCAAGACCAACGGCAGCTACACCGGCGAGGTGCTGCGCCCCCTGTTGAAGGGCTGAGCAGGCTCAGCCGGCCCGCGACGCCTTGGCAGCGGCGGCCGACACGACGAGCTCGGTGCAGGACTCGACGGGGATCTGGGTCGAGTCGATGACGAGGTCGTAGAGCGAGGGGTCGTCCTGGCGGGCCCGGTAGAAGAGCTTGAGGTAGTGGTCGCGTGCGCCGTCGATGTCCCGCTGGAGCGCCCGCACCTCGTCGAGGTCCATGTGCTCGCGCTCGGCCACCTGGGCGACCCGCGCCTCGACGGGGCCGTCCAGCCGGACCCGCAAGACGTCGGGGCGGGCCCCCAGCACCACCATCGCGCCACGGCCCAGCACGACGCCGCCGGTGCTCGACGAGATCTCATGGAGGATCCGCTCGGTCTCGCTGCGGAACTCCTCGGGATCCCGTGGGGGCTCGAAGGTCTGCGGCGCCATGGGCACCGCCATGTTGGAGAAGGCGCGGGCGAGGCGCGCCCAGGTCGAGGGGGCCTTCTCGTCCTGGGCGGTCGCCTCCTCGATCGGGATGGCCAGGCGCCCGGCGACCGCCGCGGGGATGGCGCGGTCGAAGAAAGGGATGCCGAGTCGCTCGGCGACCGCCGGCCCCACGACGTTGCCTCCGGCCCCGAACGACGAGGAGATGGTGACGGTCTGCGGCACGGCCCGATTCCAGCACGTCTTGCCCGGCGCGCGACGGGTCGGCGGATGCCCAGAGCGGTGACCCCGACCCCGACCCCGACCGGCCCGTGGTGGGGGAGTCGGTCAGGTGATGGCGAGCATGCGCTCGAGGGCGACCCGGGCGAGCGCTGCGGTCTGCTCCTCGACGATGATCCGGTTGCGGACCTCGCCCTCGACCAGACCCTCGAGGACCCAGGCCAGATGCGGCGCATCGATGCGGAACATCGTCGAGCACGGGCACACCAGCGGGTCGATGCAGGAGATCTGCTTGTCGGGGTGCTCGTCGGCCAGGCGCTTCACCAGGTGGATCTCGGTCGCGATGCCGATGGTGGCGCCGGCAGGCGCCGCCTCCACCGCCCGGATGATGGCGTCGGTCGAGCCGACCTGGTCGGCCATGACCACCACCTCGTGCGCGCACTCCGGGTGCACCAGGACGATCCCGTCGGCGTGCTCGGCGCGGAAGGCCTCGACGTGCTCGGGTCGGAACCGCTGGTGGACCGAGCAGTGGCCCTTCCACAAAAGGAGCGTGGACCGCTTCACGTCGGCGTCCTCCAGACCGCCAAGGTCGCGGCGCGGGTCCCACACGGCCATGTCGCCGTCGTCGTAGCCGAGGTCGAAGCCGGTGTTGCGGCCGAGGTGCTGGTCCGGGAAGAAGAGGACCTTGTCGCCGATGGCCCGCCCGGTGCCCTGCGGTACGAGCGCCCAGGTGAGCACGGCCCGGGCGTTGGACGAGGTGCACACGGCCCCGCCGTGCGCACCGACGAACGCCTTCAGCGCGGCCGAGGAGTTCATGTAGGTGATCGGCACGATGCGCTCGACGTCGCTCACCCGGCCGAGCGCGTCCCAGGCCTCCTCGACCGCGTCGATGTCGGCCATGTCGGCCATCGAGCAGCCCGCGTTCAGGTCGGGCAGGAGCACCTGCTGGTGGGGCGCGGTGAGGATGTCGGCCGACTCGGCCATGAAGTGCACGCCGCAGAAGACGATGAACTCGGCGTCGTCCTTCGCAGCGGCGGTCCGGGAGAGCCCGAAAGAGTCGCCCCGGGCGTCGGCCCAGGCCATCACCTCGTCCCGCTGGTAGTGGTGCCCGAGGATGAAGACGCGCGTGACCGAGCGCGCGCTTTGGCCGCGCCGATCCACTCGGCGAGCTCCTCGGGTGCCGCAGTCGTGTAGCGCTCCGGAAGAGCGCCCTGGAGTCGGATCATCGTGTAACCCCCTGTGGGGAGGCTCCGATATGACCGGCGGGGACAGCCTGGTCGCCCATCCGCGGGGTTGTCGGTCTCGGAGCCTGTATGTCGCCGGGATACCAGGCCGGCCCCCTCATCCTAGGTGGCGGGCCTGCCGAGCCGCTGCGTGCGGCGCTTGGACAGTCACCGCCGGGCGCGAGAGTGGTGCGGTGAAGTCCCGCCCGCCGACCAGCTCGATCCCCGACGCGCCGGGCTCCTACCAGTTCCTCGACGCCGACGGCCGAGGTCCTCTACGTCGGCAAGGCCAAGTCGCTGCGGCACCGGCTGGCCAACTACTGGGCCGACCCGGCCGGGCTCCCGCCACGGACCGCCCAGATGGTGGCCCAGGCCGATCACGTCGAATGGGTCGTGGTCGACACCGAGGTCGACGCGCTGATCCTCGAGCACTCGCTCATCCAGGCCCACAAGCCCCGCTTCAACGTCCGGCTGAAGGACGACAAGAGCTATCCCTGGCTGGCGGTGACGGTGAGCGAGGAGTGGCCGCGTCCGGTGGTCTTCCGGGGCCGCAAGCGCAAGGGGGTGCGGTACTTCGGCCCCTACGGCCACGTCGGTGCGCTCCGCGAGACGCTCGACCTCTTGCTGCGCAGCTTCCCCATGCGCACCTGCTCGGACGCCAAGTTCAAGCGACACCAGCGCCTCGGCCGCCCGTGCCTGCTCTACGACATCGAGCGCTGCTCGGGCCCCTGCGTGGGCGCGGTGGAGCCGGAGCGCTACGCGCAGATGGTCGAGGACCTCATGCGGTTCCTGTCGGGCGAGACCGCGCCGGTGGTCAACCGGTTCGAAGCCGAGATGGAGGAGGCTTCCGACCGCTCGAGTTCGAGCGGGCCGCCCGGCTGCGCGACCGGCTGGTCGCGGTGCACAAGGCGGCCGAGACCCAGCAGATGGTGTCGGACCAGGCCGAGGACCTCGACCTCATCGGGATCGCCGAGGACGAGCTCGAGGCGGCGATCCAGGTCTTCCACGTCCGGCGGGGCCGGGTGGTCGGGCGGAGCGGCTCGGTCGCCGACAAGGTGGAGGACCTCAGCGCCGAGCAGTTCATGGGCCGCGTGCTCCAGGAGCTCTACGGCGCGACCGGCGCCGAGGTGCCCGCGCCGGGTGCTGGTCCCGGTGATGCCCGAGTCAGCGGAGGTCATCACGGCCTGGCTCTCGTCGTTGCGGGGCGGCCCGGTGCAGCTGCACGTGCCCTCAGCGCGGCGACAAGCGGGCGCTGCACGAGACAGTGACTCGGAACGCGGCCGAGGACCTGACGCGGCACCGGCTGCGCCGTTCGGCTGACCACAACGCCCGCTCGAGAGCGCTGACCGAGCTGGAGGAGGCGCTCGAGCTCCGCCAGTCGCCGCTGCGCATCGAGTGCTACGACATGAGCCACCTCCAGGGGACCGACTACGTCGGCTCGATGGTGGTGTTCGAGGACGGGCTTGGCCAAGAAGTCGGACTACCGGCGCTTCAAGGTCGAGGGCGTGCCGGGCAACGACGACTACGCGGCGATGGAGGAGGTGCTCACGCGGCGGCTGACCAACCTGCTCGCCGAGCGGACCGCTGCCGAGGCCCGTCGGGTCACGGCCACCGAAGACAACCTGGCCGAGCGCCGGGTGGCGGCCCGCAAGCGGTTCGCCTACCCGCCCCAGCTCTGCTCTGGACGGCGGCAAGGGTCAGCTCGGCGTCGGGATCCGGGTGCTCGAGCAGCTCGGGCTGAGCGACGAGATCGAGATCGCCGTCGCTGGCCAAGCAGTTCGAGGAGGTCTTCCGGCCCGGGTCGCGCCGACCCCGTCCGCATCCCTCGGGGCTCCGAAGCCCTCTACCTCCTCCAGCGGGTGCGCGACGAGGCGCACCGCTTCGCCATCACCTTCCACCGGGAGCGCCGGGGCGAAGCGGATGACGACCAGCTCGCTCGACGGGATCCCGGGCCTCGGTCCGGCCCGCACGAAGCGCCTGCTGCTCCACCTTCGGGAGCCTGAAGGCGCTCCGGGCGGCCACGCCCGAGGAGCTCGCCGCGCTGGCCTGGCTGCCCGACACCGTGGCAGCCGCCCTGATCGAGCGCTTCTCGGGCCTCGCGCCGGCCCGGCGCGCCGGTTGAGCCTCCGGCCGTCCGCCCCGAGGGCGGCGGATCGACCAAACTGGTCTGCTGGGATGGGCGAATTCCTCGTCGTGACCGGGATGTCGGGCGCGGGTCGTTCGACCGTCGGCGGCGGCGCTCGAGGACCTCGGTTGGTTCGTGATCGACAACCTGCCGCCGGCCCTCATCACCCGGGTGGCCGAGCTGGCCGGGCGGCCCGGCGTGGAGGGCGACCGCATTGCGCTGGTCATCGGGCGGGCGGGCGCCGAGCCCTCCGAGGACATCCCGCCGATCCTCGACACGCTGCGTCACTCCCGTCACCGGGTCCGGGTGCTCTTCCTCGACGCCCCCGACGAGGTGCTCGTGCGGCGCTTCGAGGGGACCCGACGGCGCCACCCGCTGGCCGCCGCGGGCGTCGAGGAGTCGATCGCCGACGAGCGCCGGCGTGCTGGAGCCGCTGCGGGCCGAGGCCGACGTCGTCATCGAGACCGGTGAGCTCAACGTGAACCAGCTGCGGGCGCGGATCCTCGAGCTCTTCGGCGACGAGCCCGGCGTCCAGTCCATGCGGACCTCGGTCGTCTCCTTCGGGTTCAAGCACGGGATCCCCCTCGACGTCGACCTGCTCTTCGACTGCCGCTTCCTCCCCAACCCGTACTGGATCGAGAGCCTCCGCCCCCTCAGCGGCACCGACGACCCGGTGCGCGAGTACGTGCTCGTCCAGCCCGAGACCCAGGGGTTCTTGGACAAGATCGTGGATCTCCTGTTGATGCCTGGAGCCGGCGTTCGTGCGCGAGGGCAAGTCCTATCTCACGATCGCCTTCGGTGCACCGGGGGCCGACACCGCTCGGTCGTGCTCGCCGAGGCGCTGCAGGACGGCTGGCCAAGGGCGGGGTCGAGGCCACGGTCTTCCACCGGGACATCGACCGGTGAGCCGAGAACCGGACCCCGAGGTGGTCGCCATCGGCGGGGGCCACGGCACGGCGGTGACCCTGCGGGCCGCCACCCGCTACGCGCGCCAGGTGACGGCGGTCGTCTCGGTGGCCGACGACGGCGGCTCGAGCGGGCGACTGCGCGAGCTGCTCGACGTCGTGGCGCTGGGCGACATGCGCAAGTGCCTGGTCGCCCTGGCCGAGCGCGACGCCCCGCTGGCCAAGGCCTTCGAGCACCGCTTCGAGGAGGGGGAGCTGGCCGGGCACGCGCTCGGCAACCTGATCCTGGCCGGACTCGTCGACGCGACCGGCGATCTGGTGGCCGCCGTCGACGAGGCGGCCCGGCTGCTCGGCGCGGTCGGCCGGGTCCTGCCGGCCACGACCGAGCCGGTCGTCCTCAAGGCCGACGCCGTGGGGCGGTGGCGAGGTCAAGGGCCAGGTCGCCGTGTCCCAGGCCGGCCGGATCCGGTCGGTGTCGATCGTGCCGGGCGACGCGTCGCCGCCTCGGTGCGCCCTCGAGGCGATCGCCGCCGCCGACCAGGTGGTCATCGGTCCGGGCTCGCTGTTCACGAGCGTGCTGGCCGCCGCCGCGGTGCCAGCGGTAGCCGCCGCGATTACCGACACCGCCGCCCAACGGGTCTTCGTCTGCAACCTGCGGCCCCAGATCCCCGAGACCCAGGGCTACGACGTTGGCCGTCACGTCTCCGTGCTGGCCGCCCACGGGGTCCTGGTCGATCGGGTGCTGTGCGACACCTCGGCCGGGATGGGCCTCGGCATGGTCGAAATTCCAGTCGACGACGTGTCCCTCACTGATCCCGCCGGGCGGGTTCACGATCCTGGCAAACTGGCGGAGGCGCTGTCGAGTCTGCTCGGATGAGCGCCCGTGAGGGTGAGAACACGCAGTCGCAGGGGGTTCCAGCGACGATGAGGGCAACGGGTCGAGGGTCCAAGCGGTGACGGTCCGTGTGGGCGTGAACGGCTTCGGCCGGATTGGCCGCAATTTCCTGCGGGCGGTCCTGGACGCCGACGCCGACATCGAGGTGGTCGCGGTCAACGACCTCTCCTCGGCGCAGATCCTCGCCCAGCTGCTCCGCTACGACTCGACCCACGGCCGCCTCCCGGTTCCCGTCACCGTCGACGGCGAGCACCTCATCGTCGGCGGGCGGCGCATCGTCGTGCTGTGCGAGCGCGGCTCGAGGGAATTCCCTCCGGAACTGCCCTGGGAGGAACTGGGCGTCGAGGTCGTCATCGAGTCGACCGGGATCTTCAAGTCGTACTCCCAGGCGAGCGTGCACTTGAAATCAGGGGCCTCGAAGGTCATCGTGACCGCGCCCTCCGAGGACGCGGACGCCACGCTCATCGTCGGCGTGAACGACGCCAGCTACGACCCCGCGTTGCACCACGTCATCTCCAATGCGTCGTGCACCACGAACTGCTTCGTGCCGATGGTCAAGGTCATCGAGGACGCGTTCGGGATCGCCGGCGGGCTCATGACGACGGTGCACGCGTACACCAACGACCAGAACCTGCTCGACCTGCCCCACAGCGACCCGCGTCGGGCCCGGGCTGCCGCGATCAACATCGTCCCGAACGTGACCGGCGCGGCGCGATCCACCAAGCTGGTCCTCCCGCACATGGCCGGGCGTCTCGACGGCCAGGCGTTCCGGGTGCCGGTGGCCTGCGGGTCGATCACCGACTTCACGGTGCTCGTGCCGCGCCGCGTCACCGTGGACGAGGTGAACGGCGCATTCAAGGCGGCGTCGCAGAAGGGCCCGCTGGCCCGGGTGCTCGACTACACCGAGGACCCCATCGTCTCCTCGGACATCTTGGGCAACCCGGCGTCATGCATCTTCGACCCGAGCCTCACCATGGTGCAGCCGGTCGGCGAGGACCAGACGTTGGTCAAGGCGAACGGTTGGTACGACAACGAGTGGGGGTATTCCAACCGTTTGGTGGACCTCGTGCTCCTGGTCTCGGCGGCCCGGTGAGACCGACCCGCCCGTGCGCTTCGGAGGCCGGCGGGCGGTGAGCAAGCCAGCGCGCCTCGGGCCGCTCGCAGGTGTCCCGGTCATGGACGACCTCCCCGACGTCTCGTCGCGGCGCGTGCTCGTGCGCACCGATTTCAACGTCCCGCTGGAGGCCGGCCCAAGCGGGCCGGTGGTCGCCGACGACTTCCGCATCCGGGCCGCGTTGCCCACGCTGCGCTGGCTCCAAGAGCGCGGGGCTGAGGTGACCGTCTGCTCGCACCTCGGACGGCCCGACGGCGCCGTCGACGAGCGCTGGTCGATGGCGCCGGTGGCCGACCGCCTGGAGGAGCTGTGCCCGGGCGTGGAGCTGATGGACAACCTGCGCTTCGAGCCGGGCGAGAAGGCCAACTCACCCGAGTTCGTCGAACGGCTCGTCTCGGGCTTCGACGCCTACGTCAACGAGGCGTTCGGGGTCGCCCACCGGGCGCACGCCTCGGTCGTGGGCCCGCCGAGCCACCTGCCGAGCGCGGCCGGGCTTCGCCTGGCGAGAGAGGTCGAGGTCCTGGGCGGTCTCCTCGGCTCCCCCAAGAGCCCCTTCGTCGTCGTGCTCGGGGGGGCAAAGGTGAAGGACAAGCTGGGCGTCCTGCGCGTGCTGGCCCGTCGGGCCGACACCGTCGCGGTGGGTGGGGCGATGGCCTTCACGTTCCTCGCCGCGCTCGGCTTCGACGTGGGCGCATCGATCGTGGACCTCGATCACATCGAGGAGTGCCGCCAGCTCATGACGCTTCCCAACACCGCGATCATCCTCCCGGTGGACGTCGTCGCGCTGGAGCCGGGCGGCCGGGCGCTCGGGGACCCAAAGGGCGCGGTCGCCGACGTCGAGGACACCAAGGTGCTCGGCGCCCACATCCCCGATGGCTGGCAGGGGCTGGACATCGGCCCGGAGACGGCGGCGACGTTTGCCGACGCGATCGCCGGCGCGAAGACGGTGTTCTGGAACGGTCCCCTCGGCGCATTCGAGGATGACCGCTTCGCGCGGGGCACCAACGCCGTCGCGCGCGCGGTGGCCGACTGCCCGGGCTGCACCGTCGTCGGCGGCGGCGACAGCGTCAGCGCCGTGGACCACCTCGGGCTCGCGGAGCGGATCGACTTCGTCTCGACCGGCGGCGGCGCCTCGCTGGCACTCCTCGAGCACGGCGACCTGCCGGCCTTGGCCGCCCTGCCGCGACGCGCCCAACGCCCCACGCGCCTGAGACGCCCGTGACCGCGGGGATGACGGCGAAGGTCGGCGCGCGGGGCAAACGGCCCGGTGGTCGCAAGCCCCTCGTCAGCGCCAACTGGAAGATGCACCACGACCACACCGTCGCCCTGCACACCGTGCGGGACCTCGGGTTGCGCCTGCATGCCGAGGACACCGCGTCGGTCGAGGTCTCGGTCCACCCGCCGTTCAGTGACCTGCGCACCGTCCAGGTGCTCGTCGAGGGCGAGGCGCTCCCCATCGCGCTGGGCGCCCAGCACTGTCACACCGACGACGAGGGCGCGTTCACCGGCGAGGTCTCCGCCCCGATGCTGGCTCGCCTCGGCGTGCGCTATGTGATCGTCGGACACTCAGAGCGCCGGCGGCTCTTCGGGATGACCGACGAGCAGGTGGCCCTCACCCTGGGCGCCGTCCGGCGCCACGCCATGGTCCCGATCCTGTGTGTGGGCGAGACCGCCGAGGAGCGTGACGCCGGGTCGACCGAGGCGCGTCTCAGTTCGCAGCTGGACAGCGCGCTGGCGGCGCTAAACCCGGAGGAGATGGCCACGCTGGTGGTGGCCTACGAGCCGATCTGGGCCATCGGCACGGGCCGTGCGGCGACGGCCGTGGACGCCGCCGACGCGGCCGCCTTCATCCGCATGACGGTCACCGAGCGGGGCGGGCCGGCGGCGGGGGAGGGGGTCCGGGTCCAGTACGGCGGGTCGGTGAACCCGCAGAACGCTGCCGACTTCTTGTCCGAGCCGGACATCGACGGGCTCCTGGTCGGGGGGGCCAGCCTGCAGGCCGCCGAGTTTGCCGAGGTCATCCGGGCCGTCGGTGGCTGCTACCGTTCACCTACCACCTGAAGCGTGACCGCGTCGTCGCGGTCACGGTCGGCCCGAAGGAGCGAGCGGTGCTTACCGTGGTGTACGTCGTCGTCGAGATCATTTCGGCGTTCGCGCTGGTGTTCTTGATCCTCATGCACAGCGGCAAGGGGGGCGGCCTCTCGGACATGTTCGGTGGCAGCGTCGGCGCTGCGGCCCAGGGCTCGACGGTCGTGGAGCGCAACCTCGACCGGATCACCGTGACGGTCGCCGTCGTCTTCGCCCTCACCTCGCTCACCTTGGATCTTCGGCTGCAGTGAGCCACCGGGGACGCCACCCGGACGGGTGGCGTCGGGGGGTGGTCCTGGGTTCGGTCCTTCTCGCCCTGGCCGGGACACTCGGCGCGTGCGGATCGAGCGCCGGGTCGGCCAAGCCTCCGCCGGTCACCTACCTCCCGGCGCAGGGCGGCCTCATCACGGTCGGGATCGACCAGGCCCCGACCGGCTGCAACCCCAACACGGCGACCGGTGACACCCTGGCCGACCGCCTCGTGCTGAGCGCGGTCCTCCCGAGCGCGTTCAGCGTCGACGAGACCGGAGCCGCCCAGTACGACCCGGCCCTCATCGTCTCGGCCGAGCTCCAGTCCACGAACCCCGAGACGGTCGTCTACACCCTCGACCCCAAGGCCGTCTGGTCCGACGGGGTGCCGATCACGGCGAGCGACTTCATCTACGCGTGGGAGCACCAGCGTTCGGTCCCGATCAACGTGATCGGGGGCGACGCGAACGTGTCAACCACCGCTGGCTACGACGACATCGCGACGATGACTCCCTCCAACCAGGGCCGGACGCTGACCGTCGTCTTCTCGACCGCCTATGCGGACTGGCAGAGCCTGTTCAGCGACCTCTTGCCCGAGCACGTCTTGGACAAGGTCGGTTGGAGCCCCGACTGTGACGACGTGGACCCCCAGATCGACCTGTCGGGAGGGCCCTTCGAGATCGCTTCGGTCTCCAAGAGCTCGATCATGCTCGTGCGCAACCCGCGCTGGTGGGGCACCGAACCGAAGATCTACCGGCTCCGGTTTCGCATCGCGACCGGTCCCACCGAGCTGGCCCGCTGGCTCCACGACGGCAAGATCGACGTGGCCGCCCCCAGCTACTTCACGCCGGGCTTCCTGGCCGCGGTGAGCTCGCTTTCGACGATCCGCAGCGACGTCCACATCTCCAACACGTTCTTGGAGCTCGAGTTCGCCACCGCCGGGCCACTCACCTCCGAGCCGCTCGTCCGCGACGCCGTCGCCTACGCGATCGACCGCCAGCAGCTGACCGACCGCGTGGTCGGGTGGGCGGACGCCAACATCGCACCGGCGACGAGTCACCTTTACGCGCAGTCCCAGACCGCGTACCCCGCAACGCCGGCACCCGTGCCCATCAACGCGACGACAACGACGACCACGACGCCCACATCGGCGGTGATCTCGGCCGCGACGTTCCCGACCGGTGCGGACCCCGACACCGTCCTCCAGGACATGGTCAGCGCGGGGTACCTGCGCAACCCGTCCGGCGATTGGGTGAACCAGGCCGGTCACCTGTTCACGCTGAAGCTCGCCGTGGACGTGGGGGACGGTTGGGCCGCCCAGACCGCCCCGCTCCTGGTCGAACAGCTGAAGGACGAGGGCATCACCGTCCAGACGATCGATGAGCCCGATGCCACCTCGGCCGGGGTCCAACTCCAGGCGGGCGACGTCGACCTGGCGCTGATCCCGCTCCACACGAGCCCGTTCCCGAGCGCGGCGAGCGCCTGGTATTCGCCGTTGCTCGACTTTGTCGGCGGGACCGGGGCCCAGGACTGGAGCGACTACAACGCGACGAAGGTCGACAACCTCTTCACCCAGGCCTCCAGCGAGCTCGATCCGGTCACCGCCCAGCCCCTCTACAGCGAGATCGACGCGCAGCTGTGGGCCGACATGGTGACGATCCCGCTCTTCGCCGAGCCCGACGCGCTGGCCTGGACCGACTTCGTCACCGGGATCACACCGGGGTCCTACACGCCGGGCCTGCTCTCGACGCTCCTCCAATGGGCGAGGCTCGTGAAGGAGCCCTCTTCGTACAGCGGAACGCCGACCATTCCTCCTGGTGGAGGCGTTTGAGCCCGAGGATGGAATTTCGGTGTCGACTAGAGTCGTCGGACACCTCGGCAAGCGCTGCGCTTGCCGAGCGGGTCGGAGTGGCGGAATAGGCAGACGCGCCAGCTTGAGGGGCTGGTGCCCGCAAGGGCATGGGGGTTCAAGTCCCCCCTCCGACACGCGACAACCCCACGCGGAGGGACGCGATGACCTTTTCGCCCTCCTCGCTGCGGTGATAGCGAAGACAGACACCGGCGGCGCGGTACACGCGCTGCCGTTCTGCGCTGTCTGAGTGGGCCAAGAGGGCGGTCAGGCCGCCTACACCTTCGAGGAGTTCGTGCACCTCTCGTCCGCTCAACAGATGGGGTTCAGCGCCCTTGTAGGTGTCGATGACGGCAGTGGCTGCAGCGAGCTCAACTTGAGCGGCCCGGGTGCGCTCGGTGACGAGAACCGGGTCCAGGCCGGCGTCCAGCGCAGCGAGGTATTGATCGAGCTTCTTTCGCGCTTCGTGGGCCTGACGGCGCGCCAGGCGAAGTTCGGCGGGCTCGCTGGATTGATGGTTGTCGGCATCGAGAATGGCCGCCACCGTGGCATCGAGGCGTTCGGGTGAGGACAGGTCCGCCAGCCACTCGTCGACCGCCGGCAGGACCCGGTGCTCGGCCACGAAGAGGGTCTTGGGGTGACCGTCGTCGCCCGGGTAGTCGTTCCGGTAGGTGCACTGGTAGCCGATCCTCTCCGCACCACCCCTGCGCTTCACCGTGTGGCCGTGCATTCTCCGTCCGCAGCGGGCGCAGATCAGGAGGCCGCGCAGGGCGTAGCGCGTGTGTTGGGGCCGATCGGGGCGTGGCCCGGGCGTCGCCGGGGCCCGGTCTGTCTGCGCTTGACGCCAGACCGGCTCGCTCACGATTGCGGGCACGGTGCCCTCCGCCTCGACCACCTCGGAGGCCGGCGCCGGGGACATCCGGGTGACGTTGCCGGCGGCGGGGTCATTCACGTCGAAGAGGCGTTCGACCTTGCGGTAGCGCCCGTAAATGCCCTGCCCCTTGTACTTCGGGTTCATGACGATGGCTCGGACCGCGCCGAGCGACCAGGCCCGTCCGAGACGGTGCGGGTTTCGCTCCCGGTCGGCCGCGGAGGGGCAGGGGAACCCTTGCTCGCTCAAGCGAGCGGCGATGGTCCGGAAGCCGACGCCTTCCACCCGCCAGGCGAAGATCAGCTGCACCACCTTGGAGGTCTCAGGATCGACGGCCAGATTGGTCTGTTGGACGCCCTGGCGGGCCTTCTCCGGGTTCGGGTGCGGCACGCCGGTACGCACGAGTTGGTACCCGTACGGCGGTCGTCCGCCGAGGTAGCGACCCTCGGGCGCCATGGCCTTCATAGAAGTCCGCACCCGTACCCGGAGACGGTTGCGCTCAGCCTTGCTCAGGCCGCCGAACAACGACATGAGGAGATCGTGTGCCTCGGACTCGGGATCGACGGGACCGCCGACTTCGGGCACCCAGAGCTGGACGCCCCAGTGTGCGAGCTGCGGCAGGATGTTCTGCACCTGGCCCGCTGACCCGAAGGCTCGCTGAGGCTCTCCGACGACGATCCCTGTCCAGCCCCGAGCGGGGTTGGGCAGTTGTGCGATGAGTCGGGCCGCTTCGGGACGCCGGGGCCAGGGAACGGACCGAGAGACGTCGGTGTCGTGGGTGACCGACACGATCTGCGCCCGCCCGACGATCAGGGCACTGGCGCGGGAAAGCTGCCAACGCAAGCTCTCCTCGGGGTTTTGTTGGTCGTCGGTGGAGGTCCGGCAATAAGCGGTGAGTGGGATGAGCGGATCCGAGGTCGACGTCATGCGGCCTTCTCGGGACGTTCGGCCCGCCGGGCGAGAGCCACCCGGACAAGCTGGGCCAGGGCGACGGCCAGATCAATGGTGAGGGACGGCGGGTCTTTCGCCTCGAAGACGATCTTCTCCTCGTCGCTCACGGTAGCCACCCGGTAGAGCTGCAGCATGACTTCGGAGGATATCTCCGCCCTCGCGCGAGGAGGGTGACGGCATGGAGTGCGTTCGATGCGCCGTGACACCGTGAACGAATGACCAATCCTGCGTGGCAGCCAACGCTCAACCTCCCTGGACCGATGTCGGCCTTCTCCTTGCCCGGCCGGCGAGCGGCCACTATCGGCCCAGAGCGAGGAAGGAACTCCAGTTGAGTCATGCCAAGAACCACCGGCGTTCCACAGCGTCAAGTCGCCGGCTCGGCTCGCAACAAGTTCTGGCGGCCTCGTGTTCGTTCACGATCGCCCGTCGGGCGATCCGCCAGAACTTCTCGCTCGGCCCCCGGGGGCTACCCTCGCCGGGACTGGACCCCGCTCGCTGCAGGTGGTCGTCGTCGGTTATGCGAACGACGCAGGGGCGCGTCGTTCGCAACGAATGAGGCGAACTCCGTTCAGGCGCAGACCGACCGAGCCCCAGCGACGCCCACGCCCACGTCCCGAGCGGCCCCAACACTCGCGACACCACCTCACAGACCATCGGCTCCCGAACCTCCCGCACCCCACCATCGCCGGCAGTCCATCAACACCACCATCAGATTGCTCCACACGTGTGGCATTAGAGGTAAGAGCGGGCGTCGACCATGGAGTCAACGGGGATTTCGACTGCCGTTGGCGCCGGCGAGCCCAGAGTCAACTGCCAAGTAAACAGTGGGGAGTGCAGCGGCAGTAGCGGACGGTACGATAGAGGCATGGCGAACCGACCCAATGACCTGCCGCCTGGTTCAGCGGTGGTGGTCACAAACCCCGACGAGGACTGTTCGCCCGCAGCCTTCCATGCCTTTCTCGACGACCTTCTGGCCGGCCCGGAACCCGAACTCGAGAGCCTCGGCGCGGCCGAGGCTCTACGGGAGTTGCGCGTCGACGCTGAGGCGTGACCGCTGTCGTCATAGACGCTTCTGCTGGAGTTGAGATCGTCGCTGACACCCGCCGGGGACGGGCCCTCAGCCGATTGCTGTCGGCCGATTCTGAGGGTTGGGTTCCCGAGCATTTCTATGCCGAAGTGCTCGGGGTGCTCAGACGACGATTTCTCATCGAGCGGACCATCAGGGAATCTCAGGCCACCGCCGCGGTACGCCGACTCGGCTTGTGGCACCTCCACCGAGCCTCAGTAGCTCCGCTGGTTCCGCTTGCCTGGAAATATCGTCACAACATGACGGCGGCAGACGCTCTCTACGTGGCCCTGTCCGAAGAGATCGGCGGGGACCTCCTGACAGACGATTACAAGCTCGTGGCATCGCCGAGCTTCCCTCCCGGAGTTAACGTGCTCCAGCTACCGGTCAGATCCTGACTTGGGTTGCAGCAACACGACGGGGAACGTGATTCGTAACCTCGCGGAGGCGCTCGCAAGCCGGATTCGGGTCGGGTGCTAACCGCGACCTAACCCGCCTGGATCGGCACCTTGGGGACAGTGTGTTGGTCATCGGATTTCCCGTGGAATCATGTTCAACGTGGCAAAAAAGACTCCCCGAACCGTCACCCCGGAGATGCTCGAAGCCATCCATCGAGGAGAGAGGCCGTTGTTCCCTGACGGATCGCGCCTTCCACGACGCTTCGCGATTGCATACGCACCGAATGCAGGAGAGGACATCCTAATCGCACCATCGCTCCGTGACCGCATACACGGGATCGTCCGTCGTATCCGAAGAGATGATCACACGATCCGTCTTGCTCCTGACTACGGGGTTGAGGTTCCGCTTTGGCCCCAAGCGGACGAGACGGACGCACTGGTTCCTGAGGTTCTGCTTCAAAAGTTGATCGCTTGGCAGACTTTTTGGGAGACCCACTCTGACTACGACCGAGGATGGGACTCTGAAGAATCCGAGGCTCGCTGGCGGAAGGACGGGTCGGTATTGGCGGCAGAGGTTAAGAGCGTTCTTCCACGAGGGTGGAAGTTGAAAGCGGACTTCTAAGCGGGTCTTGCCCCCTTGCCCCCCTGCTCCCAAAAGCGGGATAGGCGCCGCTTCTCACCACGGTAACCGCTCTGCCTACTGAAACCTCACCCCCGCTTGGCGGAGCATCTCATTTGTCCACTCCAGGGCTTCCGCATCGAGCTGCTCGCGGCTCGGACGAAGGGGTCGTTCGGTTGGGGGCGTGGGAGAAGAAAGGGGAAGGCCAATTTGCCGTTCGATCTCTGCGAAGACATGGGTCCTTAGATCGTCGAGCAGCATTGCCGCGTGACTGGCCAGGTCGTCGCTGGGGCGCAGACTTACCCAAACTCGGTGATCGCCCTCCGAACCGGGAAATCCTGAATGCCAATCGCCTCCGGGCGCTTGCTCCCACTCGCGGTTCCGTTTCAGAGCCTCTGTGTTCGCTTTGTCGAAGGCCATGACGGTTTCCGGGTGCCGGACGCTGATGTTGATGCGGTAATCAACGCGATCTTTCGATGACCACTTCGATTTCTGAAATTGAATCGACACGAGGTAGTCCCCAGACTCGCGGTGATAGTTGCCGCCTGAGCCCTTGTATCCCTCGCGACGCAAATGAGGACCGACGTGATCACGAAGTAGACGTTTGTAGGCCTCTTGCGCAGTGATCTCGGGGGTCGGATTCTCAATCTCGGCCAACAACGCTTCAAGTCGTCCGACGATCGATTCACCGGCCCCTAAATGCTCGGTCCTAATGATCGTCGTGCCCTCCTTGGGGTCCTCCACGGCCAGTTGAAGTTCCCAACCATCATTGAGCGCAGCCACCCAAACGCCCCGGCCATCACCCTCCTTGTCGCCGCTCCTTTGGATTCCGAACCGACGGCCATTGTCATAGACCCGGAGTCTCGTCTTCCATCGATCGTCCAGTGCGGCAAGCAAATTGGCCCTGCTCTCCTGAAAGGTGCCGTACTCACGTAGGCGTCGGAGGACCTCCTCCCACGGCTCTCGAGGAGAAAGTGCGCGATCACCGCCGCGTCGATCCCACATGATTTCGATCAACTCGTTGAGCTTCCTCGGAGCGTCATCCGGCTTAGCTCGAGCCTGCGCCACCGTCGTCGCCACGGTGAAGCCCTCGTTGTGAGCTAGACGCATCGTGAAGCCGGAAGGAGTGGAGTTGATCCACAGACTCCATCCTTCATTCAGCGAGTCGCCTACAGGAGTGATCCACACCTCGTGTC
Organism: uncultured Acidimicrobiaceae bacterium; assembly: GCA_963768185.1. Taxonomy (GTDB): domain Bacteria; phylum Actinomycetota; class Acidimicrobiia; order Acidimicrobiales; family RAAP-2; genus Palsa-461. The sequence continues at coordinate 245,244 of CAVYGS010000001.1, forward strand.
CGAATCGGACCTCAACGCCGGCGCGGTTCTGAACGGGGACCGCCTCCAGTAAGTTCGCTTGGCCCTCTGCCCTCGCAGCCGCCTCCCGATAACGCCGCAGGTCTGGCTCCCATGGATCCACCGGTGCACTCGGGACCACGCCTGAACTTTATACGGAGCCCTCGGGGCGTCGTGGCGGGACGTGTCTTCCCAGTGGCGATCCGCGAAAGACGATTCCAGATCGACGGCCTGGGGTCGAGAATTTTCGGCTTCAATGTCCGGCCTGCTGATCTCCGCGAGCGGTACGGATTCTGGTCCGTGGCGTGTACTTGTGCCTGGGAGCTAGGCAGCCGGTAGCCATAGCTCGGTGGTTCCCACCTCGCGCACCGGATCGCCACCGGATCTCGCTCCGACATGGGCTGATCCCCACGCCGGGTAGGCGTCAACAATGCCTACGCTATTGATTCGGATCCCCCCTCCGACACCAACCTCGCTACACGGACTTGCTTCGGCGATCACGATTCGGCCGCTCGGCTCGTAGGTGGGCTGCAATCCGAGCTCTCACTAGATGTCGGCTTGGCTTTCGGGTCGGCCGACGTGAGCACTGAGGCAACGTCGCCGAGGGCGCGCACGAACATCCGCACCGGGGCCTTGGTTTTTGGCAGGCCAGACATAAGTCACCCCCGTTCGGCGGGAGGCGACTTGATCGATGTGGGGAATACGGGCTGAGTGTGTACTGGTCGGCCACTCATCACGCGTGCTGGGGTCTCATTGACTGTCACCGTTAGGGATAGTTGGCGACGCCGGCCGCCACGAGCAGATCCGCGATGCCGAACTGGCCGGTGGCCGGGGCGATCGGCGGCAGCGGCGTGAAGTTGACGTGCGGGTTCAGGATGCCCGCTGGGTCAATCTCCAGCACTCTCAAGATCACGTCGCCGATGATCCTGGCGCCGGTCGGGCCCAGATGATCAGGCTGAAACGTTCCTGCCGCGTTTGGCTTTAGGTAGGCGGCGAAGCCGTTCGTCGGACCGGCAGCGCTTTCATCGATGTACGCCTCGGCGAGCACATACAGCCACAGTGGGGTGGCCGTCTGTAACGTCGGAACCGTCGCCGGTTCGACCGGCTGCGGCAGCGACTGCAGCAGGACATTCGGGTCGATCACCGAGTTCCCCAACTTGGCGGCGACCTCCTGGCCGGAGGGTAACCCGTAGAAGAACCCGCGAATTAGGTCGCGGAACGCAAGGTTGTTCGACCCCGACGGCGCCGCGCCAGTCTGACCACCGATCGGCAGCAGAAAGGCACTGGCACCCAACTGGGGGATGATCTGCTTGTACGCCTGCAAGAACGACGTGCCCGAGTCGCTCGGGTCGAACCCGCCTCGCGCGAGCTCGTTGACGAAGTTCCCCCAATCGATCACATTGGAGGCGGGCAACGGCCGACCGCCATGCAAATCGTTAGCCCCGACCGCGCCGTTCGCACCGTCGAACAGGGTCGTGCGGCTGTTTGGGAACTGGTCGAACACGAGGTTCATGGCGTAGGCGTTGCGCACCATCGAGTGCAGGCGGTTCGCGGCCACCGACCACTCGACTGGCGTCATCGGGGCGGACACATTGGGGCCGGGGTTGTAGAAGCGAGGGATAGTCCCGTTGAGCAGCCCGTTGACCACGTCCTGGCCGATGATCTGTGGCAGCCACTCATGGAGGATGATCCACTGGTAGTACTGGCGCACAACGCCAGCGGCAGCTGCGAAGAGGACATCGGTGCCGGCCTTGCCGAGATTGCCTACGACCCTTTCCAGTCTGCCTTGGTCGATCAGGTCAACGACCGCGTTGTGGAATTGCTCGAAGGCGTAGTGCAGTTGCGAGGTGATCTCCTGCTCGTCGTTGCGTAGCTCGACGATGATCGCCGATCCGTTCGCACGCCTCGGCAGGTCCGGGACGCCGTTCACGTTCAGCTGCGTGATGAACTTCGCCCCGTCGTACATCTGCGGGCTCAGATTCGGGCCGCCGCCATAGATCGAACTGAGATCTAACCGGAACGTCTCGTAGTTCGGAATCGTGGTGGGGTTGACGGGGGCGGACGGCTGCGGTGTGGGATCGAGCGTCAGGTCGTGGGCGAGGGCGAATTGGCCGAGGTAGGTGAATACCGCGCCGCTCAGCGTGTCGTCGGTCCCACCGGGCTCTACGAGCGGGGCGTTTGCCGCCGCGGTGGGTGTCGCGGGGTTCGACCCGGGCGCCGTCAGGGTGACCAGGTCGGCTATCACCGCGTTCGGGTTGAGGCGGGCGCCGAACGGCGGCAGGCTGGGGAACATCCTGCCGAAGTGCGACAACTCGCTCGGGTTGGTGGTCGCCGGCAGACCCCCGTTGGAGCCGACGGCAGGACCGAAATTCCCTCCGTCGGCAAACGCCCGGCCGCCACCGGGCAGGATGGTGAGGGCGCCGACACCGGCGACACCAATCCCGAATCGGCGCAGGAAGATCCGGCGGCTCATGTCCTGATCGGTGGTCATGGAACTCTCCTTGCTGGTTGAAGTGGCCAAAGACGGTGGTCCCTGAGTCGGTCCTCGGCGGCAAAGAGTGTTCGGGTGCGAGTTGGCGATCGCCCGGGCCCACTTGGGGGGGGCACGACGCCTGACGCCGACAGCGCCGGTATTGAGACTGCCGAGAAACGTGAGGGAGCAGGTTGAATGCGAGTGGGCGTCTCCCGAGGGTTGTGGGTTGCCGGACGATAACGCGGGTTCTCACTCTGCGCATTTGAATAACCACTGAGAGTGGTCAAGGTCGCCGGAGTCGACTGTGACGAGGTCGACGCCGACGGACGGGCCGTCGGCAAATTCAGCGCGGCGAGACGTCTCCAGGCGTGGAAGGGGCGGTTATGAGGAGAAGAGCTGACGTGGCCCGGTCGCAGTACGCGGAGGCGGTCTTCTCCGAGCGGGGCCGGTGCTGGCGCTTCGTGCAGAAGCCCGGCGACGGCATCTCTGTCCCGTGCTCAGGGGCGCCATGAAGACGCCATCTCAGGGTCCCCATCGTCGAGGCGTTCGAGCACTCCGCTCGGTCGCCAATCCGCATGGCTGACTTGCTCACGCATGGGCGTGTTTGATCGGTTCGTAGAGGTGAGGACATGAGGGGTGCCCTTCAGGGTTGAGCGCAGCGCGAAACAACCGAGTCCCGACATTCGGATCGCCGGGTTGAGGGGCAACGAAGAGAAGCTCCACAAAGTCTCGTCAAAAGAAGGGACGAGCGCTACAACGACATCGCCGTCGAAACCATCTGGCCCGAGCTGGCGGTCAACCCCAGCGCCCCCTCGCAGCCTCGCAAGGGGGCAACCCAGGAGTTCCACAGAAGGCGTCCTTCGGGGTGTTGTCCTGTTTCTCAGAGCCGAACGGATACCTTTGGGAAGCGGGTTCGGAATGGGAAGATAAGCAGCCATGCCCGAACGCCGCCGTCGGGTCCCACGCCAGGAGGTTGTCCGACCCGGGAAGTACGCCTTTGCGGACAATCCGCAGTCCGCTTGGGTTGAGTGCCGGGTCCTCGACCTCTCCGTTCTCGGTATGAGAATCGAGATCCTTGCACCCGATCCGAACGTCTTCATCGGTCGCGGAATCACCATCGAGACCGAAAGGCCTGGTCCCTTCTCTGGTGCGCTAAAGGCTGCCCGTTTGGTAGGGGTGATCCGCAACGTCGCTTCGGGATCGAGCGGGGGGATTCAAGTAGGTATCCAGTTTGTGGGTGAGCTCCCATGGTCCGAACGTGCGCTCCTTGATTCGTACGATCGCATGCGGCTGTTCTGGTAGGCGGTTCCTTGGGCCGCTACCGAAGGCTGGATCATCCTGATGCGTGTGCACCGGCGCCCCGCCACGGCTTCGGGTCTCCGCTGCACCCCAAACTGCAACCCGGCTAGAACGGTAGTCGACCTGTCCGTCGCTCGGTCGTCGACTCCTCGAGCCGACCACGGCGTTGCCGGGTTGCGCGTCACCCGACAATCGCGACCGCTTACCGGTCGCATTTCGTCGACCTTGGTCGGGCGAGGCACGGCCGAGGACGCCCGACTCTTTGACTGATTTACTTATTGACCAGGAGCGACGGAGAAGGGGGTCATGGCCGAGCTTCCCACGGGAACCGTTACCTTCCTTTTCACCGACATCGAGGGTTCGACACGCCGGTGGGAGGCGGACCCCGAGACCATGGCGTCGGAGCTCGCGCTCCACGACGACGTCTTGCGATCGGTGATCGAGGGACACGGTGGCTGGGTGTTCAAGCACACCGGCGACGGGGTGTGCGCGGCGTTCTCCTCGGCCGGCGCGGCCCTTGACGCTGCGATCGACGCCCAGCGGGTGCTTGGGTTGCCGGTCCGCATGGGGGTGGCCACCGGGGAAGCCAGAGCTCGCGACGGTGATTATTTCGGGCCGGCGCTCAATCGGGCGGCCCGGGTGATGTCGGCCGGCCACGGCGGCCAGATTCTGGTGGCGGCGTCCACCGCCGCGTTGGTCGACGGCCTGGAGCTCGTCGATCTAGGTGAGCACCGCCTCCGGGACCTCTCCGGCGCCACCCGGTTGTTCCAGGTGCGGGCCCAGGGTTTGGAGACGAGGTTCGCACCGCTGCGCACTCTCGAAGCCGTTCCGGGGAACTTGCCGGTGCAATCGTCCAGCTTCGTTGGCCGGGACACCGAGGTGAAAGAGCTCTGCGAGCTGGTGCTGGCCCATCGGTTGTTGACACTCACCGGTGTGGGGGGTGTCGGCAAGACCCGCCTGGCCGTCCAGGTGGCAGCCGAGCTGGTGGGCGAGTTCCCCGACGGTGTCTGGATGGTGGAGCTCGCCCCGGTTGGTGATCCGGCCGCAGTCGCCGACACAGCAGCCACGGTGCTCGGGATCAACCCGCATGCGGGGATGAGCGTCGTCGAGACCGTGGCCCGGACGTTGTCGGGTCGGCAGCTGCTGGTGGTGGACAACTGCGAGCACGTGCTCGACGCCGCCGCAGAACTGGTCGAGGCGATCGTGGCCCACACCACGAATGTGGCGGTGATCGCCACGTCCCGGGAGGGCCTGAGAGTCGGGGCCGAGCATCTGTGGGCGGTGCCGTCGCTTGACACGCGCGCCGGAGCCGCGTCGGCCGCGGCGGAGCTGTTCGTTGAGCGGGCCCGCGCGGTGGACGGTGGTTTCTCGTTGGACCGTGACGATGACAGCGCCGCGGTGATCGAGATCTGTGAGCGGCTCGACGGGATCGCTCTGGCGATCGAGCTGGCCGCGGCCCGAATGGTTTCGATGAACCCCGCCGAGGTCCGGGACCGCCTCGGCGACCGATTCCGGCTGCTGTCAGGGTCGCGGCGAGGTTTGGAGCGCCACCAAACCCTGCGCCAGGCGGTGGGGTGGTCCTATGACTTGCTCAGCGACGACGAACGCATGGTGCTGATGCGATGCGCGGTGTTCGCCGGCGGGTTCGACCTGACCGCCGCGATGGCGATATGTGGTGACGGCCGGCTGGACGAATACGCGCTGTTGGACCTGGTGGACTCGTTGGTGCGTAAGTCATTGATGACTGCGGAACAGGTCCTGGGTCACACCCGTTATGGATTGTTGGAAACCATCCGACAGTTTGCCGAGGAGCAACTCGCCGCCACTAGCGCAATCGCCGAGATTCGGGACCTCCACGCCCGCTGGTTCGCTGAGCAGGCTGTCGTTCACTGGGACATCTTTGACGGAGCGCACCGACGCGCGTCGCTCTCGATTGGGTGGATGTGGAGTTCGCCAATCTGCGCGCCGGGTTCCGTTGGGCTGCCGACCATGGGGACCTGGTCACTGCGACGGCGATCGCCGCCAACATCACGCAGCCGGCCTCGTTTCTGCAGCGCTACGAGCCAGCAGCGTGGGCCGAGGAAATTCTCGAGGCGGCTGTTGGCGCCGACGTGCCCCAGCTCCCTCGCCTCTACAACGCCGCTTCCTTCTGCAACATCACCGGGCGCCCCGAGGTCGCCCTCGGGTACGCCCAGACCGGCCTGGTGCTGGCAGCCGATCCCCGCTACGACCCGTTCGACCCGCGTGGCACGGAATCCAGGAGGCCGTCTCCAATCTCATGGGCGGTCGGATGGATCGCTGGCTCGAGATCTGCGCCGCTCAGGCGGCCCAGTCTGGGCTTGCACACGTCGTGGGACTGTGCGGGCTTCTCAGCATTCTGCCGATGGCCGGGAGGGCCGAGGAGGCCAGGGCGATCGCCGAAGAGACCCTGGCGGCCGCCCGGGCGCGTGGCAACCCCTTCGTGATCGCCTACGCGATGAGCGGGTACGGGTTGGCCTTCGTCGAAGCTGATCCCGTTCGAGCCCTGGGCACATTGCGGGAGGGTCGCCTCTACTGCCAGCAGCACCGTCTCCCCATGTATGAGATGACCATGGCCCGATGGGCCGCCCGGCTCGAGGCGGTGCACGGAGACCTCGCGCAAGCCTTGTCGCTTTTCGACACCGCCATCGACAGCCTCCACCGCTCAGGTGATGTCGCCAACCTGGCGGCCACGCTCGCCGATCTCGTCGTGTCCTTCGACGGATTCGACCGACCCGAGGTCGTCGCCACCCTCTACGGCGCGATCGCTGATCAGGGCATCACCGTCGGAATCGTCGGCTTCACGGACGCCGCGGATCACACGCGTGCTGCGCTCGGCGACAGAGTCTTCGACGAATGCGCTGCCACTGGGGTCGCCATGACACTCGCCGAGGCTGTCGGCTATGCCCGAGGTGAGATCCAGCTCGCCAGCCAGCAAGCCGTAAGCCCCGCGTAAGCCCCGATGGGCCACGGCGTGCCGGACTGGGCGTCACCTCATAGTCGGGGCTGCCTAGCTCGTTGCACGTTGTCGACGCGGTCGGGCTGGGCGTGGTGGCCCGTGACGCCCCCTCTCCCTCCCTGATTTACTTGTTGACCAGGAGCGACGGAAAAGGGGGGTCATGACCGATCTGCCCACGGGCACTGTCACCTTCCTCTTCACCGACATCGAGGGCTCGACGGCGCTCTGGGAGCACCACCCCGAAGCGATGCGGGTGGCCCTGGCCCGCCACGACAAGATCCTCGAGGCAGCGATCGACGCCGGTGGAGGAGTCGTGTTCACCAAGATGGGCGACGGCATGGCCGCGGCGTTCGCCTCAGCCCAGAACACGCTGGCAGCAGCGGTCGCCGCCCAGCAGGGTCTGGCTGAGGCAACCTGGCCCGAACTGCTCGGAAGCGTGACGGCCCGAATGGGCCTCCATACAGGTGAGGGAATACTTGTCGAAGAGCAGTATCTCAACCAGCCCCTCAACCGGTGCGCGCGCCTGATGGCGATCGGACACGGCGGTCAGGTCTTGGTCTCGGGGACGACCGAGCCCCTGGTGCGCGGTGCAGCCCTCGAAGACGTGCGGTTGGTCGATCTCGGCGAACACCGCCTGCGCGACCTCTCTGAACCCATCCGGGTGTTCCAGGTCCACCACCCGGCCTTGCCGGCCGGGTTCCCTCCCCTTCGCTCGCTCGATGCGTTCCCCGGCAATCTGCCCCTCCAGACGAGCTCGTTCGTGGGCCGGGACCATGAGGTCGTGCGCATCGGTGCCACGCTGACCCAGTCAAGAGTCGTCACCTTGACCGGAGTCGGCGGGGTGGGAAAGACCCGCCTCGCCCTCCAGGTGGCCGCCGAGGTGCTTCCCCGGTTCAAGGACGGCGCCTGGCTCTGCGAGCTGGCCTCGGTGCGCGACCCCGACCAGGTGGTCGACGCAGTGGCCGGCGCCCTGCGTGTGACCGCTCGTCCGGGGTGGAGTCTCGAGGACTCCCTGGTTGCCTACCTGCGTGATCAAGAGCTGCTCTTGGTCCTCGACAACTGTGAACACCTGCTCCGACCGGTGGCCCGCCTGGTCGCGTCTATCGAGGCCGCTGGCGCAGGGATACGGGTGCTCGCCACCAGTCGGGAGGGCCTCAACATCCGAGCCGAGCAGCAGCTCACCATCCCCTCGCTGGGTCTTCCCGACGACCCGGATTCGGAGGACGGCGTCGGGGAGTGCGAGTCGGTTCGCCTGTTCGCCGAGCGAGCCCGGGCTGTGAAGGACGACTTCGTGGTCGATGACCGCAACCGGGACGACGTGGTGGCGATCTGCACTCGTCTCGACGGCGTGGCGTTGGCGATCGAACTGGCCGCGGCTCGTGTCTCGGCCATGAGCCCGTCTGACATCTCCCGGCGCCTCGACCGCCGGTTCCGGCTCTTGAGTGGTGGGGAGCGCATCGCCATCGAGCGCCACCAGACCTTGCGGGCCGCGATCGACTGGTCCTACGACCTGTTGTCCGAAGCCGAGCAGCAGCTCCTCGTTCGGTTGTCAGTGTTCGCGGGGGGGCTTCACCCTGGAGGCCGCCGAGGCGGTGGGATCCGGTGATCCCATCGAGACCGACGACGTGTTCGACCTGCTGGCCAACCTGGTCGCGCGATCGCTCGTCGCCGCCGAGACCGCTAACGAGACCCGATACAGACTCTTGGAGACGATCCGCCAGTACGGCGAGGAGCGTCTTGCCGAAGCCGGTGACACCGACACGCTGCGGGCTCGCCACGCCGATCACTACGCGGAGTTCGCGGGCAGCGCGACCCGGGGCATCTACGGGCCGGGGCAGCTCGAGTGGGGGGCCCGCCTGGCTCGCGAGCTCAACAACCTGTTCGCGGCGATGGGCTTCGCCCTCGACACCGGAGACGTGGATCGGGCCATCGCTCTTTTGTGCGCGATGCCTTTGCCGGGGTTCCAGGTCGACAACCCTGTGGAATTTGACCCCGCGCCCGTCCTCGCGCTTCCCGGTGCCACAGAGCACCCCGGCTCGGCCCGCGCTCTCATCGACAGCGCCTTCTTTGCATACGGAAGGAGCGACTATCGCGGCGCACTCGAGCTTGTCGATCAAGCCCTCGAGGCCGGGAAACGTCTCGGCCCTCACTCCGACGCTCTCGGCCTTGACATCGCGGCTCACGGGTCAGGCGCCCGAGCGTACGTTGTCGCCAGCACAGGCATGTTCGCCGAAGCCGCCGAGTTGAGCTGGACGCGGCTCGGCGTGCTGGGGCCGCTGGCCAACACGGCCTAGAGGCAACACATGTGGGGACAAGTGCGATCGACCTGAGAGCTGGGTCGATCCCGGGGCCGCCATTGCTCGGGCCACTGAAGGACTCACCCTTGCTCGGCGTAGCGCCATGCCGACCGCTATCGCGAACAACCTGCGTGCCTTGGCCATGGCCTTGGCCCCGAGCGATCCGCAACGCGCTGCCGCTTTCCTCGAAGAGGCACTCATCGTCGCACCCCCAAATCAAAGTGATCTCGGCATTGCCGTTTTCACGGCTGGCCGCCTGGGTGATTGGCCGGGCGTGCTTCGTGCCGCCGATCACCTTCTCTACCTCGACCGCCGATCCGGGATCACACCTCTGATGGTCCTCATGACGACGTTCAACGTCGTCGCTCGCGGTCTTGCCGAGACCCAACCCGAGAGCGCCGCCGTGCTCCAGGGTGTTTCCCGGCGGCTGGCCAACCAAGCCGAAGTCACATCCGGACCGCAGGGCGATGCCACCGGGTCGAACCCTGTCGCCGAGCTCATTACCGCGGTTCGAGGCGACACCAGCCAGCTTCTGGTGGCAGCCATCGGTGAAGCGCGGATGCGCGGCGACTTGCGCGCCCAGGGCGAAGCCATGGATCGCGACCAAGCCGCCGCCTACGCCCGCAGACACATCGCCGAGTACGTGGCTGCCCTTTAGGTTCACTCGGTCCGCGAGACCGGTCTGCTGAAGGTACAGGTCCCGCCTCCGACACAGGGGAAGGTTGTCAGCTCGGAAACGCGTTGGCACCCATCACGAGAGCCGCGGTACCACCCCACAAGTAGGCAACCTCGACGGCTTCGGTGATCTCCGCTTCTGAGACGCCGGCGGCTCGAGCATTGTCTGCAAGGGTCTTCACCCCGTCTGGGTGAGCGGTGATGGCGTCGGTAATCATCCCCATGAGCAGCTTGTACTTGGCGGGAATGGCACCGTCCTTCAGGATCTGTTCGCGCATCGCTGAGTAAGCGTGAACAAACTGCGCGTCGCGTTGCTCGACCTTTTCAATCAACGCCCGCAGAGGGGGAGTGCTATCCATCCTGGAACGGTACAACGGTGTATCTGGTTGGGCGGCTTGGCACTAGCTCAGACAAGTGCAACGGGCTGCACAAGAGTCCGGACTTCGTCTTTGCGAGCTTGTCCTTCGGGTGAGCGTGGCCCAGCTCGACCTCTGATCCGCAGCCGCTCGCCCTGGACCTCGACCGCGGTGTCGCGCTCCGGGTTGGGGCTGCCTTTGGGTACTTCTGGTTCGTGGTGGCCTTGGGCGCGGCTCTCGGTTGGCTCGGTGGACAGCTGCTCGCGATCATCAACCGATGAGCCCAAATCAAAGGCAGCGAACAAACCGGCCGACTTTCGCCGACCCAGCTCGTCCGCTGCCATCGCCAGTGTGCGCCTCGCGGACTCTGGTGTCAAGGGAGTCCGATCGGTGACATCCGCGGGGCCTGTTCGCCGACGCGCTGGCTCACCGGCCCCGGTCAACGACCCCGCGACGCCCCACGGAAGGTCGGCCGAAATCCACCAGCCAAGGCCGCACGCTGGACCATGGGCTCAGCGAGCACGGGCGAAGGTCGAGAACTACCGTGCCCGCGTACAACGACAAAGAGGAGGGCCGTGACCGACACGCTGCCGCAGGGTCCAGGGTGGTGGCAAGCGTCCGACGGCCGCTGGTACCCGCCGACGGCATCACCCGGCCCGAGCCCCTACTTTCCGCCGCCGCCGCCCGGACCGCCGTGCGAGCAATGTGGTCGACCACGTTCGTACGACAAGATCGGCTGCGAGTTTTGTGGCCAGGTACGAGGGCTCCCTGTCGGCGTGTCTCTCACCGCCCCCGGCCGCCGCCTTGGTCAATACCTCCTGGAGTTACTGCTGGTCATCGTCACCCTCGTCGTTGGGTGGATCATCTGGTCACTCATCGTTTGGTCGAAGGGCCAGACCCCCGCCATGACCCTCCTCCACGTCAAGGTGGTGAAGTTGGAGACCGGGAGCACGGCCACCTGGGGAACAATGTTCCTTCGGGAGTTCGTCGGTAAGGGCTTGGTGGGCGGGCTCATTTCTGGGATCTTCTTCCCAGCCTGGGTCGTTCTCGCCTTGATGCTCCTGTGGGATCAGAACCGTCAGGAACTCTGGGACAAGATCGCAGGAACCATCGTTGTCAACGATCTTCGGCAAGAAGCGCCGACCGTGTTTGTGCCCGAAGTCCCTGAAGTCGCGTCGTAAGTCCCTTCGCCCCCATCTCTTCCGGGGTGCCCGCGCGACCTGAGCAACGTGCCGGCGGCTTCCGGAGGCTGTGGTCCTGGGTGGGAGCGACGTGCACCGAGCGGCCCTGAAGTCGTCGCCCTCTAATGCTTCTGCGACAGCTTCGGTGCTCCGATCGTCGACGCAGAAGAGGATGCAGCGGAATCATCTCTCATGGCACGCATGGCGATTGACCCGAAACATGAGGGATTTGGTTTCGGCGCCGCTTGTCTGAAACACACGAACAGGCGACCGCGGAGAAGGCCGGGTCGGTCACTGAACCAACCGTCACCGTCTCAGGCTGAGGTCTGAGGAGATGTCGCCTCTGCATTTTGGTTTCGCCGATTTGGCACGTCGCCAAATGTTCAGGTAGGTGGCAGAGTTACCGTAATACGGTATTGCTGCTATTCTGCTCCGGATGAAGAGGGAATCGACCTTCGTCACCGTCCAGTCCCGAGGGGTGATTGCGATCCCCTCAGCGATCCGCCGGCAGCTCGGATTGGACCGACCCGGTGCCCAGGTCGAGGTGATCGAGCGAGAGGGCGAGATCATCCTGCGTCCCCATGTCCCCGTCCCCTCCGATCAAGCGTGGTTTTGGGAGAAGCGGTGGCAGAAGATGGAACGTGATGCCGATGAGGCTGTTGGCACTGGGCGGGTGGCGACCTTTGAGAACGTGGATGACTTTCTTGACGATCTCGATTCGTGAGATTCGAGCGCACCGACCTTTTCAAGGCTGACTACAGACGACTCTCGGTTGCGAATCGGGAGCTTTTCCGACAAGCGGTCCGCGAATTCCACGACGCATGCGATCGGTTCGTCACCACGAACGATCCGTCATCCTGGCCCGCACGGCTCCGCGTCAAGGTCGTCGTCAACGCTCCGGGCGTACTCGAAATGACCTGGAGCTTCAGCGGCCCGGACGGCCGAGCAACTTGGGAGTGGACCACGGTGACCGATGTCGAGGGGACGCAGCATCCTGCGGTGCGTTGGCGTCGCCTCGGTCATCACAAGATCCTTGAAAGTCCATAGGTGCCAAGCGCGCGGACTCTCAACAAACATCGACGAACAGAGCCGCTCTAGAGAGCGTCTGCGGTCACGCGACTGGCCCAGTCCATGGTGACGTCGGTCACGGCGGTCTCTAAGGTGTCCGGCGTGTCGAGCGGACGCCAGACCATGCCCCTCCCGGAGGTGGTACTTCCCCCAGCCGTCGGTCCTCACCCAGCGGTGGTGATCGGTGCCGAGGCATACGGGATCAATCCCTTCATCCGCGGGGTGCAGCAGCGCCTGGCGGACATTGGGTTCGCGTCGGTGGTGCCCGACTACTACCACGGCAAGGGCCCCACTCGCACCGAGAGTTACGACGACTTCACGGAGGTCATCGAGTACATCGGCCAGCTCGATTTCACCTGTGCGGCGCGCGACCTCGCCGATTGCGTCGGCGCGCTCGGGGACCGACCAGACATCGATGGCCGGCGGATATCGGTCTGGGGGTACTGCACCGGCGGGACCCTGGCGTGGCTGGCCGCCGGCATGTGCCGAGGCCTGGCCGCTGCGGTGCTGTTCTTCCCAAGCCAGCCGGTCTTCTCCGAGCTCAGCCCCTCCACGCCCGTCCACCCCATGGACCTCCTCTGGCAGTTGTCGTGCCCGACGCTTTTCCTCTACGGGAGCGATGACGGGACCATGCCCGCCGAGCGGGCCGAACTGCTGCGCCAGCGGATCGACCGCTGGGAAGTCCCGGCTGAGCTCCGGACCTACCCAGGGGCCAACCACGCCTTCTCCGCTCCCTGGGGGCCCCTCCGCCACGACGAAGCAGACCGGACGTCGTGGCAGGACGCCGTCTCGTTCCTTTTGGCTCACTCCGGATTGTGACGGTGCAGGCCCTCGAAGGGGTTCGGATCCTGGACCTGAGCGGCGGCATCGCCGGTCCGCTGGGTGTCCTCCAGCTGGCCGAGCACGGCGCCGACGTCATCAAAATCGAGCCTCCAGGCGGCCGTTCGGACCGGACCACACCCGCGTCCGCGTGCCTACAACCGCAGCCGCCGTTCGGTGACCGTCGACCTGAAACAGCCCGTCGGGCGGGAGCTCTTCCTCGAGCTGTGCGCGACCGCCGACGTGCTCGTGGAGGCGTTCGCTCCTGGGACGATGGCCCGGCTGGGGCTGGACTACATGACCGTCCACGAGCGGTATCCCAAGTTGATCTACTGCTCGATACCGGCGTGGCCCGCGGGGATGCGATACGCGGACCTGCCGGGCTACGAGGCCCTGGTACACGCCCGGACCGGCCAGCAATGGGAGATCACGACCTTCCGGCGGGGTCCGACTTTTCTGCACAGCCCGGTGGCCAGCTTCGGGGCGATGCTCCTGGTCCCCACCGGGATCATGGCCGCCCTCCTGGCCCGGGACCGTACCGGGTCCGGCCAACACGTGGAGGTCTCCCTCCTCCAAGGGGTGATGGCGCTCACCACCCAGGTGTGGAACTGGACCGACCGGGGCCAGTTCCTCTTGGCCAAGACCCAGCCTCCCGGTATCCACCAGGAGTCCATCTTCGAATGTGCCGGAGGGGACTGGATCCACACCTCGACGATGTCCGGCGTGACGCCGACCCGCAGCGAGGCGTCCATCCTGGGACTGGAGGAGCTCTCCTTCCAGGGGCTTGTGGCCATGAGCGCCGAGGACCGGGCGGCCTACCGGGCTCGCAAGGTGGCCGCCTACAAGAGCCGCGATCGCGCCGAACTCGTGGCCGAGCTCCTCGACGCCGGTCACGCCGCCGAGGCGATCGTCGCCCCCCATGAGCGTTTCGAGCATCCCCAGCTGCGGGGCACGGGGACGGTGGTGGAGGTGGAAGACCCCGAGATCGGCCCCACCACGCAGATCGGCGTGACCCTCTTCCTCGAGCGGACCCCCGGTGCGGTGAAGGGAGGGCAGCCCCCCCCAGGAGCCCACACCGAGGAGGTCCTCGCCACCCTCGGTCACAGTCAGTCGGAGATCGCCGGCCTCCGCGCCGGCGGGGTGGTCTGAGATGCCGGGACCGTTGGAGGGTCTCCGGGTTCTCGACTTCGGCCAGTACCTGGCCGGCCCCTTCGGGCCCATGCTGCTGGCCGATCTGGGTGCCGACGTCATCAAGATCGAGCCCACCCGGGGTGACGGCATGAGGGGCAACGTCATCGGGTCGTTCATCGGCTGCCAGCGGGGCAAGCGCGACATCGCCCTGGACCTCAAGCACCCTGACGGGCTGCGGCTCGCCCTCGAGCTGGTCGCGACCGCCGACATCGTCCACCACAACATGACCCTCGGCACCGCTGACCGCCTCGGCATCGGTTACGAGGACTGCCGGGCGGTGAAGCCGGACATCCTCTACTGCAACACCTTCATGTACGGGGCCGCCGGACCGCTCGCCCACTTGGGCGGCCTGGATCCGCTGGGCCAGGCGGCGTCGGGCATCGAGTGGGAGCAGGGGCCGGTCGCCGCCGGCAACCCGCCGCTGTGGTACCGCTACGGTCACGGCGACGTCGCCGCCGCCATGCCGTCGGTGACGGCACTTCTGATCGCCCTGTACCACCGCAACAGGACGGGCGAGGGTCAGTTCATGTGGACGTCGATCTTCCACGGATCGATGCTCTACACAATGGACTCCTGGTTGGACGGGGCCGGGCAGCCATCCCCCCGACCCGAGCTCGATCGGGAGCAGCGGGGGCTGGACCCGCTCTACGCGCTCTACGAGACCGGCGACGGGTGGCTGCAGCTGGCGGCGGTGAAGCACGTCCACTGGCTCGGGCTGTGCCGGGCCCTGCGGCGCGACGAGCTTGTCGAGGATCCCCGGTTCGCCTCGGTCGAGCTCCGCAGGGAGCACCGGGGGGAGCTGGTGGCGGAGCTGGAGCGCGCGTTCCTGGGCGACCTGGCGATCAACTGGCGACGGGCGCTGCGGGCCCAGGGCGTGCCGGCAGACATCTCGGTCGACACCTGGGACGGCGAGACCATTCTCTTCGACGAGGAACTGGCCCGGTTGGGCCTGGTGACCGAGTACCGTCACCCGCTCCTCGGCCGAATCCGCCAGTTCGGCAACCTCATCAGCTTCAGCGACACTCCCGGGCGCCAGGACAGGCCCCCGCCGCTCCTCGGTCAGGACAGCCGCGAGATCCTCCTCGAACTGGGTTATGACGAACCGGCGATCGACGCGCTCGGGGAGAGCTGGCGCCGTCGCCTGGCCCGGCGACGACTACCGGTTCCCGGTCTGATCACCAATCGGCGAGCGGACCGCTTTGCCGGTGCGACCGCTGCTCACCCCATGACGGTGGATACGGTGGATACGGTGGGTGCGTGACCGCGACACCCGCCAACACCCGGGCCAGCGCGCTCGGCGATCCCGCCCGCGTCACGGTCGCCCGTCGACCCGGCTCGGCTCGGCGGACCAGCCACGTCGACATGCTGCCCCTCGGTGCCACCAGCCGCGAAGGTCTCAGCCTCCGGGCCGCTGCTCGCGACCTACTCACCGGGTCCTCCGACGAAGTCACGGTCATCGGTGCGGCCTCGCTTCTCGCCGAACTGGGCCCCGAGAGAAACCTCCGGTCCTTGATCGTCGATCCCGAACTTCCCGCCGCCTCCCAGTTGATCGACCGGGTCGTTGGCTCCGGCTTCCGCGCCGCGCTCGAAGAGACGGTGCCCGAACAGCGCCGGGCCCGGACGCCGCTCTACTTGTTGCTCGACGACATGCCCGTCGCCGCCCTCATCGCCGGGTATGCCGACTTGTACTCAAAGGAAATCCCGGTCCGGCGCGGGACGTTGCCGACCGATATCTGCGCCGGGTGGGCCAGCGACGCCACCATGATCCGCGGTGCACTCGCCACTGGGACGATGACGGTGACGGTGGGTCCGGCTGCTCCCGATCTGGCCGCCTCCGACCCTCAGGGCTGGCACGAGATGGGTCCTCTGGCCGGCGGCGCCATGCGGCGCAGAAGGCTGATCGACGTCCACCTTGACGAAGCTGTGCCCGACGGAGCGATGGAGATTCGGGCCATGTTCCGCGACAGCCACGTCGGACCGGATGGAGTCGAACGGGTGCTGCACGAGTACGACCTCGAGGTGGCGATCGACCTCCGTCTTGGGGTGGTTACGCGCTGCGATGCCCGTCCGATGGCTCTGCCGTGGCCGGAGTGTCCGCTTGCCGCCGATAGCGCCTCCCGTCTGGTGGGGCAGCCCGTGGGGTCGTTGCGAGACTTCGTGCGTAGCAACTTGCGCGGCACCAGCACCTGCACCCATCTCAACGACCTGCTGCGATCCGTCTCGGACGTCGTGCCCCTGGCCCGAGCGCTCGGCGTCGGCTGGCCGGAACCGGCCTGACGAACGGCCTCGTGCGCGCTCGCACTCGTCCGGGCTCCAGGCGCTGGCTGCCGACGGGGCCGAATTCGCAGGCCAGGCACCCGTAGGATCCGAGCATGTCGCAAGCCGAACCTGTCCTCCTCGAGTCGACTGGCGAGGGCGTCAGGGTGCTCACTTTGAACCGCCCCCACCAACGCAATGCGCTCAGCAGCGAGCTCGCCACCGCCTTCCTCGCTGCGTTGGAGCTCGCCGAGACCGACGACTCCGTGCGCGTGGTGGTCGTGACGGGAGCCGATCCGGCGTTTTGTGCCGGGGTCGACCTGAAAGAAGCGGCGCGTTTCGGAAGGGACTACCTCGGCGGATCCGACGTGGGTCGCTGCATCATCAAGGTCGGTGAGATGCACAAGCCGATCATCGGTGCGATCAACGGCGCCACCTTCACCGGGGGTTTCGAGCTAGCCCTCGGCTGTGACTTTTTGATCGCCTCCGATCGGGCGGTTTTTGCCGACACCCATGCCCGCGTGGGGGTCCTCCCGGGTGGTGGGATGACCGCTCGTCTGCCGGGCGCGGTTGGACTTCGAAAGGCCCGCATGCTGTCGATGACCGGGGACTTGATCGACGCAGCTGCCGCTGAACGGGCGGGGCTCGTGGTCGAGGTCGTGGATCACGTGCGCCTGCTCGATCGGGCCACCGAAGTTGCCCGTTCCATCGCCGAGATCGACCCGCAGACGATTCGTTCGATCAAACGCATGTACGACGAAGGTTCGGCCACCACCATGGGCGAGGCGCTCCGGATCGAACGGGCCTTGAGCCAAACCGGTGCACTCGACCTCGAGCAACTGGCCGCTCGGCGCGATGCGGTCATGGTCCGTAACCGCGCTCAGCTGAAGGACTGAGCAGCCCGCTCGGACCTCGGCCGTGCGGGGCACTCTGCATGCGGGGATGCCCTGAAGCAAGCAGGGCAGCAGCGGTGAAGGCCAGTCTGCAGACCCGCTCGTGGTGGCTCTCGTTCGCTCGTAGACCACGCGCGGGGGAGCGTCGCACGGCCCAATCGGTACGCCGGATGGATGCATTTGACGGTGCCAGTTTCCTGTCCAATATCAGAGAAGAACCACGAACTACGTTTTCCGTTGTGATGGCGCAGCTGGTACCTCAAATGAGGGCACAAATGGACAGCCAATCCCAAGTTTGTAAAACTCGTAAAGTTGCACTCAGTGCGGTGGCTCGGTGCTATGCGACGAGCGATGACAAATCGGAAGGATCTCGGCTATGCCATCTTCACAGCAAATGAGTTTGCGTGAGCCGCGCCGGGTGTCAATCACGTGGTCGAGACTCACAGCGGGCGCGATACTCGGTGTGGTCGGGGCGCTCGCAGCCAGTGTGATGTCCTCGACGATCGCTCTGGGTGCCGCTGGGTCAGCTTCCCAGTATCAACAGGAGGCCATCGCCGCTGCGCAAGCCGCAAACTCCCTGCGCGTCACGGCCACTGTGAAAGAGACGCTCCTCCAGACCCACAAAACCTACGTCATCGATTCGGTCATTGACATGACCCAGACGGAGTCAACAACCGTAGTGACAGAGGGCAAAAGCCACGGAACTATTTTGGTGGTGCCAAACTTGGCCTATGCAAAAGGCACGGCCTCATTTCTAGAGGACATCATCGGCCTTTCCAAGGCTGAAGCGTCGAAGTATGCCGAACAGTGGATATCGATCTCGTCCAGCTATAAGTATTATTTGTCTCTGGTATATGCCCACATTGTCAGCCAATTGGGGTCCGTTGCCACGGCAACAGGAGCGCTGAAATTGAGTGGACCC
This sequence comes from uncultured Acidimicrobiaceae bacterium, assembly GCA_963768185.1. Lineage (GTDB taxonomy): Bacteria > Actinomycetota > Acidimicrobiia > Acidimicrobiales > RAAP-2 > Palsa-461. The sequence goes on from CAVYGS010000001.1 coordinate 263,648, forward strand.
ACGAAGGTGGACGACAAGCGCGTCGTAGAAGTTTCAGGGGGCCTGTCGACTCCGCTCTCGTTGGAGTTTGGGAAGAACGGTACGCAGAGCTTGTACGTGTCAACGTCAAGCCCATTTCTCCCAGTTTCTTTCGTGTTCTCTGCGGTCACCAAGTACAGCGCGAGCGAAACGGTGCGAGAGATAGAAACCGACACGCTCTCGAGATGGGGTGAGCCAGTGTCAGTCACCCCGCCGGCTTCTTCGGTGCCGATCGCTACCGTAACGGGGCCGTAGAGCCACCGACGTAGATAGGCAGCTCGGTCGCGTTCGCTGAATCCATCCGTACGACCCTTCGTCGGGCCGCAAGCCCGCAGCGCCCCTTGGGATGCAAGCGCCCGAACCCTCGCAACTGATCGCACGGATTGCCGTAGATGGGTGGTCGCGCCCTCTCTCTCGCAGGAGAAACGGCGAATTAGATCGTGAATCCGTCCACGCTGGCCGAGAACTGGCCAAGGTTGTTGAACGCGACGGCCACGGATCCCGCACCAGCACTGCTCGTCGCCGACGTTCCCGTGGCCGTTGCCACCGCGCTCGGACCGGACGCGAACGTGATGGCAAGGACGCCGTTGCCGTTGGCCGTGCTTGTGGCCATCCCACCTCCGACACTGGTCGCCATGGCGGTGTTGTTGTTGGCCGTGAGGAGGTCCATCGAGCTCCCCACAAGGTCGCTCCCCGCGTCGGCCGTGGCGCCGGACCCGCTCGCCTCCGCCAGTTCGTTGTCCGCCGTCGCATCTGTGTCGTAGCTTCCGGCGGAGGCCAGTCCACCGTCGCTGGCGATTGCTGTGTCGTTGTCGGCGGTCGTGTCGTCAACGGCGTATGCACCGGCGAGCGCCATTCCACCGCTGCTTGCGACCGCCATGTCGTAGTCGGTCGTTTGCGTCGTCGTCGCCGTTTTGGCACCCATCCCGTAGCTTCCGGCGACGGCAATTCCGTCGGTGCTTGCGACCGCCGTGTTGCCGATGGAGTTGTTGGTGTCGTCACCCTTGGCACCGACTCCGTAGCTTCCGGCATAGGCCTGTCCACCGCTGCTTGCGACCGCCGTATTGCCGGATTCGGTCTCGTCGGTGTAGCCCGTGTTCCCGGTCCCGGCGGCGGCCGTTGCGCCGCCGCTGGCGGTCGCCGAGTTCCCGCTCACGGTCACGTCGGTCGCAGAGTTTCCGGATCCGGCGGAGGCACTCCCGTCTATGGCAGTCGCGGTGTTGTCGCTCACGATCAAGTCAGTGGCGGTGTTCTCGAACCCGGCGTCGGCGGTTCCAGCGTGCTGGAAACACACGTCCCCGACCCCGTCCTGCGCGGACGTTGTGGCTCCAGTGCACGCCACTCCGACGGCCGCGTCGCTCGCCGATGCGGTAAGCACGCCCAGACCAAACAATCCGGTCGAAGCCAACAGCCCGGTCCCCGCTAAGCCAACCACCGAGTGCAGGCGGTGGCGGTCGTTCTCAGGAACTGCGGCGGCATGGGCTCCGCGACCACGAGTCGGCGGCGAATAGCTCCCGACGCCGCGCTTCGCGTGAAGTGCCCCTCGTTTTGCCACGCTCACCCCCGGCTCCGATCGCGTCGGCCACAGCACGACGCTTCAGGTGGTTTCTCGGAGTCCAATTCCGGGGGCAGATTAGCTGCCTGGAGGGGTGCGTCGGTGGAAGAGCGGCGCACGCCACCGCACGCAGCGCCGCGGGCGGGCCGGCAGCGGGAGCCGTCGGCGGTGAAGTCCCAGTTCCCCGATCACATTGGCCACGTCGCCTGGCCCCCGACGAGGTGAACGCCAGCGCTCGAACAGGTCGGGATGACGAGCCTCCGACGCGGGCGGCGTTCCAGACGCGCCGGAAGCGGCGTCCGGACGACCGCCCTCCGAAGGCTGTGAAGTCCGGGCTCCGGTATCGTCGACGGCTCGTGGCGAGCATGCGGGTCCCGTGATGGACGAACAGCCAAACGACACCGTGCCCAGTCAGGGCGATACAGAACCTGAGCCGGTCGACCTTCCAGCCAACGTTCCCGATGGTCGGATGTACTCCTGGCACAGTCAGGCGGCCCAGTACCCACCGACCGGCCCGCCGGGGATCTCCTATTTTCGCGGGGAGCTGAGCAACGAACTGTTCGTCGACTGCCTCCTGTATCGCGACGAGACGGGAGCGCTCGTCGGCATCCTCAACCATTACCCGACAGCTATCCCTCCCCACGAACGGGCGGGGGCGAACAACATCTGGGTCCGGCCGGACCGTCGCCGGCAAGGCATTGGTAGCGCACTGGGCTCCGAGGCGTCCTTGCGTTGGTCGTCCGTTCCGACCGATGGCTTTCCGAACGTGGACGAGATGAGGATGACGCAAGCCGGGGCCCAGTTGGTAGAGGCGTATCTGCGGAAGAGAAGTTTCGGGTACCTGCTCCCGACTCCGCCCAAGGCCGTGTACGACAAGTGGTGGGACGCCGAGGGAATGCGCGATTGGATTTGTCCGCGTCCGGCGGTCCCGACACGCATCGAGATCGACCCCTGGGTCGGCGGTCATTACCGAATCGACATCGACGACGAGGGCCTCGTACGTAGCATCACCGGGCACTATCTCGATTTCGAACGACCACGTTGGTTGGGCTTCACCTGGCGCACTACCTGGGAGCCGTCGGCACCCGAGAGCGTGGTCATCGTCCAGCTGGAACCCCGCGACGAGGGGCGGCGCACGCTCATGACCATCCGCCACCTCCGGCTGCCGACCGACCTCCAAGATGAGTACAAAGCTTGGTGGGGGCGCGTTGCAGCGCAGCTGGAGGAGCAGTTGGCCGGCCGCTGAGCAGTGGCCGCTCGGGTGCGCGAAGCGGGGCGATCAGGGATCTCCTCATCGGTTCCTTTGGTTGCACCGGCTCTCCGGCACCGCTAAGAAGCTCAGACAATCGGGCGTTGCAGTCGTGAGACCGACGCACAGCGGGAGGAGATCGAGCGTGGCGAAGGGTATTCTGTTAGTGGAGACGCGTCCGGCGTCGCCGGACCAGGCTGAGGCGTACCACAAGTGGTACAACGAGACGCACATCAGCCAGATCCTCGCGGTCGAGGGCTTCGTGTCCGCTCGGCGGCTCGAATCGCAGGACGACGAAGGCACCTTCATCGCCATCTATGAGATCGAGGCCGATGACCTCGAAACGGCGAGGGCCAATCTTCAGGCGTCCTCGCCCGGCCACAGTGCGCCGGTGGGCCTGTGTCTCGATCCGCCACCGACCGTCCGTTACTTCCGGGAATTCGCCTCGTTCAGCGCGACCTGACGTCCAAGTCGACGGAGGGGCACGTCACGGCGCCTGTTGCCGGCGATCGTTCCCTGAGTCGCTTGGGCGACGCCGCAACCGCAGAGGACACCAGCACTAGCGACAAGACAAAGAACGCAGATGCTCACCGGAGAAAAGATCCTCATCACCGGCGCCGGAGGCAAGATCGCTTTTCCGATCGCGCGGTCACTGGCGGACCAAAACGAGGTTTGGGGGGTGGCTCGGTTCTCAAACCCCTTGCATCGAGAACGCCTGGCCGAGATCGGTGTTCACCCCTTCCGCTTGGACGTCTCGCGATCGGAGTTCACCGACCTTCCCGAGGACTTCACCTACGTGTTCCACGCGGCCACGGCCGACGGGGCGGAGGACTGGCCCTATTGCATCGAGACCAACGCACAGGCCGCCGGGGCCCTCCTGTTCCACTGCCGCGGGGTCAAAGGTTTTGTGTACTGCTCGACGGGCTCGATCTACCAGTACCAGGGGCACCGCCCCTTGAACGAGGACGACCCGCCGGGGGTGCCGCTCCGGGCCAACTACAGCTTCTCGAAGGTGGCCGGCGAGGCCGTCTGCACGTGGGTCGCCCGGCAGTTCGAGATCCCGTTGGCGATCATCCGCATCTGCTCGACCTACGGGCCGCTCGGAGGCGCGCCGGCCGACCGACTCGAGTCGATGCTCGCCGGGGTGCCGATCCGCCTTCACCCGGACACGCCCAACAACTTCAATCCCATCTACGAGGACGACTACGTCGAGATGGGCGTGAGAGCGATGCAGGCTGCGGCTTCACCGCCGCTCGTGGTTAACTGGGCCGGCAGCGAGACAGTTAGCGCGGAGGACTACTGCCAATACATGGGCGAGTTGGTCGGCGTCGAACCGATCTTCGAGTACACCGAGCGCGCCCACACGCCGCTGTGGCCGGACGTGACAAGGATGCACGAGGTGCTGGGCCGGACGTCGATCTCGTGGAGGGACGGGTTCCGGCGGATGATCGAGGCCAGATACCCGGAGTTGCCCGTCGCATCTCAAGGCTGAGGCGGTGCCCACACAGGGTCGTTGAAGTCGTAGCTGTGCCGTACCTTGCCTGTGGCCTGGTTCCTCGTAGTGCGTCCGCGATTCGACAGCTGGCGCGTAGTCTGGGGTCACCCCACACTGGGGGAGATGGATGAGGACGGCGGCGCGATCACTGGTCACCTCCGACCTTCCGACTCTGCCTGGTCGGAGCCGATTCTTAGAGGCTTCTTAGCCCGGTCGTAGTGACCTCCTAGGCGTAGGCCTTTTACTGGAGGGGAAGAGGATGCTCGATTGGGGCCCGGAGGTGCCGTGAGCGACTCAGAGACGCCAGACCAAGGACCCGACAGGCCGACCGAGGAGACGCCGCCGAGTGGTGGCGCGTGGGCGCCGCCGTACCCGGGCAGCACTCCGCCGTCGCAGTCGGGATGGACGTGGCACAGCGCACCCGGTGGAAGCTTCGCTGGTTGGTCGCCCACACCGACCCCGGAGCCCCCGCGGCGCGGTCGTCGTCTGCTGACCCTTGGCATCGTTCCCTTGCTCTTGATCGCCGCGGTCGCGATCGGAATCGGGGTTGGTCATGCGGTGTGGAAGTCCGCCACCCCCGTCGCCAACGCGGGCTCGAGGACCCCAGGAACCTTCCCCAACTTCGGCGGTCCATCCTCCGGTTCTGGCGGATCCTTCAGCGGACCGGGCTCTTCGGGGAACAACTCCGAAGGAGCCGGCGGCCCGTCCGACGTGGACGCGATCGCCGCCAAGGTCGACCCTGCCCTCGTTGACATCAATTCGACCTTCACCTACCAGAGCACGCTGGGTGCGGGCACCGGCATCGTCTTGACCTCGAACGGCGAGGTACTCACCAACAACCACGTCATCGACGGCGCGACCAAGATCAGCGTGACTGACGTCGGGAACGGCAAGACGTACTCCGCGACGGTCGTCGGCTACGACGCCACCGGCGACATGGCCGTGCTGCAGCTCCAGGGTGCCTCGGGTCTGCAGACGGCCAAGATCGCGGACTCCTCCAAGCTCGCAGTCGGCGAGGGCGTGGTTGGCATCGGCAACGCCGGCGGTGGCGGCGGCGCGCCGACCAGCGCCGGTGGATCGATCACCGGGCTCAACCGCTCGATCACCGCCGAGGACGACCTCGACGGCGGGAGCGAACAGCTGAATGGTCTGATCGAGACCAACTGCGACATCGTGCCCGGGGACTCCGGCGGATCACTCGTCAACACCTCCGGCCAGGTGATCGGCATCGACACTGCCGCTTCCGCGAGCTTCTCGTTCGGGACCGCCCCGAACGAGGGCTTCGCCATTCCGATCAACCGGGCGGTGTCGACCGCGGTGCAGATTGAGGCCGGTCAGGGCTCTTCCACGATCCACGTGGGAGCGACCGCATTCCTCGGCGTCCTGATTTCCTCGGAGCCGACCACCGGTGGCTTCGGCGGGGCGTTCGGCGGCTCCACCAACAGTGGGAACTCGGAGATCTCGGGTGTGCCGGTGGCCAGCGCCATTCCCGGAACGGCCGCCGCCCGCGTCGGGTTGAGCGAGGGTGATGTGATCACGTCCTTCGACGGCCACAGCGTCAGCTCGGACTCGCAGCTCAGCGGCCTCATCTTGACGTTGCATCCAGGGGCCAACGTCCCGCTCAAATGGACCGACGCCAGCGGCCAGTCCCACACGGCCACCGTGACCCTCGGGACCGGCCCCGCCCAGTAGCGGGGTGGCACGCCGCAGGTCCGAGGGTGTCTGATGGTGCCGATGGAGCGCATCGGTCATCGGATCGGGGGACAGCCGTTCGTCGGCGCGGGAACCCGCAGTGGCCCCGTCTTCAATCCGGCGACGGGTGAACAGACCGCCGAGGTCGTCTTCGCCGAGGTCGAGGACGTCGATTCTGCGGTCGCCACGGCTGAACGGGCGGCCGCCACCTGGGGTGAGACCTCGCTCGCCCGACGGACCGAGATCCTCTTCAAGGTGCGTTCGGTGCTCGACGCCCACCGGATCGATATCGCCGAGCTCATCACCGCCGACCATGGCAAGGTCCTGAGCGATGCCCTGGGTGAGGTCGCCCGGGGTCTGGAGAACGTCGACTTCGCATGCGGGATTGCGACCAGCCTGGCCGGTCGCTACGCCGAGCAGGCGTCGACCGGCGTCGACGTCTTCTCGATCCGCCAACCGCTTGGCGTCGTCGCTGGGATCACGCCGTTCAACTTTCCCGCGATGGTGCCGATGTGGATGTTCGCGAACGCCATTGCATGCGGGAACGCCTTCATCCTCAAACCCTCTGAGAAGGACCCGCGCGCGTCGATCTTGATCGCGGAGCTGCTCACCGAGGCCGGCATCCCCGACGGAGTGTTCAACGTCGTGAACGGTGACCGGGTTGCGGTGGATCGGATCCTGGAGCATCCGACGGTCCGCGCCGTCTCCTTCGTTGGATCCACGCCCGTCGCCCGTCATATCTACGAGACCGCCACGAGGGCGGGGAAGAGGGTCCAGGCGCTTGGAGGGGCGAAGAACCACATGGTGGTCCTGCCCGACGCGCGACGTCGACATGGCGGCCGACGCCGCCGTCTCGGCGGCATACGGTTCGGCGGGGGAGCGGTGCATGGCGATCTCGGTCGTCGTCGCGGTCGGTGCCGTTGCCGAGCCCCTGATCGGAGCGATCGCCAAGCGACTTCCCGACCTGCGCATCGGCGACGGCCGGGACCCGGATTCGGAGATGGGCCCGTTGATCACGGCCGAGCACCGTGACAAGGTCGCCTCCTATCTCGACAGCGCGCCGGCCCAGGGGGCCACGGTGGTGGTCGACGGCCGGGAGCACCCGAAGGCGGGAGGCCGAGGCTTCTTCCTCGGGGCATCGCTGCTCGATGAGGTCACACCCGAGATGGACTGTTACCAAGACGAGATCTTCGGCCCCGTCCTCTCGGTGGTCCGGGCTACGGACTACGCCGAGGCGATCGAGCTCGTGAACGCGAACCCCTGGGGCAACGGCGCGGCGATCTTCACCCGCGACGGTGGGGCGGCGCGCCGGTTCCAGCACGAGGTGCAGGCGGGCATGGTCGGGATCAACGTCCCGATCCCGGTCCCGGTCGGCTACTTCTCCTTTGGCGGATGGAAGCAGTCGCTTTTCGGCGACACCCACATCTACGGGCCCGACAGCGTGCACTTCTACACGCACCCCAAGGTGGTGACGAGCCGCTGGCCCGACCCGGCCTCGAGCGAGGTCGACCTCGGGTTCCCGAGGAACGCCTGAGCCGCTCAGCTACTCGGCCGTGGCAGGTGGCAGTTGACGGTCGGATTCACGCCGCTGTAGTTGAGCGGACCGGCCAGGATGGTCACGGCGATCGTCCCGGCCCTGGCACAGTTCGTCACCGAGCCGGTGTAGTAGTGCCGCTGGCCGGCCGCGATCGCGCCGATCCCGAGCCAGATCACCAACGCGACCGAGATCAGCGAGGTGATTAGGCGCATGTCCCCAGCACGGCCCCAGTCTGCCCTGAACGGGCCCCGGCCAAAGGCCCAGAACCGCACGACCTATGCACCGGTGGGCGGACCTTCTCCGCCCAGGTGGGGACACTCGTTGATCGTCTGCACCGAGCGGACGCCGCCCCGGGACACGAGGACCCGGTGGATCGAGGTGTAGCGCGGTTCGAACCACAAGAGCCGCGGCGTGCCAATGACATCGCCCAGGTACGCGTTGATGACCGCTCCGTGACAGACCACGGCGACGTTCTGCCCGGGGCGGGCGTCGGTCAGCTCGCCCAGCGTGGCGACGATCGTGCTGCGGAACGCCTCGGGGTCGACCTCGGCGTCGAAGTCGGCCCAGCGGCCTTCGACCATCGCCTGGAGCCGTGGGTCCCGGTTGGCCTTCATCTCCTCCATCGGGATGTAGCTCGAGGCGTTGGCGTCGAACTCGGCCAGCTGGTGGACCACCTCGGGCTCGATCGAGAAGCGCTCGGCGATCGGCGCCACGGTTTGGCGGGCCCGGCGCAAGGGGCTTACCACCAGGTGGTCGAGGGCCTCGTTGGCGAGCAGCCAATCGGCGAGCAGCCCGGCCTGGCGGAAGCCGTCGGGCGTGAGCCCGGGGTCGGCGATCCCGGTCTCGGACTCGACCCTGACGGTCTCGGCGTGCCGGATGAGGAGCAGCTGCACGGAGCGAAGCTAACCGGCTCGTTACCAGGTGATCTTCGCCGTCGCCCGCATCGCCGCCTCGAAGTCCGCGTCGTTCATCTGGTGGCGGGCCGACAAGACGAGGGCGGCGTCCTCGCCGACCGGCACCCGCAGCGGGGTCGCGGGGTCCTCGATGGCATCGGCGATCGCCCGGGCGACCACCTCGGCAGCGGTGCGGCCCCCCGGTCCTGTCACCACCTCGTCGACGCCCCGCCACTGTTGCCACAGCTCGACGTAGGCGGCGGGACCCGGGTGAGGCTCGGAGGGCTTCATGCCCGGACTGGTGTAGCCGGGTTCGACGATCACGACCCGGATGCCGAAGTGGCCCAGCTCGTAGTGCAGCGTTTCGGAGATCGCCTCCAGGGCGTGCTTCGATGCGCAGTAACAGCCATTGAGCGGCGTGGCGAGACGACCCTGAACCGAGCTGACGTTCACGATGACGCCACTGCCGCGATCGCGCCAGGCCGGCGTCACCGCTTGGGTCATCCGCAGCGCGCCCAGGCAGTTCGTGTCGAAGATCTCCGCCGCCCGCTCGATCGGGAAGTCCTCGAGCGGCCCCCAGCCGTTGAGGGCGGCGTTGTTGACCACAGCGTCGAGCTCACCGGCCTGATCCAGCGCGGCGCGGATCGATGTGGCGTCGCGCACGTCGAGGGCCAGCTTCTTCGCCGCGGCGACGTGGGCCAAGCTCCCCGGTTCCCGAGCGGTGGCGATGACGTCGTGGCCCCGAACGGTGAGTTCGGTGGCCGTCTGCGCCCCGATCGCACGCGCTGCCCCGGTGATCAAGATCCGCATGGCACGCTCCTTCCGACGCCTCGGGTTGGCTCGGGACTGTCTAATCGAGCGCCGGTGTCGGCGACCAGGGGCATCATGAGGGCATGGGTTCCTCGGTGAGGGCAGGGCGCGGCCCGGTGCGGCTCGGGACTTGGCCGACCCCGGTCGAACCGGCCCCACGACTCGGCGATCGCCTCGGGTTGGGTCCGGGCTGCCTCTGGATCAAGCGCGACGACCTCACCGGGCTCGGGGCCGGCGGCAACAAGGTCCGAAAGCTCGAGCACCTGTGTGGCGCCGCCCTGGAGCAGGGCGCGACGACCCTCGTGACGAGCGGACGTGCCCAGAGCAACCACGCGCGGTTGACCGCCGCAGCAGCGCGGCGCCTCGGACTCCGCTGCCTCCTGGTGCTCGGCGGCGACGAGCCCAGTCATGCCACCGGCAATCTCGCACTCGAGGCACTCTTGGACACCCCGGTGCGCTGGGTCGGCAACCTCGACGACGCCGGACTGGACGCAGCTGTCGACGCGGCGGCGTCCGAGCTCGCCGCGGCGGGGGAGCGGGTCGCCGTCATCCCGCTCGGGGGGTCCAACGTCGTCGGGGCGCGGGGGTACGTCACCTGCGGACGCGAGCTCGAAGAGCAGGTTCCCGGACTCCTACACGTCGTTGTCGCGCTCGGTACCGGGGGGACGATGGCGGGACTGGTCGCGCGCGCTCGGTCCCGAGCGCGTGCTCGGCGTCGACGTCGGAGCGACCGCCGACCCCGAGGAACGGGTCCGTCGGATGCTCGCCGACTTGGCGCTGGACGGGCTGACCGCACCGCTCGCCGACCGGTCGTCGCTGCGCGTTCGTCGTGACCAGGTCGGTGCGGGCTATGGCGTCCTCAACGCCGGGTCTCGTCGGGCGCTCGTCGACGCGGCGCACTGCGAGGGGATCATCCTGGACCCGGTGTACACCGCCAAGGCGCTGAGCGGACTGGCGGCCGAGGTCCGTGACGGGAAGATCGCGCCCGACGAGCCAACCGTGTTCGTCCACACCGGAGGCTTGCCCGGCCTCTTCGGCCACCCGTTCATTGACGACCCTCGGGCCGCCCCCGGCGGCTCGAAGAAGAAGGGAGCCGCGATGGCTCGTCGCAAATCAGTGCGGTCGCAGCTATACCGGGCGGCGCGGGACCTGGGCAACGCCCAGGCCGCGGCCAAGGGACCCGGTGCCTTCGCCAGGCGCCAGGTCCGACGTTCGGCCTATCGGCGCACGAATCGCGGCCTGTCGGGGCTGTTGCGCGCCTTCGGGCTGAGCGGCCGCCGCGGCCGATAGGCAAGCCCAGCTCGGGCATTGTGTTGGTCGCGGTTCCGATCTGTTGCGAAGTGGCGACACTTCACCCTCCGACGGCCCGAGGAGCCATTTTCGGGGCGTCGTCGCGCCCCTGAGCGGGGGACTGTTGGCCTACGCTGGGCACTTGAAGGTCGGCGAAGGGGCGCTCATGGCCTGGGGGCCGGACGTGATCAGACGGCGGTTTCACCCTCAGCATGCGAGCCGCCTGGCGGTGGTCGCCCTCGGGTGCGCGTCGCTCGGCCTTCTGCTCTCGGGTTGCCAACTGGGCGCCACCTTCCAGTACGTCAGCCACCGGGCCCCCGACGGGGTCGACCTCTACTTCAAGGTGCCGCCCCACTGGGCCATCTTCGACACCAATCAGGTCATCGAGGCCCAGAACGGCAAACTCGGTCCCACTCAGCTGAAGCAGATCGAGGACGGGGAGTGGATCGAGACCATGTCGCCGCGGCCCGGGATCACGGCCAAGGACTCGATTGGCATCGGGAAGAGCTATCCGACGGCCGTCGTCGAGAGCCGGGAGCTCGGTGAGTCCGAGCGCGACGATCTCAACTTCTCGGCGATGCGTTCGGAGCTGCTCGGCACCGACCCGCTGACCGCCACCTCGGGCTTTCAGGTCCTGAGCTACAGCGAGTTCGCCATGGCGGGCGGGATCCACGGCATCAAGATGATCGTCAACATCACCGGCTCGTCGCCCGTGCTGACCTTCGGCCAGGTCACGGCGGTCGACGCCAACACCAACTGGATCTTCGCGGTCGGCGTCGGGTGCCAGGCGAGCTGCTGGGGCGCCAACGCCAGTGCCCTGACCCAGATCCTCAACTCTTGGACCCTAAAGGAGCAGACGCCGTGAGCGATGGCATGAACGGAAGCGTGAACGGCCACGGCGCCGATCCAGCGACCGGGCTCCCGATCCTCGACCCGGAGACCGCCCCGAAACTCACGTCACTGACGGTGCGCCAGCGGTCGAACTTCTGGGACCGCAGCAAGATCCTGCTGCTCCTGTTCACCCTCTGGTGGCTGCTGCTGTGGGCGTCGATGACAAACAACCCGATCGAGCCCTTCGGCGACGCCGCCCGCAACCAGCTCGTCTCGATGTGGTGGCTCGAGATCCTCTTCGGCCTCGAGGTCATCCGCCAGGTCCACTACTTCGTGAGCGAGCGCTCGGCCCGCTGGAACCACCTATGGGAGGACCGCGTCTTCGGCGGCCTCCACACGACGACCGGCAAGATCAGCGACTGGAACCGGTTCCGCCTCGCCCGGGTGATCAAGATCGCCGTGATCCTCGTGATCATCGCGATCATCCTGGCCGGCTTCTACCACACCTCCCCGCTCGTCTCCCTGTTCCAGGTTCCCGCGGCGATCTACTCGGCGCTCCCGCTGCTCGTCCAGATCTTCTTCGGGTTCTTCTTCGTGATCCTGCAGTTCGTCGGCCTGTTCTGGTTCCTCTCCAAGGGTGGGATCGACACCTACTACCCGGGCGACGTGAAGACGCGGTTCACCGACGTGTGGGGTCAGGACTCGGTCCTCGACCGAGTGAAGGAAAACATCATCTTCTTGAAGGACCCCGACGCGATCGAGGCGCGCGGGGGCTATGTGCCCGGCGGCATTCTGCTGTGGGGCCCGCCCGGCACGGGCAAGACCCTCATCGCCGAGGCGGTCGCCGGCGAGACGCACAACCCCTTCGTCTTCGTCGACCCCGGTGCCTTCACCAACATGTTCATGGGGGTCGGCATCTTGAAGGTGAAGGGTCTCTTCCGCAAGCTCCGGCGGCTCGCGCTCCGCTACGGCGGGGTGGTGGTCTTCTTTGACGAGGCCGACTCACTGGGCTCCCGGGGCGCGCTGACCCCAGGGCGCGTCTTCGGACCGAACGCGTCGCAGTCTCTTTGGAGCGCCGACGGCTGCCACGCCGCCGCCTACGCCGACCCGGCGACCTTGTCGCACGTGATGGCGGCCTCCCGGTTCGAGGACTCTGCGGAGGACTTCCAGAAGGTTCGGCCTGCCAAGATGATGATGGGGGGCATGGCCGGCGGGGGCGGCATGGGCACGCTCCAGTCGCTGCTCTCGGAGCTCTCCGGCCTCAACAAGCCCCGGGGCCTGGTGAACCGGATCGTGCGGCGCGCCCTCGGCTTCACGCCGAAGCCGCCGCCCAAGTACCGGATCCTGGTGATGATGGCGACCAACATGCCCGAGTCGCTGGACGAGGCACTCCTTCGCCCGGGCCGGATCGACCGGGTCTACAAGGTCGGCTACCCGACCAAGGCTGGCCGCATCCGCACCTATCAGGGGTACTTCGCCAAGGTGAAGCACTCGCTCGACATGGAGAACCTGGACCGTCTGGCGACGATCACCCCGTATGCGACGGGTGCCACCATCAAGGACCTCGTCAACGAGTCGCTTATCAACGCCATCCGCGGCGGCCGAGACACCATCACCTGGGGCGACGTGGTCAAGGCCAAGCAGCTGAAGGAGCTCGGCCCGCCCGAGGACGTCGAGTACATCGAGCGGGAGCGCCACGCGGTGGCCGTCCACGAGGCGTGCCACGCCGTCACCGCGGCCCGGATCCACCGCGATTGGGCCATCGACGTCGCCACCATCGAGAAGGGGGGCACCTACCTCGGGATGGTGAAGCCGGTGAAGGTCGAGGACACCTTCACCCGCTGGAAGAGCGACTTCGAGTCCGAGGTCATGGTGTTCGTGGCCAGCCTGGCTGGGGAGCGGATGTTCTTCGAGGGCGACACCTCCTCGGGGGTGAGCGGCGACCTGGAACACGCCACCCGGATCGCCACCTATATGGAGGGCTACTGGGGCATGGGATCGACGGTCGCGAGCCATGGCGTGACCCGGGAGGCCGGTGTCTCCGGTGGCGACCCCGACAGGAACCGGCGGGCCAAGGAAACCGAGTTCTTGAAGGGCGGTCTCGGCGGTCGCATCGAGGCGAACCTCGAACGGCTCGTCGAGCAGACCCGCAAGCTGCTCGAGGCCAACCGGCTCCAGGTGCTCGCGGTCGCCCACGCGCTGGAGCGCTTCAAGACGATCACCGGCGAGGACGTGCTGGCGATCATCGACGGCCGGCCGGGCCCGTTCATCGACGGCCGCCGGTACCACACCGAGGAATTCCTGGCCCAGGCCGAGGACTACCACCGCCGCATCGTCGATGTGCACACGGGCCGTAGCCACGACCTCGTCAAGCTGCCCGAGGTTCCGGGGCTGTCGATCGCCGAGGCCGAGGCCCAGGTCGAGACCGAGCTGGTGGGCTCGGCCGTCGCCGACAGCGACGACGGACCGCCGATGGCCTAGGCCCGGGCGAGCTCCCGGGCTCGCCGACGCCGCTCCGCCTCGGCCTCCCGGTCCTGGGCTGGCGCTTGCGTCACCAACGTGCCGATCAGTCGGCGGGACGCCTCGGTGATCTCCTCGATGGCGCGCTCGAACGCCGCGCTGTTGGCTTGTGAGGGTTTCGTCGATCCGCTGATCTTGCGGACGAACTGGCGGGCCGCTGCGTGGACCTCGTCATCGGTGACCGGCGGGTCCACGTTGTACAGGCGCTGGATGCTTCGACACATGGGCTTGAGCTTACGGGGGGTCGTTCGCCGGCGCCGCCGTACCCCCCTGCGACCAGACACCGTAGACCGATCGGGCGGGTGCTCAGGCCCGGTCGCGCTCGGGGATGACGCGGGGCGCCGTGGTGAAGTGGCGGACGAGGTGCTCGGTCATCCGTCCGATCACCTCGTCGCGCTGCCACGCCGGCATGAGCGCGTGATCGAGTCCCGGTATCACGTCAATTTGAATGAGCTCGTCGTCGTTCGCCCTCGTGGGCGCCCCGAAGGGCCGTGACTCGTCCTCGCCACCGATCACGAGCACCTTGACCTTGTCGCGACGCAACTGGTCCAGCCAACTGGACGGGTCGCGATCGCGGTGCAGCTTCCGCGCGACCCGCCAAGCCACACCCCGGACCCGGCGTCGAAGCGGCTCGAGGCCGGGGATCCTCCGATAGGCCGCGATGAACGAGCTCGAGGGGAAGCAGATCCGTCGGCACGGGTCCATCGGGCCCCAGGCGAGCTCGGGCGGGGTGAAGTGCAAGATGGGGTTGATGGCATAGACGCCTCGGGCCGGACGGACCAGCGCGTTCTCCAGCGCCTGGTAGCCACCCGAGCAGAGCCCGACCATGATCACGTTGGTCGGATCGGCGGGCTCGAGCGCCTCCTGCGCGTCGTGCACGTCCTCGAAGGCCTCGGGGAGTCGCACGACATGGGGTGGCCTTCCCGGTCGCGCCGGGCTGTCGCCGAGACCGCTCTGGTCGAAGCGGACGCAGCGGAAGCCCATGGCGGCCCAGCGACGTGCGACGTCGACCCACAGCCGGTTGGGCCCGACGTGCCAGTCGTTGCCCACGGTGAGCAGGAGGACGCTCGGCGCATCGAGCGGCTGTTCGGGCTCGGTCACGATCCCGAACAAGGCGACGTCGGCGAGCCACCGGGCGCGCTCGCTGAGCCGCACGCCGTCGTGCTCTATGACCGCGGACTGCCGGGCGGACACCGACACCGCGACCGCCTCGTGGCTCTGGACGGAGCGGAGCCACTCGACGATCGTGGTGATGCTCTGGGTCGGGATCTCGTGGTACAGGGGCTCGACCTCGATGAGGCACTCCTGGCCGATGGCGTCGGAGAGGTCCGGCACGACCCCGAGGCGTTCGGTCAGCTCGGTCGCCGGCGAGCGCCCCGGCCGCGTCAGCACGAGCGCCCGGTGGGGGGGCCGCACCGGATCGGGCACGACGAGCGCACCCAGGTCGGCGACCGTCTGGTCGCTGTAGATGTACCCGGGCAGCTCGACCTCGTCGGGGCGCAGGGGGATCAGGTCGCTGCGGAGTCGCTGGAGCGCCGACTGCTCGCGGACGAACGCCCGACCGGACACCGACGGATCCCACAGCACGATTGCGTCGACGCCGTCCACGCGGGCGGCGGCGACCGCTGCCAACAGGGCGCCCATGCGCATGCCGACCAGCGAGACCGAGGGCGCGCCGCTGGCGCGGGCGAGCGCAACCGCCTCCTCGGTGCTGCGCACCCAGGAGTCGACCCGTCCGGGGTCGCTATCTTGGCCAGCGGAGTCCCCGGTGCCGTCGTAGTCGAAACGGATGGCCAGCATCCCCGACGCGGCCAACGCCTCGGCGAGAAGCCGGTAGGTGTAGTGGGTGCACGTGAGTTCCCGGGCGAGCGGGGGGCACAGGACCACCGCGCCGGTCGCGCGGCCGCCCTCGGGGGCATGCGCCCAACCGAACAGCGGACGGTCCACGGGACCGAACCAAAGCGGGGTCACGGTCACGGCGCGGTCTTCAGCTCGAGTCGGGTCGGAACCCGATCAGTCTAGGGGTCGTGCTCCGGACACTCGCGGTTGGGTGATCGCCCTGTCCTCGAGAGCGTCCCGATCCGCGACCCGTCGGCCGGGGCGGTCCCCACGCCCGCGGCAAAGCCGCGAGTGGACTCTGCGGCTCGGCTGCGTTGACGACTAGAGCTTGTAGAGCTTGGCCGCGTTCTCGCCCATGACTTTGCGTCCGGTCTCCGGACGGAGCGTGGCGATCTTCTCGGTGACCATCTCGACCGGGTTCGGGTGCAGACAGGTGGGGTGCGGGAAGTCGGTCTCGAACAGGACCTTGTCTTCACCCACCGCGTCGATGAGGTGCTGGAGATCCCCACGACCCGTTTCGAACCAGAACGTCGCCCACCAGTTGTCCCGGAAGTACTCCGACGGCAGCTTCTGCAGCTTGTGGAAGTACTCCGGAGCGTTCTCCTCGAGTTCATAGTCCATGGCTTCCAGCATGAACGGCACCCAGCCGATCCCGCTTTCCACCGAGACCATCTTCAAGTTCGGGTGACGGTCGAACATCCCCGAGAACGCGCTGTTGAGCAACAGACGCGAGTTGTTCTGGAACAACGAGGCACCGCCGATGGCCGGCTTGATGTAGTCGTCCTGGCTCGGCCAGTACGTCGTGCCGTAGTAGGTGAGTGCGGTCTGGCTGGCCCCGATGTGAAAGTGCACGGGCAGCTCGAGGCCCTCGCAGACCTCCCAGAACGGACTCCACGCCGGTTCGCCCAGGTCGGGAGAGCCGGAGTCCTGGGGATCGGCGGTCATGTTGACGCCCCGGAAACCCAGCTCGGCGGCACGCTCGGCCTCCTTGACGCAGTCCTGGACGTTCCACGACGGCATGATCGCCATCGGGAGCAGCCGGTTGCCGGTCTCCTCCTGCACTTCGGCCATGGCGTCGTTGTACAGCTCGACGCACAGCTTCGGGATGGCCGGGTCATCGAACGCCTTCCACAGGTTCTGACCCCCGAGACCGATGTTGTTCGGGTAGATCACCTGGTTGCTGATGCCGACCTCGTCCATGTAGCGGAGCCGTTCTTTGGCGTCCCACGCCGCTGGGTGGACATCGTCGATACCCCATGACCCGCCCTGGGAGACCGCAAACGGGTGCTTCTTGAAGTTGTGGTCGATGGTGCCCCCCGAGCCGGCCTTGCCGAACGTCTTGCCGGCGATGACCCACATCTCCTTGCCGTCAATGATTTCGACGTGCGGGACGACGTCCTCGTACCCCTTGGGCGCCCGTTCGGTGAACAGGTCGTGGCGCTCCGTCATGTGCGAGTCGGCGTCCACCACCCGCAGGCCTTCAGCCAGCTTCACCATGTGCTCTCCTGTTTGGTCCGACGTTCGTGGAGCTCAAGCCTCGTTTCACCAGTCTACGGACAATCCTGACCCCACTCCCTCGCTTGGCCGGGCGCACCGGGCGATTCGGGTGCGCCCTCCTCTGCCACCCTCCCCTCAGACGCCCAGGCTTGACAGGGCATCGAGGGCGTCGAGCTCGGCGAAGGCCCGGGCATAGCGCAGGGCCAACTTGAGGGAGACCTCGCGGGATTGGAAACCATCGCTTCCGAGCGTCGAGAGCCAGATAGCGAGGCCGTATGCGGCCGACGCTCGGTAGCGCAGTCGGGCGTCGGCCGGGTCAGGTTCCACGCCGAGGGCCGACCCGACCGCATCGAGGTACTGGTCGAGCAGCGCCCACTCGCTGGCCCGCCGGGTGTCCTCGTCCAGGGCACCCATGACGAAGTAACCGACGTCTTGTGACCAGTTGCCCCTCCGGACCACCTGCCAGTCCAGGAACCCGACGTCGCCGTCGGGCAGGACGTAGGTGTTGCCGATGTGGGCGTCGCCATGGAGCAGCGTCACCCCGCCGTTCGTCAAGGTCGAGACGAACCTCGCCCAATGGTCGACGATCTCGCCGCTGCTCAACCGATAGACCTCGGCCGGGAGGAGGTCCCCGGAACGCTCGATGCCCAGGGGGACCCGCGAGCGGAGCCCGGCCTGGAAACCCTCGGTCGGGGCCCACGTCTGCACCCATGCGAGGGCGGGCTCGGTGTCGGCCGAGAACCCGTGGTAGCGAGCGTGCAGTCTGGCCAGGCCGCGTACGCCGTTTGACGCTTGATCCACCGACAGTGGGCGGGTCGCATCACGCGGGTCGGCCCGCCGGAGGGCGAGGTCCTCCATCACGAGGACGTAGTCGAGCCTCGGTCGATCGATGATCACCCGGTAGGGGAGTGGGTGGTCGACCGGCAGGGGCACGCCGGAGCCAAAGAGCTCGGCCTCGTTGAACAGGTTGCCGTTGCGGGCATGGATTTCACGGTGCGCATCCGCCTCGGCCTTGATGAACACCGTTTCCGGCCCGCCACCAGTCGAATACTCGAGGCGGAATCGAGCCCGACGGTTGGTGCCGTCATCGCGGAACACCAGCGCGAGGTCGTGCACCACCGAGTCGGGGTGGTGCGCTCGGATCGCGGCCGTCATCCATTCGGGAGTGACGTCGTCCCAGTCGGCTGGAATGTCATCGGGGCTGATCGGCATCTGGGCGATGCGATCTCAGCGAGCCGACGCGCTCGGGCACCGCACGGAGACCCACCATCGCTGCCGAGGGCACGCGTCAAAGGAACGACGAGTCCTGCACCTGGTGGTGCGCGGTCGCAGTTGGAGGTTCAGGTGGGGAGCTGTGCCGCCCACTCCAAGAGGAGGGGCGCGAGTGCCGGCCACCCGACGAAGAGGCCTTCGCCGCGAGCGTTGGGCCGTGCGGAGGACCGTTCGTTCCATTCGTTGTCGCCCCAGGGCGGTTCGACGAGCTTCGCGTTGGGCAGCAGCGCGGCGAGCTGCTCAGAGGTCTCCCGGCGGTGGGCGAGGTCGCTCGTCCCGCTGCGCAGGACGAGCGTGGGCACATCGAATCCTCTGGCGTCGGCATCAGGGAGGCCGGGGATGAGGGTATCGCCGCACGCGCAGTACACGACCATCCAGCGCTCAAGCGTGTCGATGAACTCCTTTCGATCTTGGCTCAGCAGCTTCTCCCGGTTCGCCGGGTTCCGCTCCTGGACCTCACCCCACTCCTCGAGTGCCACGACGGCCTCCATTCCGCCAGTCCACGCAGCGCGGATCGAACCGGCGCAATAGTGGGTGCCCAAGCTCAGGAGGCCGAAGACCCCACCGCTGATCCACCACATCGCCAGGCCCCGGGCCAGCTCCTGGTGGCGCACCGCGGTGAGCAGTGAGACCCGGGCGCCGCCTGAGCCGCCGATGATGACCGTCGGCGTCATCTCGAGCTGGCTCAGCAGGGCAGCCAGCGTGTCGGCCTGCATCTCGGACTCCGACGCTCCGTCGAAGCAGACGTCGGACTCACCGGTGTTGGGCCGGTCCCAGATCAGGACCTGGTTGCCGTGCTCGGCGAGGGCGCTGGCCAGCTCGCGGACCCCGCCGGTGTCCTTGCTGAATCGGCCGCCCGGAGTGATCGCCCAGGGGCGTCCCTCCCCGATGACGTCGTACGCGATCGTGAGCCCGTTGACCTTGGTAGTCGCCATGGCCCGACCCTACAGTGACATGAAGCGTTCACTCATCTTGAAGTCGCATTCCCGGGGCCCTGTGACGTGAGCGACGGGGTTGCGGCGGTTCAGTCGGCTGGCCACTCGACGTGGCCGGGCCGGGAGCTGCCCGAGCCGATGGGGCTGCGCAACGTGGACCCCGGCCCGGTCCAAATGAGCGAGTGTTTGCTACTTTGAGATCGACCCTGCCCGTCGACCGATTGGAGGACCGATGGACCTGCTCCTGCGCGACGCGGTCCTGATCGACGGGACAGGGAGCCCGAGTCGACCCGCCGACGTCGCCGTCGTCGGCGAGCGGATCGCTGCCGTCGGCGCTCCGGGGGAGTTGGAGCCGGGGTCCGCCACGAAGGTCGTCGACCTCGAGGGCCTGACGCTCGCCCCTGGGTTCATCGACATCCACACCCACTACGACGCGCAGATCCTGTGGGACGGCGATCTCACGCCCTCGTCGTGGCACGGGGTCACCAGCGTCATCATGGGGAACTGCGGTTTCGGCGTGGCGCCCACGCGCGAGGAGCACCGCGACCTCATCGTTCGACTCCTGGAGAACGTCGAGGGCATGTCCATGGACGCGCTCAACGCCGGGATCGATTGGTGCTTCGAAACCTTCCCGGAGTATTTCGCCGCACTCGAGCGGCGGCCCAAGCGGCTCAACGTCGGCGCCTTCGTCGGTCACTCGCCCCTGCGCCTCTATGTGCTCGGCGGAGAGGAGCGCGCCGCCACCGCCGAGGAGATCGAGACGATGCGCCAGCTGGTCCGAGAGGCGATGGCCGCCGGGGCGGTCGGCTTCTCCACCTCGGCGCAACCGGCCCATCAAGGTGCGTTCGGCCGGCCGGTGCCCAGCCGGTTCGCCGAGGTGGACGAGGTGTTCGCGCTGGCGTCGGTGCTCGGGGAGCTCGGCAAGGGGATCGCCCAGATCTCGATCGGGCCGGGGCTGTTCGTCCAGGAGTTCTCCGACCTGGCGGTGCGCTACGGCGTCCCGGTGACCTGGACGGCCCTGGTGGCGAGAGCGGACCGCCCGGGGGCCGCCCTGCGGACCGTCGAGCGCGGCGCGGGCCTGCCGGGCGAGGTGTACCCGCAGATCGCCTGCCGGCCGATCGTGATGCAGATCGCCATGACGGATCCCACGCCGCTCGCCGAGATCGATGAGTGGAAGGAGGCCCTGGCGCGGCCCCGGGAGGAACGGGCGGCGCTGTACCAGGACGCGTCGTGGCGCGACCGGGCGCGGCCGGCCACACTGGCCGGCTGGGCCCATCGGTGGTCGAAGATCGACGTCCAGGAGACCGGGGCGCACGGCGACGCGATCGGAGTGCCCCTCGACCGCCTGGCCGCCGAGCGGGCAACCACCCCCTTCGACCTGATGCTGGACCTCGCGCTGAGCGACGGCATGGCGACGCGGTTCCGGGTCGTGCTGGAGAACGACGGCGACGAGGAGGTGGGCGAGCTCCTGGCCGACCGGCGGACGATCCTCGGGTTGTCCGACGCCGGCGCCCACGCCAGTCAGCTCTGCGACGCGTGCTTCTCGACGCACCTCCTCGGACACTGGGTGCGCGAGCGCCAGGCGCTCAGCATCGAGGAGGCCGTGTGGAGGCTGACCGGGCACCCCCACCAGGCGTTCCGGGTGGTGGACCGGGGCCTGGTCAAAGAGGGGTTCCACGCCGACCTCGTGGCCTTCGACCCCGACCGGGTCGGCACCACGCCAGTAGAGCGAGTGCACGACCAGCCGGGCGGGGCCGAGCGGCTGGTGGTCCACAGCACCGGCGTCGAGCACACCTGGGTCAACGGCGTGGCCACCCGTCTCGGCGGCGCGGAGGTGGCCGGCGTGGCCCCCGGCGCGTTGCTCCGCAGTTGAGCGCAGCCCCCGACCCCCCGCTGGCGGGGATGCGGGTCGTCGAGGCGTCGCTTCGGACCTCGGTGGTCGGCGCCGGCCTGGCCGGCCATCTGCCCGGCGCGCTCCTGCGCGACTTCGGCGCCGACGTGATCGCGGTGCGCTCGTCGCGGCCTTCCACCCTCGACGCCGGGGTGGAGTTCGCCCGGGTGTGGGACCGCGACAAAGAGGTCGTCACCGTCGACGAGGACGATGCGGCGGCAACGATCGCGCGCCTCGCCAGCGATGCCGACGTGCTGTTCCTGTCGGGCCCCGAGGTCGCGATCGAGCGGTGCGGGCTCACCTCCTGGGCGTTGGCCGACGCCAGCCCGAGCCTCGTGACCGTCCGGATCCGGCCGAGTGTCAACGCCGCCGGGGCGCTGCCCGACCTGGAACTGTTGGTGCACGCGCGTGCGGGTGTCTTGACCCAGATCCGCGGGCACCGGCCGGGCCCGGTCTTCGGCGAGCTTCCGGTCGCCGAGCGCGGGCGCCGCCCTCTCGGCGACGGTCGGGGCGTTGGCCTGTCTCTACGAGCGCCAGGCCACGGGCGTCGGCGGCTGGGTCGAGACCTCGCTCTACGACGGGGTGCTGGCCATCTTGCCCATGATCATCGGCCGGGTCGAGCACCCGAGCTCGTCCACGCGACTGAACTGGGAGAACCAGGGTCCGGCGGAGAGCCTGTCGTATCGGTGCGCCGACGGCCAGTACATCCAGATGTGGTTCGGGGCCAAGGGTGCCTACGAGGCGTTCTTGGACCACATGGGCGAGCCACCGACCGAGGCGGGATACCACGCCGAGATCGAGAGCGGCGCGATGGGCGAGCGCGACCGCCGGTGGGCCGAGACGTTCGCATCGAGGGAGCGGTCGTGGTGGCTCGAGGATCTCGCCGGGCATGCCTTCCGATGCGAGCCGGTGTGGCGGCCGGGTGAGGCCCTCTTCGATCCCCACGTCCGGGAGGTCGGCCTGAGCGTGGACGTCGAGGATCCCGAGCGCGACGGCATCACGGTGCTCGGCCCGGTGGCCCGCATCCAGGCGGCCGGCGGGCCGGTCGAACGCCCGCCCGCCGGGCCGACGCCGGCTCGGCTGTTGTCCGGCGTGCGGGTGCTCGACCTGTCCGCGTATCTGGCCGGCCCGGTCGCCCCGTTGGTGCTGGCGGAGCTGGGCGCCGACGTGGTGAAGGTCGAACCGGTCAGCGGCGACGCCCACCGCAACGTGCACCCCCTGTACGCGGCGGGACAGCGCGCCAAGCGGACCGTCGCGATCGACCTGAAGGCGCCCGGCGCGGCCGCGGTGCTGGAGCGCCTGTTCGGTTGGGCCGACGTCGTCCACCACAACTCGCGGCTCGGATTGGCCGAGCGACTCGGGTACGACGAGGGGACGGCGCGGACGGCCAATCCCGGTGTCGTCTACAGCTTCGCCAGCGGGTTCGGTCCGGTCGGCCCGCGGGCCGCCCTGGCGGCGAACGACCACCTGATGCAGGCGCTGTCGGGCATCGAGTCCGCCCAGGGGGGCGCCGGCCAACCGCCGACCTTCGTCGCGTGGGGGGCGATCGACGTGGCGAGCGGCTGGCTGTCAGCCGCCTCGATCATCGCGGGGCTGATCGCCCGTCGGCGCAGCGGAACCGGTCAATCGGTGTCGACGTCGCTCCTTGGCTCTGCCCTTCTGCTCAAGTCGGGGGCGTTCGCGGCCGCCGGCTCGATCGTCGGCGGTCCCGCCCTCGACGCTGATCAGTGCGGGTACGGTGCCGCCTACCGCCTGTACCGGGGCAGCGACGGCGCATGGTTCGCGCTCGGCGTCCCCGACCAGGCCACCTGGGACAAGCTGCGCTCGGTGGTGCCCGGCGGGGGGCTCGGGGCGTCGCCGCCGGCGCTGCGCACCGAGGGGCTGGGGTGCCAACCCGAAGAGGAGCTGTTGGCCGGGTTGTTCGCGACCAAGCCGGCTGCGACATGGGTGTCCGAGCTCGGTGACGCCGGGGTGCCGGTCGAGCTCGCGGCCCAGCGCGACCGTCCGGCGTTCGCCTCGGGCGTCCTCGACGATCCGGTCAACCGCCAGCTCGGCCGGGTCGTCGAGTTCCGATGGGGCGACCTGGGTCACCTGGAGCAGCCCTGGTTGCCGCTGCGCTTCGGGCCGGCGCCGCGTCCGACCGCCCGCCGCGCGATCGCGGGGCTGGGGGAGCACACGGCCGAGGTCCTCTCGTCGGTGGGGATCGGACCCGAGTCCCTCGCCCGGCTCGCAGCCGAGGGGATCGTCCCGCCCGTGGCGTGAGGGACGCTCGGTGACGTTGATCGTCCCGAGCTCGCCGGCCGGCTTAAGCCGGAGGGTCGCCGAGCGTCGCCAGGAGCTGGTGGGTGTCCTGCTGGAAGACCCGGATCTGTTTGATGAGTCCGCCCTCGAAGGAGAAAAGCTCGACGACGTCGACGGTCGCCGAGCGCCCGGTGTCCTTTGCGGTCCAGGTCTGGGTGGTCACCTGGAGGACCTCGTCATCGCAGCCGCGCACGGTCGGGTCGCTGATGGTGCGCGACCAGAACCGGTTGAACGACTCCGACATCGCCCGCATGCCCGAAGTGCCGTCGTGCCATCCGCCGTGGGGCAGGGACTCGGGCTGCTGGATTCGGAAGTCCGGGTGGAACAGCTCGAACGCCGCGTCCCAGTCACCCGCCCGGAACCGACGGCCCAGCTCCTCGACCAACTCGGAATGGCCGCTCACCGCTACCTCCATACGCCACGAAGCGGGGACAGGTCGCCAGTACTGTCGCACCCCAACCCGACGCGGGTCAACGCGCGCGTGCGCACGTTGTCGGGTGGTGTCAGTCGGCTCGCTCCTCGGGGCCGAGCGAGGGAAAGAACCCCTCGATCGTGCCCTGCGCGGCAAGCCGCACCGCGCGGTCGCGGTCGAAGCGATTGTTGTGATGGCTCTCGAGGGCGAGGGTGAGCGCGATCCCCATCACGGCGCGCGCCGAGATGTCCGAGCCCTCGAGCTCGTTGCCGTAGCGGCGCTCGACGTTCCCCCACGCCTGGGCCAGCCGATCCATCGCGACGGCCAGGTTTTCCTTGTAGAAGCGCTTGGCGATCTGCGGGTCCCCGAAGAGCACCAGTCCGAGGAGCGGGAGCACCTGCTCCAGGGTCGAGATCAGCTGGCGGTACAGGCCGTTGAGTGTTGTGAGCTGGCGTTCGGGCGTGAGGGGCTCGTCTCGGTCAACCACCTCGGTCGCCGCCACGAGGGCGTCGACGGCCTCGCGCAACGGCTCCACGACCGCTTCGTAGAAGAGCTGCTCCTTGCTCTCGAAGTGCCGGTAGATGACACCCTCGCTGATCCCACCCTTCTCGGCGATGACCTTGATCGTCGTCCCGTTGACGTCGCCGGTCTCACTGAAGGCCTTTCGGGCCGCCTTCAGGATCGAGCTCTTCCGGGCTTCGGCCGTGAGGCGGGTCCGGGGGGCCTGCTCCGGGGTGGTCGTCCGCGGGCGCGTCGACTGTCTAGGCATGAGGCGACCTCGACGTCTCGGCACCGAGCACCCGGGAAGAATACGGCATCCGACCTGCTGGCACGGGTGGGCCGGCCCCGGCCGGAGGCTGTTGTCGGGAGCTGGGGGGCTTACCATCGTCGGATGCGCTTGGCATTCGGCCCCGCGACCGCGTCCAGCCGGAGCGGGCCATGAGGGTCGCCGTCGCCTACGAGCTCGGCCAACCGCTGGTCGTCGAGGACCTGCCGGCACCCGAGGTAGGTCCACGCGACGTGATGGTGCGGGTGGCGGCGAGCGGCATCTGTCACACCGACCTGGCCGCCATCGAGGGCCTGACCCCGACCCCGTTCCCCTTTGTTCCCGGGCACGAGGCCTGTGGGGTCGTCGAACAGGTCGGCGGCGACGTCCGTCGGGTCCAGGTGGGAAACCGGGTGCTCGCCTCGGTCTCGCCGGCCTGCGGTTCGTGCTGGTGGTGCCTGAACTCCATGTCCAACATGTGCGAGCGGGCCGGCGCCATCCGGGGGACCGGTCGCTGGAAGGTCCGCGACGACCTCATCGCCAGCGCGCTGTGCGGCTGCGGGACGTTCGCCGAGACGATGGTCGTCGACGAGGCGTCGGTCGTCCCGGTCGAGACCGACCTCGTCGACGAGGAGCTGGCGCTCCTCGGCTGTGGCGTCACCACCGGGCTCGGAGCGGCGCTCAACACCGCCGGCGTCGTCCCGGGCTCGAGCGTGGCGGTCGTCGGCTGCGGGGGCGTCGGCCAGTCCGTGATCCAGGGCGCCCGCATCGCCGGCGCCGTCACCATCATCGGGATCGACCCGGTGGAGTCCCGTCGCAAAGCGAGCCTGGCGGTGGGCGCCACCCACGCGCTCGACCCGGCCGACGGTGACCCGGTCGAGGGGGTCCGCGCTCTCACCCATGGTCGGGGGGCGGACTACTCCTTCGAGGTGGTCGGCCGGACCGAGCTGATCCTCCAGGCCTACAACATGGCCCGCCGGGGTGGCACGGTCACGGTGGTCGGGATGCCGCCGATGGACTCGACACTGACGTTGCCCGCGTTCTCCATGGTGTTCTCGGGCAAGCGCCTCGCCGGATCCGTCGTCGGGGGCTCCCAGGTCCTGCGGGACTTCCCCCGCTTCATCGCACTCGCCGAGACCGGGAAGCTAGACCTCGGCTCACTTGTGTCGAACCGGATCCGACTGGAGGACATCAACGCCGGGCTCGATTCGCTGCACCGTGCCGAGGGTGTGCGGACGGTGGTCGTCGGATAGGGCGGCCCCGACCGCTCAGCTGGTGCGCGAGCCCAGAGGTGTCGACGCGCGGCACCTCAGATGTCGAGGCTCCGTCCGACGATCTCGCGCATGATCTCGTTGGTGCCCCCGTAGATCCGGGTGATCCGCGCGTCGACATAGGCGCGGCTGATCGGGGTACTCGGCCATGTACCCGTATCCGCCGTGGAGCTGCACGCCGAGGTCGACCGCCCGCCCCTGGAGCTCGGTGCACCAGAGCTTGGCCATCGCCGCCTCCTCGGCGCTGAGCTCACCGGCGTTGAGGGCGAGCGTGCAGCGGTCGATGAACGCCTGGCCGACCTCGACCTCGGTGGCGAGCTCGGCCAGTCGGAACCTCGTGTTCTGGAAGGCGAGGATCTCCTGACCGAAGGCGGCGCGGCCCTTGCAATAGGCGACCGTCATGTCCGAGCGCGGCGCGGGCGCGCCGCCTGCCCGGACGCGGCGATCGACAGCCGCTCCTGGGCGAGGTTCCGCATCAGGTAACCGAACCCCTCGCCCTCCCGACCGAGGCGGTTCGCGACCGGGACGCGCACGTCGTCGAAGAACAGCTCGGCGGTGTCCTGCGCGTGCATGCCGATCTTTTCGAGGTTGCGTCCCCGCTCGAAGCCCTCCATGCCGCGCTCGACCACGAGGAGGGAGATCCCGTGATGGCGCTCGTCCGGGTCGGTCTTGACCACGACAATGACGAGATCGGCGTTGATGCCGTTGGTGATGAAGGTCTTGGAGCCGTTCACGATGTAGCTCGTCGCCGTCGCGCAGCGCGGTCGTGGCGACCCCGGCCAGATCCGAGCCGGCGCCGGGCTCGGTCATCGCGATCGCCGTGATCAGCTCGCCCGAAGCGACGCCGGGGAGCCAGCGGGCCTTCTGCTCGTCGTCGGTCAGGTCCAGCAGGTAGGGGAGGCAGATGTCGGTGTGCAGCGTGATGCCGAGCCCGGGTCCGGCGACCACCGCCGCTTGCACCTCTTCGTCGAGGACGAGGTTGTAGCGGAAGTCCCGCGTCCCGCCGCCGCCGAACTCGACCGGGATGGCGAAGCCCAGGAACCCGGCGGCTCCGGCCTCGGTGAAGACCGTCCGATCGACGACGCCGTCGCGCGACCAGTCCTCGACATGGGGGACCACGTGCTTGTCGAGGAATCGCCGGAACGAGTCCCGGAAGAGGTCGTGCTCCTCGTCGAAGAGCGTCCCGACGCACGCGAAAACCCTATCTTCGGCCCGGTGCCACAATGAGAGCGAACGCTCACCCCAAGAGTCAGGCGCCGGTGACCGGGCCGTCGGACGCCCCCAGGAGGCGCCGTGTCAGGTAACGCTCAGATCGTGCTTCGGCGCGGCCGCGCTGCCCGAGCCCGAACGCCAGTGGCTGGCCGGGCGGTCGAGCGGCTCCCGGTCGTCTCGGTGTGGCAGGGCGGTCATCTCCTCCCGCCGACGGGCGAGCGGCGAGGCCATCACCCGGCTGGCGCTGCATGACCGCCTGGACCGAGCGGGTCCGGGTCGGCACCGCCATCTTGTTGCTCCCCCTGTACCACCCGGTCGTCGTGGCCAAGCAGCTCCTCGATCTCGACGCCCGCTCGGGCGGGCCGGGTGTCGGTCGGGGTCGGGGTGGGGGGCGAGTTCCGCACAGGAGTTCGAGGCCGTCGGTGTGCCCGTCGCCGAGCGCGGGCGCGCGCACCGACGAGGGGATCGAGGTCCTGCGGGCGCTCTGGTCGGGCGAGTCGGTCAGCCACCACGGCCGGTTCTTCGCTTTCGACGACGTCGACGATGCGCACGGTCGGGCCGCCGGGGGCGACGGCCGCCGGTCGGGCCGGTGGTCCGCCGATCCTCGTCTCGGGGCGCAAGGAGCCGGCGATGCGCCGGGCCGCGCGGATGGGCGACGGCTGGATGCCCTATCTGGTGTCGCCGGCTGCCTACGCGCGCTCGGTGCAGGCGATCCGCGAGGAGGCCGCCAGGCTGGGGCGGGACCTCGACGGGCTTCGAGTGGATGCTCTATCTCTACACGTCGATCCGCAGCGGACGGCGAGCGGGCCCGCGAGGAGGTCGACCGGATTCCTCGGCCGGGCCTACGGCGACCATCCCGGGGCGATGCTGGACCGGATCGCGCCCGCCGGCACTCCCGAGGAGCTGGTGCCACGCCTGCAGGAGTACGTCGATGCCGGCGTGCGCCACTTCGTCGTCTCCCCGGCCACACCGGTCGACACCCTCGAGCGTGGTCACCCTGGCCGCCAACGAGGTGCTGCCCGCCGCTCGAACTCCGAGCCGGAGTGGGCTGAGGATGCCGCTCGCCTCGACCGGTCTGCCCCTCGAGGGACTGTCGGTCGTCGAGCTTGCTGCGGGGACGAGCGAGCTCGGGCTCGGCATGGCCGGCGGCGTGCCGGGGATGCTCTTGGCCGATCTCGGTGCCGCCGTCGCGCGGGTCATCGGCACCACCGTCCCGACGATCGACGAGGGGCTCGTGTGGGGCCGTTCGTGGCACCGCGACAAGCACATCGTCCGGACCGACGACCCCGCCGAGATCATGGCGTTCCTGGCGTCGGCCGACGTCGCCTTGGTCTACGGGAACGAGGCGCTCGTCGAGGGGCGGGGCCTCGGGTACGCGGACGCAGCGCGTGCCAATCCCGACCTCGTCTACGCGCGGTGCCGCCCCAGCCGCACTGCGACCGGGGTCGACCGCGGACTTCGGGCTGCTGGTCGAGGCGCGCGCCGGGTTCTGCACCCAGCTGGCGGGCCACCGGGACGGTCCGATCTTCGTCGACGTCCGGGCGACCGGGGCCGGGGCCGCGCATGGTGCTGAGCGCTTCGGTGCTCGCGCTGCTGCGGCGCCGGGCCCTCGGCGGGGGCGGAGGGTGGACCGAGACCTCCCTCTACGACGGGATGCTCTCCACGCTCGGTTGCATGATCGGGCGGTCCGAGCGGGCCCCGGCCGAGGTCGAGCGGTACTGGGAGCACGGCTCGACGTTCCCCAACTTCCTCTACCGGTGCGCCGACGGCGAGCTGATCCAGGTGTGGTTCGGCGGCAAGGGGATGTACGCCAAGCTCATCGAGGTCCTGGGTGACGAGCCGAGCGAGCGTGGGTACTACCAGGACCAGGCGATCGGCGCGCTCGGCGAGCGGGCCATCCGGTGGCGCTCCATGTTCGCCCGACTGCCCCGGGACCGCTGGATCGAGCGGCTGCGGGCGGCCGGCGTGGCGTGCGAGCCCGTCCTCGGACCCGGCGAGGCGCTCGCCGATCCGCACCTGGCAAGCGTCGGGGCTCGCCGTCGTTCCGCGACAGAGGACGGCCATCGCGACGTGCTCGTGGCCACCCCGATCTCGGTGTCCCCATTGCCCGGGGCCCGCGCAACGGGCGAGCGCGCACGACTCCCGGGTCGAGACGACCGCCTGCTCGAAGGCGTCCGCGTCGCCGACTTCTCGGCGTTCGTCGCCGGCCCGTTGGGCGCCCAGGTCCTGGCCGACCTCGGGGCCGACGTCATCAAGGTCGAACCCCTGGAGGGCGAGGCCATGCGGGCAGCCGCCTACGCCGTGGCCGCCGCGCAGCGCGGCAAGCGCAGCCTCGCCCTCGACCTCGGCGCGCCGGGCGCGCGTGCGGTGGTCGAGCGCCTCATCGGTTGGGCCGACGTGGTGCTGCACAACTTCCGGGTGGGGGTGGCGGAGCGCCTCGGGATCGGCCCCGATGACGTGGGTCGGCTCAATCCCCATGCCGTGTACTGCCACGCCAGTGCCTTTGGCCCGACAGGCCCGCGGGCCAAGGCGCCGGGGAACGACGCGCTGATGCAGGCCGCTGACCGGGTTCGAGCGGGCCGTCGGGGGGAAGGGAAACGATCCGATCGCCGCGACGTGGATCCCGATCGACATGTGCGGCGGGTGGGTGGCCGCCCTCGGGATCCTGGCCGGTCTGTACCGGGCCGCCTGCGACGGGAGCGGCTAGCAGGTGGTGACCAGCCTGCTCGGCGCCGGCATGCTGCTCCAGAGCGGCATCTTCCAACGCGACGGCGTCGTGGTCACCGGCCCGGAGCTCGACGCCGACCAGACCGGCTATGGGCCCGGCTACCGCCTCTACCGCGGCGGCGACGAGCGCTGGGTCGCCGTGGTGATTCCCGACCCGACGGCCTGGGCTCGCCTGCGGCTCGCTCCCGGCGTTCGCGGCGCTTCCCGAGCGCTACGCGCCGCTGCGCGTCGGGACGACGACGGACCGCCAAGTGCGGCCGAGGCGGTGCTGGCGGACGCGTTCGTCGCGGCGCCGGCGCGCCACTGGGTCGAGGTCCTTGGCGCGCTGGGTGTCCTGGTCGAGCCGATCGAGCCCGTGGATCGGGACCACTTCCGCCGGGCCATCCTCGACGACCCGGTCAACCGCGCAGCTCGGCCGGGTCGCGTGCTACTCGACGGCGGACTGGGGCCGGTTCGAGCAGATCGGGCCGCTGATGCGATTCGGCCCCGAGCAGAGCGCGGGGCCGGCGCTCATGCTCCCGGGAGTGGGGGAGCACACCGCATCGGTGCTGAGCGAGCTCGGCTTCGACGACGAGGAGATCAAGGCGCTCGCGACGGCTGACGTCGTGCGGCTGGCTGGCTGAACCGGACTCGACCCCCAGCCGGACCCGTCGAGGGTGAGTGGCTCGGACCCGTGTTTAGGTGAGTGTGATCGCCCGCTCGGGGCAGTTCTCCGCGGCCTCGCGAGCCTTGGCCTCGAGCGCGACCGGCACCTCGGGATTCGACACGTGCGAGTGACCCTCGTCGTCCAAGGAGAAGACCTCGGGGCAGATCTCCCAACAGCGGGCGTGGCCCTGGCACACGTTCGGGTCGACGGAGACCCTCATCGGGTCCCCCCGAGCGCGCTCGGACAGCGAGGACAACGGCGGTTGGTGGGCGCTCACTCCCCTCATCTTCTGTCTCGTCGCAGCGACGGTCAAGACGCCGGGCGCCAGGTATCCTTAGTGAGCACGCGCTCAGTTCCACCGTCGGGGCCACGGCGCCGACCAAGGGGGTCAGATGGACCGAGAAGCGCTGGAGCACAGCCTCGTCCGTCGCCTGCTCGATCACATCGAGCACCACACGACCGACATGGCCGACGAGGTCTACGAGGTGCCGGCGGAGGTCTACACGTCGCGGGCGCACCTCGACAAGGAGGTGGAGGTCCTCTTCCTCTCGTCCCCGATCCTCCTGTGCCTCTCAGCCTCGTTGCCCCGGCCGGGGACGTATACGACCGTTGACCTGTGCGGCACGCCGGTGCTCGTGACGAGGGGCAGCGACGGGCGGGTGCGAGCGATGGTGAACATGTGCCGTCACCGCGGCGTCCGGGTGGCCGACGGTGCGGGGGAGACCCGCCGCCTCACCTGCCCCTTCCACGGATGGACCTACGACCTCGAGGGCGACGCTGGCCGGCGTCCCGACGGCGGCCGGGTTCGAGGGGATGTGCCGCGAGGACAAGGGCCTGGTCGCGCTCGAGGTCGCGGAGAAGCACGGGCTGGTGGTGGGCCGGCTCCGGCCGGGACCCCCCGTCGACGTCGACGAGTATCTCGGCCCGGGCCTGAGCGACGAGCTCGCCGCGCTCGACTTCGCCGGCTGGGAGCCCTACGGCGAACCCCACTGCACCGCGTGGGCGCCAACTGGAAGGTCACGCTCGACACCTTCCGGGAGAACTACCACTTCGACCACCTCCACCGGAACACCCTCAAGGGAGTACGCCTACGGCGGGCGTGCTCACCTTCGACGCGTTCGGGCGGCACCTGCGCAACTGCTCGGCGATCCGGGCGATCGACGAGCTGAAGGACGTCCCCGAGGACGAGTGGACCGACGTGATGCCCTACTTCAGCTACCAGTACCAGCTGTTCCCGAACACCGCGTTGACCTTCGACGCGCGCCACATCGAGCTCTGGCAGATCCTGCCGGTCGACGAGGCGACCTCCGAGGTCATGCACACCGCGTTCTTGCGGCCGGGCCTCTCTGACGGAGGACCGGGCCCAGGTCATCGACATGGCCCCGTGGATCTGCGAGACGGTGGTCGACGGGGAGGACTTCTGGGTCGCCGGCCGGACCGAGCCGGGGATCCGCACCGGCATGCTCGACACAGTGGTGTTCGGGCGCAACGAGCCCGCGCCCCAGCACCTGCACAGGGGGTTCCTCGCCGCGCTGGCGGCGCACGGGGCCGAGGAGAACGACTCCTGACCGAGCGCCCGCGGAGCATAGTGAGCAAGTGCTCACCCTGCTACTCTGCCGTGGTCAGTCCGGCTCCCCGGCGAGAGGAACGTGATGGAAGCCCCGTCCGCCCCCGGGCAGATCACCGACGAGTGGTGCACCGAGCACTTCGACTACCTGGCCCCCGAGTTCTCACGGGAGCTCCACCCGACGCTCGCCCGCATGCGCTCGCTGTGCCCGGTCGCGCACAGCGACCAGTACGGGGGCTACTGGATCGCCACCAGCTACGAGGACGTACTGCGCGTCGCCCAGGACTGGGAGTCCTTCAGCTCCGAGCTCGGGGTCTCGGTGCCGGCGACCCAGATGACCGTGCGGGCAATCCCCGAGCACGTCGACCCACCGCTGCACCGCGTCTACAAGCGGCTCATCAACGCCTACTTCACCCCGGCCGCGGTCGCCCCCTACGAGGCGCCCACGCGGGCGCTCGTGACCCGGCTCATCGACGGGTTCATCGAGGCCGGCACCTGCGACTTCCTGGTCGACTTCGCGCGGCCCGTTCCCGGGCCTCGCGTTCTTCGAGCTCGTGCTGAACGCGCCCGTCCGACCAGGTCGGGGAGTTGAACGACCTCGCGACCATGGCTTCGATGCCCAACAACCCCAAGGCCAAGGAGTGCTGGGCGGCGTTGCACACGTGGATCTGGGGGTTCGTCGAGTCCCGGCGGAGCCGGCCGCGCCGCGACGACGTCGTCGACGCCATCCTGCACGCGGAGATCGAGGGTCGCCCCGTCACCGACGAAGAGATCCTCGGGCTCATCCTGCTCTTGATCTTGGGCGGTCTCGAGACCACGGCGGGCGCCCTCGGGCACTTCATGATCCGCTTCTGCCAGGAGCCCGAGATCCCGGCCCTGCTGCGGGCCCATCCCGAGCGCGTCCCCGACGCGGTCGAGGAGCTGCTGCGACTCGAGGGTTCCTTCATCGCCATCGGACGGACCGCCCGCCACGACGCCGAGATCGGCGGCCAGCCGATCAAGCAGGGCGAGAAGGTCATCATCTACTGGGCGTCGGCCAATCGGGACGAGGCCGAGTTCGCCGACGCGTCGCTCGTTCCATCTCGACCGCTCCTCGAACCGGCACATCGCGTTCGGTGCCGGCCCGCACCGCTGCGCCGGGTCGAACCTCGCCCGCTTGAACCTGCGGGTCGCGGTGCACGAGGTGGTGCAGCGGATGGGCGACCTGCGGCTCTTGGAGCCGGCCGAGGTCGCTCCCCTTCCACTCGGCGTTCAACCGCTCGCCGCTCAGCGTCCCGATCAGCTTCGTACCCGGCGCCCGGCTGGGCGCCGGGTAGCGCCCGCTCGGGCGGGCCGATGGTCTCCGAGCCCGACGCTGGGCGAGTCGCTCTTCTCCCTCGCCGGTCGCGTCGCGATCGTGACCGGGGCGTCCTCGGGGCTGGGGGAGGGGGTCGCCCGCGCGCTGGCCGAGGCGGGGGCGCGGGTGGCCGTCGTGGCCCGCCGGCGGGACCGGCTGGCGCAGCTCGCCGAGGAGATCGGTGGCCATGCCGTGGCGTGCGATCTCCTCGACCCCGAGGCGGTCGAGGGCGTCGTGCCCGAGGTGGTCGAGGCCTTGGGACCGCCCGAGATCCTGGTGCACGCGGCGGGAAACGTGTTCACCCGCGAGCGGGCCGAGTCCGAGCCGGCTCGAGGCCGTGCTGCAGACCATGACGCTGCACGTCATTGCCCCGTTCCGGCTCTCCCAGCTGGTCTTCCCCCACATGGTGGCGATCGGCCGGGGCTCGATCGTCTACATCTCCTCGATCAGCGGCCACGTCGGGGTGCCGGGGATCCCCCAGGCCTCCTACGCGGCGTCGAAGTTGGCGCTCAGCGGGTTGAGCGCCGAGCTGGCGGTGCAGTGGGCCCGCCACTCGATCCGGGTGAACACGGTCGCGCCGGGCTTCTTCCGCAGCGAGATCACCGAGGAGCTCTACGACACCGAGCGCGGGCGGGCCTGGTTGGAGCGCAATACGCCGCTGCCCTATGACGGGGCGGTGGAGGACATCGTGGGGGCCGTGCTGTGGTTGGCCGGCGACGCCGGCCGCTACGTCACCGGCCAGACGATCGTGGTCGACGGTGGGTGGACGGCGCACTGAGCATGGACTTCGACATGGGCGAGTCGGTGGCCGAGCTGCGGGCCGAGCTGCGGGGGCTGATCGACGAGCACGTCCCGGCCGACTTCCTCGGCGCGTTCACCCACGACCCGGCGGACCTCGAGACCGCGCAGCGGTTCTGTCGGATCCTCGCCGAACGAGGCCTGCTGTGCATGGCGTGGCCGGTCGAGTGGGGTGGCCGGGGGGCCTCGCAGTGGGAACAGACCGCGGTGCGCGAGGAGATGTGGGCCCGCCACGAACCCCGCGGCGCGCAGTACATGGGGGTCAACTGGGTGGGGCCGGCGATCATGCGCCACGGCACGCCCGAACAGCAGCGGTTGCACCTGCCGGCCATCTCGAGCGGCCAGGTCATCTGGTGCCAGGGCTTCAGCGAGCCCGACGCCGGTTCGGACCTCGCGTCGCTGCGGACGGCGGCCCTGCGCGACGGGGACGGGTGGCGGGTCACCGGCCAGAAGATCTGGACCTCGTACGCCTCCATGGCCCAGTGGTGCTTCCTGTTGGCCCGGACCTCGACCGGTGAGCGCAAACAGCAGGGCCTCACCATCTTCTTGGTCCCGATGTCGAAGGCTGGCATCGAGGTGCGCCCGATCGCCAGCATGCTCGGGCCGCACCACCTGAACGAGGTCTTCTTGGACGACGTGTGGGTGACCGACGAGGACGTCCTCGGCACGGTGGACGACGGCTGGAGCGTGGTCCAAGAGGTGCTGGCGTTCGAGCGGGTGGGGATCGCCCGCTACGCGCGCTGCGAGCGCCTTTTGGGCTGGGCCCCGTCGGTGCTCGGCGAAGAGTGGGACCGCCTGCCCGAGGAGCTGCGCTCCCGGTGGGCCCGCATGCTGGTCCACACCCGGCGGGCCCGGCTGCTCGCGTACAAGGTGGTCGACCTGCAGGGGAAGGGTCGCGTCCGCCCCGGCGACGCCGCGACCTACCGGATCGCGGTCACCCGGCTGGACCAGGAGAGCGCGTCGGTGCTGATCGAGATCGCCGGCCACTGCTCGTCGTCGCACGACGGCGCGAAGCGCTTCCGCCGCGCCGTCGAGGACCACTGGCGCTACGCCCAGGCCTCCACCGTGGCGTCGGGCAGCATCGAGATGCAGAGGATCCTGTTGTCGAGGGCCCTGCTCGCCACCGCGTGAACATCGATCTCAGCCCCGAGGCGACCGAGTTCGCCCTGACCGTGCGGCGCGCCATCGACGCGGCGGGCGGCGACGAGCTGCTGCGTAGCGTCGAGGCGGATCCGGGCGCACGCGAGGAGACGTTGGGCGCGCTGCTCGCCGGGCTCGGCGCCTGGGACCTCGACCCGCGGGGGAGCCATGAGGAGCTCGAGGCCGCTGCCGCCCTGTGCCGGAGCGCCGGCTACTGGGCCCTGCCCTATCCGGTGGCCGGGCGGCTGAGTCGGCCGGCCACCTCCGACGTCGACGGGTTGGTCGTCGTCTCCGAGGTCGCCCCCTCGGCGGCGATCGCCGGCTCGGCGTTGTCGTGGGCGGCGGTCACGGTCGACGGGAGACGCTTCGTTGTGACCGGTTGCCCACTGACCGAGCCGCCGAGGACATCGGCCTTCGTCACCCGCCTCACCCTCGAGCCGCGTGACGGCGACGGCACCACCGAGGTCGCACTCGGGCTCCTCCTCCCGTGCTGGAGCCTGCTCGGGATGCTCGATCGGGCCCTCGCCCTCGTGGTGGCCTATGTGCTGGAGCGCAAGCAGTTCGGCCAGCCCATCGCGGCGTTCCAGGGCGCGCAGTTCCAGCTGACCGACGCCGAGGTGGAGCGGGCCGGCCTCGAAGAGCTGGCCAAGTACGCGCTCTGGAGCCTGGAGGCCGGCCGGCCGGAGTCGCTCGACGACGCGCTGGCGGTCCGCCTGGCCGCGATCGAGGCGGCCGACATCGTGTTCCGGGTCGCCCACCAGCTGCACGGCGCCATCGGGTTTTGCGACGAGACGACGCTCTCGTGGATCTCGCGCTACAGCGGGCCGCTGCGGCGCCTGCCCTTCGGACCGTCCGAGACCCTGCACCAGCTCTCCCGGCGGCTGGGTCACGGGACGCTCTCGGGGATCTTCGCCGGGCCGGCTCGATGATGTCGGAGGCACTCGAGGATTTCCGTGCCGAGGTGCGGGCGTGGTGCCGGGCCCACGTGCCGCCGGGCTGGCGCGAGGCCCAGACCGGCGTGTCCGACGAGGCGTTCGTGGCCTTCCAGAAGGAGTGGTTCCAGGAGCTCCGCCAGGCCGGCTACGCGGTGCCGCACTGGCCGGCCGAGTGGGGCGGCGGCCTCTCGGTCGGCGAGCAGATCGTGCTCTACCAGGAGCTGGCCGCGCACGACGCCCCGCGCCTCGTGGTGGCCTTTGTCGCGATTCACCACGCCGCCGCGACGTTGCTCGCCGCGGGCAGCGAGGACGCAGCGGGCCCGCCACCTGCCGGCCATCCTCGACGGGGAGATCTGGGTCCAGGGGTTCTCCGAGCCCGAGGCCGGCTCGGACCTGGCCAGCCTGCGCACCACGGCCCGGCGCGAGGGCGACACCTACGTGGTGAACGGCCAGAAGCTCTGGGCGAGCGGCGCCCGGCATGCCAGTGGTGTCTGCTGCTCGCCCGCACCGATCCCGACGCGCCGAAGCGCCACGGCATCTCGTACTTCCTCATGCCGATGGATCTGCCGGGCATCGAGGTGCGACCGATCCGAAATGCGGTCGGCGAGGCGCACTTCTGCGAGATCTTCCTGCGCGACGTCGAGATCGAGGCGCAGCACCTGATCGGTCCCGAGAACGAGGGGTGGCGGGTCGCCCAGGCGACGCTCGGGACCGAGCGAGGGATGACGATGCTGGAGCTGGCCGAGCGCCTCGGCAACGCCGGTTTCCGCTGGCTGCTCGAGACGTGCCGGGTTCCGGGCACCGACGGAGATCGACCGATCGACGACGCCGTGGTCCGCGACCGCCTGGCCGGATTCGAGACCGAGATCACCGCGCTCCGGGCGATGGGCCGGGGCCTGGCCGAGCGACACGAGACCGGGGCCGTCGGGCCGGCCGACGCCTCGATCGTGAAGCTGTACTACAGCGAGCTGTTGCAACGGATGACTGGATTCGGCGCCGAGGTCGGCGGCACGCCGGCCAACGCGATCTTGCGCAAGCCGCTGTCGAGCGGATGGGAGTCCGGCGCCTGGGTGCTCGATTTCATCGGCTCGTGGGAGTGGACCATCCCCGGCGGCACCAGCGAGATCCAGCGGACGATCATCGCCGAGCGGGGGTTGTCCATGCCCCGAGCCGCCCCGTGACGACCGACCTCACGCGAGTTCCACGCCGAGCTGCGGGCCGTCGCCCGCGACGTGCTCGGCCGGGTCGACCGGGACGGTCCGGGGGCGAACCGGTCGGCGCTCGAGCGCGCGGTACTGGCCGACGTCGGGCTGGCTGGGCCTCGAGGTCCCCACGTCGCTGCGACGGGGCCGGCGCCACTCTCGCCGAGGTCGCCGTGGTCCTTCACGAGCTGGGACGGCACCAACTCCTCTTCGCCGTACCTCGGCTCGGTGGTGCTGGGCGTCGGCACACTCGGCCTGCTCGAGTCCGTCACCGGCTCGCGACGGTCTGCTCCGGGCGATCGCCAGCGGAGAGCGCTCTGTGGCGGTCGGCGTTTCGACCGGGGACGGGCTGGCCGCCCCGGCGGCGCCGTTCCGGCTGGAGCCCGACGGCGCGGGCGGGCGCCTGTGCGGGCAGCGCGCCCTTCGTCCCCGACGCGCCCGGCGCCGACCGGCTGCTCCTCCTGGCCACGGACCCGGCGTCGGGGGTCGTGGTGGTGGAGGTGGAACCGTCGCTCGCCGGGCGTCGAGGTGGCCGAGCAGCGCGGTGGTCGATCTGACCCGCCGGCTCGGTCGGATCGACGCTGCGGGGGCCGAGGTGGACCGGGCGCTCGGTCCACCGATTCGCCGACGACCCCGGGGTCTCGACCGAGCGCATCATCGACCGCGGGGCGCTGGCCATGGCCTGCGACAGCCTCGGCGCTCGCCGAGGCGATGATGGAGGCGACGGTGGCCTACGCCGCCGCTCCGCCAGCAGTTCGGTCGACCGATCGGCTCGTTCCAGGCCGTGCAACACGCCTGCGCCGACATGCTCGTGCAGGCTGACCGTGTCGCGGGAACTGGTGGAGCTGGCGCTGGCGGCGATGGTCGATGACGACCCCGACGCCGGCCGTGCCGGTGTCGATGGCCAAGTCGCACGGGTGCGCCGTCGCGGTCGGACATCGTCGGCAAGGCCATGCAGCTGCACGGCGGCATCGGCTACACGTGGGAGAGCGGGGTCCACGCCTACCTGAAGCGGGCGGTCCTCAACCGGTCGCTCTTCGGCTCGCCCACCGCGCACCGCCGGACGCCTCGGGCCGGCGCTATGTCCCGGGCGGTCGACGCTCCGGGGCACGACTAGCCTCTCCACAAGTAAGCACTCGCTTACACCGAGAGGTCCGCCGGCACCGCGCCGAGGCACGGCCGCGGTGGTAGGACGAGACATGGCGGACCGGACACTGTTGCGGAACGCCCGGGTCCTCACCTGCGCGCGGCGGGGCCGACGAGCGGCCCCACGACGGCGACGTCCTCATCGAGGGGAACCGGATCGCGGCGGTGTCCCGGGGCCGCCTCGACGTCGACGAGGCCGGCGGTCCGGGTGGTCGACCTCGCGCGGCGCCACGGTCCTGCCCGGCCTGAGCGACGCCCACACCCACATCAGCTGGCCGCTCGACTTCGTCTTCGACCACGACGGGGTGGCGGCGTCCGCGCCGCAGAGCCACATCCTCGACGTGGCTGCGGTGACCCGGACCTTCCTCGAGAGCGGTTACACCCTCATCATCGGGGCCGGCGTCCTCCAGCCCGACGACGACGTGCTGGCCAAGGACTTCATCGATCGCGGCCTGATGCCCGGCCCGCGCATCGTGCCGAGCGGGGCGATGGTCACCGAGCCGGGCGCACTCGGCGTCGGACGGCGGCCTGATGGACGTGGCGGCGGACGCCAGGGCGATGCGCGAGATCGTGGCCCGGCAGTGCGACGCCGGCGTCCGGGCCATCAAGCTGTTCATCTCGGGTGACGGGATCATGCCGGAGTTCCCCTCCGAGGACACCTACATGAACGACGAGATGCTCACCGCTGCGGTGGACGAGGCGGCGCAAGCACGGCGCCATCGTCACCGCCCACGCCCGGAGCGCCCCGAGCGTGGCCATGGCGGCGCGGACCGGCGTCGCAGCTCATCCACCACGCCTGCTTCCTCGACGACGAGGCGATGGCCGCTCTGGAGGAGCGGCGGGACGACGTCTGGGTGTGCCCGGGCATGCACTACGTCTACGCCATGGTCAACGGTCACGCCGAGCCGTGGGGCATGACGCCCGAGCGCCTGGAGCGGTCCGGGTACAAGCACGAGCTGAGCCAGCATGGTCGAGAGCCTGCGGCGGCTGCACGACGCGGGCATCCGGATCCTGGCCGGCGGCGACTTCGGGCACCAGTGGACCCACCACGGCACCTACGCGGCCGAGCTGCAGCGCTACGTCGAGCTGGTCGGCATGACCCCGGTCGAGGCCATCCACACCGCCACGCGCAACACGGGGCCGCTGGTCGGGCTCGAAGACCGGCGAGGTGCCGAGGGCTACCTGGCCGACCTGTGCATCGTGCGGCGGGGACCCGACGGCGGACATCGGCGTGCTCCTCGACCCGACCGCGCGCCTGCGCCGTGATGAAGGACGGGGCCGTTCGTGTACGTCAACGCCGAGATCTACCCTTGAGCGTCACCGTCGCGCC
The DNA here is from genome assembly GCA_963768185.1 of uncultured Acidimicrobiaceae bacterium. Classification (GTDB taxonomy): domain Bacteria; phylum Actinomycetota; class Acidimicrobiia; order Acidimicrobiales; family RAAP-2; genus Palsa-461. The sequence goes on from CAVYGS010000001.1 coordinate 303,761, forward strand.
CGCGGAGAACCGAGCGGGCGTCCGAGCGCGCTCTCCGGGGTCGAGGCGCTCGTCCGTCTGCTGCTTCGTCCGCCACGAACTCGACCGGCGAGACGGTCTGACGACCGCGACCATGGTGTCGGGCTACCCGGGGTCGCCGCTCGGGACCTTCGACCTGGCGCTCGAGGCCGAGCCGGCGACCAGCTCGGCGCCCACCGGGTCCTCCACCGGCCCGGGCTCAACGAGGAGCTGGCCGCGGCGATCGTCTGGGGCAGCCAGATGGGCGCGGCGGTGCCCTACGCGGGCGTCGACGGCGTGGTCGGCGTCTGGTACGGGAAGGGCCCGGGCCTCGACCGCGCGGGCGACGCCCTGAAGCACGGCAACGCCATGGGTTCGGGCCCGAACGGCGGGCGTGCGTGCTGTTCTGCGGCGACGACCCGACCGCCAAGTCCTCGACGCTGGCCTGCGACTGCCAGTACACGCTGCAGGACGCCGCCATCCCGGTGCTCTACCCGGGAGACCAGCAGGACGTGATCGACCTCGGGGTCCACGCGCTTCAGGCTGTCGCGCTTACGCCGGGTGCTGGGTCGGCGTTCAAGATCGTGACCGCCGTGGCCGACGGGATCGGGTCGACCGATCTCGGCCTCGAGCGGCACGCCGCCGGAGCAACCCCGTCGACCTCGTGGTCGGCGACCGGCCGTGGCGCCACGAGCCGCTCGCCACGGTCGGTGCCGCACGCCGTCGCCAACCAGGAGCTGCTGGTCGTCGCACGACCGGCTGGCCGCCGCGCAGGCCTACGTGCGCCACAACGGGCTCGACCGGGTCGTCGGCGCCCCAACGGGTGCGACGCCTCGGCGTGGTGTGCGCGGGCAAGACCTACTTCGACGTGATCCAGGCACTCGGCGACCTCGGGCGTGCCACCCGAGCGCCTGGCCGAGCGCGGCGTGCGAGTGCTCAAGCTGGCGATGACCTATCCGCTGGTCCCCGAGACGGTCGTCGACTTCGCCGGCTCGGTGGACGAGGTCGTCGTCATCGAGGAGAAGCGCCCGTTCATCGAGACCCAGCTGCGCAGCATGCCTCCACGAGCACGGGAGCAGCGTGCCGGTGTCGGGCAAGCGCGACCGTTCCGGCCGTCCGCTGATCTCGCTCGTCGGCGAGCTCGACCCCTTGTCGGTGGCGAGCGCATCTGGTGCCGGGTCATGTCAGCGCTCGGGTCGACCCCACGCGGCGCGGACCGGACCCGCCTGCCGCTCGTCGAGCCGCCCGCCCGCGCCCCGGCCTTCTGCAGCGGGTGCCCGCACAACCGCTCCACCGTCTTCCCCGCCGGCGCCCTCGTCGGCGGCGGGGTGGGGTGCCACGGGATCATGTACTTCGAGGCGCGCCACCAGGGGATGAAGAGCCTGCCCCCGACCCCGATGGGGGCCGAGGGCGTGCCGTGGATCGGGCTGGCCCCCTTCGTCGCCGAGCCGCACCTCATCCAGAACCTGGGCGACGGGACCCTCAGCCACTCGGGGACGCTCGCCATCCGGGCCAGCCGTCGCCGCCGGGGTCAACATCACCTTCAAGGTCCTCTACAACCGGGCCGTCGCCATGACCGGCGGGCCAGGACGTGACCGGTCTGATGGACGTGCCGGCGCTGACCCGGGCGCTCGAGGCCGAAGGGGTGGCGCAGATCGATCGTGTGCGCGGAGGACCCCGGCCGCTACGGGCGACGGGCCCGGTGGCCGAAGGGCGTCGAGGTGCTCGGTCGCGACCGGCTGCCCGAGGTCCAGGACCGGCTGCGTGCGGTGCCTGGCGTGACCGTCCTCGTCTACGACCAGCGCTGCGCAGCGGAGGCCCGCCGGCTTCGCCGCCAGGGCGTGCTGGCCGAGCCGACCGCCCGGGTCGTCATCAACGAGGCGGTGTGCGAGGGGTGCGGCGACTGCAGCGTCAAGAGCAACTGCCTCTCGGTCCTGCCGGTCGAGACCGAGTTCGGCGAGAAGCGCTCGGTCCACGACCCCTCGTGCAACCGGGACTACACCTGCCTCGAGGGGGACTGCCCGTCCTTCGTCACGCTCCGCCCCCGGCGGGGGGCGACGGTGCGGCGGGCGTCGGCGTCCCGGCCCCTCGACCAGCGACCGCAGCTTGCCCGAGGGCGCGCTCCCGGCGCCGACGGTGCGGCCCATCGAGGGGGCCGTTCGGGATCTACTTCACCGGGATCGGCGGGACCGGGGTGGTCACGGCGAACCGGATCATCGCCGCCGCTGCCGAAGCGGCCGGCCTGGTCGTCGAGGGGATGGACCAGACCGGGCTGTCGCAAAAGGCCGGAGCGGTGGTCTCGCACCTGCATCTCGCCCGTCACCGCGACGACCTCGGCGCGGCGGCCGTCGGAGCGGGCGGCGCCGACCTGTACCTGTCCGGCGACATCCTCCAGGCGGCGGGGGAGCGCCACCTCGAACGGGTGCGACCGGAGGCGGACGATCGCCGTAATCGATCGGGCGGTCACACCGACGGCGGGGATGCTGCAGGCCCACCTCCAAGCGCCCTCCGCGGCCCAGCTCGAAGATGCGATCACCGCGCGTCTGGCCGGTGGGCGGGTCCTCTTCGTCGACACCACACGCGTGGCCGAGATCGTCTTCGCCAATCACCTCCTCGCCAACGTGGTCCTGCTCGGCGCCGCCTACCAGCTGGGTGGCCTGCCGCTGCCCGCCGACGCGATCGACTCGGCGATCGCGCGGAGCGGATCGAGCGCGGAGACGACGAGGGCGGCGTTCGAGTGGGGTCGTTGGGCGGCCTACGACTGGGCGAGCGTCGCGGCGCGTCTCGATGCGACCGATGAGGGCGGTGCGGCGTTGACGGCTGCTCCCTTCGAGCCCTCACCGCGGGCTCTGGCGTTGGCCGACTCCCTCCTGGAGCGCCGGATCCCGGCCGAGCTGCGCGATCTCGTCAGGCGCCGGGCGGCCCAAGTCGTCGACTACCAGGACGCCGCGCCTCGCGGCGCGGTTCCTGGACCTCGTCGAGCGCACCGCGGCCACCGATGACGCGTTGCGTGCGTGGGAGCTGACCCGCGCCGTGACCGAGTCGTGGTTCAAGCTCCTGACCTACAAGGACGAGTACGAGGTGGCCCGCCTGCATCTGGGCGTCGACTACGGCCGGATCGCGCGCGACCTCGGCATCGAAGGGCGCTACTCGGTCACCTACCACCTGCATCCGCCGATCCTGCGCCGGATGGGGCTCAAGAAGAAGCTGCCACTCGGGCGCCCCTATCGAGTGGCCTTTGTCGCCCTGCGCGCGATGAAGCGGCTGCGTGGGACGCCGCTGGACCCCTTCGGCTGGGACCGCGACCGGCGCACCGAACGCGCGCTGATCACCGAGTATCGCAAGCTCGTCGAAGACGCGATCGGGGAGTCGAGCGAACTCGACTACGCGACCCGAGTCGAGATCGCCCGGTCTCCGATGACGATCAAGGGGTATGGGCCCATCAAGGAGGCCGCGGTCGTCCGGTGGCGCGAGGGCCTGAGAGACCCGAGCGCGGTGCCCGTCGGGCGGTGAAGCGGATCCGGTTCTTGGCGGGAGCCCCGGAGGTCGCGAACCAGGAGTTCGCCCCATGGCCCGGGGCTCTCGGTGCTGCGCTGGAGGGTTGCCCTCCGGCGGATCGACCGCTGCGGCTCACGATCTGCACGATGGAGCCGACGGCCATCGCCGAGCAACGTCATGGCGGCGCGGTGTTCGAGTGGTTCCGCGACGCCGAGCACATGGGGCGGTTCGACGACTGGTCGACGTCGTCGGCGACCCCGGACGCACCAGCGCCGGACCCGGCACTGGACGAGCCCACCCGCTCCGGCCTCCTAGTGGACGAGGTGGTCGTGCGCGGTGCCGATTGGCTCCAGCGTCGGTGGCGCGACGGGGGAGAGAAGTTGAAGCACATCGCGATCGCGCGCCGAGCCGATGGACTCAGCGCTGCCGAGTTCTCCGAGCGGTGGCGAGCACGCGCCGGTACGCTCGGCCGTCCGGGTTCGGCCGGTGCGGTGCGGATCCCCGACGAGGCGCGCGGCCTCGCCTACGTGCAGAACCACCCCCTCGCCCGCGAGGCGGGGGAGTGGGCCTACGACGCGTGCAACGAGGTCTACTTCGACGACCTCGACGGACTCCGTCGGCGGATCGAATGGTTCGACCGATCGCTGGTCGGGGGAGTGGAAGACGACCTCGTGCAGGAGAACTGGTTCCTCGCGGTGCGCGAAACGGTGGTCATCGCCGACGCCGCCCGCCCGACGCGCTGCAGCGCGCGGTCCCCACCGCTTCGCGACGTGGCGACCTGGCGCGTCCTTTGGCTGATCCCAGCCGGTCTGGCGGCTCTTGACAGATATTGATTTAGCGAACTTGATGGATATTGATGAGAGTCCCTTGGCCGGTTACGGTGGCTCCGTGGATCCGACACCCGAGGATCACGTCCGCCTGGCGATCCAGGTTCTGGTGGAGCAACGCAGCGAGCTCGACGTCAAGATCCGCAGCCTTCAGATGGTGCTGGAGGAGATGCAGGGCAATGTGACCTACGTGGATCTGACCCCCGTCGTGACGAAGACGCCGAGCATCGCCGAGGTGGTCGCGAACCTCGTGGCTATCAGGGGCACGGTGACCATCGTCGAGATCATGCAGGCGCTCCGACTGGCTGGGAATGGCGCGCAGCGAGACTCGGTGGCCAGCACCTTGAGCCGGATGGTGGCCAGCGGTCAGATCGGCCGGGGACCGTACCGGGGGACCTACCGGAGGGTCGGCGGCTCCGAGCAGGCGCCACCGGAGGGGACTGCACCGAGACCGCGGCACCCCGCTCGGTCCGTCCGACGCCGAGGTCGGTGACAAACCTCGACGCCGATTTGCGCCTCGTGTGGCAGAATCTGTCGGCTGGCCATGAAACGCGCCGGCGTGGGGAGGAGTCCACATGAGCCGTGCCGCCATCATCTCCGTCGACGGTCATGTTCGAGGGTCTCGAGGCATCTACCGCGACTACATGGAGTCCCGGTACCTGGAGGACTACGACAGCTGGGCCAAGTCGGTCGAGGGCACGCCCGATGCGGGCAACCTGAATCCGCAGTTCGGACCCGAGGTGCAGTGGGACTCGGAGATCCGACTCCGTGACCTCGAATCCAACGGCGTGGTCGCCGAGGTCCTGTTCCCGAACGGTCTCCCCATGCAGGCCCGAGGGCTCCAGGACGTGGGCAGGGGGTCGGACCCGGCCCTGACTCGCGAATCGCAGCTCGCCTACAACCGTTGGCTGGCCGACTTCTGCGCGGATGTCCCCGGACGGCGGTGCGGCCAGGCTCTGGTCTCCTTCGACGACGTGGACCAAGCGGTGAAGGACGTGTATTGGGCCAAGGAGCACGGCCTCGGCGGGATCATGATGCCGGCGTTGTACCCGGGCGGCACCTTCTTCTTCGACCCGGTGCTCGACCCGATCTGGGCCGCCATCGACGAGGTCGGGTTGCCGATCAGCCAGCACGGCGGCACCGGCGCTCCGGCATACGGACCGGGCGGGTACGCAGCCATCATGACGCTCGCCATCGAGCACTCGTTCTTCTCGGGCCGCTCGCTGTGGCAGATGATCCTGGGCGGCGTCTTCGAGCGGTTCCCGAACCTGAAGGTCGTCTTCGTAGAGACGGAGGCCGACTGGATCGGACCGGTCATCCGCAAGCTCGACCGCCGACTCCACATGGGCGACGACTGGACGGGCTTCTCCCGCTTCCTCCAGCGCGACCGACTCTTCTCCAGGACCGCGAGCGAGTACTTCGGGACGAACTGCTATGCCGGGATCTCGCCGTTCACCTGTGAGCAGGTGTCCATCGAGCAACTCGCGGGGGCCGAGACGGCGGGCGGCTTCGCCATCCGATCCGAGCAAGCGATGTTCGGCGTCGACTACCCGCACTTCGAGTCGATCTATCCCGCCACCGGCGACCACGTTGCCGAGCTCGTGGCCCATCCGGCCGTCACCGAGTCGGTGGCGCGCCAGGTCCTCTACGCCAATGCGGCCGAGGTCTACGGCTTCGACCTCGACCGTCTCGCACCCGACATCGAGCGCATCGGTTTCGATCTCTCCGAACCCCTGGCCGCCGCCACCTGACCGGGCGCTTCCCAGCGGAGCGCCGGAGCTCTACGTCTTGAGGTAAGTAGACCCGAACGCGTCGATGAATTCGAAGGTCGTAGACGTGGAGCGGGTGCCGCTCCCTAAGACGACATCGGTGATGCCGGCCGCCTCGATCGCGGCAAACGCCTCGCGGTGACGGTCCGGCTCGAGGTCGGGAGAAGCGATCGAGCGGTCCGGATACGAGTACAAGATGTCGATCGTGTCGGAGCGCCCGTTCACGGCGGCGAGTTCCCGGACCTCGGCGATGAGCGTCGTCAGGTCCTCGAACGACTCGATCGCCGGCGTGCGCGTCGTCCGCATCAGCTCCGCCGATCCGAGCAGCGGCATCCAGCCCTGGGCCCGCAGGGCGACGCGCCGACGAGCGAGCTTCGAGTTGCCGCCGATCCACACTGGGATGGGCGACTGCACGGGGCGGGGCCGTGCGATCACATCCCGGGCGTCGAAGTGCCGGCCCCGATAGCTGAACGGCTCGCCGGACCAGTGCAGCGGGAGGACGTCGAGCATCTCGTCGAAGAGCGCGTTGCGCTCCTCCATGTCGACCCCGAGCGCGTAGAACTCGGTCTTGTGGTAGCCGGTCCCGAGGCCGAGGATCAGACGACCGCCCGACAACGTGTCCACGGTCGCGGCCGCCTTGGCCAGGAGGAAGGGATTGCGATAGGGGCCGACTGCGAGATGGGTCAGCAGGCGGATGCGACTCGTCGCGGCCGCTGCGAAGCCCAGAGCCACGAATGGGTCGAGGCTCTGGTGGCCGCCGGCCGACAGCCACCGGGCTCCGGGGATCGGGTGTTCGGTCAGCGCAAATGCATCGAAGCCGTTGGCTTCCGCCCGCGCCGCGACCTCGCCGATCGGGCCCGGCTCGAGCATGTGGTCATGGGTGCCGGTCGTCTCTGGGTAGTGGTAGGTGAAGCGCACGTCAGGCCCCCTCTTTTCTCGCGAAAGTCTGGCCGTCGACGCCGTCGCGCGCACGCCGGAGCCACCGGTCTGAGTCGGCGATCGGCTCGGGACCCCGGGGAACCGTCCAGGTCTGAGCGGCTCGAACGCGTTCGCCCGGTGGGCGCCGTGGTGCCAAGCTCCCACGGTGGGCTGACATCGCCGTCGCGACCGGCCAGACGTGCCGGCAAATGAGGGAGGAACGCCAATGACTGAGTTGCGTCGAGCGCTGGTCAGTGGCCCGGTGACCGGCGGGGTGCACGGCTGGCCGTTCGGTGCACCCGTGGTCGACCTCCCGGCGCGCGGCTATCGGATGGACGAGTTCTTTTTGGAGGGGGAGGCGACGCGCTACCTGCCGGCGCCGGGAACCGAGCTCACCGGCGACGGGCGGTGGCGGGTCGAGCCGGCTGGCACCACGCCGTTCAAGACGCGCCTGGTGGTGATCCGGCCCAGTGACCCGGCCAGGTTTGGCGGCACCGTCGTCATGGCGTGGAACAACGTGACCGCCGGCTACGACGGCTTCGGTGGCGGCGACAGCCCCGTGCTGCTCGAGGCGGGCGGGGCGCTCGTCGCAGTCAGCGCCCAACGGGCCGGGGTCCACGGACTCGGGGAGCATCCGATGGGCCTGCTCGCGTGGGATCCGGAGCGGTACGGCTCGCTCTCGATCCCGAGCGACGACTTCTCCTTCGACATCTTCACCCAGGCGGCCAGGGCCATCTCGGGCGCATCGGCCGACGGCAGTGTTGACCCCATGGGCGGGCTCGAGGTGCGCCGGATCGTCGCCCAGGGCGCGTCGCAGTCGGCGGCTCGGCTCTCGGCGTACCTCAACGCCATCCATCCTCTCGCGCAGGCCATCGACGGGTTCATGCTGACGCTCTACTTCGGCTCCGCCTCGCTCCTCGAGGTCGGCGAGGCAACGCTCACGCTGCCCGCCCCCGGAAGTGGCCAAGCGCCGCCGCGTCTCGGCCTCCCCACCCAGCTGCGCGACGATCTCGACGTCCCGGTGTTCGTCGTGAACTCCGAATGCGAGGCGGCCGCCAACTATGGGGTCCGGCAGCCCGACACCGATCGCTTCCGGTATTGGGAGGCCGCTGGGACCTGCCACATTTCGCGCCAAGCGATGGAATCGGTCAGTGCACGCTTCCAGCGCGACTTCGGGCTCGCGGTCCCCAATCAGCCGGGCATCAACGAGCTCCCGACGATGCCCGTCGTCGACGCCGCCCTGCATCACATGTTGGCGTGGGTAGAGGGTGGTGGTGCCCCGCCGGTGCAGCCTCGCATCGAGTTCACCGGCGATCCCCCCGAAATCAGCCGCGACGAGCACGGCATCGCGCGTGGCGGCATTCGCTTGCCCCAGGTCGAGGCACCGGTCGCCCACAACAGTGCGATCCCGCTCACTCCGGACTTCTCGAGCCGGCTCGGTGGTTCCTTCGCACCTTTCGCGCCCGAGAAGGTCCGGGCGCTCTACGGGAACACCCCGACGTACCTGGCGCGCTTCGAAGAGGCCACCCGTGCCGCAGAAAAGGAAGGCGTCGTACTCCCGCACGACGCCGAAGCGCTGATCTCCGAGGCCCGCGCCAACATCCCGGCCGGGATCTGAGGTCGGTCGCTCAGCCTCGGGGGACCGGGACGATCAGGCGGGACACCCCGCCTCGCCCATGCGAGATGGTGTGGTGGGCCGGGCGGAGCTTGGTGCCGGTGCCCGGGTTCTCATCGGTCCCAAGATTGCGGGCGAACTGCGGGTGCGATCCACCGGCGACGAGCAATCGGACGCGGGACCCTCGGGCGAATCGGTGGGCAGCGTCGCGCAGCGTCACAGCCACCGGGCCGGGCCCCCGTGCCGGGTCGAGTCGCTGGTACCCCTCGGTGACGTTGCGTGAACGGCCCTGAGTGTCGACCTCCGAGATGCGCACGAACAGGTCGGCATGGGGATTGTCGCTTTCGTGCGCCAGCTCGACGACGGCCTTGCCGAGCAGCTCCAGGGGCGCATCCAGTACCGGGCCGGTGAACGCGAGGACATCGGGCCGGTCGGCCAGTGTGGCGTCGTCGACGATGCACTTGCCGGTGAGCACGGGCCCGCCGACCGAGGGAGTGGGGTCGGACGGGTCGAACGTGAAGCCCGACGGCGCAGCGTCTGCCGAGGGTTCCTCGCTCGACAGGGTGCCGCCGGGTTGCAGGTACAAGGAAAGCTCATCGGTGTCGGGAGGCCAGCTCGGCAGGTTGCGCCACTCGTTGGCACCGGTGACGTAGACGTGGACCGGCGTCTGGCGCTTGCGGCTCGCTCGCTTGGCCAGGTGCTGGTCGAGCCAGTCGAGGGTCTCGTTGGTGGTGAGCGAGATGCCCTTGGAACCGACCTCGATGTGCGACCACGGGCCGACGGTCATCGCGACGTCGACGCCACGGTCGCGCAGGTGCCGGTACTGGTGGATCGTCTGCTCGAGGAAGAGGTCCTGCCAGCCGCCGATGAGAAGCACCGGAACATTGACGCGGTCGAGTGCCGCCCCGTGCTGCATCGGCGCCCAGAACGGATCGGTGAGGTCCGGACGGGTGACCCACTCTCGGTACCACGGGGCGCGATCTGCGAGAAGGGTGCGTGCCGGCGCGACCAGCGGCAGCTCGTCCAACGCCGAACGCACGCGTTTGGCGTTCGAAGCGAGCGCCATGCGCAGGGCGCCCACGACCGGGCCGGTGTCCTCTTGTCGCACGACCTGGTTGGTCCAGCCCAGAAAGTCGAGCTTGAACGCTCCGGTGCCCCACGCGTGTCGGCTGAAGTCATGTGGTCCGACGGAGATCACCGCGGCGACGAGCTCGGGGGGCGGATCGGCGAGGATTGCCCACTGGGTGTAGCCGAGGTAGGAGCCTCCGACGGTGGCGAAGGTGCCCGTGAACCAGGGTTGGTCGAGCATCCATGCGACAACGTCGTGGCCGTCCTCGGCCTCGGTCTTCATGGGGTAGAACGTGCCACCCGATCCGAAGGTGCCCCGAGTGCTGACGAAGAGGGCGTGGTACCCGCGGGCCGCGAACAGCCTGGCCATCGCGAAGGCGATCGGCAGCGAGCGCCCGTAGGGCCCCCGGATCAGGAGGGTCCCCACCGCTGGTGTGGTCGGCCGGTACAGGTCGGCGGCCAACTCGATCCCGTCGCGCGTCGGTACGCGGACCGAACGGGTGACCGTGAAATCGGTGGTCGGAGGGCCGAGCCGCAGCATGCGCGTCACGATGCCCTCCGTCACCCGCCCGATCGTCGAGCGGGTCTTGGCGGGCGCGAGCGAGGTCGTCGTGGCCATGGGCTTCTCCCTCGGGTCGACCTTGCTCAAACTTAGCGAGGCCGAGGGGTCCAGGTCTCCCCTCGCGAGTCGCAACCGCGAACAGATGGCCACGGCGCTCGCCGGGGGTCGGCTGGACATCGACGCCGGGCTCGACCTCGTGATCACCGAGCCCGAAAAGGTGGCGGCGCAGTTGGGCGAGATCGCGGCCGGCTGAGCGCGCCGCGTCAGACGGGCTTCCCCTCGCCGTCGAGATAGTCCTCGACGGCGATCCCGATCTCTTGGAGGTGGCGGTACTCCGCCTCGTCGAGCCCGAGGAGCTCTCGGTACACGTACTCGTTGTCCTCCCCGAGCGCAGGGGCGCCGCGCTCCCAGCGCTGCGGGATGCCCTTGAACGCGTGACCGAGGTGGAGGTAGGTGCCGACGTCGGCCGAGGTGAGTGGTCGGATCCAACCCCGGGCGGCGACATTCGGGTCCGCGCACAGCAGGTCCTCGTCGAACAGGGGAGCGGCCGCCACGCCGGCCCGCTGCAGCTCGTGGAACGCCTCCAGCAGGTCGCGCTCGGCCGCCCAGGTGCCGATGATCTCGTCGAGCTGGTCATGGGCCGCGTAGCGGGCGCCGCAATCGACGAACCGCACGTCGTGGGCGAGCTCGGGCCGGCCCAGCACCGCGGTGAGCGCGGCCCAGGCGCCCTCGTCGGTGACGGTGAGCGCCAGCCACCGGTGCTCGCCCCGGCAGCGGTAGATGCCCTGGGGGGCCTGGCGCGGGTCGCGGTTCCCCACGCGCGGGTGGTTCGCCCATCTGGGTTTCCACGAGGACATCGCCCAACTGGGCGACGATGTTCTCGAGCTGGGCCATCTCGATCACCTGGCCCCGGCCGGTGGCCTCCCGGTAGTGGAGTGCGGCCATCACCGCGAACGCGGCGGCCGGGCCGGTCGCCAGGTCCATGTAGGTGGACGACGGGGTCTCGACGATCTCGCGGTCGTGGTGACCGAGCAGGCTGACCAGCCCGCTCAACCCGTCGAACTGCGCGCCGAAGCCGGTGTAGCCGCCCCACTCCCCGCTCAGGCCGGTCGGAGGCAGCCGGAGGACGATCATGGCCGGGTTGCGGTCCAACAGCTGGTTCTCGGTGATCCCGAGGCGATGCAGGGTCGAGGGTTTCAGGTTCTCGACGAAGACATCGGAGCGCTCCACCAAGTCCATGAACAGCTCGCGCGCCTCGGGCCGCCGGGGGTCGAGGGTGCAGGACAGCTTGTTGCGGGCGAGCGAGTTGTTGAGGGCATGACGGTTGTACGGGCGGTCGGGACGGCCCTCGACGGCCGGCCCGTACAGCGCGGTGAGCGTGCCGAGCTGGATGCGTGAGAAATCCGGACGGGGGAGGTAGCCCTTGGTCGTCGGCGGGAAGACCGAAGGGTTCTCGATGCGGATGACCTCGGCGCCGACGTCCGCCAGAAGGAGCGTGACATAAGGGCCCGACCAGACCGTGGTCATGTCGAGGACCCGGACGCCGTCGAGCGGTGGCGTCCCGGCCGGCTTGGCGACGGCCGGTGTGGCGGGTACTGACTGCTGCGGCTCGCTCCCGCGACCGCCCGGGGGCGGTCCGGGCCAGTGGAGCTGCCACCCACCCTCGGCGTGCCGATACGGTGCCCCGGCGAGGCGGATTCGGCCGCTCGGCCCCTCGGTCTCCCACCAGAACCCTCGCTGGTGCAGGTGATCGACTTCGAGCACCTCGGGTACCGAGTTCACGTGCGCGAACGGCCACCCGGCCCGCTGGGCCATGGCGGTCAGCTCGGACCTCGGGTGGGCGAACAGCCAGGGGTACAGCGCGGCGTCGAGGATCTCCTTGGTCTCGGGCCGCACGAACGCGTCGTGACGCGCGAACGCCTCGTTCAACTCCTTGTTGTCGAGCACCGACAACATCTCGCGAAGCTGCTGGGGGGTGGACATCATCGACACGTACCCGTCCGCACACGGGTGGATCCCGATCGGGAAGAGCGTCGCGTCCGAGCTGGTCGACGCGTCGGGCTCGGGGGTGTGGTCCCGGTATTCCCACCCGAGGAATCGGCCGATCCGGAACGGGCCCGAGCCCAGCGCCTCGGTCGCTGCGCAGTCGACGTGCGCGCCTTCGCCGGTCGCCCGGGCGTAGAGGACGCCGGCCAGCGCACCGCACGCCACGGTGTGGCCGAAGGTCGACATGGCCGAGAGGGCGGGCAGCTTGACCGGGGCATCAACGGCGCGTCCCAGGGGGAGGACTGTCCGGGCGGCGGTCTGGGCCACCAGGTCGCTCCAGCGGTAGCCGACGTAAGGGCCCTCGGTGCCAAAGCAACTGACCGAGGCGATCACGAGCCCCCCGTATCGGGCCCGGGCATCGGCTCTCTCGACGCCGAAAGCGGCCAGGTCCCCGAGACCGGGGCTCTCGATCACGAGGTCGGCCGTCGCGAGGAGCTCTTCGAGCTCGTCGCCGGCGGTGCACTGGCCGGTGCCCAGGGTCACGCAGCGCTTGTTCGTGCCGAGGTGCAGCCACGCACCGGGTCGCTTCCGAAGCTCGCTTCCCGACGCCGGCTCGATTTTGACGACGTTGGCACCCAGATCGGCGAAGACCTTGCCGCAATAGGCCCCCGCCGGCTCGTCGGAGAGCTCGACGACGCGGATGTCGCTTAGGAGTTGGCGCACGGCGATCCCTTCGAGGCGTATCTCAGCACCCTCGCTTCGGCCCCCTCGCGATCGAGCCTCGGCGGCGTGCGCAGGGGCAGTCTCCCATCCGCACCCCGACCCGGGGCATGCTCACGCCTGAGGTGCGTGCGCCTCCGTGCCGGGCGGGGTGGCCACGATGGAAGCCCCGGCCAAGTGCGGTGTCTCGCCGTTGGTGCTGCCGCTGCGTGCGATGGCCCGTTCGTCGGTGCCCAGATAACTCGCGATGACTCGGGGGTCGATTTGGATGTCCCTGGGCAACCCCTCGGCGATCACCGAACCGGCCTCCAGGCAGTAGACGCGGGTGCTGATGCTCATGACCAGGGGCATGTCGTGCTCGATCAGGAGCACCGAGGCCTCGAGCTCGCGCTGCACGGCGGTGATGAGCGGACCGAACGCCTCGGTCTCGCGCTGGGCCAGGCCGGCGGTGGGCTCGTCGAGGCAGAGGACCCTGGCATTCAGGGCCAGCAGCCCGGCGAGCTCGACGACCCGTCGCGTGCCGGTGGAGAGCTCGCTCACGAACAGGTCCCGGTAGGAGCCCAGGCCGAGGAAGCCGATCAGCTCTCCCACCTCGGAAGCGGCGCTGCGACCATGGCGCCGGGCCCCGGGGAGCCCGAGCGCAGTGGACAGCACTCCCGTTCTTCCCCTTGCTTCCAGCGCCACGAGCAGCGTCTCGTTGACGGTGAGCTCCGGGAACAGCGTTGCCGTCTGGAAGGTCCGCCCGAGCCCGAGCATGGCCCTTCGGGCAGGGGGGATATGGCTGATCTCGTCGCCGAGGAGGCGCACCGAGCCCCGGCTGGGGACGAAGCCACCGATCGCGTTCATGAGGGTGGACTTCCCGGCCCCGTTGTTGCCGATGAGGCCCACGATCTCTCCGTCAGCGACGCTGAGCGCGGCGTCGACCACGGCCAGGTTGCCGCCGAAGTTCACGCTGAGATCCGACACGGCCAGCACCGGACCCGACGGCGCCGGGACCCTCGAGTCGGGCCGGCGCACCGAGGCCGGGTAGGCGGCGACCACCGGAGCGAAGCGATCACCGATGCGACGGTCGACCCAGTCGACGATCGCGTCCCGAACGGCGTAGACGATCTGGTTGAGCCCCCTCGGGAAGTACAAGAGAATGACCAGCAGCCCGACGCTTGAGGTGATGAGCGCGACCACCTGGTTGTCGGGGGCGAAGGCGGGAATGCCGACGACCCAGATGGCCCCGATGACGGCTCCGGTGACCGATCCCATCCCCCCGATCACAACCGTTGCGACCAGCGCGAGGGACCCGTTCACCAGGAAGAACCCGGCCCCACCCTCTGCGTTGGCGAAGGGGATGGTCGCGAACGCGCCGCTCAGCAGCGCCCCGCCCAACCCCGCGAGGGCACCGCCGAGCGCAAAGGCTCGGACCTTGGTCCACGCCGGGATCACCGTGTACGCCGCGGCCGCTGTCTCGTTGTCCCGGACCGCCTTGGTCGTCCGGCCGACGCCGCTCGAGCGGAACCGGCTCAACAGCACGATCACCAGCACCAAGATGATCAGGACGACGTAGTAGTAGGCACGCTCTCCGGTGAACGTCAAGAACCACAGGCGTCCGGGTGCGAATGGCACGTTTGCGCCATCGGGCGAGTCGCCGCTGAAGAACGGCAGGAAATAGAAGTACTGCTGGGCGGCCAGTGCGAAGGAGAACGTGACCACGGCCAGATAGAGGCCGCGGACGCGCAACGATCCCAGCCCCACGACGCCGGCGAGCAGCGCGCAGGCCACCGTCGTCACCACGACGCTCACCCAGAACGGGACGCCCTCCACCACCAGGCGCGCCGCAAAGAGCGCCCCGATTCCGGCAAACGCCATCTGGCCGAGCGACAGCTGCCCGAGCCACCCGGTCACCACTGTCAGCGACGACGCGCAGATGGCGTACGCCAAAACCGCGGTGAAGAGCTGCTGGCTCGAGGGCTTGGTGATGATGAGGGGGAGGACGAGCGCGATGGCCCCGAGGAGGAGGACGCCCCCCTTGTCGATGTGCCGGATCCACCAGACGGAACGGAGACGCTCGGGGACGGGACGGATCTTCGGCGTGAAGGCGAAGACCTGGGTCTCCGAGCTCAGCGTCCGCCCGTAGAAGGCGACCGCCACGAGCACGACTCCGAACAGCAGCAGATCGGACAGGCCGGGAACGGCGAGGAAGTTGTAGGTGAGCACGTTCTGCGCGATCCCGATGACCACACCGGCCACCACGGCGCGCCGGACCGACACCATGCCCGCGATGACCGCGGCGGCCAGTCGCGCGAGAGGGTCTCGGGACCCAGGTTGGCCACCTCGCCGACTGAGCCGGACTGGCCGGCGAGCAGGATGATCGAGAGCGTCGACAGCCCCGCGGCAAGCGACCACACCATGATCGAGACCCATCTGGGGTTGATGCTCGAGATTCTCGCCAGCTCGGTGTTGGACGAACACGCTTTCACGGTCTTGCCGAGCGTCGTCCGGTCGAGGAACCAAGCGAGCCCGAGGATCGCGATCGGAGCCAGCACCAAGACCGAGAGGTCCGTCCCGTGCACACTCACCCCAGCGATGGTCCAGGACCCGTTGAAGGCGGCCGGGTACCGCGCGGTGACGTCGCTCGGTGTGGGGATCTCGACCGCGATCACCTGCGCGAGTTGCGCGACCCCGATCGTCGCCACGAGAACGACGACCTTGGGGGC
The DNA here is from genome assembly GCA_963768185.1 of uncultured Acidimicrobiaceae bacterium. Classification (GTDB taxonomy): domain Bacteria; phylum Actinomycetota; class Acidimicrobiia; order Acidimicrobiales; family RAAP-2; genus Palsa-461. Next base: position 319,429 of record CAVYGS010000001.1, read on the forward strand.
ACGGCGCAGGCGGCGGATGATCGTCGCGTCGACGATGGCGCCGAAGATGACCCCGATGAGGATCGACAGGAAGAAGGCGATCCAGAACGGGACGTGGTACTGGAGGGTGAACAAGGCGAGCATCACCGCGCCGACGACGCCCATGCCGCCCACGGCAAAGTTGATGATCCGGGTGGCCCGATAGACCAGGACCACTCCGACGGCGATCACCGCGATCGCCAGGCCCTGCACGATGCCGTCGAAGATGATCTGGCTGTTGAGCCACGAGACGGCCAGCATCACAGCGGGATCTCAGCTCCGAGGAACACCGCTCGCGCCAGGTCGCCGCGCGCCATGAGCGCGCTCATGTCTCCGCTGAAGCGGACCCGGCCCTTCTCCAAGAAGACGGCCCGGTCGGCGATTGCCGCCGCGATGTTCAGCGACTGTTCGACGATGACGAGTGTCACTCCGTCGGCCTTTAACTGCTCGACGACGCCGATGAGCTCTTGGACGACGATCGGCGCGAGCCCGAGCGACAGCTCGTCGATCATGAGGACCTGGGGGTCGTGCAGCAGCGCCACTGCCAGGGCGAGCATCTGCTGTTGGCCTCCCGAGAGCCGATCGGCGCGCTGGGAGCGGCGAGCCGCCAGCATCGGGAACAGCGCGTAGACCCGGTCGGTCCGGCGGGCGACATCGGCCCGGTCGGACCGATAGGCGAAGGCGCCCATCTCGAGGTTCTCGGCGATGGTCATCTCCCCGAAGACCCCCTTGCCACCGGGCAGGAGGTGGATGCCGAGCTTGGAGCGCTGCTCGGGGGAGGTGTAGGTCACGGTCTGGCCGTTGAGGCGCACCACCCCGCGCTCGGGGGTCGCAAGCCCGGCGGCGACCCGCAGCGCCGTGGACTTCCCGGCACCGTTCGTGCCCAGCAGGGCCAGCACCTCTCCCCGCTGCACCTCGAATGCGAGGTCGAAAAGCACCTGGATATGCCCGTAGCTGAAGTCGACCGCGTTCAGCTGGAGGGCCGGCACCGCGCCCTCGTCACGCTGTCGGCGCTTGTACTCGTCGAGCTCCTCTTGGAGCTCGACGACCACCAGCGAGAGGTCGTTGCGGATGTATTTCGAGCCCCGGATGATGAGGGAGCCACCGAAGAGAATGGCCGGGATGGCGACCACCAGGACCGCCGTTCGTGGACCGTACGCGTCGTCGAGCAGAGCGGACAAGGCCGCCCCGCCCGTGGCGCCGATGAAGAACACGTACAGCGACGAGACGGCGAACGTCAGCCCGCGGAGCCGATACGGCGCGACCGACTGGAGTATCGGGCTGACCATGGAGAAGGAGGTCAGCAGGAGCACCACATTGGGCACGCTGAACAGGGCATAGAGGACCGGGTTCGGCATGAAGAACTGGATCGGGGTAATGATCGCCGCCGGGAGGATGACCTTGCCGATCAGGGCGAGGGCCTTGGCCGGATCGGCATGGTAGAGGCGGTCGTAGTAGCGGCCCATGTAGGGCAGCGCGAACAGCACCCCGATGCCCCCGATGGTCCCGATCAAACCTCGGCGGAAAGCGTCGAGGTGGAAGTGCTGCTCGAGGAAGAGGTTGCCGAGAACGGGCAGAGTGAACAGGCTGAATCCGAACGCCGAGAAGGCGATGAGGCACATTTTGATCGTGCGGATCCGCGTGATCCGCTCGAAGGCGGCCTCGAGCGAGGGCGGAACCGGCCGCACGTCCTCGATGACTTCCCCCAACACGTCCATCTTCTCGAACTGACCCCGCGGTGGCTCGGCCACCTTGAACGCGAGGACTCCGACGACGACGATGGGCAGGGCCAAGATACAGAAGGACCAGCGCCATCCGTTGATTCCGCCGATGACCGTCGCCAGCGTCCCGACCAGCACGGGGCTGGCCGCCGTGGCGATGCCCATGCCGATGCTCATCGATGCGCTGATGCGCCCTCGCAGACTGATCGGATAGGTGTCGGCCAGCAAGGAGCCGTGCACGGTCTGGGTGCTGGCCTGGGAGATGCCGGCGCCGAAGCGGGCCAGGAAGAACAAGAAGATGTTCGCCGCCAAGCCCGTCGCAAAGACCATCAGGCCGAAGAAGAACGTCGCGAAGGCGACGACGGGCCCTCGCCGGACCCGGTCGGCCAGCCAGCCCATCGGCACGATCCCGAGGACCAGGAACCCGCCCGAGATGCCGGACACGAACACGATCACGCCCGAGCTGACGTGGAACGAATGCTGGATGTTGGGCGCGAGCACGGCCAGGCCCTGGCTCTGCAGGTTGTCCAAGGTGACGATCAAGAACAGGACCGTGAAGGTCGTGATCCCGGCCGTCCGCAGGCCGGGCAGCAGCAGCGTGCGTTGCTCCCTCGTGCCCGGAAGCAGCTCGTCGGGCAGGACGACGTCTTCTGGGTTCTCGGCCTTCTGGCGCTCGACCGACGAATCTACGACCGCCTGGGCCAGGTCCGAGACCCTTCTCGGTTCGCTGTCGGTCAGGTTCGACTCAGGCATCGCTGGCTCGCTCACCATGCCGAGAAAGCGCCGACGGGGGATGGGCCACACACGATCGCGTCTCGCGTGCACATCGCCGCGAGCACGCCAATGGGTCGTCTCCGGGTGGTCCGGGTCCTCTGAACACCTGGGGTGAGCTGAGACGTCATTGGCACCGTCCGACGAGAGGCAACGCGGTCTCGGATCGCTAGAAGGTTGTGGTCAGCGGCATTCCACCGCGTTGGTCATGCATCATGAGGTCGACGACTTGGTTGCCCAGATCAGCTGCTTGATCGTTGGGTCGTAGTGGACCATGTAGACGGGGCCTACCGCGAACGGTCGTCCCGGACCGAACGAGACCGTGCCCGTCCCGGGGATGGCGACGTTGCGCAGCCCGTAGCCCGCCTTGACGAAGCTCGCGACCGTGAGGTGCTTGCCGGCGGCCTTGGCGATGTCCGTCAACAAGGCGATGTCCGTGCACGCCATTTCGATACCGACCCAGGTCTCCTTGGACCCCGGGAAGCTTGGGTTGTAGGCGTTGATGTGGTCGGACGGGTAGGCCTTGCGCACGAGCTTCACGCACGCCTGGGTCGACGGATCGCTCCAGATCGCCGCAGGGCTGGGCATGGGACTCGAGGTGACGACGTCGGTCAGGTACTTCGGGTTGTCGGTGCCGTCGACGTCTCCGGAGAGGTCGCCCTCGTTGGTCGCCACCCAAGATGGGTTGTACGAGCTCTGAATGGCCGACAGGATCTCAGGCCAGATCGACGAGCCGTATCCGACGGCCACGACCTCGTTCACCCCCTCGGACTGGAACTTCTGCGCGATGACCGAGCCCTGCTGGTTCTCGGCGTCCAGATCCCCCTGCGTGGCCGAGTCGATCGCGGTGGCAACGACTTGCACATGCAGCTTCTTCAGATCGCCCTGCACGTCGGTGAGCTCGGTTTCGTCCCCTGTGGTGCCGGCGAAGAGCCCGACCTTCTTGTTTTTGAAGACGCCCTGCTTGTCGAAGACCGAAAGCTCCAAGGGGTCGTAGGTGGCTGCCGGGGGAGTGAGTGCGAAGTCCTGGGCGACCCCCGGGGTCGCGGTCCCCTCGAGGACCGCATTGACCGTGGGAACGCCGGCCTGGAGGTAGCAGTTTGGCATCAGCGGGGCCACCGCCACGAAGATCTTGTCGTCCTGGGTGAGCTCGGTACAGCTCGTCGCGGCGGGAGCCGTTCCGGTCGGGGGGACTGCGAGGATGAAGGGGACGATCTTGCGACCGTTGATGCCGCCGTGCGCGTTCACATTGGCGATCACCGCGTCGAAGGCGTCGGTCACGTTGCCCCAGTTGAGGCTCACACCAACGGACGTCAACGCTCCGACGTCCACGTAGGGGATGCCGACACGAATGGTCGTCGCCGTCACCCCCTGGCTGCTGCTCGCTGCTCCGGCGACCGGTGCGCCACCGAACGAGCCACAGAGTGTCGCGATGAGCACCGCTCCCGCGACGACAACACTGCGCGAGGTCATGACACCTCCCCCCTTGCCCCCGAGCCCGGACCGACGAAGAGATCCGGCAGGGTGCACTCACCGGAGGACATCGCTGGGTGGATCGAGAGCCCGAGGTTAGTCAAACCCGGCCCCGCTGGCACGTGCTGCCGGGTGCGACACGTTGATCGCCAACCGAGGCGCGAGATCTCGGAGGATGCCAGCAAGGACGGGGGTTCAGGGGGCGGATTCGAGCCGCTTGCAAATCGTGCTACCTATGTCAGAATCTGCCAAAGAGGCGGGGTCGGGTGAGGGAAACCTGCCCGAGATGGCCACCGTCTCGCTCGATGGTCACGACACGGGCTCGCGGGCGCGACGTGTTCCATCGTTCTCGCCTTCCCGAGTCCACAAGGAGGAACGGTGACCGTTACGTCGGCCTCGCTCAGTCAGCCACCCGCAACAGGGGAGCCGTTCGCTCCGTCCGGAGCCTTCCGGGGGACGATCGAGGACTTCGACTACGTCCAGGAGGAGTGGTTCGCGAGCGGCGAGGTGGATGGGCATCCGTATGTGACCTCGGTATTGGTTCGGCGCCCGCGGGACAAGTCCAAGTTCAGCGGCACAGTCATCGTGGAGCCCGTCCACGCGGCGAGCGCGGCCCCCGTCTGGATCTACACCTCGCTGTACCAGATGCGCTCCGGCCACGCGTGGGCCGCCGTCTGCTCCCAGAAGGCGCCACTGGACGCTTTCGTGAAGCCATCCAATCCCGAGCGCTATGCGTCCCTTGAGATCTGGTCGGGGGCCGAGCCCCTCGAAGGTCCCGCTTTCGGGCTTCCCCGGGAGCCCGCGGCGCGCCAGGCCCGCATGGAGCACATGCGCAAGGTGAACGCCCTTTCGACACCGATCCTGGCCCAAGTGGGTGCGGCACTCACCGGGGCGGTCGGTCCCTTTGCCGGCTACGACCCGCGCCACGTGATCCTGGTCGGTCACTCCCAGACCGGCGGTGTGGTGACCGACTACATCGTCAACGGCCACGACGCGTATCGCCACGCCGACGGGGCGCCGGTGTATCACGGGTTCTTCCCGAGCGGGTCGCCCTCGGTGCAGTTCGGGCCGCGCGACGTGCCCATCGTCCAGGTGCTGAGCGACGGGGACATCTCGGACCCCAACCGCTGGGGGCGTGAAGGCCGCGGGTACCGACGGTCCGACAGCGACGAGGCGAGCGACCGTTACCGGCTCTACGAGCTGGCCGGAGTGTCCCACATGGGCACCAGGTATCCGCCGTATAGCGACAACTCGATGTGGCAGAACGACCCCCTGGGGACCGCGGGGAACGTCCCCAAGGGCGCGGCGATGAACAGCCTGCCCCACGGCCAGCTGTTCAGCATGGCGTTGGACCACCTAGTTCGCTGGGTTGCCGACGACGTGACACCGCCTCGAGCCGATCGAATCGAGTCGGGATCGGACGACCTCTTCGCGAAGGACGAGTGTGGCAACAGCGAGGGTGGCGTGCGCTGTGCCCAGATGGATGTCCCACGTCTCAAGTACCTGTCGAACCCCTCGATCGGCGAGAACGGGGTGCCAGCTTTCGGCGTCGTTGGCATTGAGGAGCCACTGGAACCGGGGATGCTCCAGAAGCTCTACAGCGACCATGCCGACTATGTCGGTCGCTTCGAGCGGCGGGTCGACGAGCTCGTCGCCGCTGGCTGGCTGCTTCCCGAGGACGCCGACGAGATGCGGGCCGAGGCGGAGGGCGCGCCGGTTCTCTAGGCAGGCGTGGCTGGGTCGCCGATCGGGACGTTCGGACGGTGCCGCACTGCGAGTAGGGCAGCAATCTGGTGGGTCCCAGCGCTCCACGGAGCCACCGCGGAGGAAACGCCAAACTTGCCATGCCTTGGAGCGCGTCGCCCGTTCGTACACTGAGGGCGTCCGCTCGCCAGTGGCCTGACCAGGTTCCTCGCGGACCCAGGAGGGTATTAACCACGTGGGGAATCGGCGGCACGCCAAGCAGGTCGCACCGGGGTTGACGACGGGTGGTCGCGAGGTGTCGTCGCACCCGTCCGGGTTCGTGTGGGGACAGACGTCTCGATGAGCGGTCGAGGCCACCGATTCGAAGACGAGGTGATCGTCTCGGGGATCGGGCAATCGGCCGTCGGCCGTCGGCTCGGTCGCTCGCCTTTGAGCCTGACGATCGATGCGGTCTCGGCGGCGGTGGCCGACGCCGGTCTGTCGTTCGCCGATGTCGACGGGCTGGCGACCTATCCCGGTGGAGGCACCTCGCTCGGGCCGGGTTTCGCCGGACCGCCCTTGATCGACGTCTACGACTCGCTGGGGATCCGGCCCCGGTTCCTCATGGGCAACTTCGAGGGACCTGCCCAACTCGGGCCGATCCTGAACGGGGGGCTCGCCATCAGTGGCGGCCTGGCGCGCCACGTGGTCGTCTACCGCACGGTCACCGAGGGATCGGCCCGACGCGCCGCTCGGGAGGCCGGTGAACAAATCGGCGAGTGGATCACCGCGTTCGGAGATGGCCCGGCTCCGATCGGCTACGCACTGCTGGCCCGACGCCACTTTCATGCATACGGCACCACCCGGGAACAGCTGGCGCAGATTGCGCTGACCGCCCGCGCCAACGCCCGGCTCAACCCCAAGGCCGTCTACCGGGAGCCGCTGAGCCTGGAGGACTACCTCGGGAGCCCGATGATCGCCGCTCCACTCTGCCTGTACGACTGCGACGTGCACTGCGACGGGTCGACCGCGATCGTGCTCTCGCACGCCGAGACCGCCGGCGATGCTCCCCATGGCGCGGTCCGGATCGATTCGGTGGGCATGGCCCCGCCGATCCGGTCCCAGTACGCACAGCACATCGACCTTCAGCCGGGGCTCCTGGCGGCTCGGGAAATGTGGCGCCGGTCGGATCTCGGCCCCGCTGACGTCGACGTCGCCGGTATCTACGACGGGTTCAGCATCCTCACGATGCTCTGGCTGGAGGCGCTCGGGTTCTGCGCGATCGGGGAGAGCGGGGACTTCGTCTCGGACGGCCGGATCTCGCTCCAGGGCGAGCTGCCGATCAACACCAACGGCGGTCAGCTCTCCGGCGGTCGGTTGCACGGTCTGGGCTTCGTCCACGAGATGTGCGAGCAGCTGCGGGGGACCGCCGGTGACCGCCAGGTCGAGGGCGCGCGCGTCGCTGTGGTGGCGGTCGGGGCCCTTCCCTACGTCGGTTGCATGCTGTTGCGGGCAGCCGAGGGGTGAACGAGGGTCTCCGCGCCCCCCACGTCATGCCCTTCGCCTATCGGCGCACGGTGGGAGGGGCTGAGCGTCGCTTCCTGAGCGGACTGGCGCGGGGGGAGATCTGGGGGAGTCGCACCGCAGAGGGCCACGTACTCGTCCCGCCGCGCGACTTCGACTTTGAGACTGGCGCGCCGACCCTCGACGATGTCCGTGTCGGCGAGGCCGGCGTGATCCGCTCGTGGACGTGGGTCGGCAGTCCCGGTCCCGACCAACCACTCGATCGTCCGTTCGCGTTCGCACTGGTCGAACTCGATGGCGCCGACACCGCGTTCTTGCACGTCGTGGACCAGGTCGAAGAGGGTGCGCTTCGCTCGGGCCTGCGCGTCCGGGCCGACTGGCGTCCCGAGCGCGTCGGGAGCATCCTCGACATCCGGGCCTTCGTGCCAGAGTCGAGTCCCGGGGCGCTCAGCCCGAACGACGGGCGCGACACCGCGGTCGAAGAGGTCGAGGTGCGCTCTTCCCTCGAAACCCACTACGCGTACGAGCCCGGCAAGACCACCTCCCGGTTTCTCGTGGCATTGGGCGAGCGGCGGATCCTCGGCGGGCGCTGTCCGTCGTGCGGCCGGACCTACGTGCCGGCTCACCCGCGGTGCCCGCTCTGCCTGGTCGGACCGATGATCGACGTCGAGCTCGCCCACCGTGGCGTCGTGACGGCCTACACCGTCGTCCACGTGGCCACCGGCCCGGAGAGCCCGGCGTTGCCGTTCGTCACCGCGTGGATCCGGCTGGAGGGGGCGGACGTGCCGTTTCCCCATCTGCTGGCCGACGTTGGCGCCGCCTCCCTCGAGATCGGCCAAGTCGTCGAGGCCGTGTGGGTCTCCGACGCCGAGCTGGCCCCGACCTGGGCGAGCATCCAGCACTTCCGACCGGTCCCGCCAGCGTGAGAAGGGTCGCCGTCGTCGGCTTTGCCAGCGAGGTCGTCCTCGAGTCCGATGGTCGGAACGAGGCCGAGCTGGCCGCGCCGGTCGTCGACGCCGCGCTGGCCGCCGCCGGGGTGTCGCCGCACGAGGTCGAGGTCGTGTGCTCGGCCGGCTCAGAGTTCCTGAGCGGGGTCGTGGGGACCGTCATGGGTGCGTTCGACGCGATGCCCTGCTGGCCGCCGCGCACCCACACGCATCTGGACGGTGACGGCGCCTTCGCACTCTACGAGGCCTGGGTCCGTCTGATGGCCGGGGAGGCCGACGTGGCGCTCGTGTGCGCCTTCGGGCGTCCGACGGCCGCCGACCCGGTCAGCGTGCTTCGCCTTCAGCTCGACCCCTATCTGGTGGCTCCTCTCGGGCCGGATCCCCGACACCTGGCGGCCCTCCAGGCGCGAGCGCTCATCGATTCGGGTCGTTGTGACGAGAGGACGCTGGTCTCCCTGGCCGCCAGCCGCCGCGGGCTGCCCGTGGAGGAGCTCGACGGCCGGCCCTACGTCGCATCGCCGTTGCGGGCGGCGGACTGCTCAACCGTCTGCTCGGGCGCGGCCGCGGTCGTGTTGGCCGCCGAGAGTCGAGCGTTGTCGGGTGGCCGGCCTCCGGCGTGGATCGCCGGCATCGAGCAGCGGGTCGAGACGGCCGATCTCGGCCGACGCGACCTCACGGTCTCGGTCTCGACGCGGGAGGCGGCGGCGCGACTCGGCCTCCCGCACTCTCGGATCGACGTGCTCGAGGTCGCACGCGCCGTTCAGCCATCAGGAGCTCATCGCGGTCGACGCGATCGGAGCCGCGGAAATCGGCGCGCTCAATCCCTCGGGCGGCGCCCTGCCGGCGGACCCCCTCATGGTGTCGGGCCTGATCCGGATCGGGGTCGCCGCACAGTCGATCCTCGACGGGCGAGCCGAGCGAAGCGTCGGCCACGCGACCAACGGGCCCTGCCTCCAGCACAACCTCCTCTGCCTGATGGAGCGCCGGGAATGAGCGAGCGCTGCGCCGTCGTCGGAGTCGGTCAGACCAACCACGCAGGCGGCCCGTCGCGACGTGACGTTCGCCGGCCTGGTCCGGGAGGCGGCCGAGCGGGCGCTGCTCGATGCCGAGGTCGAGTGGCCCGAGATCGACGCCTTCGTGGTGGGCAAGGGTCCGGACTTCATGGAGGGCGTGATGTCACCAGAGCTGTCGCTGGTCGACGCGCTCGGCGCGGCCGGCAAGCCCCTCCTGCGCGCGTACACCTCGGGGATGCGGGCGGCGTCGCGGCCGACACGGGGGTCAACCTGATCGCCGCCGGTCTGTTCTCCCGGGTGCTGGTGGTGGCCTACGAGAAGCAGTCCGAGTCGAGCGGGCCGGGGTCGACGCTCCAGCACCTGCCGTTCGAGGCGCGCTGGCAGGGCGGAACCGGCAGCCTGTTCGGCGCGGTGTGCCGGGAGTACATCCACCGCTCGGCGGCCCCGGGCTCGATCGGCGATCTCGCCGCGCTGAAGGACCGCCGCAACGCCGCTCCTCAATCCCTACGCCCAGGTCCGCCGGGCGGACATCACCCTCGAGCAGATCGCCGAGTCCCGAATGCTGTGGGACCCCATCCGGCTCCTGCACTCGTCGCCGTCCTCCGACGGTGCCTGTGCGGTCGTCCTGTGCGACGAGCGGACCGCCGGGCGCTCCCGCCCAGCCAGCCTGGGTGCAGGGATGTGCGGTCCGGACGGAGCCCCCGGTCTCCCCGGAGCACGACAGCGTCGACCCGCGTGCCGGGCGCGACTGCGCAGCAGCGGTGTACCGGCAGGCCGGGATCGCCGACCCCTCAAGCGAGCTCGACGTCGCCGAGCTGTTCGTCCCCTACAGCTGGTTCGAACCGATCATTCTGGAGAACCTGGGGCTGGCCGAGCGGAGCACCGGATGGCGCCTCGTCGAGGACGGGACCACGGCGATCGAAGGTCGCTTCCCGGTCAACCCGTCGGGCGGCCTCCTCGGGGCGAACCCGATCGGCGCCGGCGGGCTCATCCGTTTCGCCGAGGCGGCTATGCAGGTGCGCGGGAGGCGCCGGCTCTCACCAGCTCGACGGCGTCCGCCGGGCGCTCGGCCACGCCGCTGGCGGATACTCGAACTGCGTGGCCGCCTGGGTGGTCGGCAGCGACCGCCCCTGATGCTCAGTCCGGCCGGGCCCAGGTGCGCGAGCCGGGTGTCCCAGGTGCGGGAGTTCATCGGGTCGACCCGCAGCGGTGGCTTCTTGATGCGCTTCATGGCCTCGGTCCGCTCGGGATCCGACGACGAACTCGATGTAGCGCGGGACCATGAAGCCCGGCATCCGCTCGACGAGGAAGGCGTGCAGGTCCTCGGCGGCAAGCTCCTGGCCATCGAGAAGCACGACGCAAACCTTGACCTCGTCCTCGCCGTCGGCCGACGGGACCCCGATGGCGGCCGTCTCGGCGACCGCCGGGTGGTCGTTGACGAAGGCCTCGACCTCCATCGACGAGATGTTCTCGCCTCGTCGGCGCATCGAGTCCTTGATCCGGTCGACGAAGTGATAGCGACCGTTCTCGTCCTGCAGCACGCCGTCACCGGTGTGGAACCAGCCGTTGCGCCAGGCCTCGGCGGTCTTCTCCGGCATCCCGAAGTAGCCGGCCATCATCCGCCACGGCTCGGTCGTTCGGACCACCAGCTCTCCGAGCTCGCCCGCCGGGACCTCGTAGTCGTGCTCATCGACGGCCCGGACCTCAAAGCCGGGGGTGACCCATTTCGCCGTCGAGGCCCGGTCGGCCGACACGTCGGGCCCGGCGTACAGCGCGGTGCCAACCTCGGTGTTCCCGAACTGGGTGCGCACGACGACCCCGAATCGCCGCTTGAACTCGTCGACCCGGGCGATGACCGGGGCGCTGGCCACATAGCGGAGCGGGTTGTCGAGGTCGTCGGCCTGGGCCGGCTGGTCCAGCAGCCAGTTCATCATCGTCGGGATCATGGCGGCGACCGTGCAGCCAAACGCCCGTACGTCGTCCCAGAACTCCTGGGTCCGGAACCCGGCGCGCAGGACGACCTGTCCGCCCGGGAACCCGAACCATGCCAGTGGGAGAAGACCGGACATGTGAAAGACCGGGAAGGGGCAGTAGTCGATATCGTCGCCGGTCATGTCGATCCAGGTCTCGTTGGGCCACAGGCGGCCCCAGGGGATGAGGACGCCCTTGGACGGCCCGGTGGTGCCCGAGGTGTAGCTGATGCAAGCGATCTCGTGGCGTTGGGGCGTCTCGAGACCGAGGGCGGGCCGGGCTTCATCCCAGAGCTCGGCCCCGGTGACCAACGGCACCGGGAACCCCCCCGGGAGCTCCGAAGACGCGGCGTCGGGGACGATCACCAGCTTCAAGAGGGGGACGTCTGCTGCGATCTCGCCCACGCGGTCCAAAAAGGCCCGCTCGCAGATCATGTGCGTCGCTTCGCAGTTGGAGAGGAGATAGGCGAGCGAGCGACCCCGGAAGTCCGTGTTGACCCCGGTGTGGACCGCCCGCAGCCAACCGAGGCCCAGCCAGTGCTCCTCGGCGGCGATCGAGGTCCGGGCCATCTCCGGGACGTTGTCCCCGGGACCGATCCCGGCCCGTCGGAAGGCGTCGGCCCAGCGCAGCGCGGCTTCGTGGAACTGGCCGTAGGTGGTCGAGCCCCCGCCCACCTGGTGGAGGAAGGGGCGATCGGGCTCGCGGCGGGCCCAGCCGAGCAGTACGCCGGGCAGCGTCTCGCTGGGTGCGAACGTCGGCTGGAGCGGGTCGGGTCCCACGCGGCTCAGGGTACTTCGTAGCCATGAAGGAACCGGACGCTCACTAGTGCTGCAACCACACACCTTGGCCCTTTGGAGCAAAGGTCGCGGTTCCTCGCCAGAGGCGTGGTTGCCCCTCTGACGAGCGACTCCCCGTCGATCTCCTCCTCGGACATCGGCGGGGCGGGCCACAGCCGGCCAGGGACCCGCGCTGCGACCACGTCTCGACATGGCCACCCGTCGTGGGTCACGCCGGGCACGGCCAGGCAGATGCCGACCGGCTCGACGGTGCGTGATCACCAACCGGGACGGGTCGATGACGATGCCACCCCGAGGAGATCTCGAGGCGATGTTGGCCGCGCCCACCACGTCGCGGTGGGCCCGGAGTGCACAGTTTTGGCAGGCAAAACCACGTCCCTTGGGCTTTGGGACGCGCGCGCCGCAGCACGGGCAGGTCGACGAGGTGCCGCGCTCGTCGACGAGGACCACGGCGATGCCGGCCACCTCCGCCCGGTCGCTGAGCGCCGAGATGAGCCGACCCACCCTCCAGTCGCGCACCGCGAGGTTCTGGCGCGCACCTGCGTCCCGCTCCAGCAGTCCTCTCGGGTCCCCCACCACCAAGGTGCCGATGCGCTGCGCCTTGGCATGGGTCACCACCTCGCGGGCCGCCTCGTAGCGGGCCTGGTCGAGACGCCGCCGGTGACGGGCCTCGAGGACCTTGGTGCGCGCCCGGTACTTGCGCCAGCGACGCGAACCGCGTTCGGCCGCGCGCCGGGGCGCGGCGGGAGGTGGCCCGCTTCCGTGCCTTGGATTCGGCCAGGTGCAGGCGGGACTCGGCCCGCATCGCCCGACCCGAGACCACCAGGGCCCGCTCGGGGTCGGCCAGGACGTAGGGGTGGATGATGCCCAGGTCCACCCCGGCCACCTTCCGTGGGTCAGGGGCTGCTCCCTCTTCGTAGGTGCCAAGCGGCACCTCGGCGCACACGTCGACGTAGAGGCGACGTCCCTCGGCGAGCAGCGTCACCGAGCGGACCGACTCGGCTTCGTAGGGCACCGCTCTGGTGAGCCGGAGCCCCAACGGTTCGTTCCCTCGGGCCGTCGGCAAGCTGAGCCGCTTTTCCTCGAGGCTGAACGTGCCGGCGTAGTCCGCGAGGGCATCAGTGCCCGCTTGCGGCGCGGGGAGTGCGCCGTCAGGTCGCCTTCTTTGCGCCGTTTGGCCGCCGACATCCACGAGTCCGAGTACCGGCGCAAGATGGACCGGGCTCCCGTCGTTGAAAGCTCGCCGAAGCACCCCGGTCCCGCCGAAGAGAGCTCACGGCACAGCGCCTGGTAGTTGACGACCTCGGGTGCGCCTCGTCGCCGGCGGTACTCGTTGAACTCCAGCACGGTCGCCCAGAGGTCACCACCCGAGCGCAACAGTGCCAAGCAGCGCCGTCGCTGCGCCGGCGTCGTGCGCAGCTCGATCCGGGCGCTGCGGAAGACGACCGGTGGAGCATCGAGAGGACGTTGGCGAGGCACGAAAGCCATCGTGCCCGGGAGGTGTAACAGGGCAGAGCTCTTGTGGTCACGGCAGTAGCATGATTCGATGCGCGCCGCCGGGGTCCGAAGTTTCCGGGAGTGGCGATGGTGACGGCCACCGACGTCCGGGTGATCGACGCGGACACCCATCTGACCGAGCCCGCCGACCTGTGGACGGCCCGGATCCCCAACCGGTTCCAAGACGGGGCGCCCAAGGTCCTGTTCCACGAGCAGAGCCAGACCTGGCGCTGGATGGTGGGGGACCGCTGGTGCTCCATGGTCGGCAACTACTCGATGGCAGGGTGGCGCGAGTTCCCCCCGTCTTGTCCGCCGACCCTGGGCGACGCCGACCCGGCCTGCTACGACGCCAAGGCCCGGCTGGCCCACATGGATCGCGAGGGGATCTACGCGCAGGTGATCTACCCCAACGTCATCGCGTTCGAGGGCCACGCGTTCATGGCACTCGGCGACGCCGACCTCAAGGTGGCCTGCGTCCAGACCTACAACGACTACGTGTCCGAGTTCGCCTCGGTCGCTCCCGAGCGCTTCGTCCTGCTGACCACGGTGCCGTTCTGGGACCTCGACGCGTCGATCGCGGAGCTCCGGCGCTGCCACGCCATGGGCCATCGGGGTCTCTTGTGGGCGTCGACCCTCGAAAAGCACGGGCTTCCCGACTTCCCCGACGAGCACTGGGACCCGCTCTACGCCGTGGCGGAGGACCTCGGGATGTCGATCAACTTCCACGTCGGGGTCGGCAACACCGCCGAGGAGATCGAGCACGCCATGAACCGGGAAAACTACGACCCCGCCTACAACACGGCGCGATCTTCGATGTCGTTCGTGAGCAACGTGAGGACCATCGGGACGCTGCTGACCAGCGGGTTGTGCGACCGATTCCCGAACCTGGACTTCGTGTCGGTGGAGAGCGGGTTCGGCTACATTCCCTTCCTTCTGGACGCGCTCGACTGGCAGTGGATGGGGACCGGGGCCCGGAACCGCTACCCGCTTCGGCTGCTCCCGAGCCAGTACTTCCGGCGCCAGGTGTACTCGATGTTCTGGTTCGAGAGCGAGTCGTTAGAGCTGCTGCCCAAGTACGCGGACAACGTCATGTTCGAGACGGACTTCCCCCACCCGACGAGCCTGCATCCCGGACCGGCGAGTTATTCACCGAGCCCTGCCGAGGTCATCCGCCGCGACACCGAGATTGTCGGCGAGGCGGTCATGCGCAAGGTCCTCCAGGACAACGCCTGCCGGGTGTACCACATCGACTGACGTCCGAACCGACATCGACGACGCTATGCGGGGTGTCTTGGAGCTTCGGCTTCGGCGCTCGCGCCGCAGCCTCAGATGTACATGCCGCCGTTGACCCCGATGATCTGGCCGGTGATGTAGCTGCCGCCCTCCGAGCACAGGAACGAGCAGGCAGCGGCGATGTCGGCTGGTGTGCCGGCTCGACCCAGCGGGACCAGTGGCCCGACCACCTCGACGCCGGGAAAGTCACCGTCGGCTTCGGCCTGCCGGGCCATTGGGGTGTCCACGAGGCTGGGTGGGATGGTGTTGACGTTGATCCCTTTGCGGGCCAGCTCGACCGCCAGTGTTTTGGTCAGCGCGATGACGCCACCCTTGGACGCTGCGTAGTGGGCCATGTTGGGCGCGCCGGATTGGGCGCTCGACGAGGAGATCGTGACGATTCGTCCCCAGCCCGCGGCGAGCATGTCGGGCAGTGCGGCCTGAACGCACGCGAAGGTCC
This sequence comes from uncultured Acidimicrobiaceae bacterium, assembly GCA_963768185.1. Classification (GTDB taxonomy): domain Bacteria; phylum Actinomycetota; class Acidimicrobiia; order Acidimicrobiales; family RAAP-2; genus Palsa-461. Next base: position 334,576 of record CAVYGS010000001.1, read on the forward strand.
CCGTGAGGTTCACGGCGATGATCCGATCCCACTTCTCAGCCGTGATGTCGGCGATCGCGTCGAAGGACTCAATGCCGGCACTGGTAATCAGGATCTCGACTGGCCCGAGATCATTGCGGATCTTCCCGAACGCTCGGTCGACCGACCCGCGTTCGGCGACGTCCACCTCGACCGCGATCGCCTTGGCGCCGCTCGTACGCAGTTCATGCGCCGCGATGTCTGCCCCAGGACCGTTGCGATCAAGGATGGCGACGAGGTGGCCGTTGCCGGCGAGCTCGTGGGCGACGCCCAAACCGATGCCGGACGCGCCACCAGTCACCACAGCGACGCGGTTCACTTAGCGACGTCCGTTGGAGTGAACTCAAGGTGCACCTTCGTCAGCCCCCGCAGCACCCACGTGCGCTCGTAGTTGAAACGGCGGGCGCCGCGAGGGCCGTGGTGCGTTTCGGATAGGCGGATGTCGCGCATGCGCTCGAGGATGCGCTCGATGCTGATTCTGCCCTCGGCGCGGGCCAGTGGGCCGCCCGGGCACGAGTGGATGCCACGCCCGAACGCAATATGGGATTGCACGTTCGGCCGGTCGATGCGGAACTCAGCGGGGCACTCGAACCGCCGTGGGTCGCGGTTGGCGGCGCCGTTCAGCAGCATGACGGGGGTCCCCGCCGCGATATCGACACCCGCCACCGTCGTCGAACGGCGGGTCAGACGAAAGTCGGTCTTCACCGGGCTCTCGATCCGGAGCGCCTCTTCGATGAAATCAGGGATCTTCTCGCGGTGCTCGCGTAGCTCGTCCTGAACTTCCGGGTGCTCGGCGAGATGCTTCAACGCAGCAGCCAGGAGCCGAGCCGTGGTCTCTTGACCAGCGGCGAAGAGGAACGTGGCCGTCCGGACCACCGAGGTCACATCCGGCGTGGTGCCGTCGGGGTAGGTGGCCACGGCGAGGTCGGTCAGCACGTCCTTGCGCGGCTCAATGCGGCGGTCTTCGATGTACTGAGCAAAGCATTCGTCGAGCCAGCCCAGCGCGTTGAGATCCTCGCCGTGTTGGTTGCCAGCACCGGTCACCCCGGGCGTCATACCCAGGCCGAACCCCGCCCGGAACCGTTGATGATCTGCCTCGGGCACTCCGAGGAGGTCGGCCACGACAAGCATGGCGAAGGGCTGTGCATAGGCGCTGATGAACTCGCAGCTGCTGCCGGCGCTGGTGAGTTCGTCGAGTTGTTGTTCGGCGAGGCGCCACATGAATGCCTCGTTGTCCCTGAGTCGTTTCGGTGTGATCAGCCGCATCAACAGTGCCCGCTCACGTGTGTGCGCGGGTGGGTCCATGGTGACCATGTGCTCGTTCATCGGCAGCTGGTGGCGATAACGATCGAGGATTTCGCCAACATCGTCGCCCGTGAACGGCACTGGGAACGTTGCGAACGGCCCGACCACCGAGTTGCACGACGAGAAGGTGTCGGTGTCGCGGTAGATCTCGCAGGCCTCGTCGTAGCCGGTCACAGCGACCACGCCGAGATGGGGGAGCGGCAGCACCGGACCCTCCTCGCGCAGGTCCTCGAAGTATGGGTACGGATCCTCATTGAGTGACTCGTCGCCGAAGTAATCGATCGTCTTCCAGTCGCTCATGCGCTCTCCTCACAATGGAAACGAACCGCTGTGCGTCCGCTGAATAGGTGCTGAGCAGTTGCATAGCATCCCTGCGTTGGTGTGGCAAGGTATGCCGGTGCCGACCTCGTCCACATCGTCCCGCCGCATCGGTGCCACCGACTCGAAGACCCGCGAGCAGCTTCTGGATGCGGCCGAGGAACTGCTGCTCGCAGAGGGCTATGCCGCCGTCACGTCGCGACGCGTCGCTGCCAAGGCGGGCCTGAAGCCCCAACTCGTCCACTACTACTTCCGCGCGATGGACGACCTTTTCCTCGAGGTGTATCGCCGGCGAGCCGATGAGAGCCTCGCGCGGTTCGAACGTGCCATCACTGGCGACTGCTCGCTGCACACCCTGTGGCGGCTCAACAGCGAGCTTCGGGGTGCCTCGTTCAGCATCGAGTTCGCCGCGCTGGCGAACCACCGCAAGGCCATCCGCGCAGAGATCGCCGGCTATGCCGAACGCTTTCGTGCTTCCCAACTCAAGGCCGTGACGGCCGCACTCGTGGCCGACGGCCTTTCAGCTGATCAACTACCCCCAGTCGTCGCCCTCGTGCTTATGACCGGGCTGACCCAGGTGCTCGCGCTCGAAAAGGCGCTCGGCATGACCGCTGGCCACGACGCCACGATCGAGTACGTGGAGCGCGTGATCGCCCAGCTCGAACCGAAGCGTGCGACCTCGGGTCGCTCGTAACTGCTTTTCGTCAGTCCTCGGCGGAGTTCGCCTGCAACAACGGCCCGACACTGATCTTCTTCCAAGCCTCGGAGTTCTCCTCGATCGCGGCCAGCGCCTCGTCGAGCCGGCTGGGGGGGTTGTCGGCGAAGACGACGGTGAACCCGTCGGCGTTGTGGCGGATCTCGAGCACCTCGACGCCCTCGGGGCCGGCGGTATACGAGTATGGCGCCAAGGCCGGCACGAAGAAGGAGTCTCCGGCCCGCAGGGTCTGGCTGCCCATGTGCGCCTCTCCTGAGATGACGACATAGAGGCAGTCGCTCTCGTGGCGGTGACGGAACAGCGGGAAGTTCGGCTTGAAGAAGAGGTAGACGAGGGAGAAGCCTCCCTCCTCGGGGCTCTGGCGGACCAGCAGGCGGCTGGCGGTCTTGGCCGCCCCCCCGAGGGCCGCGACGACCTCTCGGAGCTCGGTGTGCTCCCCGAAGTCGTTCTTGGCCCCGAAGTCCGTCTGGGTGAGATTCGGCGCATCGGCGGCGCGGTAGATGCGGATTCCCGCTCGCTTGGACTGGTCAACCGACACCGCGACCTCCGATGGCCGGCTCGAAGTGGAACCTCACGAGTCACCCTCCTTCTTCCCGGGCGCAAAGGCGATCGCCACCGCGAGCGGCGCCCTGGTGAACGTGTTGTGGTAATGCACCGAGGCCTCCTCGGCGAGCCTCAGGTCATCGAGACGCCGCAGTAGCTCGGCGAGGCCGATCCGCAGGTTCATGCGGGCCAGGTTGGACCCGGCACAGCGATGCGGTCCGGCGCCGAAGCTGAGGTGACGGTTGCTCGACCGGCCGGCGTCGAACCGGTCGGGGCTGGCGAACTCGGATTCGTCCCGGTTGGCCGACGCCCAGTAGATGATCACCTTGTCGCCCGCTTTGATCTGCTTGTTCCCGAGCTCGACGTCGCGCGTCGCCGTCCGGGTGATCGCGATGAACGGGGCATCCAGGCGGAGCAGCTCCTCGACGGCCTCGGGCACGACCTCCGAGGAGCCCCGCAACACCGAGCGCGTTTCTGGTTCGTTGCAGAGCCGCACCATCATCATGCCGAGAGCGCCTGCGGTGGTCTCCAGCCCCCCCAGGACGAGCAGTTGGACGATGCCCACCGCTTCGTCGTGGCTGATCGGGCGTCCCTCGATTTCCGCGGCGAGCACGCCGTCGACGACATCGCCGAGATCGGGCTGCGACCGACGCTCATCGAGGAAGTCCGCGATCCACGCGGACAGTCCGCGCCAGCACTCAGCCGCCTCGGGATCGTTGGGGAGCGACGACTTTGAGGCCATGTACGCGACCTTGGCAATGTCGTCTCGCGGGGCGTGGAGGGAGAACTCGAAGATCGCCAGCGCCGGGAGCGGGCGCGCAAACGCCTCCATGAACTCACAACTCCCGGTCTCGACGAAATCGTCGATGAGCGAGGTGGCGAGCGCCCGTGTTCCGTCCTCCCATTCAGAGACGACCGCCGGGGTGAAGTAGCGATTGATGAGCCGCTTGTAGACGCGCTGGATTGGCGGGTCCACCTCGACCGGGATGCTCCTGGTTGCGATCGGGGCGGCGGGGACGGTCAGGCCGTGGGCGGAGCTAAAGGTCTCCCAGTCCTCCGCGACCCGCAGCACGTCGTCGTAGTCCGTGACCACCCAGAACCCACCGTGCTGGTCGCTGTGCGCGACCGGACAGCCGGATCGCATGCGAGCCAGGGTCGAGTAGAGCACCTCGGACAGCTCGGGCGCGAGGTGGTCGAAGTGGTGCTGGCACCAGTCGTCGGTGACCGCTGTGCTAGTCGACGCCTCCGGGTTCATGGGCCCCCCTTCGAGCAGGTCGGACGCCCCCGACCGCTCACGAGTCTAACGAGGTAAGTGTTCGCTCACTGATTAGGGCAGTGACGATCGCGGGCGCCGCACGCCTGCGACGTCGCTCACGGCTCGGGGATGGCCCGCAGGAACGGGGCCATCATCAGCGGGGTGACGCTGAGCACCCCCGATTCGACCGGCAGGACCACGCCGGTGATCCAGCGCGCCTCGTCGCTGGCCAGGAAAGCGGCGGCCCACCCGACGTCCCAGCCGGTCCCGGGCGTGCCGAGTAGCCCGGCCTCGGAGCGCAGCGTGTTCATGTACTCGGCGCGAGGCCCCGGCTGAGACACCGAGAGCACCATCGGGGTCGTGATGTGGCCGGGCGCGATGGCATTGACCCGGATTCCCTGCCGGCCGTGCGAGTAGGCCATGTCGATCGTCATCGCGATGAGCCCGCCCTTGGCCGCCGAGTACGCAACGGTGCCGTCGCCGCGAAGGGCCGAGATGGACGAGATGTTGACGATGGCGCCGCCGCCGTGGGCGGTCATGACCGGCACGGCGTACTTGGACGCCAGAAAGGCCGTACGCAGGTTGATGTCGAGGGCGCGGTCCCAGGCCTCCTCCGACAGGTCGACGACCGTGCCGAGCGAGGCGAGCCCGATGTTGTTGACCAGGATGTCGACGGGGCCGAAGGCGTCCCCGGCCGCCTGCACCATCGCCCCGCATTGGGCGGCCTGGGTGACGTCGGCGGCGAAGACCTCGGCCCGCCCACCCTCGCCGGTGATCAGTCCGCGAGTCTCCTCGGCGCGTTCGGGATGCAGGTCGACCAGCAGCACGCTCGCGCCCTCCCGAGCGAGTACCACCGCAGTGGCCTTGCCGGTCCCGATCCCCGGCCCGGGAGTCGACCCGGCGCCGGTGACGATCGCCACCTTGCCCTCGACCCGCCCTGGTCGATCGACCATCGTTCTATCTCCTCTCTTCGAACCTGTCGCGGTCAGTCACCAACGGGTGAGCAGGGCCGCCCCGGCCTCGTACCCGCCCACGTTGCCGAGGGCTGCGACCTCGGCCCCGGCCACCTGCCGCTGGCCGGCTTCGTGCCGCAGCTGTCGCACGGCCTCGGCGGTGTGGCCGAAGCCGGCGTGCAGGCGACCGCCGGAGAGCTGCCCGCCCCAGGTGTTCATCGGCAGATCTCCGCTGGGGCCGATCCGGTGCCCGCCCTCGACGAAGGACCCGGCCTCGCCGGTGCCGCAGAAGCCCATGGCCTCCAGCCACCAGACGGCCTCGATGGTGAAGCCGTCGTAGAGCTGGGCCACGTCGACGTCCATCGGCCGCAGCTCGGTCCGGTTCCACATGGCCGCCGCGGTGGCGTAGCCGACCCGGCCCATGTCCTCCCACTGCTCCCAGGACGGTCCGGCCGTCGATCGACCCCGGCCATCGCCTCAATCCGCACCGGAGCCCGGAGATCGGGTGCCGTCGTCGATTGCCGAGACGACGATGGCGGTCGCGCCGTCGACCGGGACGTCGCAGTCGTACAGGCAGATCGGCGACGAGATCATCCGGGAGGCGAGATAGTCCTCGACGGTGAGCGGGTCCCGGTAGACGGCGTCGGGGTTCGAGGCGGCGTAGGCCCGCTGGGTGACCGGTATCCAGGCCAGCTGCTCTCTTGTCACCCCGTACTCGTGCATGTAGCGGGTGGCGTACGGCGCGACCTGGCAGACCGGGGAGAGCGCCCCGATCGGGAGCAGCCACGCCAGCGGCCCCTCGGCGTCGGGATGGATGGACCCGTAGGCGGGCCGTCCGCCGGCCTTGCGGGCTGCGCTGCCCTCTTTTACCGTGCGCCAGACCACGACGTGGCGGGCCTGCCCGGTCGCCACGGCCTGGGCGGCGCCGTAGAACGGGAGGCACATGCCCTCGACCATGTCCCTGGCGCCACGTCGTGGTGATGCCGAGGGCGTCCTGGATCTCGTAGAGGTTGCCGTTCGCGTAGCCGGGAAGGTTGGCCTTGCCACCGCCGGGGAACATCGCCAGCCCGTCGATGTCGGCCGAGGGTCAGACCGGCGTCGGCGACCGCGGCAAGGATGGCGTCGAGGGTCAGCTGGAATCCCGGACCGGTCGATCTGGCGCCCGATCGGCCGACTGCCCCACCCCCGAGATGACGACCCGGTCCTCGAAGCGCTCGGTGTCGCATCAGGCGTCTCCGCCACGGCGAGGAAGCTCGGGATCGCGTAAGCCGCCGGGGCCGGGCTCGAACCCGACCTCGACCTCCATGTCGATGGCCACCTCCTCGGGGTCGCGGCCCCGGAGGCGGCCCATCACCCGGACACCGGGGTGGTCGGGGAACTCGACCAGCACGATCGCATAGGGCACCTCGAGGTCGGGCAGCCAGCGCTGGTAGTTGACCGTGTAGCTGTAGACCGCGGCCGCGGCTCGGTGATCTCCTGAGCGCCGCATCGATCGGCCATGGCAGCGTGCGGCACATGCCCCGGGGTGGGAACGACTCGGCGCCGCAGGTCTCGCAGCGCTCGACGACCAGTCGACCCTCGGCGGCGGCCGCCCAGAACTGCTCGGTCTCCTCGGTGACTGCGGGAGGGATCCCTACCGTTGCGTCCACGTGCCACCCCTTCTCGATCCGGTGCCCATCAGAGGATCGCACCGTTCTGCTTCAGACCGGCGATCTCGTCCCAAGACAGGCCCAGCTCCAGCAGCACCGACTCGGTGTGCTCTCCGTGCTCGGGTGCCCGCGTCGGTCGCCCCGGATCGCCGTCGAACTGGACCGGCGTGGTGACGAGCGGCAGCGAGTTGCCGTTGCCGATGTCGACCGGCGCGATGTACTCGTTCGCCACCACCTGCGGGTCGGCGTGGAGCTCGCCGGGGGTCTGGACGACCGCCCACTCGCCGTGCAGCCCGGCCAGCGGTCGCGCGCCAATCCTCGAGCGTCTGCGTCGCGAAGACGCCTTCGAGCCACTCGATGCAGGCGCGGGCGTGGATTCGCCGGGCCGCCATGTCGACGAACCGCTCGTCGTCGGCCATCTCGGGGTGCCCGAGCAGCCCGCAGAGCTCTCGCCAGTGACGATCCGGCGTCGAGCATCGAGAGCGCGACGTATCGCCCATCGGCGGTCGCGTAGGGGAGCATCAACGGATTCCAGATCGCGTAGCGGTCCGGCGGACCCTGCGGCGGGGTCTCGTCGTCCAAGCCGGCGTTCACGATGTCCGGTTGCACCTGCCACATCCCCGACGCGAGCAGCGACGCGTGGATGACGGCGGTCTCCCCGGTCTTCTCGCGGCGGTACAGGGCAGCACCGATGGCCCCCGCGATGGTCAGGCCGCCCACCACGTCGCCGAAGGCCGGCCGCGCTCCGGTCGGCCAGGCCACATCCGGCGGCGTGAGCAGGTGCTGCATGCCGCTCCTGGCCCAGTAGGCCCCGATGTCGTAGGCGCCGCTCCCGGCGTCGGGCCCCCGGGCCCCGAACGCGGTGCCGAGCACGTAGACGATCGACGGGTTGTCCGACCGGATTTCCTCGACGTCGAGCCCGAGATGCCGACGGCCGGGGGGCCGGAGATTGGTGAGGAAGACGTCGGCCGAGCCCACCAGGTGACCAAGCACCTCGCGACCTTCCGGCTGGGTGAGGTCGATGCCGACGGACTTCTTGCCGCGGTTGGCCGACTGGAAGAAGACGTCGACACCCTTGTAGACGTTGTGCAGGCCGACGGTCACCAGGCCCCGGTAGGGGTCGCCGGTGACCGGGTGTTCCACCTTGATGACCTCGGCACCCCACTCGGTGAGCACCGAGCCGGCCATCGGCACGAAGACGTGCGACGCGACCTCAACGGCTCGAACTCCCGCGAGCGGACCAGCCACGGGCGGTGCTCAGGAGGCGACGAGCGACGGCGGCAGGCCGATGCTGCGGGGCTCCAGGAAGTTGGCCAGGCCCTCGGGGCCGAGCTCGCGGCCCATGCCCGACTCCTTGAATCCGCCGAACGGCACCAGCGGGAAGGGTGGAAAGTGGCCGTTGATCGCGATGCTGCCGGTCCGGATCCGTCGGGCCACCTCGAGGGCCCGGCCAGGGTCCGCGGACCACACACCGCCCGAGAGGCCGTAGCTCGAGTCGTTGGCGAGGCGCACGGCGTCCTCGTCGCCATCGTGGGGGATGAAGCAGAGCACGGGTCCGAAAATCTCTTCGCGGGCGACGCGCATGTCGTTTCGGGCATCGGCCAGGATCGTGGGCGCCACGTACCAGCCCTTTGGAAGCTGCGGCGGTCGAATCCCGCCCGCCGCGATGCGCGCGCCCTCCTCGACGCCGAGCTTGATGTACCCCTCCACCCGCGTCCGCTGCCGCTCCGCCACCAGCGGGCCGACGACCGTCGCCGGGTCGTGCGGGTCACCGACGGTGATCGACTGGACGGCGGCCACCGCGGCCTCGATCGCCTCGGCATAGCGCGACCGCGGGACCAAGACCCGGGTGTGGGCACCGCACACCTGGCCCGAGAGATGCATCCCGCCGCCCACGATCCTCGGGATGACCGTGGCCAGATCGGCGTCGTCGAGGACGAGGGCGGCCGACTTCCCGCCCAGTTCGAGCGAGACCCTCTTCATCTGGTCCCCGCAGAGGCTCATGATCCGCTTCCCCGCCGCGGTGGAGCCGGTGAAGGCGATCTTGTCGGTCCCCGGGTGGGTCACCAGGTGCTCGCCGACCTCCCGCCCGCCGGGCACCACGTTGAGCACGCCCGGCGGGACCCCGGCGTCGGCCAGGGCCTCGGCGAGCACGAAATTACTGAGTGGTGCCTCGGGCGCCGGCTTGACGACCAGCGTGCATCCAGCGGCCAGCGCCGGCGCGGCCTTCCACGCGGCGAGGGTCACCGGAGCGTTCCAGGGGATGATCGCGGCGACGACACCGATGGGCTCGGAGGTGACGACACTGGCGCGGTCACCGGTCGTCACCCGACGCTCGAACTCGAAGCTGTGGAGCAGTTGCGCGTAGAAATCGAAGACCGGGGCGACCAGCCCGGTCTGGGCCGCCGGCGCCTGGCTCAGCGCGCAGCCCATCTCGTCGATCGTCACCGCGACGATGTCGTCAGTGCGCTCCCGGAGCCGTTCGGCCGCCCGGGCCAGCACCTCGGAGCGCTCCTTGGGGCTCATCTGCGGCCACGGCCCGTCGACGAAGGCCGACCTCGCCGCCTCGACGGCGCGGTCGATGTCGGCGTTGGTGGCGAGGGGGACCTCGCCGACCACCTCTTCGGTCGAGGGCGAGATGACCTCGAAGACGTCGTTGCCGGCGGGGGCCACCCAGTCCCCGCCGATGAAGAACTGGCGTCGGCGCATCAGCGCTTCGCTCACGTTGAGCTGCCTCCGGCAGACGTCGCGGCGCGTGCGGGACCCGCGGTCAGTTTCGAGACGGGGGGTCGAGGTGGTACAGCCGGGTCGCGGTGTGCTGGAGCACCTTGCCGACGATCTCGTCGGAGATCCCCTCGAGCGAGACCTCCATGACGTCGCGGGGGCTGGGCGACTCGGAGGCCGGGCCCGGGGAGAGGCTCGTCGCATGCGGGAAGTCGGTCTCGAACATGAGGTTGTCGGCCAGCTGGTCGATGACCGACGCGCATCGCCGCCCGCTCGAACCAGTACATCCCGTAGATCTGTCGGTGCATGTACTCGCTCGGGAGCAGCCGCTCGGGATAGTCCTTGTGGGCGCCGACGTTGAGCCACTGCCAGTCCATGCTCTCGCCGAGGAAGGGGAGCCAGCCGGCCCCGTTCTCCACCGAGACGAAGTTGAGGTCCGGGTAGCGATGGCACACCCCGCTCAGGACCACCTCGGCGATGCCCGGCCGCATTGCCGAGCAGCGTGAGCGAGCTCTCGCGGGTGAAGTCGATCTTCTTCGACTGGTCGACCGCGCCCTTCAGGTCCTCCTCGGAGGCAAGGAAGCCGACGTGGAAGTTCATGCTGAGGCCCATCTCCTGGGCCTGGGCGAGGAGGGGCTCCCAGTGGTCGTCGATGAGCCGGGGGAGGCCGACCTTGTCGTAGCGGGCGGCGAACAGGACGCCCTTGTGGCCCATGTCGTGGGCCCGCTTCATCTCGGCCACCGAGGCGTCGATGTCCCAGAACGGCAGCATCATCATCGGGATGAGCCGGACGGGGTCGGCCGAGCAGAACTCGGTCAGCCAGTCGTTGTAGGCATGCACGCACTCGACCGCCAGCGCGTGGTCCATGTGGTTCAAGAAGACGTGGCTGTGGAACCCCAGGATGTTGGGGTAGAGCAGCTGGTAGTAGACGCCGACCTTGTCCATGTAGGCGAGGCGCTCCTTGGGGTCGAGCGCCGCGGGGAGGGCCTCGTCTAAGTGCTTGGGGTGCGACGGCGGGAACTCCTTCCACCCGGCCTGGGCGAAGGCGCCGACGCCGAAGAGTCGCTTGGACCCGATGTACCAGCGGTCCTCGTCGTGGCGCTCGTCGAAGGCCACATGGGGGACGAGGTCGCCCCACTTGGCCGAGACCCGCGACGTCCACAGGTCGGCCGGCTCGATGATGTGCGAGTCGACGTCGGCGACGGCGTATCGCTCGCAGAGGGCCATTTTGGTTCCGGCTGGTCATCGGGATCAGTCCTCCGTCAGCACGGGCCGGATCGGCCGGCGTGAAGTTGTAGACCCGGGCCGCGTTGCCGACCGCGATCTTGTACTGGACCTCGTCGGAGAGGTGCGACAGCCACTTGCGGGCCAGGTTGATCGAGTCGGGCCACGTCGAGTCGGAGTGCGGGTAGTCGCACTCGAGCATGACGTTGTCCTCGCCGATGATGTCGAGCAGCCGGATCCCTGCCTGGTCCTCGATGAAGGTCCCGAAGACGTGGTCCCGGAAGAGCTGGCGGACGTCGGTGTCGAGCGAGAAGCTGGCCTCACCCTTGGCTTCGCCGCGGTCGTGGCCGCGTTCATGTTGATGTCGAAGCGTGACGCCCAGAATCGCTGCTTGTCCACCACCTGCTCGGCCCGCTCCAGGAAATAGGGGATCCACCCGATCGATCCCTCGGAGAGCGCGATCTTGAGCTCGGGGAACTTCACGAATTGGCGAACTGAACAGCCAGTCGAGCAGGGTGCCGGCCTGGTTGGCTGCCGCCGAGTACGCCATGAACGCCAGCGTCGGCATGTCCTCGGAGGTGCGGATGAGATTGGACGACGAGCCGACGTGCATCGAGATGACGAACTTGGCCTCCTCGGCTGCCGCGGAACACGGGGTCCCAGTAGTCGGTGTGGATGGACGGCAGCCCGAGCTTGGTCGGGTTCTCGGAGAACGCGATCGACTTGGCGCCGCGGGCGGCCGTGCGCTCGATCTCCTTGGCGGCGGCCGGCGGATCCCACAGCGGGATCAGCATCATCGGGATGAAGCGGCCCGGATAGGGGTCGGCGAGCTCATCGAGGATGAAGTCGTTCCAGGCCTGGACGCAGAGCAGCGCGAGCGTCCTTGTCCTTGGCCTCGTGGAAGACCTGTCCGCAGTAACGCGGGAACGACGGGAACAGGAGCGACGAGAGCACGAATCCCTGGTTCATATCGGCGACGCGGGCCGCTGGCTCGTAGCACCCCGGGCGCATGTCCTCGTAGGTGATGGGTTCGGGCGAGAACTCCTCGCGCTGCTTGCCGGCGACCGCGTTCAGCCCGGTCGTCACGATCTGGCGGTCCTCGTAGACCCAGAACTCGGAGTCGCCGTCGCGCACGATGTGGGGCGCGATCTCGCGGTAGCGCTCCGGGACCCGGTCCTCCCAGAGGCGGGCGGGCTCGATGAGGTGGTCATCGACCGAGACGAACCAGTTGAGTGACATGTGACCTCCTGGCCTCAGGCCTGGACGCGGGACCCCGGCGGGTCCAGTTTGGCCCCGGGCCGCCCCGCTGTTCGCGAGCGCGGACTGCGTGGGCTGGTGCGGGACTTGGAGGAGCGAGTGGGGGATCGCCGAGGCCCGGGGTGCGGTGCCCCGAGACCCTGCACGAACTGCGAATTCACGCGGGCACAGCCTCCTCCAAAAAAGTGAGTACCCAATAACTACTGTTCACCACGGCGTCGGGACTGTCAAGTGTCGCCAAGCCATGAATGCCCTGGTCAGCCTACAAGAACTCGATGATGCCGCGGATGTTGTGGCCGGCGTGCAGATCCTCGTAGCCGAGGTTGATCTCGTCCAGCGTGTAGGTCCGGGACACCAGCTCGTCGAGCTTCAGATGGCCCTGCTCGTAGAGGGCCAGCAGCCGGGGCACGTCGGCCGAGGGGGCCATCATCCCGTAGAGGCAGCCCTGCAGGCGCTTCTGGAACATGGCCAGCATGAACGGGCTGATGGGGATGCCGAGGGTGGCCATCGGCGCCACCGCCGTCACCACGACCGTGCCCCCCTTGCGCACCGAGTCAAAGGCCTGCGCGATGTGCTCGCCGGTGAGCACTCCCACGGCGACGATCGCCGAGTCCGCACCCTGCCCGTTGGTCAGTGACCGAGCGACGTCGGCCGCTTCCTCGATCGTCGAGAACGCCTGGGACGCCCCGAGCCGAAGGGCGGCCTCGCGCTTGAGCGCCACCGGGTCGACTGCGAGCACGCATCCCGCGCCCACGTGCGCGGCCCCCTGGACGGCGTTGATCCCGATGCCGCCCACGCCCATGACGATCACGACGTCGCCCGCCTTGGTCTGGGCGGCGTTGACGGCCGATCCCCATCCCGTCGGGACCCCACAACCGAGCAGGGACGCGATCTTGAGCGGGATGTGGTTCGGGGATCTTCACGCACGACCACTCGGGCATGACGCTCCACTCGCTGAAGGCACCGATCAACGAGGAACGAGCCACGCCCTGGCCCTGGTAGTGCATCCGGAAGCTCCCGTCCGCGTTGGCCCCGCCCGAGAGGAGCGCACCGCTGTCGCAGAGGTTCTGCATCCCACTGGCGCACCACCGGCAGCGACCGCATCCGGGGATGAACGAGGTCACGATGTGGTCGCCGACCGCCAGGCCGGTCACGCCCGGGCCCACCTCTTCGACGACGCCAGCGCCCTCGTGGCCGCCGCAGTAGGGGAAGTGCGCAACCTTCCCGTCCGCCTTGGCGACGTGATCGTCGGAGTGGCACAGACCGGACGCGACCATCTTGACCAGCACCTCGTGGTCGCTTGGGTCATCGAGTTGGGCCTCGACGACCTCCCACTTCCCGGGCTGCTCCATCAACAGAGCAGCGCGCGTCTTCATGCTGGCAACCTCGATCCGATCGGTCCGACTAGGGCTCGGTGAGCACGTGCGCGTCGCGCAGCGAATCGAGCTCGTCTCGACTGAGGCCCCACTCGACGAGCAGGTCCGATGCGGAGGACTTCCGCTCTGGCGCGTCGAGGTCTGCCGGGGTGCGGCTGAAGCGAGGAGCGGGCGCGGGCTGCACCACTCCGTCGATGTCTACGAAGGTGCGCCGATTCACGTTGTGGGGATGCTCGGGCGCCTCCTTCATCTCGAGCACCGGGGCGAAGCAGGTATCGGCCCCCTCCAGCAGCGCGCACCACTGTGCGAGCGTCCTGGTCTTGAAGACCCCGGCCAGCCGTGCTTTTCCCGCCGGCCAGGTCGCCGGGTCGTTCTGCTGGGCCAGGAGCTCCCGGTCGAGGCCGAGCAGGTCGAGCAAGGTGGCATAGAACTTGGGCTCGCCACAGCCGATCGTGAGATAGCGCCCGTCGGCCGTCTCGTAGACGTTGTAGAAGGGCGAGCCCAGGTCAAGGATGTTGGTGCCGTGGACGTCGGACCACAGCCCCTCGGCCCGCATGCCGTGGAAGAGCGTGGTGAGGAGCGACACGCCGTCCACCATCGCCACGTCGATGACCTGCCCCAGGCCGGACCGTGCACGTTCGACAAGGGCGCTCAGGACGCCGACCGCCAGCAGCATCCCGCCGCCGCCGAAGTCCCCGAGGAGGTTGAGGGGAGGGGCGGGGGGCTGCCCCTCCTGGCGCAGGGGATCGAGCGCCCCGGCGAGCGCGACGTAGTTGAGGTCGTGGCCGGGGACCGACGCATACGGGCCGCTCTGCCCCCACCCGGTGATGCGCGCGTAGACGAGCCGCGGATTGCGCTCCAGACAGGGGTCGGGTCCGATCCCCAGTCGTTCGGCGACGCCCGGCCGGAACGGGTCGATGAGGACGTCGGCCCGCTCGACCAGCCGAAGGAGGGCGGCGACGCCCTCGGCTCGCTTGAGGTCGGCAGCGACGACGCGACGACCGCGGGCCAGCAGGTCGACCCGTCGGTGCCCGCTGAGCATCCGGTCGGTGTCGGATTGCGCCGCTGCATCGGGCAGCTCCTCGGGGCGGACCACCCGGAGCACCTCGGCACCGAGATCGGCGAGAACCATCGCCCCGAAAGGCCCCGGTCCCCGGCCCCGGAGCTCGAGCACCCGGACGCCGGCGAGCGGACCCGCTGCTGGGTTCGAGGCGTCAGCCACGGGCGTCGGAGGCTTCGATACCGAGGTAGCGCTCGTAGATCTCATCGGTGTCGAGCTCGCTCGAGGGCCCGACGTGGACCATCTCGCCGCGGTTGAGGATATAGACCGTCGTCGCGAGGTCGAGCGCCTTTTGGACGTACTGCTCGACCACCACGAGCGACATGCCGCGCTCGACCAGCTGACGAAGCGCCGCGTAGATCCGGTCCACGACCAAGGGTGCCAGACCGAGCGACGCCTCGTCCACGATCACCAGCTTCGGGTACGTGAGGTAGGCCCGGGACAGGGCAAGCATCTGCTGCTCACCACCCGAGAGGCTGCCGGCGGTCTGCCCGAGCCGGGTGCCGATCGCCGGGAACAGCTCGTTCACCTCGGCGATGACCTCCTCGGTCTTGCGCCCACGGGCCTGGATCGTCAGGTTCTCGCGCACGGTCAGCGTGGGGAAGATCCCCCGCCCCTCGGGGAGGTGACAGATCCCGCGTCGGACGAAGGTGTGGGGCGGATTGGCGGTGAGGTCCTCACCGCGGAACTCGACGGTTCCGCTCCGGGGCTTCACCAAGCCGGTGGCCGTCCGAAGCAGCGTCGTCTTTCCCGCGCCGTTCGGTCCCAAGAGGGCGACCACCTCGCGCTCGCCGACAGTGAAGTCCACCCCGCGCAACACGGTCGTCTCGCCGTAGCCGGCGGTGATCGAGCGCAGGGTCAGCATGGCCATCTCATTCGCCCGTGGTGACCGGCGCGGCTCCGGGCGGCCTGTCGTCGTGTGCCGCGACCGCCGCCAGCGCGGCGTCACCGAGGTACGCAGCGCGCACCTCGTCCGAGGCGTGCATCTCGTCGGGAGTGCCCTCGAAGATAAGTGACCCGAAGTCCAGGACGTAGATCCGGTCGCACACCTCTCGGACGAGCGTCATGTCGTGCTCAACCAGCAAGATGCCATGGCCCCACTCCTGGACCACGGTCCTGAGCACCCGGCCGAACTCCTCGGTCTCACGAGCGTCGAGACCCGAGGAGGGCTCGTCCAGGAGCAGCAGGTCGAAGGGACCGGCCAGCGCCCGCGCCAGTTCGACGAGCCGGCGCTGCCCAGTCGGCAACAGACCGGCTTGGGTGTCGGCGATGCGTTCGGTGCCGGTCAGCGCGAGCGCCTGCTCGGTGGCCGCCGCGACGATCCGGCCGGCCTGGCGGGACCCGACGATCTGGGCGGCCGGGTTGCGCCCGGCCATCGCCGCCTCGCGCCCCATCGCAACGTTCTGGCGCACGGTCAGGTTGTTGAATAGCTCGGTGCGCTGGAAGGTGCGACCGAGCCCGCTTCGTGCCCGACGGGCGGTGCCCTCGGTGCTGACGTCTACCCCGTGGAGCAGGACGTGTCCGGACGTCGGGTGATTGAGCCCGCTGCACGCGTTGAAGATCGTTGTCTTGCCGGCGCCGTTCGGTCCCACTAGACCGGTGATGGCCCCCGTCGGCGCCCTGAGGCTGACGTCATTCACGGCCTTCACGCCACCGAACTGCACCGAGAGCTCGGCGACGACCAGGCCCTCGGTGCTCGGACGAGCCGGGAGTGGTTCGCGCTGTGGGATGGCGACGTCGCTCGGGCCGTCCCGGGTTGCTCCGGCGTCTGCCGGCTCTCTGACCGGCCCTCTGCGGCCCCCGAGGCGATCGACCAGCGCGCGCAGTGCGGCAGGGGTGGTGCCGGCGCGTGTGCCGTAGGCGGCGGTCGCCGCGGCCACGCCGAACAGCAGTTGCAGGATCGTGCTGGTGTCCTGTCCCGTGATGTATCCGGGGATCACCGAGTAGCCGATGGCGCCGATCACCGCGTACCAAGGGTCGCCGATGGTGATGATGACCACGAGCGCGACGAGGGTGAGGGAGCTGAAGGACTCGAAGTCGGTGCCGATCCCGTAGTGGTAGAGCATCCCGGTGAGCGCGCCGGCGAGCGACGCCATGGCCGCTGCGATGCAGAACACGATCACCTTCAAGACGCTCGAGGTCGCCCCGTGGGTCTCGAGAGCGAGCGGGGAGTCGGCCAGGGCCTCGAGCAGCCGTCCGAGCCGGCCACTGCTGATCGCGGTGAGGACGAGGACCACGAGCACCGTGATGATTAAGAGCAAGTAATAAAAGCCGGTGTCGGTCGACAGGTTCCACGCGCCGATCGAGACGTTGGGCCGCGGGTCGGCGATGCCGAGCGGGGAGCCCGTGAAGACGAACTCACGCGTGTAGAAGACCTGCTCCATCAGGATCCCGAAGCCGAGGGTGGCCAGCGCGAGGAACACGCCCGAGACCCGCACCGCGGGGATCGCGATCAAGGCGCCCACCGGCACTGCGACCAACACCGCCAACACCAGCGCGAACAGCCAGGGGATCCCGGCCGCGGCGAAGTGGCCGAACGCCCCGGCCCCCACGGCCGCGAAGGCCACGTGGCACAGCGAGATCTGTCCCGATCGCCGGACGAGCAGGCCGAGGGAGAGGAGAAGGATGATGTCGATCAGCGCGGCCGACCACACGGCGAGGTGGGACGCCTGGACCACCGGGACGATCGCGAGCAGCCCGATGACGATCGCCCCGGCGCCGATGCGGATCCGGGCCGGGGCCCGATAGGAGCGTCGGGCCTGCTGCTGGACCGGCGGGCGGCGAGGGACGAGCCGGCGCCGGGGCATGACGATCAGCACGAGGAAGAGGACCACGAAGGGCAGGCTGGGTGGCAGGCCGCCGATCCAGCTGATGGTGGCCGAGTACTTGTCCACCAATGCGCCGGCGATGCCAATGAAGAGACCGCCGGCGAAGGTCAGGGGCAGGTTGGTGAAATAGCCGATGGCGGCGGCGCCGAAGGCAGCGAAGACGAGAGTGGTCAGTGTCACCCCGTCGACCGGCTCGGTGGGCGCCAGCATCAGGCCGGCGATCGAGGCGAAGACCGTGCCGATGATCCAGGCCCAGCGCCGCACGCGGACCGGGTTGTCGCCGCTCATGGACACGAGCTCGGGGTTGTCCACCACGCCGCGCATGAGGACGCCGAGCCGCACCGAGCGGAAGAACCAGTAGAGGACCGCCGCCGCAACCACTGAGAAGCCGAAGAGGATGATCTGGTCCCAGGTCACATTGACGCTCAGGATCCTGACGGTGGACTGGGAGAGGAAGTTGGGGAACGTCGGCGGGTTCGCCGGGTACCAGAGCGAGGCGATCGACTCGACGATGAGGATCAACCCAACCGTCGAGACCACCTTGATCGTCTCGGTGGCTCCTTCGAGCGATCGCGCCAGAAGCTCGAGCAACAGTCCCACGACCGGGGCGAAGACGAGGAGGCAGATCGCTGTCGCGGCCGGCCAGGGGACCCCGTGCTCGACAAAGAGGATGTAGAAGACGAAGGAGGCCAGGGCGGCGACCGACCCGTAGCCGAAGTTGAAGATTCCCGAGGTCTTGTACGTGAGGACCAGGCCGATTCCGGCCAGGCCGTAGACCGCGCCGGTGGCGAGTCCGATCACAATGAACGGCAGGAATTGGTTCACGTCACCGGTGGCTTTATCTCAAATGGGCGCGTGGTGCCACGAAGGCCCGGGTCCTTGGACCCGGGCCTTCGTGGAATGAGTTCGATCCCTCGACTACGAGCCGTTCGCGCAGGTCACCCTGCCGCCGTTGACCAGCGTCGGAACCCCGTTCTTGACCCGGGCGGTAAACCAGCAGTCGGTCTTGTGCACGTGGCCCTTCTTGAAGGTCAGCGGCGGGGCCATTCCCCCCAGGGTGTCGCCCTTGAGCGAATACAGCCCCTTCAAGATCGCCGCCGGCGTGGGCGTCGCCTTGGCCGAAAGCCCGGATGCCGCGGCGGCGTCGTGGAGGAGCAGGCCCGACGCCCAGCCCTCGGCTCCGATCTGGCTCCACTCGCTCGCGTTGGTCAAGAGCCCTGGGTAGTACTTGTTGATCGCCTTGTCCATCGCCTTGATCGCCGGGAGCTTGGCGAAGAACGGCACCGTGCCGTAGTCCGACCACAGCTTGGTCGACAGGCCGGCCGTCGACGCCAGGTCCGAGGCGAACCCCTCACCTTCGGTGACGTAGATCGGCGTGTAGTTCTGCTGTGCGCAGTCCTGGGCGACCTTCTGGATCACGAAGGCCGCGTCGCCGATGAAGACAGCGCTGACCTTCGCCTGCTGAGCGGCCACGCACTGGGCGGTGTAGTTCGGCGCGGTCGCCGAGATCTCGGCGTTGTAGATCACCGGGAGGTTCAACTTCTTGCCTGCCGCCTCGATCAACGGGACGCCCTCCTGGCACGAGGCCGCCTCGGCGCAGTACAGGTCCCCGAGATTGGTCGCGCCGGCAGCCTTGGCGGTGATCACGTTGGCGACGGTGGTCGAGTCGTTGGTCTGACCCTCCGCGAAGAAGTCGGAGTACTGGTAGAAGGGCGTCTCGGTCTCGTCGGCTCCGATCACCGGAATACCCGACGACTGCACCATCTGCGCCCAGGTCTGGTCGACGATCGAGAGATCCACGATGGCGTCGACGTGGGCCGAGATCAATGCCTGCGCATCGGAGGTCGACGTGCCGGGGTTCCCGGCGTCGTCCTTCAAAATGAGGTCGATCTTGTGCCCACCGATCCCGCCAGCGGCGTTGGTCGCGTCCACCCATGCGTGGTAGGCGTCCGCTGCGGCGAGGACCTCGCCACCGAACGCACCCGAGCACGTGCAGACCTCGCCGACAACGATCGGGGGCCCGCTCGAGCTGGCGCCCGCTCCGGCCTGCGTGCCCGCAGAGATGAAGGCGAATGCCCCGGCGAAGAGCGCCAGGACGCCCACCGCTCGCCACAGCTTCGATATCAGGTTCACGGCTGTTCCTCCCCTTGTGGCCAGCCTCCTCCTCGTCGCTCGACTAAGCGAGCACTCACTGACTGGCGTGTCGAATATAGAACGATTCCGCGACGAACGTGAGGGGGAGTGTCGCGATCGCCCGAGGATGTCGGGAGCGTTCTTGGACGACCGCGTCGATCAGCCGGTGGGCGAGCGCCGGTGGGCTGTCTCCCCGAGGGGTCCGAACGCCCCGACAGACGTGGTTGGCGGGTCGGGCCTCAGCCGGCGGCCGAGACGCCCTCGAGCGACGTGCCGTAGGTCACACCGACGTCCCCTCCGACGTCGTGTCGGTGGAGCTCGGGGAGGACCTCGGAGGCGAACAGCTCATAGCTGGCGCGCGCCTCGTCGTGCGGCATGCCGCCGAAGGTCACCGGGATGACGAGCGCACCCGCGTCGCAACGGCGGGCGTAGTCGAGCAGCTTCTCGGTCACCTCATCGGGGGTGCCCCACACCTGCAGGTCGGCCAGGAACCCGTTGAACCGCTCGAGGCCGTGCTTGGCGATGTTGTCGGCCAGGCCGGCGTAGTACTCGTATCCCGGGATGTCGGCGAACCCGACGTTGTCGAACTCGTAATGCTCGACGGTCGAGCGGGCCCAGCGCTGGAGGTAGACCTCCCGCATCCGTTGGGCCTGCTTGGGGTCGCGGCTCACGCCGCAGACCACGACCAAGATGGGCTTGGGCGCCTCGGTTCCGTTCAGCTCGCGGTAGCGCTCCCGATAGGTGGCGAGCTCCGCCTCGGCGGTCTCCCACGGCTTCTGGGCGATCACCATCAGCCCCACGCCGAGCCGGGCCATCAGTTCCATCGACTGCGGGGACACGGCGGAGGCGAAGGTCCGACCCCGGAAGGTGGACAGCGGTCGGGGTCGGATCGCCGCCCGCGGCTGCTTGTAGAACTCACCGTCGTACTCGATGTACCCGGTGTCGAATGCGTTGAGGATCGCCTCGGTGTACTCGGCGAAGCGCTGCCGCGATTCGCCCATGTTCAGCCGGAAGTGCTCGAACTCCACCCGTCCCAGGCCGCGTCCGATCCCGAGGATGGCGCGCCCGCCCGAGAGGTGGTCGAGCACCGAGAAGCTCTCGGCGACCCGCACCGGGTCGTGCCAGGGCAGGACGGTGACCATGGTCCCGAACTTGACTCGCTTCGTCTGGCCGGCCAACCAGGACAGGACCATCGGTGTTTGCGGGGTCATCTGGTAGTCGGCGAAGTGGTGCTCGGACATCCAGATCGAGTCGAACCCGACCTGTTCCGCCCTGACCGCGAGGTCCATTTCGGCGCGGTAGACCTCGGCATCGGTGTCCTGGCCGTCGAGGTTTTGCAGCGTGATCCCGAGCCCTATGTGCATGAGCACTTACTATCATGCGAAGGCCAAAACGGCAACGAATCCCCGCGAAATCCCTGCTGAAGACGGGTCTTTGCGCGGGCTAGCGGATGGCTCCGTCGCCGCGAAGCCGCTGCAAATCGTCGGTCGAGAACCCCCAGTCGGCGAGCGCCTCGACGGTGTGCTGGCCCGGCCGGGTCGGGGGCCCGGCGATCTCCGGCGTGCTTCGACTGAACCGGGGGGCCGGCGCTGGCTGGAGCACCCCTTCCAGCTCGACGAAGGTCGAGCGCTCGAGGTTGTGGGGATGCCGGGCGGCCTCGTCGGGGCCGAGCACGGGCGCGAAGCAGGCGTCACTCCCCTCGAGCAGGGCGCACCACTCGTCTCTCGTCTTGGTGCGGACCAACGCCGCCATGCGGCGCTTCATCGCCGGCCAGGTCGCCCGGTCGTTCTGGTCGGGGAGGGGGCCCTGGCCGTCGATGTCCTCGGCGAGCCCGGTGAGGCGAAGCAGCTCGGCGTAGGACCGTCGGTCGATGGGGCCGACCGAGACGTGTCCGCCGTCTTTGGTTTCGTAGACCTCGTAGAACCAGGCGCCCGTGTCGAGCAGGTTGGTGCCCCGTTCGCCCCAGTCGCCGCCGGCCCGGAGCCCGTGCATCATGGCGGCCAAAAGGGCAGCGCCGTCGACCATGGCGGCGTCGATCACCTGACCCTTCCCCGATCGGGCGGCCTCGAGCAGCCCGCACACGATGCCGAAGGCCAGGAGGAGGCCGCCCCCGCCGAAGTCCCCGACCAGGTTCAGTGGCGGGACCGGCGGCTCGCCGAGGCGCCCGATCATCGAAAGCGTCCCCGAGAGCGCGATGTAGTTGATGTCGCGCCCGGCCGCCGCGGCGTAGGGCCCGGTCTGACCCCAGCCCGTCATCCGCCCGTAGATGAGCGCGGGCCGCCGGGCCAGGCACTCCTCGGGGCCGACTCCGAGTCGCTCGGTCACGCCCGGTCGGAACCCCTCGATCAGGGCGTCGGCCTGCTCGACGAGGCGGAGCAGCACCTCGCGACCCGCCGGGTGCTTCAAGTCCACCCCGACCGATCGGCGGCCCCGGCCGTTCACGTCCCACCTCGGAACGGGAGCGTCCTCGTCGACCGATTCAGCGCGGTCCACCCGGAGCACCTCGGCGCCCATGTCGGACAGCATCATGGCGGCGAAGGGCCCCGGCCCGATGCCGGCCAACTCGATGATCCGGTAGCCGGTCAAGGGACCTGGCACGAAATTCCTCCGCGGTTGGGCCTCCGCTCCGGGCGGAGTCGTGAGCGATCTTGCCTTGGATCAGATCTCGTGGATGAGTGGGGGACCGGTCGAATCGATCATCTCGGCCGGTTCCTCGGGCGCTCCGTCGGCCCCGGCACGCCGAGCAGCGTGGTGTGGGAGGAAGCAGGTGGGGATCAACAAGAGCGCCGCGATCCCCACCACCCACCAGAACGTGCTTCCGAACGCGGCCCCGAGTTCGGCGCTGACCGCTGCCGGGACGTGCGCGACCGATGCCAACGAGAGGCCACTCGTGGCGCCGCGCACCGACGATTCGATGTGACGCTGGAGGACGACGGCGAGCAGCGCGGTGGCGATCGAGCCGCCGACCTGTCGGGAGATGTTGATCGTCGTGCTTGCCCGCGGGACGTCGGGTTGGGCGAGCTCGGTGTAGCCCGCCGCCACCATCGGCATCATCGAAAGTCCGAGTCCGAGGCCGCGCACGAAGAGCGAGAGGGCCAAGAGGGCTTCGGGGCTGTGTGAGGTCACGAACGCGAAGGGCAACGAACCGACGATCAGGAGCCCGACCCCCGCCGGCGCGACCCGGCGCGGGCCGACCCGGTCGGTCACGGCGCCCGCTCGTCGCATCACTAGCGCTGCCCCAATTCCCTGTGGCGCCATCAGCAATCCGGCCATCAGTGCCGACTGCCCTCGGGCCACCTGGTAGTAGAGCGGGAGCAGGAACATCGAGCCGAACAGCACCGCTCCGAGCACCAGGATGCTGACGTTCGCGATCGCGTAGGTCCGGAACCGGAACAGACGAAGATCGAGCAGCGACTCGGAGCCGTCCTTGCGACGGAGGCCGTTCCAGACGAAGGCCGCCAGGAGGATGACGCTCGCGATGAAACTCGCGATGACCGCCGGGCTCGAGAACCCGCCGCTGCTTCCGACCTCCGAGAGCGCGTACACGAACAGCGTCAAGCCGGGGGACAAGAGGAGGAAGCCAAGAAGGTCGAAGCGGTGCTCCTTGCGCTCGTTGTCACGCGGGAGCCACCGCCACGAGAGCACCAGAGCGACGATCCCGATGGGGACGTTCACGTAGAAGATCCACCGCCAGGAGGCATTCGAGACGATCAGGCCTCCGAGGACCGGCCCGAGGACGGGCCCGAGCACCGTTGGCACGCCGATCACGCTCATCACGCGGCCCATCCGCTGCGGCCCCGCCGCACGGGCGAGGATCGACTGTCCGATGGGCAGGATCATGCCGCCCCCCAGTCCCTGGAGGACCCGGAACGCGATCAGCACCGGGGCGGACCAGGCGAGCCCGCACAGCACTGAACCGGTCATGAACAACGTCAGCGAGATGATCCACATCCGCCTTGCGCCGAACCGGTCGACCGCCCATCCCGTGACCGGGATCACCATCGCCAGGGCGAGGAGGTACCCGGTGGTCACCCACTGGATCGTCGAGATGGGGACCTTGAAGTCGCGACCCAAGACGTCGAGCGCCACGGCCACGATCGTCGTGTCGAGGATCGACATGATGGACCCGAGGACCGTGACGGTGGCGAGCCTGCGGAGCGCCGGATCGAGCACCGACGAGTCAGCGCGACTGCGGCCGTTCCCGTTCGAGCTCTGAGGTGTCGTGGCCACGGTCAACTCCCAGGGTCGCGCCGCAACCCCGACCGGCTGCACACCCCGACGCCAGTCTTAGCGCGGTGCGTGGTCGGAACCGACACCCCCACTCTTCGAAGAGCCTTTGCCGAGGCAGTGCTGGCGGGCGGCACATCGTGCCACCAGGGCTCTGTCGTGCCGTGTGGCTTATGCTGGCCCGATCTCGACGGAGGAGAGGACCTGGTGACCCAGTCCCTCGTGCAGCAGCTCAAAGAGAAGCGGACCGCGCTGATGATCTCCGAGCTGGAGGCGGTCGCGCTGCGGCTGTTCGAGGAGCGCGGCTTCGCCGAGGTGACGGTCCAGGAGATCGCGCTCGAGGCGCAGATCTCGGTGCGCACCTTCTATCGGTACTTTCCGGCCAAGGAGGACGTGCTGCAGCTGCGGATCCAGCGCAACACCGAGATCATTCGGGCCATGCTGGAGAATCGTCCGCCTGACGAGCCGCCCCTGCACTCGATCCGGCTGGCGTTCGAAGCCGCCTCTCTGGCCGATGACGAGACCTACGCCCGGCGTTGGGTCTCGGTGGTCCGGGCCAACCCGCCGGTCCTCCGGGCCGTGATTGGCGGAATCCAGCTGAACAGCCAGCGCCTGGTCGCCGAATTCCTCGGCTCGAAACTCGGTCTGTCGGCTGCCGACCTCATTCCGACCATGGTCGCGGCGGCGGCTGGCGGGGTGATCCAGGCCGCGACACGCGCTGGTACATGGACGGCGGGGATCTTCCGACGATCGTCTCGGAGAGTCTCGAGGTGCTCGAGCGGTCGATGGGTCCCAACTTCGGGACGGGCCCGCTCGCTCTTCCCGGGTGACCCCGATGCCCAAGCAAGCCGGCAACTAGCCATGGCGTCGGCAACCGGTTCGAACGGCATGCTGGCGGGCAAGGTCGCCATCGTCACCGGCTCGTCGAGCGGAATCGGACGTTCCATCGCTGAACGCTTCGCCGACGAGGGGGCGGCAATCGTCGTGAATTCCGCCCGCTCGGTGGAGACCGGGACGGCCATCGCACAGAGCCTTCCCGATTCCATCTACGTCCAGGCCGATGTATCCGACGAAGATCAAGCGCGGTCACTGGTCGCGGCGGCCGTCGAGCACTGGGGTCGGGTCGATATCGTCGTCAACAATGCGGGTTACGCCGACATGATTGACCATCGCGATCTGGGTCGACTCACGACAGAGGTGTGGCGGCGCAACCTCGACATCAACCTGATGAGCGCGTGGTATGTGAGCAGCGCGGCCATCCCGGTCATGCAGAAGGTGGGGGGCGGATCGATCGTCAACATCACGAGTCTGGCCGGCGTCCATCCGACGGGAAGCGGAAGCTGCCTGGCCTACGGTGTGGCGAAGGCCGCGGTCAATCACCTGACGGTCTTGTTGGCGAACGCCTTCGGAGAAGACAACATTCGCGTCAACGCGCTCGCTGTGGGCCCGATCCAGACGCCCATGTGGGAGATGGACAGGAACCGCACGAAGTCGATCGTGACCGAGAACACCGTGCTGCGGCGGGTCGGCCGACCCGAAGAGGTGGCTCATTACGCGCTGATGCTCGCTGCTCCCGGTTATGCCACCGCGGAGGTGATCGTGGTCGACGGCGGGATGCGGTTTCGGGTTCCTCGCTGAGGAGGGAGCGCGGCGTCCGGGTCCTGTCCCTGGGTGTCGGGTGCCCATTCAGCTGGCCTCTTCTCCGGCGATGCGTGACACGGGGCTCGTGAAGTGGAGCAGGGTGCCGGCGGAGGCGGGACGCCTCGGGTCGAAGAAAGACTCGATTGCCCCGGCGACCGGCGGAACGTACCATCGCTGAGAGGAAGCGCTCACTTCGTTTTCGGGCCGTTGGCCCCGAGTCGCTGACGATCTTCACAGGGAAGAGGGGACGTTGGACCGCAAGCACTCCGACACCAATTTCTTCGACCCGGCGTGCCGGGAGGACCCCTTTCCCCTCTACGAAGAGGTGCGAGCGGTCGGCAACGTCGTCTGGAACGGGCCGCTGGAGGGCTGGGTGGTCGTCGGCTACGAGGAGGCCGTCGCCGTCCTGACCGACACGGGGGACAACTTCGCCATCCTCTCGGGCGATCCTGAGATCACCTTCTGGTTCGAGGCTCCCAACATGATCACGGTCGACGGGCCATATCACCGCCGCCTGCGCTCGGCGCTGGCTCCCTTGTTCACGCGCAGCAGCGTCGTGAAGTGGGAGCGTCGGGTCGGTGAGGTCGTCGGCCAGATGCTGGCGCCGCTCCTGGATGGCGCCGACAGCTTCGACCTGATCGCCGACTTCACGATGCTCCCGACGATCATCGCCGCCGACATGCTCGGAATCCCCGAGGAGCGATACACGGACTTCCGTCGGTGGTCCCACGAGGTGGTCACGAATCTCTCATTTGGGTTCGAGGACGACGAGAGCCACGCCGTCTTGAAGCGGGCGGCCACGGAGATCAACGCCTACCTGCGCGAGGAGATGGAGCGTCATCGCAGGGATCAACCCGACGATTTGCTCACCCACATGCTGAACCTGTCGGGCGAGAAGGCGATGACCGACGAGGAGATCCGCTCGACGGCGGTGCTGCTCCTCATCGCCGGCTACGACACCACGGCCAAGACGATGGCCAACACCCTCGTCGCCCTCGAACGCAACCCGGACCAGCGGCGCCTCGTCGCCGACGCGCCCGCCCTCGTGCCCCAGGCCATCGAGGAGGGATTGCGATGGTTCGGCGCGGTGCAGTTCCTGCCCCGTCGGGCGTTGCGCCCGAGCGTGGTCGACGGAAGCGAGATCGCGGCGGAGGAGACCGTCTACGTCGTCGGTGCCGCCGGCAACCGGGACCCGCGGCGCTGGCCCGAGCCACAACGCTTCGACGTCCATCGGGAGCCCCGGACCCACCTCGCCTTCGGGTACGGCCCGCACCTTTGTTTGGGCGCGCCATTGGCCCGGCTCGAGACCCGGGTCGCCATCGAGCAACTCCTGGCGGTGGCGCCCGAGTACCACCTTCGCGACGTGGATTTCGGCAAGTCGATGTTCATCCGCGGTCCAGAGCGCGGCGTCGTCGAGGTCGGCGTCCGAACAGCGCGTTAGCCCAAGTGACGCCGGCCGGGCGGTCGCCCGGTCCCGTCCGGCGAAGGGAGGAGCGGTGGACGACGCCGCGGCCGTGCTCGCGAGGTATCTCAACGCCCAATCGACGAAGGATCTCGATGCGTTGGTCTCGTGCTGGGACGTCGACGTCGAGGCCACCCATCCTCTCCGACCGGATCGGAGCTGGCGCGGCAACGACACCTATCGACGGGCCTGGGCCCGCATCTGGGCCAACAATCCGACCAGCCGCTTCGAGGTCGTGGGGGCCGACGTCGTCGGCAACCGGATCTATCTCGAGGCCCTGGTCGAGCACGCCGATGGGACGATGGTGCCCAACATGAACATCCTCGAGGTGGAGGACGGGAAGATCCGCCGGGCCCGGGTCTACACCGACGTGCCACAACACGACGGCGTCAACATGGACTCCTTCGTCGAGCATCTGAACCCCGAGGAGTCGGGCAATGTCACCTGAGTCCCCATGCCCCTGGCCAGGGCGCCCTGCAGGCATGAAAATGGTACCGGGCACGCCCGTCGACGTCGACGCATCCTTGGTCACGAGACCGTACCTGAGTCTGGCGCCGGGGCCCGACCGTGAAGGGTCGCGCACTGTTCCCACGAGGACGAGCACCAGAATTTCGGTTTATCGACCGAGGCCCCCGGGCTGCCCACCGCAACCGATGAGACGGAAGGAGGGGCCGTGGGCCACGACGTCGAACAGA
Source organism: uncultured Acidimicrobiaceae bacterium (assembly GCA_963768185.1). Classification (GTDB taxonomy): domain Bacteria; phylum Actinomycetota; class Acidimicrobiia; order Acidimicrobiales; family RAAP-2; genus Palsa-461. Next base: position 361,959 of record CAVYGS010000001.1, read on the forward strand.
TCGACGCAGACGAGACGGAGGAGGTGCTGGAACGCGCCGGTGCGATCGACGTCGCGAAGGCTTCCGCGAAAGTGTGCGTGCGCATCCCAGGAGCAGAGCACAAGGTCACGAAGGTCTGGGACGTCGCCTCGACGACCACGGCCATCATGGCCCTCGCCGACGAGCTGGCCGAGCTTCGGATCGAGCGTGTGGTGCTCGAAGCCACCTCGGACTACTGGCGACCGTTCCTCTACCTCTTGGAGGCGAGAGGCCTCAACGTGTGGCTCGTGAACGCCAGGGACGTGAAGAACGTCCCCGGACGTCCCAAGACCGACAAGCTGGACGCGATCTGGCTGGCCAAGCTGAACGAGCGCGGCATGCTCCGGCCATCGTTCGTTCCGCCGAAGGAGATCCGTGAGCTGCGGAACTACACCCGGCTCCGGGCCGAGCTCGTCGAGGACCGATCACGTTACAAGAACCGCCTGGAGAAGCTCCTGGAAGACGCACTGATCAAGCTCTCGACGGTCGCGACCGACATCTTCGGCAAGTCGGGCCGGGCGATGCTCGAAGCCCTCATCGAAGGAGAGCGCGATCCCGAGGTCCTCGCGGATCTCGCCCTCGGCAAGATGCGCAAGAAGACCGCGGCGTTGCGCCACGCCCTGAACGGCAGGTTCGACGCCCATCACGCCGAGCTTGCCCGGATGCTGCTCGACCAGATCGACTCCCTGAGCGCCCAGATCGACCAGCTGACTCGGCGCGTCGAGGCCCTCGTGGACGCGCTGGCCGACGACCGGCCTACAGCTGACCCCGAGACCGGCGAGATCACCGGCACCCGAGTGGGCGTCTTGGAACGCCTCGACGAGGTCCCAGGGATCGGGCTTCGTTGCGCACAGGTGATCGTTGCCGAGCTCGGCCTCGACATGACTCAGTTCCCGACGGCCGGCCATCTCGTGTCCTGGGCCAAGACCGCACCGCGCACCGTCCAGTCCGGCCCGAGGAGCCATACCAAAGGGACCGGCAAGGGCAATCCCTACCTGAAGCGCGCGCTCGGCGAGGCAGCGACCGCGGCAGCCAAGACCGACACCTTCTTGGGCGAGCGCTACCGGCGGATCGCACGAAGGCGGGGCAAGATGAAGGCGCTCGTCGCCGTCGAGCGCTCCATCTTGATCATCATCTGGCACCTCCTCGCCGACCCTTCCACCCGGTTCGTTGACCTCGGCTCCGACTTCTACGAGAAGAAGGTCGACAAAGAGCGCCGCACGCGCCAACTCGTTCGACAGCTCGCCGCTCTCGGCCACGCAGTCACGCTGAGCCCTGCTGCCTGACATGCCTCGGGACTCCGTCTCGAGCGGGGCTCCGCCCCGCACCCCACCCCGCGCGCCCAAGCGTGTGCACTACCTACATGGTGATTTTCGCACCAGCCTCCCCGCACACCGTTCAGGTGAGCCCCTGCAGCCATTCGTTGATGTCGGGTCCTCCCGGGTCCACGCGTTCGGAATAGAAGCGTCCCTTGGTGATGACGTCGTGCTCGCGATCGACCTCGAAGATGATCACGGCGGCGATCTCGAGCTCACCGGCCACGAAGGAGGTCTCGACCCACACCTCGGTGTCCGCCTCGACCATGGCCAGGATCTCGGTCCGGCCGTCGGCGTACCGGGTCATCAGGTGCTCCATGTTGGCCACTTCCTGGTCGCGACCCTTGAAGCCACGGGCGGGATGTTGTGGGACCACCATCTCAAACTCGGGATGGAACGCCCGGGTGACCCCGTCGAGGTCACGGTTGTTCACGGCCTCGATGAATCGGGTGACGGCGTTCTCTCGGCGAGCCATGGTCCTTGATCTTGGTCGCTTCGCCAGCGAGGCGACGGCCATGAGCGGCAGGTGGAGCGTTCGCTGATGCCGATACCCGACGTCAGCGGTCATGCACTGGCCGAGCTCATCTCATTGGAGGGCCGCGTCGGCCTGGTGACCGGTGGCGCCCAGGGCCTGGGTCGGGCGATCGCCCAGCGCTTGGCCGAGGCCGGCGCCTCCCTGCTCATCGGTGATATCGACGCGGCCGGTGCAGCGGCCGTCGCAATGGATCTGTCCGAGCGATTCGACGTGGCCTGCATCGGGACGTTCCTCGACGTGTCCGTGGCGTCGTCGCTCGAGTCGGCGGCCGACCGAGCGGAGTCCGAACTCGGGTCCCTGGACATCTGGGTCAACAACGCCGGGATCTATCCGTCGACCCCGGCGCTACAGCTCTCCGACGAGGAGTGGCACCGGGTCATCGAGGTCAACCTGAGCGGGACCTTCTTCGGGTGTCGCGCAGCGGGGCGGCACATGACGGCCGCTGGCCGCGGCGGCGTCATCGTCAACCTGGCATCGGTTGCCGGACTCCGGGGACGCGGCCCCGGCATCAGCCACTACGCCGCCTCCAAGCACGGGATCGTGGGCATCACCCGGCAGCTGGCGGTCGAGTTCGCGCCACAAGGCATCCGGGTCCTGACGGTCGCTCCGACCACGATCATCACGCCGGGTGTGGAGGAGAAGCAGCCGGGCGTGGACCTGACCCGGACGTTGGTCCGCCCGCTCGGGAGGGCCGGCCAACCCGACGATGTCGCCCGGGTCGTCCTGTTCTGTGTGAGCGACCTCTCGCTGTTCATGAGCGGCAATTGCGTGGAGGTCGACGGCGGGGAGTTGGCCCGGTGACGTCGCGTGCGGCGACGGATCGCGCCGACCGACCGTCCTCGGCGAGAGCGTGGTGTCCGACGAGGGAGTGCGACGGCGTCAGACGAAATGGTGGCACGAGCGTCGAGGACGCACTGGTCGATTTCAACCTGACCGACTGAAGGCGCAGGTCGTGACCGACCGGGACCTCGACCGATCAGACGGCGATGACCTCGACGAGGCCTTCCAACCCCACCAGATCTGCCGCATTGCGCGTGTAGAGCGCCGCGCCGTGTGCGTGGGCGGTGGCGGCGATGACCAGGTCGATCACTCGGGCGCGCCGATTGCGACCGTTCCTCACCATGGTTGCGGCCAGTTGACCGTAGCTGGCGGCAACTGAAGCATCCAAGGGCAGGGGATCGAAGCTGCGCTGGAGAACGCCGAGACGTCGCAGCCGTTCGGCCCGGACGTCGGGGTCGTCGGTGACCAACACGCCGCAGTGCAGTTCGGCAAGGGTGGCTGCACTGATCGACAGCTCTCCCTCCAGCGGCGCGACGTCCGAGGCGATCACCACGCTCGTGTCCAAGACCGCTTTCATGCAGCGTTCCACGGATCGTCGATTGTCTGGTCGATTCGGTCCCGGTCACGCTCCCAGTTCGGATCAGGCGGTCCAGCGAACATCTCGGCGATATCGGCGAACCGGCCCCACGTTCTGGGGGCAACGGCCACCATGCGGACACTTGGTCTCCCCGAGACGGTCACGATGATCTCCTCGCCAGCTTCTGCCCTCCGGACGAGGTCCGAGGCGTTTTGGCGCAGCTCTCTCAGTCCCACGGTGCTCATGACCGGGTTATAGCACAAGTGCTAGCCGCCGCCGGCGACCTGGCTCCACTTGGGGAGGGTGGTGCCGTCAGCGGGACACTGGAGGGGCCGAGGTGGTGGACCAAAGGCCAATGTCGAGAGTGCCGGCGCTAGTGGTCGCCGAAGAGGCCGGCCCGGGTCTCTGCCGGCCACCGGAGGGGATCGAGCCCGTGGCGAGCGAACAACGAAACCGCCACGCGGTCGACGCCGAACGCGACGCACGCGCTGTGGGCCACCGCGCCCGAGGTGGTCTCGATCGCGAAGGGCTGGCCGAAGTGGTCGCGGTGGCAGTTGCCCGAGATGATCGCGGTCGGCTCCAGGCCGTTGAAGATCGGCGTGACCCCTTCGAGCTTGAGCTCCTCTTCGAGCTGGCTGGCCGCCAGCGCGGTGCCGAGGCGGCCGAAGAACGGGTCATTCGCCGGGACCGGATCGACGGTGAGGCCGAGTCCCCGGAGGAGCTTCATGCCGACATGGAGACCTTCGTCCCTGTGGCGTTGTGCGATCTCCGGGTCGCCCACGTAGACCACCTCGTGCATCGAGAAGGCCTGCATCCGCGCCGGGTCGCTGCTCGGCTCGTGTCGGAAGCAGAACCCGCTCACTTCGAACCAGCGTCCGCCGGCCGGCAGACGGCCGGTGATCATCGGGTAAAGCGCGTGGCAGGCCGCCGATGACAGCACGACCTCGCTCGGCGTGAGGAGCGCCGGCCAGTCGCCGTCCGCTTCCACCCGCCGCACCAGCTCCGCGTGCTCGCGGTCGCTTCCGCTGAAGACGTGCACCGAGCCCATGAGGTCGGGGAACGACTGGAGGTAGTTGGTCGCGTCGAACGTCGTCCGGGCGATGACGGGCGGCACGTGGATCGTCGTGGCCTCGAGCTCCTTGGCCCAGCGGTGCACCATCGCGTCGATTGCGTCCAACACGCCTTGGTAGGTCTCGGAGCGCCCGTAGAGGCCCGCGACCGGGGTCGGGTAAAGCAGACCCACGTCGATAAGCCGGTCGCGCAGCTCGGCGTGGGGATCGCCCGCCACAGACGACGCGCTCAGGGGAGGGCGGCGGGGGAGGTCCCGGTCGTCCTCACACCACCACCCGCAGCTCGCCGATCGCCGCTTCGATGTTGGACACGGTCTCGAAGGTCGACTTGCGGAGCATGGTCTCGGGGAACTCCACCTCGAACGCGTCCTCCAACGCAAGCATGACGTTGACGCTCGCGTGCGAGGTCATCCCAGCCGCGAAGAGGTCGCCGTCGTCGCCGAGCTCGTCGATCGACGCCGACAGCCGCGCGTGCTCGGCGATCACTTGGCGGATCTGGACCCTCATCGACACTTCCTCTGTCACGTCCCGGGGGGCTCCATTGTCGGCTGCTCGTCCGTCCCGAGCGCGGACCCGCTCACGACCACGGCCGCGGCCAGGCCCGCTTCGTGGGTCATGGAGAGGGCGAAGGGCCCGAGACCCCGCTCGACGGCCAGCCGGGCCGCCGCGCCGCGGAGGCGCAGTTTGCACGCGCCGCTCGGCAGACGGACGACCTCGATGCTGCGCCAGTCCGGCCGCGCGTCGACGGGCGCCAGCACCTTCAAGGTGGCCTCCTTGGCGGCGAAGCGCGCCGCCAAGGAGGCGGCGACGACTTCGGCCGAACCCTGGCAACAGGCGATCTCGTGTTCGGTGAAGACGCGCCGCAGATAGCGGTCGCCGAAGTGCTTCACCGAACGTGCCACCTCGGCGATGTCCACCAGGTCGACTCCGACTGCCAGCTCGTCGTTCACCGTTGGGCCTCCCCGGGGGTGCCGGCCGACGCACTCGTCGAGACCCGGTCGGACTCCTGGGTGCGCAACTCGGGCGCGGCGCTGCGCAGGAGGCTCTCGGCGGTGACCGAGGTGCCGGTGGTCGCCCAGGCCACACCCGAACGTGTCCGCAGCTCGCCGGTGCTCGCCGCGAGGCCACCGCTCAACGACACCAGCGCGCGGTCACGGATGGCGCCAACGTTGATCGCGCCCGGGAGCAGGTCGACGAGGATCGCAAAGGTCGTCGGGCCGATCCTCGCGATGAGATCGCGCTCGCGCAGGTGCTGCATCAGGCGGCCGGCCACGTCGATGAGTGTGGTCGAGCTGGGCAGCTGCCACCCGTTGGCTTCGGCGACCTCGATCAGGATGAGTCCGACGCTCCCGTCGTTGGTGCGGAGCTGCGCGAGCGAAGTGCTGAGCCGGCCGACGAGCGCGGTCAGGGTGGCCAGCCCGGTCAGCGGGTCCGGCCCGAGCAGGACGTCGAGCTCGCTCGTCACCGGGTTCAAGGGAGCGCCCGATTGAGGCCCCCCCGCCGAGCCCGGTGGCGATCCGGCGAGACCGGCTGGCGGTGGGGTCGGCCGGTGGCGCGCTCGGAGGAGCGCGCCGAGCCGCCGGGCCAGGTTGCCGAGAAGCTCCAGCTGGAAGGGTTCGAACCGACCGCCGGTCGATCCGGCGACGCCAAGCATCCCCCAGGGTGCGGCCTCTGAGCCCGGGTCGGAGAGCGGGGCCGCGGCCACCGACACCTGGCGAACGGGTTCACCCGGCACCGGGTTCGCGATCAGCGCGTCGCTCACCACCGGGCCGCCGGTCCCCACGAGGTCGGCCCAGGTCCGGGTGACGAGCTCGTCGAGCGCCTCGTCCGACCAGGCCGAGCCGGCCGCAGTGCCCGGCAGGGCGATGCTCGAGAACCTCCCGTCGGCCTGGCGCACCGAGGCGAAGGCGACGGCGGCGCCGCAGTGGGTCCGGGCCATCCAGAGCAGGCGGTCGACCCCGCCGCGCCCCTGCTCGGCCACGGCCTCCCCGGTCGCCGGGTCTCGTTGGGTGCCGACGAGCGCCGCGTCGGTGACCGTGGCCCTGGTGCGGCGGGCCAGCGCCGAGCGCAGGAACGTGGTGATCCGCGTCACCTCGGCCCGCAGCGGCGGCAGGAGCACGAGCAGAAGGGGCGCCAGGAGGAGGAATGCCCATGGCAGGGGGGCCAAGGGGAACAGCACCGGTGGGCCGAGGATGAACATCCAGGGCACGATCCGCCGGTAGCTGAAGGTGAACCCGCGGCGCACCACGCGGTCGCAGACGACGATAGCGACCAGCCCGAACAGCCAAGCTTCGCCGAAGCCGTCCAGACCGAAGCGATGGACCAAGAAGATGGCCGTGCCGGCGATGCAGAGGCTCTGGACCAACGCGATCCCGGTCGCCGCGATGTTGCGTCCCCGGCTGAACAAGAAGGTCGTCTGGATGAAGAGCGGCGCGCCCAGCACCGAGGCGAGCGCCAGCAGGCTGTAGACGGGGACCGCCTTGGCCCACTCGTGGCCGAAGATGACCGGGACCATCCAGCGTGCGATCACCCCGAAGCATGCGATCGGCACCGCCAGGGACAGCAGCTGGAGCAGTGTGCCTTCCTCGATCGAGTAGCGCAGACGACCCTTCTCCTCGTCGCCCACCCGCGACATGGCCACCATCCCGAGGCGGTACGCGCCCCGCTTGGCAAAGGCGATCGTGTCCACCAGGCGCTGGGCGAACGCGACGTAGCCCACCCCGGTCGCGCCGAGGAAGGTGCCGACGACAAGCGGGTTCACGAGGTCGGCGAGGCGGCTGGCCCACTGGGCCGAGGAGTAGCTGACCCCGTGGCGGATCATGTGGCGCACCGCCGAGGTCGACCAGTCCCAGCGCAGCTTCAGGCCGGAGGTGGCCCAGCTGCCGATGAAGAGCCAGGTCTGCCAGGCGAAGTACCCAGCGACGAGCGACCATGCCTTGTCGCCCAAGAACGCGAGGGGAACCGCCGTCGCGTACAACGCGATGTCCCCTCCCAGCTCCAACAGCCCCATGGCCCGGTAGCGGAACCAGCGCTCGATGGAGGCCTGGGAGGGCGCCCACAGCACGTTCACCGGAACGCTCAGCAAGAGCACCCGGAGCGGGACCAGCACACCGATGGGTCGAAGGAACCCGCCGAACGCGAACGTGACTGCCTCGGCGCCCGCTGTCACGATGACCGACGCCACCAAGAGCAGCGTGAAGGCGCGGTTGTACTGACGTGGCCCGACCTCGCCGGGCATGCGGATGAGGTACACCTCGAGCCCGAGCTGGGCGAAGGTCGCGACGAAGAGGACGAACGCGGCGGCGCCGCTGTAGATGCCGTAGGGCCCCGGGCCGATCTCGCGGACCACGAGTACGACCCCGACCAGGCGGATGATCATCCCGACCGCCTCCCGGCCGACCAGGTACCCGCCGCCGCGGACCGCCAGCTGTCCGAGGCTCTGTCGAGGTTGGTCCGCGCCGGTCGCCTCGGCGGGCTGCGCGGGTGGCGTCATGTTCTCCTCGCTCGCCGCGGGCTATCCCGCCCGGTTCACTGCGTGTGCAGTTGGTCAGCGGCCTGCCGCAGCAGGTCCTCAGCGCTGACCGTGCTCCCGGCGGTCGCCGACACCAGGGACGAACGCGTACGCAGGCCCCCGATCGCGGTGCCGCCGGTCAGCGATTGGATCGAGCGATCGCGGATCGTCTCCAACTCGACCGCCCCCGGTCGCAGGTCGACCAAGACGGCGAAGAGCGTTGGTCCGATCCGCGCCACCACGTCGCGATCGCGCAGGTGGTTGGTCAGGCGGCCGGCGACGGTCATGACCGCGGTGGTGGTGAGCGGCCCCGGCTCGGTCGTGGAGTTCACCTCGAACAGGATCAGGCCGACGGTGCCTTCGTTGTTGGCGACGTGGGCCAGCGAGGTACTGAGTCGTCCCACCAAGGTCGTGAGGGTGGCCAGCCCGGTGACGGGGTCCGGCCCGAGCAGCGAGTCGAGCTCGGTCGGCATGGCCGGCGTGCTCGGCGCCGCTGGCTGGCCGGCCCGGGTGCCGAAGGAAGATGGCGGCGGTGCCGCTTCGGGCTTGGTCGGCGTCGCAAAGCTCTGGGGCGGCGTCCGCTCGCCCTCGGGTGGCGTCTGGAACGCCAGCGTCGGCTCGAAGGTTGCGCTCGACGGGGGGTTGATCGGCTCGAAGGTGGTCGGGGTGTCCGTCGAGGGAGGAGGGGTCGGCACGGCCGCCTCGACCCACTCGATCTCGTCGAGGCCCAGGAACTCCCAGTCGTCCGACCGGGCCTCGCGGCGTTCGGTCGTGCCCCACGAGGTCTCGATGGGGGGGTAGGCATCGGCGGCGTGGTCGAGCGGGTGCTCGGTCTCCTCGTCCTCGAAGAGATCGTCGAAGGGGCCCCGCGGGAACGGCTCGTTGAACCCGACGAAGGGGGCGGTTGCCTCCGAGATCGTGCGCGGCGCGTCGGCGACGGCGGGGGTCTCGACCATGGGCTCGTATGCCGGCTCCGGGGCGGTCTCGGCGTGCCCGCTGAACGGGGCGCTCGTCTCGAAGGCGAGCGAGCCCTCGAGCACCTGCTGGCGGGCCCGCAGATACGCCGTCAGGCGGATGGCGAGGGTGCCGAGGAGGTTGAGCTGGTCCTGTTCGAAGTGACCGGCCAGCGGCTCGGCAACGCACAAGAGCCCCCAAGGCTGCTCCGGCGCCTCGGGGTCGCTGAGCGCCGCCGCCGCCAACTTGATGTGGTGGCCCTGTCCGGTCCACATGCCCTTCAGCACGCGACCGCTTCTCACCAGGACGCTGCCGCCGCTGAGGTTCGGATCGTCCCAGGTCTGGCGGACGAGCTCGTCGATCGCCTCGACCGACCACGTGGGATCGGCGGTCAACGTCGGGAAGGTGGCGATGGCGAAGCCGCCGTCGGCCTTGCGCAACGCCGCGAAGGCGAGTGTCACGCCGCACTGGGTCTTGGCCATGCGCAACAGATGCCCGACGCCGCCGTGGGCTCCGTTGGTGCTCCCTTGGTCAGTCATGTGCAGTACAAGCCTCCCGCTCCACTCAGATGCCCGGGGGGATGGGCCATCTGATTTCCCACGCGGCGGCCCCGTCACGGCGGGGTCGATGCACGGGTCTCGAACTCGTGGTGACAGCGTACGGAATTTGCGTCCCATCGCCGTTTGCCCCCTGTCCCAACCATCCAGGTCGGCCCGATCGACCGTTTCCCCTGTTGAGAAGGGTCGTCCCGCCCGTCCGGAACTGGCGCGATGCGCCGATGGGTGGCCCCTAGGGCCGCCGATCGGAGTGTTCGTGAAGGGATCCGCCAGCGGGGTTGTCGAGGGCGCCCCGCAGTTGTGGTGCGCGCCGGCGGCGGTGCTCCCCGCCCTCGCGGACTCCCTCGGTGAAGAGGAGCGAGCGCGGGCCGCCCGCCACCGGCGCTCCATCGACCGGGACCGGCTGCTTGCGACTCGGGGTTGGCTTCGCCACTTGCTTCGTGCTGAGTTGGGTGTCGAACCTGGGAGCTCTCGAGTTCGCCAACACCAAGAGTGGCAGACCGCACCTCGGGGACGGCCCGCTTCGCTTCAGCGTCGCCCGCAGTGGCGGCGTGGTGCTTTTCGGCTTCGCCCGAGGAACCGAGGTCGGCGTCGACGTCGAACGCATCCGGACCAACGCCGATGTTTACGACATCGCCGCCCGCTTCTTCGCTGTCGACGAGCGAGCCGCGCTGGCTGCGCTGTCCGAGCGCGAGCGGCTTGAGGCCACCTTCCGGTGCTGGAGGGGCGACCGAGACGAACGATGGGCCCCCGACCCGGGTGGCCCGCGCGGCGGATTCGACACCGGCCGGCGGGCGCGCTGGCGGGCGAACGGGGAGCTCGAACTGGTCGGACCGGCCCCGACCCCTGACCAACTCTCGGTCGTCTAGCGGCATCGCACCGTCGAGTGTGCGGGTGGCGGAGACGGTCCGGACAGCTCCGGTCCGAGCCGAGCGATCCGGACTCCCCGTCGGCTTCAAAGTGGCTGGGCAGGCCGAACTCGATACTGTGCACGTCCATGCGCGTGCTTGTGTTGGGGGCGGGATTCGGTGGGCTCGAGCTCAGCGCGGCGCTCTCGGCCGAGATGGCCGACGACGTCGATGTGGTCCTCATCGATCAGTCCGACCACTTCATCTTTGGGTTTTCCAAGCTTGATGTGATGTTCGGAAAGCGACGTGCCGACGAGGTGCTCCATAAGTACGCGGATCTCACCAAGCCCGGCGTGCGGTTCGTCCACAGTGCCATCGCTTCTATCGACCCCGAGGCAAAGCGCGTCGAGACGGTTGCGGGAAGCTATGAGGGCGATGTGCTCGTCGTGGCCCTCGGCGCGGATCTGGACCCACACGACACTCCCGGGCTCGTCGAAGTCGGTCACGAGTTCTACACACCGGACGGCACGTTCGCGGCGCGCGACGTGCTCGCCGCGTTCGAGGGAGGCCACGTCGTCATCGGCGTGACGTCGACCCCCTTCAAGTGCCCACCGGCACCGAGCGAGACAGCGCTCTTGCTGCACGATTTCCTCGTCGAGCGGGGTCTTCGAGAGCGCTCCACGATTTCGCTCGTCATGCCCCTCGGCGCGCCGATACCTCCGTCGCCCGCCGCGTCGGAGGCGCTGCTCCGGGCGTTCTCCGAACGCGGCATCGCCTGGCACCCCGAGCGCCTGGTGGACCGTCTCGATGAGGACCGAAGGGTCGCAATCTTCTCCGACGGCAGTGAGATGGCATTCGACCTTTTTCTGGGTGTGCCGCGCCACAAGGTGCCGGCGGTGGTCGAAGCATCCGGCATGACGGTCGACGGATGGGTTCCGGTGGACCCGCTGACCCTTGCCACCCGCTTCCCGGACGTCTACGCAATCGGCGACGTGGCCAGTGTGGGCACGCCGAAGGCTGGGGTCTTCGCGGAGGGACAGGCCTCCGTGGTGGCGGCGCAGCTCGTCGCCCGCCATCGGGGAGAGGTGACCCCAGCAACCTACGGTGGCCGTGGCGTCTGCTATCTCGAGTTCGGCCACAACGCAGTGGGGAAAGTCGACGTCACCTTCCTCAGCGGTCAGGCGCCGATCGGAGGGCTCGAGGGTCCTTCCGAGGTCATCGCGCAGGAGAAGATCGCATTCGGGACCAGTCGGATCGATCGCTGGTTCGATCGCGAGTGGCCGCCCGCATCCGGCTGATCACCGCTCATCAGCGCGCGCTGTTAGGAGTCGATTGCCTTCGCTTCGGGCGCGATCGCTCCGGCCTCGGCGACCGAGTGCAGGGCCGCCTCGGCCTTCGGGAAGGCTCCGCCGGTCACCGCCCAGGTCCCATAGTCCCAGGTCACGGCAGCAAAGAGGTGCTGCTGGTCAGCCCAATGCAAGAAGTTGTTCACGAAGGTGGCGCTGTCCCCGCCGCCCTGCTGGTTCGTCGGGACGACACCCCACTTGGCGATCATGAACGGCTTGTTGTGGCGGATCGCGAACGTGGAATACCAGTCCGGGCCGTCCTCGGACATCGCGAAGGCGTTCCACCCCGAAGCGACGACCGAATCGCCCACGTCGAACGCGTCGGTCGCGATGACATCGACGAACTTGTTGCCCGGATACAACGTCGCTGGAGCCAACGCGTCGCTCCCCGGTGCGCTGTCCCAGACGAAGCTGAACTGCTGACCGGGAACCGAACGCATCGTGGTGACGATCTGGCGCCAGAAGGCGACGTACTGGACCGCCTCGGCAGGGGTCGAGGCGGTCCAGGGAACCGTGGGATCCTGGGGGTCCCAGCCGAGCACGATTACCGAGGCCGCCTGGCCGTTGTCGACGAGGGTCTGGGCGAGCTCGTTGAAGTACACGTTGTACGCGCCCGTCGCGCCGGTCGCCAGCGTCGCACCGCCGGTCTTTGGGAGCATGGGCACGCCCCAGATCATCCGGAAGCCCGAGCCGTTCCAGCGCTGGAGGAACCACATCGGGTTGGAGATCCCGGCCCAGTTTGAGTCATCGATGTAGTCGAACGCGTACGGGACCGGCGCGCCGGCGTCCGCGCTGAACGCCGTGGCGGCGACCGGGGAGCCCGGGCCCGCATAGACGCCGAGCGGGACCGTCTGGGCGACGGGCGTCGTCACCTTCTTCTGTGCTGCCTTGGGCGCGGCGGTCGTCTTCGGGACCGTCGTCGTCTTCGGCGCGGCCAGCGACTTGGGCGCGGTGGTCGGCGTCGTCGCGCTCGCCGTCGGGGCCACGGTGTTCTCGGAGACGACGAGCAGCAGCAGCCACACGGCGACACCCGCGGCAGCGACCAGGGTGATCGAGCCGAGGACCCGGCCCGGTCGCATGGCGCGCGCCATGCGGCGGCGGGCGACGCGGAGTCGGCGGCGGATGGTCACGACAAACCTCCTGCGAGAACGAGGGTTTTGGTAGAGAGGTCGGTGGCGGTCGTCGCCGCGCGTGGCGCCGGGCGTGGGAGCGCGATCGCGAGGAGACACCAGAGCACCTGGGGTAGGCCGCCGTTGCTCAGGAAGGGCCAGATCAGGTTCATGACCAGCATGGCGACCACCGTCACGAACACGGCGCGGCCGAGGGCCTGTTCGAACGGATCCGTGGCCCGCGCCGCCTCACGGCTCCGCCGGACCATGGCCCAGGCGAGGCCGCCGAAGACCACGAGGAGCGGGAACCCGCCCTCCATCAGGTACGAGATGTACTGGGACTCGGGGTACGGCCACTGGATCGTGGGCGGCAGCTCCACGCCGTAGCCGGCAAGCGGACGGGCCTCGATGGCGGGGATGTATTGGGTGGTCCAGACGTCCCAGCGGAAGTCGAGGGTTTGGGGCACGCCGGCGTGGCGCCCCGAGCCCGCCGCCGTCGCGAACTCCTGGTTGATCCGGGTGGCGAGGAAGGGCGTGGCCACGAGCCCGCCCACGACGACCGCCGCCCCGAGGAGCTTGAGGGCGCGCCGGCCATACCCGTACTGGGTGGCGAGCACAGCGGCGCCGATGATGAGCACGATGATGGCCGAGAGCTCGGCGGTGAGCAGCAACCCGGTGAGCGCGATCACGCCGACGGCCCAGCTCGCCTTCCGATGGCGCGCCGTCTGGCCGGCCATGGTGAGCGCCCAGAGCACGAGGAGGAGGGGCAGCAGGTAGCCGGCGAGCGCCGCCCAGTTGTCGAAGGGACCGGTCGCCCGGCTGGCCGAGGTCGTGCTCACGACCGCCCCGGCAACGCCGCCGGTGATCCGGTTGATGAAGTTCACGATCGCGCCGACGTGCAACTCCTGCAGGACGGCCAGGAGCGCCACCGGGACCGTCGCGACGAGGAGGACCGCGACGGCGGCCTTGCGCTCGGCGGCCGTGCGCAGCGACGTTCGCACGCCGCGGTAGAGAAGGAAGAACTGCAGCTGGCCGAGGACCGTGCCCCAGTCGGTGATGCTTAGATGCTGACCGACTCCGTCGATCGCGCCGAAGGCGGCCCAGACGACGCCGTAGGCCAACAACAGCCAATCGAGGCTGCTCCACTTGACGGCGTCGACACGGCGCGCCGAGACCAGCACGGTGACACCGACGACCCCGATGAGCACCTCGGAGAGCCGCAGGTGCGACACGGGCACGCCGGGCTGCATGCCCGAGAGGATCGGCACGAGGCCGACGAGGAGCAGGCCGCCGATGACCGGCCGCACGAGCACCGCCACGACCACGGCGAGCCCACCGAGAGCGGCGATGCCGAGATCGGGCTTGCCGACGGCGACGAACGCGAGGACGAACGCGACCAGCACCGCGCCACCACCCAAGAGGAGCGGGCGCGGTCGGTCGGCGAACCAGCCGTTCTCGGGCGCTCCGACGCGCAGCTTGCGCGATGGCGTGAGGAGCGCAGCGTCGCCCAGCTCAGCCCACACGGTCCGACACTCGACTACGAAGCCGCCGGTTGGTGAGCACGGCCCAGATCGGCGGACGCCCGATCATGCGCAGCCGCTCGGCGGCGGCCAGCACGTCGCGCTGACGCGTTCCGGGGTGTGAGACGAGCACGGTCGGCCCGGTGCCCCGGGAGAGCTCGACCACACCGGAAGAGAATGAGGTGCTGATCGACACCGCGGGACCGTCGACCGGCCAGCACGGACGGAGCCCGCGCGCCAGCTCCATCGTGGGTGTGGTGTCCGACACCTCGACCGGGACGATCGTGAGGCCGGTCTTCTGTCCGGCGTCGGCCAGGACCCGGGCCAGCTCGGCAAAGGAGAGGTCGGTCGGCACGAGGGCGGCGCGGCATCCGCTGGCGGTCGCCATGGCCGGTGCGTCGTCGATGCGGGGGTCGGCGCGCTCGGCGGCCAGCACGAGGATCAGCCCCACCACGATGCCGAGGAATCCGCCCAGCACGACGCCGTCCTTGTGCAACGTGCCTTGCCGGTGGGCGCCGGTGGGCAGGCTCACGACGGCGATCGACCCGGTGGCGATGGCATCGGTGCGCGGCGTGCCGCTCGCCACCGCGTGGGCCACGGCCTGCGCGCCCTCGATGGCCCGTTGCGGACTCGAGGCGGTGAAGTCGATCTGGAGGAGCGAGGTGCCCTCTTCGACCGTGACGCTGAGGCCGTTGGCGACGGCGGAGTTGGAAAGGTTGAGCACGCCGCCCGCCGTGGAGAGGATCGACTGGTCCTTGGGGATCAGGGCCGAGTACGTCGTGGCAAGGGCCAGCGCGTCGTTGGCGCTGCCCGGGCCGGTCTTGCCCGCGCCGGACTGCACGACGACCACCGCCTGGGCGCTGTAGGAGGTCCCGGCGTGCACGCCGGCGAACCAGCCGCCGGCCGAACCGGCGACCAGCGCCAGCGCCAGCAGCCAGCCGCGGCGCACCAAGCCCCTCGGGAAGCTGCGGCGGGGGGTGGTTGCGACGGGGAAAAGCTCCGGCGCGATCGTCGGCTGGATGAGCGCGGTGGGCTCGGGCGTTGCGGGAGCGGGCGCCGGCGGGGCGGCCGGCCCGGGGGTGCTGGCGGCTGGCACGACGATGGCGCTGGGGGTGCTCACCTGGAACTGGTACGAGGTGGAGGAGCTGGCAGTCGCCGGCAGGACAGACTCCGCACCGGGCCGGGCGGTGGTCGTCGGGGCCTTGGCGACCGGCTCGACGTCGACCTCGCGCGGGGCGCCAGCCGGGGTGGGCGGGGACATCGGGACGTCCCACGACGGCAGGTCGTGGTCGGTGCCACCCGTTTCGTCGATCTCGGCCAATTCCTTCGTCGCCGCCGCCGGGGTGGGCGGGGTCGCCGGCTGGTCCTCCCAAACCATCGAGTACAGGCAGGCCGCGCCACCGCGGTTGGCACAGGTGTTCTCGACGAGCGAAGACCGCACGTCACAGACCTGCGCGGCGACTGCCGAGAGCATGCCCTTCACGAGCTCGCATGCGGCCAGCGCGCCGATCTTTCCTTCGGGGCGGGCGCGCACCACGACGAGCCCAGGGCGGGTGCGGAGCATCTCGAAGCCGACGCCGTAGGTGCTGAGCAGCGGGCGCGCGTCGGTGAGCACCTCCACCAGGCCCGGTCGCCCGTCGCCAGCGCGCGCCGCCAGCAGCGGGTGCTCGGCGAGCTGAACGCCGATGGCCCGCGCCTGGTCGGCGGACAGGTCCTGGTGGGTGGTCGGAGCGGTCGGAGGGTTCACTGCTCGGCGGCCTCCGCCGCACGGTGACGGGCGCTCTTGCGCCGGTACATCTCGCGGTCGGCCCGGACGAGCAGTGTGGTCGGGTCCTCGTGGCGAGGATCGGCGGCCACCCATCCGATCGAGGCGCTGACAGCGAGCGTCTGGCCGCGCACCTGGTAGGGGGCGGTCAAGGTCTTCCGGATGCGGGAGATCACCATCTCGATCTCGCCCGGGTCGTCAGAGGCCGCGTGGGCCACGACGAACTCGTCACCCCCGAGTCGGGCGACGATGTCGCTTGAGCGAACGGCTCCTTGGATGCGCCGACCGACTGCGACGAGCACCTCGTCACCGACGTCGTGGCCGAACCGGTCGTTGATCATTTTGAAGTCGTCGAGGTCCAAGAAGACGAGGGCGATCGAGCCGCCCCGGGTGCGGAACTGGAGGAGCACCCGGCGGAGATAGTCAAGGAGCAGGTAGCGATTGGCGAGCCCGGTCAGCGGGTCGTGGAGCGCGAGGTGCATGAGCCATGCCTCTTCCTCGAGCTGCGACGTCACGTCGCGCAACACGAGGAGCGCTCCCGTCGAGCCGTCCTCGAGTTCGAACGGCTTGGCCGAGGCCACCAGGTGACGGCGGTCCTCGCCGCCCAGCTGCAGCTGCTCGGAACGCACGACCGTGCCGTGCAGGGCCCGACTCATCGGGTGGTGCGACTCGGAGAGCGGTGAGCCGTCCGAGCTGCACAGCGCGGGGGAGTAGGGGAACGACAGGCCGACGAGCTCCTCGTCGAGCGGGAGCCCCTGGAGCGCCTTGGCCCCGCGGTTGGCGATCAGGACGGTGCCGTCAGCGGCGCACACGACGATCCCTTCGTCGAGCGCGTCGAGGAGGACCTGCAGTGTGGTGCCTGACCCGATGGTGGCGCCGCCGAGCGCCTCGCGCAGGACGGCCACGTGGCAGTCGCCGACGAAGCGCGACGAGAACCGGGCGCCGCTCACCTGCACGGGGAGGGGTTGACCGTCGACGTGCGCGAGATCGAAGTGGCGGCCCGGGTAGGGGACGTCGAGCAGAGAGGACGTCGTCTCGGTCTCGGTCGTGCCGCTACGGTGCAGCAGCTCGGTGATGTCTTGTCCGAGGGTCTCCTCGGGCAGGAGGCCCGAGAGGTCGCTGAAGGCGGCGTTGGCGAACACGATGGTGCCGTCGTCACGGGTGACGACCAGGCCTTCGGGCAAGTGCTCGATGACCTCGTCGAGCAGCCCGATGCCGGAGCCGACTTCGACCTCGGCACCGTCGGTCGGGGTCTGCTCGTCGGTGACCGGCTCGTCGGTCGGGGTGAGCTCGGCGTCGGCCATTTCGTCGGCGGTCTCGTCGACCACCGGGATCACCGGAGGCTGGGTCGGGTACGGCTCGGTCTCGACGGTGTCCTGCACGCTGTAGAAGCCGGGGCCACCAAGGCTGATCGCGCCCAAGGCCAGCTGGCTGCCGAGTGCTTGGGTCAGCTGAAGGAGGCCCAGGCGCTGCTCCTCGTCGAGCTCGGGCAGCCAGGTGTCGACGACGCCCAGGAGGCCGGACCACTCGGTCCCGGCCCGGATGGGCACGGCCACACAGGCCAGCGAGTCGTCGGCCGACTCGTCCTCGCCCAGGATCTCGGCGTTCCAGAAGGGTTCGTTGCCCTGGGCGCCGGGACGCTCCAGGCACGAGCGGGCGAGCAGCGCCACCCGCTCGCCGACCCCGGTGGGGCTGGGCGCGGCCAGCTCGAAACGGACGTCTCCCTTGGTCGAGACCACAAAGGCGCCCATGCCCATGCACAGGTCACGGGCCAGGCGGACCGCCTCGATGGTCTGGTCCTGGGGATTCTTCATGGCAGGCACCCTATGAGCAGCCGGTCCCACGAACGTCTTTCGATTGTCCCAATTTCCGACCAAACGTGCCCGGCGCGGCGGGGACGGTCGGTGGACGGGGCCTCCGTACCCTACGACCATGTTCGTGTCATACGTCCTGCGGGTGCGACCCGAAAGCCTGAGAGACGGGCGGTTCGCCGGCGAGGTCGAGGCCGTCGCGACCGGCCAGCGCTTCGCCGTTCGCTCGGCGGACGAGCTGCTCGCATTCGTGCTGGAGACCGCCGGCGAGGAGATGGCCCACAGCCGCACGGTCCGCTCGGGCCAAGAAGCCGACCGATGAGCGCTCCGACCCTCGAGCGTGAGGCCATGGGCAGCGACATCGCCGTCCTGCAGCGCACCTCGCGGCGCAACCTGTTCTCGGTCCCCATGGACCTGGCCCCGCAGCGTCCGGGATGGGCATGGCTCGCTGCGAGCGACGGCCTCGTCGCACTCTTCGTCCTTCTCCTCGCGAGCAACCTCCTCCCGATGCTCGCCCCCGCCCGGGCCTCGACCGCAACCAACCTCGAGTTCGTCGGGATCTCGTGGGCAGCACTCGCCGCGGCGGCGATCGCCAAGCGCGTCTACCCGCGGGCCCGCCGCCACATCGCGCCGGCCCCGGCTGACGAGGTGGCGACCGTCGAGTCCGCCATCGTCATCGGCGCGCTGATCACCCTGGCGATGGCCGCTCTCTTCCCGACCCTCTTGCGCGGCCCGCTCCAGCCCGTCGCCATCGCCGCTGCCTTCGGCGGATGCGCCGTCGCGCTGCCGCTCGCTCGCGCCGCGGTGATCGGCGCCCGGGCCCGCAGCGACACCCGCCCGGTACGCGTGGTGGTCGTCGGCACCGGCACCATCGCCTCTGACATCGGCGCCCGCCTCGCGCGCTCGCGTCACGTAGAGCTCGTCGGCTTCGTCGACGACGATCCCGTCGGCGACGAGGCGGTGTTGGGTGACCTGGAGGCACTGCCCTCCATCTGCCGTCTCGGCATGATCGACCGGGTCGTGGTGGCCTTCAGTCGCTCGCACCCGGCGCGCACCACCGACATCCTGCGCTCGCTGGTCGGGACCGTCGCGGTCGACGTCGTGCCGCGTTACTTCGAGCTGACCGGATGGCAGGCGAGCTTCCAGGACCTCGAGGGGTTGGCCGTGATCAGCCTCGATGGCGGCCCCCCCGGGCGCTTCGGCCGCTTCGTGAAGCGGGCGTTCGACATCGTCGGAGCGACCGTCGCGCTGGTCCTCGTCTCGCCGGTGCTCGTGGGGTCGGCGCTCGCCATCAAGGCGACGTCACCGGGACCGGTCCTGTTCCGCCAAGACCGCCTCGGAATCGACCGCCGTTTCTTTCAGATCCTGAAGCTCCGCACGATGCGGGAGCCGGGACCCAACGAGCACCCACTCGGGGACCGGGTCGCGCCGGTCCCGTTGGCAAAGCTCCCCGACATCGAACTGCGCGTCACCACGGTCGGGCGGATCCTCCGGCGCCTCGGCGTCGACGAGCTGCCGCAGCTGTTCAACGTGCTGCGCGGTGAGATGTCGCTCGTTGGACCGCGGCCCTTCGTCCCCGAGGAGTGCTCGTTCTTGCCCGACTGGGTCGGCCGGCGCTTCGAGATCCGCCCCGGCCTGACCGGGCTCTGGCAGGTGTGCGGCCAGCACGACCTCCGCTTCGAGGAGCTGTGTCGGCTCGACTGTCAGTACGTGGCCAGCTGGTCCTTCGCCGCCGACCTGCGGATCCTCGCCCGGACACCAGGCCGCTTGGTGCGCGGCGGGGGCGGCGACCGGTGAGCCCGCCCTTGGAAATCCCGACCGTGTCGGTGATGATGGCCACGAAGGGCCGGGCGGCGAACATCGAGGCACTGGTCCCCGA
Source organism: uncultured Acidimicrobiaceae bacterium (assembly GCA_963768185.1). Taxonomy (GTDB): domain Bacteria; phylum Actinomycetota; class Acidimicrobiia; order Acidimicrobiales; family RAAP-2; genus Palsa-461. Next base: position 381,555 of record CAVYGS010000001.1, read on the forward strand.
GGTATTGGCCGATCACGGCGTGCGCCACTTCGTCGTCGTGGTCGACGGTGGTGACCCGGCGTCGATCGCGACCCTCGAGCGGCTCGCCGAGTCTTTCGACCGGCTCCTCTACGAGCAGGCACCCCAAGTCGGCCAGCTCCGGGCGCTCGAGATCGCCATGCGACGCACCGACGCCGAGGTGGTGCTCCTGCTCGATGACGACGTCTACCCGAGCCATGGGCTCGCGACGGCGCACGCGTGCCGCCATGCCATCGAGCGCGGGCTCGTCCTGGCCGGCCCGATGCCGGTCCAGCTCCCCGAACGGGGCGCCGACATCGGCAGCCGTCTCTACGCGCGCGACTACCTGTTGCAGATCCGGCGGATCCGGGCCGGGCAGAGCACCGTGCTCGACAACTTGTGGCTCGGCAACGTCTCGATGCGGCGCGCCGACGTGCTGGCGGTCGGCCTCTACTCGCCCCGGTTCACCGCCTCCTACCACGCCGACCAGGACTTCGGCATGCGGCTGGCCGAGGCCGGGCTGGTCGGCAAGTTCGACCCGACCCTGGAGGCCTTCCACCGCCACGAGCGGGACAACCGGGCGTTTCTGCGCGACGCCCGACGCCGCGGTGCCGGCCTCGTGCGCCTCCATGCGGTGCACCAGCGCCTCGGGCCCTTCGATCCCTCGGTCTTCACCGGGGACCTTCCCTCTCCGGTCGCCCTCGCCGTGCGCCTGATCGGCTCGACGCGTCTGGCGCCGCTCGCCGGCCGGCTCACCCTCGCCGCCTCCGAGGGCGCGGGTGCGCTGCACTGGGACGCCGCCCGCGTCGTGTTGGCCAAGCTCGCCCGACGGGTGATGCTGGTCCGGGGCACGGTCGCCGGCGAAGGTTTCCTCACTTCGTCGGCGCCGCCGCGTGGCGCGGGCGCCGCCGATGGCCCTCCCTCGCTCAACGCCCACCCGACACCCCCCGTCTCGGGCGCAACGGTCGCATCGTTGATCCCACGGCCAGCGACCGGCGGCTCGGCCTTGGGGCCGGGCCCCGATCAGGCCCGGGCGATCGCGGTCCGTTAGCAGGCCTCGCTCAGTCCGCGTCGCCCTCGCCCTCGGCGCCGATCGCGGCGCGGGCTCGAGACAGGCTCCGCGACGGCGGGACACCGAGGTCGGCGAGCATCCGCTCGGCGCGGTCCAAGGTGGAGAGCGCTCGCCGGCGGTTGCCCGAGCGGGCCAGGAGCTCGGCCGTTCGCAGGTAGTGGTTCTCCTCGTAGGGGTCGGCGTCGATCAACCGGTCCAACAGCGCGAGCGCCTCTTGGAGGTGCTCGTGGGTCACCGCCTCCTCGAGCAGGAGGTCGAGCAGCTGGATGTGCAGGCGGGCGAAGGACTCGCGATAGCCGGCGGCCCAGTCGGCGTAGCGGTCACCGGGGAGCAGCTCCCCCCGGTAGAGAAGGAGGGCTTCGCGCGCGAAGCGCACCGCGTCATCGGGCGGCGTGTCGCGGCGCACCGCCTCCTCGCCGAGCTGACGGAACCGCCCGACGTCGGTGACGGCGTCCTGGGCGAGGCGGATGAAGTTGTCGTCTCGCTCCAACAGCTCACCGCTCGCCGCGCGGACCCGCCACAGCACGTTGCGCAGCCGCCTCGTCCCCACGCCGGGTGCGGCGTCGGGCCACAACAGCTCGACCAGCTCCTCGACCGGGAGCTTCTCGTGCAGCGCCACGATCTTCAGGCCCTGCGCGGCGAGGGAGAGTGGGAGCGACACCGGCTGGCCGAAGCGCCGCACCGAGAACGACCCGAGCAGCGTGATCTCCCAGGGTGCATGGTCCACCCCGTCGCTCGGTGGGCTGGTCGTCATCGCCTGGGGGGCCGACTGGGACTCGGCGGCCATGGCCGCCAGCGCGGCCTCGCCGAATTCCTCGGCCGAGGGGAGCAGGGTGAACTCCCGCTGGACGAGCGCCAGCCAGCCGCCTGCGCCCAGGCGCTCGAACGCCGCCGCCGCCTCCTTCAGATGGCCATGGGCTTCTTCGACCCGCCCCGCTTCGGCGAGCCGCACGCCCCAGCACAGCTCGATGCGCGCCGCGAGCAATGGCTGGCCGTCCATCGCGTCACGGGCGTTGCCCAACATCTCGGAGGCATCGGTGACGTCGTCGGTGGCGATGCCCGAGACCCACTCGGACCAGCCGGGCCGAACCGCCCCCGCCTTGCGCGCCCTGTTCACGACGTCGACCAGCGGCGCGACGAGATGGCGACGACGCCCGAGCACCATGATCTCAGTGGTGGCGGGTGCGAACGCGGCGCGCACCGTGTCGTGGTGGGGGTTGGCCGCTCGAGCGCCGACCTTGGGCACTCCGTCGTCCTCGGCCGCCCCGAGCCAGGCGAACGCGGACGCGACCCGTCCGCGTTGGAGCTCAAGGTTGGCCAGCATGGTGAGCGTCTGAACCCGTGCGGCGCGGCCGACCTCGCCGGAGAGTCCGAAGAGCCGGGCCGCCACCTCGAAGGCGGCGTCGTAGGAGCCGTGCCCGGCGTCGGCCTCGGTCAGCACTCCGAAGGCACGCGCCGCCAGCGTGTGCTGCTCGCAGCGCTCGGCCAGCTCGGCCGCCGCGCCGGCGTCACGGGCCGCCTCGGCCAGGTCACCCTGGCCGAGCGAGAGGGTGGCCCGAATGAGCGAGGGGACGGCGACCAGCGCACGGTCACCGACGGTGTCGGCGCAGTCCTCGATCCACTGGGCCCAGCGGATCGCCTGCTCGGCATGGCCCTGGTGCGCAAGGCTGTCGCCGATGACGAGGGCCAGTTGAGGGGAGGCCGGGAACTCCTGGGTCTGGCCGATGAGCAGCGAGCTCACCGCCATCAGGTCGACGTCGGTGCGAGCGCCCGGGCTGCCTTCGAAGACGTTCGCCGCTCCGAGCGTGGCCGTGGCCAGCGCCTCGGCGTGGCTGCTCACCGTCCGGGCGAGGCGCACCGTGTGCTTGGCCACCTCCGCCGAGTCGTCGGAGCAGCCGCCGAGCAGCTGGCACGCCACGGCGTCGACCAGCATCAAGACGGCCCGGTAGGCCGCGTCGGACTCACAGCGCCGCGCCGCGTTCGCGGATCTCGTCGGCAACCGACGGGGACAGGTCGCCGGCGAGGCGGGTTCGGGCCCGTTGGTAGGCGATCTCGCACGCGACGCGCTCGGACACCGAGAAGTCCGTGGCGCGCTCGACGCAGACGCGGGCCCGGGCGATCTCGCCGACGCTCATCCACAGCGAGGCGGCGCGGGCGAGATGGCGCGGCTCGCGTCGTCGGTCGGGCCGTAGTCTGCGGCCACCTCCTCGTGCAGGGCGGCCCGGGTGGCATCGCCCCGATCGAGCGCGATGCGGGCACTCTGGGTGAAAAGCCGGGCCACGCCCTCGTCGCGTCGCACGGCGTGTTGGGCGGCGTGAAACGCGGCCCGCTCGATCTGACCGCGCGTGGCGTAGGCGCGCGCGATCGCCGCGTGGGCCCCGGAGCGCAGCTCCTTCGGGACGGACCAAAAGGCACTCGCCCGCACCAGGGGATGGGCAAAGTCGAGGCGCTCGCCGCGCAGCAACGCGATCCCGGCCTTCTGGGCCGGGCGCAGCACCTCGAGGTTGAGGCCGAGGTCTTCGAGCGCCGCCTCGAGGATGCTCACCGGCAGTCGCCCGGCCGCCGCTGTGGCCAGCGTGTAGCGGATGTCCTCGCCCAGGCCCGCGAGGCGCTGGCCGAACGCACTGACCAGTCCCTGTCCGATCGGGATGGGCTCGGGCAGAGGGCGCCAACCCTGCAGCTGCTCCTCGCCCAGCCGGTTACACGCGTCGATCAGCGTGCTCGGGTTCCCCCCGGTCGACGCGAGCAGCGCGTTGACGACGGACTCGGCCGGGAGCTCGCCGAACTGCTGGAGCAGGAGTGTGTTGGCTTGGGCGAGGGTCAAGCCCTCGAGCCGGTGCTCGGGCACCGGCTCGTCGAGCTCGGGGGAGGGGAGGTGGGGGGTGTCGCGCCACGCCAGCACGAGCGCCACGGGCAACTCGGTCAACTCGTGGGTGACCGCCCGGCTCACCACGTTGGCGAACCACCCGGGCAGGAGGTGCACGTCGTCGACGGCGATCAAAAGCGGCGACTGGGCCTGGTCGTACAGCTTGCGTACCGCCCGCTTCGCCGCCTCGACGCCCGCGGCGAGCTGTGCGGGGGAGAGCTCGGCGGCGCTCGCGTCGCCCGGAGCGGGCATCGGGACCGGCGCGTTGTTCAAAAGCTCCACGACGGGCTGTGGCCACTCCTTGGGGAGCGCACCGCGCTCGTCGAGCGCGTCTGCCGCGCAGCCTGATCACGTAGAAGTCGCTGGCGCGGGCGACGGTCGACTCGATCAGCGCGCTCTTGCCCACGCCCGGCTCACCCCGCAGCACCACCGTGCTCGCGGACCCGGCGCGTGCCTTCCACAAGACGTGGTCCAGATGCGCGAGCTCGCGGTTGCGGGCCACGAGCCCGCCGGCGAGCTCGTGGCTCGACTCGACTCGGTCGCCTCCAAGCCCGGGGGAGCGCAGCGGCGTTGGTTCGAGCGACGCTTCGCCACGCGGGATCACCGCGGGTGCTCCGTCAATCGCTCGATCGGTCGGCCGCTCGACGCCGGTCGGCAGATCCCTTTTTCCCACGCCCCGCCTCGTTATCGATTCGGTCGGAGGTAGCAGTCACGCGGGCGCCGGGCCGCGCGCCAGCTGCTGACCCCGGCTGGCCGACCGATTCGACCCTCCGGAGCCGGTTCTCCCTGGTGAGACGAGCCTAACGCCGGGGGATGCCAATTCTGGGTCATATGCCCGAGCTGATCGGGCCAGCTCCGGGCCGGTGCGCGAACCTCTCAGGCGCGACGGGCGACGAAGACCTGGAAGGCGAGCGGGATGTCGAAGGTGTCGACCTCGCGACGGAAGGGTGACAGCCGCTCCTCGACCGCCACCATGGCCTCGGGCAACTCCGGGGCGGGGATCTCGGCAAGCTGGCTCGGATGGACGAGCGCCTCGCGTTCGACCACCGTCGTGCGCTCATAGGGCGTCCGCTCGATGTCCTCGAATCCAGCGCCGCGGAGGATGGTGCGCACGCGGTCGGGGTTGCCGAAGGCGAACGGGCCGGGTGGCACGCCATCGGCACCGGGTGGCACGATCGTGGTGACATAACGGGCGAGGACCGGGCCGATGAACCAGGGGTTGGCGTCGATGTCCTGCCAACAGACGAAGGTGAGCCGCGCGCCCGGCGACAGTTGGCCCGCGATGTTGGAGAACGCCACCACCGGATCGTCGAAGAACATCACGCCGAACTGGCTCAAGGCGGCGTCGAAGGGCCCGCCCTCGAAGCTCGCGGTCTGCGCGTCGAGGACCGCGAAGTGCACGGCGTCGTTGCCGGCTCTCGCTGCCTTCTCGCGCCACCCTGACCAACTGGGCCGAGATGTCGGCGCCGAGGACCGTCCCGCCGGGTGCCACCCGGGCGGCGATCTCGAGCGCCAGGTCGCCGGTGCCCGAGCCGATCTCGAGCACGCGGTCGCCCGGAGAGACCGACACGTGCTCCAAGAAGATCGGGGTCACCGACGCGGTGATGGTCTCCCGCTTCAGCCATGCGGTGGTCCAGGTGTCGTCGTTCCAGCGCTTGTGCTCGAACGCGTTGACATCGGCCGGCCTCGTCGTCACCCGGGGCGGCGCGGTGCCCGAGTCGAGTAAGCGCTCCCCGCTCGCTTCGTCGAAGACGTGCAGGCCGTCGGGGTCGACGCGGCAGCTTGATCTGTTCGCCGATCTGGGGCCGCGGCCGCGTGACGTCCTGGCGCACGACGACCCGGGCGTCGCCGACACGGCACACGACGTGGACCTCCGCGCCGAGCAACTCGACGATGTCGACGGTGGCCCCGAGCGTGCCCTGGGCGTCGACGGAGACCGCCTCGGGGCGGAACCCGACCACCACCGCGCTGGCCCCGGCGGCCCCGAACCGGGCCGGGAAGGGCACCGACCCGGTGTCGACGCGCACCTTCGGCCCGCCGGCGCTCCTGTCGAGGGTCCCCTTCAGCAGGTTCATCCCGGGGGCACCGAGGAATCCGGCCACGAAGACGTTGGCGGGGTTGGCGTAGACGTCTTGGGGCGCTGCCACCTGCTGAAGCACCCCGCCGCTCATGACCGCGATGCGGTCGCCCATGGTCATGGCCTCGACCTGGTCGTGGGTCACGTACAGCGTCGTGGTCCGGAGCCGCTGCTGGAGGGTCACGATGTCGGCGCGGGTCTGGGTCCGCAGTGCCGCGTCCAGGTTGGACAGGGGCTCGTCCATCAAGAAGGCCTGGGGCGACCGCACGATCGCCCGGGCCAGGGCGACCCTCTGGCGCTGTCCGCCGGACAGCTGGCCGGGTCGTCGGTTCAAGAACGCGCTCAGTCCGAGTGTCGCCGCCGCCTCGGTGACCATCCGGACCCGCTCGGCCTTCTCGACGTTGCGCTGGCGGAGCGGGAACTCGATGTTCTTGGCCACCGTCAGGTGTGGGTACAGGGCGTAGGACTGGAAAACCATCGCGACGTCCCGGTCCTTGGGCTCGACGTCGTTCACGACGCGCTCGCCGATCCGGATCGTCCCTTCGCTCACTTCCTCCAGCCCGGCCACCATCCTCAGCGCGGTCGTCTTCCCGCAACCGGACGGACCGAGCAGGACGAGCAACTCGCCGTCGTGCACTCGGAGGTCGAGGTTGTCGACGGCGACTGTGCCATCGAAACGCTTCGTCACCTTGTCGAAGATCAGTTGTGCCATCGTCGCCGCTCAGCCCGTTCGAGGCCGAGGCGATCTCACCGGGTGGCGCTCCCGCGGATCATGGCCGCCATGTCGTTGGCATCCGGTGTCGTCGCGATGAGCCGCGGAAAGGGCGCGCCCTCGAGCTCGACGACCACCGCGGCGCCCTTGCCATGCACCGCGGCAAAGTCCTTGCCGAAGGGGCCCCGGCGGGTGCACACCGCGACCACGCCTGGGATCCCGGTGCCTGGCGCGCGGATGCCACGCAGCTCGGGCCAGGCGTTGGCGACCGCGCGCGACCGCGGCGATGGTGGCGAGGGGGACGCGGACATTGCCGTGCGCGGCCTCCAACTTCTCCACCCAGCTCAGTCGAAGACAGAGGTCCCGGCCGTCGACGAGGAACGTCGCCACGGGCGGCGATCGTAGTTGGTCGGCCACCCGACGACGCTGGCTGTCGGCGGCTGGCATTTTGTCCCGACGGCCCGTCTTCGGTTCGTTCGGGTGTCGCTCTGGCTTCGGAACCACTACACGCTGGCTGGACGGGGGAGCGTGACGCGGCGAAGGTGGTCCCATGGGACCAGACGGTCGGGGCGTGCCGTTGGCGGGGACCTGGGTCCTCGACCTGGACGGCGTCGTGTGGCTGGCCGGCGAGGCGATCAACGGCGTGAGCCAGGCGATCGCCGAGCTGCGCGCCCGCGACGTTCGCGTCGTGTTCGCGAGCAACAACTCCGCTCCCACCCTCGACGAGCTCCTGGCTCGGATGGCAAGGGCCGAGATCCCGGCGACGGCCGACGACCTGATCACCTCGGCGCAGGCCGCGGCGTCCCTTGTGGAAGAGGGCGAGACCGTGTTCGCACTGGCCGACGGCGGCGCGCGCGAAGCGCTCCTGGGACGCGGTGCTCGGCTCGTCGACGCTCCGCCGGCCGACGTCGTCGTCGTCGGGTGGACGCACGACTTCACTTTCCAGCGCCTGTCGGTTGCCTCGAGCGCAGTGCGGGCCGGTGCCCGGCTGATCGGCACCAACGAGGACCCGACGTTTCCCACTCGAGACGGCCTGCTGCCCGGATCGGGCGCGCTCCTCGCCGCGGTGGTCACCGCCTCGGGCCAGCAAGCGGTGGTCGCAGGCAAGCCCCACGACCCGATGACCGCGCTGATCCGCCGACGGCACCCCGACGTGAGCGTTGCCGTGGGGGACCGGCCCTCGACCGACGGCCGCCTCGCCCGGGCGCTTGGGGCGCGGTTCGCACTCGTGCTGTCCGGGGTGACCGGACCCGACGACCCCGTCGACCCTCCAGCCGACGCAGTCGCCCAGGATCTCCTCGGGCTCGTACGGTCCTCGATCGGCTGACGGCGCAGCGACATCGGCGGGCCTCGCTGCCACGCTTGTCGAGGTGCGCCGAGGATTCGGATCGCGGTTCGCTCTCGCTCTGGCGATCGCGGCGATGGCGACATCGGGCGCGCTGGCATGGGCGACGCCCGCGACCGATCGACAACGCGGCCGCCATCGTCGCCCTGAGCGGCTGACGGGGAACCGGGTCTGGTCCGAGCGGGCCCGGAAGTACCCTGGTCTGGTGACCTCCAACGAGAGTTGGCAGAAGTATCTGGAGGCCGGGGCCGCGGTGGGTCAGGCGACCGCCGCCCGGGCCGAGGACATCGCCAAGCGACTGTTCGACCCCGACGAGGACGAGCGCGAGAGTGCCTGGCGCGACCTCGAGCAGCTGACGCGGTTCGGGCGTTTGATGGGCGAGCAGCTGGCCGAAATGGCCCGCGCCGAGGTGACGCGACAGTTGAAGTCCATCGGCAACGGATCGTTCGATCTGCTCTTCGAGCGGATCGCCGACCTCCTGGGCGCGACGCCGTCACCGGCAAAGCGCGCCGAGGATGCTGACGAGGCCGTGCTCGAGGCCAAGGTGGTCGTGGTCAGCGCGCCGGAGGCCGTGAAGCCCGAGGCCAAGAAGCACAAGAACAAGGCCAGCGGCGCGAAGACCAAGAAGAAGCCGAAGAGCGGCAAGGACACCAACAAGAACAGCAACAAGAACAAGGAGAAGGTCGGGCCGAAGCAGCACGCCACCGAACGCGAGCCGCGCTGACCCTGGAGCCCCCTCCCGATCCGTCCGGCGGAACCTGAGCTCCACCCGCCGCCGCCTCGACGCCGAATTGGTCCGCCGGGGTCTCGTCGACTCCAGAGAGGGGGCGGCGCGCGGCGATTGCCGAGGGCCTCGTCCTGGTCGGGGGGGCCGCCGCGACCAAGGCCTCCCGACTTGTCGCGCCGTCCGAGGCCCTCGTCGTGCTCGGGCCCGGGCCCCGCTTCGTGTCGCCGGGGCGGCGTCAAGCTCGACGCGGCGCTCGGCCAGTTCGGGATCGACGTCGAGGGTCGGCGCGTCCTCGACGCAGGCGCGTCGACCGGCGGCTTCGTCGACTGCCTTCTGCAGCGTGGCGCCAGCGAGGTGATCGCCCTGGACGTGGGGCGTGGACAGCTCGACGCCCGGCTGCGCGCTGATGGGCGGGTGCTCGTGCGCGAGGGCCTGAACGTGCGCGAGGCCGGACCCGAGGTGCTCGGGACCGCCGGCCCGGTCGACGTGGTCACGGCCGACCTCTCGTTCATCTCGCTGCGAACGGTGGCCGCCGCGCTCGTTGGCCTGCTCGCCGCCGGTGGTGACCTCGTCGTCTTGGTGAAGCCACAGTTCGAGGCCGGACGGGCCGAGGCGTCACGCGGGAAGGGGGTCATCACCGACCCCGGCCTCTGGAGCAGTGCCCTCGGGTCGGTTGCGTCGGCCCTCCAGGACGCGGGAACCGGCATCATGGGGGCCATGGCGTCGCCGATCAGAGGAGCTGCCGGGAACGTGGAGTTCTTCCTCCACGCCAGAGCGGGTGGTGTCCCGATGGCCGCCGCCGAGCTCGACGTCGTGGTCGATCGCGCCGTGACCGGCGGATCGGAGCGCGACTGAGGTGGCGACCGTCGCCATCTTCGCCAACCCGGCCAACGACGCGGCAGCCAAGCTGGCCAAGGACGCAGCCAGCTGGCTGCACGCCGAGGGCCACCGAGTCCGTACCCTGTTGCTGCGCCTGCCCGACATCGTCGACGAGGACGGCGGTCACCAGTTGCTCGGCGAAGTCACCCTGGAGGGCTGCGACCTCGCGGTCAGCCTGGGTGGCGACGGGACGTTCCTCCGGATGATCCCGCTCGCCCACGCCAGTGGGGTGCCGATCCTGGGCGTCAACTTCGGCCATCTCGGCTACCTGCTCCAGGTGCAGCCGCCCGACGTGGAGACCGCGCTGGCCCGGGCCCTCTCGGGCGACGTCGTCCTGGAGGAACGCTCCGCCGTGACCGTCACGAGTGACGGCCGCCAGATGGCCGTCGACAAGACGGATCCGATGGTCCTCCTGAGCGGGGAGTCCGAGGGGCGGATCCGCCAGTGGCTGGCGCTGAACGAGGTCGTGATCGAGCGCACCTATCCGGGGCACACCGTCCGGTTCACCACCGAGATCGACGGCCAGCCGTTTCTGAAATATGTGGCCGACGGGGTCCTCGTGGCCACGCCGACCGGATCGACCGCCTACAACCTCTCGGCCGGCGGACCCGTGCTCGCCCCGCAGCTGCGCTCCCTGGTGGTGACCCCGATCGCGCCCCACCTCGGCTTCGATCGCAGCGTCGTGCTCGATCTCGACCAGGTGGTGACGGTGTCGATCGAGGGCGTACGCCCGGCCGTCGTGGTGATCGACGGGCGCACCGTCGCCCGCGTCCCGCCCGGTGCCTCGATCACGTGTCGGACGGCCGAGCAGCCCGTTCGGTTCGTGAGCCTGGCCCACCACGGGTTCGGCGCGCTGCTGCGCAGCACCCTGGCCGGCGAACGCGACCGCTGAGCTGGTGCTGGCCGAGCTCCGGCGTCCGAAATCTGGGGGTCATCGAGGACCTGACCATCGAGTTCGGCGCCGGGGATGACGGCGTTGACCGGCGAGACCGGGGCCGGCAAGACGCTCCTGGTCGAGGCGCTGCTGCTGATCCTCGGTCAGCGGGCCGACGGTGGCCTTGTCCGCAGCGGGGAGGTCGAGGCGTTGGTCGAGGCCCGCTTCTTCTCCGATGCTGGCGAAGAGATCGTGGTCGCCCGCTCGGTGCCGACGACCGGGCGCTCCAAGTGCTGGATCAACGGGCGGATGGTCCCGCTCGGCGCTCTGGTGGAGCTGGCTATCGAGCTTGCCGACATCCATGGACAGGGCGAACACCACGCCCTTCTGCACACCGCGGCCCAGCGGGGAGCGCTCGACGCGTTCGGTGGCATCGATAGCGGTCCGGTCGAGGAGCTTCGCCGCCGCGTCGGCGCGCTCGGCCGCCGGCTCTTGGGGCTGGGCGGCGACGAGCACGAGCGGGCGCGGGACCAGGACGTGCTGGAGCACCAGATCGGCGAGATCGATCGCAGCCGGCTCGACGACCCGAATGAGGACGCGACGCTGCTCGCCGACGAGGAGCGGCTCGGTGACCTGAGCGCGCTGCGGGAGCACGCGGCCACGGCCCTCGAGGCGCTCGACACGGACGGTGCAGCGACCGGCGCGCTGGAGCTGCTCGGCGCGGCCGCGGCATCCCTCGACGGACGGAGCGCGCTGGAGGCGCTCGACAAGCGCATCCGGTCGGTCCAAGCCGAGGTGGCGGACATCGCCAGCGAGCTGCGGGAGGTCGTCGAGACCGACGACGATCCGGAGCGGCTCGCCGCGGTCCAGTCTCGTCGACGCCAACTGTCCGACCTCTACCGCAAGTACGGGGGCGACCGCTCGGCGGTGATCGAGTTCGCACGGGCGGCGCAGGACCGCCTCGAGCGTCTGCGCCACGCCGAGGCAGAGGCCGAGGCCCTGGACGCCGAGCGCAAGGAGGCCGAGACGCAGCTGGCGGACGCCGAGGCCACGCTCCTGGCGACGCGCCTCGACGCCGCCCCCCGACTCGCTGCGGCGATCGAGGCCCGGCTGGGTGATCTGGCGATGGCCGGGGCGCGCTTCGCGGTCGAGGTCGACCCGACCGGGGCAGGGGACACCATCACCTTCCTCTTGGGCGCGAACGCCGGAGAGGCGCTCCGCCCGCTGGCCAAGGCGGCCTCGGGGGGCGAGCTGGCGCGCACCATGCTGGCGCTCCGGCTGGTGGCGCCAGGAGGGCCCGGGACCATGGTCTTCGACGAGGTCGACGCCGGCGTCGGGGGGGCCGCCGCCCTGGCGCTGGCCCGAGCGCTGGCCGAGGTCGCCGAGGACCGCCAGGTGCTCGTCGTCACCCACCTCGCCCAGGTGGCCGCGTTCGCCGCCGAGCACGTGTCGGTCTCCAAGTCCGAGCGCGGGGGCCGGGTGACGACCGAGGCCCGGCGGGTGGCGGGGGAGGAGCGGGTCGTCGAGATCTCCCGGATGCTCTCGGGCCACCCCGACTCGGCCCGGGCCCAGGCGCACGCCCAAGAGCTGCTCGAGCTCGCCCGAACCGGACCGGGCGCGCTGGCGCCGAGGGCGCCGTGTTCCCCCCTTGTTGTCGCGACCGTCTATTAGTGTGTGAGGGTGCGCCACCGATATGTCGTGTTGCATGACGGCATCTGCGAGGTGACGCCACCCCGGTGACCAAGTTCATCTTCGTCACCGGGGGCGTCTCCAGCTCGCTCGGAAAGGGCCTCACCGCCTCATCGCTCGGCCGCCTCCTCCGCCTCCGGGGCGTCGCCGTGACGATGGCCAAGCTCGACCCCTACATCAACGTCGACCCCGGCACCATGAACCCCGGCGAACACGGCGAGGTGTTCGTGACCGAGGACGGCGGCGAGACCGACCTCGACCTCGGCCACTATGAGCGCTTCATCGACGTCAACCTGAAGCGGACCTCGAACGCCACGACCGGGTCCATCTACTCCTCGGTGATCGCCAAGGAGCGGCGGGGGGACTACCTCGGCAAGACCGTCCAGGTCATCCCGCACGTCACCGACGAGATCAAAGAGCGGGTGCGCCGGCTGGCCGAGGAGGGCGTCGACGTCGTGATCGTCGAGATCGGCGGCACCGTCGGCGACATCGAGATCGTCCCGTTCCTGGAGGCCATCCGCCAACTGCGCTCCGACGTCGGGCGAAACAACGTCTGCTACCTGCACCTCACCCTCGTCCCGTACCTCGCCCCGTCCGGCGAGCAGAAGACCAAGCCGACCCAGCACTCGGTCACCGAGCTGCGGAGCCGAGGCATCCAGCCCGACGCCATCGTCTGCCGCAGCGACCACCCCATCTCCGACGCGCTGAAGCGGAAGATCTCGCTGCTCTGCGATGTCCCGATCGAGGCGGTGATCTCGGCGGTCGACGCCGGCAACATCTACGAGATCCCCCTCGTCCTGCATGAAGAGGGCCTCGACGCGTACGTGTGCAACACGCTCGGCATCGACCTCGACGTCCACAAGATCGACCTGAGCGGCTGGGAAGCGGTGGTCACCCGGGCCGCGACCGCCGAGCGCCGGGTCAAGATCGGCATGATCGGCAAGTACGTCAACCTTCCCGACGCGTACCTCTCGGTGGTCGAAGCGCTCCGTCATGCCGGGTTCTTCCACACGCGCAGCGTCGAGATCGACTGGATCGACGCCGAGCTGGTGCCCGACCTGTTGGCCACGGACCGCCTCCGCAACCTGGACGGCATCGTCATCCCGGGCGGTTTCGGCGAACGCGGCGTCGAGGGGATGATCCAGGCGGCCCGCTACGCCCGCGAGGCCGGCATCCCATGCCTCGGCCTGTGCCTCGGGCTCCAGGTGATGGTGGTCGAGGTGGCCCGGCACCTGGCCGGACTCGAAGGCGCGCAACTCGCCGCGAGTTCGACTCGACCTCCCCGCACCCGGTGATCGCCCTCATGGACGAGCAGTTCGGCGTGGTCGACATGGGCGGCACGATGCGGCTCGGCGCCTACCTGGCCGATGCTCACCCCGGGCTCGCCAAGTGGCCGACCTGTACGGGACCGAGGTCGTCTCGGAGCGCCATCGCCACCGCTACGAGGTGAACTCGCGCTACCGGGCCCGCCTCGAGGCCGCCGGGCTCGCGTGCACGGGCCAGTCGCCCGACGGGCGCCTGGTCGAGTTCATCGAGTTCCCCGGCCACCCGTTCTGGATCGGCACCCAAGGGCACCCGGAGTTCAAGAGCCGGCCCGACCGGCCGCACCCCCTCTTCCGCGAGCTGGTCGGCGCGGCGCTCGAGCGCGCCGAGGGTCGCGAGCCGCACCTCATCGAGCTCGACCTGCGCTGAGCGGGCGCCCGGTGGCGACGCAGAGCGACGGGGCGTCGGGGTTCGTCTCGCTGGACAGCGAGGTCATCTGGCAGGGCCGCCGCGTTGCCATGCGCCGAGGCCGATTCCGCGCCCCTGACGGTGAGGGGTTCGACCGGGAGTACATGGACCACCCCGGCGCGGTCGGGGTGGTCGCCGTCGACGAGGAGCGTCGGGTCACCCTGGTGCGCCAGTTCCGCGGGCCCATGGGGCGCACCGTGCTCGAGATGCCTGCGGGGACCCGCGACGTGGCGGGGGAGCCGGCGCTCGAGACCGGCCGTCGCGAGCTCGCCGAGGAGGTGGGGCTCCACGCCGCCCATTGGGAGGAGCTGGCCGCGCTCCCGGTGTCTCCCGGGGTCACCGACCAAGTCACCGTCGTCTTTCTGGCCACCGGGCTCTCCGAGGTGCCGCTCGACCGAGAGGGGCCCGAGGAGCGGGCGATGACGATCGAGCGGGTACCCATCGACGACGTGGCCCCGATGGTGACCTCGGGCGAGCTGATGGACGCCGTCACGGTGGCCGGGATCGCGCTGGCCCGCCAAGCGCTCGAGCGGCGGGGCTGAGCGGTGCCGGGTGCCGTCCTCTCCAACGACGCCGAGGAGTTCTTGTCGTGGTTGACGGTCGAGCGCGGCCGGGCCGAGCTGACCGTGCGCGCCTATCGGCGCGACCTGGCTGCCTACGAGGCCACGCTCAACGCGAAGGGCACGACGGCGACCGAAGCGTCGATGGCCGACGTCGAGGACCACCTCGCGTCGCTGCGGGCCAGCGGGCACGGTCCGGCTTCGATCGCCCGGGCCCACTCGGTGCTCCGCGGCCTGCACCAGTTCCTCGTCGAGGAGCACCGCGCCGCGTCCGACCCGACCGTCGAGGTCGACGGCACCCGCCTCGGCAGCCGGCTCCCCAAGGCCCTGAGCGAGGAGGAGATGGCGCGTCTGCTCTCGACGGTGCAGCTGGGCGACCCCCGCTCGCGGCGTGATCGGGCGTTGCTCGAGCTGCTGTACGGCACCGGCGCCCGGATCAGCGAGGCGGTCGGGCTCGACCTCGCCGACCTGGCGGGCGGCGACGGTCTCATCCGCCTCTACGGCAAGGGGTCCAAGGAACGCATCGTCCCGGTCGGCCGCATGTGCGCCGAGGCGTTGGACGCCTGGCTCTCCGAACTGGGCCGCGGCGCCATGGAGCCCGCCCGGTGGCGACGGCGCGACGACTCCGAGGCGGTCTTCTTGAACACGCGCGGCGGTCGGCTGTCGCGCCAGGGTGCCTTCGAGGTCGTGGCGAGCCGGGCTCGGGAGGCCGGGATCACACGGACCGTCAGCCCGCACGCACTGCGCCACTCGTGTGCGACCCACATGCTCGCCCACGGCGCCGACATCCGGGTCGTCCAGGAGCTGCTCGGCCACGTGTCCATCGGGACGACCCAGCTCTACACCAAGGTCTCGGCGGAGCACCTGCGCAGCCGCGTACGAATCGGCCCATCCCGAGCCGGTCGACGGCCGGCTCGGAGCGCCTGAGCTGGGCCCTTCGGCGCGCCGGGCGCGGCTCCGGCGAGCCGCCCGGCACAAGGGGAACCTCTAGGCTTGTCCCATGCCGAGTGACGCCCCCGCGTCCGAACCCGTAGTGGTGGACTACCGCACCCTCTTGGAGGCGGAGCGGGAAGGTCTGGCGCGCCAGCTGGCTGAGCTGGGCTACGGCGAGACCGGCAGCCTCAGCTACGACTCCAACTTCGCGGACACGAGCCAGGTCACGGCCGAGCGCGGTGAGGCCGAGGCCCTGGCCGGGGAGCTGAAGGAGGCCTTGGTCGAGGTCGAAGCGGCCCTCGACCGACTCGAGCGGGGGACCTACGGCCAGTGCGAGCACTGCGGGCAGTCGATCACCCCGCCTCGGCTGGAAGCCAAGCCGGCGGCCCGGCTCTGCATCACCTGCGCCTCGCGGTCCTGACCACGTGAGCGATCAGCCCCACTGGTGGCCGGGGAATCGCGAGGGCACCTCCGGACCCCAAGGACCGCCCAGCGCCGGAGGGACTTCGGTGCCGCCGGGCGGCAACCCCTACGGCTCGGGCGGGTACTACTACCCGCCGGGGACGACCCCGGGCCCCCAGCGTCCGAACGGCCAGGCGCCCCCGCCGAGACAACGCGGCTATTCGCCGCGGACCTGGACCTGGGTCGCGATCGCGATCGGGGTCGGGATCATCCTGGCGACGACCCATCGGATCAGTTCTGACGACGTCATCTTGTTCTGTGTCATCGTGCCGTCGATCATCCTTCATGAGATCGCGCACGGGTGGGTGGCGCTGCTCTTCGGTGATGACACGGCCAAGCGGGCCGGACGCCTGACCCTCAATCCACTCGCCCACATCGACATCCTGGGCACCGTCATCGTGCCGATCCTGCTGATTCTGGGCGGTTATGGCTGGTTCGGGTGGGCCAAGCCGGTGCCCGTCAATGTGTCGAAGCTGCGCAGTCCTCGCAACCACGGTGTGCTGGTGTCCCTTGCCGGTCCGGCGGTCAACGTGCTCTTGTGCGCCATCTCGGCCCTGGTGATCCATGGACTCAACGGCGATTCGGTGCTCTACGCCCACGACGAGCTGCTCGCACGCATTCTCTTCTTTTTCGGACTCGTGAACGTATGGCTCGCGCTGTTCAACATGATTCCGATCCCGCCGCTCGATGGCTCGGTCCTCATCGAACGCTTGCTACCAGCGTCCTGGTGGCCGGGGTACCTCCACCTGAGGCGCTACACGCTTCCGCTCGTACTCGTCGTCGTCGTGCTGGCCTCGATCATTCACTACGGGAACAACAGCCTGATCGGTCACTTCTCGAATGCCACCGGGAACTGGTGGGGCAACGTCACGGGTCTCGGGTGATAACCGATCCGGATGAATACGTCCTCGCACTTCGACAGGGATTCGATGGTGAGTCCGGCGGGGCGGAGCTGGCCAGGCTGCTCGGAGCGGGACCTTGGGGCGAGGACGCGCGCCACACGCTCGTTCTCCTGCAGTGCATCGAAGAGCAAACGCGCGATCAGATTGCCAGCCTGCTGCGGGAAGCAGGGGTTGAGCCAAAGACCCCGGATTCCACTGAAGGTCTTGCGGCGATGGCATCTCAGCTCCAGGGCAGGACCTGGACCGAAGTGAGCAGTTGGTTCGTCGACGGGACCAAAGGAGCGCGACCGACGTACGAACGGATACGTGACAGAGGCCCCAGCCCCGAGGACCCTCGCGTGCAAGCCATCGTGCGCCACGTCGACATCGTCGAAGAGCTGTTCGAGAACGAAGTCGCAGGCACACCCGACCCGGGCAAGGCGATTGCACACTTGTCGGAGGCCAACAGGGAACGGCTTCGCGATGCCGGAGCACTCTGGTCCGAGCTCGGGTCGTAGCAGCGACCCTCTTTGCCTCGATCTCCTCTTCAGGGGGAAACGGGAAGGGGCATTCAGGGCGCTGTGCAGGTGTCAATCACGTCGTTCCACCGCAGGAGCAGCGGCTCCGGGGGAGAACCAGCCCGGTCGCAACGGCCAACCGGCGCACGCCCGCGGGCGACGTGGGTCACTCGTCGCCCGCAACAAGCAGACGGTACCCATAGTCGACCTGATCAACGGTGAGGAGGTCGCTGTAGCGCTCCAGCCAGGCGCCAGATCGAAGGTCCGCGCGCGAGTTGTTCGATGGCACGCGCCACCACATCCTCGGGAAGCAAGGCCAGCGTCGAGCTCCCGGCTCTTATGTTCGGGTCCAAATATGCTTCCGGGCGTCGCCAAAACGCGGGTTGATAGCCATCGGCGAAGTCGAACGGAATCTCGAACGTCCGTACTGTGTGAGCGTGAAGCAGGCTGGCCATCTCTGAGAGGGGCCGATGGCGAGTTCTCTCGAACTCTCTGATTTCAGGGAGATAGTCCGAGACGAACCACAGCTCACGCTCATGGTTTGGATCCCACGTAAAGACGACTTGGCGACGCGAGATGCGACGCATTTCTTGGAGTCCGGTGGCCAGATCTGACCAATGGTGCACGGTCATGACCGCCATAGAGGCATCGAAGCTCTGATTGGCGAACGGGAGCTTCTCGGCGATTGCTTGGACTCGGGTTGTGCCGGGATGTTGGCGCAGCATGACCAAAGATGGCTCCACAGCAATCACCCGACGGTCCCTTGGTTCGTAGGATCCCGTGCCGGCACCCACGTTCAGGATTGTGCGGGCATTGCCAAGAGCATCGGTGATGAGATCCGCCAACCGAGAATCTGATCGCCGCGCATGGCGGTAGCCGATGCCGATCTGGTCGTAAATGGCCGCCACGCCCAAAAATTAGTTTTCCCGGACCGCGAGGAATGAGCGTTTCATCCATCGCCCCGAGGGACGAGGAAATTCAGGGCGCCGTCAGGCCGACCGCGCGCGGCCGCCGCGTAAGTGGGCGCCGCGACCTCTCTCGCCCGGGCAGCGCCGGCAGCCAGGATGCGCTGCACCTCGCCGAGGTCGCGGCCGAGCTCGAGGGCGCGCTCCCGGATCGGCGCGAGCAGCGCGACCACCGCCTCGGCCACGTCGCGCTTCAACTCCCCGTAGCGGTCGTAGCGGGCCGCGACCTCCTCGACCCCCACCCCGGTCGCCACCGCAAGCAGCTCCAGCAGGTTGGAGACCCCCGGCTTGTGTTCGGGGTCGTAGACGACCTCGAGCGTCGGTGTCGGTCACCGCCCGGCGTGATCTTGCGCTCGATCGTCGCCCGGGTCGTCGAGGATGCCGACGGTGCCCAGCGGGGAGTCGACCGACTTGGACATCTTGTTCGTCGGGGTGCTGGAGGTCCATGACCCGGGCACCCACCTTGGGCACGGCCGCCTCGGGCACGACGAAGGTCTGCGCCGTAGCGGTTGTTGAACCGGATGGCGAGGTCGCGGGTGAGCTCCAGGTGCTGGCGCTGGTCGTCGCCGACCGGGACCTGCGTCGGCGTCGTAGAGGAGGATGTCGGCCGCCATGAGCACCGGGTAGGTGAACAGCCCGGCCCGGACCGACCTCTTGCGCGGCGGCCTTCTCCTTGAACTGGGTCATCCGGCTGCAGCTCGCCCAAGGTGGCGGTGCACTCGAGGAGCCAGGCCAGCTGGGTGTGCTCGGGCACGTGGCTCTGCACGAAGAGCGTGCAGACGTCGGGGTCGAGGCCGACCGCGAGAGGACCGGACGGCCGTCGTCGAGGGTGCGCGCGGCGCAGCTCCTCGGGGTCGATCTCGCAGCGTGAGGGCGTGCAGGTCGACGACGCAGTAGAAGGCGTCGTTCTCGTACTGGGCGGCCACCCAGTTGCGGAACGCCCCAGGTAGTTGCCGAGATGGAGGTCGCCCGAGGGCTGGATGCCCGAGAACACCGTGGCCATGGGCGGCCATCGTAGGGGTCGAGGCGGCGGACCCCCGGAGGTGCGCGGGCGGCGGCGGTCCGGTTCGGTATGGTCGGTCATGTGGGCGTTTCCGTCACGACGCCGGCCTTCGAGGGTCCGATCGACCTGCTCTTGCAGCTGGTGACCTCGCACGAGGTCGACGTCTGGACATCCCGCTCGGCCCGGTGGTCGACGCCTTCGTGGCCGAGCTGAGCGAGCCCAAGGACGCCTGACACCATGGACGTGCTCTCCGAGTTCCTGCTCGTGGCGGCCATCCTCCTCGAGCTCAAGTCCCGCAGCTCCTGCCCGGTCCCGACGAGGTCGACCCCGACGAGGAGCTGCTCGGCTGGGACGAGCGCGACCTCCTGCTCGCCCGGCTGCTCGAGTGCCGGGCCTACGCCGGCGGTCGCCGACGGGCTGGTGCCGCTGGCCGAGGACGGGCGCCCGGTCGGTGCCCCGCGACGCCGGCCTGGACGAGGGCTTCGCCGTCCAGGCCCCCGACCTGTTAGCCGGGGTGACCTCCGACCAGCTGGCCCAGGCGTTCCTGCGGCGCCACCGCCGAGCGTCCGGTGCAGCGGATCGACCTTGCCACGTCACCGTCGACACCCTGACCGTCGCGGAGGCGGTCGAGGAGCTCGCCGTCGAGCTGCCGCGCCGCCGCACCGCCACCTTCGCCGAGCTGACCGGCATCTGGACACGCGCATCGAGGTCATCGTGCGCTTCCTCGCGGTCTTGGAGCTGTGCAAGCTGGGCCGGGTCGATCTCGGCCAGGGTCGTACCTTCGGGCAGCTCTCGATCGAGTGGATCGAGGGCACCGAGCTCGTGGGCGCGGGCGTCGGAGCCCTCGTCGACGAGTACAACGGCTGAGCGCGACCTTTGACCGACGACGAACTGCGCCGCGCCATCGAGGCGGTGGTCATGGTGGCCATCGAGCCGGTGACCCCGGGCCTCATGGCCGAGCTCTTCGAGGAGCCCGCGGAACGGGTCGAGCGCGGCGCGCCAGCTCGGCGAGCGCTACGCGCGAGCACGGTCACGGCTTCGTGCTGGCCAAGATCGCAGGCGGCTATCGGTTCCAAACCCACCCCGACCAGGCGGTCTACGTCGAGCGTTTCGCTAACCGGGACGTCTCGCACCGGCTGTCCACCGCCGCGTTGGAGACCCTGGCCATCGTCGCCTACCGCCAGCCGGTGTCCCGGGTCGCAGATCTCGTCGCTCCGCGGCGTCAACGTCGACGGCGTCGTCCGCCTGCTCGAGCAGCGCGGCTACATCGAGCCGGTGGGTCGCGCCGAGGGCCCCGGACAGGCCGTGCTCTTCGGCACGACCGACCTGTTCTTGGAGCGCCTCGGGCTGGACTCGCTCGGGCAGCTGCCGCCGATCGAGGAGTTCCTCCCCGGTCCCGACACCGTCGTCGAGCTCGAGGACCGGCTGCGCCCGGCGCTCGGCGACTGACCGCCGCTTGAGCGACCCGGCCGCGCCCGACTCCGACAGCGAGCGGCTCCAGAAGGTCCTGGCCCGGGCCGGCTTCGGCGAGCCGACGGGCCTGCGACGACCTCATCGCGGCGGGCCGGGTGACGGTGGACGGACGCCGGGCCGTGCTCGGCCAGAGGGTCGATCCGGCAGCGGCCGCGTCGAGGTGGACGGCGTGGCCGTCGCGAGCACGCCCGGGCTCGTCTATTACCTGCTTAACAAGCCGGCTGGCGTGCTGTCGGCGGCGTCGGACGCCCGCGGGGCGGCCGACGGTCACCGACCTCGTCCCGGCCGAGCCGCGGGTGTTCCCGGTGGGACGGCTCGACCTCGCGACCGAGGGCCTCCTGCTCCTGACCAACGACGGGGAGCTCGCCAACGCGGTGGCCCACCCCTCCCACGGGGTCGACAAGGAGTACCTGGTGGAGCTCGACGGCGCACCCAACCCCGGCGCGCTGCGTGATCTTCGCCGGGGGGTGGAGCTCGACGACGGCATGACCGCGCCGGCGCGGGTGGGGGTGGTCGCCCCCGGGGTGATCCGCATCACCGTGCACGAGGGCCGGAACCGCCAGGTCCGGCGCATGTGCGAGGCGGTGGGACACCAGGTGCGGCGCCTCGTGCGGACCCGC
This sequence comes from uncultured Acidimicrobiaceae bacterium, assembly GCA_963768185.1. Taxonomy (GTDB): domain Bacteria; phylum Actinomycetota; class Acidimicrobiia; order Acidimicrobiales; family RAAP-2; genus Palsa-461. The sequence goes on from CAVYGS010000001.1 coordinate 402,939, forward strand.
ATCGGGCCGCTCAGCGACGCATCGCTGGGCCCGGGGGAGTGGCGGAGCCTCACGGCTCTCGAAGTCCGGGCGCTTGCCGTCGCCGCGGCACAAGGGGTGAGCACGCGGCACAGGCGATCGCCGACAGAATGGCGGGCCATGGCCCGCACCGTGATGTTCGGCCCCGACGTGACCTTCATGGGGGTGCCCGTCGCCGATCTGGAGGACGGCGCGGCGCTGAGCCGGGCCGGGGCGGTCGTCGTCGGGGCGCCCTTCGACGGCGGCACCTCGCACCGGGCGGGCTGCCGGTTCGGCCCCTCGGCGATGCGGACCGCCGACTATCTGCCCCACGACGGACGTCGCCCGCACCTCGCCCTCGGGGTGGATCCGCTGGTGGAGCTGGGCGTCGTCGACGTCGGCGACGTCGAGATGCCACCCGGCGACATGGAGGCGTCGCTGGAGCGCCTGCGGGCCGCGGTCGGTGCGGTGGCCTCCGCCGGCGCGATCCCGGTCGTGCTCGGGGGCGACCACACGATCGCCCTCCCCGACGTCCAGGGCGTGGCCCAGGCAGTGGGGTGGGGCGAGGTCTCGGTGATCCACTTCGACGCCCACGCGGACACCGGCGACACCCAGTTCGGCTCCCTCTACGGGCACGGCACCCCCATGCGTCGGCTCATCGAGTCCGGGGCGGTACACGCCGACCGCTTCTTGCAGGTGGGTCTGCGCGGCTACTGGCCCGGGCCCGAGACGCTGGACTGGATGGCCGCCCAGGGCATGCGCAGCTACGAGATGTCCGAAGTCGTCGCCCGCAGCCTCGACACCTGCCTGAGCGAGGCGTTCTCGATCGCGACCGATGGCTGCAGCGGCGTGTTCGTGTCGGTGGACGTCGACGTCGTCGACCCGGGGGCCGCCCCGGGCACCGGGACCCCCGAGCCAGGCGGGCTGAGCAGCCGCCAGCTCCTCGACGCGGTGCGGCGCATCGCGATGGAGCTGCCGGTGGTCGGCATGGACGTCGTCGAGGTCTCGCCCCCCTACGACCACGCCGAGGTGACCGCGTACCTCGGTGGCCGGGTGGTGCTGGAGGCCTTGGCCGGTATCGCGTGGCAGCGGGCCGGCGGTGCTGGATCGCAGCGTCGCCCCGAGGCACCCCTCCTCGAGCGCTGAGCGTCTGGATTCAAGCCAACGAGTCGATGATCTCGCTCACCATCTCCATGGTGGTGTCGGGGTGCAGGAAGCACAGCCTTCCGATCGGCTCGCCCTCCCAGCTGCTCGGGACGACGAAGCCGACCTGGCGATGGAGGAGCCGTCGGACCACGCGTCGTAGTCGGGGCGCGTCCAGCCCGGCGGAGTGAACATCACGACCGAGAGCTCCGGCTCCCGCACGAGCTCCAGGTGACCGGCCGCATCGATTAGACGGGCGGCCGCCCGCGCCGTGGCGAACACCGTCTCGATCGCGTCGCGATAGGCGTCGGTGCCGTAGACGGCGAGCGAGAACCACAGCGGCAGTCCCCGCGCCCGCCGGGTCAGGTGGAAGGCGTAGTCGCTCGGGTTGAACTCGTCGCACCTCGCCGTGGAAGGCCTCGAGGTACTCGGCGTGCTGCGCGTGCACCCCCCGGGCGACCGAGGGGTCGCGATAGAGAAGCGCAGCGCAGTCAAACGGCGCGTACAGCCACTTGTGCGGGTCCACCACCATCGAGTCGGCATGCTCGATGCCGTCGAAACGCCGGCGCACCGAGGGCGGCGAAGCAGCGCGGCGCCCCCGTAGGCGGCGTCGACGTGGAACCACAGGTTCCTCCGGCGAGCCACCTCCGCCACCCCGGCCAGGTCGTCGACGATCCCCGCGTTGGTCGTGCCGGCGGTGGCGACGACGCCCACCACCGAGCTCGTCGCCCTCCTCGGCCAACGTGCGCTCCAACGCCGCGCCGACCAGGCGGTGGTCGTCGTCGGGCACGAGGAGAGGCTCCACGCCGATGACGTGCAGCGCCTTGCCGACCGACGAATGAGCCTCGTGACTGATCGCGACGCCGCGGCCGATCGGTGGCCGTCCTCGCGCTGGACTCGTATCGCGAGCAACGAGAAGCGCCGAGAGGTTGCCGATCGACCCACCGGAGACGAAACATCCACCCGCGGACTGGGGAGCCCGGCCAGGGAGGCCAGGACCGACAGCGCCTGGTTCTCGGCCCGCACCGCGCCGGCGGCCTCGAGCCAGGACGTGCCCTGCAGCGAGGAACACGACACGATCATGTCGAAGAGCAGTGAGGCCTTGGTCGGGACGGCCGGGATGAACGACAAAAAACGCGGGCTGTCGGCCGAGATGATGGCGGGGGCCAGCTCGTTCTCGAACACCTCCAGCACGGCCTTGGGGTCGTTGGGCGCGGAGCCGATCACGCCGTCAAGTGCTGCGGGGTCCATGGGGGCGCTGCTGCCTAGGTCGAGCGGCACGGGGTGAAGGTCGAGACGGCGCCGGCAGTAGTCGAAAATCACGCCGGCCAGCTGGGCGTCGAACCGGAACATCGGGCTGCGTTTGGGCGAGTCAGTGGACACTTTCCCAGGATGGCACCGCTGGGGTCGGCCGTGGCTTGGGGGCGGGCGTGGGTACTTGTGTCTATATGTGCTACGCTGGTCTCGTGAGTAGCTCCATCTCCGTCCGCGAGTTGCGAAACAAAGTGAGTGAAGTGCTCCGTCGAGTCGAGGCTGGCGAGCGGTTGACGGTCACGGTCGATCGGCGTCCCGTCGCCGAAATCGTTCCGCTGCGGCGTCACCGGCCGGTCCCCATGGCCGAGGCGCTCGCCATCGCCTCTCGATACCCGGCCGACCGGGGGCTCCTCGCCGACGTTCGAAGCATATTGTCCGACACCACCGACGACGTATGAGAGCGTTGCTCGACACGTCTTTCTTCATCGCCGCTGAAGCCGGACGACCGCTCAGCGAGATCGACGAGGTGACCGACACTGAAGTTTCGGTCGTGACCTTGGCCGAACTCATCGTCGGCGTGCTCATGGCCAACGACGCCGATCGGCCGACCCGGTTAGCCACCCTCACAGCGGTTGAGTCCTCGTGGCAACCACTGTCCATCAACGTCGAGGTCACGCGCGAGTTCGCTCGGATCGTGGCCACCCTGCGGTCCACCCGCCGCCGGGTTCCCATTCTCGATGCACTTGTCGCGGCCACCGCAGTGTCGGAGGGGATCCCGGTCGTGACCCAGGACCGGGACTATGACGCCATCCCGGGGGTGGAAGTGATCCGAGTTTGAGGCTGAGGCGGCATCGCTCGAGGCGGACGAGGATCGCCGGCTGAACCCAAGCCCTGACCGGCGGGTGGTCCGGATCGGCCGGATAGCATGCGTCCTCGATGCCCGGGACCCCCGCAACGCGAGCACTTCGCGGCGCCACCACCGTCGAGGAGGACACTCCCGACGAGATCGCGACCCGTATCCAGGAGCTCCTGACCACGATCATGGAGCGCAACGGCCTGGTCGAGGACGACATCATCAGCATCATCTTCACCACCACACCCGACGTGACCTCGTCGTTCCCCGCCACCGGCGCCGCGACATCGGTTTTGGGGCGGTGCCGCTGCTCTGTGCAGGCGAGATCGCGGTCGAGGGGAGCACCCCCAAATGCCTCCGGGTGCTGTTGCACATCACCACGACGCGCGCCGCGACGAGCTTCGCCACGTCTATCTCCACGGCGCCCAAGGGCTCCACGATGACCTCCCGGTCTGAGGGGGATCCCCGGACGCCGAGCCGGCCATGAGCGACCAGCAGCGCAGGGCACTCGTCGTCGGAACCGGCCTGATCGGGGGCTCGCTCGCATGGGCCTTGCGGCGGCGGGGCTGGCACGTGTCGGGCCGAGACGTGGACGATCAGACCGCGAAGCGCGCGCTGGAACGGGGCCTCCTCGACGAGATCGGTGAGGGACTTGACGCCGAGGTGGCTTTCGTGGCCACTCCGGTGTCGGCGACCGCAGTGATCGTGAACGAGCTCCTCGCCGACGAGCGCCGAGGGAACCTGGTCGCGGTGAGCGATGTGAGCGGTGTCAAGGCCCCGGTGGTGGGTGCGGTCCGCGGACCACGCTTCATCGGCGGGCACCCGATGGCGGGCTCCGAGCAGGCCGGCATCGACGGTGCCGATCCGGAGCTGTTCGTCGGCGCGACCTGGGTGCTCACCCCGACGGCGGAGACCGACCCGGCCGCGTACTCGCGGCTCGGCGCGGTGGTCGCCGAGCTTGGAGCCGACGTGGTCACCCTGTCGCCAGCGGACCACGACCGCCTGGTCGCGGTGGTCTCCCACGTGCCCCATCTGGTCGCGGCCACGCTGATGAACGCGGCCGCCGAGGGAGCGAAGGCCGACAGCGCGCTGCTGCGCCTGGCGGCGGGCGGGTTCCGGGACATGACCCGGGTGGCCGCCGGCCAGCCCTCCATCTGGCCCGACATCTGCGCCGACAACGCCGACGCGATCCTCCAAGGCCTCGACCGGCTTGTCGACGACCTGACGACGCTGCGGGCCAAGGTCGCGGCATCCGATCGCACCGGGCTGCTCGAACTGCTCCAACGCGCCAGCAAGGCCCGCCGAGAACTGCCTGCCGGGGCAACCCGTCCCGACCGGCTGGCCGAGCTCCGGGTCCCGGTGCCCGACCGCTACGGCGTCCTGGCGGAGTTCACGGGGCTGGCGAGCGACCTCGGCATCAACATCTACGACCTGACGATCGCCCACTCCGCCGAGGGACCCCGTGGTGTGCTCACCCTCGTCGTCGGGGCCGACGAGGCCGACACGCTGCGCCGGGCCATCGACGAGCGCGGCCACTCCTGCACGGTGATCGAACTGTCGTGAGTGACCTGCGCGCGCCGGAGGGGGTTTCCATCCAGGGTGGTCGGCGACTCGAGGGGGTCGTCCGAACCCCGGGCGACAAGTCGATCTCGCACCGGGCCCTTCTCATCGGCGCGCTCGCCGTCGGCACCAGCCGGGTGCGAGGCCTGTCCGACGGCGACGACGTGGCGCGCACCGCCCGGGCGGTCCAGGCCATGGGCGCCACGGTGTCTCGAGAGGCGACCCAAGTGGTGATCGAAGGGGGGCGCGGGGCACTGCGGGCGCCCAATCAACTCGAGTGCGGCAACTCCGGCACCTCCATGCGGCTCCTCGCCGGCGTCGTCGCGAGCTTCCCCTGGACCACGACGCTCACCGGTGACGCATCGCTCTCGGAGCGGCCCATGGACCGGATCGCCGAGCCGCTCGCTGCCATGGGGGCATCGGTCGAAGGGAACGGCCCGGCCAGGACGCCCCCGATCCTCGTGCGCGGTGGTGGCCTACGCGGCATCGAGTGGACGCCGCCCATGGCCAGCGCGCAGGTGAAGTCGGCGATCCTCTTCGCCGGGCTCGACGCCGACGGCGACACCGTCGTGCGGGAAGCGGTCGCCACCCGTGCCCATACCGAGGAGATGCTGGCCGCCGCGGGCGCAGAGATCACTGTCGAGCCGTGGGGCGGCGGGCGCGTGGTGACGGTTCGTCGCTCGTCTCTGTCGGCGATCGACCTGGACGTCCCGGGCGACCCGTCACAGGCCGCGTTCTGGATCGTGGGTGCCTGCGTCATCCCCGGGAGCCGTCTCGTCGTCGAGCGCGTGTATTCGGGGCCCGATCGGCTGGGTTTCATGGGGGTGCTCGAGCGCATGGGCGCTCCCGTCTCGATCGGTGCCCCGAACGGGGACGCCGCGGACTTGACCGCAGCACACTCGGCGCTCAGCGGCACCGACGTGGAGGCCGCCGAGATTCCATCGCTAGACGAGATACCTGCCCTCAGCGTGGCGGCGACGGCCGCGAGCGGCACCACGACCTTTCGGGACGTGTCCGAGCTGACGGTCAAGGAAATTGACCGCCTGGCGGCGACCATCGCGCTGGTGGAGGCCTGCGGGGGAGCGGCCAGGGCCGAGGGGAACCACCTCGTCATCGAGGGCGCCGGGGCCATCGGCCCGGGACCGGTCCGCTTCGACAGCGGCGGCGACCACCGGCTGGCCATGGCCGGGCTGGTGGCCGCGCTGGCCAGCCCCGGCGGCGGCGCGATCAGCGGGGTCCGCTCGGTGGACACCAGCTACCCGGCCTTTCTCGCCGACCTGGAGGCCCTGGCAGGCGCCGGGGCCTGGGCCCCGGCCGACCGACGATGAGCGCAGAGCCGCCGCTGATCGCGATCGACGGGCCGGCCGGAGCCGGCAAGTCGACGGTGTCGCGGGCCGTCGCGGCGCGGCTCGGCCTCGACCGTCTCGACACCGGGGCGATGTACCGCTCCATCGCCTGGCAGGCCCTTCAAGACGGTGTGGACCCAGCGGACGACCCGACGGTGGCCAAGATCGCGGCCTCCGCCGTGATCGAGGTCGGCGTCACGGTAACCATGAACGGCCACGACGTGACCAAGGAGATCCGCACGCCCGAGGTCAGCCGGGCGGTCTCGATCGTCGCCGCCAACCCCGAGGTCCGGCGGGAGCTCGTGAAGCGCCAGCGCGCCTGGGCCGAGGGCCGCCGCGGCGGCGTCGTCGAGGGGCGCGACATCGGCTCGGTCGTGTTCCCGCACGCCTCGCTCAAGGTGTTCTTGACCGCGTCGGCCGACGAGCGGGCGCGACGCCGCGGCCACGACGAGTCGCCGGCCGGCGTGGCCCGTCGCGACCGTCTCGACTCCACCCGCGAGGCGTCGCCCCTCGTCTCGGCCCCCGACGCGCACGTCCTCGACACGACCGGGCGCAGCGTCGAGGATGTCGTCGAGGAGGTGCTCTCGTGGCTGTGAGCCCGACCCCCGAACACCAAGCAGAGCCACCAGTGCCCGAGGAGGATCACGAGCCCTCGCGGCGCGGGGCGACGTTCCGCATCGACCCGCGGCGATCCCTCTTCTACCGGGTCTGCCGCAATCTCCTGGTCGGCATCCTGTTGGTCTGGTTCCGCCCCCGGGTGCGCGGGAAGGGCAACGTCCCGCTCGAAGGCCCCGCCATCATCGCCCCGGTGCACCGCTCCAATCTCGATTTCGCGTTCACGCCGTTCCTCACGCGACGCAAGCTCTTCTTCATGGCCAAGGAGGAGCTGTGGAACTCCCGCCGCTTCGGCCGCCTGCTCGAGATCTGGGGGGTATTCCCGGTGCATCGCACGGGCGCCGATCGCGAGTCGGTCAAGCGCGCCGAGGAGGTGCTGCACCGCGGCGAGCTCCTCGTGATGTTCCCCGAGGGATCGCGGCGTTACGGCGAAACGGTCGAGGAGCTCTTGGAGGGTGTGGCCTTCCTGTCGATCCGCACCGGTGCGCCGATCGTCCCGGTCGGGATCTCCGGCTCCGAGCGATCGATGCCCAGGGGCTCGGCGGTCCCCAAGCCCATCGGCATCACCGTCTCGGTCGGGGAGCCGATCGAGCCCGAGTCACGCAGCGCCGGGGGGCGCGTGGCCCGCAGCCAGGTGCACCGGCTGAGCGCGACGTTGCAGGAACGCCTCCAGGCCGCCTACGACGACGCGGCGCGCTCGAGGGACCCGCTCCGAGCGTTCGCGCAGCCAGGTCCGGACGACAACGCCCGTGTAGCGGAACCCGAAGAAGAGGTTGGAGCCCTTCTTAGAGGAACCCGAAGCCCGCGGGCGCCACACCGTCGGACGCTCGGTGACCCGCCAGCCCCTCGAGATCGCGGTGATGAGCAGCTCGGACGTCTGGTATTGGCGCTGCTGGAGCCGGTCGACCACGTCGGCCAAGAGCTCCGTCTTGAGGGCGCGGAAACCGTTCGAGGTGTCGGTGAGGTGCGAACCGGTCAGCCGGTTCATGATCCAGGCGAAGACGACCACCCCGGCCCGACGGACCTGATCGCTGGTCTCGTCCACCCCGAGCCGCCGCGAGGCGACAACGAAGTCGGCGCTGTCGTCGACGAGGGGCTCGAGCATGACCGCCAGCTCGCCCGGGTCGTTCTGTCCGTCGGCGTCCAGGGTGACCACGTACCGGGCGCCCCCGTCGATGCACAGGCGGTAGCCGACCTGCAGCGCGACCCCGTGGCCCACGTTGGTCGGCAGCACGCAGGTCATCGCCCCCGAGTCGATCGAGATCTTGGCCGTCGCGTCCTTGCCGCCGTCGACGATGACGAGCGGTGCGACCGGGAGCCCCAAGGCCTCGACGGGGACGGCCTTCAGCACGTCGCCGATGTTGTCGGCTTCCTCATAGGCGCAGATGAGAGCGACGACCGGGGTCAGTTTCGCGGCGGGGTAGCGGGCCCCGAAATCGCGCAGCCCCTCATCGACGACGAAGCGCTCGAGTCTCTCGACCCGGCGCTGCTCGCGGTGCGGGGCACGTGCCATCGCAGCCGGTCTCGGTGCCCGTCTCAGAGCGAGCGGGGTCGAGCGAAGACCTCCCGGACCATCGGCTCGAAGTGCTCCAGGGGCTGGGTCGGGTAGTCGGGGTCGAAGCTCGTCTGGTCCCAGTCGTCGGCGAACCGCTCGGCCAGCTCGTACCAGGGCTCACCTTGGTGGGAGCGGCGCAGGTCGGGGTCCATCTCGAAGTACCCGTAGTAGTGGCGGCCCTGGAAGTCCTGGTGGACCTGGATCACCCGATAGACGTCCTCGGACACATAGGGCTTCAGCATCTCGGCCGCGATCTTCGGGTGGTTGCTCACCGAGACCGCCTTGCCCATGTCGTGACACAGGCTGGCCACGATCATCTCGGTCTCCGCGCCGGCCTCCTCGGCCCTCGTCGCGGTCTGGAGCGAATGGGTCAGCTGGTCCACGGCGAACCCGTCGGTGATCTCGGCCAACGAACGGAGGAGGGCGAGCACCCGCTCGGCCACCCTCGGCTGGTTGGTCGCCGTCTCGATCGCGATCGTCTGCCACTGCTCGGCGGTCGACTCATCCATGCGGGTGAAGCTCTGCTGGTCGATCCGGGCGTCGGTGCTGGTCATGGTGCGTGTCCTCCGGTCTGCCATTCTCCCACTGCGGCCCCGGCGGGTCGATTCGTCAGACGGCCAGGGCCTCGAGCACGTCGGCCGCCGAGACACTGCGGTCGCCCGCCGCGGGGTCCGCCTCGGTGGGGGTCGGTCCCCGGCCCGACAAGAGGCCCACGGTCGTGGCCAGGGCCCGGAGGAGCTCGCGCAGCTCGGGCGGCGGTGGAAAGTACTCGTCCTCGGTGGTCACATGCACGAGTTCGACGCCGTCGCGGGGCGCCAGGGCGGCCACGACCGCCTCCACCAGCTGCTCGGGGGCGGACGCGCCGGCGGTCACCCCGACGACGCCTTCGAGGTCGCTCGGCAGCTCGTCGGGGCCGTCGACCCGGATGACCCGCGGACAGCCCGAAGCGGTCGCCACCTTCTCCAACGCGACGGTGTTCGACGAGTTGGCCGAGCCGATGACGACGACGGCGTCGACCCGGGTCGCGAGCTCCCGCAGCGCGGCCTGTCGGTTGGTCGTGGCGAAGCACAGGTCGCTGCGCCCAGGCAGCCACAGCGCGGGAAAGCGCTCGAGGGCCGCCTCCATGAGGCCCCGCCACTCGTCGTGGCTGAGCGTGGTCTGCGCCAGTAGTGCGACGGGGGTGTCGGGGTCGAGCTCGTCGAGCACCGACAGGTTGGACTCCTCCTCGATGAGGTGCACGGCCTCGGGCGCGACCGCCATCGTGCCCACCGCCTCCTCGTGGCCGGCGTGGCCGACGTAGAGGACCTGGTAGCCCTTCTTGGAGCGCATCTTCAGCTCGTGGTGGACCTTGGTCACGAGCGGGCACACCGCATCGACCATGAGGCCGGCCCGGCCGCGGGCTTCCTCAACTACGGCGGGGGCGGTGCCGTGGGCGCTGAGCATGAGCGGGGCACCGGCGGGGACCTCGGCCACGTCGTCGACGAACACCACGCCCAGGTTGCGGAACTCCTCGACGACCAGCTGGTTGTGGACGATCTCGTGGTAGCAGTAGACGGGCGGCTCGAAGACCCGGACCATCCAGGCCAGGGCCTTGATCGCCTTCTCCACCCCGGCGCAGAATCCTCGCGGTTCGGCCAGAAGCACCTTGTCGACGCGCATCGTCGCCAGGCTACCGGGACCATCTCGGGGACCGACTGCTGGGCGCGGCGTCGAGGGGGAGCCAGCCCACCCCGGTAGCCTGGGACGATGTCGGCCCCCAAGGTGATGGCCCTCCTGGAGGGCTCACCGGCGGCGGCGGCCGGGTTCATGGTGGGCGACGAGCTTCTCTCCTTGAACGGCGAGCAGCCGCGCGACGTCATCGAGTACCAGCAGCTGGTCGACGCGGCGCGCCTCGACGTCGTCGTGCGCCGGCCGGGGGCGGGACTCGACCGGCGGATCCGGGTGGTGAAGGACGCCGGTCAGCCGCTCGGCATCGAGGTCTCGGCGGCCGTCTTCGACCGGGTCCGGACCTGTGACAACCACTGCGCCTTCTGCTTCATCTACCAGTTGCCCAAGGGCATGCGGAAGAGCCTGTACCTGAAGGACGACGACTACCGGCTCTCTTTCTTGTACGGGAACTTCACCACGCTGACGCGATTCACCGAGCTCGACGCCGAGCGGGTGATCACCGAGCGGCTCGGACCCCTGTTCGTCTCGATCCACGCGACCGACCCCGCCGTGCGGGCCGCCATGCTGCGCAACCCGCGTGGAGCGACGAGCCTGCGGTGGTTGCGGGTGTTGCTGGACGCCGGCATCGAGGTGCACGGCCAGGTGGTGGTCTGCCCGGGCGTGAACGACGGGGCGGTCCTCGAGGACACGATGGTCGGGATCCTCGACGAGTACGCCGAGATGGCCTCGGTCGGCGTCGTCCCGCTCGGGCTCAGCCGATTCTCGAAAGAGCCCGAGATGCGCCCGCACACGACCGCCGAGGCCGCCGACGTGCTCGACGCCGTCACTCGCGCCCAGGAGTTCTCCCGATCGCTGCTCGGCCGACGCCTCGTCTTCGCCTCCGACGAGTACTACCTCATGGCGGGCCGGCCGTTCCCCGAGGCCGACGCGTACGAGGGCTATCCGCAGCACGAGAACGGGATCGGCATGGTGCGCGCCTTCGAGGCGGCGTTCGCCGGCGACGTGTGCTCCGCCCACGGGGTCCGCCCGGGCTTCTTCGCCTGGGTCGACGGTGCCCCGCCCGCCGGCTACCGGGCCCGTCGGGCCGAGCCGACGCCCCGGGGGAGCGCCGAGGTGCCGATCGCCCTGATCACCGGCACATTCGGCGCCGAGGTGCTCACCCCGCTCCTGGCCGACCAGGAGCGCGACGTGCGGGTCGTGACGGTGGAGAACCGGTTCTTCGGCGGGACCATCGGGGTCGCCGGGCTGCTCACCGCAGCCGATGTGGCCCGGGCACTTGCCGACGAGCCCGAGGGCCACCGCTACCTCTTGCCCGACGCGTGCCTCTCCAAGGAAACGTTCCTCGACGGGGGCACGCTGGCCGACCTCCCGCGCCCGGTCGAGGTGGTACCCACCGACGGCCTCTCGTTGCGGCGCGCGCTGGACGGAGCCCTCCGATGACCGACGCGAGCCCACGGGCCGAGGTCCGCACCGAGCGCGGGAGCTCCCGACCGGTCGTGGTCGTCGCCGGTCGACCCAACGTGGGCAAGTCCACCCTGGTCAACCGCATCGTCGGGCACCGGGCGGCGGTGGTCGAGAGCGAGCCGGGGGTGACCCGCGACTACAAGGCGCTCGAGGCCGAGTGGAACGGCCGGAAGTTCGACCTCGTCGACACCGGGGGCTGGCTCGGTCGGGGCGACGAGCTCAGCACCAAGGTGTCCCGCCAAGCCGAGCGCGCGGTTGGCCGAGGCCGATGTCGTGCTCATGGTGGCCGACGTCACCGTCGGGTCGACCGATGAGGACCTCGACACGGCCCGGCTCATCAAGCGGGTGGGCGTGCCCGCCCTCCTCGTCGCCAACAAGGTCGACGACACCAACCGGGAGACCGCCGCCTGGGACCTCGTGTCCCTCGGCATGGGGGACCCGTGGCCGGTCAGCGCCTTGCACGGCCGGGGCACCGGCGACCTGCTCGACGAGGTCGTCCGGCTGCTGCCCGAGCCCGACGGGACCGACGAGGCTGACGACGACACCGCGAGCCAGCCCGACGTGCCCCGCATCGCGCTCGTCGGGCGACCCAACGCCGGCAAGTCCACGCTGTTCAACCGTTTGGTGGGGGAGGAGCGCTCCATCGTCCACGACCTGCCGGGGACGACCCGCGACGCCATCGACACCGTCATCGAGACCGCTGACGGGTCGTTCTGCTTCGTGGACACTGCTGGAATGCGGCGCCCATCGCGCACGGACCAGGGCACCGAGCACCACGCAGTGCTCCGCGCGCTCGACGCACTCGACCGTGCCGACATCGCGCTGCTCGTCATCGACGCCACGGTCGGGGCGACCCATCAGGATCAGCGCCTCGCCGAGCGCGTCGGTGCCGCCGGGTGCCCTGCGGTCGTCGTGCTCAACAAGTGGGACCTGGTCGCGACGGACGAGCGCGACGACGTCCTCGCGGGGGTCGGTGACCGGCTCGCCTTCCTCGGAACGGCGCCGGTGATCCGCATCTCGGCCAAGACCGGGCGCAATGTGCACAAGGTCCTGCCTGCGGTGCGCGAGGCTGTCGACGCTTATCACACCCGGATACCAACCGGGGCACTGAACCGGGCCCTGCGCGACCTGCAGATGAAGCATCCCGCGCCCGGCTCGCGGATCCGCTACGGCGTGCAGGGAGCCTCCGACCCGCCGACGTTCACGCTGTTCGCCACGGCGCGGATGTCCGCCGACTACCTGCGCTACGTCGAACACCAGCTGCGCGAGCACTTCGACCTCGGGCCCACCCCCATCAAGTTGCGGGTGCGCATCGGCGGTCGCTGAGGTGGCCTGGTGCGAGGAGTGTGACCGCCTCGTCGAGGACGAGGACCTGAACGAGGAGGGCGCCTGTCCGACGTGCGGCACGGTGCTCACCGAGCCCGCACACCGACACGTCCCCTGGACGTTCAAGGCGATGCTCGTCGCCTTCGTGATCTATCTCGGGTACCGCAGCTACCAGGGCATCACGTGGATCATCCACCACGTCTGACCCCCCGGCGCCGCCGCCTGGCGCGGCGCTACGGTGCCTCGATGACCGACATCTGGTGGAGCGACGCGACGGACGAGGTCGCGCTCGATGGCGAAGGGCGAGGTCAACCGGGTGGCACCGCTGGAAGAGGCCGGGTCCTGGGTCGACCGCCGCCCGAGGGGAAGCGCGTCATGAGTGCGAACGGCGTCCTCGACGGGAAGGTCGCGGTCGTCACCGGGGGCAGCCGGGGAATCGGGCGCGCCATGGTGCTCGGCTTCGCACAACAGGGTGCCTCGGTCGTCATCGCCAGCCGCAAGCTCGACGCGTGCGAGGCGGTCGCGAGCGAGGTCCGCGAGCGCTTCGGTGTCGAGGCGCTCGCGGTGTTGACCAACGTCAGTCACTGGGAGGACTGCGACACGCTTGCGTCCGCCGCCTACGAGCGCTTTGGCCAGGTCGACGTGCTCGTGAACAACGCCGGGATGTCGCCGCTCTATCCGTCGCTCGACGCGGTCACCGAAGCGCTCTGGGACAAGGTCTTCGCGACCAATCTGCGCGGCCCGTTCCGGCTGGGCGCGCTCTTCGGGACGAGGATGGCAGCCGGGCGCGGTGGGTCCATCATCAACGTCTCCTCGGACGCCGCGGTGACGCCGGGCCCGAACGAGCTCCCCTACGGCGCGGCCAAGGCCGGCCTCGAGGCGCTCACGTTCGGCTTCATGAGGGCCTTCGGCCCCACGGTGCGCGTGAACACCATCCGACCCGGCCCGTTCCGCACCGACATCTCGAAGGCCTGGGCGGACCTGCCGGCGCTCGAGGAGACCGTGCGGCTGCGCATGCCGCTTGGGCGGATTGGCGAGCCCGAGGACGTGGTCGGCGCCGCCGTGTTCCTCGCCTCGGACGCGTCCGCGTACTGCACCGGCACGACGATCGCGCTGGACGGTGGCGGCCTGCACTAATCGGGCCGCTAACTGGCGGCCGGCGAGGGTGGGCACGGCGACAGGAGCGAGGTGTCGAGCAGGACCCGGCCCAGCGCGATCCAGGCGTCGCCGTAGTAGGTGTGGTAGCGGTTGGACTGCTGGTCGGCCCGGTTGAGCAGGTTCGATGCGGCGCTCCGGTCGCCCGCCGCGTCGGCAGCCGCCGCCGCCGCGACGAACCCGAGCGGGTTCACCTGGCGTGACTCGCTCTTGCCGCTCAGGCTGTACGCGAGGCGGGCGCCGTGGCCACGGGCGTCCTGGAGGATCGGCCACATGGCGGCCGCGACGGAGCGCTGCTTGGTCGAACACGACGCCGCCCACCAGACGGGCACGCGCTGGGCGTCGAGGCCGAAGGACGGGGCGGTCTTGGTGTCCGGCGCACCGGTCGCAGCGATCTGCCCGTTCACCTGCAGGTCGGCCCAGTCGGGAGGTAGCTCCAGCGCGCTCTGGCCCTTGGACAGGCTGAGCAGCAACTCATCGGAGTCGCGCGCCAGCGCGGTCCAACGGGAGTCGCCCGACGCCTTGGCCAGGGCGGCCATCGCCTCGGGGGCGAAGTAGCTCGGGTCCACCGCGTACGGCACGGACCTCGCCCACGGGCCGGCGACGAGCTCCAGGTGCCCGCCGGCATTGACCGTCTCGTTGGCGAGGATCGCCGAGGCGATCTGGAGCCCGGAAACGCGGTCCGCCGGCTGGTCGAAGCGCTTGGCCCCGAGGACGAGGGCCCACGCCATGTCCAAGTCGGCGTCGGTCGCCGGGTCCTTGCCGATCACGGTTCCGTCCTGCCAGTGGTACGAGGAGAGGCGGTCGGGCAGCTGCAGGTTGGCCTTGTCCCACTGCCAGGCGAGGTTGAAGTCGCGTTCGTTGCCCACGGCGACGGCGAGCAGCATGGCGTAGCCCTGACCCTCGCTCACGGTGTCGCCGCCCTGGTCGCGGCGGATGACCCGGCCGTCGGACAACAGATAGCGCGTGAGGAACGCCCGGGCGTCGTACTTGGCCAGCGCGAACGACGTCGTCGGGGCCTTCCCCTTGACCTGGGGGACCGAGTTGTCCGGCGCGCCGGCCAGGGTGAGCCCGGCGATCGCGCCGGCGACCACGAGGAGCGCGAGCATCGCCGTCACCATCCGGCGACGGCCGCCGGGCCGGCGCGGTGGCGCCGGTGGCAACCGGTCAGAAGACGGTCCGCCGGGAACCTTGGTGTCGAGCGTCTGGGTGCTGTTCATGCGCTCACCTCCGCGAGCTCTCGGGCGCCCTGCTCGTTGAGCATTTCCCGAGCCGCCGGGTGTGCCGGCGGCTCGACCGTGGTCACCTGTGCCCACCGCCCGGCGACCGCAGGCCACACGCCGACCAGGAGGACCGAGAGGTGGAACAGGGCGAAGGCCACGTTGTTGAGCGTCCCGGGCGTGAACCGACCGGCGAAGGCGTACCCGATCGAGGAGGCGAGCAGCGCCATCACCGCGAGCCCCGGGAGCACGGTCGTCGGCTGGGCGCCGTCCCGCCCGCGCTTGGCGGTGACAACGAAGCGGCCCCGTCGCCGGACGACCGCCGAGAGGCTCGACACGATGTGCACCCAGAAGTTGGCGATCATCAGCGCGAAAGCGTCGAACGTGTAGGCCCCGGCACCGGCCACCGCGACCGCGGCCAAGCTGATGCAGAAGTAGGGAGCGAAGTGGAGCAGGAACTGGGCCGCGGTGGCGCCGGCCAGCGGCTGGTGACCGGTCAGGATGCGGAGGATCGGCAACGCCATGTACAGGGCGAAGGTCCAACCCGACAGGAAGAACATGGAGGACAGCAGGAACTGCAGCCGGTCCCGCCAGCCGAGCTCGGCCCGGATCGCCTCGCCGATCGCCCCGAGGCACCCTCTCGACCACCGCTGTTGCTGGCTGACGTAGGACGCCATGTCCTCGGGCCCCAAGCCCTGGGCCAGCACTTCGTTGACGTAGACGCCGCGCCAGCCGAGCTCGCGAAGGCGGATTGAGAGGGTGAAGTCCTCGGTGAGCGAGTCCGTCGGGAACCCACCGACCTGCTCGATGGCGCTGCGCCGAGCCACGAAGTTCGTGCCGCAGCAGATCATGGCCCCGTGCCCGTCCTTGCCCCGCGCGATGCCCCCGAAGAACAGGGCCTGTTGGGCCGAGGCGGCCATCGTCAGCCGGCGCCGGGAGGCGTTGGCGTAGTACTGCGGGGTTTGGACGAAGGCCACGTCCGCTTCGCCCAGCCACCCCACGGTCCGTTCCAGGAATTCGGGCGCCGGGACGTGGTCGCAGTCGAAGACCGCGAAATACGGCGACCCGGTGATCCCGAGCGCGTGGTTGAGATTGCCGGCCTTTGCCCCGGCGTTGCCGGAGCGCCGCACGTAACGGGCGCCGCAGCGCGCCGCCAGCTCCTCCAGCTCGGGCCGTCCGGCGTCGTCCAGCAGGTAGACGTGCAGTTCGGCGCCGCGCATGGTCATCGCGGCCAGCACCGTCGGCCCGACCACCTCGATGGGCTCGGTGTAGACGGGGATCAGCACGTCGACCACCGGGACGCCATCGAGGTCCGGCGCCTCCGGGCGGTTCCGGCCCCGCTTGCACGTCCACCAGAACCCAGCCGCCTGCACCAGGTTGAACAGCTCCGCGGTGACGAGCAGGCCGAACAGGATCGGGTCGCCCACCCGTTCGGGCCGCAACAGCCAAGTGAAGTACCACAGCGAGGCCGCGATGGCGAGAGGGAACAGCCAGCGCAGCTTGGCGTCGACCCGTTGCCACTCGGCCTGCCCCCGCCAGCGGGGGGTGCCCTGGCGCGGGTCGCGCCAGGGTACCCCCCGGTTCTCGGACACCTCGACCGCGTCGCCGTGCTCACCGGTAGACCCACAGATCGACGTTGGACAGCACCTCGTGGGAGAGCAGGCGGTGCCGCTCGTTCAAGACGGCGAGCGCCGTCGACAACCCGCTGTGGGCGCCCGTGGTGTTGATGAGCGGCGGGCTCGAGATCACGAAGATCCGGTGGGCCTTGGCCGTCTCGTCGATGGTCACGGCGCCGTTGGGGGAGATCGGCCTCGCCTTCACATGCGGCGAGTAGTACGCGACGACCTCGTCGATGCTGCCGGGATCGAAGAGGACCAGGTCACCCGGGCGCGCCTCCTGGTCGACCTGCTGCAGGGCGGTGCTGAAGTCGTAGAGGCGGGGGTTCTGACCGTTCAGCTGCTGGTCGGCCAGCGCGCCGAGCATGAGCACCACGAGGACAGTCACTCCGATGCGCAGGAGCTTGTCGCTTCGCACGAAGCCACTGAGACCCCGTCCGATGAGCACGAAGAGGATCGGCACGATCGTGGACAGGTAGCGGACGTCGAAGAGCGCCGGCTTGACCACACCGAGCCCGAGCATGCCGATCAGCGGGACCACGACGGCAAGCACGAGCAGGGTCGTGACCGGCTGACGCCGGCTGCCCAAGAGGACCAGGGCGAGCAGCATGCCGAGGGGCCACAGGGCTCCGAGCAACGCCATCGCCGAGGTCGAGTGGTAGCCCCACACTGCCCAGATGAGGTTGGCCACGACGCTGTAGACCCCGACGTGGTTGCCCGAGAGCGACGTGGCCGTGCCGACGTTCGACGGACCGCCGAACCCCCTCCCAGCCGTCTGGTTGATGACGAACTGGTGGTACGCGAACGGCACCAGCGGATAGAACGCGGCCAGGATCGCGATCCCGGTGAGCAGCCAGCCGACGAACAACGGCTTGACCGCTTCGCCGTCGCGTCGTCGCCGCCACATCCAAAAGACGAAGACCAGCTGCTGGGCGACGAGCTGCCACAGCGCGAAGTACTGGGTCCAGACCATGGCGGCACTGGCGACCGCGTAGATCACCCAGGGGAACCGGCCGCCGCGCTTCAAGATCCGCACCTGGGCCCACATGGCCGTCACGCCGAAGAGCATCAAGAGCGCGTACATGCGGGCCTCTTGTGAGTACCAGATCATGAGGGGCGCGACCGACCCGGCGACGGCCGCGACCACACCCGTCCGGCGGTCGTAGGCCTCCTTGCCCAGCGCGTAGAGCATCGGTACTACGAGGGCGCCCGGGATGATCGAGGGCATCCGGACCGCGAGCTCGCCCGAGGAGTGGAGCCAACGGATCGTGACCCAGAGGATCGAGAAGTAGAGCGGCGGGTGCACGTCGGTCGTCCGGAGGTCGTTGAGCATGGCGCCGTAGCCCATGCGGGCCTGGAACACGCTCGTGACCTCGTCGAGCCAGAGTCCCCGAGGGATCGCGAAGCGGAGCCCCAAGCCGAACAACGTCGCCCCGCTGACGATCAGCGGGACCGGACGGAGAAGGACGCCTGCGATGGCATGGGTCCTCCGATGCACCGCCGGCAGATCCAAGGTGACCGCGGTGCCGAGCGTGGCCGTCAGCCCGGTCGTCGCCGCGAGGGTCGAGAACGCCACGGCCCGCGGCGTGTGCCCGTAACGCAGGATCAAGACGACCTGGGCGACGGCCGCGGCCAGCGCGATGCAGGCCGTCGAGCGAGCGGACCCGTTGGCGCACCGGTGCGCGGCGAGCACCCTTGCGACCCCGAGGAGGGCCATGGCCAGCACGTAGGGGACCGCGAGGTCGGCCACGCTCGCATAGCGGGCACCGAACAGATGGGTGACGACCGGTGCGGGTGCGATGGCGACCAGTGCCAGCGCGCCTCCGCCGAGAACCAGCGAGGCCAGGAGCGCCGCTCGCAGCGCGCTGCGGTCTCCGGCCGCCGAACGGGGGAGGAGCACCAGTGGGACCGTCAGGGTCGCAAAGGCAGCCAGGCCGCCGATCGTGGACAGCACCGCGAACTGACCAGCGTGGAAGGGGGAGAGGATCCGGTTCGCGATGAGCAGGTCCTGGTTCTGCACGATGACGAGCAGCAAGAAACCGATCGCAGTCCACACGAGCGAGCGGACGGTCTGCGCGTCGGAGTCCTGGGGGACGGTCGCCTCCAAGGACTTGCCTCGCCGGTGCGAGCCGCGCAACGGCAGGCGGTGCCGCCGGGCGATCTCGAGCGCGCAGAATCCCGCGACCGTCACCCCGATGGCGCCGCCGACGGCGCCCAGGGCGACTGCCAGGCCGATCCCGAGCGAGAGCCGCACCGCCGGCTCGGCGACCAGTGTGGTCACGAGCCGGCTGTAGCGACGCCACCCGTAGAGATGGCCGCGCTCGAGCGCGACCGACCACACGATTGGCCCAGACAGCCCGAGCACGACCACCATTGCCGTCGGCAGCCGCAGGACGTGGCCCAGCCACGGCGACGAGGCGGCCAGCGCGACGCCGATGCCGAGCCCACCCCAGCGCATCAGTGGCCGGAGACGCGACGTCCGCCCCGGCCCGAGCGCGGCCACCGCACTGATGCTCGTGCCCGGCATGCTCAGCACCGTGTAGAGGGCGAGGAAGCTCGCCAGCTGGGCGAAGGACCCCGGTGCCAAGAAGCGCGCCATCACCAGCGCGAAGGCGAGATTTCCGATCCCGGCCGCGACCTGGCCGGCCGCGACCGCAGCCTGCTCTCGGGCGGCGATGCCTGGGGAGCGGCTCTTCGTCCGGGCGAGGAGCCCCGGCGCGCTCAACTCGGCCATGACACCAGGGGAAGCGCGCCGAGGCGATCCGACTCGTCGGTCCCGCCAGCCAAGAAGATCCGCAGCAACCGGAAACCCTCCTCGGCCCGTGCGATCTCTTCCTTCACGACCGCCGGCGAGGGTCCGGCACCATCGACGATGCCGCAGAGCGTCTCGGCCAGTCGTTGGGCCGAGACCGCGGGCGCCAGGGCGGTCTGTTCGAGACGTCGGGCGAGACCGGCCAGCTTGGGCTCGTGCGCGATGGCGACCGACGGGATGCCGGCAGCTCCGGCCGCGATCAACGAATGGAACCGGAAGCACAGCACGGCGCCGAAGGCCTTCATCTGCTCCACCGACTCGGGGAGCGAGCCGGGCGTCGCGAGCACGCCGACGTCACCGCCCAGACGATCCGCGAGCTCGGCCACGACGGCGACGTCGTCATCTCCGGTTCTGCCGTGTTGCCATGCCTGGAGCCAGACCTCGTTGCCCGCTGAACTGACCGTCTGCAGCGACACGACGAGGAGCTCGATCAAGGCGCGACGCCCCCCGACCGGCGTCGTGGCGTCGACCGAAGGGATGACGAGGACCCGTCTTGTGTGGTTCGTGATCCCCGACTCAGGCGGGTCGAGAAGGGTCCACGCCGGGTCGGCACCCACCCGGAACGGTCCCGGGGCGCCGGCTGCCGAGAGCCGTCCCGCCGACTCCTCGTCGCGCAGGATGAGCAGGTCGCTGTGGCGGACCAGGAACCGGGCGTAGGCGGTCGCCAACGAACCGTGGATCCGCCCGGCTCCGACACCCACCATGGCAACGGGTCGCCTGCGCAGCGACGCGGCCCCGACGAGCGCCGACGCGTTGGCCAATAGCCCGCGGGGTCGACGGCCTGACGCGTCGAGCAGCTTGAAAATCGTCCCGCCTCCGACGATGACGGCGTCCGACGACATCGCTTTGGCCGCGACGGCGAGCGGCCGTCGGGAAGGGACCCCTTCGAATTCGACTAACTCGGGCGCGGCGCCGCCCTCCGGGTCGCTCGTCGTCGCAACCATCCGCCAATCGGGAAGCGCCCGGGCGAACGCCTGAAGCAGCGCCTCATCCCCCAAGTTGCCTTGTCCGAACGCTCCGGCCAGGAGTGCGGTTGGCAAGGGCTACCTCCTCGTAGATCGATGCGTGCTGCTCGGCGGCGAGTTGCCAGGTGCGCCCCCTGGCGAGGGATCTCGATTGCGCTTGGAGGGCGACTAGTTGTGCCCGGTCGGCTGCCAGTTCCCGCAGGCGACCGGCCAGGGTCGTGCGATCGGTGGTCACGACCATCTCGGGGCTCGCCCCGAGGCACGCGCCGAGCTCGGGGGAGCACAGGATCGGTGTGCCATGACCCAACGCATCTGCGTAGGGGCCGCTGGAGGAGAACGGACGAGGGTAGGGGAGGAGCAGGAGATCGGCCGCTGCGAACACTCCCGCCACCTCGCCCTCGGGTACATACCCGAGAAATCGCGCCACCGACCCGTATCGGCACTTGAGCTCGGTCGCGTATCCGCTCCCGGCGAGCCGCGGATGCTCCCCTCCGGCTACCACCATCTCGACGGCGGGACCGGCCTCTTCGGCCGCCTCGAGTGCTTGTTCGAGGCCCTTGTACGGGGAGAGGAAGCCGAAGCACAGCACGCTCAGGCGGTCGGGATCGAGTCCGAGCGCCGCCTTGGCGAGGTTGGGAGCGGGATCTTCGGACTCGACGACACCGAGTCGCACGACGGAGGCGTCCGGCACGAGCGCGCGAAAACTCGGGTCGTGGACCACGACGGCCCTGGCCAGCTGGGACACTCCCCGCTGGAGGGCGGCCATTCCGATCCGCGCGACCCGGGGATGGATACCCACGCGGTGCAAACGCG
Organism: uncultured Acidimicrobiaceae bacterium; assembly: GCA_963768185.1. Classification (GTDB taxonomy): domain Bacteria; phylum Actinomycetota; class Acidimicrobiia; order Acidimicrobiales; family RAAP-2; genus Palsa-461. Next base: position 424,301 of record CAVYGS010000001.1, read on the forward strand.
TGAAGTCCCGGTCGATGCCCGAGGGATCCACGACCTGGTGCATCGTCACGACCGGGCCGACGCCCCGGTAGCGCAGGGCAGCGAGCGCCGGCAGGAGGCCCGGGACCGACGAAGCCCCTCCGAAGAGGAAGACCTCGTGTTGGACGTGCACCACCGGCGCACCGGTCGCCCGGGCCGCCCGCACCGCCCTGGGCATCGCCAGCGGCCCCCCGCGAATCTACGCTCGACCACCACACCATCGGCTCGATCCAGCTCGCGCTCGCCGCCGAGTTGGGGGGCCACCACGTGGATCCCGACGCCGTTGGCCGCCAGCGCTGTGGCGAGTCGCTCGGTGTAGCCCGAGACACCGCTCGGGTGCACACTTGCACCCCGCAGTCGCGGGTACGGCGAGATCATCGCCACATCGGGAGTGGCCCTCATCAGGCGGCATCCAGTTCGGTTTGGCCCGTTGACGGCGACCCTTCAGCCGGACGCCGTTGGCCGACGGATCGCTCGGGAACGGGGAGCACGCGGTGGTGCAGCCAGAGCCGGAGCGACGAGAAGGCCATCTGCTTGGCGTCGGACATCGCGTCCACGTGCGATCCCGCCTGGTCGAGCCACACGGTCGGCACCTCGACGATTCGGTAGCCGAGTTGATGTGCCGTCATGAGCAGGTCGACGTCAAACAGAAAGTCCCGAGACGACAAGAGGGGCAACGCCTCTTCGACCACCCGGCGTCGGATGACCTTGGCGCCACACTGAGTGTCCGAATAGGGGAGTCGAAAGAGCGCGCGGGTCAACGCGGCAAAGATCCAACTGTCCAGCTGTCGACCGATCGAGCGCTGAACCGGGAGTACCGACGCCGGGTGACTGCGGGTCGCGATTGCTCCGTCGGCATCGTGGGCGGCATCGACCAGACGTAGGAACTCCGATGGCGGCGTCGCACAGTCGGCGTCGACGAACCCGATGAGATCGCCGTCGCAACGGCGAAAGGACTCCATCAGTACGCCGCCCTTGCCCAACTTCGGATAACTGCACACTTCGACCCGACCGTCGATTTCGGCGTGGCTTGCGGCGACGTCCGCCGTGTTGTCGGTGCAGCTGTCGAGGGCTACCACGATGTGCGCGTCCGGATCGTGCACGGCCGAGCGGTACGCCCGCAGCGTGCGGTCGATGCGTCGCTCTTCGTTGTGTGCAGGGATCACGATGTCGAGACGCATAACTGATCCTTCGAGTCGGGCGGCTGTTCTGCTCGTTCCCGCGCAGAATTCAGCGAGGCTGGGTCTGGTGGGTGCTCACTGCTGTTCTCCGAACTGCAGTTGACTCAAGACGCCGAACTCGTTGCGGCTGCACCGCACCGTTCGACTTCGTTCATGATACGCGAGGACGTCGAAAGCTTGAACCCTTCGCGCACTGAGTTCACATCATTGAAACGTCGTCGTGCAAGGAAGACTCGTCAACAAGGTGGGACTTCGCGCGCATGGGCTCGATGAGTGTGCGTCGGGATTTTGTCTTTCGACCTTTACAACTCTGTCAATCTTTAGACGTTCCGCGAACGTCATCGGACGGTCGGTACACCCCATTTCCTCCGTGCGAACTGCGATGAATCATCGTCAGGCCGATGACACGGAGCCATCGCGTCGGCCGATGGCGCATCGCAAAACGAGGATCGACCTCCGAGAAGGTTGTGACCGATCAGCGAGTCCAATGAATGGATCCGTGAACTCGGCTTGGTTCCGGTACAGGAGGCATATATACCGACGCCCTGCTGCGGCTCTGACTCTCTACCGCGAGGCATCGGGTGACGCCCGCTCCAAACGCTCGGTCTAGCCCCTTGACGACGCCAAATCCGCGACCACCGATGGCGAGATGCCACGACCGCACAGCTCGGACTGCAATGAACGCATTCCGGGAGCTGCTGTAGAGTGAGCGTTCGTCAATATCCGAGATCGACACGGAGAATGACGGGACGGGCTGTGGCGCAGCTTGGTTAGCGCGCTTGACTGGGGGTCAAGAGGTCGCCGGTTCAAATCCGGCCAGCCCGACCGCAGAGTCGCCAGGTCACCGGTGGTACCCCTGGGCTGGCTACGGGTACCGCCACGGCCGTGTCGCGACGCATCTCGCCACGGGACCGAAACGACCATCCGCCACGTCGGCGTGCGAGGAGCGCCACTGCCATCTCTTCGGCCGCCCTCGCTTCGAACCCGCGGCTAGTTGGTTCGATGGGACTCACGTGTTGTCCCACAGGGAGGCCTCTTTCACGACATTCAGCCGACTGGTCAAGCAAGATCGGCGGCGAGCCAGTTCAGTCTCGCTGTTCGCACCATCCGGGTCCGAGACCTGCCATGATCAGGGCCGCTCAGCGCTCTCGAGGGGTCATGGTCGACGGGTACCCCGCCATCGAAGACCACGCGGTCATCGGGGATCTCCACACCGTCGCGCTCGTCGCCACGGACGGCACGATCGACTGGTGTTGTCTACCCCGCTTTGACTCACCCGCGGTGTTCGGGTCGATCCTCGATGCCCATCGGGGCGGCAGCTTCTCGGTCCAATGCGAGGCGAAGCGGACCAAGCAGCTCTACATGCCCGATTCCAACGTCTTGGTGACCAGATTCCTCGGCACGGACTCGGTGGGCGAGGTCATCGACTTCATGGTGCCGCACGACCGCACATTTCGGCCCACGGATACCTCGCACCTGCTTGTGCGTCGGCTGCGCGCGGTCCATGGGGTCGTGGAGTTCAGTGTCAGGTGCAACCCGGCCTTCGACTTTGCTCGGGCGGATCACACGGTGCATTCGCTCGACAACGGCGGAGTGGTGTTCAAGACGCCGGGAGCCGAGATGGTCCTGCGTAGCGACCATCGGCTTTCGATTCAGGCCACCGCGGCAGTGGCGGTGGTTCGGCTCGAGGCCGGCCAAACCTGGGATCTCGTACTCGAATGGGGCGGACGGATCGCTTCGCTATCCCCCGGAGAGGTCGATCAGCTCTACGACGGCACGTTGAGCTACTGGCGGAACTGGATCCGTGGTTCCCGCTACCAGGGGCGGTATCGGGAGATGGTCGAGCGGTCGGCACTCGTGCTCAAGCTCTTGGTGTATCAGCCGACCGGCGCCCTCGTGGCCGCGCCGACCACGTCCCTGCCCGAGCTCGTCGGAGGCGGCCGCAACTGGGACTACCGCTACACCTGGATCCGTGATGCCGCCTTCACCCTTTACGGACTCATGAGATTGGGGTTCGTCGAGGAGGCCGCCGGTTTCATGACCTGGCTCGAGGCTCGTTGCCGCGAGGCGCCGCCCGAATCGGGGTTACAGGTGCTCTACACGATTGACGGGAGTCCCGAGGTACCCGAATCGATCCTTGACCATCTGGCGGGCTACCGCGGTTCGCGTCCGGTGAGAGTGGGGAACGCGGCCGCCCAACAGCTACAGGTCGATATCTATGGCGAACTCATGGACTCGGTCTACCTGTTCAATAAGTACGGTCGCCCGATCGCCTACGACCTGTGGGTCGCACTTTCTCGACAGCTGGACTGGCTCGAGGCGCACTGGCACGAACCCGATGACGGCATCTGGGAGACCCGCGGCATCCGGCAACGCTTCACCTACTCGTCCCTCATGACCTGGGTGGCCTTCGAGCGCGCGATGAGGATCGCTCGCCAGCGCGGATTGCCCGCCCCCATCCTGCGCTGGCGGGACGCTGCCGACAGCGCCTATGACGCAGTGCAGCAGGGCGGTTGGAACCCGGAGCGCCGTGCTTATGTGCTCTATCCCGGAAGCTCTGCTCTCGACGCTTCGTTGCTGGTCATGCCGCTCGTCAAGTTCGCCGGGCCCAATGACCCCCGGTTTCTGGCGACCTTGGACCGGATAAGCGAGGAGTTGGTCACCGACAGCCTCGTCCGTCGCTATGAAACCGACGGGTCCGACGGCCTCGAGGGCAACGAGGGCACCTTCAACCTCTGCACCTTCTGGTACGTGGAGGCGCTCACCCAGGCGGGGCGCTTTAACGAAGGCCGTTATGTCTTCGAGAAGATGCTGACCTACGCGAACCACGTCGGCCTGTACGCCGAAGAAATCGGTGCGGCCGGCGAGGCGCTGGGGAACTTCCCTCAGGCCTTCACCCACCTCGCCCTGATCAGCGCCGCCGTCGCGCTCGATCGGGGACTTCGCGGCAGCGGCTCCGGCTGACCGATCCGTAGTGGTCGCTCATTGCGCCCGGAAGTGGGAGTCGAAGACGAGCTCCCGGTCGCCCAGGCCGATCCGCGTCCCCGAGGTGATCGTCGTCGGATCTTCGGGCGCCAGTGGTGTCCACTCGGAGGAATCCGGTCGAAGGATCCGGGTCCCGTTGGCCGAGCCGGCATCCTCGATGCGCACCTCCCAGTTTTCGAGCAGGACCCGAGCGTGCACCCGCGACAACCGTCGCTCCGGATCATCGATCCTCAACGGCTGCGCCTCGCCCGCACGGACCAGCTCGGAGGTCTCGGGCTCGCGCCCGATGACGTAATTGCGGTCGACGACGAAACTGGCCCCATCGTCCAGCACGAGCACGCCGAGCGAGGGTCGGGGTCCGGCGGTGAGATAGTGCGTCTGTTGGACCATCCCGATGCCGCACACCCCGCAGAACCTCGCCTTGGGGTCGTTGAAATGGTTCCGGGAGCAGAGGATCCCCTCCACCAAGCCCTCGGCCGGGTCCTCCTCTCCAGATTCGGCGCCGTGCATGGGCGTCGAATCGGCAGGTGCACCGGTGGCGATCGGGAGGGGCTGGAGCTCCTCGGGCGGGAGCGGCTCGGAGAGGAGCAGCGAGACGAAGCTCGATTGGTTCCCGTCGGGTTTCGGTGCGGCGCTCTCAGGGACCGGCTCAGGTGGCCCCGGCGGCGTGACCACGAACCGCTCGTCGTCGAGGGGTCGCGCCATCGGTCCAACCGGCTCGGCTTCTCGATCGGCCCGGCGGCCTTCGACAGGGGTGATCGGGGACGCCGGCTCGCTCAGCGGTCCGGGGGAACGGCCCGATGGGGCAGTCGTTGCCGGCGCCAGCGTGGCGCCGGAACCAGACACGAAACCGGCTCGAAGGTCGGTGCGCGGGTCGATGATGGGTTCCATGGCCGCATCGCGCGTGAGCACGAGGCGATCGAAGGGGTCCCGGATGACCCGGTCCACCCATGTGGCGACGTCGCGCCCCCGCAGCACCTCATGGTGGTCGCCAGGCCCGTTCAACTCGAGGTCCATCGGACCGCACAGCATGAGCGCCAGCCCGTCCTCCGCGGAGGCCACGACGGCGAACGAGCCCACCTCGCCGGGCTGCGCACTGGTGACCAGGCCGGCCACCTTGCGGATCAGCTGTCGCCCCGGCAAGTCCCCGTAGGTATCGCAGGCCGATATCGCTGCGGCGAGAAGCTCGTCGACGAACGCCGGTTGCGACGAGGCGTCGGGGATCACGACGATCGCCCCGCCCAGGTGGGCGACGAGGCCGTCACCGGGGTGGACCTGTAGCCGCAAGTCTGCCAGGGTCATTTTCGGGTCCTCCTCCGATGGATCGCCGGGGGCAAGCGACGGGACTGCTTCAGAGGAGGCGTCCGCCTCGGAAGCGCCAGTGGATGAACGGCACCCGCATCGGACCGTTGACGATCATCCAGACGACCAGCCAAACCGTCGAGAACGCGATGATGAACGAGGCCCCGTTCGGCCTGGCCAGGTTGTCGGAGATCACGTTGCGCAGCACCACCCACACGACGACGCCCTCGGGGATCCCGGTGAGCAGGCCGAAGAGGGCTGGCCAGTCTTTCTCCCACCGGAATTGCTGTAAGCCGTGGTAGACGAGCTCCCACCCCATCCCGATCAAGATGACGAGACCGAGCACCAGGAAGGTGGCCGCGTACTTCGTGGCGATCGGGGCGTTCTGTGGAAGCACAGGGGTGAGAATAAGCAGCCACAACGAGCCGAATACACCCAGAGTGAAGATGCGGGTCTGGATCCGGCCGGACAAGGTTGGGACCATGGCTCGCGCTCAGATCTTCTGGTTCCGGGCCCAGCGCAGCCACTGCCGGGTGGAGTTCACCGGACCCAGCGGTTTGGCGAAACCGAGGCCGACCAGATCGTCGACGATCTCCTGCGCGGCGATCTGCAGACCGAGGAACGTGTCCACCCCCGGGAAGTAACCCCCGAGCGTGGAGGCCCCGGACGCGTACATCCGGCCAACCTCGTTGCGCGTGCCGCGAACCTCGAAGCTCCTCTCGACGTCGAGTCGGCCTACCGGGTTCCGGCCTGCCCCGCCGTGCTCGAGCAGATCGGCCAACAGGCGATGTTCGGCAACGTCGGCCTCGAGGCCGGTCGCGTCGATGATGTAGTCGGCCTGGACCTCGACGAGGCCGACCTTGGCTTTGATCATGGTGACGGTGCCCTGCGGTTCCCGAGGAATCACCGAGTCGACCTCGCCGACCAACGTCTCGTACCAGCCTTCCTTGCGCCCTCGGGCCAGCTGCTTTTGCCAGAGCTTGCGACGTGGCGTGTTGGTTCCACCGATGACCCGGTAGAGCTCGGCGCGCTGTTCTCCCTCCAGTCTGCGCATGCGGGACTTGAGCTGCCCGCCCCAAACCGCCTTGGGGTAGTTGAAGCCCTGGTAGGCCCACCCGTCGCCGCCTCGCCGACGCATGAAAATGCTGGGTCCGTGCGAGCCTGAAATGTACGTACGCAGAAGATGGATGATCTTGGTCTGGGCGCCGTGCCGATCCCGGTCGTCGATGAGACGCTGGAGGATCCGGGAGGCCACGATGCCACCGCCGCGCAGCACGACGGTGCCGCTTCGGTGCTGGAGGTCCTGGTACACACTCTCGTGAGGCTCATACGCGTTGACCACTCGTTGGTAGTCGTTGTAGCGCTGGCGGTACGCCTGGAGGTCGGGCAGGAATTTGAGGCCCGGGTAGCCGACGGCGATGTGCACGAACCGGCTGCGGTAGGCGATCCGCTTCGTCGATTCCGTCCCAGCCGGCGGCGTGAGGATCGTGAAGTACCCGCCCCCGAGCCGGCGACGCACCATGCGGACGAGCCCATGGGCGACCACCTGGTCGTAGGAGATCCGCTCCGCCTCTCGACGCAGCATCTGAAAGACGAGGCCGGCTCTGGGGGTGTAGTAGTCGGTGAAGATGGGCTCCACCAGAACCTGGAAGAGGGGGGCGATGAAGTCGCGCAGGTTCTTGGCCCGAAACGCTTCGGAGAAGGCGTACGAGGGAAACCCCCAGATGCAGTCGGGACGAGACGCCGAGTCCGACCGCAATCGCTCCTCGATGGGGATCTGTGATACCCGGGTCAGGTACTCGTAGGTCTGCCAGGGGTAGTCCAGCTGGGTGAGCACCCGGATGCGTTCGGGCGCCACGCCGCAGATACGCAGGTAGTCGACGGTCACGAACGAGCCGATCCCACCACCTACCGAGACGAACTCCACGTCGCGGATCGGGATCCCAGCCTCGGTCACCATCTGGTCGCTCCAGAAGTCGGTCGATATGAGCTTGTCGGTGAGGTCCCCAAGGCCCGGTGGTTCGGTCTCTGGATCCGCCGTCAAGATGCCTATCTGGTGTGGCCCGGTGATCGTCTCGCTCATCTGGACCCTCTCGTTGCCGCTCATGTTCCCCCTCGGTGGTTCATGGCACGATCGGCCTCGGTGATAGCACCGGCGGGCGCTCATCAGCACCGGTTTCTGGTTGGGCTCCGAGGGCGTCTGCGCCTTTGCTCGATGTCGCGCCGCGAGCCCGGAGCCGGGCCAAGAGCCGAGTGAGGCCGTCGTCGCTGTCGCTCTTGCCGGCGCGGATCAAAAGGACGGGACCACCGGCGGCTTCCGTGAACTCGCGTGCCGCCGCGACGAGGCCTTCGGGCGACGGGGGCAGCGCGGAGACACCCACGACGGCCAACACACGCTCACCGCCAGCGGGCAGTCCGGACGGCTCAGTGCTGTGGCGTAGCTCGACAGTCATGCCCGCCGCCGTGAGTGTCCGGGCGAGGCCGTCCAGGTGCCGGGCAGTGCGGTGACCCTCGGTCGTCGTGAGCACCAGCTTGCCGCCGACGCGATCGGCAGCACGGATTCCCACTTCAAGTGCGACGTCCCCATCGACCCCTGGTCCTGGGAGTACTTCGACAGTTTGTCCACGACGAATCCCGATCCCTTGAGGGTCGCTCAGCAGCGCCAAGGTGCTGGGCGCGTCCTTGGCGAGCCGTTCGGCCGCCGGAATCCGAGAGGTGCGGGAATTGAGCTCCACCGGGACGAGAAGCACATCACCTCCGATGGCATCGACCTGGGTCAAGAGCGAGTGCACGAGGTCGTCGGTCGCCTGGGAGCGTACGACAACGCGCAAGCCGTCTGCTTGGACACGTCTGCTCAACGTCTGCATCGCTGCCAGGCCCGAGGCGACCTCGACAAGGTCGAGCGACAGGCCGCTCGCCACCTCTAACCCCCCGCTCTCGATGAACCGGCTGAGCACCAGCTCGGCCGGGGCCTCGTCGCCAACCAGCGCCGCCCCTACATCGATCAGGCCATCGTCCCGACTTGGGTCGTCGACTGCCGTGACAACTCGATACGCATCGACCAGTCCCATGCTGGCCTGCTCCGCCTCGATGATCTCCCGCTCGAGCACCTCCGCGGGGTAAGTCACCTTCAAGAGTGGTCCCGTCATGATGGTGGTGATGACGGCCATCAGCACAAGAATCGTGAAGAGGGACCCATCAAGGACCTTGAGGCTGACCCCGACGCTGAGAACGACCAGCTGAGTGAGGCCCCGGGTGTTCATGAGGACACCGATCGCGCGGGACTTCCGACCGCTTAGCCCTTGAAGGCGTGCTGCGCTGGCCGCGCCGACGAATTTGCCGGTGATGGCGACAAATAGAACCGCCAGGAGCACGAGCAGTCCATTCGGGCCGAGCTTGGTGACATTGGCACTCAGGCCGGTCACCACGAAGAAGACCGGCAACAGGAGTAGGAGGCTCACCTGCTCCAGTCGTTCGAGGATTTCGCGAAACATGCCCGCGGTGTTCTCGCGAGTGACGATCACCCCGAATAGGAAGGGACCGAAGATGACGTGGAGGCCGATCCACCCGGTGACGAAGGCAGACCCCAAGAAACCTGCGATAAGGATCGCAAAGATGTTGGGCGTCAACTTGCCTGCCCGCTCATAGGCGGCACCGACCCTGCGCAGCAACGGTCTGACGACAAGGAACATCACGAGGACGAATCCGACCGCTTCGGCGAGGACCCTCGGCGCCTGGGCGAGACCGCTCGAAGTGGCCACGGCGACGATAACTGCCAGGATCGACCAGGCCATCACGTCGTCAACCGACGCGCACGCCAACGCGATTGCCCCGACATCGATCCGCTGCATTCCCCTCTCGGTCAACATCCGCGCCAGCACCGGAAACGCCGTAATGGACATCGACACACCAACAAACAGTGCGAACGGCCAAAACGACACGACCTTGCCGGCCACGTCCTTGTGATCCTGGTAGATGAGTGCGGCGAGGCCGAGCCCGAGGCCGAAGGGCAGGGCAATTGAACTGAGCGAGGTGATCGACACGATCCGCTCGCGACCGCGGACAAGGCTCAGATCCAACTCCAACCCGATGATGAACATGAAGATGACCAGCCCCATTTGGGCCACAACGTTCAAGTACGGGCGGACAATCATGGGGAACAGGGCCGCTGACGGGTTACCGGGTAAGAGGCCGAGCAGGCTTGGCCCGAGAATCAGCCCGGCGACGATCTCACCGACCACGGCCGGCTGGCCGAGTCGCCGCGCCAGGATCCCCATCCCCCTGGCGATGAGGACGATCACCGCGACGTCCAGCAACACTACGGCGACGATTTCGTCGGCGGTTTTCGGATGCACGGAGCCCCCTCCGGAACATGAGAAGACGACGCAAAGTAACACGGCGGAATGAACGCACACGTGAGAAGATTTCCAATTGGGTGGGGGAGCCCTTGCCCAACTGGCCGAGCTTTCGGCCAGGGCTCCTTCGGCAGCGAATCGCTCGAGGGACAAGCGGGAGCGAGAGGACCGGACCAGCTCGCGGGGAGCGTTTTGGTCCCCTCGGCCGGAGAGAGCGCATGGAACGGATTGCCGACTACCGATTGACCGATTCGTTGGGCGAGGGCAACCACGGGCAGTTCTTTCTGGCTGTACCTCCGGCTCGGCTCAGAACCACGTCGGACCTCGTCGCGATCAAGGTGCTTTTCGCGTCGTGTAGCGAGGACGCCCTGCGCCGCATCAGCCGGGAACTGCGGGCCTTTGCCAGCGCCAATTCTCCGTATCTGGTTCGCCTCCTCGATGCCGGACAGGACGGCGATCACTTCTTCTACGTCATGGAGTACTTCCCCCTGGGGTCCCTCGGCGTCCCGGCGCGGCCCCTGTCCCGTTCCGAGGCCTTGCTGGCCGTGGACAACGCCGCCCGAGCTGCCCATGCTCTTCACGAGGTCGGTGTCGTTCATCGCGGGATCAAGCCGGAGAACATTTTGCTCACCGACGATGGGGCCAAGTTGTCCGACCTCGGCCTCGCCCAGTCGCTCACGCCGGGTCAGACGGTCACGGCGATGGGGCCCATCGGCGCGGTCGAGTACATGGATCCCGGGCTGCTGCTCGGGGAGCGCGGTTCGCGTGCGTCGGACATATGGTCCATCGGGATCACCCTGCATCGGGCCTTGACCGGCGAGAGTGTCTACGGGGCGCTGCCGTCCAGTGACCCCCTGCTGGCGGTGAGGAAGGTCCTAACCAGCCGCCCGGTGCTGAGCGAGCGGCTCAACACCGGGGAACGCGAATTGATCGCGGGCTGCCTCGAGACTCTTCCAGAACGTCGCCCGGCAACGGCGTGCGAAGTCGCCGACATCATCGAGACCCTGAGGCCGTTCTAGGGGACGCTTGCAGGGCTTCCACCCTGAGGGTAGACCCCCGCATCGCCAACCGTGCTCCCCTATGTCGCGGGCGGGGCGTCGTTCGCTTGGAGCGATGGGTCAAGGTAGATCGACTCTCCCCTGAACAGTGGCGTGTGCCGCACTTGTCTCTCGATCGAAGCCGCCGAGACGGTGTAACCCAAGAAGAGGAACACCGAGAAGGCTTGGATGCCGATCCACGGCCACAGGCTCGCCCACTCAGAAGTACTCCAGTCGTTCAAACCATGAAGTACAGCTGCCAGTGAGATCCCGAAAATCCACAACGGAATGCGCTGACGGTGATAGTTCATTCCTAGACCGATGAAGAACGCAGCAATGGCCGTCCAAATTGCGTGTTCGAAGCCGTCGACAAAAACACGCTCGGCAAAGGCAAGGATGAAGACAGGTCCTGACTTGGCGATCAGCACCACGTCGACAGGGACGTAGACCGTCGATGCCTCGTACACCCCGAAGATCAGTCCGGAAATGGTGCCCAACAACATCCACATGCGGACATCGAGCTTCTTGTCAAATCCATACAGGAGGACCATGGCTAACGCCAGTATCGGGATCGCCTTGGTGAGCTCCTCCGCGTACCCGACCCCGTAGATCCATTGGATCAGGTTGTGACTGGTGTTGACCGGAGCAAGCTTGTCCTCCCACGGGAGGGTGACCGCAGGAATGAGCAGCAATTCGGCTCCGACGACGATGGCGCCCAGGAGCATGTGCAGCTTGAGGATTGGTCCTGGTTTGATCAGGTACCAGAAGACGAGCGCCCAGAGTGGCGCGACATAGAGGCAGTAGGCCCATCCCATATCCCTCACGTCGGTGCTGTGCGAGAACACCGCGAGGTAGACCAGCGGGACCATGGCATACACGGCAACGAGCAGCCGGTACCACCGGCGGAGCATCGGGTCCTTCAACCACGACCAGATGGGCAGGAACATCCTGAAGGCGGCTACTCGCTCGAAGCTCGATACGGGTGCCACCTTCGGGGTTACAGCGGCGCTACCGGGCGTGATGCCTCCTGCCGCTGCTGGAAGTGGCGCATACTCGGGACTGGGGGCGCGCCCAGTCGGCGCTCCGACCGGTTCAAAGCGGACCAGTGGTCCGTCAGGAACGGCCAGGTGAGCGTCGGTCACCTCAGACAACTGGAATCGCATGACCTGTTGTCCAGAGATAAACGTCCCGCTCCTACCAACGTTCTCCACGACCCATCCCTGGGCCCCCCAACTCACTTTCAGATGTTCACGAGATACCCGCGGATCGTCGACCACGACGACGCACTCTGGGTGTCTTCCGACCGCGCCCACTTGACCGGGCGCCAGGATGGCCCGTTGGTTGCCGTAAACGACGGCCAGTTCGTTCATGTACCGAGCCTTTTTCTCGCAGTGCAGCCCGCCGAGCCACCTCGTTCAGCCACCGGCATGAAGCACGGGAAGGATATCGAGTGGCGGCCGATTTTGCCGTGGGAGCCTCTCGCTCGTTGCCACGGTCGCTTGCCGCGAATCTGTATCAGGTAGGTGTGCCATCCATCGTGATGACCCCCTTGACGTCACCGAACGAGATCGACATTGGGCGTATACCGAGCCGCTTGCCGGGCTCCACTGTCTTGATGGGCTCGTCGGGGAGCGAAAGCGTCCATGTTTGATCGCTGAGGTTTCGAAGCACCAGGCCGGTCGGATCCCGCGGGTGTCGTTCCACCAGTCCCATTCTCGACTTGTAGTCCAGGTTACGGATCAGGTGGTTGCCGGTCAGCACTGTCCCTTCCGCCAGTGCCACTACGTGCCCAGGAAGCTTCAACAGCGGCGGTCGGGGCACTACCTCTCCACAGTTCCAACACTCCTTCGCCGCATCATCTGGATCCCAGAACACTTCGGCTCGACACGAGCAAAGTTCGATGCAGTCACTCAAACGCAGGAGGGCCTTCCGCCACTCTCCTTGCGCCACCCTCCCGCCGATCGACGGATCCTTGAGGCCGACGGTGAAGGCCCGAACGAACAGCTCCTGCAAGAACCTTGGATAAATCGGCCACCAGGTCAGCATCAGGTCGCCCGGCTCGGGAGTGTTCGAGCGATCGTTGGGATCGAACACAAAAAGTGGGTCCTTGCCGAGAAACCGAATGGCAAGGTCAGTATCGGACACATGGCCCTCGGTTTGCCAAGTGTACGACGTTCGTACCCGGCTCCCTTCGAGCGGGTGTCCATGAACCAGCATGAAGTGCAGAAACACCGCGAGTGAATGGAGATCGGTGACGATCGATGGTGAGGCGGTGCCGCAGATGATCTCTGGGGCCATGAAACGCAACGTGCCCTTTACGATCGCGTCCCCTCCCTCGGGGCAGATATTGTCATTGTCGACAATTGCGACCTCGCACCGATCGGGGTCAACCAGCAGATTCCCAAAGTTGATGTCGCCGTAGGTCCAGCCTGCCGAGTGCAATGAACCCAAGGCGTCCACGAGCTCGCGAGCGAGCGCGGTGATGATCCGGAACGATGGCTGGGTTTGGTTCGCCAGTAACTCGATGAGCGAACTAAAGCGCTCAGGCACCCACGGCATGACATAACCAAATCCCCGGGCGCGGACACACTCAACGATGTCGATCGGCCATGCGAACGCCGGATGAGGGCGATTGCGAGAGGCGAGTACGGCGATCTTGTTGCGCTGGCGCTGTTCGAAGGGATTCGGCCGGTACCACTTCACGGCCATTTGCCTTTCGCCCACCGACCCACGGAATACGACCCCCTGGCCTCCCTCTTTGGTCCGCGATTCAATTCGGATCTGCGTGCCTGCGCGTACCATGCTCACGATGTCGCCCGCCTCAGGAAAAAAGTTCAACGGACCCGCCGTCATGATCCACCTAGCTTGTCGCAGGACACATCAGCCACTTCGTTCTTCATGATCCGGAATTCGAGCTTGTAGTCGTCGTCTCTTCGTGCGATGCCTTGGAGTTTGATGGGGAGAGCCCCCTATTCGGTTCGGGAACGTCAGAGCCGGGCTTCGCGTGTGGCGAGACGGTTGTCGACGTTGGCGTGTGCCGCGGTGGACTCCCAGCGGACGTCCCGAGCCAGATTCCAATTCCCACGGCCAACGCCATCAGGATCGCGAGAACCCACACTATGACCGGCATCCATTGCGGTTTTGAGCCGTCTTTTGAAATCTGGCCGGCCACTTCACGCGGCAACGACAAATTGGGCGCCACCGGCGACAGTACGGTGCGAAGAGGGTCAGTGTCGGCACCAGGGTGGAGCGAGACCGGAAGGATACGTGCCGATGCGAGGTCCGACCGGAACATGAGGATCACCGACGTGTCGTCCCCGCTGCCCTCACTGGAGGCACACCGCGCTGCCCAAATGGGGAGCTGGTCGCGAACCCATTCGATTCCACGGTCCCGGGCGAATCTGAGTAGGTCCAAGCCGACAACCTCTTGCCAGGGATTAGCCGTCTGGGCGTTGCCGAATCCATCTGTGGCCAGCAACAACATCCCGGGTCGGCTCAGCCGTGTATCCAAGACGGCAACCCGGAACGCGCTTGATGCGTCCGGCTGGCACATGCTGGTTGTGCGCTGACCGTCGAGCCGAGGATCGTCGGGGATCGGACGGTGGCACGTGGCATCCATGTCCACCATGACGATGTCGCCGTCACCGATCTGACACAACACCAACCATGGGTGAACCAAGATCGCCGTAAGCAATGTGGTTCCGTAGGGGATGCTTGCATCATTCGCCGTGGCCAGTCGACGCTCATGATCACTGAGCGGATTCACGGCGGCGTCAGTGAGAACCGCCTCAGTCCAGCGCTTGGTCATCGTCGGCACCACTGCGGTTACAGCTTCAACGTGGACGTCTGCGGCTTGGGTGCACCCACGAAGCCGACTACTCAATTCGACGCCCACCGCTTCCGCGACGTCAACCGCCAGCTCAGATCCTCGGGCGCTTCGAAAGTGGCGCTCGTCCCCGTGACCGTCAGCGACGGCGAGCACAACGGCGGAGTCCCAACTCGATAGCTCACCGACAAAACCGGCCGCGTCTTGGATCGGCAGATCGTCACTCTCATGGGTGGCCCCGCGAGCAGTAGCTACCAATACCTCCCAGGTCGTTGCCGTACCCTCGTCCTCAACCATTGCCTTACACGATGGTGTCTTCGTCGATGCCTGCCGCGTCTGCTACTGATGGCGGAACCATCAGGTGCGCAACCGCGTCGCGGTCGACGCCGACCTGTGACAGACGGGAAACCGCCATCGATGCAGCCATCAATTGCAGCGTGATCTGATCGACACTCTCTGCCACAAGGACAGGCACCGCGGGATCGTTGATAAAGCGGTCAAGGTATTCAGAATTGGCTCCCCGACCGATCGCCACGGCCACCCGGATGGTGGCTCGACCGGCCGGTGTGGTGAACAGCTCTCGCAGCCCAGCCTCAAACTCCGCCGGGTCGGTGGGTTTGCCATCGGTGATCAACAAGACTGCTGGCCGCAGAGCTCTCGTTTCGAGTTGACCCGGTTGAAGCGCTTGGGCCACCAGCCGGAAGGCAGCCCCCATCGAAGTGAGTCCTTGGTCGACGTACTGAAGCGGAGCCCAACGGACTTGGCCGATAGGGACCGGCTCGGCCATGTGCCAGTGCGCGCTGTCCGAAAAGGCGATCGCTCGTATGAAGAGCTCTGCCTGCTCCTGTTCTCGCTCCCAGGAGGCAAGGTGAGGAAGCATGCTTGCGATTGCGAAATTCAACGCCTGCATCCTGCCGTCGACCTTCATCGACCCCGAGCAATCGGCCAGAATGAAGAGGTGCAATGGTCGTCTAGATATCCCACCACCAGGCATGATGGTCATACTGGAAGTCATATCTCAGTTTCGCACAGGCTAAGCAACAATGGCACAGACGATTTCCGTTGAGGGAACATCAGTTGCGTCCTATAGTCACGACGGCCGGCAGGCCTGTTGGGGAGGTCTTCGGTGGACGACACTGGTACCAATACTGTCAACGGACGCCGCGAAGCCCGTTCGACGCTCCAGTTCGCTGTCGAGAACTACGGACAGAGGGTGCTGTCCAACGCCTCGATCATTGAAGGGATCTGTGAGGACAGGCTGCCGGACTTTCCTCGTGAAGCGAGCCTGATTACAAACGCCGCCAAGGCCGACGTCGCAACCATGCTGGCCCAGCAGGTCGCTGGCGTCGGCCCCGATACCGCCGTCCGACTCACGGCGACCACGTTGGCGCAGTCCCGATCGCTAGATCCGGCCGGTTGCATATGGGTGGTGAGCGAGTTTGCCCGCTGTCTCGGATATGACGTCTCTGAAGATCTCGTACCCGCGGCAACCCCCCCACTTGAGGCTCCGGTCGCAGGGGCACAACAGGCCCCGGCGGCGGGTGCCGCCACGGTCGATCCGGCGCCCTCGCCCGGCGTTGGCTCCCCTCTCGACCCCGGCATCACTGTGCCCCCATTCCTAGACGCACAGCCGAGTCACCAACCCAACGCATCTCAGGAGGCTCGAGCCCCCCGGACGAGTCGTAGACGCCGGATCACGGTTATCGGGTTGGCCGTTGTCGCGGCGTACTTCGCCGTCGCGGCTGGGGTGAAGTTGCCGCCCTTCGCAAAGACCACAACGCCGCCGACGAATCAGTCCCAAGCTTATGCAGCCCTCTCCAAGCTGATTCCGGCCGCGATTCGTGCCGATGGGAGCTGCAGCAATGAAAAAAACGCTCACTACGGATCCGATGTCACGATCGCGCAGATCAGCTGTAACCCCGCAAATTCAAGTCTGCCTTTCAACTACATTGCGTACTACCTCTTTCCTACAGGGACAGCCTTGAATGGCGCCTATGCGCAGTGGCTCGCCGAGTTCGCCAAGACCTCTGAGAACGCCGGGACCTGTTCGTTCGGTTCAGGGGAGACGGATACATTCGCCCCGTGTGAATCCTCATTTACGGTAGGTTCCTCAAATGCAACTGCCGGCCGAATCGTGCAGTACGTCTTCAAGGGCGTTCCCGATGTCTCTTTTACCGTCAACCACGAACGTCTCCTCGTCGACATGGAGGACAGCAATGGCTCCGCCATGGTCGCCTGGTGGGCAGCACACAGCTCCAATTGGCTCGCAGGAAAGGTGTACTGACGTTTGAGGACCTGATACCGGCAGCGATGCGTTTGCCCTAAGAGCCGGAGAGCATTTCTGAAGTGACCAGCAGACCCGTGGACAGTTCCGCGATCGGGGCGGCAGCTTCCTGCTTCGAACTCTGACGCGACACGGTGACAGATGTCCAAGGTGGAGCGGCCTGAGCTGGTGCCAAATGGCGTTGGCAAGCCGTCAGCAGGACCCATAGACACCCGCTCTGACCTGACTTCAGCGGGGTAGGCCCCTTTTCGGGGTCCTCGAGCCACGCCGCGATCCGTCTACCAGGAAGAAAGTACTCGGGGCCGACGGTTCCCTTCCGAATTGTGGGGGCGACACATCACCACTGCGGAGGTCGTGACATCGTATAATCAGGTTCGGTGCACGTGAAGCGGACGGTGCGTAGGAGGGGCGACAAGGAGTACGTCTACCTGTCGCTGGTCGAGTCCGTCCGCGTCAATGGCAAGAAGACCCACCAGACGTTGCTGCGCCTGGGCGAGGTGTCCGAACTCCGTGACTCGGGCCAGCTGGACCGGCTGATCACCACCTTGCGCAACTACTCGCAAGGTTCGTGGCTCGAAGCCGGCGCCGACATCACCGGGGCTGGCGCGCCGGCGTTCGGGGCGGTGGCGGCCATCGCCTCATACTTCGACCGCTTGGGTTTGCGCCAGCACTTCGCCGCCATCGGAGAGGGCCGCGGCTCCAAGCACCTCGACGACACCGTGTTCGTCATGGTGGCCAACCGGTTGTGCGAGCCGGGGTCCAAGCGCCGGACGATCACCGAGTGGCTGAAGACCGTTGTCCTACCTCCCGGTGTCAGCGAGCCGTTGCTCGACCAGTGCTACCGGGGTCTCGACGCGGTCGCCGACGCCAAAGAGTCGACCGAAGAGGTCCTCTACGCGCACTTGACCGATCTCACCAATCTCGATCTGCGCCTCGCCCTCTACGACCTCACCTCCACCTACTTCGAGACGGCCAAGGGTCCGAGCGAGACGTTCGCCTCACGCCACTACGGCTACAGCCGTGACAAGCGTGGTGATCGACCCCAGGTGGTGATCGGGCTACTCGTCACCGGAAACGGCATCCCGATCGCCCACTACGTGTTCCCCGGCAACACGGCCGACTCGACCACGCTTCCCCATGTCATGGCCGACTACCAGCGCCGCTTCGCCATCGGAAAGATCGCCCTGGTGGCCGACCGGGGCCTCATCAGCGAAAAGAACCTGAACGACGTGGCCGCCGCCGGCTTTGACCACGTGCTGGCCACCCGGCTGCACCGCGACGCCGACGTGGAGGCCGTGCTGAAAATGGCCGACCAGGCCGACGCATCGGCCTGGATAGAAGTGGCACCGTCCAACTCGTTCGCCCTCGAGCTCACCCACCACGACCAGCGCTACGTCGTGGTCACCTCCACCGAGCGCAAAGGGCGCGACGACCGTCGACGAGAAGAGCTGTTAGCCCGCACCGAAGACAAGCTCATCGCCCTCGCCGCCCGGGTCGAGGCCAAGAGACTCGTCGACCCGGCCAAGATCGGCGCGGCGGCCGACCGGATCCTGCGCGACTCGGGGGTCGGGCGATGCTTCACCACCACCATCCGCACCGGGTACTTCGGCTGGGACTTCGATGCCGAGGCCCTCGACTACGAAGTACGCCTCTTGGCCGGCCGCTACGTCATCACCACCTCACTCGAAAAGAAGGACGCCTCGACGGCCGACGTGGTGCGCCACTACAAGATGCTCCAAAACGTCGAACAGCGCTTCCGGGTGATGAAGGACTTCTTGGGGTTGCGACCGGTCCACCACCGGACCGAAGAGCGCGTGCGCGCCCACATCGCACTGTGCGTCATCGCCAGCGGTGATCGAAGCGGTGATCGGCGAGGACCTCGCCCGCGCCAACCTCCGCGATCCCGACATCGACGACCAGGTCATGACACCACGACGAGCCCTGGCCGAACTGGGCAACATCCGGCTCCACCGACTCGATGCCGGACGCCCCATCGAGCTCGTGGACCGGCCCACACCGCTGCAGCGCAGCATCCTCGAGGCCCTGGCGGTGGACACCTCAACCTGGAACCGGGCCGCAATCGCCTGACCTGGGCTTTCTCAAACTGTGTGGGGGAAACACTTTCGCGTCGCGCCCTATCTACCAGGACTTTCGCGGCACCCCCGCTGAAGTCGGGTCTGACCTGGTGGTTCCGCTAAGCACGTAAGTGGGAAATTCCGAGTCGGACCGGTGGAAGGCGTCCGTCGACCCGCAGCCCTCCTCAATCCCAGCCTGTTCGAGGTAGCAGGACCGAACCCACCTGCACAGGAGAGACTCAGCGAACCCAAACAGCGCCCAATGCGCATCGGGCCAGTGGGGTCAGGAGGTCGCCGGTTCAAGTCCCGCCAGGCGCTTCAGCCGGAAGCCGCCAGCAACAGGTGATCAAAAGCCGGCGTGTATCCATCCGGCCAAGGCGCTATGTGCCGACACCGAGTAGGGATTCGGGTGACCTAGTCCGCCGCCGGGTAGGCGCGGAGAGCGCTACATGTCATCTTCGCGGGTCACGTCCAGATTGCGAAACGTGGGGGGTGCATCGCAAAGCTTGGCGAGTTGAGCAGCGAACTCAGCCGTTTCGGGCCGGTTCGAGTTCTCCATGGCTGCCTCGTAGGACGGGAACTCGACGATGTGGATATAGGTGTGGTCGCTGTCCCGGTCTCGGCCTTGGGTGGCCCTAGTGGGGGTGCGAATGCCACTGGTTTTGGCGAGCCACTCATCGAGGGTCCTGTTGAACGCGTCGATGTCTTGGGTCTTGAACTCGATCAACTGTACGAATCGCATTTACTACCTCCCAGGTGGAGTGCTCATGGGCGACCCTACTGAGCGGCCGCTCGCTTGTCGACCGGCCGCATATTGGCAGCGATAGTCGGTGGAGTGTCCCTGAACGCCCAGCTCAGGGCGCGCCATAACGACGCGCAAACCGTCTGTAAACCGTTAACGGACCTGCAGATATTCGGCGATCCCCCTGGGCCGTTCGACGGGGAGTGGTTCTGTGCCCCGCTCATATTCGATGTGCCTGGAAGACGGTGTCCTGACCGCCAAACTGACCGCCAAGAGGACTGACATTGGTGGTCGGGAGTATCCACGGACTAACCCGGCAATCCGGCTGACCTGCCCTGACTCACAATCACAGCCGTTGGCTGCCGGTTCGCCCGCGACTGGGGACCCGACAAGAAAGAACAGGTC
This sequence comes from uncultured Acidimicrobiaceae bacterium, assembly GCA_963768185.1. Lineage (GTDB taxonomy): Bacteria > Actinomycetota > Acidimicrobiia > Acidimicrobiales > RAAP-2 > Palsa-461. The sequence goes on from CAVYGS010000001.1 coordinate 444,511, forward strand.
GCTCTATAAATCGATGGCGTACAGACTTGTCAGGGCGCGGCGATAGTCCTTAAGCGCCAGTGCATTCTCGTGCGCAACGAACACGAGCGAGAGCCTGTCGGGGTCTTGCCCGTGGATCATCTCAAATTGCTGGGCCTCGTCCAGGAAATGACGATCTCGAAATGCATTGAGAGCCCGGAGCCGTTCTTCGACGCGATCAAGTTCAGCGAAGGATCCGACATCGCATGAAAAAGCCCGGACACCGAGAGCTTGGCCCGGATGGACTGCGTTCCGATGCGCCTCTCGCAGGTACAACGTGAACGAGGGATTCAGGTTGCTACCGAGGACCACGATCTGATCCTCCCGCATCAACTCAGACAGGTTCATGACATCCTGGTAGAAGCTTGATGAGCGGTCCAGATCCCTGACGCTTATGACAACGGCTCGCATGGACCACAAAGGAGCGCCGTTGGTCATGTCGTCACCCGCCTTTCGGAACGGCTGAACCATCGTGTCCGAGGTGGCACGAGTACGGCGCGGCTGCGATCAGGGCTGAGCGACGAGTGCCGCCAAGTTCTCAAGCGACTTCTCCATCGACTTGCGAGTATCTCGGACCGCGACGTATCGCAGGACGGGCCGGAGCGCTTCTTTGGAGATGTCCCACGTCTCGGTCACCTTCGTCCCACCGTCGACGGGTTCCAGGGTATAACGCCAAATCCGACCGACGAAACGGGCACCCCGACCGTTGGCTGGCTTGGGGGACCACGCGATCTGCTGATTCTCGACGAACTCAGTGACGGTGTTGACCATCGAGTAGCCGATCCCTCGCTTCATCGACATTTGAAAGGTCGCTCCCAGGGCCAGGCGGGTCGGCGCGTCGGCGGTGGGTGCCTTCACGCTTCCGGAGCCGTCGATTTCAGGGTGACGAGCTGGGTCGGCCAGGACATCGAAGATGCGCTCGGGTGCGGCCGGGATGATCCGATCGACCGAGATGGTGTCTCGAGAGTTTGTCATCGGCGCATCGTAAGCCGCTGGCTGGTCGACGAACAGGCCGGGCCACCCAAACGTTCAGCTCAATCGCGTCTGGGGTCACCCCGACCGTCAGGCGGAGCGTCCAGCGCCGAGCCTTCCCTGCCTACACTCGCAAAGCCGGGTGGGACCTCACGACCAGAACGGACCGAGTGGTCAGATTCGATCAGGTCGGCCCAAACGCGGGATCAGCCGGTGAATACGAGGTCATGGACGCCGACGAGCCCACCACACATGTGAGCCACAGGCCCCCGGCACGACCCCTCGGGGTCGACGAGGCCCCAACAGGCGCGGGTACGCGGGTGGTCGGGTCGGCTGGCGGCGGTCGCCCCTCTTACCTTGGCCAATTCGATACGTACCGGGTCATTGCCTGCTGCGCAGTGGTCTTCCAGCACTCGCTGCTCTGGACGCTCGCCCCCGGGAACGTCTTCGGTTGGTCCTTTGTCATGCTGCTGCACTTCAGCCGCACGGCGTTCTTCTTCCTGAGCGCATTCCTCCTCACCTACGCGCAGATCACCCGACCCCGCTCCACGATCGAGTTCTGGCGGCGGCGCTTCGTGCAGCTGGGCGTGCCCTATCTCGCCTGGAGCCTCATCTATTGGATCTACACGCTGATCGATCACAACGGCTCGATCGGGACGGACTGGTCGATCCTCTGGCACGACCTGGTGTACGGCTACTACCAGCTGTACTTCGTCGTCGTCCTGTTCCAGCTGTATCTCGTCTATCCGTTACTGCTCCGCATCGTGCAAAGGACGCGTCACCAGGGTTGGCTCATGACCGGCAGCCTTCTGTTCGCGTTCGCGCTCTCGGCGGATCTCCATTGGCCGGGTTCGTTCGGGGCCATCGGCCATGGCACCGTGTGGCTCGAGCGCTACTGGCCATTTTCCAGGGACCCGATCACTTACCAAGAGCAGTTCATCGCCGGGATCCTCGTCGCCGTGAACTACGAGCGCGTCCACCGCTTCGTCGACCGATGGTGGCGACAGTTCGTGGCCCTCGCCGTCGTCGTCGGGGTCGCAGCGACACTGTGGTATCTGATCGCCGTGTGGGTGGGGGAGTCGACCGGTTTCGCCTCGAACATCTATCAGCCGATCGCATTCTTATGGTTCACGGCCGTGGTCGCCGCGCTCGAATGCTGCACGTACCGCTGGTACATGCACCGAAGCGACGGCCGGGTGAACCGGTGGGTCCGTGCGTATGCGCCCTCGCTTGCGGCGATCACCGGCGGTATCTTCTTCAGCCACATTTTGTTCATCGACCTACTGCGAACCGCCCTCGGGAGCGCTGTCCTGGTCCACGCCGGATGGTTCGGTCGCGTCCTCGTGCTGTTCGGCGCGACCTTCTCGGTGTCGGCCCTCTTCACGGCGATCGTGCTGCGCACCCCGCTGCGATGGATCTTGGGCGGTCCGGTGCGGGTCGAGCAGCGGGCGCGGTTGGAGTCGTGCGACCGCCTGCATGCGCCTGACACCCCGTCTCCACATCGGGTGCCGGCCCCGGTCGCGGGCCCCTGAGGCCCGAGAACGGGGATCGCACGACCGTGCCTGGCTACGCTTCTCGTTCGTCACGGTCACCGGGGTCAACCGGAACGAGGGTCGGATGACTCGACGCATCGCAGACGGACTCAAGGCAGTGGTCGCCTTTCTGACCCCGCTTGGGCTCTGCGCAATCTGGGTGCCGGTGCGCACCCAACTCCCCAACACCGACCTCGCGCTCGTTCTGGTGCTCGCTGTGCTCCTCATCGGAGCGTCGGGGCGACGCCTCGCCGTCTTCGCTTCGGGGGTTTCGGCAGCGTTCTGGTTCGACTTCTTTGACACCCGGCCCTTCGAGCACCCCTCCATCCAGCGGGTGTCGGACCTTGAGACGACTCTCGTGCTCGCGGCGGTCGCCATCATCGGTGGAGAGTTGGCCATCCGGATCGTCCGGCACCGCTCACGGGCCCGGTCGGCGACAGCGCGCCTAACCAGCATCAGCGGGGCGGCATCGCTCCTCGCTTCGGGCGAGGAGCTTGCGCTCGTGGTGGCGGCCGTCGGCGGCGAGCTAAAGGGATTGCTTGGACTTGAGTCGTGCACCTTCGAAGTGGCGCCCCCCAACCCGAACCGCTCCCGCCTTCGCCGAGACGGTGAACTGGTCGCGCCGAGAACGCAGCAGGCCGGGGCCGACCCGACATCTTGGGCCGCGATCGAAGTACCGGTCTGGGGACACCGACACGTGTTCGGCCATTTCGTTATGGAGTTCCCCCGTGATGCCCCCCGCCCCACCCATGGCGATCTGGTGGCGGCGATAGCTCTCGGTGATCAAGTGGGAGCGGCGTTCATGACCCAAGCGCCGAACCCGCCGAACCCGGCCGACGAGCCAACGCCCAACCTGCGGGTGGTCCGCTAGTTCGCTCGCCTTCGAGCTAGGCGAGACCCTCGACGGCCGCGCCAGGTCCGCCATGCTCCCGACTCGGCGTGAGCAGCTGGTACATCGGGTTGATCACCGCGAGACGGCCGTTGTGCCGGCCGACCATGCCCTCAGCACTGATGCGAGTCCCCGGCTCGATGCCCGGGATGGCGCGCCGCCCGAGAAACACGAGATTCACCGCGCCGGTGTTGTCGACGACGGTGGCAACAAGGGTCGGGACCCCGGACGTCGGCTGGACCCGGACCGAACGCACACGGCCGGTGAATCGCATTCGCTGGCGGTAAGCCAACCCGGCGATGGGTATAGAGCCGTCCGCCGACGGCGCGACCGGTAGCGGGGCGACGACCAACCGCTCGTGTTTGGGCAAACCGGTCTGCCATACCCGCCGAGCCAGCTCGGGGTCCGACCAGTCAAGCTCGGCTGCGACAGCCCGGCGCTTGCCGAGCGACCGGCCAACGTCGAAGGGAGCGACCGTCGCGGACACGTGCGGGATGAGGCTCAGCGCGGCGACGATCCGTTCCGCGGTGTGGCTGTGGAGCAACCGGTTAGCCACACCGCGGTAGATGCGGCGGGGGAGCACGACGACCACCTCGGTGTCGCCATCGGAGGCCAGGTCGTCCACCAGCTCGGTGGCGGCCCTGGCCAGCCGTCGGTCCGGGCAGTCGAAAAGCTCCAAGGGAACCGCAGAGAGTCCCAGCTGGCCCCATTGCCGCTCGATCGCCTTGGCGTGCGCGGTGTCGATGACGAAATGCACGGCACGCACCTCGCCCCTCAAGGCGAGTGAGCGGGCGAGCTGGAGGGCGCGAGCCGAGGCCAAATCGAGGCTGTCCACGAGCACCAGCACCACATGGTTGCGCAGGACTGGCGCATCGGCCGCCACCTCGGCCGCGACCTCGGCCGTGTCCTCCTTCAGGACCTGCTTCTCCTCCTGGTACCGCCGGTGCGTCCGGGTAAGGACCAAGACGATCAACGGGACCGCCACTACAACAAGCCAAGCTCCCCGGGTGAACTCGGTCACGACGAAGATGAGGGTGACGATCGCGCTGGCACCGAACGCCGTCGCGTTGATCGCGATGTTGCGCCTCGCCTTCGGCGCGCCGCGATGGGTCAGGTGGTACTTGGTCATGCCGGCCCCGGCCATGGTGAAGCCGGTGAACACCGTGCACGCGTAGAGCGGAATAAGGGCAGCCACCCGCGCTCTCGTCACCACCAAGATCACGATTGACGCCGCTGTCAGGGCAAAGATCCCGTTGGAATAGACGAGCCGGTGGCCGCGCGCGGTGAAAGGACGCGGGAGGTATGCGTCCTCAGCGATGAAACTGACGAGGTGAGGGAAGCCGTTGTAACTCGTGTTGGCGCCGAGAATGAGGATCAGCGCGGTGCCAAATTGCAGCGAGTAGTAGCCGACCTGCCCGAGGCCGCTCGAGCCGAAGAGGGTCTTGCCCACCTCGGAAAGCACCGTCGGAGTCCCAGAGACGTAGGGGACGGCGTGGGTGAGGGCAGCAAAGATCGAGACCGAGAGAAACATGACGCCCAAGATCGAGGCCATGAGCACGAGGGTCGTCCGCGCGTTCTTCGCCTGGGGGGCTTTGAAGACCGTGACCGCGTTGGAGATCGCCTCCATGCCGGTCATCGCCGAGCCGCCATTGGCGAAGGCCCGCAGGAAGATGAAGAGCGAGGCACCGAGCAAGAGTCCTCCGCCCGCGACACCGGTGGCGACCTTGCCATGGCCCGAGATGACGTAGTGGTGCAGGTGGCCGCTGACCGCGAGACGGACGATGCCGGCGATGATGAGCGCTCCCATCGAGGCGAAGAACCAGTAGGTCGGGATCGCGAAGATCTTGCCTGCCTCGCGGATGCCTCGGAGGTTCCCATAGGTGAGGGCGAGCACGCAGAACACCGCGAGCTCGACCGGGTAAGGGGAGAGCGCCGGGAAGGCAGAGATCACGGCGTCGACTCCCGCCGCGACAGACACCGCGACGGTCAGTACGTAGCTGCAGAGCAAGGCGGCACCGGGGATCTGGGCCACCGAGTATCCGAAGTTCTCGCGGCTCACCACATAGGACCCGCCCGAGACCGGGTAGGTCTTCACCACCTGGCGGTAACAGAGGCACACCACGCCGAGGACAAGAAGCAGCAGGCCGGTCGCGGGGGTGACCAAGGTGAAGGCCGCGACACCCACTGCGGGAACGAGAATCCGCAAGATCGACTCGGTGCCGTATGCGCACGACGACATGACGTCGGACGACAGCACAGCCAGCGCGATGCCCTTGCCGAGTCGCTCGCCCCCGAGCTCGTCGCTCACGAGCGGCGGCCCGAGAAGACGACGCTTCCAGCGATAACCCCTCGACTCGGGAAGCTGGGGCCGGCTCCCCGTTGGGGGCTGCTGGGGCTCGGACATCCAGCGGGGCTGGTGGCCGTTGATCGCGGGGCTTGCGCGACCGTCGGTCGCGCCCACGTCACTCATCGACCCCCCCCATTCCGTCACCCAGGCGCCCCCGGCGCCGGCCGTCTACTCTCCCTCAGGCCCCACGGGCAGGCAAGGTCTGGTCGATTAGCGGTCGAGTTTGGCCATCACCTCGACCGCGACCAGCTCCAGGTGCTCGAGGTCGGACAGGTCGAGCAGCTGCAGGTAGATCCGGGTGACCCCGGTCGCTGCGAACGCGCCGATCTTGTCGAGCAGCTCCGCCGGGGTCCCCGCCAGGCCGTGCTCGCGCAACTCGCTCACCTCGCGACCGATGAACTTGGCCCGCCGCACCACCTCGGACTCATCGGCCCCACAACACAGGACCTGCGCCGTCGAGCGGATGAGCGTTGCGGGGTCGCGACCGACCCGGCCACAGGCCTCGTCGACGCGTTCGAACATCACTGTGCACGACTCCGGAGGGCCGAACGGCACGTTCAACTCGGCCCCGAACCGGGCGGCCAGCGCGGGGGTCCGCTTGGCGCCGTGTCCGCCGATCACCACCGGCGGATGCGGCTGCTGCACCGGCTTGGGCAGGGCCGGGCTGTCGGTCAGCTGATAGTGGCGCCCCTCGAAGGAGTACGTCTCGCCGATCGGCGTCGACCACAGGCCGGTGATGATCTCGACTTGCTCTTCCAGCCGCTCGAACCGCTCACCGAGCGCGGGGAAGGGAATCCCGTAGGCCTTGTGCTCGGCCTCGTACCAGCCGGCGCCGAGGCCCAGCTCGACCCGCCCGTTGCTCATCGCGTCGACTTCGGCCACGGAGATGGCCAGCGGACCCGGCAGGCGGAACGTCCCCGCCGTGAGCAGGGTGCCGAGGCGGATCCGATCGGTCTCGCGGGCCAAGCCGGCCAGGGTCACCCAGGCGTCGGTCGGGCCAGGGTCGCCGGACACGGGCCCCATCTTCAGGTAGTGGTCCGAGCGGAAGAACGCGTCGAAGCCGCACTCCTCGGTCTTCTTCGCCACGGCCAGCAGGTCCGCGTAGCTCGCCCCCTGCTGGGGTTCGGTGAACACGCGCAGGTCCATCGTCACGCCCTTTCGTCGTCGCCCGAGGATAGGACGTCCCCGTCCTTCAGCAGCCCGCCCTCACCAACGATTGCGGTGCACGACCGCGGCGAGCGGCATCCGGGCGCGCCAGCCGTGCCGTTCGAGATCCGGGACCTCTTGCAGGTGGCTCACGGGACCCACGCAGAGCCACGCGACCGGTCTGACGCCGCTCGGGAGGCCGACCAGCTCGGCGAGGAATTCCTCGCGGTAGAAGGAAACCCACCCGACCCCGAGCCCCTCGGCGGTCGCGGCCAGCCACAGGTTCTCGATCGAGAGGCACACCGAGTACAGGCCGGCGTCGGCGATGGCGTGGCGTCCGAGCACGCTCGGCGCGCCCCGGGACGCGTCGTAGGTGACCACGACCGAGAGCGTCGAGTCCAAGACCCCCTCGATCTTGATCTCGGCGAACCGCTCGGCGAGGCCGCCTTCCAGCGCGTCCGCGAACACCTTGCGCTCGGCCATGACGTGGTCGAAGAAGGCGTGGCGGATTCCCGGATCGTCCACGAGGACGAAGTCCCACGGCTGGGACAGCCCGACGCTTGGCGCTGCGTGCGCCGCGCCAAGCACCCGCTCCAAGACGGCGTCGTCGATCGGCGCGCCGGTGAACTCGGCACGGACGTCGCGCCGTCGCTCGATGGCCTCGTAGATCGAGAGGACCCGGTCGTCCATGGCGTCTTCGAACCGCCGCCTACGACAGCGTGTCGAGATCGATGGCGCCTTGGGGGGCGATTGGGTGGGTCAACTGGTCGTAGTTCGAGAAGCTGAGCGTGGCCGTTCCGCTGTTGCTGGTCACCGCGAGCTTGAGGATGTAGGGCGGGCCCGAGCGCGCGATGTACAGGTGGCCGTGCGCGTTGTTCTTCACGTAGGTGGCCGCGACGACGGTCGCCGGCTGGCTGCCGACCGTCGCTGAGCCCACGTTGGTGAAGGTGGAATTGAGAAGGTTCTTTCCGAAGACGACGGTGAGGAAGGTGGACGAGTCGAGGAACTCGGCGAGCGACTTCCCGGTAGAAGTCGTCGCCGCGGTGCTGACCCAGCGACCGGCGAAGATCCTCGAGGTGGTCTGGCCGCTCTCGGCGGTCCAGAACGCCGAGTTCCCGTTGAAGTAGATGGTGCCAGCGACCTCGCGCACCGTCGCGACGCCCTTGCCGATACCGATGGTGCCCTCGCCGGTCCCACTGGTCGAACCCGAGACGTTGAGAGTGATCCGCTCCAGCGGGGCGGTCGGCTTCGTGCGTGCCGTGATGACCCCCTCGAACCGGACGGCGGTCGCCGCCTCGGTGGCCTTGACCGACTGCAGGACGAGCTGGCGCGGCGGCGACGAGCTCGCGCCGGCAGGGGCGGCCCCGGCGAGGGCGGCGGACATGACAAGTGCGCCGAGCGCGAGCCGGGGAAGCGGGAACCGCATGTCGGGAGTCCTTTCCGCCGACGGCCTCGAGCCGCTCGGCGACGTGGGCGCACATTCTCCTCCATCATTCGGGGCCCCGCGACCCGAGCGGGGCCCCCACCCTCAACCCCCGGCAGCGGCACTCACGATCTCGACCCGGGCGCCGTCGGCCAGCGAGGAGCTGCGCCACGCCGAGCGCGGGACCACCTGGCCGTCCACGGCCACCGCGACCCCCCGGCGTTCGATTCCGACCAAGGTGATCAGGGCGTCGACCGTGGTGGCAGACGGGACCTGGCGGGGCTCGCCGTTCACGAGCAAGCGAACCTCGCCCACCGTCGGGCGACTCACCGGCCGGCGCCCACCGGCCGGTGCACCCCGCGTGGACCCGCCCCGAACGGGGCGAGCGCCTCGGGGACTGCCCGGTTGTCCACCAAGGCGCCGATCGCCTCGGCGGTGATGGGCGCCAGAAGGATCCCGTTGCGGTAGTGGCCGGTCGCCACCGCCAGCCTGGGGACCTCCGTCCACCCGACGTAGGGCGCGTTGTCCGGGGTCCCCGGTCGGAGCCCGACCGAACACTCGACGAGCTCCAGCTCGTCGACGCCGGGGACGAGTGCTCGCGCGTCGTCGAGGAGCGCATGCACCGCGCCGGCTTGGACACGCCCGTCGTCGCCCATCTCCTCGACCGTCGCGCCGATTACGAGCGAGTAGTCCCGCCTCGGGACGAGGTAGCAGGCCCGGCCCCGGACCAGGCCGCGGATGGTGCGGGGGATGATCGGGGCGCGTCCGCGGAGGCGAAGAATGTGCCCCTTCACCGGGCGGACCTCGGGCCAGAGGCCGTCGGGGACGCCGCCCAGCCTGCCGGTCTGCCAACCCATGGCGGCGACCACGGTGCCGGCGAGCACGACCGAGCCGCCTTCGGTGACCAACCCCCTCGCGGCGCCGCTCGGGTCGAGCTCCACTGAGTGCGCCCGGTCGCCGACGAACTCGACCCCAGCCCGGCGGCAGGCTTCGACCAGGGCCGTGACCAAGAGGCGGTTGTCCACCTGGTGGTCACCGGGGACCTCGGCCCCACCGCAGATCGCCGGGGAGAGCGCCGGAACAAGCGAGCGACACTCGCTCGCCCCGAGCCGCGTCGACTCGACGCCGATCGACTGGCGGAACTCGAGCAGACGGTCGAGCGCGGCGCGGTCCGAGGGGTCGCCGGCGACGACGACGGTCCCGGACGGCTCGAAGCCGATGGTCGATCCGACGCCCTCCTCCAACGCCGCGGCGAACGCCGGCCAGCGCGCCGCGCCAGCGATCAGGAGGTGGGCGAGTGACTCCTCGCCGAAGAACGCCTCGTTGGCCGGGGCCAGCATGCCGGCCGCGACCCAGGCCGCGCCCCGCCCCGGGTCGGGATCGCACACCGCCACGGTGCGGCCGGCTCGGGCCAGCGTCCAGGCGGAGGTCAGGCCGATGACCCCGCCACCGGCGATCACGACGTCCCTTCTGGCGGACCCTGCGGACCGGCTCTCCACCATGGGCGCGATGTTACGGTCACCCTTCGGGGCCAACCTCGCAGCGTGCGGCTGTGCCTGTTGGGCCAGATCGCATCACGACCGGTGTATCCTTGAGGAACTGCTCCAGGGCCAACGTCGTCCCGGGCGGCAGGACTCTTCGCTTGATTGAGGAGCCGAATCGCGTCGCCCGCCGATATGGGCGACACAGCCCGGAAGGACGTCCATGGCCCCCCCGGACCCTGGCACAACCCAGCCCAAGTCCCTGTACCACCCCAGCTTCGAGCATGACGCCTGTGGCGTCGGGTTCGTGGCCGACCTCCAGGGCCGCCCCAGCCACCGTCTCGTGCGCCAGGGCCTCGAGGTGCTCGAGCACCTCGCGCACCGCGGGGCGTCGGGGGCCGAGGTTGCGACCGGAGACGGCGCGGGGATCCTGACGCAGCTGCCACACCGGTTCTTGGCCGCGGTGGCGACCGAGGCGGGGATCTCGTTGCCGGAGCCGGGCCGTTACGCGGCGGGCGCGGTGTTCCTGCCAACCGACGCCGACGACGCCAAGAAGGCCCGCGTCCAGGTGGCCGCCCTTGCCGAGGAGGAGTCGCTGCGGATCCTCGGCTGGCGCGAGGTGCCTTTCGTCGACACGACGCTCGGCGACACGGCGCGACGCGCCCAGCCGCGGATCGAGCAGCTCTTCGTGGAGGCGTCCGAGGGGGCCCACGGTCACGATGCGCTCCACCTCGACCGGATGGCCTTCGTCCTGCGCAAGCGGGTCGAACACCAAATCGACGGCGTCTATCTCTGCTCGCTGTCGGCGCGGACCCTCGTCTACAAGGGCATGTTGACCGGCCACCAGGTCGACGAGTACTACCCGGACCTCTCCGACGATCGCTTCGAGTCCGGCCTCGCCCTCGTGCACTCGCGCTTCAGCACCAACACTTTCCCGAGCTGGCCGCTGGCGCACCCGTACCGCTACATGGCCCACAACGGCGAGATCAACACCGTGGCGGGCAACCGCAACTGGATGCGGGCCCGCGAGGCGCTGCTCGCCACCGACGCGATCGAGGGCGATCTCTCCCGGATCTACCCGATCTGCACGTCCGGTGCGAGCGACGCCGCCACCTTCGACGAGGTGCTCGAACTCCTCCACCTCGGCGGGCGCAGCCTGGCCCACTCGGTGCTGATGATGATCCCCGAGGCGTGGGAGAACCACCAGACGATGGACGAGGACCGGCGTGCCTTCTACCGGTTCCATGCCGCGCTCATGGAGCCCTGGGACGGCCCCGCCGCGATCGCCTTCACCGATGGCACCGTCATCGGGGCGGTGCTCGACCGCAACGGTCTGCGACCCGCCCGGTATTGGGTGACCGACGACGGACTGGTCGTCCTCGCGAGCGAGGTCGGCGTCTTGGACCTAGACCCCGCCACCGTGGTGAAGAAGGGCCGCCTCCAGCCCGGACGCATCTTCCTCGTCGACACCGCCCAGGGGCGCATCGTCGACGACGCCGAGATCAAGGCCGAGCTCGCGGCCGAGCACCCCTACGCCGAGTGGCTGGCGACCGACCAGATCACGCTCGACGAGCTGCCACCCCGGGCCATGCTCACCCCGCAACACGCCAGCGTCGTCACCCACCAACGGCTCTTCGGCTACACGACCGAGGAGCTCAAGGTGCTGGTGAGCCCCATGGCTCGCACCGGGGCGGAGCCCAACGGCTCGATGGGCTCGGACACCGCGATCGCGGTGCTGTCGGAGCGCTCACGCAACTTGTACGACTACTTCACCCAGCTGTTCGCACAGGTGACCAACCCTCCGCTCGACGCCATCCGCGAGGAGCTGGTCACCTCGATGCACGCCACGATCGGCCCCGAGGGCAACCTGCTCGAAGCCAAGCCCCACTCGTGCCGCCAGGTGGTGATGCACGCGCCGATCATCGATCTCGACGACCTGGCGAAGCTCATGTACGTCAACGAGCACGGCGAAAACCCGGGTTTCAAGGCCTTCACCATCGACGGCCTGTTCCCCGTGCGCGACGCCGGCGACGTCGGGCGACCCACCGAGGCCGGCGCGACCGCCCTCGCCGAAGCCATCGACGAGGTGCGCCGGCGAGTTTCGGCCGCCGTCGATGACGGCGCGAACGTGATCGTCCTCTCCGACCGCAACTCGACGGCCAACCTGGCCCCGATCCCTTCCCTCCTGCTCGTCTCGGCGGTCCACCACCACCTCGTGCGGGAGCGGGCTCGGACCCGGGTCGGCCTGGTCGTCGAAACCGGCGATGCCCGCGAGGTGCATCACATGGCGCTGCTGATCGGGTACGGCGCGGCCGCCGTGAACCCGTACCTCGCCCTCGAGTCGATCGACGACATGATTGCCAACGGCCACCTCGTCGGCGTGACCCCGCGCCAGGCGCGCGAGAACTACATCAAGGCGTGCTGCAAGGGCGTCTTGAAGGTCATGTCCAAGATGGGCATCTCGACGGTCGCCTCCTACACCGGCGCCCAGGTCTTCGAGGCGATCGGGCTGGACCCCGCGGTGGTCGACGAGTACTTCACCGGCACGACCAGCCGCATCGGGGGAGTGGGGCTGGACGTGATCGCGGCCGAGGTCGCGTCCCGCCACCGCCGGGCCCACTTCGATCGCCCGACCGAGCTCGCACACCGCGAGCTCGAGACCGGCGGCGAGTACCAGTGGCGGCGCGAGGGGGAGCTGCACCTCTTCAACCCACGAACGGTCTTCAAGCTTCAGCATGCGACGCGGGCCAGGCGTTTCGATGTGTTCGGCGAGTACACCAAGGCGGTCGACGACCAGTCCGAGCGGCTCGCCACCCTGCGCGGGCTGCTCAGGTTCCGCCCCGCAGCCGGCGGGCCGATCCCGATCGAGGAGGTCGAGCCGGCGTCGGCGATGATGAAGCGGTTCTCCACCGGCGCCATGTCCTATGGCTCAATCTCGGCCGAGGCCCACGAGACGTTGGCCATCGCCATGAACCGCATCGGAGGGCGATCCAATACCGGTGAGGGCGGTGAGGACCCGGCTCGCTACGTCCCCGACGAGAACGGCGACCTGCGCCGCAGCGCGATCAAGCAGGTCGCCTCGGGCCGCTTCGGGGTCACCTCCGAGTACCTGGTCAACGCGGACGACCTGCAGATCAAGATCTCCCAGGGGGCCAAGCCCGGCGAAGGGGGGCAGCTCGCCGGGGTCAAGATCTGGCCGTGGATCGCCCGCACCCGGTTCTCCACGCCCGGCGTCGAGCTCATCTCGCCGCCCCCGCACCACGACATCTACTCGATTGAGGACATCGGCCAGCTCATCCACGACCTCAAGTCCTCCAACCCCAAGGCGCGCGTGCACGTGAAGCTGGTGGCCGAGGTCGGGGTCGGCACGGTGGCGGCCGGCGTGGCCAAGGCGCACTCCGACGTGGTCCTCATCTCGGGCCACGACGGAGGGACCGGCGCGGCGCCCATGACCTCGCTCAAGCACGCCGGCATCCCCTGGGAGCTCGGGCTCGCCGAGACCCAGCAGACCCTGCTCATGAACGGCCTGCGCGACCGCATCGTCGTCCAGGTCGACGGGCAGCTGAAGACCGGACGCGACGTGGTGATCGCTGCGTTGCTCGGAGCCGAGGAGTTCGGGTTCGCCACCGCACCGCTGGTGGTGTCGGGCTGCATCATGATGCGGGTCTGCCACCTGGACACCTGCCCGGTCGGCATCGCCACGCAGAACCCCAAGCTGCGCGAGCGCTACGACGGGAAGCCCGAGTTCGTCACGACCTTCTTCGAGTACATCGCCGAGGAGGTCCGCCAGCATCTCGCCTCCCTCGGCCTGCGTTCGATCGACGAGGCCGTCGGGCGGAGCGACCTGTTGGAGACCCATGAGGCGATCGAGCACTGGAAGGCGCGCGGGCTCGACCTCTCGCCGGTGCTGGCACAGGTCGACTCGCCCTACGAGACCGCGTTGCACCAGACTCGTGAGCAGGACCACCGGCTCGAGGCCGCCCTCGACCAACGTTTCATCGAGGCGTGCCGCCCCGCGATCGAACACGCGACGCGCGTCGAGGTCACGATGCCCATCACCAACGTCGATCGCTCGGTGGGCACCCTGCTCGGCTACGAGATCACCACGCGCCGGGGCGGCGAGGGGCTGCCCGACGGCACCATCAATCTGTCCTTCGTCGGCTCCGCTGGCCAGAGCTTCGGCGCCTTCGTGCCCCGCGGGGTCACGATGCGGCTGCACGGCGACGCCAACGACTACTTCGGCAAGGGCCTCTCGGGCGGCCGCCTCGTGCTCCGTCCTCCCGAGGGCTCCCCGTTCGCCGCCGAGGAGGAGATCATCGGCGGCAACGTGATGCTCTACGGCGCGACCGGGGGCGAGGCGTTCATCTCGGGCCAGGTCGGCGAGCGTTTCTGCGTGCGTAACTCCGGGGCGACGGCGGTGGTCGAGGGCGTGGGCGACCACGGCTGTGAGTACATGACAGGGGGCCGGGTCGTCGTGCTCGGCCCGACAGGACGCAACTTCGCGGCGGGGATGTCCGGGGGCGTCGCCTTCGTCTACGACCCCGACCGGACCTTCGACGTGCGGGTGAACCATCAGATGGTGGAGGCCGCCCCAGTCGGCGACGACGACGCCGACTGGCTGTGCTCGCTTGTCATCCGCCACGCCGAGGAGACCGGCTCGGCGGTCGCCGGTCGCCTGCTCGGCGACTGGCCCTCGGCACTGGCCGACATGGTGAAGGTGATGCCGCGCGCCTATCGCCGGGTGCTCGAAGCGATGGAGCGCGCTCGGGCCGCGGGGACCTCCGTCGACGAGGCGGTCATGGCGGTCGCCGATGGGTAAGACCACCGGCTTCATGGAGTTCGGACGGGAGTTGCCGAGGCGTCGCCCCGTCAAGGTGCGGGTGCGGGACTGGCACGAGGTCTACGAGACCTTCAACCACGAGAGCGCACAACGCCAAGGGGCGCGTTGCATGGACTGCGGCATCCCGTTCTGTCACGAGGGCTGTCCGCTCGGGAATCTCATCCCGGAGTGGAACGACCTCGTCTACCGCGACGACTGGTCGACGGCGATCGAACGGCTGCACGCGACCAACAACTTCCCCGAGTTCACCGGCCGCCTGTGTCCGGCGCCCTGCGAGGCGGCCTGCGTCCTCGGCATCAACTCGGACCCCGTCACGATCGAGCGCATCGAGTACGAGATCGCCGAGCGGGCCTGGGACGAGGGCTGGGTCACCCGGCAGCTGCCCCGGGAGCGCACCGGCAAGCGGGTGGCTGTCGTCGGATCCGGGCCGGCCGGCCTGGCCTGCGCCCAGCAGCTCTGTCGGGCCGGACACGAGGTGGTCGTGTTCGAGCGGGCCGAGAAGCCCGGTGGCTTGCTCCGCTACGGCATCCCCGAGTTCAAGATGGAAAAGCGCGTGCTCGACCGCCGCCTCGGCCAACTGCTCTCCGAGGGTGTCCAGTTCCGCTGCTCGACGCTCGTGGGCCTGGCGCCCGACACGGTGCCGAGCGACTCGCCGGAGCCCGGGCTCGGCCGAGGGCTCGGGGCGGCCAGCGGCCCCGAGGTCCAGGTCGTCTCGGCGCGCGAGCTGCGTGAACAGTTCGATGCGATGGTGCTGGCCGGCGGCGCCACCGTGCCGCGCGACCTTCCGGTGGCCGGTCGCCAGCTGAAGGGCGTCCACTACGCGATGGAGTACCTGAAGCCGGCCAACCTGGTCCGGGAAGGCGCCCTCGCCTTGACCCCGATCGACGCCAAGGGCAAGCACGTGATCATCATCGGCGGCGGGGACACCGGGGCCGACTGCCTCGGGACGGCGCACCGTCAGAGTGCGGCGTCGGTGTCCCAGCTCGAGATCCTCCCCGAGCCCCCCGGGGCCCGGCCCGACGAAAACCCCTGGCCGACGTGGCCGGTGATCCTGCGCAGCTCCGCCGCGCACGAAGAAGGCGGAGAGCGACTGTTCGCGGTCTCGACCACCGAGCTCGTCGACGACGGCACCGGATCGGTCGCCGCGCTGCGCGGCCAGACGGTCGAGGTCCTCTTCGAGGGGGGCCGCCCGACCTTCACGCCCGTCCCCGGCAGCGACTTCGAGCTCCCGGCCGGCCTCGTCCTGCTTGCGCTCGGCTTCACCGGCGCCGAGCGGCACGGCGTCGTCGGCGAGCTCGGCATCGCCCTCGCCCCGAACGGGGCCGTGGCCGCCGATGGGACCTGGGCCACCAACGTCGAGGGCGTCTTCGTCTGCGGCGACATGACCCGCGGCCAGTCGCTCATCGTGTGGGCGATCGCCGAAGGGCGCTCGGCGGCGACGGGCGTCGACCGGTGGCTGATGGGGGACTCGGCCCTGCCGGCCCCGCTGCGCCCGGGACAGCTCGCCCTTCGCTAGACCCGCCCCTGAGGCCTCAGGCCACGACCGGGAGCGCGTCGAGCAGCGGTCCCGATGGCTCCGATCGCCCGGTCGCCTGGTCCACCCAGCTCTGGGCGGGAAGCGCGCGTGCCGCCCGGACGAGGTCCGGCCGGCGCGCCGACAGTGCCTCGATGAGCGCGTCAGCTGCGATCGCCAACGCTTCGTCGTCAGGAACGGCCGGCGGCGACAGATCGCCACCGTGGACGGCCGCCTCCACGCACCGGGTCCGTAGATAGTCGACGAGTGCGATGGGCCCCTGCAGCGTCGTCACCGTGGCCGACAGGTCGGCGTCGACGAGGGGCTGCAGCGTTCGGTCCATCCGCCCCGCGAAGTCGAGGTCTTTGCTCGACGCACGGCGCGCTGCGGCATCGATCACCTCGCGCAGGTCGACCGTCCCGGCGAGGTTGGCGGCGAGGGAGAGCCTCGTGGCCTCCCCGACCCGAGCGGTGCCGAGGAAACCCTCGAGCAAGGAGGGCTGGAGCGCGAGGTGTGCGACGACCTCACGGTTTCTCCAGCCCGAAACCCTCGACGGCGCGTCGAGGTCGACTGGGGGGATGGCGGACGCGATCCTCTGCCATTGGCGGATGAGCGCATCGCGAAGCGAACTGGGCGGGACCACAGCGCTCGGCGATCTTACGACGGCGCGGTCGCGACGTTGCCGGTAGAGCGATGCGTCGACCCCAGCGCCCGCGAAGCGTCAGCGCACAGGCCTTCGGCGCGAGATTCGTGAAGTCACACCCACCCGGGCGGCGACTGAGCTCGCCACCCGGGTGGGTTAACCCAAGCGGTGGTCAGGTTGCCGTGGCCGCGCTCCCCGCCGCGGTGAAGAGCTTCGGCAGGCTCTTCGGCCACTGCCCGATTGCGAACCGGTCACCGTTGAAGATCGGGATGTAGGTGCCCTTCATCCCGTTCACCTTCGAGGTGGCGTTGCCGTCCCAGTAGACGAATCGGGCCGTATTGGAAGACGTGTGGTCACCGCCTCCGAGGTTTCCCGACACGCCGATGTTGTACGTCCAGTTCCCGTATTGGTAGGCCGGCGCGCCAAACTGAGGCAGCGCGTGGGTGCCCCTCGCCAGGTTCTGCGGCGTGAGGTCCGGGCCTGCCGCCTGCAGCATGTCGAAGATCTCGACCAGCTGAGCGTAGTTGCCATCGGTTCCGGAGGGGATCGTGTGGCCGGTGAGCTTCTTGTAGAGCACGCCGGCCAGCGAGGTCGGACCGTAGGTGTCGTTGGACGGCGAGAGCTCGCTCATGCCGAACAGGTGGCCCTGGACCTCGGCCGGGTCGTCTTGGGACTGAACGTACTGGTCCTGGTCGGTCAGGGCCGTGCCGATGATGAACCACTCCGGGTGGTAGTTCTCGGCCGCCGCGGCCTTGGTGATGATCCCAGCGGAGAACGGGTCGCACGCGAGGACGACCGTCGTCACGCCGTCCGCCTTGAACTGCACGACGGCCTGCTGGGCCGACTGTGTGAACGTCGCGATGTCGAGGTTGTAGTAGAAGGACGGCGCGATCTGCGACGCCGGCACGTGGTACTTGTTCTCGAGCAGCGAGATGCTCCGCTTCGTGCAGCTGATGTAGGGCGCCAGGTTGGGCACGTAGGTCCCGAACTTGCGGGTCTCGGTCTGCAGCGTCGGGTCCCCGGCGTAGATGGCCTTCTTGCCCGCAAGCAGTGTGCCCTCGACCTCAGAAGTGAGCGAGCTGACCCTCGTGCAGTCCTGGGTGATCGACCAGACGTAGGGGTTCTGGCTCTGGTAGGTGCCCGCATCGAAGTACTGGTCACCGTCGAACTCGACCTCTTGGTCGCTCGCCATGCACTGGGAGAACGGCCCGGTACCTGGGAACTGGTAGTCGAAGGGGATCCCGGCCTCGCCGAACGCCGGCATCGCCTTGACCGTCTGGGCATCCGCGCAGGCCTGGACCTGGCCCTCGTCGAGCGCCTCGGCTGTGCTGTTGCCGGTCGCGGTGAACGGCTTGAGGACCACCTTGCGGCCGTACAGCTCGTAGACCTTGTTGAAGTAGTTCAGAAAGACGTTCTGGACCTGCTGGGTCACCGAGGGGAGCGCGTCACCGGCCGCCCGTGCGTCTGATGCCAGCTCCTGTGCGTTCGCGGTGCTCGGGAACTGCCGCTCGGCGAGCGTGATGGTCGTCGCGGTCACGCCGTTGTAGGTGGCGCCACCGTTGTTGCCCGTGAACTTGGGCACACACGGATCTGCGTAGGGCGACGCGAACTGCGGCGTCCCCGCGGTGCACTTGGTGTTGTTGATCGTGGTCCCCGTCCCGGCCTTGATGTTGCCGCTCGCCGGGTACTCCCATGGATACGGACCCTCGCCTGGCGGACCCGACTTCGCCAGCTTGGGCGAAGCCGTGTTGGAGGTCGCGCCCAGCGCCGTGCTCGTCCCCGCGGTCACGGTGAAGACGAGGGCCGCGATGGCCACGAGCCCGACGGCCGGCCCCCCGAAGCGGTGTCGGCCCCTGTGCTGTACGCCCGTGCGGGACGCGTGGCCGCGACCCGAGATCAACCTGCCCATGTTCCCCCCTTGGTGCCGGTTTGTGACAACCCTTGCGAGCTACCCGACTGCGATTCCCCCTTGACGTCGACTTCGAGCCCCGTTGCCCAGGGGTTCGGTCACATTGGACTCAGTTTCGCAAAGAACCTCCATCGGCACTAGCGCGATCTTGAGGCCGAGGTCAGGGCCGCGGCGGCAGGGGTGGCGGGCGGCGGGGCGGGCGGGTCGCCGGGTCCGGCGGCGTCGAGGCCGGCCGGCGCTCGAGCTGGGCCGAGAGCTCGAGCAGGGCCCGTTCGAGCTGTGGATCCTCGCCGGCGGCCCACGCCTGAGGCGGGATCGCGACTTCGATGTCCGGGTCGACGCCGTGGTTCTCGACGCCCCAACCCAGTTGCTCGAACCAGAACGCGTAGCGCGGCTGGGTCACCCGCGTGCCGTCGACGAGGCCGTAGCGCCCGTCGATGCCGATGACCCCACCCCAGGTGCGAGTGCCGACCACCAGCCCTAGCCCGCGCAGCTTGATGGCCGCGGTCACGATGTCGCCGTCAGAGCCGGCTTGCTCGTTGATCACCGCGACGAACGGTCCGCGCGGGGCGTCCATCGGATAGGGCTCGTCGTTGTGGTGCCGGACGACGTCCCACCCGAGCACCGTCCGTGCCAGCTTCTCCACGACCAGCTGGGAGACGTGGCCTCCGCCGTTGTCGCGCAGATCGACGACGAGCGACTCGCGCGCCACCTCGACGCGCAGGTCGCGGTGCAGCTGCGCCCAGCCGTTGCCCATCATGTCTGGCACGTGCAGGTAGCCGGCGCGTCCGGCGGTCGCCGCGTGCACCGCGGCGCGGCGGTCGGCCACCCAGGCCTGATACCGGAGCGGTCGCTCGTCGGCCAGTGGCGTCACCACGACATCGCGCCGCTCGCCCGAGCTGTTCTCGACGCTCAACGCCACCGGCCGGTTGGCCGCACCGACGAGGGCGTGGGCCGGTCCGAAGCGCTCGTCGACCGGCACGCCGTCCACGGCGATCAGCACCTCGCCGACGCCGATCGAGGCGCCCGGCGCGAGCAGCGGGGCGCGGGCACCGGGCACCGAGGACTCGCCGGGCAGCACGCGCCCGACGCGCCACCGTCCGTCGTCGCCGCGCTCGAGGTCGGCCCCGAGCAGGCCCAACCGCCGCAGTTCGTCGACCGGACGCGGGGGAGGTTCCTCGTAGGCGTGCGACGAGCCGAGCTCGCCCTGGACCTCCCAGATCAGCTCGGAGAGCTCGCTGCGCGTCGAGATCCGTGAGACGAGCGGCCGGTAGCGCGCCACGACGCCGGGCCAGTCGACGTCGGCCATGTCCTCGATCCAGAAGTGGTCGCGGATGAGGCGCGCCGCCTCGTCGTACATCTGGTGCCATTCGAGGTCGGGATCCACCTGGAGCCGGATCCGACCGGTGTCGACATCGATCCGTTCCGAAGGCCCGTCACCGCCGGGTCCCGGCGGCTCGACGCGTGCGGTCGATGGCGCGACGAAGAGGGTTCGGGCCTCCGACACGACGATCGACTTGCCGTCACCGGTCACGGCGAACGACCGCGCCGCGTCGACGAGGGTCAGCTGACGCCGCTTGTCGAAGTCGTAGCGGACCAGGCGCGGCTTGGCCGGCTCCTCGCCGGGGCGCGCCCGCTCCTCGCCGAGCACCCCGGTCAGGGGCTCGTCGATCCAGAGGAGCCCGCCCTCGGCCGCCTGCAGTTGGCGGTAGCGCGCCGCGGGGACCGGGACCGCCACCACCCGCTCGGCGAGATCCTCGGGGTCGACGGCGACGGTGGCCGTCGCCTCGCTCTCCTCGCCGTCGGTCTTGTCCTTCTCACCGCCTCCGCCCGGGCGGGTGGTCCGGCCACTGAGCTCCGCCGCGAAGGGCGACGGGGTCGATGCGCCGAGCGCGACCAGGTACGGGCGAGTCCCGGCCGGGAAGAAGAGGTCGAAGACGTGGCTGTCGTAGACGGGGTCGAACGTGCGCGCCGACAAGAAGGCGAGGTACTGGCCGTCGAGGGTGAACACCGGGTCATGGTCGTTGAACCGCATCGGCGTCACCTCCAACAGGTCACGCTCGCCGTCACCCCGCACCCGGGCCATCCGGATCTGGCGCAGCGGCTCGGGGCCGGCGTGCGACCACGCGAGCCACGCCGAGTCGGGGGAGAAGGTGAGCCCGTTGGCGTTGTCATTGGCCGAGCGGTCGACCTCGGTGATCGCGCCCGAGTCGACCTCCACCACCAGCACGCGCCCGTCATGGGTGGCCACCGCGACCAACGACGCATCCGGCGCCGCGGTGAGGTCGACCACCCGGCCCAGCTGGCCGGTGGCGAAGCGCCTCGGTGGATCGGGGGCCGGGCCGAGCACCGGCGCGATCTCGAGCGCGTCCTCCCCGTCGGCGTCGCTCACCCACACCACCGAGGTCGGCTCGGCGCCGAGCACCCGGGGCAGGCGCCCTCGCACGGACCCGCCGGCAGCGAGCACTCGGGCCGGGCCGTCGCGATGGGTCAGCCAGACGATCGAACCCCGGACCTCGACGGCGCTGGCCCGGCCGCTGTGGTCCGGGGAAACCTCGCCCAGGTACTCGGAGGCCTTGATCGGGTACGGGGTCCGGCCACCTCGGGCGCCCCCGAGCTCGACATCCAGACGCCGAGGCACCGCGTCCGGCGCGAGGTCCTCGACCAGGTAGAGGTCCCCGGCGCACTGGTAGACGAGCCGGGTGCCGTCGGTGTGCGCGGCGCGGGCGTAGAAGTCGGCGTGGTCGCTGTGGCGTCGCAGGTCGGTGCCGGCGGGCAAGACCGAATAGACGTTGCCCACCCCCTCGTGGTCGGAGAGGAAGATCACCCGCTCGCCGATCCACCCCGGGTCCTCGAGTTGCCCGTCGAGCTCGCGCAGGAACCGCGCGAACCCGCCCGAACCGGACCGGTCGATCCAGAGCTTGGCCGCCGTGCCGCCGCGGTAGCGCTTCCAGGACGCGCCCCGGGTCGGGCTCTGGTCACAGCCGAGCACCACGCCACCGCCCGGACCCGACGCCAGCGAGGTGATCGGCCCGAAGGGGAGCCGCTCGGCCGGACCCCCGACCACCGGGACGGCGTAAGCCCACGTCCGGCTCCGGAAGGGCTGGCCGGCCGCGCTGATGACCACGACCTCGTCGTTGCCGCGCCAGCCGACGACCCGGGTGAACGGGTCGCCCCAGTAGCTGATGCGCCGGGTGTCGCCACCGTCGACGTCGACGACGTAGGCCTCCGGCGCGCCGTCCCGCCGGCCCGTGAATGCCACGGCGGAGCCGTCGGGGGCGAGCCGCAGGTTGGCGACCGGCTCGTGGTCAGCGGTCAGACGCCGGGCCGTCGGCACATCGGTCGAGCCGATCCACACGTCGTCGTCGGACGCGAAGGCGAGCCGCTGACCGGCGATCGTGGGGAAGCGAAGGAAGGGGTTCTCGGCGCTCACGCCCCGACGGTATCTCGGCCCCCGGTCCCGCCCGTCGGGGGAGACTTGGGTCATGGCATCGAGACTCAGCACGATCGTGATCGACGCGAACGACGTCGCGCTGGTCGGCGAGTTCTGGGGCGGCGTGCTCGGGCGCGCTCCCGAGCTCGACGACGAGGGCGACATGGTCCTGAAGGCCCCCGCTGGCGAGTCGGTCGACGTCCTCGTCCTCGGCGTTCCAGAACTCAAGCGCACCAAGAACCGGCTGCACATCGACCTCGAGCCGAGCGGAGCCGACCAGGCCGAGGAGCTCGAGCGCCTCCTGGCACTGGGCGCGACCCGTGTCGACATCGGCCAGGGCGAGCCCAGCTGGGTGGTGCTGGCCGATCCCGAAGGCAACGAGTTCTGCCTGCTCTCGCGCCGCGCCGGTGGCGTCGGGGAGGCCTCGGCGGCCGGATAGGTTGCCTCTCAGTGTCCGGCTGGTGGGTGCCCGATCGTGCGACCCGGGCGTTCTCCTTCGGCGAGATCGCCCAGGACTACGACCGCTACCGACCTGGTCCGCCGGCCGAGGCGGCCGCCTGGGTGCTCGGCGAGGGCCGCCACCGCGTGCTCGACCTCGGCGCGGGCACCGGCGGGCTCACCCGGGAGCTGGTCCGCCTCGTCGAGCGCGTGGTGGCGGCGGAGCCCGAGCCTCGGATGCGCTCGGTGCTGGCGTCGCGCTCGGCCGGGGCGGCCGTGCTCGGAGCGGTGGGGGAGCACCTCCCGTTGGCGACCGGATGCCTCGACGGCGTGATCGCCTCGTCGTCCTGGCACTGGATGGACCCCGAGGTGGCCGGCGCCGAGGTGGCCCGGGTGCTGCGCCCCGGCGGGGTGTTCGGCCTGCTCTGGAGCGGGCCGGACCGCGAGGTCCCCTGGGTCGCCGAGATCCTGCCGAGACGTCGGTTCACTGGGGTCGGTGATCCGGGCGTCGACCGCGCTCGCCGGAGGATGACGTTGAGCGAGCGGCTCCCCTTCACGGCACCCGAGACGACGCTGGTCCGGTTCTTCCGGATGGCCGACCTCGACGAGCTGGCCGGGCTCTCGGGCACCTACTCCGTGGTCATCGCGGGGGGCGGCCCCGAACGCGGAGCGCGGATCGCCGCCGCCCGCGAACGCGCCACCCGAGTCCGTCCCGACATCCTCGACCGACCCATCGAGCTCCCGATGGTCTGCCGCTGCTGGCGAGCGATGCGGACCGAGGAGCCGGCGCCGCTCCGCTAGTGCCGTGACGACCGGGTCACCCCGGCCGGGTGGCGCCGACGAAGTCGCTCCAGTCGCCCGGTTCCTCGCGCACGAACGCGCCGGTGTGCGGCGCGTCGATGATCTGCCCGGCGCCGACATAGATGCCGACGTGTCCCACCGCGGTCACCGAGGTCCCGTAGAAGAGGAGGTCGCCCGGCTCGACCACCGTCCCGTTGGGCACCTGGGGCCCGGCGTCGAACTGGTCCTGGGCCACCCGGGGGAGCGACACCCCGGCCGCACGGTAGGCCGCCTGGGTCAGCCCGGAGCAGTCGAACCCGCCCGGCCCGGTCCCGCCCCACTTGTAGGGAACGCCGAGTTGCTCGGCGGCGAATCCGAGCGCGCTGGCCGCATCGGCCGGTACGGCCGGGTCCACCGAGATCGCCTGGGCCAACACGAGGACCACATCCACGTACACGGCCGAATGGTTGTAGTCATAGATGGCCGCGGGCAGCGTCGAGGGTCGACCAGCCCCGTCCGCGCACAGCAAGCGCGCCGCGCTGTAGATGGCGTCGACGGCGTCATAGGGCGACGGCGGCGCCACGCCGCCCGGGCCCACCACGCCGACGCGAGCGAACGTCGCCGGCTCGAACTGCATCGGGCCCTCGGCACCGGCCTCATTGGCGCCGCTGTGGACTCCCGGAGCGTCCGACTGCCCGCTGTCGCTCTCGACCCGCCCGATCGCCGCCAACACCGACCACGGCAGACCCGGACAGCTCGCCGCAGCCTGCTGCTCCAAGAGCTCCCAGGCCGCCGGCACGGCGGGGCCGTGTGCCCGGGGACCCGACGCCGCATCGGTGCTCGAGGTGGCGTCACCGGCGCCGCTGAGGACGGCCACGCATCCGCCGAGCATCACCGCGAAGGTGAGGGACCCGGCGACGACTGCCACAACCCAACGAACCACTTTCGCCCCCGATTCGGGAACGAAACGGTCGGGGTGACCCCCGGATCGCAACGCCCTCGCCGGCCCAAAACGCGGAGAGGGTGGCCGAGGCAGCCACGACCCCGACGCGCCATCGCGGTCACCGGACCCTGCGCCCGTGTCAGTCCACAAGACGGTCGACAAGGCCTCGCCACACCAGTAGCGTTCCGCCGCCCGAGGACCGAGCGCGCCTCTGAAAGGACCATGGCCATGGCACTTGGCATGTACTTCACCCCCAGCGGGTTCACGCCGGCGATGTACGACGAAGCGATCAAGCGGCTCGGAGCGGCCGGGGCCGGGGCGCCCGCCGGAAGGTCTCTCCACATTGCCTTCGAAGTCGGTGGCCTGATCCAGGTGTTCGATGTCTGGGACTCCGAGGAGTCGTTCATGGCCTTCGGGCAGACGTTGATACCGATCCTGAGCGAGCTGGGTGTCGAGCCGGGCGAGCCGCAGGTCTCGCCGATTCACAACGTCATCAAGGGCTGAGCAGGCCCAGCGGGAGCGGTCGGCCACCGCCGCGGCGAAACGGCCCCGAAACGAATCGCCGCCACGGCCCCGGGTACGCTCGACACGCCACGGGGGGTTTCGCCGGATCTCGGGGGAGGACAGCGATGCGCAGCACCATGCAGGACGTTCCGCTCCTGATCAGCCACATCCTGCGCCACGGCCAGGAGGTCCACGGCGACAGCGAGGTGGTCACGGTGATGGCCGAGGGCTACCGCAGCGCGACCTTCACCGAGGTCGGCGCACAGGCGGAGCGCCTGGCCAAGGCGCTGGCCCGCCTCGGCGTCGGCGACGGGGACCGCGTCGGCACCTTCACGCCGAACAACCAGGAGCACCTGGCGGCCTACCTGGCCGTCCCGTCGATGGGGGCGGTGCTCCACACGCTCAACATCAGGCTGTTCCCCGAGCAGCTCAGCTACGTGGCCAACCACGCCGAGGACAAGGTGATCATCGCTGACGCCTCCGTCCTCCCGCTGCTGGCCAACGTCTGGGACGAACTGAAGACCGTCGAGCACCTCATCGTCATCGGCACCGGCGACACCGAGCGCTTCGGAGCGGTGCACGACTTCGACGAGCTGCTGGGGGCCGAGGAACCGGGCTACGACTGGCCCGTGCTCGACGAGCTCCAGGCGGCGGCCATGTGCTACACGAGCGGCACCACCGGGAACCCCAAGGGCGTCGTCTACTCCCACCGCTCGACGTTCCTGCACACCATGGCGCACGCCTCGGCGAGCTCGATCGGCATGACCGAGCGCGACCGCCTGCTCGTCATCGTCCCGATGTTCCACGCCAACGCCTGGGGCACCCCCTACAGCTGCTGGATGGTCGGGGCCGACATCGTCATGCCGCAGTCCTTCACCCAGGGCGAGCGGCTGCTCCAGATCATCGAGGAGCAGAGGGTCACACTGTCCTGCGGCGTTCCGACCGTCTGGAACGACATGTTGCGGGCGCTCGGCGCGCACCCGGGAGCGGATCTGAGCTCGCTCAAGTCGGTCACCTGCGGCGGGTCGGCGGTGCCCCGTGCCCTCATCGAGGCCTTCGCCGAGCCGGGTCGGGGCCGAGATGATCCAGGGCTGGGGCATGACCGAGACCAGCCCGCTGGCCGCCTTCGGCCGCCCGCCGGCCAAGTGCCCACCCGAGTCCGAGATCGACTACCGGGTGAAGGCGGGCCGCCTCGTGCCGGCGGTCGAGGTCCGGGTCGTCGCCGAGGACGGAGGCGTGCTCGAGAACGACGGCGAGTCGGTCGGCGAGTTCGAGGTCCGGGGCCCGTGGGTGACCGGCTCGTACTACAAGGACGACGACCCGCAGCGCTTCCACGACGGTTGGCTGCGCACCGGCGACGTCGGCAGCCTGGATCGGCTCGGCTACATGACGATCTCGGACCGGACCAAGGACGTCATCAAGTCAGGCGGCGAGTGGATCTCCTCGGTCGAGATCGAGGGGCTGGTCATGGGGCATCCCGACGTCTTCGAGGCGGCGGTCATCGCGGTCCCCGACGAGCGCTGGGACGAGCGGCCGCTCGTCTGCGTCGTGCCCAACGAGGGGGCCTCGCCGAAGGCGTCCGAGCTGCTCGCCTACCTCGTGGACAAGGTGCCCCGCTGGCAGCTGCCCGAGCGCTGGGCCTTCGTCGAGACGGTGCCCAAGACCTCGGTGGGCAAGTTCGACAAGAAGGTGCTCCGGGCCGAGTACGCCGACGGGGAGCTCGACGTGATCACCCTCGAGCGCCCGTCGGCTTGAGCCCTCCGGACGATTCCCTGGCCGAGCTGGCCCACCGGGTCCGGGCGCTCGCCGAAGAACTGGCCGACCTGGCGCTCGACCGGCTGCTCGACGCGACTGAGCGCGGCGTGGGCGACCCCAAGGAGAAGTCGGCCGAGGAGCGGCGGCTGACGCGGGCCGCCCGGGCGCTCGAGAAGGCGGCGAGGGACCTCGAGGCCATCGCGTCGCAGGACGAATAGGCACTCTTGCCAGGTGGTGGCGCGCCGAGTGTCGCCGCCAGGGACTGCGGCGAGACCGGCAGGGGCCCGAACCTCGCGACGCCTCGGTCGGTCAATCGGGAGCGCAGCGAGATCGCCGGGCCGGGAAGCCCCCAGACCGCAAGAATGAGCCGGTGGTGTTCGGGGCTCACGTCGTCTTGTACAGCAGGGACGCCGACGCCGATCGTCGGTTCCTCGCGGAGGTGTTCTCCATGGGGTCCGTCGACGCCGGGGGCGGGTGGTTGGTGTTCGCACTGCCGCCCGCTGAAGTTGCGGTGCATCCAGCCGAAGCTCCGGGGGCCGAGCTGAACCTGATGTGCGACAACCTCGAGGCGCAGATCGAATCATTGGAGGCCCTCGGGGTGACGTGCGCCCCGGTGGAGGAGGCACGGTGGGGAACGATCACGAAGATCGTCCCGCCGGGCGGAGCCGAGATCGGCATTTACCAGCCGAGACACCCGCTGGCGTTCGAACGCCCGCAATGACGGACCCGACGTGCGCTGGGCGCCCTTCTCCATGGGGGACCCGTCGCCCACGGAGCCGATCGTCGGTGGACGCGGGGCCTTGGGGAGATCGCTCAGCGCTCGGCGAACCGAGCCCGAAGCGCTCAGCCGACGAGGCGGTTGAGCGCGTCGATCAACTGGCGCAGACGCCCGTAGTGGATGCGGTCGAAGCGCAGGGCGATGCGCGGAAGATCGAGCTGGTCGTTGTCGGAGCGCTCCGGCGGAAAAGGCGAGGCCAGGCGGATCGACCCCGAGGCCACGATGTCGTCGAACTCGGTGTTGAGCTCCGCGAGCTTTTGGGGGTTGGGCGCGACCTGGAGCCGCAACACGAGCAGGTCGCCCACCCATCGGCATGAGTGGTAGTTGCGATAGAAGTCGAGCACCTCGCGCGCTGCGTCTTCGACCGTCGTCACGATCCGATACAGGCACAGGTCGTCGCCGGAGATGTAGCCCGGCCCGGTCGAGAGCTCTTCGACGAACTCGCGCCAGCGATTCCAGTACACCCCCCCGGGGGTCTCGACCAGCACGACGGGGGCCGGCTCGGCCTTGCCCGTCTGCAACAGGGTCAACAGCTCGAAGCACTCATCGAGCGTGCCGAAGCCGCCGGGCAGGACCGCGTAGCCGTGGGACTCCTTGATCAGCATCAGCTTGCGGGTGAAGAAGTACCGCATCTCGACGAGCTTGGGGTCTTGCGCGATGAACGGGTTGGCGCCCTGCTCGAAGGGCAGCCGGATGTTCACCCCGAAGGAGCGCTCGGCCCCCGCCCCCTCGATGCCCGCCGCCATGATGCCGGGGCCCGCCCCGGTGACGACCATCCACCCGGCCTCGGCCAAATGGGTGGCCAGGTCGCGGGCGAGCATGTAGACGGG
This sequence comes from uncultured Acidimicrobiaceae bacterium, assembly GCA_963768185.1. Taxonomy (GTDB): domain Bacteria; phylum Actinomycetota; class Acidimicrobiia; order Acidimicrobiales; family RAAP-2; genus Palsa-461. The sequence goes on from CAVYGS010000001.1 coordinate 472,685, forward strand.
GTCGGCCGGCCGGGTTCGGGCCGAGCCGAACATGGTGAGCTTGCGCACGGCGCGATAGGGGCCGAACACCCGGAACGCCTCGGTCATCTCGGCCAACGCGGCGTCGGCGATCTTCAGGTCGCCGGCGTTGGTGCCCTCCCGGGCCATCACCCACAGCGAGGCGAGCATCGAGCGCAGCAGGTTGGCCTGGACCCGCGACAGCGAATGCCCCCCGGTCAGCGCGCCGAGCGCTGTCTCGATGACCTCGAGGTCGGGCTCGGCCGCCGGGCCGATCGGCGGGAGCGTGGACAGCGGGGTGGGCTCGGGCCCGCCCGAGGAGGCCGCTCGCTCGGCCTTCGACTCGCCCTCGACGCTCACGCGCTGGTCAGCGCGCCGGGCCGGCCATAGAGCGTGGTCCGCTGCACGAGCGGCCGACCGAGCGGCGCCACCAGCTCGGCCATCTCGGCCACCTCGAGGCGCTGGCCGTGGGTCGCCCCGGCCGCCCGGGAGATGTTCTCGTCCATGAGCGTGCCGCCGATGTCGTTGGCCCCCGCCCTCAACACCTGGCGCGAGCCCTCGATGCCCATCTTCACCCAGCTCACCTGGATGTTGTCGATCGCCCCCCGGTATGCGATGCGTCCCACCGCGTGCATGAGGAGCGCCTCGCGGAACGTCGGGCCACGGCGGGCCCGGCGCTGCAGGTAGATGGGCGTGGCCATGTGCACGAAGGGGAGGGGCACGAACTCGGTGAACCCCCCGGTCTCGCGCTGCAACGCCCGGGTGACCACCATGTGGCGCGCCCACGAGCGCGGCTGCTCGATCGAGCCGAACATGATCGTCACGTTGGAACGCAGCCCAACTGCGTGCGCGGCGCGGTGCGCCTCGAGCCACTCCTCGGTGTTCACCTTGTCGGGACACAGGACCGCCCGGACCTCGTCGTCGAGGATCTCGGCCGCGGTGCCCGGCAGCGTCTTCAACCCGGCGTCGCGCAGCGTCGCCAGGTACTCGCTCAGCGCGACCCCGGACCGCCGGGCGCCCTCGGTCACCTCCAGCGCGGTGAACGCGTGGATGTGGATGGTTGCGGACCCGGCGCGCACCGCCTTGATCACCTCGAGGTAGTAGTCGCCGTCGAAGTTGGGGTGGATCCCCCCCTGCAGACAGACCTCGGTCGCACCCAGCTCCTCGGCCTCTGCGACCCGGCGGCTCACCTCGTCGAGCTCGAGCAGGTAGGGGGCACCCCGGAGGTTGAGCGAGAGCGGGCCCTTCGAGAACGCGCAGAACTTGCAGCGGAACGTGCAGACGTTGGTGTAGTTGATGTTGCGGTTGATCACGAAGGTGACCTCGTCGCCCACGATCTCGGAGCGCAGCTGGTCGGCGAGCTCGGCCACCGTTTGCATCTCGGAACCCCGGGCCGAGAACAACGTGACGATCTCGTCCTCGCCGACCTCTTGGCCCGCCAGCACCCCGGCCAGCACCTCGCCGACGGCGCTCCGCGCCGACGGCACCGAGAACCGGGCCGGGTCGAGCAGCGCCGGGGGCGCCACCTCGCCGCCCGAGCACCACCGGTGGTCCCGGGCCAGGCCCTCGGCGTCGGAGGCGTCGAGGACGAAGAAGCGCATCTGTTCGTCCAGCCAACGACCAGGCTCGAGCGCGAACTCCGGATAGATCGTGAGGCGAGGTGCCAGGGTGTGGCCGGCGGCCTCGGTCAGCGCCTCGAGGCGTTCAAGGGCGGGCCAGGGCCGCTCGGGGTTCACGTGGTCGGCGGTGACCGGCGAGACGCCGCCCCAGTCGTCGATCCCGGCCTCGAGCAGGGGCAACAGATCGTCGGAGAGGTTGGGCGGCGCCTGCAGGTGGATCTCGGGGGGCAGCAGGAGCCGGGCCACCGCGATCGACCAGGCGAACTCCTCGTCGTCACAGGGGGGCGACCGGAACATGACCGTGCCCGGCTTGGGCAGGAAGTTCTGGACGATCACCTCTTGGACATGGCCGTGGCGCCGGTGCGACTCGGCGATCGCCGCCAGTGCGGCGATGCGGTCGGCCCTCGTCTCGCCAATGCCGACCAAGATGCCGGTGGTGAAGGGGATCTGGAGCTCGCCGGCCGCCTCCAGGGTGGCCAGCCGGCGGGCCGGGTCCTTGTCCGGCGCGCCGCGGTGCGCGTCGAGGCCCTCGGCCAGCGTCTCGATCATCATCCCCTGGCTGGCGGTGACCGGTCGCAGCGCCGCCAGCTCGTCGGCGTACAGGGCCCCGGCGTTGGCGTGGGGGAGGAGCCCCGTCTCGCGCACGACGGCCTCGCACATCGCCACCAGGTACTCGACCGTCGAGGTGTAGCCGTGCTCGCGCAACCACGCCGCCGCGATCGGGTAGCGCAACTCGGGCCGCTCGCCCAGGGTGAAGAGCGCCTCGTGACAGCCGGCGGCCCGACCCGACTCCGCGATGGCGAGCACCTCGTCGCGAGTGAGATAGGGGTGCTCGAGGCGCGCCGGCGGCTTGGCGAACGTGCAGTAGCCACAGCGGTCCCGGCACAGCATGGTGAGTGGGATGAACACCTTGGGGGAGTAGGTGACCCGGCGCCCGTGGTGTGCGTCGCGCACCGCGCGCGCCGCGGCGAACAGCTCGTCGAGCGAGCTGAACTCGAGCTCCGCCGCCTCGAGCGTGCTCATGCCGGGGTGCCCTTGGCCGCAGCCCGGTCGAACAGCCACACCACTTCGTCGGAGGCGACGCGCGCCGCCGGCAGGTTCTCGCAGTCGCGCAGGCGCGCGATGGCCTCGTGCTTCTGGGGGCCCGACACCGTGAAGACGGCGGTGCGGGCCGCGTCGATCACCGGGTAGGTGACGGTGAGGCGCGGGTGGGGGTTGCGACCGCTCGGGTCCTCGGTCGCCACACAGAGTCGGTCCGTCACCTCGAGGCTCGGCGAGAGCGCGAACAGCGAGGCGGTATGGCCGTCGGGCCCGAGCCCCAAGTGGATGAGGTCGATGCCCCCGTCGCCCAGAAGCTCGCGCAGCTTGGCGTCGTACTCGGCGGCGCAGCGCTCGGGCTCGAGTTCGGTCGGCATGGGGGTGAACGATCCCACACCGGCGAGCTTGTCCACGAGGTGCTCGCGCACCAGGCGCTGGTTGGCGTCGGGATCATCGGGCCCGACGGCCCGCTCGTCGCCCATGTAGATGTCGACGAGCGACCAGTCGATCACCGCCGACCCGGCGGCCCGGTCGTAGCAGGCCGCGGCGGTCGGGCCCCCCGACAACAGCACGGCGAACCGCTCGCCGGCGCGCCCGGTGAACCGCTCCTCCAAGGTGGTCGCGAAGGCGTCGGGGACGTCTTTGACGGGCTGGCTCTCGCAGAGCACCTGGGCGGCGCGCCCCCTCACAAGACCGGGTCCCTCCAGGCGTCCCCCGAGCGCTCGAGCAGGAGGTTGGCGATGTGCGGGCCCCAGGTGCCGGCGTTGTAGAAGTGGAGGCCACCGCCCGGCTCGGCCCAGGCCTCGAGGTAGGGGTCGACCACCCGCCAGGCCTGCTCGACTTCGTCGGTGCGGATGAACAACGTGGGGTCGCCGCTCATCGCATCGAACAACAGCCGCGTGTAGCCGTCCATGCCCGTTTTCTGGATGGCCTGCTCGTAGGCGAAGTCCATCGACACCGACTGCACCCGGAAGGCCTCGCCGGGGACCTTGGCCCCGAAGTGCAGCGAGATCCCCTCGTGGGGCTGGATCCGGAGCACCAGCACGTTGGGCCGCAGGTCGCGCGAGAGCACGCCTTCGAACGCCAGGAACGGCACCTCGTGGAAGACCATCGCGATCTCGGTGACCCGGGCCGGGAGCCGCTTGCCGGTCCGGACGTAGACGGGCACCCCGGCCCAGCGCCAGTTGTCGACGTGCATGCGGAGCGCCACGTAGGTCTCGGTCTCGGACTTGGGGTTCACGCCGTCCTCGTCACGGTACGCGATCACCGGCAGCTGGTCGACGACGCCTGCGAGGTACTGGCCCCGGACCGACTTGTCGACGGCCTCGTCGGGGGAGGGGATGTCGATCGCCTTGAGCAGCTTCACCTTCTCGTCTCGGATGTGCTCGGCGTCCATCCAGGTGGGCGGCTCCATCATGGTCAGCGCGAGCACCTGCATCACGTGGTTCTGGACGATGTCGCGCAGCGCCCCCGCCGTCTCGTAGAAGCCGCCGCGGTGCTCGACCCCGATCGACTCCGCCACGGTGATCTGCACCTGTTCGACGTAACGACGGTTCCAGATCGGCTCGAAGATGGCGTTGGCGAACCGTAACGCCAGGACGTTCTGGACGGTCTCTTTGCCCATGTAGTGGTCGATGCGGAAGATCTGGTTCTCGTCGAAGGCCCGGTGGACCTGCGCGTCGAGGTCGAGCGCGCTGTCGAGGTCGTGCCCGTAGGGCTTCTCCACCACCAGTCGCACGAAGTCGCCGCCCTCGCCGGGCTGGTTGCAGCCCTCCTTGGCCAGCGCCTCGGCCACCAGCCCGAAGACCGCAGGAACGGTGGCCAGGTAGTAGACGCGGTTGCCCGCAGTGCCGCACTGGCGGTCGGACTCGGCCAACACGTCCCTCAAGCGGTCGAAGGTCGTGGTCGCCGCGTACTCGCCGGAGACATAGCGAAAGCGCGGCACGAGCTCACGCCAGGCCGCCCCGCCGGTCGGGTCGGCCTTGAGCGCAACATCTTGGAACTGCTCGTCGCTCCACTCGGTCCGGGCGACCCCGATCACGCAGAACTGCTCGTTCAGCCGGCCGCGGTTGGCCAGCTCGGCCAGTGCCGGGAGGATCTTGCGCGCGGTGAGGTCGCCCGAGGCGCCGAAGATCACCAGAGCGAGCGGCGGCGGGGTCTTGGCGACCTTGGTCGCCACCGAGGACACGTCGGTCATCGACCGCTCAGTTCTTGGGGGTGGAAGTCTCGAGCCCGGGCTGACCCGACTCGAGGGTGACCGCGTGGCCACCGAACTGGTTGCGCAGCGCCGCGAGCAGCTTGTTGGCGAAGGAGTCCTGTTCGCGCGAGGCGAAGCGCGCGTAGAGGGCGGCCGAGATGGCGGGGGCGGGCACGGCCCGGTCGATGGCCTCCTCGACGGTCCAGCGGCCCTCGCCCGAGTCGGTGACCGCGCCCTTGATGTCCTCGAAGCCCGACCCCGGGCCGCAGCGCCCGTTCGGTCAGCTCGAGCAGCCAGCTGCGCACGACCGAGCCGTAGCGCCAGATCGACGCGATCTCGTGCAGGTCGAGGTGGAACTCGTCGGCCGCGCCCATGATCTCGAATCCCTCGGCATAGGCCTGCATGAGCCCGTACTCGATGCCGTTGTGGACCATCTTCACGAAGTGGCCGGCGCCCACCGGCCCGACATGGGCGTAGCCCCCCTCGGGGGCGAGCGAGAGCAGCGCCGGCTCGACGACGGCCACCGACTCCTTGGTGCCCCCCACCATGAGGCAGTAGCCCTCGGTGAGGCCCCAGACCCCGCCCGAGGTGCCGGCGTCGACGAAGCCGATGCCCTTTCTCGGCGAGACGGTCGGCGATGGCCTGCGGCTTCCTTGTAGTTGGAGTTCCCGCCGTCGACGATGACGTCGCCCGACTCGAAGCGCTCCGCCAAGGCGGCGATGGTCGAATCGGTGGGTGCCCCGGCGGGCACCATGACCCACGCGGCGCGCGGCGACGTCGAGCTTCTTGGCCACGTCGTCGAGGTCGTCCGCGACGATGGCGCCCTTGGCGCCCGCCGCCTGGCGGGCGTCGGCCGAGAGGTCGTAGGCGACGACCTCGTGTCCGGCGCCGATCAGACGCTCGGTCATGTTGGCGCCCATCTTCCCGAGCCCGACCATGGCGATCTTCATGTGCTCTCCTCTCGGTCGCGCGACCGTATCTCCCAACCCGGACCGCCCGATCAGGCGATCTCGGCCACGTCCTCCACGGCGACGCGCAGCACCCTCCGTCCGTGCGCGACCAGGCTCTGGTGGTCGCCGATGGACTGCGCCGCGATGAGCGTCCCGAAGTCGTAGGGCTTGGTCGGGATCGGCGAGCTCGGGCTGGGCACCCCGACGCACGATCTGGACCGCCACCACCGAGTTGGGGCCGCCCTTGTGCAGCTGGCCGGTCGAGTGCAAGAAGCGGGGGCCGTATCCGGCGGTGACCGGGGCACCGCCCAGGTGGTCGCGGACCCGGCGGCGAAGGGCCTCCAGCGCTTCGTCCTGGCCGAAGGGGAGATACGCCTGCAGCGAGACGTAGTCACCGGCGGAGCACTGCTGGTCCAGCCACCCGAGCGCCTCACCCGGCGCGGTCTGCTCCAACGAGGGGAGCGGCAGGCCGTCGAGGACCTTGTTGGTGTTCGCCTTGGACTCGGCGACGTTGGGCTCGTCGAAGGGGTCGATGTCGAGCACGTGCCCGGCGATCGGGATCGCCAGTTCGAATCGGTAGAACTGCTCGGCTAGATCCTGGGCGGTGCGCGGCGAGAGCTCGATGACGTGGCGGTCGTCGCCCGTCTCGTGCTCGGTCGTCGGCACCGGGACGCACCCGGTGCCGCGCTTGCCCGTCGACTCGGCGATCAGCTGCTCCACCCACAGCCCGAACGCGGCGAAGGGCTCGGGGACGACGATCGTCACCTTGTCCCGGCCCGCCTTCGCGGCCTCGCCCATGGCGCGGCCGAGCTCGACCGCCTCGTCGAGGTCGGCCCCGAGCGCGCGCTCGCACAGCTCGGCGACGTCGTAGCCGAGGAGGGCGGCTGGCACCATCCCGAAGTCACTCATGACCGAGTAGCGACCGCCGATGTCGGGCCGGTTCGCGAACACCCGGTGGAACCCCCGCTCCTTGGCCAGGTCCGCCAGCGGCGTCCCTGGGTCGGTGATCGCGGCGAAGCGCGCCCCGTCGCCCACCTTGGACCACGCGTGGTCGAAGAGCACGCTGGGCTCGAGCGTCGTCCCGGACTTGGACGACACGAGCACAAACGCGTCGGAGAAGTCGAGGCCTCCGACGGTGGTCGGGTCGGTCGTGTCGCAGACCACGAGCTCCCGGGCCGGGCCGGACGGGCCCAGCGCGCGCACGGCCCCCAGGACGGCCGGGCCGAGAGAGGAGCCACCCATGCCGAGGAGGATCACCCGCGACTGGTCGATGGCGGCCGCCCACGAGGCGAGCTCCTTGGCCTGGGCGGCGAGCTCCTTGGGCACCTCCAGCCACCCGAGGCGGTTGGCCGAGACGTTGCCCTCGGGCCACAGTCCCGAGTCCCGCGCAACCAGGCGCGCCCCGAGGCCCTCCGAGGCGGCGCTCACCGGGATCCTCCGAGCGCGCTCGCCTTGTCGGTGAGGGTCTGGATCAGCTCGTCGAAGGACTTGGCGAAGCTGTGCACTCCCTCGTCCTCGAGGGTGGCCGTGACGTCGGCGAGGTCGATGCCGGCCTCGCCGAGCGCCGCGATGGCCTGTGCGGCTGCCTGGGGGTCGGCGTCGACGGTCCGGGCGAGTGCGCCATGGTCGTCGAAGGCTGCAATGGTCGTCTCGGGCATGGTGTTCACGGTGGCCGGCCCGATCAGGCTGTCCACGTAGAGCAGGTCCGAGTATGCCGGGTTCTTGGTCGAGGTCGACGCCCACAGCGGGCGCTGCACCTGGGCGCCCTTGGCCGCCAGCGCGTCCCATCGCTCGCCGCTGAACGCCTTCACGAAGTGCTGGTAGGCCAGCTGGGCCTGGGACACCGCGGCCTTGCCCCGGAGGGCCAGGATCTTGGGGTCGCCGTCGGGGCCGCCGGCCAAGGTTTCCAGCTGTCGGTCGACCTCGGTGTCGACGCGGCTCACGAAGAACGAGGCGACGCTCGCCACCGATCCGAGGTGGTCGTGACCGGCGGCGGCGTAGGACTCGAGACCCGACAGATACGCCTCGATCACCGCGTCGTAGCGGGGGATCCCGAAGATGAGCGTGACGTTGATGCTCCGGCCCTCCGAGATGAGCCGGTTGATGGCCGGCACGCCCTCGACGGTGGCCGGCACCTTCACGAGGAGGTTCGCGGTGTTGATGCGCTCGTGCAGCGAGCGAGCGAGCTCGACCGTGCCGTCGGTGTCATGGGCCAGCGACGGGGCGACCTCGAGCGAGACGAAGCCGTCGGTGCCACCGCTCTCCTCATGGACGCCCTTCAACAGCGCGAGGGCATGCACGATGTCTTCGATGACGAGCTCCCAGTAGACGTCCTCGACGGTGCCCTTCGAGATGAGGGAGGCGAACTGCGCGTCGTAGTCGTCCTCACCCTCGATCGCCTTGGCCAGGATCGTCGGGTTGGAGGTGATCCCGCGCACGCCATCACCGACGAACCCGGCAAGCCGGCCGTTGTTGATCCAGTCCCGCCGAAGGTTGTCGAGCCATGGGCTCTGGCCGAACTGGGCGTAGAGGTCGTGCAGTCTGCTCATTGCGCTCTTCCTTGATCGGGGGTCAGGAGTTCAACAGCGCGCGGGCGCGCTCGGTGACGTGCTCCACGGTGAAGCCGAAGTGTGCGAGGACGGCCTGGCCCTCCCCCGACGCGCCGAAGGTGTCGATGGCGAGGCTCGCATCGGCGTAGCGGTCCCATCCGAACGCCGATCCGGCTTCGACCGAAAGGGTGGGCACGCCTTTGGGGAGCACCGAGGCGCGGTAGTCGGCGTCCTGGTCCTCGAACCACTCCCAGCAGGGGAGCGAGACCACGCGGACCCCGGTGCCCTCCGCGGTCAGCGCCTCGGCGGCGCCGAGACACAGGTGGACCTCGCTCCCGGTGCCGACCAGCACGAGGTCGAGCGATCCTTGCTCGTCACGGAGCACGTAGCCGCCGCGGGCCAGGCCCTCGGCGGCACGGTCGGCGGCCTCGCCGAGAACCGGAATCGCCTGGCGGGAGAGCACCAGCGCGACCGGCTGGTCCGCCTCCACCGCGTGTCGCCACGCCTGCGCCGTCTCGTTGGCATCGGCCGGCCGAACCACCAGGAGGCCCGGCATCGCCCGCAGGGAGGCCAGGTGCTCGATGGGCTGGTGGGTCGGGCCGTCCTCGCCGAGCCCGATCGAGTCGTGCGTCCACGAGTAGATGACATGGACGCGCGACATCGCGGCCAGGCGGACGGCAGGACGCATGTAGTCGCTGAAGCAGAAGAAGGTGCCCCCCACCGGGAGGATCCCGCCGTGCGCGGCCATGCCGGTCATGGCGGCACCCATCCCGTGCTCGCGGATGCCGTAGTAGAGCTCGCGGCCACCGGGGTCCTCGGCCGACTGTTGCTCGGCGTCGTCGATGGTGACACCGGTGTTCTCGGTGAGGTCGGCCGCTCCATCGAGGAGCCCGGGGATGAGCGACGCGGTGGCGTTGATGCACGTGTTGATCGCACGGCGCGTCGCGAGATTCGAACCGGCCTCGAAGGTGGGGAGCTTCGCCTCCCAGCCCTCGAGCGCGTGGCCCGACCAGGACGCGTCCCACGCCGCCCGGTCGACGCTCGAGGCGTCGAAGCGCGCCTGCCATTCGGCGCGCAGCGCCTCACCGCGGGGGACGGCACGCCGATAGAAGTCGAGCACCGCGTCGGGGACGAAGAACGACTCGTCGGGGGGCAGGCCGAGGATCCCCTTGGTGATGCGGATCTCGTCGGGCTTGAGTGGGGTGCCGTGGGCCTCTTTGGTGTCCATGATCCCGGGCGCCGGCCAGCCGATGTGGCTGCGCAGCACGATCATCGAGGGCTTGTCCTCGACCGCCATGGCCCGCCGGAGCGCGGCTTCGAGCACGTCGGTGTCGTTCGCCACCTCGCCGATCGGGTCGACGTCCCAGCCGTAAGCGGCGAAGCGCTCCGGGACGTTGTCGGTGTAGGCGAGTTCGGTGGGTCCGTCGATCGTGATGTGGTTGTCGTCGTACACGTAGACGAGGCGCCCGAGGCCGAGGTGCCCGGCGAGCGAGGCCGCCTCGTGCGAGATGCCCTCCTCCAGGCACCCGTCACCGCAGATGACGAAGGTGTAGTGGTCGCAGAGCTCCGGACCGAAGCGAGCCCGCAGCACCCGTTCGGCCACCCCCATCCCCACACCGTTGCCGACCCCCTGGCCGAGGGGGCCGGTCGTGAGCTCGACGCCTGCGGTGTGTAGGCGCTCGGGGTGGCCGGGCGTCTTGCTCCCCAGGGAGCGGAAGGCCTTCAGATCCTCGAGCGTCAGGCCGTAGCCGGTGAGATACAGCATTGAATAGAGAAGGATCGAGGCGTGCCCGCACGACAGCACGAAGCGGTCACGATCGGGCCAGCCCGGGTCGGTCGGGTCGTGGCGCATGACCCTGGTGAACAGCACGTGGGCCAGCGGCGCCAGGGCCATCGCGGTGCCGCTGTGGCCGGAGTTGGCCCGGGCCGGGGCATCCATGGCGATCCCCCTGATGACGTTGATGCCGAGCTGCTCGATCGCCAGGTCCTGTATCGAAGTGGCCACGGTTGCACCCTACCCATCCACCCGAGACCTCTTTCTTCTGGTCGGGGGCCCGTCACCGGCGCTTTGGCCTCCGGTCACATGGTCCTGTGTAGGGTCACCCCGTGCCGCCCCGGATGCAGGTCCCGCCCAACAGCGACCTCGTGCTGGGGGCGGTGTGCGTCGACAAGTCCACGCCCGGGCGCACGTCGTGGACGATGGTCGCCGACGAGCGCTTCGCCAACCCGGCCGGTCAGCTCCAGGGCGGCTTCTTGTGCGCCTTGATCGACACCGCCATGGGCTCGGCCGCGGTGACCTTCGTCGAGGCGCGCAAGGTGTTCAGCGCCAACGCCGAGATGAAGGTCAGCTTCCTCGCCCCGGTCCCGGTCGGCACGCCGCTGCGCTGCGACGCCGAGGTGGTCTCGGGGGGCTCCCGGGTCGCCTTCGTCGAGGCCACGGTCAGCGACGAGACCGGGAAGCGAATCGCCCGGGCCAGCTCCACCTACCTGTACCGCGACCGCACCTGAGGACCCCCGTCCCTGGTCGTTCGGGACGGCTGGGCGCAGGCGATCCGGTAGCGTTTGGCGATGGCGCCGTTCAAGCGGGGCACCAAAGACTCCAAAGACAGCACGTCGGGCGACGCCCGACGGGACGCGATCAACCTGCTGATCGCCTATGTGAAGCAGGAGACCCTCGACCCGCTCAAGTCGCTCGGCCGCTTCGTACTTTTCGGGGTCGCCGGCTCGGTCGCGATCGCTCTCGGGGTCGGTCTGCTCCTGCTAGCCGGGCTCCGGGTGCTCCAGACCGAGACCGGCACCTTCCATGGCAATCTGTCGTGGGTCCCCTACCTGATCGTGGCCGCGGCGGCCCTCGCCGTGATCGGCCTCTCGGGGTGGCGGATCGTCTCGGGACCGGCGACGCGTCGCATCCCGGCCAAGAAGCGAAGCGACTGAGGAGGCACCCGATGCCAGTGGAGACCAACGGACGCAAGATCAGCCGCGACGACCTGCAGGCGGCATTCTCCAAGGCGATCGGCGACAGCCAGGAGTCGGCCAAGGCGGCACTCCCGACCGCCATCGTGATCGCCGGGGCGGTCGCGCTCGGCCTCGTCGCAATCGCCTATGTCTTCGGACGCCGCGGCGGCCGCAACGACTCGGCGATCGTCGAGATTCGCCGGCTCTAGGGGGCCCGTGGACTATCTGCTGCGCCGCCTGGTGAAGGTGGCCACCCGACGGGGCATGCGAGGTGAGCACTGGGCCTGGTTCGCCCTGGCCGCCGGCGCGTACGTGCTGCAACGGGCGCGCCGGCGCGAGGAGCCGGTCGTGTACTCGCGGCGCGTGAAGGCGGGAGAGCGACTACTGGTCACCATCCGCTCGCCCAAGGGCGAGCCCCTCGACGAACCCGTCGCCACCTGAGCCCGTGGGCGTCGGCCCACTGCAGGACGGCGAGCGCGTCCTTTTGATCGACCCCAAGGCCCGCCGTTATCTGCTGCGCCTGAAGGCGGGGGAGGCCTTCCACACGCACGCGGGCATCCTCGCCCACGACGACGTGATCGGACGCGACGAGGGGTCGACGGTCCCAGGATCCACCGGGCCGGAATCTCGTGTTCCGACCTACTTTGGCGGACGTGATTTTGAAGATGCCCCGCGGCGCCCAGGTGATCTACCCGAAGGACCTCGGAGCGATCCTCATCGCGGCGGACATCGGCCCAGGCCAGCGGGTGCTCGAAGCGGGGGTGGGCTCGGGCGCGCTGTCGATGGCGCTGCTGCGGGCGGGCGCCCATGTCGTCGGTTATGAGCTGCGCGAGGACTTCGCAGAGCGGGCCCTTGCGAACGTCCGGGCCGAGCTGGGCGACGACGTCGACTACAAGGTCGAGGTGCGTGACGCGAGCGAGAGGATCGACGAGCGCAACCTCGATCGCATCGTCCTCGACCTGCCCGAACCCTGGGCGGTCGTCCCCCACGCCGCCGAGGCGCTGCGGCCGGGCGGGATCCTGCTCTGCTATTTGCCGACCATCAACCAGACCGCGCGGCTGCGCGAGGCGATGGATCATTGCGGGTTCGGCTTGGCCGAGACCGTCGAGTTCCTGCGCCGCACCTGGCACGTCGAGGCACGCTCGGTCCGGCCCGACCACCGCATGGTGGCCCACACCGGGTTCCTCACGAGCGCGCGCCTGCTGGCACGGGAGCGACGCCGCCAATAGGAAGCAGCGCCATTCTGCCTGTTTTGGCGCCAAAATAGCGCTAAGCTCAGAGCCATGCCGACCGTCCAGATCAAGGCCGTTCCGAGCGACGTACATGCCGAGTTACGCCGACGGGCCGCTCGTGCGGGAAAGTCGTTGCAGGAGTACCTCCTCGGCCGACTCATCGAAGAGACCAGTCGCCCGAGCCTCGAGGAGCTGCTCGCTCGAGCTGGCCAACGCAGCGGTGGCCACCTCTCCTTCCGCTTTGCGAGCGATGCTGTTCGTGAGGATCGGGACTCCCGTTGATTGTCGTCGATGCGTCAGTGATCACGCCGGCGCTTGCCGATGACGACGCCGACGGCGATCGAGCACGGGCCCGTCTCGATGGAGAGCTCCTGTTCGCGCCCGAGGTGCTCGACCTCGAGGTGGTCACCGTCATACGCAAGGCTCTCTCCATCGGAGCTCTCGACGAACGCCGGGCCGGGATGGCTCTTCGTGACCTGGTCGATCTGGGTCTTGAGCGCGTAAGCCATCGACCGCTGTTGCCTCGAATATGGGAGCTGCGTTCGAATGTCACGCCGCACGACGCTGCGTACATCGCGTTGGCTGAGACCATCGAAGCGACGCTGGTGACCGCCGATCTGCGACTCGCTCAGGCGCCAGGGCCGCGCTGTGAGATCGAGTTCATGGGCTGACACTCGCGGCCGCCCCGCGGCCGGGGATCAGTCCCGCTCGATGAAGATGCACTCCCCGGGGCACTCCTCGGAAGCCTCGACGACGGCCTCCTCCAGGTCGTCGGGGACGAGCGCCATGCCGGCCGAGCCGCCCGGCTCGTTCTTGATGGCGTCGCCTTCCTTCACGTAGGCGAGGCCGTCGTCCAGCAGGGTGAAGACGGCCGGCGCGATCTCCTCGCAGAGGCCATCGCCGGTGCACAGGTCCTGATCGATCCAGACCTTCATCCCTGAGTTCTGCCTTCCTTGGTGATCGGGGCCACGCACGACTCTGAGCTGGAGAGGAGCCGACGACCCCGTCGCCAATGCAACGCTCCGAGCCGACGCCCGTCGTCTCTCAAGAGACTAGTAGCTCGCTGCCAGGGCCTCGCTGGACCGTCCGAGCTGGGACCGAGCGTGGCGCTACCCCTGGACGAAATCGTCGAGCAGCGCGGCCAGCTCGACCGGCGCGTCGCCCTGGACACTGTGGCCGGCCTCTTCGACGTGTTCGATTCGAGCGTCCGGGCACCGGCGACGCAGCTCGGCCTCGTCATTGTCGTCGACCACCGACTGGGGGCGCATCCCGCGCACGAGCATGATCGGCACCCGGACCCGCCCGAGCGCCTCCCACAGGTCCCCGTACCGCGGTCCGTCGGGGGCGTCGGGCAGCTCGCTCGCCCGGTGCCGGGCGTGGCGCCAGACCCACGAGCCGTCGTCGCGCTGGAGGGCGTTGTGCAAGATGCCGCGGCGAAGCGCCGGCACCGTCCGGGTGGGGTTGTGCTCCACCGTCCGGGCCAGGATCGCGTCGAAGTCCGGGAAGCTCTCGGGCCCCCGCACGAAGTCACTGATCGCCTTGGACTTCTCGGCAGTCACCCCCGGGGTGACGTCGACGAGCACGAGGCGCCGCACACGCTCGGGATGCCGGTCGGCCAGCACGATCGCAGTCAGGCCCCCGAGCGACATCCCGACGAGCGCCCCTGCCTCGGGCGCGAGCTCGCGCATCACCGTGGCCAGGTCGTCCGCGTTGTTCTCCAGGTTCCTCGAGCCGCTCCGGCCGCCGTCGGAATGGCCGTGCCCCGGCAGGTCGACGGCGACCAGGGGGCGCCCGAGCGCGAGCGCGACGGTGTCCCAGGTGTGGGCGTTCTGTGCGCCACCGTGGAAGAGCACGAGCTCGGCGGGGCGCTCTCCCCAGACGAGCGCGCTGAGAGCCCGCCCGTCGTCCATCGCGACGGACCGGCGGGCCACGACCGGCGGGCCCGGATAGGGGATGCCGAACTCCTCCGCGTTCTCGTGGAACATCGAGAACTCGTCGTACTCGTAGCGTTTCGGTGCGTCGCTCATGGTCTCTCCGATCCTTGGCGCCGGGGCACCAGGATCGCGCGGTGGGTCGGTCCCTGCCCGCCCAGGGGCCCCGAGGAGCGACGTCGCGCCTGGTGCCCGGCCGATGGTCCAGGACCGGGGGATGCCCGGCGCGCGACGATCGGGTCGGCCCAGTGGCGGCCTATAGGGTGAACGCAGCCGCGCGTTGGGAGGTGGTTCGAACGCCCAGGCCCGAAGACCCGATGGACGACAGCATGCTCCCCGAACTCGAGGCTGCTCGCACTCGGCTGCTCGAGGCCGAGGAGGAGATCAACGCGTTACGGCACCGCCTCCAGGAGAGCCCGGGCCGCGTGCAGGCGCTCGAGGAGCGCCTGCTCGAGACCAAGGGCCAGCTGAACCAGGCGGTCACCCAGAACGAGAAGCTCACCTTCACCCTCCAGCAGGCCAAAGAACAGCTGGCGACTCTGCGCGAGGAAGTCGAGAAGCTGACCCAACCCCCGGCGGCCTACGGCACGTTCCTCGACATCAACGAGGACGGCACCGTCGACGTGTTCGCGAGCGGCCGCAAGATGCGCGTCGCACTGCACCCCGACATCGACCCGGGCGTCCTGCGCAAGGGGAACGAGGTCGTGCTCAACGAGTCCCTGAACGTCGTGTTGGTGCGCGAGGGCGAGCTCTCCGGCGAGGTCGTGACCCTGAAGGAGGTCATGGAGGACCGCCACCGGGCGATCGTGTTCGCGCGCGCCGACGAAGAGCGTGTGGTCGAGCTGGCCGACGAGCTGGCAAGCGTCAAGCTGCGGGCCGGCGACGCACTGCTCATGGACATCCGCAGCCAGCTGTTGATCGAGAAGCTGCCGCGCCCCGAGGTCGAAGAGCTCGTCTTGGAAGAGGTCCCCGACATCACCTACGGGGACGTCGGCGGCCTCGACGCGCAGATCGAGGCGATCACCGACGCGGTCGAGTTGCCCTACCTGCACCGCCGGCTCTTCTCCCACTACAAGCTGCCCGCGCCCAAGGGCATCCTCCTCTACGGCCCGCCGGGTTGCGGCAAGACGCTCATCGCGAAGGCCGTCGCGAACTCCCTCGCCAAGAAGGTGGCGGAGGCGACGAACAACACGAGCATCCGCAGCTACTTCTTGAACATCAAGGGCCCCGAGCTCTTGAACAAGTATGTCGGGGAGACCGAGCGCCAGATCCGGCTGGTCTTCCAGCGGGCCCGGGAGAAGGCCGAGGAGGGCGTCCCGGTCATCGTCTTCTTCGACGAGATGGACTCGTTGTTCAGGACCCGGGGTACCGGGATCAGTTCGGACATGGAGTCGACGATCGTGCCCCAGCTCCTCGCCGAGATCGACGGTGTCGAGGCGCTGCGGGACGTCATCGTGATCGGCGCGTCCAACCGCGAGGATCTGATCGACCCGGCGATCCTGCGGCCGGGGCGCCTCGATGTGAAGATCAAGATCGAGCGCCCCGACGAGGACGCGGCCGCCCAGATCTTCTCGCGGTACCTCACGGCGGACCTCCCGTTGGACGTGTCCGAGGTCGAGCGCCTGGGCGGTGGGGACCCCGCCAAGGCCGCCCAAGCCATGATCGAGAAGACGGTGGGGGAGATGTACTCCACGACCGAGGAGAACCGGTTCTTGGAGGTCACCTACCAAAACGGCGACAAGGAGATCCTCTACTTCCGGGACTTCTCCTCGGGGGCGATGATCGAGAACGTCGTCCGCCGGGCAAAGAAGCTCGCCATCAAGCGCGAGATCGCCGAGGAGGTCGGCGGGATCCGCACCTCGGACCTCTTGGAGTCGATCCGCCAGGAGTACAAGGAGAACGAGGATCTCCCCAACACGACGAACCCCGACGACTGGGCGCGGATCTCGGGCAAGAAGGGCGAGCGCATCGTCTACGTGCGCACCCTGCTCACCGACGACGGCGGCCGTGGCGGCGGGCGTTCGATCGAACGAGTCGGCACCGGCCAATACCTCTGAGAGGCCGGCCGCCCAGTTCAGCGGGGCGCCGAGCGCGCGCCGGGTCCGAGCGGGGTGACCAGGTAGGGTCGAGTCGTGGCGATCCCCAAGGTCTGCGGAATCGAGACCGAGTACGGCATCCAAGCCGCGGGGCCCGACTCCAACCCGGTCACCGCGTCATCGCTCCTCGTCAACGCGTACGCAGCGGAGGTCGACCGCCGCACCGGGTGGGACTTCGAGGACGAGTCCCCGGACAAGGACGCGCGCGGCTACGCACACGAGGGGGCAATGCCCCCCATGGTCGAGACACATCTCGCCAACACGGTGCTCACCAACGGCGCGCGCTACTACGTCGACCATGCGCACCCCGAGTACTCCACTCCCGAGTGCCTCGACCCGTTGGAGCTCGTCTGCCATGACAAGGCCGGAGAGGAAGTCCTCCGGCGCTCGATGGCGGCCGCCGCCGCGCTGCCGAGCGCACCGGTCGTCGTCGTCTACAAGAACAACTCCGACGGCAAGGGCAACTCCTACGGCTGCCACGAGAACTACCTCATGGACCGCACGGTCCCATTCGCCAACGTCGTGTCGGGCATCATCCCGCACTTCGTCAGCCGCATGATCTTCACCGGCTCGGGCAAGGTCGGCTGCGAGACCACGGCATTCGGGTCCGAGCCGGTGCGCTTCCAGATCTCCCAGCGGGCGGAGTTCTTCGAGGAGATGGTGGGCCTCGAGACCACGCTCAAGCGTCCGATCGTCAACACCCGCGACGAGCCGCACGCGGACCCCAAGCGCTTCCGGCGCCTGCACGTGATCGTGGGCGACGCCAACCTGGCCGAGGTCGCCACCTTCTTGAAGGTCGGCACGACCGCGCTCGTGCTGGCCCTGATCGAAGACGAGATGCTCCCGGCCAAGGAGCTCACGCTCAGCGACCCGGTGCGCGCCATGCACCAGGTCTCTGCGGATCTCACGCTGTCCCGGCCACTGCGCATGGCCGACGGGTCGACGATGACCGCGCTTGAGATCCAATGGGAGATCTTCGCGGCGGCCCGGCGCTATGCCAAAGAGCGCGGGCTCGAGATGATCGGTGGCGACAGCGTGGGCGAGATGGTCCTCGACCGCTGGGAAGCGGTCCTCCACGGCCTGGAGACCGACCCGGCCAGCTTGGTTGGCCAGCTGGACTGGGTGGCCAAGCGCCACCTGATCGACGCCTACCGGGAACGCCACGGCCTGAGCTGGGACAACCACCGGCTGGCCGCCCTCGACCTCCAGTACCACGACCTGCGGCCCGAACGCTCCCTGTTCGCCCGGCTGGCCATGGAGCGCATCGTCGACCCGTCAGCCGTCGCCGAGGCGGTCACCGAGCCGCCGAGGCGCACTCGTGCCTGGTTCCGCGGCCGCTGCCTGTCCCGCTGGCCTGACGCCGTGGTCACGGCCAACTGGGATTCGCTCGTCTTCGACCTGGGGACAGACCCCTTGCGCCGCGTCCCTATGATGGACCCACTCAAGGGAACGGCCGATTACACCGACGCGCTGCTAAAAGAGTGTGAGACTCCGACCGAGCTTTTGAACCGACTCAGTTCTTGAGGTGATGACCAATGGCAGAACGTGAGCAGAAGCGGCGCTCCGCTCCCTCGCGCACCGAGACCGAGGTCGTCGAGGAGCCGTCCCCATCCTCGCCGCGGGGCGAAAAACTGAAGGCCGATCTCGACGACCTGCTCGACGAGATCGACGAGGTGCTCGAGGACAACGCGGAGGAGTTCGTCCGCAACTACGTGCAGAAGGGCGGGCAGTAACCCGGCGGTGGCGTTGCCGATCTTTAGCCCGGTCGACGACCCGGGTCCCGATTTCACCAGCCTGCTCAAGAAGTCGGGGACGCCGGCGATGAGTCGGTCCGATCATGCCCTGAGCATCGCCCACGCCACGACCGTCGTCGCGCTCCGCTACGCGCAGGGTGTGGTCATGGCGGGCGACCGCCGGGCGACCGAGGGCTATTCCATCGCCCACCGCGCCATGGACAAGGTCTTCCCGGGCGACCGGTGGTCGGCGGTGGCGATCGCCGGCGCCGCCGGCCCGGCCGTGGAGATGGTCCGGCTCTTCCAGGTGCAGCTCGAGCACTACGAGAAGGTGGAAGGCGTCTCGCTCAGCTTGGAAGGCAAGGCCAACCAGCTCGCACAGATGGTGCGCGAGCACCTCCCGATGGCGATGCAAGGCCTCGCCGTCGTTCCCCTCTTCGCCGGCTATGACCTCCGTCGAGGCGTCGGGCGCATCTACACCTACGACGTCACCGGCGGGCATTACGAAGAGGCCGACTTCCAGGCGACCGGGTCGGGGGGACGGGATGCTCGTACCACGATCAAATTGGGCTTCCGCGAGGGCCTGACGCGTCCCGAGGCCGTCGAGCTCGCGATCGAGGCGTTGTACGAGGCGGCCGACGAGGACGCCGGCACCGGCGGCCCGGATCTGGTCCGCGGCATCTATCCGCTCGTGGCCGTCGTCGACGCCGAGGGCTACGCCGCGGTCGAAGAGTCCGAGGTGGCGGACCGGTTCTTGACCTTGATCGAGCGCCGCCGGGCCGAGCGCGGCCCGAACGGGGGGAGGGGTGAACCGCAGTGAGCATGCCCTTCTACGTCGCGCCCGAGCAGGTGATGAAGGACCGGGCCGAGTATGCGCAGAAGGGCATCGCTCGGGGCCGCTCCCTGATCGCCACCACCTACGACGAGGGTGTGCTCATCGTCGCCGAGAACCACTCGCGCACCTTGCACAAGATCAGCGAGATCTACGACCGCGTGGCCTTCGGGGGTGTCGGGCGATACAACGAGTACGACCAGCTGCGGGTGGCCGGCGTGCGTCACGCGGACACCAAGGGCTTCGCCTTCAGCCGCGAGGACGTCACCGCCCGCGCCCTCGCCAACCTCTATGCGCAGTACCTGCACAACGTCTTCACCCACGAGATGAAGCCGCTCGAGGTCGAGATCCTCGTCGCCGAGCTCGCCGAGGACGAGGGACCGGACCAGCTGTATCACGTGGCCTACGAGGGCACGATCACCGACGAGGAGCGCTTCGCGGTGCTCGGAGGTGACGCCGAGACCATCACCGAGCGCGTCGAGCACTCCTGGCAGGAGGGCTGGGACCTGCCGACGGCCCTCACCGCCGCGGTCAGTGCACTGGCCGGACCCGACCGCAGCCTTCTGCCGGGCGACCTCGAGGCCGCCGTGCTGGCGCGGCGCAACGGCCGGCGGGCCTTCCGGCGCATCGGCAACGGGGAGCTGGCGACGCTGCTCCCGGAGCCGGCCGCAGCACCCGCCGCCGGGGTTGAGGCACCCGAAACCGACGAACCCGAACCCTGAAACACCTGGGTCGGCCTCAAGCAGGCCCCCGGGCGGTACGGTGGCCAGCGTGCGACGCCGGATCTTCGGACTCGAGAACGAGTACGGGGTCACCTTTACCCTGCGGGGCCAGCGCCGCTTGAGCCCCGACGAGGTCGCCCGCTACCTGTTCCGGCGGGTGGTGAGCTGGGGCCGCTCATCCAACGTCTTCTTGGAGAACGGCGCTCGCCTGTATCTCGACGTGGGCTCCCACCCCGAGTACGCGACGCCCGAGTGCGACCGCATCACCGACGTGGTCACCCACGACAAGGCCGGGGAGTGGATCCTCGCCCAGCTGGTGGCGGGCGCGCAGGCCCGACTCCGGGAGGAGGGGATCCGGGGCGAGGTCTATCTCTTCAAGAACAACACCGACTCGGCGGGCAACTCGTACGGCTGCCACGAGAACTACCTGACCGAGCGCAACGATGACTTCAGCCGCTACACCGAGGTCCTCATCCCGTTCCTGGTCAGCCGGCAGATCTTCGCCGGAGCGGGCAAGGTGCTCCACACGCCGAGAGGTGCCACCTTCTGCCTGTCCCAGCGGGCCGAGCACATCTGGGAGGGCGTCTCGTCGGCCACCACCCGCAGCCGGCCCATCATCAACACCCGGGACGAGCCGCACTCCGACGCCGAGCGGTTCCGCCGCCTGCACGTCATCGTGGGCGACTCCAACATGTGCGAGTACGCCACCTTCTTGAAGGTCGGCGCGACCAGCATCATCCTCGCCATGCTCGAGGACTCCTCGACGGTGCTGCGCGACCTCACCTTGGAGAACCCCATCCGGGCCATCCGCGAGATCAGCCAGGACATCACCTGCCAGCGCCGGGTGCGGCTCGCCAACGGCCGCGAGATGCGGGCCCTCGACATCCAGTTCGAGTACCTCCAGCGGGCCCAGCGCTTCAGGGACCAGCGGGGCCTCCAGCCGGAGGAGGACCTCGCCCTCAACATGTGGGAGCACTGCCTGAAGGGGCTCGAGTCGGACCCCTTCAGCTTGTGGCGCGAGTGCGACTGGGTGGCCAAGCACCGCATCGTCGAGGAGGTGCGCGAGCGCCATCAGCTGCCGCTGGCGCACCCCAAGGTCGCGATGGTGGACCTCATGTACCACGACGTGGATCGCAGCCGCGGCCTGTTCTACAAGCTCCAGGACCGCGACCTGGTCGAGCGCACCTGCACCGACCACGACATCGCGGTGGCGATGACCCAGGCGCCCGAGAGCACCCGAGCCCGCCTGCGCGGAGCCTTCGTGCGCCGGGCCAAGGAGCGCCGGCGTGACTTCACCGTCGACTGGGTGCACCTCAAGCTGAACGACCAGGCCCAACGCACGGTGCTCTTGAAGGACCCGTTCAAGAGCCACGACGAGCGGGTCGAGCGGCTGATCGCATCGCTCTGAGCTGGGCCGAGACCGCCTCTTCGACCCCATCTTGTAGCGTCTAGCCCCCATGGCCTACGTGCCGAGCTCGGGTCGGCCGAGCCAGGACGAGCCCGTCGGTCTCGGGGACCCACCATCGCCGCCCGGGGGCCCGCCGAGGGGTCGTGGCCCGGCCCATCGGCGCCGCAACCGGCTGAGCGTGAGGCGGCGGGTCATCGAGTGGCTGGCCATCGTGGCCATCGCCGTCGTCGTCGCCCTGGTCATGCGACTCTTTGTCGTGCAGACCTTCTACATCCCATCGATCTCGATGACCCCCACATTGCAGGTGGGGGACCGCATCCTGGTCGACAAGCTCGCCTACCACCTCCACGGGGTGGGTCGCGGCGACATCATCGTCTTCAACGCACCGCCCGACGTCGCCGCCGACTGCGACACGACCGACAAGGTCCTCGTGAAGCGGGTCATCGGCCTGCCCGGCGAGACCATCTCGGACCGCAACTACGTTGTGTACATCGACGGCAAGCGCCTCGACCAGAGCTGGCTGCCCAAGAACGACCCTTCGACCAGGACGCCACCGTTCAAGGCCATCCACATCCCGGCCAACGACTACTTCGTCATGGGCGACGACCGCGCCGTGTCCTGCGACAGCCGGATCTGGGGCTTCGTGCAACGCTCGGAGATCATCGGCAAGGTCGACATGCGAATCTGGCCCTTGAGTCGCATCAGCTTCTTCTGATTCCCTATAGGAGATCCGTCGTCAAGAGGCGGCTCCGGCGAGCTGCTTGACCGGCTCTGAAGCGGACGGCGAGGATGCCTGATGGGGAAGGTCGCCCCGTCTGCCCACGCCTTGTGCGTGTGGCTTCAACTGTCCCGTGAGGACTGCTTGGGGGGCCTTCCCCACCTTTTGCTTCGACGTCGGGCCCGCACCTCGGCCGGCACGGTGAACCGGTCGGCGATGATGACCTTGGCCTCCTCTTGGGTGACCGGCCGGCCGTCGATGTCGCAGACGACATAGGGCGTCCCCCGGCGCATGACGACGAGGGCTCGTTCCGCCAAGCTGGCGGCCACGACACACCGCGCGCCGAGGTGGTCCTTGCCCCGCTCGACCATCTGGACGTAGTAGATCCGGGCCAGCTGGGGTTCCTGCTTGCGTGCGTGGTCGGCGGCTCGCACCATCGTCGTGCGCAGGAGTGACGAGCCGGCCTTGGACATGGGCTGGCCCTTGCGATCGCTCTCGCCGGTCTCAGAGGCCTTGGGCACGAGTCCGGTGAAGGACCGGAACGCCTTGGCGGCTCGGAACCGGGTGGGCTCTCCCATGCTCGCCACCAGCGCGGGGCCGCCCACCGCGGCCAGCCCTGGCAGGGAGCGGGCGAGCTCATCGGGGTCGACGACCCGGTAGTGGGCCTCGCGTTCGGGCTCGTGCACGGCCAGCTCGGCCTGCACGGCGCGCAACAGGCGGACCTCGCTGGACACCTCGGCGGCCAGATCGGCGAAGGCGACGGCGCGGTGGGTGCCATAGAGCTCGAGCGACGTCCGGGCGGCTTCGAGCCATTGCGCGGCCCGATCGGCGCCCTGGTGGCCACGCGACGCCTTTGCGATGAGCACCGCGAGGCGCTTGTGACCCAGCTTCACCAGGGCGGCCGGGTCGGCGTAGCGCTCGAGCACCGCCAGGTCGGCCAGGCCCAGCTCACCGGTGAGCGGGGTCATCGGCATGAGTTGGCGCACCAGGTCCTTGATCCGGCGCTTGTGCAGCGCCCCTTGCTGGGTGAGCCGGTCGGTGGCCCGCACCCGGCGGTCGAGAGCGGCGCGCTCTGCGCTGGGGAGCTGGAGGGGACGCAGGCCGGCCGGGTCGAACAGCGGGAGCCGGGCCAGGGTGTCGGCGTCGATGCCGTTGGTCTTGGTGTGCCGGGACAAGAATCGGCGCAGGTCCGCCGCCTTCTGGGAGCTCACCCGGAACACGTGATGCCCCCGAGCGCCGAAGAAGACAGCAATGGGCAACCACGCCGGGCCGGTGGGCTCCATCACGACTTCGAGCCTGGTGCCCGCCGGGCATCCACTGAGCGCCATCTGCTCGAGCTCTTCCAGGCTCTCCCGGGTCGGCCAAGCCTTGCGCCGGTGCAGCGTGGTTCCTTCGCCGTCGAGCACCCGCACGGTGTGCACGCTGGCGATGCCCAGGTCGATGCCGACCAGGCGCCGATGGTTCATCTCTTCTCCTTTGGTCGTGTCGGTTGTCACCGGCTCGCCCGCAGGAGCGACGCACGCATCAGGCCACGGTCCCGAGGAGACACGCCCAACCGCGGCTCCCACTCATGTGCTGCAAACGGACCCGGCCTCGATGGACCGGTCCACTTCCCTCATCCGGGGCATCCGTGGCCGGGCCGGGTGTGGCAATCAGACGAACGGGGCAGGACCCTCGCGGGCTCCCCAGAGGTCATCTCGACGCCACCCCCCGGACCAGCCGGGATGTCCATGCAACCCTGGGACCTCAACCCCGTGGTGGAACCACGGTGCCGGTGTCCCTTACATGAGGTGACGATCCCGCCCGCGGCATCGGCTCGCCGACGCCGGTGGGGCTCGGGCGCTCCTCGAGGGGCCCTACCGGGGCTCTCGGCCACCAACCCTCCCTCATCCGCCGGGGCTTCGGCGACGAATACTCTTGGTGCGTCGGCCTCCGCTCGCCCCGGGGCCCCTGGACGACCACCGGTAGGATCCAGATCAGATGTTCTCCCTCGACCCCGAGAAGCTCTTCATCGTCCTGATCGTGGCGCTCGTCCTGCTCGGCCCGGACAAGCTGCCCAAGCTGGCCCGCCAGATCGGTGCCGGATGGGCCAAGGTGCGGGCCTTCCAGCAGCGCATCGAGGCCGAGGTACGCGAGTCCATGCCCGACCTGCCCTCGACCCATGAGATCGCCCGCATCGCCCGTTCCCCGGTGAGCTACCTCAACTCGCTCGCCGACGTGAGCGACGAGCTGGTCCGCGACCCCGCTGGCCCGGCCAACGCCGGCCCGAGCGACGCGTCGTGGCCGGTCGACCGGTCGGCACCCGCCGCCCCCAACGGCTCGGCGAACGGGCACGGCCCGGCCGGCCCGACGCTCATGCCCCCGGTCGGCACGTCGGGGAACCAGGTCCCGTCCGACCCCGGGATGAACTGAGGGTTGGGGAGACCCGGGAGCACTCGAGCCCATGGCCACCCGGCTGTTCAACGCCCGCAAGGAGCGTCCGGCCCCGGACGCGATGACCCTCGTCCAGCACCTGGCGGAGCTGCGACGACGCCTCATCTTCTGCGTCATCGCCTTCGTGGTGGGCGCGTCGGTTTCCGCCGCCTTCTACCCCGGGATGCTCGACCTGCTCAAGCACCCGTTCTGCGAAGCCAACCCCCACAACTGCAGCTTCTATGTCACCGGGCCGCTCGACCCGTTGTCGCTGCGCATCCAGATGGCGGCCTTCGGCGGCCTTCTCCTCGCGTCGCCGGTGATCCTCTTCCAGCTGTGGCGCTTCATCACGCCGGGCCTCTACAAGAACGAGAAGCGCTACGTGGTGCCCTTCGTCGTCTCGGCCGTGGTGCTCTTCGTCGCCGGGTGCGCGCTGGCCTACCTCGTCTTCCCGCACGCGCTCGAGTTCTTGAAGGCGGTCGGCGGCCCCTCGTTGAAAGAGATCCTCTCGCCCAACCAGTACCTGAGCCTGATCCTGCTCATGATGTTCCTCTTCGGGATCACCTTCGAGTTCCCGGTCGTCCTCGTCGCCCTGCAGCTCGCCCACGTCGTGACGCCGACCCAACTCCTGCGCGTCTGGCGCTGGGCGGTCATCGGGTTGACACTGGTCGCCGCGGTGTTCACCCCGAGCGGTGACCCGCTGTCGATGCTGGTGCTGGCCGTCCCGCTCATCGTCTTCTATTTCGTCTCCATCGCCATCGGCAAGTTCCTCGGGCGTTGAGCGGCCCCGCCGTTCGTCAGGGGGAGCCCGGCGAGCCCTCGGCTCGAGAGCGACGCCGGTTCCTGAGCAACCTGCACTTCCCGCCCGACCCCTTCCAGCTGGAGGCGTTCGACGCGCTGGACGAGGGCCGCTCGGTCCTCGTCTCGGCCCCGACCGGCTCGGGGAAGACCCTCGTCGCCGAGTACTCGATCTGCCAGACGCTCGCCGCGGGGACCAAGGCCTTCTACACGACGCCCCTGAAGGCCCTCTCCAACCAGAAGTACCAGGACCTGTGCGCCGCCCACGGCGAGGATCAAGTCGGCCTGTTGACCGGAGACACCGCCATCCGTCCCAAAGCGCCCATCGTCGTCATGACGACCGAAGTGCTGCGCAACATGCTGTTGGCCGGTTCGGACCTGCTCGAGCGGCTTGGCACGGTCATCTTGGACGAGGTCCACTACCTCCAGGACCCCTACCGCGGCGGGGTGTGGGAGGAGGTGCTGGTGCTGTGCGCGCCGAACGTGACCTTCGTGTGCCTGTCGGCGACGGTGTCGAACGCGAACGAGCTCGGCGCCTGGCTGCGCTCGGTGCGTGGGCCGGTGGACGTGGTGGTCGAGGATCGGCGGCCCATCCTGCTGCGCCACCACTTTGCCGTGCACCACCGAGAAGACGCCGCGCCGGTGCTCGCCCCGCTGCTCGCCCGCGGCACCGCATCCGACGAAGCGCTGCGGATCGACCAGTCGGTGCGCCGGGCCGGGCGGAACCGGGTGCCGTCTGCCATCGGGCCCGGCGGACGGCGGGCCGAGATGCGCCTCCCGGTCCGCTCGCCCCGCCGCCTCGAAGTCGTCGAGCTGCTGGAGGAGGCCGAGCTCCTACCGGCGATCGTGTTCATCTTCAGCCGGGCGGCCTGTGACGACGCGGTGCGCCAGTGCCTGCGCGACGGGGTGCGGCTCACCTCGCGGGCCGAGCGCAACGCCGTCCGGGCGGCCGCCGAGCGCCACGTCGATTCCCTGTCCGACGACGACCTGGCGGTGCTGGGCTTCCCGGAGTGGCTGGAGGGCCTGGAGTCCGGTCTGGCGGCCCACCACGCCGGTCTCGTCCCGGCGTACCGCGAGACCGTCGAGGAGTGCTTCGCTGCCGGATTGTTGAAGGTCGTGTTCGCGACCGAGACGCTCTCACTCGGCATCAACATGCCGGCGCGCACGGTCGTCATCGAGCGCTTCACGAAATTCGGCGGCGCCGGGCGGGCCACGCTCACCTCGGGGGAGTATGCGCAGCTGACGGGGCGGGCCGGGCGGCGTGGCCACGACGCCGAGGGCCACGCGGTGGTGCTGTTCTCGCCCGAGACCCCGCTCGGCGACGCGGCGCGGGTCGCGCTGGCTCCGCCACCCGACCTCCGCTCGACGTTCCGGCCGACCTACAACCTGGCGGTCAACCTGGTCCGGCGCTTCGACCGGGAGACCGCGCACGGCGTGCTGCGCAGCTCGTTTGCCCAGTGGCAGGCCCAGCGCATGCCGGGCCGCCGGCCCGAGATGCTGACCGAGGCGCTCGGGCGGCGGCTCGCCGTCTTGGAGGAGCTCGGCTACGTGCACGGGTGGTCCCTCACCGACGCCGGCGGGCGCCTCTCGACCGTCTACCACGAGTCCGACCTGTTGGTGGCGGAGGCGCTCTCCGACGAGGTGCTGCACGGCGCCGAGCCCGCCATCCTGGCCGGGGTGCTCTCGTCGGTCGTCTTCGAGAAGCGCCGGGCCCGGAAGGTCTTCGCGCCGTCGCGGTCGCGCCCGGGGGCGGGGCGGCGGCGCGCACCGCAGGGCGACCGGCTGGGGGAGCGACGCCGCGCCGAGCTCACCGAGCGCCTGAGCCAACTGGCGTCCCATCACGAGCGGATCCGGGCCGTCGAGGAGGTCCACACGGTCCCACGCACCGCGCCGCCCGAGCCCGGGCTGGCCACCGCCGTCGCCGCGTGGGCCGCGGGGCGTCCTTCGGGGCCACCTTGGAGGTCGCCGCACGGGACGCCGGCGAGATGGCCCCGGGGGACTTCGTGCGCACCGTCCGCCAGCTCGCCGACCTCGTCCACCAGGTCGGGATGGTGGCCCGGGACCCCGCCGTGGCGGCCTCGGCGATGACCGCCCACGACCTCCTGCTCAGGGACGTAGTGGCCGCTGGGGCGATCCCCTCATCCGCCATCCCAGAAGGTGTGCCGTCGTAAGGTTGCCCGGTCATGTTCCCCTACGTCGAAGAGCGCTTCAGCGACGACGAGGTCGCCGTTCTCCAGCGCTACTTCACCAACGTCTACGGCCCGGTCTTCGCGCTGGTGAACCTCCCCGAGGTGGTGAAAGGCGCCCTGTTCGCCCGGTACTCGCGCTCGGCCAAGAGCCTCCGGCGCCTCTTCTTGGACGAGTTCGTCTGCGACCTCGAGATCTCCGGCGACGCCTCGGTGGACGCCACCGTCGGGATGAAGCGCGCCGAGGAGCTCTACGAGCGGGTCTTCTACGAGTACGGGGATGACTCGGTCGCCCAGGTCGGCGGCGTGCACCTGGCGTGCGAGCAGGCGTCCAACATCTTGACCAAGGTCTTGGAGTGGGGCCGCCTCATGGCCTATCTCGAGCAGTCGACGCGCTACATCGGTTACGACACCCGGATGACCAACGGGCACTACCGGTACCACCGGCCAACGGCGGTGCTCGAGTCCCCGCTCGGGGCCCGCTACGTCGGCGACATGGACCGGATGTTCGACACCTACGGCGAGCTCATGCCCCGGCTCCAGAGCTGGCTCATCACCCGGTTCCCCCGCCAGCCCGGCGACTCGGACTTCGTCCACCGCCAGGCGGTCCGGGCCAAGGCCCTGGACGGCCTCCGGGGCCTGCTACCGGCGGCGTCGCTCTCCAACGTCGGCATCTACGGATCGGGGCAGTCCTACGAGTCGCTCTTGTTGAAGATGCGCTCGCACCCGCTCCCCGAAGCGCGCTTTTACGCGGACCTGATGTTGACCGAGCTGCGCAAGGTCATCCCCTCGTTCCTCCAGCGGGTGGACGTGTCGGATCGGGGAGGGGAGTGGTCCACCTATTTCAACGACACGCGCACCCAGACCGAGCGCGTGCTCGCACGCCTGTGGCCCGACGCGAGGCCGGGCGCGCCCACCGAGCGCCTGGGTGCCGAGACCGGCGAGGTGCGTCTGGTCGACTTCGACCCCGAGGGCGAGGACAAGCTCCTCGCGGCGATCTGCTTCGCGCCATCCACCCTGTCCGAAGAAGAGGCCTTGCGCCGGGTCCGCGCGCTGTCTGCCGATGAGCGCGTCTCGCTCCTGCACGCGTACGTGGGCGACCGCAAGAACCGCCGGCATCGGCCCGGGCGCGCCTTCGAGCGCATCGACTACCGCTTCGAGATCACCGTCGACTACGGGGCGTTCCGGGACCTCCAACGCCATCGCCTGCTCACCATCGAGTGGCAGCAGCTCACCCCCGAGCTCGGCTACACCGTCCCTGACCTGGTCTTAGAGGCCGGCGAGGGGGCCGCCTACGTGGAGTCGCTCGAGCGCTCCCGGGCGCTTTATGACGCCATGGTGCCCGACTTCCCGGTCGAGGCCCCTTACGCGGTCGCGCTCGCGCACCGCGTGCGCTGCGTCATGCAGATGAACGCGCGCGAGGCGCTACACCTCATTGAGCTGCGCTCGGGCACCCAGGGGCACCCGTCGTATCGTCGCATCGCGCAGCACATGTTCCGCGCAATCGCCGAAGAGGCGGGACACCGCGCGGTCGCCGACGCGATGGTGCACGTGGAGCACGGCTGGAGTGATCTCGAACGCTTGGAGGGCGAGCGGCGGGCCGAGTCCCGGCGAGAAGCTCGCGCATCCCAGAATTCTTGAGCGGTCCCATGACCAGGGACGACACGAGAAACCCCTGGTCATGCACCGTCGGTGGCTCTTGACGAATCGGCCCGTGATCTGCGTATCTTACGAAGTCTGAATTCTTCCCCGGGAGTCCCAGGCCGGTCGTCCTGGACTCGTGGTGGGGAACCTGTTGTGCGGCGGCAGGCTCGGGGGGTCGAGTAGAGAACACCACGAGTCGCCCGGGGTCGGCCGGGCGGCGTTCGTGACGGCACCAAAGACCCCCGGGCCTCGCCCCCGTTCCTCGGGGTGACTCGGCTGCCGCCGAATTCCCCCAGCGCCTCCTTCAATGCGCCTGAACGGCGCGCCCAGGCGTCTATGCTCCCGCCGTCGCGAACCCCGACCGGAAGGAAACGGTGCCCGAAGACCACGACGACGCTGCTGACGACCTCGAGGAGCTGGACGAAGCGGATCTGGACGAGGACGAGCTGGGCGACGACGACATCGACGAGGACGACCTCGACGACGACGACCTGGAGGACCTCGACGAAGAGGACGCCGACGATGCCCTCGGGGACGAGGCCGCCGTGGCCGAGGAGGCCGAGGAGGCGGAGGCCTCTTCGACCGAGCGCGCCGCTGAGGAGGCGGACGACGAGGACGAGGAGGAGGCCGACGACGAGGACGTGGAGGCCAGCCTGGACGTGATCTTGAAGGAGCGTCTCGTCGTCGAGGACGAGGTCGAGGACGACGAGCTCACCGACGCCGAGGACCGCACCGAGGCGAGCGAGCGGGTCCTCCCCAAGCAGCCCGACGAATTCGTCTGCAAGTCGTGCTTCCTTGTGAAGCACGCGAGCCAGCTGGCCGACAAGAAGCGAGGGCTCTGCCGTGACTGCGTCTGAGGGACCCCGAGGCGGCCTCCGGCCGTTCCTCGACGAGGCGCTCGACGTGTTCGTCTACGCGCCGGTCGGCCTCATCGCGAGCTCGCTCGAGGAGCTGACGGCGGCTGACGTCCCGGAGCTCGCGCAGAAGGGTCGCGGCCGCGTCGGCCGTCTGCTCTCCAACGCGCGCATCGTCGGTCGCATGACCATCGCCATGGGACGACGGACCCTCGACTCCGAACTGGCGCGCTGGGTGCCGCCTGCAGCCGGCGACACGCCGCCCGACGAAGGGCCGGTCGCCTCCGAAGCGCGCCCGACCAAAGGTGAACGGCCCGAGTTTCTGCGCCGGGTCGAGCCGGCGCCGGAACTCGCCATCCCCGAATACGAGGCGCTCTCGGCGTCCCAGGTGGTGCGCCGGCTTGATGGCCTGGGGCCGGCCGAGCTCGCTGCCATCTACGAGCACGAGGCGGCCACCCGGCGCCGGCGCACGATCTTGCACCGCACCCAGCAGCTCCTCGGCCACGAAGGGTCCCCGGGACCGGCCAGCTGGCCGGCCTAAGCGGAGCGCCGGTGGAGGGGGTCCGGCGGGCCGAAGGAGCCGATCTCGAGCGCTGCCGGGAGCTCGTGACCGCGGCGCTCGCCGCAACCGACGGCCAGCGCGGCGGAGCACTGCTCCTCGCCGGTGGCTCGCCCGCCGACCTCGCCGCGACGCTCATCGAACGCTGGTTCGACAGCGACGCGACCGCGACGATGGTCGGCACGGTCGACGAGGTCATCGTGGGCATTGCCGCCGGCACGGTGGCCGAGTCAGGCCCCCGCCTCGTCGGGCGCATCGAGTGCTTCTACGTCGAGCCCGATGCGCGCGCGGTGGGGGTGGGCCAGACGATGGTCGAGGCACTCCTCGAGTACTTCTCTTCGCGGGAATGCAGCGATGTCGACGCGATGGCGCTGCCGGGGGACCGCTCGAGCAAGCAACTCCTCGAGTCGGCCGGGTTCAAGGCGCGGCTGCTGATCCTCCACCGGACACTGGACTGAGGGCACGCCGGGGCGGCGGTGGCGGCCGCCTGGGAGGCGGCGGGGGGATGGGCAGGCCAATCAGCTTGGCCAACTCGGGCACGGCACCGGCGGCCTTGCGTGCGGCGCTCTTGGCCTCCTCGGAGGCAGGGATCCCCGCAGGCTTCACCGTCCGGCGGACCGGCGACTCGAGCACCGCGGCCAGCAGCGCCAGCCACTCCTCCGAGGGGATCTCGGCCGTCATGGCGGTCCCGGCCGCCTGGGCCAGGCGCACTGCGAGCTCGGCCGGGCACCGGGTGGCGACCTCGGGTGGACGGGCCGAGACCGTCAGGGCCTCGAGCACCCGCCCCGAGTCGATCGCGGAATCGATCCGCCGCTGCCACTCGTCGCGCAGCGCGGTCACCCGCTCGTTCAGGCTGTCCTGCAACGACTTGGCGAGTGCTCGGGCCTCGTCGTCCAAGGACACGGTGCGAGACGAGGTGACCACCGCGCGCAGTTCGCGCAGGCGCATCGACTTGCCAGCGGTCTGTGCCGCGTTGGCGCGGTCCTTCCAGGAGGCCAGGTTGATCAGAGGCAACAACTCCTCGGCCATGGCCATCAGGGCATCGGTGGACGCCGGCGGCTGGCCAGCCGCCTTGGCGGCGGTGTTCTGGTCGTTGATCGCCTGACGCACGGCCGGGATCCCGCCGCGGAGCAACTGCTCGGCGACGGGGATCTGCTCGGGGCGTAGCGTGGCCAGCGCTGCGTTGCGATGCACGGCGGCGACCGTCGGACGCAAGTCGCGCCGACCGGTGGGTCGCTCGGGACGCTGCCCCCGAGGCTCGGCGCCGTCGCGGGCGGTGGGGCGGCGGGTGTCCCGACGTTCGTCGTCACGGCCCCGTCGAGGCCCGTCTCCGTCTCGCCTCGGCCCGCGCTCAGCGGCGGGGCGTTCGTCGCGTCCCGGTCGAGCGTCGCGTCCCGGTCGAGCGTCGCGTCCCGGTCGAGCGTCGCGCCGGGGGCCCCGCTCACGGTCCTCGCCATCGCGATCGCGCATCCGGGACCCGCGGGCGAGTGAGATCACGACGCCGGGCTCCTGGCCCGGCGCCCCCAGTACCTCGATCCGCTGCATGCCATTGTCGGCCCTGCGCACCGGTCTCGGGCCAGCGATCGCGATCACCTCGACGCCGTCGAGGCCGGTTTCGATCTCGGCGCGCACGACATCGCCGACCTTGCCGCCCGAAGGCACGAGGTCAGCGGTCAGCGTTCCGCGGGGCTGGCGTGCACCGGCCGCCCGCCATGTCCACGAACCGTCGGAGCCCTGGCTGGTCAGCTCGATGTCTGTGTAACGAGACATTCGGTTGCCCACGCTACCAAGACCCCGGCGAGCGGCCGAAAGGGGACGGTGGTGGCCGCCATTAGGCCATTCGTCCTCCTCTCACTCGTGGTTGTCCTTACAGCCCGCGAGCCCGGTTCTGGTGCGTGGGGAGCTGTGTGCAGGCGCAACGGACCGAGGAAGACGGAGGAGTCGGCACACCTTTGTCGTTTGCCAGCCACATGGGACCAGCTAGCCACCGGTTTTGCCAGTGGCATGGGACCACCCTGTTTGCCAGTTATGGGACCACCCTGAGGGTCCACCTCCGCCGGCCGAAGAGACATTCGGCTGGGCCTCTGATGCCGAGGCGGAGGAGGCCCCATGGCGTTCAGGGAGGTCACCGTGGTCCAGGTCAAAGAGGCGCTCCGGCGCTGGTTGCGCGGTGAGGGCGAGCGCACCATCGCCCGGGGGGTGGGCATCGATCGCAAGACCGCCCGGCGCTACATCGCCGCCGCGATGGAGGTCGGCCTCGAGCGCTCTGGCGGGGAGGAACAGCTTACCGACGAGCTGATCGGCCAGCTGGTCGAGCGAGTGCGCCCGCACCGGCCAGATGGTCACGGTGCGGCGTGGCGGACGCTGCTGGGCGAAGAGCAGCGGATCACCGCCTGGGTGAAAGACGACCTCACCGTCACGAAGATCGGGATTCTCCTCGAACGACGCGGCATCGTCGTCCCACCCCGGACCCTGGCCCGCTTCGCGGTGGAGCACTGCGGGGCCGGCCGGCGCAGAGTCACGGTCCGCGTCGACGACCCGGCGCCGGGAACCGAGCTTCAGGTCGACTTCGGCCGGCTCGGGCTCGTGGCCGACGGTGACAGAAGGCGCGTCTGCCACGGGCTCATCTTCACGGCCGTCTTCAGCCGCCATCAGTTCGTGTGGCCCACGTTCTCCCAGATGACCGAGGAGGTGATCCGCGGCTTCGAGGCCGCCTGGGGCTACTTCGGTGGCGTATTCCCCGTCGTGATCCCGGACAACATGAAGTCGATCGTCATCGAAGCGGAGAACACTGCTCCGCGGTTCAATGACGTCTTTGTCGAGTACGCGCAGTCGAGGGGCTTCGTCATCGACGCCGCCCGGGTGAGAACCCCGACCGACAAGCCACGCGTCGAAAGGGTCGTGCACTACACCCAGAGGAACTTCTTCGCCGGCGAGACCTTCATCGACCTGGCGGACTGCCGGGCCCGGGCCGAGACGTGGTGCAGCACCACGGCCGGCATGCGCATCCACGGCACCACCCAGTGCCGACCGCTCGAGGCCTTCCGTGTCGAGGAGCAGCCGCTGCTGGTCGCCTTGCCCGCTGCGCGGTTCGACACGCCCAAGTGGTCGGACCCCAAGGTGCACCGTGACTTCCACGTCGAGGTGGCCAAGGCGCTCTACAGCGTCCATCACCGGCTGGTGGGCCGAACGCTTCGGGCCCGGTGCGACTCGGCCACGGTGAAGCTCTACCTGCGCGGCGAGCTGGTGAAGGTTCATCCCCGCAAACCCCCTGGTGGTCGCAGCACCGACCCAGCCGACATGCCGACGGGCACCGAGATCTACGCCACCCGGGACGTCGAGCGACTCGGGCGCATGG
Organism: uncultured Acidimicrobiaceae bacterium; assembly: GCA_963768185.1. GTDB lineage: Bacteria > Actinomycetota > Acidimicrobiia > Acidimicrobiales > RAAP-2 > Palsa-461. Next base: position 506,473 of record CAVYGS010000001.1, read on the forward strand.
CGGCCGAGCATGGTGACGCCATCGGCCGCTACGCCACCGCCATCCTCGAGGGGCCGCTGCCGTGGACCCGCATGCGCCAGGTCTACCGGCTGCTGGGCCTGGTGAAGAGGTGGGGACCGAGCCGTGTGGAGGAGGCGTGCCGACGGGCCCTCGAGGCCGAGGCGGTGGACGTGAACCTCGTCTCTCGGATGCTGGAGCGGGCCCGGGAATCGACCGAGCCCGACGCCCGGCCCGAGCCGGTCGTCATCCAGGGCCGCTTCGCCCGTGATCCGTCGGAGTTTCGCGGTGAAAGAGGCGGGACGATGAACGCACCGACCCCCACCGTGTCTCCCGAACTGAAGGTCCTCATGCGACGCTTGAAGCTCGGTCGACTGATCGACACGCTTCCCGAACGCCTGGCGCTGGCCCGCAGCCACGGCCTCGGGCACACAGAGTTCTTGGAGCAGCTGTTCTCAGACGAGGTGCAACGGCGAGACAGCGATTCGGCCGGGCTCAGAGCGCACAAGGCGAGATTGGATCCGACGATGACGCTCGAGGCGTGGGACGAGGAGGCCAAGATCACCTACGACCGGGCCGTGTGGTCAGAACTCGTCTCGATGCGATTCGTGGAGCACGCCCGCAACGCTTTCATCCTCGGCCCGGTCGGCGTGGGCAAGACCTTCATGGCCACCGCCCTCGGACACATCGCCTGTCGGAGGCGCATCAGCGTGCACTTCGAACGCGCCGACAAGCTACATAAGCGACTGAAGGCGGCGCGTCTCGACGCCAGCTTCGACGTCGAGATGCGCAAGCTCATCGGTGTGGAGCTCCTCATCGTCGATGACTTCGCACTGAGCACCCTTGATGCCACGGAGACGGCCGACATCTACGAGCTGTGCGTCGAGCGGCACCACGTCGGCGCCACCGTTCTCACGTCCAATCGCGACCCCAGTGAATGGCTGGCCGTGATGGCCGATCCGCTGCTCGCTCAGTCGGCGGTCGACCGGCTGAAGAGTGCGGCCTGGGAGCTCATCATCGAGGGCGAGTCCTACCGCCAACACGAGAAGCCGGTCATCGGAAAGGAGCCCACCGACCCCCGAGCACCTAGGCCCCGACGACGGCGCGTTTGACACCCACCGCCGCCCGCCGGGATCATCACGTCAGCCGGCCGAGTGGGCGCGAGGTGGTCCCATGTTGCTGGCAACGGGGTGGTCCCATGGGACTGGCAAATGACAGGTGGTGGAGCTGTGTGCAGGCGCAACGGACCGAGGAAGACGGAGGAGTCGGCACACCTTCTGGAGCACGGTTGGCGGGAGCCATTCTGAGATTTGTCGGGTCAAACGGACCACCAGATCACATCGACATGCCTCTTCTCTTCGGAACACATCCGACAGAAAGGGTCCGGAAACTTTCAATTCTCCGTCACTCGATCGTCGAGTAGCTATCGAAAGCAGTTCACATTGGTCCTTTAGGTTCGTCGTGACTCCCTACCCCCGAGCCAAGGAGATTCCCTTGCGAGTGTTTCGCATGTTGTCGCGACGAGCGCGATTGGTTGCCGCTATGTCCGTGTGCGCAGCCGTCGTTGGGACCGTGAGCCAGGTCTCGTCACTGCCCAGCAGTGCGGCCCCACCCGGCATCCTCATTCCCGGCAACTTGCTGGTTGCCACCAGCACATATCAGAACGACCCGAACATCGTCGCCGGAGTCACCCAGCTCCCGCCCGGGTGCAGCACGGCCAAGGGCGCTCCCGACCCGTGTGGAACCGCGGTCGCGAATGGTGACTACCCGTTCGTCTTCAACAACGACTCGGTCGACGCGAGCTTCGGCGTCACCTCGGAGATCACGCTGAACCAGCTGACACCGTTTGGCCTGCCGATCAGCAGCATCGAGGTGCCCAACAGTTCGGAATCGGGCATCACCTCGAGCAGCAACCAGATGGTCACGAGCTTCTCGTCGAAGTCCGAGCTTGCCCTCAATCTCTCGACGGATGGCAAGGACGTGACCTTCATGGGTTACAACGCCCCGGTTGACACCGCGGACGTCTCCAACGCCAACACTCCAGGAGACATCGATCCGACCAGCCTCGATCCGGGCGCCTACTACCGCGTCGTCGGTGAACTCGGAGCGAACGGCACGTTCAACTTCACCGAGACCAACGCGTTTTCCGGCGACAACGGTCGCGCTGCCATCTTGAACGACGAGCCCGGGGCAGGCCTGTTCTACGCCGCCGGCAACGCAGGGAACGGCGCGAACCCCGAGCCGGCAGCGGTCGTCACGGGCGCCGGCGCCCAGTTGGTCCAGCCGTCCACATCCCCAGAGTCCGCTCAGAGCCCCGGCCAGCCAACTCCGGTCGGAAGCTTCAGTGTCACTCAGCTCGGAGACGCGCCGGACAAGGTCGCTAAAGACGACAACTACCGCGGGATCGCCACGTACAACAACGTCTTGTATTACACGAAGGGCAGCGGCAGCAACGGCGTCGACACGGTCTATTTCGTCGACCCCACCGGCAAGGCCTGCACCACGACTGGTGTGGGGCTTCCCGAGCCCGGCGCGTCGTTGCCCACGACCTCGTCGTTCACCTACGACCCGACGGCCGGAGGCACGATCACCAAGAAGGGCGTCACCACGGACAATCCGGGACTCGAGCCACAGAACATGTGCATCCTGAACGGGTTCCCGACCTCTCTGGCCGCAAACGCCAACGATGCGACTGACTATCCCTTCGGCATCTGGTTCGCCAACCCGACGACGCTCTACGTCGCCGACGAGGGAGCCGGCGACAACACGAACACCACGTCGAGCTCCACCTCCAATGGTCTCTACGGCGCGGCGGCGGCATCGACGACCGCCGGCTTGCAGAAGTGGGTGTTCGACAGCTCGACCAAGCAGTGGAACCTCGCCTACACCCTCCAGTCGGGCCTCAACCTCGGCGTGCCCTACACCGTCCCTGGATACCCCACCGGACTCAACAACGGTCCGGATGGGACCGGACTTCCGTGGGCGCCCGCGACCGACGGCCTGCGCAACTTGACCGGTGAAGTCAACCCCGACGGAACGGTGACGATCTGGGCAGAGACCTCGACGGTGAGCGGGAGTGGGGACCAAGGTGCGGATCCCAATGCCCTGATGTCGATCACCGACGACCTGAACGCCACGTCGCTGCCGAAGGATGAGACCTTCCACACCGTGGTGCCGCCGACCAACGAGACGGTGGTGCGGGGAGTCTCGTTCACGCCAGGCACGAACTCATCGGCAATCGGGAACGTGAACTGCACCGGGAACACCTACAGCGACATCACGATCCCAGGAAACGTCACGGTTCCCTTCGGGAGCACCTGCACGCTCGTGAACGTCACCGTCGACGGCAACGTCCAGGTCCTCAACGGCGGCAGTCTGCTCGACACGGCGTCGACGATCGGCGGCAACCTGCAAGCGATTAATGCCGCCTGGGTCGATGTCCGTGGCGGTGCCATCCATGGCAACCTCCAGGTTCAAGGAACAACCGGCTCGCCGATGGTCGGTGACGCCTCGACAGCCAACGACCTCTGCGGCGCCGCAGTGACTGGGAACGTTCAGGTGCAAAACAACGGTCCCGGCGCACCGTTTGATGTCGGGGCGACGCCGGACTGTGCCACGCCGCTCTCGATCGGCGGAAACTTGCAGGTCCAGAATAACGCCGGCGAAGTGTCAATCGGCCCAGCCGGAGATGGCGACGGAAACGCCGTGCACGGCAACATCCAGGTCAACAACAACACCGGTGGTGGTTCGCTGCGAGACAACTCAGCAGACGGTAACTGTCAGCTGCAAAACGACACGCCGGGGATCGTAGGAGCCGGCAACACCGCGAAGGGCAATAACTCTTGCAACGTCACAGCATGACCACTTAGGGTCCGGAAACGGCGCCCCGCGTGGCGCCGCCGCGCGGGGGCGCGGAGAGGGGTAGACCAAGCAGAAGGAGGGCGCCCAGCACGTGGACCGCGACGCCCAGTTCGCCTACATCAACGACACGGCGGGACGGTTCTGCTCCGAAGGCCAGCCGGTCATCAGCGTCGACGCCAAGAAGAAGGAGCTGGTCGGCGAGTACTCCAACGCTGGTCAGGAGTACCAGCCGGCCAAGAAGCCCACTCGCACCCAGGTCCACGACTTCATCGACCCCGAGATGGGAAAGGCCATCCCCTACGGCGTCTACGACTTGGGTGCCGACGAAGGCTGGGTCTCGGTCGGCAACGATGCCGACACGGCCGGCTTCGCCGTGGCCAGCATCGGCCGGTGGTGGGCTCAGATGGGCAGGCACCGTTACCCCGACGCCACCAAGCTGCTCGTCTGTGCCGACGCCGGGGGTTCGAACGGCTATCGCCTTCGGGCCTGGAAGGTCGAACTGGCCAAGCTGGCGGCTGACACCGGGCTTGAGATCACCGTTTGCCACTTCCCGCCGGGGACCTCCAAGTGGAACAAGATCGAGCACCGCATGTTCAGCTTCATCACCATGAACTGGAGAGGGCGCCCCCTCACCTCTTATCGCGTCGTTGTCCAGCTCATCGCCAACACCACGACCAAGAAGGGTCTCAAGATCAACGCCGAGCTCGACGAGGGCTACTACCCGACCGGAGTCAAGATCACCAACAAGGAGTTGGCCGCCGTCCCTCTCACCCGCCATGAGTTCCACGGTGACTGGAACTACACCGTGCATTCCCAACCGCTCAACTAATTTTCGCGGGGCCCTTAGCGAGTCTCTTCCCTGAATTCAACGATGGGGTTGCTCAGCGATTCGTCGCTGGGCAACCCCATCTGTTGTTCGAGAGACTGATCGGTGCCGTCGAGGGCCGCGTATTCGAGGGCGGGTACCTCGGGGCCCTTAGGCGGAGGAGATGACCGGCGCCACCGGGACGCACGGCACCGGTTGCGCGGTTGCCGGATCGAGCGCATTCAGGACATCCTGTGCGGCCACGGGGTCCGCGGCGAGCGCGACATGGTCCGCGAAGTCGAGCGAGCACTGGTCCTGCACGACGATGTTGGTGGAATTGGGCGCGACGACCATGCCGTTGGTGTAGGGCACCACGAGCTCGTCGTAGCGGGTCATGATCTGCGTGTAGACGACGCCGGGGACCGCCACCCCGCCCGCATCGAGCTGCTCGATGAACGACGAGTCCGGTGCGAACTCGGCACAGGACTGGCACGCCTGTGCGACCGCCGCCTCCTCGGCCGACGAGCCACCGAAGGCTGTGAGCAGCTCGTCGATCACCGCCGCCCCGATGGCGGTGTCGGTGCCGTGCACGACCGGGGCCAGGCCGACCATGCGGGCCACCTTCGTCGCCCCACCGTCGAACTTGATGTACCAATACGGCATCGTCGCCCCTTCGGAGTGGCCCACGATGTCCACCTTCGACGCGCCGGTGGCCGCCAAGACCTGGTCGACGAAACCGGAGAGCACCTCGGCGCTCTGCTCCATCGGGGCCAGGCCGCCGACGTTGTCCAGCGGAGCCTGCGTCGAGAGGTCGTTGCCGTAGGTGAGGGTGAAGACGCAGTAGCCGTTGTCAGCGAGCAGCGGGCCATAGGTCTGCCAGTTGTCCGTCTCGTTCGCGAACAGGCCGTGAACCAGGATCACCGGGTACGGGTCTGCCGCAGAAGGCCGACAAGACCAGTTGTTGGCCCCCGGCGGGGGAGTGTTCGGCCCCGACGGCGACGCGAGGATGTCGGCAGTGAAGGTGTAGGGGACTGGGTAGTTCGGAGCGGAGGAGGCCGCCGCGACGCCGGGGCCGAGCACGAGCCCTGCCCCAGCAGCCAACGCGACCACCATCACCTGCAACCGTGCGAATCGTGTCTGCATAAACGTGTCTGTACCCGCACGGGGCCGTCTCACGCCTCCGCCGCAGCGCTTTCAATCCCCAAGTCGCTGAGGGGCACCCGGGTGATCCAAAAGGCGCCTAAGTCACCCCTTTAGTGAGTCCCCTTGACCACTTCTCAGCCTTGGCGTGCTCTTCCCGTCGCGAGTGTCCCTCTGCCAGCCACAGCTCCAAACGGCGGGAAGACCGTCGTGCGGTCTGTTCTGGTCTGGCAGGGGCTCAAGGCCCTGTCCTAGCCGTCGGAGCGAGAGGTCAGCCAATCGCCTCGGCGGGCGGGGTCGTGGGGAGTCCGCGGGGGCCGAAAATGGCGGAGGCCCGTTTACCGACGCATTAGTCCCCACCGCCGATAATGCACATTATGTCAAGTTGATCTAGCTCAACCGTTCTGCACTGTCGCCACGCGAGGCCCACTCCTAACCTCCTCTTTGTGCACGAGCACGCACTGGACGCCAACCGGGCCAACTGGGAGGACCGCACCGAGATCCACCTCGCCTCGCACTTCTACGATGTCGACGGTTGGCTCGCCGAATCGAGGGGCCCACGGCCCTGGGAACACGAGATCCTGGGTGATGTAACCGGGAAGACGCTGCTGCACCTTCAGTGCCACATCGGCCTTGGCACGCTCGCCTGGGCCCGATCCGGGGCTCGTGTCACCGGTCTCGATTTCTCGCCGTCCGCCATCAGCGCAGCGCGCGACATCGCGAGGCGTGCCGGGCTCGCCGAGCGGGCGAGATTTGTGTGTGCCGACGTTCAGGACGCTGTAGATGCGCTCGACGGGGAGGCCTTCGACGTTGTCTACGTGAGTCTCGGGGCGTTGTGCTGGCTGCCCTCTGTTGAGGCCTGGGCGCGCCAGGTTGGACAGCTTGTCCGCCCGCGTGGTCGCTTCTTCCTCCACGACGTCCATCCAGTCGTCCAGGCGGCGGCCGCCGAGGACCGCCTCGAGCTCGTCAACACGTACTTCGAGCACCCCGACCCGCAGATGTGCGACTCAGAGGTGACCTACACCGACGGCCAAGGACGCCTCGCCCACCCACGTTCCTACCAGTGGAATCACGGGCTGGGAGAGATCGTGACTGCCCTTCTCGACCACGGCCTTCGGCTGGAGCACCTGGCCGAGCACGACTGGATGCCGTGGCGCCGGTTCGCGTTCCTCGTGGAGGATCAACACGGTCGGTGGCGTGCCCCGTCCAACCGACCACGGCTGCCGCTGACCTTCAGCCTCCTGGCCACCAAAGCGGTGTAACAGAAGCTGGGCCCCCGTCCACCTCGTCACCGGTGGGGTAGGGCCCCTCCCCCACTTCCGGGAGACTCCTACCGTTCGCGCTGGAGAAGGGATCCTGCACCGGCCAAAGCGCTCCGCCGTCGACCCCGCCGGCAGGCCACCAGCAAGACCGAACCAGCCAGGGCCGAAGTCCCGCCAACCCACAACAATCCCGCGACGTCGACTCCCGTCACGGCGAGGGTGGGTGTCGCGGGGACCGGGGCCGCCGGGACGCCGGCAATCGCCAGGACCGCCTCGAAAGCCATTGCGATCTGGGCGTAGCCGGTCGCGTTGGCGTGGACGCTGATCGCCTCCACCCCGCCGGCCTCGCAGAGGACGAGGAGCCAGCTGCAGGCGACCGAGACACTCTTCGGCACGATCCCGTAGGGCGAGATCACGAGATCGGCGAGGTCGGTGCTCGAGAAGGCTCCGGCCACGTCGGCGACCTTGGCCCCGAACCCGACGTAGGCGGCGGAGAGTGCCGCGTTGAGCTGCTCCAGGTCGCTGACCGACGTCTCGGCGAGCTGCTGGCCGGCGGATCCCGCGAGCCACTCGACGACGTAGGGGTCGAAGTAGGTCATGCCGGCGATCGGAACCGACGGACCGGCGGCCGACCGGAGGGCGGCTCCGATGGTGGCCAGGTTGGTGGTGATCTGCCCGATCACGGTGTTGACGCAACTCTGGGAGAGCCCCAAGGTCGGCGTCGTCGTGACGCATCCGGTGATGTCGTCCCCGCCGATGTCGATGGTCACGAAGGCGACCTGGCCCTGATGGCTGCGCAAGAAGGCCTCGGCCGCAGCCAACTGGCTGCCCTGTGGGTACTGGCAGTGCCCGCCCGAGAGGAAGGTCGCGGTCGTCTCCCCCGCGCAGCCGAGGTCGACCTCCTGAAGGCCCGGGATCGTCGCCTCGTAGTGGGCCGCCAGATCGTCGACGTACCCCTGGCCCGTCGGGACGCCGAACCCGGTGGCCAGCGAGTCGCCGAGCGCCAGGTAGTACCGGGTGTTCGGCCCGGTCGGAGCGGGTGCCGAGGGCGGTGGGTGCGGCGCGAACGAGATGGGAGTCGTTGCGAAGGTCGTCAAGCTCGGGAGCTCCCCCGCCGCGATCACGCAACTGCCCGCGGTCGAGCAGTCGACCGTCGAGGCGCCGATCGTGAGGATCCGAGAGACCGTGAACGGGGTCGTGAACGCACCCGTCGAGTCAGCCGTGGCGACGAGGGCTCCCGCCACCGAGCAGTCAGAGTCCGAGGTCGCGCCGGTCCGGCACTCTCCGACCGCGACCTGGCTGCCCGGCCCGAAGCCAGACCCCGTGACTTCGACGGTCTGACCGTCGGTCAGCCCGGTGCCCGGCGTGACGGCGACGGTCGGGATCGCCTGCGCCTCGGGCATGGTCACCACCGATCCAAAGGCGCCGACCCCGCCTGAACTGCTCGAAGCGACCCCCACCGGTGGCCCCGAGACGCCAGCAGAGGCGACGGGCCACAGCACCAGCACGGCCAGCGCCATCAGGGCGGGCGCGGCCGATCGCCCGAACGCCAGGGCGGCGCGGCCTCGAGAGCGCGGCAAAGACCGACCGGGGATCATCCGGCCTCGCAACCCGCTGCCACTCCCCACGGCTCCGCCTCCATGTCCCGGGCACCACGCTGGCGCTCAGGTGTGAGGAAGTCAATCAGCGAGCGGTCGACCTCATCGGGAGTGGACACGGCGGCCGAGTGAGCGGACGGACAGCTGGCCGGAGTTCTGCAGTCGCACCCATGCCGGCCGCGCTGTGACAACACCCCACTCGACGGCTTGGTACGCCGGAGCGAGCCGGTGGAATGTCAACTTCCCGCGCGCGCTTGAAAGCTCTCCAAGGCCTCGAGAGGGATGCCGAGGGTTCCATCTGGGAGCCTTACCCGGGGAAACTTGTTCTCGTACATCGCCTGGACGACGACGCGGGTTTCGACCCCGAGGCGACGCGCTGCTTCGGTTGGTCGCAGGACGTTGGCCTCGTTCACTACCTTTCCCTCACCAAGACCGACCCTACCGTGCAGCATCCGAATGACGGCGCTCACACGTCCTGAAGGCCCGGGTCGATCCTGCCTCGTACAGTGCAAGGAGTGCGTCCTCCAACGCCCTGAGCAAGCGGAACCCCCTTTCGCGATCGCGGATTCGACGTCCCGCGTACGCTCAACCCGTGGACCTCGGACGCGTTGGTGTGTGGTGGAGCGGGACGTGGCAGGCGGCCGATTCGTCGATCGACGTGGCCGCCGAGCTCGAGGGACTCGGGTACGGGGCCCTGTGGTCCTCGGGTGGCTTCAACCCCGGACTGTCGAGCCGATTCCGACGATTTCTCGAATCCACGAAGCGCTTGGTGGTGGCGAGCGGCATCGTGAGCATCTGGGTCTCGCCGGCCGAAGAGATCGCCAAGGCAGCCGACGCTCTAGAGCAGGCATACCCGGGCCGATTCCTCCTCGGGATCGGTGCGAGCCACGGGCCGATCGTCCAGGACTACCACCACCCGTATTTGCGCATGATCGAATACCTCGACGGACTCGATGCTGCGACGCCGACCGTTCCGCCGGAACGCCGGGTGCTCGCCGCCCTGAGGCCGCGGATGCTGGAGCTCGCCGCGACAAGATCGGCCGGCGCGCACCCCTACTTCGTCCCGGTCGAGCACACGGCCCGCGCCCGTGCGACCCTTGGCGAAGGCGTTCTGCTGGTGCCCGAAGTGACCGTCGTCCTCGAGTCCGACGCGACGAGGGCCCGCGAGCTGGCGCGGAGCTTCACCACCGGTTACCTGACGCTTCCTAACTACGTGAACAACCTCCGGTCGCTCGGTTTCACCGAAGACGACGTGGCCGGCGGCGGGAGCGACCGCCTGGTCGACGCCGTCGTGGGCTGGGGCGACCTCGAGCGGGTTGCCGGACGCATCCGCGAGCATCTCGACGCCGGCGCTGACCACGTGTGCGTGCAGGTGGTCTCCGAGACGAGGGACGTCTTCCCCTTGGACGAGTACCGGAGGCTGGCCCAGGCGGTGTTCGGGTAGCCCGACCCCCCTCCCCCGCCGGTCCTCTCGGTAGTGTCAGGGCGCTCCAGATGAGGGGTCCGACGGGCGGCCGACCGGTGCAGTTACATGGGGCGCCGGCGCCCGGACGGGCGAGGACCGGACGATGAATCACTACGAGACGCTGGGTGTGTCGAGGGACGCCACGCTCGAGGAGATCCGGCGCGCGTACCTCGCCAAGCAGACCCAGCTCAGTCCCGAGCGCTTCGTGGGCGCCCCGTCGAACGTGCTCGAGGCCGTGTCCCAGGCCAACGGAGTCATCGACGACGCCTGGCAGGTCCTCCAAGATCCCGACAAGCGAGCCGACTATGACGTCCAGCTCGATCAAGGCGATCAGCTCGGCGGCGACTCGCGTCGGGCGCGCGCCGAGCACGTCTGGGCCATGGAACGCGAGCTCGGATGGCACCTCTCACCCGTCTACGGCCTCGAACCACCCACCGCCATGCCGCGCGCGTTCCCCGCGTCTCCCCCGAGCACCAACGGGGCGCCCGAGGGACAGGGTGGGGCCAAGGGTCTCGTCCAGCGCTCCTACCCGACGCTCGAGGGCAACGTCTCTCCGGTCTTCTCCGGCCTCGAGACCGTTGCCGAGTGGCTGGCTCCCCGGAGAAGGACGAATCCAGAGGTCACCGTGCCCGACGTCTGCGGGTTGCGGGCGAGCGACGCGTACTACACGGTGGCGAAGTCCGACCTGCACATCAACTTCGTCCGCCTGACGGAGAACCCCGCTGGCGGAGACGGCACCGTGGTCGATCAGTACCCACCGGCCGGCACCTCGGTGCGCCGTGGCAGCACGCTCAACGTGCAGGTGGTCCACCCCACACGACCCGAGGCCATCTCTCTGAGCTGAGCGACGAGCGCGGACCGTCACGGGCTCGCAATCGAATCTCGAACGCGCCCGACCTGGTCAGCAGGTCGCGCGCGAGTTGTCACAACGCGAGCGCGCGGAGATGCAAGGCTTATGCGCCTCATATCGGGCTGTGCGCGTTGCGGGGAGAGTCGGCTTGTCCGCCAACAAGGAGTCATGCACAGAGGGACGCGCCCCGAGGCTCCACCGCGTCAGACGACGCCGCGCCATCGTCCTGGTCATCCTGATCGGCGTGGCCACGCTCACGATCACCGACGTGCGCGGCCGCATGGAGGTCGGACACCTCGACGGCGCCCAAGGCATCGCCACCGCCCGTCTCGCCCGCTTCGAGGCCGACCTTGAGGTGGGTCGGATCCGGATCGGCACCGAGAGCGGGAAGCTCGAGGCCATCGAGAGCAAGATCGCCCAGCAGCAGAGCACCCTGGTCGTGACCCGGAATCAGACCACTGCCCACTATGACGGGATCTTCATCGACGACCTCGACTTCTCGGCGCTCAAAGGGTGTCTGGCCGGGGTGACCCAAGCGCTTGACCAGATCTCGGTCGGCGAGACGAGCGGCGGCCTCGCCTCGCTCTCGGCGGTCGGGCCGACCTGCAAGTCGGCGTCTCCATGACCCTCACCGCGAACCGCAAGCAGGAGGCGTCAGCCCCCCGCGTCGAGCGCCAGCTCGCTCCTCCTCCACCGAGGCGCCCGAAGCAGGTCCGACGCCACCAGGTCCGCGTGTTGCTGGTGCTCGCATCCGCCGGACTCTTGATCTTCGGGCTGACCGACACGCTGCTGACCCAGGTGCGGTTGCACCACGCGCAGGTCCGGCTCACCCAGACCCATGCGTCCGAGCTCGAGGCCACCAACGGCATCTACCTCGCCGAGGAGACCATCCGTGGGCTCGTCGCCGACGAGACGGCCGGTCTCGGGACGGTCGCGCAACTCGACACCGAGATTGCCGCCGCGACCGCCCGTCTCGACCAGGCCCAGGCCGGCCTCAACCTCGCCAACTTCAGTGTGGCCACCGCTGACAACTGCCTGCACGGGGTCCAGGGGGCCGTCTCGGACCTCGAGGCGGGCAATCCGTCAGGCGCGGTTACCGCGTTGCAAACCGCCGACGACTCCTGCGAGCTGGTGACCGCGGCGACGGCCGGCGGACCGGTCTACCCCTACGACTTCCCCGACCCCGACGTGATCGACGCCGGCGGCACGTACTACGCGTATGGGACCAACTCGGCCAGCGGGAACATCCAGATCCTCCAGTCCACCGACCTCACCCAGTGGACGCTGCTCGGCGACGCGCTGCCGCGACTGCCCGCCTGGGCCAAGTTCGGGGACACCTGGGCCCCGGGCGTCATCCAGATCGGCGCGCTCTTCTACCTCTATTACACGGTCAACGCGCGCGACACCGAGTGCATCTCGGTGGCCACGTCGCTCAGCCCGCAGGGACCGTTCACCGACCACTCGGCCGGTCCGATCGTGTGCCAGGCCTCGCTCGGCGGCTCGATCGACCCGTCCCCCTATCTCGACGACGCCGGACACCTGTACCTGACCTGGAAGTCCAACGGCAACAGTCGGCAGCCGGCCACCATCTGGGCTCAGCCGGTCGCGGCCGGCGGCACCGCGATGGCCAGCGGCTCGGTGCCGGTGGCCCTGCTCAGGCCGACGCAGGCGTGGGAGGGCTCGGTCGTCGAGGGGCCGGACATGTGGAACGACCACGGGCAGTACTTCCTCTTCTACTCGGGTAACAACTGGGAGACGGCGTCCTATGCGGAGGGCGTGGCCCGATGCGCGGGACCGGCCGGGCCGTGCTCCAAGCCCTTGCCGGGGCCGATCCTCGGCACGGAGGGCCAGTTCGCAGGACCCGGCGGCGCGACCGTCTTCACCACGCCGCAGGGCCAGCCGTTCATCGACTTCCACGGGTGGCAGCCCGACGCGGTCGGACCACCCAACCCACGGCTCCTCTTCATACGGCCGATCGTGTTCGACAACGGTTACCCGGTCGTGGGGGCGCCGGTCGGCTGAGCCTTACGAGTAGCGCAGCCCGTGGCCGAACCGGTACAGCGGGTGGGCGGTGTCGTGGGGCACGTCGGAGCGCTGGACGGCCACCTCGTCCATCGAGGAGGGCAGCTCGAACGGCAGGCGGCCCTCGGGCGCGGCCCGGCCAAAGAGCACGTCCAAGTAGGCGGCGTCCGACACGCCGTAGGTGCCGAGGAGCGCCGCCGCAGGATCGCTCAGCTTGGTCAGGATGATCGGCCGCTCGAGGCGCACGTCTACCACCGTGTCGACCGCATCCATCGCGGCGCGCACCTCGGCCAGGGACTCGTCGGGGAAGTCGAGGCTGCCAGCGTGGAAGTAGCGCTCGAGCGCCGTTCCCCGCTGCTCGTACGGGGCCGCAAGGCGGGCGATGGCCACATCGGCGTCGGCCGGCTGGTCGACGACGGTGCCGTACGCCCCGGCGACCCCAGGGTCGACACCGAGGCAGAAGATGCGCACGCCCTCCTTGAGCGGCAGGGCCGGGGCTTGGTTGCCGTTCTTGAGCAGCGTGCACGAGCGGCGTTGCGCTGAAAGGCCGCGCTCGACAAGTTCGGCGGTCCCGGTGTGCTCCTCGGCCGCGCTCGGGTCGACGAAGGGGTCGTCGAAGAGCCCGAGGACGAACTTCTCGCGCAGCACCCGGCGGACCGAGTCGTCGACCCGCTCGACGGGGAGGCGCCCGTCCTCGACCAACTTCACGACCAGCTCGGGGCAGGCCTCACCGCCCAGTTGGTCGCAACCGGCCTCGAGGATCTTGAGCACGCGGTCCTCGCGGGACAGGTGCTCCACGCCCCAGGCCCGCCCCGGGTAGAGGTGCCCGAACACCTTGTGGTCGGTCACGAGGCCCCAGTCGGTGCACACGATGCCGTCGAAGCCGTACTTCTCGCGCAGCAACCCGGTGATGACGCCGCGGTTGTAGCCGAAGCCGACCTCCTCGTACTCGGTGCCGATCGGCATGCCGTAGTACGGCATCACCTGGGTCACCCCGGCCTCGAGCGCGTACTCGAAGGGACGGACGTGGTAGTCGAAGTGCCCACCGGGGTACACCTGCTCGCGCCCGTAATCGAAGTGCGGGTCCTCCCCGTCCATCTGCGGCCCGCCGCCCGGGAAGTGCTTCACCATCGACGCGACGCTCTGTGGTCCGAGCGCGTCGCCGCCCCGCATGCCGCGGATGTAGGCGGCCGTCAAGCGTCCGGCCAGCTCCGCGTCCTCGCCGAAGGTCCCGGCGATGCGGGACCAGCGCGGCTCGGTCGCGAGGTCGGCCTGGGGGTGCAGCGCGACCCGCAGCCCGACGGCCACGTACTCCCGGCGCACCGCGTCGCCGAACTGGAACGCGACCTCCTCGTCACCGATCGCGCCGATGCCGATGAACTCGGGCCACTGGGAGACGGTCCGGGCGGCGAACTGGGCGCCGAGGTTGCCGAAGCCGTGCCGCGGGTCGCTGGACAGCGTGACCGGGATGCCGAGGCGGGTCGCGGCGGCGAGCTCCTGGACCCGGTTGTGCCATTCGGCGTGCTCGCGCACGGGCATCACACCGGCCAGGTTGAAGTGGGTCATCAGCCGGTCCGAGATGTACGCGGTCGCCGGCTCCTGGGCCCGGGGCCCGGTCGGCCCCTCCGTCACCGACCCGTCGGGGCCCGGCAAGAGGATGCTGTGGAACAGCTGGCCCGCCTTCTCTTCGACGCTCATGCGGCCGAGCAGGTCCGCCACCCGGTCGTCCGCGGCGGCCGTCGGGTCCTCGTAGGGCGCCATCACCCCGTCGTGGTCCAGATCCCGGAACTCGGGCATCGCTCCCCCTCTCCCGGTCAGCGACCCTCTCTACCAGGCGTCGGCCCAGGCGGCCCACTTTTCCGCGTGCGCACAATTGCTCTCGCCCGGTCAACGCCGCCGGGTCCTCGGGCGTCAGAAGGAGGAGACGGGGGCGCCATGCAGCCGGAGGAGGCACCATTCGAAGAGTCGTTCTACGACCTTTATGCGCTCGCGTACCGGATCGCCTATCGGATCCTGGGCGACCGGGGCGACTCCGAGGACGTGGCCCAAGAGGCGCTCGCCCGCACGCACCTGCATTGGGCGCGCCTGGCCGCAGAGCCGGCCGGCTGGGTCGTCCGGGTGTCCAGCAATCTCGCCATCGACCGCTACCGCCGGCGGTCGAGGCGGTTCGGTGCGACACGTGAGCTCACGCTCCTCGACGCGCACCTGGCCGAGCGGATGGACCTGGCCCGGGCGATCCGCCGGCTCCCCCGCCGTCAGCGCGAGGTGGTCGTGCTCCGGTATCTGGCCGACTGGTCCGAGGCCGATGTGGCCGAGGCACTCGACTGCTCGCCGGGCACCGTGAAGGTGCATGCGTCGCGCGGGCTTGCCGCCTTGCGGGGGATCTTGACCGAGCCCGGAGGCAAGGAGGGAGACGATGCTCGAGCATCTGGATGACCCCACGCCCCCCGAGATCACCGCGCGGCAGCTCGCCGCCGTCCTGTCCCGTTCGGCGGCACACCGCCGGCGGCGCTCCCGCGTCCTGTTCGGGATGCTCGGGGCGTGCATCCTCGTGGCCGGGATCGCAATCGGCCTCGCGGTGCCCCGTGGCGCGACGAGCCTGACCGTGACCAACCTCGCGCTGCATGAGGACGACCTGGTCCCGGGGATTGCCGTCCCCGCGCTCCACCTCGCCGGCGCGGTGTTCCCGGACGACCAACACGGTTTCGCCATGACCACCGGTTCGTCCAAGAGTGCGCTGGTCGAGACGAGCGACGGCGGGCAGTCCTGGATCGTCATCGACGGCCACCTGCCGCTGAACTCGTACTACGCACAGCTCGACTTCACGAGCACCACCAACGGATACCTATGGGGTGGCTCCTCGTCGGGCCGGACGACGCTCCCCCTCTGGGTGACGGTGGACGGGGGACGCAGCTGGGCGAGGGCCCCCATCGGCCCGGTGGTCTCCGACGTCAGCGCCATCGGAGCAAACGTCTGGGCCGTCGTCGGAGGCTGCACCGGCGCGACCGGCGGCACCTGCCCGGTGAGCCTCGAGGAGTCGACCGACGGCGGCATCACCTGGTCGCCGAGCCCGGTGGCGCCGCCCGTCCTCGAGGCGTCACTTCCCTCGTACAACGACCAAAATATCGAGCTCGCCCGGATGACGCTCGAGCACGCCTACCTGCTGACCTACGGCGCCGACGACCAGAGCGGCCAGCTCGGCCGCATCGTGTACACCGCGGACGGCGGGACGAGCTGGACGACCGTGGACGACCCCTGCCCCTCGGTGGCCAGCTCGAGCGAGATCGCCGGCTCGGGCACCGACGACCTCTGGCTGCTCTGTGCCGGGGAGCCCGCAGCGGGCGACCAGCTCAAGGCCCTGTACCGCTCCGAGGATGGCGGAGCGACCTGGGCCCTCGTCTCCAGCGCGACCGGCAACACGCCCGCCATCGGCTTCCCCCAAATCGGCAACCTGCCTGAAAACGGCTACGTGGTGCCGGTCTCCCTCGGCCACGAGAACCTGGCGGTGATCAGTCCGACCGAGGCGTGGCTCATCCCCGAACGCGGTCCGCTGTATGAGACCCGCAACGGTGGGAGCACCTGGCGGGCAGTGAACCTGCCGGGGTTCTACGCCGACGGCTATGCCAGCGTGGTCTTCTCCGATGCCACCCACGGCTGGGTCGACGACCCCTCGGCGGGGGTCTGGCGCACGACGAACGCGGTGAACTGGCAGACGGTGGATCCGTGAGCAGCGGCTGGATGGCCCAACCGATGCTCGGCCCCCACGTGCCCGACGAGCTCGACTACGCGGGCCCCGAGCACCTCGACCACGACTACGTCGCGGCGTACAACCGCAAGCAGAAGTACGACCCGACCGGTGACGTCGAGGAGCTCCGGCGCCGAGGCCTCGACGGATCGTCCACCCTCCTCGACATGGGCTGCGGGACGGGCACCTTCACGCTGGCGGTGGCACCGCACTGCGGTCGTGTCATCGCGGTCGACGTGTCCAACGCGATGGTCGACCACCTCACGTCGTCGGTCGCCGAACGGGGCATCGTCAACGTCGAGGTGGTGCAGGCCGGATTCCTCAGCTATCGCCACGAGGGCGACCCCGTCGACGTCGTCTTCTGCCGGAACGCACTCCACCAGCTGCCCGACTTCTGGAAGGCCATCGCGCTCACCCGGATCGCCGCGGCGATGCGAGCGGGCGGACTGCTCTGGCTTCGTGACCTGGTGTACGCGTTCGAGCCGACCGAGGCCGAGCGCGTCATAGAGGGGTGGTTCTCCGCCGCGGTCGACGATCCGACCGAGGGCTACACCCGAGAGGACCTCGCCACCCACGTGCGCACGGAGTTCAGCACCTACACCTGGCTGCTCGAGCCGATGCTCGCCCATGCCGGCTTCCGTGCGCTCGACACCGAGGTGGACCGGCGCCGAACCTACGCGCGCTACGCATGCGTGAAGCTCTGACCGGGAGGCTCCCCCACCGCCCGCCGGGCTCAGACCGACAGCACGGTTCGGATGACTCCGCCAGCTCGCATGACGTCAAAGGCTCGGTTGATGTCCTGCAGGCGTCCGCGGTGGGTGATCATGCCATCCAGATCGAGCCGTCCCATCTTCCAGAGGTGAAGGACACGCGGGAACTCGACTCGCGGATCCCCTGAGCCGAACCACGTGCCGCGCAACGTCTTGTCGCCGTAGGACAGCTCGTAGGCGTTGAACTCGACGCTTTGGTCGCCATGGCCGACGCCGATGATCACGGCCGTGCCGCCCCGTCGGACCGAGTCGTAGGTGGCGCGGATGGTCGAGGGGAGCCCGACCGCCTCGAAGCCGTAGTCGAAGCCTCCGGCGTCCCCCGTCAGGGCCTGCTTGAGATCGTCGACGTCCTCTGGTGCGGCGGCGTGCGTGGCACCGAAGCGCAAAGCCGCCTCGCGCTGCGCGGCGACGACGTCGACGGCCACCACCTCGGCCGCGCCAGCGGCCCGGGCACCCTGGATGGTCGCGATCCCCACCCCGCCGCAGCCGTAGACGATGGCCGAAGAACCGGGTCGGAGCCGCGCCGCGTTGAAGACGGCACCGATCCCGGTAGTGACACCGCATCCGAGCAGGGCCGCCACGTCCCACGGAATGTCGGTATCGATCTTGATGGCGGCCTCCTTCGCCAGCAGCATCTCCTGGCTGAAGCTCCCGATCCCGGCGAGGGCAAACACCTCCTCGCCGCCGATGCGGAAGTAGGGGGCGGCGAAGCTCGCCGTGACACACAGGTGGCCCTGCCCGGAGAGGCAGAACCGACACCGTCCGCACTGCGTCACCCCGGAGGCGATGACGTGATCGCCGACCGCCAAGTTGGTGACGCCCTCCCCCACCTCGAGGACCTCGCCGGCGCCCTCGTGCCCCATCACGCAGGGGGTCGGAATGCCGAAAGCGCCGGACATCGCCGACAGGTCGGAGTGGCAGACCCCAGTCGCTCTGACCGCGACCCTGATCAGTCCCGGTCCGGTGTCGGCCAGAACGGCATCATCGACCACCTCGAGTGCACTGCTGCCGATTCGATGAAGGACGGCCGCGAACATGGCACGTTCTTACTACCGCGAAGGCGACGAATGAACCGCACCGTCTCACGGGACCGCTGTTCGCCTTCGGGGTCGCTCAAGACGAGATCAAGACAAAGGTGCGGCCATCCATCTTCAGAGAACCCTTCGAACTCCTCCGCATCGACGACGGACATTCGATGCCAGCTCTCGACATGTGATCGTCGTGGCGCGCAAGCACGAGTAGCGACTTGAACGCCGGCAAAGCTGATACCGGATCAGCCCTCGAGGAGTCGGGCCGGCCCATCCGCGTCAGGCGTCCTTGGAGCGGCAGAGCGATAGTGTCCAATGGCCGGCGACGCAAAGTCCTGCTGGGCAAGGAGGTACTGGGCATGCCGCTCTTTGGGAAGGACCAAAGTTCGGAAACTGCCAACTGGGAGCCAGAGGCCGCCGAGGGGCGGCTTGCCCACACTGCCGGCAGAGACCCGGCAGGTGTCTTCACGTCGGATCTGTCGGTCTCCGAATACGTCCTTCTTGGAGAGGCCGGTTTCGAACCACTCGGCTTCGTGATCGGGTCGTCCGTTTACCACATCGGAATCCAGGTGGGTCGTTGGAACCAGAATCAGGAGCTGGACGTCCTCACCCAGGCGATGTACAACGCCCGAGAACTGGCGATGGCCCGCATCCGCGCCGAAGCCGAAGCGCTGGGGGCTGATGGCGTGGTGGGTGTCACACTGCGGTTCCAGGCCTACGTCTGGGGGCAAGACGTACTGGAGTTCATCGCTACGGGTACCGCAGTACGTTCGCTTACTGGGACAGGGGCACACCGAGCTCCTGACGGCCGACCCTTCACCTCGGATCTGTCTGCGCAAGATTTCTTTCGGTTGCTCGCGGCCGGCGCGACGCCTGTGGCCTTTGTGCTGGGCACGTGCGTGTACCACATCGCGCATCAATCGGCCATGCAAGCGCTGCGTCAGGCGGGACAGAACCAGGAAATGGTGCAGTTCACCCAGGGGATCTATGAAGCTCGGGAGCTGGCTCTCACCCGAATGCAAGATGAGGCAACTTCGGTCCAATCCTCGGGCATCGTCGGTGTGGCGGTGCAAGTCTTGAACCACGTCTGGGGCGAACACGCCACCGAGTTCCTTGCCACCGGAACAGCGGTTCGTCGGCTAGCCGATGAACATCGCTTACCCGATACCTCGCCAAAGCCGACCTTTACCCTGGGCCTCGACGTTTGAGCGGCGTTTCGCGTGAGGGTCGTACCTCTATTGGTTGGTCTTGATCAGCTCGTATTCCAGCAGCCAATACGACGAATTTGTCGATCGAGATCCCACATTTGCGAGCCCTGCTCGAGCGGCGAGCGAGTGGAACTCTTCAAAAGAGCGCTCCTTGCTCCCAAAGATGATCAGCATCCGCAGATCCATACCAGTCAGCTCTCGCTGATCGCCGTCGCTGGTGACGACCCTTTCGACGACGAGCACCCTTCCCCCGGTCCCTGCTGCTTCAGCACAACGACGGAGAACGGCCACGGCCTGCTCGTCAGGCCAGTCGTGGATGATGTTCCGCAGCAGGTAGACGTCACCGCCCCGTGGTAGCCCGGCAAAGAAATCGCCCACGACCCGCTGGCAGCGATCGGCAACCCCAGCGCCCTCCAGGATCCTGGCCGTGTCTGGCGAATCGGCGACCAGATCGATGAGGACTCCCTGCAAGTGAGGTGCCGAGCGCAGAATCGAGGCCAGCAGTGTCCCGCTTCCCCCACCGACGTCGACCACCACCTCAACCCGCTCCCACGGGTACCCATTCACCACTTGGTCAGCCAGGTCGGAGGAGTGCGCCTCCATGAGGGACGCGAACGACCGTGCCAGCTCCGTGTCGGCAGCTACATCCTCCCAGAAGCCACGACCACTGATCATCGGGTAGGCCGGTGTCCCAGACCGGACGGCCGCAAGCAGTCCGCTGTACGCACGGTCCATCGCGCCGCCCGCTCCCTCCAGATCGAGCCACCGTCGGAGCCGTCCTGGGTGGTCGTCTCGAAGCAGACGGGCCGCATCGTTGAGTGTGAAAACGGACGGCGCCGGTTCAAGGAAGAGCCCACGGGCTACGAGGAACCGCATCAACCGTTCGAGAGCCTCTGGATGCGAACTCGACGCGGCCGCGAGGTCGGCGATCGGAACCCCCTCATCGGTCGCGATGTCAGCGAGACGCAAAGTGGCCGCGACCCGAACGGCCCAGGGCTCGGCCATCGAGATGGAATGAAGAAGTGAATCGTGTGCCTCCGGCTCTGCCTCCTCGGCCTCTGGCATGCCCGAAGCCTAGATTCCCGGCACAAAGAAGGCTCTTGGGACGAACCAAGGAGTGGACATCACCGGAAGCAGACGAATGATCCCACTCAGATCAAGGCGATCATTCCTTGCGGTCAGGGATCGACTCCATCGCACCCGTGGCTCGTCACATCTCAGCTCAGTTTGCTTAGTTGACGTGAGTTAGAGCTAAGACCAGGTGAAGTCTTCGTTCCGATGGATCCCGCAGTGTAGGTAGCAACAAGGTCGGGACACCCAACGCCACTGCTCCTCCATCGTGATCGGCACGATCACCGACCATGAGCGCCTCGGCCGGCTGCGCTCCAAGGGCGTCCAATGCGAGCTGGAAGATCGCCCGATCGGGCTTCTGGATCCCATGCTCGAACGAGAGAATGAAGCAGTCGACAAACTCGGTGAGGCCCTGAGCGTCAAACTCCGGTCGGAGATCAAAATGGATATCGCTGACCACCGCGACCTTGATCCCGTGGCATGCGAGGCTCTCAAACGTCTCTCTCGCGTCGGTGGCATATGGGTGACTGTCGGATCGGAAATCCAGCTCGTAGAGGGCCCTGGCGAGATCCTTTTCGAGCCCAGCTGCAGCAAGGATTTGCAGGGAGGTCTCCGCATGAAGAGCCGCTGAGCAGTCGATTGATCGGAGAGCCAAGGCAAACTCCGGCTGTGCAGCAACCACCTCGATGGCGGCTGCAATCGCCGAGACATCATCGATGCTGGGCTTGGCTCGCCCAAGATGATCGTACGCCCGAGCGATCCACCATTCATTCTCCGGATCTGCAACCAGGATCCCGCGCCAGTCAAACAGCACCGCTCGAGGAATCACTCCGCCATCTTCGCAGACCCGCTTGTCGCTGTTTCATAGACGCCACGTCTTCGCGAGCTCAGTTGCGGGGATTCAAATGACAATGATTACGACTCTTCCGGTTGCACAAGAGAGCCGCTCTGCCTCTGAGCACGGGTCCACGGTTGGTGCGCGACCCGGGACCAGGTCGCTTCGATAGGCCCAACAGCTGACGGCCCAGCCACCACTCACGAATTCGGGCTAATGCTTTATCGGTTGCCTGGGTAACGAGAGATTCTTGTCCGGGCATTCGGCGCTGAAAGCGTGCTTCGGCTGCATCACCTATCGTGCAACGTGACGATGCAGCGTCTCGGCCGGGTGGAAGGAAAGGTCGCCATTGTCACCGGTGCCGGGTCCACGCCGGGACCTGGCGTCGGTACCGGACGGGCAGCCGCGATCGCACTGGCGCGCGAAGGCGCAGCCGTGCTGCTGGCCGACATCCACGTCGATCGAGCCGAGGAGACCCTGCGCCGGATCGACCAGGAGGGCGGGACCGGGGCGACCTTCAGTGGGGACATGACCAGGTCGGAGGACTGCGAGGCAATGGTCGAGGCAGCCGTCGAGCGCTTCGGCACCGTGGACATCCTGGTCAACAACATCGGGGCCGCGATCGCCGGCAGTGTGGTCGAGACGAGCGAAGACGATTGGGACCGTGTGCTCGACATCAGTTTGCGCACGGCGTTCCTCACATCCAAGCATGCAGTCCCGGTCATGGCGGCTCAGCGGAGCGGCGCCATCGTCAACATCGGCTCGATCTCCGGCTTTCGCGGCGGGAACTACGTGGGTTACTCAGCCGCCAAGGGTGGGGTGCACGCCCTGACGGTGGATATGGCCTTTTCGCACGGTCGTCAGGGGATCCGCGTGAACGCCGTGGCACCCGGCCATATCACGACCCCGCTGCTCTACTCGGTCAGCGGCGATACCCCGGAAACCGCCTTCAGGCAGCGCCTGGCGGCTGCCTCCAACGTGCTCGGAGTCGAGGGCGACGGATGGGACGTCGCGTCGGCAGTGGTGTTCCTGGCCAGTGACGAAGCAAGGTGGATCACCGGGATCACCCTGCCGGTCGACGGGGGTGTCATGTCGGTCACACCGTTGATGATGGCCCCTCACCTCCGTGCCGTCTCGCAAGCCGAAATCGCTCACCCGACCGGATAGCAAACGGGCGTCGCATTGGCGATGACATCCGTGACCGGGCATCCCGTGATCCGGACATGGAGATCAGGCGCGATGGAACCGCGGTCCCCCGGGCACGTCGCTGCCATAGAGTGCGCGATCAATGATGGGGCGAGGACCGCCCAGTGAGCGTCGCCCGGTACACCTCCGACACGGGCTCGGCAGAGAGACGAAGGCGCGCCTTGTCGAACTAGGGCGCGAACTGCCGGCGCCGTCCGAGGATCTGGCCAAGATCATGGCCGCCGACCGTATGACGTGGTTGAAGCGACGCCTCGCCGTCGGTCTGGTGGTCGCGGTGATCGCGGTGGTCGCTGCGGCGGCGACGGTCCAATGGTTGCGACCGCTGTCACAACCCACCCTCAAGGGCCTGGCCACGCGGATTCGTGTCCCAGGGACGGCACCCAGACTGCCCTGGCCCTCTCAGGGCGAGGCCGCGGTGAGCGTGTCGGGTCTGGGCATCCTCGGCCGAGACCGCGACACCCGGCCGGTCCCGATCGGCGCGCTCTCCGGGGTGTTGACGGCCTACGTGATCTTGAAGGACCACCCCCTGCCCACCGGCGGGGACAGCGGACCGACCATCGCGGTCACTCCCCAAACGCTCACGGCGTACCAAGCCGGCAGCGCGGCCGGTGAACCCGAGATCCCGGTTTCTTCAGGTGAGTCTCTGACTGAACTCGACGCGCTCGAGGGCCTCCTCGTCGATTCGGCCAACGACATGGCCACCCTCCTTGCCGACTGGGACGCGGCGAGTACCTCGGCCTTCGTGACGAAGATGGACCTCAACGCGTTGTCCCTGGGTCTCCGGCATACCCGTATCACGGAGCCCAGCGGCGCGGACGACGCCATGATCAGCACTCCGAGCGACCTCCTCCGTCTCGCTGAGGCCGCCATGCGGATCCCGGTGTTCAAGCAGATCGTGTCGCTCGGGGAGGTCACCTTGCCGGAGGCCGGTCTCCAGTACAACCCGAACTTCGTTCTCGGCGAGAACGGCGTTGTCGGTGTCGAGGCCGGGTCGGACACGGCCACCAACGGCTGCTTCCTGTTCGCAGCGCAGAAGATGGTGGGCGGACAGATGGTCACCCTCTACGGTGCCGTGCTCGGCCAGTCCGGTCCGAATGGCCCCGACACGGCCGCAGTCGATGCGGGAGACGCGCTGATGAACGCTGCGCTCTCCGACCTCATTGCCTTCCCGATCCTCCAGGTGGGCCGCGTCGTCGGGGAGCTCTCCACGCCGTGGGGCGCCTCGACGCGTGTCACGGTGTCCCGGACGGTGACGGTCCCGGCCTGGCCGGGCCTCAGCATCCCGGTGACCGCCCGGCTCGCCAGGCTCACCGTGCCGGTCGCGGCCGGGACCCGGGTGGGAGCGCTCCAGATCCACGAGGGACCCCGCATCATTGAGGTGGCCCTGCACAACACAACACCGCTGCACGGGCCTTCCGGACTGTGGCGCCTCACACGGTGACGCGCCGGCAGGGACGTTGGACCACCATGCACGGTGACGCCGAAAGAGGGCGGCCGTGCGCAGGACGGACGCAAGGATGCGCACACGCACACGCGGGCGATGAGAGGTGCGCCGCCTGGTGTCGTTTGGAGTCGCCCGATCGCCTGATGAACTCACGGCTGACCGATGCACCGGTCGGCCATGATCTGTGCGCCTGTTGACGCGGTCAGTCCATACCGACGGGACTCAGCTACTAGGAGTGACGGTTACGCGCTTGGCGCTGAACGACGACTATCTCGCTTGCTTCTTGATGAAGCGGAGCAGCGCAATGTGCTTTCGGGTGTCGCGCTGCATCAAATCGACCAGAAGGCTCCAGAGTGTGCCCTCCTTGACGTCACGCAGCTTGTGCTGAAGACGCTTGAGCTCACTGGCGTCCCGCTCTTCGCTTTTCAGGAGTTCCTCGGTGCTCTCACGCACCATGGCGCGGTCTGCCTTGTCGAAGTCCGGGTACGGAATCGCTGGCTCGTCGCCCGACATCAAGGACTCGGTTTCCAGTGACTTGGCGAGCTCGGTGAAGATCCGGTGATGACGAACCTCGTCTTCGATGAGAAGGTTGACAAGGTAGGAGAAAGCCTTTGACTGAGATTGCTTGGCGACTGCTGAGTACTTCTCTAACAGGTCGCGCTCTGACTCTAAGTGGCTCGTCAGGTGGGTCCATAGCTCGCGCTCCCATACCGATGGCCCTCTGAATGACTCGTCCGTCATGCTGGTCATAATCCCTCCATGCTTAGCGTTCAAAGACGACCGGGCAGTTCCCCGGACCGTATTCGCCCCCTGGGCAGGGTTCGGTATGTGTGTGATCGCGGGATCGGCGAACAGGAAGGTTGCAGGGCTCGTCGTCTCATGGTCCGGAACTGGAGCACTCTCGCCATCTTGCCCGAGCCGCATTGGCTGGCTGAGTGAAAGACAGCCGCGTGATCATGCTGGTCAGACAAGGTTGCAACTTCAAGGCTTCGAGCGATCGACGCAGCAATGGGAGCAGCACTCGGAGGCAATGCGCGTCGTCCTCGCCTGCTTGACTCCATCCTCCGGGACTCATCAAGCGCCGCGCGGGCATGGTGCTCGGGACGGCGACCACAGTATGGGCAGACAATGGCGCCTGGTCGAATCAGCTCCCGACACAGCGCATAAGGGATATAGCCCATGTCCCTCAGCCTTTTGGTCCTGATAGCGACGCCCATTTCTTGGAACATCCGCCTTCCGTAGTCGGCCTCCTGGCTCACCGGCTCTCTCTCGACTGTGGACGCCCGACGTGTGATCGTCTAGAGGCTTATGGCCCGAGGTCGGTCATCCGGCCAGCCGTGCAGCCAGGATTCTGTCGCCCGCGACGCCTGAGTCGCCTTCACCGGGTACTCCCACATGGGTTGGCTTATCCCTGGCGCCCTGAGGCCACCGTGAGACGACAAGGGATGCCTGGTGCTGCGGCTCGGCCGATTACGAACCAGCTGACCGGAGATCTCTCGCTCACCGTGGCAAGCGGGGTGAAGCTGTCATCCGAGCCGAGGCTCCAATGGCAGACCCTGGGCATCGTGCCGGCTCTCGTTCAAGCTGGAGACCTGCCGGGGTGGGTGCCTTGCTCGGCTTTGCGCAACTCGTAGTGCTCGAAGGCCTTCTGGACCATGGGCCGGCGCCGGCCGTCGGGAACCCGCAACGCGTAGTCCGGGTCAGACTCCCCAGCGGACGACATCAGATGCATCAGGTGCGCGGCGGTGATGTGCGCCTGAAAGCCCTGGACATCCTGCATCTGATTGACGGCCATCTTGATCATTCGAAGCTGGAAGGGATCGTTGTCTGCAATGCGGCGCGCGTAGTCCATCACTGCGTCGTCGAGCTGGCTCCGCGGAACGACCTTGTTCACCAGACCAAGCTGCTCCGCCTCGGCAGCATCGATGAAACGGCTCTCGAACAAGAACTCCTTGGCCCGCCGCGGCGAGATGTCCCACGGGATGGAGAAATACTGGAAGTTTGCGCCAAGGAACATCGCGTCGTCTGCGGCGTAGATGATGTCCATCGATGAGGCCACCATCCACCCACCGAAGATGCAGTAGCCCTGGACCCCGGCGATAGTCGGCTTGGGCAGGTCGCGCCAGCGCAGCGTCTTGTTGACGAAGGTCTCGCGCGAGTGCTGGAACTTGCCGCGTACACCCTCCTGTCGAGGTCGCTGCTCGCGGTCGGCCAGTTCGGCCGGCGATCCGAGGTCATGACCGCCCGAGAAGTGGTCGCCGTCACCGAGCAGCACAACGACCCGGACGCCGAGGTCATCGGCGGCGGCGGCGAAGGCGTCATCCAGCTCCTCCAGCAGTCGGCGACTCTGGGCGTTGCGGTACTCGGGACGGCTCGTGATGATGCGCCGAACTTGGCCGTCGTCCTCGGTGCGGATGTTTTGGTAATCCATCAGTTCCCCTTCACCGGGCCGGAGCCCGTGATCCCAGCGGCGACGAGAACCGTGTAGGTCTCCTCGTCGAGATCGAGCTCCTGCTGCAACACCTCGAGCGAGTGCTCGCCATGGAGCGGCGCGGAGCTCCACGGCGCCAACGGCGTGTTCGCCATCCGCAGAGGCAGGCCTGCCTGCAGGGCGTCCCCGGCAAGGGAATGTGTGACGGTGCGCAACACGCCTCGAGCTTTGAGGTCGGGGTCGGCCAGCACTTCTGCCACGTCGAGCACCGGCGCCGCGATGACGCGCGCCGCCACGAGAGCATCTGCCAGCTCACCCTTGTCGTGCTCGGCCGTCCGACGGCTGATGGCCGCTTCGAGGTCGATCTCGTTCGCCTGGCGGCCTTGCGCGGTGGCGAACCGCTCGTCGCCCAGCTCGTCGCCCCCCAGCACCTCGACGACAGCGGCCCAAGCGGGGGCGTCCGGCGCGGCCAGAGCGACCCACTGGTCGTCGCCGGCACAGGGAAAGATGCCATGGGGCGCGTACGCGGGGTGGCGATTACCCCGCCGGGCCGGCGAGAAGCCGGTCTCCTGGTACCGCATCCACTCGTCGCCGACGAAAGTCACGCAGGCTTCCTGCATGGACACGTCCACGTACTGCCCCTCACCCGTCCGGGACCGATGCGCCAGGGCCGTGATCACGGCACCGAACCCGTACAGCCCGGCGACGGGGTCAGGATACATGTGGCCTGAGTTGAGGGGCGGCCCGTCGACGTAGCCCAGTAGCGAGGACATGCCGGAACACGGCTCGATGGTCCCTCCGATGCCGGGAACCGGAGACCAGGGGCCGGTCGCGCCGTACGCGGACATGCTCACTAGCACGATGTCCTCGCAGAGCATCCTCAGGTCCTCGTAGGCGATGCCGAGGTTCCCCATCACCGCGGGGAGAAGTTCTCGACAACGAAGTCGAAACGGGGCAAGAGCCGACGGAAGAGATCGACGCCCTCGGGCTTGGAAAGGTCGAGGGTGATCGATCGCTTGCTCATGTTCACCGAGTTGAACAGCGGATTCAGGTCCCAGGCGTCCCCCGGTATCCCTCGTTCTCGCAACGGCGCAGGGACCGTGCTGGTGCCCGAGCCGCGCCAGCCGTCCAAACGACTGCGCGCCTCGACCTGCACGATCTCGGCGCCGAGGAGGGCGAGCAGCTCTGTGGCGTACGCGCCGGCCCAGGCCTGAGTCAGCACAAGCCCGCGATAGCCCGATAGTGGACCGACCGTCGACGCAGCGGGGAAGCCACGGTGGCCAGTCGATGCAGTCTTGGGGAAACCAAGCCCCTGGCCCCTGAACCCGCTGACGGTCTCGGCGTGTTTAGCCGATGTCTCGCCATCTGGGGCTGGGCGAGCGAGGCGCCATGGTGTGCTGCCGTAGCGCACTGGCGGTCCCGGCTGACGAGGGCTGGCGGCCGGAGCCTCGTCCGGGGCTCGGAAGAAATGCCGCGCCTTGAGCTGCGGGTTCTGCTCGAGGTCCGCCATGTCGAGGACCGGCCCGGCGATCACCCGCTTCGCGGCCAAGGCATCGAACAGCTCCATCCGTTTCCACCCGAGCATCGCCTGCTGTACACGCTCTACCCACAGCTCCTTCCGTTCCACGCGCGACGTCGAGGCTTGCAGTTCGGGCATGTCGGCAAGATCGTCGAGGCCGAGGATTCGCATGGCGCTCTGCCAGAAGTGCGGGCGGCTCAGGGTAAGCGCGAAATACCCATCAGCCACGGGAACCGGTCCGGCGCTGATGTCGGCGACCTTCCGGCGGCCCTCCGGTACGGCGGTGTACTGCTGGCGAAGGAACGCCGGGGAAAGCGTGGAGCACAGCACGTCGCGCTCGGCGATGTCGAGTACTTCGCCGGCCGGCTCGCCGAGCAGGGTTGCCGTGACCGCAGCCCAGGCAAAGGTGCCGGTCTGGTACGAAGCGTTGTATCCGGTCCCCTTCAGCGGCGCGAGCGAGGCCAAGCCGTTCACGCTTGCCCACCCGCTTGTGGCGTAAGCGGTCAGGTCGTTGCCTGGCTGGTCGGACCGCGTGCTGTTCAGTCCATATGGGGTGATGGAGACGATCAGCGCGCTGCCCGAGAGCTGGCGCAGCGCGCCGACCTTGGTTTCCGGCGTCGATTCACTGGTCAGGATGACCTCGGCCTCGACCACCAAGCCGAAAGCCATCGGCAGGTCGACACGGCGGCGGTTCGCGAGAACGTATGCCGCGACGGGCGGGTCCGTTCGGACCGGGTGCCCTTCGGGGGGCTCGGCGCCGATCACATCCGCGCCCAGATCGGCCATCAGCCGGGCGCACCAGGCAGTCGAAGCACGATCTCCGAAGTCGAGTACTCGAAGGGAGTCCAGCGTCGACCGACCGGTGGCGGTCACGTTTGCGTCCTCGGTCGTCGCCATCCGACCTCCCAGTTCCCAACATTCGCTGGGGTGAATTCTTGCAAGCGGGAACCTAACCGTCTGAGCGGATCCGCTCCAGGAATGGCACCAGGTGGTCGAAGAAGACGTTGTTGGGGTACGCGCCGGCCGGGTCGTTGTGGGAGTACGTGCTCTGGCGGTTGACGAGCGTCAAGTTCTTCATGGGTATTTGCGACTGGCTGGCCAGGATCTGTGCGTCCTGGAGCACGCTCTCCCCCCGAGGCGCGCCCCGAACGCGTAGATGCGCAAGCTCTTGGGAAGGCTGTGCCCCATCGTCGCGTGGACGTCGAGCACGCTCTGGGCCGGGTTGGCGTTTCCTTCGTCAACGGCGCCGGTGTCGTCGGTCAGGCGCTGGGGGAAGTACCACTCGGTGCCGTCGACGTTCTTCATCGGATAGCCCGAGAACATCGTGGCGAAGCGTTTGATCGGGGTGAGCGCGCCCGCGCCGTTCCAGCCCCCGGACGCCGAGATCCCGGTACCGAGATGGGCCTGCGCCGCCAACAGGCTGAGCGGCGAGGTCGCGGCGTTGAGCGCGTACCCATACTGACCGACGTTGGTCACCGGAACCGACGGCACGATGTCGGCCGGGAGCAGCCCCGAGGATTGCCCGAGCGACGGCCCGTTGGGGTCGAGCAGGGCGGCCGCGGATCCGGTGGCGCTAAAGATGCCGGCATAAGGGGCCGGGATCCCGCCGAAGGCCAACCATGGGGTCGCGTCGGGCGCCAGCAGTGCCTGGAGCGCCGCGGTGGCTTCCGGCGCGCTGATCGGCGTCGGGCCGCTCCCCCCGTCGATGTACACAAGCCCGGCCAGGTCATCGGCGCCCGCACGGCCGTCGAAGTCCCAGGTTGCGTAGGCGGTGACCACCGACCCGCCGAGCGAGTGCCCGCCCAGCGCGACCTTGCCCCCGAGCTTCTTCGCGGCCGTGATCACCCGATGCAGGTCCTGCACTGCGACATTCAGTCCCCATTGCTTGGCGAACTCGACCGACGAGGTCGGGATGCTCTGGATGTGTTGGGTGATGCTCGGGTTCTTCAGGTAGCCGAGGTAGTAGTCATACAGCTGTGTCGCAGTGGCCTTCCCCTCCTTGAACAGGTTCAGCTCCGACTGGTCCTCGAGCAGGTTCTCCCGGCGTTCGACCGACCAGACCTGCCAGCCCTTGGTCTTCGACACGATCCAGCGGGCCAGCGGCACGAAGTAGGCGCTGCCGGCGGAGGTGCCAGGCTCGAGCACGAGCACGTTCTTGGCCGAGCTCGGGCCGATTTTGATCACACCGACCTTGTCGTACTTCGCCGGAGTGCCCGGCGCGGCGTATCCCCGCATCCAGGTGACCCCCAACGGCTTCGTGGAGGCACTCGCAGAACTGACACTGCTCGACACCATCGCCACGGTCGATCCAAGAGCGATCACCGCCAGCAAGCTTCGCTTCCACTGGATTCGTCTCATGTGGGTCTCTCCCCGACGCTGGACGAGCCTGAATCGGTTCTTTGCGGCCTGGTTGCATTCCCTAGGCGTCGCGGGTCGCCACAAGGTACTCGTCGATCTGGGCGCGCACATATCGGCAGATCTCGTCCCGTTCGTATGCCTTCGCCGTCAGCTCGCCGCTCGTACAGCTTCGCCAACCGTTACTCTCGATGGCTTCGTCCAAGCTAGGAAGGGGGCAATCGGTGAAGCTCGGCTTGGTGATGGGTGGGGGCGGGATCATCGGCATCGCCTGGGAGACGGGCGTGCTGGCGGGACTGCAGGAGGAGTGCGGTTTCGATCCCCGGGCTGCCACGGTCATCATGGGGAGCTCCGCCGGATCGGTCATCGGGGCCCAGGCCGCCCTCGGCCGTGACCTGGACGAGCTCGTGGCCATCCAGCTGCGGCCGGCCCGCGGGGCGGGCGGCCAACGACCAGTCCCCAACTTCACCAGCGGCCCTCAGGCCGAAATCATGCGTCTGATGACCACAGGCCGCGGCGAAGAGCATGCAGTGCGCATCGGCGAGTTGGCCATGAGCGTCGAAACGTTCCTCAGCGAAGACGCCTACGTCGACTCCTTCCGCTCGATGATCGCCTCGGAGCGCTGGCCAGAAGTCGACTTGAGAGTGACCTCTTGCGATTGCACATCAGGCGAAGGCGTGATCTGGTCCCGTGACAGCACCATCGACTTGGTCCGCGCCGTTGCCTCTTCGTGTGCGATTCCCGGTTTCTTCCCAACGGTCGGGTTCAAGGGGCGGCGTTACATGGACGGCCCCCGGGGCCAGGGCTACACCGCCAAGGTGCTCTCCGAGACCGGGGCGGACACCGCCCTGTTCATCGGGCCCTTGGCGGCGCTGGCTCAGTTCTCCAGCATGATGGAAGCCGAACTCGAGTTGGTCAGGGCCGCCGGGATCGAGTTGCACATGGTGACGGGGGGTCCGGAACTGACCGCCCTCGCGCCGAACTTGATGGACATCTCGGTGAGAGCCGCCGCCGTCGATGCTGGGCTCGCCGACGGCCGCGCCGCAGCCCGAGAAATGCACTGGCTCGCCGGCAACTGAACGCCCGACCCGAGCCAACCCCCGTGGGCCTGTCGCGAGAGGGGCCTTCAGGGCGTCCAAGCCAGCTTCACGCCCTTCGAGCCGAGCGTCATCTGCCGTGCGACGTGACACTCGGTCCAGTCCCAGGCGAGAGCCTGGAGCTCCGCACCGACACTCACCACGTCGTCGCCGACCGAGCGCACGGACTCAATGTTGCGTCATACTCCCCTCTGTTCCGATGGACGGGAGGGCCGGTGCCTAAGTATCTGCTGCATGTGAACTACACGCTCGAAGGCGTCAGAGGGGTTCTTGCAAAGGGAGGCACGTCCCGGAAGGCCGCAGCACAGGCGGCGGCGAAGAGCGTCGGGGGCAAGGTCGAGTCCATGTACTTTGCCTTCGGCTCGACGGACGCCTACGCCGTTGCTGATCTCCCTGACAATGTCGCGGCGGCCGCTCTGGCACTGGCGGTCTCGGCCAGCGGGGGCGTCACGGTCACGACGACCGTGCTCCTGACTCCCGAAGAGGTCGACGGCGCTGCGAACACCAACGTCAAGTACCGACCCCCTGGGTCCTGACGACGTCGGCTTGGAAGGCACAGAAGCCGTCGCACCCCGCCGCTGTGCAGTGAGGCGAGACGGGGGCTTGCGTCTCTGGTCGCGCCGGGCCAGGGGTCTTGAACGGCTTGACCGCTGGTTCGTCCAGACCGACAGCGGCGACCGATCGGGGACCTTCTATCTGACGACGACGCGAGTACGACCGAGGTTCATGACCCGGCCATGGGGGTTGTCCACCTGCCCGAGGCGCTGCGCCGTGACCCGGAGCGCCGGGAAGTAGGTGCCCGGAGCGTCGAAGGCGAACTCACGAGTGATCCGCATCGACTCGTACGCGAGGTCCTCGTTGGTGAACGGTTCGCGAACCGGGAAGTCGCCCCCGCCCTCGAAGTCCCACTCGGCGTCGATGATCGTGCCCGTCCCCGGTGGCACCTCGACCAACGCCGAGAAGCTGACCCACTCGCCGACCGCGACCTCGGCCCGCTCGGCACCGTTGGCCTGCAATGTGACGACCGGCTGGATGCCACGGCGGGTCGCCGCGGTGGCGGGCAGGCGGATCTGGCCATCGTCGAGCTCGTAGACCGTGCTGGGCGGCGGCGCGATACCGCGCTCGACCCAGGCGGCGAGATCGCGCAACGCTTGTTCGAGGATGCCGCGATAGCTGACGATGCGCGTCGAGCGGTGCGGGTGAATGTCGATGCGCGGCATCACCGCGGGGTCCTGGTGCATCGCGTGGTCGGTGAACCAGACCCGGTAGTGGTCGTCGATCCGGTCGCCGAGCGCCGCCGCCACCCGTCGCCGGTACCACTCGGCTTGCTGGGGGTACGCGATCTCGTCGAAGAGACTCTGGACGACGATCATCTTCCCGCCGAAGCGCCCGGTCATGAGCCCCGCGCCGTTGTTGCGGACGAAGCGCGGACCCATCAGTTCGGGTCGCTGCGGGTAGGTCGGCTGGCCGGCCGTCCGGAACTGGTCCCAGCCTGGGTACTCGGGGTCTGGCACCTGGTGGCGGTGGTAGGTCTGGAAGGCCAGATAGGAGGTGTTGTCGACGAGCACGTCGTCACCGACCGCCACCCCCCGCAGGTGCTCGAACTCCTCCTGGCCGATCCCGGTGGCGAGGAAGGCGTCGCGCCGACCCGAGATCCAGACGTGGTGGCCGGCCGCGTGCCCGGTCGTGAACCGGAGCATGGCGCCCGTCAGGTCGGTCTCGGGCACCTCGCTCAGCCGGTAGGCGACCGGGACGTCGTCGATGTGCAGCCCGCGCAACGCCATCGGGATCGGCAGACCGTGCTCGGCCGCCTGGGGCGGGAAGACCAGCTCGACGATGCTGGCCTTGTGCTCGACCTTGGCGGCCGACAACGAGGCAGTGGGGTGCTGGCCCAGGTAGCCGGGCACCGTCCAGAAGTCGTCGAAGTACGTCGGGTCCCAGGTTGCGAAGTGGTCGAACAGACCCGCCCACACCGTCGTGTACTGGAGGCGGACCCGCTCGGCGTCGAACCACGCCTGGGGCGGGAAGCCCATCCGGGTCACCTCGGCGAGCGCGTCTCGCTCCTCTTCGTTGAGCCCGGCGAACATGTCGCCGCTGCCGCCCGGCTCGAGTGCGTCGACGATTTGCGGGATCTTGTCGTGGAGCACCCTGAACGCGTGGGCCTGCACCGAGAACATGCTGGGCATGCTCATCATCGACCCGTGGATGTAGGGCACCGCTCCGTCCCACACGCCGTCGCAGTTCTCAAAGCACGCCACGGCGCGGTAGGCGCCCCCACTGCCACCGAACACGTACCCATAGGGGCGGTGCGCTCCGTACTGCTCCGACGCCAGCACCCGCGAGTAGGTGGCCACCGCCGCGCTGGCCCGGTAGCCGGCGATCGTCGAGTCCTCACCGCGCAGCGCGCGACGGAAACGGCCGAGGTTCGACTCGACGAGGTACCCGCCGCTGGCGACGGCGAACTCGATGTAGCCGACGAAGGCGCCCTCGGTCGCCCCGTGCTCCGAGCCGGGGATGGGGCTCAGGGGTTGGAAGAATCGGCCCTGGTAGTGCAGCACGTCGGGGAAGTACACGGAGAACCGGCAGTCGGTTCCGCTGAACCCGCCGTGGACGTAGCGGTGCCGCACCGGGTGGTCCCGCCACTCGTCCACATCCACGAAGGGCTCAGTGAACATCGGATCAGCAAGGCCCAAACCGCGTTCGTCACCCATCGCCCCACCCTCCGACTGAGTTTCTCGACTCTCGAGAGAGTTTACGGTGAGGGCTCGCGAGCGTCAGCCGACGGCCACCGGGCGGTCCCCGACCCAACCTTGCACCTCGGCCGGGTCGACCCGCTCGGCGGGTTTCGCGAACCCCGAGCGGCGGTTGAAGGCATCGATCAGTGACGGATCGACCTCGCTCCGGTCGTCGGAGATCTCAGCTGGTCGCGGCCCAACGCGCTCGGCGGCGGCCCGCAACTTGGCGTGGTCGAGCCCCAGGCATCCGACCGCGTTCTCGCCCAGGATCAGTCGAAGCTCAGCCTCGGGCACGTCGCGGAAGATGGCACGCAACCACTGGAAGGTGTCGGGCCAGGTGCCCTCGGGGTGCGGATAGTCGGTCGCGAACAGGAACTTGTCCATCCCGATCTCATGGCGCATCGCCACCTCGGTCGGCCGCGGCGAGCTCGGGGCGATCCAGCAGTTGCGCTGGAAGTACTCGCTCGGCTTGAGCTGCAACCCCGGAGAGACGTGCGCGACGTGCGCGTCAAGATGGGTGAGGGTCGCCGGCAACCAGTCCGCTCGAAGTTCGATGAGCACGACCTTGAGCGCCGGGAAACGATCGAACACGCCGCCGGCCATCAGATGGGCCAAGGCTCGGCGCCCGCTGTGCAGCGCGGTGGCCCCGAAACGCGCCGTCATCGTCTCGGGCGCTCCGCCACCCAGTTCGAGCATTTCGTGGGCCGTGAGCGAACTCACGTCCATCGAAGCGAACTCCGGATTCTTGGCGACCAGTGCTTCCTTCATCCGACTCTTCTGTCGGAGCATGTCGAGGATCCGTCCCTGCTGGGAGCCGAACGCGGCGTGAATCACCAGCGCGAGGCCGAACTCTTGGCAGGCCGCCCAGAAGGGATCGAAATACGGGTCGTGGAGCTCGGGCAGGGCGGAATCGTGCACGGTGCCGGGCATGAAGACCCCGACAAAGCCCGCCTCCGCCGCCCACTGCAACTCTTGGACCGTTTCGTCGAGATCGAGGCAGGGACCGGGGTCGGCCACCGGAGCGAGCCGGCCGTCGCCCTCGGTGGCGAAGTCCAGCAACCACCGGTGAAAGGCCTTCGCGCCGGCGGCCCGCAGCTCCGGAGCGTAGACGTCATTGGAAATGGAGAAGAACGGCGTGGTCGCCAAGCCGTGCCCGTTCAGGAGCAACTGGCCGGCGACTCCATCGGCGTCCATCTCCTGCAGAAGCCGCTTGGCGTCGAAGACGCCGTAGTGGTCCAGGCTCTGACCTCGCTCGAAGCCGTGCCAATAGGTTTGCCCGGACCACAGGTCGTTCTCCGCCGAGAGGTCATCCAGCGCGTCGCGATAGCTCGGATCGATGTAGTCCCGGTAGACCTGCGGCGGCCCTCCCACGTGGCTGTCGCAGGAGAAGATCATCAACCGATCAGACATCTCTCCCCCTTTGGTGCCAACCTCGACGTGGCCCTGCGATCGGAGCGGGAGTTCGGGTCGGACACCCGCTGTTGCAGGGTCCGCTCAGGCGACCTTCATGAGCTTGGCCAGGTTCCCGCCCATGACCTTGGCCCGGTCTTCGAGCGCCAGTGGCTCGATCTGGTCGACGAAGGTGATCGGGTCGAACATGCCCTCGGGGTGCGGGTAGTCCGATCCGAAGACCACGTTGTCGGCACCGACCAGGTTGACCAGTCCGACCGCGTCCTCCTCGTGGAAGGGGTGGACGAAGATGCTCCGGCGGAAGGCGACCATCGGGTCCTCGTCGAACAGCTCGGGCGTGCGCTCGTAGAGCTTCTCCAACTTGCCGACGAGCGGGCGCACCCAGGCGCTCCCGTTCTCCACCGGCATGAAGCGCAGGTCGGGGAACCGGGTGGCCAGGCCGTGGCCGATGATGGAGGACACCGAGTCGGACACCGTGCGCCAATCGGACCCAACGATCGCCCCGAACGCCGACCGCCGCCCGGCGAAGGGAAGGGTCTCCGAGTCGGTGCCCTCCCACTCGTTCAAGTAGCGCTGGAAGCCGCTGTCCGAGGAGTGCATCCCGACGAGAATGTCGGCCTCCTGCACCCGCTCCCAGAAGGGGTCGTACTCGGGCAGGGCGAAGGAGCGCCGACGGCCGTTGTAGTCGGGCACCGGTGCCGGACGGACCAGGATCGCCCGGACCCCCCGCTCGACCACGTAGTCCAGCTCCCGCAGGGCCTCGTCGATGATCGGCAGGGTGATGATCGGGGTGGGGAAGATGCGATCGGCGAAGTTGTAGCTCCAGTGCTCGGCCATCCACTGGTTGAGGGCGTGGACCACCGCGTGGGTGGCCTTGGGGTCGTCGGCCAGGCGCTCCTCGAGCAGGCTGGCCAGGGTGGGCCACATCATGGCCCACTCGATGCCCAGCTCGTCCAAGAGCTCCAATCGGGGCTCGGGGTCGAAGTAGGCCGGGATCGAGTGGATGTACTTGGGGGGCTCCTCCAAGGCCTTGTCGCCCGGCTTGGCCGTGGTGGTCGACGACGGGTTCTTGAGCTTGAACTTGAGCTCCTGGGCACCGGGGGCGGCCACCACGTTGAAGGTGGGGTTGGGGATGTACTCGCTGATCTTGTTCTTGATGGCGATCTTGGTCCGACCGTTCAGCTCGACGTACTTGATGACCCCGGAGTACTCCGCCGGGAGGTACTTGGTGAAGGCGTCGGTCGTCTCGTACATGTGGTTGTCGGCGTCGAACACCGGGAAGGGCAGATGACGTGCCATGTCGTGACTCCGATTCGTGTCGCGGGCCTAGGAAAACAGCCGTGAAAGTCTGCTGAGCGTACTGTATTCCGCCCACGGAACCCCGGCCCGCGGTCGTGGCACAGTTCGAATCTGGGCGCTTCAAACGTCTTGGGTGAGTGTGCCGCGCTCCTCGAAGCCCGCCACGAACCCTTGCCACGTCTCAGTGGTTTGGCGAGGTGATGGCAAGCAGGCGACCACGATCACCGTCGTGCGCCGTATACCCGTGTGGGACGCCCCGCGGCAGGAATATGAAGCTCCCCGGCTCTGCCTCGAAGCTGTTCTCGCCGCACTGGAACGTGAAAGACCCGTCCAGAACGTAGAACATCTCGTCTTCGGTGGGGTGAACGTGGGTCGGCGGGTCCTGACCAACCGGAGCCGAGAATTCGAACATGGCAGCTCCATTGGTGGCATCCCGTTCCCTGGCCTTCACCGTGAACCCATAATGCGGATAGGTCCACCCAGCGCCGGGGCAAAGCACATTTCCGGAGGCTGCGTCGCCTGTCGGTGCCATAGCCATGAGCGTAACGACAGGGAGCTCGAGTGCTCAGGTTGAACCGGCCTCAGACGAAATCGGACCCGCCGTCCACGTTGATGTCGGCACCGGTCATGTAGCTGTTCCTTCGCGAGCCGACGAACGCGATCACCGCACCGATCTCGTCAGGGTCTCCCGCGGCGGCATGTAGGCGGGGTGGCCGAAGTCCTCGCTGATCGCCCGCATCGCGTCATAGGGATTGCTCGGGTCGATCTCGCGCTCAGCGGGAAGTGACTCCAAATAGCCCCGCAACCCCGGGGACAGGAACGAGCCTGGCGACACCGTGTTGACGAGGATTTCCTCGGGCGCGAGCAGCTGGGAGAGGTTCTTGCTCACACTGG
This sequence comes from uncultured Acidimicrobiaceae bacterium, assembly GCA_963768185.1. Lineage (GTDB taxonomy): Bacteria > Actinomycetota > Acidimicrobiia > Acidimicrobiales > RAAP-2 > Palsa-461. Next base: position 544,520 of record CAVYGS010000001.1, read on the forward strand.
TGAGCGCGGCCTTGGACGCGGTGTAGGCGACCAGCCGCGGCGTCTGGCGCTTGACCGAGTGAGCGGAGATGTTCACGATCCGACCCCACTGGGCCGCCCGCAACATGGGCAGACACGCACGCACGCAACGCACTGCGGCCAGCGTGCCCATCTCGAAGGTGCTCAGCCACTCGTCGTCTGGGAGGTCCTCGACGTTGCCCCCGGCGCCGGCGGGGCCCGCCGCATTGACGAGCGTGTTGACGACGCCACCCCACCGCTCGGCGATCTCGGCGAAGGCATGGGAGATCGACTCGAGCTCCCGGAGGTCGGTCTGGATGGCCAGCGGATCGGGGCTGCCGAGGTCCCTCAGGGAGGCCAGCGCGGCGACGAGCGGCTCCCGCCCCCGGGCGAGGACCGCCACGTTGGCTCCTTCGCCGGCGAAGCACTGCGCAGCGGCCCACCCCATTCCCTTCGTGCCCCCGGCGATCACGACGTTCGCACCGGCCAATCCGAGATCCATAACGCTCTTCTCCGTCACTACCGGCTGGAACACCAACCGCCCAGGTCATCTGCTTACACCGCTGGCCAGGGTCCAAACAGCCGAGCCGTGCCGTACCGGCACGCCAAACGTAAGCTTGGGCGTCCGTCCGAGGAGGCCCCTATGCCTGAACTGCTCCCGCCGCACCCCTCCGGCCGCTACGAGGATTTCACCCAGGAGCGCCTCTACCGCAAGCAGCGGCTGGCGGCCGCCCTCCGGCTGTTCTCCCGCTTCGGCTTCGAGGAGGGGGTGGCCGGCCACATCACCGCCCGCGACCCCGAGGACACCGAGACCTTCTGGGTCAACCCCTTCGCCATGCCCTTCGGCCACATCTCGGTCTCCGACCTCATCCAGGTCGACTCCTCGGGTGAGGTCATCACCGGCGACCAGCCGGTCAACCGGGCCGCCTTCGCCATCCACTCCCAGGTGCACGCGGCCCGGCCCGACGTGATCGCGGCGGCCCACTCGCACTCGGTCCACGGGAAGGCCTGGTCGGCGCTCGGCCGGCTGCTCGAGCCGATTACCCAGGACGTGTGCGCCTTCTACGAGGACCACTCGCTCTTCGATGACTTCACCGGCGTCGTCGTCGACACCGAGGAGGGCAAGCGGATCGCGCACGCGCTCGGGGAGAACAAGGCCGTCATCCTGCGCAACCACGGGCTCTTGACCGTTGGCCAGAGCGTCGAGGAGGCCGCCTGGTGGTTCATCACCATGGAGCGGTCCTGCCAGGCGCAGCTGCTGGCGTCGGCCGCCGGTCAGACGGTCCTGATCGACCTCGACCAGGCCAAGCTCACCCACTCCCAGATCGGCCACCCGCTGTCCGGCCGCATCAACTTCTCGCCGTTGCTCGCCCGGATCCTCCGCGAGCAGCCCGACCTGCTCGACTGAGGTCGCCCCGGCTCAGCGCCGGGCGTCGAAGGTGGGAACGAGCGTCCGCGCGGCGCGCGCCTCGTCGACCCGGCGCACGGGCGTCGTCCGCGGGGCCCCGGCGAGCGACCCGTCCTCGGCGCGCGCCGCCACCCGCTCGAAGGCCTCGGCCAGGGCGATCAACGTCTCGTAGCTCTCGGTCTCGGTGGGCTCGACCATCAGCGCGTCGTCCACGATGAGCGGGAAGTAGACCGTCGGCGGGTGGAAGCCCTCCTCGATCAGCCGCTTGGCGACGTCGTGGGCCGACGCGCCGGTCTCCTTGTGCAGCGTGGCCGCCGAGAGGACGACCTCGTGCATGCACGGGCGGTCGAAGGGGACGGCGAAGGTGCCCGACAGCCGCTGGCGGATCCAGTTGGCGTTGAGCACGGCGCGCTCGGCGACGCGAAGCAGGCCGTCGCGGCCGTGCACCTCGATGTAGGCGAGGGCGCGGGCGAGCACCAGCGCGTTGCCGTGCCAGCCGTGGACCCGGCCGATCGAGCGCGCCGGGGTGTGCCACCCGAACTCCGGGCCGCCGTTTCCCTCGGCCAGCCGCACCGGCCGCGGCCCGGGCAGGAACTCGGCCAGATGGGCCGCCACCGCCACCGGCCCGGCCCCGGGGCCGCCGCCGCCATGGGGGGTGGCGAAGGTCTTGTGCAGGTTCAGGTGCACGATGTCGAAGCCCATGTCGCCCGGGCGCACCACGCCCAGGATCGCGTTGAGGTTGGCGCCGTCGTAGTACAGGAGGCCGCCGACCTCGTGCACGGCCGCCGCGATCTCGGCGATGTCGTCCTCGAAGAGGCCGAGCGTGTTGGGGTTGGTGAGCATGATCCCGGCGACGTCGGTGTCGAGCACGGCCCGCAGCGCGTCGACGTCGACGCAGCCCCGGGCGTCGCTCTTGACCATCGTGGTCTCGTAGCCGCCGAGGGTGACCGACGCCGGGTTGGTGCCGTGGGCGGAGTCCGGGATGATCACCCGCCGGCGCCGCTCGCCGCGCGCCTCGTCGTGGGCCCGCATGAGGAGCAGCCCGGTGAGCTCGCCGGCCGCACCGGCGGCCGGCTGCAGCGTGGCTGCCGCCATGCCGCTGAGCGCGCAGAGCGCCTCCTCCAGCGCGACCAGGGTGGCGAGCCAGCCCTGGGTGAGCGGGGCGGGCGCCCCCGGGTGCACGCCGGCCAGCCCGGGCAGGCCGGCGACCGCGTCGCAGACCTTGGGGTTGTACTTCATGGTGCAGGACCCGAGCGGGTAGGCGCCGAGATCGACCGAGTACTGGCGGTGGCTGAGCCGAGTGAAGTGCCCCACGAGGTCGCGCTCGGACACCTCGGCGGTGTCGACCGGCGCCCCCCGGCGGTGCGCCGCCGGCACCAGGTCCTCGAGCGGGGTCTCTGGCAGGCCGGTCGTGCGCAACTGCCAGCTGGTGCGGCCCGGGCGGGACAGCTCGAAGAGGGTCGGCTCGTTGTCCCGGCCGAGGAGCGGCGCGCTCGACGCCCGGCCTCCGGCTGCGCCCATCAGCGCACCGCCTTGTCCAGCGCGGCCACCAGGCCGTCGATCTCCTCTTTGCTCCGGCGCTCGGTGACGGCGACCAGCAGGCCCTGCGCGCCGCGCCTCCTCGAGCGAGCCGTCGCCCTCCTCGCCCACCAGCGTCGTCCAGCGCGATGCCCGCCAGGTAGCCCTCCTCGGCCAGGCGCTCGATCACCAGCTCGGCCGGGATCGGCAGTCGCACCGCGAACTCCCGCACGAACGGGGTGCCGCCGGTCAGCGGCTCGACGCCGTCGAGTGCGACCAGGGCGTCGCGGCAGTAGCGGGCTCCCCGGCGCAGCGCAGCGCCACCTCGGCCAGGCCCGAGGTGCCGAGCCAGCCGAGCTGGATGGCGGCGGTCACGCGCCATCAGGGTCTCGTTGGTGCAGACGTTGGACGTCGCCTTCTCGCGCCGGATGTCCTGCTCGCGCGCCCGCAGCGTCGTCACGTAGGCCCGCCGGCCGTCGGGGTCCAGCGTCTCGCCGACCAGCCGGCCCGGGCAGACGGCGCACGTGCTCGGCCGCGCAGGCGAACAGGCCGAGGTAGGGGCCGCCGAAGGCGAGCGCGGTCCCGAAGGCCTGGCCCTCCCCCACCACGACGTCGGCTCCCCAGTCGCCCGGGCGTGCGCAGGATGGCCGCGGCGACCGGGTCGGCGACGACCACCAGCAGCGCGCCGCGCTGGTCGGCGAGGCGCCGGGCCGCCGCCAGGTCCTCCAGGCACCCGAGGTAGTTGGGGTAGCCGACCACGATCACCCCGGGCGCTCGCCGTCGGCCCCGCAGCCGCCGACCAGTCGGTCACCCCGTCGGTCGAGCGGCGCGTCGATCAGCCGGTGGCCGGTGCCGGCGGCGAAGGTCGCGAGCACGGCCCGCCAGTGCGGGTGGACGCCCGCCGAGACACCACACCGCGCCGTCCGCGTGGCCGCCGACGCCGAGGTTCACCGCCTCGACCAGCGGCGCTGGCGCCGTCGTAGAGCGAGGCGTTGGCGATGGGCAGGCCGGCAAGAGCCGGCCACCATGGTCTGGAATTCGAAGATCGCCTGCAGGACGCCCTGGGCCACCTCGGGCTGGTAGGGGGTGTAGGACGGTGACGAACTCCGAGCGACCGGCGAGGGCCCGCACGACCGCCGGCACCTCGTGGTCGTAGGCGCCGGCGCCGGCGAAGCAGATCAGCCCGGCGGCGCCGTTGGCGTCGCGCCAGCCGGTCGGCCCGCTGCGAGCACGTCGGGCTCGGGCACCCCCTCGGGCAGGCCGAGCCCGCCGGCGAGGCGCAGGGCCGCCGGCACCGACGGCGAAGAGCTCGTCCAGCGAGGAGAGGCCGAGGAACGCGAGCATCTCGGCGATGTCGTCGCTCGGTGTGCGGAAGGTAGTCGGGCACCATCGAGCCGCCCGCTTCCAGAACGGGAGCTTGCGCAGCCGCGGGCCGGGAGTTCGCGGCCGCGCTGTTCGATGACCACCGGGTCACCGACCGTCGTCCCGGCTCGGTGTCGAGCAGCGCCAGCGCGATGCCCGCGCTCGAGCATCGGCGAGAAGTTGCCGCTCGTCACCCGGCCGATGCTCGCCCCCTCGAGCGTGACACTCGAAGCGCCTCGCGCGGCGGCTGCCGGCCCTCGGTGACGAGCCCCGTGAGCGCACGGCGTACGCCCGGCGGCCCGCTCGGCCTCGAGCGCCGCCTCGCCCGACGAAGTGCTCCTTGTCCCAGCCGACCACCCAGGACAGTCCGGCCTGCAGCGGCGTGATCCCCTGGCCCAGCTCGTGGCCGTGCAGCGGCAGGCCCGCCTCGAGGCGCAACGTGTCGCGCGCGCCCAACCCGGCCGGCGTCGACCCCCGCGCGAGCACCGCCCGCCAGCAGCTCGGTGGCTCCGTCGAGCGGGACCGCGCACTCGACGCCGTCCTCGCCCGTGTAGCCGGTCCCGGCCACGGCACGTCTGCGCCGCGCCAGTCGAACCGCGCCCACCCTGAAGCGCCCGACCGCCGCCGCCTCTGGCGACAGCGTCGCGAGCGACCGTCCGGGCCTCGGGCCCCTGGACCGCGATGACGGCCCGACGTCGGTCACGTCGATGCCGGCCAGCATCGGCGCCGCACCCGCTCGGTGTTCGACGCGTTGGGCATGACGTCGAAGCGCTCGGTCTCGAGCCACCAGACGATCATGTCGTCGAGCACGGAGCCGTCGTCGTCCAAGCAGGTGGGTGTACTGGGCGCGCCCGGGCGCGATCTTGCCAGGTCGTTGGTGAGGGTTCGCTGGAGCGCGTCGAAGGCGCCCGGGCCCTCGACGCGCACCGTGCCGAGATGGCTCACGTCGAAGACGACGGCGCCGGAGCGGCAGGCCAGGTGCTCGGCGATGGTGCCCGACGGGTACGACAGCGGCATCTCCCAGCCACCGAACTCGACCAGCTTGGCCCCGAGCGCCCGGTGCTCGTCGTGGAGCGCCGAGTGTCGGAGGGTCGGCGCGTCCGGGCTCACCGGGCGCAGCCTATGGGCCTCAGGCGGCCCGGAGGCCCTGGGGGTCCAGGCCGTTGCGGGCCAAGAGGGAGAGGAAGTCGCGTTGGTAGACGACGACCAAGGAAACGTCGGGGTAGAGCTGACGCAGGCGGCGGATCTTGGCGTTCTTCCGGGTGACCAGGCGCTGGTCGGCCGTCGTCAGCTCGACGAAGCAGCCCTGGGCCGGGAGCCAGAAGTCGGGGCGGAATCCCGCAGTCGGGAACCCCTCGGCGCTCCAGGCGAGCGTGAACTCGACCGGCTCGTACTCCCACTCGATCTCGTGCACATCGAGCAGGGCTGCGAACAGCCGCTCGGAGGGATGGGCGAAGCGGACCCGGGCGGCGCGGAGGCGCACGGGTGCCGGGAGGGTGGCGGCGGAGTCGCCCCGCTCACTCCCCGGCCGCTTTGGCGGACTGCGCCCGCCCCACGGCCTGGCCCTCGCGGGATCGTCCGATCGCCACGATGTCGGCGGCCAGCTCGTTCACCACCCCCGACAACGGGACGACGTTGAACACCCCCTGGCCCCCGGCCAACAGGTCGACCAGCTCACCGTCGGAGTGCGCGAGCACCGTGGTCGTGTCGGAGAGGACGAGGTTGGCCGCCACGAGGTCGGCCCCCAGGTCCTCGCGCAGGCACCCGACGGCACGTCGGGCCGCCTGCAGCGACACGCCCGCATCGAGGAGGCGCTTGATCACCTTCAGCTCGAGCAGGTCCCGATAGGAGTAGCGGCGTTTGGTACCGCTCCCCTGGGCCTCGGCCAGCGACGGCCGGAGCAGCCCGGTCCTCGCCCAGTAGTCGAGCTGCCGGTAGGAGATGCCCACCAGCTGACAGACCTGCGGTCCCCGGAAGCCGTCGTCCAGCCCGCTGGACCTGGCCCCTTGGACGCTGCCGACACGGGTGCCCCGAGCGTCGCGACCCTTCGATGGGGTCACCGCGCGCGGCACTGCGCTGTCCTGCGCCACGATCTCCTCCTCCGCCGTACTTCCTCCAGTCCAAAAGACTACCCCAGGAGCATCACACGAGGGTAATTACAACGTTGTCTTTTTCGAGGTCGCAGGCGAATTCCCCGGATCTTGCCGAGACCCGTCCTCGCCCACCCACCTCGGGTCGGCCCGTGCTGTCGATCGGGCTAGTCGCTGCCCTGGTCGATGAGCAGGTCGGGCCGGCCGCGCAGCGGCGAGGACGCCCTCGCGTAGTACCGGGGGGTGATGCGCCCGGCCAGCCGGGCCGCCCGCCCGGCCTCCACACCGAGGCGGATGGCCGTGGCCATCATGGCCGGGTCCTCGGCCCGGTTCACCCCGGTGGCGGCCATCACCGCGTCGCAACCGAGCTCCATGGCCAGCGCGGCGTCCGACGCGGTCCCCACCCCGGCGTCGAGGACGACCGGCACGCCCACGGCCTCCCGCAGGAGGCTCAGCGCGTGGGGATTGCGCAGTCCGAGGCCGCTGCCGATGGGAGAGCCGAGCGGCATCACCGCGGCACAGCCGAGCTGCTCGAGGCGGCGGGCGAGCACCGGGTCGTCGGTCGTGTACGGCAGCACCACGAAGCCGTCGTCGACGAGCTGCTCGGCCGCTGCCAGCAGCTCGACCGCGTCGGGCAGCAGGGTACGGTCGTCGCCGATGACCTCGAGCTTGATCCAGTCGGTCTCGAAGGCCTCCCGGGCGAGCTTGGCGGTGAGCACGGCCTCGGGCGCGGTGAAGCAGCCGGCCGTGTTGGGCAGGATCGACACGCCGCGGCCGCGCAGCACGTCGAGCAAGGACCCGCCGGCATGGGGATCGATGCGGCGGACGGCGACGGTGGCGAGCTCGCTGCGCGAGGCGACGAGCGCGGCGTCGAGTGCCTCGAGGCTCGACATGCCGCCGGTCCCGAGCCACAGTCGGCTCGAGAAGGTCCGACCGGCCACGACGAAGGGGTCGTCGGTCACTGCCCGAGGAGTGCTCCCCACCGAGGTCCACCCTACCGGCACCCCCATCGGCGCCTTTCTCGGCGAGCCGGGCCCGGCGCGGTGAGCACACCGGTCGTCGCGCTCAGCATCGCCGGCTCGGACTCCGGAGGCGGAGCTGGCGTCCAAGCCGACCTCAAGACGTTCGCGGCGCACGGCGTCTTCGGCACCAGCGCGCTGAGCGCGGTGACCGCGCAGAACACGGCGGCCGTCACCGGCGTGGTCGCGCTGGCGCCCGAGTTCGTGGTCGCGCAGGTCGAGGCGGTCTTGGAGGACCTCGCGCCCCGGGCGGTGAAGACCGGCATGCTGGCCACCGGCCCGACGGTGGCCGCGATCGGCGGCGCTGGCCGCACGCGGCGCCCTGGCCAACCTGGTCGTCGACCCCGTCCTGGTGTCCTCGACCGGTCATCGCCTCATGGACGAGGAGGGCATCGACGCGTACCGCAGGCTGCTGCTGCCCTGGGCCAGCGTGGCCACGCCCAACCTCCGGGAGGCCGCCCTCTTGACCGGGCGGGCCTTGGAGGACCTCGCCACGACCGACGCCATGGCCGAGGCGGCCGAGGAGCTGCGCGCGCTGGGCACCGGCACGGTGGTGGTGAAGGGCGGCCATCTCCATCTGGCCGGAGGCGACGCCGATGCCCCCTCCCCCGACGTCGTGGTCTCGGGAGACGGCGTGGTCGTGCTCGACGGCGAGCGCGTCCCGACCGGCAACGACCACGGGACCGGCTGCTCGCTCTCGGCGGCGATCGCGGCCAACCTCGCGCTGGGCGTCCCGACTCTCGACGCGATCGGCGCCGCCAAGGCCTACGTGGCCCGGGCGCTGGCCGGCGCCGCCACCTGGCGCCTCGGGCGCGGGCACGGCCCGATCGACCACTTCGGGTGGGGCGAGCGAGCGGGAGCCCCCCAGCCCAGGCCGTAGGCTTGGGTGGTCATGGAGGGGACGCCTCAGCCTCCGCCCAAGCCGAACTTCACGATGAAGCCGGCCCTCATCGTCGGCGCCCTGGCCGTCGTCATCCTGGTCGTCTTCTCCCTCGGATCGGCGCTCACCCACACCGCGAACGGCCAGCCCAAGGTCCCCAAGGGCGCGAGCAAGGTGAAGGGGTCCTCGCTGCTGGCGGTAAGCGCAAAGTCCGGCCTCTCCCCTATCGAGACCGACGGGGAACCGCCGACCAACGTGATCGACGCCATCACCTTGCCCAAGGGCGCGGTCCGCGGCCAGACGTCTAACCCGGGAGAGGGCTCCACCTACGACCAGCAGGTCGAGTTCACGATCGACGCCTCCCAAGAGGCGGTCCTCGTCTTCTACAAGGACGAGCTGCACGACCTCGGCTGGAGCACGGTGACCCAGGGCCCGGCCACCCACCAACCGGGCCAGCAGATCGTGGGCCAGATCGCCGGCGACGACGGCTTCTACTGGCAGTTGGGGGTGATCGTCGCGCCCACGACCTTCGACGCCGCAGGGACGACCGACATCACCAACTTCTCGCTCACGGTGCTCCAGGTCCAGGACCAGGACTGAGCGCGACGCTCAGGCCAGGGCGGGTTCGGGCAGGTCCAAGGACGCCTCGAGCGCGGCGTCGCGATCGGCGCCCTTGAACATGAACGACCAGACGAAGAAGTTGATCGGGTACACGAGATAGCCGATGCGGGTCGCCGGCGCGACCAGGATAGCGACCAGCATCACCCAGCCGGCGAGCGCGGTCACCTCGGCGGACGAGCGCGGCGGGCGCCGGATCAGGCGCCTGGCGAGGAAGCTGCCACCGATCCCGAGCGCGGCGATCGGGAGCACGTGACGCATGACCGGGAACGCGTTCACCAGCAGGTGCCCCGGTAGCGGGCTGGCGGCCGGCGAGGCGACACCGGAGAGGCCGAGCGGGAACAGGATCACATTCACGATGAACACGTGCGGGTTGGTGATCAGAAACGGCGTGACCACCGGTCCGGCGATCGCCACCATGCCGAGCACCATGCGGCCGGGGGCCCGCTTGCCCGAGGCGTCGCGCGCCGCGAAGAGCGCCAGCGCGGCGAGCGGCCAGGCCGTGAACTTCATCGACGAGACGATGCCGAGCACGATCCCCGACCAGCCGGGTCGTCGTCGTTGCGCGAGCGCCATCGCCAGGAGCAAGAACGCGAGGATCGGCATGTCGTCGCCCCCGGTCGCGAGCAGGAGCGCGGCGGTGGGCAAGGCCGTCAGCACCTGCAGGGCGCGCACCTTGCGCTCGCTCGGGGCGCGGATGAGCGCGAGCGCGGCCAGGACCACGAGGAGGGTGACGCCGCTGAACGCCACCCGCGGCGTCGGTCAAGCGGGGCGGGGCGCCGTGCACGCTGCTCGGGAGCCCGAACACCGTCATGAGCGGCAGGTAGGGATAGAAGGCCTGATACGCGGGCCAGCCCTTGACGGGCTTGGTGACCCTCCCGTCCTTCACGCTCGCCTGGTACGGCGAGATGCCGTGCACGGCGCGGTGCCCGGCCAGCTCGACGACGGCCACCTCGGGCTGCACGTGGGCCGCCGGGTCGCCCTCGGTCCGCCAGGCGACCTCGAGGGACAGCGGGATCAAGGTCGCGCCGAACAGGACGACCAGGAACAGCACGATCCGGGCCCCGGACCAGTGCCGGTGCGGGCGGGTTTCGCGGCGGGTGGGGTCGGCACCGTCGCGCCGCCGGCGGACGCGTGCCACGACGAGCGAGAGCAGCGCCGCCGCGAGGTAGGGGCCGATGGCGAGGTCGGCCCACTGGCGGTACAGGGCGTTGCCGCTGAGGGCGATCGTGAGCAGCGCGAAGAGCCCCGAGAGCGCGTAGAGGGCCGCGTCGCCCTCCTCGGGCTGCCAGGTGCCCAGGGCTGCGCCCACCCTGTTTGAGAAGTTCGTGACCACTCTCTCCCCACCGACGGCGCCGCCCGTCAGGCGCGCGTTGCCGTCATCCCAGGGTACCAGCGGGTTCGCGCCGAGCCACTGGCAGCACCGGGGATCGAGCGGCCCCACTCACCCGACCAGGACGGCCCCGTAGAAGGCGAGCTCGGCCTCGAAGCAGCGGACCAGGGTCTCGGCGCGGCGGAATCCGTGGGACTCGCCGGCGAAGTAGTGGACCTCGCAGCGCACGCCGCGAGCCTCCAGCGCGGCCGCCATGGCGCGGGTCTGCTCGGCCGGGACGACCGGGTCGTCCTCCCCCTGGAGGAGGAGGACGGCGCCGGTGATGTCGGCGACCCGGTGCACCGGTGAGCGCTCCTCGTAGATCGCGAGGGCCTCGGGGAGCGGTCCGACGAGGCGGTCCATGTAGCGGGCCTCGAAGTCGTGGGTGGCCGCGGCCAGCGCTGCGAGGTCGGTGACCCCGTACCACGACACCGCCGCGGCGAACACCTCGGAGCGGACGAGCGCGCCGAGCGCGGTCAGACCGCCCGCGCTCGAACCCCGGATCGCCATGCGCCGGCCGTCCACCCGACCGCTCTCCGCCAGCCAACGCGCCACCGCGACGCAGTCGTCGACGTCCCGCACGCCCCAGCGGCCGTCGAGCTCCCGCCGGTAGGCCCGTCCGTACCCCGAGCTGCCTCCGTAGTTCACCGCGACCACCGCGAAGCCCCGCGTCGTGAACATCTGCACCATCGGGTCGAAGCCGGCGTGGGCGGCGGAGGTCGGGCCGCCGTGGGCCAGCACGATCAAGGGCGGCGCCTCGTCGGCCGGGCCGTGCCAGCCCGTGAGGTGCGGCGGATAGAAGAGGGCGTGCACCCGGCGGTCGCCGACCGGGACGAGCAGCGCCTCAGCGACCGAGACGTCGTCGGTGGCGAGCGGCGGCGTCATGCCGGCCATGCGCACGACGCCCTCCGGCGCTGCGAGGTTGGGAAGGACCCACACACCACCGGGATCGCTGGAGGTCGCCCCGAGCCAGGCCAACCCGGTGCCGTGCGCGCAGAGCGACGACAACTGGACGCAGGGCTGGGCGAGTTCGCGGGGGCCGAGCTCGTCGTCGACAACGCCGAGCCGGCCCACCCCTTGGATGGTCCAGATGCACCCGAGCGCGCCGTGGCCGAGCACCACCACGGTGTGCTGACCGAGCGCCCACGCCGGAGCTTGGAAGTCGGCCTCGAGCGCACTGCGGCGCTCGGGCGGCCCGCCGGGTCCGATGACCCAGGGTTGCCACCACCCCTCGGCATCGGCGAGGCACACCAGCTCGCCGCCCTCCCGCCAGCGCGGCTGGTCGATCGAGCAGCCGGCCAGCCGGTCGGCCCCGACTCGGCGGTCCCCGGTGAGCTCGCCGCCGGCCGCGAAGTCGGCCACCCACAACTCGGTCGCGTCCCAGGGCATGTCCGGGTGGTCCCAGGTGACCCACGCGAGGTGGGCGCCCCCCGGGGAGAGCGCGAGCGACCCGTAGAAGTCCCGGCCGCGGCACAGTGTCGCCTCGGTCCCGGGCTCGGCGCGTTCGAGACGCACGACGGTGCGTTCGACCCCTCCGTCCAGATGGCGCTCTCGGATGGCGAGCACGCTGCCTTGGGGCCCCGCGACGAGGCCCCCGTGGTACCACCGTTCCCCTGCCGGCGGCTCACCGCCCAACGCGACTGCTCCGGCGTCGCCCACGACGTGCACCCGCTGGCTCGACTCCTCGACGTACGCGAAGGCGGCGCCGCCGTCGAGCAGGCACCACGCGCCGCCGCCGTACTCGTGCACGCGCGAGCGGATGCTCACGCCCTCCGGCGACACCACGACCGGGGCACCCCCGTCGCTGCGCACCAGCACGACCCGCCCCCGCTCCTCGGGCCGGCCCTCGAGCCACCACAGCGAGGCGCCGTCGGAGGCGAGCGCGGAGCGCGACACCCGCTGGGCGGCCACTTCGGCGACGGCGAGCGGCGAGTCCCAGGCCCCGAACGGGCCGGTCGGGCTCACCGAAGTGCTCGGCGCCGCGTCGTCATCGAAGTCGAGGGTACCGCCGCTTCTAGAGTGACCCGATGGGCCCGCGAGCGTTCGTGGTGGACAAGGACGGCGAGGACCTGCGCACCTCGGTCCGCGAGCTGACCGACGCCGAGCTGGGCGAGGACCCGGTCGTGATCGACGTGGAGTGGGCGGCGCTCAACTTCAAGGACACCATGGTGCTCGAGGCGGGCAACCGGGTGGCCCGGCGTTACCCGCTGGTCCCGGGCATCGACCTGGCGGGGACGGTCGTCGAGAGCCCTGAGGCGGGGATCGCGCGCGGATCGACGGTGCTCGCACACGGCTACGACCTCGGCGTGGCCCACCACGGCGGGTTCGCCGAGCGGGCCCGGGTGCCGGCCGGCTGGGTCGTGCCGTTGCCGGCGGGCGTGAGCGCGCGCCACGCCGTCACCGTCGGCACGGCCGGGTTCACCGCCGCCTTGTCGCTCCGGCGCCTCGAGGCCAATGGGGTGACCCCCGGCCAGGGCCCGGTGCTGGTGACCGGCGCCTCCGGCGGCGTCGGGTCCATGGCCGTCTCGCTGTTGGCCGGACACGGCTACGAGGTGGTCGCGAGCACCGGCAAGGCGGCCGAGCACCCCTACCTGCGCGCGCTGGGGGCAGCCGAGGTCATCGGACGCGACGAGGTGACCGGCGCCGACGGCCGGGTGCTCGGGCCCGAACGCTGGGCGGCCGCCGTCGACTGCGTCGGCGGTGAGACCCTGGCGGCGGTCCTGCGCTCGCTGCGCTACGGCGGCGCGGTGGCGGCGTCCGGGCTGACCGGCGGCAACGCGTTCTCCTCGACCGTCTACCCGTTCATCGTGCGCTCGGTGGCGTTGCTCGGGGTCGACTCGTCGATGACGCCGATCGAGGAACGGCGCGAGGTGTGGTCGCACGTCGCCCAAGACTTCCCGGCCGAGCGGGCCGAGTCCATGGTCGAGCGCGAGGTCCCGTTGGGCGGCATCGCCGACGCGTTGGGCGATCTGGCCGCGGCGCGCGTCCGCGGCCGGGTGCTGGTGGAACCGGGTCGCTGAAGGCGTCATCGACGCCGAGACCGCCGCGAGCTACGTCGCGAAGTCCTCGGGCTTGATCTCCTTCAAGAACTGGCGGAACTGGCCGATCAGCACGTCGGCCGGCACGTCGTCGTCGCTGTCTTCGTCCTCGGTGTCGGCCGCCAGCATGATGCCCTCGGCGTCCATGAGCTCATCGGAGACGTACAGCGGGCTGCCGGTGCGCACGGCGACCGCGACGGCGTCCGAGGGCCTGCTCGAGACCACGGTCACGTCGCTGCCCCGGCGGAGCCGCAACTCGGCGTAGTACGTCGAGTTCTGCAGCTCGGTGATCACGACGCGCTCGATCTCGACGTCGAGGGACGTCAGCACATCGCGCATGAGGTCGTGGGTCATGGGCCGGGGCATGGTCACGCCCTGCAGCGCATACGCGATGGCGGCGGCCTCCGGTGTGCCGATGAAGATGGGAAGCGTCCGGCCCTCGCCGTCGGTCTCCTGCAACAACAGGACCGGTGTGTTGGACTGCAGGTCGACCCGGACCGCCCTCAGCCTGACCTCGACCATGCACGCAATGTAGCTCCGGCGGCTTCGGACTTGCCCACCGGCCGCGGGTCGGCGACGTCGTTCCTGGTCGTCGGGCGTCAGCCGCCGAGATGCTGGCGCAGCGAGCGGCGCAGGATGGCGGCGCGCAACGACTGACCGAGACGCGACAGCTCGGCCGCCGAGTCGAGGGCCCGCTGGCGCGCCTCGGGGTTGCGCTGGCGGAGCAGCGGCGTCACCACCTGCTCGATGAGGCCGAGCTCCCGGTCAGCGGCGTTGCGGAACATCCGCAGGTGCCGCGGTTCGATCCCGAAGCGGGCGAAGTCGGCCACCAGCTTGGCGACGGTCAGCCCCTCCTCGTCGTAGTAGAGCGCACCCCCCACGACCAGCGGTTCGATGAGGCCGAAGCCCTCGAGGGCCGCCACCTCGGTCACGGCGAGCCCGCTGGCCGCGCACAGCTCGTCCATGGTCATCGAGGCGCCGCTCACGTCGCCGGCCGGCGCCGGCTCCCGGGCCGGCTCGGGCTCGCGCGCCGGGCGCGCCTTCGGGGCCGGCGGTTCGCTCGGGGACCGCTGGGCCCGGGCCGGGCGCTCGACGCTGCCCCGAGGCTCGGGGTCGCGGCGCGACACCTGCGCGGTCTTGACCGAGGCTTGGCGCGGCGCCAGCGCGGCCGAGGTGGTGGCCAACGCGCCGGCGCGCGACTCCGAAGGCGCCTCGACCCACTCGTCCTCTTCGATCTCCTCGCGCTCGAACGAACCGTTCGCCGCGTTCGTCACCGGTTCGTCGCGCGCGTCCGGCTCGACAGCGCGCAGAAACGGCGCGCCGCGCGACTGTTCGGTTTCGAGCACGACATCGGCCTCGAATTCGATGCCGTCGGCCGCTGCCTCAACGATCTCATCGATCTCATCGATCTCAACGATCTCATCCATCTCATCGAAGTCGCCGGCGTCGTCGGGGATCTCCCCCGAACGCGCCAGGCGGTCGCGGATGACCTTGAGCGGCAAGAAGTGCTCACGCTGCTGACGGAGCACCCAGCGGAGGCGCTCGACGTCGTGGTCGTAGAACTTGCGGTAGCCCGACGGCGAGCGCTCCGGGTTGACCAGGCCCTGGCTCTCCAGGAACCGGATCTTGGAGATGGTGATGTCGGGGAACTCCTGGCGCAGCAGGCTCAGCACGTCGCCGATCGACAGGTAGGTCCGGGTGCTCATGCGTCGCCCGCCACCAGGTAGACCAGCTTGAACTTGCCGATCTGCACCTCGTCGCCGCCCTGCAGGGTCTGCTCCTCGATCCGTTCCCGGTTCACGTAGGTGCCGTTGAGCGACCCGTCATCTCGGATCACGATGGAACCGTTGTCCTGGCGGGCCAGTTCGGCGTGGCGGCGTGACACGGTGATGTCGTCCAAGAAGATGTCGCTCTCGGGGTGCCGGCCGGCCCTCGTCACCGGTTTCTCCAGCTCGTAGCGCGCGCCGACACTCGGACCGCGTTTGACGACGAGCACGCCATGGCCGCGCGGGACCTCGACCAACGTCACCGAGGGATCTTCGTCGGGTGACTCACCGTGCTCGTCCACGGGTTGCAACACGACGGTGGTCTCGGTGACGTCGTTGACAAGAGCAGCGCCACACGATGAGCAGAAATTCACACCCGAAGGGTTCCGATGCCCACAGTTGTGGCAGAACACCCCCCGTAGGGTAGTCGCTTCGCCGAACCGGTTCCCTGGGCTCCCGAGCGCTGCTGCGTCGCGTCGGGCCAGCTCAAGCAGAGCGCTCACGTCTCGGTGAGCTGGCGGTATGCCGCCGGGTCGAGCAGGGCGTCCAGGCTGGCCGAGTCGGTCAGCTCGACCTCGCAGATCCATCCCTCGCCGTAGGGGTCCTCGTTGAGCCGCTCCGGCGAGCCGGCGAGCGACGCGTTGACCTCGACGACGCGACCGGTCACCGGCGCGTAGATCTCCGAGACCGACTTGGTCGACTCGACCTCGCCCAGGATCGCGCCCGCCTCAAGGTCGCGGCCCACGGCCGGCAGGTCGACGAAGACGACGTCGCCCAGCGCGTCCTGCGCGTAGTCCGTGATCCCCACCCGCACCCTTGCCCCGTCCACCCGGACCCATTCGTGGTCGCTCGAATAGCGCAGGTCTTCGGGGACAATCATGGCGAGCGACCCTATCGGAACCGGGCGCCGTGGATCACGGGCGCGCTCAGGCCAGCAGCTGGCGGATGATCGCGGCGTAGGCCTCCGAGCGCGTCGCGGCGCCGAGCGCGGTCCGATCTTCGGCCCAGACGTGGGTGACAGGCTCCTCGGGGTCGGGCAGGACGAGGGCCCAGCCCCCCTCTTCGAGGACCTTGACGCCGTCCACCAGCACCGTCTCGCGGTCGGCCAGGCGCTCGACCAGGCCCCGCATCACCAGGCCCTTGGATTCCCACGGCGTCGGCACGGTCGTATGGGTCACATGGATCGGGGGCAACGATCCGACGATCTTGGACAGGGGCTCGCCGCTGGCCGCCAGCATGTCGACCAGCATGACCAGGCTCGCCGCGGCGTCGTAGGCCGGGAGGAAGCGCGGCCAGATGAACCCGCCGGACTGGCTGGCCGCGAACGCCACCCCCGGTCGCGCCGCCAGCTCCATGAGATGGGCCGAGCTCAGCTTGGCGTAGGTGATCTTCGCCCCAGCCTCGGCGCAGATCTCGACCGCCGCGTTGGGCACCGAGACCGGAAGGACGACCCGGGCGTCGCGCTCGTTGGCGGTGACGAGGTGCAAGAGCACGAGGAGCGCCTGGTCGTCGGTGAGCACGGTCCCCTCGTCGTCGACGATGGTCAGGTGCTCGCAGTCGGGGTCGACCACCGCGCCGAGCTGGGCGCCCGAGGCACGGACGAGCTCGGCGACCCGGTGCGCGTTGGCCGACCGGTCGGCCGAGATCATCCCGGCGGTGTGCGCGAAGGGGTTGACGACGAGGACGTCGGCGTTGAGCTTGGCCAGCACGTTGGGCATGACGAAGCTGGCCGACCCGAAGGAGAGATCGAGCACCAGCTTGAACCCGGCGGTGCGGTCGTCGCCCACCCGGACCGCCGCGACGAGGTCCGCCGTGTACTGCTCGACGGCGCGCGCCGGGAAGTCGATGTCGCCGATCTCCGAGGCGAGGACCCGGCGGAAGTCCTCGCGGTGGTACATGCGCTCGATCTTGCGCTGCCCGGCCTCGTCGAGGTCCAGGCCGTCGGCGTCGAAGAATCGCACCACGACCGATTGGGGGTCGTCGGCGGCCAGCCGCACGGTCACGCCGCCGCGGCTGGACGTGTTGCGGACGTGGTGACGCATGACCGGCACCGTGGCGACCTCGAGGTCGCCGACATTCACACCGGCCGCGTTGCACCCGACCATGATCGCCCGCTTGAGCATGCGGGCGGTCCGGCTCGTGTCGCGTGACGCGGTGATCGACGCGCCCCGGCCGAGCGTCGACACCCACGCCATCGAGAGGCGCACCGCGAGCTCGGGGTAGATGTCGACGTTGGCGATCCCCCGCACACCGTCGCGACCGAAGAGCGACCGCGAACCCGTGGACTCCCACACGATCGAGGAATTCACCACCGCCCCGGCCTCGACGGTCTTGAACGGGTACACCTTCACCCCCGCGCCGACCTCGGCCCCGGCCCCGATCAGGCAATGCTCGCCGAGCACCGAGCCCGGCTGGAGCCGGGCGCCGCGTCGCAGGTCGCATGCCCGGGCCACCGCCGACCCCTCGACCCGGGCGCCCGCGCCGAGATAGCAGTTGTCGCCGAGAATCGAGTGCCACACCTCGGCGGCCTCGGCCACCCTCACGTTGTCGCCGAGGATCGAGTACTGACCAAGCACCGCGCCCGGGCCGATCGAGCAGTTGTCGCCGATCAGGGCCGGGCCCTCCACCCGGGCTCTCGGGTCGAGGGTCGAGCCCTTGCCGAGCCAGACGCCCGGGCGCAGCGGGAAACCGTCGATCTCGACGCGGACCCTCTGGTCCAAGACGTCGTTGTGCGCCTTGAGGTAGGCCTCGGTCGTCCCGACGTCCTCCCAGTAGCCCTCCGAGACGCAGCCGAAGATCGGACGCCCGGCCGCCAGCACGGCCGGGAAGACGTCGTTGGAGAAGTCCGAAGCGCCCTCGGTGGGGATGTAGTTGAAGATCTCGGGCTCCAGCACGTAGATGCCGGTGTTGATGGTGTCGCTGAAGACCTGGCCCCAGGTCGGCTTCTCCAAGAACCGTTCGATCGAGCCGTCCTCGCGGGTGATGACGATCCCGAACTCGAGCGGGTTGGGCACCGAGTGCAGGGCGATGGTGGTGAGCGCCTTCTTCTCCTCGTGGAAGGCGACCACCGCGCTCAAATCCACGTCGGTCAGCACGTCACCGGAGATCACGAGGAACCGCTCGTCGAGCTCGTCGCGCGCGTTCAGCACCGAGCCGGCGGTGCCGAGGGGGGTCTCTTCGGTCGCGTACACCATGCGCACGCCCAGCTCGGACCCGTCGCCGAAGTAGGTGCGGACCTGGTTGGCCATGAAGGCGACCGTGACCACGATCTCCTCGAAGCCATGCCGGCGGAGCAGGTGGACGACGTGCTCCATGAGCGGGCGGTTCGCCATCGGGAGCATCGGCTTGGGCTGGTTGGAGGTGAGCGGACGCAGCCGGGTGCCCTCACCCCCCGCCATGATCACCGCCTTCACGCAGAGACCCCCGACTCGGTGCCGAGCGAGCCGCCCCGCCCGGCCCGCCCGGAGGCCAGCGCGGCTCGGGCCGGCCTGACGTAGGCAGCCGCCGCGATCCACGCCAACGTGAGCCCGGCGACGCCGGCGACCCACGCGCACACGCGGATCGGGTCCTGCCACGACGCGGTGCCGTGCCCGAGGAGGAATGCCGGGTAGGCGAACATCAGGCCGAACGTGCCCGCCTTGCCCACCCACAGGACGTCGATGCGAGCCGCCCCCAGCCCGGCCAGCACGAGGACCATCAGCCCGACCAGCACCTCGCGCGCCAAGGTGACAACGCCGAACCAGACCGGGACCGCCCCGTGCACGATGATCACGATCACCGCGGTGCCGACGAGGAGCCGATCGGCGGTCGGGTCGAGCACCTTGCCGACCGTCGAGACCTGGTGGAACCGGCGGGCCACGTAGCCGTCGACCCAGTCGGTAGCCCCCAGCACTGCGAGCAGGATCGCGGCGGCGGTCTGCTGCTGGGCGCCGAACACGAGCCAGACGAAGACCGGGAGGCACGCGAGCCGCACCATCGTGATGAGGTTCGGGACCGTGAGGATGCCGCTCTCGTCGGCGCCCTTCGACTCGACCCCCGGCGTGGCGCCCACGGGTCGATTCTACGATCGGGCGCCTTTCTCCTGGCCATGGTCTTCCCCCGGATGGGGCCGGCGGACGGTGTGCCAGAGTGGAACGGCAATGCCCCGGTTCTCCCCCTTCCTGGGACTTCGCTACGACCCCGCGGTCACCCCGCTCAGCCAGGTGATCGCGCCCCCCTACGACGTGATCGAGCCGCCCGAGCGCAGCCGGCTGGCCATGCGGTCGTCGTTCAACTCGGTGCACCTCGAGCTCCCCGAGGCCGATCTGCGGGCCGGCCTCGACCGCTATCAGGTGGCGGAGCGGCTGCTCTTGGAGTGGCGGGCCGAAGGCATGCTGCTCTTGGAGGACCGGCCGGCTTTCTACCTGTACCGGATGACCGACCCCGCCGGGCACCGGACGCTCGGCGTGATCGGCGCGCTGGGCCTCCCCGAGGACGACGAGGAGGGCGATGTCCTCCCCCACGAGGAGACGCTGCCCAAGGCCCGCAGCGACCGGCTCGACCTCATCACTGCGACGAGGGCCAACCTCTCACCCATCTGGGGGCTCTCGCTCACGAGCGGGATGTCCTCGGTGCTGGCGCCCGAGGGCCCGGCCGAGATCGACGTGCACGACGACGACCGTGTGCGCCACGAACTGTGGGTCGCCCCGCAGACCCGCTCCGCCGCGATCACCGACGCCATCGCGGCCGGCCCGGTCGTCATCGCGGACGGGCACCACCGCTACGAGGTCGCCCGGGCCTACCGGCGCCAGATGCGCGCCGAGCGCGGGGACGGACCCGATGGTCACGACGCGGTCATGGCGCTCGTGGTCGAGCTCACCGACGACCAGCTCGTCGTGAAACCCATCCATCGCGTCATCTCGGGTGTCTCGGGGGCCGAGCTCATCGAGGGCTTCGGCGAGTGGTTCGACGTCGTGCGAGCAGGCGACGGCTCGGACCGGGTGGCGGCCGCCCTCGGTGAGGCGGGCTCGCTGGCGGTGATCACCAACGAGGACGCCTGGCTGCTCACGCCGCGGCCCGAGACCTACGAGGCGGCCAACAGCGAGCTCGACTCGAGCCTGGTCGCCCTGGCCATGCAGGGGTTCCCCAACGCCCAGACGACCCATCGCCACAGTTGGCAGGAGGCCATGGCCTCGGTCCGTTCGGGCGAAGCGGAGGCGGCGGTGCTCCTCCGGCCGCCGACGGTCGCGGCAGATCTCGGAGTGGGCGCACGAGCGGCGGCGCATGCCGCCGAAGACGACCTACTTCAGCCCCAAGCCCCGCACCGGGATGGTGTTCAGGCCCCTCGACGGCTAACCGGTCAGTCGACCGTCCAGGTGGAGCCCGAGCGCAGCAGCGTGTCGAGGTCGCCGACGCCGCGCTGCTCCTGGGCCCGGACGATCTGGCGGGACATCTCTTCGCCGTACTCGGGACGCTCGACGGCGCGGAACACTCCGATCGGCGTGGGTTCGTGAGGACCGCTCGCGAGCCGCGACAGCGAGAAGGCGAGACCGGCGTCCTCCCGGGCCTCGTCGTGCACCAACAGCGCGTCCTCGCCGACCTCGGCGACATCGACGATCTCGAGCCGCCCGTCGGAACGCTGCACGACGCCCCGCTCGTTGTCGGCGCCGAAGCGGATCGGTTCGCCGTGGCTGAGCGGGATCAGCATCGATGCCCGCACGTCGCGACCGGTGATCTTCTCGAACGCACCGTCGTTGAAGACGTTGCAGTTCTGGTACACCTCGACGAAGGCGGCGCCCCGGTGGTCGTGGGCCCGGCGGAACATCTCTTGCATGTGGGCGCGGTCCATGTCGTGGGTGCGCGCCACGAACGAAGCCTCGGCCCCGATGGCCAGGCTGATCGGGTTGAACGGCGTGTCCAGCGAGCCGAACGGGGTCGACTTGGTCACCTTCGACACCTCGGAGGTGGGTGAGTACTGGCCCTTGGTCAACCCGTAGATCTGGTTGTTGAACATGAGGATCGTCATGTTCACGTTGCGTCGCAACGCGTGGATGAGGTGGTTGCCGCCGATCGAGAGCGCGTCACCGTCACCGGTCACCACCCAGACGTCGAGATCGGGGCGAGTCGTGGCCAGGCCGGTTGCGATGGCGGGGGCGCGGCCATGGATGGAGTGCATCCCGTAGGTGTTCATGTAGTACGGGAACCGGGCGGCACACCCGATGCCCGAGAGGAACACCGTGCTCTCCCGGCGCACGCCGAGTTCGGGCATCAGCATCTGGACGGCGGCGAGGATCGAGTAGTCCCCGCAGCCCGGACACCAGCGGACCTCCTGGTCGCTCGTCCAGTCCTTGCGCGTGGTGACGGGGATCGCCGTCATGCGTCTCCTCCCAGCAACTTCACGATGGCGTCTTCGATCTCTCCGGCCCGGAACGGCACGCCCTGCACCTTGTTCAGTGACTGGGCATCGACCAGGAACTCGGCCCGGATCATCTTGCTCAGCTGTCCGAGGTTGATCTCGGGAATCAAGACCTTCGGGTACCGGCGGACGACCGCGCCCAAGTTGAGCGGGAACGGGTTCAGGTAGTCGATGTGCGCCTGGGCGACCTTCAGGCCCCGTGCCCGGATCCGCCGAACGCCCGCGGTGATCGCTCCGTAGGTGGAGCCCCACCCGAGGACGAGCACCTCGGCGCCGTCCTCGTGGTCGACCTCCACGTCAGGCAGCTCCTTGGCGATGCCGGCGATCTTGGCGGCCCGCCACTTGACCATGGTCTCGTGGTTCTCGGGGTCGTAGGAGACGTTGCCCGTCGCGTCGGCCTTCTCCAGCCCGCCGATCCGGTGTTCGAGGCCGGGCACCCCGGGGGGCGCCCACGGGCGGGCGAGAGTCTCGGGGTCGCGCACGTAGGGAAGGAACGACGGGCTGCCGTCGTCTGCGGTGTGGTTGGGCTCGCTCGCGAAGCCCGGCTCGATCGGCCGGAGGGTCGAGAGGTCGGGGAGCTTCCAGGGCTCGGCCCCGTTGGCGAGATAGCCGTCCGAGAGCAGGATGACCGGCGTCCGATAGGTGACGGCCAGCCGCACCGTCTCGATCGCCGCATGGAAGCAGTCCGCCGGCGTCCGAGCGGCCACGATGGGAAGCGGCGCCTCGCCGTGGCGTCCGTACATGGCGTGCAACAGGTCGGCCTGCTCGGTCTTGGTCGGGAGGCCCGTCGAGGGACCACCCCGCTGGATGTCGACCACGATGAGCGGGAGCTCGAGGTTGATGGCCAGGCCGATCGTCTCGGACTTGAGGTCCAAGCCCGGACCGCTCGTCGTCGTCACCCCGAGGGACCCGCCGAACGCAGCGCCGAGCGCCGATCCGACGCCGGAGATCTCGTCCTCCGCCTGAAAGGTCCGCACGCCGAACTCCTTGCGGCGTGACAGCTCGTGGAGCACGTCGGACGCCGGGGTGATCGGGTAGCTGCCCAGGAACAAGGACAGTCCCGCCAGCCGGGCGGCCGTCAGGAGGCCCCACGCCAGCGCCTGGTTGCCGGTGATCTGGGTGTACTCACCCGGGGCGAAGTCGGCCGGGCGCACCTCGTAGTTGGAGGTGAAGAGCTCGGCGGTCTCACCAAAGTGGAAACCGGCCCGGAATGCCCGAGTGTTGGCCTCGGCCACGGGTGGGTTGTTGCCGAACCGGGTGGTGATCCACTCGAGGGTCGGCTCGATCGGCCGCGTGTAGAGCCAGCTCACGAGGCCCAGCGCGAAGAAGTTCTTCGATCGTTCGGCGTCGCGGGGCTTGACCCCGGCCTCCTTGCAGACCTCCTGGGTGATCGAGGTCATCGGGATCTCGTAGACGGTGTAGGCCGACAGCGAGTTGTCGGTCAGCGGGTTGCTGGAGTACCCCGCCTTGGTCAGATTGCGCTCCTCAAACGCGTCGACGTTGACCACCAGGGTGCCTCCCGCGGGGAGGAGCCCGATCTCAGCGCGCAGCGCCGCCGGGTTCATGACCACAAGGACGTCGGGCGCGTCCCCTGGCGTCAGAATGTCGTGATCCGAGATATGAACCTGGAAGGCCGAAACTCCCGCCAGGGTCCCGGCCGGCGCCCTGATCTCCGCCGGGAAGTCCGGGAAGGTCGAAAGGTCATTGCCGAGGAGCGCGCTCGAGGTGGTGAACCGATCACCGGTGAGCTGCATCCCGTCGCCCGAGTCCCCGGCAAACCGGATGACGACTCGGTTGAGCTGTTCAGTCACGTGCTTGGTACCGGTTGCCACTGATCTGGCCTTTCCTGAGCCCTCGCCACGTCCCACCAGCCGGGACCGCGAGCCCCCAAAGCCCTCTACCACCAGGCCTGACGCGATTTCAGGCCGATGAAATTTGTGTTGCAAAGTCAGCATACCGCCGAGCACTCGATCCACCGGGACCCGGTCTGGCGGGGATGGTCCGGGGACTTTCGTCAACGAACGGCACCTCCGCCGAATCGGTCGCCGCTCCTCGTCTCGCCCTAGGGTGGTGGCCGCGTCCTCGGAGTCCAAGGAGTTCCGGTGAACCCACAACAACTTGAGAAGGTCCGTTCGGGTAGCGGCTTCATCGCTGCCTTGGATCAAAGCGGGGGGAGCACTCCCAAGGCGCTCAAGCTGTACGGGATCCCCGAAGATGCGTATTCCGGCGAGGACGAGATGTTCGCGCTGGTACAAGAGATGCGAGCCAGGATCGTCACGAGCCCGAGCTTCGGCGGCGATCGGATCGTCGCCGCGATCCTCTTCGAGGGGACGCTCGACCGGGAGATCGAAGGTCTGGACTCGGCGACCTACCTCTGGACCATGAAGAACGTCGTCCCCTTCCTCAAGATCGACAAGGGGCTGACCGAAGAGTCCGACGGGGTCCAGCTCATGAAACCGATCCCCGACCTCGACGAGCTTCTCAAGAAGGCCCTGGCCAAGGGGGTCTTGGGCACGAAGATGCGCTCGGTGATCCTGCTGGCCGACAAGGTCGGGGTGCAGCGGATCGTCGACCAGCAGTTCGAGCTGGCACATCAAATCCTGGCCGCCGGGCTGATCCCGATCATCGAACCGGAGATCGACATCCACTCTCCACAGAAGTCCGAGGCGGAGGATCTCCTCTGGTCAGCAATCGAGGGACACCTCGAGCAGGTGCCGTCGACCGACCAGGTGATGCTCAAGCTGACCCTGCCGAACGCGGCCGACTTCTATGCAGACTTCGTGCGCCACCCGCAGGTGGCTCGAGTCGTCGCGCTGTCCGGTGGGTACTCCCGAGATGACGCCAACGAGCTCCTGGTCAAGAACCACGGGGTGATCGCAAGCTTCTCGCGCTCTCACCGAAGGCCTGACCGCCCAGCAAAGCGATCACGAGTTCGATGCCATGCTCGACGCGGCGATCGGCAGCATTTACCGGGCGTCGACCGAGAAGGTCGACTAGCGCTTCGTCGTGGTTCCCCTTGGCGCGGACTTCGCCCGGGGTCGACGGCTCCGCTGACGTCCAAGCGCCTCGAGTCTCGCCTGGACGTCGTAGGCGTCGCGGTCCGCCCGAGCCACCCGGAGAAAGAGCTCACGCGCCCTCGGCACGTCTCCCACGCGTTCGTAGAGATCCGCCAGGGCGTACCACTGTCGAATGTGCCGCTCAGCCGGGTTTCGGAGCGTCTTGGCGGTCCCTCCGCTCGCAAGTAAC
Organism: uncultured Acidimicrobiaceae bacterium; assembly: GCA_963768185.1. GTDB lineage: Bacteria > Actinomycetota > Acidimicrobiia > Acidimicrobiales > RAAP-2 > Palsa-461. The sequence goes on from CAVYGS010000001.1 coordinate 569,228, forward strand.
GAGATCGCTCCCGCAACGTCACCGGTATCGGCGAGCGCCCCGGCGCCCACGATGCGGGCTTCGGCGATGAGTTCGGCGCCCGCCGAACCCCGGCGAAGTTCGGTCCACAGCTCCGCCACCTTCGGGGTCCGACCCAGCGCTCGATAGCAGTCCATGAGCGCGGGAATTTCGGTCGTTCTCCCCGCTGAGCTCCGAGTACGAGCTCAGGTATCGGGCGGCCTCTCGCCAGTACCCAAGGCGATAGGAGGCCAGTCCAGCGACCTCGATCAGGGCGACGACGGTTGGAACCTGGTTCAGCACCGACTTGGACAGCCGCAGTGCCTCTTGGAAGCGGCCCGCCTCATACGCCGCAATCGACTGTTCAGATCGTCTTACGAGGTAATCGCGCTGGCGCTTCGTGGCGACGACAGCCCCTTCCCTGATCTCCGCCGCCACATTCGTCGGCAAGGACTGGGTCCTCGGGACACGCGCGGCGCCCGACTGAGTCGGCCGAGCCGACGCCGATCGCGGGGAGTTGCCTCCGCGAGACCTTGCCTGTCCATTGTCGGTATCGACCCTGACCCATTCGTCCATTGGCGCGGGGCGGGATTTGGAAGACCCCCACCTCGGCGGTTCCACCTTCTTGGCGTCGGCCGCACTCCGGCTCACCTGAAACGCGCCTCGGCGTGCCACACCGCCCCAGCCGCGGCCGGCGGCTGGCAGCGGTGAACGTTGGCTGTCCCGGCGACCGGTCTCGCCGCGCGGATCGGATCGACCGGATCTCGACGAGCCCCTTCCTACGGGCGTGCGAGTGCGTTCGCCGCCACTCGTAGGCCGCCGCTCCCCGGTACCCGACGGCCTGCGACTGGCGACTGGCAGAGGTGAACGCTGGCCGTCCCGGCGACCGGTCTCGTCGCGCTCATCGGATCGACCGGGTCTCGACGAGCCCCTTCCTCCAGGCGTGCGAGTGCGTTCGCCGCCACTCGTAGGCCGCCGCTCCGCCGTCCCGGACTTCCTACGGCCATCAGCCGGACGCGGCCCCCGTGCATTTCGACTTTCGCCGTCGCGCTGAGCTCTAGCCGGACGACCTGAGGCGGTGGTTCTCGGATACCGCGATGTCGGCTGCGAGGGTTCTCCGCTTGATGAGCTCCGACCCGATGGTCGTCGCGACGTCGAACCTTGCGAAGCTCCCCTACGGCCACCACTTCGATTTCGGTTGGCGCCTGGACCTGCGAAATCTCGGGCTACGCCCGTGCGTTTCCCCTTGGGTGGTCCGGGCCGACCCGAGCGAGCCGTCTTGCTGCCTGCCGAGACCCGTGGTTTCGAGGTCGATCCGGGCCGGGGAGGCCGAGCCGCTGCACCGGGAACCTGACGAGGGGTCCGGGCGCGATTTGGCTCCTTTGGCACCGAGCGAGTGTAGGTGCCGGCCTGTGACGTCCTTCACCGTCTGAACGCGACAAGTGCCCGCTTTTGGCGGGCACTTGTCTCAGAATCCCGGCGGCGTCCTACTCTCCCAGGGGGCCTCCCCCCAAGTACCATCGGCGCTGGCGGGCTTAACTGCCGTGTTCGGAATGGGAACGGGTGTTTCCCCGCCGCCATGGCCACCGGAAACCGTGCGCTCTCCCCCGCGGGGGGATCAGCTGCCGCAGCAGCCCTGAGCGTTCCAAAGCGAGCACGAGCAAGCTCCAAGCCCTCGGCCGATTAGTACCGGTCGGCTGAACACATTGCTGTGCGTACACCTCCGGCCTATCAACGTGGTGATCTGGCCACGGGCCTTACCAGGTTTCCCTGTGGGAGATCTCATCTCGAAACGGGCTTCGCACTTAGATGCCTTCAGCGCTTATCCCATCCGTAGGTCGCAAACCAGCCGTGCCCTTGGCAGGACAACTGGCACACGAGAGCTACGTCCGTCCCGGTCCTCTCGTACTAGGGACAGCCTTTCTCAGATCTCCTACGGCTGCATCGGATAGGGACCGACATTTTTGTTACTACCGACCATGCAGTCGGCGGTCAGATCATTTCTGCCTGACTCTGCATGTCGCCATGCAGATCGGACCATCCCTTCACTCTGCGAAAGAGTGCCTGGCATCTGGTCTCTGAGGATTCTGGAGTTTGAGCGCTGACCGGCGGCGATACCTACCACCGCCGTTCATTCGCTGGGCCAGCTCGGCCAGTCGAGCAAAACCTTCCGCCGACTGGTGCTCTCCCGCCGCCATTGCTTGCACAATGGATGCGAAAGCCCGAAACTCCCGTTGCTTCGCGCTCAGTATCGGATTTCGCTCGAAGAAAGGAAGGACTCGATCGATCAAGTCCTCACGTCGTCGAACAACCAAGACATAAGTGTGGTCGTTCGACGATCGGTGGTTCTCGCGTAGATAACCACAACCGAGCGTGGCTTGAATCAACTCAAGCAATCCCAGCCGGACGACATCCTGGCTGACCCGGAACTCCGGAACCAGTTGCCAACCAAGCTTGGTGCTCAAGTTGCGATGAATCGCTACGTGAAAACACCCTTCACCATCTACGAAGCCCGCGATGTACGCCTCCAGCCTTTCCTGCTGATTAACCGCACCTGTCGCATTTTTACTTATACCGACCGTCATATCTACAAACGTACAGAGCAGATGTGACAAACCAACTGTTTACGATATAAGTAGCGCAGGATACTCGGTCTTTCCAGCATATGGCCAAGTTTATAGACAGCGCGTTCGTTCACTGTCTCGCGACGTTCTAAACCCAGCTCGCGTACCGCTTTAATGGGCGAACAGCCCAACCCTTGGGACCGGCTTCAGCCCCAGGATGCGACGAGCCGACATCGAGGTGCCAAACCTTCCCGTCGATATGGACTCTTGGGGAAGATGAGCCTGTTATCCCCGGGGTACCTTTTATCCGTTGAGCAACGGCGCTTCCACAAGCAACCGCTGGATCACTATGCCCTGCTTTCGCACCTGCTCGACTTGTGAGTCTCGCAGTCAAGCTCCCTTTTGCCATTGCACTCGACAGCTGATTGCCAACCAGCCTGAGGGAACCTTTGGGCGCCTCCGTTACGTTTTAGGCAATCTGTTAGCCCGGTAACTTGTACCGTCTCGAGGTCATTTCTGCCTCGATCTGCACGTCGCCGTGCAGTTCAGACCATCCCATCACCCGTTGAAGATCAACGGGGCTCTCGTTGTGGTCGTTGGGGTAGGCAACAGTTTCATTGCCCAACCTGCTGATTGTCCGCACTGGTCAGATTTTTACTCGCCATTGTCACAACCGTAACTACACGGCGTGACAGGCGGAGTACTGCCAGATACTCGGGTGTTCCAGCATACGCCGAGAGTTTTATCTCACATGGTTACCCATGATTCGCCCCATTTTGTTAAGGCGACCGCCCCAGTCAAACTACCCACCTGACGCTGTCCCTGATCCGGATTACGGACCCAAGTTAGAGTCCCGGCACAGAAAGGGTGGTATTTCAAGGTTGCCTCCACACTGGCTGGCGCCAATGCTTCAAAGGCTCCCACCTATCCTACACAAACTGTACCAAAACCCAACATCAAGCTGTAGTAAAGGTCCACGGGGTCTTTCCGTCCTGATGCAGCTAACGAGCATCTTTACTCGTACTTCAATTTCGCCGGGTCTGTGGTTGAGACAGTAGGAAAGTCGTTACGCCATTCGTGCAGGTCGGAACTTACCCGACAAGGAATTTCGCTACCTTAGGCACATTTGTTACTCACCTTATATGACACCAACATTCTGCTGATGTGCATACAGGTGGGCCAGGTCATTTCTGCCCAGCTCCCCATGTCGCCATGGGGGTCGGACTGTATCTTTTCCACCTACTAGAAGATGTAGGGCGGAACCCCACGTACAGTCTCTGAGGATCCCGCAAGGATCTGTCCGATCGACCGTGTCCGCTGTTTGCCATGTGCATTCATGCCGTAGGCAAGACAGACAATCCGCTCGAACCCCGAACGTGTGAGGTGCTCCTTCGCTCGCATTCGCCGAACGATGTCAGCGAACACCTCAAAGTCGCCCAGTTTCACGATCAACTGATGTTCCTCGAAGAACGGCAACACTGCTGCCTCAAGATCTCTGAGCGCCTCGACCACGAAGGTCAACACACTGCTGTTCGGGCCTTTCGGACGTACCCGTCCGCAGCCGAAGAATGAGATCATCGCTTCCAGAACGTTTCGATGATCCTGGTGCTGGTAGACGTGGAACGAAGGTTGTACCTGCCACCCTCCATGTCGATGCATCATCGAACTCCGATGCACTGACACGCAAAAGCAGCCTTCGCCATCCACAAATCCAACAATCCAGTTGGGTTCGAGCACGTCGATCAGACAGGCGGTTTCCTGCTGATTGTCCGCACCGGACGGATTTTCACTTCTCACGCGACGAATCGTACGAAGACGATGTGACGTGAGTGAGTACCGCCGGATACTCGGATGTTCCAGCAAACAGTGGGGTTTTCCAACGGCCAAGTTGGAACTTCACCGTTATAGTTCACGCGATTCCCCGTGTCGCCACGAGGCGTGGACCATATCTTCATCCCTCTGCTTCAAAGAGGGAGCTCTGCGTATGGCCTCTGAGGATTCCCGCTCCGCAGACAACTGCTCCACAGTGGCAGGGATTGTCGAAGCTTCCCTTCCACCCTTGTGTTCCCACGACCCGAATTTCGGGTTAGGCAACAATCGGAGCAGGCCTGAGCAAGCGGGCCTTTCCTGCTGATTGTCCGCACCGGACGAATTTTCACTGCCCGCTACCGAAATCGGAAATGACCGATGAGGTCTTGGGCGAGTATCGCCGGATACTCGGGGTTTCCAGCATTTAGCAGAGTTTGTTCCAGGGGATTACTCCCCTGGAGCCGCAACTTGTGCTTACGGCCGCCGTTTACCGGGGCTTAGGTTCAGAGCTTCACCCGAGGGCTAACCCTTCCCCGTAACCTTCCGGCACCGGGCAGGCGTCAGAGCGTATACATCGTCTTAGGACTTCGCACGCTCCTGTGTTTTTAGTAAACAGTCGCTTTCCCCTATTCACTGCGACCTCCTCGAGCTCGGGACGCGAAGTCCTTCACCCTATTGAGGCCCTCCTTCTCCCGAAGTTACGGAGGTATTTTGCCGAGTTCCTTAACCACAGTTCTCCCGATCGCCTTGGTATTCTCTACCCGCCCACCTGTGTCGGTTTGGGGTACGGGCGCCGTGTCAGCTCGCTAGGAGCTTTTCTCGACAGCTTGGGATTAGTGACTTCGCCTGGTGTGGCTCGGCATCGCGCCTCAGGATATGTGAGACCCGGATTTGCCTAGGTCTCTCCCTACACGCTTACCCCAGGACAACCAACGCCTGGGCTCACCTACCCTCCTGTGTCCCTCCCTCGCTTTCCTCGCTAGGGCCGGTCGGTTCGACCCGAAGGTCAGCCCCTTAGTATCCCTAGTCCGGAATGGGCGCGGACACGGCGGTACTGGAATATCAACCAGTTGTGCATCGACTACGCCTTTCGGCCTCGCCTTAGCTCCCGACTTACCCTGGGAGGATTAGCCTTCCCCAGGAACCCTTGGGCTTACGGCGGAGGGGTTTCTCACCCCTCTCTCGCTACTCATACCAGCATTCGCACTCGACCACGCTCCACGAGGGTTCACACCCCCGCTTCTCTGCGAGATCGACGCTCCCCTACCACTCCTGTCATAAGACAGAAATCCGCAGCTTCGGCTCTAGGCTTGAGCCCCGTTACATTGTCCGCGCAGGACCACTCGACCAGTGAGCTATTACGCACTCTTTCAAGGATGGCTGCTTCTAAGCCAACCTCCTGGCTGTTTCTGCGTTCCCACATCGTTTTCCACTTAGCCTAGAATTTGGGGCCTTAGCTGGCGGTCTGGGCTGTTTCCCTTTCGACCAACGAAGCTCATCCCCCGTGGTCTCACTGCCAGGCTCTGGAGCATCGGCATTCGGAGTTTGATTGGGGTCAGTAAGCTTGTAGGCCCCCTAGCCCATTCAGTGCTCTACCTCCGATGCTGAACGCCCGACGCTGCACCTAAATGCATTTCGGGGAGAACCAGCTATCACCGAGTTTGATTGGCCTTTCACCCCTAACCACAGGTCATCCCCCCTGTTTTCAACCAAGGTGGGTTCGGCCCTCCACGGGGTCTTACTCCCGCTTCAGCCTGCCCATGGCTAGCTCACTCGGCTTCGGGTCTACAGCATGCGACTCAACGCCCTATTCAGACTCGCTTTCGCTTCGGCTACCCCTCTCGGGTTAACCTCGCCACACACCGTAACTCGCTGGCTCATTCTTCAAAAGGCACGCCATCGCGGCCGGCAACCCAACATATGCTGATCTGTCCTTATTGGTGATTGCTCACCGCAAATTGGATCAGCGTCGGGGCCAACGACGCTTTGACTGTTTGTAAACCAACGGTTTCAGGTACTATTTCACTCCCCTCCCGGGGTACTTTTCACCTTTCCCTCACGGTACTAGTTCGCTATCGGTCGCCTGTGAGTACTTAGCCTTACGAGATGGTCCTCGCAGATTCACGCCGGCTTTCCCGGATCCGGCGCTACTCGGGTGCCCAAGCGGAGTCCAACGCGTTTCGCGTACAGGACTATTACCTTCTTCGGTGCAGCTTTCCTGACTGCTTCTGCTACACGTTGGATTTGTAACTCCGTGAAGGGTCTGGTGCCCCTTCTCTTGGGTCCCACAACCCCAAACCGGCAACGCCACCAGGCTTGACACCGGCTCGGTTTAGGCTCTTCCCGTTTCGCTCGCCGCTACTCAGGGAGTCGCTGTTGCTTTCCTCTCCTCGGGGTACTGAGATGTTTCAATTCCCCCGGTTCCCTCGTCCGGCCCTATACATTCAGGTCGGAGTAACACCCCATGACGGGTGCTGGGTTTCCCCATTCGGAAATCCACGGATCGACGCTAGGTAGACAGCTCCCCGTGGCTTATCGCAGTCGCCCACGTCCTTCTTCGGCTTCAGGCGCCAAGGCATCCACCGTTGGCTCTTTGTAGCTTGGAGAACAAGATGCTCGTGCTCGCTTTGGAATTCTCAAGGGCCTGCTCGGCACGTGCAGCGATTCCCGCCTGACTTCACGGGTATCGGCACGCACGGGGCGGTTGGGCTCGACCAGGTAGCTGGGAGCGCCGCCAGGAACGACCAATGGTCGTTCCCTCAAAACGGAAGAGCGAGGTCCAACGACACATTCAGGGATCGAATGCTGTGCCAAACGGGCGTCCCTCGAGGGGACGGCGGCTTGGCATCTGCCGATGTGAAAGTTTCGCCGAATAGCCAGTGTTCAACTTGGGAGTGGCTGGTCGAAATGACCAGCATCGACTCCTTAGAAAGGAGGTGATCCAGCCGCACCTTCCGGTACGGCTACCTTGTTACGACTTCACCCCAATCACCGACCCCACCTTCGACGGCTCCCTCCCAAAAGGGTTGGGCCACCGGCTTCGGGTGTTGCCGACTTTCGTGGTGTGACGGGCGGTGTGTACAAGGCCCGGGAACGTATTCACCCCGGCGTTGCTGATCCGGGATTACTAGCGACTCCGACTTCACGCAGTCGAGTTGCAGACTACGATCCGAACTGAGACCGGCTTTGGGGATTGGCTCCTCCTCGCGGAATAGCAGCCCGTTGTACCGGCCATTGTAGCATGTGTGCAGCCCTGGACGTAAGGGGCATGATGACTTGACCTCATCCCCACCTTCCTCCGAGTTGACCCCGGCAGTCTCCTACGAGTCCCCGGCATTACCCGCTGGCAACATAGGACAAGGGTTGCGCTCGTTGCGGGACTTAACCCAACATCTCACGACACGAGCTGACGACAGCCATGCACCACCTGTGTAGGACCCCGAAGGACACCGTATCTCTACGGCTTTTCCCTACATGTCAAACCCAGGTAAGGTTCTTCGCGTTGCCTCGAATTAAGCCACATGCTCCGCCGCTTGTGCGGGCCCCCGTCAATTCCTTTGAGTTTTAGCCTTGCGGCCGTACTCCCCAGGCGGGGCACTTAATGCGTTAGCTGCGGCACGGAACCCGTTGAATAGGCCCCACACCTAGTGCCCAACGTTTACGGCGTGGACTACCAGGGTATCTAATCCTGTTCGCTCCCCACGCTTTCGCTCCTCAGCGTCAGTACCGGCCCAGACCACCGCCTTCGCCACTGGTGTTCCTCCTGATATCTGCGCATTTCACCGCTACACCAGGAATTCCATGGTCCCCTACCGGACTCTAGCCATGACAGTATCGAATGGCGGCCCCAGGTTAAGCCTGGGGGTTTCACATCCGACTTATCAAACCGCCTACGAGCTCTTTACGCCCAATAAATCCGGACAACGCTTGCACCCTACGTATCACCGCGGCTGCTGGCACGTAGTTGGCCGGTGCTTCTTCTGCAGGTACCGTCACTATCGTTCCTGCTGAAAGAGGTTTACAACTCAGAAAGCCTTCGTCCCTCACGCGGCGTTGCTGCGTCAGGCTTTCGCCCATTGCGCAAGATTCCCCACTGCTGCCTCCCGTAGGAGTCTGGGCCGTGTCTCAGTCCCAGTGTGGCTGATCGTCCTCTCAGACCAGCTACCCGTCGACGCCTTGGTAGGCCGTTACCCCACCAACTAGCTGATAGGCCGCGAGCCCCTCCCGAAGCGGAATCCATTTCCTCACCAGGTCATGCGGCCCGGTGGGGGCATCCGGTATTAGCACCGGTTTCCCGGTGTTGTCCCGGTCTTCGGGGCAGGTTGCTCACGTGCTACTCACCCGTTCGCCACTCCGTCTTCATCAGTGTTGCCACCGAATGGACAGCGTTCGACTTGCATGTGTTAGGCACGCCGCCAGCGTTCGTCCTGAGCCAGGATCAAACTCTCCATCGAGACCTTCGCTCAGCCCCCGAAGGGGCCTCCCGAAAATCGAAGAGCCAGCCGGGGTGACTCGCCCCGACTGACGGACGGACCGAACCTCCGAGGAGGATCTGCCCGCCATGTGATTTATTGCATTGACAGCCAGCACCGGCGCGCCGAAGCGCCCCAGTGCTGCCCGCACTGGCTTTTGGCTCTCGCTCTTCCGTTTTCAAGGAACGACCGGGGCACCCGCCAAAGGCGTTGGTGCCTGCCGTCCGAACCCGGGCAAGGCGACAAGTCGCAGCTACCGGGCTCGATACCCCGCCGCCGTCGGCCCTCCGACGGGGACCGACTGATGACGGCGGGAGAGCCACCTTACCAGTGCTCCACGGGGGGCGCAACGGGCGGCAACGGGGCTTCCGGGGCGCCCAAGATAGCCCGCCGGGTGCCACGACGAGCCCGGCGCACCGGCTGACCACCTTGGCCGTCTCAACCAGGTCGTTCATGCTGGGACAAATGGAGACGCGCCCGGCGGGCGGCGAGGACCTCCCGCTCCGGACGGCCCCGCCGCCCCCGGCGGGTGAGCGCCTCGGCGCTCAGTACCGCCTGGTACCGGTTCCAGGTCACCTGGCGACACCTCCGGGGCGGCTACCTCGCCCTCGTCCTACTGGTCGGGCTGGTCGGAGGGCTCGCTCTTGGATCGGTGGCGGCCGCGCGGCGCACCGCTTCGTCATTCTCGACCTTTCTCGCGGCGACAAATCCCTCCGATCTCACGATCGAGCCAGCCGGAGCCGGCCCCCAGGTCGGTCAGCCCTACGCTGCCAATCGGCTCATCGACGCCGTGCGTCGATTTCCCCATGTCGCACAGGTCGAGAGCTATGTGGCATTGAACGCTTCTCTTCTCAAGTCGCGCGGTGTCAGGGCCAGCAGTCTCGAAAGCTCGGTGCTCTTCGTCGGCAGCGTCGATGGCCTGCTGTTCAATCAGGACCGCTTCACGATCACGAGCGGAAGGATGGCGAACCCCAAGGATCCGAGCGAGGTCATGGTCACCCAGACGGCCGCAGCGGCACTCGGCGTCCACCTCGGGGAGACCCTGAGGATCGCCGTCTCGCCGACGACGAGCTCCGGACCGGTCCGACGGCTCCGGCTCACGATCTCTGGCATTGGCGTACTGAACCGAGAGGTCGTCCAAGATCAGATCGCGCGGTTCCCCACCTACATCGTCGCGACTCCGGCGCTGACCCGATCGCTGCTCAACGACGCCGTGCTCGTCTACCTGGGCGTAAAGGTCCAGGGGGGTTCTCAGTACGTTCCGGCGGTGGAACGCAGGTGGAACTCGACCGAACGGTATTTCACCGACTTTCAGGTCGCCTCGCAAACAGTCGCCGAGGCGGAGCAGTCGATCCGACCCGAGGCGCTCGCACTTGGCGTGTTCGGGGGTATCGCCGGGTTGGCGGCGTTGCTGCTCGCCATCCAGGCCATTGCCCGGCAGCTGGCGCAAGAGATGAGGATCTGCTCGTCATGCGGGCGGTCGGAGCCGGCCCTGCCACGACTGTGCTCGACGGCCTGATCGGTATCGGGGGGTCGATCCTCGTCGGCGCGGTCCTGGCCGCAGGGTTGGCGGTCGCCCTTTCTCCGTTGTCCCCCATCGGCCCGGCCCGCCCCGTCTATCCGGACCCCGGTTTCAATGCCGACTGGACCGTGCTCGGTTTCGGCGTCTTGGCGCTGGTGATCGTCCTGGCGGGCGCCTCGGTCCTGATCGCCTTCATCGGCGCACCGCATCGGGCCGACCGTCGTCGAGAGACGATGTCTCGTTCAGCGACCGTAGAGCTCGCCGCCCGCTCCGGCCTTCCCCCGTCGGCCGTTGCAGGCGTGCGCTTCGCCGTCGACCCTGGACGCGGCCGCAGTGCCGTGCCGACCCGCTCGGCCTTGCTCGGGGCGGTGATCGCGATGGCCGTGGTCGCGGCGACCCTGACGTTCGGCTCCAGCCTGCAGACCTTGGTCTCGCGCCCGGCGCTGTACGGCTGGAACTGGGATTACGCCGTGCAGAGCTCCGATGGGTACGGTCCGGTTCCCAACTCGTCCGTGACAAAGACTCTCGCCCACAGCCACGAGATCACCGCCGAGTCGGGCGTGTGGTTCGGCAGCTTGCAGCTCGACGGCGTCGAGGTCCCGGTCCTACTGGCCAACCCGGGTGCGGCGGTCACCCCCCCGATCATCTCGGGGCACGGGCTGCGCGCGCCGGACCAGGTCGTTCTCGGTGCCGGCACCCTCGCTGAACTCCACAAGAGCGTCGGCGACACGATCGAGATGCAGTTCTTGCCGAACTTCCCGCCCAAGCCGATCCGGCTCAAGGTGGTCGGCGTTGCCACCATGCCGGCCATCGGCATTGCCGAGGGGCTGCATACCTCGATGGGGATCGGCGCAATCGTGCCAACGGACAACTCGATGCTCACCGAGCGAGAGGGGCCGGAGGCGTACCCAGGCTGCAACGGCCCCAACATGGTCTTCTTGCGGGTGAACGGCGGCGTCGGCTCGCCCGCAGGGGAACGGGCCGCCCAGCAGCTGGCCGCGTCGGCGAATCGGGTCCTCGCCAGAGAGCCGACGGCCGGTCCTTGCGGGGGGAACCTGGCCACCGTGCTCTCGGTCCAGCGCCCGGCCCAGATCGTGGACTACCGGTCGATGGGCACGACACCGATCTTGCTGGCGGTCGGGCTCGCTCTCGGCGCAATCGCGGCCCTCGGGTTGGCCCTCACCGCTTCGGTGCGGCGGCGACGTCACGACCTCGCGCTGTTGAAGACGCTGGGGTTCACCCAGCGTCAGCTGGCGGCAGCGGTGGCCTGGCAATCGACGATCGCCGTCGTGTTCGGGCTGGTCGTCGGCCTTCCCCTTGGCATCGCGCTGGGTCGGTGGCTCTGGACGCTGTTCGCCAACGAGATCGGTGCATTGGCGGCGCCGACCGTGCCGGTGTGGTCGTTGGTCGTGGTGGTTGCGGCCGCGATCCTTCTTGCCAACCTCGTCGCAGCGTTTCCCGGTCGAAGCGCCGGGCGCACGCCAACCGCTCTGATGTTGCACGACGAGTAGGCCACTACTCCCGGCCGGTCCGCCAAGGACGGCCTTTTGCTTCCCAGATGTCGATGCTGCCTGCGACCACCGAAATCGACCCAGTACCCAACGGGTTCCAGGCGGCGTCCCCCACATAACATCGGGCCCGAACGACCTGGAGGGATCCCATGAACGGGCAGTTCTCGAAAATCTTCGTTGGCGGCGCCTGGATCGACTCGGAGTCTTCCGAGACCATCCCCGTGGTCAACCCGGCCACCGAGACCGTGATCGCCGAGGTGCCCGCCGGGACGCCCGGTGACGCCGACAAGGCAGTCAAGGCCGCCCGCGCTGCCTTCGCGGGGTGGGGGGCCATCCCGCCGGCCGAGCGCGGGAAGTACCTCGGACGGATCGCCGACGTCCTCAGCGCCCGGGCCGACGAGCTCGCCGCCACGATCTCTGCAGAGGTCGGGACGCCGCTGAAGATCGCCCAGATGATGCAGGTGACCGGTCCCCTGGCCCATCTGGGTTGGCACGCGGAGCTCGCCGAGGAGTTCACCTGGGAGGAGCGGATCGGCGGAAACCTGGTCGTGCGCGCCCCGGTCGGCGTCGTCGCCGCCATCACGCCCTGGAACTTCCCGCTGAACCAGGTGGTCAACAAGATCGCGCCGGCGATCCTCGCCGGGTGCACGGTCGTCTTGAAGCCGAGCGAAGTCGCTCCCCTGACGGCGTGGGCGATCGCCGAGGCCACCCAAGAAGTCGGGCTCCCCCCCGGGGTCTTCAACCTCGTCAGCGGCGTCGGGCCGGTCATCGGGGAGGCGCTGGTCCGGCATCCCGACGTCGACATGGTCTCGTTCACCGGTTCGACCCGGGCTGGCAAGCAGATTGCCGCCATCGCCGCCGACTCCGTCAAGCGCGTCGCTCTCGAGATGGGCGGCAAGTCGGCCAACATCATCCTTGACGACGCCAACCTCGACGAGGCCCTGGTGGCTGGCGTGCGCGCCTGTTATGTCAACTCGGGCCAGATCTGCATCGCGCTGTCCCGCATGCTCGTGCCCCGGGACCGCTACGAGGAAATCGTGGGCCGGGTCAAGGACATCGCCGAGGCCGTGACGGTCGGCGACCCCCAGAGCGATGTGCAGATCGGCCCGCTCGTGTCCTCCACCCAGCGCGAACGCGTCCGGTCCTACATCGAGAAGGGTGTCGCCGAGGGCGCTCGCCTCGTCACCGGCGGCCCGGAGGCCCCCGAGGATCTGCCGACCGGGTACTACGTCCGGCCGACCGTCTTCGCGGATGTGGACAACTCCATGACCATCGCCCAGGACGAGATCTTCGGCCCGGTGCTCACCGTGATCCCCTACGACGACGAGGACGACGCTGTCCGGATCGCCAATGACACCATCTACGGCCTCTCCGGGGCTGTCTGGTCTACGGACAAGGCGCGTGCCGAGCGGGTCGCCCGGCGCCTGCGTACCGGCAATGTCCGGGTCAACACCGGCGGACGCGGTCGGGGCGCACCGTTCGGCGGGTTCAAGCAATCGGGTCTCGGACAGCGAGTCGGGCCTCTTCGGGCTCGACGAGTACGTCGAGCTGCAGAGCATCAGCATTCCCGACTGAGCATCACCGCCTGCCGGACGGAGTCACGGTCGTCGGCCGGCGGTTCGCACCGGCGTCGCAGCCGAGACGTTGGGGTCGCCGGGCACCCACCACCTCCATGGATGTTCAGCGGCGGTCGTGATGCCGATCCGCGGCCCATTTCCGGGATTCGCCGGGGGCCTCGTGCCGTCGGAGCACAACCGGACCCCGAGGTCGCCGGTCAAAAGATCCGCCCCGTCGAGCGTGCCGGTGACGCCGAGGGCCTGACACAGCTTCGCCGGACCGCTGCACAGGTCGCGTTCGCGGCGAGCCGCCGGGCGCGCCGCGAACATGGCGTCGATCCCGTCGATCGGTGCGCCGGCACGAAGGAGCACCGCGCCGGCCACCGACTCCGGTGTGCACACGACGTTCGCGCACCAATGCATGCCGTAGGTGAAGTACACATACAGGAGCCCGGCCGGGCCGAACATCGTGGCGTTGCGTTTGGTCGGACCACGATACGCATGGGAGGCGGGATCTTCGGCTCCCCGATAGGCCTCGACCTCGACGATCCGCACGACCCGCTCCCCGACCACGAGAAGGGTGTTCAGTAGCCGGGGTGCGACGTCCAACGGGTCGCCCGAGAGCAGGCGCCGGGACACCGGCCTCAGCGCCCGGCGCTGGCTCACGCGGGATGCGGGTTGGGCTTCTCCTCGCCGGAGACGACCTCGAGCCGGGCCCGGTCGACGTCGAGACGCCGCCTGAACCGCTCGATCTGTTCCGCCACCGCGACCGACCCCGCGCCGCCGGGCGTGGTGCGCCGACTCACGGCGACGCCCGGCTCGAGCAACTTCGCGCCGGCGTCCCCGAGGTCTGGGTGCGCCTGCACCAGCTCAGCGAGCGGCACGTGGCGCTCCAGCGAGTCGCGCACGAGGCTCGCCACCAGCGAGTGCGCCTTGCGGAACGGCACCCCCTGTTCGACCAGGTACTCGGCGAGGTCGACCGCAGCGGCCAGCGATCCGTCGGCGGCCGCCTGCATCCGGTCGTGGTGGAACTCGATCGTCGCGAACAGCCCGGCCAGTGCCCGAAGCGCGACCCTCGCCTGCCGGACCGAGTCGATGAGCGGCTCCTTGTCCTCTTGGAGGTCGCGGTTGTAGGAGAGCGGGCAGACCCTTCAAGGTGACGAGCAGCCCGGTCAGGTGCCCGATGAGCCGACCGGCCTTCCCCCGGGCGAGCTCGGCCACGTCGGGGTTCTTCTTCTGGGGGAGCATCGAGCTACCGGTGGCGTACGCGTCGGCCAGCGTGCAGAACCCGAACTCCTCGGTCGACCAGAGCACGACCTCCTCCCCCATCCGGGAGAGGTGCACGCCCAAGAGCGCGATGTCGAACAGCGCCTCGGCCACGAAGTCTCGGTCGGAAACGGCATCGAGCGAGTTCTCGAAGCGTGCGTGGAAGCCGAGCGCCTCGGCGACGAAGTCGGGGTCGAGCGGCAACGACGATCCGGCCAGCGCCCCGGCGCCGAGGGGGGAGACATCCATGCGCTCCACCGTCACGATCAGGCGGTCGACGTCGCGGGCGAGCGCCCATGCGTGGGCCAGGAGGTGGTGCGCCAAGAGCACCGGCTGCGCCCGCTGCAGGTGGGTGTAACCGGGGAGATAGGCGTCGCCGACGTCGGTCGCCCGTCCGAGCAGGACCTCCTGCAGGGAGACGACGTCTCGGGCGACGGCGCTGAGTCGGCGTCGGGACCACAGCCGCAGGTCCGTGGCGACCTGGTCGTTGCGGCTCCGGCCGGTGTGGAGCTTGGCACCGACGTCCCCGGCAAGCTCGGTCACGCGGCGCTCGATGGCCGTGTGCACGTCCTCGTCGGCGGGGGCGAACACGAAGCGCCCCTCGGCCACCTCCTCGCCGACCCGGTCGAGCGCCGCCAACAGGACCTCGACCTCTTGGTGGCTCAGAATCCCGCTGCGGCCGAGACCGCGGACATGGGCCCGGGACCCGTCCAGATCCTCGGCGGCCAGCTCCCAGTCGAAGCCGATGCTGACGGTGAACTCCGACACCACCTCGGCCATCTCGTCGCCGAAGCGGCCCTGCCAGAGGGTCACCGCCGGTCGCCCCGCTCCTGACGTGCCGCCCAGTTGGCCACGCCCAACCCGAAGATCCGGACGAACCCCTCGGAGTCCTGGTGCCGGAACGTGTCCCGGGCGTCGTAGGTGGCGAGCTCGGGGTCATAGAGCGCGACCGGGCTCCGGCGCCCTTCGACCGTGCAGATGCCCGGAGGCTCGATCCGGAGGCGCACCTCACCGGTGACGTGGCGCTGGGAGCGCTCGATGAAGGCGTCCAAGGCGTCCTTGAGGGGCGAGAACCACATGCCGTCGTAGACGAGCTCGGCCCAGCGGTGTTCGAGGCGGATCTTCTCGTGCGACATGTCGTGTTCGAGCGTCATGTCCTCCAGGTCCGCGTGGGCGGCGATCAAGGCGAGCGCTCCGGGGCATTCGTAGATCTCCCGGCTCTTGATGCCCACTCGCCGGCTCTCCACCGCGTCGACCCGACCAAAACCGCGAGCGCCGGCGATCGAGCCGATCCGCCCGATGAGGGTCTCCGCGTCGAGGGTCTCGCCGTCGAGGGAGACCGGCACTCCGGACTCGAACCCGACGACGACCCACGCCGGCTCGTCGGTGGTGATCCGTGTGAGCGTGTAGGCGTCGTCGGGCGGCCTCGCCCACGGGTCCTCGATCGCACCGCACTCGATGGAGCGACCCCAGAGGTTCTCGTCGATCGAGTAGATCTTCTCGACTGTCGTCTCGATCGGGATGTCCCACTTGGCCGCGTACGCAATGCTGTCCTCCCGCGCCATCCCCCAGACCCGAGCCGGCGCAACGACCTCGAGGTCCGGAGCGAGCGAACGGGTCCCCACCTCGAAGCGCACCTGGTCGTTCCCCTTCCCGGTGCAGCCGTGGGCCACCGCGTTGGCGCGGTGCGCGCGGGCCTGGGCGACCAGGTGCCGCACGATGAGCGGGCGGGAGAGCGCCGAGACGAGCGGGTACTTGTTCTCGTACTTGGCGTTGGCCAGGACCGCGGGCACGCAGAACTCCTCGGCGAACTCCCGGCGCGCGTCGATGACGATCGACTCGACCGCGCCGGCGGCCAGCGCGCGCTGGCGGATCTTCTCCCACGCTTCGGCGTCGGCCTCGGCGTCCTGGCCGACGTCGACCGCCACCGCGATCACCTCGGCCCCGTGGTGCTCGATCAACCAGCGGACCGCCACCGAGGTGTCCAGTCCGCCGCTGTAGGCGAGCACGATGCGCTCGGACACGGTCATCTCCTCCGTTGCTCAGTGAGCGCACCGTTGCGGCCCGCCGATGTCGATGATCCAGTCCTCCCCGCCCCCAGGCGCGCCGGCTCCAACAGACCCTGGAGCCGCTCCACCATTCCCGAGCCGCTCTCGCCCTCGGTGGCCACGAGGAGCACCGTATCGTCACCGGCCACCGTCCCCAACAGTCCCGGCAGGCCGCTGCGGTCGAGCGCGGAGGCAACCACGTGCGCGCACCCCGGCGGGGTGCGAACGATCACCAGGTTGCCCGACGAGGCCATCTCGACCACCCACTCCCCCAGCACGCGACGCAGGTGCTCGCCGCTCACGACCTGCTGGGTGGGCAGCTCGGCCAGGGCATACGCGCCGTCCCCGCCGGGGAGGCGGACCTTGACCGCTCCCAGCTCCTCCAGGTCGCGTGACACCGTGGTCTGGGTGGCCTCGATGCCCTCCTCGGCGAGCAGGTCGACCAGCTGCCCCTGGTTGGTAACCGGACGCGCCTCCAAGATCTTGGCGATCCGGTGCTGGCGCTGGTGCTTGGTGACCCGCATCACGCTTCCACCTCCTCGAGGGCGCCGGCGAGGATCGCCAGTGCCTCGTCGATCTCCTGGTCGCTCACGAGCAGCGGCGGCGCGACCCGAATCGCATCGGGCTTCACCGCGTTCACCAGCAGCCCAGCCGACAGCGCCCGAGCCGCCGCGTCCTTGGCGTTGGCGCCGTTCAGTCGGGCGGCCAGCAGCAGGCCAGCGCCCCGGACGCCGAGCACACCGGGCAGTCGGCCGAGGCCCTCGGCCAGCCGCGCCCCGGACCGCCGGGCGCGTTCGCACACCCGCTCCTCCTCCATGACCGCGAGCGTCGCCCGGGCCGCCGACAGCGCCAGCGGTTGGCCGCCGAAGGTAGAGCCGTGGTCGCCCGGTCCGAACGCCGCGGCCACCTCGGCGCGGGCCCAGCACGCCCCGACGGGCATCCCGTTGCCGAGCGCCTTGGCCATGGTCACGATGTCGGGCCGGAGGTCCTGGGCCTGGAAGGCGAACCAGTGCCCGGTCCGACCGAGGCCGGTCTGGATCTCGTCCGCGATCAGCAGCGCGCCGTGCTGGTCGCACAGCGCACGCACCCCCGCCAGGTAGTCCGACGACGGCACGTTCACGCCGCCCTCGCCCTGGATCGGCTCGAGCAGGACCGCGGCCGGCGAGCCCGACTCGAGCGCGGCCGCCACGGCCCCCAGGTCATCGAAGGGCACGTGGCTGAACCCCTCGGGCACCGGGGCGAACGGCACATGCTTCTCGGGCTGACCGGTCGCCGCCAGCGTGGCCAGGGTCCGTCCGTGGAAGGACCCGAGGGCGGTGACCACGACGTAGCGCCCCGAGGGGGCCCAGCGCCGGGCGAGCTTGATGGCGCACTCGTTGGCCTCGGCCCCCGAGTTGCAGAAGAAGACCTGTCCGCCCGCCGGCTCGGTGCCACCGCCGATCAGCCGGTCCAAGGTCGCGGCGACCTCGGGGGCCAGCGCGTTGCGGTAGAGGTTGGAGACGTGGCTGAGCGTCGCCGCCTGCTCGGCCACCGCCGCCGCGACGACCGGGTGCGCGTGCCCGAGCGAGACCACCGCCAGACCCCCGATGAAGTCGAGGTACCGGCGGCCGTCCTCGTCGAAGAGCTCGGTCCCCGAGCCCCGCACGAACACCGGGTCGGCCGGGGTGTAGGTGGCCATCAGTGCGGAGCGGTCCGCCGCGGTGCTCACGGCGACACCATTGTCCCGACACCCGAGTCGGTGAACAGCTCGAGCAACAGCGCGTGGGGCACCCGGCCGTCGAGGACATGCGCGCGGCGCACCCCCTCGCGCACCGCCTTCGCCGCCGCCTCGACCTTGGGGATCATCCCCCCTCGACGAGGCCCTCTTTGACCAGCCGGTCGACGTCGGTCGCGGCGAGCTGGCCGATCAGCGTGGAGGGGTCGTGGCGATCCGACTGCACACCCGGCACATCGGTCAAATAGACGAGCTTGTCGGCCTCCAGCGCGGCGGCGATCGCGCCGGCGGCCGTGTCGGCGTTGATGTTGTAGGCCTGGCCGGCGGGGCCGATGCCGATCGTGGCGACGACCGGGATGAAGCCCTGGGACAGCAACCCGCGCACCATGGTCGGGTCGACACGAAGGATGTCGCCCACGAAGCCCAGCTGCGCCGAGCGCTGCTGGGCGGTGATGAGTTGCGCGTCCTCCCCGAGAGGCCGACGGCGAGCGGCGCGTGGATGTTGATCGCCGAGACGATCTCCCGGTTGACCTTGCCCACGAGCACCATGCGCGCGATGTCGAGCGTCTCGGCGTCTGTCACCCGCAACCCGTCGCGGAACTCCACCTCCTTGCCGAGGCGGCGCATCATGTCGCCGATCTGGGGGCCGCCGCCGTGGACGACCACCGGGAGCATCCCGACCGAGCGGAGCAGCACGATGTCTTGGGCGAAGGTGGCGAGCGTGCCGGTCGCGGGCACCATTTCGACCTCGTCGCCGAGCTGGTCCGTCGACGCGGCGAGCGCGTTGCCGCCGTACTTGACCACGACGACGCTGCCCGAGAACTCCCTGATGTAGGGCAGGGCCTCGACGAGGAGGTTGGCCACGGCGGCGGGGTCGCTGCGGCGCGCCGCGCTCACGACGTCGTCCGGTTCTCGTCGATGTAGCCGTAGCCCAGGTCGGTGGTGAGCACCGCTCCCGACCCCGTCCCGAGACCCAGCTCGCAGAGCAGCTCGATGTGCCGGCCGGCCATGTGCGCCCGCACGGCCGCTCCGTCGTGGGAGGCCGCGGTGCCGCCCTCGCACACCACCACCCCGCCGTAGGCGATCCGCACCAGGTCGGGGTCGAACGCCACCCCGGCCGTGCCGAGCTCGCTCACGACCCGGCCCCAGTAGGGGTCCTCGCCGTTGAACGAGCACTTGACGAGCTGCGAGTCGGCCACCTTGCGGGCGGCCTGGTGCGCTTGTGCGTCCGACGCGGCGCCACGGACCTTGACGTGGACCACCTTGGTCGCGCCCTCGGCGTCGTCGGCCATCTGCCCGGCCAGGGAGGCGCACGCCTCGGCCAGGGCGTCCTCAAAGGCTCCGGCGGCCGGCGGCCCGGCGAGGCCACTCGCCAGCACCAGCACCGTGTCGTTGGTCGAGGTGCAGCCGTCGACGCTGAGCGAGTTGAACGACGGCCCGACCGCCGCGACCAGCGCCGAATGGAGGCTCGTCGCGTCGAGCTGCGCGTCGGTCGTGACTATCGCCAGCATCGTCGCCATGTCCGGCGCCAGCATGGCGGCGCCCTTGGCCATTCCGCCGACCGAGAACCCCGGCCCGCCGATCAACACCTGCTTGGCGACGGTGTCGGTCGTCAAGATGGCATGGGCCGCGCCCGACGCGTCGGACTCGTCGGATCCCCGCGACGCCGCGATCCTTCCGACGGCGTTGGTCGCCACCTCGATCGGGAACGGCACGCCGATCAGTCCGGTCTGGCAGATCAGCACGTGCTCGGGGGTCGTCCCCAGCTCTTCGCCCACCAGCGCGCAGAGCAGTGCGGCCGCGGCCTTGCCGGCGGTGCCGTTCGCCGCGTTCGCGTTGCCCGAGGTGAGGATCACCCCGGCCGCCCGGCCGGCCGTGGCCACCAGATGCTCGCGGCTCACGATCACCGGCGCGGCCGGCGCCAGGTTGGAGGTGAAGACGCCGGCGGCCGGCACCGGACGGCCGTCCGCGGTCGCCACGATGGCCACGTCGGGCCCGGCGTTCGCCTTGATCCCGGCCGCGCCGCTCCCCGCGACGAAGCCGGCCGGCCCGGTGACGCTCACGGGTAGAGGCCCGCGACCGGCAGGCCGGTCTCCTCGGGCAGCCCCAGGAGCAGGTTGGCGCATTGCACGGCCTGTCCCGAGCCCCCCTTCATCAGGTTGTCGAGCGCGCCCATCGCGATGACCCAGCCGGTGCGGGTGTCGACGGTCGCGGTCACGTGCGCGCAGTTCGACCCGGCGGTGGCCTTGGTGGAGGGTGGCGAGTCGGTCACGACGACGAAGGGCTCGGCACGGTACGCGCGCTCGAGCGCGTCGAGCGCGTCGGCCGACGTCGCGCCGGGACGGGCCAGCCGCACGTAGCAGGTCGCGAGGATTCCCCGGTTCATCGGTGCGAGGTGCGGGGTGAACAACACGGAGGCCCCGAGGACCTGCTCCATCTCGGGCGTGTGCCGGTGGGTGCTGACCCCGTAGGCCCGGAAGTCCTCGTCGACCGTCGAGAACGCGTTCTCCTGGGTGAGGCCGCTGCCCGCTCCCGACACCCCGCTCGCCGCGTCGACGACGATCCCCTCGCGTTCGACGAGACCGGCCTCCAAGAGCGGGGCCAGGGCGAGCGCCACCGCGGTTGGATAGCAGCCGGCCGCCGCCACCGCCTTCGCCGCGGCGATCTCGTCCCGGAACAGCTCGGGGATCCCGAAGGCGAACTGCTCCACCAGGCCGAAGGCGCCGTGCGGGTGCCCGTACCAGGCCTCGTAGGCCGCGGGGTCGTGCAGGCGGAAGTCGGCCGCCAGGTCGACCAGGGCGCCCACCCTCCCGATCAGCTCGGGGACCAGGGACTGCGACTCCCCGTGGGGCATCGCCAGGAAGACCAGGTCGAGCCCCACCAGCGGCTCGGCCGACGTGGCCTCGAACACCAGGTCCGGGTAGGCCGCCGAGAGCGACGGGTACCGGGCCGCTGCCGCCTGACCGGCCTGGCTGGACCCCATGGCGGTCACGACGTCGAGCTCGGGGTGGACGGCGCACAGGCGCAGCAACTCCACCCCGAGGAACCCCGATCCCCCTACGACGCCCACTTTCACGTCGATAACTATACCAACTCCTGCATACTTATGTCATAACTATGCAGAGGTCCTTTCCGGGATATCGGGCGGCGGCATGGTCATGGCCCAACCCTTTTGGGTAGGTTCGTGCCCGGACGATGCCCGGAGGCCGATGTGCCCGCCTACCTGGAGGTCTCCCGAGGAGCCTCCGTCGAGCGGATCCCGCTCGGACCAGAAGACCAGTTCACGATCGGACGCCACCCTGCGTGCGACCTCGTCCTCACCGACCAGTCGGTCTCCCCACTGCATGCCGTGATCGACCACCAGGGGCCGAGCTGGTCCGTCTTCGACGTCTCAGCCAACGGCACATCAGTGAACGGATCCCCGATCCGCGGCCACCGAATCTTGATCGGATCCGGCGGGGCCATCGTGATCGGTGGGACATCGATCACCTTGCGCGAGTACGAGTCCGAGGTCGAAGTCGCCGATGAGACGGTCGAGCGGTTCACTCCCCCGTCGGTGACCCCGGCCGAGCACCGCGTCCTCGTCGCCTTGTGTGGTCCGCTCACCACCGACGGCCCCGTCCGGACGCCGGCCTCGGTGGCGGAGATGGCCGATCGGCTCGACGCGAACTTCCAGACCATCAAGTTCCATCTGCGGAACCTCTACGCGAAGTTCGACATCCCGGAGGTCGGCACGCAGCGTCGTGCACTCCTCGCCGAAGCAGCGATCCGGTCGGGGGTGGTCATCCTCGCCGCCATCGGCCTGGGCGATCGCCAGTCACCATGACCACCCAGGACTGTTCGTGGTGTCGACTAACGCGCGCCGGCCCTGGGTGCCCAGTCCGAGCTCCCCGAGATTCGGGTTGCGTCAGGGACAACCGGCTTAGGCTGCCGCCAATGTCCGACCCCACCGTCACGCCGGGCGACGCGGGCTCGCGGAGGGTGTACGCGTCGAATGGTCAGTCTCCGAGATCGGGGCGAGCGCGGTTCTCGCGATGACTGGCGTGCTGGCGGTGGGCGGGCTCGCCACAGGAATCATCACGATCACCGGCCGTGCCATGCCGCTTCCGACCTCCACGCAAGTCGCCGCGCTCGGGATCGAGAACGGCGCCGCATGGGCGGGGCCGTTGCTCGCCATCGCGCTTCTCGCCGTCCTCGGGGTCGCGTGGTGGCAGGCGCGCACGTGTTCCGACACCCCAGGCGACACGGAGAACGGCGAGGTGCCCGAGAGCTCGGCGCGTCTCGGGCGCGCGTGGCAGCTCCGCCGCTGGGCCCAAGTCGGGCTCCTCCTGACCTCGGCTGGCTCGGTGGCCGGGCTCGCGGGCACGCTGATCTCCAGCGACACCGCCCCCGGCGCCGGCTTCGGCCCGCCGTTCGAGTGGTCGCACGACGTACTGACGGGTGCCTACGTTCTCGCCACCCTGCTCGTGTCCGCGGCCGGGATCTGGATGGGCGCCCGCGTCCGGGACCTGGTGGGCGGGGTCGAGGAGGACGACGCGGCCTAACCGCCGCGAGGATGCGCTCAGCTGCGCGTCAGCGAGGCCACCGCTGTGCCATTGAGCCGCAGCACGAAGCTCGGTGCGGGAGTGCTCCGGGGCAGGGTCAGCCCGGTGTAGGTGGCCGGGGGTCCGCTCGTGCCCACCTGCCACCCGTCGGATTCGAGCCGGTAGGCGATCCCCTCGGTGGCCCAGGTGCCCTCGGAAAAACTGGACGAGAGCACGAGGACGGAAACGGGGCCCGGGGGCACCTGGTCCTCGATCGCGGTGGCGACCTGGTCGACCAGCCGCACATCGGCGGTGCTCCACTCCTGCTTCACCGGGTGGGCCGCCGCCGGCTGGATCCCGAGGACACCGACGCCGATCACGGCCGCGAGCGCGAGCACCGAGCCGAGCGGGGCGATCAGGTCGAACCAACCGCGCCGGGGCACCCCATGGGACATGCGGGCGGCCGCCGCCAGCAGCACGGTGCCGAGGGTCCAGAGCGCGACGACCCACAGGGCGATGCCGAGGAGCCAGAACGCGTCGATGAGGTAGTCGAGGCTCACCGCGTTCTTCGTCGGGAAGATGGCCAGGCTCACGACGAGCCCCAGCCCCGCCGCCAGCGTCAGGAGGGCCGTCGCGCCGAGCGCGCTGCGCCGGGTGAGCAGCGCCCCGAGGCCCACGATCACCAGCGCGCCCAGCACCAGGCCGCCGTACCAGGTCGGGTAGGCGGTCTCGAGCGCGGCGAGCGGGTAAAAGGCCGTCGGCAGATGCGTCAACCACACCGGATGGAACGCCGCAGCGAGTCCCACGTCGCGCAGTGCGAAGCTGAGCCCGAGCGTCGCCTGTCCGTCGCCGGCATGCAAGAGGCCGGTCAGGTTCCCGTAGCTCGCGTTGAACTGCTGGACGATCGGCGCCACCCAGCACACCGCCCCGAGGACGACGCCGGTGATGAGCCAGCCGAAGCCTCGGCCGCGCCACGAGCGCACCACACCGAAGGCCAGCGAGACGACGACCAGGGCCACGGCGGGCACCACGAAGAACAGGTGAGTCTGCGCCGCGACCGACGCGAACACGACCAACACCGGCCACCAGCGCGGCGAACCGATGCATGCCGCGACCCCCAGCGCGAACGCCGCGATGAGGAACGGCACCGGGAAAGAGGCGTTCCACGGCAGGTTGTCGAAGACCCCCGGGGTGAGCCACAACAGGTCCACGACGGCGAAGGCCACGAGCGAGCCGCCGAGCCAGCCCCCGACCGACCAGGCCGCCTCGATCGCGATCGACAGGGCGATCCCACAGACGATCGCCGCCCCCCACATGAGCCCGTGGGCCGGGTCGGCGCGCACCGGGACCGACAGCAAATAGAAGAGCAAGGGCCCGGGGTCAAAGAGCGTGTGGCCGGTCTGGTTCGAGACGGACGAGGCCAGGCCCACGAGCGGTGGGTGCGCGGTGAACACCTGGTGCGCGCGGGCCGCGATGGCCGCGTCGTCTCCGAAGGGACGCCAGCCCTCGGAGAGCTCGACGAGGGTCGGCACGAGCACGGCGCTCCAGACCGCCAGGTGGCAGGCCAGGTGGATGAGGTCGACCAGGCCCCCCGGCGCTTGACGGGCGTCGGCCGGCTCGTCGGTGCTCATCGTCTCGGCCCGCCGCTCACCCACAGGTGCTCACCATCAGGCGACCCAGGCAGTCGGGGAGCGTGCTCCCCGCCTCCGGGGGGAACAGCGGGGCGGGGCGGGGCACTCGGGCCGCCACCGAGCGCCAGAAGGGGTCCGTCGGCGGGACCACCACCGGCCCCTCCACCCCGAAGAGCAGCCGGGCGATCGCCGCTGGACGCGGATTGGTCGACTCCAAGTTGGCGGCGAACGGCGCGTAGAGCATCCACCACCGGGACCCGTCATAGAAGAGGGACTCCTCCCCCGGCCCCTGGCCCTGGGCGTTGGACGCCATCCACGGGCCGGTCCCCGTCGGCATGCACGGCCCGGTCGGGCTCTCACACTCGGCCACGCCGATCGAGTACGCGGGCTGGTTGAACCAGTTCCCCGAGAAGAACAGCCACAAGTGACCGGCCGCGAACACCATGTCGGGCGCCTCGACGATCCGGCCCTCCCAAGTCTGGGTCGGGGTCAGCAGGGCGGTCGGCTCGCCGAGGACCTGCAGGCCGTCGGGCGCGAGCTGTTGCACCCAGATCGTCGAGTGGGTCGTCCCGTCGACATCGGCGTTGTCGTCGGACTTCCACAGGAGCCACAGCCGGCCCGCCGGGTCGATGAAGGTGCGGGGGTCGATCGAGCCGAGGTGGCTCAGCTGGCAGACGAGTGGCGCGGTCGCGCTCGAGGTGTAGGGCCCGAACACAAAACGCGACGTGGCCACCCCGATGCACTTGGTCTGCCCGAAGCCCCGTCCGGCGAGCGAGGCGTTGAACCACATGACCCAGCGCCCGTCCAGGTAGCGCACGTCGGGCGACCAGGTGAATCCGGGCGCCGCCCACGGCGGGAGCGTCGGCATCGCGTCGAAGCTCTGACCCTGCCAATCGGTGAGCCTCGAGGACACCATGACCGGGACGTTGGCGCCGAAGAACTGCTCCTGCGAGGCGAATAGGTAATAGAGGCCCGAGTCGCGCACGATGAAGGGGTCCGGAACGCCCTGTCCCGGAGTGATGACGAGGCCGGGGTTGGCGAGGGCCACCGACGGGATGGAGACCGGGCTGAACGTCGGGTGTACCACGGCGAACCGCTGGCGCACCACGGGCGACGACGCGCCGGGCGCGCCGATGACCGCGAGAGACACGAGGGCGGCGAGGAGGACGCCGGCCACGGCGAGGAACCGCGCGCTGCGTGCCATGACGCCGCCCGGAGCCCTGTCTCCCACATCGCCCCCCGACTCAGCGAAGTACCGCCCCGAGCTGGCGCTCGGCCGCCTCGAGGCAAGCCGTTCGCCGGTCCCCGACCTCACGGTCCGTGAGCGTGCGGTCCAGCGCGCCGAACCTCAGGCGAAACGCCAGGCTACGTCGGCCCAATTCCACCCCCGGGCCTCGGTAGACGTCGAAAAGGGTAACCGACTCGAGCAGATCGCCTCCCGACGCCCGGAGCACATCGGCGACCTCGTCGACGGCGATCGCATCGTCGACCACGAGCGCGAGGTCGATGTCCGACGACGGGTACCGGCTCACCGGCCGGACCAACTCGTCGCGGCGGGCGACCACGGCCCGGTCGACGAGGAGGTTGAGGTCGAGCTCGAGCCAGCCGAGACGGCCCTCAGCGACACCGAAGTCGGCGGCCACCGCCGGATCGATCTCGCCGAGCGTGCCGACCTGGACCGCGCCCGCGAGCACTCGCGCCGATCTTGTTGGGTGCAGACCCGCCAGCGGCTCACCGCCCTCGGGCGGGCGGACCTTGAGCCCGGCGAGGCCGAGCTCGTTGGACACCGCCTCGAGCGCCGCCACCGCGACCCGGGCGTCATCGCCGTCCGCCCCAAACAGCACCGAGACGAGCTCGCGCTCGGTCGGAAGGAACGCCTCGTGCTCGCCACCGGATCCGGCACGCTCCCCCGGGCCACGGCCGGGTGTCGGCTCCGAGAACACGATGCCCACCTCGAACAGCCGGACGGATCCCTGGCGACGGTCCCGGTTGTGG
Organism: uncultured Acidimicrobiaceae bacterium; assembly: GCA_963768185.1. Lineage (GTDB taxonomy): Bacteria > Actinomycetota > Acidimicrobiia > Acidimicrobiales > RAAP-2 > Palsa-461. The sequence continues at coordinate 595,836 of CAVYGS010000001.1, forward strand.
GCGAGTGCCCGCAGCAGGCCGGCCATCTGGGTCCTGCGCAGCCACCCCTGGTCCGACGCCATCGGGTTCGTGATCGCGATCGGTGCGTCGCCAACGCCCACCCGGGCGTCGTTCCCCTCGTCGACCAGCGACGGCGTCCAGGCTTCCATCGCGCCGAGACCGACGAGCACCTCTTTCACCCGCCGGCGCTCGCGCTGGAGCTCGGTCAACCCGCCGGGTGCGGTCCACGTCGGCTGGCGCCGCGCGATGCGCGCGTAGCCGTAGGTGCGGGCCACCTCCTCGGCCAGGTCCGCGACCCCATGGGGAGCCGGTCGCACATCGGGGCGGTTGGAGGGGACGGTGACCATCAACGCCCCGGCGCCGTCCAGCGCGGTGGCGAAGCCGATCGGGCCGAGCAGCCCCGCGATGTCGTCGGTGTCAAGCTCGGTGCCGAGCAGCCCGTTGACCGCGTCGGTGTGCAACGAGATCGTGATCCGCTCGGGCAGTGCGCCCCGCACGTCCAGGGTGCCCCGTGCCACGACGGCGCTGGGCGAGCTCCGCGCGACCAGCTCGCAGAAGCGGTCGGTCGCGCGGTCGATGCCGAGGGGGTCACAGCCCCGTTCGAAGCGGGCCGACGCCTCGGTCCGGAGCCTCTGGCTCTTCGAGGTCCGGGCGATCCCCATCGGCTCGAAGTAGGCGGCCTCGAGCAGCACGCAGGTCGTGGCCTCCGAGATCTCCGAGGACGCGCCGCCGAAGATCCCGCCGATGCCGACCGGGTGGTCCGCCACATCGCAGATCAGGCAGTCCTCGCCGGTCTCCCCGAGTCCCCGCCCGGGGAGCCCCAGCGTGCGCGCCACCCCGTCCAGCGTCGTGACCACTTCGCCGGGCCGGGCCCGACGCACGAGGAGCCCCGGCGCGCCGAGCCGGTCGAGGTCGTAGGGATGGGTGGGCTGACCCAGTTCGAGCATCACGTAGTTCGACGCGTCCACGACGTTGTTGATCGGGCGCATCCCGGCCAGGGTGAGCCGGCGCACGACCAGCGCCGGCGACGGACCGACGACCACCGACTCGAGGACCCGCACGGTGAGACGGGGGCACATCTCGGGCGCCTCGACCACCGCGCTGGCCAGGGTCTCGACCGGGGGCCCCGACGTCGACACCTCGGGCTCGGGAAGCGCGAACGGCACACCGAGCCGCGCCGCGAGGTCGCGCGCGACGCCGGCCATGCACCACGCGTCCGGGCGGTTGCCCTCGACGGTGATGTCGAAGACGACGTCGGGCTCGATGCCGAGCGCCTCGACGATCGGCACGCCGGCCTCCACGCCCTCGACCCCGGTGAGCACCAACAGCCCCGCGCCGTCTTGGGACAGACCCAGCTCGCGGCCCGAGCACAGCATGCCGTTGGAGGTGACGCCGCGGATCTTGCGCTGTCCGATCGGCGTGCCGTCGGGCAGCACGGTGCCGACCTTGGCCAGCGGCACGAAGTCACCCTCGCCGAAGTTGAACGCGCCGCAGACGATCTCGAGGGGGTCCCCACCGGCCTCCACGACGACCCGCCGGATCCGATCGGCCCCCTGGATGGCCGCCACCTCGAGGACCTTGGCCACGACGATGTCGGACAGCCCCTCCCCCACCCGCTCCACACCCTCGACCATGAGGCCGAGGTCGTCCAGGGACGCGACAAGGTCGTCGACGTCACCGTCGATGGGTGCGAACTCCTTGAGCCATGACAACGGGGCGCGCAGAACCGCTCCTCAGAACTGGCGCAAGAAGCGCAGGTCGTTCTCGACCAACGCGCGCATGTCAGGGATCTGGTGGCGCATCTGCGCGCAGCGGTCGATCCCGAACCCGAACGCGAAGCCAGACCACATCTCGGGGTCGATGCCACAGGCCACGAAGACCGCCGGGTCGATCATGCCGCTCCCACCGAGCTCGACCCAGCCGGTGTTCGAGCAGGTGCGACAACCCTTGCCGAGACAGATGGTGCAGGTGATGTCGTACTCGGCCGAGGGTTCCGTGAACGGAAAGTACGACGGACGCAGCCGCGAGTGCACGTCGGGCCCGAAATAGGCCGTGGTGAACGTCTCGATCGTCCCGGCGAGATCGCCGAAGGTGATCCCGCGGTCCACGACGAGCCCCTCCACCTGGTGGAAGACCGGCAGGTGCCTGGCATCCGCGGTGTCGCGCCTGTAACAGCGCCCCGGCACGACCGCGTGGATCGGGAGCGTCCCCGCCGAGACGGCCTTCTCCATGAGCCGGATCTGGACGGGCGAGGTGTGGGTCCGCAACACGATCGTCTCGGGCTCGCCCAGGTCCAGGTAGAAGCTGTCGTACATGCCGCGCGCCGGATGCGAAGGCGGCATGTTCAGGGCCTCGAAGTTGTACCAGTCGGTTTCGGCCTCGGGACCCTCGGCCACCTCGAACCCCATGGCGACGAAGACGTCCTCCAAGGCGTCGCGGGTCTGGGTGACCAGGTTCTTCTTGCCCCGGGCGATCGGGGAACGCAGGTCGGCGACGACCACCTCGGTCAGGTCCAGGCGGTCCGCCTCGAGCGCGGCGGCCCGCTCCCCCGCCGCCAACTCACGGCGGCGCTCGGCGACGATGGCCACCAACCGGACCCGCAGCTCGTGGAGCTCCTGGCCAACCCGCCGGCGAGCCTCCTCATCCAGCCCGCCCAAGCTCCGGTGCGCGCCGGTGAGCGCCGAGCGCTTCCCCAAGACGGCAGTCTCGGCTTCGGCCAGCTCCACTGTGGTCGTCGCCGCCTCGATGGCGAGGACAGACTCGGCCTCGAGCGCGGCCAGATCCGGCTCGTCAGCTCGGGTCACCGGCCCGAATCCCTCGTGAGGGCCCCAGTCATCCCGGGAATGCTAGGCGGATCGATCCCCGGTCCCGGAAGGCAAACGTCCTGTCGGCAACCGAACGAGTGGCGCTTCGCCGCACAAAGGCTGGACCCGGTGGGCGGTTCCTCCGGAGACCCCACCAGGGGCAGAGAGGGTTCCCCGGGCGAAGCTCAGTCAGCGGACCGAGCGAAAGAACGATCGGACCTGCTCGGTGAAGATCGCCGGTTGCTCGAAGGCGGCGAAATGGCCGCCCTTCTCCGGCTCGTCCCACCATCGAAGATCCGAGAAGTCCTTCTCCGCCCACCGCCGTGATGGTCGGATGATCTCCCGGGGGAAGATCGAACATCCCGCCGGGACGGTGACCGGGTCGCGCGCGCCCGTCGTGAAACTCTCCCAATAGAGACGGGCCGACGAGGCACCGGCTCCCGGGAGCCAGTACATCATGACGTTGTCGAGCAGTTCGTCCCGGGTCAGGACATTGAGCGGGTCGCCGTCGCTGTCGGTCCAGGACCAGAACTTCTCCACGATCCAGGCGCACTGGGCGGCCGGCGAGTCGACCAGGCCGTAGCCGACCGTCTGCGGGCGGGTGGACTGCTCGCGGGCGTACCCAGAATCCTGCTGGGCGTAGTGGCCCATCGACTCCAGCGCGCTCCGTTCTCTGTCTGTGAGATCGTCCATCGTCTCGGGGTCGGGGGTGACCACGACCATGTTGAGATGGATCCCGACGACGTGGGAAGGGTGGCGTTGGGCCAGGTGTCGAGTGACGCCGGCGCCCCAGTCGCCACCCTGTGCGCCGTAGCGCTCGTAGCCGAGGCGGCCCATCAGCGTCGCCCAGGCGTCGGCGATCCGCTCAACTCCCCAACCCGGTTGCGACGGCTTGTCGCTCCATCCGTAGCCGGGCATCGACGGGCACACCACGTGGAAGGCATCGGCCGCATCGCCACCGTAGGCAACGGGGTCGGCAAGGGGACCGATCACCTTCAAGAACTCGACGATGGACCCCGGCCACCCGTGAGTCAGGACAATTGGAAGTGCTTGGGGGTGGGGCGAGCGCAAGTGGACAAAGTGAATGCCGAGCCCGTCGATCTCCGTGCGGAACTGCGGAAATGAGTTGAGGTAGGCCTCACGCGCCCGCCAGTCGTAGTCGTTGGCCCAATATCGGCACAGATCCTGCAGGTAGGACAGCGGCATGCCCTGGGACCAGTCACCGACGGTCTCTCGCTCCGGCCATCGGGTGCGGGCCAGCCGATCGGAGAGATCCTCCAAGTCGCTGTCGGGGATCTCGATGCGAAACGGTGTCGCTTGCTCAGACACGCGTTGGACGCTAGACGGTGACCGGCCCGGGCTTCACGGCGAAGAAGTCTGCGGGGTGGCCGCGTCCCGTCGGACATATCTTGAGAGCGCCAGACGAAGGGATGACAAGAAGCCAATGACGCTGAGTCGGATACCTAAAAGACCGTAGCGGTGACCAAATTTGGCCTTCTCACCCCGGTGCTCTCCCTGGTGCCCGGGGGCCATGCCGAGTGGGAGGAGGGCGGCACGATCGACGACGTGTGTCGGATTGCCGAGGCGGCCGACCGGCTCGGCTACGACTACCTGACCTGCAGCGAACACATCGCGATCCCGATCGACGGCATGGACCTCCCAGGGCCGCGCTACTGGGAGCCGCTGGCGACATTCGGCTACCTCGCGGGCCGCACGACCCGCATCCGACTCACGACCTCGGTCCTGGTGCTCGCCTACCACCACCCCCTCGAGATCGCCAAGCGGTATGGCACGCTCGACCGCATCTGTGGCGGCCGGCTCATCCTCGGCCTTGGGGTCGGCTACTTGGAGCAGGAGTTTCAATTGCTCGGGGTGCCGTTCGACGATCGCGGGGCGCGCGCTGATGACGCAATCAGCGCCTTGAGAGCCTCGTTCGGTCGTCCGATGCCGACCTACGACGGCGCTTACTACCGTTTTGAGAGGATGGTCGTGGATCCGTGCGGCATTCAGCAGGACGTGCCGATCTGGATCGGGGGCCGCAGCCCCCGGTCATTGCGACGCGCCGTGGAGCTGGGTGACGGGTGGTGCCCGTTCGCGGTGTCCGCCCGTCGGGCGGCCGAGTGGCTGGCCAAGGCGGCCGACTCGGAGGCCTGGCAACGGCGCGACCGACCGCTCGACGTCATCCTCAGCACGAGGCAGCCCGTCGATCCTTCGGGTGCGCCCGAGGCAACCGTGGCCTCTGTCGACGAGTTGCTGCAGGCTGGCGTCACGACGGTGTCACTCAGATTTGTCCATCACTCCCTGGATCACTATCTCGAGCAACTCGAAGCCATGAAGGAGGTGGCGGCCACTCGATGAGCATGGGACCAACCGCAACGACCCGGAAGGCGAGATGAACCTCCAACAACTCTCTGATCTCTACGAGATCCAACTGCTCAAGGCGCGCTACTTCCGCTACATGGACCTGAGAATGTGGGACGACTGGCGCGATCTCTTCACCGATGACCTCGAGCTCTACCTCGAGGACGCTGCGACACCGGGGGCCACCACACCGACCATCAAGGGTGCTGACGCGCTGGTCGCGTATCTCGCGGCGTCGGACCCCGGGAAGGTCACGGTGCATCAGGGCCACATGCCGGAGATCGAGTTCCTCGACGAGGAGACGGCAACCGGCATCTGGGCCATGTTCGACTGGGTCGACGATCCCGGGCGCGGCTTCGCATCTCAGGGCTACGGGCACTACCACGAGCGCTACGTCCGTTGCCCCGACGGGAAGTGGCGCATCTCCTCGGTGCGTCTCACCCGGCTGCGCACGAACGACGTGCCGCACCAACCCTCGGGTCATCAGGCGACCCTCGATCCCGCCACCCTGCGCGCGGTTGCCCACCTCCAACGCCCGTGACCACCGCGTCAGCCCGCCCGCTCGAGGGTCAGGTCAGTGTCATCACCGGGGCCGGAAGGGGAATCGGCAGGGCCATCGCCCTGGCCCTCGCTGACGCGGGGTCCTCGCTGGTCCTCGGGGCTCGCACGCTCGGCCAGCTCGAGGCGGTCGCAGCCGAGGTGAAGCAGCGGGGTGGCGAAGCGCTGGCGGTGCAACTCGACGTGGCCGATCCCCGGTCCGTGCGGCCATTCGTCGCCGCCGCGATGGACCGCTTCGGGCGTATCGATCTCTTGGTCAACAACGCCGGCAGCAACAACGGCGACGAAGACGGCGCCGTCGGCCCACTGTGGGAGATCAACCCCGATCGCTGGTGGGACGACGTCAAGGTCAACCTGTACGGAACCTTCCTGTGCACACACCTCGTGCTCGGGCACATGGTCGCGGCAGGCCGGGGACGCATCGTCAACGTCGTGTCGACCGCTGCGATGATCCCCTGGCCCTTCGACTCCGCGTACGCCTGCTCCAAGGCGGCGGTCATACGCCTGACCGACTCGGTTGCCGAAGAGGCTCGCGACCGGGGCGTCTTCGTGTTCGCGCTCTCTCCAGGCTCCGTCGACACCGAACTCCGAGCTGGTGCGGTGGATTCACCAGCCGGCCGGACGTGGCTGACCCGGGTGAACCCGAACCCTCAATGGGTCCCGGCCGAGCTCCCGGCTAACGCGGTGGTCTTTCTGGCCAGCGGCGAGGCAGATCGACTGAGTGGTCGTTTCCTCTCGGTCGATTGGGACCTGCCGGAGCTTGCCCAGCGGGCCGCCGACATCGTTGAGCGCGACGTCCTCCAGCTCCGCTTCGCGCCCGACTGACCCTCGCGACACGACCTCGGGCTGAGGATGGTCCGCCTCCTAGACGGCCCGCCTCGGTGTTTCAGGGCTACGACTCAGCCACCTTCTTGAGGTTGGCGAGCGTTCTCTCGATACCAACCTCCGTGCCCGCCTTCATGCTGGTGAGGACCTCGTCACCGAGGTCGCGGAGTCGATCGACCATACGGAGGATCGTCCAGGACTCCTCAACCTCGGTTCCTTCGTCGACTGGCCGAAACCGGTAGGCCCACTCCACGACGCCTTCCTCGCGTCCACCCGCCACCCAGACGAACGCTCGACCCGGTTCGGCGGTGACGATCTCGCATCGACGCTCCCAGGGATCGCGACCCTCCATCTCGTTGCGGCCGGTGAACCAGGCTCCCTCGCGGGGCGTCGCCCCTTCGTCCCACCACGCCGCCTTGCACACCGGGCTCAGCTCTCCGATCCGTGTCACGTCGGCGATGATCTCGTAGACGTGCTCCGGCGGTGCGTCGACAACGATCGTCCGAGTCACCTGGAGATCCGATAATTCGACCATCAATTCACGCCCCTTTCGCCGCTCGCGGCAGGCGAATCCTAATGCCGCCGAAAACCTCTGGTCGGTGGCGGATCTTCGTCATCGGCGAACTGAGCGGAACGTTTTCGCTCCAACGCTCAATCGATCGGGAGGCGATAGACCGAGATATGGGACCTCGACTTATCCGTGAATTCCGTGCCCACCCAGTCGGCTTGCCGCGACTCGAGCGCGAATCCAGTGAGCTGGGGCCATGAGATCGAGTTCGGCCGGCCAGACGTAGCGAAATCGGGTGGTTGGAGATCGAAGGGCGTTGCCCTCCAGGTGGGCCGATCTGATTCACCCGGCCGCTCGCCGCTGTCGCATCGCCTCGAAGCACAGCACCGCGCACGCGACGCCGACGTTGAGCGACTCCGCCCGCCCGGCCATCGGGATGGCCAGGGTGGCGTCGAATTGACGGAGAAGCAGCTCGGGCAGCCCGGCGGCCTCGTTCCCGAGCACAAACGCGCTCGGCGCGGTGAGGTCCACGGTGGCGTAATCGCTGCCGCTGGCGTCGGTCCCGTAGACGGTGAGCCCGGCGTCGTGCAACCAGCGCAGAGTCGGGCCCACTTCGGGGGTCACCGCAACCGGCACGTGGAAGATTGAGCCCGCAGAGGACCGCACCGTCTTGGGGTTGAAGGGATCGACGGTGCCGCCGCAACAGACGACAAGATCCACCCCGGCTGCATCGCAGGTTCGCAACAGCGTGCCGGCATTCCCCGGGTCGCGCACGTCCACACAGGCGACGGCGAGCGTCGGCGAGACGACCTGCTCGAGCGCGACGTCGGTCATCGGGAAGATCGCGAACACCGGATGCGGCGTGACCGTGTCGGCGACGCGATGGGCCACCCCTCGGGCAAGCGTGAAAACCCGGCTCCCCCGTTCGAGGGTCGCGGTCACGACGCCCTCCACGTCGCGCTCACCACGGGCCTCGGCGGCCACGAACACGATCTCCGGGACCACGCCGGCCTCGAGGCCACAGCGCGAGACCTCGACGCCCTCGGCGACGAAGGCGCGCTCGGACCAACGGGTGGCGCGCTTTTGGAGCAACCTACGCAGGCGGCGGACCCGCTGGTGCGCATAGGCGAGCTCCTCGGTCAGGAGGCGGCCTCCTTGGCCGGTGCCTCGATGTTGGCCGCCGCCACCGCGACCAGGGCGCCGAAGGCCTCGGCGTCGGTCACCGCGAGGTCGGCCAGGATCTTGCGGTCCACCTCGACCCCGGCTCGGTGCAGCCCCGAGATGAAGCGGCTGTAGCTCAGCCCGTTCTCCCGGGCCGCTGCGTTGATTCGCTGGATCCAGAGCTTGCGGAAATCACCCTTGCGGGCCCGGCGGTCGCGATATGCGTACTGCAGCGAGTGCAGCAGCTGCTCGTTGGCGGCCCGGTAGCTCCGGCTCTTGTTGCCGTAATAGCCCTTGGCCTGCTCGAGGACGGCGCGGTGGTGCTTGCGTCCGTGAACGGAGCGCTTCACTCTGGCCATCGAGGGTCCTCCTTCGTGTGTGTCGTGCGGGGCTGGCGCGCGCCGCTCCCAGGGAGCGGGGCCACGCCGTCGGATCTCGACGCCGCGGATGCGGCGTCTGGCGGTGTCCTAGAGGCCGAGCATCCGGCGGACCTTGCGCTCATCGCCGTGAGAGAAGTCAGCGTCTCGAGCGAGCCGGCGCGTCCGGGTGCTTGCCTTGCCTTCGAGGTAGTGCCCGCGGAAGGCCTGGCGGCGGCGGAGCCGGCCACTGCCAGTCACCTTGACACGCTTGGCCGCACCGCGGTCTGTCCTCATCTTGGGCATCTTCAGGCCTCTCCTGATGCTGCAGCCGTCTCTGTGCCACCGTTGGGTTCGGTCGGTTCCGCCGGTTCGTCCCCCGCTGCGCTCGCCGCCTCGGCGGGCTTCGCGTCCTGGTGGCGGCCGGCCTTGGCCGCCGCCGACTGGCGGGCCCGCTTGTCGGGCGCGAGCACCATCACCATGTTGCGACCGTCCAGCCGGGGCTCGAACTCGACCTTCGCGGCGTCCCCGAGGGTCTCGGCCACGCGATCCAAGATCCGCTTGCCGAGCTCGGGGTGGAAGACCTCCCGACCCCGGAACATGATCGTCAGCTTGACCTTGTGTCCCTCGTCCAGGAACTTTGCGACCTGGCGGGTCTTGGTGTCGAAGTCGCCCGGACCGATCTTGGGCCGGTACTTCATCTCCTTGATCCCGACGTGGACGGCCTTGCGCCGCGACTCCTTGGCCCGCTGGGCCTCGTCGAACTTGAACTTGCCGTAGTCCATGATCCGACACACGGGAGGAGCGGCCATCGGCGCCACTTCGACGAGGTCGAGGTCGAGGTCGCGGGCGATCGAGAGGGCCTCGGGCAGGGGTTTGATGCCGAGCTGCTGGCCGTCGGGATCGACGAGGCGAACCTCGCGCGCACGGATGCGGTCGTTGATCCGGTGCTCGTTGGTGGCTTCAGTGACTATGCGGCATCACTCCTCTCGGTCGGGCCCGTGGACTTCCACGGGCCGTGGTGGCGGAGAGCGGAGTGCATCCGGCGTCGCCGGAGGTGCCGTGTCAACCTGGCGCACCGTGCACCCTCGATGACCGAGGGGGTGGCCAGGTGGAGGCGGCCCCGTGGCAGCCCCGCTTTCCGTACAGCTCAGCTGTGTAGGGTACCAGCATGTCCAGCCTCTGGACACCCTCCGGCGAGCATCGCGTCGACAAGGAAACCGACGCTAGCGCCAACCCGGCGAGCCCGGGCGCCCCGGAGGACTTCCTCGACGACGAGTCGCTCGACGCCGAGGCGCAGGTTGAGGCCCTCCGGGAGCGCCTGGCCGAGACGCCCGCCGAGACGGTGCTGGCCAACCACTGCTACGGCCTCTTTGAGCTCGGGGCCATCTATCTGTCCGCCGACCCGCCGCTCCTCCACGAGGCCAAGCTCGCCATCGACGCCTTCGGGCTGCTCGTCGACGGCCTGGGCACCCGCCTGGGCGAGGCCGCCGGGCCGCTGCGCGACGCGCTGGCGCAGATCCGCCTCGGCTTCGTCCAGGTGGAGGCGGCCCACCGGGCCGCCTCGGCGACCGACGGCGACCAGGCCGGCTGAGCTCCTCAGCGCTTTTCCACTTCGCCGCGCCTCGAGCCGGCCCCGCCGTGCGGGCCGCACCACGAAGCTGACCGGCGCCCCCACCTCGATCGAGCGGGTCCCGTCGGTGATGGCGGTGCAGTGGAAATCGAAGCTCGCCCCGTCGGTGTCGGTGACCACGCCGAGGCCGCGATCGGCCTCGAACGCCGCCACCACGCCCGGCCTTGGGTCGCGCTCGAGGGGCCAGCCCGCCGCGCTCAATGGACGATCTTGGCCAGGGCCAGCTCCAAGATGTCGCTCGCACCGAGCTCCTTGAGCTCGGGGATGAGCGTGTTGATCTCGTCCTTCATGACGACCGTCTCGATCGCGAACCCGCCGCCGGCCAGCTCGGACACCGTCGGCGAGCGCAGCGACGGCAACCGCTCCAAGACCGCGACCAGGCTTTTCGGCCGACACGTTCAGCTTGACGAGGACCTTCTCGCGCGCCTCGAGCGTGCCCATGAGCAGTGTGTAGATCTGCTCCATGGCCCGTCGCTTCTCGGGGTCCGAGGCGGCCTCGGGGTTGGCGATGAGCTCGGTGTGCGAGACGAGCAGCGTGTGGATGATCCGCAGACCCGCCGCCCGCAGGGCGCGTCCGGTCTCGGTCAGCTCCACCACGCAGTCCGCGATGTCGGGCACCTTCGCCTCGGTCGCGCCATAGGAGGTGGCGATCCGCGCGTCGACACCCGCCGCATCGAGCGCGCGCCGGGCCAGCTCGGGGTACTCGGTCGAGACTCGCAGCGGCCGCTCCCCGCCGACCAGGTCCTCGAGCGACCTGGCCGGCGAGGAGTCCGCGACGGCCAGCACGATGCGGATGGGGAACCCGGTCGCCGACTTGGAGTACGCCAGCTCGCCGAGCGAGACCACCTCGACGCCGCGCTCTTCGACCCAGTCCCGCCCGGTGATGCCGAGGTCGAAGAGGCCCTCTTCCACGAACACCGGGATCTCCTGGGGCCGCAGGATGCGGACCTCGCTGACTCGATCGTCGCGGATCGACGCCGCGGTAGTCGACGTCGGAGGAGCGGTAGCACGCGCAGGTCGGCGTCGGCGAACAGCTGGAACGTCGGCTCCTCGAGCGAGCCCTTGGGTAGCACGAGTCGGAGCATCAGCCGCTCACCCCGCCGGCGGCACCCGCGCCCGGCCGATTGCGCGCAGCGTCGTGGCCATGTGCACCGCCGAGAGCGCCGCCTCGCGGCCCTTGTTGGTCTCGTCGGGCCGAGCGCGATCCAGCGCCTGGGTCAGGTTCTCGGTCGTGAGCACTCCGAAGACCACCGGCACGCCAGTGTCGAGGGCCACCCGGGCGAGCCCGGCCGCGCACTGTCCGGCGACGAAGTCGTAGTGGGAGGTCTCGCCGCGGATGACCGCGCCGAGACAGACCACGGCGTCGACCGCCCGAATGCGTCGCGAAGCGCTGCGCGGCGAGCGGGAGCTCGAAGGCGCCCGGCACCCAGGCGACGGTGATGTCGGCGCGGTCGACCGCGGCCTCGGCGAGGCCTCCAGCGCGCCGCTCGAGCAGCCGCGAGGTGATGCCGCCGTTGAACAGCGCGCAGGCGAGGCCGATCCGCAGCCCGCTGCCGCCGCGTCCTCGAGCGGCCCGTCACCCACCTGGCGGCCGACCCGGTCGGACAGCGCGGCGAACGCGCCGGGCTCGAGCCCGGTCTCCTCGGTCCCGGTCATGTCGGCGGTTCCCGATCCTCGATGACGTCGTCGAGGTGGTCGAACAGGTGTCCCATGCGCTCGCGCTTGGTGCGCAGGTACGAGATGTTCTCGGGGTTGGGCCGCAGCTCGAGGGGCACCCGCTCGACGATGTCGAGTCCGAAGCCCTCGAGGCCGCCGCGCTTGGTGGGGTTGTTGGTCATGAGGCGCATCGTCGTGACGCCGAGGTCGACCAGCATCTGGGCCCCGATTCCGTACTGGCGGCTGTCGGCGGGGTGCCCCAGGGCCAGGTTGGCGTCGACGGTGTCGTGCCCCTGCTCCTGGAGCCGGTAGGCCTGGATCTTGCCGGCCAGCCCGATCCCCCGGCCCTCGTGGCCGCGCAGGTAGATGAGGACCCCCTTGCCCTCCCGCTCGATGAGGTCGAGCGCGGCGCGCAGCTGCGGCCCGCAGTCGCAGCGCAGCGAGCCGAAGACGTCGCCCGGTCAGGCACTCCGAGTGCACCCGCACGAGCAGGTTCTGCTCGCCCGAGACCTCACCGAGCACCAGCGCCAGGTGCTGCTCGCCGTCGAGAAGGGATTCGTACACGTACGCCGTGTAGTCGCCGGCGGCCGTCGGGATCCGCGCCTCGGCGACGCGGCGCACCAGCTTCTCGTTCCGGCGCCGGTAGCGGATGAGATCGGCGATCGTGATGAGCGGGAAGCCGTGCTCGCTCGCGAACCGCTCGAGCTCGGGGAGCCGGGCCATCGTGGACTTGTCCTCCGTCACGATCTCGCACAGCACGCCGGCCGGGGACCAGGCCGGCCGGCGCGGGCCAGGTCGACCGCCGCCTCGGTGTGGCCGGCCCGCCGGAGCACGCCGCCGGCCCGGTAGCGCAGCGGGAAGATGTGGCCCGGCCGCCGGCAGGTCGTCCGGCTGGGTCTTGGGGTTGATCAGCGCGGCGATCGTCGCCGCGCGGTCCGCCGCCGAGATCCCGGTCGTCGTGCCCTCGGCGGCGTCGACCGACACCGTGAACGCGGTGCGCTGCGACTCGGTGTTGTTGGCCACCATCAGCGGCAGCTCGAGCTCGTCGGCGCGCTCGGCGGTGATCGGCGCGCAGATGACCCCGGAGGTGTGGGCGAGGAAGAAGGCGATCTTCTCAGGGGTGGCGGCGTCTGCCGCCATGATGAGGTCGCCCTCGTTCTCGCGGTCGGCGTCGTCGACGACCACGACCATCCCGCCGCGCCGGATCGCCGCGATCGCCTCCTGGACCGTTGCAAAGCGCCATCAGGCACGCCACCTCCACTCGCAGGTCGTCGCCCAGCCGCTCGACCGACACCAACCGGCCCCGCCAGAAACTCGCGATGTCGCCCGCACCCGGGCCCGCGAACACCGGCCGTCCGTCGTCACCGCCGGCCAAGGCGGGCGCCAGGTACAGCACGTAGCGGTCCACCAGTCCGGCCCGGTGGAAGTCGTGGGCGACCCGTGCGCCACCCTCGACGAGGACCTGCAGGGCGCCTCGCTGGCCGAGCTCGTCAAGACGGCGGTGAGGTCGCCGGAGCAGCTCGAGCGCCGGCCGGACCCGGGCGCGCTCGGGCGCGGTGCCAAGGACGACCCGTATCGGCTGGCGCGCCGCCTCGACGCCGTCGACCCGGACCGTGAGGGCGGGGTCGTCGGCCGCGGACGGTACCCGCCCCGACGAGCACGGCGTCGGAGCACGCCCGTAGGCGGTGCGCGTCGGCCCGCGCCGCCTCGCCGGTGATCCATTGGCTGGAACCGTCGGGTGCGGCGGTGCGGCCGTCGAGCGTCATGGCCAGCTTGAGCACGACCCACGGGCGCCCGGTGCGCCGGTGCTTGAGGTACGGCGCGAGCTGCTCGGTCACCGCGTCGGCGCAGACCCCGGTGGTGACCGCGATCCCGGCCGCCTCGCAGCGCGGCGATCCCCTGCCCGCGCACGTGCGCGTCGGGGTCGACGATGCCGACGACGACGCGGGCGACCCCGGCGCGCGATGATCGCGTCGACGCACGGCGGGGTGCGCCCGTGGTGCGAGCACGGCTCGAGCGTGGTGTACAGGGTGGCGCCCTCGGCGACCCCGGCGGCCGACGGCCTGGGTCAGCGCCGAGACCTCGGCATGGTCGCCACCGGGCGGGGCGGTCATCCCCTCGAAGCTGGGCGACCCCTCGCCGGCGGGCACCACCACCGCTCCCACCCAAGGGTTCGGTGCCGTGATCGGCCGGGCCAGTGCCGCGAGTTCGATGGCGCGCCACATCCGGCGAGGTCCCGGGCGTCCCCCTCCTCGCCCGACCGCCAACTCTCAGATCGGAACACGTTCGAGACTATAGGTAAGTGAGTGCTCACTAACAAGTAATGTTTTCCATTTGCCACCCGACCTAGGTCGTTCGGAGGGGCTCATAGCGCACCGATCCTACCGGCCGGTCGTAGAAGCCCAGGACAGTGGCCATGTCAGCGCGTCCGCCGCAGGTCGGCGGCGGCCTCTAGCGGGAGTCGGCGCGCCTTGCCTGATCGTCTCGACGGCCTCCCACGGCGCCCGGTGCCCGAAGACCGCGCTCCCGGCGACGAAGACGTTGGCGCCGGCCTTGGCGGCCCGCCGCACGGTGTCGCTCGTCGATCCCGCCGTCGACCTCGAGGTCGACCAAGAGCTCGCGGGCCTCGATGGCGGCCCGGGCGTCGATCACCTTGTCCATGACCTCGCCCATGAACTCCTGGCCCCCGAAGCCCGGAAACACGGTCATGCACAGCACCAGGTCGACCTGGTCGAAGAACGGTTCGATCGCTGAGAACGGCGTGTCGGGGTTGGCCGCGAGGCCCGGCCCGCATGCCGAGGCGCCGGATCCGCGCCAGCAGCGCCTCGGTGTCGCCGACCTCGACATGGACCGTGAGCGAGTCGGCCCCGCGCGTCGGCAAAGGCCTCCAGGTATTGGCCCGGGTCGGTCATCATGAGATGGCAGTCGAAGAAGAGCCCCGAATGGCGCCGCAGCGAGGCGACCACCGGCGGCCCGATCGTGAGGTTGGGCACGAAGTGGCCGTCCATGACGTCCACGTGCAGCCAGTCGGCCGCGCTGGCCACCTCGCCGATCGCCTCGGAGAGGTTGCCGAAGTCGGCCGACAGCACCGACGGCGCGACCTTGAGGGCGCCGACGGTCCCCGGATCGCGCGATCGCTCCGGCCTCACGGCGCCCACCCTACGGCCGGCCCGCCGCCCGCCGGGTTAGGGGAAGCGGGCCCAGCACAAGATCCGGCTGAACGCGTAGAAGTACGGACGCTGCTGGCCGAGCTCTGCCAAGAGCCGCTCCCGGTAGCGCTCGAGGTACTCCTCGAAGCGCTCGTCACCGAGGCGGGCCCGGACCGGGGTGAGGAGGGTCCCCCGCACCCACTCGACCACCGACTCGACCGAGGGGAGGACGTGGCCGTACACCTGGAGTCGCGAGGACTGCTGCACCGAGCCGAGCGCGTGCAGGAGCTCCGCGTAGCGCGCCGGCGTGAGCACCGAGGCCCCCGGTTCGTCGACCACCTCACCGGGGTCGGGCGCGAAGGGCGGCGACGCCGCCAACTCGGCGGCGAGCACGTGCGAGCGATGTCCGAAGGTGGCCGGCACCTGGAAGGCGAGTTGGCCGCCCGGCGCGAGCGAGAAGCGCAGCCTGGCCAAGAGCGCCGGGTGCTCGGGGACCCACTGCAGCGACGCGTTGGCGAACACCATGTCGATCCCCTGCCCCGTCCACTCGCCCAGGTCGCCGTGCTCGAAGCGGAGCCCCGGGACCTCTTCGGCCCAGCGCGCCGCTTCGGCCAGCATCGCCTCGGAGCGGTCGATGCCGACGGTCTGCGCGGCACGCAGGTCGCGATGCAGCTCGGCGGTGAGCTCGCCCGTCCCGCACCCGAGGTCGACGATCCGCCCACCGGGCACCGGCAAGCAGAGGCTCTTCAGGTCGTCGAAGGGCTGACGGCGCTCGGCAGCGAAGCGCCGGTACTGCTCGGGATCCCAGGCGTCGCTCACAAAGCGGGGTCCCCGAGACGGACCTGCTCGGGGAGCCGGGTCCCCCGCCGCCAGTCTCCTGCGGACATCGGGCGCCCTCCTTCTGGTTGGACGACCACCAGACGGATTGTGCCGTCCCCCGTGGTCACCGAGTCCACGCTGAGGGTACCGGGGGGGAGGCCGCCCACCGGGGGATCTCCCAGGTCCTCGGCCTCGAGCACCCGGAGGCGGCGGCCGTCCACGCTCGTGTGGGCCCGGTCCAGTCGCACGACGGCCAGCACGTCGCGGCTGGGCCTCGTCCAGTCGATGGCGAACTCGGCCGGCTCGAGCTTGGCCGCGTACGTCGGCTCGCCGACCTGGGGCTCTGGCACCGGCAGTTGGTCGACGCCGCCGCGCAGCACGTCGACCAAGAGCTCGGTCCCCCGCTCGACGAGGCGCGCCCGCAGCGGCCCCAGGTGCTCGCCCGGGCCGATCTCAAGCTCGGAGCGCGCGTAGATGGCGCCCGTGTCGAGGCCCTCCTCGACCGCCATGACGCAGACGCCGGTGCGCTCGTCGCCGGCCAGGATGGCCCGCTCGACGGGCGCGGCGCCGCGCCAGCGCGGCAGGAGCGAGAAGTGCAGGTTGATCATCGGCACCCGGGCGAGGA
Source organism: uncultured Acidimicrobiaceae bacterium (assembly GCA_963768185.1). Classification (GTDB taxonomy): domain Bacteria; phylum Actinomycetota; class Acidimicrobiia; order Acidimicrobiales; family RAAP-2; genus Palsa-461. The sequence goes on from CAVYGS010000001.1 coordinate 612,291, forward strand.
CGTTGGGCCGGATGAGGCGGCCGAACGCGACGACCACGCCCAGCTCGGGCGGCTCGCGGTCTGCAGAGGCCAGCACGCCGATGTCGGTCGTGGTCGGGAGACCGAGCTCGACCGCGGCGGCCCGCACCGGCGAGGGCGAGGTGTCCGAACCGCGACCGCGCCGGCGATCGGGGCCGCTCACCACGAGCTCGACGGAGTGGCCGGCGACCAGCAGCGCGTGCAGCGGGGGCACGGCGAGCTTGGGTGTGCCGAGATAGGCGAGCCTGGCCATCGCCCCACGGTAGGGGCAGCGCGCTCGGTCTCAGAGGACAAGCGGATAGGGCCAGATCTCGAGCTCCTCAAGCGAGCCGACGAGATAGGCCCGGTGTCGATTCGACACCTTTCAGTGTCACAGCCAGCATCCATCGTGGTGGCGTGGCGCGAATGACCACCTTCTGCTTCACGGCAGTCCCTGACCGCGACCAGGAAGCCGCGTTCCGGCGCCACATGGGCGCCCGGCGCTTCGCCTTCAACCAGTGCCTCGCCGTCGTGAAGGAGAAGCGCGAGGCCCGGCGGCGGGATCCGAGCGTGGAAGTCCCTTCGAGCGGCTTCTCGCTCATCAACCTCTTCAACACTTGGAAGAAGTCCGGGGAAGCCGGCCACTGCATCGCGGTCGATGCCCAGGGCAGCGCCCAGCTGATGGAGGTGGGGCTCTCCTGGCGAGACGAGGTCTGCGCCCAGGTCTTCGAGGAAGCGGCAGTCGATCTCGGGCGAGCCCTCGCCGCCTACAACAAAGCCAAGGGCACCAGGCGCAAGGTCGGGTTCCCGGGGTTCGCCAAGAAGCACCAAGGGACCCAGTCCTTCCGGCTCCGCAACAAGAGCTCGGCGACCGGACGGGCGTCGATCCGGGTGGGCGAGGGCGATCCCCGCTCCATCACCCTTCCGGTCATCGGGACGGTGCGGCTGCGAGAGGACACCAGACGGTTTCGGCGGCTCTTGCGCGACGGCCGGGGCCGGATCTGCATGGTGACGGTCAAGGCCCATCGTGGCCGTTACCGGGTCATGGTCACCGTCGAGGCGGCGGACTTCCACCCCGAGATGGTCCACGAGCCAAGCGACCGGGGCTTCGTCGGCGTCGACCGGGGACTTGCCACCTATCTCGTCGCCGCCACCGAGGACGGTACCGAAGTGGGCCGAGTGGATGGCCTGGCCCCGCTCCAACGCTCCCAAACCGCGCTCCAGATTGCCGACCGGCGAGCGTCCGCCAAGAAGTTGCATTCCAAGAACCGAAGGAGAGCCAATGCCCGTCTTACCCTGATCCATGCCCGGGTGGCCGACCAACGGAGGGACTTCTGCCACCGGGTCTCGAGCGCCCTGGTCAAGACCCACGACCATCTGTGCTTGGAGGACCTGGCGGTGCACAACATGGTGAAGAACCGACATCTCTCCAAGGCGATCAGCGATGCCTCCTGGGGCATGTTCGCGCGCATGGTCACCTACAAGGCCGCCTGGTACGGGACCGAGCTCAGTATCGCCCCCCGGTTCTATCCTTCGACCAAGACCTGCTCGGGCTGTGGGTGGGTGGTCGATGTGATGGGACTGGGGGACCGGATGTTCTCGTGCCCGCACTGCGGCCTAGATGTCTAATTCCAAGGGGTCACCCGTGGTCGTAGGCGACGAGGGAACGCAAACTCTGCTGCCCGCTCTTGTGGTTGTGCCAAATGGCGGCGGTGAGCGCGAGGAGACGCTGAAGGACTCTGGTCATGACCCCGCCGGGTGTCCGTCCTCCGTGACGCTCGAGGTCGAGTTGGGTCTTGAGCGTGGCGTTGACCGACTCGATGAGTTGGCGAAGCGGCTTGAGCAACGGCGTGGTCCGGCGATGGGGTTCTCGGGCAGTGGCCGGGCGGACCAAGGTGGCGCCGTGCTCGGCCAGATATCGCTCGAACTCCTTGGAGGCATAGCCCTTGTCGGCCAGGATGACCTGGCCGGGGCGAAGCAGCCCAGGCTCGGACTCGAAGAGGTCCCGGGCGACCTCGCGCTCGTCGATCTTGGGGTTGGCCAGGGCGAAGGTGACCGGCAGACCGCTCGGCGTGCACACCAGATGGAGGCGCAGCCCCCAGAACCAGCGGGAATGGCTGGCGCAGTAGCCGTAGGAGGCCCAACCGGCCAGGTCACTGCGCAGCACGGTCGGTCGGGAGCGCCCGCATTCGACGGGCGTGGAATCCATCACCCAGGTGTCGTCTCCCCACAACTCGGTGTCTTTGGCGATGAGCCGGATCACCACCATCAGCTGATGCTCGGCTTTGCGCAGCCGCTTGTTGTAGCCCGACTGATAGGGGACGTAGGGGAACAGCTGGGTCAGATGGGACTTCGTGTGGCGAAGGAACCTGGTCTCAGAGGTGAAACCGAGCAGCGCCTGGAGCACCGCCATGGTGAGCAGCTCGGCGTCACTCAGCTTGGGGGCCAGTCCGACCTTGGGGCGCCATCGGCGCAGCTCGGGATGGGTCCGAAGCGCGTCGTCGATGGTCACGTACAGTGCGGTGACGAAGGTGTCCAGGTCGGCGTCCACGAGACCTCCTCGGTCTGGTTGGGATTGAGCAACGCCGATGATGGACGCCTTCGTCGCGTCCGACGGGACCCTCGGTCAGCCGGGGTCCCTTGGAATCATCCGTCTAGTTCTTGACCGGGACCTGAACGCGGCCATCAACCTCGCCGCCTGGGCGAACGCCGAGTCTGCCTCGGCATCCCGGGCCCCGGACCCCGAAGCACGGGGCCGGGTCAAAAAAGCCTGTGGAGGGACAGGCGCTGGCCGCTCCACTCGGAGCGGTGCAACCGGTCCCGCAACCGAGCGGAGCATCCGCTCGAAGAAGCAGGAACCAGCTCGCCCACTGGGTTGAGCCGGACGCCCGAGAAGGGCGGTCCGCGGTCCCCATCCGTGCATGCTTTCAGGCTCCTTGCTGCTGGAGGCGCTCCCGGAGAATCGCCTTGGCCTCGCGGCGCTGGTCCTCGTCCAGGAGCTCGATGAGCAGCCGGCCGTCCAGGTGGTCGACCTCGTGCTGGAAGGCCCGGCCCTCGAGCTCGTTGGCCTCGATGGACAGCTCGATGCCCTCCAGGTCGAGGCCCACCAGGTGCACCGAGTTCGGCCGCACGATCGGCCAACTGAGGCCGGGGACCGAGAGGCACCCCTCGTCGTAGGTCCACTCTCCGTCGGTCTCGACGATGCGCGGGTTGATCACCACCACCGGGCCATCACCGGTGTCGTAGACGAACATGCGGCGCTGCACGCCGATCTGGTTGGCGGCGAGGCCGACGCCGCGGGCGGCTTGCATCGTCTCGATCATGTCCTCGGCCAATTTCGCGACCGACCCGTCGATGACGTCGATGTCCTTGGTCGCCTGGCGCAGCACCGGGTCGCCGTACTGGCGGATCGGGAACGGGGGCATGGCGCACCATGGTATCGGGCCGTCCTCAGATTCCGGGCGGGTCCACGAGCACCCGCACGCGCTCGCGCGGCCGCGACGCCGAGGCCAGACGGTCGCACAGGGCGCGGTGGTCGGCGGCCCGGACGAGCCAGCCGTCGCCGTCGAGCGGCGAGCCCTCGAGCCCGAGCGCCGCGAACAGCTCGGGCGCGCCGGGCCCCGAGAGCTCGGCCAGGGCGCAGAAGGGCGGCAGCGTGAGCTCCCGGCGCAGCGCGAGCTCGTGACCCAGCAGCGGCCCTGGGTTGCCCGACGTCGCGGCGGCGAGCACCTCATGGTCAGCCAAGCGGGTCTGGACCACCACCAGCCCGGCGCCCGCGGCGCCCCGGCCGCCGACCAGGCGGGCCGCCCGCGCGATGAGGGCGAGCGACTCCTCAGCCGCCGAGAGCCGCGGCGCCAGCAGGTGCAGGTCGAAGTCCAAGAAGGCGACCATGGCCGCACTGCGCACCCGGTGCAGCACGGCCTCGGTGCCGACGAGCACCCGGGTGTCCGGGACGGCGGCGTCGCTCGCGGTGACCTCGGCCACCTCGGTGCCGAGCAGCGCTTCGAGCTCCTCGCGCACCCGGCTCACCCCCACCCGCAGCACCTTCAGCCCGAGGTGCCCGCACGCCGCGCAGACGCCCGGCCGCTGGGCGCCGCACGCCGCGCACGCGAGCCGCCCGTCGCGCTCGGCCATGGCGCGGCCGCACACCTCGCAACGCACCAGCTCGCCGCAGCGCTGGCAGGCGAGCAGCCGGGCCCGCCCCCGGCGGTTGAACACGACCACCAGCCGTCCCGGCGTCGCCCGCATCACTCGGACCAGCTCCTCGGAGTAGAGGCCGGTGCGGGGATCGGCCCCCCGGCGATCGATGACGTGCAGCATCGGCCAGCCGGCCCGCTCGAAGTCACGCGGCAGCTCGACCACCCGACACGTGTGGGTTTGCACGACCGTCGGCGTGGCCGAGGTGAACACGCACGGCGCACCGTCGCGAGCGGCCCGCTCCGCCACGACGACGGATGCGTCGAAGTGCGGCGCCCGCTCCTCGCGATAGGACTCGTCGTGCGCGTCCAGCACCACCGCAGATCCGAGCCGCGCCACCGGCGAGAAGGCCGCCGAGCGCGAGCCCACCACGACCGGCCAGCCGGCCGCGGCCTGCGCCCACGACGCGGCGGACGGGATGGCGCGACGGTCCAGACGACCACGGAGGCGTTCGGCCCATCCGACGCTCGGCACGAGGACAAGCACCGGCGTGTGCCCGCCCGCGATGGCCGCCTCGACCACCCCGATCAGGTCGGTGGCGGGCGGGATCCGCAGCAGGCTCGGCCGACCGGTCTCCGCCAACGCGGCGGTCGCCGCGATCGCGATGGGCCCGGCGTCGGGCCGCGCGCTCGAGGTGGCTGCCGGGGCGGGCCCCGACAACGAGGACACCACGCGCTCGGCGGACGCGACCTTCAACAGCGCGCTCATGGGTCCCGCCCATCGCCACGCCGCCCACTCGGCGAGCGCGACGACCGGCGGCGGCGGCCCGAGGCCGGAGTGCTTGGCGAGCGGCTTGGTGTCGCGGCCCGGTTCCGGTGCCACGTCGTCGTCGACCACCCAACCGCCGACCCGCCGGCCGTTGAGCGAGATCCGGACGCGGGTCCCCACACCCACTGGCTCGTCCCAGCCCTCGGGCACCTCGTAGTCGAAGGGCCGGCCGACGGCGGCCACGTCGGGCAGGACCCGCACGACGGACACCCTCAGTCCCCTCGCGCCAGGCGGGCTAGATCCCGAACGCCCGCTTCATGTCGTCGACCTTGCCGGTCGCCTCCCACGTGAACTCCTTCTCGCCCCGGCCGAAGTGACCGTAGGCGGCGGTTCCGCGGTAGATGGGCCGGCGCAGCTCGAGCTCCTCGATGATGGCGGCCGGGCGCAGGTCGAACAGTTCGTCGACGCAGCCGGCGATCTTGGCCGGGTCGACCGTCTCGGTGCCGAAGGTCTCGACCAGCACCGAGACCGGGTGGGCGACCCCGATGGCGTAGGCCACCTGGACCTCGCAGCGCCGGGCGGCCCCCGAGGCCACCACGTGCTTGGCCACCCAACGGGCCGCGTAGGCGGCGGAGCGGTCCACCTTGGAGGGATCCTTGCCCGAGAAGGCGCCGCCGCCGTGGCGGGCCATGCCGCCGTAGGTGTCGACGATGATCTTGCGACCGGTCAGGCCGGTGTCGGCGTGGGGACCGCCCAACTCGAAGCGGCCCGTCGGGTTGATGAGGATCGACACGTTCTCGGTGTCGAGGTCGGTCGGGAGCAGCGGCTCGATCACCTGCTCGGTCAGGTCCGGGATGAGCAGGGTCTGGAGATCCACGCCGCTCTGGTGCTGGCTCGAGATCAGCACCGTGTCCACCGAGACCGGGCGGTTCCCCTCGTAGGTCACGCTCACCTGGGTCTTCCCGTCGGGGCGCAGGTAGGGCAGCGAGCCCAGCCGGCGTACCTGGGTCAGGCGTTGGGCGAGCCGGTGCGCCAGCCAGATCGGCAGCGGCATGAGGTCCGGCGTCTCGTCGCAGGCGAAGCCGAACATCATCCCCTGGTCGCCGGCGCCCAGCGCGTTGCGGATGTCCTCGCCGCCCGACCCGGTCCGCAGCTCGAAGGCGGCGTCCACGCCCTGCGCGATGTCCGGGGACTGCTTGTCGAGCGAGACGAGCACCGCACAGGTGTTGCCGTTGAACCCGGTGTTGTCGTCGTCGTAGCCGATGTCGCACACCGTCTGGCGGGCCAGCGCGGTGACGTCGATGACCGCGGTGGTGGTGACCTCTCCGGCGACCACGACGAGCCCCGTCGTGAGCAGCGTCTCGCAGGCGACGCGGCTCATCGGGTCCTGCTCGAGCAGCGCGTCGAGGACGGTGTCGGAAATCTGGTCGGCCATCTTGTCGGGGTGGCCCTCGGTGACCGACTCCGACGTGAAGGTGGTCCGCATGCTCAGCCGTCCTCTCCTCGCGCTGGGTTGGAACCAACACTGCGGTCGAGTAGCTCGACCACCTCGTCCAAGACCGCGTTGGCCACCGCGTCCTTCGACGTCAGGGGCACCTCATGGTCCTCGAACTCCTTGATGATCGTCACGGCATTGGTGTCGTGGTCAAATCCGACCCCCGGCGCGCTGACGTCGTTGACGACTATGAGGTCGACGCCCTTGGACTCGCGCTTGCGCCGAGCCCGGCCGACCGGGTCGTCGGTCTCGGCCGCGAACCCGACGATGACCTGGCCCGGACGGCGGCGGGCCACCAGGCCCTTCAGGATGTCGGGGGTCTGTTCGAGCACGATCTCGGGGATCCCGTCGTCCTTGGTCAGCTTGCGCCCGGCCACATGCTTGGGCCGGAAGTCCGCCACCGCGGCGGCCATCACGATGGCGTCGGCCTTGTCGGACTCGATCTCCATCGCCGCTTCCATCTCCGCCGCCGTCTCCACCCCCACGACGCTGAGGCGCGGGTGGGCGGGCAACGGGCTGGGGACCGTCGTCACGAGCGTGACGTCGGCACCGCGGCGCAGCGCGGCGGCCGCCAGCGCGTGGCCCTGCTTGCCCGAGGAGCGGTTGGAGAGGTGGCGCACCGGGTCGAGCGGCTCCCGGGTGCCCCCGGCCGAGACCGCCACCCGGCGCCCGGCGAGGTCGCCGTGGGCGCCGAGCATGCCGAGCGCCACCGCGACGATCGCCGCGGGTTCGGCCAGTCGGCCCACCCCGACGTCCCCGGCGGCCAACGCGCCCTCCTCGGGCGGGACCACCGCCACCCCCCGGCGCACCAGCGTGGCCAGGTTCTCGCGCACGCTCGGGTGCTCCCACATCTCGGTGTGCATCGCCGGGCACACGAGGACCGGGGCGCGGGTCGCGAGCAGCGTGGCGGTCAACAGCTCGTCGGCCATCCCGGCCGCGTAGCGGGCGAGAAAGTTCGCGGTCGCCGGTGCGACGACGACGAGGTCGGCGGACTGACCGAGGGCGGTGTGCGGGATCGGCGTCGGGCCCTCGAACAGGCTGCTCTGCGCGGGCTCCGATCCGAGCGCGGAGAACGTGGCCGCACCGACGAAGCGCAGCGCGTCGGGGGTGAGGACCGGGACGACGTGCACGCCCGCCTCGACCAGGCGACGACAGACCTCGGCGGCCTTGTACGCGCTGATCCCAGCGGTGACTCCCAGGACGACCCTCTGTGCGGGGGTCTCGTGCGCCGCCATGGGTCGCCGCCTACCCGGCGGTCGGGCCCTCGTCGTCGGCCGACTCCACCAGCTCGGCGCCGTCTGCTCCCTCGGACTCCTCGGCGAGGCCACCTTCGACCGCGAACAGATCCGCTTCGGCCCCCTCCAGCTCGGCCAGCTCGGCGGCTACGAATTCCTCGGGGTCGGGGCGAACGAAGGTGGCCTTGGCCGCCGCGATCTCCTCGAACGCGATGGACAGCGGCTTGCCCGACACCGACGCGACCTGCGGGGGCACCACCCGCCCGAGGCCCTCGCCCAGGCTGTTGTAGTAGGCGTTCACCTGGCGGGCCCGCAGCGCACCCAGGGCGACCAGGGTGAACTTGGAGTCGACCTTGTCGAGGAGCTCCTCGATCGGCGGGTCCATCAACGTGACGCGGCCTTGGGCCATCGGTCCTCCGGGGTTTCTGGGGTCGCCGTTCAGGAGTGCTCGAGACGAGCAGAACGGGCGGCTGCGATTATACCGGCCACCTGGGTGGTGGCCCGTTCTACGTCGTCGTTGACCACCTCGTGGGCCGCCATCTCCCGAGCCAGGCGGACCTCCTCACGCCCCTTGTCGATCCGCAGGGCGACTTGCTCGGCGGGGTCGCCCCGGGCTTCCAGGCGCTGCTCTTGGACCTCGAGCGAGGGCGGCATGAGCAGGATCACCACCGAGCCGGGTCGCTTGGCGATCACCTGGCGCGCCCCTTGCACGTCGATCTCGAGCAGGACGTCGCAACCCGCTGGAGGCTCCGGCGTCGGCGTGCCGTAGAGGTGACCGAGGAACTCGGCCCACTCCAAGAACCCGTCCTCGGCGACGCGTCGCATGAACGTCTCCGCGTCGACGTACACGTACGCGTCCTTGGCCTCGCCCGGGCGCGCCGGACGCGTCGTCCAGGATCGGCTCAGCCACAGCGTCGTGTCACGCGCGACCAATGCTCGGGAGACCGTGCCCTTGCCGGCCCCCCCGGGGCCGATGAGCGCGAAAGTGATCGGCGCGGCCGCCAGTGGGTCGCGCCCTCGTTACTAGCGAGCGGTTGCCTTCAGCAGGTCGGCGCGCTGCTTCGCGCCCAACCCCTGCAGGCGTCGGCTCTCGCTGATGCCCACCGTGTCCATCAAGCGGCGGGCCTTCACCTTCCCGAGGCCCGGAAGCGACTCGAGCACCGAGAGGACCTTCATCTTCCCGACCGTCTCGTCGCCTTCTGCCTTTTGGAGCAACTCGGCGAGGGTCAGGGAGCCAAGCTTCAGCTTCTCCTTCACATCGGCGCGCTCACGGCGCACCTTCGCGGCCTTCTGCAACGCAGCTTGGCGCTGCTCAGCGGTAAGTGCGGGCGGTTGAGGCATGTCCCGACGATAGCGCCTCAACTCGCGGAGGACAGCAACCCGGCTGCGATCTCCGCCCGGGCGGCGGCGGCGGCGTCTCGCATCGAGCGTGCGTCAGGCCCAGCCTTCTCAAGGGCGCGCGACAGGTTCGCCACAACTGGCGCCGATGCCATACCCCCGAACTGGGCGGCCAAATCGGCCACGGTGGCCCCCTGGGTCCCCAGGCCGGGGGCCAGGTAGAACCCGCTTTCGGGGAGCTCGATGGGGGGGTAGTTGGCCAGGAGCCCGACGACCGCACCGACGGTCCCCCCACGAGTGGCGATCTGGTCGAGGATGGAGGCCTCGAGCGTCCGACCGTGCTCAGTGGTCGCCAGCTGCACGTCACGACCCTCTGCGTTCGAGCTGCGCGCGACAACGAACACGCCGCGTCCAACGTGTTCCGCCGCGTCGAAGAACGGATGCAGCGCGCGCGCGCCGAGATACGGCGAGACGGTGATGGCGTCGGTCACCATCGCGCCGTCGTCGCGCAACCACGCGCGGGCGTACGCAGCGTTCGTCGACGCGATGTCGCCGCGCTTGGCATCGACGAGGGAGAGCACACCGTCGTGACGCGCCGCCGCGAGCAGCGAACCGAGGACGGACAGGCCGGCCGCGCCATACTGCTCGAAGAACGCGACGTTCGGTTTGATGATGGAGACCTCTTCGCGCACCGCCTCGTAGACGCGCATCGAGAACTCCGCCGCGCCTTGTGCGGAGTCGGGCAGGCCCCACCGTTCCAGCGCGTCGAGCGAGGGATCGATGCCCGCGCACAGTGGCCCGCGCTCAGCGATCGCCGCGGCCAGGCGGGTGCGAAACGACTCAGCCATGCATCGACGAAACGAGCTCGCGCACGGACGCCACGCCGTGCTGCAGACACCAACGCTCAAGGGACGCCAGGACACGCCACGGCGCGCTCGGGTCGCGGAAGGTCGCGGTGCCGACCTGGACGGCGTCGGCGCCGGCGACCAGTAGCTCGGCCGCGTCCCGGCCGTCACCGACACCGCCCACGCCCACGATGGAGGTTGACGGGAAGGCGCGGCGACACTCGGCGACGGCCCGAACGGCGACCGGGCGCAGCGCGGGTCCCGACATCCCTCCTCCCCCGGCCCCGAGGATCGCTGTGCGCGTCACCGGATCCACGGCCATGGCCAGCAGCGTGTTCACGAGCGTCAGCGCATCGGCGCCCGAGCGGAGGGCCGCGTCGGCGATCTCACACACGTCGGGCACGTTCGGCGAGAGCTTGGCCCAGCGGGGCAAGCCGCACTCGGCCGCCTCGACCGCCTCGGCGGTCGCCTGGGGGTGGTGCGCGAACATCCGTGACCGGTCCTCCACGTTCGGGCAGCTCACGTTCACCTCGACCGCCACCACCGGCGCGCCCACCCCCTTCAGCATCGACGCCGCCTTGGCGAAAGCCTCGACGCTGCGGCCCCAGATGCTGACCACGACCTTTGCGCCCGACTCGGCCAGCACCGGGAGCTCGTGCTCGAGCCACGACTCGATGCCGGGCCCGCTCAGCCCGACGCTGTTCAGCATGTTCGCGTCGGACTCGGTCAACCGGGGGGCGGGGTTCCCCGGCCAGGCCTCGGCCGAGAGCGACTTCACGACGTGGGCGCCGAGCCCCGCCAGCGATCCGTAGGCGGCGAGCTCGGTGCCGTATCCGGCCGTCCCCGACGCCGTCATCACCGGGTTGGCCAACTCGAGGCGGCCGACCGTCGTGGACATCTCGACGCTCACGGCGCCTCTCCTGCATGCAGCTCCTGGAGGGAACGCACCTGGAGCGGGTGGCGGGACCAGTCCGCGATGCCGGCGACCGCCGCTCGTGCGGCCGCCAGGGTGGTCAGGCACGGGACGTGGTGGGTCAGCGCGGCGACGCGGATGTACTGCCCGTCGGCCCTCGGACCGCGACCGCGGGGCGTGTTGACCACCAGCTGGACCTCGCCGGCCTCGATGAGCTCGAGGGCGGTCCGCCCACCCCCTCCTCGCCCACCTTCGGCACGACCGTGGCGACGGGCACCCCGGCGCCGGTGAGCAGCTCGGCGGTCCCCTTGGTCGCGGCCAGCGAGAACCCGAGGGCCGCCAGCTGGCGCGCCACCTCGACGCCGGCCGCCTTGTCCCGGTCGGCCAGCGACAGAAAAACGGTCCCGTCGAGCGGCAAACGGGTGCCCGCCGCCATCTGGCTCTTGGCGAAGGCGAGCCCGAAGGTCAGATCGACGCCCATGACCTCGCCGGTCGAGCGCATCTCGGGGCCGAGCAGCGTGTCGACGCCGGGGAACCGGTCGAAGGGCAGCACCGCCTCCTTCACCGAGACGTGGCGGGGCAGGGGCGGCTCGACCAGCTCGCGCGAGGCCCGGAGCGACGCCAGGGTCTCGCCGACCACCACCCGCGCCGCGATCGAGGCCAGCGGGAAACCGGTCGCCTTGGCGACGAAGGGCACCGTGCGGCTCGCCCTCGGGTTCGCCTCGAGCACGAAGACGGTCCCGTCCTTGACCGCGTACTGCACGTTCAAGAGGCCCACGACCCCCAGCGCGCCGGCGATCGCCCGGGTGTGCGACTCCATCGTGGCGAGCACCTCGGCGCTCAGCGTCTGGGGCGGCAAGGCGCACGCCGAGTCGCCCGAGTGCACACCGGCCTCCTCGACGTGTTCCATCACGCCGGCGATCAGGATCTCGCCGTCGCGGTCACGCACCGAGTCGACGTCGACCTCGACCGCGTCCTCCAAGAAACGGTCGACCAGCACGGGCCGCTCGGCGCTCAGCCCCCCCTCGCGCACCAGTCCCGCCGCGACCGACTTCATGACCCGGGAGACGCCCTCGGCGTCATAGACGATCTCCATGGCTCGGCCGCCCAGCACGTAGCTCGGGCGGATGAGCACCGGGTACCCGACCGCCTCGGCGATGGCCAGCGCGTCCTCGACGCTCGTCGCGGTCCCCCCGGCCGGCTGGGCGATCTCGAGCTCGCCACACAGCGCGTTCCACCGCTCGCGGTCCTCGGCAAGGTCGATCGACAACGCCGGCGTGCCGAGCACGAGGGACTCGGGGAGCACCGACGCGAGTTTGAGCGGCGTCTGGCCGCCGAGCGACACGATGACGCCGACAACGCGCCCCTCGCCCGTACTGGCCCCCTGCTCGGCCTCGATGACGTTCAGGACGTCCTCGGCGCAGAGCGGCTCGAAGTACAGCCGGTCCGAGGTGTCGTAGTCGGTCGAGACCGTCTCGGGGTTGCAGTTGACCATCACGGTCTCATAACCGGCCGCCCGCAGGGCCAGGCTGGCGTGGACGCAGCAGTAGTCGAACTCGATCCCCTGCCCGATGCGGTTGGGCCCCGAACCGAGGATGATCACGCGGGGCCGGCCCGACGGGCGCACCTCGTCCTCGTCGTCGTAGGTGGAGTAGTGGTACGGGGTGTCGGCGGCGAACTCGGCCCCGCAGGTGTCGACGGTCTTGAACCTCGGGGCGACCCCGACCGCCAGTCGCGCGGCGCGGACCGTCGCCTCGTCAGTGCCGAGCAGGTAGGCGAGCTGGGCGTCGGAGAACCCCAGGCGCTTCACCCGGCGCCACTCCGAGCGGGTGAGCGAGGCGACGGTGGCGTCCCCTCCGGCCGACCGGCGCTCGTCCAGGGAACGGCGAGCCTCGCTGATCCGGCCGATCTGGGCCAAGAACCACGGGTCGATGCCGGTGTGCTGGGCGAGGGTGGGCACCCCGATGCCCCGGCGCAGCGCCTCTTCCACCTCGAAGATCCGCTCGGGGCTCGGCACCGCGACCCGGTCGAGCAGCGCGTCGTCGTCGAGGGGCGCCAGCGCGGCCTCGCCCGGGTCGGCGTTTAGGCCGTGGCGCCCCTGCTCCATCGAACGCAGCGCCTTCTGCAGCGACTCGCAGAACGTGCGACCGATCGCCATCACCTCGCCGACCGACTGCATCTTGGTCCCGAGCTTCGCCTCGGCCCCGTTCAGCTTCTCGAACGCGAAGCGCGGGATCTTGGTGACCACGTAGTCGATCGTCGGCTCGAAGGACGCCGGCGTCGCCCCGGTGATGTCGTTGGCAATCTCGGGGAGCTCGTAGCCGACCGCGAGCCGGGCCGCGATCTTGGCGATCGGGAATCCGGTCGCCTTGGAGGCGAGCGCGGAGGAGCGCGAGACGCGCGGGTTCATCTCGATGATCATCCGGCGGCCGTCTCTCGGGTCGACCGCGAACTGCACGTTGGAGCCGCCCGTCTCCACCCCGACGCGACGCAGGCACGCGAACGCGTCGTCGCGCATGGCTTGGTACTCGACGTCGGTCAGGGTCTGGGCCGGTGCGACGGTGATCGAGTCCCCCGTGTGCACGCCCATCGGATCGAGGTTCTCGATCGAGCAGACCACGACGCAGTTGTCCGCCCGGTCCCGCATGACCTCGAGCTCGAACTCCTTCCACCCGACGATCGAGCGCTCGACCAGCACCTCACCAACCGGGCTGGCGTCGATGCCCGACGCCGCGAGCGCGGCCAGCGCGTCGACGTCGAACGCGATCCCCGAACCCGAGCCGCCCAGGATGTAGCTCGGCCGGACGATGATCGGGTACCCGATCGCCCGGCCGACCGCCACGGCCTCCTCGACGGAGTGGGCGAAACCCGACTCGGGCACCTCGAGGCCGATGTCCCCCATGGCGAGCTTGAACTGCTCGCGGTCCTCGGCGGTCGCGATCGCCTCGGGGCGGGCCCCGATCACCTCCACCCCGGCGGCCTCGAGCACGCCCTCTCCCGCCAACGCCATCGTGAGGTTGAGCGCGGTCTGGCCGCCCAGGGTGGGCAGCAGGGCGTCGGGCCGCTCCCGCTCGATGATGGCCCGCACGACGACCGGGTCGAGGGGCTCGATGTAGGTCCGATCGGCGGTCGCCGGGTCGGTCATGATCGTGGCCGGGTTCGAGTTCACGAGGACGACCCGGTAGCCCTCCTCCCGCAACACCCGGCAGGCTTGGGTGCCCGAGTAGTCGAACTCGCACGCCTGGCCGATGACGATCGGCCCCGAGCCGATGACGAGGATCGACTCGATGTCGTTGCGCCGAGGCACGATCAGGCCGCGCCGCCGGGGACCCCGGCGCGCATGAGGGACTCGAACTCTGCGAACAGGTAGCGGGCGTCGTGGGGCCCGGGCCCCGCCTCGGGGTGGTACTGGACCGAGAAGGCAGCGGCGTCCGGGGCCACGATCCCCTCGACGACACCGTCGTTCAGGTTGAGGTGGGTCACCTCGACGCCGGGGATGGATCCGGCCTCCAGCGCGTAGTTGTGGTTCTGGCTCGTGATCTCGACGCCACCGGTCGCCAGCCGCCGGACCGGATGGTTGATGCCGTGGTGCCCGAAGTGGAGCTTGTAGGTGCGACCGCCGAGCGCCAGGCCGAGCAGCTGGTGACCGAGGCAGATCCCGAAGATCGGGACCTTGCCGAGGAGGTCCGCGATCGTGTCGACCGGCCCGGTGAGCGGAGCCGGATCACCGGGCCCGTTGGACAGGAACACGCCGTCGGGCTCCATCGCGAGCACGTCGGCGGCCGAGGTCGACGCGGGGACGACGGTGAGCGTCGCCAGCACGCTCAGCTGTCGGATCATCGTCTCTTTCACGCCGAAGTCGAAGACCACGACGCGCGCCGGCCCGTCCCCTCGGGTCAACGGGTACCCGATGGTGACCTCGCTCACCAGGTCGCGACCGCTCGTCGAGGGGGCCTCGGCGGCGGCCTTGCGGAGCTCGCCCTCCCCCGCCGTGCCCATCGCGCACGGCAGCGCGCCGGCCTCGCGCACGTGGCGGGTCAGCCGCCGGGTGTCGACGCCGGTGATCGCCGGGACGCGGGTGCGGACGAGGAACTCCTCGAACCCCTCCTCGGAACGCCAGTTGCTCCCGACCGCCACCAGGTCGCGCACCACCACGCCCTTGCAGAAGGGCTGGCGGGCCTCGTCGTCGCTCGGGGTCGTCCCGTAGTTGCCGATGTGCGGATAGGTGAACGCGATCACCTGCCCCGCGTACGAGGGGTCGGTGACGACCTCTTGATAGCCGCTCAGCGCGGTGTTGAACACGAGCTCGCCGGTCGCAACCCCGACGCGCTCGAGCGCCCCGGCCGCCTCGCCCTCGAAGACCGTCCCGTCGGAGAGCACGAGCAACGCCTCGGCGCGCCCGCTCACCGTTGCGCCTCGGCATCGATGACGACCGGGACGCCGCCGTAGATGGTGTGGCGCACCCGGCCCCGCAGCGTCGTCCCGGCGAAGGGTGAGTTGCGGCTCCGGCTGGCCAGGCGGGCCCCGTCCACCGTCCAGGTCGCATCGGGGTCGAAGACGCACAGGTGCCCGGCCGCCCCCGCGACGATCGGCCCGCCCTGCGCGCTGGCACTCGCCCGATCGGCCACCGAGATCCGAGCGATCGCGGCCGGAGCCGAGGTCATCCGGGCCAGGACCTCCTCGACGGAGAGCACCCCGGCCAGGGCACCGAGCGCGACGCTCAGCGCAGTCTCCAGCCCGAGCATCCCGGGCGGGGCCTGGTCGAAGGGCAAGTCCTTGGCTTCGGGCGGGTGCGGCGCGTCGTCCGTCGCGATGGCGTCGATGGTCCCATCGGCGAGCGCCCGGGCCAGCGCATCGGCATCGCCCTTGGTCCGCAGCGGCGGGTTCACCCGGAAGACCGGGTCGTAGCCTTCGACCGAGGCGTCGCTCAGCGCGAGGTGATGCGGCGTCACCTCGGCGGTGACCGGCAGGCCCTCGGCCCGAGCGGCCGCCAGCAGGGCCACCGAGCCCCTGGTCGAGAGGTGCAAGAAGTGCATCGCCGCCCCCGTCTGGCGGACCAGCGCAAGGTCGCGGGCGAGCATGGCCTCCTCGGCGGCGGCCGGCATGCCGGGCAGGCCGAGCCGGCTGGACCACTCGCCGTCGTGCATCACCCCGCCAGCCGCCAGCGACGCATCCTCGCAGTGCTGCGCGAGCGTCACCCCGAGCCCGCGCGCGTACTCGAGGGCGCGGCGCATCACCGCCCCGCTCTGGACCCCGGCACCGTCGTCGGTGAACAGCGAGATGCCGAGCGCGGCGAGCTCGCGCAGTGGGGCCAGGTCCTCGCCGCGGCGACCGAGGGTGATCGCGCCGGCGACGAGCACCTCGCAGGCTGCGTCACGACCGAGCGCCAGCACCTCCTCGGCGACCGCCGCGCAGTCGATGGGGGGATCGGTGTTGGGCATCGCCACCACCGCGGTGAACCCGCCCAGCGCGGCGGCCCGGGCGCCGCTCTCGACGGTCTCGGCCTCCTCGGCGCCGGGCTGGCGGAGGTGGGTGTGTAGGTCGACCAGACCGGGGGCGACCAGGCATCCGCCGGCGTCGAGGACCACGGCGCCCTTGGGCACCGCTGCCCCCTCCTCGACGGCGGCGATCCTCCCGGCCTCGATGACCACGTCCGCTCGCCGGGTGCCACTTGTCGAAAGGACGCGCCCGCCGCGGACCACCACGGTGGGCGCGCCGTCAGCCACGAGCGCTTCCCAGCCCCTCGAGCGCGCTGTCCGCGCCGAGAAGGAGGAACAAGAGGGCCATGCGCACCGCCACCCCGTTGGTCACCTGACGGGTGACCACGACCGCCGGGAGGTCGGCCACATCGGAGGCGATCTCCACCCCACGGACCATCGGACCCGGGTGGGTGACGATCGCGTGCGGGCTGAGGCGGGCGACGCGCTCGCTGGTCAGTCCCCACCCCGCCGTGTACTCGCGCAGCGACGGGACGAACGAGCCGCTTCCCCGCTCGGCCTGGAGCCGCAGGAGCGAGAGGACGTCGGCGTGAGCGATCGCGTCGTCGAGGTCGTCGGCCACCTTGACCGGCCAGCCGTCGAGGCTGGCCGGCAGCAGGCTGTTGGGCCCGCACAGCACCACGTCAGCTCCGAGCGCGCTGTAGGCGAGCACCTCGGAGCGCGCCACCCGGCTGTGGCGGACGTCGCCCACGATGACCACCCGAAGGCCCTCGAAGCAGGAGACCCCGAGGGACGCCGGAGCCACCCCGAGCCCCTCGGCCAGCACCTGACGGACCGTGAAGCAGTCGACGAGGGCCTGGGACGGGTGTTCGTGCCAGCCGTCGCCGGCGTTGATGACATGGGCGCGTTCGACCCAGCGCGCCACCTGTTCGGGCGCACCCGAGGAGCGGTGGCGCAACACCACGGCGTCGATGCCCATGGCCTCGATCGTCTCGATCGTGTCGCGCAGCGACTCACCCTTTTGGACGGCCGAGCTCGCCACCGCCAGCGACAGCACGTCGGCGGAGAGCCGCTTGGCGGCGGTCTCGAAGGACAGTCGCGTCCTTGTCGACTCCTCGAAGAACAAGGTCGCGACAACCTTGCCCCGCAGTGTCGGCACCTTGGGGATGGAACGGCGCTCCACCTCGGCGAACGCCTCGGCCACCCGCAGGACCTCGGCGATGCCGTCGGCGCCGAGGTCGGCGATCGAGAGCAGGTGTGGCCCGATGCCGACCCGCGGCGGGGTGGCCAGCTCCTGCTCGGCCTGGCTGACGGTGGTCACTTGGCGACCAGGGTGCCGATCGCCACCCCGTCCTCGGTCACGTCCACCATCTCGTCGCGCCGCGTCGGCAGGTTCTTGCCCACGTAGTCGGGCCGGATGGGCAGCTCGCGATGTCCTCGGTCGACCATCACTGCCAGCTGCACCGAACTGGCCCGACCGAAGTCGCTCAGTGCGTTGAGGGCCGCCCGGATGGTCCGGCCGGTGAACAAGACGTCGTCGACGAGGATGACGGTCTGGCCCGTCAGGTCGACCGGGACCTCGGTCGCCGCTTCCGGCAGCACCGGGCGCAGGCCGATGTCGTCGCGGTAGAAAGCGACGTCCAACGTCCCGACCGGGACGGTTTCCTCCTCGGTCTCGGCCAGCACCTCGGCGATGCGCTGGGCCAGCCACACCCCGCCGGTCTGGAGGCCCACGAGGACGACGTCGTCCAGGCCGCCGTTGCGCTCGGCGATCTCATGTGCCATCCGCACCAAGGCGCGATGGACGTCGGCGGCGCTCAGGACCTGGGCGGTGGGAACGAAGCGGCCACCGAGCGGACGGCTGTGACTGCGCTCGCGTTCGGCCATGCTCCTCCTGTCCGTACGGGCCTCACCGGACCCATTTGACGGTCAGGCGGTCACGTTATCACCGGGGTGCTCGGGCGAGGCCGGAAGGTTCTCGCGACCCCGTGCTCAGTCCGGGCCCTTCGGCGGCGGCGGGAAACCGCCGGCCGACAGCACGCTCTGCCACACTCGCCGGCTCTCGCCGTCCATGTCGGACTGGAGCGCCACCACCTGGCCGTCGGCGATCGAGAACACCGTGTTCGTGCGAAGGTCCACCGGGGTCCCGTCGGCCAGCGACCCATGCGTGCGTCGACGAACCCGAATCGCATCTCCCTCGACGGTGATCTCGGGCTGGTCGTGGGTCGCGTTGGGGAGCGCCCTCGACAGCGCCTCGACCTCCCCGTGGGAGATCTGCGCGAGCAACGCCCCAGGGATCGGTCCGTCGGTCGGTGCCGGCGGGACGTGGCGGAGCTCGACCTCCTTGGCGAACAGCCGGGTCAGGGCTTCCCACGACCCCTCAGGGTCTGTCGTTGCCACGAGCTGTTGCGCGATCTCACTCGCCGACTGGCTCATCGAACCTCTCCTCTTACGCGCTTGTCTCCATGCGCGAGTCCGCCTACTTCTCCGAGACGACGATCGGGAACGCCTGCTGGCCCTCGGCCGGCCGGGACGGAGCGCCGGAACGGCGCGCCGAACGGCGGAAGTACTTGCCGAGGGTCTCCTCTTGATGCTGGTAGTTGGAGCCGATCCCCGAGCCATAGAGGACGTCGGGTGGCTCCAGCATGCGGTCGAAGGTGAGCTTGCAGACCCTCTGGCCGTGCTCGATCATGAACGGCACGTCGTGGGCGCGCACCTCGAGCGCAGCCCGGGAGCCGTCGTTGGGCCCGGCGTCGAACCCGAAGCCGGGGTCGAAGAATCCCGCGTAGTGCGTCCGCAGCTCGCCGCTGGTCGGGTCGTATGCCGTCATCTCCGACGCCAGCTCCGGGGGGATGGAGACGGCCTCGTTCGACATGAGCAGGTAGAAGCGCTGCGGGTTGAGGACGATGCGGTTGCCGCCCTCCCGGCTCACCGGCTCGAAGTAGGGCGCCGGGATCGATGGGCGCGGTGCCGGTCAGGCTGAGCCGGGGTGCGTTCGGCTTGGCCTGGTAGCCGACGCGGCCGGCGTGGTCGCCCTTCAGGTCGAGGCTGAGGAACAGCCCGTCGGCCAGCGCGAGCTCACTCGGTGGCACCGGCACCCCGCCCTTCAGCAGCAGGTGGTGCGTCTCGACGTGGAAGGTCGCGATCTCCTCGTCGGTCATCTGGGTCCGCCCCACCGACAGCCGCAGCTGGTTCAGGCTGAGGCCCTCGCGCACCAAGATCGCGAACGAGAGCGGCACGATCTCGAGGTACAGCGGGCCGCGGTAGCCGGTGGCGACCTCGTCGAAGCGGGAGCCATGATCCGTGATGACCCGCGTGAAGACGTCGACCCGGCCGGTCGAGCTCTTCGGGTTCGCCTTGGCGCGCACCCCGGCGGGAAGCGCCAGGTGCTCCTTCAGCGCGACGAGGTAGGGAC
This sequence comes from uncultured Acidimicrobiaceae bacterium, assembly GCA_963768185.1. GTDB lineage: Bacteria > Actinomycetota > Acidimicrobiia > Acidimicrobiales > RAAP-2 > Palsa-461. The sequence continues at coordinate 631,872 of CAVYGS010000001.1, forward strand.
GGTTGGTCTCGAGCACCGCCCCGTCGCCTGTGAGGTCGATCTCGTCGATGACGTGGTCCTTGAGCTTGCGCTCGACGGTGTCGGACCCCGGCAGGAAGCTGCAGCGCATCCGGTAGGCGACCGATCCCAGGCGCAGGTCGAGGCTGGCCGGCTGGACGTTGTTCTCGGGAATCGGGTCGTCGGCGGTGATGACCCCGGCATCGATGGCCTGAACCAGATTGCGCCGTGCGAGGACGCCCGACGCCCCGGCTGGGATGTCAATCGAGGGTCGGCCTGGGCTCACGGCAGCGCCACGATAGTGGTGGGATCCCTCGGCGCCCGGGCCGGCCCCACCCGTGCTGGCACGTAGCGTTCCACACCGGTTGGCGCCCTTGGACTCGCCCCCCGGGGACCCCAAGCTGGGGGTGGATCGATCCGCCTGGAAACTGGGGAGGGCTCGTTGAGAGGAGAGTCCCGGGTGTGGTGAGCCGGGAGAGCCGCGCGCTCGCCCTTTACCGGCTTCGGGTGACCTGGGGTCGCCGGCTGGGCGGCTACCTCACGATCGTTGTGCTGGTGACTGCGATCGGCGGGCTGGCCCTCGGATCGGTGGCCGCCGCCCGTCGCACGCAGTCGTCGTACCCGATCCTCGTCGCGAGCACCCACCCCTCGTCGTTCTTCGTGGCGACCGCTCTCGACAGCCCGGGTGTCGGGAATGGCAAGGGCTATGACGGCGCGATCGTCGACGAAATCGCCCGGCTCCCTCATGTCAAGGCGGTCGTCAACCAGCCAGGACTCAACGTGGAGGCGTTGCAGCCCGACGGCGCGCCAATCGTCAACAACTCGTACATGCGGCTCGGCGGGGGGAGCAGCCTCGGGAGCCTCGGTGGCGAGGCGTTCACAACCGACCGCTTCATCATCACCAGGGGTCACTTGCCCGACCCCGCCGACCCCGACGAGTTCATGACCAACACGGAAACGGCCGCCGCCTATGGCTGGCGGGTAGGCGAGGTCGTGCGCCTCGGCTTCTACTCCAACGCGCAAACCGCAAGCTCCGAGTTCGGCTCGGCCAAGCTCACGCCGGACCGGACGATCGAGATGAAGCTCACCGGGGTCGGTGAACCCGTCACCAACTTCATCCGCGACGACATCGACTTCGAAGAAGCGCTCGGCTTCTTCACCCCGGCGCTCACCGAAGAGGTGCTCGCCTGCTGTGCCAACTACACCGAGACCGGCGTCGTGGTCGACAGTCCCTCCCATATCGGATTGGTCGAAAAGGAGATCGTCAAAGCTGCCCCGAAGGGGTTTCCCGTCGATATCACCGCCGGGGCGTCGGCGAACATCGCCAAAGCCGAGCGTGCCCTCAAGCCGATCTCCATCGCACTCGGGGTGTTCGGTGGGATTGCCGGCCTCGCGTTGCTGCTCATCATCGGCCAGATCGTCGGCCGCCAGCTACGGCTGCAATCTGAAGAACGCTCGGTGCTGCGCGCCCTCGGCGCCAGTCCCTCGATGACGACGGCCGACGCGCTGGTTGGGGTCGTGACCTCGATCGCACTTGGCGCCGTGTTGGCCGTCGGCGTTGCGGTCGCGCTCTCGGCTCTCGCGCCGCTGGGGCCGCTTCGGTCGGTCTACCCCGACCGCGGGATCTCGTTCGACTGGACGGTCCTTGGACTGGGATTCGCTTCGATGGTCGTCGTGTTCGTCGCCGTTGCCTGCTGGCTCGCGTATTTGAACTCCCCCGAGCGTGCCCAGACCTTGGGCCGAGGCGAGGCCGAGCGGCCGTCGCTTGCGGCGCGTTTGGCTGCCGCGATCCGGCTGCCGGCATCGGCGACCGTCGGGCTGCGATTCGCGCTCGAGCCTGGGTCGGGGCGTCGTGCCGTCCCGGTCCGATCGGCGATCCTCGGGGCGGCGCTTGCCACGATCGTGCTCATCACCACGGTGACCTTCGGCGCAAGTCTCGACCACCTCGTGGCCACTCCTTCCCTCTACGGGTGGAACTGGGACTACGCACTTTCCGCGGGAGACGGGGGCGGCGGCGGTGACGTCCCGGCGGCGGCGGCGGTGCGCCTCCTCAACCACGACCGCTACGTGAGCACCTTCTCCGGCGTCTACACCGCGGCCCTCGGCATCGACGGTGTCGTCGTGCAAACCATGGCCGAGCGACCGGGCGCCGCCCTCCAACCTCCGACCCTTCATGGCTCCCGACTCTTGCGTGGCAACCAGATCGTGCTTGGACCGCTCACCCTCGCACAGCTGCACAAGCACGTGGGGAGCGAGGTCACCGTCGAGACGGGGGTGGCGGGCTACCCGCCCCGGCGCCTCCGCATCGTCGGTGTGGCGACGATGCCGACCCTCGGCTCAAGCGGCGGTGCCCACCTCGACATGGGGACCGGCGCGCTCGTGTCGAGCGCCATCTTCCCGCCGTTCATCCGGAATCCCTTCAACGACCCCGAGACGGGACCGTCCCTCTACCTGGTTGACGTGCGCCCCGGGGCCAACCCGACAGCGGCAAGGCGCTCTCTGGAAGCGATGACCGGGCCACTCAGCAACTCCTCCAACTTCGGAGTCGTGCTCCAGCGGGTGCTGCGCCCGGCCGAGATCGTGAACTACCGCTCGGTCGGGACGACCCCGGCGATCCTCGGTAGCGCCCTCGGTCTCGGGGCAGTCGCCGCGCTCGGGATGACCTTGCTCGCGTCGGTGCGACGGCGCCGACGGGACCTCGCGCTCTTGAAGACGCTGGGCTTCACCAGGCGACAGCTCGCCGGCGCGGTCGCCTGGCAGTCGAACGTGGCGGTGATCATCGGCACGGCCGTCGGCGTGCCACTCGGCATCGCCGTCGGCAGCTGGCTGTGGGACCTCTTCACCAGGCAGATCTACGCGGTTCCCCTCGCGGTCGTACCCGGCCTCGCCATCGCGCTCATCGCACTCGGCGCCCTGGTGCTCGCGAACGTGGTCTCCTTCGTGCCCGGTCGCATCGCGAGCAGGACGCCGACCGCCCTCCTGCTCCGGGCCGAGTAGGTGCGACCCGGACGTCGACTGCCGGGCCGCCCTATGGACTGCTCAAGGACCGTGCAACGGCCGAGAGGACCCCGTTGACGAAGCGCCCAGAGTCATCGGTCGAGTACTCCTTGACGAGCTCCACCGCCTCGTCGAGCACGACGGCGACCGGTGGGCCGTCGGGGTCCAACAGCTCGGCGGTGGCCAGCCGCAGCACCAGACGGTCGATGACCGCCATGCGCTCGGGCGCCCAGCCAATCGTTGCCTGCGCGACCAGCTCGTCGGCGCGCCCGGCGTGCTCCTCGACGGCATCGATCAGATGCGCGCAGTACTCGTCGGGCGGGACAACGAGCGCGTCGACGACCACCCGCGGCGTCTCCCCCTTCATCTCGGCCTCGTAGAGGAGCGAGAGCGCACGCTCCCTCGACTGGTGACGGGTCGCGCCACCGTCGGGGGCCACGGTGCTCCTCAGGCTCGGGTCAGGTACTCACCCGTGCGGGTGTCGACCTTGACCAGGTCGCCCGGGTTCACGAACAGCGGCACCTGGACCACCAGTCCGGTCTGGAGGGTGGCTGGCTTGCGGGCGCCCGACACCCGGTCGCCCTGCATCCCCGGCTCGGTCTCGGTCACGCTCAGCTCGACCGACGCCGGGAGGTCCACCCCGACGATCTCGCCCTCGTAGACGGCGAGGTTCGCGGTGTCACCCTCCTTCAGGTATTGCGCCATCGACCCGAGCGAGGAGGCCGTGACGTTGAGCTGCTCGTAGGAGGTCGTGTCCATGAACACGTAGTCGTTGCCCTCGCGATAGAGGAACTGCATGTCGCGCTTGTCGATGATCGCCTGCTCGAGCTTCTCATCGGCGCGGTAGGTGCGGTCGAGGACCGCTCCGGTGCGCACGTTCTTCAGCTTCGTGCGGACGAAGGCTCCGCCCTTCCCCGGCTTGACGTGCTGGAACTCGACGACGCTGAACAGGCCCTCGGGAAGGTCCAGGGTCATCCCGTTCTTCAGGTCGTTGGTGGAGACAGCCATCAGGCGGCGACGTCCTTTGTGAATGCGGTGAGCGAGCGGCTGCCGTCCTCGGTCACCGCCAGGGTGTCCTCGATGCGGACGCCACCGACCCCGGGGAGGTAGACCCCCGGCTCGACGGTGACGACGAAGCCGGGGGCCAAGATAGCAGTGCCCTGCTGGCTGACCGTCGGGGCCTCGTGGATGTCGAGGCCGACGCCGTGCCCCGTGCCGTGCTCGAAGCGGTCGGCCCAGCCGGCCTCGGTGATGACGTCGCGGCACACCGTGTCGACGTCCTTGGCACCGACGCCCGCCTTCACCGCGGCGACCCCACGGGCCTGCGAATCGCGGACGACCTCGAAGACCCGGGCCATCTCGCCGGTCGGCTCGCCGCCCAGCCAGAACGTGCGGGTCATGTCGGAGCGGTAGCCCTCGAAGGTCGCGCCGAAGTCGACGACCATCGGCTGACCGCGCTCGAGCACCTGCTCGGTCGGCTGGTGGTGCGGTTTTGCCGAGTGGGGGCCGGCCGCCACGATCGTGTCGAAGGCCCGGTCCTCGGCACCGCCGCGGCGCATCGCCGTGTCGAGCGCCAACGCGAACTGGGCCTCGGTCAGCTTGGTGGTGGCGATGTCCTTCAACATCGGGAGAACCTCGGCCAGCGCGGCGTCAGCGATCTGCGCGGCGCGCGCCATCCGGTCGAGCTCGCCGGCGTCCTTCACCTCGCGCAGCGCCTCGACGGCGCCGGTCACCGCCACGCCTTCGGCCTCGCCCTCGAACAGCTCGCGCCAACGGCGCGACGCGGCCCAGGTCACGTCGTCGGCCTCGAGGCCGACGCGGGTGGCACCGGCCACCCTCAGCGCGGCGTGGATCGCCCCCCGTTGGTCGTCCGCCTTGCCGATCGCGATGTCGAGCGCGCCGGCGACCCCGGCCGACTCGACCTGTTCGGCCGACTGGGTGCGGTAGCGGCCGTCGGTGGTCAGCAGCGCGCCGTTGGCGGTCACCACGACCACGCCGGCCGAGCCACTGAAGCCCGACAGGTAGCGGACGTTCGCCAGGTTGGTGACGATCAGCGCGTCGATCTTCGCCTCGTCGAAGCGCTTCCGGAGCCGGCCGAGGCGCGGTGCGACCTCGAGCGGGGCCAGCGGGGTGGTGGTCATCTCGGTCCTCCGATCACAGGCTTCAAGTCTTGTCGGCAGCGCCGCGGTCCGCGCCGGGGGCCGCCTCGCCGCCATCGAGCAGGCGTCGGACGGCTTCGATGGCCAGCTCGTAGCCCAGGCCACCGAAGCCGGCCACCAGGCCGTCGGCCACCGGCGCCACCACCGAGGTGTGCCGGAATGGCTCGCGCCCGGCGGGGTTGGAGAGGTGCAGCTCGACCACGACGCCGTCGAAGGCGGCCAGCGCGTCGTGCAGCGACCACGACGTGTGGCTGAGCGCCCCCGCGTTCACGACGATGGCCACCGCCCGGCCCCGCGCTGCGTGGATCGCCTCGATCAGGTCGCCCTCGTGGTTCGACTGCAGGTGCTCGAGCGAGAGCCCCACCCGGGCGGCCGTGGCCGCGGCCCGGTCGACGTGGTCGGCGAGCGTGCCGGGGCCGTAGATCTCCGGCTCGCGCTGTCCGAGCAGGTCGAGGTTCGGCCCCGACAGGAGCAGCACCAGCGGTCGCTCCGGCGCCTCGGTCACGATCTCGCTCCCATCTCGGCCAGGGTAGCGACGACGTCGCCCTCCCCCACGCCGGGCACCGGCTCCACGCCCCTCGGCCCGTCCAGCACGAAGGTCAGGTCGTGGCGCGCCTTCTTGTCACGCCCCATGGCGGCGACGAGGCGCCTGGGGTCGGAACCGGCCGGCAGATCCGCGGTGAGGTCGAAGCCCGCGACGACCCGGCGGTGCAGGTCGACCCGGGCGTCGTCGATGCGACCGAGCCGCCGGGCCAGCAGCGCCGCGAACACGAGCCCGACCGCGACGGCCTCGCCGTGGGCGAGCGCCGCGCTCTCGGCGTCGGCCAGACCCTCGGCCTCCAACGCGTGAGCCAGGGTGTGGCCGTAGTTGAGGGTCATCCGCGGGCCCTGCTCGGTCTCGTCGGCCGAGACCACGGCGGCCTTGATGGCGACGCACCGGGCCACCTGCTCGTCGATGTCCAGCGCGAGCAGCGACGCGTCGGGCTCGCCGGGGCCCAAGAAGGCGTACTTGGCCATCTCGCCGCGCCCGCAGCGCCATTGGCGCGGCGGGAGGCTCCGCAACGTGTCGGTGTCACACAAGACCGCCGAGGGCTGCCAGAACGCGCCGAGGAGGTTCTTGCCCTGCGGGAGGTTGACGCCCGTCTTGCCGCCGATCGCCGCGTCGACTTGGGCGAGCAGGGTGGTGGCGACGTTCACGTAGCGCGTCCCCCGGTGGTAGCAGGACGCCGCGAACCCCGCGACGTCGGTCACGATGCCCCCACCCAGTGCGACGACGACGTCGGCCCGGCTGAGGCTGCTGCCGGCGAAGGCCTCGCAGAGCGCCTCGACCGAGGCGAGGGACTTGGCCCGCTCGCCCTCGCCGAGCAGGTGGACGTCGAAGGGGACCCCCGGATCGAGACCCTCGAGCCACCCGGCCTCCACGACGGCGGACTGGGTGACGACCGCGGCGTGGCGCACGCCGCCCAGGCCCGCGACCGCCCCGGCCAGCTCGTGGCGGGCACCGGCCCCGATGACCACGTCGTAGGGCCGGTCGAGCGCAACCGGGACAACGATCATGCGCCCGACCCGAGCGCGGCGATCGCCGCTTCGGCCACCTGCTCGGGAGTCTTCTCGTCGACGTCGACCGCGGCGTCGGCCAACGCCGCGTAGAACCCGCGACGCACCGCGTCGAGCTCGGCCAGCGCCCGCCTCGGGCCGCCCTCGAGGAGCGGCCGCCCGGTGCCCTCGCCGACCCGCTTGGCCAGGGTGTCGACCTTGGCCCGCAACCACACCACGGTGCCGGCGCGCCCAATCAGCTCGCGGTTGTGCGCGTCGAGCACCGCGCCGCCGGCCACCGACACCACCGCCGGCGCGACGGCCAGCGCGCGCTCGAGCGCGGCGGCCTCCTCGGTCCGGAAGGCCAGCTCGCCCTCGGTCGCGAAGATTTCCGGGACGCTGCGCCCCGTCGCCGCCTCCACCTGGGCATCCGAGTCGAGGAGCGGCCAGCCGAGGCGGTCGGCCGCGATGCGCCCGACCGTGGTCTTCCCTGAGCCCATCATCCCGACGAGCAGCAGGCGTTCGGGGCGCGACCGCGCGTTCCTCGTCCGCCATCAGCCGACGGGCGGCGGCACCGACGGCGTCTCGCCCAGGGCCGCCATGTACCCGTCGCGGTTGCGGAGCACTTCGGCGAGCGAGTCGCCGCCGAACTTGCGCAGCGCCTCGGAGGCCAGCACGAGCGACACCATGGTCTCGGCCACCACCCCCATCGCCGGCACGGCGGTCACGTCGGTCCGCTCCCGGAAGCTGAGCGCTGCCTGCTTGGTCGCGACGTCGACGGTCTCGAGCACCGGCCGGTTCAGAGTGGCCAACGGTTTCATGCCGACTCGAGCGACGATGAGGGCGCCCGTCGAGGTGCCGCCCTCGATCCCGCCGGCGCGATGGGTGCGGCGCTCGTAGCCGCCGGACAGCTCGGCCGCGTCGGGCGCCCAGTAGATGGCGTCGTGGGCCTCCGAGCCGCGCCGGCCCGACAGCTCGAAGCCGTCGCCGAACTCGACCGCCTTGATCGCCTGGATGCTCATGAGCGCCTGGGCCAGCAGGCCGTCGAGCTTGCGGTCCCAGTGCACGTGGCTCCCGAGTCCGACCGGCACCCCGTAGGCGAGGACCTCGGCCACACCGCCCAGGGAGTCCCCCTCCTTGGAGGCCGCCTTGACCTCGGCCACCATGCGCTCCTCGGCCTCCTCGTCGAAGCAGCGCACCTGGGACTCGTCGACCCGTTCCAGGTCGGCCGGCGTCGGAAGCAGCCCGCGCTCGGCCTTGGCCGCGCCAAGCTGGATGATGTGGCTCAGGACCTCGATGCCGAGCGTCGAGAGCAGCGCCTTGGCCAGGCTCCCGGCGGCGACGCGTGCCGCGGTCTCTCGGGCCGAGGCGCGCTCCAGCACGTCGCGGGCGTCGGCGAACCCGTACTTCTGCATGCCGGCCAGATCCGCGTGCCCCGGCCGGGGCTGGGTGAGGATGCGCTCGGGCGCGCCCGGGTCCGGCGACATCTCCTCGGTCCACTTCGGCCACTCGGTGTTGGCGATCTCGATCGCCACCGGCGAGCCGAGGGTGCGGCCGTGGCGCAGCCCCCCGATCAGGGTGACCTCGTCCTGCTCGAAGCGCATCCGGGGTCCCCGCCCGTAGCCCAGGCGCCGACGGGCCAGCTCGCTTTGCACCTGGGGCGCGCCGAAGGCGAGTCCCGCCGGGACGCCCTCGACGATGACCACGATCGAACGACCGTGCGACTCGCCGGCGGTCAGGAAGCGCAGCACGAGTCCCAAGCTACAGCGAGCCCACAACGTCCCTGATGGCCGGCGGTTCGGTGCCTCAGGTGCGCGCGAGCCAGAGGTGGACCGCCCAGGGTCCCCACAAGATGCCGAACGCCGCGCCGATGCTCAGCCACGGGCCGAACGCGAAGCGGGTCTTGCGGCCCGTCCCCATGGCGACCATGACGCCGAGGCCCACGACCGTGCCGACGACAAAGGCCGCGAGAAAACCGACATAGATCTCGCCGAAGCCGATCCATCCGAGCGCCGCCCCCATCACGCCGGCCAGGCGGACGTCCCCGAAACCGATGCCGCGCGGGAAGAACCACCACAGCACGAAGAACGCGCCGAAAGCAGCGGCCCCGCCGATCGCGGCGTCCGCGAGCGGGCGCCAGTGCGAGCCGACTGCGGAGGCCGCGGCGAGACCGACGGCGGTCGCGGCGAAGGTCGGGTAAAGGATCGTGCGGGGGACGAGGCCGATGCGCAGATCGACGAGCGACGCCGCGACCAATCCGCAGACGAGCGCACAGTACGCGGCCAGGACCGGCACGGCCCCGAGTCGGGCGGCGAGGAGCGCGAAGGCCGCGCCGGTGAGCGCGGCGGAGAGCGCGAGCTCCCCGGGCCGCGCCCGCCGGTCCTCAAGCACAACGGCCGGCGCGGGAAGGGTGGCCGGCAGGGCGCGACCGGGGCCCGCCGCCGCGTGCTCCTCCACGACCTCGGGCGCAGGCTCCGGGGGCCGCACGATGCGACCGCTCAACGTGTCGAGGACTGCTCCGACCACCAGTCCCCCGGCGCCGCAACCGGCGACGAGGGCGACGTTCACACCGCCAATACTGCCCGCGGCGGGTCTAGTAGTAGGGGTTCTCCCCCTCGGCGTGGTCGGTCACGTCCACCACCCGGGTCACTTGGGGGACCTCGTCGCGCAGCGCGACCTCGATGCCCTGGGTGAGCGTCATGCGCGACATCGCACAGCCCTGGCAACCCCCCGACAGGCGCAGGTAGGCGACGCCCTCGTTCGCGTCGAGGGCGACGAGGTCGGCGCGCCCGCCGTGGGCGGCGATGGACGGGTTGATGACCGCGTTCAGGACGGAGATGACCTGCACGGCCAGCTCACCCTCGAGGCCGGCGGCAAGCGCCTCGGGCGGGACGCCCGGCGCGGCCTCCTCGGCGCTCGGATGATTCGGGTTGACCAGCACGAGACCGCCCGCGCCCTCGTCGGACCACTCGAGACGGGCCCCGCGGAGTCGCTCCACGCTGGCCTCCGGCACGACGACGGTGAGCTCCCCGTCGACCGAGACGGCGTCGTCGTCGCTCGCGTCGCGCAGCGCCTGGAAGTAGAGGTCGTAGGCGAAGTTGCCACCCTGCACCCCGCGCACCTCGAGCCACAGAGCGAGAGACTCGGGGTCGGGCTCGCTCGCGATCGCCTCTAGGACCACCTTGCGCGCCTCGTCGGTGACGGACACCACAGCGTCGGTCAACTCGTGGGACAGTTCCTCTACCGATCGGACCATGGGGCCCATCATAGGAGGCGGCTGCCCGAGGCCCGGTCCCGAGCTACTCGGTCCGCAAAAGGAGCCCGGTCGGGGTCCGCGCTGCGATGCGCCCGGGCAGCGCCGCCACCACGTTGGCCACGACGAGCGCCCCGAGGGCGATGGCGGTCACGGTGAGGGCCGGGACGGTCGGAAGTGCGATCGCGTCGATGCCGTGGGCGAAGAGGTCCCAGAGGAGGCGCCCGACGACGATCCCGAGCGGCACCCCCACCACCGTCCCGATGGCCACGGCCGTCGTCGCCTGCCAGGCCACCACGGTGGCCAGCTGGCGGCCCGAAAGGCCGAGGGTCTTCATGATGGCGAAGTCGCGCCGCCGGCGCCGGACCGAGGCGACGAGCGTGATCCCGAGCCCCAGCACCGCCCCGCCACCCAGCCCGGCACCGAGCACCGTCGGGATCGTCTCGATGGAGCCCGAGTTCACGATGACTTCGGGGCGCAGGACCGGGGTGGCCCCGCCGGCCGGCCCGTCGCTGTCGGCCTCGTTGATCTCCTGATTCACTGCGCCGAGCGAGCGCAGCGCGGCGGCCGAGTCGCCGCCTTTGGTCCGCACGAAGAACACCTGGGGCCCGGGGATCGTGTCGCCCTGCGCGTTGCGGACCGCCGGGGGAATCAACGAGAAGTCGATGACGGCGTCGTTCCCCATCCCCGGGCCCATGATCGCCGGCATCGTGGCCGTGCCGGCCACCACCAGACGGGCCGAGCGACCCGCCCCGGTCTGCACCACGAGCGTGGCACCGAGGTGAGTGCCGAGCGCGGCCACCTCGCCCGCCCCGAGGACGATCTGGTTTGACGCCCGCAGGTCGGTCCCCGACAGGACGGGCGGCTGCACGGCCGCCCCCGGGTTCATGCCGATCACCGCGATGGCCTGGCCATCGATGCGGGCCGTTGAGAAGTAGGCCCCGGACGCCGCGGTCACGTAGGGGTCGTGGGCGAGGAACCCCTCGGTGAGGTGCGCAGGCAGGTCCTCGTCACCGGCGAACCCCGAGAACAGCGCGTAGTTCCAGTTCCACCCGTAGAGGGGTGGTCGGGAGATGAGCGTGTTGAGGCTGGCGCCGAAGGTCACCGTCGCCACGATGACCAAGATGGCGAGCGACGCCCCGAGGATGGCCGAGCGGACTGGCACCGCCTCACGCGCGCCACCCGACCCGAGCGCGAAGCGCACCCCGGTCATGGCCGGCGCGGGGAGGCCCGAGGACGCCACCGCCCGCGACAGCGGCGAGGGCCGCTCGGTGGCCGCGGCCCGACGGCGCGCTCGCTGGGGCGACATGCCGGCGGCGAGCAGCAGCGCGACGGCCGAGAGGACGACGACGAACACGAGGAATCCCAGCCCGAGCACGGTCCAGTCCCAGCCGAACATCTGCGGGTAGACCGGCCGGACGGGGCCGAGCGGGAAGAGCGGCGAGCACAAGAACGCGACCAGCGCGGCGAGCAGCGCCCCCGCCACCACCGCGGCGAGCGTGCCCATCGTCGCGTCGGCGACCGTGGTGGCCGGACCCGCCCCGAGCGCGCGCATGGTGTCGAGCTCGTCCCCCTCGACCCTGCGCTGGCGGCCGATGATCTGGCCCACGATCACGAGGGCGGCCAGCGCGGCGAGCCCACCGAACACGGCCAGGGCGATCGACTCGGGCTCGATGGCCCGGTCGGCCAGCCCCGCGGACGGCTCGCCGGGCCGGAAGCCGACCGCGGTGAGCAACTTGCTCGGGATCACCTGCGTCAGCTCCGACTCGACCGCCGCGGTGTGGCCGCCCTTGATGAGGAGCGCGCTGTACGAGTAGGTGGCGCAGCACAGGTCGATCCGCCTGGTCGCGGCCGGGGTGATGAGCACCTCGCCCGTGCCCTTGGCGTCGTAGTCGTCGTTCTCGACGTCCTGGGGGAACACCACGAGGCCGACGAGCCGCACCCGGAGCGTGGCCGCCGGGGGAGGGTTGTTGGCCGACGACAACTCTTCGGCGTCGGAGTTGAGGGTGACGGTGAGCACCGAGCCGACCTGCAGGCCGAGCTCCCGCTCGGCCTGCAGGTTCATCACCGCCTGGTGCGGATCGGCGAGGTCCGGGAGCCGACCCGAGACGAGCGTCATGGTGTCGTGGTCGAAGTACTCGGTCCCGGTCGACCCCTCGAGCGAGGGCGGCTTCGCTCCGGCCCCGACCCGGAGATGGACGTGCTCCACCTGGTCGATGTTGGCATCAAAGCCCACCACGGTGAACTGGCGCTCGACGTAGGGCAACGCCGAGATGCGTTGGATCGTCGACGGGCGATAGCCGCTCGTCTCCGCCACCCCGAGGGCGGGGTTCAAGAACGCGTCGAACACTTGGAAGTTGGTCGAATGGATGCTGGCCAGGTACACCGGATATGCGGACTGGGTCCGGCGGGCCCCCGCGATGGCGGCCAGCGCGACGCCGCCCACGAGGCCCAACAGGAGCACGATGGCGAGGTAGCCGCCGCGTCGCTGGCGGAACGTGGTCCGGAACCGGAACCACGCGGTCGCAAGGACCGCGCCTCTCACACGGCCGGCCGGGCCCGTCGGATCATCGCCCCCGCCTCCGTCACCAATCCCATCTTCGAGCAGCCTCTCCCACCGGGCCCGGCCGGCCAAGGTGGCTGCCAAGTGTCGGCCGGTCGTACCAGCACCCGAAGCAGGAGGGGTGGGCCGGAGGCGCGGCCGGTCAGCGCACCTCGACGTGGTCGAGGTACTCCTCGCGCCAGAACCCGTAGCGCTCCTCGGGGAGGTGCAGCGCGTGGGTCGGCCCCAAGGCCTCCACGAACGGGCCGTCGTGGCTGACGGCCACGATCGTGCCCTTCCAGGTGGCCAGCATCGCCCCCACCGCGGCGACCGAGGCGGGATCGAGGTTGTTGGTGGGCTCGTCCAAGACGAGCAGGTTGGCCTGGCCGGCCGACAGCATGGCCAGGCTGAGCCGGGCCCGCTCCCCACCCGACAGCGACCCGGCTCGCTGCGCCGTAGTGCTCCCGGTCAGCCCGAAGCTCCCGAGGAGCGAGCGACGATCGGACTCCTTGACGAGCACGGTGTCATCGACGTTCTCGAGCGCGCTGCTCTCGAGGTCGATCTGCTCGTGCTCCTGCGCGAAGTATCCGACGTCGACGCGATAGCCCGTCTCGACGGTCCCGCGGGTCGGGACCTGGATCCCGGCGAGGCACCGCAAGAGAGAGGACTTGCCGACCCCGTTGCGCCCAACCACGACCACGCGATCGCCGCGGTCGACGACGAAGTCGACGTCCAAGAGGACGTGGTGGTCGCCGTAGGAAACGGCGAGGTCGCTCACCGTGAGCACCACGGCGCCGGCCCGCGCCGGTTCGGGGAGCGCGAACTTCACCTTGCGCTCCCGCTTGATGACCTGGGTCCGGTTGGACTGGAGCTTGGCCACCTGGCGGTCGAGGACCTTCGCCTTGCGCGCCTGGGCCTCGGTGCTGTGGCGCCACTTGTCGGCCTGGGCGCGCATCTTGGTGAGGCGTTCGTCTTCGGCCGCCGAGGACTTCTCCCGCTGGGTGATGTCGGCGTCGAGCTGAGCCCTGGAACGCGCTGTAGTTGCCTTTGAACTCGCGCAGCGTGGCATCGCGCAGGTAGAGCACCTTCGAGATGGCGCGGTCGAGCAGCCGCAGGTCGTGGCTCACGACGAGCAGGGCGCCCCTCAGGTCGGCCAGCTCGTCGAGCAGCCACAGCTTGGCCGAGCGGTCGAGGTGGTTGGTCGGCTCGTCCAGCACCATCACGTCGGGCTCCTGGAACAGCACCCGGATGAGGTCGGCCCGGCGCCGCTGGCCGCCCGACAGCGAGGCGATGTCGGCCAAGAACAGCTCCTGGGGGAACCCCAGCCCGTCGGCCAGCCGGCCGAGCTGGCCCTCGACCTCGTAGCCGCCGGCCAGCCGGAAGCGCTCCTCGAGCGCGCTGAACTCGACGATCCGCTCGTCGGTCGCCGACTCCTCGAGTGCGCGGCGGGCCCGGTGCAACCGGTCGTCGAGCACGTCCAGGCCCGCGAGCCGAGAGCACGTGCGAGAAGACGCTCGAGTCGACTCCGAGCCCGTCGGGAACCGGGACCTGGGGCAAGAACCCGAGCGTCCCGTCACGTTGCAACTCGCCTCGCGCCCGGAGGTGTGCCGGGGTGTCGGCGAGAAGAAAGGAGAGCAGCGAAGACTTCCCCGCCCCGTTCGCGCCAACCAGTCCCACCTTGTCCTTGGGTCCGATCGTGACCGATCCGTCGCCGAGCAGGGTGCGGCCCGCCACCTCGATGGTGATGTCGCGCCCGATCAGCATGTCGACATTCGACCACGGACTCCGGCCCGGTCCGAACACGTCGCCGTCACGTGCCGACCGGTTATCGTCTTTCCGTCATGGCCCGTCCTGCAGTGCCCGCCGACGCACACGAGTGGGTCAGCTTCGAGGACCCCGACGAGGAGCGCACGTGGGTCTTCGACGTGACGTTCCTCACCTCGAACTGGACCTGCATCTTCGGGCGGGGCTGCCAAGGGGTGCTGACCGGGCCCGCTGAGGACCTGTCGCACGGGTGCTGCTCGTACGGCGCGCACTTCATCGACGGGGCTGACCGCCGCCGCGTCGAGAAGGTCGCAGCCACGCTCACCGCCGAGCAGTGGCAGTACCGCGCCAAGGCGAAGAAGGGCGGGATCGCCAAGAAGAACCGCGCCGGTGAGACCGTGACCCGGATCGTCGACGGCGCCTGCATCTTCTTGAACCGCAAGGGCTTTCCGACCGGCCCCGGGTGCGCCCTGCACCAGGCGGCGCTGCAGCGCGGCCGCAATCCCCTCGAGTTGAAGCCCGAGGTGTGCTGGCAGCTGCCGCTGCGCCGCGACGACACGGTGGGCGACGAAGGCCACGTCACCACGACCATCACCCAGTGGGACCGCAAGCATTGGGGGGAGGGTGGCGAGCAGTTCCACTGGTGGTGCACCGAATCGCCAGAGGCCTTCGTCGGGACGCGCCCGGTCTACGAGGAGATGGGTCCCGAACTCGCCGAGATGGTTGGCAAGAAGACCTATCGCCGGCTCAAGGCGTACTTGGCCGACCGGGACGGCCGGATCGCCGAGCGGGTGCCGCTGCCCCACCCGGTGCTGCGCACCCGCTGAACCGGGCGCCTTGCCTCAGTCCTCCAGCGGGTCCGGTTCGTCGCCCGAGGAGCGGTCCCAGCCAGGCACACTCGAGCCGAGGATGCGGTCGTAGCTGTCCTCTTCGGCGCGACACCACGACCGCGTGCACGTCCTCGGGCTCAGCACCGCACTCCGGGCAGCGCTCCCCCGCCGTGGCGATCGAGCGCTTCAGGCTGCGCGCCTCTTCGAACCGCCGATGGCGTCCCTTTTTCACGACGACTCCTAACTGCCGCCAGAACGACCCTGCTGGGCGCGGGCCCCTCGCGACTGCGACGATCCGGCGCGATTTCGGCGGATGCGGTTCTGGCCCACCAGGCCCGAAGTCCGCACCGACCTGGCCCATTGTAGTGGACCGCCGCCTGGACGCAGCTCGGGTTGAGCCGGTCCGTCGGGGTCGATGACGCGGCGGATGAGGCGGCTTGGAAGCCGAATCGGCTGGAGACGGCCACGGTCCGGCTGTCTGGGCTCCCGGGCGGGCGTCGTCGGTGCCGCCAGCAACCGAGCGCAGAGCAGTATCCCGAGCGACACCGGTCGGGCACGAGAAGTGGCGGTCAGCGATCGGACCACCTTTCAGTTCTGGGGTTGGTGGAGCACCAGTGCAGGAGCCTGGACCATAGGCTCGTTTCCGATCAATCGGGCGAGACCGTCGTAGAAAGCGGACTTGCTCCCTCGCCCGGCCCAGAATGGTCCGATGGAGCCAACCTTCGACCCCGAGGCCATGATCGAGCGATTCCGTCGCCGCGCCGAGGCGGTCCGCCAGCGGGGCCTGCCCCCCGTCGAGGGGCCCGAGCGGCAGCGCTTCCGGGAGCAAGCCCAGCTCGACTACATGGACTTCGCCATGCTGGGCGACGCCTCGGCCCGCCTCGACGACGGGGTGCTCACCCTGACCGTCGACCTGCGCCCGCCCGAGGCGAGGACTTAGCCGCCGTAGTTCATACGGGTGTCCTCCATGCGGAGGACCTCAACTCGTGCATCGGCCTCGGGCCCGTCGACGTCGACCACCTCGCCGATGCACAGGTCGTGGCTGCCCAGCCGCTCGATGGAGTGCAGCCGACAGTCCACCCACGCAGGCGCGCCGACCAGGATCGGTGCACCGGTCGTGGCGATGCGCACGCGCTGGCCGGCCATCTCGAGCGGGATGCCGTCGTCGTCCGCTGTGACGTCGGTGACCGGCTTTGCGAAGCGGCGCACGATGGCCCGGTCCTCGCGCCGGAGCATCGACACGCTGAAACCGCGTCCCGCCTCGATGAGCCGCTTGGTCACGGCGGTCGTCTCGACGGCGACCGCGACCAGCTTGGGATCCGTCGCCACCTGTACCACCAGGTTGGCGGTCATCAGGTTGTGACGCCGCTCCCCGTCGAGCACTCCGGCGCTCCCGATCACGAAGAGCCCGGTCGGGAAGGACCACAGCACCCGGCGGCGCAGCCGGTCGTAGGCGTCGGGGTCGGCGCCCTCGGGGATCGGACCGACCGGGCCGGTCACCCGAGCTCCCCGTCGTCGGGCTGGGTCGTCGTGGTGGTGGACAGCGTGTGGCCGGTCAACTGGGCCACCAGGTTCACCGCCTGCAGGAGATCCGCCTCGGCCTCGATGCGCTCCGTCGTCGCCTTCTCCAAAAGCTTCGAGTTGGTCCCCCCGGAGGCGTAACAGTCGTTCCCGGCGTCGTAGGCCAGCGCGTAGCCCGACGAGAGCAGATTGGTGAGCTGGGTGTCGGGCGTCGGTAGCTCGCCGTTGGCCGACTGCGCGTCGGTGAGCAGCACGCCGCAGTCGGTGTGTAGCACCCCGACCGACTTGTGCTCGTCGATGGCCATCCGCACCCGCGCCGCGTCGCCCACCACCGTGCCGATCGACTGGCCGAGCCCGCTGCCGTTCACCCAGGCCTTGACCCGCTGGGTGGGGGTTCCGTTCCCGATCCCCCCGTAGGCCAAGAAGGCGAGGGCACCCACCGCCGCCACGACCACCCCGGCCACCACGATCTTCCAGCGGGCCGGCGCCGTCCGGCTCACTCGACCCGCAGCAGGTGGTAGTCGCGCCGGCCCCGACGCAAGAGCACGAAGCGGCCGGCCAGCAGGTCGTCGGTGCCGAGCGAGCGATCGACACTGTCCACCTTCTTGTTATTGAGGTAGATGCCGCCCGACTCGACCAGCCGGCGGGCCTCGCTCTGGGACTTGCACAGGCCGGCGCCGGTCAGCGCGTCGACGATGCCGATCCCGCGGTTGCCGTTGGTCCCGAGGGCCTGGCGTGGCAGGCCACTCGAGGGCGCATCCTCGAAGACGTCGAGCAGGGTCGCGGCGTCGAGCGTGGCGATGTCTTCGCCGAAGAGCGCTTCGGAGGCCCGGATCGCCTTTTCGGTTTCGGCCGGGCCGTGCACGAGATCGCACGCAGCGACGGCAAGGGCGCGCTGGGCGCTGCGCCGCTCGGGGTGCGCCTCGGTCTCGGCGTCCAAGGAGGTGATCTCCTCGGGGGACAAGAAGCTAAAGAATCGCAGGTACTCGCCGACCTTGGCGTCCTCGGTGTTCAAGAAGAACTGGTACAAGCGGTACGGGCTGGTGCGTGCCGGGTCCAGCCAGACGTTGCCCGCCTCGGACTTGCCGAACTTGGTCCCGTCGGACTTGGTCACGAGCGGGGTGGTGAGCCCGTAGACCTTGTCCCCGGTCACCTTCCCCACGACGTCGACGCCGAGGGAGATGTTCCCCCACTGGTCGCTCCCGCCGAGCTGCACCTCGCATCCCTCGTCGATGTGCAGCCGGATGAAGTCGTAGGCCTGGAGCACCATGTAGCTGAACTCGGTGTAGGAGATCCCCTCCCCGGCGCGCTCGAGGCGTGAGCGCACCGAGTCTTTGCGCACCATCTCGTTGACCGTCACGTGCTTGCCGACGTCGCGCAAGAACGTGATGAGGTCGAGTGAGCGCAGCCAGGTCGCGTTCTCGAGCAGGACGGCGCGGGTGGCGCCGGCGCCCGGGCTGAAGTCGAAGAACCGCTCCATCTGGGCCCGGATACCCGCGACGTTGGCCGCCAGCTCCTCGGGCGAGAGCAGGTTGCGCTCGTCGGACTTGCCCCCGGGATCGCCGATGAACCCGGTCCCGCTCCCGGCCAGGGCGATCGGCCGGTGGCCGGCCTCCTGGAGGCGGCGGAGCAGGCACAGCTGGACCAGGTTGCCGACGCCGAGGCTCGAGGCCGAGGGGTCGAAGCCGATGTAGACGGTCATGCCGCCTTGGTCGAGCCGCTCGAAGAGCGCCTCGTCGGTGACCTGGTGGATCAGCCCACGAAAACGGAGGTCGTCGACGAGCCCGCTCACGCGCCAAGCCTGCCATAGACCTGCCGCAGCCCGACCCCGCCGACCTACGCGTGAGCCCTCGCCGTGACCTCGAACGCCTCGACCGGCGCGTCGAGGCCGCGCACGAGCTGGGGACCGAGCGGCCGCGCCGTGAAGAGGTCGCTCGACAGTTCGCCGAGCGCGTCCCCGCTCAACACCACAGCGCCGGGCGCGGCCACCTTCACGAGCCGCGAGATGACATTGACGACCGGCCCGAAGTAGTCGCCGACGCGCGCCGTCGCGAGGCCGCGGCCTACTGCGCCGCGCGCCGGGGGCAACACCGGGTCGCCCGCGGCCGCCGCGACGATCTCGGTCGCGATCGCACACGCGGCATCGACCGACGGCGCAGCGAAGAAGGCCTCGTCCCCGATCATCTTGACGACCCGGCCGCCTGCCTCCACCGCGCTCGACCACGCGACCGACTCGAAGCGCGAGAGAGCCAGGCTCTGGTCGCGCAGGTTGAGGGCCTCGGCCCACGCCGTCGAGCCGACGAGGTCGACGAAGCCGAGGGTGACCACCTCGCTCTCGGGTGCGAGCGCATCGTCGCGCCACTCACGCACCAGCACCCCTCGCAGCGAGGCACGATCGAACTGCGCGCGCAGTACGAGCGAGACCGCTTCGGGGACGACACCGAACGCGAGATTGGCCCGCTCGGCGATGACTGCGCGTGCCAGCTCGTCGCGGCCCTCCCGGGGCGTACCCGGACCGAGCTCGGTGTAGAAGAGCGCAACCGCCGCCTCGGCGATGTTGGTGGCTGCCGCGCCGATCACGCGGGTGAACGCCAGGATCGGGCCCTCCCCCATGAGCGCCACGCCCTGGACGAAGGCCGAGATCAGCGCTTCGAGATACTGGGGGACCCTTCCCCCTCTTCGACCTGCAGTCCGGCCGCGAGCAGGACCCGGCGGACCATCTCGGGCGGCACCCTGCAGCGGTCTGCGAGCTCCTCGACGGTGACCTGCGGATCTGGGCCGCGGACGAGGGTCCCCGCCACCGCCGGCAGCGCGCCCATCTGGGCGGCCTCGACCATCTGGGCGATGGTGGCACCGCGGGCGCTCAGATACTCGAGGAGGGCCCGACGCTCGGCCGCCGTCGGTGACGCCGGGTCGTAGATGCCCGCCTTCTCCCACGCATCGGTGTCCATCGCGACATGGTCGCGCGGCCACGGCCGGCAGTGACCGACCGGCGATCGACTCGAGCGACCCAGGGGTCAGAGCGATCGCAGGCGGGCGATCCGTTCGTCGTCGCCCCCCAGCGCCGTCGCCAGCACCCCGATGACGGTCGCGACATCGAGCGTGCCCGCCTCGCGCATGTCCTCCAGATCCGCCCAGTCCCGAGTGCGGTTGAACATCGCCTTGAAGACGGCGAGATCCTGGCAGGCCAGGAACGGCAGGTCGGCACCGGCGAAGGGCTCCCAATGCACCCGTGCGGACACCGCATCGTGGAACTCGGTGGTGCTGAGGAAGAGGTCGACCGGCGTGGTCCCCCACCACAGCCGGGCCTGGCCCTCCCCCAGCAGGAGCGCTCGCTCTTGGGTGTGCGCCACGACCTCGGGGGCCAGAGCCGCGAGGACGTCGCTGGCGCGTTCTGGACCCACGAACACGTTCAGGTCGAGGTCGATGGTGCCCCTTGCCTGCTGGGTGCACCACGCCAGCGCCAGCGCACCTCCGAAGGCGTGATCGAGGCCGGCGTGGCTCAAGTGCTTGTGGATGACGAGCATCTTCTCGGGCAAACCGGGCGCCCCGCTCATGGCACCGGTCGCACCGGGAACCGGGGGAACCGGCGGCGCGCTGGGACCCGGGCCGGGAACAACGCGGCGAGCTCCAGGGCTTGGCGCAGCTCCTCGCCCTTGGCGCGCCGCTGGGCGTCGGTCACATCCGGTGGTCGGGACAGCACGATGTCGGTGGCGTAGCCGGCGGCCCGCAGGATCCGGTCGAGCGTCGTGACGCCGGGCACCGCCCGTCCCGCCTCGTACGCCGCCAGGGTCGCGTGCGAGGTGCCGGCACGATCGGCCAGCGTGCGCAGCGAGAGCCCGGCCTCTCGGCGGGCCCGGCGGAGGGTCCGTGCGGCGTCCATGGCTCAAGGCTACCAGGCTGGTATCTGATTCGATACCAGGCGCGCTCCCGGCTCAACCCGGATCGAGGCCCCCCCGGATGGCCTCGGCCACCCCCGCGTGGATGCGCTCGTGGATGGCCCGGTTCTCCTCGCGGTTTGGGAGGGCCACCCGGATGAGCGCACTCCCCGGACGGCCGAGGAAGCCAGCAAGCCGCTCGTCGAGCTCGGCCAGGGTCGTGACCTCGGCCACCGGGAGCCCGAAGCCGCGCCCGACGTCGGCCACCGACACCTCCGGGGCGGTGCCGAACAACCGCTCGAAACGGTCGTGGTCGACCGCTTCGGCCTGCGGCAGGAAGTTGAAGATGCCCCCACCGCCGTTGTCGAGGACGACCAGGGTGCACGAGCCACGGCCCTCGCCGCGCAACGACGCCAGCGCGGAGGCGTCGTGCAGGAACGCCAGGTCACCGAGCAACGCCACCACCGGCTCGGGCGCGCCGGCCGCGACCCCAAGCGCGGTCGAGGTGATCCCGTCGATCCCGTTGGCGCCCCGGTTGGCGAGGACCCGGGGAGGGTTGCGGCGCGGCGCGGCGAACCACTCGATATCGCGCACCGGCATCGACGACGACGCGAACAGCGCGGTTGAGGTGTCGAGCGCGCCGAAGAGGTGTCGACAGATCGAGGGCTCGGTCGCCCGACCGCCTTGGGCCAGCGGGTCGTTGTCGATGGCCTTGTCGATCGCGCCTTGCGCGGCCGCTTCCACGCGTTCCCAGATTCCGCGCCATGGTCCGTCGCTCCGCTCGGGCACGTCGAGCATGAGCGCGCCGAGCAACTCGGTGGCCGAGCGATGGAACTCGGCAACCACCCGACCGGGGTCGGCGACGCGCTCGCCAGCGGCGACCACATGCGCACCGTTGCGCCCGGCCGCCTCGATGTACTCGGCGACGACACGCGAGGCCCAGGGTTGGCCGACCAGCAGAACGGTGTCGGGCCGAAGCGCCTCGCGTGCCTCGCCATCGCGCAGGATCGCGTCGGCGGCCCCCACGACGGAAGGATGATCGACCCGGGCGCCCGAGCGCGGATCGGCGAGGAGCGGCCAGTCCAGATGATCCGCCAGCGCCAACAGCGCCTCGGTCGTGGGGGCCCCGGCGCCGGCGACGATGATCCCCCGCCGAGACCACGGCTCAGGCGCCACGAGTTCGACCGCGCGTGCTCCCACGACGGGTGCGGCCGGGACGCCCCGGGCCCGTCCGTCCGGCAGCGGGCCGGCCACTCCGAAGAGGGGCTCGTCGAACGCGAGATTCAGGTGGACCGGACCGGGGACGCCGACGGCCTCGGCCACCGCCCGGGCACCGAGGGACCGCCACCAGCTCCGATCGGCGTCACGGATGGGTCCGGGGTCGAACGACCATCGCACCGCGGTCCCGTAGAGGCCGCCCTGCTCGATGGTCTGGGGCGCCCCGACGTGGTGGAGGCGGGGAGGCCGGTCGGCGGTGCACACGACCAGTGGCACCCCGGCGTGGCTCGCCTCGACGACGCCCGCGTGCAACTCGGCGGCCGCCGTGCCGCTCGTGGTGCAGATCACCGTCGGCCGTCCGCTCGCCAAGGCGAGGCCGATCGCGTAGAAGCACGCGCCCCGCTCGTCGAGCCGCACGTGCAGCGCGATGTCGTCGCGGTACGCCAGCGCGAGCGCCAGCGGGGTCGAGCGCGACCCGGGGCACACCACGGCGTGGGACACCCCGGCGCGGATCCACTCGTCGACCAGCGTCGCCGCGAAGGTCGCCTGCACATCCGCGCTCGGTACGCTCACCGCCGGTGGCCTCCCTGCATGCCGAGCCGGTCGGCGACGGCGACACGCTGGTGCTCGCCCACGGGTTCACCCAGACCGGCCGACTGTGGGGCACCTTCGGCGAGCTGGTGGGCCGAGGTCGGCGCACCGTCTCGGTGGACCTGCCCGGTCACGGCGACTCGAGCGCCGTCGCCGCGGATCTGATCGAAGGCGGTGCGCTGCTGGCGGCGGCCGGCGGGGAGGAGCCCTTCGACCTGCTGGGCTACTCGCTCGGGGCGCGGTTCTCGCTGCACGCGGCACTCGCTGCCCCACATCGCGTGCGCCGGCTCGTGCTCATCGGCGCGACCGCCGGGATCGAGGACGAGGCGGCCCGCGCCGCGCGACGCCGAGCGCGACGACGCCACCGCTGAAGAGCTCGAGTCCCAACCCGACGTCGGTGCCTTCATCACGTCCTGGCTCGCCGCGCCGATGTTCGCGACGCTGCGTTCGGCCGACGCCGGGACCGACGAACGCCGCCGGAACACGCCGGCCGGCCTCGCGTCGAGCCTGCGCCTGGCCGGCGCCGGCGCGCAGACGCCGGTGTGGGACCGGCTGGGCGAACTCGAGATGCCGGTCCTCACCATCGCCGGATCGACCGACCAGCGCTACCAGGCCACCGGTGAGCGGGTCGCCCGGATGGTCGCCCACGGGACCTTCGCCGTCGTGCCGGGCGCCGGGCACGCCGCCCACCTGGAGCAGCCCGGGACCACCGCGGCGATCGTCGCGCAGCTGGCTGGAGTCGACCGATCCGAGCGGCTGAGCGGATCACAAGAGGATCCCGACGGTGAGCAGCACACCGACGGCCAGCTGGAGGCGCCCGGTCGCGGCCAACACCGGCAACAGCCCGCGACCCTCGGCCCCCGACCGAACGATCGCGGCCGGACGCCAGGCGAGCGGCAGCGCGGCCAGTGCGATCAGCGCGTCCGGCCGCTGCCAGCCGACCAGCCCGATCGTCGCGAAGTCGGCCGCCACCACCCCGAGGTAGAGCCAGCGCGCTCGATCCTTCCCCACCCGCACGGCCAGCGTCCGCTTCCCGGCCGCGGTGTCGCCGTCGACGTCGCGCAGGTTGTTCGCCTCGAGCAGGGTGACCGACAGCAGGCCGACGGGGACCGAGGCCACGACCGCGAGCGTGCCGAGCCGGCCGTGCTGCACATAGGCCGAGCCGGCCGTCGCGACCAGTCCGAAGAACACGAACACGAACAGCTCACCCAGGCCGAGGTAGCCGTAGGGCTTGGGGCCACCGGTGTAGAGCCATCCGGCGAGGAAACAGGCGAAGCCCACCGCGATGAGCCACCACGCGACCGAGGCGGCGAGCGCCAGCCCGGCGGCTCCCGCGACGCCGAAGGCGATCAGCGACGCGGCCCGAACCTGGGCCGGGGTGGCGAGGCCAGACGCCGTGAGACGGAGCGGTCCGACGCGGCGCTCGTCGGTGCCCCGCACGCCGTCGGAGTAGTCGTTGGCGTAGTTGGTCGCCACCTGGACGCCGAGCGCGACGATCGCCGCGCAGGCGGCGCGCCACCAGACGACGCCGCCCAGCGCGCCAAATCGACCGACGGCCGTGCCCACCGCGACCGGGACGGCCGCCGCCGCGAGCGTGCGAGGCCGGGCGCCGAGCACCCAGCGGCGGACTCGACCGACTTCGGGCGTGCCGGCATCCGCCGACACCCCCGTCACGGTCGACGCGGGAACCGCGAGAAGTCCGGGGGTCTCCGTTCCACGTAGGCGTTGCGCCCTTCCTGACCCTCTTCGGTCATGTAGAAGAGCATCGTGGCGTCGCCGGCCAGCTGCTGGATGCCCGCAAGCCCGTCGTCCGCCGCGTTGAAACCGGCCTTCAGCATCCGCAACGCGATCGGCGAGAGCATCAGCATCCGGCGGCACCACGCCACGGTCTCGATCTCGAGCTGGTCGAGCGGGACGACGGTGTTGACGAGGCCCCAGGACTTGGCCTCCTGCCGCGTCGTACTGGCGGCACAGGAACCAGATCTCCTTGGCCCGCTTCAACCCGATGGTCCGCGCCAGCAGCCCCGACCCGTAGCCGCCGTCGAAGCTCCCGACCTTGGGCCCGGTCTGGCCGAAGCGGGCGTTGTCGGCGGCGATTGTGAGGTCGCAGACCAGGTGGAGCACGTGGCCGCCGCCGATCGCATACCCGGCCACGCTGGCCACGACCGGCTTGGGGATGCGCCGGATCAGGATCTGGAGGTCGAGGACGTTCAGGCGCCCGATGCCCCGCCGGGCCACCTCGTCGTCGCCCATGTACCCGTCGTCGCCCCGGATGCGCTGGTCACCGCCCGAACAGAAGGCGTCGGGGCCCTCGCCGGTGAGCACGATGACGCCCACGTCGGGGTCGTCGCGAGCCGTGGTGAAGGCCTCGGTCAGCTCGATGAGCGTCTGGGGCCGGAAGGCGTTGCGGACCTCGGGGCGGCAGATGGTGATCCTGGCGATCCCGTCGCCGACCTCGTGACGGATGTCGCGGAAGGCCCCGAGCTCCTTCCACTGCGGCAGCGGGAGGGGGCGCAGCTCATCGAGCGGGTCGGCCGGCACTCGGCCGCTCGATGCGGAGGACTCGGCCATCGCCACCTAACCTACTAACGCCGATGCCGGACCTCGTCGCCCTCGATCTCGACGGCGGCCCGCCCTTCGTGGATGCGCTCAGCCGGGTCTGGGATCGGGGCGACGCCGCTGCGGTGCTCGACCGGCGCCTGCCTCCCCCGGCGGCCGCCGAGTTGATGGAGGTGCTCCGGCCGACCTCGGTGATCGACGCCACCGGTGAGCGCAAGATCAGCGGGGGCCGGGGCGTGGACGTCGGCGATGCGCTGGTGGTGGCGACATCGGGATCGACCGGTCGCCGCAAGGCGGCGGTCCTCACGCATCGGGCCGTCGCCGCGTCCGCCCGGGCCACTTCCGAGGCCGCGGCGGTCGACCCGGCCCGGCACACCTGGCTGTGCTGCCTCCCGCTCGCCCACATCGGCGGGCTCTCGGTGGTCACCCGGTCGCTCCTCACCGCCACGCCGCTCGTCGTCCTGGCTGGGTTCGACGCGTCGGTGGTCGAGTCGTACGGACGGCGCGGCCGGGCCACCCACGTCTCGCTGGTCCCGACCGCGCTCGGGAGGATCGACGCCGCGGTCTTCACCCGCATCGTGCTCGGGGGCGCGGCACCGCCGGCCGCGCTGCCGGCCAACGTGATCACCACCTACGGCATGACCGAGACCGGCTCGGGCGTCGTCTACGACGGCCGGCCCCTCGAGGCGGTCGAGATCGCCTTCGGCACCGGCGCCGAGCGCGGCGGGGCGCTCGGTGAGATCCTGCTCCGTTGCCCGATGCAACTGCGGGCCTACCGGGACGGCACGGATCCGACGATCGCCGGACCTGACGGCACCGGCGGCTGGCTGCCGACCGGTGACGGCGGCCGCCTCGGGGACGACGGCGGCCTCGTGGTCGACGGCCGGTTGGCCGAGGTCGTGGTGACCGGGGCCGAGCAGGTCTGGCCCCACGCGGTGGAGGCCGTGCTCGCGACCCACCCCAAGGTGGGCGAGGTGGGCGTCTGGAAGCGCCCGGACCCGGAGTGGGGTGAGCGGGTCGTGGCGTGGGTGGTGCCGGCCGACCCGTCCGACCCCCCGACGCTCGACGACCTGGCCGCCCTTGCCCGCGAGCACCTGGCCCGGTGGGCGGCTCCCAAGGAGCTCGTCATGGTCGACGCGCTGCCGCGCACCGCCTCGGGCAAGGTGCGCCGGACCGCGCTGACCTGATGGGCCCTCGCAGACCTTCACCAAGAAGGCCGGGCGCAACAAGACGAACGCCCGCCATGGCCGGAGGGATCGCGACGTACCCCTGGTCGCTCACCCGGCTCGCAGAACTGCTGGACTGAGACACCTGAGCAAGACCCGGCTGATTCTCACCTGCGGGTTGCCCGGGGCGGGTAAGACCGCACTCGCGAGGCAGCTCGCCGCCGACCGGAGCGCCGTGCGCCTCACGAAGGATGAATGGCTCACGGCGCTCGGCTCCAGCCCCTGGGACACAGCGACCCGGGAGAAGGTCGAACATGAACTCTGGCGCCTCGCCCAAGAGATCCTGCGCCTCGACCTGAGCGTCGTCCTCGATCTTGGACTCTGGGCGCGGATCGAACGTGACGAGATGCGATCCGCGGCTCGTGGCCTTGGTGTCGGCGTCGAACTGCACTACCTCGACGTGCCGACCGACGAACTCTGGCGGCGCATCGAGGCCCGGAACTCGCAGCCACCCTGGGACAGCTACCCGATCCGCCGCGCCGACCTCGACGGGTGGCGACGCCTTTTCCAGGCGCCCGATGCTGCCGAGCTGGCCTTGTTCGACCCCCCGCCAACCCCAGATTGAGCGACAACCACCTGCCGGGCCTCTCGACCCCACGTCATAGGCTCGCCTCGGTGAACTCGTTGGCGTCGGAGACGAGCCCGTACCTCCGCCAGCACGCCGAGAACCCCGTCGAGTGGTACCCGTGGGGCGACGAGGCGCTCCACCGGGCCAAGGCCGAGGACAAGCCGCTCTTCGTCTCGGTCGGCTACGCCGCCTGCCACTGGTGCCACGTCATGGCGCACGAGTCCTTCGAGGACGAGGAGATCGCCGCGCTGCTGGCCGACTCGTTCATCTCGATCAAGGTCGACCGGGAGGAGCGGCCGGACCTCGACGCCATCTACATGGCGGCGGTGCTGGCCCAGAACGGCTCGGGCGGCTGGCCGATGTCGGTGTTCTGCACGCCCGACGGCCGGCCGTTCTTCGCCGGCACCTACTTCCCAAAGGCGGATCGGCGGCGGCTACCCCGGTTTCCGCCGGGTGCTCAACGCGCTGGCCGACGCGTGGTCGAACCGAGCGCGACGCGGTCGAGCGCCAGGCCGACGAGCTGCTCGCCGCCGTCGAGCAGCAGGTGACGCTCGACGAACGCGCTCGACCCCGGTCCCGGGCGCGCCCGCGCCGGACTTCGACCGCCTCCTCGGCGCGCTGGTCGGGCAGCTCGCGACCACCTTCGACGACCAGTGGGGTGGCTTCGGGTCGGCCCCCAAGTTCCCCCAGGCCGACGCTGGTGGAGCTGTGCCTGCGCCACCATGCCCGCACCGGCGACGAGCACTCGCTCGTGATGGCCACGGCGACCCTCGACGCGATGGCGGCCGGGGGGATCTACGACCACCTCGCCGGAGGGTTCGCCCGATACTCGACCGACCGCCAGTGGCTGGTCCCCCACTTCGAGAAGATGCTCACCGACCAGGCGCTGGTCGCCCGCGCCTATCTGCACGCGTGGCAGGCGACCGGGCGCGACGACTACCGCCAGGTCATGGCCGAGACGATCGACTCCATGCTCGTCGACCTCAGAGCGCCGAACGGCGGCCTGTGCTCGTCGGTCGACGCCGATGCCGGGGGGCAGGAGGGCGCGCACGCCACCTTCACCCGCGCCGAGGTGCAGAAGGCGCTGGCGGCGGCCGGCCTGGGGGCGATCGCCGACGAGGTGTGCGCCTTCTACGGGGTCACCGAGGCGGGCAACTGGGAGCACACCAACGTGCTGCGCCGTCCCCTCGGCGCGCCGCTCGCCCGTCCGGCCGAGATCGAAGAGGCGCGCCGGGTCCTGCTGGCAGCCCGCCGGGCCCGACCCCAGCCCGGTGTCGACGACAAGGTCCTGACCGAGTGGAACGCCATGGCGGTCTCGACGCTCGCCGAGGCCGCCGGCGCGACCGGCGTGCGCCGTTGGTCCGACGCCGCGGTCGATGTCGCCGAGGTGCTGTTCGCGAAGCTGCGACGACCCGACGGCCGGTGGCTCCGCAGCCTCCAGGGCGACGACGCCCGGCATCTCGCGCTCTTGGCGGACTACGCGTGGGTGCTCGACGGTGCGACGCGGCTCGGCGAGCTGACCGGAAAGGCGCAGTGGACGACGCGCTCCGTCGAGGTCGCCCGCGACATGCTCGAGCTGTTCGCGCCGGCCGCCGGCGACGGCGCACTCTTCACGACCGGGAGTGACGCCGACCCCCTGATCGTGCGGCCGCTCGACCTGATGGACGGCGCAGTTCCCTCTGCCAACGCGCTGGCCGCGCTGGCGCTCTTCCGGCTCGGCGCGCTGAGCGGCGACGACACGTTCAGCGATGCGGCACGGCGCGTCGTGGCCGCGGCGAGCGCCCTCATGGAGCAGAGCCCGATGGGCTTCGCCGACATGGTGGCGGCCCTCGCCTTGGACGGTGGGGCGATCGAGATCGTCGTCTCGGGGGACCGGCCCGACCTCGTCGACGTCGTCCGGTCGCGCTGGCTGCCCGAGGCGGTGCTCGCCTGGGGCGAACCCACGGACTCGCCGCTGTGGGAGGGCCGCGACCTCGACGCCGCGTACGTGTGCCGGCACTACACGTGCCTTCTGCCGGCCAGGGACAGGGCTACGCTCGAAGCACAGCTGGAACGACCAGGGAGCTGACGGTCACGGTGTTGTCGCGCTTCGGGCGACCAACGGTTACCGGGGAGCTCGACCCAACGCACCACGGTGGTGCGGGAGGGCGGACGACCCCGGCGATCCGAGCACCGTCGTTGTCGCGCGCCGATTTGAGCGGCGGCACCGAGCTCTCGCTCCTCGTCCTCGCCTGCACCGAGGAGGACACCACCGCCATCGACTTGGCGTCGGGGGCCCTCATCCGCCTGCGGGTCCCCTGGCCGGTCGGCCACGACCCCGACCTGACCGCCTTCGACATCGTCGAGGCGCGCCTCGCTCAAGACCCCGAGACCGACGACCTGGCCCAGCCCGAGGCGGCCACCGCGGCCGGGCTGCCCCGCCATGTCGGCACCATGCCGCCGCGGCGGGCCCGGCGGCTCCTGCGGGCGCTCGCGGCGAGCCCCGACGGCCCGCTCCTCGGTTTCCCGGGCGCATCCGCCCCCTACTGGGAGTTCCGGGGCCAGCGGCCCTCGGCCGCCCTCATCGTGCCGACGCGCGGTCCCCAGTTCATCCGCCGGGCGAGCGAGGACTCGACCTGGGTCCGCTTCGGCTGGAACCGCGACGACGTGTGGCTCCCCGTCGAGTGTGAGGAGGCGACGCGCGCCTTGGACGCGGCCCGCCGGGACCGCCTGTCGGGGAAGGCGCTCGGGACCGCCCTCGGTTTCCGGCCCCACTATCTGTTGGTCGCGCTCACCCAGCCGCGCGACAGCCACTGCTACAAGATCTGCATCGGCATCCTGCCCCGGGGCTGACCGGGGCCGGCGTCTAGCGCCCGAGCCGCCCTGCCGCCAGGTCCTCGGCCATCGCCCAGCCGAAAGCGACCAGGCGGTCGCCGCGCGCCGCGTTCACCGGCTTGAACAAGGCCGCATCCTGGGCGGTGGGCTGGGACTTGGGCGACTCGAAGTCGAGGCCCCCGACGAGCGACCCGTTCCCCTTGGTCACGAAGGTGCGGTCGTCCAGGCGGTTCTCCGCCCCGAAGCGCTTGGCCAGTCTGCGGGCCCAGGCCCGCTCCTCGCCGCTCGGGCGGTGGTCCGGGCGGGGCACCACGTCGGTCAGCTTGGCGAAGGCCTTGAAGCCGTCGACCGAGAGCAGCTGGGTCCCGAGCAGGACGTCCTCGTCGGGGAAGGCGAGCAGGGCCCGGCGGTACTGGTCGGCCATCATCGCCTTCAGCGCCGACTCGGCCTTGGTGGTCCGGTCGGTGGTGGCCAGGCCCACGAGCAGGGACGGAGTCCCGCCGATGCGCTCCAGCGTGCAGAACGAGAAGCCCCGGAGCTTGTTGCCCTCACGGGCCTGGGTCACCAGCACCCACTCCTCGCGCTGCTTGGACACGAATCCGATGTCGAAGCGCACCTCCCGCTCGGCCGAGAGGTCGGCCATCTCGACCAGCTCGGCGTCGCTCAGCGAGGTGCAGTCCTTGGTGCTTGCTGCCATGGCCATTCGCCAATTCTACGGGATGCTGTGACCTCCTCCCAACCGAACTGCCGTCCGGCGGGGACTTGGCCCTGCCTAGGCGGCCACGATCGCGTTGGCGCCGAGGAGGGTCTTCAGCTCTCCCACCAGCCCGTTGCGGCTGTCGACGTTGAACTCCGGCGGGAGGCGCAGCACCTTGTCCCCCACGTGCAGCAGGACGGGCGAAGCCCCGGGGTGCTCCAAGAGCACCCCCCGGAGCCGATCGACCTTGTCCTCGGTCAGCTGGCCCAGGGGGAGGGCGATGCGCAGCTCCTGGCGCTCGTTCGTGGACAGGTCGGGCCGGCGCACCTCCATCGCCACGATCTTGGGGGTCTCGTCGCGCAGATCGAGCCGGCCTCGGACCACGACGATGGCGTCGTTCTCGAGCAGGGTCCCGTAGTCGGCCATGACCCGGGGGAACACGAAGACCTCCATCGAGGCCTCGAGGTCCTCCAGGACGAAACGGCCCATGAGCTCGCCCTTCTTCGTGTACTGGCGCTTCAGCTCGGTGACCACCCCGCCAACCGAGCGGACCACGCCCTCGGACATCGGGCCGCCGCCGGCGTCGGCCAGCCCGAGGTCCCGCAGCTCGGCGAGCGGGCAGTCGGTGTGGCGCCCGAGCGACCCCTCGAGGCCCCGGAGGGGGTGGTCGCTCACGTAGAGGCCGAGCATCTCCTTCTCGAACACAAGGCGCTGGGCCTTGTCGAATTCGGTGTCGGGGATCGGGATGCGGGTCCCCTCCCAGCTCCCGGATTCGGCGCCTGATTCGGCAGCGGGCTCGAGCGAGGAGAACAGCGTGGCGATGCCGGCGTCGAGCTCACGGCGCCGCTCGATGGTCCGATCGACGATCTCCTCGAGCACCAGCCACAGCCCCTGACGGGGGTGGCCCAGCGAGTCGAACGCGCCGGCCTTGGCCAGCGACTCCATGGTGCGCTTGTTGAGCACGACGGGGTCCACCCGACGGCAGAAGTCGTAGATGTCGGTGAAGGGGCCCG
Source organism: uncultured Acidimicrobiaceae bacterium (assembly GCA_963768185.1). Classification (GTDB taxonomy): domain Bacteria; phylum Actinomycetota; class Acidimicrobiia; order Acidimicrobiales; family RAAP-2; genus Palsa-461. Next base: position 663,035 of record CAVYGS010000001.1, read on the forward strand.
CCGCGTCACGCTCGATCACCATCCGCTCGACGAGGCTCTCCCCCACGTTGCGGACAGCCGCCAGCCCGAACAGGATCCCGGCGCCCTCCGCGCCGGTCCGCGGGGTGAACTCCGAGGCCGAGCGGTTGACATCGGGCACGGCCACCTCGATGGCGAGCGACCGGCACTCCGCGAGGTAGACCGCGGTGCGGTCCTTGTCGTCTTTCACCGACGTCAACAGCGCGCTCAGGTACTCGACCGGATAGTTCGCCTTCAGCCAGGCGGTCTGGTACGCGACGAGGGCGTAGCCGTAGGCGTGCGCTTTGGGGAACGCGTAGTCGGCAAACGGTTCGATGAGGTCAAAGATCTGATTGCCGAGCTGCTCGCCGTAGCCGGTGTGCACACATCCTGCGACGAACGCCTTTCGCTCCTTCGCCATGAGGGCGCGGATCTTCTTTCCGCAGGCCTTGCGAAGGTTGTCGGCCTCTTCGAGCGAGTAGCCGGCGAAACGCTGGGCCACCCGCATCATCGACTCCTGGTACACCATCAGCCCGAAGGTGTCGTCGAGCACCTCTTCCATGTCGGGATGGAGTGAGGTGATCGGCTTGCGCCCGTTCTTCCGGTCCGCGTAGTCGTTGTGCATGTTGGCCGCCATCGGACCGGGGCGATACAGGGCGACCAGTGCGGCAAGGTCGTCGAAGGTCGTTGGGATGAGCGAGCGCAGGAGCGAGCGCAGCGGGCCGCCCTCCATCTGGAACACCCCGATGCTCGCCCCCTTCTGGAGCATCGCGAAGGTCGCCTCGTCGTCGCGTGGGAGGTGGTCGATGTCGATGCGGCTCCCGGTGGACTTTTCGATGAGGTCGAGCGCACGCTCGATCACCGACAGGTTCCGCAGGCCTAAGAAGTCCATCTTGAGGAGACCCAGGTCCGAGACCCCGTGCATCTCGTACTGGGTGACGATCGGGGCCGCCTGAGGGTCCATCCCCGGCTCCGGCTTGCGCTGAATCGGGAGGTGCTCGGTCAGCGCGTCGTGGGTGACGACGACCGCCGCAGCGTGGATGCCGTCCTGTCGGCGCAGGCCTTCGAGCCCCCGGGCGACGTCCATGACCCGCTTGGCGTCCGGGTCGGTCGTGTACATCTCACGCAGGTCGCCAGCGGTCTTGAAGCCGTCCTCGTAACCGGGGGTCAGCTCCAGACAGGCGTGCAGCGGGGTGTCGCGGCCCATGATGAGCGGCGGCATGGCTTTGGCGATCTTGTCGCCCACGATGTAGGGCAGCCCGAGCACCCGGGCGGCGTCGCGCACGGCCGCCCGGGCCTTGATCGTGGAGAACGTGACGATCTGGGCCACGTGGTCCCACCCGTAGCGCTCCGACGCGTAGCGGATCATCTCGGAGCGGTAGCGCTCGTCGAAGTCCATGTCGATGTCGGGCATCTCCTTGCGGCCGGGATTGAGGAACCGTTCAAAGATGAGGCCGTAGCGGATCGGGTCGATGTCCACGATCCTCAGGCAGTAGGCGACGCAGCTCCCGGCCGACGACCCCCGCCCCGGCCCCACCCGGATGCCCGAGGTCCGGGCGTGGTGGATGAGGTCCCACACTACGAGGAAGTAGGCGGCGAAGCCCATGTTCTCGATGACCCCGAGCTCGTAGTTCAGGCGCTCCACGACCTGCTGGGGCACCGGGGACCCGTACTGCTCCTCGGCACCCCGGTAGGTGAGGTGGCGGAGATACGCGTTCGCTCGCTCCTCGTAGTTGTCCCCGCGGAACTCCTCGGGAACGGGGAACTCCGGGAGCTTGGACGTGCCGAACTCGATCTCCACGCCCGCGCGCTCGGCGATGAGCAGCGTGTTGTCGCAAGCGTCGGGGACCTCCCTGAAGAGGTAGCGCATCTCGGCCGCGCTCTTCAGGTAGTGCTCGGTCCCCTCGAACTTGAAGCGCTTGGGATCGCTCTGGAGCGCCCCGGTCTGGACGCAGAGCAGCGCGTCGTGGGTCTCGGCATCCGCGCGGGTGCAGTAGTGGCTGTCGTTCGTCGCGAGCAACGGCACGTCGATGCGGCGGGCGATCTCGATCAGCTGTGGGTTGGTCTGGCGCTGCTGCGCCAACCCGTGATCCTGCAGCTCGACGAAGAGGTTGTCGCGCCCGAAGATGTCCTGGAGGCGCGCCGCGCACTTCTCCGCGCCGGCGACATCGCCGCTCATGAGGGACTGGAGCACCACGCCGCCGAGGCAGCCGGTGGTCGCGATGAGGCCCTCGTGGTAGCGCTCGAGCAGCTCCCAGTCGACGCGAGGCTTGTAGTAGTAGCCCTCGAGGTACGCGGCCGAGGACAGCTTCATCAAGTTGGAGTACCCGACGTTCGACTCGGCGAGAAGGGTCAGGTGGTAGTAGAGCTTCTGGCCCCCTTCCACGTCGCCGCCGGTGTCGTCGACCTTCCCGCGCCGGACCGGGCGCTCGTGGCGCGATTCGGCCGCCATGTAGGCCTCGGTGCCGATGACCGGGTTCAGCCCCGCCCCCCGACAGGCCCGGTAGAAGTCGAGGACCCCGTACATGTTCCCGTGGTCCGTGATGCCGAGGGCCGGCTGGCCGTCTGCCGCCGCCGCGGCCACCAGCTGGTCGATCCGCGCCGCCCCGTCGAGCATCGAGAACTCGGTGTGGGTGTGGAGATGGGCGAACGACGAGGACTTTTCAGCCAAATCCCTCGCGCCCTCCCGTCCCGGTCCACCCTCGTCCACAGCCTGTGGACAGAACTACAGCGATGTCGTTATCGCGCTTCTGCCATTTATAGCCCCACCGGCATCCGGTCGGGAACGGTTTGTGGGCCGGTTCGAGACCCCGCTACAGGTAGCCGGGGGGCCGACCCTCGGGGGCCGGTCCGCTCGGCAGGCCCATACCCCGCTGGCGCATTTCGTCGAGCTGCGCCCGGGCCGTCAGCTGCTGGGCCATCAGCGCGGCCTGGATCCCGTGGAACAGGCCTTCGAGCCAGCCGACCAGCTGGGCCTGGGCGACACGGAGCTCGGCCTCGGAGGGCACCGCGTCCTTGTCGAAGGGGATGGCGATGGACTCGAGCTCGGCCGCGAGGTCGGGCGACAGCGTGCCGGCCAGCTCGCGCACTGATTGGTCGTAGATCTCCCGCAGCCTGGCCCGGCCCGCCTCATCCAGGGGCGCCAGTCGGACCTCGTCGAGGAGCTGTTTGACCATCGACCCGATCCGCATGACCTTGGCGGGCTTCTCGATCGTCTCCCCGCCCGCCACTTCGAGTGCACCGTCAGGCGCCGGTGCGGGGATCACCTCGTCGGGAGCCACCGACCCCGTCTCCTGCCTGGACATGTCGTTGACCACGACACCGATGATGCCCCATCGGCGGGACGCACACCCCTCTCCCGCCGCAAAACCGCCCAACCGGGGGTCCTGGCGCCTGCCGGGTAACATCGCGCCACGTGAAGGTGTCCACCCGAGGCGATTACGCGAGCCGTGCGCTCCTCTCCCTGGCGTTGCACGACGCCCCGGCGGTGCCCACCTCGGTGCGCGACATCGCCGAGCGCACCGGCCTCCCGCAGCCCTATTTGGAGCAGATCCTGCTCGCCCTGAAGGGCGCCGGCCTGGTGCGCTCCAAACGGGGGGTGGGCGGCGGGTACGTCCTCGCCCGGGAGCCCGACTTGATCACGCTCGCCCAGATCGTCTCGGCGGTGGACGGGCCCATCGTGGCCGGAGAGTTCGGCGAACCCCACGCCGACGGCGCCTGCAACCACGAGGGCCAGTGCGTGCTGCTGGCGTTCTGGGCCGAGGTCGGCGAGAAGATGCGCGAGCACCTCGCCTCCTTCACACTCGCCGACATGGTCGGCAAGGTCCAGGGCAACCCACCGGTCGTCACCGTGCCCGGTGACGAGCCGCTCCGGGTCAGCCGGGCGATGGCTCGTTCCAGCGCTCGATAACCGGCACCTCGCGCTCCCAGCCGAGCACCCCGAGCGAGCCGGGCCCGAACGCGAGCAGGCGAGCCCCGACCGGGGGCAACCCCACCCAGCGGGCCGCCAGCACCCGGAGCACGTGACCGTGCGCGAAGCACAGCGTTTCCCCGTCCTCGGCCCGGGCCCGTTCGATGACCCGATCCGCCCGCCGACCGACCGACGCGGCCGTCTCCCCACCGGGGACCCCGTCGGTCCAGAGACTCCACCCGGGCCACTCCTGGCGGATCTCGGTGGTCGTCCGGCCCTCGAAGTCGCCGTAGTCCCACTCGAGCAGGTCGTCGGTGGCCTCGGCCCGGTCCCCGAACCCGGCCAGGGCGCAGGTGTCGGCCGCCCGGGACAGGGGGCTCGTGAGGACGAGCGAGAAGGACATCGCCGCCAGGGCCGCCCCCAGTCGCTTCGCCTGGTCCCGGCCCTCGGGGAGGAGCGGCACGTCGGTCCGCCCCGTGTGCCTCCCCGTTTCGCTCCATTCGGTTTCGCCGTGCCGGACCACCACGAGTTTGGCCTGGTCGGGCTCCGGGTAGGCCGTCACCCGTTCAGATGATCACCCCTCCGGAGTGCTCGCAACTCCGTGGTGGGTGGCTCGGACCCCAGGCCAGAGGCCCTAATCGGCGGAATGGACCAGCGGACCCCGGCGTTGAAAGAACCGTGAGCGGTCGAACCGAAATCCGGATCTGTCACAGCGTCGATAGATCATTGCGGGCCGATGGCTCGGCCGTATCCCTGCAGACCCAAGACGGTGATCATCGATGAGCCCACAGAGCGCACCCGTGACTGACAGCCTCGGACTGTTGCTGCGCGACCTCGAGCAGCACCCCATGCCGGACTACGACGGCCAGGTCGAACTGGCCAAGCGGGTCGCGGCGGGCGACGAGGCCGCCAAGCGCGAGATGGTCGCCGCCAACCTGCGACTGGTCGTCCACTGGGCCCGCCGCTACAAGGACCGCGGCGTGGACATGGCCGACCTCGTCCAAGAGGGCACCTTCGGCCTGATTCGGGCCGTCGAGAAGTTCGACTGGGAGCGCGGATTCCGCTTCTCCACCTATGCGACCTGGTGGATCCGCCAGGCGCTCCAGCGCGCCGTGCAGCAACACGGCCGCATCATCCGCCTCCCGCTGGAGGTGGGCGAGCGGCTCCAGCGCCTGGAGGGTGCCACCGCCGAGCTGACCAGCCAGCTCGGGCGCACCCCGACCACGGCCGAGCTCGATGAGGCGACCGGCATGACCGCCGCGGAGCGCGAGGCGCTCGAGAGCGCGGCCCGTGTCTCGGCCAGCCTCGACCAGCCGGCGGCTATCGACTCCACCACCTCCCTCGGCGACCTGGTCGCCCCGGACGCGTCGAACTGGACCGAGGATGTCGACGAGCGCCTCGTCTTCGACAAGGTGCGCGGTGCGGTGGACCGGCTCCCCCAGCTCCAGCGCGACGTGCTCAGGATGCGCTTCGGCTTCGACGGCTCGTCGCCCACTTCGCTCCAGGTGACCGCCGAGCGTCTCGGCGTCGGCGTCCGACGGGTCCGCCGTGCCGAGGAGGAGGGTCTGGCCGCCCTCATGCGCGACCAGGACGTGGTCGGCGCGCACCGCGCCGCCTGATCCTACGAAGGCAGCTCCGGTAGCTCCGGGAGGAGCGCCACCAGATCCTCGGGCAGCTCGGCCCGGTAACTGACGCGTCGCGAATCCGCTGGGTGGTCGAAGGCGAGTTCGAACGCGTGGAGGAAGAACCGCCCGCGAGCAAGCCCCGACGGCCCGCGCGCCCCGTAGCGGTCGTCGCCCACCACCGGATGCCCGATGGCCGCCATGTGGACCCGCACCTGGTGGGTGCGCCCCGTCTCCAGCGTGAGCGCCACGAGCGTCGTGTCCGACTCGAGATAGCGGGCCACGACCTCGTAGGAGGTGCGGGCGTCGCGCCCGCCCGCTGAGACGGCCATCTGGGTCGGGCGCCGGGCCGAACGACCGACCGGTGCGTCGACGATCCCGAGGTCGTCGGCGACGATCCCTTGCACGAGCGCCGCATACCGCCGCCGCACGGTGTGCGCCGCCATCTGTGCGGCCAGGGACTCGACGGCGCGCCCGCTGCGGGCCACCACGAGGAGGCCCGAGGTGCCCCGGTCGAGCCGGTGGACGATCCCGGGCCGCTCGGGGTCGCAGCGCCCGTCCTCGGCCAGGCGCGCCACGTCAGGGAACCGGGCGACGATCCCCGCGACCAGGGTGCCGGTGCGGCGGCCCGACCCCGGGTGCACCACGAGGTCCCACGGCTTGTCGACGACCACCACGTCGTCGTCGACCGCCACCACCTCGAAGCGCACGCCCGGCTCGGGGGCGAGCACCGGCCGAGGATCCGCCAACTCGAGGATCTCGAGACGCGAACCCGCCTCGAGGAGGACCGAGCGCCGCGTCTGGACCGCACCGTCGATCCGGACGCCGCCGCCGGCGATGAGCGTGCTCACCGCGGCGCGCGATCGTTCGGTCAAGAGCGCGATGGCGCGATCGAGTCGGACCCCGTCGAGCGCGGCAGGCACCTCGATGTCGAGGCTCCCCCCGGGCAGATCGCTCACCGAGAGAACAGCCGCCCCGGGCCGAAGAGCGCGAAGACAACCACGAGGACCGCGCCAACGGTGATGCTGGCGTCGGCGACGTTGAAGGTCGGCCAGTGCGTCAGCGTGATGAAGTCCTCGACCGCGCCGTGATGACCCCGGAAGAGCCGGTCGCCCAGGTTGCTGATCGCCCCGCCCAAGATGAGGCCGATCGCGATGGACAGCCCATAGCTGCGGGTGCGGGCGGCCACAATCCCGAGGAGGCCGACCAGGATCAGCGCGACCGCCACCACGACCCCGGTCGCCCCGCTGAACAAACTGAAGGCCGCGCCGGAGTTAAAGGTGAGGTTGAGCCCGAGGGGCCCGATCAGGTGCGTCGGCTGGTGCAGGTGGTCCAGGGCGATGGTCTTGGTCACCTGGTCGGACACCACGACGACGGCGGCGGTCAGCAGCGTGGAGAGGATCCGGAGCTTGGTGCTCCTCCCGTCGACCGCGCTCGGCGCCACCGTGTCACCCGCTCCGCTCAGCGGCGCGAGAGCCCCCCGCTCTTGCAGGCGACACACAGCCGCACGTAGGGCAGCGCCCGCAGGCGCGCCTTCATGATCGGCTGGTGGCAGCGTTCGCATGCGCCGTAGGTCTTCTTCGCCACGCGCACCAGCGCGTCCTCGATCTCTTCCACCGCGGCCAACGCCTGCGCGCTCAGCGCGAGGTCGCGCTCGCGATCGACCGTGACCGTACCGCCCTCGCCCGACTCCTCGTCGAACTGGACGTCACCGGGCTCGCGCTCTTGGGCCAACGAGTCGGCCTCGGCCTTGAGCACCTCGGCCTGCTCCTGGTACACGGTGCGCTCGGAGAGCAGGATGACCCGCAGCTCGTCCAAGAACTTGGCGTCGGTCGCATAGGGCCCGATGGGAGCCCGGGCCCGCGGTTTCTTCTCGGCGACGACCGCCTTCTTGGCGGGAGCCTTCTTGGCCGGAGCCTTCTTGGCGACGGCCTTGACCGGAGCCGCCTTCTTGGCGGCCACCTTCGTGGCGGCGGCCTTCACCGGTGCGGCCTTCTTGGCCGGAGCCTTCTTGGCCTGAGCGGTGGCGGCGACGGCCTTCTTGGCCGGGGCCTTGACGGCGCCCGCGACCTTGACGGCCTTCTTCGCTGCCGTCGCCGGGGCGGCGCCCGACGCTCTGCTCGGTGGGCTCATCTGCTCCTCCTCCGGGCCGGGGGCCCGTGAAATGCGCCCCCGCGGAGAACAACCCGGTCACCGAGGGGGGCGTGACGATACTGGAACGCCGCGGACCTTTCAAAACTTCCCGGTACGCACGGACGGACGCCGCGGCCAAAGACCGCGGGTCCCGGCCTAGCCCCGGCCTTCGGGCGTTCCGGGGCCGCGCAGGTCGAGCACTTGCGCGACGTTGTCCTCGCCGTCGTCCTCGTCGTCGTAGAGCTCGTTGGACAATTGGGCGTCATCGCCGGTCCCCAGGTGGCCGGCGGCCTGGCGGCCACTCTCCACCGCTCGCGGGCGCAGCGCCATGAGCGACTCGGCCGGCTGGACGTTCTCCTCGATCCACTTGAGGACCTCGGAGAGCATGGTGCGCAGCCGGGTCCGCTCGGACTCGAGATGGCGGGCCATGTTCTCGACGTCGGTCGCCAGCTGGGCCCGTGCCCCTTCGAGTCGGCTCACCTCGTCGCGCAGGCGCTGCTGGGACTCGGTCACGAGCTGGCGCGCCTCATCCTCGGCTCGCGTGACGAGCGAGCGCGCCCGGTCCTCGGCCTGCGCGACGACCCGCGCCGCCTCGGTCTCGCTCTCGCGCTTGGTCTGCTCGACGAAGCGCTGGGCGAGGATCAGCGTCTGCTGCAAGGAGTCGTCCGCGACCGCCGCGGGGACCGGAGCGGCGGCCGGCGCCTCGGCCGCCACCGGCACCGGCACCGGCACGTCGCCCTGACTCTCCAGCTGGCCGATGCGCTCGGTGGCCTGGCGGAGCCGCTCGGTCGTCTGGCGGAGCTGTTCGGTGACCCGCTCGGCCTCGACCGCCGCCTTCTCCAGGTACTCGTCGACCTCGTCGACGTTGTAGCCCTTCAGCCCGAGGCGGAACTCGACCGTGCGAAGCGTCTCGAGGATCGGCTGCTGGGTGCTCTGGCCGTTATCCATGGCATGCCACTCTACCCCCGACACCCTCGGCGGTCCCGGGGCCGGTCACCCAGCGAAAACCCAGCTCAGTGGGACAGCAGGAGCGGAATGACGATGATCTCGGCGACCAGGATCACGACCAGGATGGACAGGTCGATGGCCATGCCGCCAGCGCGCAGCGGCGGCAGGATCTTGCGGATCGGGCGCAGCACCGGCTCGGTGACCAAGGCAAGGGTCCGGTTGATCGCAATCAGGGGGGAACCGGAACGGACCGGGAACCAGCTGAGCAGCGCCCGAACGATCAAAACGACGACGAAGGCCTCGACGACGTACGCGAGGATCCGCGCGATCACCGGTTAGTAACGCCCGAAGTTGCGCTCCTGGAGGCGCTGGCGTTCCTCGTCAGACACCTTGACGTTGCTCGGGGCGAGTAGGAAGACGTGGTCGGCCACCTTCTCCATTTCGCCGCTGAGGGCGTAGGTGACGCCGCTGCAGAAGTCGATCATCCGTCGCTGCAGGTCGCGCTCGGCCACCTCGAGGTTCACGATCACCGGACGGTTGGATTTCAAGGAGTCAGCGATCTCCTTGGCGTCGCCAAAGCGGGCCGGCACGACGATCTTGGGCGTCGACTCGGACACCGACGGTCGGACGGTCGGCGAGACGGCCTGGGGCCGCAGCGTCGGCGTCACCCCCGAGCCGTTGTCCCGGGGCAAGGCCCGGATCCGGTTGGACTGTGCGGGGAGGGGGCGGGGCTCGGACTCCTCGGCGTCGGGGCTGCGGGTCTCGAGCCGGGACACCGGGGTGACGGTCCTCGGTCCCCGGTCTTCGTACTCATCCTCGTAGTCGTCGTACTCGTCGTCGATCAACCCGAGGTAGACCATGGTCTTCTTCAACAATGACGGCACCGTTCCATGTCTCCTTCGAGACAGCGTACCGCTCCCGGTCGCCGACCACTGTTACCCACGCTTCACGTGCAGCTCACCGACCAGGGACGCCGCGCCGCCTCAAAGACGCGCCGGCGGGCGGTCCCCGAACAGGGCCCGGCCGACCCGCACCATGGTCGATCCCTCGGCCACGGCGAGCTCCAGGTCCTCGGTCATCCCGATCGACCGAATGTCCAGCCCGAGGTCATCGGCCAAGCTCCGGACGACCCTGAAGGCCGCCCTCGCTTCGTCTTCGGGACGGGGCGCCACCGCCATCAGTCCTTCCAAACTCAGCCCGAGGCCGACGAGGGCGCCGGCGAGGGAGGGGACGTCAGCCGGCTCGCAGCCCGGCCGACCGGCCTCCCCCGAGAACGCGACCTGGATCAGCACCCGGGCGCCCGGCGCGACGCGGGCGATCCGCTCCCCTTCGACCTCCCTCGAGACCGACTGCCAGCAGTCGACGAGCGGGCCGAGCGCTGGGACCTTGTTGGTTTGGATGGCGCCCAGGAAGTGCCAGAGCGCTCGTTGATCGCCGAGGGTGCGCCGTTTGGCGACGAGCTCCTGGGCGTAGTTCTCCGCCACCGCATGCAGGCCGACCTCCAGCGCCGCCGTCACCGCCTCAGGCCCGAAACCCTTGGTGACCGCGAGGACGGTAACCCGGTCGGGGTCGCCACCGGCCCGCTCGATGCGCTCGCGCACTTCGCGCAGCCGCGCCGCGACGAACGCGCGGTCACCGGGTGCGCTCACCGGCGCGTGGTTCGCTTGGGGAGGGGACGTTCGCTAGCGGAGGAAGGACGGGACGTCGAAGTCGTCGTCACCGATCTCGATCTCGTCGTCATCGCTGTCGGCGAAGATGTCGACCGGCGACGCGCCGGCCCGACCGACGACGCTCGAGCCCGAGTCGCCGCCCTTGGACCCCGAGCGTCCGACGCCCTCCCAGCGCTCGAAGCCCGCCGCGATGACCGTCACCTGGACCTCGTCGACCATGTTCTCGTCGATCACGGCGCCGAAGATGATGTTGGCGTCCGGGTGGGCCACCGAGTGGATGATCTCGGCCGCCTCGTTCACCTCGAAGATCCCGAGGTCGTTGCCGCCCACGATGTTGAGCAGGATGCCTCGCGCGCCCTCGATTGAGGCCTCGAGCAGCGGGCTGGTGATCGCGGCGCGCGCCGCGTTGACCGCGCGGCCGTCGCCGCTCGCGTTCCCGATCCCCATGATCGCGGTACCGGCGTTGGACATGATCATCTTGACGTCGGCGAAGTCGGTGTTGATGAGCCCGGGGACCGTGATCAGATCGGTGATCCCGCGCACGCCCTGGAGCAACACCTCGTCGGCCATCTTGAAGGCGTTGACCATCGAGGTCTTCTCGTTGGAGACCGTGAGGAGCCGATCGTTCGGGATGACGATCAGCGTGTCGACCTTCTCCTTCAGGCTCTGGATGCCCTTCTCGGCTTGCATGGCCCGCGTGCGGCCCTCGAATGTGAACGGCCGGGTCACCACGCCGATGGTCACCGCGCCAAGCGACTTCGCGAGCTCGGCCACCACTGGCGCGCCCCCGGTGCCCGTGCCACCGCCCTCGCCGGCAGTGATGAACACCATGTCGGAGCCGCTGAGGGCCTCTTCGATCTCGCCCCGGTGCTCCTCGGCCGCCTGGCGACCGATCTCGGGGTCGCTGCCGGCGCCGAGCCCCCGGGTGAGGGTGCGGCCGATGTCGAGCTTGAGGTCGGCGTCGCTCATGAGCAGCGCCTGGGCGTCGGTGTTGGCCGCGATGAACTCAACGTTGCGCAGTCCGGCGTCGATCATCCGGTTCACGGCGTTGACGCCGCCGCCGCCGACTCCGACGACCTTGATGACCGCGAGATAGCCGGCCTGTAGGGAGAGGGTCATGAGTTTGTGGGGTGCTGATGGGGTACCCGGCTTTGTGACATGCGTCCACACCCCCTCATCGGAAGGGCCAGGATAGTTCACCAGGCACTGAATCGGCGCGATCTCAACCTGAGATCGAGGGTGCCGACACCGACCGCTCAACGCTACGGGGGCACACGAGGGCGGTCAAACGCCGTTGCGGCGCCCCGTCCGGCGTTTCGGTACGTTGGGCGCGCTGGACCACCGGGGGTCGTCGCGAAGGGCGGGGGGCATGACGGTCGCGCAACGGCCCACGAGGAGCTCCCAGCGCGCCATCACCCTCGTCCTTCTGCTCGGTGTGGCCGTCGCGGTCTTCCTCGGCGTCTATGCGCGGGTCCATCACGCGTCGGGCCATCCGCTGTTCACCCTCGGGTTCTCGGGCGTCCTGCAGATGAAGGCGTGGCTCACCTCGGCGGCCACATTGTTGCTCTTGGTGCAACTCACCAGCGCGCTGTGGATGTGGGGGCGGCTGCCCGGTGTGCATGCCAGCGCGCCGGGCTGGGTCACCCCGCTGCACCGCTACAGCGGCGCGGTCGCCTTCGCCCTCACCATCCCCGTGGCGCTCAACTGCATCTGGGCGCTCGGGTTCGCCACCTACAGCTGGCGCGTGATCGTCCACAGCGTGGCCGGGTGCCTCTTCTACGGCGCGTACGCGGCCAAGATGCTCGGGCTCCGGTTGAAGGGCCTGCCCTCGTGGGCGCTCCCGGTCCTCGGCGGCGCCGTGCTCACCCTCCTCGTGGTCCTCTGGCTGACGGCCGCACTGTGGTTCTTCACCCGCACCGGGGTGCCCCTCACGTGAGCGACGGCCTCTCGCGCCGCAGCGCGCTGGTGCGCGGCGGCTTCGTCGTGGCGGCCGGGGTCGCGGGCTTCTTCCTGGCGCGCGACAAGTGGTCGCGCTCGACCGGGACGATCGCCGGGGGGAACGGCTACGGGGCCCCCGCACCGGCCGCCGCCGGGGCGCCGGTCGCGCCGCTCTCCTCGGTCCCGGCCGGGGGCGGGATCGTGCTGGCGGCCAAGGGCGTGGTGCTCACCCGCATCGGCGGCACCTTGCGGGGCTTCTCCTCCATCTGCACCCACGAGGGCTGCACGTTGGCCGAGGTCGCGCAGGGAACCATCGATTGCCCCTGCCACGGCAGCAAGTTCAACGCCGAGACCGGGGCCGTCGTGCACGGGCCGGCCACCCGGCCGCTGCCCACCGTGGCGGTCAGCGTGCGCGGCGCCGAGGTCTACCGGGCATGAACGCGGCCTGGTGGCGGCGCAACCTGCCGACGCTGCTGTGGATGGCGGCGGCCGGCTTCGCGCTCGGCGCGCTGATCGCCCTGGCGTAGCTCAGCTCTTCGCCACGGCGCCGTGGGCCACGACCGGCGAGTCGGGGACCGAGACGTCGAGGACGTCGCCGGGCCCGAGCGACGCGCCGGCGAGCAGGGACGCGATGTCCTCGAACTTGGAGGGCAGCTGGGTGGGCGCCCCGAACACCACCCCCACCTGGCCGGTGAGCGAAAGGTCGACGCCGCCGCCTGGCGAGGGCGACACTTCCTGCACCTCGGACTTGAAGGCGGGCGGCAGCTGCGAGGCGACCGTCAGCAGGGGACGCGCCGCGCCGAGCGTGCTCCCGGGGGCGCCGGGGCTTCGCAGGCCGACGAGATGCGGCAGGCCGGCGGGCGCCGCGGGGAGCACGGCCAGGACCCGACCCGTCGGGTCGAGCTCGGCCCAGCCGGTCCCGTCGGCCACCACCGCGACCGCGGGGCGCTCGGTGAGCGCGACGCTCACGCCGTCGGGCCAATGCACGCTGACGGTCGCCCGCTCCACCCAGGGCAGCGCCTCGATCGCCCGGGCCGCCGCGCCGGCGTGCACGTCGAGGAGCGGCGGGTGGGTGGACAGCCCGGCGGCCGCCAACACCACCGGGGTCGGCGTGTGGTGGTTCCCGGTCACGACCAGGTGATCGGCCGCGAAGAGCCGGGAGTGCAGGAGCGGCCACGCGCCGGCGGCGAACAGCGTCACCACGCACGCACACCCGACGAAGAGCCGACGGCGGCGCGAGTGGCGGCGGCGGACCGCCCGGCGTCGCTCGTCGAGGCGCGGGTCGATCCGCGGCGCGCTGCGCGGCCGATTCGCGGTGGCGGTGCTCACCGGGGCTCCTCGGCGAACCCGATCAACCGCACCTCGGTCTCGAGCCGCACCCCCTTAGCCTCGGCCACCAGCTCGCGGACGCGGTGGATGAGGCGCCACACGTCGTCGGCCGACCCCCCGTCGTCGGCCTGGATGAAGTTGGCGTGCTTGGTCGACACCGACGCGCTCCCGAGGCGCAGGCCCTTCAGCCCCGCCCCCTCGACGAGGGCGCCGGCCGAGACCCCTTCGGGGTTGGTGAAGACCGACCCGGCGTTGGCACCGCCGGGCTGGTGCTCCCGGCGCCACCGCACGATCTCGGCGATCTCGGCCCGGCCCTCGCGGGGGTCGCCGGCCAGCGCGGCGAACTCGGCCCACAGCACGACCTCGCCGTCGGCGATCGACGAGCGGCGATAGGAGGGGGCCAGCCGGTCCAGCCCGGCCTCACCGCCGGCGTCCGACGCCAGGTCCATCCACCCGTAGCGACGCAGGCTCGCCGCGACGTCCGAGCCGTGGCCGCCGGCGTTCATCCGCAGCGCCCCGCCGACCGAGCCGGGCACCCCCACCGCCCACTCGAGGCCGCGAGCCCCGGCCTCCACGGCCCGGCGGGCCAGGACGGGCAGGCCGAGCGCGGAGCCGGCCCGCACCAGGTGGGCCGTGGACGGCGCAGCCTCGCGCGTCACCTCGAGGCCCACGAACTCGGAGGGGGGGCGCTGAGCGAGGCGGACGGCGAGGCCGGGGAACCCGGCGTCGGCCACCAGGAGGTTGGAGCCCTTCCCGACCACCAGCACCGGCACCGGCACGCGGCCGGCCAGCGCGGCCCGCACGGCCTCCAGGTCGGCGGTCGTGCGGGCCTCGACGAAGACGGCGGCGGGCCCGCCGACCCGATAGGTGGTGAACGGCCCGAGCCCGACGTCGCGTCGCGCCAGCGACCCCAGGGCGCCGGCCAGCTCGTCCAGCGACGCGCTCATCGAGTGAGCGCCGCCATGAGCTCGTCGGGGAGCGTCGTGAGGTCGCCGGCGCCGAGGGTCAGGCAGAGGTCGCCCGGTCGCAGGATCGAGGCGACCACAGTGCGCAGCTCTGCTCGTGTCGGCACGTAGTGGAGCGGCAACGCCGGGTTGGCCGCCGCCACCGCGTCGGCCACCAGGCGACCCGAGACACCGGGGATCACTGCCTCACCGGCGCCATAGACGTCGGTGACCACGAGGACGTCGGCCCCGTCGAAGGCGTGGGCGAACTGGCCGGCCAGCGCCTGGGTCCTGGTGAAGCGATGCGGCTGGAACACCGCGACGACCCGGGCGAACCCGGCGCCCCGCGCCGTGTCGATCACCGGCGCGACCTCGCCGGGGAGGTGCCCGTAGTCGTCGACGAAGCTGACCCCGCCGCGCTCGCCGCGCTGCTCGTAGCGCCGCGGCGCGCCGCGGAAGGCCGCCATGGCGGCCGCTGCCGCCTCGAACGGCGCACCCAGCTCGACCGCGGCCGCCACCGCCAGCGCCGCGTTGGCCACGTTGTGGCGCCCCGGGGTCGCGACCTGCACCGATCCGAGCGGTCCGCCCGGCCCGATGAGGCCGAAGCGCGACGAGCCGGCAGCCAGCTCCAGCTCGACGATGCGGTAGTCGGCCGAGCGCGACTCGCCCACCGAGGCCGCCCCGAACTCGGCGCCGAGGCTGGCCGCGCCGGGCTCGTCCGCGCTGACGAGCGACCGGCCGGTCGTGGCACCGAGCAGGCGCCCGAACGCGGCCCGCAGCGCCTCGAGCGTGCCGTAGTGGTCGAGGTGGTCCGGCTCGACGCTCGTGAGCACCGTCATCTCGGGCGCCAGCGCGCCGAAGGCGCCGTAGCTCTCGTCGGCCTCGAGCACCATCCACTCGCCGTCGTCGAGGGCGGCGTTGGTCCCGAGGTCGCCCACGTCGGCTCCCACGAGGAAGGAGGGCGCCATCCCGGCGGCGCTGAGCGCAACGACGAGCATGGACGCGGTCGTCGTCTTCCCGTGCGTGCCGGCGACGGCGACGGCGCGCCGCGTCGCGCCGAGCATCGCGAGCACCCGGGCGCGGGGCGCGACCGGCAGCCCGCGAGCCCGGGCCGCGGTCAACTCGGGGTTGTCGTCGGCGACCGCCGGCGACGCCGTCACCACCTCGGCGTCGCCCAGGTTCTCGACCCGATGGCCGATCGCGACCGGGATGCCGCGGGCGACGAGCCGATCGGTCACCGGCGAGGCCCGCTGGTCGCTCCCGGTGACCCGGTGGCCCATCGCCGCCAGCACGACCGCGACCCCGCTCATGCCGGCCCCGCCCACCCCCACGATGTGGATCCGCCGGGGGTTGAACCAGGGGCCCTCAGCGGGCATGGGCCTGGACCAGCGCGGCGACCGCGTCGGCAGCGTCGGGCCGCCCGAGCGACGCCGCCGCCCGGCTCATGGCGGAGAGGCGGGTGGGGTCAGCCAGCAGAGCGTTCAAGACATCGGCCAGCCGCCGGCCGTCGCACTCCTCGTCGCGCACCACCACGGCTGCGCCGGCGTCGACCAGCGCGGCGGCGTTGGCGCTCTGGTGGTCTCCGGGCGCCCCGGGCAACGGGACGAGCACGGCGGGCACGCCCGCCACGGTCAGCTCGGCCACGGTCAGCGCGCCGGCCCGGCACACCACCACGTCGGCCGCGCCGTAGAAGTCGGCCATGTGCTCCTCGAAGGGCACCAGCCGGTAGAAGAGACCGGAGCAGTCGCCCTCGGCCGGCGCGTCCGAGGCGCGCCGTGCCGCGTCGAGCGCCTTGTAATTACGCGGGCCGCACACGTGGTACAGCGTGAGGCCACTGCGCCCCCCGAACCTGCCGGCCAGGCTCAGCGCGGCGTCGTTGAGTCGGCCGGATCCGAGTGAGCCGCCCGTTACGCCCACCATCTTGCGGTCCGGCGGCACCCCGAGCGTCCCCCGCGCCGTTGCGGCGCGGTCGCGGGCCGTCGCGCCGCCGTCGCGGGCCGTCGCGGCCGCCGCGAACCCGGCCCGGATCGGGGCGCCGGTGAGCACCGGATGGGGCAGGGGCGTGCCCGGGAACGCGACCGCGCTGACGACCGCCAGGCGCCCGAGCACGCGGTGGGCCGCCCCCGGAAGGGCGTCGGTGTTCACGACAACGAGTGGGATGCGGAGCACCGCCGCGGCCAGCCCGACGGGCACCGCCACGTACCCGCCGACCGACACCACGACACGGGGACGCCGCCGCACCAGCAGCCCGAAGGCGCGCCACGTGGCGAGCGCGAGGCCGCCACAGGCGCCGAGGTTGGCCCACAACGCCCGGGGACCGAGCCGTCGTTGGATGCCCCGTCCGGGCAACAGCGTGATCGGGTAGCCCTCGGCGCCCGCCAGCGTCGCGTCGACGGCTCGCCTCGATCCGACCAGCTCGATCTCGTCGCGCCCGACGCCCCGCTCGACCAGCGCCCCGGCCAGCGCCGTGGCGACGAACACGTGTCCGGCGGTCCCGCCGCCCGCGATGACGGCGTAACGCCGCGGGCTCATCGTCGTGCCGAGCCGACCGCCACCCCGGGGACGCCCGAGCGGTGCCACGCGACTGCCCGGGCGCCGCCCCGCTCGGTCGCGGCCGCGCCGGCGCCCTGGCGTGCGATGTTCACCAGGATCCCCGCTGCGACCATCGTGATGACGAGGGAGGAGCCTCCGAAGGAGATGAACGGCAGCGGGATGCCGGTCACCGGGAGGAGGCCGACGACCGCGCCGACGTTGATGAACGTCTCGCTCGCGATCCACGCGACGAGCCCGATGCCCAACAACGCCCCGAAGCGGTCCGGCGAGCGCTGGGCCGCCCGCAGCCCGAACCAGCACAAGGCGACGAGCAGTGCGAGGACGAGGACCGTGCCCACCAGGCCGAGCTCCTCGCCGATGACCGAGAAGATGAAGTCGGTGTGCGCGTTGGGGAGCGATCCCCACTTGCCCTGCCCGCTCCCGAGGCCGCGGCCGAACAGGCCCCCCGAGCCGAGGCCGATGAGCGACTGGCTCACCTGATAGCCCGAGCCCGACGAGTGGGCGGTCGGGTCGAGGAAGCTCAACAGCCGGGCCCGCCGGTACGGGTCGGCCAACCCCACGACGGCGGCGAGGAAACCCGCGGCGAGCACGACCTTCATGATCGGCCGCATGGAAACGCCGGAGGCGAACAACAGGGCCACGGTGATCGCCCCGACGACCAGGGCGGTGCCCATGTCGGGCTGGAGCAGGATGAGACCGCAGGAGGCGATCGCCACCAAAAGCAGCGGCCCGATGATCGTGCGGTGGCTTCCGCCGCGTTCCTGGCGCCGGACGATCAGGTCGGCGCCGAACACGACGAGGGCGAGCTTCATGAGCTCGGAGGGCTGCAGCCGGAACTGGCCGAAGCCGATCCAGCGGCTCGATCCCCCCGCGGTCACCCCGATGCCCGGGAGCAGCACCACGACGAGGAGCACCATGGTGACGACGAGCAGCGGCATCCGCCAGCGTCGGAGGCGGCGGTAGTCGAAGCGGATCGCGACGTACAAGGCGAGGACGGCGACCCCCATCCACATGATCTCGCGGACGAGAATCGCCCACGGCGAGCCGTAGTCCTGGATGGAGATCACCTCGGACGCGGATCCGACCATCACGACGCCCGCGACGCAGAGCAGCGCGATCAGGACGATGAGGACGGACGCGGTGGACGGGCCGCCCCGGTCGGCTCGCATCCGCCCAGCCTTGTCGACGCCGGTGCCCGACCGGTGGACCGAACGCGCCGGGCTCACAGGACACCCCGGTTGAAGATCAGGAACTCGCCGTAGAAGATCCCGAGCCCGAGCGCCGCGAACAGTCCGCCCAGGATCCAGAACCGCACGATCACGGTGGTCTCGGGCCAACCGAGGAGCTCGCAGTGGTGATGGATCGGGGCCATGCGCAGCACCCGGCGCCCGAACACGCGGAAGCTGACGACCTGCGCGATCACCGACAGCGTCTCGATGACGAACAGGCCCCCGATGATCGGGAGCAGCAGGTCCAGGTTGAGCAGCAGGCACACGGCGGCCAACCCCGAGCCGATCGCCAGCGCGCCCGTGTCGCCCATGATGATCCGGGCCGGCGCGGCGTTCCACCACAAGAACCCGAGGCACGCCCCGGCCAGCGCCACCGAGCACAGCGCCAGATCGAGCGCGCTCGCCGGCAGGATCCCGTAGATGGACAGGTGGCGGAAGATCCAGTAGCCCATGATGGCGAGCACGGCGAAGCAGAACGTCGCCGAGCCGGCCGCCAGCCCGTCGGCTCCGTCGGCCAGGTTGACCGCGTTCGAGGTCGCGACCATCACGAGGGTGGCCATCACCACCCAGCCCGCCTCGCCCAGGTGCAGGCCGGGGCTGATGGCCCGGGTGAACGAGAGCACCGTGGGCACCTGGGCCCAGTGCACGGCGAGCTCGGAGAAGGTCACCCCGGCGGCGATCTGCGCCGCCAACTTGCCGCGCTTGCCCAGCCCGAGGCTCCGGTTGTGGCGGACACTGATCCAGTCGTCGACGAACCCGATGAGGCCGAACATGAACACCGCGATGATCACGAGCTGGCCCGTGCGGGCGAACTTCACGGCCGGGCCGAAGTGCCCGACGGTGTACCCGAGCCCGACGGCGAAGACGATGGCGACGCCGCCCATGGTCGGGGTGCCGGCCTTGACGAGATGGGTCGGTGGGCCATCTTCTCGGATGTGCTGGCCGATGCGCCGCGAGGTGAGCCAGCGGATGAGCACCGGCGTCCCGATGATCGAGAGCAGGAGCGCGACCCCGCCCGCCTCCATCATGGCGAGCACGTCAGCACCTCCCAGGTCACGGCGCGGTCGTCGAAGTCGATGTGCCGGCCGTGTTCCTCTTGGGTCGTCTCGTGGCCCTTGCCGGCCAGCAGCACCACGTCGCCCGGCCCGGCGCGACCGATCGCCAGTTCGATGGCGCGGTGGCGGTCCGGCTCGACGACCAGCTCGGCCCGGCGCACGCTCGCCGTGTCGATGCCGGTGCGGACCTCCTCGATGATGCGCAGCGGATCCTCGTCGCGCGGGTTGTCCGAGGTGAGGACGGCGACATCGGCCAGCCCGATCGCGGCGCGACCCATGAGCGGGCGCTTGGCCACGTCGCGGTTGCCGCCGCAGCCGAAGACGACGATGGTCTTGGCCCCCGGGCGCTTCAGGCGGTCGATCTCGTCTAAGACCACCTCGAGCCCCACCGGGGTGTGGGCGTAGTCGACCAGCACGCTGAAGGGCCATTCGTCGCCTTCGACGACCACCGGCTCGAGCCGGCCCGGCACCGCCGACGCGTTGGTCAGCGCCTCGGCCACGTCGTCGACACTGACGCCGAGGGTCACCGCCGTCTCGGCGGCGAGCAACGCGTTGTCGATGTTGAAGCGGCCGGTCAGCGCGAGCTGGATCGGGCGCCCCTGCCAGAGGAACCGGCTCCATCCGAGGCCCAGCTCGACGACCGCCACGTCTGCACGGCGCACCGGGGCGATCGGGATCCGCGCTTCGGCGAGGATCCGCTCCCCCGCCGGGTCGTCCGCGAACACGATCCCCCGGGCGGCCCGTTCGGGGGTGAACAGCGACGCCTTGGCCTCCCAATAGGCCTCCATCGACTTGTGGAAGTCGAGGTGGTCGTGGGAGAGGTTGGTGAAGACGGCGACGTCGAAGACGATCCCATCGACCCGGTGCTGGGCGAGCGCATGGCTCGAGACCTCCATCGACACCGCGTGGGTCAGGTGGTCCTCCACGGCGCGGTCGCGCTCTTCGGCCAGCAACGCCTGGAGCTCGGTCGCCTCTGGCGTGGTGCGGGTGCCGGTGAGGGTGCCGATGACCATGGTGGGGATGCCGGCGTGCCGGAGGACGACGCCGAGCAGGTGGGCGACCGTCGTCTTGCCGTTGGTGCCGGTGATCCCGGCCGTCAGCAGCTGCCGTGAGGGGTGCCCGTGCAGGGCGGCCGACACCTGCGCCATCGCCGGTCGGGCGGCGCCGGGGGCCACCCGGACCTGGACCACGTCGCTGCCGGGCGGGAGCTCGACCGCGTGCTCGCAGACCAAGCCGACCGCGCCCCGCTCGACGGCCTGGGCGGCGAAGTCATGGCCGTCGCTGTGGCGGCCGGGCAGACAGCAAAACAGGGTGCCCGCTCCGACCCGCCGGCTGTCGTGCTCGACGTCGGTGACCTCGACGTCGGGGTCACCGGAGACATGGAGGACGTCGATCTCGTCGAGGAGACGGAGCAGGTTCACGGCGCGCAGGGAACGGTGGTCGGGCGCAGAACAGGAGCGCTCGGTGCCCGGCATCACCGGTCGGCCGATGGTACCCGGCACCCGCGGGATCAGGTGATGTCCTGAGCCTGGGCGGACGCCGACTCGCTGGGGGGTGCGGTGCTCGGGGCGCCCGGGGTGGTGGGGATGCCGTAGCGGTGCAGCGCGTAGCTCATGATCTGGGAGAACACCGGGGCAGCGACCGTCCCGCCGAAGATGGGCGTGGGGTGGTCGAGGACCACGATCGCCGAGAGCACCGGGTTCGAGGCCGGCGCCGAACCGACGAAGCTCGCCATGTACGCGCCGGTGATGTAGGCGTCCTCTCCGGGGGCGGGGATCTCGGCCGTGCCGGTCTTGCCCATCACGCTGTAGCCCGGGACCGCCGCGCCGGTGCCGGTGCCGCTGTCCACGACCTGCTCGAGCATCTGGGTCAGCTCGGCGTCGACCGAGGCCGAGAAGACCCGGTGCGACGACGAGGGCGCGCTGCGGTGGGCCTGGCCGTCGGGCCCGATGGTCGCCTGCACCAGTCGGGGCTCGATCTCGACCCCGCCGTTGGCCACCGCGTTGTAAGCGTCGAGTACCTGCATGGCGGTGACGGCGTCGACCTGGCCGATGGGGAGCGACACCATGTTGGTCGGCTCCCACTCCGACGCGCCGGCGATCAGGCCGGCACTCTCCCCGGGGAAGTCGAGGCCGGTCGGCTTGCCGAAGCCCAGCCGCTCGACCTGCCCGAGCAGGCGGTCCTCGCCGAGGGCGGACGCGACCTCGCTCGTGCCGATGTTGGAGGACTGGGCGAGGATCTGGGTCGCGGTCAGCTCCTCGGTGGGATGGGCCTCGGCGTCGTGGAACGTCGAGCCGTCGAGCTCGATCTGGTCCGGCACGCTGAAGGTGGTGTCCGGGTTGATGATCCCGTCGCTCAAGGCGGCCGAGAACGTCACCAGCTTGAACACCGATCCGGGCTCGTAGGCCTGGGTCAGCGCGAGGTTGCTCGGCGCCTCGCTCACCGGCGAGGAGGTGCCCGGCACGAGGCCGAGCCCGTTGTTGCCGGCGACGAGGTTGGCCATGGACAAGATGTCGCCGGTGCGGGTGTCGATGACGACGGCCATGCCGCTCGTCGCGTCGCTGGCCGCGATCTCGTCACCCAGAGCGGACTCGGTCATGTACTGGAGCGGCTGGTCGATGGTGAGCTCGATGCCGGTCCCCTGGCCACCCGAATCACGGGTCAGCGCCGCACCCTCGGGAAGATCGACGCCCGCCGGGGACTCGAGGACGGTCTGGCTGCCGGCCTTCCCCGAGAGCAGGGAGTTGTACTGATACTCGAGGCCCGACGCGCCCGCCCCCGAGGCATGCACGGCGCCCAACAGCGGCGCCGCCAGTGTCCCGTCGGGGTCGATCCGCTCCGAGCTGTCGAGCAATGTGATGCCCGGCACGTTGTCGGCGGCCAACTTGTCGCCCTGGCTCGCCGGCAGTTGGGTCGCGAGCTTCACGTAACCGGAATGCTCGGTCAGCTCGGGGACCAGGGTCGCGACCGGCACCCCGATGAGCGGCGAGAGCAGCTTCGCCTCGCGCTCGGGCTGGCTGATCTGGAAGTCGTCAGCGATGACGGTCTTGGTCGGGACCGAGATCGCCAGCACCGCGCCATTGCGGTCGTAGATGTCGCCGCGCAGGCCGGGGTCGGCGACCGTCACCGAGAGCTCGGAGTCGGCGAGGCGCTGGTAGTGCGCCGAGTCGAGCACCTGGAGCGCCACCAGCCGGGCGGTGACTGCGAGCATCACCATGACGAGCAGGACCCGGAACACGCTGAGCCGCCGCCCGATCGGCGCGTGGGCGGCCATCGCGGGCCGGCGCCGGGCGCGGGGCGCCGCGTAGGCGGAGCGGTGGACCGTTCGGGGCTGACGCGGCGGGGCGGGCCGGGGCGAGCGGTCTCTTCCCGGACGCCGCCCCCGGTGACTGGGCCGCGCGAGGGTGCTGGTCGGGCTCAACGACCGGACGCCGACGAGGAGCCGGCGGCGTCCGTCGAGGGCGTCGTCGTGGAGGTCGAGGACCCGATCGGGGTGTCGAGCGGGACCGCCGGGAGCTGGGTGACCGAGCTCGGCGGGACGAGGTTCAGCTTCTTGGCTTCGGCGACGATCTGCGCGGGGTTCTCAGCGGCGGCCACCGACGCGAGCAACTGGCGGTTGACGGACTGGACGACCGCCAGGTCGCCCTGCGCGGCGGTGAGGCGCACCTGCCCCTGGGCGAGCATGGAGTGGCCCACCACCACCCCAAGGAGTGACCCGACGATGAGGACGGCGCCGCCCAGGCGCAGCAGGCGCCCGCTGTGGCGCGGGCGCGGCGCGAGAACCCGAAGCGGAGCCCGCTTCGCTGCGGTCCGGGAGCTCGGAGCCCGGGCCGTCCGCTCCGAGGCGGCCCGCTGCGCGGCCGCCTGCGCGGGCGTCACGGATCAACTGCTTCCCGGTCCCCAAGGCGCTCGACCGCCCAGAGGCGGGCGCTCGACGCCCTGGCGTTGACCGACACTTCGGCCGGTCCCGGCCCCCGCGAACCGCGGAAGACCCACCGGAACAAGGAAACGGCGCCGCACGCGCACGGCAGCCCGGGCGGGCATACGCAGCCACCCGACACCGCCTCGGAGAAGACGTCGCGCACGAGACGGCCCTCCCCCGAGTGATAGGTGAGGACGACGCAACGGCCCCCCGGACCGAGCAGCCCGAGCGCGGCCGGCAGCCCGACGGCGAGCTCGGCGGCCTCGCCGTTGACCGCGATGCGGATGGCCTGGAAGACCCGGGCGGCCGGGTGGCCCCGCCGTCGGGCCGGCGCGGGGACGGCGGCCTCGACGACGCGTGCGAGCTCGCCGGTCGTCGCGATCGGCCGCGCCGCCTCGATCGCCCGGGCGATCCGACCGGCCAGCCGGCCCTCGCCGCTGGCGCGGAACCAGGCGGCGAGATCCGACGCCGGGGCGTTGTTCACGAGCTCGAGGGCGCTGGTCGGCTCGCCGGGATCCATCCGCATGTCCAACGGGCCCTCGCCGCGATAGGAGAAGCCCCGGCCAAGGGTGTCCAGTTGGAGAGAGCTCACCCCCAGATCAAAAAGGGCCCCCGAGACGGTCTCGGGGGCCCCTGACGCCTCGCCGGACGAGGGCCAACGCCCCCGGCCGGCGGCCCGTGCCTCACCGACCACACGAGCGAGTTCGGAGAAACGGGCGTGCTGGAGGACCACCCGGTCGCCGAACGCCGCCAGCCGAGCGGTGGCGTTCTCGAGCGCCGAGGGGTCGCGGTCGATGCCCAGGACCCCGAGGCCCGGGTAGGCGGCAAGCAGCGCGGCGGCGTGGCCGCCCAGGCCGACGGTCGCGTCGAGGACGACGCCCGGGCCGACGGGGGCGAACAGCTCCACCACCTCGCTCGCCATGACGGGCTGGTGTTGGGGTTCCCGGTCCATCCGCAGCCCCTCGACGGGCGAGGTGCTGAGAGGGTATTTCCCTTCGCGACCGACGGGGAAGAGGGCGGAGGAGGAGTCTTCCACCGTGCCGGTCGAGGGGCTGCGCATGTTCCGGGCGCAAGTCACAGATGTCGAGTCGATGCCGTGTCCTTCTTGTTGGGCTCCTTTGCTCAGTCGTCCACTTCGTCCAAGAACCACTGCTCCTCGGGCTGCACCCGCTCCTGCCACACCGCCGGGTTCCACAGCTCGATGCGATCGATCGCCCCGACAACCAGCACATCGGATTCGAGACGCGCAAACTCGCGCAGCCGAACCGCGATGGCCATCCGTCCCTGCCGGTCGACCTCGACCTCCTGGGCGTTGGATGCCCACAGGCGCGCCCGGTTGCGGTCCATCCGTCCCGCCGCCGCCCGCTCCTGCATGGTCGTCATCTGACGTTCGAACTCCCCGAGGGTCCACAGAGCGAGACAGCCTTCCCGGTGCTCGGCCAGGTACCCGCCTCGCTCGAAGTCGGCGCGGAACTTCGCCGGCAGGATCACCCTGCCCTTCGCGTCGAGCGAATGCTCGTACCTGCCGACGAACCCTGACATCCGAACGAACTCCCACCCGACGACCCCAGATCGCTGTGTCGCTCCCCTTTACACCACTTCGTGCCACTCTATGCCCTCCACCTCCCCTCGTCAATGATCTCCCACCACTTCAAGCCAAAAGAGAACCGAGAAGGGCGCGTCCCGACCCCACGGGGTGTCCGAGAAGAGGTGCCGGCACCGTGATGGTCCGGATCGACCACGGCGCGCTGGATCGGACCAGGTGGCGCGCCAGCTGAGGTCACACCGCCACCGGTGCGTTGGCCGACCCGGTTCCCCGCGGCACAGGTGCTGCCGAGGTCGGCGCGTCGCGCCGACCCGCGCTACTGCGGGGCGCTCGTGTGGTGAGCCCGGGCCCGCTCCGACCCCACGGCATGGTCTCGTTGCCACACCAGTCCCGGGCCGTGCGCCCCGACCCAGATCTCTTCTCCGCTGGTGAAGGAGCGGTCCCCCGAGATGCGGGCCGAAAGCGTGCTGGTCCCTGCGGCATCGAGCGCGACCAGCACCACCGCGTCGTGCCCGTAGTACTGGTGTTCGATGACGACCGCGTGGACCGCTCCCGGTACGGGTTCGCTGTGGAGCGTCAGCTGCTCGGGCCGCAGCAACAGGCGCGCCGGCCCCTCGACGGGGTGCCCACCGATCGAGACGGCGTCGATCTCGCCCAACGGACTGCGCGCTCGCCCATCGTGGACGTCGGCCGCAAGCACATTCACATCGCCAAGGGACACAGCGGCAACGGGATCCGGGGGGCTCCGGTACAGGGCGCGCGGATCACCGGCCGCCACCACGGCACCGTTGCGAAGCACGACGACTTGATCGGCGAGCGCCAGCGCCTCCTCCTGATCGTGGGTGACCAGGATGGCGGTGGACCCCGTCTCGGTCAGGATCCGCAGGACGTCGCGTCGGACGCCTTGGCGCAGCGCCGGATCGAGCGAGGCGAACGGCTCGTCGAGCAGCACGATCTTCGGACCGATGGCCAGCGCGCGCGCGAACGCGACGCGCTGCTGCTCACCGCCTGAGAGCTGATGGGGGTATCGCCGCTCGAGGCCGTGTAACCCGACCAGCTCGATCAGTGGAGCCACGACCCGCCCTCGTTCTCGGCGGGCGACACCGAATCCGATGTTGTCGACGACGCTCAGATGCGGGAAGAGCGAACCCTCCTGGGGGACGTAGCCCACCCCGCGCTGCTGTGGCCGCACGAACGCCGTGCCGTCGTCGACGACCTGTCCCCCGACGACGATGGTCCCCGAATCGGGTCGATCGAACCCCGCCACGAGGCGCAAGAGCGTGGTCTTCCCGCTGCCGGAGGGACCGAGCACCGCCGTGATCGACCCCTCGGGGACGTCGATGCTCACGTCGCGCAGCACCGACCGTCCGCCGAAGCTCTTGCAGAGCTCGCTGACGCGAACCCCACCTCGCTCGGAGCGCTCGGTGTGCGGTGGATCCGTTCGACTCACGACGCCAGCGCCCCCCTCGGGAGACGGTCAAAGAACCGCCCGAGCACGTAGCTGGGCACGGCAGCGATCGCGATCATGAGCAGGGCGAAGGGAGCGGCCTGACCATAGGCAAGATTCTGCTGGTAGCTCCAGAACTGGGTCGCGAGCGTCTGCACCCCGGTCGGTACGAGGATCAGGGTCGCCGTCAGCTCGGTGACGGCGGAGAGGAAGACCAGACAGAACGCGGCAGCGAGACCCGGGGTGACGAGCGGCAGGGTCACCCGCACAAGGACGGCGAGCCGACCCCGGCCGAGCGACTGGGCGACCTGCTCCAGCTGGGGTGGCGCCTGGGCAACCGATGCCCGCACCCCGACGAGCGCCAACGGGAAGAACATGATGGCGTACGCAAAGACCAACATCGGCGCCGTCTGATACCACAGACCCCCCGCGTACTGCTCGCTGAAGTACGTCAACGCCAAGGCGATGACCACGCCCGGCATCGCCAACACGAGATAGGTGCTGCGCTCGAGCAGCAGGCGGTACAGCCCGCGGCGGCGCAAGGCCAGGATCGCGACCGGCAAGGCCATCACGGTCGACAGCGCG
Organism: uncultured Acidimicrobiaceae bacterium; assembly: GCA_963768185.1. GTDB lineage: Bacteria > Actinomycetota > Acidimicrobiia > Acidimicrobiales > RAAP-2 > Palsa-461. Next base: position 689,863 of record CAVYGS010000001.1, read on the forward strand.
GCGGCGCAACCGCCGTACAGCGCGGTATAGCCGGCGGCCCGGGCAATCGAAACGCCCTGCAGGACGTGCTCGGGTCCCTCCGCCCACCAATACGAGGCCGAGCCCACGGGGACGCCCAGCGCCAGACCGACCAGCGCGAGGACGGCGATCACGACCGGCACCTTCCAACGCCCCAGGCGATAGCGAGCGACGGCCCGCTGCGCCATGCGATCGGACCGGCTCACCCGGACGCGCCCGCGGGCCAACGACTCACCGGCCAGGACGACCAGGCCCAACACCAACAGCACCAGTGAGAGCGCGCAGGCGGCCGCCACATCGAAGGAGATAGAGAACTGGGTGAAGATCTCGGTGGTGAAGGTCCGGTACCCGAGGATCTCGAAAGCCCCGTACTCGGCCAAGAGCACCAGCACCACGAGCAAAGAGCCCCCGAGCACGGCCACCCGCGCCTGGCCAATCGTGATTCGCCAGAAGGCCCGCAGCCGGCCGGCGCCCAGACCGTGGGCGACCTCTTCTTGGGCGGGGTCGGCGTTCCGGAAGCTGGACGCGACCGGGAGATAGACCAGCGGATACGTCGCCAGCGTCATGACGAGCACGGCGCCCCAGAATCCCGACACAGCGGTGCTGATGGAGGCCCAACCGAAGCTCACCACGAAGTCCGGGATGGCCAGCGGGACGACCAACAGCACCGCCCAGACCCGCCGGCCGGGCAGATCGGTCCGCTCCACCAGCCAAGCCGCGCCGGTGCCGATCACCGCGCAGAGCGTCGCGACCACCACGGCCAGTCGGACCGTGTTCCAGAGCAGCTCGGCGGTGAGCGGACGGTCCATGAGCGCCCAGACCTTGCCGACCCCGGCCCTCTGGGCCTCCACCAAGAGGAAGACCAGTGGGAGCAGCACGAGCAAGGCGACCAGCAGACTCACCAGCGGGAGCCCGGACAGCCTGAGGCGCGCCCGCACGCCGGGGGTTCCGATGCGTCCTGTCGCCGTGCTCACTGCGACCGTCACCGCTGAGTCCCTCGATCGCTCATATCAACCCGGCCTGGGTGAGCAACGAGATGGCCGACGCGCCATCCCCCAGCTGCGCCACCGAGATGGGGTTGGGTTGGAGCTGGTCGAACGGCGTCTCATCCGCGGGCGGCGGCACGCCGTCATCGAGCGGGTACTCGAAGCTGATGGAGTGCGCGATGACCTCCTGGCCCTGCTTGGAAACCAAGAAGGCGAGGAACTCCTGATCGGCCGCCTGGTGCTTCGAAGACTTCAAGATGGCGGCACCCGAGACATCGATGACGTATCCGGGATCGCGGGGAGCGAAGTAGGTGATCTTCGAGTGCACGTTGCTCTTCCCGAGCTCGGCCTGCATCCGGTACCAGTAGTACTGATTCACCACTCCGAACGCGACGGCCCCCCGATTGACTTCGTCCGCGATGGTCTCGTTGTCCGGGTAGATGTGGCTCCCGGCGTTCGCCTTGATGCCCTCCAGCCAGTTCAGGGTCGCCCGCTTGCCGTCGGTGCGGTCCACGGAGGTGACGATCGGCTGGAAGTCGGTCTCCCCGGCCGCGAAGGCGAGTTTCCCGCGGTACTCCGGGTTGGCCAGCTGGAGCACGCGCGTCGGGAGCTGCGACTTGGAGATGAGGCTTGGGTTGTAGATCAGGACGCTGACGCGCGCCGAGACCCCGACCCAGTCACCCTCGGCCGAGTTGTACCGGCTCGGTGTCTTGGCCAAGGTGGAGGCGTTGACCTTCGCCAGCAGACCCTGGTTCTCCAGGTACTGGAGCGGCGGTGAGTTCTCCGTATAGAAGAGGTCGGCGATGGGATGCGACCGCTCGGCCATGATCTCGTCGGTGAAGGTGTCCTCGTCGTTGTAGCGAACGTTGACCGTGATGCCGGTCTTCTGCTCGAACGCCGAGACGAGGGACTGGGTGGTCTGCTGGTGCTGGCCGCTGTAGATGGTGATCGTGGTCTGGGCGCCGGCAGCCGGGGCGCCGGCGGCCAACCCCAGCCCCGTCGAGGCACCCAACGCGGCGATCGCCGCACCGAGCACCGAGCGGCGAGAGATCCGGAGCAAGGCCCGTCGAGGGCGCGACGAGCTCATGGCGCGGCATTCGGGCAGATCTTGTTGAGCGCCTTCTCGGCCACCGAGACCGCCCCGGCGTACCTGGCCGACTGGGCCCCGTTGTCCGCGCTGAACCGTCCATACGCTGCATCGAGGCCCTCGACCGCCGCTCGCAGTGCGGGATCGGACAACGTGAGCTGCTTGAGCGGGAGGACCTGCGCCTCGGCGTAGCCCACCGGGTCGGCGTCGGGATCGGGTCCATCCGAAAGCACGTTGGCGACGCCGGTGCACTCCTCGTGCTGGATGGCACTCGAGGAAGCCGACGCCGAGGGGCCACCGCACCCGGCCAGGGACACCCCCAGGAGCGCGACGAACCCGAGCACGCTCGTGGCCCACGCCCGGCCCCGGACCGAGTGAACCCGCACGCCAACGCTCCTTTCCAGCCTCCGACCGATGCCCGCAAGGAAGTTTAGGGGACCCTATCAACGTGTAGTAGGGCACTCAAAGTTGCGGACCCGGGAGGGCCCGAAGCGATCGGGTGACGGCGGCGCCGGCGGCCGAGCGACTCGCCGCCCGGGACGCTGACCACGCCCGGCGGCCAGCCGGCTCAGCCTCGACTCAGCCGGTGTGCAACTCCCACTCCCCCGGCCCCGGCAGGCCGGCCACCAGGGCGGCGGTCAGCCCGTCGGCGGTGGTCTCGGCAAGCTCGGTCACCGCCGCCGCCGAGGACGCGAGCTCGAGGGCGGCCTCCCCGGCCTCTGGCTCGGACAGGAGCAGGCCGGTGAGCCGCGGCCACGCCGTCTCGAGATAGGCGAACGAGTGGGTGAACGCACCCTCCCGGCCGCGCCACTGCGCGACGCCCACGATCTTGCGCCCACCGTCGACGACCTCGCCCGCGCCGACGCCGGCGAAACAGAGCAGCTCGGACCACCGGGTCGCGACCGGTGGTCCGGCGTGGACCCGGAGCTGCGGCACCCCGATGGCGGCCGCCCACCACTCCCCGACCCAGGCGCGAGAGCGCGACACGTCGTCGTCCCACAGGGGGTCGCTCCGCGGCACCCAGGTGTCGATCCAGACGCAGCGCCCGGGTTCGACGAGCACCGCCCCGCCCCCGCTGCGGCGCCCGACCAGCTCGACGCCCTCCGCCCGCAACGCCTCCTGGTCGGCGAGGGCGTCGGATTGCGTGCTCCCAAGGACGAGGACGGGGCGGTCGCTATGCCGAACGAAGGCGGTGCGCCGGCCGATGGGACGGAGCGCCTCGGGGTCGAAGAGCTGGCGCACGCTCAGGGTGCGCGGTGACGCGGCGCGTTCAGGAGGCCGACGCGAGGTACGGCGCCCACAGCGGGTCCACCTCGGAAAGGTGGCGGAGCCGCCACAGGTGACCCTCGGGGGCGTGGGGCTGGAACGCCAGGACCCAGCCCAGCTCGTCGAGCAGCTGGTCGCCCTTGGTCAGGTTGTCGTGCTGGCACGAGGCGACGACGTTCCCCCACTCGTGGCGGCCGCCACGGCTGCGCGGGATCACGTGGTCGACGGTGTCCGCCGGGGCCGAGCAGTAGGCGCAGCGGCCGCCGTCGCGACGCAGCACCGCCCGACGAGTGAGCGGCGGAGTTCTCGCCCAGCGCGGGATCCGCACCATGTGAAAGAGGCGGACGATCGCCGGCACCTCGATCGCGAGGTGCGCCGAGTGGAAGACCGGTGCCTCCTCTCTGAACGCGACCGCTTCGGCGCGACCGGCGAGCACCAAGACGACGGCCCGGCGGTCCGAGACGAGGGCCAGGGGCTCGTAGGTCGCATTGAGCAACAGGACGCGGCCCATCACGTGAGCAGGCTATCGGTGGGACGGTCGCGCACGCTGACACCAGCGGAGGTAGTCGACGACGTCTTGGGTGCTGGGGCGGCCGGCGAGTTCCTGGCCGAAGGCGGTGTGCATTCGGAATCGCCAGTAGGCGGCGTCGGGCACCGGGAGGAACGGCGGGCGCCTCCACCACCCCGGCACGGCGAGGCGGCGCACGGTCCGCACGGCCTCGCCCCACAACCGCGGCCGGGCCAGCACGGCGCGCGCCACCAACACCGAGGCGTGGGCGCGCCCCGCCCCGCTCGCCGCGCTCATCGGCTGCGCCCCGCCTCGCCCAGGTGGCGCCAGCCGAGGGCGCCGGCACCGACGAGCGGCCCGTCGGCTCCGAGTCCGCCCGGCTCGATCCGGGTCCCCGCCGAGAAGTCCATCCGGGCGTGCACCGAGAGCTCGGCCCGGGCCGCCGCGAAGAACGGTGCACCGAAGCCGAGTGCGACGGAGCCGGCGACGAGCGCGAGGTCGAGGTCGAGCAGGTTGGCGACCGACGCCACGGCGCGTCCGACCAGGGTGCCGGTGCGCTCGATCACCGCGGGCGTCGCGTCGGCCGGTGGTCGCCCGGTCATCTCCGCGATGGCGTGCCCCGATGCCTCCGCCTCGAGGCAACCGAAGCCGCCGCAGGAGCATTGGCGACCGTCGGGTTCGACGACGACATGGCCGATGTGTCCGGCGTTGCCGAGCCGGCCGTCGAGCAGCCGACCGTCGAGGACGATCCCACCTCCGACCCCGGTCGACACCACCATGGCGAGATAGTTGTCGCACCCAACCGCCGCGCCGCGCCATCCCTCGCCCAACGCGAGCGCCTTCGCGTCGTTGTCGACCGCCGTCGGGACGCCCACCAACGCGGCGATGCGGTCGTGCAACGGGAAGCGGCGCCACGCCCCGATGTTGAGCGGCGACACTGTGGCACCACCGGGCTCCATCGGTCCCCCGCACCCGACGCCGCAGATCACGATCGCGCCGTCGGCGATCGCGACACGGGCGTCGATCAGCCCGGCGAGCGCGCCCCAGACGACCTCGGGGTCATCGCTGTGCGGCGTCGGCACGCGGTCCGCATCGTGGATCGCGCCGTCCCGGTCGACGAGGCCAGCCGCCATCTTGGTGCCGCCGATGTCGACGGCGAGAGCGAGCGGCCCCACCCTGGGGTGAACTCAGCGGTCGCGACGGAACCGGGTGCGCAGCCAGGTGCGAGCGTTGTCGACCGCACCCTCGATGCCCGGCTGGTTGCCGCCGGCGGGGCGGTCCTTCTGCAGTGATCGGGTGAGGTCGTGCCAGCCGGCCTTGCCCATCCGGCGCAGGTTGCGCTCGAAAACGACGGCGGAGCCGAACATCAAGGCGACGCCCAGGAACCCCACCTCCACCGAGTGCGGGTAGAAGACGACCAGGATCGCGATCCCGGCCAGGAACCCGAGGGCGGCCCACTTGCAGTAACGGCCGGCGTGCCGGTACACGGTCTCGGACCGCACGCGCTCGGCGAACTGGGGGTCCTGGCGGACCAGGGACTCCTCGAGCTCGGCCAGGATCCGCTGCTCGTGATCAGAGAGCGGCACGGCACACCCCCGCGCCAGTGCGGGTCACTCGCTGGCCCATCACGACAATCCCCCCGACACAGCTGCCACCGTCGCTCCGTCTCGCGACCTCACGGACGGGAAGTCTACGGCCGTCGCTGCCGGTTCGCCGCACGGCCCGGGCCGGTTTTTTGGGGGCCACCATGGCGGTTCGGTTACGAGGGGGGACGGCGGAACCGGCGCCCGATCAGCAGCCCGACCCCCATCCCGAACACCGCTGCGATCGCCAGCGCGGTGACGATCGGCGAGCGAGTCGAGACGAACCAGAAGTGGATCCTCACCTTCTGGGTGTTGGCCAATGCGAACCACACCCCCAACGCGAGGAGGATGCCGCTCGCGACGAGGCGAACGTCCCGGCGGCGGTTCCCGGTCGGCTCGGGCGTCCCCGGGTCGGGGCCCGGGTCGTGTGACACCGTCACGAGCGACCTCCTTTCAGTGCTGCGGCCCCCCCGATCGTGCCACCAGTTCGGGCTCCCCGGGGCGCTCCTCGGCGGACGGTGGCCGGCGACCCATGGCGGCCGGCCACCAGTTGAGGCGGCCGAACAAGGTGACCGTTGCCGGCACGAGCACGGTGCGGACCACGAAGGTGTCGAGCAGGATCCCGACCGCCAGACCGAAGCCGATCGACTCGACCTGGCTCCCCCCGGACTGGCGGGCGCCCACGATGGCGAAGACCGCGAAGGTCCCGGCCAGCACGAGCCCGGCCGAGGTCACGGTCGATCCGGTCGCCCCGACCGCCTTGACCACGGCCTGGCGCAGCGGGAGCCGCGACGCCTCCTCGCGGATGCGGGACATGACCAGGATGTTGTAGTCCTCCCCCAGCGCGAGCAGGAACAAGAACATGAGGAACGGGAGGATGAAGGTCAGCCCGCCCTGGTGCGCGATGTAGATGAAGACGATGACGGCGAGGCCGAGCGACGCCAGGTACGAGACGGCGACGCTCGCCAGGAGATAAAGCGGCGCGACGAGGCTCCGCAGCACGAGCGCCAACACGATGCCGATCACCACGACCGCGATCGGCACGATCCGCTTCAGGTCGTTGTCCGAGATCGCGCTCGACGTCCGCCAGCGCGGGCGCCTCGCCGGCGATCCCGCTCTTGGTCGCGCCCACCTGCGCCGCCACCCCGGCGAAGGCGGAGCGGATCGCGGGGATCGCGTTGATGGCGGCGGTCGACGCGGGGTCCCCCGCCGACAGCCCGGCCAACCACTGCACGGTCTTGCCGTCGCGCGAGATGAGGCGGGCGGTCGCCCGGTAGGCGTTGTAGAGCCGGACCGGCGTCAACGAGCCGGTCGGCTCCTGTGCCGGCAGCAGGCTGGCCGGGCCGAACTCTGCGTGCAGCGCGACGAGCTGGTTCGTGGTGAGCGCCGTGCCGTTCGGGTCGAGCGGGCCGGCCAGCTGGGTGAACTTGCCGCTCGCCCGAAGCAGCAAGGTCGCCTGCTCGACCCGGCCGGGGTCCGACCACACGGACTCGGGAAGGACCATGAGCAGGTTGGTCGGGTTCTCGCTCGCCTCGGGGAAGTGCGCCTTGATCGCCGCGTTGCCGAGCGCGGTGCTCGTCCCGGGTGGCGCGTTGAGCGAGCCGCCGAACCCTCCCGGCTTGTAACCCACCACGGCGACCGCCAGCGCACCGAAGACGACCACGCCGACCACGAGCGACATCACCGGCCGGCTGACGAGGCGCGAGGCGGTCCGGCCCCACAGACCGGCCTGGTGCTCCTGCTCGTGGAGCCGGAACGGCCAGAAGGTGGCCCGGCCGAAGATCGCGAGCAGCGCCGGGAGCAGGGTGAGACCGGCCAGCAGCATCACCGCGATCCCGATCGCGAGCGGCGGCCCGAGGTCCTTGTAGAGGCCGAAGTCGGCGAGCGAGAGGCTGAGCAGGGCGAGGATCACGGTCGACGCGGACCCCGCGATGGACTCCCCCACCCTCGTCAGCGCGACCTCGACCGCCTCGTGCGCCGGGCGCCCCGACTCCATCTCCTCGCGGACTCTGAAGACCAAGAACAGCCCGTAGTCGGTGCCGGCACCGAGCACCAGCACGATGAGGAGCAGCTGGGTGACCGACGAGATCTTGAGCCCGAGGGTGCCCAGACCTCCGATGAGCGACTGGGACAGGACGAGGACGACGGCCGCCGGGAAGAGGGTGAGGATCGGCGCGAGCGCCGATCGGAAGATGAAGAGCAACAAGACGATGATGAACAGCAACGACAGCGACTGGGTCTCCTTGCCCTGGGCCTGGGACTGGCTTTGGTTGGCGACGCCGGTCGCGACGGCACCGGCGAAGTGGACCTCGAGCCCGGGTGGGAGCGACGCCTTTTCCACGACGTCCTGCATCCGTGCCAACAGCGTCTTGTCGTCGGGCAGGTCGTTGGGCGAGTTCTTCGACAGCACCAGGATCTGCGCCGCCTCCCGGTCGGGCGAGAGGCTGCCGAACTGGACGAGGTCCACGGTCGGGACCCGGCGCAGGCTCGTCCCGAGCGACTGGACCGCCGAGATGTCCGAGGCTCCGAGCGTGCCCTGGCGCGCCACGGCGACCACCTGGATCAGCGACTGGTTGGCCGGTCCGGTGAGCGGGATGGCGAGGTTGGCGGCCTGGTTGCTCGGCGCGTTCGTCGGGAGGAAGGCACTGTTGTTGTTGTTCACCTGGCTGCCGAGGCTCGGCAGGGCGCGGGTCGCGATCCCGGTGCCCACCAGCCACAGGATGACGACGATCCAGCGGTAGCGCACGACACCGCGCCCGAGGGCACGGAAGAGCCTGTCAACCAAGGGATCTCCTCGAAAGCCGTGGAGCCGGGCGCTCACCCAGGCGGCCCGGCACGTGACGCGTCAGACCCGCCGTTGCGCGAAGCGGGCTCTTTTGGGGACCCCAGAAGTATCGCCGAGGGAAGATAGTGGCGTGCGCACCCGATTGACCGAGCTCCTGGATATCGAGCACCCGCTGATGCTGGCCGGGATGGGCGGCGTTTCCTACGCGCCCCTGGTGGTGGCGGTCTCCGAAGCGGGCGGCTTTGGTTGCCTGGGCGCCTCGACCATGGGCGCCGACCAGCTGGCCGAGCAGATGGCGGCCGTCCGGGCGGCCACCGGCAAGCCCTTCGGAGTGGACCTCCTGACAGTCATGGGCAACGACCTCCTCGACCGGGTGACCCTCCTCATCGAGGGCGGCGCAAGCCTGTTCGTGGCCGGTCTCGGGGTCTCGGTCGACGCGATCGACCTCTGCCACCGCCACGGAGTGCTGGTCGCCAACATGTGCGGCAAGGTGAGCCACGCGCGACGGGCGGTCGAATCGGGGTGCGACCTCGTCGTCGCGCAGGGCACCGAGGCTGGCGGCCACACCGGGCTGGTCGCGACCATGCCGCTCGTCCCACAGGTGGTCGACGCCGTCGGCGAGCGGGTGCCCGTCGTGGCGGCGGGCGGCATCTTCGACGGCCGCGGCCTGGCCGCCGCGTTGGCGCTCGGTGCCGACGGCGTCTGGGTCGGCACCCGGTTCATCGCCACCCCCGAGGCGCGCAGCGTGGCGGGATACAAGGAAGCGCTGATCACCGCCGACGAGGACGAGACGCTGGTCTCCCGCGCTTACTCCGGCAAGCCGATGCGGGTCCTGCGCAACGAATACACCAACCACTACATCGAGCATCCCGAGGAGCTACAGCCGTTCCCACGCCAGATCATGAGCTCGATCGAATCCCACGCCTGGCACCTGGGCGGTGACGAGACGACGCCCGGCATCGACCCGGCCAAGGAGGGCTATCCGGCAGGTCAGGGGGTCGGTGCGATCAGCGACCTCGTGCCGGCCGCCGAGCTGGTGAAGCGCTTTGTCACCGAGGCCAAGTCAGCGATGCGGCGGCTCGACACGCTCGCCTCGACGTGAAGGAGGAGGTCACGTACCCCGCCGGGAGCAGGAGACAGGTATGACTCCGTTGTCCCCGTCGGTGCGGCGCGCTCGTTGGCTCGACCCTCTGGCATCGTTTCTCCGGGACCGACGTTGCGCAAACCACATACTGGGGGCCTCATGCCAGTGAGCAAGCCACAAGATCTACCGCGCGGGGGCGGAGGGCGCTGGCCGATCTGCGGCCTTGGATTCCGCTCCGCCCAATGGGGGGACCTCGAGGTCGGTTACACCGAGACCGGCGTGGGAGACCACACTCCTCTTTATGAGGGATTGCCCGGCGGCGTCTGTCCGTGTCCCCACTATGGCTACATGTTCAAAGGTCGCCTGCGCTGTCGATATCCCGGCAGCGATTGGGCCGACGAAGTAGCCGAGCAGGGCGACGTCTATTTCTTTCGCTCTGGGCACGTGTTGATCTACGAAGAACCAAGCGAGGTACTCGAGCTCAATCCCGCAGCCGCGCTGCAGTACTTGATGGACCACATCGAGCAGCAAGCGGCGCGCATGGGTAACCCCTGAGCGCGGCTCCCCAGAGGAAGGCGAACGATCAAGCCAGCTTGCCGCCTCTGTGAGGCGGCAAGCTGCTCCCGGCGCTCAGTCGGGCTCGGAAGACCCGAGAACGCCAACCGGACAGGACACGCCGGTCCCACCCAGTCCGCAATACCCGTTGGGGTTCGCCGCGAGGTACTGCTGGTGGTACCCCTCCGCGTAATAGAACGGACCGGCCGCCGTCACCTCGGTGGTGATGGCGCCGAACCCGGCCGTGCGGAGGCGCTCCTCGAACACCGCCTTCACCTCGGCCGCCGCCGCGGCCTGCTCGCCCTCGGTGACGTAGATCGCCGAGCGGTACTGGGTGCCGACGTCGTTGCCCTGCCGCATGCCCTGGGTCGGGTCGTGGCTCTCGAAGAACTCTCCGAGCAACCGGCGGTAGGTGATCTTCGCCGGATCGAAGACGACCAGGACAGCCTCGGCGTGGCCGGTGCGTCCGCTGCAGACCTCCTCGTAGGTGGGGTTGGGCGTGTACCCGCCCGAGTAGCCGACCGCCGTCGTGTAGACGCCGTCGAGCTGCCAGAAGCGACGCTCGGCGCCCCAGAAGCAGCCCAGTGCGAACAGCGCCGTCTCCATCCCCGCGGGGAACGGCGGTGCGGTCGGCGTCCCGAGCACGAGGTGGTTGCCAGTGTGGGCGATCGGGTGGTCTCGCCCGGGCAGGGCCTTCGCCGAGTCGACCATCTGCGTCTTGTGGCCCGAGAACAACCTCATCGTCCGACTCCTTCTCGCACGGCGCGTGGTGCGCTCAGTATGGACGACGGGTGTCCCCGGCCAGCCATCGGATCGGATTACTCGACGACGACACCCTTCCAGAAGGCGATCCGATCCTTGATCTCCTTCGCGGCGTCCTTGGGGTCCGGGTAGTACCACGCGGCGTCCGCGGCGCGCTCGCCGTCCACCACAACGTCGTGATAGCTCGCAAGACCCTTCCAGGAACACGTGGTGTGCGTCTCGCTCGCCTGCAGGAACGAGGCGTCCACCGCATCGGGCGGGAAGTAATGGTTGCCCTCGACCACGACGGTGTCGTCGCTCTCGGCGATCGTCGTGCCGTTGAACGTCGCTCGAATCGTCATGGTCGGAGCATACGGGTGCGGGCTTGCGAAGACTCCCAGGTCCAGGCGGGTGCGCGGGCCCGCGGAACAATGGGCGATGGCGCTCGAGCCCGCGCGCACCGCAGCGAGCCCGGCCCGCTACGGTGGACCGTCAAAGAGCGTCGGTCCGCGATCCCCCTGGCACCGACTGCATTTCGGCTGCCCGGAGAGGTGCGCCAGATGGCCCCAATCGACCCCGAGGCCCATGCTTCCGTACTCGGCCGACGCTACGGCGAGGTGCGCGAGCACACAGAGCACCTCGCCGCGCCGCTCTCCCCCGAGGACCAGATGGTCCAGTCGATGCCCGACGTCAGCCCGACCAAGTGGCACCGGGGGCACACGACCTGGTTCTTCGAGACCTTCGTGCTGCCGCTCCAGGACCCCGACTACGCGCCATTCCACCCGGCCTTCGGCTACATCTTCAACTCCTACTACGAGGCGATCGGCTCCCGGCAGCCCCGTGACCGCCGCGGCGTGATCTCGCGGCCGAGCGTGGGCGAGGTCGCCGACTACCGCGCCCATGTCGACAAGATCATGACCGAGCTGTTCGCCTCGCCACCCCGAGACGAGGCGCTCTGGCTCATCGAGCTCGGCATCCATCATGAGCAGCAGCATCAGGAGCTGCTGCTCATGGACATCAAGCACGTGCTGAGCTGCAATCCGCTCATGCCCGCGTACTGCGCGAGCGACGAGCCCCCTCCGTCGGCCCCCAACCCGCCCGGCTGGGCCGACCACGAGGGAGGCGAGGTGGAGATCGGCCATGACGGGCGCGGCTTCGGCTTTGACAACGAATTCCCCCGCCACCGGTCCCTCCTCACGCCGTTCGCCCTGGCCGACCGCCTGGTGACCTGCGGCGAGTGGCTCGAGTTCATGGGCGACGGCGGCTACCGCCGGCCCGAGCTGTGGCTTTCGGACGGTTGGGCGACCGTCAACCAGGAGGGTTGGGAGGCGCCGCTCTACTGGTCGCGGGAGGACGACGAGTGGCGGATCTTCACCTTGTGCGGGCCGCGGGCGATCTGCGCGAGCGAGCCCGTCTGCCACGTCAGCTACTACGAGGCCGACGCGTTCGCCCACTGGAGCGGGTTTCGCCTGCCGACCGAGCAGGAGTGGGAGACGGTCGCCCTCACCGGGTCCGGTTCGGGCGGCTCGCACCTGCACCCGGTCAAGAGCGACGACGCCCTCGGCGACCTCTTCGGCGAGGTCTGGCAGTGGACCACCAGCTCCTACAGCCCCTATCCGGGGTTCCGGGCCGCCGCCGGGGCGGTCGGCGAATACAACGGGAAGTTCATGGTGAACCAGCACGTGCTCCGCGGCGGGGCGTGTGTCACACCGGACGGCCACACTCGGGCCACCTACCGGAACTTCTTCCATCCTGGGTCGCGGTGGGCCTTCAGCGGGCTCCGCCTGGCTCGCGACCTCTAAGCGTCGCACCACCTCAACTCGAGCAACCGGGGAGCGCCATGACCGAGTCGATCCTGACCGTGGACGTGTTCCTCACCTCGGCGCAGCTCCGGCGAGCGCTCGAGGACGACGTGCGACGCGGGCTGACGTCCTCCCCCAAGGCCATCCCGCCGCTGTGGTTCTACGACGAGGCGGGCAGCCGCCTGTTCGAGGAGATCACACGGCTCCCCGAGTACTACCCGACGCGCGCCGAGCGCCGGCTCCTCACCGAGCACGCCGGTGACATCGCCCGCCTGGCCCGGGCCGACACCCTCGTCGAGCTCGGCGCCGGTGCCTGCGACAAGACCGCGCCTGGTCCTCGACGCAATGCGCGCCGAGGGGCCACCGCTCCGATACGTGCCCTTCGACGTGAGCGACGAGTTTCTCCGCGAGGCGGCGAAGGGGCTGATCGAGGACTACGAGGGCCTGCGCGTGAACGCGGTGGTCGGCGACTTCCGCCAGCACCTCGGACGCATCCCGACCGAGGGACGGCGGCTGATCGCGTTCTTGGGCGGGACCATCGGGAACCTCGTCCCCGGGGAGCGAGCCCGGTTCCTCTCCGCGCTGCACGACACCATGGGCGAAGACGACCACCTGCTGATCGGTGTGGATCTGGTGAAAGACCGCGACACGATCGTGGCCGCATATGACGACGCCCAACGGGTCACGGCCGCGTTCAACCGCAACGTGCTGAACGTCATCAACAACGAGCTCGGCGCCGACTTCGACCCCGACGCGTTCGCGCACGTGGCGCTCTGGAACGAGGACGAGCACTGGATCGAGATGCGGCTGCGGTCAGACCGGCCCCAGCACGTGCGGGTGCCCGAGCTCGACCTCGACGTCGAGTTCGCAACGGGCGAGGACCTCTTGACCGAGATCAGCGCGAAGTTCACGCCCGAGGGGTTGGCGGCCGAGCTGGTCGCGGCCGGCTTCGCGATTGATGCCATCTGGGGAGTCGAGCGGGGCGAGTTCGCCCTTGCGCTGGCCCACCCGGCGCGCTGAGCGACTACTTCGCCCGAAGCGCGATCCCCGCCTCGGGCGAGGCCACGTGGAAGGTGAAGCTTTCCTCCACGTAGAGGTGCACCCGCTCGGCGTCGTGATGGTCGTAGCCGATCGCGATGTCCTCGCCGGACTCGAGGTGGAAGTCGTCACCCCGCTGGCTCACGACGACCGCGCCCTCGACGCCCGGCGCCCACACGATCGGACCGTCCAGGATCTGCCGCAGGTGATCGAACACGAGGATCCCCCCGTGCTCGGTCGTCTCGACGACCCCGGTGTACTCGTCGGGGCCGAGCGCCAGGCCGTAGGGGCCCTGCACGCCCGCGTCGAGCAAGACCTTGACCGCCCGCGCGACCTCACCCGGATAGCGCGCGTAGTCCCCCGAGAGGGTGACCGGGTCATGCGGCGACGCCGCGGTGATCCCGACGATGCCGGCTGCTTCCCATCCGTGGAAGACGGCGATGTTCTCGGCCCGGGCGATCTGGCGCGCCGCCTGGCCCAGCTCGTTGAGGTCGAGGTCATCCGCACCGCGATCGGCCGCCAACAGCTCGCCGCGCCCGACTGCAAAGGGGGCCCGGAGCTCGACGAGCGGGAGCACCCGCCGCTGCTTGGCCGACAGCCCGGCGACCGGCACGGTCCCGATGTCGTCGGTCCGCCCGAGGTTGTGCGCCGGGTGGTCCCAACCGAGCGGCCCGACGAACTCGACCAGCTTGCGGGAGGCGAGTGCGGCCACTAGCTGGCGGCGGCCCTCGTCGTCGACCTGCTTCCACGCCGCATCGGTGATCGGCGCGTGGCTCCGGAGGAGGTGGTTCATCATCGGACGGTCTCCTTCAGGCTGCCGATCCCGAGCGATCCGCTGTCGGGCGTCGGGTTCTCCCCGCCGTCGCCACCGCCCTCCGCCTCAACCTCGACCTCGGTCACCGGTTCGGTCGTGAAGAGGTAGGTCCGCAGGTTCTTGTCGAGGGCCGGGTCGCGGCGCCGCAGCCACTCGAGCGTCATCGCCGCATGTTCCTTCTCCTCGTCCCGGTTGTGGGCGAGCAGGCCCTTGAGCTCGGGATCGGTCGCGGCGTGGACCCGCTGGTCGTACCAGTCGACGGCCTCGAGCTCCTCTTGGAGCGAGACGATCGCCCGGTGCCGATCGATGGACTCGGGCGTGAGCAGTTGGGCGGGCTCGTGCAGGCCAGCGCTTTGTGCCATGCGTCGTGCGCTCCTTTCGTGTCCCGACACGCCTCGGCGCACGGGGCCGGCACCGGCCGATCCGGGGGCGTCTCCACCCGGCCGACCACGTCTCGGGCCACGGTACCAGGGGCCTTTGACATGGGCATTCCCCCCGTTGGGTACCTTTCGATTCGTGCCAAGAGCCCCGCGCCGATGAGCCGGATCCAGCGGGCCCTGCGCGCGCTCGACGCGTTCCAGCGACGGCGCCCGGCTCTCGGCTTCCTCTACGGCGTCGTGAAGAAATACGGCGACGACCGCTGCGGCCAGCTCGCGGCGCTCCTCGCCTACTACGCCTTCCTCACCATCTTCCCGCTCCTGCTCTTGTTCGTGACCGTCGTCGGCATGGTGGCCGGATCGGACCCCTCGTTCGCCCAAAGCCTCGAGCATTCGGTGTTCTCGCAGTTCCCGGTGATCGGGTCGGGATCCTCCGCCCACGGGTTCACGCTGGCCAACAGCATCCACGCCCTGCACCGGAACAGCGCGATCGGTCTCGCCGTCGGGATCGTCGGGCTGCTCTGGGGGTCCCAGGGGGCGAGCCAGACCGGGCAGTTCGCGATGGCCCAGGTCTGGAACATCCCGGGCGTCGAGCGCCCCAACTACTGGGCGCGCTTCGTCCGCACCTGGATCCTCACGGCGATGCTCGGGGTCTTCGTGATCCTGAGCTTCGCCCTGTCCGGCGTGGCCACCTGGGGCGAGCACTCGGTGGCGATCCGGGCGGGTGGGTTCGCCGGCTCCCTCGTGCTCAACGCGCTGGCCTACGTGGTGGGGTTCCGCGTGCTCACCCCGAAGGTTGTCGGCACCCACCGCCTTGTCCCGGGCGCCCTCGTCGGCGCGGCAATCTGGACGGTGCTCCAGAACGTGGGCACCGAGCTGATCGAGCACCAGCTGCGCGGTGCGAGCCAGGTCTACGGCTCGTTCGCCGTCGTACTCGGGCTGATCGCCTGGATCTACCTCGCGATGAACCTGTCCATGTACGCGGCCGAGGCCAACGTCGTGCTCACCCGGAGGCTGTGGCCACGCTCGCTGGTCCAGCCACCCCTCACCGACAGCGACGAGTCGGTGCTGACCGCCATCGCGAAGCAAGAGACGCGTCGGCCCGAGCAGCGGGTCGAGGTGGGATTTGAAAGGGCCCCGAAAGCCCAGCAGCGGGCCACCACCGAGGACCCGGTCCCGGCCGGCTGAGCCCCGTCAGCGGTAGCTAGTCCACATTCGGCGCTCTGCGAACTTCTCGGCAGGTGCGAGTGGCGTCAGTAGTGAACGCCTACGGCGGCCGGCCTGTCGAGACCCTCCGCTTTTGGTTACTTTCCCGGCACAGAAGGACAGGACCAACTCTCGATGGCTTGCATCACTGCGGAGCTGGTTGCTCTCGCGCTTCTTCAGGCTCCAGGTCGATGTTTATTGGGTCGTCGTAGCCCTCAAAAGCAACGCGCGTGGTCATTGCCCTCGTCTTGCGGACGAGCAGGCAACTCCTCCGGACGAGGTGGAGACGGCCTACGGAAACGGACCATTTGGCCCTCCTTTGCCCTATCTATCCTACCGGTACGCGATGGCAGCCGGGCTAGTAGGTCAGGCTCTTGACCAGCCACTTTATGGCTCGCTGCCGGAGCCTCTGCTGCGCGGCGCCCTTTCCGCCCAGAGCGTCCGCAAGCGCCTCAAAATGCACGTAGATCGGTGGTTGCCGAGAATCGATCTCTCTGAGCTCTTTGACAGTGGGTTTCCACAGCTCCCATCGATCGTTCACTATTGGTCCGAGGGATTGTTCGATCCACTGGAGAGTGATCCCCCCAAGGGTGTCCTGAAGCCCAAGGTCTTCGAAGAAATTGGGTTCCCGTAGGAGAGGATCCAACCGGGCCGAATCACCCGCTTGAGATCCACCCGTCTTCTTCTGCATCATGTTCACAACCGCGTCACGCAAATTATTTGGCGTCGTGAACTCATCGATCAAGCGGCGAGCTTCAATCAGGTCGTCCTCGTCCCAGCGTCTTGAAATTGCCGCCGCGGTCTTCGGTCAATCGAGCTATCCGTCCCTCTCTGAGTTGCCTTGCGCCCACAACGACACCGAGCGCCAAAACCGCCGTCGCGATTGCTGTCAGCCAGACGGCCCAGTTGACCCCCCAAATGATCTGAACAGCGGAGTGCGCAACATACTGAACGCCAGCGTGATGGCTGGGACCGCCAGGGTGAACTGTTCTCACCTGCTATCGGATGACCGCTTGTAGATCAGCGTGCGCCCTTCGACCTGGCCCATCATCAGTCACCCTACGGGAGGGGTGTGTTCCCCTCCCGTAGGGCGTTGACCTTCGGGTTCACCCACTCGAGGTGGCCGTTCGCCGGCCAGATTCCGCTCAGGCGACGCGCGACAGGCCAGGGTCCGGGACGCCGCCCACGGCCACCTCGACCGGCTCCAAGCCGAGGACGGGCCTGAGCACGTCCTCCACCCGCTCGGCCAAGTGGAACGTCATCTGGTCGCGCACCTCCTCGGGCACGTCGTCCAGGTCCGGGCCGTTGCGGGCAGGGAGCACCACCTCGGTGAGACCGGAGCGATGGGCCGCCAGCACCTTCTGGCGCACCCCGCCGATGGGCAGCACCCGGCCGCGCAGCGTCACCTCGCCGGTCATGCCGACCACGCCCCGGACGGGGATGTCCCGCAGCAGGCTGACCAATGCCGAGGTGATGGTGACCCCGGCCGAGGGCCCGTCCTTGGGGACGGCGCCGGCCGGCACGTGCACGTGGAACCGCTTCCCCGCGAAGGCCGCCGGGTCGATGCCCAGCTCAGCGGCGTGCGACCGCACGAACGACAGGGCTATCTCGGCGGACTCCTTCATGACGTCGCCGAGCTGGCCGGTGAGGGTGAGGCCCTCGGGTCCGTCCGACACGCTCGCCTCCACGAAGAGGACGTCGCCGCCCGCCCCGGTGACCGCGAGCCCGGTCGCCACCCCGGGCACCGACTCCCGCTCGGCGGCCTCGAAGAAGAACCTCGGCCGTCCGAGCCATCCCCGCACGTCGTCGCGCTCGACGGTGACCGGCGGCGTCGCCTCGCCGGCGACGATCTTGGTCGCCACCTTGCGCAGGAGGCGCCCGATCTCGCGCTCCAAAGCGCGCACGCCCGCCTCCCTCGTGTAGTCCGAGACGATCGCGCTGAGGGCGTCGTCGGTCACCGAGACCTCCTCGGCGGTGAGCCCGGCTCGGTTGGCCTGGCGGGCCAGGAGGTGGTGGCGTGCAATAGCCACCTTCTCGTTGTCCGTGTACCCGTCCAGCCGGATGACCTCCATGCGGTCGAGGAGGGGGCCGGGGATCGTGTCGGTGACGTTCGCCGTCGCGATGAACAGCACCCGCGAGAGGTCGAGGTCGACCTCCAGGTAGTGATCGCGGAAGGTGTGGTTCTGGGCCGGGTCGAGCACCTCGAGCAGCGCGGAGGACGGGTCGCCCCGGAAGTCCGTGCCGATCTTGTCGACCTCGTCGAGCAGCAGGACCGGGTTCATCGTGCCCGCCTCGCGCAGCGCGCGGACGAGGCGACCCGGCTGCGCGCCGACGTAGGTGCGGCGGTGCCCCCGGATCTCGGCCTCGTCACGCACGCCGCCCAAAGCGACGCGGACGAACTTGCGCCCGAGGGCGCGCGCCACCGACTCGCCGAGGGAGGTCTTGCCCACCCCCGGGGGCCCGACGAGGGCCAGGATCGCGCCCGCGCCACGCCCGTCGACCGGGACGAGTCCCCGCTCGGACTGCAGCTTGCGCACCGAGAGATGCTGGAGGATGCGCTCCTTCACGTCGGCCAGCCCGTCGTGGTCCTCGTCGAGGATCGCCGCCGCGGCCGGCACGTCGAGCCGGTCCTCGGACTCGATGCCCCAGGGGATCTCGAGGACCGTGTCGAGCCACGTCCGGATCCAGCCGTGCTCGGGATTCTGCTCGCTGGTGCGCTCGAGCTTGTCGATCTCGCGCTCCAGCGCCTCGCGGACCTTCTCGGGCACGTCCCGCTCGGCCAGGCGGCTGCGGTAGTCGTCGGGCGCGCCCTCGTCGGCCGACCCGAGCTGACCCAGCTCCTTGCGGATCGCCTCGAGCTGGCGCCGCAGCAGGAACTCGCGCTGGGACTTCTCCATGCCCTCCTCAACGTCGCTCTTGATCCGCTCACGCAGCGAGAGGTCGGCCAAGGTGTCCTTGGCCCACCCAAGCACCAGCGCGAGGCGCTGGGTCACGTCGAGGGTCTCGAGCACCTGGACCTTCTGCGCCAGCGAGAGGTCGGGGGAGTACCCGGCCAGGTCGGCCAGCTGCCCGGGCTCGCTCACCTCGCGCAGCTGGGCCGCGATCCGCGCCGCACCCCGGCTGAGCAGGATGTTCTCGAGCACCGCCCGGTACTCGCGGGCGAGTGTGGCGGTGCGAGCCTCGTCGGAGGAGGTCTCCTCAACCGGCTCGGCCTCGACCCACAGGGCGGCGCCGGTCCCCGGCACGCCGGTGCCGAGCGTGGCCCGGCGCTGACCGCTCACCGCGAGCGCCGGCAGGCCGCCCGGCAGCTCGCCACGCTCGACCACCTCGGCCACGACGCCGACCGACCCGTAACGGCCCTCGATGTGCGGCACGAGCAGCAGGAGGCCGCCCGAGGTCCCGACGACCTCCGCGGCAGCGCGCGCCTCGTCGGTCTCCAACCCGATGGTGAAGACCATGCCCGGGAGCATGACCCCAGAGCGGAGCGGGAGCACCGGCAGGGTCAGGGTGTCGCTGGTCATGTTGCCTCCGATCGTGGGAACCTCAAACGGAACCGAGGTTCACCCTTGCCAAGGAAAACGCCCCTTGGGGGCCGCCCTATTCCAGGGCCGCCGCCGGGCGCCTCGGGACGTGAGGCACCCCGGGTGAGCTGGTCATTTCGAGTGGTCAGGCCGTGTCCTCAAAGGGTGTGGCCATCGATGGCTCACCGTCGGCGGGACTCCGACACGGCCTCTCGGGCACGGCGGGCCCCGAGATCCACCGCGGGGACGAGGTCCACCCAGCCCCGAACCGGCCACCGTGCTGAGATAATCCCGTCATGTTGCTGGTGGGTACCAATAGCGGGCTGCTCGACCTGGATACCGATCGCACCCTCGTGGACGGGCACGCGGTCACCGCACTGGCACCCGGCCCCCAGGGTTGGCACGCCCTCCTCGATCGCCATGTGGTCATCCGCTTCGATCGGGGCGAGGTCGCAACCGTTGGCACGTTGCCGGTCGACGACGGCCAGAGTCTGGCTGTCCTTCCCGACAGCACTGTCGTCGTGGGGCGAACCGGCGCCCGTC
This sequence comes from uncultured Acidimicrobiaceae bacterium, assembly GCA_963768185.1. Lineage (GTDB taxonomy): Bacteria > Actinomycetota > Acidimicrobiia > Acidimicrobiales > RAAP-2 > Palsa-461. Next base: position 709,777 of record CAVYGS010000001.1, read on the forward strand.
TCGCCGTCGTGGGGACCGAGTCGCAGGATCTGCCTTCCTTTGAACAGGTGCCGGACCGAGACCACTGGAAGAACCCCGCCAATCCGACGCCCGACACCCGATCCATGGCAACCAGCGGTGAGGACCTGTGGGTGAACGTCCACGTGGGCGGGCTGTGGCACTCCGGTGACCGAGGGGAGAGCTGGCAGGGCGTCATCGAGCCTGACGCCGACATCCACGAGGTCCGAGCACGGGACGGGCTGGTCGCCGTGGCAGCGGCGATTGGGTTCGGCTGGAGCCAAGACGGCGGGAAAGCCTGGTCGTGGAGCACCGATGAACTTCACGCCGGTTACCTGCGAGCGGTGTGCACCGACGACGAAACCGTCTATGTGTCAGCTTCGGATGGGCCCTTCACCACACGTGGCGCGGTGTATCGGGCTCGGCTCGGCTCGGCGTTCGTCCGCTGTGAGCAGGGACTGCCCGAGTGGTTTCCCGCCAACATCGACAGTGGGCACCTCGACGCGCACAGCGGTCGTGTCGCCATTGGTTTCAACAACGAGGTCTACGTCTCCGAAGACGATGGTGAATCGTGGCGGGCCAGCAAGGTTCCTGATGTGATTACGACGGTCCGACTTGGAGGGAACTGAAGACGCAGCGCCTGGCCGCTCAGTAAGCGGGGCGCGGCACCGTCCGTCCCTCGGATGGTGGGCGCCCTCAGGCGACCGGCTGGTGGACCTCGGCCTGCCAGGACCCGGTCATGGGCAGGTCGCAAAGGCGGTCGCCGGCTGCCAGCATCCATTGGAGCACCTGGCGGTCGGGGGCGCTCGAGGGGATCCGGACGACGAGCCCCCGCCGTGGGTGGTCACCCAAGACGCGCCAGCCGGGCGGCACTGAGAGCCCGGCCGCCTCGAGGTCCGGCATGACGCGGCGGCCGCGGCCGTGCTCGATGCCCACGGTCACCTCGTCGAGGGAGCGTCGAGCGCGTCCCGGAGGCATCCACGTGCACATAGAGACCGGCGGCCGGGCCGAGCCGAAGATCGCGAACAGACCGGGCGCCTCGACCGGCTCGTCCGAGGCTTCGACGCCTGGGAGCAGATTGAGCCAGCCGTCGCGGTGTGCCGACAGCCACGCCATCACCTCCAGCAACCTCCCGAGATCGGCCGGGTCGAACTCGAACCGGTCGACCGCGCGTCTGGCACTCCCGCGCGGTGGCAGGCTCACAAACCCGTGGCCTCGTGGAGGAGCGCCACCGCGGTCGAGCCGGTGCCGAGCTCGTTGCCCGTGGTGGGGTTCGGGGAGAAGTCGGCGGAGCGAGTCTCCGGCGCGGTCCAACTCATGCCGGAGTCGACCGGGCCCTCGCAACTGTCCCGGCACCCGATGTTCCCGAGGGCCTACTTGACCACGTGGATGCCGCCCGCCTGGTGCTGGCTTGAGCACACCGCGGCGGCCCCGGGCGGTCGATCACCTCCCCAGGATCGCACGGCTCGAGGTGTGCGAGGACCGAGCGCGTGGTCTTGGTCCGATCTCGGATCGGAGCCCGAACCGGGAGTGCCTTCGATCTTGGGACGCCACGTCGGGGCGCCCGACACCCGGAACCTTCCGCCGGTATCGTTCCCACGCAGAGGGGGCCCGGGCACCGGGGCAATGGGCCGGTGGGTCCGATCAGGGGGAGGCGCCACATGTTCACGACGCGTCGGCTTCGTCGTACCCGTTTCGGCACGGCCCGCGTGGGGGTGACGCTGTTCGTTGCGATGGCCAGCCTCACCCTGGCCGGGGTCGCGGGCGGGTCGACCACCGCACCCGTGCTGTCCAAGTCGGGCCCGGCCAACGAGGGACCCTATCCCTGGAAGTACCCGGCGACGGGCAACGTCAAGGTGGGCTCGGGGACGACCACCGGCGGCTACAAGTGCACGCCGGGGACGCCGCAGTTCCCCTCCCCCTATGCCCCGCCGTGCATCGCGAAGTTCACCGGCAACAACGGCGGCGCCACCTCCAACGGCGTGACCTCGAACGAGATCGTCCTCGCGCAGCGGGAGTTCCCGAGCACCGCCAACAGCCAGGAGGTCGCCTCAGAAGCCGCCGAGGCCGGAGCGGCGCTCCCCCAGGTGACCGACCAGGTGGAACAGGTCTTTTTGAACTACTTCAACAGCGTCTACGACCTCTACGGCCGCAAGGTCGTGATCGAGCCGATGAACGCGACGGGCAACTCCACCCTCGAGGCGTTGGGCGAGGGGCAGGCCCAGGCCTGCGCGGACGCCGCCACCATCGCCGACCAGATGCACGCGTTCGGCGAGGACGGGCTTCTGACCAACTTCCAGGGCGGCGGGACCGGGCCGTTCTCCCAGTGCGCCGCCCAGGACCACCTGGTCGAGTTCCAAGGTGACGCATACTTCGACGAGGGGACGTTCCAGTCCGAGAACCCCTACGTGTGGTCGAACACCCAGAACTGCACGGACATCTCCGCCAACGAGGCCGAGGTGATCGGCACGATGCTCGCCGGGAAGAAGGCGATCTACGCCGGAGAGGCGAGCCTGCGGGACAAGGTCCGCAAATTCGGCACTTACGTGCCCAACGTGCCCTCCTACCTCGGCTGCACCCAGAACTTCTTGAACATCGAGTCGCGCAAGTACCACGTGCCCACGAGCGAGTTCACCAAGTTCGCCTACGAGCTCAACATCGCGACCTTCACCCAGCAGACCGAAGAGGCCATCCTCCAGTTCAAGGCGGCCGGGGTGACGACGGTCATCTTGGCCTGCGACCCATTCTCGGCGGGCCTGTTGACCAAGGCGGCGGCGGCCCAGAACTACTTCCCGGAGTGGTTCACGATCGGCACCGCCTTTACCGACGAGGACCAAACGGTGCAGGCATATTCCGACCCTTCCGAGGTCACCGGGCACCTCTTCGGGATGAGCGAGCTCTCGCTCCCGACGGACACGACCGGCCCGACCTCGCTCGCCGGCAAGCTCTATCAGAAGCTCACCGGCCACGTGATCCCGAAGGAGACCGACGGCAACTACGCGTTCTTGGTCGAGATCTTCGACATGCTGCAGGCCGCGGGCCCGGACCTGACCCCACAGAACATGGCCCGTGGCATCCACGCGTTGCCCAACCTGGGCGCTCCCCTGTTCCCCTACGGCCAGTGGAGCTGGAACGTGGGGACCGACGGCCAGCACGGCGCCGGTGAGCACACCGCGGACATCGACGCCCGTTTCATCTGGTGGAACGGCAACGGAACCTCGCCCGTCAACGGCATGAAGGGGACCTACGTCGCCGCCTTCGGCGGCAAGCGGTTCTCGATCGGCACCTGGCCCACGTCCCTGCCGACGATGTTCACCAGCTAAGAGGACCCTCCGCCAAGGCCCCCGGCCGGTCATCGACGCTATGGTGCAGCCGGGTTTGGGGTCCGATCGGGGGAGGCACCGCATGCTCAGGTTGCACCGGCTACGTCGTTCTCACTTCGGCACGAGCCGCATCTTGGTTGCGCTCGTCGTCGCGACGGCCACCCTCGCCCTGGCCGGCGTCGAGGCGGCATCGGCCACCGCACCAGCGCTGTCCAAGTCGGGACCGGCGGACGAGGGACCCTATCCCTGGGCCTACCCGGCGTCGGGCCACATCAAGGTCGGCTCGGGCACGACCGTCAGCAATACCAAGTGCACGCCGGGCACCCCGCAGTTCGCGTCGCCCTACGCCGATCCGTGCATCCCGAAGTTCACCGGGAACAACGGCGGGGCGACGTATCGGGGGGTCACCTCCAACGAGATCGTGCTCGCCCAGCGCCAGTTCCCCAGCACGGGCAACTCTCAGCAGGTGGCGGCCCAGGCCGAGGCGGCCGGGGTGGCGCTCCCCGCCGTCGCCGATCAGGTCGAGCAGGTCTTCTTGAACTACTTCAACAAGGTCTTCGAGCTCTACGGCCGCAAGGTGGTCATCGAGCCGATGACCGCCACCGGAAACTCCACCCTGGAGGCACTGAACGAGGGCCAGGCCCAAGCATGCGCCGATGCCGCGACCATCACCGACCAGATGCACGCGTTCGGCGAGGTCGGGTTCGCTGCCAACTTCAACGGAGCCGGCGGCAGCGGGCCGTTCTCCACCTGCGCCGCCCAGGACCACCTGGTCGAGTTCGGCGGGGACGTGTACTTCAACGAGGGCGCCTTCCAGGCCGAGAACCCGTACGTCTGGTCGACCACCCAGAACTGCACCCTCATCAGCGCGAACGAAGCCGAGGTGGTGGGCACGATGCTCGCCGGGAAGCCGGCCAAGTATGCCGGCGAGCCTGACCTCATCTCCAAGACCCGCAAGTTCGGGACCTACGTGCCGAACGTCCCGGCCTATCTCACCTGCTACCGCAATTCCTCCAGGACGTCGAGTCCAAGTACCACGTGCCGGCCAGCGACTTCACCGACTTCGCCTACAACCTGGACATCGCGACGTTCACCCAGCAGACCCAGGAGGCCATCGTCCAGTTCAAGTCCCAAGGTGTGACGACCGTCCTGCAGTCCTGCGACCCGTTCTCGGCGGGCCTCTTGACCCAAGCCGCCGCCACGCAGAACTACCACCCCGAGTGGTTCGAAACCGGGACGTCACTGGACGACCAAGATCCCTCCCCGCAGACCTATGACAATGCGGCGGAGATCACCGGCCACCTGTTCGGCCTGAGTGAGCTGTCGCCCTCGACCGTGCTGACCGGCCCGACGTCGCTCGCCGGCAAGCTCTACCAGAAGCTGACCGGCCATGTGATCCCCAAGGAGACCGACGGCGACTATTCGGCGCTGATCGAGATCTTCGACATGCTGCAGGCGGCCGGCCCGGACCTGACGCCCCAGAACATGGCACGCGGCGTGCACGCGCTGCCCGACCTCGGTGCACCCACCTATACCTACGGCAACTGGAGCTGGAACACCGGGGTCAACGGGAAGGAGGGCGTCGGCGAGCACACCGCCGACATCGACGCCCGCTTCTTGTGGTGGAACGGGAACGGGATCTCCCCGCTCAACGGGAAGAAGGGGACCTACGTGGCGGCCTTCGGTGGCAAGCGGTTCTCGCTCGGCACCTGGCCGAAGTCCCTGCCAGCGATGTTCACGACCTGAGAACCAACCCGGCGCGAGGAGACGCTCACCCGCCCGATCAGCTGCCCGCTGCCAACGTCGCCTTCTTGGGCTTGGGCGGGGCCTTGAGCAGCCCGTTGGACAGCGAGTCGAGCGGCACGGCGACCTGGCTGCTCGCCGAGACCCCGGTGTGGGCCCCCGAGGTGTAGGTGTACGAGGCGAGGACGCCCTGGTAGTTGGCGTTCTCAGGAACGTGGTCACTGGGTGGCGAGGATGCCATGGCCCCGACCGCCGCGGCGCCGATCATCGTCATCGCGTCGTAGGTCTCCGCGTACGGGATGATCGACCCGCGGATCGTGCGCCCAGCTGCTGGCCAGAGCCGCGGAACCTAAAGGTGGCCGACGGCGCCCGGCCCGCTCTCCTGGATGGCCCCGTCGGCACCTCGACCGAGACGCCTTCCGGTCCCCGGTGATCCGGGCGACGACGTGGCGGTCGTCGCGGTCGGGCCGGCAATCACCGGGACCTGCCATCCGGCCGACGCCCGCGCCGCCAGCACCGCCCCGACCGCCCCGGCGTCGTCGAGGATCACGAGCTCCTTGGGGTGCGAGGCCTTGACCGTCGAGATCGCCGAGGCGGCCCCCGCGCCGCCGACGGCGGGACGGTGGCCCGGGGCGGTGACGTGTAAGCCGTCGTCCGCCGACACCTGGGCGAAGTGCGCCGCGCCCTGGCGGCTGGCCACGTCGCCGGTCACGATGACCGCGACGCTCGTGACCTCGTCAGCCTTGAGCGCCTGCCGATGGCGAAGGCCTGGGACTCCATCGAGGCGCCATCGGGTAGGTGTTGGGGAAGTGCTTGGGCTGTAGATGCTGTCCAGATTCGACAGGCTGATGGCCGACCACGCCGAGGCTGCCGAGATAGCTGGCGGTCGCCGAGCCGAGGAACTGGCCCGACGACGAGCCTGGGCCTTCTCGACATTGACCAGGTCGAGCATGGCCTGGGTGTCGATCGCCGGGTTGCCCCGGTTGTTCTTGTAGGCGAGCTCGAAGCAGGTGTTGCGGGGCGGGACGCCGTTGCCCTGGTTGACCTTGGCGATCCCGAGCTCCAGGCCCATGCAGGTACTGGCGGCCGACGGCCGCAGCCGGCCCCGAGAGGTCGAGCGAGGCTCCCGATCACGTCCACCCGCGAGCGTGTCGCAGCCCGGCGGCGGCGGCACGACGTGGTGGAGACCGTCACGCTGTCCGACGAGTTGCACGCGCGTCAGCGCACTCCCCGCGAACGCCACGGCGATGAGCGCCGCCGCCGGCCCCCGCTTCGCCCCCGACCAGAAGCGCTTCACCACTCCCCCGTTCAGACGGCCGACGCGCCGAGGTAGGACTCGACGACCCGTGGGTGACGCAGGACCTCGTCGGGCAGGCCGGACCGCCACCACCGCGCCGGTGTCCAGGGCGATGATCCGGTCGGCCAGCTCTTTGGTCAGCCCCATGTCGTGCTCGATCAGCATGAGGCTGCAGCGCAGCCCGGTCCTTGATGTCCCGCAGCACGGGCGCCAGCGCCTCGGTCTCGGCCTGCGCGAGGCCGGCCGAGGGCTCGTCGAGGAGGACCACCGAGGGCCGCTGGGCCACGATGACGGCCAGCTCGAGCAGCCGGCGGAGCCCGGTCGACAGATCCGAGCCCAGCTGGTCCTTGAAGTCCCCGAGGCCGAGCATGTCGATGACCTCGTCGGCGGCGACGGCCACCTGCTTCTCGGCGCGCCGGACGGTGGGCGAGCACAGCATGGTCGATGATCACCCCGGGCGACTTCACCCGGCGGGACACCGCCAGCGACACCGTCTCCTCGACGGTCAGGCCCGGCCACAGCCGGGCCGCCTGGAAGGAGCGCCCGAGGCCGAAGGCCGAGCGTTTGTAGGCCGGCCAGTCGCTGATGTCGGTGTCGTACATCTCGACCCGCCCGGCGGTCGGGCGCAGCTGGCCCGAGATGATCTCGAAGACCGTGGTCTTGCCGGCCCCGTTGGGTCCGATCAGTCCCGAGAATCTCGCCGTTGTTGAGCTCGAGGCTCACGCCGTCGACCGCCACGATGCCGCCGAAGCGCTTCACGATGCCCGACGCCGCGAGCACGACCCCGGCCTCCTCGCTGCGCTGCGGGGCACCGGGCTCGAAGACCCGGAGGTTGCCGAGGCCGGTCGTCCCGAGCGCCCCGCCGTTGCTCGAGGCCTTGGCCCGCTCGCGCCCGGCCATCCCGCTGCCATCGCCGGCCTGCTGGCGCGCCCCTTCGAGCAGCACCGAGCGCACGACCTCCTCGTGCTCGATGAGGTCGGCGGTCGTCCCCTGGAAGACGACCTGGCCCTTCTCCATGAAGGTGGCCCGGGAGGTCATCCGCAGCGCGAGGTTGACGGACTGCTCGACCAAGATGACGGCGGTCCCCCGCTCGTTGATCGCGGTCACGATCTCGAGGAGCGATTCGATGACCGTCGGCGCGAGGCCGAGCGACAGCTCGTCGATGATCATGAGTCGGGGCTGCGCGACGAAGGCCATGGCCAGGCTGAGCATCTGCTGCTCACCGCCCGACAGGCTGCCCGCCTGCGTGGTGAGCCTGCGCTCCAGGGCCGGGAAGTAGCCGAGCACGGCCTTGGTGGCCTGCTTCACATACGCGGTGTCCTTGTCGTACAACCAGCCCGCCATGCGCAGGTTCTCGGCCGTCGTGAGCCCCGGGAAGATCCCCCGGTCGCCCGGCACCATCGCGATGCCCTGGCGCACGATCCGGTTGGTGTCGAGCGTGGTGATGGGCTGGCCGTCGAAGAGCACCTCGCCGGCCGTCGGCGTGATCAGCCCGCACAGGGCCTTGACCAGCGTCGACTTGCCCGCCCCGTTGGTCCCGAGCACGGCCACCATCTCGCCGTCGTCGATGTCGAAGTCGACGCCGAAGAGCACCTTCACCGAGTCGTAGCCGGCCTCGATACCCCGCGCCATGAGCAGCTTGCCGTGCCCTTCGAGCCGGTCCCGGCGGACCTGGAGGTCGGCCTCGACCGAGGACTCGAGGCGCTGGATGTCGTCGGCCAGCACCGCGAGGTGCGGCGCAGGACCGTGGTGCCCAACAAGATGAGCGGGGTGAAGAGCCAGAAGGTGGCCCGGAAGCCGAAGTCGTTCCCGATCGTCGCCGCGAAGGTGGACCCCACGGTGCCGACCGGCCCCACGATGAGCACGCCGATCGTGAACCACAGCGAGCTGAGCGCGAAACCGAGGGTCACGAGCCGCTGCGGGACCGCGATCGAGAGCGTGGCGTAGATGCCGGCCACGATGAAGGCGGCGGCCCCGGTGAAAACGATGTCGGCGACGAACACCGGCACCGCCGCCGGGCTCGTCGCGATCACGATCGTGGCCAAGCAGGCGATCAACGTGGCGCGCACCACCATGCGCATCCCCCGGTTGGGGTCGGTGCGCAAGAGCTTGGGCAAGAGCAACGCCGCGACCAGCACGCCCGCGGCGCCGCCGACCAGTGCGAAGTCGAGCTCCAATCGCCTGGTGTTGGCGTTCTGATGGAACACGTTCAGGTAAAGGAGGCCGGCGTAGTAGCTGATCCCGAAGAAGCAGACCGACAGCAACGGGAGCGCCCGATACAGGGTCCGGATCGAGGGCACCGAGAACAGCACCCGGGCGGCCTCGGGGATGGTCGCCGGGGCCTCGGCGCGCTTGTTCTGGTCCTGGTCGAGCGGACCCTGGTGCTTGACCGGAAGCAGCCGGCTTCCGATGAAGGCGAGCACGAGCGCGAGGCCGGCCAGGGCGAAGATCGGCGCCTGCCAGCCGAACCCGAGCCCGAAGAGGTAGGCGACCGGTGCGGCCAGCGCGATGGCGCTCACCCCCACGAAGCGGTGGGCGAGGATCGCCCGGGTCCGGATCTCGGGCGGGTAGTACTGCGAGAGGGCCCCGTGCTGGGTGGAGGTCAGGGCGCCGCCGACCGAGATCGCGAGGAACACCCCGAAGTAGAGGAGCACCGTGCTCGGCTGGACGCCCGCCATCGCGAGCAGGAAGGAGAAGGCCGCCAGCACCACCATCCCGCCGACCGTGGTCCGCCACAGGTTGCCCCGCCGGTTGGCCGCCACCGCGACGGGAAGGTCCGGCCCCAGGCCCAGCTGGACCTGTTGGGCGACGGCGCCCGTCAACGCGACGAGCTCGGAGTGGTAGGAGTTCTGGATGCCGATGAACTGGAGCACGACGAGCATGCCCGACATCAAGAGGCAGAAGTTGAACGACATGAGGACGAGCAGGGGGGTGACCGGGTAGGGCGCGGTCAGCCGGCGCAGGTCGAAGACGTTCAGCCGGTCCCGCTCCAGGTTGGAGTCGGCGACTGCGACGGGTGCGGTCAGCGTCATGGCGAGGGGGGGTGCCGGGCCTCGCCCGTCGACTCGGTCGCTTCCGAACTCACGGTCGGAGACGTGCCGCCGGCACCGGGGCCCGACGCCGACGGGCCCACCGTGGAGGCAAGCACACCGTCGTCGCCAACGGCCACCGCGGCCTCCAGATGCTCGGCCACCTCGGTAGCGGTCGAGACCAAGAGGTCCTCGCCGATCTGGCCCTCGGTGGCGTCGGCCAGCAGAAGACCCGTCGGGGACATGTGCCTTCGTCGGGCCACGAGGCCCAGCAGCACGTCGCGGACCCTGTACATGATCCCGCTCAGCCCCTCGGGTAGGAAGATCAAAAGAAGCAGGATGCCCCCGCCGTTGACGAGATCCGCCCAGCCGGCCGGCAGGAAGTAGGTCGCCGCCCACACGGCGAACGCACCCACGATGACGCCGGGAAGCGACCCCAACCCGCCGATCACGACCATCGTGAACAGCGCGATGTCGATATCGGTGGTGAACGAGCCGTTGTTGACGCCCTGCTGCTGGACGACGAAGAGCGCTCCGGCGAACCCGGCGATCGCGCCGGAGATCAAAAAGGCCGTGAGCTTCTGGCGCGTCGTGTTGAGCGCGGTCGCCCGCGCCGCCGCCTCGTTGTCACGGGTCGCGATGAGGCTGCGCCCGATGCGGCTTCGTCGGAGTGAGCGCACCGCCATCAGGCACAAGAAGAACCCGATCAGACAGAAGTAGTAGATGTCGGTGTCCGAGCTGAGCAACGACGTCGAGCCGAAGATCGATGGTCGGTTGGTCGAGGTGGTGACCAGCCAGGTCAGATACGACGGCGACAGCAGGTAGACGTAGGCGCAGTAGCCGAACGCCAGCGTGGTGACCGCGAGGATACGGCCCCGAGATCCGCAACGCGGGTATCCCGATGAGCAGGGCGACCCCGGCACCCACGATGACGGCCACGGCCAAGGAGGCGAAGAAGTCCCAGCCGTGCCGCGCGTAGAGGTCGGCCGACACCGCGCCGGCGAGCCCCGCGATGCCGGCCTGGCCGAGCGAGATCTGCCCCGTCCACCCGGTGAGGACGAGCAGGGACAGTCCGATGATGGCGTAGATGAGGATGTATCCCGCCAGATAGGTCTGGGAGTCCGACAGCACGAGCGGCAGGAGGATCGCCACGGCGATCAGGGCGACCTTGCAGCCCCGCAGGCTCCAGCGGACCTCGGGCAGGGCCATGAGGGCGCGCGGGATCGGCCGCACGGCCGCCACCGACCGCCACGTCGACTGGTCGGATTCGGAGATCCGGGAGTAGCTGCGCCGCTGCAACAGGAGTGCAGCCACGATGACCAGGACCAACGTGGCGTCCACGAAGGTGGTGTTGGAGTACGTCCACGTCGCACCCGCGTCGAAGATGCCGATACCGATCGCCGCGATGGCGGTGCGCGGCATCGACTCCATGCGGCCGATGACCGCCGCTGCGAGGATCCGGATCAAGACGTCGTCGCTGCTGGTGGTCACCGTCTGGAAGCCGCCGAAGCCGAGAACCGGGGTCTGGAGCAGGATCGCCACGGTCGAGAGGACCGCCGCGACCACCCAGATGATGGTGTCGAGACGGGGCACCGAGACCCCGAGGAGCGTGGCCCGCTCGCCGTTCTCCGAGGCCGCCCGGATCGCCAGCCCGTACTTGGAGCGCCGCATGAAGACGGCCAGCGCGATCACGATGATCGCGGTCCCGGCCAACGCGACGATGTCGTTCCCCGAGAACACCACCGGGTTGATGGTGAACTGGGTGGTCAGCGGTGTGTTGAAGGTCTGATGCGCCGCCGCGTCCGTGCAGGCCTGGTTGGTCGCCGGATTGCAGAACAGGATCGGGAGCAGGGCGGCCACGCCGCCCAGGCCCTGGGCCAGCCCGATGGTGGCGACAGTCAGGATGAGCCGGGAGCTGCGGCGGAAGTGCCTCGGGAGCAGGCTGAGGATCGCCCCGAAGAGGATCGCGGCGGCGATGCCGGTGAGGCAGCTGAGGACGAAGTTCACCCCGTAGGTGACGTTGAGCTCGATGGCCAGGATCGCCGCGATGACCCCGATGGCGGGTTGGGCGAAGTTGATGATGCGGTTGCCCCGGTAGACCAGGACGATCCCGATGGCGAGCAGGGCGTAGATCGACCCGTAGATGATCCCGAGGACGACAATCCCGAGCGGGAGGCCCTTCGGGAGGACGTGGTCCAGGATCGCCCACGCCGCCACCGCGATGGCGGCCCAGGCAAGCGGGGTCCGGACGCCCCAGACGCCCTCCTTCACCCGGTCGAACAGCGGGCCGGGTGGCTCCTCGCCAGCGATTAGGGGCGTTGCCGCCATGGCACCACCCTCCCCGAGCTCTCGCGGCGTGGTTCGACCACTGAGATCCCGGCGAACCTAACGAGGGACCCCCTTGATGTCAACGCGCCCCCCGCCCTGGAATCTAGGCCCTGCAATCGTTTCTACGACGACGGCTGGGTATTGTAACGCCGCGGCCTTCGGGCGGCGAGGCGGCCGGGGGGCCCGACGGGGGAGATCGTCGGGAACCGACCAAGACCCAGGAGGGGGAGCATGCGCATCTTTGGCCATCGGTCCGGACGGCGGGGGCTCGTCGTGGTTGCGGCGACGCTCGCGGTGGTGTTCGGCCTGAGCGGCATCAGCGTCGCCGTGGGCAGCCCGTTGCTCTTGACGAAGAAGGGCCCCTCGAACGAGGGCCCGTATCCCTACCAGTACCCGGCCACCGGCAACATCAAGGCCGGCACCGGCACGACACTGAACGGGGCCAAGTGCACCGCGGGCACCCAACAGTTCAACAGCGCCTACGTCGCGCCCTGCGTCCCGAAGTTCACCGGCAACAACGGCGGGGCCACCTACAACGGGGTGACCTCGAGCACCATCACGCTCGCCCAGATCGAGTACCCCGCGTCCGCCAACGAGCAGGAGCTCGAGGCCGAGGCGGCCGCGGCCGGGGATGCCCCCCAGCCGGTCATCACCCAGGTCGAAAACGTCTTCTTGAACTACTTCAACAAGGAATTCGAGCTCTACGGGCGCCACGTCGTCATCCAGCCGGTCACCGCGACGGGCAGCTCGCTCGAGGAGGCCCTCGGCCAGGACCAGGCCCAGGCCTGCGCCGACGCCACCACCATCGCGAGCCAGGTACACGCCTTCGGCGAGACCGGCATCCCCTACGAACTCCAGGCTGGTGGGTCCTCCCCGTTCTCCCAGTGCGCGGCCCAGCAGAAGATCGTGGAGTTCCAGGGCAACCCCTACTACGGGGAGAACATCTTCCAGGGCGAGAACCCCTACGTCTGGGGCACCCTGCCCTCGTGCACCAACATCGCGAGCCAGATGGCCGAGGTGATCGGGACCGAGCTCGCAGGCAAGAAGGCCATCTACGCCGGCCCGGCCTTGAAGAACGACACCCGCAAGTTCGGCACGTTCATCCCGAACGTCCCCTCCTACATCGGTTGCAACGGGAGCACCTCGAGCACCGAGGTGAAGCTGCTTACCTCGAAGTACCACGTGCCGCTCTCGGCCATCAACACCTTCTTCCACTACGACCTGGACATCGCCACCTTCGCCCAGTCGACCCAGCAGGCCATCGTGCAGTTCAAGGCGGCCGGCGTCACGAGCATCATCCTCGCCTGTGACCCGTTCTCCCTCGGCCTCCTCACCAAGGCCGCGGCCGCCCAGAACTACTACCCCGAGTGGATCCTGGAGGGCACGGCTGCCACCGACACCGACAACGAGGGCCAGACCTACGACCAGGCCGAGGTCGACGGCCACATGTTCGGGGTGAGCGAGGCCAACGCCACGAGCGACATCTACGGCCCGACCTCGCCCGCCGGCATCTTGTACAAGAAGCTGACCGGCCACACGATCCCGCCCGAGACCGACGGCGACTACTCCCAGCTGGTCGAGATCTTCGACATGTTGCAGGCCGCCGGGCCCGACCTCACCCCCCAGAACCTGGCCCGGGGCGTCCACGCGCTGCCGGTCCTCGGGGCGCCGTCGTACTCGTACGGCGCCTGGAGCTGGAACAACGGGCCGACCGGGACGGCCGGTGCCGGCGAGCACACCTCGATCCTCGACGCCCGCTTCGTCTGGTGGAACGGGAACATCACCTCGCCGGTCAACGGCATGAAGGGTGGCTTCGTGGCCTCCGACAACGGCAAGCGGTTCGGCCTCGGCCAGTGGCCCAAGACCATGCCGCCGGTCTTCACGACGAGTTCGTAGGCCCGTGACCGACGTCGGCACGGACCCGAGGCTGGAGTACGCCGGGAAAGGGATGCTGCTCGCCTGGTGGGCGCAGCAGCATCCCGACCGGCCGGCCGTCATCAGTCCCTGGGGCAACCGGTCCTTCGCCGAGCTGAACGCCAACGCCAACCGGCTCGCCCGGGCGCTGCGCCGCCGCGGGGTGGAGCCGGGCGGTGCGACCGCGCTCATCGCGGGGAACCTGCCGGAGTTCTCCGAGGTCGTCTTCGCCTGCCAGCGCACCGGGCTGCGGCTGACCCCGGTCAACTGGCACCTGACCGGCGAGGAGGCCAGCTACGTCGTCGACAACTGCGAGGCCACCGCCCTCATCGCGGATGCTCGGCACGGCGAGGCGGCGGCGGCCGCCGCCAAGGCGGCCCCGAACGTGACGGTCCGACTGGCCATCGGGGGCGAGATCGACGGGTTCGAGCCCTACGCCGAGGTGATCGGCGGCGAGGACGACTCCGACCTCGAGGATGCGACCGCCGGGACCCAGATGCTCTACACCTCGGGGACGACCGGCCGGCCCAAGGGGGTGAGCCGCCCCGGCGCGGCGCGCCAGGTGGCTGCGTTGAGCGGCCTCTTCGGCTACCGGGCGGGCGAGGACCTCAACCTGTGCACCGGACCCCTCTACCACGCGGCCCCGCTGGCCTTCTCGCTCCTGCTCCCGCTCGCCATGGGCGCCGGCGTGGTCACGATGGAACGCTGGGACGCCGAGGAGGCACTCGGGCTCATCGAAGAGCACCGGATCAGCCACACCCACATGGTCCCCACCATGTTCGTGCAGCTGCTCAAGCTGCCCGAAGAGGTCCGGGCGCGCTACGACGTGTCCTCGCTGCGCCACGTCCTCCACGGCGCGGCGCCTTGCCCGGTGCACGTGAAGCACGCCCTCATCAAGTGGCTCGGCCCGGTCGTTTACGAGTACTACGCGGCGACCGAGGGCACCGGCACCATGGTCGACTCCGCGACCTGGCTCAAGCGGCCGGGCACCGTCGGCAAGGTCGTCCCGCCCGACCAGGTGAAGGTGGCCGACGAAGACGGCAACGAGCTGGCGCGCGGCGAGATCGGCACCGTGTTCTTGAAGGCTCCCGACGTCGGGCGCTTCGAGTACTTCAAGGCCAAGGACAAGACCGACTCGGCGTACCGCGGCGACTACTACACGCTCGGCGACGTCGGCTACATCGACGAGGAGGGCTATCTCTTCTTGACCGACCGCTCGGTCGACCTGATCATCACCGGCGGGGTCAACGTGTACCCGACCGAGATCGACGCCGTCTTGATCGCCCACCCCAAGGTGGCCGACTCGGCGACGATCGGGGTCCCGAGCGACGAGTGGGGCGAGGACGTGAAGTCCGTCGTGGAATTGGTGGCCGGGGTGGAGCCGAGCCGGGACCTCGAAGCCGAGCTCCTCGAGTTCGCCCGGGACCACCTGGCCCACTTCAAGTGCCCGAAGACGATCGACTTCGTCGACGCCCTCCCCCGCCAGGACAACGGCAAGATCTACCGGCGACGCCTGCGCGACCACTACCGGGAGACCGCCCAGGGCACCTGAGCCGGCGATGTGCGGGTTGACAAGCTCAACCGAGCGCGGATACGCAGATCGCAGCCGATCTGCTAGCATTGTGCGACATGAGGACAATCTACCTTCGTAACGTGCCGGACGAAGTGGTCGAGCGCCTGGAACGGATGGCCGTCCGTGACCGGATGTCGGTCGCGGCGGTGGCGGTGAGGGAGCTTGAGGAAGTTTCGCGTCGGGTGAACAACCCGGCTTTGCTTGACTCTCTGCCGGACCTGGACATCGATCCGGCCTCAATCGTCGCCGACGTGGACGCTGGTCGCGCTCAGAGGTGATCGTTGTCGACGCATCGGCGGCAGTTTCCGCGCTGCTCAACGCTGGGCCTGCTCGCCAGGCACTGGCAGAGGAGCAGGTACACGTCCCCCACCTCATCGACCCCGAGGTTGCCAATGCGCTTCGCCGTGGGGTCGCTACCTCGCGGATCGAGTCCGGCGATGCATGCGCTGCGCTCCACCGATGGCGCCAGCTTGGCATGTCGCGCTATGCCATCTTGCATCTGCTGGAGCGCGTTTGGGAGCTCCGGGAGAACCTCTCGGCCTATGACGCTTCCTATGTTGCGTTGGCCGAATCTCTCGACTGCGCATTGCTTACCGCGGACGTCCGGCTCGGTCGATCCCCAGGACTCCGCTGTCCGGTGACCGTGGTCCCGCGCTAGCGAAGGGGTGACGGTACGCCCGGGTCAAGGCGATCCGTCGATGTCGGTGGACGCGTCACACGGGTGCCCGGCATTATTCGACGCTCATCGCTCACGCGATCGAGGCCATACGTCGCCGCCGAGATGTCGTAGAGGGTGGTGCCGAACACGGCGCTCGGATCGGTGCGAATGAAGGACACCCTCAAGGCACGAGTGTGAAAGCCGTCGTATGGCGTGGCCGCACGACGGAAAAATGGCGGTGGTCGAGGGTCGCGATCACCTCTGCGTGATACCGCTCTGCAAGCGCGACGACTGAGGCGTCAACGATGCCCAGCGGAAGGTCGAGGTACTGCTTGGTGAGATCCGCGATCCGCACCCACTCGGGGTCGAGCACCGGTTCGACAACCAGTTCGCCGTCCGCGATCGACCGACAGAACGCCAGCTCGGCGGGAGCCCCGATGCGGTCGGCGAGGAGGTAGCTGACCTCGGTCACCACGAGTTCGGGAACGAGCAGTGGTGGCTCCGCCTTGGACAGCAGGTCGACGCAACGACGATGGTTCGCGTCGTTCCTTGCCGCGGCGGCGTAGAGCGGTCCTGCATCGACGATGAGCACTTACGGCGAGGACGGCGTCCGGTGGCGACGAATCGACTCACCGACAAGCTCGTCGACTCGCTCGGACGCGTCGACGGGCTCCCCGTCGCCGATCGCGAAGAAGCCCAGCCGACCGCTCGTTGGGGGGGCGGGCACGTGCCGCTCAATGGCTTCCCGGGCGATGTCGGCGATCGAGACCCCCCGACGCCTGGCTTCGCGCCGAATCCTGGCGTCCAACTCGTCGGGCAGCATGATCGTCGTGCGCTTCATGAAGCGATCATAACGCATCACACTTCATGATGTGGCCTTTGCCCCCATCATTTCTGTGCGCTGAAGGCGCGCCAGCGGTCCCCCGGGGCGTACCGCACGACCAATCTGGGACACAAAGAGTGAAGAGCGTCACCGCGGGTGCCGCTGTCGGGAATCGTTGTGCGCGCTGCACAACTCTTCGGCCAACGAGCAGACGGCGGGACGTAGACGAGGTGCACGACCTCCGTCAGAGCGCCGCGTCGAGCTCAGCCAGGACCGCATCGGTGACCGCCAAAGGGCCGCCGAACAAGATCCCGGTGTCCAAGCCCGCCCCCACCTGGGCGAGGTAGGCCGAGATCGACCCGGGCAGCGGGCCGGTCGGTTCGACGAGGAGCAGCGGTGCCCCGGCCAGCCCGAGGCCGGGGCCCGCCGACAGGGCGTCGGGGAAGTTCGTCCCGGTCGCCGCGCCGACCTTGGTCGGAGCCGGGAAGAACCGGGCCGCCACCGCCGCCGAGGTGTCAAAGAGGGTGGTGCCGAACACGGCGGTCGCGGTCGGGTCGGCTCCGGCGGCGGCCAGCGGTCCCCCGATCGCGTAACGCGTGTCGCCGGGGTGCGCCGCCAGGTAGCTCGCGGTCTCCGGGTCCTGGGTCGCGCCGTCGGTCAGCAGGATCGCCCCGTGCAGCGACACCGCGGCGGGGACCGCCGAGAGGGCGTCGGCAAAGCCGAGCCCGGTCGCCTCGAAGACCGTGGTCGGGTTCCCCAACTGCTGCGCGATCAGGATCGCCGTCTGATACTCGTCGGCGCCGGCCAGCCGCGTCGTCTTGTACCCGAGGGACTGGAGCTCCATGTCGAGGTTCGGGCTGAGCGCGAGGTCGCCGCCGACCAGGTACACGGTGCCCCCGGGGACGAGCACCCGCTGGATCTCCTGGCGGACCGCCGGGTCGAGCGACGGCGACTGCGCGGCGCTCTCGGTGATGAGGACCGGCCCGCCGACCGAAGCCGCGAGTGGCCCCCCAGCCAAGGCGTCGGAGAAGAAGTCGTCGCGAGCGAGCACCACGGCCTTGGCCGACCGGGCCGCCGGGAACTCGGCCTGCGACGCGGCGACGGCGGTGCCGATGGCGGTCTGCCCGTAGACCCGGGTGAAGATCGCAGTGCTGTAGGTGAACGTCGCGCTGGAGGTGCCGTTGGTCACCGGTCCGCTTGCCCCCACGGCCACGGTGCCGCTCCCGGCCGGCACGACCACCTCGGCCGAGGTCGCGCTCTCCGAGACGACCTGGGCCCGAACCCCGCCGATCGTGATGGCGGCGTTCTGCAGGCCGAACCCGTTGACGGTGACGTCGGCCCCGGCGGGCGCCTGGTCCGGAGTCACCGACAGCGCGGCGGTGCACCCGACCCCGCCCGCGTTGACCGAGCCGAGCCCGCTCGCCAGGTCGTAGCCGGGGCCGGCCGTGAAGTCGCCGCCGTTGGTCCCGGTGAAGTCGTTGGTGCCCGAGGTGATGTCGTTGAGCGCGCCGGCGTACCCGCCGCTGTTGGCCAGCGAGTAGTACACCGACGCCGCGTCACCGGTCGCCGGCTGGCCGCATTCGGAGTCCCGGTCGGCCCAGATCGCCGCCTCGAGCGGCGCCCCGATGCTCGTCCCGATGAAGACGCCCCACGACCCGTTGGCGTAGAAGACGACGGGGACGCCGGCGTCGGCCGAGATGTCGGGCACCTCGCGACAGTTGGTGCCCTGCGCGCCGCACGACGCCGTCGGCGGGACGGGGAGCCCGGCCTGCCAGGACGGCCTCGGCTCGAGCGCGGAGGTGCCTCCCCCGCCGGCGCCGTCGCCCGGATCACAGTCACTGCCGGCCGGCACGCCGTCGCACCCGTTCCAGACGACCTCGACGCCGTCCAAGGCGCGCGAGGTGCCGCCGACCGCGGTGACCCAGGGGCTGGACGACGGATAGTCGACCGCCAGCGCCGTGTCGCCGCCGGAGGCCCCGACGCAGTCCTCAGAGCCTCGGTCGCCGGCGGCCGTGAAGACCGACTGGCCCTGGCTGGCCGCCTCCTCGAACAGGGTGTCGAAGGAGGAGACCGAGCCGGCCCCCGTCGTCGGCACCATCGCCTCGCACGAACCCCAGCTGTCGGAGACGAATTTGGCGGCGTCGTCGTCGACGATCGCGGCCACGGTGTCGTAGGCACCCAGGCTCGTGTCGGGCCCCTCATAGGAGACGATCTGCGCGGCCCCGGGCGCCTGGCTGGCCAGCTGCTCGATATCGAGGTCGGCCTCGCCGGTCCCAAGAGGTCCCGGCGTGCCACCGCCGTCCACCTCTTGGACAGCGACCGGCACCGCCAGGCCGTAGCAGGACTGGAACGCCGAGATGTCGCTCGCGGACGAGGGCGCCAGCTCGAGGACCGCCAGGGTCTCGCTGGACCCGTCAAAGCCGGCGCTGAGGTAGGCGTTCACGCCGTAGGCGTCCCCGAGCGTGGTCGCCGTGTAGTCACCGCCGGCGGCCACCGAGTCGGCGGCCGGGCAATCACTCAGGTCGGCGGGCGCGCCCGCTCCCTCCGAGACTCCGGCCGAGGGGCCGGCGGCGGTCGCGATGGCCGGGTGCGGCACGGCCATGGCCTCCGGCGAGGCCGCCGGCAAGTCGTTGAGCCCGACAATGTCGGCAATGTCGGCAGCGATCGCGGTCGGGACCTCGGGGGTGCGCGTCGCATCGAACACCGTCCTCCCGTCGACCCGGTACCGGCCGAGCGGGCTCCCGAGGCCCGAGGACACGAGCGAGGCCGGCCCGCTGGCCCGCACCGAGAACCCGTCGCCGAGCCGTGCCGCGAACCCGAGGCCGCGCAGCCAGCCGAGGGTCGCCGCGACGGTCGCTGCGGAGGGCCCGAAGTCCCGCCGCGAACTGGCCGGGCGCGAGCCACTGGTGGTAGTCGGGGGACGACGGGTCGTACTGGTTGGCGAGGAGCGCCTGGAGGCCCGACTCGTCGCGCGGGGCCAGGACCACCTCGAAGTCCACCGGCTGGGCCGAGGGAACCGCCCCGGCGGAAACGGCGCCGGGCGGGGCGGGCGGCGGCTGCAAGAGGGCGGGGCGCTCGAAGCGGGGCACCGCCGCGGCGAGGGGGGGCGCAGCGAAGAACACCCCGCACAACCCGGTCAGGAGGGCCGCCCCGGCGACCGCACGGCGCCTCCGAGGCGTGCCCGGGAACCGGCGGACCATCTCGTGGGACACTAACGGGGACACCCCACGAGGGGGTGGAGCCACGCCGCCGAAGGGAGGGCCGGTGGTGTCGACCGCTGGGCTGTCCGAGGTGCTCCTCACGGTCGACAAGCACCAGGTCGCCGGCATCGTGGTGCTTGTCCTCGGCGTGGCGATCACGGTCTTCGGAGTCGTGCGGGTGGTGCAACGGCTGAGCGGCGCCGCGCTCGATTCTGACCGTCGGAATCGCCGTCGCGGTGATCGGGATCCTCGTCTCCACCCACACCATCCACGCGTAGGCCCACCTCCGAGGCGTCGCGCACCGAGCGTGACCCGGCGCGGGCCCGTCCGGGGCGCCCACCTCGCGGCGCCCCCGGCCTGCTGCGCGCCACAATGGGGCCGTGAAGCGCCTCGTGCGAGCCCTGCTCCGCCCGCTCCGGCCGCTCGGGCGGCCGATCGTGCGCAAGCTCCGAGCGCGGGTGACCTTCTGGGCGCGCCGGGCGACAGACGAGCGATTCGAGCACGTGGAGGGCAAGCTCGCCGAGACCCGGACCGACGTCGAGGGCCTCGAGCACTGCGTCCCCGCCCTCCTCAACGCCATCGCCGCCCAGAACGCCCTGAACCGGGCCAACGTGCGGACCGAGGCCGAGCTGGCCCGGCTCGTCTCCTCGGTGCTGGCTGAGTTCCAGAGCGTCCGCAACGAGGTCGTGGGCGCCAAAGAGGGTGGCCTCGACCCGGTCTTCGAGCCCAAGATCCTGCACCCCGAGGCAATCAGCGGGGAGGGGCTCCGGCTCAACCTCGGCGCGGGCGCCGCCCCCCGGTCCGGGTACGTGAACGTGGACATCCAGCCCTTCGACGGGACCGACGTCCTGGCCCACCCGGCGGGCCTTCCCTTCGAGACCGACTCGGTGGCCGAGATCCGGGCGGTGCACCTATTGGACCACTACAGCCTGGACGAGGGGCGCGGCACGCTCCTCCCCCACTGGGTCCGGATCCTGCGACCGTCGGGGACGCTCACCGTCGTCGTGCCCGACGGCGACTCCCTCGTCCGGTCCTATGTGGCCGGCGAGCTTTCCTTCGACGAGCTGCGCGACGCCACCTTCGGGCAGGGCGCCGATGACCGCAGCGTCCGGTTCACCATGTTCAGCCGCACCTCGATCGTGGACCTGCTCGCCGAAGCCGGACTCGAGGAGATCGAGCTGCGGGCGGATCCGAGGGGCCCGTCGCGCGAGATCGAGGTGGTCGGGCGCAAGCCCGGGCCCGCGCCGAGCTGACCCTCGGCTGGCGGTGAGCGACGTGCGGTTCTCGGTCGTCATCAGCACGGACAACCGCGCCGAGAGCCTGGGCTTGACCCTCGAGGTGCTCCCGCACCTCGACTACCCCGCCTTCGAGGTCATCGTGGTCCGCGGGCCGACGCCCGACGCCACCGACGAGGTGCTGGCCCGCCACGCCGGCACCATCAAGGTGGGCCGGTGCCCCGAGCGGAACCTGTCCATGTCCCGCAACATCGGCATCGCCATGGCGTCGGGCGACATCGTCGCCTTCCTCGACGACGACGCCTACCCGGACCCGGCATGGCTCGACCGCCTCGAGGAGGCCTACGGCGACCCCGAGACCGTCGCCGCCGGCGGCCCGGTGTGGGACTGGAGCGGGGCCCGGCTCCAGGTGCTGCACTCGTGGGCCAACCGATTGGGGGACGTCTGGGTCGACGTCGCCTACGGCCACGACCAGAGCGAGGCGCTCGCTCGCCCCGGCACGACGATGTTTCGCTATCCGATCGGGACGAACGCGTCGTTCCGTCGCGATCGTCTCGTCGAGATCGGGGGCTTCGACGAGCAGTTCGACTACGGCTGGGACGAGGTCGACCTCTGCCACCGCTTCATCGACGCCGGCTGGGTCGTCCGCGTCCTCCAGGACGGCTACGTGTACCACAAGTCCCTGCCGAGCGAGATCCGCGGCGAGAACCGCGCCACCCACAACATGGGGGTCCTCCTCAAGAACAAGGCGTACTACACGTTCAAGCACGGTTGGGGGGTCGCACCGCTCGCCGAGATCGCCGACTCGCTGGCGGGGTACGCGCAGCACTATCGCGACGAGATCAGCGAGCACGTCGAGCAGGGGCGGCTGACCCAGGCCGATCTGGACCAATACGAGGCCGATGTCGTCGCCAACTTCGACCTCGGCTACGCCAAGTGGCTCGACGGCCTGGACCGCCGCCGACCGGCCAGCTGGTTCGCCGCCCGCCAGAGCGCCTTCCTCCCGTTCCCGACGCTGCGGGGGCGCGCCGACAAGCTCCACCTCTGCTTCCTCTCGGTCGAGTACCCACCGACCCCGGTCAACGGCATCGGACGCGTCGTCCACGCGCTGGCCACCGGCCTCGGTCGGCTGGGCCACGAGGTCCACGTCCTGACGCGGGGTCACGACGTCATCGACCGCGTCGACTTCGAGGACGGCGTCTGGGTGCATCGGATGGTGCCCAAGCACCACCGGCTCCCCGAGGGCGTCGTGGTCACCCAGGGCCTGTGGGACTACGCGGCCACCCTGGCCGACGAGGCCCTGCGCATCCACCGGCACCGCCCGCTCGACCTCGTGCAAGCCCCCAACTGGAGCACCGAGGGCATCGCCGTCATGGTCGACGGGCGGCTCCCCCTCGTGGTCGGCCTCTACACCCCGCTCGCCACGGTGGCCGAGCTCGACACCCCGCTCGCCGCCGGGCGGAGGAAGGGCGACCCCGAGGTGCCGACCCTGATCGAGCTCGAGCGCCTGACCTACCGCCGCGCCCCCCACTTCTTGGCCTGCGGCCCGGCCATCGTGGAGGAAATCGAGACCGCCTACGGCGTGACCCTCGGGGACGAGCGGGTGGGCTTCGTGCCCCACGGGATCGCGGACCGCGCCGGGACCGTCGAGCCGGAGCACTGGGCGGGCCGCGTCGAGGTCCTCTTCGTGGGCCGCCTGGAGGACCGCAAGGGCATCGACACCCTGCTGGCCGCCATCCCGGGCGTCGTCCGGGCCCACCCCGAGGTCGGCTTCACCATCGTCGGCGAGGACAGCCGGCCGATGACCGACGGCCGCACCCACCGCCAGCGCTTCGAGCAGTCCAAGGCCTGGGCCGAGGTGGCCGATCACGTGCGGTTCTTGGGTCGGGTGCCCGACGAGGACCTGTACCGGCTGTATGCGGGGTGTGACGTCCTCGTCGCACCGTCGCGTTACGAGTCCTTCGGGCTCATCCTCCTCGAGGCCATGCAGTTCGCCAAGCCGGTGATCGCGTCGGCGACCGGCGGCATGGCCGAGATCGTCGAAGATGGCGAGACCGGCCTCCTCGTCCCACCGGGCGACGCCGCCGCCCTCGCCCGAGCCATCGAGGACCTCGTCTCGTCGGGCGAGCGCCGTTCCCGCCTCGGCGCGGCAGGCCGGGAGCGCTTCGAGCGGTGGTACCGGAGCGAGGTGATGGTCGAGGGCGCGAACCGCTTCTACGACGACATTCTCGGGCGCTCGACGGCGGGCAAAGGCCCACGTGCGCCACGAGGGTCCGACCCCGCGCTCGCCAACGGGCCGCCCCCAACCGACTCCGTGGTCGCAGCCCCGGCACTGCAGCCCGCATCCGGCGCGCTCGAACGACCCGACGCCCACGGGCTCGGCGGGCTCCCCCGTGCGTTGCTCGACCTCCTCCGCTGCCCCCGCTGCGGCTCGGCCGTCGAGACCGTGGCCCGGACGATCACACTCGGCGGGCAGGTCAAGACCGGACACATCGACTGTCTCGCAGAACGGCGAACGGTCGCCTCGGTCGACCACTTCAAGGTGGACTTCCTCCCGGCCGACGGCCCGACGCCGGAAGGCGAACGAGTCGAGATCCCCGAGCTCGGCGAGGACCGCGTCGCCGCCGACGACGCCCGCGTCCGGCGGGTGGGCACCTGGGTCCCGAACACCCCCGGCGCGCTCGAGCGCGCGAGGGGTCATCGGCGACGCCCTGATCCTCGAGACCGAATGCACCGACGTCATCGTCCGCCTGCGCCGTCAATCGATGGGCGGCATCGCCGACGTCACTGTCGATGGCGTCCTGGTGGCCTCGGTCGACCTGTACCAGCCGGAAGGTTCGGAGAACATGGCCGTCCGCGCCGCCACCGATCTGCCCCTCGCTCGCCGGGAGGTCGCGGTCCGGGCCCGGGGGGCCTCACACCCCGAGGCGCTCGACAAGCTCGTCACCGTCGAGGGCTTCGTCCTCTACGGGCCGCTCGGCGCGGCCTTCGCCCCGCCTGTCCCGGTCAACTACGGGAACCCCTACAGCCCGCACCTCGATCGATGGCTCGCGACGATCCCCGACGGCGAGCCGATCCTGGAGTTGGGTGGCGGCGACCGGCGCCGCTGTCGTGACGGCGAGATCAACATCGAGTTCTTGAAGCTCGAGCTGGCCGACGGGTATGCCGACATCCACTCGATCCCCTTCGCCGACGACACGTTCGCGGCGACCTGGACCCAGGCCGTCTTCGAGCACGTCGACGATCCGTTCAAGGCGGCCGCCGAGCTCATCCGGGTGACCCGGCCAGGCGGGCTGATCTTGACCGAGGTGGCCTTCATGCAGCCACTCCACGCCGTCCCGTACCACTTCTTCAACATGACCACCTGGGGAGTGCAGGAGCTCTTCACAGGGTGCGAGATCCTCGAGTGCGACTGGTTCGGCGACCTCTCCTTCACGGTCGAGTGGATGACCAACGCCGCGGGCCTCTCCACCAAGATCGACCCCGAAGAACTGGCCCAGCTCATGGAGCGGCTCCGGCGCTACGACGCGCTCGTCTCCCACGACGAGCTACAGAGCGTCGCCTCGGCCGTCTACCTGATCGCCCGGAAGCCGGCAGGCGCCGGCTGAGCGCAGACCCCGGGTCGGGCGCTCCGACGAACGCCCGGACCGGGACTGCTATCCGACTGCCTCTTCGAGGGCGGTCAGCACGCCTCCGCTGATCGCGAGCGGGCCCCCGAAGACGTAGCCGCGAGCGCCCGACGGCAGGCTCGCGAGATACGGGAGGATCTCGGTGGGCAACGGCGGGTTCGGGTTCACGATGAGCAGCGGGCCCAATCGGCCCCCGGTCGCCATGAAGACGCCACCACCGAGGGCGTCGGTGAAGGTCGCCGAGGTGGCCACGCCGTACATCGTCGCCCCCGGGAAGAAGGTCGAGGCGACCGCCGCCGAGGTCGAGAACAGGTCCTGGCCGTAGACGGCGGTGGCGCCCGGGTCGGCCCCGGCGGCGGCGAGCGGGCCACCGATCGCGTAGCGATACACCCCGGGGTGACTGAGCAGATAGATCCCGGTCTCATAGGACTGGACGTTGCCGTCGGTGAGCAGGATCGCCGCGTGGTCCTCGATGGCCGCCGGGACGGCTGAGAGCGCGTCGTAGTAGCTGGTCCCCGTGGCCTCGAAGACGACCTCCGGGCTCCCCTCGGCCAACGCGATCAGATACGCGGTGTCGTACTCGTCGGTGCCCGCTTCGCGCACCACCGTGTAGCCGGCGGCCTCGAGCGCCGCGTCCACGTCCGGATTGATCGCCAGGTCACCACCGAGGATGTAGACGGTCCCACCCACGGGCAGGACCCGCTCGATCTCGGCCAGCGTCCGCGGGTCGATGGTCGAACCAATGGGCGCCCCCTGGGTCAGGAGCAGCGGGCCACCCACGTCCGCGGCGAGAGGGCCACCGGCCAGGGCATCGGCGAAGAAGTCATCTCGAGCGAGGACGACGGCCCCGGCCGTCCCGGCGGTCGGGAACTCGGCCTGTGAGATGGCGATCGAGGTCCCGATCGGGTCGATGCCGTAGATCTGCGTCGGCAAAGGCGTGCCCACCGTCACCTGCGGCGAGACGGCGAGTTCCTCCAACGCGCCGCTCGGTGAGGAGGCCTCCAAGGCCACGAACGTCGAGATCTCGGCCGTCGACGGTGCAGTGGCGCCGGGTCCACCCGACACCGTCGACCCGTAGGTGATCGTGCAGCTCGCATCGAGGGCGAGCGACACCCCGGTCACCTCGATGAGACCGCCGACGGTCGCGACGGTGCCGCAGGTCGACGTGGTGAAGCCGGCAAGGGTGGGAGTCGTCGTCGGCGGCGTCCAGTCGGAGGGGACGTCGATCTCGAGTTCTCCGGAGCTGACCACTCCGCCGGTGGCGGTGTAGGTGAACACGAGCGTGTCCCCGGTGGACGCGACGCCGACCGACGAGGGCAAGACGGTCATGGTCCCC
This sequence comes from uncultured Acidimicrobiaceae bacterium, assembly GCA_963768185.1. Classification (GTDB taxonomy): domain Bacteria; phylum Actinomycetota; class Acidimicrobiia; order Acidimicrobiales; family RAAP-2; genus Palsa-461. Next base: position 735,862 of record CAVYGS010000001.1, read on the forward strand.
GACCCATTCGCCGCCACGCCGATGCCCACGTTGATCGCCGGATTGGCAGGAACCGTGTCTGCGCCGGTGGCGACCGAGAAGGTCGTATTCGGATACGAGGCCGCGGCCGGGTTGATGCCGTCAGCGATCTCGATCGACACGGCGGTGCTGGCTCCTATCGCGCACGCCACACCGCTGAGGCTGATCGTCACCACGTTGGCAACCGCGCTCCCGGCGGCCGTGCAGCCCGAGCCTGCCGGCGAGAGGATCGTGATCGTTGGCGTCGTGGTCGAGAACGAGAAGGCGGGGTTGAAGGTCACCGTGATCGTGTTATTGGGTGCCGTCCCCTTCAGGGCGCCAAAGGCGCTAGTGACGAAGTCGACGGTCCAGGTCACGCCTGCGGCACCGGCCGTCGCGGAGGACGGGGAGAACGAGACCGATGACACGCTCGTCCCAACGATGGTAACGCTGGCCGACGGTGTGTTGGGGCTGTCCAATGCGGTCGCCACGGTGAACCCGAAATAGACGCCGGGCGCTGCCGGATTCGTGATCCCGTCGATGGTGAGGCTCTCAGCGGTACCCGCCACCAGCGCGCAACTCGCCCCCGTGAGCGGAATCGTCAACTGCGTCGCTGTCGCCGTCACCGTCCCTTTTGTGCACAAGGCGGTGGCAAAACCGCCTCCCAATGTGACCGCGGGCGGCGAAGGTGAGAACGCAAAGGTGGACGGGATGGTGACGGTGATGGGGGTTGGATTCCCGGAGGCCCCGGGGGTGAAATCAACCGTCCAGGTTGACGTCGCGTGCGCCACGTCGGACGCCGGAGTGAACGACACGTGGGTGGTCGTCGTAGCCGCTGCCGGATCCACCAACAACAGCCCGCCGATCCCGCTCAGCACCAGCCCCAGGGCCAGGCCGATCGGCAAGAGTCGAGCAAACGGTCGCCGGGACCGCTCCGACCTCGGTCCACGATCTCCGCGACTCCTAAAGCTGTCCATTGCCTTCCTCGCTCTCTCGACGCCACGACGGCACTGCGGAGCGCTGTCTGGAACCCCCCTCATGAGCACCGGATAGAGCCTGGTCAGACAATAGACACCGGCCAGGTCCCGTTCAATGGCGGGTGGAAACCTGCGCCCCCGGACCGGCACCGCTGACTACTTCCCCGGCGGCAGCTGCTCTCACGATTTGTCGGTCGACAGCTCGACATCGAGTTGGGTGAGGCGGACCGCGATGGCGCGCTCGATGGCCGGCACGGCGGAATGCCTGGTGGGGGCGGCCAACGAGTCAAAGAGCGTGAGGAATGTGCGCTCGAAGTGGGCGAACGAATAGCCCGCAAGATGCCGCCCGACGGCCTCCCTCCACTCCGCCGCCGGCCGGTCGCCGTCGTCGGTCGGCAGGAAGACCCCGCCCGGTTGGGTGGTCTCGAGGGCCTGGGCAAGGCGGCGGACCGTGGATTCCAGCGCCGCGACGTCGCCCGGCGGCACGCTCGCTGCCAACCCGCCCAGGATGGTGGGCAGGTTGGCGGCGGCATAGGCGATGACGAAGCGCCCGAACCCGTAGGCCTCGATCACCGGCACGCAGTAGCCCTCGTGGTACGAGGGAATGACCAGGGCGTCGGACCGGGCGAACAACTCGGCGGCGGCCCGGTCGTCGGGCGCCAGCACGATCTCGACCGCGTCGGGATGCCGGGTGGCCGTCGCCTCCATCTTCGCCATCAATGCGCGATCCGAGAATCGGGGATCGCCGGCCAGGGTAATGTGAAAGGCACCCTGATCGGTGGCGACCAGCCGCTCGACGAGCTCGAGCATGTCGGCGATCCCCTTGGCCCGGACGAAGCGCCCTAAATAGAGGAGTCGCACCGGAGCCGCGTGGCTCCGCAAGGGAGGCACGGGCCCACCCGGCACGATCGCCGGAGGCAGGTGCAGCACCGAGAGCCGGTCAAGGGGGACCCCGGCCGCCAGGGCCATCTCGACGTTGAGCTCGCTCACGCAGGCGACGTGCGTCGCGCGCAAGAGGTTCCGCCGCTGGGCGTGCGAACGTTCGACCGCATGGCGCATCGACGGGACCTCGACCAGGTCGACCGGCGTCGAGTTGTGCTCGATGGCCAGGATCGGCTTCTCCTCGGGAATGAGGTAGATCGAGTCGAAGAGCTCGTAGTACATGCCCTCCTCGAAAATGTGGAGGTCAGCGTCCCAGAACTGGCTGTGACCGAGGAGCTTGCCCACCGTCGGGCAGAGCACGAACTCGGGACCCGGGTCGTCGATCGACTGGGCGAAGACCGAGAGCTCGATCGGGGCGCCGAGGCCGATCAGGCGTCGCAAGGCCCGCAGCTTGTGGAGCAGGCTCCAGGACACCGCGTCGCGCTCGACCACGATCCCCGAGTAGAGAGCGATCCGGAGTGGCCTTATGCCCGTCGGGGCCTCGAGCGTCGCTATGGCCGATGTCCTCAGGCTCACCCGGTGGTGGCCTCGGTCGGTCGATAGCCGACCACTTCCATCTCGTAACACATGCCGTTGCGCCGGGCGAAGGCTCGCATCGCGACGCCGGTCAGCCCGGCCTCTTCGAGGAGGGCCTGGATGGACGCCTGCGAGAACCCGTTGAAGTGGAAGTCGCCCTCGTACTCCTGGGACCCATAGGTGACCTCGCGCAGCGCCTCGAAGTCGAAGCGGCCCGCCACGTACTCGTTGACCATCGTCTCCATGTCCGGGACGACGGCGACGAAGGCGCCACCCGGGCGCAGCAACGACACCCAATACGGGAGCAGGACCGTGCGCAACTGCTCGAGCGGGAAGTGCTCGAGCACGTGCGCGGAATAGATCTCGGCGATCGTGCCCTTCTCGAAGGGCAGATGACCGACGTCGGCGACCACATCGATCCCCTCGAGGACCCGGGCGTCCACGTTGAGATAGTCGGAGCGCCCGACGTGGCCCGCTCCGAGATTGAGGCGAATCGCGTCGCGCATCCGGTCCAGCTTCTCGGTGTTGACCACCCGAGCTTCGACGTCGTCGTGCGATTCGTCGGCCCCCGATCTTCGGCCGTAGCGCAATTCGAAGAGGACTTCCTTGCGCACGAACTCAACCCGACGGGCGAGCTCATCGACCGAGCCCCGGAACGCCCGCTCGTCGGCCCCCGCTCCGACCTGCGCCAGCACGATCGGCAGCGCCCGCTGGAGCCCCTCGAGCTCCGCCCGCGCGACGCTCAGCGAGGCGTTGATCGCCTCCAGCTCGCGCCGGGTGCGCGACTCAAGGACCCGCAGGACCGGCCGCAACAGGGGGCGAAGCGGTGCCTTGACAGCTTGCTTCCACGTCATCGGCGGTCCTCGTTCAGCGCGCCCAGGACGGCATGCTCCGCTCTCGAGCCGACGAGGTTACCACCGGCATCGTTTTGCCCTTGGCCTGCGGCCGTGCCGTCGTCATGAGGTCGTAACCATCGCGACGCGCGCGATCGCGCGCCGAGTGGTCCCAGGTCACAAAGGGCCGCGATGGTAGCGTCGCTTGACCACGAGGCCATGTCCCCCATGGCCCACTCCGAGCACGGATCAACGCTCCCAGGAGGCCATCTCATGGCTCGACTCCCGCGATTTGTCACGGCGATGTTGGTCACTGTGGCGATGACGGGAACCCTGGAGATCGTCGCCCAGACGGCCGCCCCCTCCCCCGCCGGCGCGGCACTGCCCGGAACCGCGATGCCCCTCCAGGAGTTCGTCAACGACGGCGCGCTCGGCCGGGCCTGGAACGCCTACAACGACACCTCGACGTCGGCCGGCCCGGCGATCGACGGTCGCCCGAGCGCGATCACGTACCAGCTCACGGCGACCGTCCACGTCTACGCTCGCGCCGCCAACGGGGACCTCACCGAGTTCGTCAACGACCGCGCCAACCACCGGCTCTGGAACTCCTACGACCTGACCCAGCTCGCGTCGGGGCCGACGATCGCCGGTGACCCCGGCGCTGCCTTCTACGGCCCGACGGTCCACGTCTACGGCACCGCCTCCAACGGCGACCTGATCGAGTACGTCAACGACGGGGCCGACCACCGGCTCTGGAACTCCTACGACCTGACCCAGCTGGCCAGCGGCCCCGAGCTGGGGGGCGACCCCACTCCCGTCGTGAACGGCAACGTGGACCAGATCTTCGCCCGCAGCTCCAGCGGTGACCTGGTCGAGTACATCAACGACGGGGCGAACGGCCAGCTCTGGAACGCCTACGACCTGACCGAGCTGTCCTCGGGCCCCCAGATCGCCGGCGACCCGAACGCCGTGCTGGTGGGCTCGACGCTGCACGTCTACGCGGTCTCGACCATTGGCGACCTGGTCGAGGTCGCGGGCAGCGGCCAGACCTGGACGGCGACCGACATCACGGCGGCGACCAGCGGTCCGAGCGTCACCGGACGTCCGAGCCCCGTCGTCGATGCCAATGGGACGATCGACGTCTTTGCGCCAGGCACCGACGGCATGCTCGCGGAGTACTCGGACAACAACGGCAGCGGGGACCTGTGGAACGCGTACGAGATCACCGGTCCAAGCGTCACCGGCGACCCGTCCGCCATCACCGACGGCACCGCCATCGACGTGTTCACCCAGGCCGTCGGAGGTGACTTGACCGAGTTCTCGGGCACCGCGGGAAGCCAGAGCTTCTCGACGAGTGACCTGTCGGCCACGGCGGGCGGGCCCCAGATCGGGGGCGACCCCGGCGCGCTCCTTTATCTGGGCAAGACGATCCACGTCTACGCAGGCGGCCCCCCGCCGGCCACCCCGCCGACCGGGGTCGGCCTCTACGGCCTGGTGGCGGGAGCCCCGACCTCCCAGGCCATCGAGGACGACTGGCCGATCATCGGCGACACGGGGGCCCTCGGGACCGACGCGGCGCCGTTCACGGGCATGAACATGGGCGCCGACCTGGCCACGGGCCAGGACATCGCGGCGTCGGGGAAGCGGATCACCTGGCTCTCCTTCTGGACCGTCAGCGGACCGGTCGGGGTGAACTCGGACGGATCGACCTGCTTCACGAGCACCTGCTACTACCAGGCCGCCCAGCAGGCAGGGCAGTACGTGGCCCATACCATCGACTCCTACGCCGGCCAGGGGCTCCGCCTGAAGCCCGACTGGGTGATCCTCGACCCCGAGGGCTTCCCGGACAACCACTCTGGCCTCGACACCGGGGCGGGGGCGACCGACGCCAACTGGTCGAGCTTCCTCACCGGCTGGGCCAACGGGATCACCTCGGTCGACCCGTCGCTGCACCCGGGCTTCTACGCCGACCAGAACGAGTACATCGACTTCGACCTGGCCTCGATCCAGCTCCCGGCGTTCATCGCCGTGGCCTTCCCGAGCCCCAACCCCGACATCACGAACCCCGGGACCAACATCGCCGGGTTCATCGCCTTCGGTGCGACCTGCCCAGCCGCCTCCGAGGAGAGCACATTGGCCAACCCGCCGTGGAGTGGCTCGTACAACACGCTCCAGTTCACTGGCGGGGCCTACTGCGGCCCCTGAAGCCGACGGTCTCGAGCCCGACGGTACGGTGAATCCGGTGCGGGAAGGGTCCTGGATGCACGTCCGGCCCAACGGGCGGTGGGCCGCCGTGGCGGCATTGATCGTCGCTCTCGGGCTGGGTGTGGCCGGGTGCTCGTCGGCACCCGCCGCCAGCCACTCCAATACGACGTCCACTGCCAAAGAGCACACTCCAGCGACCACCACGACGACACGACGTTGCCGACGACCACCACCACCACCGCAGTCCCGGTCCAATCCTCGAGCGCCCAGATCCAGATCTCGGGGTCGAGCGCCACGATCAGCTTCACGAGCTCGGACATCTCCGGGTCGCTCTCGCCCGAGACGGGAACATTCAGCCAGGGCGGGACCGTCTACATCTTCATGGTCAGCGGGGTGCAGTTCACCGGCTCCCCCGCCACTGCGACGGCCACCACTGGTCTGATCAACTCGGTGGCGGTCGCGCAGGGCTCGGGCGGGGCAATGGTCACGGTGAAGCTCACCAGCCCCGCCGCCCATGCCACCTATGGCCTGGGCCACAACGAGGTCGGCGTCACCTTCTCATAGGACCGCGTAGCAGCTGCGTTGGTGCGCAGAGCCACAGCACATCCATGCCGGGAGCCTCCCAGCCTGCCGTTGGGCCCCAACGAGTTCAGGCCCGCCGCGGCGACCGCGACCGGCGGCGTCGCCACCTCCAGGGGTCCGGGGAAGACGACGCTGGGGAAGTCCAAGTGGTGGGTGCCTCGGACGCGTCCAGGTGACCTGGGACCCCGAAGGTCGCCAGGGCGCCTTCTCCCTTTTGGTCGCGGGCGCGATGAACGTGTTCGAGCCGAGCCGCTGCTGGCGGGGCTGGCGATCGGCTCGACTCGGCGGACGACTAGAGGATCGTATCACCGCGGCGACCGGTGAAGCCGACCACTTTTCGTGATATCTCCAGATCACTCAAAGTGAGAAATCGCAGAGCAAAAGTTGATTATGGCGCTGACCAGGGCATTTGACAGACGATGCTGTCGAAAGAATCACGACCGGGTCAAGTATCCTTTCGGGGGCCAGGTCTCTGCGACGAGGCCTGGCCGTGTGACAAGGGGAGACCATGCCCAAAAAGATTGTCGGTTTGGCGCTTGGTGCCGCCCTCGTTCTGGGCCTGGGCATGATGGCAATCCCAGCGGGCGCTGCTGGATTCGGCCTCGGCCAGGTTCGCCTCATCGACACCGACATCGTGGTGGGCTTTCCCCAACACGCTCCCACGTCCAATCTGGCGACGGGACACGCGCCGATCGTCGAATCATCACCGATGAGCGAGACCGTCGCCTCGGGCTCGACCGTGTTGTTCGGTGCGTCCGCCTACGGAGTGCCGACGCCCACCGTCCAGTGGCAGGACTCGCCGGACGGCGGGTTGTTCTGGATTTCCGTCTTCGGGGCCACCTCGACCATCTACTCGTTCACCGCCTCGTCATCGGAGAATGGCTACGAGTACCGAGCGGTGTTCACCAACTCCTCCGGAACGGCGACGACCGGGGCGGCGGTGTTGACGGTCACCGGCGGAGGCACGTCACCGGGCGGGAGCGGCGGCACTGGTGGATCGACGGCCCCGGTGATCACCACGGAACCCTCATCGGAGAGCGCCACCTCGGGATCGTCGGTCAGCTTCTCCGCCGCTGCGTCCGGCACTCCGACCCCGACCGTGCAATGGTTGCTCTCCACGAATCACGGCGCCAGCTTTAGCAACGCCAGTGGCGCGACCTCCTACGACCTACTCGTTCACGACGACATCGTCGGAGAACGGGTACGAATACGAGGCGAAGTTCACTAACTCGGCCGGCTCGGCGACCACCAACCCGGCGACGCTGACCGTGACCTCATCGTCTCCCCCACCCTCGGGCCCGAGTCCGAACGGTTTCCTCCTCCAACTGGTCGGGCTACGCCGACACGGGTGGCACCTTTACCTCGGTCAAGGCGACCTGGACGGTTCCCACCGTGAACTGCTCCAGTGCCCCCACGTCGTACTCGGCCCAGTGGGTCGGGATCGACGGCTACTCAAGCAACACCGTGGAACAGGACGGCACCTCGGCCGACTGCTCCGGCGGGACACCGCAGTACGGAGCGTGGTACGAGATGTACGGGGACAACTCGGTGAACAGCGGCTACGAAGTGGCTCTCTCGGGCGCTGACACGGTGTCTGCGGGGAACACGATGACCGCGAGCGTCAGCGTCTCGGGGACCACCTGGACCCTCGCAATCTCGGACTCTTCGGGATGGAGCTTCTCGACCAATATCAGCTACTCCGGCGCCGCCAAGTCGTCTGCGGAGTGGATCGTCGAGCGACCCGAGGTGTGCAACCCCAACTGCGCGCTGACCTCGCTCGCCAACTTCGGGACGGTGAGCTTCTCGGCCGCCAGCACCAGCACCTCAGGGTCGAGCGGATCCATCAGCAGCTACAGCGACCAGGACATCGAGATGGTCAATGGCGCGACCGTGCTTGCCTTGCCCTCGGGGCTCGGCTCGGGTGGGAGCAACTTCAGCGACACGTGGGAGGCGAGCGGGAGCAACGGCTTCACCTTCCAGTTCTGATGCCTGAAGGAGACTGATCGGCCGTCGCCCCGAGCGAACCAGGTCGGCACGCCTCGACGATGCTTCGGATCGACTTCAGGGAACACGAGCGCCCACGCCATCCACGTCCTCGACGCAGAGGGCCGATGTCGGCCAAGCACAAGTGCTGGTCGACGAAGCAGACCCTGCGTGATCCCGGTTGGGCCGGGACGCGCTCGAGGTGGTGATGGAGCGGGACCGATCGGCTGGCTGCCATCCACCCGTCGACGTCAGCGTCCGGGCCACTGGGAGTCCTCGGTGAGCTCCCAGAAAGGGAGGCCGACTTGCGCCGGTCTTGTCCCGGCCCATTCCACGACCAACGGGATTGACGCCGAGTGCCTGCCCGCCTGCCCTGTTCGACCCGACCGGGCTGTTGCCTTTGGCCTTCCGAATATCGAGCAGGCGGCCCTCGACCGACGAGTGGGGATTCACGACCGGCTCACTCTCGAGGGGGCGCCCTACACAAGGTGCCGCACCAAGGAACGGCCCCGTCAGCTCTTCTTCATGACCCCGCTCACCGGGGATCTGGGCGTGGCGGCGTGGCCGTCCTCAAGCGCGACCGGGACACGAACGCCATGGTGGAGCTTGTCGAGCGCCTTGCCGCACTCGTCGCCAGGGCCCTCCAGCACCACCTGGCTGAAGGACGGGCCGCCGGTGGATTGACAACGCCCAGGCATCGGTTGCCCTGGGCGAGGGACACCCGACCGTGGCGGCCATGGGCCGGCTGGCGGCCGAGGCTGCAAGCGACCTGCGCCTGCCACGAGCCGAGCGCGAACTGCTCTCGGGCGTCGACCTGGCGCGCACTGGCCCGCCCCTTGCCCCGGATGGGCCGAGGTGGGCGGCCCACCCTCGTCGTCGCCATGGGTGGGTGACTGCCGGCCGCCGGCGAAGGCGTTATCGTCCTTCACCAACTCCCGGAAGGAATCAGGCGACTCGTCAGGGTCTCCCGACGATTCCCCCGTCCCGGCGACGACTCTGCCTGGGGCGATCCTGCGGGTTTCGGTCGGCCAGAGGCTGTGCCCAGCCCCGTGAACACTACGGGACCGGGCGACGTCAGGAGTTCTTCGGCCGCCGCGCGACGACGATGATGAGGTTGTCACTCCCCGAGGTCCCTACCTCGGTGGAGTTGATCAGACCCCGCACGTTGACGAAGGCCCCTGTCCCACCGGTGACGCCGATCTCAACCGCCTGTCCCGAGAAAACGACCGGCACCTTCTTGGCGAGCAGCACCGAGCCGCCGACGGAGATCTTCACCGTGCACACGGCATTGCTTCGGCTGGAGAAGGAGCAGGTCATGCTTCCGGAGCCCGTTGGCTTTGCCGAATGGTGAAGGTTGGTGCCGACAAATTCGCGATAGGTGGATGTGACGTGGTCGCCGGATTTGAGTTTGGGATGGCCCGACAGCGTGTGCCCGCGCTCATTGACGATTCGGCTCGTCACAACCTTCTGGAAGAGCTGGAGCGTCCGGGGGGTCGCCGCGCTTGCGGGGGGAACCTGGGATGTCGCGATCGCAACGGACATAGTGCCGATCGATGCGGCAATGGCCAGCGTCAGACGGCCAGCACGTGCATGCGTCGTGGAGTGCATGGAGTCCTCCAGAAGACAAGTCGGCAACGACCACGACCCCAACGAAGAAGGACCGAAGATGCGTCGTTCGGCACCTCGTCCGCCGCCCTTGTGACACACGAACAGCGGTAGAGAGCGCTGTCGGGGCTCTGCTCGCGATGGTTGATCGGTGGGTGCCTCCAGCTTGGCACAACCGAACCGACGGGTCCGGCCGCACCCCCCGCGGCAACCGACCCATCAATGGGCGCGGAAGATCCCGGGACGGGCCCGCCCCGGGATCTTCCTACGTGCGCTGGCTCTCAACGAGTGTCAGTCCGGCTGCCCGGAACTGACGCCCTCAACTAGGCGTTGAGCGACTCCCCGTTGAAGCTGACCGACCAGGTGCCGTTGCTGCTGGTGGCGAACGCCGAGCCACCCACACCAGCCAGGCTGGTGGTGGCCGTCCCGGCCCCGACGCCCGAGGAGTCGGCGACGGCGGTCGCGGTCGACCCGCCACCTATCGCCCCGGTATTCGCGTCGTTGTTGTCCCCGTCACCGGCGAGCGACGAGGCCGAGCCACCCGCCAGAGCGGACGCCGAAGCCTCGTTGTCGCTGCCCTGGCCTGCGGCCGCGATGGCGGTGCCCGCGAGACCTCCGGCGTCAGCGTTGTTGTCGTCGCCCCGTCCGGCGGCCGCGAAAGCATCGCCCGCCTCGTCGGCGGCCGTGGAGGTGTTGCCGCTGCCCTCGCCGGAGACGGCAGCGGCGAAGCCGTCGACGTCACTGGCAATCGACGTGTTGTCGCTCCCGAAGATGGCGACGGCGAAGCTCGTACCATCGAGTTCGTTCACGGTGGCGGAGTCACCATCGCTGCCGGGCCCGCCACCCGCGATGGCCTCGCCGAACCCGAGCTGGACGACCGCGTTCGCGTAGTCGCCGAAGTTGTCAATGCTCCCCCCGGCCTCCGCTTCCGCATCCCCGACGATCACCACCACTTGGGCGACGTCATGGCTCGAGTCGTCCCCCCCGGCTAACGCGGTCCCCTCGGCCCCCGCAACTCCAGGGATGCCCGTTGCAAGGACCGTGGCAGTGTCGTGGGAGCTGAACCCGGTCCCACCGGCCTCCGATTCCGCCAGCGAGTCGTAGCCGGCCAGGGAGACCGCCACGTCGTGGCCGCTCCCCGACGTGCTTCCGGCGATGGCGTCCGCCTCCGAGTCCCCGAACAGCGCGGTCGCGCTGGCCACGCTCGACGAGTCGTCGGCCGTGGTCGTCGCCGACCCAGGAGTGCCCAAGCCAGCGGTGCATTCCACCTCGAACGCGACAGGGGTGCAGGTGGCGGTGGCGCCCGCCCCGGGCGCGCTGAGCAGGCCGGCCACGCCCAGGCCCGCGATGGCTAGTGCCCCACTACCGACGACAGCGCCGACGAGCCGGGTGCCAGAGCCCCCGATGTGCGGCGCCGCGTGGGCGGCGTGGATCCGCCGAGGCGGCGTGTAACGCCCAAGCCCTGATCGGGCGTGTAGTGGACGGTGCTTTGCCATGTTGTTGGATCCTTTCGTCTCCCTACCCGGCGTTCCCGCCAGTCCTCCGCCAGCGCGCGGGTATCGGGGATATCCCTTCCCCGCAGCAAAGATAACCAGGCGCTCATCAAAAGTCAAGTCACTTCTAACTATTGGCGATGAATTCTTTGGTGTCGGCACGGTCTCCACAGGTTCCTTTCGATACAGAACCCAGCCATGGACCCACCAAGCTCATGCCAATGAGCGACGGCAGTCCGGCAGCCTCATCGATACTCCTCTTCCCAGACCGAGCGGGGCCCGAATCGCAAGTGTCACTCCCGGGCCGGGCAGAAAGGCGCCTTCACGAGGGCTTTTCTCGGGCCAAACTCGTCCCGGTTCATCGAAGACGTCCGGACCGACCCGGTCCAAACCTCGGACGAAAGGGCCGTCCACCCCCAGGTTTCGTGCTCGAATCGGGCCACCTTACGAGGCAATACACCGACCAAGATTCCGGGCAAAAGAATGGAGGGACCCTGTGGGTCCCTCCATTCTTTTGCTACATTATTGCTACTTCTGGTACCCGTTCATACGGGCTTTTCCAGGTTCAGGTCGGGTTGTACCCCGCTGAGACGGCGTTCAGAGCCGCCTGGACGGTCGTCGGGTTCAGCGCAATCGGACCACCGAACGGCAGGATGGTGTCGGTGACCTCGCCCTGCCAAGGCACGAAGGGATCCGTCGGGTTCGCCGGCGAGTCCACTCCGAACGGGCTCCCACCTTCGTTGAAGAAGGTCGTCACGTAGGTCCCGAGCGTCGAGGCGTTGTCGGTGAGGAGCAACGGGATGAACTCGTTGCCATCCACCGTCGACGAGCTCTCGGCGTCCGAGAACCCGAAGCTAGGCGCACCCGTGGCCAGACCGACCGTCACGTCACAGTCGTAGACCGTCGATCCGGGGTTGCTCTCCACGCCCACCGACGCAGTCGCAATGGAGCTGCACTCGTCTGGGAACTGCAGTTCGCCCCACCCGAGGCCGAGTGGCTGGCCGGCGCTCGTGGTGTCGGTGTCCAACGCCCACTCAGCCACGTCAACCGAGGTCTGGGTGAGGTCGGTACCGGCAAGCCGGAGCACGTTGTAGCCCTCGGAGAGGAGGGTCGAGCTGACGCTGTTCGCGACCGCCAGGTTGCCACCAGCGATGATGACGTTCTGGGCGCCCAGGTCGAGCAGGCCGGTCTGGGCGGGAACACCAAGGGAGTTCACGCCCTCGGTCACCAAGATCGGAATGCCCATCGCGTAGGACTCCGCCGAGACCGAAGAGGCGTCGGCAGCGCTCGCGCTGGTCACCAGGAACACCGTGCGCAGCGGGGTGTTCGGGACGGGGCTCGTGGACTGCGAGCCGAGCGTCTGGTTCCAACCACCCGAGAATGCACCCGAGATGTTGAGGTTGGCGACGATCGGTCCGCCCGAGTTGACCGTGTCGGCCACAAGCTCAGCCGTCGTTGCGGCATCGATGCCACCGATCCGGTGGACCTGCAGCGTCTCAGGCGTGCCCAGCGCATTGGTCCGCTCGATGCTGCCGCCACAGAAGTAGCTGGGCGTGTTCGCCAGCTCGGTTGCGGCCGCTGCGGTCACCGCCAGGGTGCCACCCACGATGTCGACGCTGGTGAAGCCCTCCTGGGCAATCGCCGCCATCGTGTAGGGGTCGACGGCTGTCGATCCGTACCCGGTGAACAGCACACCCGAGCCGACGTAGCCAGCGAGCGCCGCTGCCGTCAGCCCGTCCAGGCCGCCGGGCAGGTCGTCGGTGACGACTGCCGTGCTGCCAATGTGGCGGCTCCGGGGGTTGGCGTTGTTGGTCACGCAGACCCCGCCCGGCGTCACCGGGAACTGGTACTCGAGCGAGGCCACCGCAGTCTGCGGAGCCGTCGAGCCGAAGATCGGCGCGTCACCCGTCGGGCCGTGTCCGGTGCCCACCGAGTAGATGGTGATCTGGGCGTCGCCGGACCCGTTCGTGCTAAGGCCGTAGACCGGGTTCCCAGGAATGACCACGGGAGTACCGCCGGTGCACGTCGAGTTGTTGCCATAGGTCACAATCGCCTGGACCGGTCCGGTGCCGAGAGGCACTCCGGTCGTCGGGTTTATCGCGTCCACCTCCAGGTCGGAGAACGTGAACGTGGTCGGGACCGTGGTCGACGACTCGGTCACCTGAGCGACCAGGGTGCTGCCCGCGGCGAGCGGCGGGTTGAGGATCGAGACGACTCCGGTCACGGCGGCCTCGCCGCCGACGCTGGAGGGCGACACTGAGATGGTCGGCGATCCAACGAACTTGCCGCTGACTGCCTGCACGCAGATGTAGCCAACGCTCGTGATCAGCGTGTCACCGACGACCGGGTCCGACGTCACGATGCCGGGGGCCGTCTCGACGACGGAGATCGGGCTGATCAGCGCGCTGATCGCGCCCGGGAGCACCGACACCGCCGGCGTGTTCGCCGTGGCATAGATGTCCGCGACCGCCGCGTTGGGGTCAACCGTGATGGGCACAGCCACCGAGTTGTGCGTGTAGGCCCCGAACGCGTGGATCGCGCCCATCGCGGTGAGAGCACCGACCGTGTACTTGATGTTCAAGATCGCCAGGGTGAACGGGGTCAGACCGTTCGGCCCGGAGCTGTTCGTGAACGGGATGTTCAGCTGGTCGGTGAGGCCCGTGTCGTTGGAAACGTCAGCGGGGTTCTCGGTGACGGTCGGGGTGCCGATCGTGGGCGCGGTCTCGCCCGAGGCACCGCCCTCCACGATGACCGCCGGAGTCCCGTCGAACTCCACGTATGAACTAGACGACACAAGCTGCGCCGCCTGACCGCCGACCGGGGTGACGTCGATGGTGAGCACGTCACCGGTCGTCCAGGTGGTGAGACCGGCAAGCGACGGGTTGTCGTTGACGTCGGCGGCCCAGTTGGCCGCAGCACCCGATGTACCGGCCGGGATGGCATCTTCATACGGGCCAAGGACGTTGATGTGGTTCGCCTGTCCCGAAATGCCGGAGATCGGCGTCTCTCCTGGAGTTCCGGGCGCGTCGGCCGCGGCGGTGCCAGCAAAGCTGGCGCTCATAGCCACGACGACGATCGCTCCTGTCATGGCGACCAACGTGCCCCGAAGGGGCCGCCAGGACCGCAACTTTCGCAGTGCTCTCATCTGTCTCCTTCTGTCTCCTTCTAACGAGAGCGCCCGATCGACGCCCGGTCCTTGCTGCGGGAAGCGTGCTGCACCCTTCACAGGTGCGCGGCACAGTAGGACAAGGTCCTCCTCCGTTTCAACCCGACATCTAGTACAACCGGGCTTGGAACGGGTCCGTGACAGACCAGGACGAAAAAGTGGCGGGTTGTCAACCCTCGGCCCCCCATGCGACTCCCCCGAAATGCCTGCTCAGTGTAGCGCAAACGGTGCGTCGTCGCTGATGGGTTGACCCCGTCTGGATGCATGCGGGGGCGGCAAGACCCCGACCGGCCGCCGATCCGGGGTCGGGAGCCTTGGTCCGTCGCCCTGGCATCCCCTGATCGAGGGGTCTGGGTGCTACGCCTCGGCCTGATGACGCTCAGAGCTGCCTGGCCGTGCCCAAGCGTCGAGCTGTACTCCAGGTTCGACCTAAACCACAGCTCGACGTCCGATGCCAGCTCCGTGATTCCCCGCGAGAAGGGTGACGGGCTCCCCACCCGGGAAACCCACATCCTCGAGTCCCTTGGTCCCGATCGGACTCCGAGCGGCTCCGTGCGGCACGCTCGCCTCGTCCTCGGCGGGGGGAAAACGACAAGGTCGCGCCCAGTCGGGGTTGGTTGGGCAGCCTGGCTCGGAATTGACTCAGGAAGCCGCTCAGCTCCCTGACGAGATGGCGCTTGGCTCAGCCGACGCCGGAGACGGTCGGCACGCCGGAGGGGGCGAGGCCCCCCAGCCCGGCGGCCAGTGATGAGGAGATCGACGACGCCGGCAGAGCTGGCATCGCGGGAATCGCGGGAAGGTCGACCCCAACCGCGATAGCGCTGGTCATGGCGGCGACGTCCTCGATTGCGGATGCGCCACCGCTGAACGAGGCCTCCGTGACCGGAGCCGTCGTGGCATCTGCGGCCGGCGTCGTCGTCCCGTTCGGGGTCGTCTCACCGGCCGGAGCACCGCTCGACGCTGCCTGGTCGCTCAAGAGCACCACGGTCAGCTGGGCGGTGTTGTCCGGCTCCACGACCTGAAGCTGCGCGACGAACTGGGTCGCCGACAGGAGCGCACCCTCGGATCCGCCCCCTGTGGGCGTGACCGTCCCCCGGAAGATGTAGCCGAGGTCGCCGCTCGTCCCGAGCACGGTGGTCAGGACGCCCTGCAGGGCCACTTCCGAGCCGCCGGGCACCGTGACGGTCGCGGTCAGCCACCCGTTTGACGAGAGGCAGGCATCGACGTCGAGGGTCGCGCTGACCGCGCTCTGCGGCGACCCGAAGGAACTCAAGAGGGTGCTCGAGGTGAACGACACGGCCTGCCCGGTCGTGGCGAGGTCGACGGCCGGGGCATCGACGAGGGACACCGCATTCGACATGTCCAACGGCGTCCCCGGATCAAAGCCGGCACCGGGGGCGGCGACCCCGTTGGCCGAGGTACAGCTGCCGGCGGGCAGCCCGGCCAGCGCCTGGGTGCTCGCGGTCCCGGGGTCGACCCACGCGTATTGGCCCGCCGAGGCGGCCGGGCCAGTGGTCGCGGCACCCGAGGCGGTGCTCGGACCCTCGGTGCTCGACAGCCCAGCGTCATGAGCGTCGAGGCTGATGTGGGAGCTCGGGACGTTCGAGAGAGCGGCCGGCGAGTGGATGACCGCCGCCGAGATCGACACCGTGGCCACGGTGGCCGCCATGCCGACGAGGGCGGTCCCTCGGGGGGTGTTGGCGACGATCGCCATGGCCGCCTGCCCGAGGGGGCTCGAGGAGATCTGCGAGGCGATCCGGTCCCAGAGGGCGGAGAAGCCCCCTGAACCGCCTCCTGGAGCCTGTGCGAGGCCGTCGGAGACGCTGAGGGCCCTTCCGTCGCCGACGGGCTCGTGAGCCCACCGAGAGGAGCGGGTGACCAGGCGGACCAGCGGCAGCCCGGCCAGGAGTCCGCCAGCTGACTTGACCCCGGCCAAACGGTGCTGGAGCGAACTCTTGGCCCGCGAGACCCGGGCCCGCGCGTTCTCCACCGAGATGTTCTCGGACTCGGCCACCTCGGCGTAGGCCAGGCCACCGACCTCCCGAAGCATGAGGGCCTGGCGGTGGGTGTCGGGAAGGCTCGCCAGCGCCTCTTGGACCGTCTGGACGATCCACGGGTCGCTGACCCCGTCGGCGACGTCGGCCTCGGGTCGCAGTTCCACGACGGCCTCGCGAGCCAGCCTGACCTCACGGCTCGATCGAGCCCTCAGGTCGTAGCAGACGTTGGTCAGGATGCGGCTCAGCCACGCCCCGAGCCGGTAGTCGCCGGAGAGCCCGAAGCGATGGATCCCCCGGAGCGCCCGCTCAAAGGTCTCCTGGACGGCGTCCTCGGGCTGGGCCCCCGAAGCCAGCAGGCGACGGGCCTGGCTCTTGAGCGCGTTGTAGTGGTCGTCGACAATGATCGAGAACGCGTCGCGGTCCCCGGCGAGATAGGCGCGCACCAACATGCGGATCGCGCTCGCACCGCTCCCCCGCATGAAGGCGGTCCGGCGCCAGCCTCGGCGCGGCCTCCTCTTGAATTGTCAATCTAGGTCTCCCGCTGCTCGGTGCCCGCCCGTCACCACGGGCATCCCGAGCGCTCCAAACTTCCTCCGCCCAGCCCCACTCGCCGGACCCGGGCCTACCATCGACACGGTCCGCGGCGCAGCCGTGACTCTATCCGGTGGCGCGCTGCGATGGGGGATTCGAACCGGATTGTTGGGATCCGCCTTGACGCAGCGCGACGGTTCCGGGTGGGTGTCGGAAGCTCCGGGCTTCGATTGTCCCGAGAGCGCGCCAGAGGGGCCCACGGATCGCTCCGGGGCCCCTCTTGGCTTGACGCTTGTCGCTGTCGCCTTTTGGGCGACGATTCGATCAGGCAACCACCGTGATCGAGAACTGCCTGCTGGCGAACCCAGGCGTGACACTCGAGTCGGTCACATCGACAGTGAACGTGTAGGTGCCCACCGCTCCAACCAATCCGGAGATCACACCGCTACTCGACAGCGTGAGCCCAGGCGGGAGGTGCCCAGCTGCGATCGTCCAGGTGTACGGGGTGACCCCACCGGTCACGGTCAACGTCGCCGAGTAGTGCTGGCCACGCAGCGCGTTGGGCAAGAAGTGCGTCGTGATGGTGAGTGTCGGTGCCGCAGGCGGCGGAGGTGTCACTGTTGGCGAGCTCACCACCGTGACCTCAGTCGTCGTGGACGTGTTGCAAGCCTCGGTTGCCGGCGAGTTGTTGACGTCACCGGCGTAAGACGCCGTCCAGTAGTAAGTCCCGGCATCCGTCGGTGGGAAGGCAACCGTGAAGGTGGACGTCGTGCCCGTGATCGTGGGACCAATCGGCACCGACTGGGAACCGTAAATGGTGCCGGTGCAGCTACCCAGCTGCGCGTACACCGTGACCAGACCGGTGGCGTTGGTGCCACTCAGGCCGGTGATGGTCACCGTGTCGCTTATCGAGCTCCCGGTCGTTCCCGCCGCAGAGGCTGACGTCGACACGACCGGAGTCGCTGCCACGGTGGCGGCACCTGCCTCGCAGGCCGCCGTCGAACCCGTGTTGTTGGTGTCACCGTTGTAGACGGCACTGACCGAGAAGGTCGTTCCCTCCGTGTCCGGAAGCGGGATGCTCACAGTGGCGGTGTCTCCAGAGACAGTCCCGTCAACCGCGCCAGCCGATGGGGCCGTGCAAGTCGCGTTGCCGTAGTAGTAGGTGAAGACGACCGTGTCGCCACTCGCGTTGACGGCGCCGGTGATCGTGTCGGTGTCCGAAGCGGTGCCACCCGCAGCGTACGGACCGGCCGCGAGCGTGGTCGCCGAGGTGGTCGTCGTCGCTTCCACCACATAGGCGTCTGGCGCCGAGGTGCTCGCGGTGTAGGTGAACCCGACGAGCGAGGCGGACGGGGTCCCCGGAATAAAGTCGGCCGTGACTGCGTAGGTGCCGGCCCCGAGGAGTGTGTCGCTCCCGGCACCCGTGCACGTGTAGTTGGAGGTACTCGGGGCGGTGACCGTCGTGTTAGCGGATGCGAAGTCCGAGCTGCAGACCGTGGTCGCGGTCGTGGCAGGAGAGGGCCCGGTGGCAACGATGTCGACCGTACCCTCGGGGAAGTCTGAGGCCGGGCCGGCCCCAACGACCGTCGTCATGAAGGCCGTCGAGGCAATCGTCTCCGCCCCATACACCTCAGGAGTCGTCGGCGCCGGCGTGAACGCCGTCGTCGTTGAGTTCGAGACCCCGCTCGCACCCGAGACTCCGAGCGCCAGACTGATTGGCGCGACCGCCAACAGCAAAACGGCTAACCGCCGGACGATTCGCAACTTTGGACCTCCCCGTCCTGTTGGTGGGCGCGGTGGCCCGCCGGGTTTCTAGCAGCGCTGGGCACCGGAGTCAATCATTTCCGGTGTCGGCGCCTTCACCTCTCATCTCTTTCAACCGAGGACGGGGACGAGACGTGACAGCCTCATGGTCTGCGATCGCCGGTCGCGCAACCCAAACCAACGCAAAGGACCGCCCGCGCTCCTTGTGGCGCCTGCCTTTTGATTCACACCACGGCCCCAGTGGCGCGCTCGCTTTGGGAGCCAGCCCAGGCTGCACAGATCACCGGATACTCCTCATCGACTCACTGGGTTTGAACGCAGCACAAAAGAACCAGGGGCCGGTGTTCGGCGCGCGCCGCCGTGCCACGATGACCCCGGCAATGGGCGGACCCCGCAACGATCACGAGCGAGCCATATTCGGGCAGCGTGAGCGCCGGGTGCCGTGGTTAACGATCGGGGCGATGGTGCTCGTCGGCCAGCTCGCCTGGTTGGTGCTCCAGAGCGTCCACGTCTACGACCGGTTCTCGCTGACCTCGGACTTCGGCCTCTTCTACCAGGCATGGCACGCCATCGCCGGGGGCCACCTCGACCCCACCTCCACCATCTACCGCACGAACCCGTTCGTGGAGAACCACTTCGAGCTGCTCGTCTACCCCCTGGCGCTGCTCGAATGGATCGACCCGGGCGGGTTCATCCTCCTCGTGCTCCAGGACCTGGCGACCGTGGCCGCCGAGCTCGTGGCCTTCGTCTGGGTGCTCGAGATCCTCTCCGAGCACTGGGGAGCCGGGAGGCGTTCCCGGAACCTGGTGGCCGCCGGCGCGCTGATCGTGGTGGCCTTCGACCCCTGGATCTGGTGGTCGAGCGCCTTCGACTTCCACGTCGAGGCGTTCGCCACGCTCTTCGCGCTGCTGGCGACCCGCAGCCTGTGGAACCGCCGCTGGGTCTGCGCGGTCGTCTTCACCGTGCTCACGCTCAGCTGCGGGACGGTCGAGTCGGTCGTCTTGATCGGGCTCGGCGCCGGCCTCGTGCTCTCACGGCGACACCTGTGGCGCCAAGGCGTGGCGCTGGCGGCGGCGGCCGTGGCCTGGGTGCTCGCCCTCGATGCGACAGGCTTCGACAAGGGCAGCCAGCTGTCGACCCTGTACGAGTACCTCACTCCCGGCTCGGGCCCGAACGTCCACATCACCCAGGTGGTCCTGGGGGTGTTTCGTCACCCGCACCTCGTGTTCGACATGGTGAAGGAGAAGCGCACCGACCTCTGGCAGACGATGGCCGGTGCCGGCCTGATCGGCCTGGCGAGCTCGATCGGCATCGCCGTCGCGGCGGTGCTCTTCGTGCCCGCAGTGCTCAACGAGCAGGTCTCGGTCGTGCAGCCCGAGGCGGCCTTCCAGGTGCTCCCGATCTACGTCGTGTTCCCCGTCGGCGCGGCCCTCTTGTTGTGTTGGCTCAGCCGTCGGGACCGGCCATGGCGGCTGGCCGGGGCGGTGATCGGCCTGGCGGCGCTCGTCGAGGCGGTGATCGTGGGGGTGGTGTGGATCCCCCGCGCCGCGCCGTACTTCGTCCGGACCGACGACGCCGCGGCCAAGGTGCTCGACGGAGTGCTCGCCCGCACGCCACCGGGGGCCGAGGTCGTCGCCTCGAACGGTTTCGTCGGGCGTTTCGCCGACCGGCCGTGGGTCTACGCGCTGGAAGAGCCGGTCGGCGGATCCTCGGTGCCAGTTCGATCGAAAGTGGTCGAGTTCGTGCTGTCGGATTCTCAGGGCCTCGAGACCACACCCAAGGCCACCACCGAGGCGGCGATTGGCCAGGTCGAGCACCGGCTCCACGCTCGCCGAACCCTGGCTAAAGCCGGGATCGAGGTGTTCATCTGGCACCCGGCGGCCGGGGTGCGTCGATTCACGCTCCCGGGTCTCGCACCGTGAGGCTTCGCTTGACCCTGAACCTCCAGAAGAGGTTGAGGGTGTCGGTCACGATCGTGCGCGCCTCCCGAGTGGACACGGTGCTCGTGTACTGCTTGTCGACCCGGACCGGCACTTCCACGAAGGACGTATAGCCGGCCCGCTGGGCCAGCACGAAGAGCTCGAGGTCGAACGCAAACCGCTCCTCGACCATCTGGGGCAGCACCGCCTCGACGACCTCGGCCCGCAGCAGCTTCACCCCCGTCTGGGTGTCGGGCACCGCGAGGTTGAACAGCGCCCGGACCAGCACGCGGTAGCCGGAGGAGGAAATCCGGCGGACCCAGGGCACCTCGGCCCTCGACTCGCGGTGGCGCTTGCTCCCGAACAAGATGTCCGCACCGGTCTCTCTTGCCCGGGCCACGAAAGAGGGAAGGACCTCGGGCGGGATGTCGCCGTCGGCGTCGATGAACCCGACGAGCGATCCCGTCGCCCGCGCCATCCCCTCGCGCACGGCGCGGCCCTTGCCGTAGTTGGCCTCGAGGACCACCGTCTGGAGCACCCCGGGCAGGAGCCCCTCGAGGGTCTTCTCGCTGCCGTCGGTCGCGCCGTCGCACACGGCGATGATCTCGGCCCGCACGCCGCTCTCCGTGAGCGCCGCCGCGGCCCGCTCTACGGTGGTCCGAACCACCGGCCCGGGGTTGAAGAACGGCACCACGATCGAGACCTCGGGTCGCTCCCCCGCCGGGCGCGCCACAGACGACCGCTCTTCGTCGGCCGCTCGAGGATCGGGGGGAAGGCCGGTCGCGATCAGACGACGCTACGACAGCGGGCCGCGCCCCAGGGGCACCGGCCTACTTGCCGCCGTCCTGGGTGGCCATCAGCGTGGCCCACTCGAGACCGCCGGGCAGGCACGACCCGCCGGTTCTACGGTCGCCGCTTGGACGAGTCGGCATTCGAACGCCTGACCGGGTGGTGACCCACAGCCGATGCTCGCCGTCGGGGTCCACACCAGCTCGACGCGCTGGGCCAGACATCACTCGCGAACGGCCATCCCCAGGTTCCGTGCGGCAGTCGCTAATCGCTCGTCGAAAGTTGCGACCTCTGCTTCGGTCTGCTCGGCGGCGAGGAGGACACAGCAATCCGGCATCTTGAGCCCCGTCGCGACCCGAAGGCCTGCCAGACGCGTGGCCGCATCAGCGTCGAGCCCGACGTCGCGGACTCCCAGTTGCTCGATTGCCGCGAGTGCGGCCTCGAGTTTTCCCGCTCGAGCGGGTCCGATAAGCACCTCGGCAATCGTCAGCCTGCTCGCCGCCAGGGGCACCGGACCGAGGCTCTCCAGGAGGGCCTCGGCCCACTCGTGGTGATCGTCGTCCGCGTCCAGACGCGCGATCAGCAGTGAGGCATCGGTGACGATCACTCGGGCCAGTCTTGGCGCTCAGAACTCAGGTATTCGCGACCGTAGACCCCAGTGAGCAAGCCTCTCGTCCTGGCGAGGGCCTCTTTCCTTTCGGCCGCAGCCTGAGTTCGGAGGTGTCCGAGAGCGCGGTGACCCTCCTCGAGGAGGTGCAGTACAAGCTTGGCCCTGCTCTCGCGGTCCTCCGGCCAGCGCTCGGCGGCATCGTCCAGTGCCCGGGCCACCTCATCGGTCTCGGTGATCACGTGGCGGGGGCGCGTGGTCGGCATCTCCGTAAGTGAAGCACCCATGTCATAGGTGTGACACCGCATTCGCCAGGGACAGCCGCCAGACGGAGCCGCTGTCGAGCACGACGTCGCACTTTCCTCCAGAGCGCTGCTGGCGGGGTGTCGAGCGCTGTAGGGCGAGCGCAGTTCGGACGGCCTCGGCGAGCTGATCGAAAGGCCCTCCAGCGTCAACGACGACGGCCTCAGCCGACCCCGGGCTCGTGGTGGCGATCCGGGCTACTTCCCTCCGTCCTGGGCGGCGATCAGCTTGGCCAACTGGCTGGGCGACAGGGCGTGCGCCGACTCGGCAGCCGGCTGGGCGGCGGAGTATCCGACGGGCGCCACGTAGCCGATGATCGGGTAGCCGTTGGAGGTCGAGGTGGACGGGTCGAAATACCCCGAGTCCCACACGGCGTCGACGTCGCCGGCCGCGTCGATCGGCGGGCCGGCGTTCCCCGACACCACGTCGATCCAGCCGCCGCTCACCCCGACCACGATGCCGACGTGGGACCCGTACCCGGTCGACAGGTCGCCCCAGACCACCGCGTCACCCGGCTGGGGGTCATTCGTGTCGCCGGGCTGCCAGGCACCGGCGTGCGACTGGCCCCACTCGACGAAGCTGTAGGCCCACCCGTCGATCCCGGTGGTGTCGACGCCGGCCTGGGCCCACACCCACTCGGCGAAGTCGCTGCACCACTCCTCGGCGCTCGTTCCCGGGGCACACCCGGTGGCCGATCCCCGGCCCCAGTACGCCGTGTAGATGTTGCAGTTGGAGCCGGGGGGGTCCTCGATCACGCCCGCGTGGTTCTGATCCTGGCTCTCGGCGATCGAGACGATCGCGTTGACCGCGGTGGGCGGCAACGGGCCGGCCGCGAACACGGTCACGGTCGGGTTGTCGGCCATGGCGGCGGGATCGGCCCCGATCGAGGGGCCCGAGGACGACTGG
This sequence comes from uncultured Acidimicrobiaceae bacterium, assembly GCA_963768185.1. GTDB lineage: Bacteria > Actinomycetota > Acidimicrobiia > Acidimicrobiales > RAAP-2 > Palsa-461. The sequence continues at coordinate 758,977 of CAVYGS010000001.1, forward strand.
GTGAGGTCGTAGCCGTTCCAGAGCCGGTGGTCGGCGCCGTCGTTCACGTAGCTGACCAGGTCCCCGCCGGGGCCCTCGGCGTAGATGTCGACGATGTAGCGGCTGAAGAAGACGGCCGAGGGGTCGCCGGTGATGGGGGGGCCCTGGGCGATCGAGGTCAGGTCATAGGAGTTCCAGAGCCGGTGGTCCGCCTGGTCGTTGACGAACTCGGTCAGCTGCCCGCCGGCGTCGACGTACACGTGCACCGTGGACCCGTAGACGATGGGGCTCGGCTGGCCGGCCCCGGTGGGGCCCTGGGCGATCGAGGTCAGGTCGTAGGCGTTCCAGGCGTGCCCGTCGGAGTCGTCGTTCACGAACTCGGTCAGGTCGCCCACCGTGGAGATGGCGTAGGCGTGGATCGAGGAGGTCCCGTACAGGATCGCCGCCGGCGAGAACGCGATCGTGGGGCCGTCGCTCACCTGGGTGAGGTCGGTCGCGCTCCAGGTGCGGGTCCCCGCCCCGGCCCCGACGAACTCCTCGAGGTCATTGGCCGCCGAGTGGGCGAAGACATAGAGCGTGGTGCCGACCTGGATCACCGACACGTCGCCTTGGATCTGGGGCCCCCCCGACAAAGAGGTGATGTCGGCGGTGTCCCACAGCTGGCTGCCCGAGCCGGAGTTGACGTACTCGACGAGATCGCCGGAGTTCGCAAGGGCGAAGATGTACACCAACGACCCCGCGACGACGGCGGTCGGGTCACCCGCGAGCTGCGCCCCGCCGGCCGAGGTGGTCAGGTCGTAGGAGTTCCAGGACCGGCCCGACTCGTTGTCCTGGGCGTACTGCACGAGGTCGCCGGTCCCGGCACGGGTGTACACCTGGTCGACGGACCGGTAGACCAGCGGCGAGGGACGCCCGGTGATCGCGGGACCGGCCGCGGCCTCGGTCTCGTCGTAGGCGTTCCAGAGCCGCGAGTTGGCCCCGTCGTTGGTGAACTCCTGGAGGGGCATCGCGTTCGGGCTGGTGGCCGCGCCGGACTTGCCACGGCCCGACGGGACCGCGAGGACCAGCGCGGGGACGATCGCCACGAGCGCGACCAGAGCGACGACGATGCGCCGCCAACGGTGTTGTCCCATGACGACGGGCGCCATACGAGGCGACCACAGGGGCGCCATAGCCATGCGAATTGCTCCCGACACGTGTGCAGCCCCTCCGCCAGGGCCGCACGAGAACGTTCACGCTACGGCGCCGGTGCCGCGAATTCGCGGATCGAACCGGCCATGTCGTGCAGGGAATGGCCCGTCGGTGTCGATTCCCCGGCGTCCGATGCCAGCGTCTTCCGGACGGAACCTCGACCAGGGTCAACGCGAGGTTGAGGAGAGGGATCTCCAACCCTCAAGTAAAGGTCGAGATCGAGGGTTACGGCAGGGTGACGACCTGTCCGGCATACGCGAGGCCGCCACCGAAGCCGATCAGCAACGCCAGATCGCCGGCGTGCACCCGACCCTCCGCCCTCATCCGGTGCACGGCCAGTGGAATGCTGGCCGACGAGGTGTTGCCGGTGGTCACGATGTCGTCGGCGACCACGACGTGGGCGGGGAGGTCGAGGGTGCGGACGATCACCTCGGTGATGCGCTGGTTCGCCTGGTGCGGGACGAGCACATCAATATCGGACAGGGTCACGCCGGCCGCCTTGCAGGCCGCTTCGGCCACCTTTGGCATGTGCTCGGCCGCCCACTTGAAGACCCGGCGACCCTCCATCGAGATGGCGGGTTTGCCGAGGGTGGGGTCGTTGCGATACTCGCCGTAGTCGGGGACGAGCGTCAGCGCCTTCCCGCGCTCGCCGTCGCTCCCCCACACCACCGGGCCCACCCCCTCGCGCTCGGAGCGCCCGACCACGACGGCACCCGCGCCGTCGGCGAAGATGAACGCGGTCGCCCGGTCGTGGGGGTCGAGGATGTCGGTCAGCCGCTCCGCCCCCACCACGAGCACCCGCTCAGCGGTGCCACCCCGCACCAGATCGCGGGCAATCCCGAGGCCGTAACAGAAGCCGGCGCACGTCGCGTTGATCTCGAGCGCGGCGACCTCTGTCCCGAGCGCCGCCGCGACCCGGGTCGCGACAGGGTGGATGGGTTGGCCGTCGCTGCAGGTGGCGACCAGCACCATCCCAAGCGACGCGGCCTCCACTCCGGCCGAGGCGAGCGCGTCGGTGGCGGCGGCGATCGCCATCGACTCGAGCGTCTCGTCGGGCGCCGCCCAGCCCCGCGAGACGATCCCCGACCTGGTCCTTATCCACTCATCGGTCGAGTCGATCTGCTGGCAGATCTCCTCGTTGGTGACGTTGCGCGACGGCCGGCAGGCGCCGATCCCGAGGATGGCCGCCTGGGGCACCGGGGCATCGGTCATGGTCGGACCCGCACTTTCATCGGTCGCCCGGCGAGGGCGAACTCCTCCCCTGCACCCGGGAATTTCGCGAAGTAGAGGCGGGCGTCGTAGCCCCCCTGGCCGGTGTCGATGCGCTCAACCACGACGTCGTGCACGGCGTGAGCCGCCAGATGGTCCAGCAGGTCGAGCACGTCGTACTCATACAACATGACGACGTCACGAAGCTGCGGGATCCGGCTCTTGAGGGCGAGTGCGTTGAACCGGGGGTGCCGGAGGCGCAGGTCCTTGACGCTCCGGGCCAGCGGGCCGCCGGGGCTCTTGCAGTGGAAGTGCACAAAGCCGTGCCCGCCCGGCGTGAGCAACTCCAAGAGCTGGTCGAAGAGCCCGAACCCCACCTCGGTGACCACATGCTGGAACACGAGCACCGAATGCACGAAGTCCACCGGGCCGAACCGAGCGAGGGCGGCCGGGTCGATCCGGCGCTCGACGACCAGCGCGTCGGCGTTGTCCAGGACAAACTCGGCAAGGCGGGCACGACAGCGCGCCGCCATGGTCGCCGAGACGTCCAGGCCGATGGCCGACCGGCACCGCTCGGCGAGCGGGACGAGGTTGCGCCCGACGCCGCACCCGAAGTCGAGCGCGACCGTGGGCTCGAAGCCGGGGTCGAGCTCGGCCCGGATGATCGAGGTCACATGGGCCACGTGCTCCTCGCCCGAGCGCCAGAAACGCTCCTCGGCCTCAGGGGTGAGCGCCTCACCGTGGTATTCGTCGCTGGAGAGCACCGCCCACAGCGGGTCGGTCCTGGCGAGCTGCTCCCAGGACTCGACGTCGTTGTCGAAGACGTTCACCAACACTTCCGGGGCCTCCGTTCGCGAACCGCGAGGCGGTGGCGCCAAGCTATCCGAGCCCATGGATCCGGAGGATCAGTTGTGATCGGCGAATTCGTGGCTCTTCGAGCGGCCATGGGTCCTCGGCGGTCTGTCGGTGGTGTCGTCTTCGCTGACGAGGACGGCACCGTGTGGTTACCGGCGGCATCCGGGAGGTCACCGACGCTGTTCTCCCAGGTCTGCCGGTGTGGGCCTTCGACTGACGCCATTTGATCGAGCCAACGGGGCTCCAGCTGTCCCTGAGCCGCGCCGGACGGCCCCGACGGGCCGTGTCCATAACTTCACTACTATAAGTAAATCTTTATATTATAGACGCTATGGCCCAACCGAACCCCTACACACCCAGAGCTGGTGATCGGCCGCGCGCCCTGGTTGGTCGCTCTGATCAGCTTGCCCTCGCCGAAAGCGTTCGGACACAGATCGAGGCCCACTATGCGGCGAACTGTCTCGTGTACGTCGGATTACGCGGGGTCGGGAAAACCGTGCTTCTCAAAGAGGTATCCGACCGTTTCGAGGTGGCCGGTTGGTACGCGCCATACATAGAGGTCCGCCGGAACGTAGGCGTCGACACGGCACTCGCCCAGGTTGCTGATCGCTTTGGCCAATCGCTTTCGATGCCCGGCAGGCTGAAGAAGCGTTTGGGTGAGCTTCAGCGGCGAGGTGGTGCTCTCCAAGTGATGGGCACTGGGCCGACCGTGGGTCAAGGGCGCGCCGTCGACGGATACACCACGCTGTCCAAGGTGCTCGAAGCACTCGCGCAGGCTGCTCTCGACGACGGTACAGGGGTGGCGCTCATCGTCGATGAGCTCCAAGCGTTGTCGAAGACAAGCCTCGGATCGCTCGTTCACTTGGTGCAAGACCTTCGTGACCGGCTCCCGTTTGCTTTCATCGGTGCAGGCTTGCCGTATCTCCCGTCCTACATAGCGAAAGCCGCAACGTACACCGAGCGGTTCCGCTACGAACCCACCGACTATCTCGACGACCTTGATGCTCGGGCCGCAGTTCTGGAACCGGCAACTGACGAGGCCGCTGTCTGGGACGACGACGCCCTCAATGAAGTAGTGCGGCTCGCGGAAGGTTATCCGTACTTTCTCCAGCTTTACGCGTCGGCGGCGTGGGAGGTCGCTGGCCGTGAACTACGGGTGGAACGAGTTCGCCTCGGTGATGTTGTCACTGCGGTTCCAATCGTTAGACGTCAGATCGAGGCAGGGATCTACGTTGCTCGATTCGACCAGATCGGGGAAGCCGGTCGAAAGTACCTGTATGAGATGTTGCGATTGTCAAAGAACGCTGGGCGCAAGGGCCGCGCACGATCTGGGGAAGTCGCAAAGGGGGTTGGAGTGAGTGTGTTTGCTGCGTCACCGACAGCGCGATGCGTTGATACATCGGGGAGTAATCCACGCTCCCGAACACGGGATCGTGGAGTTTTCCATACCGGGTTTCGGTGAATATCTCGCCCGGCGAGCCTTCGAAGACGGTATCGAGATCTGAGGTCGAAGGAATACATGCCGCATTAGATCGGTGCGGAGCTGTGGCATCCAGCTTTCTTGATCCTCTTACCGATCTCGACATGATCAGCTGGCCGTCCCACAAGTCCGTGAGCACTCCAAATGCCAGCGCGGCAGAGCGGACCGGTCAGTCACGCTGGTCATGGGACCATGAATCTCAACTCCGCCACGGGCCGGAGTCCGCCTTGGGCGAACCGCCTACAGACCGAAACGGCCGGTCAAGGTGCCTGACGCCAGCACGTGGCCGCGGATCAGGAAACGGAACTTGGCATACGTCGTGGTCTGGTCGACCCCGAGCGACTCGGTGTCGAGGGCGTAGACGGTGAAGTGGTAGTGGTGCGGGTCATCCCCGGGGGGCGGTGCCATCCCGCCCCAGCGGCTCGCCCCCCAGTCGATGAACCCCGAGACCCCCGGCGGTGTCGCCCCGACGTCCAGCGCCCGCACCGACGGCGGGATGTCGAACACGATCCAGTGGCTGAACCCGACGGTCGTCGGCGCATCAGGGTCCCAGCAGGTCACCGCGTAGCTCTTGGTGCCCGCCGGCCCCTCGCTCCAGGCGAGGTCGGGACTGATGTTCTCCCCACCCGCCATGCTGTGGGCAGCCGACGCCGGGATCGTCTCCCCGTCGCCGAACAGCTGGCTCGTGACCTCGAGCTTCTCCTCTGACATCGGCCCTCCCGGATGGTCCGTCCTGAGCCGAAGGTAACCCCGCCATGCCCCGGTTGTCACGGCCGGCACGCCCGCGAGAGCGGCGGCAGTGACCGAGGGCGAGGCGTTCGACCCGCGCAACGCGGATGACCGAGACTCCTTCAATTTCAGGTTGTTCCGGAATCAGCATGGGTGAATTGGGCGAACGCCAGTTCGATCTGATCTGATGTCGATGCAACGATCGCCCCCGTCGTGACGCGACAGAGTCCGGCCGAGACGGCACCGCATTGCCGAAACGCCGCTCGTTGCCGTCTTCCGCTGTGGGCCCCGGCTTCACCCGGTGTCCAGGGTCGCTGCGGGCCTCCGCTGCGCTCCGGTTCTCGCTCGGACTCCGTCCGTCCCTGGACCCCCGGCTCGTCCGGGTGCAAGAGGCGCTCGAGGGAGCGACACTGATCGTGTCGCTCCGTGGGCAAGAGCGGAGCGCAGGAGGTGATGGTCGTGCGCGACGTCGAGCTGTACGCCCAGGTGCTCGGGCTGGTGGATCCGTGGTTCGTCGAGGACGTAGTCCTCTCGGTCGAAGAACGCAGCGTCGAGGTGCACGTCGCCCACTACGAGGGACGGCTGTGGCCGTGCCCGACCTGTGGCGCCGCGCTCGCGCTCTACGACCACTCCGAGGTGCGCTCGTGGCGCCACCTCGACACCGGAGGGTTCAAGACCTTCGTCACGGCACGCCCACCGCGGATCAAGTGCGCCGACCATGGCGTCCTCCAGGTCCCCCTGCCGTGGGCCGAGCCCCGCAGCCGCTTCACCAAGGCCTTCGAACGCTTCGCTATCGACGTGATGAAACAGACCGACGTCACCGGGGCGGCCGACATCTTGAAGACGAGCTGGGACGAGTGCTGGGGGATCATGCAACGCGCCGTCGTCCGAGGCCAGGCTCGAAAGAAGCACCAGGTCCCGGCCCTCATCGGTGTGGACGAGAAGGCCATTGCCAAGGGGCACTCCTATCTCACCCTCGTCTATGACATCGAGCGCGCCAGCGTCGAGTACATCGCCGACGACCGCACCCAAGCCAGCCTCGATCCCTACTTCTGCTCCTTCAGCGCCACCGATCGTGAAGGGATCAAAGCCGTGGTCATGGACATGTGGCCGGCCTACATCAACTCGGCCGAGGCGCACTTGGTCGACGCCCAGGACAAAATCGTCTTCGACCGGTTCCACATCATGAAGCACATGGGAGAAGCGGTCGACACCGTGAGAAAGCGCGAGAACCGAGAGCTCCGCGCCGACGGCATCGACGCCCTGGTCGGCACCAAATACTGGTGGCTCTACGCCGAGCGCAACCTGCCGGCTAAGCACAAGGGACCCTTCCGGGCGCTCAAGGATCTGAATCTCAAGACGGCGCGGGCGTGGGCCATCAAAGAGTCGCTCGCCGTCTTGTGGAACTACCACCGCCTCGGCTGGGCCACGAAGTTCTACACACAGTGGTTCTTCTGGGCCACCCACCCGCGCCTCGAACCGGTGATCAAGGTGGCCTACATGATCAAGCGGCACCTCTACGGCGTGCTCAACTACTTCTCCGCCGCCCGCATCACCAATGCTGCTGCCGAAGGCCTCAACTCGAAGATCCAAACGATCAAGAAGATGGCCTACGGATTCCGCAACCGCGAGCACTTCAAGACGGCCATCTTCTTCCACTGCGGAGGGCTACAGCTTTACCCTGCTACCCACGGGGAAGCCGGATGAGCCCAATTTCAATTAGGTAGATGGGCGGGACCTGACCCGGCAACCCACTCGTCGAGTCCCACCACACTGGGCGCGGCGCAAAGGACGCATCGGAGATGTGCCGGCGGAACGGGCCTCGCGCTCGTGGGCCCGGTCCGGGTTCCCCGTGTGTCAACCGTCACGCAATTCCCTGACGATTCCGTCAAGTAATTCCCTCGTCCGATCTGCGCTGCATGTTTAGTCGATGGTGCCTCCTCGTAATTGAGGATGGTCAGTCAGAAGGTCGCTGATCTGGCTGGCCAGGTTCTCGGCCGAAGGACGGCCGAGCTCGGTGGCGAGCGTGACGTAGCGGGAGCCGCGTCGAAGGGCGACGGACCAGACCCGTCCGCTCGGTCGTTCGCCGTCGGGCGTTGGTGCATGGTCGATCTCAACTTCGATGTGGCGGGCATTGACCTTGAGCGTGGTCGGCCGGCAGGCCGGCGAGCAGTAGATGGCTGGACGGCCGCGTCCGGCCCGCTCGGGCAGCGGGTTCTGACATGTCGGTGCAGCACACAACCTGTCTGAGCTCATGGCTTCTTCCCCGCACTCGGTGCGCCTGGTCGCTTGTTGGGCCGATAGGACTGGCCGTCCATGTGGATGTGGTGGGCCACGTTGACGACACGATCGAGAATGGACTCGGCCACCACCGGGTTGGGGAACAGCGAGTACCAGTCAGCGGCTGACCGGTTGGCGGTGATGATCAGGCTCTTCTTGGTCCGCTCGGTCACCAGCTCGTAGAGGTCGTCGGCCTGGGCCGGGGTGAACTCGCGCATGGCGAAGTCGTCGAGGATCAAGACGGCCGGACGGGTCCAGGCTTTGAGGCGCGTCTCCCAGCTGCGGTCGGCGTGGCCGCCGGCCAGGTCGCCCACCAGGCGAGAGGTCTTGGTGAACGACACGCTGTGGCCGGCCCGACAGGCCCCATGGCCGAGCGCCTGGGCGATCATGGTCTTGCCGACGCCGACGGGGCCGTGGAGGATCACCGACTCGGAGGCCTCGATGAAACGCAGCGTGGCCAAGTCGCGGATCTGTGCGGCGGGAACCTTGGGGTTGTAGGCGAAGTCGAACTCCTCGATGGTGGTGGTGGACTCGAAGTGGGCCTCTCGGACCCGACGGATGAACCCCGCACTGTCGCGCCGGGTGATCTCGTCTTCACAGAGGACCTGGAGGAACTCGATGTGCCCGAGCTCGCCCGCGGTGGCCTGGGCCAGGCGGGCGTCGATGGTGTCGAGCATCCCGCCGAGTTTGAGCGCACGCAACGTCGCTTCGAGCTGATGGGTCTTGGTCATCCGACGGCCTCTTTGTCACCGAGGTGGGCGAAGAGGCCCGCGGCCCCGTGCAGATGGGCCGGGACGTCGAGGAGCACGACCAACTCGGTTCCTTCGGCCTCGGTGCCGGCGACGAGGATGCCCTTGACCGTCCGATAGGAGGGGTCACCGACACAGAGGGCCCGGCGACAGGCGGCATCGGTGCGCTCGGAACCGTATTTGTCGGCCAGGCGGACCACCCCTTGGGCGCTGCGCAGCCGATAGAGGGCGTTGACTTCCATAAGCACGTCCACCAGCTCGGAGGCGGCCGGTCCGATCTCGGCGGCCCGGCGCCGGCACCAGGTCGGGTTGCGCAAGAGGAAGGCGATCTTCTCGGGCGGGTAGTCGGCGTGGTCGGTCTGCTTGCCCCGCTCGAGGCGCACATGGGTCTTGATCAGCACGCCCTCGGCGAAGAACTCGACGGTGGTGGCGCCTTCTTTGGCGTGGAGGCTGTGGCCGATGTAGCGCCAGGGGATCGAGTACAGCGTCTTGGACACCTTGACGTGGATGTCGGGATGGACCTTGACCTTGGTCCATGACGCCAGCTCGAAGGCGTTGCGCGGCAGGGCGAGCAAGGCGGGGGCCTCTTCCGCGCTGAACAGCTCGACGGGAGCCACCCCGCCGAGAGGGCGCGAGCGCCGCACGTTGGCCACGTCAGTGCACCAGCGCAGCGCGTCGGTCTGCATGGCGGCCAAGGAGGTGAACTCCTTGTCGCGCCCGGCGAAGAACGAGTCACGGGCATAGGGCACCGGGCGCTCCACCCTGCCCTTGTCGCGCGGCTTGAAGACCCGAGCCGGGTCGATCAGACAGCGGTAGTGGCTGGCCAGCTCGGCGAAGGCCCGGTTGATGAGCGGGTCATAGAGGTCGGGGGTGATCACCCCGGTCTTGAGG
>CAVYGS010000002.1:0-6092 GCA_963768185.1 uncultured Acidimicrobiaceae bacterium
TGCCTCCCTTGCGGGAGCGGTGGCCATCCATCTGAGCGGCCTACCTGGGGATTGCTCCTCTCGGAGCGGGCGGGTCACCCATGTCCCACGCTTGGCCTTGCTCCGGGTGGGGTTTGCCGAGCCGCCCGGGTCGCCCCGGGCGCTGGTGCGCTCTTACCGCACCGTTTCACCCTTGCCTGTGCGGGCGGAGCCCGTCATCGGCGGTCTGTTCTCTGTGGCACTTTCCTGCGGGTCGCCCCGACTGGCCGCTAGCCAGCACCCTGCCCTGCGGAGCCCCGACCTTCCTCGACCCGATCCGACCAGCGGTCCGAGCCGCGGCCACCCGGCCGGCTCACCGTCGACACCAGTGTGACAGGCCCCGGGCGACCCGGCGCGCCGATCCGCCGCTGGCGCTAGTGGATCTTGTCCCGCACCAGGGGAAGGAAGTGCTCGAGCGGCTCGGTGGCGTAGTCCGGGTCGAACGAGCGCTGGTCGAACTCCTCGCAGAACTCCGCGGTCAGGTCGAAGTACCGGTGGCCGGCATGGCGGTCCCGGGCGCTGCGGTCACCGCCGGTCAAGTGCCCGAAGTAGTAGAGCTGGAACTCGCCGTGGTGCTGGACCATCCAGTGGAGATCCTCGGGCAGGTGCGGGCGCAGGATCGCGCCAGCGACCTCAGAGTGGTTGCCCGGACCCAGGATGTCGCCGATGTCGTGCAGCACCGCGGCGAGCACGTAGTCGTCGGACCGGCCGGCGCGCTCGGCCCGCGTGGCTGTCTGGAGGCTGTGGGTGGTCCTGTCGACGGCGAACCCGCACGGCACCTCGCCGATCCTGCGGAGCTGCTCGAGGATGCTCTCGGACAGCGGCACGTCAGACTCGACGCTCCTGATGATCTGCCAGTCCTCGAGGGTCCCCTCGGACATGGCCCTGAAGGTCGCCTTCGCGGGTGGGGTGATGAGCTCGGTCATGCTGCCTCCCCTTCTCGTCATCGATCCTATTTCGCCTCGGGCGCCGGCCTTCGCCGAGCCGGGCTCTCCAGGACCTCGGGGTTCACGATGGTCGCCGGGACCTCGCCCTTGAGTGCGACCACCACGTTGGCCACCGCCTTCTCCTGGAGCTCGCGCACGGACTCCGCCGAGTAGAACGCGGCGTGCGGGGTGAGCACGACCCCCGCAGCGTGGCGAAGCGGATGCTCGGGCGGTGGCGGCTCCTCGTCGAGCACGTCGATCCCGGCGCCGCCGAGGCGGCCGCTGCCCAGCGCCTTGAGCAGTGCGCTCTGGTCGACCAGGGCGCCGCGCGCCGTGTTGATCAAGAACGCGCCCGGGCGCATCCGCTCGAACCGGTCGCGACCGATGAGGTGCCTGGTGTCGGAGGTGAGTGGCGCGTGCAGCGACACGATGTCGGCGCGACCAAGGAGGTCGTCGAGCGATTGGGCGACTTCGATCCCCTCGGGGGCCGAGGTGGCCAGGCTGGGCGACCACGCGACCACGTCGAGACCGAACGCCCGAGCCTTCTCGGCGACCCTTCGGGCGATCCGCCCGAAGCCCACGAGCCCGAGGGTGCGGCCGCGCAGGCGGTGCATCACCCCGAACTCCTGGTTGTCCCACCCCCCGGCGCGCGTCTGATCGGTGAAGTCGACCAGGCGGCGGGCCAGCGCGAGGAGGAGCGCCATCGCGTGATCGGAGACTTCCTCGATGCAGTAGTCGGAGACGTTGCTCACAATCATCCCGAGCCGCGTCGCGGCGGCCACGTCGATGTTGTCGAGGCCCACGCCGTAGCGCACGATGGTGAGGCAACGCGGCGCGCGCTCGAGCACCGTGGCCGTCACCGGCTTCCAGTTGGTCAGGATGGCGTCGGCGTCCGCCGCGAGGGACGCCAGCTCGTCCTCGTTGCCGCTCTCAGCGGCGACGATCTCGCATCCCGCCGCCGCGAGGAGCTCACGCTCGACGTCCAGGGTGGGCCAGGCATAGTCGGTGACGAGGACGGAAGGCACCAGCGGGATCTCCGATGCGCAGGCGTGGCCGTGGTGGGCGGGGCGCAGCGTACATCGCTCCTTCCGACACAGCTCGAGCGTGGCTGTCCGTGCAGATGGTGTTGGGTGCAGGGCGTCTCCTTTGAGTTTGCTACCCGGGCTCGCCCAAACGGGCATAGGTGTCCTTGCTCCGGCTTCGTGCACGTCAGCCGGCAGGCGGCCCCGAAATCCCCGACACTGGTTGGGTGCGCGTCCCACTCGCGGCGCGAGTTCTCAAGAGGCCTCGTCGAAACACCCTCTGCCTAGATTCCGACCAGTGGGCTTGATCGAACCTTCGGAGTCACGGCAGCGACATGCGATCGCCAAGGAAGTGTTTGGGACGCTTAACGCGGTCGGAGTCTGTCAACTCGGTGGCGGGAGTCCTTGCTGGCTTCGCGGGAGTTGTGACCACCCTCGCGGGCACCGTGACCACCCTCGCGACCTACACACTAGGAGAGGCCGGAATCGCTGCAGCTGGGCTTTCGGTCGTTCTGGCTGTCATCGGACTGATGAGCGTGCGGCCGGGCCGAGAGCCAATGGATCCGGACCTTCTCTTGGACAGCATTCTCCATACGGGCGACGTCACCTTGACTGAGGACGTCCTTCTGCATATGGATGTCGCTGCCGCAAAGCGAAACGACGGACGGCTGAAACGAAAACAGGCATGGATCTTTGGCGCCGCCGCCTTAGAGCGCGCGCCAGTTGGTCAGCGTGACACCTTCCGAGCGGGAGCTCGGTTTTAGCTTGCGATGAGGAGCCCGCTCTGGGTGCGTTGATCCCCAGCCAAGACGCCGATCGATTCGGCGACTGCCGAGGTGAAGAGAATCGACTCCTCACGGTCGAGCTCAAAGATGGCCATGGCCGCAAGCGGAACGGAGACTCGTCTTTGATCCCGTAGTGCAATGACGGCCTGGGCAAGGTCGATCCGACGCTCCACGGAGTCGACTGTCGGCATCACCTCGGCGAGCACTCGGTCGAATGTTTCATCTTCGCGGTCTTGCAGAGCACTGATCGCCTGGTCGATCTGCGGAGTGATGATCCTGGGCAGCGGCACCTGCAAGGTGAGGTCGAGCTTGGGCAGATCGAACAGCTGATCGAAGAGGGCTCGCAGTTCGATCACGCTCTGAGCCCGCAGGACCGAGAACGCGTCTTCGGTGAGGTCGAGCGGCATGACGCGAACCTCGATGATCTGTTCGGGGCGATAGCAGCAGCGTTTGGCCTTGTTCCCGCTCCCGCACGGACAGGGCTGGTTGCGTTGCACCTTGGCCATGACCACCTCCTTGGTGGCCATCTTTTCGGCTGGACCCACTGTTGGGGGTGGACCGCCGCTGTCCAGGGAGAAGGGTCCACCGGTCGTTGTGTCGGAGCCGAGATGATCCGGCTGCGTACCCGACCCAACGAACCAGTGGAGGCTCCATGCTCGCACTCGATCCCGATGTCGTCGACGCCGTGTGGCAGGCATTCGCCGCCTACCTGCCTGAACGCGTGGAAACCACCCATCCGCTCGGTTGTCACCGTCGCCGGATCTCGGACCGGGACTGCTTCGAGGCCATCTTGTTCCGCTTGGTGACCGGGTGCAGCTGGGACGTGGCCGGACGCCTGGGCAAGGGCGGCGAGACCACGCTTCGTCGTCGACGTGACGAGTGGGTGGCGGCCGGCGCCTTCGGGCGCCTGGTCGAAGAGGCCATCGGTGCCTTCGACAAGGTGATCGGTCTGGACCTCTCGGAGGTTTCGGTCGACGGCTCATTGCACAAGGCACCCTCGGGCGGGGAAGGCACCGGGCCGAACCCCACCGATCGCGGGAAGACCGGCTGGAAGTGGTCGGTCGCCACCGATCGCAACGGCGTGCCGATCGGCTGGGTGACAGATGGGGCCAACCGCAACGACTGCGTGCTGCTCCCTGCCACCCTCGACGCGGTTGGCGGGCGCGGTCTTCTCCAAGAGGTCGAGACCCTGCACCTGGACCGGGGTTATGACAACAACGTTGTTCGATCCGAGTGCACGGCACGAGGGGTCGAGGACTTCGTCATCGCCGAACGACGCAAGACCGGAACCGCCGACAAGCCCAAGCGGGTCCCGCTCGGCATGCGCTGGCCGGTCGAGCGGACCAACTCGTGGCTTTCCAACTTCGGCCAGCTACGACGAAACACCGATCGGTTCGTTCCCCACCGCCTGGCCCAGTTGGCCCTAGCCGTGGCCCTGATCATCACGGTCAAGCTCGTGAAGTGGGCCAAACGGTGGGAGCATCTGACAGCCGCCTAATGGCGCGCGCTCTTAGCTTGCAGTTAAACCCTCGCCGGCAGCTCATGCCGCCTTCTTGACCGGTGGATAGCGGGTTCTCGGTGGTCGTCGAGTCCCTTTGGGCCGTCCTGGTCCGGCCCGTGAACGTTTCGGCGGACTGGCCGGCGAGCCGATCGTTGCACGAAGTCGACGAAACCCCCGTCGCACACGTGCCGGCGTGAGCTGCGTCGGATCGCGGGGTCGTTCCCAGGGAAGCCGGAGGTCTTGGACGAGGCCACGAGCGAGCCGCAGCTGGGTGAGCACCGCCAACACGAGCCAGGTCCAGCGGTCGGCCTGCTCCGGCGTGCACAGTGATGGTGTCGTCCACCCGAGGGTGTGCTTGGCGAATCGGAACGTGTGCTCGATGTCGAAGCGACGCAGATAGGCGCGCCAGCACCGCTCCAGGTCGGGCTCACCTTGACCCGACCACCACAGCCACAGCGTCTTCTTCGTGCGCGCCGTCGGCCTGGGCAGGTGCTCAACCTCCAGGCGGATGACCGTCCCCTTCACGATCGGCGGTATGCGGTGGCCGGCCCAGCGTCCCCGGCCAATGAGTCGCGGGTGCACGCCATGCCAGGCATCGACGGTGACCGTGCCGTAGCGGGGGTCAGACGCGATGAGGCTGGCCGACCCCTCGGGCCAGGTCGCCGGCTCCGAACACTTGAAGCGTCTGCCATGGCGAGGGGGGCGGCCACCGGTCTCGGGTGGTCGATTGGGGCGCGGTGGAGGGTCCGAGTAGAAGACCCGGTCGTCGCGGATGCGGGTGAGGACCTCACACCGCACGTCGGTGAGGCCGTGACCGATGGCGATCGGGTCGTAGCCGGCGTCGCAGACGAAGAGTGGAACTTCTCGATCGACCGGAAGGAGCCCCACCAAGCGGCGGACCTGGTCCACCGTCGCCGTCGTGGCGTCGCTCTGGGGCGTGATCCGCATCGCATCGAGAGGCGCCGTCCAGCTATCGGGCGCCCAGTTGAGCTGGCAGATCCACTGGTAGCTCCAGCCAGCCACGATCGGTTGGCCGGCCGAATGTTTGGAGGCCGAGTAGTAGAAACCGCGTTCGGGGCTGCACTCGGCATCGCAGCGATCCCAGGTCGAGGCATCGACGGCGAAGACGAGGGGCCAGGCCTTCGGCCGGTGCTCGACGAGCAGCCGGCGGACGCGCTCCTCGTCGATGCCGCCCCGGGCCAGCGCCTTGTAGAGGCTGCCGTGGGATCGTCGGAACTCTGGTTCGAGACTCAACGCTGGGACCGATCCGACCGCTGAGGGCGCACCCAGCACCGCGTCACAGAGCTCGAACAGGGCGTCGCTCCAGCGAGTGAAACACCCGTAGAGGCCGGTCCGGAAGCGGACCAGGTCGCCTGCACCGGGGCTGGCCATCTCCCAGACAGTATTACTACTGTCTGGGATAGAAGCTGGGATACTGCGCCTGGAGGACCGATGGCCCGAATGACCCCTGCGCAACGGCTGGCCAACTACGAACAGCGCTATCGGGAGCTGGCCGGCCAGTTGGCCGGGATCGGCCTCATCTCCTCTGGAAGCCTCACCCGCCGGTACACGCACTGCGCCACACCGGGCTGCAAGTGCCACGCAGACCCGCCCCAGCCCCACGGGCCGTATTACCAGTGGACGACCAAGGTGAGCGGCAAGACCGTCACCCGGCGACTCAATGCTGCCGAAGCGAAGCTCTATCGCGAGTGGATCGACAACGACCGGCGGATGCGCCGTCTCATCGGCCAGATGCGCCACGTGGCGGCCAAGGCGGGCGAGATCCGCCTCGAGGAAACCTCAGCCAGGTGACACCGGAGGTTTAACTGCAAGCTAAGCC
>CAVYGS010000003.1:0-6799 GCA_963768185.1 uncultured Acidimicrobiaceae bacterium
GGGTCAGACCGGACTTTGGCGGCCCCTTCGCGTAATCCCAGGTAGATGGGGGCGCGCATGACGGGTGTTTCCCCTACAGAATCGCAATAGTCCCTGGTCAGGCGATTGCAGCCCGGTCCCAGTCGCTGGTATCCACCCCGAAGGCGGCCAGAATCTGGGTCTGGAGGGCGTTCCTCCTGGTGACGACGCTGACGCAGCTATCCCCGGCGTCGAGCTCGACCCGACGGATGCGGTTGAGCTCGGCAAGGGCCCGGCGTGCCGAGAGCACCTGGCCTTCGAGGTCGGGGTCCATGACGCCAGCTTGGGCGAGGTCCTTGGTCATCACCGCTTCGATGGTCGCGGCCAGCACGCATAGGGAGATGTGGCCGTGCACCCGTCGTTCGGTGAAGTGGTAGACGGGGCGCAGTCCGATGAAGTCTTTCAACACCCGGAAGCGCCTCTCGACGCGCTGCAGCGCCCGGTAATAGCGCACGACGTTCTCCGTCGAGGCCTGCTCGGGGCTGAGCGAGGTGGTGATCACGTAACGCCCGGCCAAGAGGTCCTCTTCGTAGTGCAGCGCCTCTTGGTCGTAGTCCCAGGAGAACCAGGCCTCTCGGGTGGTGGTGACAAAGCAGCGGGCCACTCCCGAGTCGCGGAAGATCCGGTCGGCTGCCGCACCGATCTTGGCCGGGTCGGCGAGCCGCCCGGCCCGCACGCGCTCCTCGAGGGCGATCAGCTTGTCCTCGGCCCGAACGAGGAGCTGCTCTCGCCGGGCATTGTCGCGGACAAGGCGCGGGAGGGATGCCACCACCACGTAGCGCTCGGAACCGACGCGTACCTCACAAGCCGCCGAGTTGGCGTCTTTCACCGGAACCCAATGGGCCTCGGGCAGGCAGGCGGCCTCCAAGGCCGCCTGCACGTCGGCCGAGTCGTGCAGGCGTGTGGCCAGCACGTGGTCGAACCCGGCGGCGGCCACTTGGGCCACGTTGTCCTCTGAGATCAGGCCCCGATCGGCCACCAAGGCGATGCGCCCGACGCCGAAGCGTTCTTGGTAATCGGCCATGACCATCGGCAAGGTGGTGACGTCGGAGGTGTTGCCGGCAAAGACGTGGTGGGCGATGGGGATGCCATCGCCGGTGACCAACAGGCCGATCACCACCTGGGGACGGTCCCCTCGCTTGTCTCGGCTGTAGCCGAAGCGCCGGGAGTCGAAACGATCGGTCGCGGCCTTTTCGGTCTCGAAGTAGGTCGAGGTCACGTCGTAGCAGACGAGGCGGAGGTCCAAGTTGGTGAGATCGGTGAGGCGACCATAGAGGTGGGGCTCGAGCTGCTCTTTGGCCGAGGCGATGGCGTCGATGCCGCGGTAGCACTGGTCGAGCGACGGAGCCGCCACCTCTCCGGGCAGGGCCACGTCGTGCAACCACTCGAGGACGGTCCGGCGTTTCGACCACGGACGCAGAAGACGGTTGGCCGTCATCACGTAGATGACGTCGGCCAGGTGCTCGGCACCGCGCCTGTCACCGAGTTCTGCGAAGAACGACTCGAGCCCGAGCCGAGAGAAGTATGCGTGCACCGCCGCCATGGCCCCCAAGCCCGGTGCACCCGCCGCCGAGAGCTCGTCGCCGTCCACCCACGAGCCCTCGGCGTGGCTGCGCAAGGCGGCGATGATGCGATCGATCTGGCCGCTGCGTCGCAGCTCGCCCACCTCGCCCAGGCGCAACAGCGTGGTGTGGGTCATCTTGCCGTCGATGCGCACCGACTCGACCAAGGAGAGGTACGTGTAGGCCTTGTCGCCCCTCTTGCGCACCGTCTTCTTGACGAACACAGTGCGAATGATAACGGGCTATGGCCCTGCTTCAGAGGATGGTGTCGCCCCTACATTTCCCGGCCACCAAACCTAAACACCCTGGTCATGGCGTCGAGGACCCTCGAAATCGGGGCCGGGCCGCCAAAGTCCGGTCAGAATCCGCCAACAGCCAACTGCGACACCCGTGGACCCCATTGCTCGCCATGATCAGGTGCCATGCGGAGCGGGAACGGGTCGCGGAGTGATATTCGTAGCGGCGTGCAATCAGCCGCTCGGGCTCAGGCGACCCTGAGCGCCATTGTTCCCCCTGCGTTCCCGAGCTTCCTGAGGTTGTGGCAGATCGCGTGGAGCGTCCACTCGCCTTGGGCACCCGCGAGTCCGCGCAGGCGGAGCTGGCCGGCGTGCTGGCGGACCTTCATCTGCCCGAAGGCCGGCTCGACGATCGCCTTTCTCCGCGCGTAGTCCGCACGACCCTTCTTCGTCCGGAGGCGCCGGGCCATGCGCTCCCGACGCGTCGCGTCCTTCGGGATGCGGCCCCGCGGCGTCGTTGGGAACTTCTCGCCGTGCTGTTGGCGACCGGTCGCACAGAGCACGTCGGGGTTCAGGTCCTCGGCCTCCTCGAGGTTCTCCTCCGAGCAGTAGCCGGCATCGGAGAGGAGCTTCTCGGGGGAGCCCCCAACCGCTGCGTCGGCGAGGTTCTCCTCGGTCCTTTCGGCCATAGGGACGAGCTGGTTGACGTCGCTCGCCTCCTGGGTGACCTCGGCGGCGAGGATGACTTGGCTCTCCTCGTCGACCACGGCCTGAGCGTTGAACGCGTAGTCGAAGCCGTGGTTCGTCTTCATCATGCGACTCTCGGGGTCGGTGAAGTTGCGCTGGGCCGAGGGCTTCGGCGTGGCCCGCTCGGCGGCCGCCTTGCCGGCGGCCTCGATCTCGTCTTCGGCCTTGCCCTGCTCGGCCGCCCTCTTCTGTGCCTGTGCCTCGGCCTTGTCCCGGGCGTCCTTCTCGATCGCCTCTTTCGCGGCGCGGAGCTTTTCGAGACGGCTCTCCCGGCGGGCGAGCCCTTGGGGGACCTCGTCGCCGCGGCGGTCCTCCCCATAGGCCTCGTCCTCTGCTGCATCGGTCGCTTCTGCTTCGGCGAGCATCGCGTCGACCTCGGCCTGGAGCTGTTCGATCTTGGGCACGATGTGGTCATAGCTCATCGCCTTGTGGCGCGACGCGTTGGCGTCGAGCTTGGTGCCGTCCAAGGCGACGCGACCCAATCGCACGAGGCCGGCCGTGGCGCACATCCCGAGCACTTGGAGGAACAACGGCCGGAGCGAACCGAGGTGGCGGCGGCGAAAGCGGCTGACCGAGCGGTAGTCGGGTGCCTCGTTGGCAGAAAGCCACCGGAAGGCGACGTCTCGTTTGCAGCGCCGCTCGATCTCGCGCGACGAGGTGACGCCCGTGGTGTAGCCGTAGAGGAGGAGCTTCAGCATCATGCGGGGGTCATAGGGCGGCGCACCGGAGGCCG
Source organism: uncultured Acidimicrobiaceae bacterium (assembly GCA_963768185.1). Lineage (GTDB taxonomy): Bacteria > Actinomycetota > Acidimicrobiia > Acidimicrobiales > RAAP-2 > Palsa-461. Next base: position 3,297 of record CAVYGS010000003.1, read on the forward strand.
ACTCGTAGGCGGCGTAGATCGCCGAGAGGTCGAGAAGGTCCTCGACGACCTCTGAGACGAAGCGGGCCTCGTCGTCTTCGTCGAGCCACTCGTCGAGCGATGGTGGGAGCAAGAAGCACTGGGACTGGTCGTAACGGCGGAAGGTCTTCGCGTCGCCGGCTGGAGCCGCGGGTCTCGGCGTTTCTGCCTCACCCATCTCCACGTCGAAGAGCCGTGCTGTGGTGGTCGTCGTCATGGGTCCATCCTCGTTGTCCACCAGGCATTTCGCGAGCATCACGACCGAATGAACGCGCTGGTCCAAGGACTATTTCAGCAATCGGTCCCGCACGGTCGACCTGGCAAGGTTCTGACCCACGCTCCTAGGGCGTCGGGGCCCAGCGAGCCTCGGCGAGCGCTGCGTGCGCCGCGCTGCCTGCCGCAAGACCAACAGCGGGCACGCGGGGATTCTGCGAGCGCTCCGGCTCATTGGATACCAACTTCAGACTGGTCGAGGTCGTCCGGTCGCGACGACCGCATTTCGGTGGGTTCCCCATTGGACCAACCTGCTTGTCGGGCCAACACCACAGCCGCCTGCGGCGAATTCACACCGAGCTTTTGGCGGATCGACCTGATCTGCGAGCGGACGGTCGACTCTTCGAGCCACCCGTTCGTTGCGATCGCCTCCGCAGTCTGACCTTTCATCAGTTCGGCCAAGACGTTCTGCTCGCTCGGGGTAAGGATCGCGAAGATGGCGAGCCAGCGAGCTGGCCGGGGCGGGGCAATCGGAAAGGGGGCGCTTGTGGGGTCCTGTGAATCGATGTCGACCGGTTGAATGGCCACGGGTCTTGACACTTTCTCGGCCGACCCCGCTCTGAACGACGTTACAGATTGCCAATCGCCGTCTGTCGTTTGCCAGCCACATGGGACCAGCTAGCCACCGGTTTTGCCAGTGGCATGGGACCACCCTGTTTGCCAGTTATGGGACCACCCTGAGGGTCCACCTCCGCCGGCCGAAGAGACATTCGGCTGGGCCTCTGATGCCGAGGCGGAGGAGGCCCCATGGCGTTCAGGGAGGTCACCGTGGTCCAGGTCAAAGAGGCGCTCCGGCGCTGGTTGCGCGGTGAGGGCGAGCGCACCATCGCCCGGGGGGTGGGCATCGATCGCAAGACCGCCCGGCGCTACATCGCCGCCGCGATGGAGGTCGGCCTCGAGCGCTCTGGCGGGGAGGAACAGCTTACCGACGAGCTGATCGGCCAGCTGGTCGAGCGAGTGCGCCCGCACCGGCCAGATGGTCACGGTGCGGCGTGGCGGACGCTGCTGGGCGAAGAGCAGCGGATCACCGCCTGGGTGAAAGACGACCTCACCGTCACGAAGATCGGGATTCTCCTCGAACGACGCGGCATCGTCGTCCCACCCCGGACCCTGGCCCGCTTCGCGGTGGAGCACTGCGGGGCCGGCCGGCGCAGAGTCACGGTCCGCGTCGACGACCCGGCGCCGGGAACCGAGCTTCAGGTCGACTTCGGCCGGCTCGGGCTCGTGGCCGACGGTGACAGAAGGCGCGTCTGCCACGGGCTCATCTTCACGGCCGTCTTCAGCCGCCATCAGTTCGTGTGGCCCACGTTCTCCCAGATGACCGAGGAGGTGATCCGCGGCTTCGAGGCCGCCTGGGGCTACTTCGGTGGCGTATTCCCCGTCGTGATCCCGGACAACATGAAGTCGATCGTCATCGAAGCGGAGAACACTGCTCCGCGGTTCAATGACGTCTTTGTCGAGTACGCGCAGTCGAGGGGCTTCGTCATCGACGCCGCCCGGGTGAGAACCCCGACCGACAAGCCACGCGTCGAAAGGGTCGTGCACTACACCCAGAGGAACTTCTTCGCCGGCGAGACCTTCATCGACCTGGCGGACTGCCGGGCCCGGGCCGAGACGTGGTGCAGCACCACGGCCGGCATGCGCATCCACGGCACCACCCAGTGCCGACCGCTCGAGGCCTTCCGTGTCGAGGAGCAGCCGCTGCTGGTCGCCTTGCCCGCTGCGCGGTTCGACACGCCCAAGTGGTCGGACCCCAAGGTGCACCGTGACTTCCACGTCGAGGTGGCCAAGGCGCTCTACAGCGTCCATCACCGGCTGGTGGGCCGAACGCTTCGGGCCCGGTGCGACTCGGCCACGGTGAAGCTCTACCTGCGCGGCGAGCTGGTGAAGGTTCATCCCCGCAAACCCCCTGGTGGTCGCAGCACCGACCCAGCCGACATGCCGACGGGCACCGAGATCTACGCCACCCGGGACGTCGAGCGACTCGGGCGCATGGCGGCCGAGCATGGTGACGCCATCGGCCGCTACGCCACCGCCATCCTCGAGGGGCCGCTGCCGTGGACCCGCATGCGCCAGGTCTACCGGCTGCTGGGCCTGGTGAAGAGGTGGGGACCGAGCCGTGTGGAGGAGGCGTGCCGACGGGCCCTCGAGGCCGAGGCGGTGGACGTGAACCTCGTCTCTCGGATGCTGGAGCGGGCCCGGGAATCGACCGAGCCCGACGCCCGGCCCGAGCCGGTCGTCATCCAGGGCCGCTTCGCCCGTGATCCGTCGGAGTTCGCGGTGAAAGAGGCGGGACGATGAACGCACCGACCCCCACCGTGTCTCCCGAACTGAAGGTCCTCATGCGACGCTTGAAGCTCGGTCGACTGATCGACACGCTTCCCGAACGCCTGGCGCTGGCCCGCAGCCACGGCCTCGGGCACACAGAGTTCTTGGAGCAGCTGTTCTCAGACGAGGTGCAACGGCGAGACAGCGATTCGGCCGGGCTCAGAGCGCACAAGGCGAGATTGGATCCGACGATGACGCTCGAGGCGTGGGACGAGGAGGCCAAGATCACCTACGACCGGGCCGTGTGGTCAGAACTCGTCTCGATGCGATTCGTGGAGCACGCCCGCAACGCTTTCATCCTCGGCCCGGTCGGCGTGGGCAAGACCTTCATGGCCACCGCCCTCGGACACATCGCCTGTCGGAGGCGCATCAGCGTGCACTTCGAACGCGCCGACAAGCTACATAAGCGACTGAAGGCGGCGCGTCTCGACGCCAGCTTCGACGTCGAGATGCGCAAGCTCATCGGTGTGGAGCTCCTCATCGTCGATGACTTCGCACTGAGCACCCTTGATGCCACGGAGACGGCCGACATCTACGAGCTGTGCGTCGAGCGGCACCACGTCGGCGCCACCGTTCTCACGTCCAATCGCGACCCCAGTGAATGGCTGGCCGTGATGGCCGATCCGCTGCTCGCTCAGTCGGCGGTCGACCGGCTGAAGAGTGCGGCCTGGGAGCTCATCATCGAGGGCGAGTCCTACCGCCAACACGAGAAGCCGGTCATCGGAAAGGAGCCCACCGACCCCCGAGCACCTAGGCCCCGACGACGGCGCGTTTGACACCCACCGCCGCCCGCCGGGATCATCACGTCAGCCGGCCGAGTGGGCGCGAGGTGGTCCCATGTTGCTGGCAACGGGGTGGTCCCATGGGACTGGCAAATGACACCG
>CAVYGS010000004.1:0-1613700 GCA_963768185.1 uncultured Acidimicrobiaceae bacterium
ACAACCTCAAGACCGGGGTGATCACCCCCGACCTCTATGACCCGCTCATCAACCGGGCCTTCGCCGAGCTGGCCAGCCACTACCGCTGTCTGATCGACCCGGCTCGGGTCTTCAAGCCGCGCGACAAGGGCAGGGTGGAGCGCCCGGTGCCCTATGCCCGTGACTCGTTCTTCGCCGGGCGCTCAGAGGAGTTCACCTCCTTGGCCGCCATGCAGACCGACGCGCTGCGCTGGTGCACTGACGTGGCCAACGTGCGGCGCTCGCGCCCTCTCGGCGGGGTGGCTCCCGTCGAGCTGTTCAGCGCGGAAGAGGCCCCCGCCTTGCTCGCCCTGCCGCGCAACGCCTTCGAGCTGGCGTCATGGACCAAGGTCAAGGTCCATCCCGACATCCACGTCAAGGTGTCCAAGACGCTGTACTCGATCCCCTGGCGCTACATCGGCCACAGCCTCCACGCCAAAGAAGGCGCCACCACCGTCGAGTTCTTCGCCGAGGGCGTGCTGATCAAGACCCATGTGCGCCTCGAGCGGGGCAAGCAGACCGACCACGCCGACTACCCGCCCGAGAAGATCGCCTTCCTCTTGCGCAACCCGACCTGGTGCCGGCGCCGGGCCGCCGAGATCGGACCGGCCGCCTCCGAGCTGGTGGACGTGCTTATGGAAGTCAACGCCCTCTATCGGCTGCGCAGCGCCCAAGGGGTGGTCCGCCTGGCCGACAAATACGGTTCCGAGCGCACCGATGCCGCCTGTCGCCGGGCCCTCTGTGTCGGTGACCCCTCCTATCGGACGGTCAAGGGCATCCTCGTCGCCGGCACCGAGGCCGAAGGAACCGAGTTGGTCGTGCTCCTCGACGTCCCGGCCCATCTGCACGGGGCCGCGGGCCTCTTCGCCCACCTCGGTGACAAAGAGGCCGTCGGATGACCAAGACCCATCAGCTCGAAGCGACGTTGCGTGCGCTCAAACTCGGCGGGATGCTCGACACCATCGACGCCCGCCTGGCCCAGGCCACCGCGGGCGAGCTCGGGCACATCGAGTTCCTCCAGGTCCTCTGTGAAGACGAGATCACCCGGCGCGACAGTGCGGGGTTCATCCGTCGGGTCCGAGAGGCCCACTTCGAGTCCACCACCACCATCGAGGAGTTCGACTTCGCCTACAACCCCAAGGTTCCCGCCGCACAGATCCGCGACTTGGCCACGCTGCGTTTCATCGAGGCCTCCGAGTCGGTGATCCTCCACGGCCCCGTCGGCGTCGGCAAGACCATGATCGCCCAGGCGCTCGGCCATGGGGCCTGTCGGGCCGGCCACAGCGTGTCGTTCACCAAGACCTCTCGCCTGGTGGGCGACCTGGCCGGCGGCCACGCCGACCGCAGCTGGGAGACGCGCCTCAAAGCCTGGACCCGTCCGGCCGTCTTGATCCTCGACGACTTCGCCATCCGCGAGTTCACCCCGGCCCAGGCCGACGACCTCTACGAGCTGGTGACCGAGCGGACCAAGAAGAGCCTGATCATCACCGCCAACCGGTCAGCCGCTGACTGGTACTCGCTGTTCCCCAACCCGGTGGTGGCCGAGTCCATTCTCGATCGTGTCGTCAACGTGGCCCACCACATCCACATGGACGGCCAGTCCTATCGGCCCAACAAGCGACCAGGCGCACCGAGTGCGGGGAAGAAGCCATGAGCTCAGACAGGTTGTGTGCTGCACCGACATGTCAGAACCCGCTGCCCGAGCGGGCCGGACGCGGCCGTCCAGCCATCTACTGCTCGCCGGCCTGCCGGCCGACCACGCTCAAGGTCAATGCCCGCCACATCGAAGTTGAGATCGACCATGCACCAACGCCCGACGGCGAACGACCGAGCGGACGGGTCTGGTCCGTCGCCCTTCGACGCGGCTCCCGCTACGTCACGCTCGCCACCGAGCTCGGCCGTCCTTCGGCCGAGAACCTGGCCAGCCAGATCAGCGACCTTCTGACTGACCATCCTCAATTACGAGGAGGCACCATCGACTAAACATGCAGCGCAGATCGGACGAGGGAATTACTTGACGGAATCGTCAGGGAATTGCGTGACGGTTGACACCTATCTGCGTCGCTTCGACATCGAGCACACGTTCCGATTCGCCAAGCACACCCTCGGGTGGACGACACCATCACTGTGCACGCCGGAGCAGGCCGACCGCTGGACCTGGCTCGTGTTGGCGGTGCTCACCCAGCTGCGGCTCGCTCGTGGCCTCGTCCAAGACCTCCGGCTTCCCTGGGAACGACCCCGCGATCCGACGCAGCTCACGCCGGCACGTGTGCGACGGGGGTTTCGTCGACTTCGTGCAACGATCGGCTCGCCGGCCAGTCCGCCGAAACGTTCACGGGCCGGACCAGGACGGCCCAAAGGGACTCGACGACCACCGAGAACCCGCTATCCACCGGTCAAGAAGGCGGCATGAGCTGCCGGCGAGGGTTTAACCGCAAGCTTAGAGGCCACGCGGTTAGGCGCTGAAAGGACCATCCACCGGCCGCCGTGATGGCCCAACTGGACGTTGCCCCGTTCGCTGTTGAAGTTCAGCGGTGGCCACATGTGAGGACGAAGGGTACTGCGAGGCGCAGACGACCATCACCGACCCCCACGGGGAGGTGTCCACCAACACCTTGATCTTTCCGGTCGAGCAGTCATGTGCAGGGCTCCAGGCCCAAGACATCTTCACCCTGGGTTCCAACCTCGGCTCCGCAGCCGCCTCCACCACCTACAACTTCTCGACATCCAACCAGTGGCAGCCCACCTCGGTCGCCGATGCCAACGGTCACACCACGAGCTACACCTACAACAGCAACGGCGAAGTGGCCACCTCGACCGATCCGCTCACCAACAAGACCTCCTACACGTACAACAGCTTCGACGAAGTCCTGACCACCACCGATCCGCTCGGCATTGTCGAGACCAATACGTTCGACTCGGACGGCAACCTGACCAAGAAGGTGCTCACTGCCGATTCCAGTTGTAGTTCCAACTGCACCTTGACTGCCACATACACGGTTTGCGAGAGCGCCACCTGCACGGTCGGCTCGAACAAGTACATCCAGGGAGAGACCGAGTCGGCGACTGATCCCGACGGGCACGTGACCGACTACACCTACGACTCCTACGGCGACGTCGCCACCACGATCACTTCGCCCTCCTCAGGGGTGACTGACACCACCCAGGACGTCTACGACGCCGATGCGGAGCTGGTGTGCCAGGCCTCGCCCAACGCGGTGGCCGCCGGCACGACCTGTCCGCCCGCCGGCTCGCCGCGGGTGGCCGGCACCACCACCTCGGTCTACAACTCCGACGGCCAGCTGACCTCGACCACCGACGCCGACGGCAACACCACGTCCTACACCTACGACCACGACGGCAACCAGACCAGCGTCGCCGATGGCCTCGGCAACGTGACAGAGACCACCTATGACAAGGACGACCGGGTCAGCACTGTCACCGACGGCTATGGCAGCTCGTCCGCCACGACCACCACTTACGCCTACGACATCGCCGCCTCTTCGTGCCCGTCGGCCCCGACCGGGACGCTCTGGTGCACGCAGAAGACCGACGGCCTCGGGAACACCACCATCAGCTACTACAACGGCCTCGACGACCTGATCGAGGTGGCCCCGCCCAACACCACGGCCCAGACGCCCACCACCTACACCTATGACGGGGTGGGCAACGTGCTGTCCATGACCAACGGGTCGGGCACCACCACCAACACCTACGACGCCGACAACCACCTGACTGGCATCAGCTACTCCAACACGGCGACCGGCATCACCACGCCGCACAGCGTGACCTACTCCTATGACGCCGACGGCAACCGGACCAAGATGGTCGATGGCACCGGCACCACCAACCTACGACGGCTTCGAGCGGCTGATCAGCGACAAGGACGGAGCTGGCAACACCGTCACCTACGGCTACGACGCCGACAGCAATGTGGTGTGCCTCTCCTACCCGAACAGCGGGTCGACGACCTGCCAGAACGCCAGCTCGGGCACGGGACTGGTGACCTACACCTTCAACGGGGCGGGCCAGCTCACCCAGATGAGCGACTGGCTGGGCAACACCACCAAGTTCGGCTACGACGCCGACGGGAACCTGACCAGCACCACCCTCCCGTCGGGCACCAGCACCTCGATCGCCGATACCTACGACGCCACCGATGCGCTCACCGACACGTCCGTCACCACCAGCGGCACGAAGACCGATCTGGCCGGTCTGACTCGGAATGCCGACGAGAACATCGCAACCACCAACGCGCCAGTGACCACTTACGGCTACGACCCGCTCAATCGGGTCACCACGGGCACGACCGCGTCGTACGGCTACGACAACGACAGTGATCTGACTGCAATCACGCCTTCGGGCGGTTCGACGACAACGCAGGTTTACAACCCCGACAACCAGTTGTGTTGGTCAGGAGTGGGTAGCGGTGCGTGTGGATCAGCGCCGTCCGGGGCGACGACCTACACCTACAACAGTGCGGGAGAGCGGACGGCCACGACGGCCGGTGCCTCTGGTGCCGTCACGAGTTACGGCTGGGACCAGGCCGGCAATCTGGTCTGCGAGACGGCTTCCAACACCTCCGGCCTGAGCTGCACGAACCAGAACTCGTCGCTCACGAGCACGTATGGCTACAACGGCAACGGCCTGCGGATGTCCGCGACGCCGGCCGGGGCATCGACCGAGCAGTTCACTTGGTCAACCGTGGGCACCAACCCACAGCTCCTCGAAGACGGGACCAACTTCTACCTGTACGGCCCATCAGTGGGCACTGCCCCCATCGAACAGATCAAACAATCCGGATCAACGCCGAGCTATCTCGTCTCCGATACTACGGGAGTACGTGATCAGATCAACAGTTCTGGCACCGTTAGGGCTCACGCCGCGTTTGATTGAGCGGTGATGGTGTAGTTCCACTCGCCGTGGAACTCGTGGGGTTCGAGCGGGACCGCGGCCAGCTGCCTGTTGGTGATCTTGACGCCTTTCGGGTACCAGTTCGGGTCGTAGTCGGCCTGGATGGTGAGCCCGGTCCCCGTGGTGGTGGCCGAGATCAGCTCGATGATGGTGCGCAGGGTGGTGAGCGGACGGCCCCGCCAGTTCATGGTGATGAAGCTGAACATGCGGTGCTCGATCCGGTTCCACTTGGAGGTCCCCGGCGGGTAGTGGCAGACGGTGATGTCGAGGCCGGTCTCTGCGGCCAGCTTGGCCAGCTCTACCTTCCAGGCCCGGAGTCGGTAGCCGTTGGACCCCCCGGCATCGGCGGTGATCAAGAGGCGCTCAGCACCAGGGAAGCGGTCCCGGCCCATCTGGTGCCACCAACGCCGGATCGACTTGACGGCGAACTCGGCCGTATCGGCGGTGTCGCCCACGTTGACCCAGCCCTCGTCATTGGCCACGTCATAGATGCCGTAGGGGATGGCCTTGGCGTACTCGCCGAGTGCCGGGTCGGCGAAGTCGTGGACCTGGACCCGTTCGGGCTCGCCTTCGGGTGACCACTCCGCCCCGCCGTTGGCGTAGTCGCCGATCAGCTCCTTCTTCTTGGTGTCGACCGAGATCACCGGCTGGTCGTCGCCGATGAAGGCGTCGGCCTGCTCGTTCAAGTAGCCGAACTGGGCGTCGCGGTCGGGGTGCTGGCGTCCCTCGGTCACCTTGGCGTTGGCCTGGAGTGAGTAGCCGAGCCGATGCAGCAGGCGAAGCACGGTGCGTGAGGAGACGTCGTAGCCCTGGCGGACCAACTCGTCGGCCAGCTTGGTGGAGGACTTCGACGTCCAGCGCAGCCTCGACATCGGATTGCCCCTGGTCTCGGGGTAGACCAGCTCGTCCAAGGCACCGAGCAGTCCCGGCTGGCGCTCGGTCAGCGACTTGTCACCGCCGCCCGGGGCGCGCAGGCGCGACGACGGCTCGACGCCGACGGCCACTTCCCCCTCGGCCTTGATGACGGTGTTGCGGCTCATGCCCGACGCCGTGGCCACCGCGGTCTTCCCGCCGCGGCCGAGGGCCTCGGCCATGGCACCGGCCACCACTCGGCGCTGCACCTCGTTCATGTGTGGGAGGACCACTTCGAAGAATCCGCGAGCGCTTCGTCGGTGACCTCCACACCGCCAGGATACTACGCGCGTACTATCTTGGCGTGGACCCTTACCGGCACCATGACCTACGACAGCTTCGGTAACCAGTGTTCGTCCTGCTCGATCAGCACACCCTTCGGCTTCGAGGGTGCGTACACCGATTCGACGGGCCTCGTCTATCTGATCCACCGTTACTACGACTCAGCGACCGGACAGTTTCTGTCGATTGATCCGATGTTATTGACGACCCCCACTGCGGTGGGAACGAGCGGCGCCACTACAACCAGCCCGAACAATCCCGGAGGCAATAGTGGAACCGCGCCCCAACCGTATGTTTATGTGGGTGGAGATCCCGTCAATGATGTCGATCTAAATGGCGAATGCTTCTTAGATATTTGTACTTTGTGGAATAGTTTCGTCGCCTTCTATCATCAGTTTCTACTCAGTCCATCGGGAGCCCTATACAAGTGGATCGACTCAAACTGGTCCAGTTTCTCACGGGCTCTCAACTCAAGCGTCATGTATCGGAATGGCTTGGTGAAGTACTTCCTTCAGATTGCCCAAGCCGTAGACGCCTACCTAGAAGACCTTGGATATGAGAATCCCAGCGTCGCACAGATTCTCTTCATGCTTGGCATCGCGTTTGGGGGCTAAGACACGGTTGCACCCCGTGGTCCAAATAGAGGTCGTCTAGTAGGCTCTGAGCAAGCTGGACCTGGGGTGCGAACTGTCGACTAGCGGATGAGATGATGGCTCACGCGTGAGCGATGACGAGTTGGCGCTCGGAGATGGAGTGCACGTGCAAGCGAAACTGCGCCACCCAGTGCGAACTTGGATCGCGAACATCTTCACTGGGCTGCTTCTTGCGGACTACTGGGATAACGATCCGAAGCTTGACATTATTATTTGGAAGGACCGACGACATAACGTTCTGCATCGCGAGGGACCATATGCCTCAAATGAGGTAAGCCAGCGGATAACGGAAATAGCCGATCAAGTTGATCGGGTTGGTGTGCAGCGCTTCCTAATCGAAGCTAAGAGAAATGGTCAGCGCTAGTCCAACGAAAGACGAATCAAAGCTCCGGCGTTACTGTCTGTTATGAGCACGCTGCGGCCGCTCTGGCCGGACTTTGGCGGCCCCTTCGCGTAATCCCAGGTAGATGGGGGCGCGCATGACGGGTGTTTCCCCTACAGAATCGCAATAGTCCCTGGTCAGGCGATTGCAGCCCGGTCCCAGTCGCTGGTATCCACCCCGAAGGCGGCCAGAATCTGGGTCTGGAGGGCGTTCCTCCTGGTGACGACGCTGACGCAGCTATCCCCGGCGTCGAGCTCGACCCGACGGATGCGGTTGAGCTCGGCAAGGGCCCGGCGTGCCGAGAGCACCTGGCCTTCGAGGTCGGGGTCCATGACGCCAGCTTGGGCGAGGTCCTTGGTCATCACCGCTTCGATGGTCGCGGCCAGCACGCATAGGGAGATGTGGCCGTGCACCCGTCGTTCGGTGAAGTGGTAGACGGGGCGCAGTCCGATGAAGTCTTTCAACACCCGGAAGCGCCTCTCGACGCGCTGCAGCGCCCGGTAATAGCGCACGACGTTCTCCGTCGAGGCCTGCTCGGGGCTGAGCGAGGTGGTGATCACGTAACGCCCGGCCAAGAGGTCCTCTTCGTAGTGCAGCGCCTCTTGGTCGTAGTCCCAGGAGAACCAGGCCTCTCGGGTGGTGGTGACAAAGCAGCGGGCCACTCCCGAGTCGCGGAAGATCCGGTCGGCTGCCGCACCGATCTTGGCCGGGTCGGCGAGCCGCCCGGCCCGCACGCGCTCCTCGAGGGCGATCAGCTTGTCCTCGGCCCGAACGAGGAGCTGCTCTCGCCGGGCATTGTCGCGGACAAGGCGCGGGAGGGATGCCACCACCACGTAGCGCTCGGAACCGACGCGTACCTCACAAGCCGCCGAGTTGGCGTCTTTCACCGGAACCCAATGGGCCTCGGGCAGGCAGGCGGCCTCCAAGGCCGCCTGCACGTCGGCCGAGTCGTGCAGGCGTGTGGCCAGCACGTGGTCGAACCCGGCGGCGGCCACTTGGGCCACGTTGTCCTCTGAGATCAGGCCCCGATCGGCCACCAAGGCGATGCGCCCGACGCCGAAGCGTTCTTGGTAATCGGCCATGACCATCGGCAAGGTGGTGACGTCGGAGGTGTTGCCGGCAAAGACGTGGTGGGCGATGGGGATGCCATCGCCGGTGACCAACAGGCCGATCACCACCTGGGGACGGTCCCCTCGCTTGTCTCGGCTGTAGCCGAAGCGCCGGGAGTCGAAACGATCGGTCGCGGCCTTTTCGGTCTCGAAGTAGGTCGAGGTCACGTCGTAGCAGACGAGGCGGAGGTCCAAGTTGGTGAGATCGGTGAGGCGACCATAGAGGTGGGGCTCGAGCTGCTCTTTGGCCGAGGCGATGGCGTCGATGCCGCGGTAGCACTGGTCGAGCGACGGAGCCGCCACCTCTCCGGGCAGGGCCACGTCGTGCAACCACTCGAGGACGGTCCGGCGTTTCGACCACGGACGCAGAAGACGGTTGGCCGTCATCACGTAGATGACGTCGGCCAGGTGCTCGGCACCGCGCCTGTCACCGAGTTCTGCGAAGAACGACTCGAGCCCGAGCCGAGAGAAGTATGCGTGCACCGCCGCCATGGCCCCCAAGCCCGGTGCACCCGCCGCCGAGAGCTCGTCGCCGTCCACCCACGAGCCCTCGGCGTGGCTGCGCAAGGCGGCGATGATGCGATCGATCTGGCCGCTGCGTCGCAGCTCGCCCACCTCGCCCAGGCGCAACAGCGTGGTGTGGGTCATCTTGCCGTCGATGCGCACCGACTCGACCAAGGAGAGGTACGTGTAGGCCTTGTCGCCCCTCTTGCGCACCGTCTTCTTGACGAACACAGTGCGAATGATAACGGGCTATGGCCCTGCTTCAGAGGATGGTGTCGCCCCTACATTTCCCGGCCACCAAACCTAAACACCCTGGTCATGGCGTCGAGGACCCTCGAAATCGGGGCCGGGCCGCCAAAGTCCGGTCTGGATTTGGTTCGAGATGTGCTTACGGCTTGTAGAGAAGAACAATCTCGAGCACCTTCCGGAGGCGTTCTCCCTGGTTAGAGCGGTTCGAAAACATCGCGATTTACCTCCACCCGGGCGGACTCGAACAATGACCAGGCGCTACTCCTGGATTTTCTGTCGCGTCACGCCTACCGAACAGACGTTCGCTATTATCGTATAGGCGCCGGGGGTTCAACCACGCAGGAGAAAGAGATTATGACGCTCACAATCACCGTCGGGGGCACGGATTATGACTTCAGCGGTCCACACACGCGGGGGACAGTCTAAATGCGGAGTCGGGAACTTATGTCGTAACTACGAAGAAGAAAGGCGGGGACCACAAGATCCTCGATGTCGGGGAATCGGCCAACGTAAGGAACCGAGTCGAGAATCACGACCGCGCCGAGTGTTGGGTAGATAAGGAGAAGGACGGCATCTTCTACTCTGGCTATTACTGTGGCGCGAGGCAAAGAAGGAACCTTGCGGACGAAATCCGTGATGAGTTCGATCCACCTTGTGGGAAGAGGTAAGCGGCTAAAGACCTCCGGCCTCGCTTTCTGATCTCCACCTCGCATCGCAGTAGTGCCCTTCGCACGGTGCTTGCTCCGCATACGCCGGGCCCAGCTTGCTTGAGGTGCTAGAGCACTGTGCATCGGTTGATCCCGTACTCGGCAGCTAGATCATTGACCTGTCCAGATTCTCGAAGGCAGCGACTAACCGAGCTACTTGCGGCGAAACGGTTGACGAAAACTGCAAGGTCGCGAATCCACCCTACGTAGGGTCTTGCAAATGCCCAGGACTGGGCTTAAAGGCTGAGCTCACGATTAGCGTCCGCTCCACGATAAATGAACAGTCCTTTGGCACCCTCGCCGAGTCGCGGCGTCCACCGCCTGGAACGTGCACCTCCGACCTGACTTCAGCGGGGTAGGCCCCTTTTCAGGGTCCTCGAGCCACGCCGCGATCCGTCTACCAGGAAGAAAGTACTCGGGGCCGACGGTTCCCTTCCGAATTGTGGGGGCGACACATCACCACTGCGGAGGTCGTGACATCGTATAATCAGGTTCGGTGCACGTGAAGCGGACGGTGCGTAGGAGGGGCGACAAGGAGTACGTCTACCTGTCGCTGGTCGAGTCCGTCCGCGTCAATGGCAAGAAGACCCACCAGACGTTGCTGCGCCTGGGCGAGGTGTCCGAACTCCGTGACTCGGGCCAGCTGGACCGGCTGATCACCACCTTGCGCAACTACTCGCAAGGTTCGTGGCTCGAAGCCGGCGCCGACATCACCGGGGCTGGCGCGCCGGCGTTCGGGGCGGTGGCGGCCATCGCCTCATACTTCGACCGCTTGGGTTTGCGCCAGCACTTCGCCGCCATCGGAGAGGGCCGCGGCTCCAAGCACCTCGACGACACCGTGTTCGTCATGGTGGCCAACCGGTTGTGCGAGCCGGGGTCCAAGCGCCGGACGATCACCGAGTGGCTGAAGACCGTTGTCCTACCTCCCGGTGTCAGCGAGCCGTTGCTCGACCAGTGCTACCGGGGTCTCGACGCGGTCGCCGAAGAGTCGACCGAAGAGGTCCTCTACGCGCACTTGACCGATCTCACCAATCTCGATCTGCGCCTCGCCCTCTACGACCTCACCTCCACCTACTTCGAGACGGCCAAGGGTCCGAGCGAGACGTTCGCCTCACGCCACTACGGCTACAGCCGTGACAAGCGTGGTGATCGACCCCAGGTGGTGATCGGGCTACTCGTCACCGGAAACGGCATCCCGATCGCCCACTACGTGTTCCCCGGCAACACGGCCGACTCGACCACGCTTCCCCATGTCATGGCCGACTACCAGCGCCGCTTCGCCATCGGAAAGATCGCCCTGGTGGCCGACCGGGGCCTCATCAGCGAAAAGAACCTGAACGACGTGGCCGCCGCCGGCTTTGACCACGTGCTGGCCACCCGGCTGCACCGCGACGCCGACGTGGAGGCCGTGCTGAAAATGGCCGACCAGGCCGACGCATCGGCCTGGATAGAAGTGGCACCGTCCAACTCGTTCGCCCTCGAGCTCACCCACCACGACCAGCGCTACGTCGTGGTCACCTCCACCGAGCGCAAAGGGCGCGACGACCGTCGACGAGAAGAGCTGTTAGCCCGCACCGAAGACAAGCTCATCGCCCTCGCCGCCCGGGTCGAGGCCAAGAGACTCGTCGACCCGGCCAAGATCGGCGCGGCGGCCGACCGGATCCTGCGCGACTCGGGGGTCGGGCGATGCTTCACCACCACCATCCGCACCGGGTACTTCGGCTGGGACTTCGATGCCGAGGCCCTCGACTACGAAGTACGCCTCTTGGCCGGCCGCTACGTCATCACCACCTCACTCGAAAAGAAGGACGCCTCGACGGCCGACGTGGTGCGCCACTACAAGATGCTCCAAAACGTCGAACAGCGCTTCCGGGTGATGAAGGACTTCTTGGGGTTGCGACCGGTCCACCACCGGACCGAAGAGCGCGTGCGCGCCCACATCGCACTGTGCGTCATCGCCGCGGTGATCGAAGCGGTGATCGGCGAGGACCTCGCCCGCGCCAACCTGCGCGATCCCGACATCGACGACCAGGTCATGACACCACGACGAGCCCTGGCCGAACTGGGCAACATCCGGCTCCACCGACTCGATGCCGGACGCCCCATCGAGCTCGTGGACCGGCCCACACCGCTGCAGCGCAGCATCCTCGAGGCCCTGGCGGTGGACACCTCAACCTGGAACCGGGCCGCAATCGCCTGACCTGGGCTTTCTCAAACTGTGTGGGGGAAACACTTTCGCGTCGCGCCCTATCTACCAGGACTTTCGCGGCACCCCCGCTGAAGTCGGGTCCGACGCGAGTAGTCTCCGGGCGCTCGCAGTTACGAACAGGTGTTCGTTGCTAAGGTTCATGGCCGAACGCCAGAGAGGCGTTTGATTGGCGACAGGAGAACCGATGCCCGCACCCTGGGGCGTTTACTACACCACCACGCAAGAAGAGCACGCCGTCTACCACCTGTATTCGAACTGTTCGGAGGGCAAGAAGATAGAAGGCAAAAACAAGGCCGGGGCTCTGACGGATCGTCAGCTCTGCGAGGAATGCGGGCGGATGAATCCACTGCCGTAGACACGGCTCTGGGCTAGCGCGCTCAGTTCCCTTCGCCTCCTGCCACGCCCAGGTTGATCTCTGGACGGCGACAGGCTTTGAAAGAGCTCTCATGAGGGGTGGTGGTGCGTCTGAAGCACATCAAGAGCTTCCAGGTGGCTCGGGCCGACGAGATCCGTAACCTAAATCTTCCCTGGTCAGGAAGGGTTCGAATGCAGCTCCGTTAGGAGTGCTCGTGGTCGAAATCACAACAGAGTTCCTCATTATCGCTTGAGATCGAGTCCATCGCGTTTGGAATGTTCTTCTTTCAAACCGACGACCTGGTGCTGCAAATCCGGCACAATGGTTGCTCGGTTCGTCTGGAACCCGACTTCCTGCTTCTTTACGCATTAGAAGGTGGCCGGCGTGGATGACTTGACGGCGGTCGTTGTCGGTGGCGGGATCGCCGGGCTGGCATCGGCAACTGGGTTGCTACAGGCGGGATGGCGGGTGATGGTGCTTGAACGCGGGCCCGCATTCGGTGAGGTTGGCGCGGGAGTGGCTATCACCGTCAACGGAATGGCCGCGCTCGACGCCCTCGGCGTCGCCGAGGCTGTCCGCGCAGCCGGATACCGAGTTCGCTCAGCGGGATTTCAGGACAGACACGGCCGTTGGTTGTTGCAAGTGCCGAACCTATCGTCCGAGCGCGAACCAACGATCTGGCTGGAAGCGGTTCATCGACAGCGGCTACACGCTGTTCTGCTAGACGCCGCCGACGGTGCTGATCTTGTCACCGGCGTTGCGATAAGCGCTGTCGAGGCGGGCGCGCCAAATGGACCGCGCGCCCTTGTCACCTTCTCTACGGCCGATGGTGTTGAGCGTGAGATCGACGCTGACCTCGTGGTTGCAGCCGACGGATTGTGGAGTGCAGTCCGTACGGCACTGTTTCCCCGGGTGCGGCCTCGTTACAGCGGTGCGACCAGCTGGCGAGCGGTCATCCAGGACAGCGATGGCATCGACAATCGGTATATCGCCGCTTGGGGATCAGGCGCAGAGTTCGGCGCCCTTCGGATTAGCCCAACGCAGGTCTATTGGTATGGCTACTTCTTGCACCCGGAGGCCGCTGTTTTCGAAAATGAGCTGAGTTCGGCGCGTGCGATGTTCGGCGGTTGGCAGACCTGGATTGCCGAGTTGGTTGCCGCGACGACCCCCGTCGAGCTCATGCGCCACGACGTGTTCCACCTCGCAGACGGAGCGCCAACGTACGTGAAGGGCCGCGTTCTCCTGGCTGGCGATGCTGCACATGCCATGCTCCCTACCTCAGGTCAAGGTGTCTCCAGTGCCGTCGAGGACGCGGTATGTCTCGGCCGGCTCGTCGGATCCTCCTACGCTCGGGGCGCCGACCTCGCGACGACTCTTTTTTCATACGACCAGACACGTCGGTCTCGCTGCCTACGCCTCGCCCGTCAGGCGAATACCATCGCCCGTCTGGGCGCACATCTGCCCGGTGGTAGGCGTCAAGCCCTGAGAAACCAGCTGCTGCGCATGATTCCCGGGCGGATCGCTGTCAACGCGGGACGTTCAATCCTCAATTGGACGCCACCCCCAGCAGGTGGCACCGAGAATCACCCGGGCCGCAATTGACTACATAGGGCGCGGCGTTCGTCGCCAGAATGTGCGCTCGCCGACTCCGGTTATTCAGGCTCAACTCGGGCGAGTAATCGGGCTTCGCGTTGAACTGGGGAGCGTGACGTAGGGAGAGGTCCACCAACGCGGTCAGGGGTCCCGCCATCGTTGCTGTTGTTCGACGACAGCGACGAAGGAGACCCCTGACGATGAGCGACGCTATCGGTCTGGCCGAGGCACTGTTGGGACTGGATGGCTTCCGGGTGCTCGAGGTCACTGAGACCCCGGCCGAAGTCGTGATCACGGTCGAGACGACCACCGAGATCGCCGGTTGCAGCGCCTGCGGAGTGCGGGCTGAAGCCCAGGATCGCGTGCGCGTCGACATCCGGGACCTGCCCTGTTTCGGGCGTCCGGCTCGGTTGGTCTGGATGAAGCGGCGCTGGCGCTGTGTCGACATCGACTGCGAGGCCAAGACCTGGACTGAGAGCGTGACATCGGTCCCGCCTCGGGCGGTGCTGACCCGGCGAGCGGGGATGGAGGCCACCCGTCAGGTGGGCGAGCTGGCCCTGCCGGTCGCCGTCGTGGCTCGAGAGTTGGGCGTCTGCTGGTGGACCGTGATGGACGCGGTGAGCCTGCACGGCACGCCGCTCATCGACGACCCGGCTCGGGTTGGTCCGGTGCGGGCCATGGGGATCGACGAGACCTCGTTCCTCTCGGCCAACCGGGAGCACCCGACCATCTATGCGACCGGCATGGTGGACCTCGACCGCCGGCGACTGATCGACATGGTGGAGGGGAATGCCGCGGTTGACCTGCGTCGATGGTGTGCAGCGCAGGACCCGGGATGGCTTCTCGGTGTGCGGGTGGTGGCCACCGACCTGGCCGAGAGCTATCGGGCCGGGATCTCGCCACACCTCGACCACGCCATTCGAGTGGCCGATCCCTTTCATGTGGTCCGAGTCGGGAACCGCTGTGTCGATCAGGTCCGTCGGCGGGTCCAGAACGAGACCCTGGGTCACCGAGGAAGGAAGGACGACCCGCTGTTCCGCATCCGCAAGCTGCTGTTGTCCGGCATGGAGCGGCTCGACGAACGCGGGCACGACCGGGTGCTCTTGGGCCTGCGTCTGGGTGATCCCCACGACGAGCTCCTGGGAGCCTGGTTGGCCAAGGAGTCGGTGCGTGACGTCTATCTCACCGACAATCTGACCGACGCCACCACGCTCTTGGACAAGGCCATCGCCGGGTGCAAAGCCGACGAGGTGGACGAGGTCCGATCCTTGGGTGACACGCTCGCTCGTTGGCGCACCGAGATCTTGAACCATCACCGCACCGGGGCGTCCAACGGCCCGACCGAAGGGCTCAACCTGTGCGTGAAGAAGATCAAGCGGGCCGGTCGGGGCTTCAAGTGCTTCGACCACTACCGGTTACGCGTGCTGCTCCACGCCGGTGGTGTCACCTGGCCTCAACGACCCCGACCACCGAGGATCAGAACCCGGTCTCCCCAGTCAAACGCGTAGGGCCAGTAATCGCCTCTGTTCGACTGTGGGGTTTGAAAGAGCTCTCATCAGGGGTGCTGCGTCCAAACTTGTGCTGTTTCGCAGTCCGAAGCCACTTCGAGTGCCGTTGCTATGGGTGTCGCGGTGCGCCAGGTTTCTCACACGAGGACGGGTCAATTGCCAAGGATGGCCCGGGCCGGAAAGCCGGACCGCTGCTGGCGGCCGTCGCCCCGATCACCGGTGATGCTCTGCAAATTCGCGGCCTGCATCTGGCGATTGGTGATCCAAGACCTCTGGCAGCGGAAGCTTGACGGGTGGCCGTCGAGGATGCCCTCGCCAAGGGACGCGACTTGGCGGACGCTGCGGGCGTCAGACTCGGAGTGATTACCTTGATCGATGACCGAGGTGCCACCCAGTCGGGAGACCTTCAGCTCGGGGTAAGGACAATGGCACCGAGCGCCGCTCTGCATGTTGAGGCCGGGACGTCGTCGGTAACGGCCCGTGTGACGATCACCGTCCAGATCCAAGACTGATCAGCAGGCCGTCGGCTCGGAACGGGAACCGCATCATGCGCCGACCGCGTGATCGGCGAGTTCGGATCAGACCGTGGCACTCTTGCGGCGGGGCAGGACCCAGCCGGGACGCGGGAAGTGACAGGTGTAGCCGTTGGGATAGCGCTCCAAGTAGTCCTGGTGCTCTGGCTCAGCCTCCCAGAACGGACCCGCCGGAACGACCTCGGTGACGACCTTGCCGGGCCACAGCCCCGAGGCCTCCACGTCGGCGATGGTGTCCTCGGCGACCCGGCGCTGGTCATCGTCGATGTAGAAGATGGCCGAGCGGTAGCTGGCGCCCACGTCGTTGCCCTGGCGGTTGAGCGTCGTGGGGTCGTGGATCTGGAAGAAGAACTCGAGGAGGTCGCGGTAGGAGGTCTGCTCGGGGTCGAAGGTGATCTCGATCGCCTCGGCGTGGTTGCCGTGGTGGCGATAGGTGGCGTTCTCGACGTCCCCGCCGGTGTAGCCGACACGGGTCGAGAGGATGCCAGGACGCTTGCGAATGAGGTCCTGCATGCCCCAGAAGCACCCCCCGGCAAGGATCGCTTTCTCGGTCCGCTGGCTCATGGGGAGACCTCCTCGCCCTTGTCGGCTCGGTCGAAGAGCCGCTTGTACTGACCGTAGCCCTCGGCATCCAGGTCCTCGTACGGGACAAAACGCAAGGCGGCCGAATTGATGCAGTAACGCAGCCCCCCTTGCTCGGGGGGTCCATCATCGAAGACGTGGCCCAGGTGACTGTCCCCGTGGGCCGAGCGGACCTCGGTCCTGATCATCCCGTGGCTCTTGTCCACGTGCTCGACGACGTTGGACCTTTCGAGGGGAATGGTGAAGCTCGGCCATCCGCACCCACTGTCGAACTTCTGCATCGATGCAAACAGGGGTTCTCCCGAGACGATGTCGACGTAGACTCCGGCGTCCTTCTTGTCCCAGAATTCGTTGTCGAAAGCCGGTTCCGTCGCGCTCTCTTGAGTCACGGCGTGCTGGCGGGGCGTCAGCCCAGCGATCGCCGCCTCATCCTTCTTGTATTCGTTTGTCATGTGGTTCCCCGATTCAATGATCCGGCGTCGGAGTGATCAGATCGGACAGGAGTCGTCCGAACAGACGCCCGTGGCGTCTCCCGCTGGGACGGTTGCCATGGCGGTTCGCCGTTCCCAGGCCCGGCGCAATGTGAGCAGGATTGTCTCGGGGTCTTGGGCTCCCGGAACAGCGAACATCCGATCGAACACGAAGAACGGGACGCCGGTGCATCCGAGCGCGCTCGCCTCGGCCTCGTCGCCCCGAACGTCGCTCGCGAACCGATCAGAATCAAGGGTCTGGGTCACCTCGTCCCGATCGAGCCCGACCTGCTCGGCCACCTCCAGCAGCACCTCCCGCTCACCGATCGGGCGCAACTCCTCGAAATACGCGTGGAGCAACCCCTCCTTGAGCGCGGCACCCGTCGCCGGATCCTTCTCGTAACCGAGGTGGATGAGACGATGGGCGTCGAAGGTGTTCCCTCCCTTGGTGTTCGCCAGGTCGTAGTGCAGACCTTCGTTGGCCGCCATCCGGTCCATGCCGGCCAACCTTTCGGCAGCCTGCTCGACCGAGGTGCCGTACTTGGCGGCGATGTGCTCGGCCATCGTCGTGGAGCGTCGCTGCGGAGCGCGCGGATCCAGCTCGAAGCTGCGCCAGCGCACCTCGACCTCCCCGGCGTGCTCAAACTGGGCCAGAGCCGCCTCGAAGCGGCGCTTCCCGATGTAGCACCAGGGACACACGATGTCGGACCAGATTTCAACAAACACGACTAGTGTGCCGCCTCAGAGATTCGTGAGCAATACCGTGCGAGGGAAGCCAGGATCTCATCTGCGGTCTTGACCCAGACGTAGGGGCGAGGGTCCTCGTTCCAGGTCTTGATCCAACCTTTGATGTCGCTCTTGAGGTGTGCGACCGAGAGATGGGCCCCGCGCTTGATCTTCTTGGTGGTCAGCTCGGCGAACCAGCGCTCCACCAGGTTGAGCCAACTCGATCCGGTCGGGGTGAAATGCAGATGGAACCGGGGGTGGCGCAACAGCCACCGCTTGATGGCCGGGGTCTTGTGGGTGGCGTAGTTGTCGAGAATGAGGTGGACGTCAAGGTCTCCGGGCACCTCGACGTTGATGCGCTCCAAGAACTTCTTGAACTCAATGGCCCGGTGGCGTTGGTGCAACGAGGAGATGACCTTCCCGTTCACCGTGTCGAGCGCGGCGAACAGTGACGTGGTGCCGTGACGCACGTAGTCGTGACTCCGCCGCTCAGGGACACCGGGCAGCATGGGGAGGACCGGTTGGAATCGGTTGAGCGCCTGGATCTGGGACTTCTCATCGACCGCCAGGACCACGGCCCGCTCGGGCGGGTCCAGGTAGAGACCCACGACGTCTTTCACCTTGTCGACGAACAAAGGGTCAGTGGAGAGCTTGAAGGACTCGGCTCGGTGGGGCTGGAGCCCGAAGGCTGACCAGATGCGACCGACGCTTGCTGGCGAGATTCCCGTTGCCTTGGCCATCGATCGCGTCGACCAGTGGGTGGCATCGAGCGGGATCTCCTCCAAGGTCTTGACGATCACCGCCTCCACCGTGTTGTCGCTGATGCTGCGAGGCACGCCGGGCCGGGGGTCGTCGCTCAGCCCGTCCAGACCCTCGGCGACGAATCGCGAGCGCCACTTGCCCACCGTCGCCGGGCTGACGCCCAAGATGGCCGCCACCTCGAGGTTGGAGACCCCCGACGCGCACAGCAGCACGATCCGACAGCGCAGCGCCAAGCGCTGCGCGCTCTTGGGTCGACGCGCCAGCGCTCGAGCGTCTCTCGCTCGTCGTCGCTCAAGATGAGCTCTGCCTTCGGCCGGCCTCGGTCTGCCATCGCTGCCTCCCATCGTCGCTGATGAAAGGCACAACGTGCCGACACCGACCAAAATTCCTATATCCCTAGGAATCTCTGAAGCGGGACACTAGTTCAACGCCCCGGCGAGAGCGTCTTGTTCCCGAGCCTCCGATGCCCCCCCGGGAAACCTCTTGGGGAGAGGGACCAGGGAGGGGGCGCTGGCCGATCGTGGGCGTGGCCCGCCCGAGAGACTCCGGCAGGAGCGTGTCGGCCAGCTCGAGGGAACCTCATTCATCGGCGGTTCTCGATGCCGGGGAGGGGCGTCGCCACGTCGGACGAGTGAAGATATGGCTCATGGACGAGAAGATTGAGATCTCCCGGGCCGTCGCCGCATCGCCGGATCTGGTCTATGAGGCCATTTCCGACGTGCCTCGCATGGGCGAGTGGTCCGAGGAGTGCTACTCCTGTGAATGGCACGAGGGGTTCAACGGTCCGGCGGTCGGCGCCACCTTCGACGGTCACAACCGCCACGGAGAGAACAGCTGGACCACCCAGGGCAAGATCATCGAGGCCGATCCCGGGCACGCATTCGCGTTCGAGTGCTCGATGATGGACTTCCACTACTCGACCTGGGGCTACCGGATCGAACCGACCGCCACCGGCTGCACGGTCACCGAGTGGAGCGAGGACCTCCGGCCGGAGTCGGCCCTGGAGTTCAGCAAGCGCGTGTCAGGCGTCGAGGACCGCGCCGACCGGAACCGTCAGACGATGAGCCGCACCCTGGAGCGACTCGCGGCCACCCTCGAGACAGCCGACCGCTAGAGGCGTCGGGGCTTCATTGCCCCGGATCCTCGGTGCGCGCGGTCATCCGGGGACGAGGCCGTTCTTGGCGGCAAACGGATCCCACGACGCATCTCGGTGCCACTCGTACTCCACCCGGTCGGCGACTTCGACCGCAACGGCTTCGCCGTGGAGGTGCGCGATGAGCGCCAGCGCCATGTCCATCCCGGCGGCCACGCCGGAGGAGGTCCAGCGGTTTCTGTCCTCCACCCAGCGCGCCTCGGGGACCCACTCGACCGACGTGCCCTGCGCGCTCGCCCATCCGAAGGACCGCTTGTTGGACGTCGCTCGGAAACCGTCGAGCAGGTGCGCCGCAGCGAGCAGTCCGGAACCCGTGCACACTGAGGTGACGTAGGCGGCGCGGCCGGCCCACCCCGCCAGCCAGGCGAGGAACACCTGGTCCTCGACGAGCCGGCGAGTCCCGATCCCGCCCGGGACGAGCACGATGTCGCAGTCCGGCGCCGTGGCGTAGGCGACATCGGCGAGCACGCTCGCGCCTTGCGCGCTCATGACCGGCCCGGCCGCCGGACCGACGAGCGAGGTCTGGAAGAGGCCGCGAGCCTGGCAGAAGAGCTCGAGCGGCCCCATCACGTCGAGGACCTCGAAGCCCTCGAAGAGCACGACCGAGAGCCGAGAGGGTTTGCCCATGGCCCATGCTCGCACGCCGTCGCTGGCGGCTGTTCGTCCCGCTACCGGTTGACGCGAGCAAGCGCTGCGGCGAACCGTCGCGCACCGCTCGGCAACGGATAGCGCGGCGACCCGGGGGCGTGGGGGCTGGTCGTCATGGGGGCACGTTGCGAGCCCCCGGCGCTCCCGGAGGACCCGTAGAGTGCGATGACCGAGCAGGACGGAGGTGGCGATGGCCGACGAACAGGCTCCGGCCGGGGAGGGCCCGACTGTCGCGGATCCCGAGGCACCGTCGGCGAGCAACGTCACGCCCCAGGATGACGACGGCTGGCTGCCCGGAGTCCCGCCTATCCGCGCCATCCTGCCCAGTGCGATCGGCGGCGCGGTCGTCCCTCTCGCCGTGTACTACCTGGTGCGCTCGCGCGTCGGAAGCGACGCCGACGCGCTGGCGATCGCCGGGATCCCGGCTGCGGCGTGGGTCGCGGTCCAGCTGGTGTGGCACCGGCGAATCGATCCGATCGGCGCGATCGTGCTGTCGGGGTTCGTGCTCGGGCTCATCGTCTCGTTCGCGCTGGGCGGCAACGCCTTCGTCCTGAAGGTCCGCGACTCCGCCTTCACTCTCGTCTTCGGGGTCGCGGCGATCGTGTCGGGGCTCTCGGGCCGGCGACCGCTGACCTACTTCGTCGGCCGGGCCCTCTCGGCTGGCTCCGACCCGCGGCGAGTCGCGCTCTACGACCAGCTGTGGGAGTCGTCGGCGGCCCGGGCGACGTTCCGGGTCGTCAACCTCATCTGGGGCGTCGGGCTCGTGCTCGAAGCCTCGGCGCGTGTGGTGCTGGCCGCCGACCTGTCGACCAAGACCTTCCTGGCCGTCTCCCCGGTGATCTCCTTCGTGTTCCTGGGGTCGCTGGGCGCCCTGACGGTGGTGCTCAGCTCCCGGTCGCGCCACCGGGCACCCCTGGTCGATCCGGCCGACATCCCGCCCGGCGGCGGCGGGACGTGGTGGTGGCTACGCGTCTACCTGGGAGAGCCGCCTGCGGGCGCCGAGGTGGGGGAGCCGACCGAAGCCTGAGGTCAACCAGCCGCCGGCCCCCTTGACACGACACCTCCGCCGTGGTGCCGTGGTGGCATGGGTTGCCTGCTGGTGCTGGTGCTGATCGGGGCGCTCGCGCTCGTGGGTGCCGGCTTCGCCGTGCACCTGCTGTGGGTATTCGCCGCTGTGTTCTTCGTCTTCTGGATCGCTGGCTATGCCTTCGGCAGGGGCAGGGCACGCGGCGCGAGGCGCTGGATGCGTCGCTGGTAGGGGGAAGATCGTCGTTCGGTCTCCCCCGGGGGCCGATGACCGGGCTCGCCTATGATGGCCAGTTCCGGGTGCGCCTCGGCCGCCCGAAAGCCTTGGACCTGTGGTGCAGTTTGGAGTGCACGCCGGCCTGTCAAGCCGGAGGTCGCGGGTTCAAATCCCGTCAGGTCCGCCAAGGTCGGGTAGCTCAGTTGGCAGAGCGCGCGCCTGAAAAGCGCGAGGTCACCGGATCGACGCCGGTCCCGACCACTCGAGATCCAACCGGCTCTTCGGATTTCATCTCTGAAGGAGTGCTGCTTGTCAAGGGGCGCTGACCCGTAGGGTCGGCTCGTTTGGCGGTTTCTGGCTCATTGGTTCGTGGCGTGAGGGCGCGCCGAGCCGAGCCCGTGATCCGGGCAAGTGTCGTTCGGCAATGTGATGCGAGTCCCGTCAGGGCGTCACGTTCGTCCCCTTGGCGCTGCCGCGTCCGGGGGCGCGTTGCGGTCCTTCTCCAAGGCCAGGCGGTGCTGGCGGGGCATGCCCGAAGATCCGGGTGCCGTTCATCTCTTCGTCGCGGCGAGGCGACATGGAGTGGTTCGGCCGCAACCCGGTGGGCTCAATCAGTGGCGCGGCCGGACCGACAAGCGGGGGCCATGAAATCCGTCGAGCTCGCACCGGGTTGCGTCCGTCCCGGTCTCATCCCGTCTCGGCCAGGCAACGGATCTCGCCGTCGCGCAGGCCGTAGTAGACGAAGGTGAGAAGCTTGCGGGCTGCGGCTACTCGCCCGATCTGCTTGCCGCGACGCTCACTCACCTTGAGGTGGTGCGCTCGGATGGGCGTATCGCCGCGCTGGCGGGCGACCGCCTCGACGGCGGCCCAACGCACGAGGCGCGATCCCTGCTTGGTGATGTGACCCCGACGGACCCTCTCGTCTGACTCGTGGTGCGTTGGAGTGAGTCCCGCCCAACTGCACAGGTGCCGTGGGCTTTTGAACCTCGAGACGTCGCCGATCTCAGAGACGAAGATCGAGGCCAGCACCGGTGCGACGCCCGGGATGGCCTGGACGGCGTGGAAGCCAAGATCGCCGGCGAAGTAGGGGTTGATCTGCTTTTCCAGCATGGCGATCTCCCGGTCGAAGAGTTCGATCAGGTCCCGAAGGGACTCCACGCGGATGCGGTAGGCGTCAGCCAGATGCACCTGGTCAAGCAGGTGGTGGCCGCGGACCCCGAACAGGTCGGTCATCGGCACGGCCACCCCCTCTTTGGCCAGCACGGCGTGAACCTGAGCCTTGAGGTTCGAGCGAAGCTGGACGAGCTTGGCCCGGTAGCGGATGAGCTCACGGAGCTCTCTGAGCGGTGGCGAGGCAATCCAAGCCTCGGCGAGGCGTCCCAATCGAAGCAGGTCCACCAGGTCCGTTGCATCTCGCTCGTCGTTCTTCACCCGCCGGTTGCCCCAGTTGTTGCCGAGTGGATGCGAGAGGTGCACCTTGGCACCGCATTCTTCGAGCACGTCGGTCGCCCAGTACCAGCCGTACGTGGCCTCCAAGATCACCTCAGGGTGCGGACCGGCTTTGGCCACCTCGGCCGCCAGCGCCACCGGATCGTTGTCGATGCGGACCGTCTCCAAGGTCTGGCCCACAGCGTTGCGTCGCACGATCACGCTGCGCCGTCGATGCAAGTCGATGCCGACGTACTGTTGTTGCTCTTCCACGGGAATCTCCTCTCGCCGTCTCCGGGTTGGTTTGGTGACCCCAAGTGTGCTCGGCACACTTGGTTCCGGTCGGCGGGAGGATTCCCGTGGAGCATTCGATTCGGATGGGCCGGGCTGGACGACGGTCTTGGCGGTCACGAGACCCCCACGTGCTCGGCGCTCGGGCCGGTGCGCTCACCGGGACCCGTCACACGGGAGGGGCGCTGCGCTCCTTCATCACATCAGCGGGGTGCGCGAAAGTAAGCACTTCGACGCCAGGCGGACCGGCATGTGCACCACTGAACCGGCGAGAGCGGCGACCGGCGCTCGTTGAGCCGCTGATCGTTTGCGGATAGAGACTGAATGTGGGTCCTAGTCCAGCGGAGGACAGGGGATGCCGAAAGCGATCAAGGAAAATGCTTGGCGAAGGCCGCCAGAGCCCTCGGCGAACCACTCCGACATCGACGATTGGTGCCAGCGCCTGATGCCGGATCTGCAGCCCATCGTCAAGCGGTTGGATGAGTCGATCCGAAAGACAGTCCCGAGCCTTGACTACGCCGTCAAGTGGAAGAGGGCGTTTTACGGGCTACCAGAGCTCGGGTGGATCATTGAAATCGCCGCCTACGACGTTTCGGTGAATGTCGTCTTCCTCGGCGGCGCCGACTTCGAGTCCCCGCCCCCGCTCGGAACGACCGACCGGACCCGGTACATCAAGGTGACCAGCCTGGAGGAGGCGCAGCGACCGGAGCTGCAGAAGTGGATCGAGCAAGCGGGATGCACGCCGGGTTGGACCTGACGAGCATCCCGCTCGAACGACGGCTCGGCGCTCGTCAACCGCCTCGCAAGACATCACCATCTTGGGCCGACGGTACCTGTTCAGCCGGCAGCCAGGATGCAGTCGCCATCTTCGATGCTCATGGGAGGCCCGATCGGCCTGAGGTCATGGGACGCAGCG
This sequence comes from uncultured Acidimicrobiaceae bacterium, assembly GCA_963768185.1. GTDB lineage: Bacteria > Actinomycetota > Acidimicrobiia > Acidimicrobiales > RAAP-2 > Palsa-461. The sequence continues at coordinate 24,148 of CAVYGS010000004.1, forward strand.
ATGCGCGCCAGTTCGTCCATAGGCGGGAAGATTGGGTTGCTCGGCACGACACGCGCAGTCGCTGGAGTGCTGAGGTCGCGGATGAGGTCGCGGAAGCTGGCGTTGTCGTGCACCATCAGGATCCGCGCCTCGCGATCACCGACCACTCGGAACGTGTGCGGCACGCCCCGGGGCATGGAGACCCAGTGCCCGGCTCCGACGACCAGCTTGTCGTCGCCGCAGCGCACGACCATCTGGCCCTGGAGGATGTACCAGGTGTCGTCGAGGTCGTCGTGGACGTGCAGCGGGGGCGCCGAACCCACTGGAAGGGTCATCTCGAGCACGACGGTGTTCATTCCGGGTGCGCAGCGGTGCTCAACGACCAAGGTGTCGAGGAACCACCACGCCGGCGCTTGTTCGTTCTCGGGGGAGTCAACAACCGCTGTGGTCACTTGGGCCTACCTCCTCGTAAAGACCTGTCCCGGATCGGGTAGTCAGGAATCCTTACTACTGAGAATCGTATGGTAACCTTACGACTATGTCAAGCGATTCCCTCGACCGCCGCAACGAGCAGCGAAGCCCGTACGTCGGCGCCATGCTGCGTGTCGTTTGGCAGTGGGTCCGTGATCAGCTGTATGCGGGCGTGGTTGCGGCGGGATACGACGATCTGAACACCGCGCACGTCGGGCTCTGGCGCTATCCGGGCCTCGACGGAATGCGTCCAAGCCAGCTCGCGGACCGGGTGGGGATCACGAAACAGTCGGTCAACGACCTCCTTGGGCATCTGGAACAACATGGGTACCTGTTGCGCGTGCCCGATTCGGCCGACGGAAGGGCTCGCGTGATCCGACTCACGACCAAGGGGCGGCGGCTCGAGCAGACGATCTACGCCGAGGCGGGGGCGGCCCAGCTGCGGATCGCAGAGATCCTGGGGCCGCAGCGCTTCGCCCACCTGCACCGCTCCCTTGAGCTGCTGACCGAGCAGCTCGCGGCCTCGCTGGCCGTCCCCTAACGCCGGATGGGTGGGGAACCATTCAGGCCCGCTCAAACGTCAAGTGCTTGTTCTCGCGCACGCCCGACCCCGCTCGTTTCCGAAGCGCCGCGTGTCCTCAGGTGCCTCGGCCGCGGGCGGTGTCGCCGCCAGCGTCGAGCGCCACTCGGGGCCAACCCGGGGTCGACCGAACGAGGCGAGCGTCGGGTCGTCCCGAGGGCTCAGCCGCCCGACTCGTAGGGGAACCCCAGCTCGGGCGCGCTCGAACACCGCCCGAAAGGCCAGCCCCTCGGCTGCCGCCATCTCTGCCACCGTGCCCCCGCGGTCGACCACGGCCACGAGCAGGACCGGCTCGGCGCCGGCCTCCCGGACGACACGGGCCGCTTCCAGAAGCGAAGTGCCCCTCGTCACGGTGTCCTCGGTGATCACCACCCGGTCACCGGGGTCCAACGCGCCGGCGATGCGTCCCCCGCCCCCGTGGTCCTTGGCCTCCTTGCGGACGCTGAACGCCCGCAGCGGCCGGCCACGCGAGGCCGCCACCGCGGCGGTGACGAAGGCGACCGGGTCCGCACCCATCGTGAGCCCCCCGATCGCGGTGGCGTCGTCGGGGATGAGCGCCAGGACGGCGTCGGCAACCAGCAGCATGGACTCGGGCCGGCACATCGTCTGCTTGGAGTCGATGAACCAGTCGCTCGTCTTGCCCGACTTGAGCACGAAGGTCCCTCGCCGGATCGAGTGAGTGAGCAGGTGCTCGCGGAGCGCCTCGTTCGCCGGCAGGACCGTCATCGTTCGACCATCGAGCCCGAACCGGGGACAACCTCGCCGATCACCGCCGACGCGACACCCTCGTCGGCGACCGCGGCGCGCACCGCGTCCACGGCGCGCTCGCGGACCGCCAGCACCATCCCGATGCCGAGGTTGAACACGCGCGCCATCTCGTCGGGCGCCACGCCCCCGACGCGGGCGATCTCGTCGAAGATGGGCGGGACCGGCCACGTCGCGCGGTCGACCACCGCGTCGAGATCCGGCGGCAACACCCGCGGCAAGTTGCCGGGCAGCCCGCCGCCGGTGACGTGCGCGCACGCGTGGACGCTGGAGCCGGCAACGCCGATTGCACGGCGCACCGCCGGGGCGTAGAGGACCGAGGGCTCGAGGAGGACATCGCCGAGCGTGCGGTCGGCCCCGCGCCACGCCGGCGCGTCGAGCGAGCGATCGGCGCGCTCCAAGAGCACGTGGCGGGCCAGGCTGTAGCCGTTGGACCGTAGTCCGGGCGACAAGAGCCCGACGAGCGCATCGCCGGCTCGGACCCGCGCCGCGCCGAGCTCCTGGCCCCGTTCGACCACCCCCACGGCGAACCCGGCCACGTCCAGGTCGTCGTCAGCCATCGCGCCGGGATGCTCGGCGGTCTCCCCGCCGATCAGGGCGCAGCCGGCCCGCAGGCACCCGGCGGCGATGCCCTCGACCAGCTCGGCCAGGCGGTCCGGATCGAGACGGCCGACGGCCACGTAGTCGAGGAAGAACAGCGGCTCCGCGCCGACGCAGACGAGGTCGTCGACACACATGGCCACGAGATCGAGCCCGACCGTGTCATAGCGACCGAGCGCCTTGGCGACGACGAGCTTGGTGCCGACCCCGTCGGTCGAGGACACGAGGACCGGGTGGCGGTAGCGGTCGGTGTCCAGGGCGAACAGTCCGCCGAAGCCCCCGATGGACCCGAGGACCTCGGGCCGGGTGGTCGCCGAGACGATTCGGCCGATGCGCTGAACGGCCTCCTCGGCGGCCCCGAGGTCGACGCCGGCACCGGCGTACGTCATGCCGGGCCCGGGCGGCCGGCTCGACGGTGCGCCGCCCACGCCCTCAGACCCCAGGCAGCGCGGCCTGCAGCACGTCGTCTGCACCCGATCGCCCGTCGTCGGTGACCTGGAAGCTCACCGGGACGGGCACCGGGTAGTTGCCGGTCAGGCAGGCGTCGCAGAAGCTGGCTCCGGCCCCGATCGCCGCCTTCAGGTTCTCGAGCGAGAGGTAGGCGATCGAGTCGAGGTCGAGGTGCGTGCGGATCTGCTCGAGCGTCATGTTGGCGGCGAGCAACTCGCCGCGGGTGGGTGTGTCGATGCCGTAGAAGCACGGCGAGACGAACGGGGGCGAGGAGATCCGCAGGTGCACCGCCGCCGCGCCGGCCTCGCGCAGCATGCCGACGACCGAGCGGATGGTCGTGCTCCGGATGAGCGAGTCGTCCACGACGACCAGGCGCTTGCCCTCGATGTTGTCGCGCAGCGGATTGAGCTTCCGACGCACTGCATTCATCCGGGCCTGCTGGTCGGGGTCGATGAACGTGCGACCGATGTAGCGGTTCTTCACCAGCCCCTGGCCATAGGGGATGTTCGATTCGCGGGCGTAGCCCTCCGCGGCGGGCACCCCCGATTCGGGCACCGCCATCACCATGTCGGCGTCCACGGGGGCCTGGCGGGCGAGGAGCTCCCCCATGCGACGGCGCGCGCCGTGGACCTCGACGCCGTGCAGGCGGGTGTCGGGACGCGCGAAGTAGACGAACTCGAAGATGCAAAGGTGGTCCGCCAGCTCGTCAGCGGCGAACAGTTGGCGTGACGTCATGCCGTGGGCGCTGATCGTGACGAGCTCGCCGGGAAGCAGCTCCCGCACGAAGGCCGCCCCGATCACGTCGAGCGCGGGGGACTCGGACGCGAGCACCCAGCCCTCGGGGGCGGCCTCCGGACCGAGCCGTCCCAGGCACAGCGGGCGGAACCCGTGGGGGTCGCGCACGCCGTAGAGGTGCGTGGCGTCCATGAGCACGAAGGAGAACGCGCCGGCGAGATCCGGGACGACCGCCTCGATGGCGCTGGCCAACTCGCCTCGGTCGTCGTCGGTGCTCGACTCGGCGAACTCGGACGCGAGCAGGCTCGCCACGATGTCGCTGTCGGACCCGGTCATACCAGGCAGCATCCCGGCCCGCTTGATGAGCGACTCGGTCTCGGTGAGGTTGCCGTTGTGGCCGAGCGCGAACCCCGCCCGGCCGACCGGGCGATAGGCGGGCTGGGCGTTGTTCCAGTCCGAGGACCCGTGGGTCGAATACCGCGTGTGGCCAATCGCCAGATCCCCCTGGAGCGCCGACAGCGTGCGCTCGTCGAACACTGTCGAGACGAGACCCATGTCCTTGACGACGGTGATGGTCTCGCCGTCACTCACGGCCATCCCGGCCGACTCCTGGCCTCGGTGCTGGAGGGCGTAGATCCCATCGAAGGTGAGCTGGGCCACCGAACGTCCTGGTGCGAAGACCCCGAAGACCCCGCAGGCTTCCTTCATCGTCGCCCCTCTGACCCCGCTCGCTCCCCCGGGCCGGCCACCGATCGGTCCGCTCCCTGGGCAAACCAACGACGACACCCCGAGTCTCGCACAGGCCGTCGCGCCGGCCGGTCCGGGTTCGTTCGACCCACTATGGCCCCGGTATCGTCGGACGGACCGTGATCGACCTGCACGTCCATTCCAACGCCTCCGACGGCACCGACTCGCCCGGGACCATCCCCGAGCTCGCGGCAGCCGCGGGCTGTTCGGCGGTGGCGTTGACCGACCACGACACACTGGCGGGGCTCGGCGCGGCCCGGGCGAGGGCTGCTCAAGTCGGGGTCGAGCTGGTCGGCGGGTGTGAGGTCTCCTGCGCCTTCTCCGGCGTGAGCACCCACGTGCTCGTCTACTTCATCGACCACGAGGAGGGCGCCTTCCACGACGAGCTGGCCCGCCTGCGCGACGACCGGGTGCACAGGAACCGCCGCCTTGCCGAACGCCTGGGCGAGCTCGGCATCCCCGTCACCTACGAGGATGCGGTTGCCGCGGCGAGCTCCGAGGAGAGCCTCGGCCGGCCCCACTTCGCCGCGCTGATGGTCGAGAAGGGCGTGGCCGAGTCGATCCCCGACGCGTTCGACCGCTGGCTCTCCCAGGGACGGCCGGCGTTCATCTCAAAGGCGCGGGTGCTCCCGAGCCAGATCGTCGAGACGGCGCGCCAGTCGCGCGGCGTGTGCGTGCTCGCCCACCCGCTCACCCTGGAGCTGCCCCCCGACGAGCTGGACCGGGCGGTCGGCGAGCTGGCCGACCTCGGGTTCGCCGGGCTGGAGGCCAACTACGCCAACTATCGACCCGAGCAGCGCCGCCAGCTCGCGGACCTCGCGGCGCGCCACGACCTGGTGGCGACCGGGGGTTCGGACTACCACGGGACGGTCAAGCCGGGTCTGTCGGTGGGCCGGGGCCGCGGGGACCTGAAGGTCCCCGACAACGTGCTGGAACGCCTGGCGGCGCGCCGTCCCTGACGCCCTCACTGCGGCTCGCCCACAGCGAGCGGCAGGACCCCCGCCCAACGATCGGCGAGCGCTCCGACCGCCAGCTCGAACAGACCGTCGACCACGAGCGCGTCCCCCCGGCGGTGCCGAGCAGCTCCGCTCGCACGCCCGCGTCGCTCGCGCGATCGACGAACTCCTGCGGACGTCGCGTGGCGACCACGAAGCGAGATGGCGACTCGCTGAACAGCTCGAGGTGGCCCCCGAGCGCTTCGATGTGCGCGCCGGTCCGCGCCGCGATGGCCATCTCGGCCACCGTGACCCCGAGGCCACCCCCCGAGACGTCGTGGACCGCCTCGATCAGCCCGGCCGCGCGTCCCACCTCGCTCGACACGAGATCGGCGATGAGTGCAACGGACCGACGATGCGCGGGGAAGTCGAGCGACGGCAGCCGGCCGGTGCGGTGGTTGCGGCACTCGACCGCCCACCGGCTGCCCCCGAGACGCGGCGCAGCGTCGATGGGCGGCCCGAGGAGCACGAGCGCGGCACCTTCGGTCCACCCCATGCCGGGCGGTCGATGCGCGAGCACCTCGACGAGGCCGAGGGCCCCGATCACCGGGGTGGGATCGATGTCCGCCCCGCCGCTCTCGTTGTAGAGACTGACGTTGCCTCCGATGACCGGCAGGCCCAGCGCGACACAGGCTTCCGACATCCCGTCGATCGCCTCGGAGAGTTGCCACATCACGCTCGGGTGCTCGGGGTTGCCGAAGTTGCAGCAGTTCACGATCGCGACCGGGCGGGCGCCCACGCACGCCAGGTTGGCGGTCGCCTCGGCGACGACCATGGCGGTGCCGGCGCGCGGGTCGATCGCGCACCAGCGCGGGTTGCCGTCGGTGGTGATGGCGACCCCACGTCGCGATGGCGGCAGCCCCGGCCCGGCGAGGCGGAGCAGGGCGGCATCGCCCCCGGGGCCCTCGACGGTGTTCAAGAACAGCTGGTGGTCGTACTGGCGATAGACCCAGGAGGGATCGGCCAGGAGCGAGAGCAGCTCGGCGCCGCAGTCCTCCGGCGCCGGCAACGACTCGGGCCCCGCCGCCAGCCGTGCGTCGAAGTCCGCCGGCCGGGCCATCGGGCGGTCGTAGCGAGGGCCCTCGTCGGCCAGGGCGGCGGCAGGCACGTCGGCCAGCACCGGCCCCCCGGCCCGCTCCCGGATGCGGAGCCGGGGCACCGGTCGGCCGGACTCGACGTCGGGCTCGGTGACGCGGCCGATGACCGACGCCCGGACCTCCCAGCGCTCACACACGGTCGCAACGGCCGGCCAGTCCTCCGGGGTGACGATCGCGAGCATCCGCTCCTGGCTCTCGCTCGTCATCACCTCCCACGGCTCCATGCCTCCCTCGCGCCGGGCGACCGCCGAGAGGTCGACCTCCATGCCGACCCGACCCCGGGCCGCCGTCTCGCTGGTCGCGCAGGCCAGCCCGGCGCCGCCGAGGTCCTGGATGCCGACCACCAGTCGGGCGTCGAGGAGCTCGAGGCAGGCCTCGATCAGCCGTTTCTCCTCGTAGGGATCGCCGACCTGCACGCTCGGTCGCTTCGACTGGTCGACGGGTTGGCCGTTCCCCTCGCCCTCGAAGCCGGCCGAGGCCAGCACACTGACTCCGCCGATCCCGTCGCGCCCGGTCGAGGCGCCGAGCAAGACGACGAGGTTCCCCGGCCCCGAGGCGGCACCCAGCACCAGCCGCTCGACCGGCAGGGCGCCCATGCAGAGGACGTTGACGAGCGGGTTCTGCTCGTAACAGGGATCGAAGGTGAGCTCGCCGCCCACGGTGGGCACGCCGACTGCGTTGCCGTAGCTGGAGATCCCCGAGACGACACCCTCCAGCAGCCAGCGCTGCCTCGCGTCGCCAAGGAGGCCGAAAAACAACGGGTCCATGAGCGCCAAGGGCCTCGCCCCCATGGTGAAGATGTCCCGCAGGATCCCTCCGACGCCCGTGGCGGCACCCTGGTGCGGCTCGATCGCCGAGGGGTGGTTGTGGCTCTCGATTCGGATGGCCACCGCGATCCCGTCGCCGGCGTCGATCACACCGGCGTTCTCGCCCGGGCCGACGAGAACCCCGGGTCCCTCGGTCGGGAGACGCCCCAGGTGGATCCGCGAGGACTTGTAGGAGCAGTGCTCGCTCCACATCACCCCGAACAGCGCAAGCTCGAGGCGGTTGGGCTCCCGGCCCAGGATCCCGACGATGGTGCCGAACTCGTCGTCGGTGAGGCCCAGTGCGCGAAGGAGAGGCTCGACGTTGCCCTCCACCATGGCCACGCGGTCACGTTACCGGGGAGTCGCGACGGATCGGTGCCCCGATGCGGCGGCCCGGTTCGGAGCCCATTACCCCAAAGCAGCCCGTCGGGAAGCCTCGAATAATCCACCAAGCTCATCAACGAAGTCCCCGACTCCGGCGACCGTTCCGTCAGAAATCTCGCCGCTCGCGTGCCTGGCATCACTTGGTGGTGCCAGGGGATCGGCGCGGGCGATACTAATTTACTCGGGAGTAACCTGCACGAAATTCTTCGCTTCGCGGACCTGAATCGGATCCCTACACCTCAGCAAACCGTCGGCACGACAGCTTCCAGCAACCCCAATCACGCCAGTTCCGAATGCTGAGTCGATGGAAGTCGATGGAACTCCACCAGAAGGGAAATACGCGAATGATCTTGGACTCGCCTCACCAAATACGCGAGAATGACGCCATGCCGAAGACCACATCAAAGAGCCAAGGGATGACCGCCCAACACAAGGCGGCTCTCGCCAAGGGACGTGAGGAAGGTCTCGCGGTTCGTCGCTATCTCGAGGCCATCGAGTCGTCCCGACCCCGGCGCGGCCGCCGGCGTACCCCGGCGACGATCACCAAGCGGCTGTCCGCCATCGAAACGGAGCTGGCGGCGGCCGACCCGCTGACGAGGCTGCATCTCATCCAGCAGAAGAAGGACCTCACCGACGAGCTGGACAAGAACTCGGACACCGAGGACCTGGGCGCCCTGGAGAAGCAGTTCGTGAAGGTCGCGAAGGCCTATGGCGAACGCAAGGGGATCAGCTACGGGACCTGGCGCACCGCCGGGGTGAGCGCAGCCGTCCTCCAGAAGGCTGGCGTCGCCCGCACCCGGGGCTAGGGGACCCGGGTCGAGAGCAGCGCCCGGAGGAGCACCAGGCCGTCCGCCGAGCCGATCAGCTCGGAGCTGGCCCGCTCGGGGTGGGGCATGAGTCCGACCACGTTGCGGCCCTCGTTGCAGATCCCGGCGATGTCGTCGACCGATCCGTTGGGGTTGTCCACGTAGCGCAGCACGACTCGCTCTTCGGCCCGCAGCTCGTCGAGCACACGATCGTCGCAGACGAAGCTGCCGTCAAAGTTGTTGACGGGGATGCGCAGTGCGGTCCCGACCGGGACCCCCGCGGTCAGGGCAGAACGGTCGGAGGCCACCACGAGGTCGACGGGCCGGCACATGAAGCGCAGGGTGCGGTTCTTCTGGAGCGCCCCGGGGAGCAGTCCGGCCTCGGTCAGGACCTGGAAGCCGTTGCAGATCCCGACTACGGCGCCGCCCGAGGCGGCGAAATCGGTGACGGCGTCCATGACCGGCGAGAAGCGGGCGATGGCGCCGGGTCGCAGGTAGTCGCCGTGGGCGAAGCCGCCGGGCACGACGACCGCGTCCACCCCGCGCACGCTCGCCTCGCCGTGCCAGAGGAGGAGCGGTTCGGCCCCGACGAGCGCCAGCGCAGCCGCGACGTCGTGCTCGCAGTTGGTGCCGGGGAAGACGACGACGCCAACCCGGTGCGCCATCAGGCGGTGCCTGGCACGACGGTCGCCGAGACGTCCTCCATGACGGGATTGGCCAAAAGCCGCGTCGCGAGCTCGCGCACCCGTGCCTGGGCGGTGGCCTCGTCGTCGGCCTCGACGGCGAACCGGAAGGACCGACCCGTGCTTAGGGCCGAGACGTCGTCGAAGCCCATAGCGGGCAGCGCCCGCTCGATCGTGGCGCTCTCGGGATCGGCGATGCCCGGTCGCCGTCGCACCTCGACGTGCGCGTCGAACCTCACCGAACTCCCCTCTCGCGCCGCCCGACGACCACCTACGCCGGACCGTACCAGTCGGCCAGGGAGCGCCCCGTGACCCGCTCGTAGGCGGCCACGTAGCGCTCCGAGGTGGTGCGGACCACCTCGTCGGGGAGTGCCGGCGGCGGCGGCGTGCGGTCCCAGTCCTGGGCCGAGGCCCAGTCCCGCAGGGGTTGCTTGTCGAAGGCGGGCGGGGTCGTCCCCGGCACCACCGCGTCGGCCGGCCACAGCCGAGAGGAGTCCGGGGTCACCACCTCGTCGCAGAGCACCAGGCGCCCGCCGATCCGGCCGAGCTCGAACTTGGTGTCGGCGAGCACGAACCCGGCCTCGGCAGCGCGGGCCGCCGCCCGCTCGTAGAGGGCCAGGCACGCCTCCCGGGCTTCCGCCGCGGTCCGCTCCCCCACGATGGCGATCGCCGCGTCGAAGTCGATGTTCACGTCGTGGCCGGCCTCGGCCTTGGTGGAGGGCGTGAAGATCGGTGCTGCAAACCGGTCGGCGAGCCGGAGCCCGGGCGGCATCGGCACCGTGTGCACGGTCCCGTGACGCGCGTACTCCTCGAAGGCCTGCCCGGCCAGGTACCCGCGCACGATGCACTCGAGCGGGATCATCTCGGCCCGGCGCACGAGCATCGCCCGGCCGGCGACGTCGCCGAGCCCGTCGAGGCCGCCCACCTCCCGGGCGATCTCCGTCGGGTCGGCCGAGATCGAGCGCGTTGTCCACGATGTCGCCCGTCTGGTCGTACCAGAAGGCGCTCATCGCGGTCAGCACCCGGCCCTTCTGCGGGATCGGCTCGGCGAACACCACGTCGAAGGCGCTCACCCGGTCCGAGGCGACCATGAGCAGGGTGTCGGCGCCGGTGTCGTAGAGGTCGCGGACCTTTCCCGAGCGGAGCAGCGCCGGGGGGCCGCTCACGGAGCCGGCTCGATCCGATCCAAGGCGGCGATGACCCGGCCCGAGTGTCGCAGCAGGCGGCCGACATCGAAGGCCGCGTCGAGCTGCTCGGTGGCGAGGGTGACCTCGTCGTCGTCCTCGAGAACGCTGCGAAACGGGCGTCGTGACTCCCACGCGACCCGGGCGTCGCGCTGGACGATCCGGTAGGCGTCATCGCGTGTCGAGCCGGCGGCGACCAGAGCGAGGAGCACCGACTGGCTGAACACGAGCCCCAGCGAACCGTTGAGCAGGTTGTCGAGGGCGCGATCGGCGTGCACGACGAGACCGGCGACGAGATCGGTCGACTTGCGCAACAGGTACAGCGCGAGCGCGGTCGCGTCGGGCAGCACGATCCTTTCGACCGAGCTGTGCGAGATGTCGCGTTCGTGCCAGAGCACTACGTCCTCCAGGCCGGCGACGAGGTGGCCGCGAAGGACGCGGGCGAGCCCGCACAGCCGCTCGGCCAGCACCGGGTTGCGCTTGTGCGGCATCGAAGAGGAGCCCTTCTGGTCGACCCCGAACGCCTCTTCGGCCTCCCCCAGCTCGGTGCGGGCCAGGTGACGCACCTCGGTGGCGATCAGCTCGACGGTCGTGCCCACCGCAGCGCAGGCGTACAGGTACTCGGCATGCCGGTCGCGCGAGATCACCTGGGTGGCGGGGATCGGCTCCAACCCGAGCGCACGACAGACGTGCTCCTCGACCTCCGGCTCGATGTTGGAGTAGGTGCCCACCGCGCCGGAGAGCTTCCCGACGGCGACCCGTCGCCGGGCCGCCACCAGGCGCTCACGATCGCGACCGACCTGCAGGGCCCAGAGGGCGAACTTGGCGCCGAAGGTGGTCGGCTCGGCGTGCATGCCATGGGTGCGTCCGGCCACCGGGGTGTCGGCCAGCTCGCGGGCCCGGACCACCAGCGCGGCGAGGAGCCCGTCGGCCGCCTCGATGAGGAGGTCCGATGCCTGGACCAGTGCGACGGACAGCGCGGTGTCCACGACGTCGGAGGAGGTGAGCCCGAAGTGGATCCACGACGACTCCGGTGCGCCGATGCGCGCCTGCACGACGTCCACGAAGGCGGCGACGTCGTGGTCGGTGGCGCGCTCGCGCTCGGCGACGGCCTCGACGAACCCCCCGTCGACCTTGGGAGCCCGCTCGCGCACCGCCACCGCGGCCGCCTCGGGCGCCACGCCGGTCGCCGCCAGGGCCTCGACCGTCAACAACTCGACCTCGAGCCACCGGCCGAGCCGGGCCTCGTCGCTGAACAGCGCCGTGACGTCGGCGGGCTCGTATCGGGGGATCACCGCGCCACCGCCGTCGGCTCGGCCACGAGGGCGATGTCGCTGCGGTAGTGCATGCCGGGCCAGCGCACGCGCCCGGCCGCCGCATAGGCCCGCTCGCGGGCCTGGCCGAGGGTCGGCGCCATGCCGGTGAAGCCGAGGACGCGACCACCGGCGACCCGGAAGGCACCCGAGCCGTCGCGCTTTGTCCCCGCGTGCACCACGGTGGCCCCCGGCACCGGGTCGGCCAGTTGGCCGTCGTCACCCAACCCGATGATCTCGTCGCCGGCGATGGGCGCCTCGGGATAGCCGGCCGCGGCAGCCACGACGCAGACCGCGGCGTTCGAGGTGAAGGCCGGCGTCTCGGGCGCCAGCCGTCCCTCGGCGACCGCGAGCAGGAGGTCGACGGGGTCGTCGGCGAGTCGCGGCAGGAGCACCTGGGTCTCGGGGTCACCGAAGCGGACGTTGAACTCGAGGACCATCGGCCCGTCAGCGGTCATCATGATCCCACCGAAGAAGACGCCCCGATACTCGATGCCCCGGCGCCGCAGGGTGGCAACCAACGGCTCGACGGCTCGCTCGACGATCTCTGCCACCAGCGTGTCGTTCACCACCGGCAGGGGCGAGTAGCAACCCATGCCGCCGGTGTTGGCGCCGAGGTCTCCGTCGAAGGCCCGCTTGAAGTCCTGCGCCGCGGCGAGCGGCACCACCGTCGTCCCGTCGCACAGCGCGTGGATCGAGCACTCGAAGCCGATGAGCCCCTCCTCGATGACGACACGCCGACCAGCGGAGCCAAAGCTGCGCCCCGAGAGCTTCTCGGCCACGTCCTTCTCGGCCTCCTCACGGCTTCGGGCCACCAGCACGCCCTTCCCCGCGGCCAGCCCGTCGGTCTTCACCACGTAGGGCGGCGACAGCGTGTCGAGGAAGCCCAGCGCGTCGTCGAGGTCCTCGAACGCGCCGTAGCGCGCCGTGGGGACCCCGGCCTCCTCCAGCAAGTCCTTCATGAAGGCCTTGGACCCCTCGAGCCGCGCCCCGTCCACCCCGGGTCCGACCACGGCCAGGCCCCGGGCACGCAGCCGGTCGGCCAGCCCGTCGACCAGCGGGGCCTCGGGGCCGATGACCGTGAGCCGCGCCGCGACCTCCTGCGCTGGCGCCTCGGTGACGGTGATGCGGTGGCCGTCCACCTCGCCGGGCATGCCCGGGTTCCCCGGGGTGACCACGACGTCGGCCGAACGGGCGAGGGCCCGGGCGAGGGTGTGCTCGCGTCCCCCCGAACCCACCACGCAGACGGTCAAGGGGGGGCTCAAAGCGTCGCGAAGGAGACGAACTGCTCGCGCTCGGGGCCGACCCCCACGGTCTTGACGGGCACGCCAATCTGCTCGGTCAGGAACGCCACGTAGTCACGGGCCGCCCGGGGCATCTGCCCCGGCGAGGTGACCTTGGAGAGGTCGGTTAGCCAGCCCGGCATCTCCTCGTAGACGGGCGTCACGCGGTGCAGCGTCGACTGGTGGTACGGGAGGTGCTCGTAGCGGATGCCGTCTGCCTCGTAGGCGACGCACACCTTCACCGTCTCGAAGGTGTCGAGGACGTCCAGCTTCGTCAGCGCGACCTCGGTGAGCGAGTTGAGCCGGACGGCCTGGCGTGCCATCACGGCGTCAAACCAGCCGCAGCGGCGTCGGCGGCCGGTGTTGGTCCCGAACTCGTGCCCGCGCTCGACCATGAGCTCGCCCGTGTCGTCGGTGAGCTCGGTCGGGAACGGGCCCGCCCCGACGCGGGTGACATAGGCCTTGGCGATCCCGACGATGCGGTCGATGTCGCGCGGTCCGAGCCCCGATCCCGTGCACGCGCCGCCCGCCACCGGGTTCGACGAGGTGACGAAGGGGTAGGTGCCGTGGTCGAGGTCGAGGAAGGTCGCCTGCGCGCCCTCCAGCAGCACGTGCTCATCGCGGGCGAGCGCGTCGTGGAGCATCCCGACGGTGTCGGCGACCATCGGGATGATGCGCGGCGCATACTCCTCCAGGTACCGGGTCGCGATCTCGTCGGCCGACAGCGGCAGGCGGTTGTACACCTTGGCCAGGACGGCGTTCTTCTCCTTGATCGCGACGTCGAGCTTCTGTCGGAAGATCTTGGGGTCCATGAGGTCCTGCACCCGGAGGCCGACGCGGGCGGCCTTGTCGGCGTAGGCGGGACCGATCCCCCGCCGCGTCGTCCCCAACGCGTTCTTGCCCAAGAAGCGCTCGGTGACCCGGTCGAGCTCGCGGTGGTACGGCATGATCAGGTGGGCATCACCGCTCACCACGAGGCGGCTCGTGTCCACCCCGCGCCCGTTCAGGGCGTCGATCTCCTCGAGCAGCACCCCGGGGTCGACCACCACACCGTTGCCGATGACCGGGGTCGTGCGATCGTAGAAGACGCCCGAGGGGATGAGCTGGAGCGCGAAGGCCTCGCCGTCGATGACGATCCGGTGGCCCGCATTGTGGCCGCCCTGGTAGCGGACCACGTAGTCCATCTCCGCGGCAAGCAGGTCGGTGAGCTTGCCCTTGCCCTCGTCGCCCCACTGGGTCCCGACGACCACGGTTGCAGGCACCGCGCATCCTCCGTCAGTAGCTACGGATTACGTCCCACTGTATCCCGGCCGGGGGACCCGAGAGACCTGGTCGGAGCCCTACGATGGATCGGTGGAGTTGGCGCTTACGCTCGACTCGAACGGGACGCTGTTCACGGTCCTCGCACTCGCCCTGGCGGTGCTCTTCGGGGTTATGTCGGGGGTGCGGACCACGCTCTTCCGCCGCCAGTTCGGCCGCAACCCTTGGGGCATCCACCCCAACCTCTGGCTGGCCATCGGCTTCTTGTTGGGCGTGATCGGGATGTGCCTGGCCTTCCTGGCCTGCGCCACCACCCGAGTCGGCCCTCCGGTCGGTGCGGCGCCACCCCCGGCGCCCAGCCAGAACCCCTACGCGGCGGGCGGGGGCTGGGTGCCCGGTCCCGCCCAGGGCCCCCCGGCCGGCTGGTACCCCGACCCCTCGCAGCGGCACGAGTACCGCTTCTTCAACGGGCACGACTGGACCCCCGAGGTCGTCGATCACGGCACCCATTCGAACGAGCCGCTCCCGCCGGCCCCCGGGAGCCCCGCCTAGCGACAGACCAGCCCGTCGCCCTCGGTGTCGACGGTGATGGTGGAGCCCTCCGGGTACCGTCCGGCCAAGAGGTCGAGGGCGAGGCGGTCCTCGATCTGCTTCTGAATCACCCGTCGCAAGGGTCGCGCCCCGAAGTCCGGGTCATAGCCGGCGTGGGCGAGCCACGCCTCGGCCGACGGCGTCACCGCGAGTGAGAGCCGGCGGGCGGCGAGCCGAGTGCGCAGCCCGGAGAGCTGTATCCCGACGATGACCTTGAGGTCGTCCTCGGTCAGCGCGCGGAACCGCACGATCTCGTCGATCCGGTTGACGAACTCAGGCTTGAAGAAGTCGGACGGTTCACCGGGAAGGTTGGAAGTCATGATCAGCACGGTGTTCGTGAAGTCGACTGTGCGGCCCTGGCCGTCGGTGAGCCGGCCGTCCTCGAGGACCGCCAGCAGGATGTTGAAGACGTCGGGATGGGCCTTCTCGATCTCGTCGAGCAGGATGACCGCGTAGGGACGCCGTCGCACGGCCTCGGTCAGTTGGCCACCCTCCTCGTAGCCGACGTAGCCCGGCGGGGCCCCGACGAGGCGCGACACGGTGTGCTTCTCCATGTACTCGCTCATGTCGATGCGGACCATGGCTCGGTCGTCGTCGAAGAGGAAGTCGGCGAGCGAACGGGCGAGCTCGGTCTTGCCCACGCCGGTCGGGCCGAGGAAGAGGAACGACCCGATGGGGCGGTGGGGGTCCGAGAGATCGGCCCGGCTGCGGCGGATCGCGTTGGCCACCGCGCTCACCGCCTCGTCCTGGCCCACCACACGCTGGTGCAGCGAGTCCTCCATGCGGATGAGCTTGTCGACCTCGCCCTCCAACAGCCTGGTCACCGGCACGCCGGTCCAGCGGCTCACGACCTCGGCCACGTCTTCGGCGTCGACCTCCTCCTTCAAGAAGCGCTGGGCGCTCTGGAGCTTGGCAAGCTCGTCGGTCGCCTCGTCGATGCGCCGCTGGAGGTCGGGCAGCTCGCCGTAGCGCACCGCGGCGGCGCCGGCCAGGTCGCCGTCGCGCTCCAGGCGGTCGGCCCGCCCCTTCGCCTGTTCGAGCTCGTCGTTGAGGTCGCCGATCGCCTCGATGGCCGTCTTCTCGGCCTGCCAGTGGGCGGTCATCGCGTTGGACTGCTCGTTGAGCTCGGCCAACTCGGCTTCGAGCCGGGCCAGCCGCTCGGCCGAGGCGTCGTCGGACTCCTTTTGGAGCGCCACCCGCTCGATCTCGAGCTGGCGGATCCGGCGGATGACGACGTCGATCTCGGTCGGCATCGAGTCGATCTCGATACGCAGGCGGCTGGCCGACTCGTCGACCAGGTCGATCGCCTTGTCGGGGAGGAACCGGCCGCTGACGTAGCGGTCGCTCAAGACCGCCGCCGCGACCAGCGCGGCGTCCTGGATCCGGACGCGGTGGTGGCTCTCGTAGCGCTCCTTCAGTCCGCGCAAGATCGCGATGGTGTCCTCGACCGAGGGCTGGTCCACGAACACCTGCTGGAACCGCCGCTCGAGCGCGGCGTCCTTCTCGACGTACTGGCGGTACTCGTCGAGGGTGGTGGCGCCGATGAGCCGCAGCTCGCCCCGGGCCAGCAGGGGCTTCACCATGTTGCCGGCGTCCATGGCGCCCTCCGCCGCGCCCGCGCCGACCAGGATGTGCAGCTCGTCGATGAAGGTGACCACCTGCCCGTCGGAGTCGGTGATCTCCTTCAGCACCGCCTTCAGGCGCTCCTCGAACTCGCCGCGATACTTGGCCCCGGCGACCATCGAGCCGAGATCGAGCGCGACCACCCGCTTGTTCTTCAGCGTCTCGGGCACGTCACCCTCGACGATGCGGTTGGCCAGGCCCTCGACGATGGCCGTCTTGCCCACGCCGGGCTCGCCGATGAGCACCGGGTTGTTCTTGGTCCGTCGGGACAGGACCTGGATGACGCGGCGGATCTCCTCGTCGCGTCCGATGACCGGGTCGAGCTTCCCGCGCCGCGCCGCCTCGGTCAGGTCCCGCCCGTAGCGCTCGAGCGCCTGGAAGGTGCCCTCGGGCGTGGCTGAGGTGACCCGGTGGCTGCCGCGCACGTCGCGCAGGGCGCTCAACAGCTGGTTGCGGTCGATGCCCAGCTCGTCGGCGAAGGCCAGCAGGACGTGCTCGATCGACAGGTAGTCGTCGCCGAGGTCGGCCCGCAGCCCGTCGGCCCGCTCCAGCCCCTCGCGCGCGTCCCGAGAGAGCGTGGGCTCGGCGCCGCCGGTCGTCCGGGGCAGCCGCCCGAGGGTGCCGGCGAGCCGCTCCGCGATGGCCTCGGGCGACGCGCCGACCCTGGCGATCACCGGGTGCGCGATGGTCTCGGGGTCCGAGAGCACAGCGGCGAGCAGGTGCGCCGGGGTGACCTCGGGGTTCCCTCGTGCCGCGGCGTCACGGGTCGCGGCGGAGAACGCCTCCTTGGTCTTCTCGGTCCATCGTTGGGGATCCAGGGGCACTGCGGTCATCCTCCTCGGTGCGGTGTTTCGGGCTCAGCCCCGCGCGATACCCCCCGCCGCGGTAGGGCATGGGTGACTGGTCGAAGGGGACCAGCTCCCGCCGGTAGTGGCGGTGGGCGCGCGCGACCGCCTCGCGGGCCTCGTCGCGCACCTGGTCGAGCTGGGCGTGCAGTCGCAGGACCTCGGTCTCGAGCTCGAGCACGCGGCGGACGCCCTCCAGGTTCAGGCCTTCGGCGGTCAGCTCCTGGATCCGGCGCAGCCGGGCCAGGTCCATCTCGCTGAAGCGGCGCGAGCCACCGGGCGTCCGGCTCGGGTCGAGGAGTCCCTTGCGCTCGTAGATGCGCAACGTCTGGGGGTGCACCCCCGCCAGCTCGGCGGCCACCGAGATGACATAGACGGCGCGGTCGTTGGTCCCGCGCTCTCCCACTGGGGCGGTCATGTCCCTCACACCTCTTCCATGTGCTCGCGCGGCGCCGGGTCGGTCACCTGGGCCAGGGACTCGACCGCCGCCCGCTGCTCGTCGGTCAGCTGCGACGGCACGATGACGTCGATCTTGACCAGGAGGTCGCCGGGCTTGGAGCCGTTCTTCCCGGCCGGGATCCCCCGGCCGCGCACCCGCAGCGTCCGGCCCGGGGCCGTCCCGGGCGGGACCTTGACCTTCACGGGCTCGTCCAGCGTGGGCACCGTGATGACGGTGCCCAGGGTGGCCTCGGGGAACGTGATCGGCACGGTGTAGGTGAGATTGGCGCCGCGGCGCCCGAACTTCGGGTGGGCGCCCACGTGCACGGTGACGTAGAGGTCTCCCGGCGGAGCCATCCCCTGGCCGGGCGCACCGCGTCCCTTCACCCTGATGCGCTGGTTGTCCTCCACCCCCGGGGGGATGCGGACCTTCACGTGGCGATTGCGCCGCTCGGTCCCGGTGCCGTGACAGGTCGGGCACGGCGTGTCGACCAGGGTGCCGCGACCGTTGCACTTCGGGCACACGGTCGAGAGCGAGAAGAGCCCCTGGTTGTCGTCGAGCGTGCCGCGGCCGTTACACCGGTCACACACATGCGTCGAGGTGCCCGGGGCCGCGCCGGTGCCGTTACAGGTTCGGCAGCGCTGGTCCTGGGGAACGTTCACCGACGTGGTGACCCCGCGCACCGCGTCCTCGAAGGAGAGGTGCAACTCCGCCTCGATGTCGGCCCCGCGGTTGGGACCCTGGGTCCGCCGCCGGTTGCGGTTGCCGAACAGACCACCGAAGAGGTCGCCCAGGTCGCCCATGTCCTCCATGCGGAACGTGCCGCCGGATCCGGGACGGCCGAAGCCGCCCGCCACCGGACCGAGGCGACGGGCCTCGTCGTACTCCTTGCGCGTCGCGGCGTCGCCGAGCACGTCGTGCGCGGCGGAGATCTCCTTGAACCGTTCCTCGGATCCCGGGTTGGCGTCGGGGTGGTACTGCTTGGCCAGTTTTCGATACGCGCGCGCGATGTCCTTGTCGGTGGCCGTCGTGGGCACGCCGAGGACCTGGTAATAGTCCTTCTCGAACCACTCTCGCTGAACGGGCAACTCAGCCCCTCACCCGAACCATCGCAGGACGGAGCGTCTTGGCGCGCCAGCGATACCCGGCCCTCAGCACTTCGTCGATCCGCGATCCGCTGCCCTCCACGCCCTCCTCTTCTTGCGGCGCGTGCGCCACCGCGTCGTGTACGGCCGGATCGAAGGGCACCCCGGATTCGTCGATCCGCTCCAAGCCCTCCTTCGCCAGCGTGTCGAGCAGCTGGGAGCGGGCCTGGCGGAGAACCTGGCCCTCGGTCGTCGGCTCGCCCTCAGCCTCGGCCTTGTCGAGATGGGCGACCGCAAGGTCGAGCGTGTCGAGCACCGGCAACAGCCTGGTGACGAGCTCGACAGCGGCCCGGCTCCCCTGCTCCTCCTGCTGGCGGAGCACCCGCTTGCGGTAGTTGACGAAGTCGGCCTGGCTGCGCTGGAGCGCGTTCAGGTACTCGTCGCGCTCAGCGGTGAGGGCGGCCACATCGGTCAGGATCTCGTCGGCAAACTCCTCGACCGGGCTCACCTGTTCGGCCGACGCCTCGGGCACATCGACATCGTCGTCGACCTCCTCGGCCCCGCCGTCGGGCGGGGCCGGGAAGTCACGATCGGGCCGCCAAGTCACTTCTCGTCGACGATCTCGGCGTCCACGACCTCCTCGTCGGCAGCGTCGCTCTGCTGGTTGGAGCCCGCGGCGGCACCGTCGGAGGCGTTGGCCTGAGACGCCTGCTCGTACAGGCGCTGGGAGAAGCCCTGACTGGCGGACATGAGGTGGTCGGTCGCGGTCTTGATCGCCTCGACGTCGGACCCATTGAGGGCGTCCTTCACGCCCTGCAGTGCGCTCGTCACGGTCTCCTTCTCGGAGCCCTCGATCTTGTCGCCCTGCTCGCGCAGCAGCTTCTCGGTCTGATACACCAGGGTGTCGGCCGTGTTGCGGACCTCGGCCTCCTCCCGCCGGCGGCGGTCGTCTTCGGAGTGCGCCTCGGCGTCGCGCACCATCCGCTCGATGTCGTCCTTGCCCAACGCGGACTGGCCGGTGATCGTCATCGACTGCTCCTTGCCGGTCGCCTTGTCCTGCGCCGCGACATGGACGATCCCGTTGGCGTCGATGTCGAAAGTGACCTCGATCTGAGGGATCCCCCGCGGGGCGGGCGGCAGGTCGACGAGTTGGAACTTGCCGAGCGTCTTGTTGTACATGGCCATCTCGCGCTCGCCCTGGAGCACGTGGATCTCGACCGAGGGCTGGCTGTCCTCGGCGGTCGTGAAGATTTCCGAACGCTTGGTCGGGATGGTCGTGTTGCGCTCGATCAGCCGGTGCATCACACCACCCTTGGTCTCGATACCGAGGCTGAGCGGGGTGACGTCGAGCAACAAGACATCCTTTACCTCGCCCTTCAGCACACCGGCCTGGACGGCCGCGCCGACCGCGACCACCTCGTCGGGGTTCACGCCCTTGTGCGGCTCCTTGCCGGAGAGCGACTGGACGAGCTCCTGGATGGCCGGCATACGCGTCGAGCCACCGACCAACACGACGTGGTCGATGTCGGACGTCTTCAAGCCGGCGTCCTTGATGGCGGCCTCGAAGGGCCCGCGGCACTGGTCGGTGAGCTCGGCAGTGAGCTCGTTGAACTTGGCCCGCGTCAGCTTCTCGTCGAGGTGCTTCGGCCCGTCAGATGTGGCAGTGATGAACGGCAGGTTGATCTGGGTCTCCTGCACCGAGGACAGCTCGATCTTGGCCTTCTCGGCGCCCTCCTTCAGGCGCTGCATGGCCATCTTGTCGTTGGAGAGGTCGACGCCCTCCTTGTCCTTGAACGACTTCACCAGCCAGTCCATGACCTTCTGGTCCCAGTCGTCGCCTCCGAGGTGGGTGTTCCCCGAGGTCGACTTCACCTCGAAGACGCCCTCGCCGATCTCGAGCACCGAGACGTCGAAGGTCCCGCCGCCCAGGTCGAACACGAGGACCGTCTGGTCTTTGTCCTCTTTGTCGAGGCCATAGGCGAGCGCGGCCGCGGTGGGTTCGTTGATGATCCGAAGCACCTCGAGGCCGGCGATCTGCCCGGCCTCTTTGGTCGCGGTCCGCTGCGCGTCGTCGAAGTAGGCGGGCACCGTGACGACCGCCTGATTGACGGTGTCACCGAGGTAGGCCTCGGCATCCCGCTTCAGCTTGCCAAGGATCCGGGCCGAGATCTCCTGGGCCGTATAGGCCTTCCCGTCGATGTCGATGGTCCAGCTGGTGCCCATGTGGCGCTTCACCGAGCGAATCGTCCGGTCGGGGTTGGTGATCGCCTGGCGCTTCGCGACCTCGCCGACGAGCACCTCGCCGTTCTTCGCGAAACCGACGACCGATGGGGTGGTCCTGCCCCCCTCCGCATTCGGAATGACGACCGGTTCCCCGGCCTCCAACACGCTGACGACCGAGTTCGTCGTCCCGAGGTCGATCCCTACCGCCTTGGCCATGTTTCTCTCTGCCTCTCTTCTGTTCTTCTCTTGTGGTGCGACTTGACCGGCGGCTGCCGCCGGACATCAAGGGACCAGTGTAGCAAACTTGAGTGTCAGATTGTCAAGTTTTTTGAGAGGATCAAGACAGGTACCTCGCCGCCGGGGCTTTGCACCCCAATCCGTGCCTGCACCAAAAGTGGGCGGGCTGCACCAAAATCGCCGGACGAGCCGGAACTACGCTCTGTCCATGCCGACTCGCACCGTTCGGCATCCACTGTGAAGGTGAAGGGTGCAGGAATGGGCTCCATGAAGACGGTTCCCAGCGCAGGCGGGTTCTACAGGGAAGATCTTGCCTTGGCAGATCTTCCTCAGGCGGGCTGGACCGCCACGGCCACTGGCTGGCTCTGCCGGGTTGTGCCACGGCCTGAGCCCTTTAGGCCACCATGTCCCGAATGGCGACCGGGGGCAGTCCGAGAACCAAATGAAGTAGGGCCGGGTTGTCCGTACCGGTTGCTCTGGCAAGGATTTCCCCGACCAAGCGAGGCCGCTCAGTCTCCACCTTGACGGGTTCCTCCCGGCTCCACCCTCGGACCCCGATCTGCCTCTCGGAGTGAGGCGCGCCGCTCAGGCGTGATCAAGCCGAGGTCCAGGCTCCGCCGGACGAGGGCGGCGGATCGAAATCCCGAACTTCGCCTTGACCCACGCGAGTTCCCGAAGGTTGACCGGTTGCTCAATGTGTTCAAGAGCGGCTTCACAGCGGGATCAAGAGGGCACCACCGAACCGAAAGGCTTCAGCCTCCATTGTTTTGGGGTCTCGGCTAGCGCCACGAAGTTGGTGCAGGACAAGATGACCGAGTTCGTGAGCAAGGTTCAGCCGATGCTTATCCCCCGGGCGTCCTCGGCTCAGACAGATGATTGGGCGACCCGTTGGGAAGTCAGGCTAATAGCTTGCGCCATCGTGTAACTCGATTTCTTGACTAGAGCCGATGACAGCGACTCCAGCTCGCTCGACAGCGCGGGTGAGATTCGAAATCGGATCATTGGGACCCACCCCTAGCCACTCCCGACATTCCACGGCCAAATCCTCGATGAAATCCGAGTCCACGTCGGCATCGGTTGGCACTGGCCGTAGGCGAATGGGGAGTGACGGCACTTTGTCGCGTAAGTCGTCGAGAACTTCAATCGTCTGTCGTACGTGGGCACGAATATTCTCTAGTCATCCCGCACACGAGCAGCGGCTCGCTTTCGATACCGAAGGCTCCCGATTGGCAGGTCGGGGAGACTCCGCGCTCAAAGAACCAGGGTGCGAACTGCGTCTGTTTCGCGATGGTCGCGGACATGTCGGCGCTCGCCGGCTTGCCCTTTTCAATAGCGGAGATCGCGGGTTGTGACTTGCCGATCATCTGCGCGAGGTCCCCTTGTGACCACCCGTGATAGGTGCGGGCGTGCCGGATGCGGTCACCCACCATCGCCGCTCAACTCCGCGGGGTCGATGTCAATCGCTGTGAGAAGCGATGCCTCGGACTCATCGCCGCCAGCGAACTTGAGAGGTTAGGTCGGCCTCTTCGTTCGGCAGAGGAACTCGCCAGTGGAGCCGCGCGGACCTCTTGTAGTCCCAGGGCGCTATCGGCAGCCCGACGTGGATCAAGGGCTCGCCCTCGAAATCGTGCCAATCGATGATCAGTGACAACGGCGGAAGCCCATCGTCAGTCAAAAGCTCAAGTTGACCTTGAACCTCCACCCCGCTCCACGCCTGTGGTCGCGCCGGGTTAGGACCCGGGGGCGGGGTCGTTCCCGCGAGGGACCTGACAACTCTCGCCACGTGCAGGTCATTGAATCGCAGGTGAATCCCGAAGTTGGGGATGTAGTTCCGCACGACGTAGTCCTCAGACTGACCTTCGAGCAGGAGGATCAAGGGACTTGAATCGGGCCGAGTGGGACCAGAACCAGGGGTTGCGGGTGCTGGGTTCGGGCTGCAGTTCATCGGCCCAAGCGAGGCCCCTGCGCAAGGCATTGCGCAGGTCGTCCGTTGCTGGCCACAGAATCGGGAGGACTTCCGAAGGTGTAGGAATCACGGTTATATTATAACCACCGTTGCTACACCTAGCGAAGGATGTAGCGATGAATCCTGGGGAACCCCGGTGATTAGCCGCGGGTCTTGCGTTCCTGCCGGGGACGATCCCAGTACGGGCTCTTACACAAAGGGCAAACCCGGGGCGGTTTATCCCCCGCGGGTACCACTCATGTCCGCAGCGCTCACAGACGTAGAACGTCACCGTTCGCTCTATATGACCCATTACCCACAAGTATATACCTGTGGGGTATTGCTTTCTATGTATCTGAGAGAGTATATTAGTAGGAGGTACACAGGAGGCAGTTCGAGATGGATGCACGGGAACTCAAAGCCCTTCAGATCGCAGCCACGATGCCGGTTCGGCGGTCCACCTACGGCTGGCTCGTGCCGTCGCAGACGGGCAACGGCACCAGCTATAAGGTAGCGTGGTCCAACCCGAAGCTCGCCCGCCTCACGAACGCAACGGGCGACCTCACCTGCACCTGCCCAGACTTTGAGCTTCGGGGCCTGCCGTGCAAGCACGTCCTGGCCGTGACGTACACGATCAAGCGCGAGGTCGTCACCGACGAGGGCGTGCTGACCCAGGAACTCAAGGTCACCTACACCCAGGACTGGACGGCCTACAACGCTGCGCAGTGCGAGGAAAAGGAGCGGTTCGGCCCGATGCTGGCCGACCTCTGCTCCACGATCCCCAACCCTCCGCAGGGTCGAGGACGGCCGCGCCTCCCGATGAGCGATATGGCCTATAGAGTGCGTGTCCCAGGTCTATGCGGGTCTGTCCGCTCGTCGGTTCGACAGCGACGTACGCGAGGCCAAGTCCAAGGGCTTGACCGACAGCGACCCGCACTTCAACTCCGTCCTGCGCTAACTCCGCTCACCCGAGATGACTCCCGTACTGACCGAACTGGTAGTCGCTGTCGCCACTCCCGCTCAAGGGGGTCGAAACGGATTTCGCGGTGGACTCCACCGGGTTCACGACCTCGCGCTTCGTGCGCTGGTACGACCACAAGTGGGGCAAGGAAATGACCAAGCGGGAATGGGTCAAGCTTCACACGATGGTCGGGGTGCGGACCAAGATCGTGACTTCGGTCGAAATGACGGACGGCCACGGCAGTGACTACCGGCAGTTCCCGGCCCTGGTCGCTGCCACGGCGCAGCACTTCCACCTGCGGGACGTGACCGCCGACAAGGCGTACTCGAGGACGGAGCAACCTTCAGGTCGTGGCCGACGCTGGTGGCAACCCGTTTATCCCATTCAGGGCCCTCCCGGGAAGCAGGGCACCCACGGCGGTGGCGGAGTCCCGCCGTCTACAACCCCCAGGCCACGCTCCCAGGTGTCGAAATGAGCGCATGGACCCGCATGTACCACCTGTTCGCGTTCCAGCGCGACACGTTCCTGCGCCCGCTACCACCAGCGGTCGAACGTCGAGACCACCTTCTCCATGATCAAGCGGAAGTTCGGGGACTCGCTCAGGTCCAAGTCCGACGTGGGCCAGGCGAACGAAGTCTTGTGCAAGGTGATCGCGCACAACCTCTGCGTGCTGATCGCCTGCATCCACGAACTCGGACTTTCGACACCCGCCTTCGGTCACCAGCCTGAGGTCGAGAGCCACATCCCGCCTTGCGTAACCATGGCATGATAGATCTAGGGATCTAAAAATCTACAAATCTGTGGGGGGTTGAATGGCACGAACGATCGGGACTCGCTCCCTCCAGGACCTGCTCCGAGCTGGGCGACTGGAGACTGGGGAGCGGTTGGTGATTGTCAGGCGCAATGCCCCGGACATCGCGGCGGTGTTACAGGGCGATGGCACCATCCGGCTCGGCCGCGAGACCTTTGCGTCGCCGACCGGTGCCGCCAAAGAGGCGTTGAACGTCGGCAGCATCGACGGATGGATCCGCTGGCGCGTGCCGCGGCTGGGCGGAAGGTCGCTTGCAGATGTGAGAAACGAACAATGACGCAGCTTGAGTTTGACGGCTTGGAGTTGGGCGCTCTCAACGCGGAGCGACCATTTGGAACCGTGCTTGCCGACCCGCCTTGGCGGTTCGTGAACCGAACGGGAAAAGTCGCCCCGGAACATCGCAGACTCAGTCGGTATGACACTCTCGACTGGAAGGAAATCGCCGCCATGCCAGTCAGTGAGGTCATGGCTGACCAATCCCACTGCTACCTGTGGGTGCCGAACGCGCTTATAGACGGAAGGGCTCCAGGTGATGGAGGCATGGGGTTTTACCTATAAGGCCATGATCGTGTGGGCCAAGCGCCGGAAGGACGGCGGCCCAGACGGTCGAGGGGTTGGCTTTTACTTTCGCAACGTCACCGAGCCGGTGCTATTCGGAGTTCGTGGTCGACTGAGGACCTTGGCCCCCGGACGGCGACAGGTGAACATGATCGAGACACAAAAGAGGGAGCACTCCGGCAAGCCGGACGAGATGTATCAGGTCATCCAGTGGTGCAGCCCCGGCGCGTATCTAGAGCTGTTTGCTCGCTACCCCCAGCCCGGTT
Organism: uncultured Acidimicrobiaceae bacterium; assembly: GCA_963768185.1. Lineage (GTDB taxonomy): Bacteria > Actinomycetota > Acidimicrobiia > Acidimicrobiales > RAAP-2 > Palsa-461. The sequence goes on from CAVYGS010000004.1 coordinate 49,870, forward strand.
GGAGTGTGTGGGGCAACGAAGCACCCGATGACGTGGTGCCAAGGGGTCGCCTGTACCCGGCCTACGGCCTCAGGACCGCCTAGACCGTCCGGTCGCAGACAGCGACCACGAGCACCGGGCACCCCCCAGCGTCACCCCGCAACAGCCGCGGAGTGACCTTCTCCAGGCTTGTCACGGTCGAGGTCGAGAACTTCGTCGTCCTCGGGTCGAGACGTACGGCCCGTGCGCGAAGAGCGGCACGATTCTTCGTCACCATGGCCGCGCAGTCGATGATCCCGGAGTCGTATAGCGAACGGTACGCAGCGAGGTCCCGGTCGAGGTTGCCGTCCTTCGCTTCCCACTCGGTATCGATGGCAACGCTGTACTTGAGGTTGTAGATGAGATAGCTCGGGCTCGTTGTCTCGCTGGTGACGGTGGTCGGTTCCGTGCCGGGGACCTCGAGCAAAAGCTGAGCGGAGAACGTGACCGCATACTGACCCTCCGCCCAGCCGTGGTAGCGAAATCCCTGGTTGATCCGCTTGGCCACGTCGGTTTCGTTTCCCTCCCGGGCCCCGCCCGATCTCTGCCGGAAACGGCCCTGACCAGCGATTTCTGGTGACGAGGCTTGCGACCGGACGATCTATGCGATCCGAAGGCATACGCAGGAGGGTATCGGCGACCCCGTGGCACCACGTCGTCGGGCGTTTCATTGCCCGGGCTTTACCCAAACGAGCGCCTTGGGACCGGGTCAAGGCGCTGCCGTCGCCTTCGATTGAGGTCGCCTGATCGGCGCCAGCAGGGCGACGGCGCCGTGCCCTGCCGTCGGACGAGATCAGGCGGAACTGGGGGCGAATGGTTCGGCCAGCTGCCGGGCGATGAGGCGGAGGTGCCAGCGACCGGCGGACCCTTGCTCGGTGGGCACCGGCCGACCTGCCAATCCGGTCGGGCGGGGGGCGGCGCCCTTCACCGGGAACTGGGCCCGTCCGGCAAGCACATCCCAGACCGTGAGAACGATGGCGAGGTTGATCCCGGCCGAGCCCTCGTAGGAATGGTGGATTCGGTGGTACGCGGGGCTGACCAGGACCTTGCCGATCGGTCCGAACGACCAGTTCACGTTGGCGTGCGGGAGGGTGCCGAGGCAGATGTAGGCGGTAATGAGCTCAGGGGCCACTCCCCTGTCCCCGATCAGAACGACGACGGGAACGGTGGCCAGGAAGAAGCCCAAGAGATGGCTGAGCGGGTGCGCCCGGAACGACGTCAGCACGTTCAGCTCCTCCTGGGAGTGGTGCAGCGCGTGCAGCCGCCACAGAGTCGAGAACCGGTGGTCGGCATAGTGGGCCAGCCAATTGGCCCCGTCCATCAGCACGATCGTGACCCCGAGGAGGACCGGGCGGGGCCACGAAGCGGTCCAGCCCACCTCGAGCCAACGGGCGTGGACGACCAGCACTTCGGCGAAGGCCACGCCGAGCAGCGTCATGAGCGGCACGAACAGGAGCACATGCAGCGCGAAGTAGGCGGCGTCGTGCACATGGCCACGGGCCAGGGCGGCCCGGCGCTCGGCAGGCCACAGCCGCTCGCACACGAGCACGACGGCCACCAGTCCCACCACGGCCGGCGCGATCAGCTCGGCGCGACCGGCCGCCAGCGCGCTGCCGAGCACGCCGGCCCGCTCGAGCGTGTCGACGGCGAACCAGACGAGGGCGGCCGTCGCCGCCGCGATCATGAGCGTCGGCACGCAGAGAGCTCGGCTTGTCGTGCGGGTCCCGCTCCGAACGCCTGTGGCCAGGGTCATACGCCTCCTCCTCGCTCACCGGGTGATACGGACGAGCCCGGCCGAGGGATTCCCGAAGGCTCGCGCACGTTCCCCTCGGCATGCGACCCCTTACCCTCGGGGCCGACACCCCCAGGTACGCTGCGGCCGTGGGTGACCTGGTGCTGCTGCGCCACGGAGAGTCGACGTGGAACGCCGAAAACCTCTTCACTGGGTGGGTCGACGTCGGGCTCACCCCCAAGGGAGAGGCGGAGGCCCGAGAGGCTGGCCGCCTGATGGCGGCCGAGGGGGACCTCGACCTGCGGATCCTGCACACCTCGGTGCTGACCCGGGCGATCACCACCGCCGAGCTGGCCCTGCGCGAGGCCGGTCGGAGCTGGCTTCCGGTGCGCCGACACTGGCGCCTGAACGAGCGCCACTACGGCGCGCTCCAGGGCCTCAACAAGAAAGAGACGGCGGCCCGCCACGGCGAGGCGCAGGTCGCGCTCTGGCGGCGTAGCTACGACATCCCGCCGCCGCCGCTCCCCGAGGGCGACCCGGGGCTCCCGGCCGGCGACCCCCGCTACCGCGACGTCGACCCGACCGATCTCCCCGCCACCGAATGCCTGGCCGACGTGGTGCGCCGGGTCGTGCCGTACTGGGAGGACTCGATCGTCACCGACCTGCGCGCCGAAGCGCGCTGGGGCGGTGCGGTGCTCGTCGTCGCGCACGGCAACAGCATCCGGGCCCTCCGCAAGCACATCGAGGGCATCGACGACGCCGACATCGTCGAGCTCGAGGTTCCGACCGGGATTCCCTTCCGATACCGGCTGGCCGACGACCTGTCGATCGAGCGGGCCGAGTACCTGGGCGACCCCGAGGAGGCTTTGGCGGCGGCAGACGCGGTCCGCCGCCAAAGCCAGCTCTAGGACGGCGCGCTACAGGGCGTCTGGTCCCCGCTCGCCGGTGCGCACACGAACCACCGTGTCGACCGGCAGGACCCACACCTTCCCGTCCCCGATCTTCCCGGTGGCGGCCGTGCGGACAATCGTGTCCACGGCTTCTTCGGCCTGAGCATCGTCCACGAGGATCTCGATGCGGATCTTCGGGACGAAGTCCACCTCGTATTCGGCCCCCCGGTACACCTCGGGGTGACCCCGCTGGCGGCCGAACCCGTGCGACTCGGTGACGGTCATGCCCTGGACCCCGAGGTCCGTAAGGGCTCCCTTCACGTCGTCGAGCTTGAAGGGCTTCAGGACAGCCACGATCAGTTTCATGATGGTTGAGATCCTTTCGTCCTGGTGGCCCTAAGACCCTTGCTCGGTAGGTGGCGACCCCCCTGGTGGTGGCGACCCCCCTGGTGGTGGTAACTCGCCGCCAGGAGGCGTTATTGACCCGACATTGAGGCCGCCGGCGAGTTCGCCTCCGCCCCCGCCGCCGCCAACTCGCACGGCAAACGGGGCCTCGGGCATCGCCTCCTCGTCGTGGATCGCCACGTCGCCCACTTCGAGGATGTCGTCCTTGTAGCGAGCTCCGCGCAGAACCAGCGCGATGAGTTTCATCAATATGAACGTCACGAGCGCGGACCAGAAAATCACAAACAATGCGGCCCTGAACTGTTCCCACAGTTGGTGGAACGAGCCCGTGTACATCAAACCACTCACCGAGAACGGCACACAGCTCTTGGAACTGGTGACGTACGCGGCGGAGGAGGTGTTGATGACCTGTCCATATTTGCTCAGGGTGCCGCAGCCGTACTCGAGCATGTTGGGGTCCCCAAAGACGCCGACGAAAAGTCCACCGAAGAAGCCGGCGATGCCGTGCGTGTAGATGACCCCGAGGGTGTCGTCCACCCTGCTGAACGGCCTCACCTTGGACAGATAGTTCCACGCGACCCAGACGATGGCCGTGTCGAAGACGCCGACCATGATGGCACCCCAGCCGTTGACCCATCCGGCGCAAGGTGTGATGCCCACCAGGCCGCAGATCATGCCGTTGACGCCACCCAAGAACGTCGGTTTTCTCGACTTGGTGAACAGGCCGTCCATCGCCATCCAGCTGATCACTCCACACGCGGTGGCGATGTTCGTATTCACGACCGCGTTGGCCATGTCTACGCCCGCGTAATACGGGTCACCACCGTTGAAGCCGTTCCAGCCGAGCCACAGGATCCCGGCGCCGACCGCCGCGATCAGAAGGTTGTTGGGTAAGAAGTGTTCTCGATCTCGAGCCAGTCGGGGCCCGAGGACCCAGGCTGCGACAAAGCCCGAAACCCCGGCCGACATGTGGATCACGAAGCCCCCGGAGTAGTCGAGCGCACCCTCCTGCGCGAGGTAGCCGCCGCCCCAGAGCATGAATGCGTCGACGCCGTACACGAAGGTCGACCACAGTGGGCAGAGGAGGCACCAGGCCAGGAACTTGATGCGGCCGAGCACGCTTCCGATGAACAGGAGCGGCGTGATGGCAGCGAAAACGAACTGGAAGTACAGGAGCGAATCCGTCGGGAAGTGGAACGGGATCGCCGTGTTGGCCGCCGATACCGCCTGAGCCTGTTCGTTGGTCGCGTTGAGAACCTGACCCGGTTTCCCGACGAAGTTTTCGAAGAAGTGTTTCCAGAATCCCCCGGTAGTCAGCTTCAGGTTCGAGGCACAATTTGTCCCTCCCCCGACCCAGGTCTGACAGCCGTTATGGACACCACCCCCTAACGACGTGGAGCCGAAGCCCATCTTGTAGCTCCACAGCACCCACGCGATCAGGACGAGCGCGAAGCCAGCGAACATCATGGCCAGCACGTTCACCGCCCACTTCTTCGGGACAACCGCCGCGTACAGCACGGCGAGGCCCGGGATGCTCTGCAGGGCGACGAACGTGGCGGCCGCAATCTGCCACGTGTTGTCCCCGGTATTCAGCCAACTCGGGTACGGAACAGGAACTGCTCCGAGTAAGAAGTGCACGACTCGGGTACTCCTCTCGTCTCCTCATAGCGCGACGCCGATCAGGCGTCACGCAGAGGTGCGCCGAATCCTCGCCGGGCGGTTCGCCCTGCCGGCAAAGGATGCAAGCTCGCAGTTTCGGCGTCGTAACGGCCGTGTTACTACTGTGTGAACTGGCCGACGGACGAAGGAGATGCCGCTCCTGCGGCGTCCGATGCCGGTGCAGATCCGGCTCACATCCCTCAAACGCGCGACGGCGCGGGGTCCGCGCGAAGGTGTGCGACGACCGCGTTGCTCGAGCCCCAGAAGCCCGCGCGCAGCGTTGGCCACGGCGGTGCATTGTTCCTCGCTACCGGACCCACGTGAACCTTCAGGTCACGGGCGGCCGATGCCCCCTCTTCGCACTCCGCGCCCCGACAGGGGCCGTCAGATCAGCTGGCACTCCGCCTTGAGCGAGGCTTCTCCGACAGGGAAGGTGGCGTGTAGCGCTTACTCGAGGTCGGACGGGACACCGTCGGCGATTGGCTCTCGGCTGTGGATTCCCGCAGGTTGCGGTGCAATCGGTAGGTGCGCACCAAGTACCAGGCGCCAACCATGACGAAGGGCACACCAAAGCCCCAGTAGTGAAGGTTGAAAATCGCCAAACCGTACAGGGACGCCGCAATTCCCAGGTAGAGGCGCTTTCGCCAGAGAGCCATGCCCGTGATTGCGAACGACAGGACGATGAGCACGATGAACAGGTCGGAGTAGGTCGACAGGTTCACGTGCAGCTTGCTGGGCGCTGCCGGATCGTGCACCACGAGCTCGTGGATGACGAGGAAGGCAATGATCGTCGCGACCGGCCCGGCCAGCAACCCGATCGCCCGTTCCTTGTCGTTCGCCCGCCTCTCCTCGATGACGAGTTCCTCGCCGGAGAGCTCGTACGCACCGCGGGGTCCAGAGGGCTCGTCGGGGTCGTTCGCCTTCAGGACGGCGAGCCGCAACCGGTCCATGAGGGAGGGCTTTGCTTGGCCGCTGTTAGAGCGGGGCATCGGCAGAGGTTAGCGCGCCCCATCGGCACGCCAGCAAGAAGCGATTGCCCGCGACCCCCTCTCCGGAGGGCTCCGGCTCAACGAGTGAAGGTCGGTCGACGGGCCTCGTGAATCGTTGCCGTGAACGGAGACACCGCAGCATCTGGTGGTCGGCAGAACGAATTCATGTCGCATGTGCCGATACCGGACCGTCCGCCTCAAGAAGGGAAGCAGCGCAGATCTGGAGCCGCTCCTGCCGTTGTTACGAGCGCGTGAATATCGGCTGACCGCCGGAGCGTGTCTCGTACGCGGACCTCGCGGCTCGCGCTGAGACGGCCGGTACGATTTGGCGATCGTCGAGACCTCGACAAAAAGGAACGGGGGGGAAGCCGTGCCCGACTCTCCCCTCTTTACGTTGCGTGGGGCATCAGTGGCGGTGGACGCCCGCCGCGCCAGTCGGGTTGCCCTGATCTTGTGTCTGATCGCCCTGGTGGCCGCCTCGGCCGCCCTGTTCGTCGTCGGTGCCCGCAAGAACGGACAGATCAGTGAGCTCCGCAAAGATGGTGTCCCGATCACGGTGACGGTGACCAAGTGCATCGGGCTGCTCGGCGGGAGTGGGAGCAACGCCGCTGGCTATGCCTGCCGCGGTCACTACAACTTCGGCGGCACCCGCTACGAGGAGGCGATCCCCGGCAACGTGAATCGAGCCCCCGGCTCGAGCGTCTCCGGCGTGATCACGCCCGACAACCCGTCCCTCCTTTCGACCCCGGCCACGGTGCGCCGCGAGCGGACCTCCTGGCGGGTGTTCATCGCACCCGGAGTGCTGATGCTGATCGCCGTCGCCACAACCCTCGCACTCGCCTTTCGCCACGCCCGTCGCCCAGCGACATAGCCAACACCGGGCCGACCGTTCGGGTACACCCTTCTCTTGGGTGCTCACGCGGCACGGAGTTCGTGCTCCGCCTGCAACGGCCCCTCGACGCCGGCGAACCCCCCAGTCGCGGCGATGCCCAGTCGGGTACCCCCGACGTCCGGGAGCGCGAGACCCGAGCAGCGGGAACCGGACGTGGAAACTGCCAGTGGTCCGGACCGAAGAGCCCGAACGCTGAGGCTGATCGGTGTGTCGTTCGAGCCCGGGTCTGTCGGGGAACCGCGCGCCCGTCCCGGCCGTGCGCCGAGGTTGCCATGTGACTGACGTGTCGGCCCGCGATCCCTCGGTGCGCTCGCACCCAGTGGGCGGCCCGACATTCCCCTGGTCGGGACCCAGAAGGGGCGGCTACCCTTTGGCCCATGCCTCGAGCAAACACCAAGGAAGTCGACCTCTCCAAGATCTGGCTCTTTGCGCCCTGTTCAGCGCGAGACCTCCGGAAGGTCCGCCAGTCCCTCGACGAGATCACCGCGGAGGCAGGCGAGGTGCTCTGCGAGGAGGGCTCGGTGGGCCACGAGTTCTTCCTGATCGTCAAGGGCACTGCGGTGGTCAAGCGCAAGGGTCGCAAGGTCACCACGCTCGGGCCGGGCAAGTACTTCGGCGAGCTGGCCCTGCTTGACCGTGGGCCTCGCTCGGCGACCATCATCGCCGAGACGGACATGATCCTCCTCGTGCTCGAACAGCGGCACTTCCTGGGTCTGCTCGACACGATGCCCTCTCTCGCGCGCAAGCTGCTCGGCGCCATGGCGGCCCGGCTGCGCGAGGCGGACGCACTCGCGTTCGCCGGCTGACGCCACGGCGCCACCGGGATGGAGCTGGATCAGGCCATTGAGTTCGGGCACGCCCGGCACCAGGGCGTGGTGGTCACGCTGCGCCGTGACGGGCGAGCACAGCTCTCCAACATCATCTACCTGATGGAGCCGGACGGCTCGACCAGGGTGTCGGTCACCGACGATCGGGCGAAGACGAAGAACCTGCGACGCGACCACCGCGCCGAGCTGTACGTCCCGGGCGACTCCTTCTGGCAGTACGTGGTGTTCGACGGCACCGCCCAGCTAAGCCCGGTCGCCACCGCACCCGACGACGACGTGGCTGACGAGCTCGTGGACCTCTATCGGAGCCTGCGCGGCGAGGACCACCCCGACTGGGATGAGTACCGGCGCGCCATGGTCGCCGAGCAGCGCCTCGTGCTCAGCTTCCGTCCGACCTCCGCCTACGGGCAGCTGCGCTCCTAGCGGAACTCAGTCGGCGCGCAGCAGCACGCCGGGCAGGGTCCGCGCCGCGATGCGGCCAGGAATCAGCGCAACGAGGTTGGCGAGTACGAGGGCAGCGACCCCGATCAGCGTGACCATGAGCGGAGAGACCGCCGGAACCGGCACGGCGTGGATCTCGTTGGCGAAGAGGTCCCACAGGAAACGACCGGCCACGATCCCGAGGGGCAACCCGACGACCAGCCCGATGAGCACCGAAACCGATGCCTGCCACGCGACCACCGTGCCAACCTGGCCCTTGGTGAACCCGAGCGTCTTCAGCATCGCCAGGTCCCGACGTCGCCGGCGCACAGACGCGAGCAACGTGAGGCCGAGGCCAGCCACAGTGCCGAGCGCCAGGGCGGCCCCGAGAATGGCCGGCGTCGAGCCGAGCGATCGGTAGTTCACGATCTCGGCTGGTCGCTGGACTGGGTTGACGACGACCCCGTCGTTGTTCTGATTCGACGTCGCGCGAGCGATGCGTCGCAGTCCGGCCAGCGCTGCGCTCGCGCTCACCCCCGGCTTGAGCCGCACGAACACGACGTCGGGCCCCCCCGGAGTCCCGTCCTGCCCTCCTCGCAGGCGGGCCGGAATCGCGGCGTCCGGGACCACCGCCCCGCTCCCCATCTCGAGGTGCAGTTCTGTTCCCTGCCCGATCGTCGGCAGGGTCGCGGTCCCGACGATCCGTAGCCGAGTCGTCGTCGTGCCGCCGGCGGACTGCGGCAGCGCGACCGACACCGTGACCGAGTCGCCGAGCTGCTTGTGGAGGTCGGCGAGGGTCACCGCCCCAAGGACGATCTGGCCTTGACCGGCGAGTCCGGTTCCGCTCAGCGTGGGGGGCGCAACAGCGGCACCGGGCCGCTCCCCGAGGAGCGGCACCTGCTGGCCGTCAATCGACGCCGTCGCGAAATAGGCACCGCTCCACGCGGCCACGTCGGGATCGTCGCGGAGCGACTCGGCGACCCGTCCCGACGGGATGTTGCCCGAACCGAACTCTGATGCCAACTCGTAGCTCCAGTTCCAGCCATAGAGCGCAGGGTGAGACACGAGGGAGTTGATGCTGGCTCCGAAGATGAGCGTCGACATGACGATGATCACCGCGAGCACCGAGCCGAGGATCACCGATCGCACGGGGACCGGATCCGGGCCACGCCCGGGCTCGACCGCGAAGCGGACGCCGACGAGGGCCGGGGCAGGCAGTCCGGTCGAGACTCTCGACACGATCGCCGATCCACCCAAGGCGGCAGCACGCTCGGCCCGTTCGGCGGCGCGGCGCGGCGCGTATCGACGCGCGAGCAGGAGGGAGGCGGCGGACAGCAACACGATCAGAACTGCGACACCACCCAGGAGGACGGTCCAGTCGAACGACACGCCCGGTGTCGGATAGAAGGGCCGGACCGGACCGAGCGGCGCAAGCGGTGACAGCGCCACCGCCACCACGAACGCAAGGACGGCGCCGACGACAATCGCGGCCGCGACGCCGAGGAGGGTGTCGCTCGCGGTCATCGTTGGGTCCGCGCCGAGGGCGCGCAGCGTCTGAGCTTCACCCAGTCCGACGCGCAACTGGCGCGAGATCAGCTGGCCAGCGACCACGAGCGCGGCCAGGGCCACGATCGCACCGAAGGCACCGATCGCGATCGACTCCGGTTTGATCGCCCGCTGGACCTTGGCGATGGTGGTCGACAGCATCACAAACGGTGACGATCCTTTTGGCCGCGTAGCGCAGGATCTCATGGGAGACCGCCGCGACATCCGCCGGGTCTCCGCTAACGCCGACGGAGCTCCCCGTGAAGTCTGTACAACAGGACAGCAGGTCCTTCGTGAAAGCGGGCGGGAACACGATGTTTCCACTGGAACGGTCCACGTCATCTTCGACGAGATCCTTCGGGCTCTGGAAAATCTCGACGAGCTTCGCGCTCACGACGCGATACGGCGTGACGGGTTGCACACCGAAGGTCGGCGAGTCCACCTGCGCGTTCGTGAACACGCCAAAGGTGAGCGTTTCGCCGAGATGCAGATGCAACTTCGCGACCGCCGCGGCGTCCGCAAGGAACACGTGCGCATCAGTGATGGAAGGGAAGTGGCCGGAGATGGCCGAGACCTGGTCGTACCTCACGCCGAACCCGAGCACGCCGACAAAGGTGAGGCCGAAGTCGGTTTGCAGGTGTGCGATCTTTCCGTTCGCTGCCAGCGGAAACGCGTTCAGGCCCACGATGCTGTCGACGTGTGTCACGTGCGGAAGTTGGGCGATTTCCGAGATGGTCCGGGCGCTGTAGCCACGGTTGAAGACCCCTGGGAGGTACTCGGCAGTGATTCCCGAGAGCTGGGAGGCGTGGGTGGCGGCCATGTACTGGGGGAAGGACGCCTCGGTCCGCCGAGCGGCTGCCACCGACGCCATGGCCAGGCCGCCCAACAGAGCGATCAGGAGTGCCAGCGCGACGTACCCGCCAGCCCGCCGACGCAGCGTTCGGCCGAACCGGTAGCGGGCGACGCTCCAGGTGCTCCAATTCATGGTGTCCCCCCGGGGGTGACCCTCGGGCATGTCTCAGCAGGTCGCGCAACGTCGCGTCCCGCTCATTCGCGAGTGTGACCGAAGGGCTCGAGACGGCCAAGGGAGCCACCCGGCTTGCTGTTTCTCGTACCAGCACCCCCGGCTGGCTGGCAGGCCCTCAGGATGCCGGGGTGGAGAGCGATTCCTCGACTAGCTGGGAGAGGTCCAGCACGCGGACCTCCTCCTCCTTGTTGTTCGCCCGGACGGCGTCGTCGAGCATGATCATGCAGTAGGGGCAGGCGGTCGAGACGACGTCGGCACCGGTGCCAAGGGCCTCGTCGGTGCGCTCCATGTTGATGCGCTTCCCGATGGTCTCCTCCATCCACATCCTCGCCCCGCCGGCACCGCAGCAGAAGCTCTTCTCCCGGCAGCGGCGCATCTCGACCTGCCGGACGCCGGGGATCGAGTCAAGCACCGAGCGAGGCTGGTCGAAGACCCGATTGTGGCGACCCAGATAACACGGGTCGTGGTAGGTGACCGTCCCCTTGTAGCCGCGTCCCGGGCTCAGCCGACCCGAGGACACAAGGTGGTCGAGGAGCTGGGAATGGTGGATCACCTCGAAATCACCACCGAGCGCCGGATACTCGTTCTTGATGCTGTTGAAACAATGCGGGCAGGTGGCAATGATCTTCTTCGCTCCGACGCTCTTCAGCGTCTCGACGTTCGCCTTGGCCTGTTCTTGATAGAGGTACTCGTTTCCGAAGCGGCGGGCCGGATCGCCGGTGCAGGACTCCTTTGGGCCGAGGATGGCGAAGGTGACGCCTGCCCGGTGCAGCATGCGGGCGGTCGCCTGCACGCCCTTGCGGGCCCGCTCATCGAGTGCGCCGGCGCAGCCGACCCAGTAGAGGTACTCGACCTCGTCGGGGATCGAGTCGGTGACGACCGGGATCTCGAAGTCGAGGACTTGGGTCCACTCCGTGCGCTTGGCGCTCCCGAGGCCCCAGGGGTCACCCTGGTTCTCGATGTTCCGGAGCATGAGTCCGGCCTCTGACGGGAAGCGGGATTCCATCAGCACTTCGTAGCGGCGCATGTCGATGATGGCGTCGATGTGCTCGATGTCGACCGGGCACTCCTCGACGCAGGCTCCGCACGTCACGCACGACCACAGCACGTCGGGCTCGATCGTGTTGGGGACGAGAGTTTCGGGCGCCGCCCCGTCCTCCGAGCCGTTCTTCGAGAGCAGCCGGGAGGCCTGCGAGAACATGTTGTCCCGCAGGCCCATGATGACGAGCTTGGGTGACAGGGGCTTGTCGGTGTTCCATGCCGGGCACACCGACTGACACCGACCACACTCGGTGCAGGTGACGAAGTCGAGCATCTGCTTCCAGGTGAAGTGCTCGATGAGGCCAGCACCGAAGACGGTGTCCTCGGTCACGTTCTCCATGTCCATGTCGGGCGTCTTGTCCAGCGCCCCGAGCGCCCGTGGGCGCCTGGAGGTCGCGACGTTGATCGGAGCGGCTGCGATGTGGAGGTGCTTCGAGTACGACAAGAAGACGAGGAACCCGACGATGACACAGATGTTCAAGATGACGAAGACCGTCTCGAGGTCGCTGTTCACCCTGACGCCGAGCGGGTGCAACGCCTTGCCGATCACGTGCGACGCGAAGGCCCACCACGTGTAAGGGGAGTCACCGGTGTTCGTCTGAGCCCCTCGATACAGCAGGAGCGTGATCATCACCGAGCGCGATGAGGCCGAGGGTGACCCAGGCCGCTCCGGTGTGCGATCCGTAGAACCTCGAAGCACGTTCGCGTTTCGCCGGCGCGTTCTTGATCCGGATGATCCCAAAGACCGACAGCGCCACCAAGACTGCGACGGCGAAGAAATCTTCAATGAATCCGAGCACCGGGTTGTGGCCGAAACCCCAAATCGCGAACGTCTTCTTGAAGAGGTCGCCGTAGGCCTCGATGATCGTGAAAAACAGGATCGTGAAACCCCAGAAGGTGAATGCGTGGGCAAGCCCGGGGACGGTCCAGCGCAACAGCTTGCGTTGGCCGCCGACCTCGACCAGCTCCGCCTCGACTCGGGAACGCAGTCCGCGGAATCTCTCGGGCGCCGGCTTTCCAGATCGAATCAAGCGCGAGATGTGCCAGAAGCGGTGGCCAGCGATCGCGAAGGCCACCGCCGTTGCGCTCAGGCCGATGACAATCCTGACCAGCATTTATAGACAGCCAATCTCGCTCGTACGGGCTTGAGGGCGACGCACGCCTGGCACCCTCTACCCAACGGAATCCGTGCCAAACGATAGTGTGACGACCGCTCGCGGGCGTAGTTCAGCGGCAGAACATCAGCTTCCCAAGCTGAGAACGCGAGTTCGATTCTCGTCGCCCGCTCCAATCGAAGTCCTGGTCAGAGGCATCGTCGGTGGACTGATCGCTCGTTGAGTCGTCAACCATGGCGCGTTCATGGCGCGTTTTGTCCACAGCGCGGCGCTGACACGCGGCGCGGTGCTCCTCCATGGATGCGACATTCGACTCCCTGTCGGGCTCGACTCGTTCCGCCGTGAGGGCGGCTGCCATGCTGTCGAGCCGGTCGGCGATGGCCTCGTCGCGTTCGCGGGTGGCGTGCTGGTAGCGCAAGGCCGCTTCGGCACTGGCATGGCCCATCCGGGCCATGAGCTCCTTGGTGCTGGCCCCGGTGGAGGCGGCCAGCGTGTTCCCGGTATGGCGTAGGTCATGAAAATGGAGGTGCTCGAGCCCTGTCTGTCGGCGGGCCTCATCCCAGGCCCTGAACAGGACCGCCCGCCTGAGCGGCCCGCCTTCGGCGCCACGGAACAGCCGCCCACGTTTGCCGGGCTCGGCATATTCAGCCAGGTGAACGGCGATTTCCTCCATCATGAACGACGGCAGGCTTATCGAACGCCGACCGGCTTCGGTCTTTGGTGTTGCCACGAGGTACTCCCCGTTGGACCGCTCCTGGAGCTGCTCGATGATGGAGACAGTCCTGCTATCGAAGTTCACACGCTCGCGGGTTAGGGCAAGAAGCTCTCCGAGGCGCAGGCTGGCGAATGTCCCGAGGAGAACGGCCAACCGGTACCTCGGGTCGATCGCATCGGCGAGGTCGAAGACCTGTTGCAGCGTGGCGATCGGCCGCTCCGGACTCTTGGCCACGCCGGCGCCCTTGATGTTGCAGGGGTTTTTCGAAATCACCCCGTCCTCCACGGCGGTGGACATGATCGTCCGGAGCATCCGGTACGCCTTCGCACACGTCGATTGCGCGTACCCCCGGTCGAACAGACTCTTATGCCACGTTCGTATCTGGGGTGCTGTGATCGACCCCATCTCGAACTCGCCCAGAGTCGGCAGGATGTACCTGCGAAGCTCCAGCTCGTACAGGTCGCGAGTACGTCCCTTGATACTCGTCCGGTCGTTGAGCCACGTGGCGGCGTATTCCGAAAATTGCACTTTCCCCTGGCGTGGGTCCACCCAGGTGCCCTGTCGTTGATCGACTCGCTCCTTGGCGGCGAAGTCTTGCGCCTCTCGCTTGGTAGGAAGTGTCCGCTTATAGGTGCGTCCCGAAGGGTCGCGCAGCCTCACGTCGTAGACGGTCCGACCGTCGGCCAAGCGCCGAGAATTGATGCTCATCGCCTGCTCCTCTTGTTCGAGAGAGGACTTGCGTGGCGCACCTGTTCGGCCATCCTGACCAGGGCATGTGAGCGGTGCACGATCACCCAAACCCTATTTTGCCCGACCGGTGTTCCCTCGTGCCCACGCCCTGCCTAAGGGTCTCGACCAGCTCGTAGAGGGCCTCGGCCGGGATGCGACGGGCTCTGCCCACTGCCACTGACTCGAGCAGCCCCTTGGCTATGAGCTCGTAGACCACGGTCCGACTGAGCGACAGGATCTCCCCCGCCTCCTCCGCCGTGAAGAGCAGCTTGTCCATCATCCTGGTTTCGGGAATACCTCCCTGGAGTGGCGTAGGCACTGGGCCTCCCTGGCCTGTTGCCAGGACGTCGTGCCCTGGTCCATACCGATTGTCCGGATCGACGTCACCCTGAACGTCACCCTCACCAGTAGTTTCCGAGGACTTCGCTGCGGTTTGGCCAGGGTGACGTCGTCCAGGCCGCGTCGACCATGCCCGAGAGGGGAACGAGCGTCACACTTGGGTCTGCTGGTTGCCTGACGCGGGCCGAGCCCCTCCCACCGGAGGCACCACCTGATTCTGAGCGCCAGCGACAAGCCACCCCAAAGAGCCGAACACGATTGCAAGGGGTGCCCTTGCCCCAGAGGATCGCTTCGACCGCCCAGCGGCACGGAGGTCCTCCCATTCGCGGTGCGTCAGCTCCCGGCCGAGCACCCTTCGAATCCGAGTGCTTCTCCAGCGATTCTCGCCGGTTCTCCCGACACAGCGGCGCCCACGCGGGCATCGAGCCCGCCGTGACCGCCGGCTAAACCATCACCCGTCCCCTCCGCCAGACCTGGTCATCCAGTCCACACACCTGCACCATCCGGGTGCGCACACCCGGGCGGTCCCGCGATCGTCGCTTCGCGGGCGCCGCGACCGCCACGTAACGCGGCCCTGCGACGGCCAGGGTGACGTTCGCATCGATGATGCACAGGTGTGGCGATGATCGTCCGGCTATCGAAGCACCGATTCGGAGGTGGGGCGTAGGCGCCAGGTGGGCTCCATGCCCGGCTGGCCGCCTCGGTGGCTGGCGGCACCGACGGGATCCATCCGGGAACGTTCAGTGCCAGGGAGTCCGGGGCGACGACCGTGAGCGCTGGTACTGGCGACGCCAAGGCCGCCGGAATCACGTCCAGGGCTCGTGGCTCACGTCCGCAGTTTGCGGATAGCGCCCACGGCGGTTGCCAAGCGCTACGGGTATCGCGTGGCTCCGGGTACGGCCCAGCAAAACGTCGGAGACAGGAGCGTGTGTCGACCGTGAATGAAGGCTCCGGGCGCCGGGCCGACCTTCGGGAGATAGATCGATGACCTGGGAAGGTGACGTTGCCGTAGGGCCGGTAGGCACCAGGGTGACGTTGCCGTAGGGCCGGTAGGCACCAGGGTGACGTTGCCGTCGGGCGCCTCCGAACCATCGGATAACAGCCGGCCCAAGCACTGCGGCAGACTCAGGTCAAGCACCGGCGCCGAAGTAAGCGCTGTTGGTGCCGGCAGGCTCCCTGACCGGCCCCCTTGCTGGGACTCATCGTCCATCTGCGGGTCGTATTCCTCATCCCGTGGGTGTTGCTTCCGAACCGTGACGGAAGCTCACACTTGACAGCGTTCCCTGGGTTGGCGATGAGGCCGATCCCCTTGGTGACACGAGACCATCGCCAAGTACGAGGGCATAGCCAGGGTCTTCATGACGCTTGAGGTCAGCGAGATTGGGGGCAAGGCCCGCAGCGAGTCCGAACAGGCCAGCCACAGCGCCAACGGGTCCGCCCACCGCGGCGCCGATCGCAACGGACGCCGTGCCCGCGGCTGCCGGGAACGCGAGCTTCCAGCGGCCCTCTCGCTCCAGGTCTCTCCGTACCGTTGGGGCCGCGTGAGCCAACTCGGCCGCCAGATCGCCGGCTTGTTCGCGACGTTCCGCTGGGGTCGCATGTCGCATCGCAACGAACGCCTGCTGGGTGCGCTCACGAAGAGCACCAACTGCGACATCGTCTGCCGCCACCCTCGCCAGGGCGATTGCGCTGGCTCGCTGCAAGTGCGGCACATCCGCCCAAACCAGCGACTGGGCCTCGGTCTGTGGATCCGAGCGACGTTCCAGGACCCGGACCTTGAATGGTGACCGTGTGACCCACGACGCTCCGAAGGCGTCCGCCATCGCGAGTTGGAGGTTCACCTCTTGGAGGATGTGGGCGGTCGTTTGGCGCTCTGACTGGTCGATCCAAGGGCCGTAGTTGAACGACGGGTCGTAGGGCCCGAGGAGTCGACTCGTGACCGTGTGGGTGGCCTCGTCCAGCGCAACGATCCGGGCATGCAAGTAGAAGTTCAGGTGATCATCGTCGTCGAGGACTGTGAATAGGAGGGCGCTCGTCGCCGTCGGCCCCTCCGTTATCAGCTGGCTCCTGACCCACGCCACCAGGTCGCTGTTCTGCAAGTCTGTCTCGGTCTGTTCCCACGCCGCGTCGCCAGCGATTACAGCCGCCGCTTCGTGGAGCACGGGCACAACGAGGCCGACCTCCACGAGCGGGCGGACCTCGATCAGGGACCGGAGCTCATCGGCGAGTCGGGCTGGGCGTCGATAGGTACACAGGGCCGTCGAGACTTCGTCTTCGACGAGATAGTGGTCGGCCCACATCAGCGTGGCCCCTAAGAGGGCTAAGGGCGGCGCGGTTCCCGCCCAGATCGTCGTCGGTGGTTCGGCCCCCGCGGCATCGGCAAGAAGTCGATCGAATGTGCACCTGGCCAGATCGAGGAAGGCGTACCGAAGAACCTCGAGGTCGTCATCGGACAGTTCGCCAACCCGTTGCTCGACGGTGTCCGGATTGGCCAATCCCAGCCCATCGAGGATCGAGAACCGTTGTCGCCCGAGGTCGGCCAACGCCACTGCGGAGCGGGGTGGCTGCTCTGCTATCGCAGCTGCGATCGTCGGCACGCGCAGCGGCCGTTGGACCGGCTCAGGACTCGGCATGTAGACGGGCTGGTTGGGCATGCCATCGACGAGCACGGACTTCAGCACGGAGGTGGTGGGTGAAAGGAACACTTCCGCCTCGTCACCCTCCGGAACCGGGTCGCCTGGCGAGCTCGGTGGGTCCGAGTTCCCGTGACAATCGGCATGCTTCTTGCCCGACCGACACCAACACGGAGAGTCGGGAACGTAGGCCAGCAACGGGATCCTGGAACATGGGTCAGCTCCTCGGTTTTGCGTATTCCCAACGGGCGCCCCCGTCTGCCCGGAACCAGCGTTCACCCGTCTCGCTATCGATGATCTCTTGGCGGACCCCGTCGACGTCCGATCCCCAGAGGCGGTCACAGGCCTCCTGGGCCTCGGTTAGCGAATCGAAATAGGCGGTCGGGTTGATACCGTTGCGCCCAACGTTCATGTCCATGTGCTGGACGAAGAACCGCCTTGGTTGGCGTGGGCGGCCTGGTTGGCGTTCCCAGCTCGCCACAAAGGCGTCGATCGACGACCGGCGCCAGATCGGCCCGGCCGCCAGCGCGACCATCGGTTCGGGGAATCGCCCCGACTGGCGAAGCTCATGGAGCCGCTGGCGCGACATGCCGAGGTACTTGGTCACTTCCTGGGTGCCGAGCAGCTGCGCGGCGTCGAGGGAGGTCCCGGCGCCGGCGAGCACGTCCCCTCGGACCGCCTCGATCCGGACGACAGGCCACTCGGGCAGTCCCACCCCGGCGAGAGCATCGAAGACGTACCGACGGCCGGCTTCAGCCGCCTGCCAGTCGACTTGGACGGGGTCCCGGTCCGGGACGCTGACCCTGGCGGTCCAGCCGTTCTCGCCCACTTTGACGGAGCCGTCGTAGGCAGTCGAAAGCCAGGTCGCGAAGGCCCGGATCCTCCCGTCGCCTGGGACGAGCGGCGACTCGCCAGGGGGCGCCTCCGTCTCCACCAGCACAGTCCACGATGGTGAATCCTTGACCATATGTCAATGATAGCGCCCGGTCGATCACACCCTCGACCGCCGTACGTCCCGGGTTCTCCCACCACGACCGTCTTCGACTCAGAACCACCACCGCGAGACACCCAGCTGCGACGATGAGGCGTGCCCAACTCTCGGTCAGTGTCCGCCTTGTTCGCGGGCATCGGGGGCATCGAGCTCGGGCTGGAGAGGGCCGGCTTCCACCCTGAGTACATGGTGGAGTGGTGGGAGCCAGCTCAGACCGTCCTACGTCGCCGGTTCCCTGGGGTACGCGTGGACGGCGATATCGAAGAAGTCAGCGCCCTACCGCCCTCGTTTGTCGTCACCGCAGGGTTCCCCTGCACCGACTTGTCCCAGGCAGGCATGACCGCCGGGATCGAGGGCCCGCAGTCGGGGTTGGTCCGCAAGGCCCTGGCCCTCGTCGGGGACCACAAAGCCACCTGGGTTCTCTTGGAAAACGTCCGCAACATGCTCCCGCTCCACGGCGGGCGCGCCATGGCGGCGATCACGAGTGAGCTCGATCGGATGGGCTTCCGCTGGGCCTACCGCGTCGTCGACTCCCGGTTTACCGGGGTTCCCCAGCGGCGCCAGCGGGTCATCCTCCTCGCCAGTCGAACCGAGGACCCTCGGTCCGTGCTGTTCGCCGACGATGCGGGAGAGCGGGACGAGGCGCAGTTGGCCGACGACGCCTTCGGGTTCTTCTGGACCGAGGGCCTCCGGGGCCTCGGCTGGTGCCGGGACGGCCTCCCCACGCTCAAGGGCGGCTCCACCATCGGGATCCCCTCTCCGCCGGGCGTGTGGCTCCCACGCAACCCCGAGGGGAAGAGGTTCGTCACCCCTGGCGTCACCACCGCAGAGCGCCTGCAGGGCTTCAGGAAAGACTGGACCGCCCCGGCCGCCGTCCACCGTCGTGGAGAGGGTGCCCGGTGGAAGCTCGTTGGCAACGCGGTCACCGTCGGCGTCTCCGCCTGGGTCGGGAGGCGCATGGTCGAGCCTGGAACATGGGACGCTTCCCTCGCGGCTTCGCTGCCCTCGGGCACCCCCTGGCCCCCAGCCGCTTGGGGCGAGTCGGGGAAGGCGTGGCGGGTCGACGTGTCGCTGTGGCCCGAACGAAAGCCCTACAAGCACCTGGTCGACGTCATGGGCGAGGACTGGACACCTCTATCGCACCGAGCTGCGGCCGGATTCCTCGACCGCCTCGACCGGGGGAAGCTCCGGGTGCTCGAACAGTTCCGCCTCGACATGAAAGAGCACGTCGAACTGACGAGCGATGCCGAGAGTCGAGCATGAACGGCCCCGAGATCATCGCCCGGACGCTGACCGAGGTTCGTCCCTTCGGGCCCTCCAAGCAGATGTTCCAGTACCACTCCCGCAGCGACCACCACTCGAAGCTCTGCTGCTGGGCGATCGCGTTCGACCTTTTGGCCACCAGCTCGCTGCTTCGCCAGCACATTGCAGACGGCAAGGTCTGTATCGGCGTCAACCACACGATGGTCGACTTCAAGACCTCGCGGAAAAAGGACCTCGACCTTGTCATCGCGAAACCCGCTGTGGACTACCGCGTGGCCAAGAACACAGTGACGCTCGCCGACATCGGGGAGTCGATCGGCGTCGTCCTCACGGCGGAGGAGCAGGCTGCCTTCGCCGCCCTTCCCGCTATCGAACGGCAGCCGGTCGGGTCCGTGCTCGTGGCGCTCGAAGCCAAGGCGGCTGCGACCGAACACAAGAAGTCCGAGAGCCGCATGTTCGACGAGCTGAACTCGTCCCAGGCGACCATCCACGGCGCTGCTGACCAGGCCGTCGCCATCGGCCTCGCCGTTGTGAACATCGCCGACACCTTCATCTCCCCCGGCAGGCAGGGGAAAGGCGAGGTCGTGGTCGTGAACGAGCACAATCAGCCCGCCGCCACAGCTTCGCTTATCGCCAAGCTCCGCGAGCTGCCCCGGCGCTCGGCACCGGGTGAGAGTGGCTTCGACGCCCTCGGCATCATGGTCATCGTCTTGGTCAATGACGGGTCGCGAGTTACGGTGCACTCGAACCCACCAGCCCCACAGCCGGGCGACCAGGACACCTACGCTGCGATGGTGATGCGCGCCGCCAGCCTGTACGACTACCGGTTCTCGACGCTGTGAAGGCGCCTCCGGTGTCGGGGCCTGCGGCCCTGGCCCGGATGCAGCGCCAGGCCCGGGCCGACACGGCCCCCGAGCTCGCCCTCCGCCGGGAGCTGCACCGCCGTGGCCTGCGCTACCGCCTCCACGTCCCGGTCGTAGACAAGCGGCGCCGGCACGACATCGTCTTCACCCGCGCCAAAGTCGTCGTCGAGGTGCGGGGCTGCTTCTGGCACGGATGCCCGCAGCACGCCACCTCGCCCAAGGCCAACGCCGCATGGTGGAGGGACAAGTTGGTGGCCAACCGGGTCCGGGACGAAGACACCGCCCGAAGACTCAAGGAGGCCGGGTGGAAGCTCGTGGTGGTCTGGGAGCACGACGACCCCTTCCAAGCCGCTGACCGTGTCCAGCGGGCGGTGGTGGCCCGGGATTCGCGATAGCCGTAACGCGGTGCTGGCGTCGCACAATCGCGCGATTCGCGTGCGATCCCAGAGTGGCAAACGACCCTGCGTACGGGGGGCGATACCGGTTGGCCGGGGACCGCCAAGGCCGGCTAGGCGGGAACGCAGGAACCGCAGTTCCGGTCGGTCGAAGCCCGACATGACCGCTGTTGGGAGCCGGCGATATGCACTCCCTCGGAGGGGCCAGATCGCCGACTATGTGCTCGGTCCGAATACTGGAGGTGCCATCGACGGCGTCATTCTGTGCGCCCCGGCCCCGGCGGTTGGGAAAGTGGATCTCAATCGAAGGATCAATGCGAGCAGCCATGTCGACCGCTATCGCGCGGACAACCTGACGCAGCTATGCATCCTGCTAGGTCACACTCACGCGGCTCAAATGAAACGACAATCCCATGTTGCTGAGTTGGCGTCCGCTCTGCATCAAATTCAACTTAGGGCCCGCGCGAAAATTAGTTGAGCGGTTGGGAATGCACGGTGTAGTTCCAGTCACCGTGGAACTCATGGCGGGTGAGAGGGACGGCGGCCAACTCCTTGTTGGTGATCTTGACTCCGGTCGGGTAGTAGCCCTCGTCGAGCTCGGCGTTGATCTTGAGACCCTTCTTGGTCGTGGTGTTGGCGATGAGCTGGACGACGACGCGATAAGAGGTGAGGGGGCGCCCTCTCCAGTTCATGGTGATGAAGCTGAACATGCGGTGCTCGATCTTGTTCCACTTGGAGGTCCCCGGCGGGAAGTGGCAAACGGTGATCTCAAGCCCGGTGTCAGCCGCCAGCTTGGCCAGTTCGACCTTCCAGGCCCGAAGGCGATAGCCGTTCGAACCCCCGGCGTCGGCACAGACGAGCAGCTTGGTGGCGTCGGGGTAACGGTGCCTGCCCATCTGAGCCCACCACCGGCCGATGCTGGCCACGGCGAAGCCGGCCGTGTCGGCATCGTTGCCGACCGAGACCCAGCCTTCGTCGGCACCCAAGTCGTAGACGCCGTAGGGGATGGCCTTTCCCATCTCGGGGTCGATGAAGTCGTGGACCTGGGTGCGAGTGGGCTTCTTGGCCGGCTGGTACTCCTGACCAGCGTTGGAGTACTCGCCGACCAGCTCCTTCTTCTTGGCGTCGACGCTGATGACCGGCTGGCCTTCGGAGCAGAACCGTCCCGCCGTGTCGTTGATGTAGGCGAACTGGGCGTCGCGGTCCACGTGCTGGGCGCCCTCCTTCTGCTTGGAGGTGCCTTGGAGGCTATAGCCCATCTCTGCGAGCAGGTCCCCCACGGTTTTGGGGCTGATCTCGAAGCCTTTGGCACCAAGTGCGTCAGCGAGTCGATAGGTGGACTTGGCCGTCCAACGCAGGGGGGACATCGGATCGCCGCGGGCTTCGGGGGAGACGAGGTCGTCGAGTTCCAAGAGCAGGTTCGGGTCCTTGTCGATCAAGCGCTTGCGGCCGCCACCCTCTCGACGCACACGCTCGTTGGGTGTGGCCATCCCCGAGTCGATCTCTTGGGTTCCCGTGATCACCGTGTTGCGGCTCATCGATGCCAGACGAGCCACCGCAGTCGTTCCACCCCGACCGAGCAGCTTCGCTGCCGCTCCCGAGACCACACGTCGCTGGCGCTCATCGAGCAGGGGCATCACGACCAAGAAGAACTCAGCCAGCTGGGCCTCGGCCACCTCCACTCCCGGAGGCTATATCGCGCGAGTTATACTTCCGTGGACCCTTACTGAAGAACGGGAGCCAATCGTTCCCCTGTCGGGACGAGTTCGCGATCACAACATAGGACACTGCGTACCTTGAACGATCCACGTGCCCTACTGAGTCAGGGACAAGGCTGAGCCACTGATCTCTCGATTCCGGGTTTGCGATCTCCTCGATAACTGCCCGAATCTGGTCACGGAAGTACCCATCCTGAAGAAGGGTGCTCGCGGAGACGATGCCTTGTGCGAATAGGTGACTGAGTGTCGCCGATCGGGACTTTCTCTTGACGTGAATAAGTTCGCCGCTGGAGGCGAGCACGTCGCAGAGTTCTATCCCGCTTGATGCTCCGCCCGGTCGTTTGATCTGCGTATCAAGCACTAGGAACTGCGACGCGTCGGAGTCAGCGAGCCTCTTGTTGTAGTCGGGCTCTGTTTCTCCGAGACGTGCGACGAGCAGCGGCAGCGAACCAGGCGTAATAGAAGCAGTAAACGAATCGACCTCCGAGACGAGCGAGTCACTGACACAGAACCAGCGGCCTTCGATAAGGGCGTAGAAGCTCGAATCGAGGCGTTGTTCGCTGACAAGACATTGGTGCAACGTCCACCGCGCATCGAACTCGCTAGAGCGACTGAAGCGTACCGAGACACGTCGGGTCTTCATGTTCTCGAGCGTCAGCTCGGCTCGCTTCGCACCGAGCTGGGCCAAGTACGCGTCCAGGTCGAGGTCGTCGTACTCGACACCTCTCGTCCCAGTGATCTTGAAGGTATCGATGTCCTCCCATCCGATCGCCTCGGGCATGGCCATGTGCGTGCTCGACGTGTCGCCGACCCGGAGCTGCTCCACGAGCTGCTCGTCAAGCGCATCGCGAACTGCGGCGTTGTTTACGAGGCCCAGGTGGTCGATCCACGCAAAGTTCTCCCTATACGAGTCCTCGCAATGGGCCGCGAGAAGCTCTGCGCACAGTGTCGAGAGGCCGGTGGACGCGATCTCCGCATTGACGACGAGAGAGAGCGTCAGCGCCCGACAATCTCTTTACGAGCGCTTTGTCTCGGGGCTCGCCGGTCACGGCTCGAAGGATGTCCCGGGAAATGTCGACCCCAAACGCTGGGAGCTCGGAGCTCCTGCTCACCTGAGTGTTCTTGGTGACAACCATGTCTTCGAAGGTCTTTGTGTCCAAACTGCGGATTTGGCTTGGATCGATCCTGTTGAGTGCGACACGTAGCCCGAACCGGGGTTCGGTCTTTGACAAGTTCAGGAAGGCGCGGCCGTAGCCGAACGTGATCGCGAACCACCGCTCACTTGCCTTGAGGACGAGTAGCCCCGAGGCCGATGCGGAGAGAAGTCGCAGGGGTTGCCACAGCGAGTAGAGGTTCCAAGAAGGAGACCCACGCCGGCGGCGTCGCGGGACGTGACTCGTGGTAGAAGACTCCCTCGAGGCCAGAAGTCGGGCTGAGTTCAACAGACGTAGGCGTCTTGTCGCGGTTCAGCGCCTGGGCGGGTTCGATGACCTCTTCACCAAGTAGGTAGATCGTCAGCCGAGTCGAAGGCATGGGCGACCTCCTTTCGCCGGCAAAAGCGGGCTGGGGAGCAGACTCACCACATGATGATACGAACCAGAAAGCGATCGGTGATCCTGGCCGAGCTGTTCGAGACCGGCCCGTGGCGGGATGGGACTATGGGGGTCATGACCAACGCGCCGACGATGGCAGGCTTCGAGTGGACTCCTCGGACGATCGACCCTAGCTTCGGGTGCGCTGTCGGGCGACCGGTGGTGCGTCAGGGATGCGATCTGCGCGTTGATGCAGTGGCCGCCGGGCTCGGAGGAGTGGTTCCGCTTCATCGAGGCTCCGGACGGTCCTTCCGACATGGGGCGACTCCTCGATCACCTCGGGCTGGGCGCCTACGACCCGGAGTACCCGGAGCACGTCGCGGCGTTGGCGCAGGCGGGCGACCACCCTGGCATCTCCTGCTACAAGTTCCATCGGATGCGGATGGAGCACTGCATGTACCACCCTCACCTCCGCCACTTCCTGCCGCTCCCGCCGCAATACACCGTGGCCGATCCGAACCCGGAGCTGTTCCAGATCATCGTCGACCAAGGGCAGCCAGCTCATACGGCGGCGTGCTGGGGTTGCCCATAGTCAACCCGGCTCAGCCATAGGGAGCCCGAGCAGCAGCCCACTCCACCTCGATTCTTGAAGCAGTAGAGCCTGGGTGACGCTCTTCGACAGCTTTCGCCCAGAACGTTCCATCTGCTCTGCGCCCGCCCCGATCAGATCGACGGATCCGCGTGTGGCCACTCCCCGGCGCACCGAGCGCCGAATACTTGCGAGTCCGTCGACACCCTGATGTACGAGATCGGCGTAGTTATGGCGTGCCGCATAGCCGGCGAAGTGAGATACCCCAACCCGTCGAACGATGTGGGGCGCGCAGTCCATCGCCGGAACGAAACCCGCTATGTGCCCTCCAGCATCTTCATGATTTCTGCCAGCATCGAGTCGTCGGGACGGACGCCGGTAGTCGATTCCCATGTATCCCGAATACGCTCAGCATCGCGGGACCTGATCGCTTCTCGCATCTCAAGGGCTGAACCATGGTGTGCGTCAAGGTAGGCCTTGGCGATCCCCATTTCGCTAAACGCACCTGCGTAGACGTCTATCATCTCTCCAAAGCACATGATCGCCTCGGCCGATTCCTCGGGACCGATGGCGTCCCCTTGGCGAGGTCGGTTGGCCTTCTCGGACGTCCAAGTAAAATCCAACCTCACGTCGCTGCTGCTTCGTGGCCGTTTCCAGTAGAGCGATGAACTTTGCCTTCAACTCATCGGTGAGAAATAGCGACGTGGCAACTGCCCGAGTCAGCTTCGGGCCATGGCCGTAGAAGACGACCCACCATTCCTTCCAGTACTTGGCGTCGTCTACCGACTGTCCTAGTGTCCCGGTGGCCAGTTGACACTTCCCGAACTCCTCGGCAGCCAGAACGGCAAGGGAGTACGACCGGGGATACGCCCCGGCGTCGTGGAGCAACCGCGCTTCGCTGATCAGTTCCACGGCATTCGCCAGACTCGCCTCTGCGATCACGGCGAGCTGTTCAGCGGTCAGTGGTCCCGATGACTTCCTTCTTGGCACGGCTACAAGTCTGACGCGCAGCGGTTGTGCCCTGCACCCGACGTTCTGGGCTGGGCATCGGCCGATCTCGTGCTGGCTTATTGGGGCACTCCCCTCTGGAGGTGGTTGGATCTACAAGGGAGTGCCACGATTGAGAGGTGTCAGACGTGGGCCAACGTTGCCTGGCTGGTGACGTGAACAAGTTCCTCGACAAGATCGGGATAGAACAACTCCGCCGGTACTTCGACCCTGTGGCTGGTTTTTCGGGATCGGGCTACGACACGCTTGCAGGCGGTGGTGACGCGGTAGGTCGTCGCAATGTGTTCACGGCCGATGACCTCGTTGCTGTAACCCTCCTTGACATGGTGGTGCCAGGCCCGGCGGCGCTTGCGATCCTTCACGAGCAGTCGTCGGAATTCAGCTCGCTTCTTTCCGAGATTCCAGTCGATATCGATCTATGGGACGCATCTCCCGATGTCGTGAGTCCTTCGTCGCCCGCAGGGATGTTGTGGGATCGCCTCGTAGAGTTCGACGGCATGGGATGGGTCACGACACACAAGCTCATGGCGCGCAAACGCCCCAGGCTCTTGCCGGTATACGACTCCGTCGTCAAGGCTGCCTTGCAACCCGATGAGTCAACATTTTGGTTACCGCTCCGACAGGAGCTTCAAGACCCCTCGCTTGTCGCAAGGGCTGAAGAACATCCGCGATGCGGCCGGACTAAGCGAACGCATATCTGTGCTGCGTGTTCTCGACGTGGCAGTCTGGATGCGGAATAGGCGAGCGAGCGATTGCCGACTCACATTTACGCCCTCCGCGAACCTGGGCTAACCGCTCCTCGTCCCGGCGGTAGGTGACACTTTCAATGGCGCATTCGCACGCGTGTTCTGGGACGCGTGTTCGGTATTGGCTGCCGGTCGACCAACGGCACCCCGAGCCGCCGCTACCAGTAGATCGCCACGAACTGCGCCTCTAGAAACTGGCCGTCGGTAGTGGCGGGAGCGTCCGGGCCGGAGAGCCCCGCGCCCGAAACGAGTTGGGCCGTGAGATCGAGCCCTGCCTTGAGCAGCGCCGCAGACCGGAGGGATGAGAGCTGAACCGGATCAAGGGACAACCCGAAGCGCGTTGACACGGACTCGGCAACGGACGCGAATGCCAGTCGGCGGGTCGCAAAGTCATCAAATCCTTTCACATCCTCAAGACGGGGGAGCACGTCGGCGAGATCTGCGGCTGTGATCTGATGGCCGTGCGACTCGGCAATCGCCTGGCCATATCCGATGAGCGCTTCCCTGACTCGGGCCTCGCGCCCGTTCGACGTGTCAATCTGTCCTGTCGCAGCGTCCAGGGCAGCGAGTGCAGCGTTGATCGCTTCGTCCAACTGGTCACCGATCTGAGGGAAGGTCGAGGCAAGGACCTCGACGAGCTTCGATGCGGTCCATCGCTCCTGGACACCGTCGTGCGCAAGCCTGCACATGACGCGATGCTTCATCTTTGAGAACAGGACCAGACGAACGTCCTTCCAGAAAAGCGACTCGTTCGCGACACCGACTAGGTATATGGGGCTTACCTTCCAAGCGGAACTCGTCGCCAGCGCGTCAGCGACCTCTCGACGAACGATTCGCTGCTCTCCTCGCCGTTCAAGGCTGCAATAATCGACCAACCGACCCCGGATCGGCACAAGCCCGGTGAGCAGACGGTTGATGATCTTCTGCATCGCACGTGCGTCAGCCATCGACGCCATCACTTCGTCACCGAACAGTTGTGGTGTGACGTTGCTTCCGTGTTCGTGAATTCGGTCGCTACTGGGCCGAGCTGAGACGCAATCAGGCTGAAAACGCTGACGTCGTCGAGGTAGATGAACTCACGTAGATCCGAGTGCTTTCTAAACGCCCGTTGTCGTCGGCGGCGACGGTACCACTGGCTCAGGCCCAGGTGGACCATCAGCTCGCGCTCCATGAGGCGACCGGGGATCGCCGTTGCTGAGCTCGTACTCGCTCGTAGCCGCCAATGGCGTCTTCGGACGTGAGGGTCGACCGGCCATCCTCGACCGCGTATAGCGCTGCCTCAGTCCAGATCGCTGCAAGCTCCGCACCGCTCCATCCAGCCGTATTTCGCGCAAGCCAGGCAAACGAGATCGGGCCCGAGATGTCAAGCTTCCGACTGGCGGTTCTCAGGATCTCCTCGCGATCGGCTTCGGTCGGCAATGGGAAGTAGATTTCGAGGTCGAATCGACCAGGCCGGCGGAGCGCTGGGTCGAGCGCGTCGGGTCTGTTGGTGGCCGCGATCACAACAACATCCCCCTGCGCTGCCGATACCATCCATCAACGTCAGAAGCTGAGCGACGACACGTTGTGACTCCTCATGCGAGGTGTCGGATCGGCTGCTTGCTACGCTGTCGATCTCGTCGAAGAAGATGATCGCAGGTGCCTTCGACTCGGCTGCGGTGAAAACAAGGCGGAGGAATCTCGGCGCTCTGCCCGTAGTATTTGCTGAATATCTCTGGTCCGC
Organism: uncultured Acidimicrobiaceae bacterium; assembly: GCA_963768185.1. Classification (GTDB taxonomy): domain Bacteria; phylum Actinomycetota; class Acidimicrobiia; order Acidimicrobiales; family RAAP-2; genus Palsa-461. Next base: position 77,674 of record CAVYGS010000004.1, read on the forward strand.
TCACCTTGAAGAAGGCGGCGTCTGCCTCCCTCGCGATGATCTGAGCGAGGAGCGTCTTACCGGTGCCGGGGGCTCCGGTGAACAAGACACCTCTCAGCCCCTTTGCTCCGATCGCCTTCAGTCGCTGTCGTTCACGGATGGGCAGCTCCACATGTCGGCGCGCCTGCTCCACGACGCCTGAGAGTCCGCCGAAGTCCTCAAAGGTAGGACCGTCACCATCGTCGGTCACTTCGAAGGCGCGCGCTTGACGCGTCATCCGGGGCGGATAGGTCGATCAGTCGGAGGGGCTCCGTCGTCAGCAACCTCACAACACCGCTCCCGTCGACCAACACTGTGTTCCCGGGTGCGTAGTCGATTCCGTCGTTGGTCGGGACCAAACGGAGCCCGCTTGGACTGTCGACGACAGTGTCTTCGCTCGTCTTCAGTCGAACGACCCCGACCCAGTCTTCGGATGGCCACAACCCATGCGGCGCAAACTCGACGTGGTGTTCGAAGATTGCGATTACGTCGCCGATCTGGGCGCTGAGGTCGGAATTTACGACGACGTTCTGGAACCCGTTGCCGAAGCGGACGTATGCGAGCTTTCCGTCGTCAGACAGTGCCGCCACGACTGCAACGCCGACCGGATTGCCCCATTCGCCCACGTCCACGCGCCCAGCCTAACGGCGAACGCGTGTTCGCTGCCAAGCCACATCTCTCCCCTCGGTATCACCAAGGCCGGGACCGAGGCATACAAGACGTGCCGGCGTCACCTTCCCGAGCGGTGGTTGGGCCGCGGCACAATTGGCCATCTGCGTATCAACGGGTAACCCAGAATGCGCGCCGAACGAGTGTGGCGGCACGTCACCGAGGTGCCGTACCGGGCAGTCTCGAAATACAGAATGCTCGTACCGAATACGAGGCCGACTGGGGCGGCAATCACGCCGAACGACGGCTCTGGGAAGGCACGAGGCACGCATAATCGCAACTCCGGTCGATTCGTGTATCTATGGATCGGGCGGAAAGTGCCGTACCGACTGGCCTACGTCGCGACGGGGTCAAGCCCCACCGGCCTGTATTCGCGTCCCCAGACGAATACAGGTCGCCTCCCCGTCCAACGCTCAAGCGGTGGCGGTTTGCTTACTCCGACGCCGCGGCCGGAAGCTCAAGCGCTGGGGGTGGTAGGGGAAGCGGCTCGCCCGGCAAGTCGTCGAAGGCCTCGCGCAAGAGGTTGATGTAGTAGATCGCCGCTGGAGAGAAGACAGCCGCCATGTCCTCGATCTCGGCCTGTTTCGCACTCGTGACGTTGAGGTACTTGAGCAGGTGCGGTGCCCACGCGGTGAGGCGCTGGGACATGAGGGCGACGTCCTCAAGCGGCACGGTCCGGTACGCGTCGTCGAGCGAGGGGATCGAGATCCGCAATTTCGAGTTCATGGTGTCGAGCGCGTCGACCGAGACGGTGCCGCGATCAAAGCCGAGGACCGCTTCCAGGGCTTCGCCGTTGTAGTAGTCGCTCCCCATCAGGTGGGCTAGGCCGTTGACCACGAAGGAATGGAAGATCGCCTCTGCCGGCTCACCGATCTGCTGTGCCCGCTGCGCGGCGTTGCGATACAGCGCTCGCAGCACCCTGACCATGAGCGGTGGCATGCCGGCGGTGTCGGCGACCATGGCATGGGCCAGTTGCTCGATGGCGGCGAAGGCCCCATCGCCGGAGGGGCCGCTGGACAGGTCGGGCATAGGCGAGATCGCCTGTGGCGGCTCGGCTGAGAGGCCAAGCTCACCCAGGATCGCCCCCCGAAGGCGCTCGCAGGCATAGCCGCGGGCAGCCAGTCGGCGAACGACCGTGTCGACGTCTCGTCCCACGGTGGAGAGAGACGCCACCTCGGCGTAATGGTGGATCAGGAACCGGAAGTCCGGGGAGCCGATCGGGCCGAGTCCGTCGTGGGACCAGCGCTCCAGCTTGCGGGGCGTGACGGCGCAGCCCTGCTTCACCAGGGCCTTCGCTAGCCGGATGGTCTCCTGGGCATTCCGGTTCACGGACCCAAGCCTACGGAGAGGATGTGACGGCCCCATGGTCCGAAGCGGGTACCCACCCGGCCCTGAGGTACCCGCTCTGGGGGTCATCGGGTAGCGGGGCCAGGTGGATCATGGCCGCAGAAAGGAGGTGATCGTCGTGTTGACCGAAATCCTGCTGTTCATCCTGAGTGCATTGGGTCTCGTCGCGACCGGTAAGGAGTTCCTACGGCGCGGTAGGAACCTTGGGCTCTGGGCCGCGTAGGACGTGCTCCTTCCGGCGGCCCCGTACCGGGGTGCTCGTTCCCCAGTACGGGGCTGTTCCGGTCTCCTGGCGAGAGCCGATCAGCGGGTCGATAGTCAGGTCGCCGGCGTGAACCGTCGATACCCTCCATGGCGCGTTCATGGCGCGTTTGGGTCCGTTCGTGGCCTTTCGTCGGCGTCCGCCGGCTCGCTGACCTGCCGTTCTGGTTCGCCGGAGTTCGCTGTTTCAGCCTGGGTGACTTTCCCAAGCTGAGAACGCGAGTTCGATTCTCGTCGCCCGCTCTCGTCGGAGTCCTGGTCAGAGGCCTGGCGTCGATCCCGACCTGATCCACCATGGCGCATCCATGGCGCGTCATGATCCCCCGCAATACCGCTCTCACTCCCACGACAGTCATTGGATGTCACGGTCGTGCGATTATTCCGTTGATCGGCGAACCTCGAATGTGAGCTGATTCGGCTGGCTCACGAAGGTGGCGGTGCCGGTACCGTACCGGCCGGAGAGCGTGTCAACGTCGGTCTTGTAGGACAACCGCTCTTTGAATCCAAGATCGCGCAGTGCAACGAGGACTCGAGTTACGTCTTCGTGGTCGGTGAAATCGCACGTATAGACGCATATAACCCGTTTGCTCGACCGGGCGAGCGGATTCGGCCAGGCAGTTGCGACCTTGGCCGCACAACCCAGCCGCCCGCTCAGGGTCGCGGTGGCAACCTTCTCCCAGACGGCATCGACGTCCTCTTCATCGACGAACAACAGCCACTTGCCTATGACTTCGGGGTTCGCCTGTCGCCCAATCTGCTTCGGGTCCTCGGCGTGGATCCAAGGATGCTGATCGAACGACGAGGGTCGAATCGTCATCCCGCTGACCGACGGCGCCGCGTGTCGAAGCCGAGGCTTGCGTAGGCGGCGAGACGCTTGCCGTGCATGCGGGCGAGGACAGGTACGTCGAAGTCGACATAGTCGTGGACCTCAATGCTGGTCTTCTCCTCCAACGGCCGCAGTACCCGCCCCACGTATTGGACGAGACGGCCCTTGAAAGCCAGCGGGAACGCCAAGAACAGCGTGTCCAGCGGAGGGCAGTCGAAGCCTTCACCGAGGAGGCTGCCCGTGGCGACGAGGAGCAGCCCACGGCCGGGGGAACCGGAGTTGAGCCCCTCCACCACCCCCGCTCGCTGCTTCTTGGGCATGCCCCCGTAGAGGACGAAGGGCTCGAGATCGAGGTTCCGCAGTTCGTTGGCGATGCTCTCGACGTGCTCGGTCCACTGGGTGAGGACGAGACAGTTCCTCCCCTCGTCCACAGCCATGAGGATGTCGCCACAGATCTGCAGCGTTCGCTCGTGATCCTCGACGATGCCTCGGAAGACTTCCTGGATCCCGACGCCTTCCGGCTCTGGGATCGAGTGGCTGGTGCCGTGAACGACCAGCTCCAAACGTGCGGTGGAGGTGGCATCGGCCCGGGCTCCAAAACGATGACGGATTGGACCGCAGTACATGGTGATAAGTCCCTGCAGGCCGTCCCTCCTGTAGGGCGTGGCCGTAAGGCCGAGCCACCTTCGCACTGGCAGCTGTCGCACACAGCGCTCGAAGGTGACAGCCGGGACATGATGGCACTCGTCGACGACCACCAGTCCGTACCGGCTGCCCAGCTCGGTTAGATCCTCACGGCGGGCCAAGGACTGAGCGGTGGCGATGTCGACCAGCCCCTTCGCCTTGCGGCGGCCACTGCCAAGCTGCCCGATCTGCTTGGTGTCGAGACCCAGGTGCTCGGTCAGGCGGTCTCGCCACTGATCGACGAGTGGTTGGCGGTCCACGATCACGAGGGTGGGAACCCTGTGGTGGGCGATGACAGCGCAGGCGATAACCGTCTTTCCAGACCCCGGCGGTGCCACTAGAACGCCCAGGTCGTGAGGCGCCAGGGCGTCGTAGGCCGCTGTCTGGTCAGCCGTCAGTACGGCGGCAAACTGGAGATCCACAGCCGGAGGATCGGGACACGAGTCAGAGACAACCAGATGGCTTCCGGCGTCGGCCACGATCTCTTCGACCAGCAGCCGCAGCCCCCGGGGCACGAGCAGCCTGTCGAGGGTCTCGCCGTAGGAGCGGACGAATCTGGGCGTGTCCCAGGTCGAGAATCGCAGCCGCTCCTTCTCGTAGTACGCCGGATTATGGAGTGATGCAGCGTGCTTGATCGACGACAGCAGAGCCGGCGGGATCCCGATCCGCTCGATGCTGATCATGGCCCCGACACTGGCCATGATCTTCTCCGGCGGTTTGGGCGAGTCCGCGGTCGAGGGTCTCTTGTAGGACGCTTCGTCGGGACCGGCTCCGATCGGCGGAAGGGCGGTGGCAATCTCGGAAACCGCATTCGGCGAGAGTCGACCGAGAGCTGAGAGATGCGCCCATTGGTCCTCGAATGGTTCCAAACTTGACGGATCCAGGAACATCGTCGTCTGACGCTTGCGGCACTCACCCTGGAGGGGAAGGGCAATCAAGTTCCCGAACGATCCCTTCGGCATGAAGTCCTGAGCCGGAAACAGCCGGTCGTAGCTGGCGAGATCGAGTTCGGCTCTAGTCGTCATCGCCTCCCGCAAGAGGTGGGCCCCAACTCGCCGGGCTACCGCGGCTGGGACCGGCCCCGAGAAGAACGCCCAGACGTGGGCTCCATCTCCTGACCTTGAGCGCTCGAGGCCAACCGGTATTCCCGACGCCCGAGCCGCGTCCAGGTAAGCGAGGGCATCCAGCGCCCAACCGGCACCGTCGAAGTCGCACACGAGGAGCCGGCAAGCGTCACCCTTGAGCAACGGATACAGCCCGACGTGAGCGGCCCCCGAAAGATGCGAGGTGACAACCTCCTCGGTAAGGGGCAGGTACTCCCGGTCGGGGCGCCGGGCGTTCGCCCAACCACCCCGGACGGCCGGACTCCACCCCGCCTTTCCGGATCGAGGGTTCTCCCATCTGAGCGCGTGGACATCGTCCCGCCCTACGAAAAGCGATCGGAAGAGCGCGACTTTGGCGTCGCGTGGCGAGTTCCTGTCTACCGGAGCGTCAGAACCGTTACCGTCGGTCTCGACGAAGAGCGTCGGCTCCCATGGCGATACCACTTCGTCACGAGTCCCCACGCCGAGGAGGCCGCGCAGCCTGTCGTTCTCGGTTCGAAGTTCGGCGATCTGCCGGCGGAGATTGTCAGCGTCGTCGGCCTGGGGTGGGGAAGCGTCGACCATGGGCAAGCCGGGCGGGCGAAGCCTCAGCCTGCCAAATCCCTCCGTCTGGCCCAGGTCTTGGGCTCCTTCAGGCTCTTCACGATGCTCTCTCGGAGCTCTTCCGGGTACTCGAGGATCTCTGGGGTGACGACAGCTGGGGTGAGCACGATCCGCCCATCAGGCTCCTTGGAAAGGAGGTAGTGCTCCCGATCAGCCAGCCTTCCCAAGCTGACCCGCTGCCGGTTGTCGACCGTGACCAACTTGGTGACAGTGCTCATGCTTCCCTCGAATCTCGCCGTATCCATTCCTGCCGAGGTCATCTTAGCCGCAAACGCCCCTTGGGGGAATAGGGGCTTGACCCGAATACGGGTAGCGCCCACACTAAGTTGGTGCCCGAGCTCTTCTTCTCTGGACCTGCCCAGGAGGGCCTGCGGCGACTCGAGGCTGAGGCCGCCATTGAGCCTCTGTTCACCCGAGTGAACGAGGCTCTCGATCTCATCGAACAACACCCAGGGTCGGCGGAAGCAAGGCGGCTGCGCTTCGTCGACCCTCCCTCCTGGGGGATCCCGGTGGGTTACAAGGAGCACAGCTTCGTCATCACCTGGATGAGCGGCGAAGACTTCGCCGCATGGGCAGCCGGCGAGGATATTGCCGCTCTTTCCGAGGAGATCGGAGGCGACCTTAGCCAGTGGGCCATCGTGCTCTACATCGGTCCCCGACCCGAATGAACCTTCACTGGCGTCATGGCGCGTTCATGGCGCGTCCGGGTCAGTTCGTGGTCGTTCGCCGCCGTTCGCCGGCTCGCTGACCTGCCGCTCCGGTTCGCCAGGGTTCGCCGCTTCAGGTTGGACGATTTTCCCAAGCTGAGAACGCGGGTTCGATTCCCGTCGCCCGCTCTCTCTCGCCCGCTCTCGCGTAAAGCCCAGCTCGCTAAGCCGCCCAGCGCCCGGTGAGAGCATCGGGCGCCCAACGTGGCCACTTCGGTGGCGCGAGCAAGTGGCCGTTCGCCAGTTCTGCCACGAGGTCGGGGCCATCAAGTGTCGAGTTGTCCCAGAACCCTGCTGACTGGGCCTTTGCAGTTGCCACGGCGACCAACGGCCATAATCGCCGATAGCGCTCGCGGATCTTGCCTTCCGGGACCGAGTGTCCACCATGCTCCACGCGCGCGGCCACCCGGGCGACACAGACGTGCTCCGGAACCATGAGCACATAGAGGGCGACGAAGTAGCCGGCCGCCTGAGCTTGATCGATGAGGACGACCTTTGAGGGATGGGAGAAGACCGTCTCAGCAATGAACTGTCTGCCGCTCTCGATGAGGGCCGACCGGGTCGCCTCCGCAATCCCGGCGGCCTCATAGGAATGCCCTTCGGGATCTTCGGGCCAACGGTCGAGCGCGATCAGGTCGGCGTTCACGAACGGGACACCCGGTAGCTGCTCACCCAAGATCTCCTGCGCGAACGTTGACTTACCGGCCCCGTTCGGCCCAACGATCAGATCGAGGCGGCTCACACGGGTCGACGCGCGCGTACCTGGGCAGACCTGGAGTCGGCTTACCCGCTGGCTTCGAGTGGACGCGACGACCCGTCCGGGTGGAATTGCGTCAACTCGCCATCATCGTTGAGCGCCACTGCGGTCATGCCCGCTTTGAGCAGTGTTCGCCCAAAAGGGGGGGTCGTGGCAGCCCGTTCCCGGATGGCAACGTCCAGTTCCACGTTGGCGACAAGGCGCTCTTCGGTGGTCAGTTCAGAGAGCGGCAGCTCTCCGCGTAACACCGCGGCGATGCGGCGTCGGGCAGTGGTCTCGTGCGCCGAGAGCTCCCTTCCCAGGCGGGTCCAGTGTTCGAGCTGCTGGCGGGCCGAGCGGTGCTCCCTGCGCCCCTCGTCGGCAGCTGCTTCGAACAACTCGCCGTCAAAGCGGGTCATGCGGTCATCCGCCACGGCAGTCCTCTTTGGTAGCGTTTTGCATACGAGAGTATCGATCTGCATACAAGCGTAGCGCGTCCGTGGGTCGCGTCCTCGCTCCGCAGGGGTCTTCGACCGGATCCGCGGCTCCCCCACCGCCGCCAACCGGGCGGACCGATGCGGCTGTGGCTCAGGTCGTCGGGGCCAGCGCCCGCGCCTTGCCGCCGGGCGCGGACACGATGAGCTTGACCAGCTCTTCGGTGATGCGGGGCTCGAGGCCCTCGGTGTGCCCCTTGTCCCCCCTGACGACATCGGCGATGACCCGCCCATCGCGAGCCCCAGGGAACACATAGACCTCGGCGGTGCCCGGCCGTGGCTTGCGACCCCAGCTCAGCGTGGGATTGTCGTCCCATCGTCCGTCGTGGATCCTGCCCGGTTGGTCGTCGACCACGTCGGGCTGGCGAACCCTCGGACCAGCGCCGTAGCGGTCGGCCCACGGAGAGACATCGGGAAGCGAAGCGATCTCGTGCTCCCCGGTCGCATAGATGAAGGAGATGTCGGCCGCCGGGATCGGTGGCGGCGCCATGGCCTGTTGCCGCTCCCGCCATGCCTGCATGGCCGCTCTATCGGCTTCGGAGCGCGGTGGGCCGAAGTTGGCGGCCCGCTCGAGGGGACCGATGCGACCGCCCGAGAGGCTGAGCCAGCCGTCCACCCGGTCGGCGAAGTACTCGGTGGACAGGAGCCGCAGCGAGGTCATCCCGCCCTGGGAGTGCCCGACCAACCAGAAGGACCGTATGGATTCCAGACCGAAGCGTTCGAAGACCAGCTCGACCACGTTCTTGAGGTGCTCGTCATCGGCGTCGGCCGCCCAGTGCCGGCTGGGCTCGGTGGTCACCGCACTCGGGGTGGCGATGACCAGCCTGTATTGGTCGACGTAGTCATGGGCAGGGAAGTACTCGCGCTGCCAGGTGCCATGGGACCCGCCGCCGTGCAGGTTGAGGAGGAAGGTGACCTCCTCGCCCGGACGGAGGTCGGACGGAAAGTCGAGGAAGCACTTCCGCTCGGTCTTCGGGTCCACCAGTGTGTCGGTCGCCATCGATCCCTCCCCCGGGTCGCTCCTGGAGCGCCCGACGATACGTAGGGACTCAGCGTTGTGCAATCGTTCTCGCACAGAGAGGGTCCTCCCTCGCGGGTGGCTCGACCGTCTCCCGAGGACATACTGCGAGCGGACAATGAAGCTGAAGCTGGACCTCCACGACATCTACAACCGGGGGCAAGACATCGATCAAGCCCTCCAGGGGATCATTGACGAGGCCGTCGCCAGAAAAGCCACGCTCGTAGAGATCATTCCCGGCAAGGGCTCCGGTCAGCTGAAAAAGCGCGTGCTCCGATTTCTCGACCAAAAGGACGTGAAGGCCAAGTACCACCACATCGAGAAGGACTCGCGCAACTTCGGGCGAGTCTTCGTTCACTTTCGTTGGAAGTGAGGCCGACGTCCCCGTGACATAGAAGAGCCGCCGGTCGTGGCCGGCGGCTCTTCTATCAGTCTTGATGCCACTCGAAGGTGGCGGCAACGGCTCCCTATGCGGTCTTCGCCAACTTCGACGGCACCGCGTCCTGGTGTCCGTGGTACACCTTTACCGGGCCGGCGCCGGGGCTGGTCTCATAGACGGGGCCGATCGGCTCGACGCCCATGTAGGTACCGCTCGGCTCCGTGATCGGCGTCGCGCTGGTCGACATCTTGTAGAGCTGTTCACCCTCGTAGCCGAAGTGCACCGACGACGAGTACGAATAGGGCACGTAGCCGGGGTTGATGAACGAGGCGCCGTCCTTCGCAATCGCGTTGATCAATCCCTGACGCGTCAGGTTCCTGCCAGCGTCCTGAAGCGCCTGGACCATTGCGTAGCCAACGGCGATGCCGACCAACTCGTCCCCGGTCAAACCGTTCTTGGCGAGCAATGAGGGGTCGTACTTAGCCAGCAACTTCTTCGCCACCTGCACCCAGGGGTTCGAGGTCTGGTTCTCGAACGGGCCGTAGCCATCGGTGATGGCCCCGTTGAGCAGTGACTGCGCCGACGATGGTGGGGTGGTCAGCGCGGCCGGCGCACCGAGCGTCGGGGGATCCCCGGCGACGCCGTCGATGAGGAGCTGCGGGTGGTAGCCGTCCGTGGCGGCGTCGGTCAGGAACAGCCCGACGAACGGCGGGATGGCCGCCAACATGACCACCTTGGCGCCGGCCGACTGCAGAGCGGCAACCTGCGTGCTCACACCGGCGATGTAGGCCGCCGTCGAGGCCACGTAGGTCTGGCTGCTCACGATGTCGGAGGAACTGACCTCCATGTGGGCGCCCTTCAAGAAGTCGAACCCGAATTCGTCGTCCTGGGTGAAGAACCCGACCTTCTCGCCCTTGAAGTTCTTTGCCTCATACGCGCCGAAGATCTTCCCGTCGACCGTATAGGGCGGCTGCCATCCGGTCGTCCACGGGTACTTGGGGCTGCTCCAGCAGTTGCATCCCGACAGTACGAACAGCTCGGGGATCTTCTGGCTGTTCAGGTATCCCTGCACGGCGAGTTGAGTTGGTGTGCCGAGCGAGGCCACATCAGCGAAGATGTTGTCCTGAAGCACCAGCTGGTGGGTCATCGTCGAGGTGATCGACGGGGTGTACTGGTCGTCCTTGATGAGGTAGTTGATCTTCCGGCCGTTGACACCTCCATGGGCGTTGGCCCACAAGAACACCGCATTGATCGCCGGCGCGATGTCCGCGTAATTGGCGGCCACCCCGGTCAGGGGTTCGGTCGCGCCCAAGGTGATCGAGGTGGCGGTCACTCCCGGCGTCGCAGCGCTGGCCGCTTCGGCCGGGGACCCCCCGACGCTCAAGGCCATGGTGCCGCCCAGCGCGGCCACCACTAGGCCGGTGGCAAGGACGCGCGTCCGGCCCAAGGCCGAGCGCAACGAGAACTGCTTCATCGATACCCCCTCTTGTGTTTGTCCAATGAGTCTCAGACCCCCCTCTTCTCTGGGGCCGCCAACGGCGGGCCGGTCAGGGCGCCGCCACCGTTCTCCAGATCATCGGGATCCTGTAACGGTAACGCAATAGTAACTACCGGGTCGGGGGAAAGGTAGGCGGCCCCTTTTGAAACCACCCAGCGCAGGCCGCCCTGGATCCCGCTCGGGGCCGCCAGCATCATCACGATCAGGACCAGGCCGAAGATCATGACGGCCAGGTTGGCGCTGACCAGCTGGTTCGCATGGAGGTCGTTGGCCAGGGAGGGCGCCCAGTCGGTGGGGAGATAGACGATGATGATCGCCCCCCACCACACCCCCATCAGACTCCCGGTGCCCCCGAGCACGATCCCGGCGAGAAGATAAATGGAGAGGGCGAGGGGGAACTCGGCGGAGTTGGTGATCCCGGCCGACAGCGCGAGGAAGGCACCGGCCAGCCCGGCACAGGCTGCGCTCACCGTGAAGGCGATCACCTTGGTCCGTGCCACATTGATGCCGACCAAGGAGGCCGCGATCTCGTCGTCGCGCACCGCTTTGAACGATCGGCCGAAGCGGCTCTTCACGAGATTGCCCAACAAGACGAGGACGATGAGGGCGGCCAGGATTTGGACCCAGGCCAGCCACTGCTGGGGGTTGATGTCCGACGGCCCGGACGGAGCGGGGGTTTGCAGGCCCTGGTCACCGCCGAAGATGTTGTTGTACTGGTTGGTGATGTAGGGCAGCCCCAGCGCCACCATGAGCGTCATGCCGGCGAGGTACGGGCCGCGCAGGCGGGTGGCCGGGAAGCCGATGATCGCACCCGCCAGCGCGCTCACCCCGACGACCACCAACAGCTCGACGACGAGGTCCCAGGTGGTGTGGGCATAGAGCAGGGCCAGGGTGAAGGCGCCGACGGCCATGAACCCGCCGTGCCCCAGTGAGATCTGACCGTTGATGCCGGTGAGCACCGTCAGGCCGGCCAGCGCGATGGCGTAGAACCCGATCTGCCCCAGCTCGTAATCGTTGAACGCGCTGAGCCAGTTGGTGAGAAAGTAGAAGCCCACTCCCGCCAGGACGGCGAAAGTGAGATGGCGAAGCATCGGCTGACGCGGGAAGTGCAGCCAACGCTGGGCGACTAGCGCCTGGGCCCGGTGGCGGAGGGAGGCCATCAGACCCGCCTCGCCGCCGGGCGGGCGAAGATGCCCTCCGGACGGATCACGAGCGAGACGATGACGGCCGCGAGCGCTGCCATCGGCTCGACCGATCCGCCGAGGTACCCGCCGACATACGACAGGGAGAGGCCGGTGAGGAGGCCTCCGACGAGCGCGCCGACCGGGCTATCCAGACCGCCGACCACCGCGGCGGCGAACCCGTACACAAAGACCACGTCCATGAAGTTGGGCGTGACACTCGATGTCGGCGCGACCAGCAGCGCCGCGACGACGCCGAACGCCGACGCCAGTCCCCACCCGAGCGTCAGCAGCGGCTGCACCCGGACCCCCAACAGCCGCGCCGCCTCCGGGGCGAAGGCCACCGCCCGCATCCGCAAGCCCAGGTTGGTGCCCCGGAACAAGACCAATAGGACAAGCATGAGCACGAGCACTGCGACCACGCTGTACAGGTCGAAGGGAGAGAAGGCGAGGTGATAGCTCCCGATCTGTTGACCCCCCTCCGAGAAAGGCGCCGGGTAGATCCGGGTGGCGCTTCCCCAGATCGCCCCGGCAATGCCCTCCAAGAGGATGAGGAAACCGAAGGTGATGATGATGGCGTTGAGCGGGGAGCGATGCTGGATCGGCCGGATCAATGCCAGCTGGGTGACCCCGCCGAAGAGCATCGCGAAGGCCAGCGCGACGATAAGGGTCGGCCAATATCCGATGCCCTGGTGCAGCACGGCATAGGCGATGTAGGTCGACATCATCGCCATCGCGCCCTGGGCGAAGTTGAGGATGTTGCTGGACCGGAAGATGAGCACCAGGCCGAGGGCCACCGACGCGACGATCATGCCGAGCGCGATGCCGCCCAGGGTGAGATTGACGAAAAAGTGCATCGAGAACCGATCCCCTAGTACCCCAAGTAGTGATGGCGAAGCTCAGCGTCCCCCGCCACCGTTGCCGCGTCGTCGCTCACGACGACCCGCCCCAAGTTGATTACCACCGCTCGACGCGCGATGGACAGCGCGCTGCGGGCGTTCTGCTCGACCAGGACGACGATCAGCTTCGAGGAGGCCGTGAGGTCCCGCAGCACCGCCATCAGCGAGGCCGTGACGATCGGCGCCAGACCGAGCGAGGGCTCGTCGAGCAGCAGCACCTTTGGCCTCGCCACCAGGGCTCGGGCGATGGACAGCATTTGGCGTTCCCCGCCTGACAGCGTGCTGGCGTGCTGCCGGCGGCGTTCCGCCAACGGCGGGAACAGCTCGTAAACCTCCTCGATCACCACGCTGCGCTCGGCGCGACCGAAGCGCCAGAGCGCCCCCAACCGGAGGTTCTCCTCGATCGTCATCTCCTCGATCACCGAACGCCCCTCGGGCACATGGGCGATTCCGGAGCGGACGATGCGCTCGACCGGCATCTTCTCCAGCCGGTGCCCGTCGTATCTGACCGCACCCTTCCGGCTCCGCACGAGGCCGCTGATTGCTCGCAGCAAGGTGGTCTTGCCCGCGCCGTTGGCACCCAGCACCGCGGTGACCTCACCCTCGTCGCGCGCTGAAGGAGACGTCGGTGAGCGCATTGATCGCCCCGTAGGAAACCGAGAGCCCGTCGATCTCAAGGACGGCCACGGGTCACCCCTCGTGCCCAGTGGTGCTCGTGACCTCCTGGCCGAGGTACGCCGTCGTGACCTCGGGGTTGGCCTGAACCTCGGCGGGAGTCCCCGTCGCGATCACCCGCCCGAAGTTCAAAACCACCAGGCGGTCACACGTGGACATCACGAGGTCCATGTGGTGCTCGACGAGGAGGACGCCCATGCGAGAACCGAGGTTCTTCAACAGCCCGCTCAGCTCGGTCATGTCGTCGTCGGAGAGGCCACTCGCCGGCTCGTCCAGCAACAGGAGTGTGGGCTCGGCCATGAGTGCCCGGGCGAGCGAGACTCGCTTCTGGATCCCGTAGGGCAACGAGCCGGGGTACGCCCTCGCGTATCGGTCGATCCGAAGCTCCTTCAGTTGTGCAAGCGCCTTGTCCTGGAGCCGACGCTCCTCGCGACTGGACCGCCAGAGCCCGAAGAGCGCCGAGGCGAAGTCCGCCCGGCGGCTGGGTCGGTTCCCCGCCATCACGTTCTCGAGCACGCTCAGACCCCGCCACAGCCCGACCCCCTGGAGGGTCCGGGCGATGCCGAGCTTGGCCAGGTCGTGCGGCTGGTGATGGCGCAGCACCTGTCCGCGGTACTCGATCGTCCCGGCATCGGCGCGCACGAACCCGCAGACGATATTGAAAAGGGTGGTCTTCCCCGCCCCATTTGGGCCGATCACCCCGAGGATCTCGCCGGGGTTCACCCAGAGGGAGACCTCGTCAAGGGCGGTGAGACCTCCGAAGGCCACGGTCACCCCGTCGATCACAAGGCCGCCGGTCGATGGATTGGTCATGTCCCTCCGCGGACGGGTGAGCCGGGCACCATCGCCAGCGCTGGATCGGTGCCCCACAACGCGACCAGCAGTCCCCCTCCGGCACCCGCGTGCCGAATGCGTGAAGTATGGGACACCGCGGGTCGGGATGCAATCAGCCGGTGAAGCGGGACGATGGCCCAGATCGCCTCGGCACGGCGACCGGCTTTCGGTGATCCCAGGTCACAGCGCGGCTCGCCCACCTTCCCGGCGCGGCCGGGCCTCGGGCTCCGCCGTTTGGATCTCGCGTTGACGGGTGACCCGTCCCGACCCCGTGGAACTCGTAGCGTCATCACCAGATGACCGCATCTCCGACCCCGAGGACGACGCCAACTCCCAACATTTCATCTGGGGGTCACCTCGGGTTTGCGGTCGATTCGCGGCCCGTTCATCTGCCACTTTTACGGTACCCATCGATGGCTCCAAGCTGCGCTGACGACCTCGTGTCGGCCGATCGCACCGAGCCACGGGCCGCCCGGGCACTGTCGAGCCTGAGCGCCGAGGCGACGACGGGGATCGCCCCCCCTCCCCGCTCGTCGCCCACCCTCTCGGTTGGACACGGGACCGAGCGTTGAGCGCAGTGACCGAGCCCCGCGACGCTGCGACCCTGCGCGACACGCGGCCGCTTGTGCTCGTCGTCGACGACGAGGAGTCCTACCGACAGGCGCTCGCCTCGGGCCTCTCCCAGGAGGGATTCGCCGTCGAGTGCGCCGCTGACGGCCACGAGGCGCTCCGGATGTTCCACCGGATCCACCCGGACCTCGTCCTCGTCGACGTCATGCTGCCGGACCAATCCGGCGTCGAGCTGTGCCAGCGCATGCGAGCCTTGGCGCCCGTGCCCATCATCATGGTGACGGCCAAGGACTCCGAGGTCGATGTCGTCCTCGGGCTCGAGCTGGGGGCCTCGGATTACGTCCCGAAGCCCTTCCGCCTCCGCGAGCTCGTTGCGCGCATGCGGGCGGTGCTCCGCAGGGGCGTGTCCTCGAGCGCGGTGGCCAACGACGAGATCGTCCACGCCGGACCGATCCGGCTCGACAACGGCCGTCGCGAGGTGACCGTCGACGGCAACATCGTCGAGCTGTCACGCAAGGAGTTCGACCTCCTGGCGCTGCTCATGTCGCACGCCGGCCAGGTGGTCACCCGCGACCGGTGCATCGACCGGCTCTGGTGGGACCAGGACCTCGCGGACACGCGCACCCTGGACACCCACATGAAGCGCCTGCGGCGCAAGATCGAGCGGGACCCGGCCAACCCCCGTCACCTCGTGACGGTCCGGGGGGTCGGATTCCGCTTCGAAGGCTAGGCAGCACCCGGCTCCCGGGCCGCCGCTGCGGCGTACCGGGGTACGCTCAGCGCCATGCGCAAAGGGGACCTTGTCGACGATTTCGAGCTGCCCGACGAGACGGGCACGCCCCGGCGGCTGAGCGACCTGCTCGCATCGGGCCCCGTCGTGCTGTTCTTCTACCCGGGGGCGATGACCTACGGGTGCACCCGCGAGAGCTGCCACTTCCGTGACGTCCGCAGCGAGTTCACCGCCGCCGGGGCACAGCCAGTCGGCATCAGCGCCGACCCGGTGGAGAAGCAAAAGCAGTTCTCCGACAAGCACACCTTCGGCTTCCCGCTCCTCTCGGACGTGGATGGGACCGTGGCCACGCAGTTCGGCGTCCGACGGAAGATCGCGGCGCTGGGCAACCGGCGCACGACCTTCGTCATCGATACCGACCGCCGCGTCCTCGAGGTGATTCACTCCGAGATCGCCTTCGCCTCCCACGCCGACCGGGCCCTCGAGGTGCTGCGCGCCCGTGCCAGCACCTCCTGAGAAGGCCCCCCGGGATCTCGCCGTCACCCAACGGACCGGGCTACGGCGGCTGAAGGAGCGCGGGACACACGAACGGGCGGTGGTCGAGCAGATCCTCGACGAGGGTCTGCTCTGCCACGTGGGCGTCGAGGACGGGGGCACTCCCGTCGTGACGCCGATGGCCTACGCGCGGGTCGACGATCACCTCTATCTCCACGGTGCGCCGGGTAACCGCACCCTGCGGCTGATCGCCGACGGGGTCCAGGCGTGCGTCACGGTCACCCTCCTCGACGCGCTCGTGCTCGCCCGCTCCGCGTTCCACCACTCGATGAACTACCGCTGCGTCATGCTGTTCGGTGCCGGTCACGCGGTCGAGGACCCGGAGGAGAAGCTGCTCGCCAGTTCAGCGTTGCTCGAGCACATGGCGCCCGGGCGCAGTGGCGACGCGCGGCTCCCCAAAGACTCCGAGTTGCGCTCGACGTTGATCGTCCGGTTCCCCATCGACGAGGGCTCGGCCAAGATCCGCACCGGCGGACCCAAGGACGACGAGGAGGACATGGACCGCCCGATCTGGGCCGGCCAGATCCCCTTCGACCTCGTCGCTCGCGTCGGGGTAGCCGAGGATGGGCTCCCCGAGGGCACCGTCGTCCCGCCCTACGCGAAGAGCTACCCGTCGCGCCACCCTCGGTAGCACCCGGCGCCAGCGCGGCGCGCTCGTAGGCTTCGCCGATGGCTCGCCGGATCTTCGTCGACCCCGCGCCGTTGCGCGAGAGCCGCGACTTTCGGCTCCTCTTCTTCGGCCTGCTGACCTCGACCATCGGGTCCCAGCTGACCGTCGTCGCGATCCCGTTCCAGGTCTACGCCCAGACACACTCCTCGTTCCAGGTCGGCGCGATCAGCATCGCCCAGCTGATCCCGCTCGTCCTGGGCTCGCTCATCGGCGGTTCGGTCGGCGACGCCGTTGACCGTCGGCTGCTGCTGCTTCTCTCGAGCGCGGCGCTGGCTCTCTCGAGCGGCGCGCTCGCCCTCAACTCCTTGTCGGCACACCCCTCGCTGTGGGCGCTGTACGTGATCAGCGCAGTGGCGGCCGGCTTCACCGGCTTCGCCAACCCGGCCCGCAACTCGATCGTGCCGTACCTGGTCGGGCACGAGAACCTCGTGGCTGCGCTGTCCTTCCTCCAGGTCCTCTACCAGGTGGGCTCGGTCGCCGGGCCTGCGCTCGCCGGCGTGCTCATCGGCCACACCGGGGTGGCCTGGGTGTACGGCATCGACGCGATCACCTACCTGGCGGTGATCATCGCCACCGCGATGATGCGGCCGATCCCGCTGACCGAGGGCGCCGACCGGCCGGGGGTCCGATCGATCGTCGACGGCATCCGTTTCCTGCGCGGCCGCCAGGTCATGCAGGGCGCCTACCTGATCGACATCAACGCCATGGTGTTCGGCATGCCTCGGGCCCTCTTCCCGGCCATCGGCCTGACGGTCCTGCACGGCGGGCCGAGCGCGGTCGGCTACCTGTTCGCCGCCCCCGGCGTGGGCGCCCTGATCGGCGCGTTGACCACCGGTTGGGTCAGCGGCATCAACTACCGAGGGCGGGCGGTCATCGTCGCCGTCATCATCTGGGGAGTCGCGATCACCGCGTTCGGGTTCTCCCATGTGCTCTGGATCACCCTCGTGCTCCTCGCGGTGGCCGGATGGGCCGACGTGATCTCCGCCGTGCTCCGCAACACCATCTTGCAGACGACGGTGTCCGAGCAGTTCCGGAGCCGCATCATCGCCATCCAGCTGGCGGTCGTGCAGGGCGGACCGAGGGTCGGCGACCTCGAGTCCGGCGGCGTGGCCTCGCTGGCCGGGACCCAGTTCTCGATCGTCTCGGGCGGCATCGCGTGCGTGGTGGGGGCGGTGGCACTCGCTCTGGCGATGCCGAAGTTCGCGCGCCATCGGGCGAGCGACGTTCCAGCGCCCGTTTCCAAGCCGGACCCGTTGGCGATCGGCCCGATCACCGAAGACGGGCTGGCCGAGCCCTGAACGGTCGACTCCGCAGCCCTAGGCTCCGGCTGATGCCGTTCCTCGAGCCCAAGGACATGATCCACGGCGAGCCGCTCCCCGGCTGGATCGGGCGCTTCTTCCACGCCGAACACATGACCTTCGCCCACTACGAGATCGCCGCCGGATCCCCCTCGCTCCATGTGCACCACCACACCGAGGAGGAGGTCTGGAACATCGTCGACGGCGAGATCGAGCTCGCCGTGGGAGACGAAGCACGGACGCTGCGGGCGGGCGACGTCGCGGTCATCCCGCCCAACACCCCGCACTCGGCCACTGTCACCGCCGCGTGTCGGGTCGTGGTTGCCGACCACCCCCGGCGCGACGAGCTGCCTGGGGGGATCGGGCGCGGCCGGTAACGCTCGACTCGAGGTCGAGCCGTTAGACCCTCGACATGTTCTCGAACCGGGCGTACTGGCTCAAGAACGCGAGGTGCACCGACCCAGTCGGGCCGTTGCGGTGCTTGGCGACGATGATCTCGGCGTCGCCGCGGCGTTCGATCGGGAGATCGGGGTCGTACTGCTCCTCGCGGTAGATGAAGAGCACCACATCCGCGTCCTGCTCGAGCGAGCCAGACTCCCGCAGGTCCGAGAGCATCGGGCGCTTGTCCTGGCGGGCCTCGAGGCCCCGGGAGAGCTGGGACATCGCGATGACCGGTGTCTCGAGCTCACGGGCCAGGATCTTCAGGCTCCGGCTGATCTCCGCCACCTCGACCTGCCGGTTCTCCGCCCGGGCGCGACCCGTCATGAGCTGGAGATAATCGACCATCACGACGCCCAGCTCGCCCTCGCTCTTGCGCAGCCGGCGGGCTCTGGCTCGGATGTCCATCACCGTGAGCGAGGGGTTGTCGTCGATGAAGATCCGGGCGCTGTCCAGCCTGCTCACCGCCACACCGAGCTTCTGGTAGTCGGCGTCCTGGAGCCGGCCGGTCCTCACCCGCTGCCCGTCCACCCGGGCCTCGGAGGCGAGGAGACGCTGACACAGCTCGAAGTGGCCCATCTCGAGCGAGAACAGGAGGCTCGGCTTCTGCAGATTGATCCCGACGTTGGCCAGGATCCCGAGGGCGAAGCTGGTCTTGCCGACCGACGGACGGGCGCCGACGATGGTGAGTGTCGAGGGTTGCAGCCCGGCCAGAATCCGGTCGAGGTCGGCGTAGCCGGTCGCGACGCCAGTGAGCTCGGAGCCGGCGTGGCCGAGCTCCTCGATCCGGTCCAGAGCGGGCAGCAGGACCTCGTGCAGGGTTTTGATGGTCTCGGTCGTCCGGCGCTGGGCGACGTTGAAGACCTTGGCCTCCATCTCGTCGATGGCTCCCTTGACGTCTTCGGGCACGCTGTAGCCGATGTCGGCGATCTCGCCTGCGACGCCGATCATCCGGCGCAGCAGGGCGTGCTCCTCGACGATGCGGGCGTAGTGCACGGCGTTGGCGATCGAGGGCGTGTTGGCCTGCAGCGACACCAGCACGGCGGGGTCCCCCACCGAATCGATGAGGCCCGAGCGGATCAGCTCGTCCCGGACGGTGACGGCGTCAATCGCCTCGCCCCGCTCGAAGAGCGCCACGATGGCCCCGAAGATGTGCCCGTGGGCTGGCTTGTAGAAGTCCTCCGCCCCGCAGACCTCGATGGCGGCGGCCGTGGCGTCCGCCGAAAGCAGCATGGCGCCGAGGAGCGACTCCTCGGCCTCGAGGTTGTTCGGAGGGATCCGAGCCACCCCCAAAGACGCCCGGAGCTGACGGGGCCGGGCGTCGTCGAGGGCCTGCACCATGGTGCTCACAACCTGACCCCTCGGCCCTGTGGGGCGAAAGAAGGAAAGCCTGGGGATTTATCGGGTAAAACCCCAGGTCGTCCCTGTGGTCGAAGCTGTGGACATCTTGACCAATCTGGGGACCACCGATTCGCGAGGGCGCCCCGGAGCAGCTCGGGTCGGTGATCAGGCACGGCGTTACGGTGACCGCGGGGTGTAACAACAAACCCGCGGTGGGGCTCGTCGCGCTCAGCTCGACGCGGTGACCTCGACTGAGACGTTCACCGAAACGTCACCGAACAGCTCGATTGGCACCTCGACGACACCGATCGACTTGATCGGCTCGGCCAACCCGATCGCGTCGCGTTCGATCTCGATCCCCTTCTGGGTCGCGATCGCCACTGCGATCTCGTGCGCGCTGACCGAACCGAAAAGCCGACCGGTGTTGCCAGCGCGCGCCGAGATGGTGATCGTCACGTCGCGGAGCGCGTCGGCTTGGATCCGCGCCGCTTCCTCGCTCTGCGCGAAGCGCAAATCGCGCGCACGTCGCATCGCGGTGGCCTGGCCCTCGATGCCGTCGGACGCCTTCAGCGCCTGACCGGTCGGAAAGAGGAAGTTGCGCGCGTAGCCATCGGCAACATTCACGATGTCCCCGCGTCGACCGACCCCCTGGACGTCGTCACGCAACAAGACGCGGATCAGGCCTCGCTCTCGCCCGCATCATCGACGGCGGGTACTTCGACGCCGGGCGACTCCTCCGGAGGCTCGGGCGCATCGGCGGTCGACGAATCGATATCTGACGCATCGGCGGCGGACGGCGCGGCCCCCTCGACATCGCCACCGCGTGGGCGACGGTCACCCGGGCCGCGACCTTCACGACCATCGCGACCGTCACGACCATCGCGTCCGTCACGACCGCCTCGACCACCACGACCGCCCGGACGCTCGGTCACGGTGCGCTGCGTGTAGGGCAGCAGCACGAGTTCGCGCGCGGTCTTGATTGCAAGGGCGATGCCGCGCTGATGTTGCGCGCAGTTGCCGGTGACTCGTCGGGAACGGATCTTGCCGCGGTCGCTCATGTATTTGCGCAGCATCGAGACGTCCTTGTAGTCGACCCACACGATGTGGTCGCGACACAGCGCGCAGGGCTTTTTCTTGACCCGGCGCCCGGCGTCTTTGGAGGTGCGACGCGTGCTCGTGGTGCGGAGGTTTCCTCTCGCCATTAGAAGGGTTCCTCCTCGGCCGAGTAGCTCGGCGGTTCGTTGGACGGCGCCGGGCCACGAGACGGCCCGCGTCCGCCACCGTCGCTCGGACCTCGGCGGTCGTTCTTGGTCACCTGGGCGGTCGCCCACCGCAGCGACGGGCCGATCTCATCGGCGACCACTTCGACCTTGGAGCGCTTGTCGCCGTCTTGGGACTCCCAGCTGCGCTGCTCGAGACGGCCGGCCACCATGACGCGGGCGCCGCGGCTGAGCGACTCGCTCACGTTCTCGGCCATCTCCCGCCAGCACACCACGTCGAAGAAGCTCGTGGCCTCCTCCCACTCCTGGGTCTGGCGGTTCTGCCAGCGACGGTTGACCGCCAGGCCGAAGCTCGCGGTGGCCTGCCCGGTGTTGGTGAAGCGAAGCTCGGGGTCGCGGGTGATGTTGCCGACCAGCACGACCGAGTTGTCCGTGGGCATGGTTCTCTCCTTTCTTGGCGCGCCCGGCTCAGCCGGCCGGGGTCGCCGAGGGCTCGGGGGCGTCGTGCCCCTTGGCACGGCCGGCCACCTGCTCGGGCAGGCGGATGACCTTGTGGCGGATGACCTCGTCGGCCAGCGACAGCAACCGATCGAGATCGCTGACGGTCTGGGTCTCCCCGGTCAGCTCTATCAGGACGTAGTAACCCTCCCGACGGTGCTTGACCTCGTACGCGAAGGGACGGCGCCCCCAGCGTTCGACGGTTCCGGGGTTGCCACCCGACGAACGGATCGTCTCGAGCGTCCGGTCGACCACGCCCTGGATCGCCGACGGATCCGCGCCGGCGTCGAAGATGACCATGACTTCATAGGGCCGCATGCGGCCTCACCTCCCTCTGGACCGGCGCCCCAGGGGCGTCGGGCCCCGCACGATGCGGAGCAGGGTGATCGTGTGCGCCCCGAGGGGCGACGATCGGCGGAGCGATGTTACTCCAAGGGCCGGCGGACCCGGCCGGGGACCTAGGGCTGCTGCTCTGGCCCGATCGCGTGACGGAGCTCATCGGAGGACCGATAGCTCTCCGCCTCGGTCGGGAAGGCCCCGGTGCGCACGTCGGATGCAAAGGCTGCGAGCGCCTTGGTGGCGTCCTCGGCGAGGTTGGCGTACTGGCGCACGAACTTGGCGATCCGCCGCGTGCCCAGTCCGAGGACGTCGTGGAAGACGAGGACCTGCCCGTCGCATCCGGGGCCGGCCCCGATGCCGATGGTGGGCACGTCGACCGCCGCGGTGACCGCCGACCCCACCGCGTCGGGGACACCCTCGATCACCATCGCAAAACAGCCGGCCGCCGCGATCGCCGTGGCATCGGCGATGAGCGCAGTCGCGGCGTCGACGTCGCGACCCTGCACCCGCATGCCGCCCATGGCGTGCACCGACTGGGGGGTGAGTCCGATGTGCCCCATGACCGGGATCTCGGCGTTCACGATCGCCTCGATCGCCGGCACCCGCTTGCGGCCACCCTCGAGCTTGACGCACCCGGCGCCGGCTCGGATGAGGCGGGCCGCGTTGCGGACCGTCTCCTCGACGCTCACGTGGTAGCTCATCCAGGGCATGTCGCCCACGATCAGACAATCGGGCTTGGCCCGAGCGACCGCGCCGACGTGGTGCTCCATGTCGTCGATGGTCACGTGCAACGTGTCCTCGTAGCCGAGGACGTTGTCGGCGACGGTGTCGCCGACCAAGATGATGTCCACACCGGCCGCCGAGGCGATCGAGGCGGTCGGTTGGTCGTATGCGGTGACCATGACCAGCGGCTCGGCCCCGTCCCGGCGCTTGCGCGCCCGGACCGTGCGGACGCTGGGCTTGGGGCTCACAGCGCCCGTCCGCTGCGCCGACGCTCCCTCCGACCGCCGGCCGGGTACTTACGGGTCAGGTGGTGCCACGCGCAGTCGGGGCACACCTCGACGTCGTAGCAGAGGACCGGCTCGGTGCGACGGCGCAGCCGATTGAGCTCCTTGGGTGTGCCGGGGCACAGACCCCCGGGTGGGAGTCGCGACCCGAAGACGTAGGTGACCTCGACGGTGTCGGCGTCCTCGCAGATCGGGCAGCGCTCGTGCAGCGGCTTGCCGACGTTGCGCGCCGCGCGGAGAAGCTCGGGGTGGGCGTCGCAGACGTCCTCGCGACCGAGCCGGCCCTTTTGCACGTCGCGGACCACCGCGTTGCGCACGAGGCGATATTCGACGTCGGCCTCGCGGTGGCGGGTCGTCGGACTTGGGGTCCCCCGGTCCGTGCGACAACGTCATGGTGAGAAAGGCTACCCCTCCCCCCTGACAGCGATGCCTCTCCAGGAGCGTCCCCAGGGCCGCGTCGGCCCAGGTCGAGGCCGTCGCCGGCCCGATGTGGAAAACGTTCAGTCGCGCAGGGAGGCATCCCAGGCCGCTTGCGCGGCCCGGGTAGCCGCCGACTCGGCACGGCTGTCGGGCGGTGACTCGCCGCCCACAGTCGCCCAGTACTCGACTCCGTAGTGCAAAAGGCCGTCCCGGGTGCGCCAGGACGCGCCGGCGCCGAAGCGCTGGCCACCGGGCGCCCGCACGGTCACCTCAGCTGCCGCTCCGGTCTCGTCGCCGAACACTCGGTGGACCGTCATGACCCCCCAGGGCTCGGGATAGCTCCGCTGGAACTCCACGATCGAGTCGCGGCCGTCCAGGCGTTCCGCGGTGGCGGGCATGTCCACGATGGCGTCCTCGTGCAGGCACGCCCGGGCGCCTTCCCAGTCCCGCGCCTGATACGCCTCGTAGAGGGCGCGAACTACCACGACTGGGTTCACGGCGAGTGACCGTAGCGGCCGACTGGGAAGGAGGGTCTAGAGCTCCGCGAACTCCACCGTGCGGGTCAGGACCGGGCGCCACACCTGCCGCATGGCGTCCCACTGCATGCGCTGCCCACAGTGGAACGACTCGGTCCCAGGCCACCGTTCGCACCACGCCATCTCCTCGGGCGCGGCTGCCCATCGGTGAACAACCCGCCGTGGCATCCCCAGGTGGGGCAGTCCCAATCCATGCTCTGGAAACTGCCCAAGGACGGAAAAATCACGCCTGAGTAGCAAATCAGGCAGGAAATCGGTCGGCGCACTGCGGGTGACGAGTGATCCAGTGCACCAAAATAGCTTGCGTCGTTATATCGACGCGATATAGTGCTCCGCAATGTTGGATCTGGCGCTCCTGGGGCTTCTCGACGAAGGCCCGCAGCACGGCTACGAGCTCCGCAAGCAGCTACGCACCCAGTTCGGACTGCTGGCCAACGTGTCGTTCGGGTCCATCTACCCGGCCCTGTCCAGGCTGGAGTTGGGCGGGGCGGTCGAAACGGTCGAGGCGCCGCCGCAGCTGGCCATCGCGCCTCCCGACCGGGTCACTGAGCGGCGAGCGGGCGGCCATGCGAGCCCGGCGTCGAGTCGCGTCCGCGGGGTCGCCGATCGCGCAAGGTGTACCGGATCACCCCGGCCGGACGACAGTTTTTCCTCGCCCGGCTCACCGACCCGGCGGCCGACGACGCCCGGAGCTTCTCGCTGCGGCTGTCGCTCGCCCGCCACATGGACCCGGCCGATCGCCTCGCCCTGATGGAGCGGCGGCGCGCCCAGCTCATCCAGCAGAGGGCCGAGATCCCGGCGCAGGAGCACCTCCAACTTGATGACTACGCACAGTCGGTCGCCGAGCACATGGCAGCAGGGGTCGAGCAGGACATCGCCTGGCTCGACCGTTTGATTGAGTCCGAGCGCGGCAACGACGCATCGGCGGAGCCGGCCCGGCGGAGGACCCGCCGGACGGCGTGAAGGGAGACAGCATGACAGCCATCCGCGTCGCCATCGCCGGAGTGGGGAACTGCGCCAGCTCGCTGATCCAAGGGATCTTCTATTACAAGGCGGCCGACCCCAACGAGTCGGTCCCTGGCCTGATGCACGTCGTGCTCGGTGGCTATCACGTGGGCGACGTCGAGCCGGTGGCGGCCTTCGACGTCGACGCCACCAAGGTCGGCATGGATCTCTCGAAGGCGATCTTTGCCGGCCAGAACAACACCATCCGGTTCGCCGAGGTTGGGTATCTCGGCGTGACCGTCCAGCGCGGCCCGACGTTCGATGGGCTCGGCCGTTACTACCGCGACGTCGTGGAGGAGTCCCCGCTCGCACCGGTCGACGTCGCCCAGACGCTCCGTGACACTCGCGCTGACGTCC
Organism: uncultured Acidimicrobiaceae bacterium; assembly: GCA_963768185.1. Classification (GTDB taxonomy): domain Bacteria; phylum Actinomycetota; class Acidimicrobiia; order Acidimicrobiales; family RAAP-2; genus Palsa-461. The sequence goes on from CAVYGS010000004.1 coordinate 102,590, forward strand.
TCGTCTCGTACCTCCCCGTCGGGTCAGAGGAGGCCCAGCGCCACTACGCGCGAGGCCGCCATCGACGCCGGAGTCGCCTTCGTGAACGCGATCCCGGTGTTCATCGCCTCGGACCCCGAGTGGGCCCGCCGGTTCCGGGACGCTGGTGTCCCCATCATCGGCGACGACATCAAGAGCCAGGTCGGCTCGACGATCGTGCATCGCATCCTGACCAGGCTGTTCGAGGACCGGGGCCTCGCCCTCGACCACACCTACCAGCTGAACGTGGGCGGGAACATGGACTTCCGCAACATGCTCGAGCGCGACCGGCTGGAGTCGAAGAAGATCTCGAAGACCCAGGCCGTGACCAGCCAGATGGAGCACGCACCGCTGCCCCCCGACGACGTCCACATCGGGCCGTCCGACCACGTGCCGTGGCTGGCCGACCGCAAGTGGGCGTACATCCGCATGGAGGGACGCAACTTCGGCGACGTCCCGCTCAACCTCGAGTTGAAGCTCGAGGTGTGGGACTCCCCCAACTCGGCGGGGGTGATCATCGACGCCGTCCGCTGCGCCAAGCTCGCTCTCGACCGCAAGATCGGCGGCCCGCTCTCGGGCCCTCGGCCTATCTCATGAAGTCCCCGCCGGTGCAGTACCGCGACGAAGTGGCACGCGAGATGGTCGAGCAGTTCGCTGCCGGTGGCGTGCAGGAGACCTGGCCGAAGGGCTGAGGTGTGCTAGGCGTCGGCCTGCGCCGGCCCACCACTCGCACAGGCGACGCGTCGCCTCCTCCTCGCCCGACGGGCCCTCCTCGATCCGGAGCTCGAGGAGGAAGTCGAGCGCTCGTCCGACGACGGGCCCGGGCGGGACCCCGAGGACCGCCATCACCCGGTTGCCGTCGAGATCGGGGCGCATCGCGTCGAGCTCTTCGCGTTCGCGCAACTCGAGGATCCGGTGTTCGAGCTCGTCCATGCGGCGTCCGAGCGCCCGTGCCTTGGCCGCGTTGCGCGTGGTGCAGTCGCTACGGGTGAACTCGTTGAGCCGATCAAGGAGTGGGCCGGCATCGCGGACGTAGCGGCGCACCGCCTTGTCCGTCCACCCGAGCTGGTACGTGTGGAACCGCAGATGCAGCTCGACCAGCCGCGTCACCGTGTCGATCTCGTCGTTGGGGTACCGCAGCGCCTCCATGCGCTCGCGGGTCATGCGCGCCCCGACCACCTCATGGTGGTGGAAGGTGACGACCCCGCCGGGGGCGAACGCCCGCGTCTTGGGCTTGCCCACGTCGTGGAACAGGGCAGCGAGGCGCAGGAGCCGGTCGCGGCTCGTGCGGTCGACCACGGCGAAGGTGTGGGCGAGCACGTCCTTGTGGCGGTGGATCGGGTCTTGCTCCAGGGCCAGCGCCGGCAGCTCGGGGAAGAACTCGCCGGCGAGACCGGTCTGGACGACCAGCCACAGCCCGACCGAGGGGGTCTCCACCATGACGAGCCGGTCGAGCTCGCCGCGGATCCGCTCGGCCGAGACGATCGACAGGCGCCCGTGCCCGGTGCGGATGGCCTCGACGAGGTCGTCCTCGGGCTTGAGCCCGTATCCGGCGACAAAACGGGCTGCCCGGAGCATGCGCAGCGGGTCGTCGTCGAAGGAGACGTCGGGGCCGAGCGGCGTGCGCAGCACGCCGGCCGCCAGGTCGTCCAGTCCATGGAAGGGGTCGATGAGCACGAAGTCGGACAGGCGCAGCGCCATCGCGTTGACGGTGAAGTCGCGCTCGAGAGGTCGCGCTCGATGTCGTCGTCGAAGGTCACCTCGGGTTTACGCGAGTCGGGCCGGTAGGCCTCGGCGCGATGCGTCGTGATCTCGTAATGCAGTCCCCGGCGGGAGCACCCGATCGTGCCGAAGCGTGCGCCCTGGGTCCAGACCGAATCGGCCCAGCCCGAAACGATGGCCTCGGTCTCCTCGGGGCGGGCGTCGGTCGTCAGGTCGAGGTCTCGCTGGTCTCCCGGCCGCGCCCCGTCAGCGTCGGGCATGAGGGCGTCGCGCACCGACCCGCCGACCAAATAGAGCCGCTTGTGGGCGCGCTCGAACAGGCCCGCAAGCTCTTCGGTGGCCTCGACCAGATGCCGAAACCGTTCCGGCACAGTCGGCGACACGCGTCCACGGTAGTGGACCTCGGTTCGGCCACTGCGACCGGTTAGCGTTGCTCGGTGCTGTTGCGCGGTGTCCGTTGCGCCCTGGCGGCAGCGGTCGCAACCGGGTCCTTCCTCCTGGTGCTGCCCACGCGGGGATCGGCAGGGGCCGCCGGAGCGCAGCTGTCGCTCGTGTTGCTCGGCCAGGATCCGACCGTGACGCCGGCTGCCCCCGGGGATCCAGCCTCGTTCACCGTCACAGTGGGGATGACCGGAACGCCTCCCGGGGCGGAGATCGGGCTTTCCTTCTATTCGAAGCTGCACACCCCCTCGGCGTTCGAACAGACCCTGTCGGCCCCTCCGAGCGACCTGCTCGACATGGTGGCCCCCCAGCCGATCGCCGCGCTCAGGCGAGTCGATGGCGGCGTGCAGCTCACGACGACGGTCGTGGTCGGCAACACCGCTGCCCCCTCCGGCTCGGCCACGGTCAACCTCGACTGCACGCCCGGGACTCTCCTCTGCTCGGGCGTCTACCCGGTCGTCGTACAGCTCTTCAACGCCGCGGGTTCGGTCGTCTCGCACTTCACCACGTACCTGACCTACGAGGAAACGAAGAGCGCGACTCCGCTGGTCTTCACATGGGTGGTGCCAATGGGTTCGGTGACCCAGATCCGCACCACCGGGTCGCTCGGCGAGGCGATTCCCCCGCTCAACGCGTCGCGTGCGAAACATCTCGAAGCGCTCGGCGAGGAGCTGGCCACCAACCCCGGGGTGCAGGTGTCGGTCGCTCCCAGCCCGGCCACGTTGGAGCGTCTCGAGCACTCCAGCGCGCCCGACGCGCCCGACGCGCTCGGAGCGTTGCATTGGCTCCAAAAGCTTGCCGCGCAGAGCCCGCACCGGCTGGTCGCCCAGCCCTATGTACCGATCAATCTCTCGCAGATCGCCGCCGCCGGGATCTCGACCGAGATCAAGGGTCAGAAGACCCGAGCGAACGCGATCGTGACCCTGGCCGGGCTGACGTCAGCCGAGGTGCCTTGGCAGACCTGGGTGGCAACCGGGCAAGTCGGACCGGCGATCGGGGGCGGGATGCACGACGTGGGGGCGACGACCCTGGTGCTCCCCGATACCGACCTGCCCCCGGCCACCGAGGAGGCGCACGCGACGTGGTCTCAGCCCTTCTCGCTCTCGCTCGGCCATGGCCAGAGCGTGACCGCGGCGGTGTCCAACTCGATGCTCTCGACTTACTTCACCTCGCAGCCCAACGACCCCGTGCTCGCCGCGAACCAGCTGCTGGCCGATCTCGCGTTCATCCAGTCCGAGCTCCCGGGCGTGAGCAACACCCGTGGCGTGATCGCCGTGCCCCCGCCCTCGTGGGACCCCAACCCGCACTTCGTCGAAGCGCTCGTGGCCGGGCTGTCGAACAACCCGGTCATCGCCACCGCCACCCTTAGCGGCTTCTTCGCGACGGTGCAGGCGGGCGTCAACGACGCGGCGTCGACGCGGCGGCTGCCCACCGGAACCGGTGGCTCGACGATCTCGTCTTCCGAGGCCGCTTCATTCGTGGCCGCGCGCAACCAGATCACCGGCTTCGACGCGGCGGCGCAGGGACAGCCCGCTGTCGTCAATCAGCTCGAGGATCTGCTGCTCACCTCCGAGTCGGACCAGCTCTCCCCACAGCGCCAACGCGCCGGCTTGGCCGTCTTCGAGCAGCACCTCGCGAACGAGCTCGGCGACATCCAGGTCGTGAAGAGCACAGTGACGCTCACGGCGCGCACCGCCACGATCCCGATCACCATCGTGTCGACGGCGGCCTTCCCCGTGCGGGCCACGCTCACGCTTTCCAGCCCCAAGCTCCAGTTCCCCAACGGCCGGTCGCGCAACGTGTTGATCGACCACCCGACCAACTCCACCCAGATCGAGGTGCGTGCCCGGACATCGGGCGACCTCCCGCTGAGCTTCACGCTCACCTCACCGAACGACGGGTTGGTGATCGAGCGCGGGAGCTTTACCGTGCGTTCCACGGCGACCTCCATCGTCGGCATCGTGCTCACCCTGGCCGCCGCCGTGGTGTTGATCGGTTGGTGGACCCGCACCTGGGCGCGCGGTCGCCGCGTCCGGCGCGCCCGCGCCCGTCGGGGCGCGCCAGCGTGAGCGAGACGGTCGAGACGGCCGTGACAACGTCTCCCGAGACCGGCGCAACGGGAGGGCGCGCCCTCCAGCGCGCCACCGTCGGGATGGCGCTCGGCACCGGGATCTCCCGCTTGACGGGGGTGGGCCGGATCCTGGTGCTCGCCTACGCGCTCGGCTTCCACCATCTGGCCGACGCCTACAACCTGGCCAACACCACCCCCAACATGCTCTACGACATCGTCCTCGGGGGCGTGCTGTCGGCCACTTTCATCCCGGTCTTCGTCGACCGGCTGACCACGCGCTCGCCGGACGAGGCGTGGCGGGCGATCTCCGCCGTGATCACGCTCGCCCTCGCCGTCCTTGCCGTCGCGACGGTGCTCTTCTGGATATTGGCGCCCTACGTGATTGCGGCGTTCACGGCGTTCGGGCACAGTTCGGGCATCTCGGCGGGCGCACTGGCTCAGGAGCGCACGGTGGCCACCAACCTGCTCCGCTGGTTCGTACCCCAGGTCTTCTTCTACGGGGTCATCAGCCTGGTGACCGCGCTGTTGAACGCGCGGCAGCGCTTCGGCACGCCGACCTGGGTGCCCGTGGCCAACAACGTCGTCTGCATCGCGGTCCTGCTCTGGTTCCGGCACATCGAGCCCAACCCCTCCCTCGGGGGGGCGCTCCACAGCGGCCACCAACTGATCCTGCTCGGCGCCGGGACGACGGCCGGGGTCGCGTCCAGGCCCTCCTGCTCGTCCCGAGCTACTGGCGGGCCGGACTGGGACGCGTGCGCCTGCACTGGGAACCCGGGCACGAAGCGGTCCGCACCGTGGTCCGGCTCGGACTCTGGACCTTCGGGTTCGTCCTCGCCAATCAGATCGCGCTCTATGTCGTCCTCGCGCTCGCTGTCAGTGCCAAGGGCGACGCCACCGTGTCCTCGTACACCTATGCCTACGCGTTCATGCAGATGCCCTACGCGGTGGTCGCGGTGTCGGTCATGAGCGCGGTCACCCCCGACCTGTCGCGCTTTTGGACCCTGCACGACGTCGCGGCGTTCCGGCGCCGCTTCACCCAGGGGCTGCGCGCCGTCCTCTCGATCATCCTGCCGGCCGCCGTCGGCATGCTGCTGCTGGCCAAGCCCGCAATCGCCCTGCTGCTCGGTCACGGCGCAGCGAAGCCCCAACAGACGGCCGTCGCCGGGGCGGCGCTGGCCATCCTGGCCGCCGGGCTCCCGGGCTTCTGCTCCTTCCTGTTCGTCGTGCGCGCGCTTCAAGCGATGCAGCGGACCAAGGTGGCGTTCTGGCTCTATCTGGTCGAGAACGGCGTGAACATCGTGCTCGCCGTCGCACTCGTCCACTCGATGAGCGTCCGGGGACTCGCCCTCTCGGTCTCGGTGGCCTACAGCGTGGCGGCGGTGCTCGGTGTCGTCGTGCTCCGGGGTTCGATCGGGCACCTCGGCGGTCGGCGGGCCTGGTCACCGCTGCGCGGCTCGGCGCTCTCCACGCTGGTGATGGGCGCGGTGGTGCTGGTGGTCTCCAACCTGTCGGGCGCGTCGCACGGCTTCGGGCTCCTCGTGCGCGTCCTCGCCTCGGTGGCCGCCGGCGCGCTCGCCTACGTCGGCACCGCGGTGGTCATGGCCAACCGGGAGCGGCGACGGTCCATGCCCCCGAGGAGGCTCGGACCTCAGCGGCCCTGGTGATCCGTTGATGGCAGACTCCTCTCCGACCCAAGGGAGGGAGGTGGCCGTGGCACGCGTCCGAGTGGTCACCGACAGCGCCTGCGACCTGACCGATCAGCTCGCAGACGACAGCGGGGTGGTCATCGTCCCGCTTTCGATCCGTTTCGGCGACGAGGAGTTCGTGGACCGCCGCGAGCTCACCGCTGCCGAGTTCTGGAAGCGGTGTGCGTCGAGCCGGACGCTGCCCGAAACCTCCGCTCCCCCGCCGGGCGCGTTTCAAGCCGTGTTCGAGGCGGCGCGCGACGAGGGTTGTGACGCCGTGGTCTGCGCCACGATCTCCGCGGCACTGTCGTCGGGGACCCACCAGTCGGCGACGACCGCCGCGGCGGCGATGGGTGACTTCGACGTGCGCGTCATCGACACGAGGACCGTGACCATGGGTCAGGGTCTCGTCGCGCTGGTGGCGGGCGAGGCCGCGGCCGGCGGAGCCGACGCCGACGCCGTGGCCACGCTCACCGCGGAGACGGCGGCCCGGACCCGCGTCTACGGGGTCCTCGGGACGCTCGAGCATCTCCAACGCGGCGGACGGATCGGGGCTGCCCGGGCCATGCTCGGTTCGATGCTCTCGATCAAGCCGGTGATCCAGGTCGCAGACGGGATCGTCGCCGAAGAGTCCAAGCAGCGCACGCGCTCGCGGAGCCTCGAGTACCTGGCGTCCAAGGTGCGCGGCCAGGCCCCCCTCGAGCGCCTGGCGGTGTGCGACGGCGCGGCGGACGACATCGACACGTTCCTCGGCTTGCTCGAGGGGATCGAGGTCCGCAAGGGAGGGATCCTCAGGGTCGACCTCGGCGCCGTCGTGGGCACCCACACGGGACCCGGAACCATCGGCGTATGCATGGAGCTCCCGGTCTGACCAGCGCCGGGGCCGAGAAGGGCGGCGGCTAACCTCGCCCCCATGGCGCCCGACTCCCCCGAGGCCTCCGCGCCCGCGAGCTCCGAGGAGTGGTCGGCCCGCGCCATCGACGCGGTCGACTCGGTGGTCGACGTCGTCCACGACAGGGTGGTGCGCCCGGCACTCATCGCCGGCCGCGCCGCGGTGTTCGGGCTCCTCATCGCCTTCGTCGTCGTTGTCTTCCTCGTCGTGCTGGCGATCGCGGTCGTGCGTCTCCTCGACGTGTACGCCTTCGGCGGCCGGGTCTGGGCGTCCGACGCCCTCTTCGGCGCCGTCCTGTGCGCGGCGGGCATCGTCTTGTGGTCCCTGCGCTCGCGTCGGCGCGCCTCGGACTGAGTCGCCGCCGATGACCGAGCGTCGCAAGATCCTGATCGCTGGTTCGGGCCCGGCCGGGCTCACCGCGGCCGTCTACGCCGCACGGGCCCAGCTGCAGCCGGTGGTGATCGAAGGCGAGCCGTCGTCGTCGAGCGATCAACCCGGCGGCCAGCTCATGCTCACCACCGAGGTCGAGAACTACCCCGGCTTCGAGGAGGGCATTCTCGGGCCCCAGCTCATGGGGGCCATGCGTGCCCAGGCGGCGCGTTTTGGGGCCGAGCTGCACACGGCCAAGGTGACCAAGGTCGACCTGTCGTCGGGCCCGCCGTTCCCGGTGTGGGTGGGACCCCCCGACGGCGAGCCGACCTACGAGGTCGAAGCCCTGATCATGGCCACGGGGGCCCAGTCACTGATGCTCGGGGTCCCCGGCGAGGAGCGATTCTTGGCCCACGGCGTCTCGACCTGCGCGACGTGCGACGGGTTCTTCTTCCGCGGCCATGACATCGCGGTGGTCGGCGGCGGCGACTCGGCCCTCGAGGAGGCCGTCTTCCTCACCCGGTTCGCCAGCTCGCTCACCCTCATCCACCGCCGCGACCAGCTGCGGGCGTCCAAGATCATGCAGGAGCGGGCCTTCGCCAACGAGAAGATCAGGTTCCGGTGGAACTCGAGGGTCGTCGAGGTGCTGGGTGACTCGAAGATGCACGGGCTCCGGGTGGAGGACACCGTCACCGGGGCCCAGGAGGACCTGGCGCTAACCGGCCTGTTCGTCGCGATCGGCCACGAGCCCAACACGGGCATCGTGAAGGGCCAGCTCGAGTTCGACGACATGGGCTACGTGAAGACCTTCGGTGGTTCGATCACCAGCGTGGAGGGCGTTTTCGCCTGCGGTGACCTGCAGGACCACTTCTACCGCCAGGCGGTCACCGCGGCCGGCTCCGGCTGCATGGCGGCCATCGACGCCGAGCGTTACCTCGAGGCGCGAGGCTCCTGAGCGGGAACAACGCGTTCGGGGGCGACGTTGCAAGGTGTGTTGCCGGCTCGGCCGGTTCCACGGGAAACCATGGCCGAGGCGGCCAAGAGGAGGATCGATGGGCGGGAAGATCGTGCAGCTCGACGACGCTACGTTTGACGAGCATGTCAAGGCGTCGGAGGTTCCGGTCTTGGTCGACTTTTGGGCCGAGTGGTGCGGACCGTGCAAGGTGATCGCACCGATCCTCGAGGAGATCGCCGAGGAACAGGGCGACAAGATCTCGATCGCCAAGCTGAACGTGGACGACAGCCTGGACGTGACGCGCCGCTACGACGTGATGAGCATCCCGACGCTGCTCTTGTTCAAGGACGGGGAGGCCAAGGCCCGCCTGGTGGGGGCGAAGCCGAAGGCGCAGCTCCTTCAGGAGATCGCCGCCTACCTGTAGACGTCGAGCGCGCTCTGCCCATCGCGGAGGGCGCGTCAGGCATCCTCGTCGCCGACCTCCAGGCCCGCCTGAGCGAGCTCGGCCTCATCACGGCCGAGGACCCGGCCGGGCATTTCGGCCCGGCGACGCGGGCGGCGGTCGAGGCCTTCCAACACCGGCGAGGTCTGCGAATTGACGGCGAGTGCGGACCGCAGACCTGGGCGACCCTGGTCGAAGCGGGTTTCGGGCTCGGCGACCGGCCGCTGTTCCGTCGCTCCCCCATGCTCCGGGGCGACGACGTGGCCGAACTGCAGCAGCGCCTCGGAGCGCTGGGCTTCGACAGTGGGCGGGTGGACGGAATCTTCGGTGAGCAGACCGAGGCCGGCGTCCTCGACTTCCAGCACAACGTCGGCCTGGTCGCCGATGGCGTCGTCGGGCCGGTCACCATGGGCGACCTGCTGCGCATGCAGGCCCGGCACCGACGCACCGAGTTGGTCTCGACGGTTCGCGCCCGCGAGGCGCTCCGAAACGCGCCGCCGACCCTGGTCGGCCGGCACGTCGCCGTCGGCGAGCCCGGCGGGTTGGCCTCGACCCTTTCGGCGTTCCGACGTTGCCTCACCGCGAGTGGCGCCCGCGTCACCGCGATGCACCATCCGGACGATTCGATCCAGGCCCGCCAGGCGAATGCCGGTGAAGCCGACCTCCTGGTGGGCCTCCGCCTCGACCCCGACCTCACTGGCTGCGCGACCGCCTACTACGCGGGCTACCGCACCGAATCCGAGGGTGGCCGGCGACTCGCCGAGATCGTCCAGGCCACCGTGCCGCCGTCGCTCGGGATCGCCGACGAAGGGATCAAGGGCATGTCGGTCCCGCTCCTGCGCGAGACCAGGATGCCCGCCGTGCTCGTCGAATTGGGTCGTGGGGCGCTGTCCGATCGCCCGATGGACTTCGCCGAAGCGCTTGCTCGGGCGGTCGAGGCGTGGTCCCGTACGGTGTGGGAGTGACAAATGGCTGACAAATCACCCGCTTCTCGACCTTCGGCCGAACAAACCCTCAACTAGTCGACGTTCGGAACAATCCACAACGTCATGCACAGCTTGTGGAAGGAGCTGAAGAAGCGGTTGAAGGTTGATCCTCCGGCTCCGCTTTGGGGTAGGTCAGCTCGGGGCTGAGCCGACCATCGTCCGGTAGATCCGTTCCAAATCCTCGAGTGTGGCGAACTCGACGACCAGACGGCCCTTGCGATTGCGTACGTCGACCTTCACTCTTGTGTTGAGGAAGACCGCCAGCAGCTCCTCGAGCTCCAGAAGGCCGGGCTCCGGAAGCCGACGCGGCGCTCCACCCAGCCTGGTAGTACCGTTGGTAGTACCGGCCGGTCCTGGCGCAGCAGTCGCCCGATCTTGCAAGTCCCGGATCTCGTCCTCCACCGCACGCACGGTGAGCCCCTCAGCGATGATCCGAGTCACGAGCGATTCTTGCAGCGCCCGGTCGGGCGTCCCGAGCAGCGCCCTCGCGTGGCCCGCACTGATGGTGGAATCGGCCAGCGCCCGCTGGACGCCGGCGGGGAGCTGAAGGAGGCGAAGGGTATTGGTCACCGCAGCCCGGCTCTTGCCAACCCGCTTGGCCACTTGCTCGTGGGTGAAGGAGAAGTCGTCGATCAGCTGCTGATAGGCGGCGGCTTCTTCCAGCGGGTTGAGATCCTCGCGGTGCAGGTTCTCGACCAACGCCTGCTCGAGGCTCTGGACATCACCCGCGTCGGACTGAGCCAAGACCGGGATCGTCTGCAGGCCGGCGCGACGGGCGGCACGCCAACGCCGCTCCCCCGCGATCAGCTCGTACGCATCCGGCTCCTCGGGAATCTCCTTCACCAGCACGGGCTGGAGCACCCCGAGTTCCCGAATCGAGGCGGCAAGCGCCGACATCGCCTCCTCGTCGAAGTAGGAGCGGGGCTGCCGTGCGTTGGGTCGGATCTGCGAGATCGGCACCTCCCGGAGCGCCGAGGTCGGTTGCCCGGGCAGCTCGGTGGGGATCAGGGCTCCGAGGCCCTTACCCAGACCGCTTCGGCGCGCCATCGCTCACCTCCTTGGCCAGTTCCCGGTAGGCCACCGCGCCCCGGGAGCTGGGATCGAACACCGTGATCGGCTGACCGAAGGACGGAGCCTCGGAAAGCCGGACCGTTCTCGGAATGATGCTGCGGCACACCACTTCTTTGAAGTGGGTGCGGACCTCATCGGCGACGTCGACCGCGAGCCGGGTGCGGGCGTCGAACATCGTGAGGACGATGGCGCTGATCTCGAGACCCTTGTTGAGGTTGGTGGCGACCAGCTGGACGTTGCGGAGCAGCTGGCTCAAACCCTCAAGTGCGTAGTACTCGCACTGGATGGGCACCAGCACTTCGTGGGCGGCCGCCAGCCCGTTGATGGTCAACAGGCCAAGTGAGGGCGGACAGTCGATCAGCACGAAGTCGAAGTCGTCCACCACCGTGTCGATCGCCCGCTTGAGCTTGAGCTCGCGGCTGAAGGCGCTCACGAGCTCGATCTCGACGCCCGCGAGATCGATGGTGGCCGGGGTGACGAAGAGGTTCTGGACGTTGGTCGGTTCGATGCAATCCTCGATCGGCGCATCTCGCATGATCACGTCGTACATGGACGACTCGAAATTGCGGGTGTCGATGCCCAGCCCACTGGTGGCGTTTCCCTGTGGGTCGAGGTCGACCACTAGCACCCGGTAGTCGAGCTCGGAAAGCGCTGCGCCGAGATTGACGGTCGTCGTGGTTTTCCCGACGCCGCCCTTTTGGTTCGCGATGGCGACGACGCGGGGGAGCGGCCGGGTGCGTCGCACGCCATTCGTCGCGGGTAGTTCGCCGAGCCTGCTGATGGCAATCTGCGCGCGCTCCGAGAAGGTGTCGGGAGACGCTTGGCGGGAGCGGGCGGCCACGGGTTCTGGCTCGCGAGGAAGCGCCGGCTCGGGCACCACCTCAGCCGACACCGGAGCTTCCGGTTGGGTCAGAGCGGCCACGGTCGGGAGGGGCGGAGTTTCGACGGGTGGGGGAGGGGTCTCCGCGATTTCTGCGGGCGCGTACTCGACCTGAACCGGGGGTTCGGTCTCGCTGGTCTCGCCTTCGGTCTCAGCTGTAACTTCCGGTTCGACCGAGTAGGCCGGCACCTCGGTCTCGGCCAGGATATCCGGTGGAGCCTCAGGCTCGCCCACGTCAGGTTCGACTTCGAGCGCAGGCAGCACCTCGGGTCCGGACTCTTCAAAGAACCGTTCCTCAACTTGCGGCTCAGGCAGAGGAGCTGGTTGATGGCGGTTGCGGCGCCGGAAGGGCATCAGAAGATCTTTGCCAGCTTTGGCATGATCCCCATCCTCGCCCCGCGCGCGCTGGGGTCAAGGCTATTTCGCATATTCACCGACCTGTTTCACGTGAAACTAGGCCCACCGACTCCTCCGGAAACTCTCGAACGAGCGTTTCACGTGAAACCCGCCCCGTCAGAACAGCGGGCGCTTCCTCGGGACACCCACCCGTCGCGGATAGCGGTCGGGGCACAGATCCTCGGCCACCAGCACGGCGTAGCTCCCCTTGGCCCCCTCCAGACCCAGCCCCAGCTTCCGCAGACCGTGGGCGGGCCACCGGCTTGGGGCACCCTCCCCGGGAGGCTCCGACACCACCAGGAGACCCCCGACGGCCAGCAGTGGGGCGCCACACTCTGCTGCGGTCGCGGCCGGCCCAAACGACCGAGCCACCACGATGGAGTGGCGACCACGGAGCGCTGGGTCCCTTCCTGCCACTTCCGCTCGCTCCCCGACAACTTCCACTCGATCGCTGAAACCACAACGCTGCACCGCTTGAACGAGAAACCTCGCACGTCGGGTCGAACCCTCAATCAGTGAGAACCTGGCCGCAGGTACGACGCTGGCCATGACCAGACCGGGAAGCCCGGCACCCGAACCGAGATCGGCGACCCGATCAAAACTTGAGGGTTCCCCGTCCCGGACCAGACGCACGGCCCCGAGAAAGCCGAGCGCGTGGGCCACGTGTGGTTCGAGCGGACCAGGGCCGATCAGCCCCTGCACCTGGCCCTCGGCGAGGACTTCCCACACGGTTGCCGGCACACTGGCCGGCTCGAGGGGCACCTAACCGGCGGGAGCGATCACCACGTGACGGGCCGAGTCCTCGCCCTCGGAGCGGGTGCCGAGACCCTCTATCTCGTTGACCGTGTCGTGCACGACCTTGCGGTCGGCCGGTGACATGGGTTCAAGTACTCTCTCCCGGCCCGACTCGAGCACCTCCTCGGCGATCTGCCGGGTGAACCGTTGGAGCGCGGCCACCCGACGCTCCCGGTACCCCGCGACGTCGACCACGATCCGGTCGGTTCGGGTGGGGAACCGGTGCTGGACCACCGTCCGTGTGACGTCCTGCAAAGCGGCAAGGGCCGCGCCCCTGGGACCGACCAGCAGTCCGAGGTCACTCCCGTTTGCCGCGACCTCGAGCGTGTCCTCATCCAGGATCTTCGTCTCGACCGTCGCGTCGAAGCCATAGACCTCGAGGAGACCCTCGATGAACTCCTTCGCCGCCTCGGCTTGCTCTTCTAGCGTCACGCCTTCGGCCATCGCGGCCTCCTTGTCCTGTCGAGTTTGACTGTTCGGGGGCTGGTCGCCTGCCGGTGCCTGACCATTGGCAACACCCGAACGCTGACCACCCGAACTGCGCGAACGGCGTCGACGACCCGACCCACCGGAGCTTCCGTTCCGTGCGGGACCGGCCTCTGTCGCCTTCTTCTGCACCTGCGGCGCCGCCTGTCCGGTCGAATCCGAAGCACCAGCCTGGCGCCGCCGATCACCGTTGCGAGGGGTGCCGCCCTCTCCGGGGCGCCGTTGCCGTCGCTGGCGCTTGGGACGTGGGCCCACTGGCCGCACTCGCGCTCGCACTCTCGCCTCGCCGCGGGTCCTTCCGAAAAGGCCCACCTTCGGCTCCGCCAACACGATGATCTCTGCATCGACCTCAGAGACGCCCAGCTGCTCGAGGGCGGTCTCCTTGGCCTCCTCGAGCGTCGCGCTCGAGATCTCAACCCACTCCACGAACTAACGCGCCTTTCGCGGTCGCTTTCCCTGGGCGCGGGGGTGGGCCGGTCTGGTGTTCGCACCATTGGTACTACCAGACCCGTTCACTGAACCCTTGCCGTTGCCATTCCCATTTCCCGACGCGTTGGGCCGTCGAGTCCCCGAGCCGTTGCTCTTCGGCTGGGTCTTGATCGGCGTATCCGCCGTGTTCTCCACCAACGCGGCCGTTGCCACCCCATCGATGGGTCCCTTCGCTGCCCCGATCGACCGCTCACCGCCGCCGATCTGGACCATCCCGGTCCGGAACATGATGTCCTGAGTCAGGATCCGGATCATCGTCGAAACGACCATATACACGACGACCGCAGCCGGGACTAAGAAGTAAATGTAAGCGAAGAGAACCGGCGTGATCTTCTGGATCGTCTGCATCTGCTTGTTCGCTGCAGCTTGCGGATTGCGGCTGCTCATCTGCCGCATCTGGAAGTACTGCAGGCTGACCGCCAGCGCCACCATCACGAAATACGGAATGCGCGCGGCCGCCGACAGCCCATGACCGAACGGCTTGTTGGCCAGGTCAAATCCAGCCACCAGCATGTGCCCTTTTGCGGTGACCAGGGATGCCCACAGCTTGTGGGTCAATGAGGGGTGGGCCAGGGCGGCGGCAGTGACATGCGGCGGCTGCGGGATATACCGCGGCATGGGAATCTTGTTGGGGACCGACTTGAGGACGCCGTTCACCTTCTCCGTTATCGTCGTCGGGAAGTAGATCAACCCTTTGATCGTGTCGTAGAGAATGATCAAGAAAGGCATTTGAAGAAACATTGGCAGGCAACCGCCCGCCGGATTGATGTGTTTCTCCTTGTACAAGGCCATCAGCTCTTCATTGAGCTTCTGCCTGTTCTCGGGGCCCTTGAACTTGGCCTGCAGCTTCTTGATCTCGGGTTGCAGCGCCTGCATGGCGATCATTGACCGCGTGCTCTTCACCGTGAGCGGCGTCAGCACCAGCATGATGAGCACCGTCAGCAGGGCGATCGCCACCGCGTAGTTGGGGATCAGCCCATAGATGAGAGCCAACACCCATCCGATGCCGTCGAACAGCGGGTGGAAGATCTTGCCGACGTCGGCGAACAGGGCGTTCTCGGTGAGCATCACCGGCGCCGATCCTCCTCAACCCGGACTGGCACCAGGTCGACACCACTCGCTCCGAACGGGTGGCACCGCAGGATCCGGCGGGCAGCAAGGATCCCGCCGTGAAGGGCACCGTAGGCCTCCACCGCCTCGGCCGCGTAGGCCGAGCACGAGGGGTAGAAGCGGCACGGCGAGGGTCGGCCCATACGAAGGCCCTGGTAGGTCCGGATCAGGCCGAGCAGGATTCGTCGCGGCGACAGCCGGTCGGTCATCGCCGTGTCCCCTTCCTCGCCGCAGAACTCATGGCCGAGCCTACCGTCGAGGCCAGCTCGGTGAAGCTGAGCTCGGCGGCCTCAGGCTCCGCGATCACGAGGTAGGTGCCGGGCGCAATGGGCTGGTTGCGGACCGCCTCGCGCAGCCGGCGGCGCAGCCGGTTGCGGCGCACCGCCGTGCCGCAACGCTTGCCAATTGCGTATCCGACCTGGGGAATCGTCCCGGCGGGGGCGGGCGGCAACCAGCTCACCCGCAACGGCCCGACTGTGGCCCGGGCAGCCGGTTTGCGCAGCGCGACGAACGTGGCCCGGTGGCTGATGCGCCCGACGGGCGGCGAACTCACAGCGTTCTCAGACCGAGAGGCGGCGGCGGCCCTTGAGCCGCCTGGCCCGCAGGACCGCCCTGCCGCCGCGGGTCGCCATCCGCGCGCGAAAGCCGTGGGTCTTGGCCCGCTTGCGGGTGTTGGGTTGGTACGTTCGCTTCACGTCCGGTCGGCCTTTCGTGGTCCTCGACGGCGCGCCGCCGTCGCCCGGGCAGGCATCGCTGGCCGGCGGGGCAGCGACCGGGCCGGCAGCGATTCGTTCGACCTGATGCTAGGCGCGATCGGCAGATCACCACTAGTCGCCGCGGTTGCAACGGTGTACCGTCGAACGACCAGGTGGCGACCTGTGTTCCACACCTGTGGACCACGCTGTGGACGGTCCTACCCGGAGGGGTGCGGAGGAGCAGGTGGAACAAAGCAATGGGCTGTGGACACGTTGTACCGCGTCATTACGCGAGCAGGTCTCGGATGCGACTTGGCGAATGTGGCTCTCGAACGTCGAGCCGGTCGGGCTCACCGATACGAGCCATGACGGGGTGCTCGTTCTCGGGGTCCCGAACTCGGCGGTCCGGGACCGCGTCGAGAGCCGGTTCGTTCCTCTCATCGAGGGGACACTGGCGTCGCTCGCCGGCCAGACCGTCAAGGTCCGGCTCCAGGTCCTGAACGAGGTCCCCCCGCCGGTCCCACCGGCGCCCTATACGCCGACCGAGTCCAACGGGGCGCTCGTCGGTCGGGACGACGGGACCGGCCCGTCGTCCCCCCGGGAGGGGTCGTCGGTCAGCCTCGACCCTCGATTTAGCTTCGACACCTTCGTTGCCGCGTCCTCCAACCGTTTGGCGCACGCGGCCGCCCAGGCCGTTGCCGAGACGCCCGGGCGCTCCTACAACCCGCTCTACATCTACGGGGACTCCGGCCTGGGCAAAACCCATCTCCTCCACGCGATCGGCAACTACGTGCGGGAGAACTTCCCGAAGCGGACCGTCCTGTACGTCACGACCGAGACGTTCATGAACGACTTCGTCGACTCCCTCCGGCTCTCCACCACGATCGCCTTCAAACGGCGTTACCGAGAGTGCGACGTGCTGCTGATCGACGACGTGCAGTTCATGGGCAACAAGGAGGGACTCCAGGAGGAGTTTTTCCACACCTATAACGACCTGAAGGGCGCGGGGAAGCAGATCGTCCTCACCTCGGACCGGCCGCCCAAGTCCATCGAGACGCTGGAAGACCGGCTGCGCAGCCGGTTCCTGTCGGGGCTCATCACCGAGATCGACCCGCCCGATCTCGAGACCCGCCTCGCCATCCTCCGTTCGAAGGCCGAAGCCGACAAGGAGGACATCCCCTATGACGTCCTCGAATTCATCGCCACCCACGTCACCAACAACATCCGGGAGCTCGAGGGCGCCCTGATCCGCGTGACGGCCTTCGCCAGCCTCAACCGCGAGCCGATCTCACTGCCCCTCGCCGAACGGGTCCTCTACGACCTCGTGACCGCCGACGAGCCCCGGCGCATCACTCCGCAGATGATCCTCGAGGCCACTGCGAACCGCTATGGATTCACCATCGACGCGATCTGCGGCCCCAGCCGCACCCGGCCGCTTGTCACGGCCCGCCAGGTCGCCATGTACCTCGTCCGCAATCTGACCGAGTACAGCTACCCGGCCATTGCCCGCGTCTTCGGCGGCCGTGATCACACCACGGTGATTCACGCGGTCGAAAAGATCACCGGTCAGATGAAGGAGCGTCGTCAGATCTATGAGCAGGTCACCGACCTCCTCCTCCAGATCAAGACCGGCCCGTGACCCTCTGGGGACATCGACAACGAAAACCTGTGGTTCGTGGCGCGATTTGTGTGGAGGGTCCGCTACTTTTCCGCAGGGTCGCGCCAAACAATCCACTCCGCACGGGAGATGTCCCACTCTCATCCACCGACGCCCGCGACGAAAAAGAGCCCCTGAACTGCGACGACGGACACCCGTCCACAATCCCCAGCACCTATTACCACTACTAAGAATTCCAATTTCTTCTTGTCATACAAAGTTGTCGCACGATGAGGGGCCCGGCCGAAAGGACACGAACCCGTGAAGTTCCGATCTGAGCGTGATGCGTTGGTCGATGTGCTTTCGACGGTGGGCCGCGCCGTTGGCGGCCGCGGCGTGTCTTCTGTCGTTTTGTCGGGCGTGCTTCTTGAGTGCGAAGGCAACCGGCTGACCGGGACGGGCACCGACCTCGACCTCACGATTCGAATGGAGCAAGAGGTCATCGGGCTGGAAGACGGATCGTGTGTGGTCCCGGCGCGACTGGCCACCGAGATCGTGCGTTCGCTCGAAGCTGGCGCGGTGACGTTCGAGGCGGGGGAGGAGCGCGTGGAGATCTCGGCGGCCCGTTCCCGGTTTGGGCTGCGGACGTTTCCGGTTGTGGAGTTTCCGACGATCTCTTCGGCCGAGGCGGGTGGACATGTGGTGGGTCCTGCGCTCGTCGAGGGGCTCCGCCAGGTGGTCCGGGCGGCATCGACCGACGACGCCCGGCCGCTCCTCACCGGCGTCTTGATGACCTCTGAGGACGACATGGTCCGGTTGGTGGCAACGGACTCCTATCGACTGGCACTGCGCGATCTTCGGGACACCAAGGCGATCCCACAGACCCCGGAGGTGCTCGTGCCGGCGCGTGCGTTGAGCGAGTTACAGCGGATCCCGGGCCTGGGCGACGACAACTCGGCCGGGATCGAAGTCACGACGGGAGCGCACGAGATCACCTTCAAGGTGGGAGCCGTTGAGATTCGTACCCGGCTGCTCGACGGGTCGTACCCGGACTACCGCCAGCTCATCCCCAACCAGTACCCGAACCGGCTGCACGTGGGGAAGGAGTCGCTCCTTGGTGCCTTGCGGCGGGTGCGTCTGTTGGTGCGTGACAACACCACCCCGGTACGGCTGTCGATGCGGCAGGGCGGCGTCGATCTCTCGGTGGTTTCCCAGGAGGTGGGAGAGGCCAGCGAGACGGTGGACGGCGACTTCGCCGGCGAGGATCTCGTGATCGCCTTCAACCCTTCGTACCTGATCGACGGGGTGGAGGCGGTGGCAGACGACGAGGTCATCATCGAGACGGCCGACCCCAGCCGTCCCGCGACAGTCCGGGCGGCCGAACGGGATGACTATCGCTATCTCTTGATGCCCGTCCGGGTGTCGTAGCTCCGCCGGTGACGGCGGATCCGGCGCTCGCCGCACGGCGTGAGTTGTCCGTGCTCGTCTTGACCGAGCTCTCGATGCAGGACTTCCGGTGCTTCCCCGAGGCGACGGTCGAGCCGGCCGCGCAGGGCACCACGGTGCTGACCGGCCCGAACGGCAGCGGCAAGACGACCGTTCTCGAAGCGGTGGCCTTCCTCGGCTCACAGCGGTCGTTCCGGGGCGCTCCCCGTGAGGCGATGGTCCGCATCGGGGCCGAGCTCGGCTACGTACGCGGCGAGTTGGAGGACGCCGGCCGGAGGGTCACCGTCGAGACCGAGCTGACCCGGGCCCAGGCCGACGCCCGGGCCCAGGTGAACCGGCAACGGGCCCGACGGGCCGACCTCGCAGCGGCGGTTCCGGTGACGGTCTTCTCGCCGGACGACCTGGCCGTGATCCAGGCCGGGCCGCTCGGACGCCGTGGGCTCCTCGACGACGCGCTGTCCAGCCTCGATCGTCGAGTCGCCGAGGCGATCGAAGACTCCGACCGGGCGCTTCGGCAACGTGGCGCGCTGTTGCGTCAGACCGGCGGACGGGTGACCCCGGAGATCGAGTCCACCCTCGAGGTCTGGGACGAGCGCTTGGCGGCTGCGGCAACCACGTTGGTGGCGGCGCGGCGGTCGCTCGTCGAGGACCTCACCCCGCTCGTCGAGCAGGCTTACGACGCGCTCGCCGAGGGCCCCGGACGCGTCGAGTTGCGCTATCAGCAGTCATGGGACGGCCCGCTGCGAGATGCCTTGGTGGCCAGACGGCACGAAGATCTGCGCCGCGGCGCGACGACGGTGGGTCCCCATCGCGACGACGTGGCGGTGATGCTCGCCGGTCGCGATGCACGCACCCAAGCCTCCCAGGGGGAGCAGCGGTGCCTCGCGCTTGGACTCCGGCTCGGGATCCACGAACTCCTCACCCAGCGGCTCGGCCGCCCCCCGATCCTCCTTCTCGACGACGTGTTCTCCGAGCTCGATCCTCAACGGAGCCGCGCGCTGGTGCGACTCCTTCCCCCCGGACAGTCCTTGTTGTCGACGGCGACCCCGCTGCCCGACGGGATCGAGGTGGCGATGGTGATCGACGTCTCGGTGCTCGGGGCATGACACGCGGCCGCGGCCAGCGCGACGACCGGGGACCCCGACCGGTGCACGAGTCCCTCGATGAGGTCGTGCACGAGATGAGCCCGCACAGTGCGCGCGAGTTCGGCGCGATCTTCGGAAGGTGGGAGGAGATCGTCGGACCGGCTCTCGCGGCGCACGTACGACCGCTTCGGGTCACCGACGAGGCGCTCGTGTTGGCCGCTGACCACCCCGCGTGGGCGACCCAGGTGCGGGCCCTTGGGGCCACCTTGTTGGCTCGCGTGAGCGACATCGCGGGGCGTGCGCCGGGCCGGGTCGACGTCGTCGTGAAGAGGACTTGAAACGGCTGCCCTCGGGCCAACGCGGACCGGCCCGAACCCGCCTCTGACATGGGGTTCTGTGGCCGCTCGGAATGGTCTCGGAGGGCCGTTCCAAGCGCCGGAGTCGGCGCGCGATCGACTAGAATCTTTGGTGTCAACGGGCGAGAAATTCCTCGCTCGTGTTGTCCGGAAGGCGCGCCGAATCGGTCCCCCGAGGAAGGTCGCGCCCCGACCTGGGAGTGCGGAGAGCGGGATTGCCTACACGCAGTAGCGGGAAGTACGACGCAAGTGCAATCACCGTTCTCGAAGGTCTGGAACCGGTTCGGCTCCGGCCGGGGATGTACATCGGCTCAACCGGTCCGAGCGGCCTCCACCACCTGATCTGGGAGGTCGTCGACAACTCCGTCGACGAGGCGATGGCCGGGTACTGCACCCGGATCGACGTCACGCTGCTCGCCGACGGTGGGTGCCGGGTCGCCGACGACGGGCGTGGGATCCCGGTTGACCCGCATTCCACCGATCCCAGCCGGAGCGCGGCGGAGATCGTCCTCACGACGCTCCACGCCGGCGGGAAGTTCGGCGGCGAAGGATACAAGGTCGCGGGCGGCCTCCATGGCGTCGGAGTCTCTGTGGTCAATGCGCTGTCGACACGCCTCAAGCTTGAGATCGACCGTGACGGCAAGCACTATGTGTTGGAGTTCAAAAATGGCGGCGAGCCGCTCGGCAAGCTGAAGTCCACTGGCCCAGCGCCGCGCGGCCGGACCGGGACGACCGTGACGTTCTGGCCCGACGCGACCGTTTTCGACGAGGTCGACTTCCGAGCGACCACGGTGATCGAGCGGCTCCAGATCTACGCCTTCTTGAACAAGGGGCTTGAGATCCATTTCGTCGACGAGCGCGAAGCCGACGGGCAGAAGACCACCTTCAAGTACAACGGCGGGATCATCGACTACGTGAAGCACCTGAACGCGGCGCGTGAGTCGCTGTTCCGGAAGGTCGCCTCCTTCGAGCAGTCCGAGAACGACATGGAAGTCGAGGTCGCGCTCCAATGGAACACCGGGTTCCACGAGAGCATCTTCTCCTTCGCCAATGGCATCTCGACCACCGACGGCGGCATGCACGAAGAGGGGTTCAAGAAAGCCCTCACCAACGTCGTCAACCGTTACGCCCGTGGCAAGAACGCGCTCAAGGAGAAGGACGAGAATCTCCTCGGCGAGGACATCCGCGAGGGTCTGACTGCGATCGTCTCGGTTCGACTGACCGATGCCCAGTTCGAGGGTCAGACCAAGACCAAGCTCGGGAACGTGCCGATTCGCTCACTTGTTGAGCGGGCGACCAACGAGAAGCTGGCCGAGTGGCTCGAGGAAAATCCCCGCGAGGCCAACCAAGCGGTCCAAAAGGCCCTGCTCGCCGCTCGCGCCAGGGTCGCGGCCCGGCAGGCCCGGGACCTCACAAGACGGAAGTCGGCCCTCGACGGCGCCGGCCTGCCCGGCAAGCTCGCCGACTGCTCGTCACGCGATCCGCGCGAGTGCGAGCTGCTCATTGTCGAGGGCAACTCGGCAGGCGGCTCGGCCAAGGACGCCCGAGACCCGCGGACCCAGGCCGTGCTCCCGATCAGGGGAAAGATCCTCAACGTCGAGCGGGCCCGGATCGACAAGATGCTGAAGAACGAGCAGGTTCAAGCCCTGATCGCGGCGGTGGGAGCGGGCCTGGCCGAGGACTTCGACGTCGCCAAGATCCGCTACCACAAGGTGATCATCCTGGCCGACGCCGATGTCGACGGCTCCCACATTCGTACCTTGTTGCTCACATTCTTCTTCCGTCAGATGCGCGCGCTGGTCGAAGGCGGCTTCGTCTACGTGGCCCAGCCCCCCCTCTACTCCACGCTCGTCGGCAAGGAGAAGCTCTATCTGCGCGACGACACGGCGAAGGAAACCTTCCTGGCCGAGAACCCAAACCACAAGGCGGACTTCCAGCGCCTGAAGGGATTGGGAGAGATGAACTTCGACGAGCTGAAGGAGACCACGATCGACCCGACGAAGCGGTCACTGCTTCAGATCAACGTCGAGCAGGCAGCGTTGGCCGACGAGGTGTGCGCCATCCTGATGGGCGACGACGTCGAGCAGCGGCGCCATTTCATCCAGACGAATGCGAAGGACGCGCGCTTCCTCGACATCTGAGGTCTTCTGCACCATGCCGCCCCGAAAGTCCACCTCCAGAGCAAAAGCCCCCGCTAAGGGTTCGGCCAACGGGCAGAGCGCGAACGGACACGCAGACGTCGAGACGGTGCTCGGCTTCATCGAGCCCATTGAGATCCAAGAGGAGATGGAGCGCTCGTTCATCGAGTACTCCATGTCGGTCATCGTTTCCCGGGCGCTGCCCGACGTGCGGGACGGCCTGAAGCCGGTCCATCGCCGGATCCTCTACTCGATGTTCGACCAGGGGCTCCGGCCGGACCGCCCACATGTCAAGTGCGCGGAAGTCGTCGGCCGGGTGATGGGCACGTACCACCCGCACGGCGACCTCGCAATTTACGACGCGTTGGTGCGGATGGTGCAGGACTTCAGCATGCGCTTGCCGCTCATCGATGGCCACGGCAACTTCGGGGGCACCGGGCCCGACGAGGGTCCGGCCGCCATGCGCTACACCGAGTGCCGGCTGGACGCGATCTCGCTCGAGTTGATGGCGGGGATCGACGAGGAGACCGTCGACTTCGTCCCGAACTACTCGAACTCGGCCGAGGAGCCCGTCGTGCTCCCGGCACGGTTCCCCAACTTGCTCGTCAACGGCTCCACCGGCATCGCGGTCGGCATGGCGACGAACATCCCGCCTCACAACCTGGGTGAGGTGATCGACGCGACCATGCACGTGATCGACCACCCCGACGCGACTCCCGACGACCTCATGAACTTCGTGAAGGGTCCGGATTTCCCGACCGGGGCCCTGATTCTCGGCCGTCAGGGCATCATCGACGCCTGCCGGACCGGACGCGGCTCGATCCGGATGCGCGCCGTGGCCGAGATCGAGGAGAACCGCGGCGCCACGAGCATCGTCGTGACCGAGATGCCCTACCAAACCTCGGTCGAGGTGGTGGAGCAGAAGATCCACGACCTGGTGCGCTCGGGTGACCTCGATGGGATCGCCGAGGTCCAGAACGACTCGGCGGCCCGCAAGCCCCGACTCGTCATCAGGCTCAAGCGCGACGCCAACGCCAACGTCGTGCTCAACAAGCTCTACAAGCACACGCCCCTGCAGACCACGTTCGGCGTGAACACACTGGCCCTCGTCGACGGGGTGCCCCGCACCCTCAACTTGGCCCAGGTCCTTCACCACTACGTGGTTCACCAGGTCGAGGTGATCACGCGGCGCTCCGAGTACCAGCTGCGCAAAGCCCGTGACCGGGCCCACATCGTCGAGGGGCTCCTCAAGGCGATCGACATGCTCGACGCGGTCATTGCCGCGATCCGAGCCTCGGCCGACCGCGGCGAAGCGCGCGCCTCACTCATGGCCGAGCCGTTCTCCTTCAGCGAGGAGCAGGCCAACCACATCTTGGACATGCAGCTCGGCCGCCTGACCCGCCTCGGGCGCACCGAGCTCGAAGAGGAGATGGCCAAGCTGCGTCAGACCATCGCCGAGCTCGAGGCGATCCTCTCCGACGACGCCAAGCTGCGGGGCGTGATCAAGACCGAGCTGGCCGAAGTCCGCGAGAAGTTCGCGGACGAGCGTCGCAGCGTCATCACGCACGACCCAGGCGAGATGGCGATGGAGGACCTGATCAACGACCAAGAGATCGTGGTCACGATGACGGCGGCCGGCTACGTGAAGGCGGTGTCGGCGACGGCGTTCCGGACCCAGGGTCGTGGCGGACGTGGCATCCAGGGTGCGCGGCTCAAAGAGGAGGATCTCGTCACCCACGTGGTCCACACGACCTCGCACGCGTACCTGCTGCTGTTCTCCGATCGTGGCCGGGTCTACCGCCTGCGCGGGCACGAGATCCCGACCAAGGAGCGCACGGCGCGGGGGACCGCCCTCGTCAACCTGCTACCCCTCGAAACCGGCGAGACGATCCGCGCCATCGTGCAGACACGGGACTTCCCGGCCGACCACTACCTGATGTTCGCCACCGTCCAGGGCCAGGTGAAGAAGACCGCGTTCAGCGAGTATGACAAGTCACGCCGAGAGGGCTTCATCGCCATCAGCCTGCGGGCCGGCGACAGCCTCGTGCGGGTGATCGAGACCGGTGGGAACGACGACATCTTCGTGGTGACCCGACAAGGGATGACCATCCGGTTCACCGAGGCCGACGTGCGACCGATGGGCCGCGACGCTGCCGGCGTGCGGGGCATCCGGCTGCGCGAGGGCGACGAGGTGGTCTCCTGCGACGTGGCGCAGGACGACATGGACATCTTGATGGTGACCGACGCCGGCTACGGCAAGCGGACCAAGCTCGACCGGTTCCACGCGCAGACGCGCGGCGGCCAAGGGGTCCGGGGAATCAGGCTGACCGCCCGCCGGGGTGCGGTCGTCGCAGCGTTCATGGTCCCCTTCGAGGGTGACATCCTCCTCGTGTCCTCGGGCGGGGTCACGATCAGGACCTCGGTGCGCGAGATCGCCTCCCAGGGCCGCGATGCGACCGGCGTGCGGGTCATGAATCTGGACGAAGGCCAGGCGGTGGCCGCCGTGGCCCCGGTGCTCCCCGAGCAGGACTAGGGATGCGGGCGGCGCCGCGCTAACTGGTCGTGAAGGTCATCGTGAACGGGGCCCCCGGAGGCACGTAGGTCCCGATCACTTGCCGGCCTACCTGGATCGCCATGCGAGCCGCGGTTGAGCCGATGATGACGGTCAGTTGATGGTTGGCGTGCACCGTCTCTGACTGGCCGCTCTTCACGATCCCCTCGAAGTCGGGATTGGTGCTGAGGGGCCCGCTGGCTTTGACCCAGGTGTCGCCACCGCTCGCGCTGACCTTGACCGTGAACAACGGCGCGTCGACCGAGAAGGTTGCTTGTGAGTTGTTCGCGGACACGAGGGTCATCTTCGGTTTCGGTGCAACGGTCGTCGGCGTCGAGGAATGAGTGGTCGATCCCGCCACGGCGGCCGTCTGTGCCGCACCGGTCCCCGTGCTCGTGTAGGGGACGTGGAGATCGGCGAGCCACTGCGGGCGGACGCGGTTGATGACCAACCACGCGGTGCCGACCGCGACGAGGATCGTGACAATCACCACGAGCCCGCGGATGAGCGGGACGAGCAGTCCGTCTGGACCACCGCGCTTGATTGCTGGTGTGCGGCCGGTGTCGGCCATCACCATCGGGACTGGCGCGGTCGAGTCATGCCGGCCTTCGAAGACGCGCGGCAGACCGAGCGCCGAGGTGGGAATGCCGGCGGTCTCGGGCAACGACACCGGCACCACGCGCGTCGCGATGTCGTCGGCCACCTGCGCCCCGACCAGGGTGCCGACCGCGGTATCGGCCGTGACCGACGCGCCGTTGGGCGTCACCATGGCCGGGGGGGCGGCAGCCGGCCAGTGCTCGACCATGGTCATCACGAACTGGTCGCCGGGGAGGTTCAAGAACGCGGCGTAACGACTCAACGCCTTCAAGATCGCGACGCGGTCCGGGAGGCGGTCAACGGTGCCGGACTCGAGGTCGTGAAGCAGGTCGAGCGGGATCGAGGTCTGCTGGCTCACGGCGAACAGCTCGAGGCCACGGGCGGCACACGCGTGACGCAACACGCTGGCGAGCTCGGGAACGGACGCGGGCCGGGGCTGGGTTGCCATGCGACGGGTCGACCCGTCACGGTGCAGGATCACCCGGTCACCTCGTTGTCCCAGCCTGTCGTCGTCCGACGGTGCCGACAGCGTACCTGGTGACGGGCCATTTCGGCCGCTCAAGGCCCGAGTTTTTTGCGCGCGGCGCGGGCGACGCCGGGCCGTTTCAGCCCGGGCGACAGAGCACCTCGCCGTGGATCATGGCGAACCAACCGTCTGCCGCCTCGGCCCAGCGCAACCAGCCCACCCCGATTGCGTCGAGCGTGCTGCGCTCGGCCAGGCCGAGCTCGATGATCCGCTCGGCGAGGACGCTCACCGTGATGCGCTCCGCCCAGGTCTCGGCCCACCATCGGCGGTCCTCGGGCGTCGAGAAGCACCACGAGGAGGCCGACGCGGTGACATCGGTGAATCCCGCGCTCAGCGCCCAAGAGACGAGGCGCCGCCCGGCGTCGGGCTCCCCGCCGTTGGCCCGGGCCGTCCGGCAATAGAGGTCCAGCCAACGGGCGATCTCGGGGGAGTCCGGATACCAGGTCATCGTGGCGTAGTCGCTGTCGCGCACGGCGACTAGGCCGCCGGGCCGGCACACCCGACGCATCTCGACGAGCGCCGCCACCGGATCGTCGAGGTGTTGGAGCACCTGGTGCGCGTGCACGACGTCGAAGGCGCCGCCGTCGAACTCCATGGCGTAAACATCGCCCGCGCAGAACGACAGCCCGGGCACCCCACCGGCCAGCCCACGCGCGGCGGCAAGGGCGTCCTCGGAGCGGTCCATGCCGATGACGCTCCCCCGGGCGACTCTGGCCGCCAGGTCCGCGGTGATGGTGCCGGGGCCGCACCCCACGTCAAGGAGGGTCATCCCCGGCCCGAGGTGGGGGAGGAGGTACCCCGCCGAGTTCTCGGCGGTCCTCTGCCGGTGCGAGCGCAGCACGCTCTCGTGGTGTCCGTGGGTGTAGCGGGGCGTCGGGGGCGCGTCGTGGGCCACGACCCCGTTCTTACTCCTCCCCGGAGAAGCGCTCCCACGCCGACTGGCGCGTCATCCCCAGGGTCTCGCCGATCTTGGCCCACGTCGCCCCGAGCTCACGCGCCCGGCGGACGCACTCGGTCAGGTTCCGCTCGACCTGGGCACCCGCCTTTGCGTAGGTAGGGAGGACCGTCAGCAGGTGCTCGAGGGTGAGGTCCTCCCCCCGCCAGGGAAGCTCTCGGCCAGGCCCCGCCTTCTCCTCGTCCAGGATCGTGGCGCAGAGCCCCACGCAGCAGTCGCAGATGTACACGCCGGGGCCGCCGATGAGCTTTTCGACCTCGGTGTTGGGCTTGGCGCAGAACGAGCAGCACGCGATGACGGCCTTCGTCTCAGCCACCGGCGACCTCCTTGGTGTCAGGGGTTACCTTACATCTGTCAGGTGTACCCTGACAAGTAGAATCTCGAGAGAGATCTCGTCAAAGAGCGTTCTGTCGACGCCGTGGAGGGGAAAAATCACCGCCGTGGACGGTCGATCACACGATGAGCGCAGCGACGCCGGGAGAAGCCGGGGGGTCTGGCCGCGAGGTGTCGGCCCGGTGGCGGCCGCGGACCCGGTGGGCGAGGGGGGACTTGAACCCCCACGTCCTTGCGGACACAGGAACCTGAATCCTGCGCGTCTGCCTATTCCGCCACTCGCCCGGAGCCGGTTCAGGCTAGTCAAGCGCCTTCACCGACTCCACCCGATGACCAGGGACGGCGCGGGTCGCGCACCTCAGATTTCTGCCTGCTGCCGGTAGGATGGCTCGGACCATGGGACTCCAACAGTTCGAGGACCGACTCGAGCGTCTTGTGGAAGGAACGTTGGCCAAGCCCTTCCGAAGCAACCTCCAACCGGTCGAGATCGGGCGCCGACTGACCAGGGAGATGGATCTGCACCGGCGCGTCGGCGTGCACGGGCTGATCGCACCGAACTCCTTCTCGGTCATGCTCGCTCGACCCGACGTCGAGCGCTTCTCGAACTTCCTCGATGCGCTGGTGCGCGAGCTGGCCGAGGCGGCCCGGGAGCACGCCCGCAACGAGCAGTACCAGTTCGTCGGCCCGATCGACGTCCAGATCCTGGAGGGCCCGAGGCTGCGGGCCGGCCGCTTCAGCGTGGCCGCCGAGGTGATCGAGGGTCCCGAAGGGATGGCGCCCGCCGAACTGGTGCTCCCGGGCGGGGGTCGGGTCCTGATCGAGTCCGAGCCGTTGGTCATCGGCCGGATGCCCGAATGCTCGGTCGTGCTGAGCGACCCCAACGTGAGCCGTCGGCACGCCGAGGTGCTCCGGGTGAACGAGGCGTTCATGGTCCGGGATCTCGGCTCGACCAACGGCACCAAGCTCAACGGGGCGCTCATCCGGGAGAGCTACCTCTCGACAGGCGACAACATCACCGTCGGTTCCACGACCCTCGTCTTCGAGATGTTGTGACGGTGCATCGCCCGTGCTCCTGCTAGGGACGAACTACTCGGCGATCATCCGACCGCTTCAGTGGCTGGTCGTGGTCTTGATCTTCCTCTTCTTCCTTCGTGTCGTGCGCGCCGTCTTCGTGGAGGTGCGCCCGGCCGGTCCCACCCGGGCCCAGCGCCGGGCCCAGCGCCGCGCGGTGGAGGAGGACCAGCGGCCGCTGCGCGAGACACGGACGCGCCGCCAACTGCGCCTCGAGATCATCGAACCCCGTGAGCGCGAGGGCACGATCTACGATCTCGACGGCGAGGTCACCGTTGGTCGCTCCAACGGGTGCGGCATCCCGACGACGTACGACTCCTACAGCTCGACGGTGCACGCTCGCGTCTATCGCAGCGGCGGCCAGATCTGGGTGGAGGATCTGGGATCGACCAACGGGACGTTCGTGAACTCGGAGCGGATCTCCCAACCCTCCCGGCTCGCCCGCGGCGACCTGCTCCAGATCGGCGCCACCGTGTTCGAGGTCCGGAGGTGACGGTGCTCCGATCCGGGGTCGCCACCGACATCGGGCGGGCCCGGGACAGCAACGAGGACCGGGCGGCCGCCGGGGACACGCTCTTCGCGGTCGCCGACGGCATGGGCGGGCACGTCGGCGGCGAGGTCGCGGCGCGACTGGCGATCGAGACGCTTCAGAGCGCGTATGACCGCAACCCCACCGTCGCCGGGTTGCGTGAGGCCTTCGTTGCCGCCAACAGCGCGATCTGGGACCAGAGTCTGCAGATCGAGCAGCTCCGGGGCATGGGCACCACGCTCACGGCGGCCGGCCTGACCGTCGGCTCCGACGGGCGCGACCTCATGTGCCTGGCCAACGTCGGCGACTCGCGCGCCTATCTCATGTCGGGCGGCCAGGTGCGCCAGATCACGGCCGACCACAGCCTCGCCGAGGAGCGCGTGCGCCATGGCGAGATGACCGAGGCCGAGGCCGAGGTGCACCCGCACCGCCACATCTTGACCAGGGCCCTCGGCGTGAGCCCCGAGGTCGACGTCGACGTCTGGGAGCTCCATGTGAAGACCGGCGACCGTCTGCTGCTCTGCAGCGACGGGCTCACGAACGAGGTCGGCATCGGGCAGATCGGGCAGGTGCTCCAGAGTGTGAAGGACCCCCGAAAGGCGGCCCGAGCGCTGGTCGATCGGGCCAACGCCCACGGGGGCAGCGACAACGTCACGGTCGTAGTGGTGGACGTCCTGGTCGGCGAGGAGGGGACAACCGAGCCTTCGCTGGTCTCCAAGATCTCGGCGCCGGGCGCGCCGATCATCCCGCCGGCCGTCCCGCCGAGCGCCACCGCCCAGTCCGCCGTCGCGACCCGGTCCCCGGCGGGGATCGCCCCCGTCACCACGGCCGTGCCGGCCGTTCCGGCGGCTCCCCTCGGCACCAACGGGGTGGCCGGCGACACGTTCGTCGCCTCGGCACCCGTCGTGGTGCAGACCGTCGCGCCGCCCGAGTACCGGCCCGCGCCCGAGCTTGCCCCCCTCCCCAAGGAGTCCCGCCGGGACCGCCGTCGACGCCTCGGGGTCCCCCGTCGGATCACGCTTCGGGTCGTCCTGTTCTTCGTCCTCATCCTGGCGGTCCCGGCCGGCGCGGTCGCGGTGGTGCGGTGGTACTCGATGGACAACTGGTACGTGGCCATCGACCACAGCGACAACCACCTCGCGATCTATCAGGGGCGCCAGGGCGGATTCCTTGGGTTCAAACCCAAGCTTGTCGACCTGACGGGTGTCACCACCTCCGAGGTCCTGCCCCGCCGGCTGCCCGCACTGCGCGCCACCGTCGACGAGACCTCGCTCGGGGCCGGCGAGCGGTACATCGCGAACCTGCACCAGGAGTACGTGGCCCAGCAAGACAACACGCCGTTGGACGGCCTGTAGCCGTGGGACGACGCATCCGGTGGTTGGGGGTCGTGCTGATCTTGTGCTTCGGCCTGGTCATCGTGCAGCTGACCAACATCCAGTTCCACCGGGCGGCAGCCCTCGCCCACTCCCCGAACAATCCGGTCAACCAAGTCCAGGACTGGACCTTCGCGGACAGGGGCGACATCTACGCCGCCGACGGAACGCTCCTCGCCTACTCGCAACGCATTGCCCCGGCGGGTGCGAACACCTACCAGTTCGAACGCGTCTACCCGCAGGGGTCGTTGTTCTCCCAAGTCGTCGGCACCTGTTCTCCCATCAAGGGACTGGGCTGTCCGACCGGGGTCGAGGGCTACTACAGCTCGTACCTCTCCTTGCACAAGCAGTCGGCCCAGACCCTCAGTCAGTTGTTGTCGCCGCCCCCCCCGACGACCGACGACGTCACACTGACCATCGACCCGCAGCTCCA
This sequence comes from uncultured Acidimicrobiaceae bacterium, assembly GCA_963768185.1. GTDB lineage: Bacteria > Actinomycetota > Acidimicrobiia > Acidimicrobiales > RAAP-2 > Palsa-461. The sequence goes on from CAVYGS010000004.1 coordinate 133,083, forward strand.
ACGGGATGCCGCGGCCGCACTCGCCAACCTCCCCGGGCCGAACAAGGACGGAGCCATCATCATGATCGATCCCCAGAACGGGGCGATCCTGGCCATGTACTCGACGCCGACCTACGACCCGACGCCCCTCACCACCCCGAATTACTCGGCCTACATCTCGGCCTACAACCTGTACCACGTCCCCGACCCCGAAGGGTTCGCGCCGATCTACTCGATGGCGACCTACGACGCGATCCTGCCTGGGTCGACGGCGAAGGTGATCACGACCAGTGCGATCTACAACCTCGACCCCGCGCTCGCCACCTACGACTTCCCGACCACCGCGTGCCTCACCAACATCCCCGACACGAACCAGGAGATCTGCAACGACGCCGACACCGCGTCGGCGGCGAATGCCTGCGGCGGCACCATCATCCAGATGCTCCCGGCGTCGTGCGACCCCGGTTACGCCAAGCTCGGGCTGCTGCTCGGCGCCGACAACCTGGCCGAGCAGGCGAGCCTGTTCGGCTTCAACACAGTGCCCCCACTCGACCTGCCCCCGGGCTATGTCCAGCCGTCGCGCTATCCGACTGCCCAGGCGATGAGCCAGGGGGGCAACCCCGGCATCCCGGGCCAGGCCTACTCCGCGTTCGGCCAGCAGGATGTCTCGGCCACGGCCCTCCAGAACGCCCTGGTGGCGGCAGGCATCGCCAACGGCGGGTCGATCATGGTGCCGCACCTGATGGAGAAGATCACCAACGCCCAGGGCGAGGTCGTCGAGACCTACCAGCCGCGGGTGTGGAAGCAGGCAATGTCGGCGGCAGCGGCGGCCGAGGTGACGCCGCTGATGGAGTCGGTCGCGACGTCGGGGACCGCCGCGGGGGATGGGTTCCCCGCTTCACTCGACGTCGCAGTGAAGACGGGGACCGCCCAGGTCGGGTTCCCCGTTATCACCTCGGTGGCCGACTGGATGATCGGGTTCGCGCCGGCCAAGGACCCCAAGGTCGCCATTGCCGTGGTGGTGCCGTTCCAGTCGCTGTCGACCCAGGGGGCGTCGATCGCCGGTCCGATCGTGAGGCAGATGCTCGAGGACGCGCTGGGCTCGTGACCAGGGATTCGATGTCGTCGTGGCGGATCGTTCCTCACCGTTGGTGCAGCGCAGCGCCGCGTAGGCTCTGAACGCCATGCAGCCCGTTGAGGCCCCGCGCGTCTTCTCGGACCGCTACGAGATCACGCACCTGATCGCTCGTGGCGGGATGGCCGAGGTGTACCGGGCCCGCGACCGCCTCCTCGACCGGCCGGTCGCCCTCAAGGTCCTCTTCCCCGAGCTCTCGGTCGACCGCGCCTTCGTCGAGCGGTTCCGTCGCGAGGCCCAGGCTGCCGCCAAGCTTTCGCACCCCAACATCGTCCCGGTGTTCGACTGGGGGGAGGACGCCGGCTCGTATTTCATCGTCATGGAGTTCATCGACGGCCGACCCCTCTCGGCGGTCCTGCGGGAGAGTGGCCCACTCGAGTCGGCCCGCGCCGCGCAGATCACCGCCCAAGTGGCAGCGGCGCTCGCCTCGGCACACCGCCACGGCGTCGTGCACCGCGACATCAAGCCCGGCAACGTACTCATCACCGACGACGGCCAGGTGAAGGTCACCGACTTCGGCATCGCGCGTGCGGTGAACACCGAGGAGAGCCTCACCCAGACCGGCGCGGTGATGGGCACCGCCACCTATTTCTCGCCCGAGCAGGCCGAGGGGATCGGCGTGGACGCGCGCACCGACATCTACTCACTCGGCGTCGTGCTTTTCGAGATGCTGACCGGCCGCCCGCCGTTCCTGGGCGACACGCCGGTCTCGGTGGCCTCCAAGCACGTGCGCGACATCGCGCCGGCCCCCCGTGACCTGCTTGAGACGATCCCCGCCGAGCTCGAAGCCGTGACCATGAAGGCGATGGCCAAGCAGCCCGACCAGCGCTACCAGAGCGCCGAGGACTTCCGTGCCGACCTGCTCCGCTTCGTCGAGGGTCTGCCGGTCGAGGCGCGGCCGCTCAACGGGAGCATGGACGCGACCGGGGTCATCGGCTCGGTTGGCGCGACCCAGACGATCGGCGCCACACCCGCCGGGACCCAGAGCTTCCGTCGCCCTTCACCGCGTGGGCGCGAGGAGACGGGTCGCCGTCCCTGGGGATGGATTGCCCTGCTCGCTATCCTGCTGGCCGCGCTGGTCGTGGTCGCCGTCTTGTTGGTGAACACGTTCACCGGCGGCTTGTCCCTGCCCAACGTCGTCGGCAAGACCCAGGCCCAGGCCGATCAGATCCTGACCTCGAAGGACCTCGTCATTGGCACGACGAAGAACGTCGCCGACACCGCCAAGGCGGGCACCGTCGTCCACACGGACCCGCCCGCAGGCACCCATGTGTCCAAGAAGGCGGTCGTGAACCTGGTCATCAGCGCGGGCGAGGCCAAGGTGCAGGTCCCCGAGGTGGAGGGCGACGACCTCACGACCGCCCAGTTGCTGCTCACCCAGGCCGGGCTCAATCCGAAGGTGAAGTTCGTCAACAGCCCAGGGCAACAGAACGCAGTGCTCACCCAGTCACCGTTGGGTGGCACGACGGTGCGGAAGGGTTCGACCATCACCCTCTCGGTCCCGAAGCCCACGAACTCGGTCACGGTGCCCAACCTGATCGGGCTGACCCCTCCGGAGGCCGCCGCGCAGTTGACCCCAGCCCTCACGGTCGGCACCCAGTCGAACACCTGCTCGAACACGGTGCCCTCGGGTCAGGTCTCGGCCTCCACCCCGCCGTCGGGTGCGTCGGTCGGACGGGGGACCTCGGTCAATCTCACGATCTCCTCGGGCCCCTGCCAGGTCGTGATCCAGAACGTGGTGGGGGACAGCTCGGCGAGCGCCACCTCGACGCTGAGCGGCCAGGGACTGACCGTCCAGGTGGCGAGCACCGTCGTGTGCGACCCCTCCGAACAGGGCGATGTGGTTGCCCAGAGCCCAGGCGGGGGCACCCAGGTGACCCTGCCGGCGTCGGACACGATCACGGTGTGCAGCACGACGTCCCCCTCGTCCACGACGACCACGACCACTCCTTAGCCGTGGGCATCCGCGCCGCGGGTCACGACCACGCACCGTCGGCTCGGCGACGCGCCGGTGCCCGCCGGGGCGTCACGGTCGGCGCCATTGCGACCGGATTGGCGCTGAGCCTGGCGGGTCCCGCGCTGGGCGCGCCGGCGCATCCGGGGTTGCTCGCGCACCCTCGCCAAAGCGCTCGCCGCGTCGCGTGCCGAGCGCTCGGTGTTCTGGAAGGGCACGACCACCGTGGACGGGGCCACCGTCGTCGAGACGACGAACGCCGGGATCGCCCAGGGGAACCAGACCGTCACGATCACGGTGGGGGTCCGGAGCGCCGGGACGATCTCGATCGAGCTGTTCGGCGACACCGTTGACATGAAGGGCGACACGGCGGCCTCGCTCGTGTTCCAGGGGTTCACCCCCGCGGCCGCGTCGGCCGAGGCGAACCAGTGGATCTCGATCCCCTCCTCACAACCTTTCTACGCGCTGGTGGCGGCGGGCCTCACCGTGAAGAGCACGGTGCAAGAGCTCGACCTCACCGGACAGCTGCAGCGAGCCCGGCGGACCGAGGTGCTCGGGCGCAGCGTCATCGGCATCAAGGGCACCCTCTCGCTCGAGGGCGTGACGGGCCCGGCGGTCCTCTATGTGCGCAGCGCCGGGACACCGCTGCCGGTCGAAGAGACCATGTCGGGCACCGGTGTCGGGGTGGTGACGCTCAGCCGCTGGGGCGAGTCGGTCAAGGTCGGGAGCCCGCCCAAGGCGGTCGCGTTCGACCCGACGTGGGTCGAGCCGACCTCGGGCGGCGGGGGGTCGACTCCCTCCCCAGGTCGGCCAATCGCAGTCTGAGCGCTCAGGCGGCCAGCTGGTGGAGGAAGTTCTCGAGCAGCCGGGGGCCCTGGGTCGTCAGGATCGACTCGGGGTGGAACTGCACGCCCTCGACGGCGAACGCCTTGTGGCGGAACCCCATGACGACGCCCTCTCGCGTGCGGCGCGGTCACCACCAGGTCGTCGGGCACCGAGTCCGGCTCGATCACGAGGGAGTGGTAGCGGGTCGCCACGAAGGGGTCCGGGAGCCCGGCGAACACGCCCGTCCCGTCGTGGTGGATCTCGGAGGTCTTGCCGTGCATGAGGGTGGGCGCGGAGACCGTGTGGCCGCCGAAGACCTCGCCGATGCACTGGTGCCCGAGGCAGACGCCGAGGATGGGCACCTTGCCGGCGAACGCCGCGACCACCTGCATCGAGACGCCGGCCGACTCGGGGCGGCCCGGTCCGGGTGAGATGACGATGCCGTCGGGCTCGGCGGCGGCGATGCCCTGGAGGTCGATCGCGTCGTTGCGGTGCACGACGGGTTCCGCGCCGAGCTCGCCCAGCTCCTGGACGAGGTTGTAGACGAACGAGTCGTAGTTGTCGATGAGCAGGATCCGGGCGCCCACGGTGGCCGCCATGGTAACGGCCCATCCCCGGTCACTATTCTCCTACCCCATGGCTCCGAACACCCGCGGCGGATCGGGTCGCGCCCAGCCCAAGGCCCCCCGCCGCGTCGGGCGCTACACGCCGGCCGAGCAGAGCGGGCGCTACACCCGCCCGATCCCCACCAAGGTCCGTCGGAGCGCTCGGTGGTTCGGCCCGCTCATCATCTTCATGATGGTGTTCGGGATCCTGACGATCCTGTTGAACTACCTGACGGTCCTGCCCGGCTCGGTGTCGGTCTGGTACCTGGTGGCCGGGCTGGTGATCATCTTCGTCGCCTTCATGGCGGCGACCCGGTATCGCTGAGGTTCGCTCAGCCCAACCGCTCGATGATGCAGGCGTTGGCGAGCCCGCCGCCCTCGCACATCGTGAGCAGGCCGTAGCGTCCCTCGGTCCGCTCGAGTTCGTTGACGAGCGTGGCCAGCAGCTTGGTGCCCGACGCTCCGAGCGGGTGACCGAGGGCGATGGCGCCGCCGTTCACGTTCACCTTTTCCATGTCGGGGTGCAGTTCCTTCTCCCACGCGAGCACGACGGAGGCGAACGCCTCGTTGATCTCCACCGCGTCGATGTCGTCCATCGTGAGCTTGGCCCGCTCGAGGACCAACCGGGTGGCCGGGATCGGGCCGGTGAGCATGGTCACCGGGTCGGCCCCGATGACCGCGAAGGCCACGAAGCGGGCCCGCGGGGTGTAGCCCAAGGACGCCGCCTTCTCTTCGCTCATGATGAGCGCACCCGACGAGCCGTCGGTGATCTGTGAGGAGTTGCCGGCGGTGATCTTGCCGTCCTCCTTGAAGGCGGGCTTCAGGTTGGCCAGCACCTCGGCGGTCGTGCCGGGACGGATGCCCTCGTCGGCCTTGAAGATCTCGTCGGTGTCCTTGCCCTCGTCGTCGCGGACGGGGATCCCGATGATCTCGGCGTCGAAGCGACCCTCGGCCGACGCCCGGGCCGCCCGCTGCTGGCTCTGGGCTCCGAAGCGGTCGAGGTCCTCGCGCGACAGGCCCCACTTGTCGGCGATCATCTCGGCGCCGATGCCCTGGCTGACCAGCCCGCCCACCGGGGCGTAGCGGGCCTGGACCCGTGGCCCGAAGGGGTAGCCCACCTCGCGCACGATGGAGGAGCCCATCGGCACCCGGGTCATCGCCTCGACTCCGCCCGCGACCACCATGTCGTATGCGCCGGCCATGACACCCTGGGCCGCGAAGTGGGCGGCCTGTTGAGAGGAGCCGCACTGGCGGTCCACCGTGGTGGCCGGCACCGACTCGGGCCAGCCGGCGGCCAGCACTGCCGAGCGGCCGATGTTGAGCGACTGCTCGCCGACCTGCATCACGCAGCCGGTGATCACGTCGTCGACCTCCGCCGGGTCGAACCCGTTGCGCTCCTGGAGCGCCCTCAGCGGCTCGGAGGCCAGGTCGACGGCATGCCAGTTCCGCAGCTTGCCGTTGCGCTTCCCCCCGGCGGTCCGCACGGCGTCGACGATCACGGCGGTGGTCATGGAATCTCCTCCCGTCCGGCGGTGGTGCCTGGTCGCGGTCGCCGTCATGTTAGTTGTCACCCCGAAAAGGCGACCGGGCCAGCGGCTCTGGCCGAGACGGCCTCTCCGCCGGGGTGGCGGAATTACGCTTCTGACATGGGAACGGGCAGCGTCGAGCTCGAGGTCGGGGGGATGCACTGCGCCTCGTGTGTCGCCCTGATCGAAGAGACGCTCTCGGCGGCGCCCGGCGTGCGCATGGTCTCGGTCGACCTGGACGCCGGGCGCGCCTCGGTGACCTTCGACCCCGAGGCCCTCACGGTCGACGATCTCTGCGGAGTCGTGGTCGGTGTCGGCTACGAGGCGGCGCCCCTCCACCCGGGTGACGCGGCTTGGTCGTGCTGACCGCCCGCCCAGGCCGGGCGGCTCCCGAACGAGAGAAAGGGGTCGCCACCTCCGAGCTCGCGCTCGAGGGCATGCACTGCAGCGCGTGCGCTACCCGCATCGAGCGGACGCTCGCCCACCAGCCGGCAGTGCTGAGCGCTTCGGTCAATCTGGCGACCAACCGTGCGTTTGTGACCTACGACGCCGGCGCCACCGGGCTTGCCGAGCTGTGCGCGGCGGTCGACGCCGTCGGTTACGGCGCCGCCGAGGCGAGCGACAAGCCGAGCGGCCCGGCCCGGGACCCCGAGCGTTGGGCACTCCGGGCCGCGCTGTCGTGGCCAGCCGCGCTGGCGGCGCTGGGCGTTGCCCTGTTCGGTCCGGAGAACGCCCCGGCCGGCTGGGCCGTGCTCGCCCTCGGGATCTTCGTGGAGGTGGCGGGCGGTTGGCCCTTCCTCCGCACGGCGGTCCGGTTGCTGCGCCACCTCGGGACGAGCATGGACACGCTCATCGCGCTCGGGACCCTCGCGGCGCTTGCAGTGAGCGCGGTCGAGGCCATCGCACTGGGGGGGCGCCACGTGCACCTGGGGGGCAGCGGCGAGTTCGCGGCCCGCCTCCACGGCGTCATGGCACCGGTCATCGTGTCGATCCTCGTGACCGGGCGGGCGGTGGAGGCGACGGCCCGCCGGCGGGCCGCGGGCGCGATGCACTCTCTGATGGCGCTAAGGCCCCCGACCGCCCGCGTCGTCGCCGATCTCGCCGACCATGAGGGCGCTCTTGTCGCGCCCGAGAGCGTGCCGGTGGGTGCTCTGGTCCGGGTCCGCCCCAACGAGGCGATCCCCCTCGACGGGACCGTCGTGCTTGGATGGTCGTCGGTCGACGAGTCCCTGCTCACCGGCGAGCCACTGCCGGTCGACCGCGAGGTGGGCGATCCCGTCACCGGTGGCACCCGCAACGGGGCCGGTGCGCTGGTCGTCCGGGTGGAGGCGACCGCCGAAGAATCGGTGCTGGCCCGCATGCAGCGCCTCGTCGACGAGGCCCAGAGCGACAAGCCACCCCTCCAGAAGCTGGCCGACCGCATCAGCGGTGTCTTCGTGCCAGCCGTGCTGCTGGTGGCCGCGGTGACCTTCCTCGCCTGGTGGCTCGGGGACGGCAACTTCGGCATCGCGGTGCTGAGCGGGGTCGCCGTGCTGCTGGTCGCGTGCCCGTGCGCCATGGGGCTGGCGACGCCGGTCGCCATGATGGTGGGGACCGGTCGGGCGTCGTCGCTCGGGATCCTCATCCGCAGCGGGGAGATCCTGGAGCGTCTGGCCCGCGCCGACACCGTCGCGTTCGACAAGACCGGCACGCTCACCGAGCGGTTTGCCCGGGTCACCGCGACGGCGAGCGCGCCGGGTTGGGACGACGCTGGCGTCATTGCGCTGGCCTCCGCGGTCGAGGCCGAGAGCGAGCACCCGATCGCGGTGGCGATCCGTGATGCCGCGCCACCGGCCGCCATGGAAGGCGACCTCGAGGTTCTCACCGGTTTCGGCGTGCGGGGCCGCGTGGACGGCCGCTGGGTCACGGTGGGGCGGCTTCCCGAGGGCGATCCTCCGCCGGCGTTGGCCGGCGCCGTCGACGCGGCACGCTCGAGAGGCGAGACCGTCGTCTCGGTGTCGGCCGGCGCCGAGATCGTCGGGGTCATCGCGGTGTCGACGCCGCTGCGCCCCGACGCCGGACCGGCGATCGCCGCCCTCCACGGCCTCGGCCTCGAGACGGCGATCCTGAGCGGTGACGCCGCGCCGGCCGTGAACGCGATCGCATCGAGCGTCGGGATCGACGAAGCCAAGAGCGGGCTCACCCCCGCCGAGAAGCTGGACGCGCTCCGCGCGTGGCAGTCCCAGGGGCACCGGGTCGTCATGGTGGGCGACGGCGTCAACGACGCGCCGGCGCTGGTGGCGGCCGACGTCGGCTGCGCCGTCGGCAGCGGCGCCGAGATCGCCCTGTCCAACAGCGACGTCGCCCTGCTCGGGAGCGACCTGCACGGGGTCCCCGGCGCCATCGGCATCGCCCGGGCGACCTCGTCGGTCATCTTCCAGAACTTCGGCTGGGCCATGGGCTACAACCTCTCGGCCCTGCCGCTGGCGGCCGCAGGCCTGCTCGACCCGCTCATCGCCGCACTGGCGATGGGAGTCTCGAGCCTGGTCGTCGTCTTGAACAGCCTCCGGCTCATGCGCCTGGGCCGGGGCGGCGTCGCGACGATTCGCCCGCCGGCGGTCCTGCGGGGCGCCCGGGGCTTCGTCGCCTCGATCCTGATCCCGATCGCCCTCTTCGGGGGCGGGACGGCGGTCGCCCAGGTGTTCTCGCCGGCGCGCGGGCAGCCGCTCTTGCCGACCCTCCCCGGGATCACCACGGTGACCCTGCCCGACGGCGTGAGCGCCGAGGTCTACCTCGCGAACTCCAGCGCCGGGGTCAACGCGTTCCACGTCATCTTCTCGAGCCCGGCCGGCGTCACCATCGGGGTACCCCGGGTCATCGCTTCGTCAGCTCGGGCCGGCTCGATGACGCTGCGCATCGAGCGCGTGAGCTTCGAGCACTACAGCGCCGTTACCGAACTCACCCCGGGCACCTGGTACTTCCGGGTGCAGGTCCCCGAAGCCGGGCGTGACCGGACCTTCGTCGTCGAGCGCGTCCTGTCCTGAGCCCGGCCGGCACACCACCCAGAACCATCGGCACCGATGGCTGACCGAGATGCGTCGCCCTCGTTATCGTGCGGCAGGTCACTATCGCGGTCCTGGCCCTCCGCGACCAGCTCGACACCTTTTGAAGTCGGGCGCTGAGCGCTGTCGACCGTCAGATCGTCGTGGACGCATCGACCGCCGCCGCTTTTGCCGCCTTCGTGGAGCTCGGTGACTTCAAGCTGCCCGAACACAACTTGATTCCGCGGCACTGCTCAAGGATCTGTGGCTGGCTCAGAGGATCAGATTTGTAGTCGATGCTGTCGGCTCATCGTGTGAGCACGAGGGCCTTTACGGGTTCATCGGCTTGATTTGCGATCGCGTCCCTTGAGAGCCCTGAGAAGGACGTCGGTTTGTGGGCGGGACAGGGTCTCGGCGAACCGAACAAGAGCAACTTCGGGGTCGTGGTCAGCGGCCAAGGCCTTGTGCATGAGGACGGCGGTGTGGGCACCCTGGGTTCCAACGGTGGTGAACCGGATAGTACGTCCCTCCATCCGGCGGCGTACCAGGCCCTTGTGGACCAACCGATCAAGGACGGTGGTGACCGTCGTGTATGCGTAGCTTGGTAGCGCATCGGCCACGTCGCGTCCGGTCAACTCGCGGGTTGGCTCCTGCCAAAGGACATCCATCGCTCGTCGCTCGAGTTCGCTGATCCTAGGCGTGCCGCAGCGGCAGTCCTCACAGACGCACGGTACGCACGCGCAAAGCGGGTTATCGCATGTCGTCCCTGCGCTCACTGAGAACCTCTCCATTTTGCGATGCGTGGACTGGACGGTGACGCGTGGATTGGACAACAGGGTCGCTTCGACGGGCCGAAGTTCGTGCTCACAGCATCAGGACAAGCATGTAGCCCATGGTCACACACATGGCGATGTGAGCAGTCCCTTCGAGTCGAGGTGCGAGCCACGGGGGCCCCTCCTGGGGGATGACGTGATCGCCGGCAGCCAAGTTCCCCGAGGTCGTCCTGGGGCCGCCGCCCATCGAAGCAAAGGCCGGGGCCCGCCGATCGTGAGTGGCATCAGCGAGAGACAGGTGCGCAATCCTGTCCACTTCCCAGATCCCCGAGGCGAAAAGTGCAGCAATGAACAGCAGCGGTAGAAGCACGAAGTTGGCCGTCGCACCTGTCGCCGCGCCCATAGCCATGCTGCCTCCCGATCCCACGACCGCTGGGACGGCGGCGAGATACATATAGAGCATGGCCAGTGCCATCACCAGATGGATCAGACGGCGAGAGAGCCGGTGAACATGTTGGTGATACCCGATGCTGGGATACCGATCGCTGACGAATTGGTAGCACCGCCAGATGAACCACGCCGCGAGCAGCGAGAAGACCACTTCCCACGCCCCGGTCGGGAAGGGATTGAGATCCGACACGAGCATGCCAGCCATGGCCGTACCCATCAGGGCGTGGGCCACGTCTACATCGCGATGAATCGGGCGTGACCAGATCCGGGCCGACACGAGACGCCCGGCACTGTAGAGGGCGACGGCCAGCATCACGGCCGCGAAGATGTCGTTCAACCAATGGGGGTTGGACACGTCAAGCTCCTTCGAGGCTCAGCGGCATCTCCCCGGTGGCAGGTTCAGGGCGGGTGCCCAACCTCCAGTAGGAGACCGCCAGCAGGATCAGGAGAGGACCGGAGTTCACGTCGGTGGCTCCATTGGTGAAGAGAGCCCCGAAGTTCTGGCCCACTACCCAGAACGTCAGACCTATGACCGCTGCCAGGACGACCGTCCCGTTGGCCAGTGCTCCGGGGAGATAGGTGCCAATGGCTACGATGCCGAGCAGCACTGACATCGCCACCATCACCGCCAGACCGTTGTGGTCGACCAAGCTGGCCGCGTGTCTATCGATCCATGCCACCCAGCCTGGCTCGCCAGCGGCTTCGGCTCTGATCAGGTCGTAGAGACCATCTGACGATCGGTTGGCACCGATCAGGGCGAAATACGAAAGGGATCCCCACAGCACGAGCCAAAGGCCGTTGGCGACTGACGTACCCACCGCTCGAGCGGCGACATAAGGGGCATTCGCGCCGCCGCGGTCAGTCGGCCAGAGAAGGACAGCCAACAGCGCGTAGATCATCACCGCGCCCGGCGCCCCATTTACGGGGTTGGCCGTGCCGTTGAGGGCGCCGCCCAGTCCCTCGCCAATCCACCAGACGCCGACGGCCCATGCAACCGACGCGCCCAGTCCGATCTTGACGGTCGGTCCCCAAGCAATGGCGACGGCTATGGCGATCTGCACCAAAGCGAAGCACGCGTCGGTGATCACGGCATGGTGTCCGATAATGGTCCCGGACCAGGCGATCGGTCGAGCGACGACGGAAGGATTGCCGCCGGACATGCCTGAGATCATCTGCAGGCCGAAGCTCTTGGTAAAGAAGAACGACTGAAGCTGCAAGATCCCGTCTAAGAGCCAGATGGTCGCCAACGCCAACTGCAAAGTTCTCCGACCATCTGGTCTCGCCCATGCCAGACGCTGTCTGGCGTCCGAATCTGAACTCAGACTGGGGAGCGTTCGCAAGGCTCCGCTCAATGTCCGGCTGGCCACGCAACTTCCTCCCATACCGAGGGGCACCCCAGGCGTCCGAGCACCGGCTCATCAGCATGGTGTGGGTCGCCTACATGATGTAGTAGCTACAGTCTGCCCACCACGCTGACGAAGGTCAATGGCCTCGATAACGAGCATTCGCTTGCTCGCCGAACCAGTCGTGCGGGCCGCGAACGCTAGGCAAAACGACCAAATCGTGTTTTCCGCTCTAGGCGGATCAATCCCATGGTCGGGGCATTTCGGCCGTCCGCCCGGCCGTGCCATCGGATCGTGGAGCGTCGGATGCCTTTCCACGGACGCGAGACGTGGACGAGGAGGTGCCGGACCAGCACGACAGACGAGAGATCGAACTCGTCGACACTGCCCAGGCGGCGATTCGATCATGTCCTCGTCAGGCGGTCCGACTTGTGAAAGTACGGTCACCATCGCCGGAGCGGGTCGCCTTGCGGTCGTCGAAACCGCCTCCGATTCAGAGCCCGTATACGCGAGCTCGCCCTCCACGATGAACCAGCTCTCCGGCACGGACTCGGGGCAACCACGATCGCAGCGGGATGGGCGCCGCCCGGCCGTCGCCGAGGCCGGGGCGGACGCCGGGTCGTTCATGCAACCGATTGCAGGCAACCTGCCTGGGGGGTCAGGACTGGCTACCCTTAGTCCCCGTGCTCCTTCGCCGCGTGCTTCGATCCCTCATCGGCGTCGCCGTCGTCACCGCCTCCCTGAGCGTCCTCGCTGCAGGGTCGGCCAATGCGGACATCGCCGTGAGCACGATCATGCTGCGCCAGGCCATCGCCTACAAGCCGCACGCCCCCAAGGGGGCGACCGACGACTACCACTGCACGCTGATGAATCCGCATGTGACGGCGAACAGCTACATCATCTCGAGCCAGTTCTTCCCGGGCAGCCCCGAGGACCACCACGCGATCTTGTTCCTCGTGCCACCGGACCTCGCGACGGCCGCCGAGGCGGCGAACGTCAACGGGCTGGGTTGGTCCTGCTTCGGCGAGACGCCGATTCCCGACACCGGCCTCGCGCAGATCTCGAACACGCCATGGCTGAGCGCGTGGGCCCCCGGGCACGGGGCCGACAACCTTCCCAAGGGGACGGGCGTCTACTTACCAAAGGGCAGCCTCGTGGTGATGCAGGTCCACTACAACTTGTTGGTGGGCGACAAGCCGGTGAAGAACTCGCTCATGCTCCACACGGTGCCGGCGTCCACGCCGCTGCTGCCGCTCCGGCTCGACCTCATGCCGGCCCCTCCCGACGTCCCGTGCGCTCCCGCCGCGACCGGCCCGCTGTGCTCGCCGCGCCGCCGAGCTGGCCAGCCTCGGCCAGCGTTTCGGGCAGAGCGCGGTGGCCTTCGTGAACACCCTCGAGGCGATCTGCGGCCGCAATCCGCAGGACCCACCGGTCGGTGACACCACGTCGTGCAACTGGCCGGTCGGCGTGAACGGCTACATCGTCCGGGTCGGCGCGCACATGCACCTGGAGGGGGTCAGCTTCAAGATGATCCTGAACCCCGGGACGCCGAGCCAGAAGACGATCCTGAACGTGCCCGACTACAACTTCCACTACCAGCGCGCCTACAACCTGGCTCACCCGGTCGCGGTGACTCCCGGCGACACGGTCCAGGTGCAATGCACCTACAACCCGGCCCTCCAACAAGAGGTGCCCCTGCTGCGCCGGGTCCCGGCCCACTTCGTCACCTGGGGCGACGGCTCCACCGACGAGATGTGCCTCGGGCTGATGTGGACCTCGGCCACGTTGCCGAACCCCAACTACCCGGTCTGAGGCGGCGGGTCGCTAGTCGCCAGCCCAACAGCCGAGGATCACATCGGCGACCGTCACTGCGACGTACTTCGACGCGGTCGCGGGCACCCCGAAGCTCGGCGGCAGGTTGGCCACGTTGACGAGGAGGACCTTCCAGTCCTTGCGGACCACGACCGAGCCGTCGGTCGTCTGGAAGGCGCCCTGCCCGAGGTTCAAGAGCTTGCCGACGTCGCCCATCTGGTGGCCGAGCTGGTGGAAGTAGGCGTAGGTCTGGCCCCAGCTCGAGAGCTCCTGGATCGACAGCGTGAAGGTGCCGTTGCGGTACACGTAGTTGCACGAGTAGCGGTGATGGATCCAGCTCTTGTCGGTCACCGCGCCCTTCACGCCGAGGGCGTCGGCGATCTCGTGCTGGGCGTCGGACTGGCAGGGCTCCTTGGCGATCTCCGAGGGTTGCGGGCCGGCCGGCAGCGGTGTGCGGTCAGCGCCCACCGACGATGACCAGGCCAGCGCCCCCGCGAGCGTGCCGACCACGAACCCGAAGGCCATCGCGCCGCGCACCACGGTCGGGAGTGCGAGGCGGGGGCGCCCGCCAGACGAACAGGAGCCTGACACTGACGCGATCGTAGGCGACCGCGTTTCGTGCACCAATGGCGGGTCAGCTTCCTCGGAGAGCCGTGTAGCGTCCCCTCGATGACCAACCAGGCCCCCCGCGCTCCCCGTGACATGGATCGATGGCTTGGCGACGGCGGCATGCCGATCATCGGCCAGGTCGGCGGGTCACTCGAGTCCTACGGGGTCGACGGCGAGGACCTGGGGTGGGTCGAGGGTTCGTTCACGCCGACCGATCTCGCCTGCAACGTCGGCGGCATCGTCCAGGCCGGCGTGCACTCGCTGCTGCTCGACGCGTGCATCAACTTCGCCATCAACGCCGCGCTACCCCGCGGCGACCGCGCCCGCGCCACCCTTGAGCTCAAGACCGAGACCATGCGCCCCGCGACCAAGGGGACGACGTATCGCCTACGCGGCGAGGTCGTCCGGATGGCCAAGCAGGTCGCCTACGGTGAGGCAACGTTGCGCGACCCCGACGGCCAGCTGTTCACCCGCGCCACCGGGACGTTCCTGCTGCACCGCGCCGCCGAGGGCGCATAGATCAGTTCCCGATGTGGTCGGCCGGCACCGTGCCGAGCTTGCCGGCCTGGTAGTCCTCGAACGCCTGAGCGAGCTCGGCGCGGGTGTTCATCACGAAGGGCCCGTAGGCGGCGACCGGTTCGCGGATCGGGATGCCCCCGAGCACCAGGACGTCGAGCGCCGGCACGTCGGGGTCTTGGGCGCGGTCCGCCTCGAGCACGATGGCGTCGCCGGCGCCGTGGACCGCCAGTTGCCCGGCGCCGAACGGGTGTCGGTCCTCACCCACGGTGCCGCGACCGGCGAGCCCGTAGGCGAGCGCGTTGAACTGGGGCGACCACGGCAACACCAGACGCGCGCCGGGAGCGAGCGTCGTGTGCACGAGAGCGATCGGGGTGTGGGTCAGGCCTGGCCCCTCCTGCCCGGCCACCTCGCCGGCGATGACGCGGACGAGCGCGCCGCCATCTTCGGACGCGAGCAGGAGAGCCGCCGCAGGTTCGATGTCTTGATAGCGGGGGTCCACCCACTTCGAGGCCGCCGGCAGGTTCACCCAGAGCTGGATGCCGTGGAAGAGCCCGCCGGTCACGACGAGTGACTCGGGCGGTCGCTCGATGTGCAAAATGCCCGACCCGGCGGTCATCCACTGGGTGGCACCATCGGTGATCACGCCGCCGCCGCCGATCGAGTCCTGGTGCTGCATGATTCCGTCGATCATGTAGGTGACGGTCTCGAAGCCCCGGTGCGGATGCCACGGCGTGCCTTTCGGCTCGCCCGGCCCGTAGTTGACCTCGCCCATTTGGTCCATGTGGACGAAGGGATCGAGATCGGCCTGCGAGACCCCAGCAAACGCGCGGCGCACCGGAAAGCCCTCGCCCTCGAAGCCAGATGGTGCCGTGGTCACGCTCTTCACCGGGCGGACCGCCGAGTGCTCGGGATCCAAGGCGCCGACGCGGGGGAGCACGAGGAGATCGTCAACGGTCACTGCTGGCATCACTCACCTCCGAAACTGACGCGAACCCGCGGTTCAACGCCGCGGGTCCGGTGGCCATTCCCCGCGACGGGGCCGCCCACAGGTCAAGGTGCCAGGTCCCTGGGCGTCCGCGCCGATGGTGGTCGCCGCGGCCGACGCATTCGATCCCCGAATCTTGTACAAGTGCGGAGTGAACGACTCCCATCTGCAGTACCTGTCCAGTCCCGAGTGGTCCAAGACGTTGGAAACTGACCTCCTCCCCTGGGTCGAAGGCGCAGGCCCTCTCGGAGACCACGTCCTGGAGATCGGCCCCGGCCCCGGACTCACGACCGACCTCCTCCGTCAGCGCGTTGCCAGGGTCACGGCGGTCGAGATCGACCCGTCTCTGGGCCTGGCGCTTCAGACCCGCCTGGCCGGCACGAACGTCGAGGTGATCGTGGCTGACGCGACCGCGGCCGGCCTGCCCGCCAACCACTATTCGGCCGCCGCCTGTTTCTCCGTGCTGCACCACATGGCCAGCGCCGAGGACCAGGACCGGCTCTTTCGCGAGCTCCACCGGGTGCTTCGGCCCGGGGCGATCTTCGTTGGGCAGGAGTCCTTGGACCAGGAGATGATCCGGGCCGGCCACGCAGACGACGTCTTCACCGCGGTCGATCCAGAGGAGCTGTCCGACCGCCTCGCCGCCGTCGGCTTTGGGCCTCTTACGACCGACGTGTTGGGCTACCACTTCAGGTTCGTGACAAGAAAGCCGGACAACGAGCAACGGGACTGACCCGTCCCAACCTGTGGTGGTCCTCTGGCGCCAGGCGACCAGCAAGGGTGACCGGGGCCGGCCCTCCGGAGCGCAGATAACCTGCGGATCCGGACGGGGAGGCACGTGAGTGGACAACGACTGGGCTCGACCGGTGGTGCACTGGGAGATCGTCGCCAAGGATCCTGACGCGCAGGCGGCCTTCTACGGAGCGCTGTTCAACTGGTCGATCGGCGAAGGCCCAATCGCCCGGATCCCGGCGGGCATCGGAGGACCGGAGCCGGGCCCCGGCGGCCACATCCGCCAGGGCGACGCTCCGGGGGTCGCCCTCTACGTCCAGGTCCGCGATCTCGCCTCGTCACTCGGCCGCGTCCGGGAGCTCGGAGGCAAGGTCCTGAGCGACCCGCTCGATGTGCCCGACGGACCCACGATCGCGTTTACGGAGGACCCCGAGGGGAACCCGCTCGTGCTGGTGCAGCAATAGATCAGCTGACCTCTTCGTAGCGGTCGGTCTCCACGCTGGCGCGGTCGACGAGGTCCATGAACCGCTGGGCGTGCGGGTCGTGGCCCCACTTCGCGGCGCACGCGTCGGAATCTGCGGCGGACGCCCACAGGTCGACCACGATCCAGTCCCCGTGCTCCCCCCGAGCGGTGGTCCGGCGCACCAGTCCCGGCTGCTGGTAGGCGAACTCCTCCTGGAGGACCTTGTCGGCCGCGAGGAAGTCGGCCTCGGACGCGCCGTCGGCCAACGAGAAGCGCATGGTCTCGATCACCGTGTCAGGCTAAACGAGCGCTCTACCCGGTGGCCCACGCGCCGGCCGCTGGCGCCTCGCGCCGGTCGGGTGTAGGACGGCAGCGAAGACACCAGCGAAGGGGGAGGCCGTGCCCTGGGTCGACGTGAACGGTTCGGACATCTACTTCCACGACGAGGGCGAAGGGCAGCCCCTCGTCTTTCTCCACGGGATGTCGTCGTGCGGCGAGGCGTGGTTCCAGCAGTTCGAGGCCTTTGCGCACCGTTTCCGGGTGCTCGCCTACGACAGCGTCAACCATGGCCATTCGCAGAACTCGCCCCGAGGGGAGCCCGAGCCCGACCGCGCCGACGAGCTCGAAGGCTTCCTGGCGGCGCTGGGCATCGAACGGCCCATCCTGGCCGGGAACTCCATGGGCGGCAGCACGCTGTTGCGGTGGGCCTCGAGACATCCCGACGACGCCGCGGCGCTGATCCCCTCGGGGTCGGGGGTCGCTCGCTCGACGGACGGGCAGGCCGAGATGGCGCGGCGGCTCGCCCAGCCGCTCGCCGAGGAGACGATCTTCCTCCCCTTCGGGGACTCGCTGACTGAGCGCCTTCGCGACGAGCAGCCGGTCCTCTACGACCGGTATTTCCGGATCCGCTCGACCGCGACGCGCATCGAGGCGCTCCGCCACCCGCGGGCCCCCACGGCCGCCAACCCGTCCCGGAGCGAGCTGGCAGGGACGATCGGCCGGGTGACCTCCCCGATGCTCATCGTGGTCGGCGGTGTAGACCGCGCGGTGCTGGCCGCCGAGTACCTCCACGAGCTCGTCCCCCACAGTCGACTCACCGTGATCGACGGGGCTCCGCACAACGTGTACTGGGAGGCGGCCGAGGAGTACAACGCGGCGGCGGCGAAGTTCCTCGACGAGGTGCTCTAGGCACTGGCTCGGACAGGGGCACTCGGGCGTCACGTACTGTACGGACGGAACCCGTTGCCGTTGCGGCGAACCGACTCACGATGCCCGAGGACACCGCCCTTTCCGCCCTCCTCCACGAGGACCGCCGCTTCGACCCCCCAGCGGACCTCGCGGCCGCCGGCAACGCCCAGCCCAGCATCTACCAGGAAGCCGCCGAGGACCGGCTCGGGTTCTGGGAGCGAGAGGCCGAGCGGCTGCAATGGGAGGCGCCCTGGACCCAGGTCCTCGACTGGTCCGATGCCCCCTTCGCCAAGTGGTTCGTGGGCGGTCGGCTCAACGTGGCGGTCAACTGCGTCGACCGCCACGTCGCCGCCGGCCTGGGTGACCAAGTGGCCTTCTTCTGGGAGGGTGAACCGGGCGACACGCGCACAATCACCTATTCCGATCTGCTGGCCATGGTGTCGAAGGCGGCCCATGGTCTCACCTCGCTCGGGGTGACGGCGGGCGACAAGGTGGCCATCTACATGCCGATGATTCCCGAGACGGTCGTCGCCATGCTGGCCTGCGCCCGGCTCGGCGCGCCCCACACGGTCGTCTTTGGCGGGTTCTCGGCCGAGGCGCTCCGCGACAGGATCCTGGACTGCGACGCCCGCACGGTGATCACCGCCGATGGCGGACATCGCCGGGGGACCGCTTCGGCACTCAAGCCGGCAGTCGACGAGGCGGTCGGTCAGTGTCCCGGCGTCACCGCGGTGCTGGTGGTCAAGCGCACCGGCCAGGAGGTGGGTTGGACGGAGGGCCGGGACCACTGGTGGCACGACGTCGTCGACTCCCAGCCCGCCATCCACGAGGCGGAGGCGTTCGACTCCGAGCACCCGCTCTACATCATGTATACGAGCGGCACGACGGCGAAGCCCAAGGGGATCCTCCACACCTCGGGTGGCTACCTCACCCACGTGGCGGCCACCCACCGGTACGTCTTCGACATCAAGCCGGAGACCGACATCTTCTGGACGGCGGCCGACATCGGTTGGGTCACCGGTCACAGCTACATCGTCTACGGCCCGCTCGCCAACGGCACCACCTCGGTCATGTACGAGGGCGTGCCCGACGCGGGTGGACGCGACCGGTGGTGGACGATCGTCGAGAAGTACAAGGTCAACATCCTCTACACGGCACCGACCACGATCCGGACCTTCATGAAGTGGGGCGAGGAGCACCCGAAGGCGCACGACCTGTCGAGCCTGCGGCTCCTCGGATCGGTGGGGGAGCCCATCAACCCAGAGGCGTGGATCTGGTACCGCACCAACATCGGCGGGGGGCGGTGTCCGGTGGTGGACACCTGGTGGCAGACCGAGACGGGCGGGATCATGATCACGCCGCTCCCCGGGATCACCTCGACCAAGCCGGGCGCAGCGATGACGCCGTTTCCCGGTGTCTCGGCCGATGTCGTCGACAACGCCGGCCACTCGGTCGGCAACGGCGAGGGCGGCTATCTGGTCCTGTCCGAGCCCTGGCCGGGGATGCTGCGGGGTATCTGGGGCGACCCGGAGCGCTACAAGGAGACGTACTGGTCCCGGTTCCCGGGCCGTTATTTCGCTGGCGACGGCGCCAAGAAGGACGACGACGGTGACCTGTGGCTGCTCGGCCGGGTCGACGACGTCATGAACGTCTCGGGCCACCGGATCTCGACCACCGAGGTGGAGCACGCACTGGTTGGTTCACCGCTTGTGGCCGAGGCGGCGGTGGTCGGGGCGTCGGACGCCACCACGGGGCAGGCCATCGTGGCGTTCGTGACCCTGAAGGGAGAGGCGGCTGAGGGCGACACCGAGCAGGTCGTGCAAGGCCTGCGCGACCTGGTGGCCACCACGATCGGCCCCATCGCGAAGCCGCGACAGATCCTCCTCACGCCGGAGCTCCCGAAGACCCGCAGTGGGAAGATCATGCGCCGGTTGCTCCGAGATGTGGCCGAAGACCGCCCGCTGGGCGACGTTACGACGCTGCTCGACCCGACAGTGGTCAACGCGATCAGGGATCGGATAGGGACCGCTCCGGAGGAGGAGTAGACCGAACGGCGTGGGGCGGGCTGGCGAAGCAGCTCGCCCGGCAGCAGCCCGGGGCGCTACTAGGCCGAGAGGATTGGGTGAGCTCCGGCCTGTTTACGCTGGGCTCGGTCCGCAGGGCACACAACGAGGGGGCCACCGATGGCGACCGAAGGGGCGACCGCACCCGGATCTCGAGGCGCTCTTCCGGGGCTGCGCGGTGTTCAGGACTTCTCCTGCACCGTCCACGACCTCGACGAAGCGACTTCGTTCTTCACCACGGTGTTCGGTGCCGTCGTGCTGAGCGACTCCGGTCCGGTCGAAGACCGGCGACGGTCGTCGATGCGGACCTTCGCGAACGCCGACGTGCGCACCGTCGTCCACGGCACGCGTCGGCTCCGCACGCCGTTTCTCAACCTCGAGCTGACCGCGGCGTCCTACCCGGGCCAACGTGAACTGTGGCCGGGGATGGAGGACATCGGTGGCTGGCACCTTGCCGGCTACGTCGACGACCTTGACGTGGCGCTCGAGGTCCTCGAGGACACCGACGTGTACATCCTCGGACCCGGAAAGAAGCCCACGATCAACGCGCCTGAGGTAGGCGAGGGTTCGTCCACCTGTCACTGCATGACGGATTGGGGCTTGCACTTCGAGCTGCTCACCTACCCGAACGGCCGGGCCTACATGGCCGATTTCCCGAGGCTGCTGTGGAATCCCGCGCGACCCGACGGCGGGGCGACGTCCCGCGTGGCGAGCAGTGCTTCCATCCCTGGGTTTCGCGGCTTCGAGCACCTGAGCATCGCGGTGAGCGACATTGACGAGGCTTCGGCCTTCTTCGAAGGCGTGCTCGGGTGTGAGCGTTTCTATGACATGGGCCCTCTCGCTGATCGCCACGGCAGTGGGTTCGGCGCCTATGTGAACGTGGACGTGCGCATCGAAGTCGCAAAGGCGCGGCTCTTTCGGAGTCCATACCTCAACTTCGAGATCGTCGAGGCGCGTTTCCCAGGTCAAGTGCGACAGTGGCCGCAGCTCTTCGACGTCGGCGGGTGGAAGCTCACCCTGGCGGTCGACGATATCGAAGAGGCGCTCGAGTGCCTGCACACGATGGATATCCATGTCCTCGGGGGCAAGCGGGAGGAACCCGTCGCCGGCTCGGCCGCGTGCGGGAATCGGGTCTCGTGCCTGACGCCATTCGGTCTCCACTTCGACCTGATCTCCGGCTTCTCGGTGGGCTCCGAACCGGGCCGCCCTGGCGTCGCCAGCTGGGATCCCCGGTTCCCGGACCGGTAAGGGAAGCCCCGGGCCGCGTTCAGCGCACCGGGGCGAAGGAGAGCCTGACCTCGGACGGGCCCCGTGAGCAGCCCGAGTCGTAGGTCACGTGATCGTCCTCGAGGCGGATGTCCTCGAGGCGGGACAGGAGCTCCTCGAGAGCGACCCGCAGTTCCAGGCGGGCCAGGTGCACACCCAGGCAGTAGTGCGGGCCGTGCCCGAAGGCGAGATTGCGAGCCTGACGTTGGAGATCGATCTCGTCGGGGTGGTCGAACTGGCGCGGGTCGCGGTTGGCAGACGCCACCAGCAGCAGGATGCGATCACCCGCCCGTATGTGCTGATCCGCAATCTCGAGGTCGGACGTGGCCGTACGAACGAGTCCACCCGCGACCGGCTCCCATCGCAGGAACTCTTCGATGGCGCCGGGAATGAGCGCTTGGTCCTCCCTGAGCAGCTGGTAGATGTCGGGCCGCCTGGTCAGGGTGACGATGATGTTGCCCAAGGCGTGGTACGTCGTGTCGAGACCCGCCGCGATGAGGTGCATGAGCGTGCGGAGGATCTCGTCTTCGGTAAGTGGGCGGCCCGCGATCGTCCCGTGTAGGAGGCCGTCGATCACGTCGTCTCGCCGTGGCCCGGCTCGCCTTTGGTCCAGAAGCTCCGCGATGAGCTCCAGAAAACTTCGGTGGATGAGCTTGGCGCCCGGTTTGTCCAGATCGTGCATCATGCCGAGGATCAGGGTGAACGCCTCGTCCACGGCGGCGTCGGGGAGCCCGAGGAACAGCCCGAAGATGACCTCTCCAGGGAGCGGTCGAGCGAACTCGGTGATGAACTTGCATGAACCGCGCTCGACGAACGAATCGATCAGTTGCGTGACGATGTTCCGGATCGCTCCCTCGTACCTCGCGACTGCGTTCGCCCTGAAATAGGGATCGAGCAGGCGACGGAACCACACATGGTCGCTCGGCTCGCATTGGAGGGGAATCAGCGGGATCGCCCCGGGATTGGGAGGAATCGTCGTCGTGGGCACGGTGGAGAGTGTCTCGGCGTCGGCGAAGCTCCTTTGGACTTCCTCGAACCTGGTGACGACCCAAAACCCTCCGTTCGCATCGCTGTGCGCAACGGGGCAACGTTCGCGGAGCAGGTCGGCGACCTCGAAGAAGTGCTCGCCACACTCGGGGTCGAAAGGGTCATAGCGTTCGATCAAGCGCGCAAAGCTCGAATCCTGATCGACTGCCACCTGACCTCCCTCAACGTCCCCCGACGATTCGGCTCCAGCGTAGCGACGTCAGCTGCGACGATCGCGGGGTCGTCCGCCTCGCATGGACGCTCCGGAGTAAGTTCGCCGGCGCGTAAGGCCGAGACGAGGAGCTTCGATGGAGGACCCGGGACGCGTTCTGAGCGCTGATGAGACGGCGTCGCGATTGGCCAGTTTCGCGGTCGTCGCAGAGGTGTTCACCCGGCTGGATGCAAAGGACATCGACAGTGCCCTCGAGTTGTACGCGGACGACGCGACGTTCCTACAGGCTCACGGGAAAGAAGCGATCAAGGACACGATGGTCCGGGGGATGGCACCAAACGCCGACAAGCGCAGCCGTCATGTGATCACCAACCTGAGGGCGTCGAGGGTTGACGGGGTGACCATCGTGGTGGAGTACACGGCGGTCGCGTTCACACTCGACGGGCCCGGGCCCTACGCCGCCCGAGCAGTCTTCGACCAGCGCCAGGTCCACCGGCTGGAGGCCGATGGGCAACTCCGCGTGGTCGACCACCAGATCTTGGGCTTCGAACCGGTCCACTGAAGGTCCGGAGGCTCAGCGCGCTCCCGTGCGGGCCGGCCACAGGGCCGGCAAGTCGAGATCCGCGATCTCAAGGTCGTGCACCGACGCGATCCCCAGCTCGGCGAGCGTCCGGTCGATGCCGTCCCGAATGATCTCGAGGACTCGCTGTACTCCTTGAGAGCCTCCGGCTGCGAGTCCCCAAATGCAGGATCGACCGCAGAGCACGGCGCGGGCGCCCAGAGCGATGGCCTTGACGACGTCAGCGCCCGTTCGCACGCCGCCGTCGAGGAGGACCTCGACCTGGCTTCCCACCGCGTCCAGGACGCCGGGCAGCGCGCGGAGTGACCCCGGCACGCCGTCGAGCACCTTGGCTCCATGATTCGAGACCACGATCGCGTCGGCCCCTGCATCGACCGCACGGCGGGCGTCGTCGGGTCGGGTGATCCCCTTCACGACGATCGGACCCTGCCACGCCGCGGCGATCCACGAGATGTCGTCCCATGTCGGGGTGAGCGGGAGCGCCTCCGAATAAGGGAGGGGAGGATCAGTCGGTGACGGGCGCACGTTGGCCGCTTCGAGTTTCAGACCTTCGTGTGCGTAGTCGGCAAACCATCGTGGGCGAACGACTAGCTCCGGGAAGTAGCGAAGCGCGTTGGCGAGCGTGACCTTCGTGGGTATCTGGTTCCGCGCCGCGCCGGGGAGGGCGTCTCGGAGACTCCGAGCAGATCGACCGTCAGGAGGAGGACGCTGCAACCGGCTGCCCGTGCCCGCTCGATGGCACCCTCGACGGCGCCGCGTCCACCAGCCAAGTACAGCTGGTACCAGACCGGACTCGAGGTCGCCGCGGCGATCTCTTCGATGGGGCGACTCGACATCGTGCTCACCCCGACCGGGATTCCCATGGCATCGGCGGCGCGAGCGAACCCGACCTCGGCTTCCCGATGGGCCAGCCTGAGGATTCCGATCGGCGAGACAATGACGGGCATGGCGAGCGGCACACCCAGCAGGCTGGTCGCGAGCTCTCGTTTCTCGTGGTAGACCGCGACACGGGGGCGGAAGCCGACCTCCCGGAACGCGTGCAGGTTGTCGTCCAGCGTCAGCTGATCGCCGCTTCCGCTCGCAAACGCCTGGTAAACGCTCTTCGGGATGCGACGCTTGGCGCGCCGCTCGGCGTCGAGAACGCTCGAGATCCGTTGGGCGCTGCGTGCCACCTCGCCCTCCCCATCTTGCGGCCGAGTGGTTCTTCCTCTGTGCCGGTTAGAAGCTAACTCGTGTCCAGCTGGTACCACCGTCCACGGTCTGCAGAAGCTCCGGCCTCTCGGCCGCACGTTGGCTCAAGGCGACAGTGCCCAACGCAAATCCGTCCGTTTGGTTCACGAACAGCAGCTGATATGCCGCGTAGAACGGAGGTTGGGAGACAGTGACGAAGTCAACCCCGCCGTTAGTCGTCTCCTCGAGCTTGCGCGAGTCAGTGCCGAGGTATGCGAAGGCGGTCTCAGCATTCACTGGGTCGAAGGCGGCACCGATGGTTCCCCCAACGGTCAGGACCGGTCGGAAGTGCTGCCCGATCTCGCGATGCAAATAGGAAATCAGCAACCCGGTCGGACACTCCGCCCACATCGCCCCGCCTGCCATCGGGGTCACCCCGCAGGCGGTCACCCCGCCTAGGTGCGGTGTCGGAGTGTCCGCAAATGGCGCCGCTCCGCCGGTCGACTCGAGCAGATGAGGGTAAGAAGTGCCGTTTGAAAGGCTCTGAAAGCTCAACCACACCGCCAACCCCTCGACCCCCAGACGCACCGGGAACCCGCTGAGCAATGGATTCCCAGGTATCGGCACGCTCGACCACTTCTTTGACCCAGCCGCCGACCTGGCAAGTCGGAAATCTCCACAATCGGTGGTCCGTCCACCCTTCAGGCGCTCTGTGCAGCGAAAAAGGACTACGTAAAACGTCGACTCTGATGCCGCCATGTCCGAGACATAGAGGTGAGGTCCGAAGCTGAACCGGTGCCAGCTCCGGCCGCCATTGTCGGTGGCGAGGATGGGGCCGCCTGGAGGCCCCCCGACCGCCGACGTCGCATTTTCAATCGCGTAGCCGTCGACGCGGTTGGCGAACACGAGGAACTGGATCGGTCCCGCCCCCGGGTACCGCAGTGGTGTGCTCGTCGGAGCACGCACCTCGGTGAAGTTCTCCGGGCTGCCAGTCGACCCGGTGGTTCCTCGCCACAGCTCCTCACACCACCTCTCATGACACCTGGCGGAGCCAAGGACAAAGATTGTTGAAGTGTCACCGGCTTGCGCGAGCAGAGCCGGTCCAAACGATGATGTAGACGGACTGATCTTCGGTGTCCCGGAAGAAGGCTTGGCCGTTGTCCGCGCCGTGGACAACTTCGATCCTCCGCAGCCGAACATCAAAGCCAGAGACACCACCACCGTGTTGGCAATGCCAAATTGACGCAGCTTCACGGCTACTTCACGGCTAGCCGTGGGCGCTCGTTGACAAGCTCTCAATCACTCGCGGGCAAGCACGAAGATTGCTCAGGCGGCCGACGATTTGTCCCGCGCTTGGGCAACCGTCACGCCCTTGGGCAGCCGTGCCCCCTCGGCAACCCCACTAATTCGCTTTGGCGAAGACGCTCCGTAGCCAGGGCCCGATCTTGTCGAATGCCTCGAGCGCCGCAGGGAACTCGAAGTTGACGAAACCGTGAGGCTGTCCGGCGTAGGTCACCTCTTCGAGGTCTACCCCGTCCTCGCGCAGACGCTTGGCGTAAGCCCGACCCTCGTCCCTGAGCATGTCGCACCCGCCCAGAATGACCAGCGCCGGGGCCAGCCCGGCGAGGCTCTTTGCGCTCAGCGGGACCGCATATGGATCCGAGTCCAAGTCACGACCCCCGCTATAGGCCTGCCAGAATTTCTCGCCGCCGACCAGGCTGATGATCAAGCCATCGAACTCTCGCTTGGACGGGAACACCTCGCTACCCGAGACGGCTGGATAGATGAGCACCTGGCCGGCCAACGTCAAGTCACCGGCATCACGAGCCCGCAAGGCCACTGCGGCAGCCAGATTGCCCCCGGCGCTCTCGCCCGTGACGGCCACCGCGCCGGGCGGAACGCCGAAGCGGTTGGCGTTGGCGACGGCCCAGCGTGTGACCGCCTCGCAGTCATCGAGTCCGGCTGGGTAGGGATGCTCGGGTGCGAGCCGGTATCCCACAGAGATGACCACTGCCCCTGAAGCATCGGCCAGGGCGCGCGCCACGTGGTCCATGATCCCGATGCTGCCAATCACGAAGCCGCCCCCGTGGAAGTACACCACGGCACCGGTGGCAGGTCCGTCCGGTTGGTAGATCCGTATCGGCACGTCGCCGACGAACTCGTCACTGATGTGAGCGATCTGGATATCACGTTGGGAAGGAGCGCCAACCGGGCCTCGGGCCAACTCAAGTATCTCTGGAGACAGGTCTTCGAGCGGGGCGGAACCCAACGGCCGGCCGGCCATCCATTCGGCGACCCAGGGGTCCAGCACGCCTTCTTCGGTCATGGATTTTCCTCCGAACTGAGTTCTCCGGCAGGTGCGGGGCAGTTGTGAACGGCGTAGTCGAGCGAACCCTAGTAGTGGGGGTTAAGCCGCGACAACCTCGTCGCGACGCCTTCACCACACCATTTTGACGCGGGCTCCGAGGCACTTACCAAGCGAGTCATTCTGGGAATTCGTCGTGGGACATTTGGCAATGCTGTTCAGTCGAGGCGTTGGGCGGCCACTGCGGCCAAGGGTTCCCTAGTCCTCGCCAGACTTGGTCGGGAGAATGAACCGCTGCACGGCGTTCGCAAAACCCTCGTCCTGATTGGTGGTGGTCACCCGGCGGGCGGCTCGTTGTACATCGACGGACGCGTTCCCCATCGCAATGCTGAGACCCGAGTGGGCAAACATCAACACATCATTCGGCATGTCTCCGATGGTGGCGATCTGCGAAGTTGGTATCTCCAAGCGGGATGAGAGGAACTTCACGACGCTGCCTTTGTTGGCTTCGGGGTGGGTGACGTCCAGGTAGTACGGCTGTGACTGGGCCGCCGTGACGTGATCGCCAAATTGTTTCTGGGCCGCTTGTGTGGCGCGGTCCATGGCACCGAGGTCGTCACTCACCCCGACGATCTTGACGACGCCCTGGTCGAGTCCGGCAAAGGTCTCCACCAGGGTCGGTTGGAACTGGACGGTGGCGGCCTCGCGGTCGACGTGGGGCCCGGTGAGGTCACGCACGTACCATTCCGCGCCGCGATAGATCCAAGTAGCGAGGCCGAACGATTCCAGGAGCGCCAACGTCGGGCCGACCATGGCCTCTGGCACCACCTTCTGGTCGATCACCGTCATGTCCGGTTCCACTATGAGGCCCCCGTTGAAGGCGGCGATGGGGGTGGTCAGTCCGAGGGGTCCGATGAGCATCGACATTCCTCGGGGCGGCCGGCCGCTGGTGATCGCGAACAGCACGCCGGTTGCACGAAGTTCCTGCACTGAAGCAACACTTCGCTCAGTGAGAATTTTTTCCTGGGTGACCAGGGTGCCGTCGACGTCCGCAACAAAGAGCCGAATCTTGGATTGGGGCATCCGGTCATCCCCTCGGTTCGGGGCCAGTCAAGCGCTCTGCGTCAACCTCTCGTTGCGACGAGCACAGCAGACAATCCCAACCCGATCAACACGGATTCGCAAGGCATCGTAGGATCGACGGAAACGCTGATTCCATGGGCACGAGGAGGTCGCAGTGAGCGAGTTTGGGTTGCAGGTCGGCACGGTAGATCTCCAGTCGGCCGGCCCGATCACGTTCGGACCTGCCGGGATCCTGTTCTTGGCCGACAACGCCTCGGCGAAGGTGTTCGCGGTGGACGTTGCCGATCGAGGTCCGCAGTCTGGATCGGAGCCATTTGACCTCGAGAACGTCGATGTGCGGGTGGGCTCGTTCCTCGGCTGCGCGGCCGATGACGTCGTCATCCGGGACCTGGCAGTCCACCCCACGTCACACAATGTGTACCTATCGGTCCAACGAGGTCGCGGCGACACAAGCCAGCCCGTGCTGGTGCGGATCGATCGCCTCGATGGCTCGATCACCGATGTTGGGCTCGACGATGTCCCGGTAGCTGAGGTGGCGATTGTCGACGCACCGGCCGAGGATGACGAGCGGCTCGACATCACACTTCCTATGGGTGAGGAGGGCGAGGAGCTCCAGGTCGGCCAGCGGACGATCCGGATTCTGCGTCGGCCGATCCGCACCTCGACGGTCACGGACATGGCGTATGTCGATGGCGCGCTGCTGGTGGCGGGCCTCTCGAACGAAGAGTTCTCTTCGAAGCTAAGGAGAATCCCGTTCCCCTTTGGCGACGATGTCACCGACAACAGCCTGGAGATCTTTCATGTCTCCCATGGCAAGTGGGAGACGGCGGCCCCCATCCGAACGTTCGTGCCTTACGACGGTGGCCGCAGCATCTTGGCCAGCTACACGTGCACGCCGCTCGTTCACTTCGCACTCGACGACCTCGCACCGGGCACCAAGATTGTGGGCCGCACGGTCGCTGAACTCGGGGCCATGAACCAGCCTCTCGACATGGTCTCATTCGTGCACGATGGTGAGGAGCAGCTGCTGGTGGCCAACAGCGCTCACGGCCTGGTGAAGATTGCTTGTCGTGACATCGACGACCAAGCGCCGCTCACCGAGCCAAAAGAGCCCGTTGGTGTACCCCGGGAAACCGAGGACCTCCGGGGCATCACCCGGTTGGCCAACCTCAATGGCAGCCACGTGCTGGCCCTTCAAGTCGACGAAGCCGGCAGACAGCATCTGCGTTCCTTGAAGACCGCCTCTCTGTAGCCGATCACGGGGTCACCGTGCCCAACGTGTCCTGGTCGCAGTGGGGCGAGACGGAGTGCGTCCGTATCACGGGTCTGGGCGTCACGACGGCGGTACGGGTGCGTCCTTGTCCGGCTGTTGACGTCGATGGGCTTCCACCGATGGCCGGCCGGCTGGTTCGCGACGGCGACGATGCGTGCTTCGTCCCGCGCTTTGCGTTTGTCGACGGCACGACGTACGTGGTCGAAGTCGGAGGGGACGTGGCGGCCGTTCTCGCCCGTCCCCGACCGCACCATTCAGCGACGACTGAGGTCCTCGAGATCTATCCCACGGCGAGCGTGGTCCCACGGAACCTCCTTCGGTTCTACGTGTGGTTCTCAGCACCGATGAGTGTGGGCGAAGCCGCCGAGCACGTCCGGCTCGTTGATGACACCGGGGACGTGATGGTTGGGGCCCTGTTCCCCACCGACCACGAGCTGTGGGACGGTGGTCGCCGCCGCCTGACGGTCTTGATGGACCCAGCCCGGATCAAGCGGGGCCTGGTTGGTCACGGCCAGTCCGGCTATCCACTCTCCCCGGGCATGTCGTGCCGGTTGGAGATCGACGATGAGTTCCACGATGCTCGGGGCGTCGCCTTGCGGGCCCGAGCCCAGCGGCGCTACGAGGTCGGCGCGGAGGAGCGTCGCCGCGTCGAACCGGAGCACTGGGTCTTGACGACCCCGACAAGCGGCACCGTCGACCCATTGAATCTCGAGTTCGATCGGCCACTCGACCACGGCCTGCTCGCCCGTTGTCTGCGCATCGTCGGACCAGGAGGCCGAGCCGTTGACGGAACGATCAAGAATGGTTCCGCAGAGCGATCGTGGCGGCTAACGCCCCGTGAGCCTTGGACGTCTGCACCTCATCAGCTCGAAGTTGATTCGGTTCTCGAAGACCTCGCTGGCAACTCGGTCAGTCGGGTGTTCGACCGGAACCTGCTCCGCACGGACGAGGCGCCCCGGGAAGCCCGATCGATAACCGTGACGTTCACGCCGCGCTGACGCAGGACCCGAGCGGCTCCTTTCCGACTCATCCTTGACCGCAGTGACCCTCGCCGGATACGCGAACGCCTCGCGCCGACTGGCGGCGTACGACGAGTCCTCCCGCGAAGGCACGAAGGTGTGATTGCCGTGGTTCGCGAGGGCAGATCTCGCTACGAGGAGGTTCCGCTTCCACCGGACCCGAGGCTCGAGCTGTACAGGTTGGCCATGGCGTCCCAATGCCGCTCAGCGGCACCGGCGTCGTACGTGGGGTTGTCGGGCACGGCGAACCCGTGGGCGGCGGGGTAGATCTCGATGGTGTGGGGCACGCGGGCCTCGGTCAGCGCCTCGTCCAAACGGTCGCGCTGTTCGGGTGGGAAGCTCCCGTCGTCGGTCGCCCCGGCGACATACACGGTCGCCTTCATCTTGCTGGCCTGCAGGTGCGGGCTGTTGGGGTCGTCCGCCGCGGCGAGATTCCCGCCGTGGAAGGAGGCGGCAGCTGCAACCCGCTCGCCCAGGTGGCCAGCGACGATGAGAGAGAGCCGACCCCCCATGCAGTAGCCCGTGGTGCCCACGGCGTCACCGGATGTCTCGGGCAAGGAGGCCAGGTAGTCGACGTAGGTGTGGGCGTCACGAACGACCATGTCCGGTTTGACGCTTCCCATCAAGCCCATGAGCCGGTCCCGCTCTGCTGGTTCGCTGAAGGCCGTAGCCAGGTTGAACGGCTCGTAGTCGCCGGCGCGGTAATAGAAGTCCGGCACAAGGGTTACGTACCCCAGGCCCGCCAGCCGCTCGCCCATCTCTCGGAAAGTGTCCCGCAACCCTCCGGCGTCGGGGTACATGATCACCGCTGGCCACGGTCCTTCCCCGGCTGGAAGATGCAGCGAGCAGGGGCACGTCCCGTCCTCGGTTACGACCTCGACACTGCGCTGGGCCACCCCTGCCTCCCCGGATCGTCGCGTTGGTCAACCGACCCTACCCCGACGCCCTCGGCCTGCTCACGGGGGACGGCCTTCCAGAAGTGTCCAGACCGCGCCAGCGCCGACCGATGCGAGGCAAATCCCGGCCTTCGGGTCGAAGCTCATCGCGAGGGATCGTCAGCTGTTGTTCGACCAAGCAAAGGTGACTGTCGGCGAATCAGCGAAAGCGCCGGCCCAATGGTCGGTGGCTCCTAATTGGCGGCCTTCGATCAGCCCGTGTCGGCTGCATTCGAACCGCCGGCCACCTCGTAGGACCACAGCTCGGACGACACCGCCATCGAGCCGCCGTGGGGGGAGGGCCGGTCGGCACCGGCATGGCCGTGCGCGAACGACGGAGAGCTGACCCATGCGTCGAACGCCGACTCGTCGCGCCAGCGGGTCACGACGAGCCACTGACTGCGGTCGTCGGTCGGCTTGAGCAGCTCGAAGCCCTCAAATCCATCCTGGTTGTCGACCGCCCCGGCTCGGGCGGCAAACCGGCGGGCGAGCTCGTCCCCTGAATCCTGCGCCACCGTAATGGCATTGATCTTGATGACCGTCATGGGACGATCACAGCACAAGCAGCGACGTGCGTCGATCAGGACTCGACGTCGTGCTGCCGGCTGAGCGTTTGTCCTCGGTTCACGACGACCAACGAGCCAGCACCCGGCCGTATTCCTCGAGTTCGAGCTGGGTGGTTTGGCTGACTCGCGGGGATACCGGATCCGCTGCCTTCTAGCCTCTAGGCGCCAGCGAACTCTTGGCCCTGGTCGCAAGGGAGCCTGATGCCTGACTACCCGCAGATGCTCGTGCCGGTCGATCACGTCGAGCCAGTGCCCCGCAGGATCCGAGCAATTCTGGCGGGCGAGGTGGTGCTGGATACCACCAAGGCGCTCTATGTATGGGAGTGGCCCAACTATCCCCAGTACTACGTACCGATCGCGGACGTGAATCGGGCGTTGCTCGTCGACGAACAGCACTCGGAACGGCTGCATCGTGGTTTGGCACAACTTCACGGTCTTCGGGTGGGCCATGTCGTTCGGCCGAGCTCGGCGCGGCTTTACGTTGAAGGTACCGTGGCTGGAGCGATCCGGTTCGATTGGGACGCACTCGACCAATGGTTCGAAGAGGACGAGGAGGTCTTCGTCCACCCTCGGAACCCCTACACGCGTGTTGACGCGCTTCGTTCGACGCGCCGTGTTCGGATTGAGCTTGACGGGGCCCTCCTCGCCGAATCCTCCTCACCGGTGATGGTGTTCGAGACCGGCCTGCCAACGCGTTACTACCTCAACCGGACAGAGGTGAACTTCAGCCATCTGGTGCCAACCGAGACCGTCACGGCCTGCCCGTACAAGGGCCGGACCAGCGGCTATTGGACGGTCCGGGTAGGTGATGCGACATACCCGGACCTCGCATGGACCTACGATTTTCCCACCCGGCAGCTGCTGCCGATTGCCGGCATGATCGCCTTCTACAACGAGAAAGTGGACCTCACTGTCGATGGCGAACTCCTCCCCCGCCCGAGGACGCATTTCTTCAGGTGATCGTTCGGCTGCCCGCGCCAACTCTTCCGCGGTGCCCGCTTCAGTGCTTCGGCTGGCCGAGCGATTGGGAGAGGATGCCGCCGATACCTTGCGGACCGCGCACCCGCAGGTTGATCCCATTGAGAATGGCATCGAAGAAGTCAGCGAGTCCCATCCCGCAACGATTGATTCCAGTTCCGGAACGTGATTTGAAGCGATCACATGACGCCACCCCTGCCGCGGTGGACATCGGGTCACCCGGGAACGGATCCCTTGCGGACGACGAGGACAGTTCGCTGGCACAATGCGAGCATGCACCGCCACGCGCCGATCGACTACCGGTGCCCCTTTTGCAGAAACATCACCGCTGGCGAAGCTGACCACCCGCTGGAAATCATTCACCGCGACGAGGACGTTTTCGTCAAGATGAATCCGAGATGGCGACCGAACAACCCTGGCGCCGTACTGGTCGTGCCCGTCGAACACTACGAGAACGTCTACGAGCTGCCGGACCGCCTGGGCACGCCGCTCCAGTCTGCCATCCGCAGAACCGCACTGGCCATGAAGACCGCCTTTCGATGCCCGGGGATCTCGACCCGCCAACACAATGAACCAGCAGGCGGTCAGGACGTCTGGCACTACCACGTGCACGTCGTCCCACGGTGGGAGGACGACAACTTCTACGGCACCCGAGGAGCGTGGGCTGACCCTGATGAGCTTCGCCGAAGCGCCTCGCTTCTTCGCGATGCTTGGCACTCTCCTTCACTCGTTTCTGATCTGCGCGATCCGCGGCGAGACCTCCCGCAGCGAATGAAGCCGCTGACCCCGAGCGGCGCCGACCTTCCCTGCGCTATGAAGTGATCCCAGAAGCCACGTCGAATAGGGGTGAGAGGTGAGTAGCGATCTTCCAGACCTTCTGACGCTTACAGAGACCGGAGACCGCAAATACCAGGTCTTCCAACCGACCGAGTCCGCCGAGGGACGCGACGTGGTCTTCAGCGGACAATTGCTGAGCCAGATGATCATGGCGTCGGACCACGCGTGCGAAGGTACCAAGGACGTGCGTTCGATCCACGCGGTCTTTGCCCGGGCCGGGACCTATACCAAGCCAATCGAACTCGAAGTTGACACCATGCATGCCGGTCGAACCTGGGCGAGTGACACTGTGACGGTCAGCCAGGATGGACGTTTGTTGTGCCGGGCCATCGTGTTGCTCAACACGGTCGACGACGACCTCATGCGTCACGACCCCGGCTTGCCAGAGGGCGTCCCAGGGTTCGAAAACCTCGAGAGTAAGCGGGCACAGGCGTTTCCCGGTACCGAAGTGCGGCCCGTGCCCGGCGAGCTCACCATAAATGGGGTCCCAGTCGAGATGGCCTGGCTTCGTTTCGAACGCCAGCTCAGTTCTGTCGCGGCCAATCAGGCGGTCCTGGTCTGGGCCACGTGCGGCAACATCATTGGTCTGGGCATGCGGCCGCACCGTTCCACGGTGCGCATCCAAGACGCCCACCACACGCTTTCGACTGGAGTCATCGGCCACACCGCACACTTCACCGAGCGATTCGACGCGTCGCAATGGTTGCTCATGATCACCGAAGCGGAGAAGACCGGGAGCGGTCGGGTATTTGGAGGTGGCCGAGTCTTCACCACCGATGGCGTGCTCGTGGCCACCTTTCAGCAGGACTCGATGGCGAAATACGCTGAAGTGACGCTTGATCCCAGACGCTCCATGTAATCGGTGGGTTCATGTATCGAGTGGCTGGCTTCGATCACGCCGTCACCAGTTGCCTTGTTGCCAGACCAGCAGATCTGAACCTCAAAGAATCACCGAATAGGTCTCGTTCCGGGCCCCCGTGTCCCCTTGTTCAGCGGCTCGTCCCCTCGTCAAGGAGCGCAAGGAGCCAGCCGGGTCCGACCACGTCGGCGCCGAGGGCCTCAGCCCGCCGGCGTAGCTCGCGATCCGCGGTGACGAGTGTGACGACTTGCTCAGTGGCGTTGGCGACGGCATCAACAAGCGTTTCGTCACCGCTCCCGGCAGCGTGGAGGACCATGACGCCGTCGGCGAGGCCACCCGCTGCACCCTCACGAGCCTTGCCCTCAAGGACCACAGTGACGGGTCCGACGATCCGCTCTGAGTCAACGGCTGCTCGTATCTGGTCCACGAACGCTCGTGCTGCGCCCGCTCGGTCCCGCCACCAGCCCGTCGGACGAGATCCGACGACGTTGGCCGCATCGATGACAAGCACCGCGCTCCAGTCTGATCGCTGCGGCGGATGTTGAGCGGGTCGGGGGCCTGCTATCCGATCGCCAACTGCAGCGCCGTCACCACGGCGGGGCTCACCGCCAACGGTCCGCCAAACACGTAGCCCTGTGTGCCGACGGCCAACGTGGCCAGGTACGGAGTGATCTCGACCGGCAGCGGGGCGCCCGGATTCACGAGCAGGATCGGCCCCATGCGACCACCAGTTGCCATGAAGACCCCGCCGCCGAGGGCGTCGGGGAAATCGGCTGCCGTCGCCGCACCGAAAACCGACGGGTGTTGGAAGAAGTAGCTCGCCACGGCAGCCGACGTGTTGAACAGGTCCTGGCCGTAGATGGCGGTCGCCCCGGGGTCGGCGCCCGCGGCAGCCAGCGGTCCGCCGATGGCGTAGCGGGTGATCCCGGGGTGGCTCAGGATGTAGATCCCGGTCTCGTAGGACTGGACGTTCCCGTCGGTCAACAGGATCGCCGCGTGGCTCTCGATGGCCGCCGGCACGGCCGACAAGGCGTCGTAGAAGCTCGTTCCGGTGGCCTCAAAGATGGTCGAGGGGCTTCCCTCCTGGATGGCGATCAGGTATGCGGTGTCGTACTCGTCGGTCCCGGCTTCCCGAACCACCTTGTACCCCAGGCCCTGCAGGGTCGCGTCCACGTTCGGGCTGATGGCGAGGTCGCCGCCCAGGATGTAGACGGTCCCACCCGCCGGCAGGACTCGCTGGATCTCAGTCAGGGTCCGCGGGTCGATGGACGAGCTGATCGGGGCGCCCTCGGTCAGGAGCAACGGACCGTTCACATCGGCGGCGAGCGGCCCACCGGCCAACGCGTCCGCGAAGAAGTCGTCACGGGCCAAGACCACTCCGCCGGCGCTCCCGGTGGCCGGGAACTCGGCCTGCGAAATGGCGATCGAGGTGCCGATCGCGTCGGAGCCGTAGATCTGGGTCAGCGACGGGGTGCCCGTGCTCAGCGCGGGCGAGGTGGCCAAGGCGGTCAGGGTGCCCGACGCAGTGGACATCTCCAACGTGGTGACCGGAGAAGTGCTCGGGATCGACGGGGCCACGACGCCGGGACCACCTTGGGCCTTCGAGCCGTAGATGATGGTGCAGGTTGCCCCGCCGGCGAGGGTCACACCGGAGACGGTGATCGTGGAGGTCGCGACCGACACCGTCCCACAGGTCGAGGTGACGTAGCCGGCCGCCGACGGGGTGACCGAGGGGGCTGACCATCCGGTCGGCACCGTCAACTCGAGTTCGCCAGAACTGAGCCCCCCCGGGCCAGCCGTGTAGGTGAAGACGAAGGTGTCACCCGACGAGCCAACGGGCACCGAGGTGGGTGACACGGTCATGGTCCCCGAGCCGTCGGGTGCTCCGGTGATGACCACGTTTGCCATCGGGGAGCTGGCAGACTGGCCGTCCGCAGTCACCGAGAACAACGTGTTGGCATAGGTCCCCGCTGCCGGGTTGGTGATGCCGGCAATCGTCAGGGTCGCGGAGACATCGGCGGCCAGCGTGCACCCGGCACCCACGCTGATGGTCACGGAGGTTCCGCTGGTCGAAGCCGTCGTGGATCCCGTACAGCCGGTGAAAGCTGCCCCGAGCCCCACCGTTGGGCTCGCCGGAATGACGAACCCGGCGGCGAAGACGACCACGATGGCGTCCGGTCCGCTCGATCCGCCGCCCGAGTTGAAGCCGATCGTCCACGTCGTGTCGGTCGCACCGCCGAGCATGGATGAGCCGCTGAACGTGACGTCGTCCACACCAGTGATCACCACATCGCTGGTTGGCGAACCGGCACTGTCGACCGAAGTCGCGACGGTGAACGACGTGTTCGCGTACGATCCGGCGGCCGCTGGGTTGGTGATGCCGGCAATCGTCAAGGTCGCGGAGGCACTAGCGGCCGCCGTGCAACCCGTACCGGCCAAGTTGATCGTGACCTTCTGACCGGACGTCGACCCGGTGGCCGGCGGTGTCGTGCAGGTGAACCCCGACCCGAGCGTGACCGCTGGTGTGGTCGGAAGGACGAAGCCTGCTGCGAACGTGACCGAGATGGTGTCGGCTTCCGTCAGGGCGGTTGCCGGGGTGAACTTGATCGTCCAGGTGATGTTGGTTGCTCCCGCCACCATCGAGGAGCCGCTGAAGGTCACTCCCGACACCGTTCCGGCCGACGCCGGAAGGACGTCCAGGCCGGCACCCACGCCTCCCGCCAGCAAGCCGAGTGCCAGGGCGATCGCGCCAAGCCTGGCCAACGGGCGGAAGCGTTCCAGTCGACGGCCCCGACGTCTCGGCGTCACGTCTTGCGCGTGCCCCACGCTGGTCCCTCCGCTCGCTCGTCGGTGCCTGACCGCTGCGGCCAATCACCAGGTCAACAAAGATGCGGCTTCAGCGGACATCCAAACGGTACCCAACTGATCACGGGTTGTAACAGGTGTCAATCCCCAGGTGTGAGTCCAAACTCACTGCGATTCGTCGAACGAAATCCATGGCACACTGAATCGGTGCGCGATCGACCGCGACACGCTGGGACCCGACGCCCGCGGTACTTGGTAGCGACATCTCTGGCGGTGGGAGTGCTGGTTAGTAGCTTGACCATCGTCGTCGTCCCGGTGTTGCCCGCAGGTGCAACGGCGGTCACTCCGGTGATCTCGCCGAGTTCGACCCCCGCGCTGGCGCTCGATGCCCCCGACCCCGACATCGTGCTCGCCGACGGGTCGTTCTACGCGTTCACCACTGGGACCTCTTGGGGGAATCAGATCGCCATCGCAGCGACTGGCTCCAGCGATCCCCAGCTCGGGTGGACAACCCTGAGCGGCCAACAGTCCGGATCAAGCGCCTTCGCTGAGAACGGCGATGACCGCGCCGCCGGCCTCCTGGGAGTTGAACAACACCCCGACCTCACCGGGCGTCTTCCAGTACGACGGCAAGTGGATCATGTTCTACGACGCCGAGCAGCGATCGACGGGCTACTACTGCATCACGGTGGCCACGGCGTCGACGGTGACCGGACCCTACGTCGATACTTCCTCAGGGCCACTGGTTTGCCAAACCTCGTTGGGTGGCTCGATCGATCCTCAACCCTTCATCGACCCCGCCACCGGCGATCCGTATCTCCTGTGGAAGAACAACGACGGGTCGTCCTCGGTGGCGTCGAGCGTCTGGTCGGAACCCATCGCGTCCGACGGCGTCAGCCTGATCGGGTCGCCGACTTCGATCTTCACCATCGCGTCAGCCACCTACGCCTGGCAGACCACCACCGACGATCCGTCCATGGCGGACTCGGGCGGGAACTACTACCTCTTCTTCTCCGGGGGCAACTATCTCTCGAGCAACTACGCGACCGGCTACGTGGTGTGCAGCGGTCCCAGCGGCCCTTGCGACCAAAATGAGCCCGCCGACCCCATCCTCAGCGGCCCCGGGGGGGCCGGCGGCGGAATGGTCTTCACCGACGCGTCGGGCAACTGGTGGATCTCCTACCAGACCTGGGCGCCGCCCGGCTGCACGAACTATGGGTGCGGAGGCGAGCGCGAGCTGTTCATCGCCCCTATGTCGCTGTCTTCGAATGCTTCTCCGTCGCCACCACGGACCTTGCCGGTCCAACGCATCTACGGCACCGACGCGATCGGGACGTCGATCGCGGTATCCCAGGCCGAGTTCCCGAACCCCGACTCGGCCAACGCCGTGGTCCTGGCGCGCTCCGACTTCTTCTCCGACGCTCTCGCCGGTGGACCGTTGGCGGCCCAGATGGGCGGTCCCCTCCTCATCACCCCTGGAGCTCCGATCAGTTCGAGCCTCGACCCTCGGGTCTTGGCGGAGATCCAACGGGTGCTTCCCGTCGGCGACACCGTCTACATCCTGGGTGGGGACCTTGCCCTGAGCCCCAACATCGATGCCACCTTGAAGGGCTTCGGCTACGAGGTGGTCCGAGAAGCTGGGGCGGATGAGTATGCGACCGCGGTGGACATCGCCGAGCAGCTTGGCAACCCCACCACCATCTTCGAAGCCACCGGGCTGAACTTCGCCGACGCCCTCTCGGCGGTGCCGGCCGCGATCGAAGAGCGCGGGGCCATCCTCCTCACCGACGGCTCGTCGCAGTCCCTCGAGACCTACGCCTACATCGTCGATCACATTGGGGACACCCGGTATGCCATCGGCGGACCGCTGGCTGCCGCGGGCGCGGACAAGGGCGCGATCCCGGTGTACGGCCAGGACCTCTACGGCACTTCGGCCGCCGTGGCGAGCACGTTCTTCCCCCACGCCACCGTGTTCGGGGCCGCCACCGGCACCAACTTCCCCGACGCCCTCTCGGGTGGGGTGTTCATGGGCGAACCGGGGTCACAGGGCCCCATGCTGCTGGTCGAGCCCTCCACGCCGTTGCCCCCCAGCATCGCTGCCTACCTTGCCGGAAACACCCAGCTGACCAACGGGTACCTCTTTGGCGGACCTCTCGCCGTCGGTGACGACGTCCAGGCGGCGCTTTAGATCACCGCACACACCTCAACCGTGTGAGCTCTCCGCGGCTGAGGCGGAACAGTCGCCGGAGACCATGGCCGAGCAAGTAGTCAGTCGCACTCTTGTGCCCGGGGTGACAGCAGAACGCCAGCCTCGTTAGACGCTCCGCAGGCCGATGCGGTGGCGTTACTAATCGCGAACCTTCATTCGTTGACCACCACCCGGACTCGACTGAGGTTCATCGACCGCGCAAATGGAGTGCTCGGATCGGACTCCCGTTGGGAGGCAACGCGTAGCGCAGGGAAGTAGGTGCCCGGCTCGCTGAAGGCGTGTGTGGCGGAAACCTCGACAGTCTCCGAAGTCGGATCGCCGAGCTTGGCGGCGTCCGAATACGTGCCTTCGCCCTGGAAGTCCCACTTTGCCGACACGACCGTGCCCGGCGCGGGCGGCACATCGATTTGTGCCGTCAGGGTGACGGCTTCGCCCACGGCGACCTCGGCACGCTCGCCGCCATTCACCTTGAGATGGGCCACGGGTTGGATGCCCTTGCGTTCTGTGGCCGTCGGTGGGACGTGCACTTGGCCGTCCTGCACCCGGTATTCGCTGGTGGGTGGCGGCACGATCCCTCGCTCGACCCATGCACTCAGCTCGCGTAGCACGTACTGCACCGTGCCCGAGTAGGCGACGGCGTGGGTTTCTAGCGTCTCGGTGGTCGGGTCGGTGTGGTTCGCGTTGTCGACGTACCAGAGCCGATACTTCTCGTCGATACCGAGTCCTTCGATGGCCTCGACCTTCTTTCGGTACCAGTCGGCCTGCCACGGGAGAGCGTCCCCGTCGTGCATGCACTCCACCACGATCATCTTCCCGTTGAAGCGGCCGGTGGGGATCTGACCGGTGGACCCGAGTGTGCCGGCCGCGCCGATGTCCACACCTCGCCGGGGGTATCTCGGCGTGCCATCGGAGTTGCGGAAGTAGTCGTAGACGTCGGGGTAATCGAAGTCGGGATTGGCAGGCGGGAATTGGTGACGATGGTAGGTCTGCAGCGCGAGGAACCTCGAGTTGTCGATCCGGAGCTCGTCGCCGATCTGGATGTTGTCGACGACGGTGGGATCGGCCGTGATCTCGATGGTGTCGCCGATCGGATCGAACACGAGGCCGACTCGACCCCTGCCATCCGAAGCGACGCGGCCGAGCGAGGCGATTTTGCCAGCGGCCGCTCCCGTGGTGATGATCACATCGGCAGCCGTGAGATCACCCGTCGGCACACTCGACAGCTTGAGTTGCGTCCGGCGGCCGGGAGTCACCTCGACAACGGTCGCCTCGTGTTGGATGCGCGCGGCGCGCACCGACGATGTCGGATCCGTGCCGAGGTAGCCCGGCTCGTTCCAGAAGTCGTCGAGATAGGTCGGGTCCAGCACCGGCACATAGTTGGCGACCAGCACGAGCGGCCCGCCGCCCTGGGGGATGTAGTTGAACCACGCCCCAGGCGGGAACCCGGTCCGGGTGGCCTCCTCCAGCGCCGTGCGTTCCTCGTCGTCCAGTCCCGCGTAGGGGTCGCCGCTTCCGCCCGGTTCGATCGCATCGATGATCGACGGCCACTTGTCCTTGAGCACTCGGAGGGCGTTGACGCGCACCGTGAAACAGTTAGGGATCGACTGTGGCGAGCCCATGACGTAGGGCACGAAGCCGTCCCACACGCCGGTCGTCATCTCGGCGCTCGTGACCGTTTGGTAGGCGCCGCCGCTTCCGCCATAGAGATAGCCATAGGTGCGGTGCGGTCCGAAGATCTCGGCCGCCACCACGCGAGAGAACTTCGCGGCCTCAGCATTGACCCGGTAGCCCCGAATCGTCGTGTCGGCCTGACCGTGAGCCGACTGCTCCGCCGTGCGTGGGTTGTCGCGCCCGCCCATGTTCGTCTGCACCGAGTAGCCACCACTGGCCAGGGCGAACGAGATGGCGCGTGGGGTGGCCTCCTCGCTGGCAAGCAACTGATGGGTGACCTGGAAGAAACGCCCCTGGTATTCCTCTTCGGGTGGGAAACAAAAGGAGAACTTGGCGTCGGTCCCAGTGAACCCTCCATGGACATAGAGATGGCGGGCTTTGATGGGCGCGGCACCCCCGCGCTGGGTCGTGACGCCGCCGGGGAACACCGGGGCGTCCGGCGGCTCATCGCGCCATTCCCGGACGTCGGTGTAGGGCTGATTGAAGCGGGGGTCTTTGGAGTCAGCGGTCACGAAAAGGGCGCCACGTTCGTCGGTCTTCGAGTCGGCCATCTTCCCCTCCTGCGGTCGCGGGGACTTTACAAGGCGACCTTCCGAACCGGCGATCCGAAGGGAGCGGTGGCTGTGTGACGGTCCGCCCTCACGGAAATGGCTGGTCACGGCGCTGACCCTCCTCCTGGTGCTACGAGGTGAGGGTCGCGACCGACGTTTCCCTCTTGGGTAGACCGGGAGGTCGACGTAGCGCACGACCGGGCGGTCCTTCACACGGGCCCGGGCACCACCGCTGGGGTAGCGGACCACGCCGAGCATCTGCTCGATCCCGACATCGACCTCGGGACCGCAGCGGCCGTAGTGAAGGACCCGGATGTCCCTCAGGGCCACCATGGCGGCCACAAGCTCGCTAGGGTGCGAGAGAACGAAGGTGCTTCGGCTTTGTTGGGCCACACCTCAAGCCTGGAGCACCCTTGTTCGCGTCTGGACGACCCTCAGAGGAGTGGGCTCCCCACCAGAATCCGATGACCCCCACAAGTCGGCCAGGGAATCTGGGTGGGGCTAGCTGGAATCGAACCAGCGACCTCAGCATTATCAGTGCTGCGCTCTAACCGGCTGAGCTATAGCCCCGGAGACGGACAGGCTAGCGAGTGGGCCGGGGGTCCCCGCAACGCCAAGTCCCGCTCATGGGTCCGAGGTGCCGCGTCAGGAGCTCTTCTATCGTCGACCCGCTGCGTTTCTTAGGATTGCCCTGTGCGCCGGGTCCCGGATGCTCTCATGGGTGCTTTTGCGCGCCTGCTGATTCACATCTTCTTTCGGCGTGTCGAGCTCGAGGGCGCAGACCAGCTCGCACCCGGCGTGCCCACCGTCCTGGTGGCAAACCACCTGAATGGCCTGGTCGACGGCCTGTTGCTGATCGCGACTTTGGAACGGTTCCCGAGGTTTCTCGGCAAGTCGACCCTCTTCAAGATCGCGCCCCTGTGGCCGTTGCTCAAACTGGCGGGCGTCGTACCCGTCTACCGGGCGAAGGACGGTGCCGCTACGAGCCGGAACGCCGCGACGTTCACG
The DNA here is from genome assembly GCA_963768185.1 of uncultured Acidimicrobiaceae bacterium. Classification (GTDB taxonomy): domain Bacteria; phylum Actinomycetota; class Acidimicrobiia; order Acidimicrobiales; family RAAP-2; genus Palsa-461. The sequence goes on from CAVYGS010000004.1 coordinate 175,377, forward strand.
AAGTGCCGGGCGTTGCTCGCGCGCGGGGGCCTCGTGGCGCTGTTTCCGGAGGGAATCAGCCACGACGAGCCCGAGCTCCAACCCCTCAAGACGGGCGCGGCACGTATCGCACTCGGCGCGTGTGTCGACGACGGTGTCGCGGGCGTCGTGGTACAGCCCGTCGGGATCGTCTACGACGAGAAGGCCCGGTTCCGCTCGGTGGCGCTGGTACGCGTCGGCGAGCCCGTGTCGGTCGAACCGTGGGCCGACGCGTATCGCGTCGACGACCATCGGGCGGTACGTGATCTCACCGACGAGATCGCGCGGATCCTCGGGTCGTTGGGCCCTTCGTACGCGTCGTGGTCGGAAGCGTGGACGTTGCGAGAGATCGCCGACGTCATCGCCCGGGACACAGGTGCGAGCGCTCCGCGCGAAGTCGCGTTCTCGGACCGCGACCAACTTGCCCGCTCGCTCGCCGCGAGTGAGCAATCTCGCCCAGGTGAAGCCCAAGAACTCCGTCGCACCTTCGAGCACTACCGCGATGACCTTGGTGCCATTGGCCTCACGGACGCGCAGGTGGCAGCCAGCTATCGCGGCTGGTGGTTGCGTGTGCTCTTCGTGTGGTCAGTCCTGAAGGTGGTGGTCGCAGCACCGTTCGCGCTCGTGGGCACCGTCGTCCACGTCGTCCCGTACCAGGTCATCAAGCAGATCGCGAAGAAGCCGACCAACGAAGGGATGAAGGCCACGGTGAAGCTGCTGAGCTGCTTCGGCGCCTTCTCCATGCTCTATGCCGGACTCGGGGTCGCGTTCGCCCTCAACTTCGGGACCTGGGAGGGGTTCGCGGCCGGCCTCGGATCCCCGTTGTGCGGATACGTGACGGTCCGGTTCTCCGAACGAGTCAAGCGGCTCGGTGGGGCGTTGGAGGGCTACCGCGTTGCTCGTCGGGCCAGCCTCACTGGGATCCGCCAGGATCGTGACGCCGTGGTCGTCGCAGCCGGTGCAGTTCTCGTCCCGCCGACGGCTGAGTCGGCGGTGTCCGCCTGATCCCTATCCGGCGACCGGCCTGAAGGACATCGACTGGCTCGCCGTTGCGAGCAGTCGGCCTTCTTCCGACCACATGTAGGCGTGACCCTGCGCGTAACCGCCGGCCAGGGCGTCGATATGAATGTCGCACAGCACCCACTCGGTGGGGGAGAGCTCGACCACTCGGAGCGTGTTGTCGAGGCTGGTGCCGTGGGTCGGACGGCCGACCACTTGAGAGACACCGCCTCCGACCAGGTCGCCGAAGATCGCGAGGCTGGCCGCATCGGGCTCGAGGTGGCCAGGCAGTCTCGCCCAGATCGCCGAGCGGGAGGGTCCCTGCATGGGCTCCGCTGTCATCATCTCCTCGAACGACCGACCGATGGCCTGGCGGGTTTCCATCTTGTCGAAGATGGTCTCGGACATAAGTCCCCCAATGCGGCGGTTCGAGCAGTTCTCGGGCTTGTCGACGGTCGGCGGCTCGACCCACGCGCTTGAGAACGGCCCCGAGTGCGCCCCAAGAGCTGCGTTCACCGTGAGGATCTCCTTCGGGCCGACGTGACCGACGGATCTCGCCTGGCTGGTTCGCCGACCGGTCACCGCGAGCACGACCTCGAGTTCCATGTGGCTGTGGGTCGGCGCGAAGGAGAGGTACTGCGCGGTAGCCCAGACCGTGGGTCGTCCGGACGCCTCTTCCATGGAGACGATGGCGGCGGCCAGGCCGCAACCCCCGTAGAGGAAGTCGCCGGGGGTCGACAGGCCGGGCTCGACGTCGAACTCCCAGCGAAGGCCTTGCTCATCGACCGCCCGCATACCGAGGAACGAGCGAGCGTCCACCGCGGGCACCCTAACGGGGCCCCGAAGAGGCCAGCAGGACCGCTGGAAGCTCTATACTTGCCAATAAGCAAGCAACTACTGGGGCCCAGGTGAACGGTCGAAGCGAAATCAAGCACGCGGAGGGGACGTCGGCGGACGCGGCGGCTCGCCTGCGGGTAGCGGTGAACCGCATCTCGAGGCGATTGCGGCCCACGAAGGCGGGCTCGGGATATACGCCGACCGAGATCTCCGTGCTCGAGACCGTGGCCAGACGAGGCCCCATCCGGCTGTCGGATCTCGCCTCCCTCGAAGGCATGAACCCGACCATGCTGTCCCGGGTCGCGAGGAAGCTCGAGGTCCCCGGCCTGATCCGCCGCCACCCGCACCCCGTTGACCGTCGAGCGGCGCTGCTGGAGGTGACTGCTAGCGGTCGGAGGTTGTTCGAGAAGGTCCGTTCTGAGCGGACCGACCAGCTGAGCCTCGTGCTCGAGGCGCTGGACCCCGACGAGCGCCGGCTCGTGGTCGACGCCCTGCCGGTGCTGGAACGACTCGCTGAGCAGCTGGGAGCCCGGGAATCGAAATGAGCGGCTCTTCGTCGACCGCCCGCGGTATCGAGCGCCTTCGCAGCACGGGCCGGACCACCTTCTCGTCGCTGGCGGTGCCGAACTACCGCCGCTACTTCTTTGGGCAGTCCATTTCACTCATCGGCACCTGGATGCAGACCACCGCCCAGGCGTGGCTCGTCCTGACGATCACCAACTCGGCGACCGACCTCGGCTATGTGATCGGGCTGCAGACCCTGCCGATCCTCCTCCTCGGTCCCTATGGCGGCGTCATCGCCGACCGCGTGGACAAACGGCGCCTCATGGTGTTCTTGCAGTCCCTCATGGGGCTCCAGGCGCTGGCTCTCGGGATCCTGACGATCATGCACGCCGCCCAATTCTGGGAGATTTGCGTGCTCGCCGTTGTGCTCGGCCTCAACAACACGTTCGAGAACCCCGCTCGGCAGGCGTTCGTCCTCGAGATGGTCGGACCGACCGACTTGCGCAACGCCGTCACCTTGAACTCGGTGACCTTCAACGCGGCGCGGGCGGTCGGCCCCGCGGTCGCCGGAGTCCTGATCGCGACGGTCGGCGTCGGAGAGTGCTTTATGGCCAACGCCGTGAGCTTCGTGGCCGTCGTGGCGTCACTGGTCACGATGGACAAGGGCGCGCTGGACCCGAGCCCGCCGACCGCCCGCGCCAGAGGCCAACTCCGAGAGGGGTTCTCCTATGTCCGCCACAATCGGCGGCTGGCCGTGCCGCTGCTCATGATGGCGATGGTTGGCATGTTCACCTACGAGTTCCAGGTGTCCTTGCCGGTGCTCGCCCGCCTCACGTTCCATGGCAACTCCGAGGTGTTCGGCTTCATGACCGCAGCAATGGGCATCGGTGCGGTGGTCGGGGGGCTGGTCACCGCGGCGCGCGGATCGACCGGCATCCGACCGATCGTGATCGCCGCCACGGGGTTCGGCGCCGTCACCCTCCTGGCGGCTCTCGCGCCCAACCTCGGACTGGAGCTGGCTGCCCTGTTCTTCGTCGGTTGGGGGAGTGTGTCGTTCCTGGCGATCGGGAACTCGACGTTGCAGCTGAACTCGGACGCGACGATGCGCGGCCGAGTTATGGCCCTGTGGGCAGTCGCGTTCTTGGGCTCGACGCCGATCGGCGGTCCCACGATTGGCTGGATCATCCGCGCCTCGAGCCCACGGATCGGCCTCCTCGTCGGAGCCATCACGTGCTTCGTGGCCGCCGGGGTCGGCTTGCTGGCCCGACGGCGGTTCATCGCGCGCGGCGTCGTGGTCCCGACGGACATGGAGACCTTCGACAAGGCGATCGGCGGTCCGGCCCCCGTCACCGTGGGGACGCCGGTCGCGCGACCGGAGACGGAGGCCGACACGGCCACGCGTGATCAAATGGTCCATGGCCCTGAACGTCCTCGGTGAAGAGCTCCAGCTTTGCAGCGCCGACCCACTGACCGGCTTCTATCGAGACGGATGTTGCAAAACCGGGGCCGAGGATCTCGGCGTCCACGTCGTTTGCGCGCGGATGACCACGGAGTTCCTTGCCTTCTCGAAGGAGGCCGGCAACGACCTTTCCACACCGCAGCCGGGACTCGGGTTCCCGGGGCTCGTCGCGGGAGACCGATGGTGCCTCTGCGCCTCGCGGTGGAAGGAGGCCTTCGACGCCGGCGTCGCACCGCCGGTCGTCCTTGAGGCGACGCACGCGTCCGTGCTCGAGTGGGTTGAGCTCGGCGAGCTCCGGCGACATGCAACGGCCTGACCGGCGCCTGGTTATCGTGGTATCAGAGTCTCGGGGGACGTAGCTCAGCTGGCTAGAGCACCTGCTTTGCAAGCAGAGCGGGGCTGGCGCTGTGCTGACCTGGAATGTCCCTGGTGCGACCCGAGCAAAACCCGCACAGTTATGTGCTCCAAGAAGTTAGTTTCAGCTGGTCGGCTCCGTCCACACGACAGGTCGGGGTGGAAGTGGCGAGGCGGGTTGGGGCCCCCGCTGAAATCGCCGAGGACGTCGGTGTCGACGCCAATACCATCAACCAGTGGAAGGTCACGGCACCCCGACTTTCCAGAGCCTGTGCTCCGGTTGAAGTGTGGCTATATCTGGCGGATGAGCGAGGTCCACGCTTGGGCTGTTCTGACCAACCGGGTCAGCCCGTCCTAGGCGCTTTCAACGTCCGGCTTGGCACGAGGCGCGGTTCAGGCAGAAAGCCCTCGAAACCTGAAAGGTTCATGGCGCTGATGGCCGTCCGGACAAACGGCCATCTTCGGGCGACCGTTCTTTGTCATGGACTGGCTAGATCGCTACTGGAATGAACTAGGCGTAATCAGCTTCGCGCTGGTTGCGGTCGTCGTGGGGCTGCGCTTGCTTTATGGCTAAAGGACATCAGAGCGGGGGCTCCGCCCCCTGCAACCCCCGAACCGCGCTACGCCGTCCTCGGATTCTTGAGGGTCTGAGCCAATCCGAAAACAAGCTCGGAGGCATCGACCCCGGGCGCCGCTGCCACCTTGAGGATGTTGAGCAGCGATGGGTTCACCTCGCCTCGCTCCAGATGTCCGATGTACGTCCGATGAAGTCCGGCCGCTTCCCCCAGCTGTTCCTGACTCATTTCGGCCTTTGTGCGGATCGCCGAACTCGATCACCAAGCTGGCGAGCTTGATTGGCGCCCCGGCGTGTCCGCTGCACGCCGACGATTGCATATCCCCTGCACTAGATAGGTCGACAGCTAATATCTAGCACTCTCAGACTTGTTGTCCGTGGCCACGAGAAAGTCCGCAGTTTTGGCCATGAAATGTCCGCACTGATGGCCACCAGGAGTCCGCAGTTTTGGCCACGAGAAGTCCGCACCCCTCGCTGAAGCATCCACGAGAGGGTCCCCCCAGCCGGTCACGGTGGCGGTGCAAGCCAACCGCCGCAACCGACCGAGGGGATGCCTCCATGAAATCAGCGAGGGAACGGATGGACATGAATGCTGTCTTCGAAGACGTCGGCTCGTATCGAGCGACCGCGGCCATCTGCGGCACCAGCGACAAGACCGTCAAGCGTGCCGTGGCCAAGGCCAGAGCGACCGAGGAGGCCGGAGCGGGCGTCGAGGCGTCGGTGGCCCACAACTACGACGACGTGACCGCCATCATCGCCAAGCGGGTGGAGCGAACCGACGGCCGGATCTCGGCCAAGCGGCTGCTGCCCGTGGTGCGTGCCGCCGGCTACCAGGGTTCGGCACGCAACCTGCGCCGTGCGGTGGCCGAGGCCAAGGCGAAGTGGCGCGTCGATCACCACCGAGGACGTCGACCCGGGGTGTGGGCGCCGGGCGACGTGCTGGTGTTCGACTGGGGCGAGATCGGACCGCTGTTCGTGTTCTGCGCCGTGCTCGCCTGGAGCCGGCTCCGGTTCGTGTCCTTCGCCGACAACTTGAGGGCCGACACCACCATGGCCGCGCTGGCCGAGTGCATGGAGACGATCGGCGCGGTCCCCAAGACTCTGCTGACCGATCGCATGGGTTGTCTCAAGGGCGCCACGGTGGCCGGGCTGGTCGTCCCGACGCCGGACTACGTGCGCTTCGTCACCCACTACCGCACCCGGCCGGACTTCTGCGAGGGAGCGGACCCCGAGTCCAAGGGTCTGGTCGAGAACCTCGTCGGCTACGTGAAGTCCGATCTCATGATCCCCGAAGAGCTGACTGTCTCGGACCTGGCGGAGGCCAACGCCAAGGGCAGAGCGTGGTGCACCGAGGTGAACGGCCAGGTGCACTCCGAGATCGCAGCCATCCCCTCCGAGCGCCTCGAGATCGAGCGCCCGCTCATGGGCGAGTTGCCCTCGCTGCGGGCCCGCATCGGCACGGTGGTGGTGCGCAAGGTTGACCGCCTCAGTTGCGTCCGCTTCGGCTCGGCCCGCTACTCGGTGCCGACGGCCCACATCGGGCGCCAGGTCGAGCTGCGGGTGTCCGACGGCACGGTGCTCGTGGTCTTCTTGGGCGAGATCATCGCCAGCCACGCACTCGTCGCCCCTGGTGAGACCGCTGTGCTCGACGACCACTACGGCGGTCCCCGGCCCTCGCCAACGTGCGCGGTGCGCCCCAAGACCCCGGCCGAGAAGGCCTTCGTGGCCCTCGGCCCCGCCGCCGAGGACTTCATCAAGGGGGCGGTGGCGCGGTGGATGACGGGGCTCGCCGCCGACCTCGTCGAGCTGTGCGCCATGGAGGCGGCCCATGGCAAAGAGGCGCTCGTCGCCGCGATCGAGCGGGCCGTCGAGTTCGGGCGGTTCCGGGCGCGCGACGTGCGCTCGATCCTCGCTGCGGGCACGGGGGTGCCCCGACCGAGAAAGCCCGGTGAGGCGCTCATCGTCGATCTGCCGAGCGTGGCCGTCCGCTCGCTCGATGACTACGCCATCGGTGCTGACCAATGAGCACCACCCCGCCGCCGCTCGCCGCCGACCTCGAAGCCGGCCTCCGGCGCCTGCGCCTCGGGGCCATGCGCCGACTCGGTCCCGAACTGCTGGTGGTGGCCAAGACCCAGCGCTGGCGGCCCGAGGAGTTCCTGCGCACCTTGGTCGAAGCCGAGATCGCCTCGCGTGACGCCTCGAACGCTCGGGCCCGCTTGGTTGCGGCTGCGTTCCCGGTGACCAAGACCCTCGACGAGCTCGATGTCGAGGCGTCGTCGGTGCCACGTGCCACCTTCGACTACCTCTCGTCGCTCGAGTGGATCGGGGCCAAGGAGAACCTCTGTCTCGTGGGTCCGGCGGGGACGGGCAAGTCGCATCTGCTCGTCGCCCTCGGCCACCACGCCGTCGACGCCGGCAAGCGGGTCCGCTACTTCACCGCCACCGAGCTCGTCGAGACCCTCTATCGCGGTCTGGCGGACAACAGTGTCGGGCGGGTCATCGAGCAGGTGTTGAAGGCCGATCTCATCGTGATCGACGAGATCGGCTTCGCCCCGATGGACGACACCGGAGCTCAGCTGTTCTTCCGCGTCGTCGCCGCGGCCTACGAACGACGGTCCCTCGGCATCGCCTCACACTGGCCGTTCGAGGACTGGGGACGCTTCCTCCCCGAGCACACCACCGCGGTCAGCCTCCTCGACCGGCTGCTCCACCACAGCGTGGTCGTGGCCACATCGGGCGAGTCGTTCCGCCTCAAAGAGGCCCGTCAGCGAGGAGGTGCGCCGAAGCTCGCATAGGGTTGAACATCACCGCGAGGGGTGCGGACTTCTCGTGGCCAAAAGCGCGGACTGGAAACCGGCCACGGACACTTGTCGGAGTCACAAGGGGAGGGCAGTGATGGCACTGCACGCTGCACAACCTGTAGGCACGGCCGGATCCAGTAGGCCGACGACGGATTATCGGACTTTGCTGACGGTCCTGGCTGTCGCGGCCTTGGTGGTCGCGTTGTTTTTCCTCTTCCAGCACCCATCGGCCAGCTACGACAAGTACACAGTGAATCCGCCAAGCGCGGATTCGACGAGCATCTATTCGCAATCAACGGCTACGGCAGGATGCATCTCTGGATGGGACCTTTTCACGGGCCACACAACCCCGGCTCAGACCCCGCCGCTCAGTTACGAGCAGTGGAACTTAGAGAACGCCGATGGTGCTTGCCTGAATGCGGTGCATGGGCGCCAGCACCTCTTCATAGTCGTCTTCATACTCGCCGTCGGGCTAGCTGTGGCTTCGATTTGGGTTAGCCCAGCCTCTTCACGCCGCCATTTGAGCTGATCGCCGCGCGTCCGCGGAATTGCCCTCCGAGTAGGGGAAACTGTTGTTGCTGAGACAGCAAAATCCCGAACCAGGAGGGCATCTCCAAAGTGAACGCTAACAGCACCCGTCGCGTCGTGGTGGAACCCGGTGGGACCGGCGTGGCGGCCCACGTCGGGCTGCACGCCCTTGGCACCTTTGCCGACCGGTTGGGACTCGGCGATGCGCTCTCGTCTTGTCTGCCGTGGGCGGGTGCAGGGATTCCCCTGCACGACCGCGGCAAGGTGCTCGTGCAGGTGGCGCTCATGCTGGCGGGTGGTGGCGAGAGCTGCCTCGACATCGAGTTCCTGCGCACCGGCGGCGATCTCTTCGGTGCGGTGCCCTCGGACACGACGGTCGCGCGCACGTTCCACGAGATCACGTCGGCGAAAAGAGCAGCACTCGTGGACGCGGTGGCCCGGGTGCGCCAAGAGGTCTGGCGGCGCTCGCAGGCGACCAAGGGCGAGGACCCGGTCGTTTTGGACATCGACGCCTCGTTGGTCGAGATTCACTCGGAGAACAAGGAGCAGGCGGCTCCCACCTACAAGGGCGGCTACGGGTTCCACCCGATGTTCTGCTTCGCGGATGCGACCGGCGAGACGCTCTCCGCGCTGCTTCGGCCGGGCAACGCCGGGGCCAACACGGTGGCCGATCACGTAAGCGTGCTCGATTCAGCCATCGCCCAACTGCCTGGTGACGTCGCCGCCGGACATCGGGCCGGTGACGGTCAAGAGCTGGTCGAAAGAGAGGTAGTGGTGCGGGCCGACTCGGCCGGTTGCACCGAGGACTTCTTGAAGGCGTGCCGGGAGCGCCACGTGGGCTTCTACGTCTCGGCCCGGCAGAACGCCCAGATCACCGCAGCCATCTTCGACGCCATCGGGATCGAAGAGGTGTGGCTTGCTGGCCTCGCCCAAGATGGCGAGGAGAAGGACGGCGCGGCGGTGGCCGAGCTCACGAGCTTGATCGACGGTGCCCGGTTCCCAAGTGGCACCCGACTCATCGTCCGGCGTGAACCGCTGCACCCTGGTGCCCAACGCAGCCTCTTCCCCTCCCTCGACTACCGCTACTGGGGCTTTTATACCGACCAGGACGGCGACCCGAGAGATCTCGACGTCACCATGCGCGCCCACGCACACGTCGAACAGCACATCTGCCGCCTGAAGGACTCGGGGCTCTGTCGGTTCCCCTTTGCGAGCTTCGAGGACAACGCCACCTGGCTCATGGTCGTCGCCCTGGCCGCAGACCTCGTGCGGTGGTTCCAGCTCCTCTGCTTGCAAGGCGCCTGGCGCGACGCGAAACCCAAAGCACTCCGGTGGGGCATCTTCCACGCTCCCGGCCGTCTCGTGCACTCGGCGCGACGCCGCATGGTGCGCATCATCGAGAACTGGCCCACCACCGACGTGCTCCTCGGCGCTTACCGCCGCGTCGACCTCATCACCTGAACGATCTCAGACCCCGTCAGTCGGCACCAGCTTGGCCACACGCGTCCCAACGCAGGTGCCTGGTCGCTTTTGACCCCCCCAAATGCCTCCATCGCCCGGCGCCATCCGTTCCACGAGCCGAAATCATCGCCACGCGGGGACGCGGGCACCGTTCAATCGTTCCCGACTGTGTTCACAATGCCGGCGTGAAGAGGCTGGGTTAGGCGAAGGCACGCTCCGCAGGGGCAATCTGGGCGGACATGGGCCTGAGATGACGCCGTCCTGAACGGACCGGACAGGGGGTTGCTGCGGCCCGACCGGCCGCGGTTGGAGCGGTTCCGTTGATCGTCCATTTCGACCTGCTCCTGCTCGAGGCCGACTCCGGTGTGGTCGTGAGGCCCGCTCCTACGCGGATACTCCAAGGTGGCCCGGACCCGCCGACACCGGAACGAAGTTCTTGATCGTGTCCATCCACTCCGGGCGAAGGGTTTGAGTCGAGGGCCACCTCAGGAGCGGTCTAGTTAGGAGCTCTGCGGCATACTGCGGGCCCCCGAGGAAGTTCTGAACCACCGGAACTTCGGCACACGAGTGAAGCAAGACTTGTCCTACAAAGCACTCGAACTGGAACGTGTGTAGGGCCACATGACCAACGGTTGTACCGTCATCAGCGACACGCACCTTCGGTCGTCCAATCGTGTGCTCGACGCCGAGGTGCGAGTCCCCCTCAAAGCCTGCGATGGCGACCAGCCACCCTTCCGGTATCCCACCAGACTTGATCAGGTGTCGCTGCGACGCGTTTGAGATTCGTAACTCCGAGCTTGGCGGTAGGACGAACTCTTGCATGACTGCCTGTTTCATGAGCCAGCGCGTGAGCACCCACTGCCCGGCAACTCCCATCATGATTCGTTCGCCATTCGCCATGGCTGTCAGGGCAGGTTTGGCTCGGGCTTCCAGCCGTGCCATCCACCCGGTGTTACATGCGAGACAGACTCGAACGGTCTGGTTGAACCGATTCTTCACAGTGCGCTCTGGGTAGAGCCCGCCGAAACGCATGGTGAACGTGCCAGGGCCGTTGCGTTGCCGGTACATCTGACTCAGCCAGTTGGGGTTTACGTGCTCAGCGGTGTTCGCGTTGCGAGGACAGAACGGGCAACGGCGGGGCATTTGGGACTCCTAGTTGTTCGTGGCGGGGTGCGGTAGCGCGCGCTGAAGCCGCACGGCCTCTCTGCAGCATGAACTCGGCCTTGACTCGGCCGCCCCGAGGTCGCACCACCGCGTACCAATCACCCGTACGCGGGGCAGTGAGACGAGCCGGCGATCGCTTGTAGTGGCCGCCCTCCTCGTAGCGGTAGGACTGGCCGGACTCGAACCTGGACAGATTGTCGTAGTCGACCAGCACGACGTCAGACTCGACGCCGTTCATAGTCACCATGATCGCGTCCGCCGCGGGGCATGTGGACCGGACCCCACTTGATGAACTGGCTCATGACCGACCTCCCTGTGTTCGTAGGGATTCAGAGGTGGCTCACGGTAACCGCCTAATACGAACGTGTTGGACCCGACGCTTGAACTTTCCTTGACGCACGGGTGTTCGACAACTAAAGTTGTCATATGGCAGAGACAGGCTATGTGGACTTCCGGCAGATACGGACTGCAGCGGCCTCGCTGGCGTCGCAAGCAGTTCACGACGCGTTCGGTCCTCGCCGCGATGCCAACACAGCCCTTGAGGGCGTGAAGGCAGCGAACGTCGCTGCCCAGGGCACAACGGAGGCCGTGGTGGCATCGGTCACCGCTGCTCGCGGCGCTGGCGCGTCTTGGACCGACATTGGAAGGGCACTGGGTGTGACGAAACAGGGCGCGAGACAACGCTTTGCCGAGTTGAGCGAAGAGGACCCGCTGATCTACGGCATCTACGCAACCCGACAAGCGGGAGAGGTCATCCAAGTTCCGAAGCCGTGGGCAATCGTCCTTCCGGCGTTCGCTTGGATCAGAGAGGGAATCGACGGGGGCAAGTACGGCGAGGCCTCGACCTACGTGGATGGCCGAGAAGCCTTCATAAAGGTCGACAGGATCGACTTCGTGAAGAATCATCCCTCGGTTACTGAGAGTTTGCTGGTGACTGACGAGTTTCGCGATCCCTCGTCGTGTGGTCGAGTTTTGCTGGCAAGGCGCTCCGTCCAGCCACCTGAGCTAGTGGCCGATCTCGAGGTCGGCGACTGGGTGCTTGCAAATGGGGAACGCTGCAGGGTCCACGGGTTTACCGAAAGCGACATCCAGCTACTGCCAGAGCGGAGAGACTTCCCTGCGGACACCTGAACGGTGCGGCTCTCTCCCGTCGGCTACTTCCCAAAGGATGCCGGCGACCACAATGGCAATAACGCTCGCACGCCTAGGGTAAGTCTTAGGCTCCCTGCGTGCCAGGATGGGCTCGAGAAGGCGGGAAGTCCGCCTGGCGCCTCTTCATCGCCGGGAAAACCTCGGTCCTCGTTGTCGATGGAGCTTTGGCAACCGGCCTCGGGATCGCGAGCAAGTGGGCTGATGTGCCATCGGCTGCCTTCGCGTGGATTTTGTCGGTGGGGGCGACCGTGGCCGTCTTCGCCTCCTTCCACCGGTTTCGGATGCAGTCACCGGCTGGCTCTGAGACGATTCCTCTCGCCGAGGTCCGCTTGCTGCTGTCCAGCGAATTGCAGCACACCTTGGACCGGATTCATGGAGCCCTGAGGAACGGGGTCTACTGGGGATTCCACCTGACCCGCAATCGCTTTGATCAACACGACGTCGTGCTGGTACAGGACCGAGACTTGTTTCAGAGGGTGGACCCGGCCTACCGAGCCATCAATCGGCTGAACGATTCCATCCCCCTGGGATCCATGGTGACCCAACCGGGCCGCGTGGAACTTCAGAGCGTCGAGATGCTGATCAGGGCCGCGCTGGACGCACTGAGGTAAACGGAAAGCGGGTTTGGGGTGACAGAGCTTCTTGAATTGGGAAAGCGATTTCAGAGAGCAGGACTTATGGAGCCTGGCACTGGCATTTGGACAGAATCGACCGGGCAGCACCGAGGGCTCGACCGGCCGTCTCCTGCACGACCTTGGCTTCGCCGTCGCTCCACCGGGCGATGTAGGGCCAGGAGTACCCATCCGTCACCAGCCCAGCCGCTTGGCAGACCAGGTACGCCACGCTTTCCGCCTCGACTTCCGACCGTCCCCGGCACTGGAAGTAGGCGGCCGTGTCGGGGTGCAGCAGCACGTGGGCCAGCTCATGGGCGAGCGTCTTGGCCGCCTGGGCGTCGCTCACGTCGTCACGGACCCGTACGGTGCGCACGCTGTGATCGGTGCAACCATTCGCCCCGTGGCAGTCACCGCGCTCGAGGGTGTAGCCGGCCACCTTCACCTGGACACTGAGTGCATCCCACAACCCAGCAAGGTCATCACCCTCGAGCAACTCGGGTCGGATATCGGGAAGTTCTTCGCCATCGGTCTGTGAAACATCGAACACGGCCGCGGTTGTGAATCCATGAATGCCTACGTGGGTGTTCTCGGTCCCGTCGTCGTCAGTCACCTTGTAGCGGTACTGGCAGGGCGCCAGAATCCGGATTCCTCGCTCACCCTTGCGCACTTGCCGGCCCATCGATTGCCAGGCGCGGTATCCGGCTACCCGCGTTGCATCAGGTCGCTGCAGCATGATCAGGAACACATTGTTGGCGCTGTAGTGGTGGAACCGCGATGCCAGCTCGAGCATTCGTTGCCAATCGTCACCACTAGTCAACGTTTCGATCGCGGTGACGAGGTCGTGATGGGCATCGGCCAAACGGTCGGCGCGATCGCCAGTAGGGTTCTTCATGTCCATACCTCCTGTAAAGGTCTGGGCCAAGGCCCCCGGAGTGTTTGCGCACTCGCGGGGGCCATCTATGTGTGTAGCAATCAGCTATACAACGACCACGCGATCAAAGTCAACCATTCATTGGTTGATTCTTTGAGAAAATGTCTGTGGCGCTATGTCGCGTTCGGCACTCACTGCTCACGCGATTACGTCAGCAGTCAACCGGGCGCGCTCGCTTGCAATCGGAGTACTGCTCCCTCCCTCCGATGTGAAACACGCACGTACCCCTTCCGCGCCATCCGTTAGGCATTCCTTGTGATCACTGGTGCGCGTAGTCGTTCGTTCCCATTTGGCCTTTCGTTTCTGCTGTAGAGAGAGGAGGCGTCCTCGCGGAACAGACCCCGAAAGAAAAGCGCGAAAAGTCTGCGTACACATTTGATCGTGTCTCCGATCGCGAGTGAGGTGAGTTGTTGTCGAGAATGCCTGTCACGGATTCTCCTAGTGAGACGGGTGACCACCAACGTCACGGTGATTCCAATGAAACAAGGAATGACGATTCCGTGACGCGGAGACCTAAGGAACATCCGTGACGCGAGCGACAGCATTCCTAGGAAGTTCGGTGACTCGCCCTTAGGAAATACGGTAGTGGGTCAGTTTGAATCTCCTACCCAAGTCCACCACACAGAGTGACATGGACCCCGAATCGGTCAGCACGACGTATAGCGTGTTTCTCTAATCGACGACCAAACGGACCCCCAAACCTCGTGACATGGCCCAGCGGGCATGGGCGGTTGTGAAAGAGGCGACGACCGGGAAGGACGAGGTTAAGAAGCCCGAAACCGCCCCCGACGAGGACCCCGAGCCACTACCTGTGGACGCAGACGGGGGTAGCTCGTAGCACCCTTACGGTGGCTCCTCCGTTAGACCGACCAAGGTGGGGAACGGGGCAACGTTCATCATCTCAGCCACATTTGAAACGGAGAACACGCTACCGTCGCAGTCGTGAACAACAGGCCCAAGCGTGTCGTTCACGCGGAGCCATCCCAGGCCACCCAAAACAGCGATCAGCGGGACCCCACCAAGCCGGGTCGATTCGGCGCGAAGTGCCACAAATCGAAGCGCCTTGTCCCTGGCGGTGCCCCCATCATTCGCGCCCTTGCATTCCAACATGGCTTGCAGGCGATTGGCTCCGTCGTACACAACGAAGTCCGGGGCAGGGCGGACGTGAATTTCAAACCGGTCCTCGATTTCGTGCTGATTGTGGGAGCCCGTACGAACGAACGGGATGCCGTGGGCTACGAACAGGGCCTCCACGGCGTCCTCGATCAGGTTGCCGCGCTTCTCGCTCGTGGCGTCGAGCAACTGCCGAAACGCTCCGCCGTAATGGCGCTGGTGGAGGAACATCGACAGCGGGACGCCATCCGCGGCGAACCGGCGAACGGACTCCCACCCCTCCGCGGTATCGGGCTTGTCCTGCTTGGAGCGCAGCTCACCGGGTGGGTGACCGAACAGCCTTCGGGTCATTACCTGGTCGATTGTCTCGGCAGCGACGCGAGCCTCGGCGGCCGTGGGCTTAGTCCCCTTGCGTTCCATACCATCGACCTTGGCTGGTGATAGGGGTTTGAGACCTAGCGGGTCCGCTACGAGTTTCGTGGCGGCGGCGAACTCCGGGCGAAGGAGACCGAGCAACACGCGTAGAGGGAGCAGGGTCCTTGGCTGCTCGGTGAGCACAACCGTGAGGTGGTCGACACTTACGGCCGTGAAGTGATGGGTTGCACGCTCGGCTGCCGCGTAGGCAACCTCGAATGTCGATAGGCCGTAGAAAGCGTCCGCTGGGATGTAGGCGAAGTCCGGTCCGAGGTGGGGTACATAAAGCTGGCGGGCAACCTCGGCAAACACGGCCTGGTGCTCGCTGGTGCCGTGTAACTCGGGAATTCTCCGTATACGGGCTATTCGCTCATTCCAAGAGGCGGAGCTTTCGATTAGAGCAACCGTTTCGCCAATGGTGGGCATCAACTACCAGGCCGTACTCAACAACAAACCCTGCGAGTCATCGGCAATGTCGACAGCGATCCGGCGGTGGGCCTCAGCGACGAACTCCGAATGCAGTTCCAGCCCCCCAGCCCTACGACCGAACCGGCGAGCTACGACCGTCGTGGTCCCGCTCCCGGCGAATGGGTCGATCACGACCCCATTCGCCGGGCTTGCGGCCTTGACGAAGAACTCGGCCAGCCCTTCCGGCATTGCCGCGGTGTGTGCCGCACCTTTGTGCTGGTTGTACGTCTGGGGAACGCTGACCACGTTGCCGGGATCAGCGCCACCGTTGAGATATGTCTTTGTCCGGTCTCGACCAAACCCAGCGGCGGTATTGCGGCGGCCGTTGCGATCGCGACTGCGGCGGGCGATTTCCTCCGGTGACGCCTTGTAAGGCGCCCGCACCGCGTCGAGGTCGAAATAGGGCTTCTCCCCCTTGGCGAAGAAGTATACGTACTCAAACGCATCCTTGGGCCGTGGACCGAACCGGCCTGGCACGGCATTGGGCTTCGCCCAAATGTAAGTCTCGATCCATCGCCATCCCATTTCTTGCAGGGTCAATACGAGTTTGTAAACGTAGGGGTGCCGCTGACCCCGAAGGGGGCCGGACGAGACAACCCGGTTCTTGATATTGAGCACGAACGCGCCACTTTCGGCCATGGCGTCAAGCATGGCTGCGCCAAATGGCACGAACCACTCGACGTACTGATCCGGGTGGATGCGGCTGTACCCACGGGCATCGGCGTAGGGGGGCGATGTGAAAAAAAGGTCGACGCTGCCCTTGGGCAGTCGAGGCAGCCACTCGGCCGCGTCCCCCCAAGTGACCCCTTCCTTGAGAAGTTGCGCCAGAGCCTTCGACGGAACTGAGGGGGGATCGCCCATCCCGACATGGTGGGGCGTCACGGTGCTCAGCCTGGCATCGTCGCCTGGGGAGTCGCCTGTGGGCGACCCCAGGGAAATGTTGGGGACGGCTGTCACGACGCCGCCCTAGGTTTCGTCGCCTTCGGCTCCTTGACCTTCTTGGGCTTGTTCCAGTAGGGCGACCGGCACCGTTGGTTGGGGCAGGTGGTCGGGGGTGTGGCCTTGTCCTCGCCGCGGGGGAGCCACTGGTGCCCGCAACGCTCGCATTGCCACCCCCGCAGCCATACCTCCCCCACGGGGAGAGCCTTTCGCGGCCTCCGTATTGCAGTCAATGTACCCATGAATACGAGTGTAGCACTAGGTAGTTCACTATCTGTATAAACCCCAGGTCAGACGGTGTTACGCCCCCCTGCCAACGATGCCCCCATGAACAGGTTGAGCACGGAGCGCAGAGGCCAGGTCATCGCCTGCCTCGTAGAGGGCATGTCCATCCGATCCACCGTCTGGGTGACCGGGGTCGCCAAGAACACCATCGTCAAGCTCTTGGTGGAGTTGGGCGACGCCTGCGCCGAGTACCAGGACCGGATGCTCCGCAACCTGCCCTGTGACCGCTTCGAGTGCGACGAGATTTGGAGCTTCTGCTACGCCAAGGCCAAGAACGTCCCCATCAAGCACGAGGACGAGTGGGGCTGTGGCGACGTGTGGACCTGGACCTCCATCGACGCCGAGACCAAACTGGTCCCGTCATGGCTGGTCGGACGCCGGGACAACCGCGATTGCTACACCTTCCTGGCGGACCTCAAGTCTCGCCTTCGGCCGCGTCGGGTTCAGATCACCACGGACGGCTTGCAGTCCCACCTCACGGTGATCGAGCCTCTGTTTGGTGCAGACCGAGTGGACTACGCCCAGCTCATCAAGATGTACGGCGGAGACGCCGACACCGAGCATCGCTACTCGCCGGCCACCTGCACGGGGATCGACCAGCGGATCGTCACCGGCTTTCCGAACCCGGAGTGCATCTCGACCAGCTACGTCGAGCGCCAAAACCTGACCATGCGGATGTCCCATGCGCCGGTTCACCCGCTTGACCAATGGGTTCTCCAAGAAGGTCGAGAACCACACGGCCGCGATCAGCCTCTACTTCATGCACTACAACTTCGCCCGGCCCCACGAAACCCTGACGAAGCGGTATGGCCGTCCGACCACTCCGGCCTTGGCGGCAGGGGTCGCCCACTATCCGTGGTCAGCCGTCGAAATCGCCAAACTTCTCGACTGAGACTGACCCACTACCGGAAATACCGTGACCCTTCCCTAGGAAGTACCGTGACGCTCAGCCTCGAGCCGCTGAAGCTCTTCGCTGAGCCGATTGCGGAATTGATCTAGGGGCACCTCGATGGGGTGGGGGGCATACGCTTCCGGCCTCACATTGAAGTTGTCTTCTGCCCACTGAGCAACGCGATCGAACGCCGCGAGAACGTCCTCTTCTGCTGCTGCGCCGATGAGCCCACCGATGTTGGTCGAACTGGCTTGGAACAGCTCCGACAGTGGGGGTTGCCACCCGCCCGGACCCCGTGAACCCGAGATGCTGTGAACGCCAGGTTGTCTTAGCGCGATCTTGCCCAAGACCACTAGAGCGGTATCGGGTGGAAGTGCAATGGAGCGAAACGGCTTCTCGTTTCGTCCAGAGATGTCGACCGTTGAGAAGATGACGGCGTCGAAGGTTCGATTCCCGCTCATGGACTGCACTCGGATATCTCGAAGGACCGTGAGGAAATGCCCCCTACCACTTCCGCTCCTTCGACGGACTCTCTGGCGAATGCGGCTCCTGAAGGCTTCGATGGATCCGATGTTCCCGTAGGCCAAGCTGACCCACACTTCCGGAGCGTCTTCCCACCGATGGGCCATCGCCTGGTAGGTGTGAGCGGCTCGTACAAGAGCATGTATTCGACAGCGCCAGCTCTGACAGGGCTTCGGCCATCTTCGGAGACCAAACTCGCCGTAGTACCAAAGGAAATACTTTTCACACCAACGGGTCGTGTCCGTGGCCGGTTTCCAGTCCGCGCTTTTGGCCACGAGAAGTCCGCACCCCTCGCGGTGATGTTCAACCCTATGCGAGCTTCGGCGCACCTCCTCGCTGACGGGCCTCTTTGAGGCGGAACGACTCGCCCGATGTGGCCACGACCACGCTGTGGTGGAGCAGCCGGTCGAGGAGGCTGACCGCGGTGGTGTGCTCGGGGAGGAAGCGTCCCCAGTCCTCGAACGGCCAGTGTGAGGCGATGCCGAGGGACCGTCGTTCGTAGGCCGCGGCGACGACGCGGAAGAACAGCTGAGCTCCGGTGTCGTCCATCGGGGCGAAGCCGATCTCGTCGATCACGATGAGATCGGCCTTCAACACCTGCTCGATGACCCGCCCGACACTGTTGTCCGCCAGACCGCGATAGAGGGTCTCGACGAGCTCGGTGGCGGTGAAGTAGCGGACCCGCTTGCCGGCGTCGACGGCGTGGTGGCCGAGGGCGACGAGCAGATGCGACTTGCCCGTCCCCGCCGGACCCACGAGACAGAGGTTCTCCTTGGCCCCGATCCACTCGAGCGACGAGAGGTAGTCGAAGGTGGCACGTGGCACCGACGACGCCTCGACATCGAGCTCGTCGAGGGTCTTGGTCACCGGGAACGCAGCCGCAACCAAGCGGGCCCGAGCGTTCGAGGCGTCACGCGAGGCGATCTCGGCTTCGACCAAGGTGCGCAGGAACTCCTCGGGCCGCCAGCGCTGGGTCTTGGCCACCACCAGCAGTTCGGGACCGAGTCGGCGCATGGCCCCGAGGCGCAGGCGCCGGAGGCCGGCTTCGAGGTCGGCGGCGAGCGGCGGCGGGGTGGTGCTCATTGGTCAGCACCGATGGCGTAGTCATCGAGCGAGCGGACGGCCACGCTCGGCAGATCGACGATGAGCGCCTCACCGGGCTTTCTCGGTCGGGGCACCCCCGTGCCCGCAGCGAGGATCGAGCGCACGTCGCGCGCCCGGAACCGCCCGAACTCGACGGCCCGCTCGATCGCGGCGACGAGCGCCTCTTTGCCATGGGCCGCCTCCATGGCGCACAGCTCGACGAGGTCGGCGGCGAGCCCCGTCATCCCGCGCGCCACCGCCCCCTTGATGAAGTCCTCGGCGGCGGGGCCGAGGGCCACGAAGGCCTTCTCGGCCGGGGTCTTGGGGCGCACCGCGCGCGTTGGCGAGGGCCGGGGACCGCCGTAGTGGTCGTCGAGCACAGCGGTCTCACCAGGGGCGACGAGTGCGTGGCTGGCGATGATCTCGCCCAAGAAGACCACGAGCACCGTGCCGTCGGACACCCGCAGCTCGACCTGGCGCCCGATGTGGGCCGTCGGCACCGAGTAGCGGGCCGAGCCGAAGCGGACGCAACTGAGGCGGTCAACCTTGCGCACCACCACCGTGCCGATGCGGGCCCGCAGCGAGGGCAACTCGCCCATGAGCGGGCGCTCGATCTCGAGGCGCTCGGAGGGGATGGCTGCGATCTCGGAGTGCACCTGGCCGTTCACCTCGGTGCACCACGCTCTGCCCTTGGCGTTGGCCTCCGCCAGGTCCGAGACAGTCAGCTCTTCGGGGATCATGAGATCGGACTTCACGTAGCCGACGAGGTTCTCGACCAGACCCTTGGACTCGGGGTCCGCTCCCTCGCAGAAGTCCGGCCGGGTGCGGTAGTGGGTGACGAAGCGCACGTAGTCCGGCGTCGGGACGACCAGCCCGGCCACCGTGGCGCCCTTGAGACAACCCATGCGATCGGTCAGCAGAGTCTTGGGGACCGCGCCGATCGTCTCCATGCACTCGGCCAGCGCGGCCATGGTGGTGTCGGCCCTCAAGTTGTCGGCGAAGGACACGAACCGGAGCCGGCTCCAGGCGAGCACGGCGCAGAACACGAACAGCGGTCCGATCTCGCCCCAGTCGAACACCAGCACGTCGCCCGGCGCCCACACCCCGGGTCGACGTCCTCGGTGGTGATCGACGCGCCACTTCGCCTTGGCCTCGGCCACCGCACGGCGCAGGTTGCGTGCCGAACCCTGGTAGCCGGCGGCACGCACCACGGGCAGCAGCCGCTTGGCCGAGATCCGGCCGTCGGTTCGCTCCACCCGCTTGGCGATGATGGCGGTCACGTCGTCGTAGTTGTGGGCCACCGACGCCTCGACGCCCGCTCCGGCCTCCTCGGTCGCTCTGGCCTTGGCCACGGCACGCTTGACGGTCTTGTCGCTGGTGCCGCAGATGGCCGCGGTCGCTCGATACGAGCCGACGTCTTCGAAGACAGCATTCATGTCCATCCGTTCCCTCGCTGATTTCATGGAGGCATCCCCTCGGTCGGTTGCGGCGGTTGGCTTGCACCGCCACCGTGACCGGCTGGGGGGACCCTCTCGTGGATGCTTCAGCGAGGGGTGCGGACTTCTCGTGGCCAAAACTGCGGACTCCTGGTGGCCATCAGTGCGGACATTTCATGGCCAAAACTGGGACACCTCGGGTTTCCGTGGGTCAATTGATATAGGAGGCGGGGGTCAAGGGCTGCCGGAGGCCGGCGCAGTGAACCCCTTGACGCTCGCCGTGGTGCAGGCGGCGCCAGCAACCATGTGATGGACCCCGGCATCGCCGGGGCCTCTTCGCGAAAGGACGCGGCACGCGTCGCCCTCGTAGTTTCGGATGCGACCAAGCAAACCGAGCTACCTGGGAGAACGCGTGCGCGTCACCACTTCATTCAACAAGATGGTGGCCATCGTCGGGGCTTCGGTGGCCAGTGTGACCTTTGCCCCCGATGGGATCGTGGTCGGACTGCGCCGGCGCCGGTCCAAGCACCGCTGTCCGTGCGGGTGGGCGACCTGGGCGATCTACGACCGTTCGGTGCGCCGGTGGCGTCACCTGGACCTCGGGGCGGCCCGGTGCTTCCTCGAGGCCGAGATCTGCCGGATCGCCTGTCGGCGCTGTCAGCGCGTGCGCACCGAGGAGGTTCCCTGGGCGCGCCCCGGGGCCCGGCACAGCCGGGACCTCCAAGACGTCGTGGCCTGGCTGGCCCAGCACGTCGACAAGACCACGATCACCAAGCTGCTCCGAGTCAGCTGGGAGGCGGTGGCCAAGATCGTGATCGACGTGGTGACCGAGGCGATTGATGACACCCGCCTCGAGAACCTCTACCGCATCGGCGTTGACGAGGTCTCCTATCGCAAGGGACACCGCTTCTTGACCGTCGTCGCCGACCACGATCGCGAGGGTGCGGTCGTCTGGGCGGCCGAGGGCAGGGACCACTCGGTCCTCGAGGCCTTCTATGACGAACTGGGCGACGAGCGGTTGGCGCGCCTCGAGGCGATCAGCTTGGACATGGGTGGGGCCTACAAGTTGGCCACCGACGCCAAGGCGCCCCACGTGACCCAGTGCGTGGACCCGTTCCATCTCGTGAAGCTGGCCAACGAGGCGGTCGACAAGGCCAGGCGGTGGGCCTGGAACGAGGAGCGCAAGCTCCGCCCGCACACCCCCCGTCACCGCGGCAGGCCCCGCGCTGACGCGCCCGAGCCGCGTCGCAACGAGACCCGATGGGTCAAGCACACCCGCTGGGCGCTGCTCAAGGAGCCCGACGACCTCAAGCCCTCCCAGCTCGACGTCCTTCACGAGCTGTGCCGGTCGCGTTCGGTCTTGTATCGCTGTTGGCAGCTCAAGGAAGGGATCCGTGATCTCTACCGCCTGCCGCGTGTCTCTGACGCCGCGTATCACCTCGACTGGTGGTTGGCGTGGGCGTGCCGATGCCGGATTCCCGCGTTCGTCACGCTGTCAAAGACTGTGCGCAAGAACCGCGAGCGCATTCTCGCCGCGGTGGAGCTCGGACTTTCCAATTCCAAGCTGGAAGGCCTCAACTCGAAGATCCGCCTCATCAACCACCGCGGTTATGGCCATCACTCCGCCGCCGCCCTGATCGCAATGATCTACCTCTGCTGTGGCGGCATCACCGTCGAGCTACCCACCCAGCGGGTTCTTCCCGCCTCGAATTGACCCACGGAAACCCGAGGAGAACCCCAAAACTGCGGACTTTCTCGTGGCCACGGACAGGTCGTGCCATCGAGTTCGACGAAGTCCCACGCTGACTCGTCGTTAGGAATGAAAGAGAGGTCAGGATCAGGTAATCTTGCGTTTGGCATCGCAGTTCAAGCCCCCGGTCGACGAAGGACCGGGGGCTTCTCTTATGTGGGATGGACAAGGACTGGATCGCCAGCAGAGCGAGGATTCGGTTCTGCACCAAGGACGTCGTGGGTGGTCATCACCCAGTCTTTTGGGCACGAGCTCTCGACGACCGCAAGGCGAGCCCGACGAAATACGCCCGCTTTGCATGTTCGGCACGGCGAAGGCGCTCCCTCACCGGGAGCCTGCCCTCAGGATCGACTTCTCGCTCGAATCGGGACAAGAAGCGTTGACGGGCGGGCGCGGTTCGAGCAACGGGATCGGGCGTTCTGGCCCACGAGCTGTGCGCTGCCCGGCGCGCCTGCTGGCTGCGCTGGGAAGGGGTTCGGTCGGACACCATGATGCGACCTCCGTGGAGGTTGCCCGTGCCAACCGGGGGGCGGCTGCTCCGCAGCCAGGCCCATTAACTTGTCCCGAAGAATAGTCAGCTCAGCGCTCAAGCGCTGTTCGAGGCTGCTACCTACAGGTTTTAGATCTGTGGGCTGGTCCCATACCGCTGCTTGGTACGAGTGACTTGCGCTTCTATGGTCACCGCTTCGAGATCGATGGTCCAGGCACCGTGGCGAGGACAGCGCACAATGGGGTCGTCCTCCCCGCCCGGGACGATGCGCCACGTGTCACCAGGCAACTTCACGAGAACAGGCTCTTCCTCAACGAAGCCTCCTTGTTTCCAGGCTCGGTCTCGGTCCACGCTTCGTAGGGCAATCCTCTGGTAGTAGCGGACCGTGTCGTGACGTTGTAGACGGTTGAGCACGACCACGAGGCCATGCGGGGATGCGTACGCGCCGCCGAGAGGTCTTGCGCAGCTTCTGTGCCGATACGGAACTGCACAACGGATCTCGACGATCGGGCTGCCGGATCGGCTATTCAAGGCGAGCATCGCCGCCTGGCGGACAGGATCAAACGCATACTTGGGGATGTCGGTCACGGGCGGCCTTGTCAAAGCCGATCGCCGAAGCTCAGGCGGCGATGCGCGTCGCGCGCACGCTGATCGGCTGCGGAGGCTCCATATCGGGCGAGCATCGCCGGACTCTTCCAGCCAGCAAGACGCTTGAGGTCACCCTCTTGACCACCACCCGCGAGCCACTCGTGGGCAAACGTGTGCCGGAATTGGTGAGGGTGAAGCGGTTGAATGTTCGCGATTCTCGATCGCCGTTTGAGCATGATGGCGAGCCCTGACTGACCAAACTGTCCCCTTCTCGAAAGCCAAAGGTGGTTGACACTCGCGTGAGGGTGCCGAGACCGGGCCAGGTCGTATCGGTCCAAGGCCTTTGCCGTGCGGTTGCCAAATGGCACCAGCCTGGGACGCCCACCTTTCCCTTAACCCAGACCACCTGATCATCAACATCCATGTCCTCGAGCTGTAGCCCGAGAAGCTCACTTCGCCGAATTCCCGTATCCAGGAGTAGCCGGATGATCGCTTCGTCGCGTCGGTCCTCAAAAGTTTGGCCCTTGCAAGAACTGAGAAGGGCGCGCAGCTCGCTCGGCGAGACCACTGGCACCGGGACTTCGGGGACGTGCGGTGGTTTCAGGCCGGCCATCGGGTTGCGGGCAATGTGTTCATTCTCGTAGAGCCACTTGAAGAACTGCTGAAGCGCCCGAAAGCGATTGTTGGCGGTCGCCGGTGCGCGCGTTGCCACCAGGCCCCCGACGAACGCTTCCACGTGCGACTTGGTGACACCCCGCACCGCTGTCACGCCCTCTCGGGCGAGATGTGCAGCGAGCTGTCCGATGGCTTCCCCATAGGTCTCGACCGTTCGGAAGGCCCTGTTCTCAGCCCGCAAGTGCCGTTCGAAGGACTTAGCCAGCCGCTCCAGATCGTTTACGCTGGTCATCGAGGATCCCTTCTCGCTCTGCTCGAAGCATGTGCTCTTCGAGCGGTGTGCTGAGGGGTGCTCGGGTCAGATTTTGGAAAATCCCAGGTCTGGCTGCGAAAACATGGGGACGTAGCTCAGCTGGCTAGAGCACCTGCTTTGCAAGCAGGAAGTCGCGGGTTCGAGTCCCGTCGTCTCCACCGAACGAACCGGTAAGTGCTCAATCATGCACCACCTGGTTGCTGGAACTGCCAGCATCGGGTGTCGGAGCGTCAATCCGCTCACTCGTCGTTCCTGAATCGGTGGTCAGGGTCGCGGAAGTAACACCCGCGCTACCGGGCCACCAGGCAAGGAAGAGTCCGTTGCCGACCGTGGCGACGACCTGCGAGCCGTCGCTCAGGGTCAGCGTGGCGGCCGTGACACCTGAGCCGACCGATCCTTCGGCGACCGTGTAGGGCTGACCGTCGTCGGCGGCTTCGGGTCGGAGCCGGTCCAGGGTGATCTGGCCTGCTCCGGGCAGCGCCGATTGGTTACCGATCGACTGGAACACCGAGTTTTGTTCCGTGCTCGGACTCACCGATGGGCCGCTCACACACATCAGCGGCCCGTCCGTCGACGTGTTGGACCCGAACAAGACCAGCGTGAATGGTCCCCGGGTATCGACCAGCGATACCTGGGTCGTTCCCGTGGCAACTCCCGGTGGCGCCTTTGCCGGTGAGGCGGCTGCGGCCAGGCACGCCGCCTCGGCGCTCACTACCTGGCGAGGCGCGGGCGTCGTGGGAGATGCCGTCCAGGCCGCGAACGCATTGGTGGTGCCGGGACCGCCGAGAACGAGCACGACGGTCGTGACGCCGCCCGCGACGAGGGCACCACCGCCCACCGCGAGGCTTCCTCTCCGCCGGCGTCGGCGATACACCGTGATCTCCCGAACGAGGTGTGCTTGGCGAGTCGAGAATCGAAGGTCGCTCGGGTTAGGGACTGGAGGGATTTGGAGGTCGTTCATCGGGTCTCCTCTATTGATGGGGTCAGGGTCTTCGTGAGAGTGGCCGAGCCGTTGAACTTGGCCCGGGCGCTGGCCAGGCGAGAGCGGACGGTGCCGACCGGGATGCCAAGCGCGGTTGCTGCGTCGGCGTAGCTGAGCTCGCTCCACAAGACGAGGAAAACGACGTCCTGTTCCGCTCGGGTGAGCGCGGAGATCGCCTCGAGGGCACGGGCGATTGCCTCTTGTGCCCCGAGGCGCTCGATCGCGTTGTCTTCGGAGCTCGTACTGTTTGCTAGAGGCGGGAGGCGATCGAGGGCCGATCGGTACCGTCGAACCGAGCGGTCCGCGTTTCGAGCAACGTTGTTGGCCACACCGAGCAGCCAGGGCAATGCGCTGGCGTTCGAGAGCTGCAGCTTGCGGCGGCGTCGGAACGCCTCCATGAAGACGATGCTGGTCAGGTCCTCAGCCAGATCGAGGTTGCCAGTCCGCCGGGCGCAGTAGGCATAGACAGAGCGCGAATGGCGCCTGAAAAGCTCGCCGAACGCCTCCGGCTCCGATCCCGCCCTTTCCAGCAGCTCGGAATCGTCAGCGTCGGAGAAAGACGTCACACCTAATAATGTCCGCAGCCTCCAGAAAGTTCGATGTTGCGGCTGCCCGGGAGTCCCTTCCGCGAAACTGAGGGAACCCCTGCCTGGCTGGCTCCTCCGTCCCCACCTTGGACTCTGCAGGGAAAGCCCAAGCGCGGATCTGGCTACAAAGGACGAGCAGTTGCCCAACCGAACTCGGATGTGGTCCGAACGCCCAGCCCATCCACGAGCGCGCGGACGGCGATTTCGATGTCGGGCCATTCGTTGACGACGGTGACGGTCCCCCGCTCGAGGCGTTCGAACCCAGTGGCCTTCAACATGTCCTCGATCACGTTCTGGGTGTCGCCGTGTTCCACGTTGGCCGCGGCGTGGGAGGCTTCTGAGAGCTCGATCACCTTCACGAAGTACGGCATGAGGCCGAGGTGCTCGAACTGGCCCCAGAAGGTCAGGCCGAGCCGGCCTCCCGGGACCAGTACCCGGCGCGCTTCGAGCAGGGCCGCCTCGCAGCCTTTCCAGATCCCGTTGAAGCTGGTGGCCGCATCGAAGGACGCGTCGGGGAACGGCAGGGCGAACATGTCACCCACACGGAAGTCGCCTTTCGGCGTGCGGGCGCGGGCGATGGTCACGAGGCCCTCAGAGGCGTCGATGCCCGAGACGGCTGCGCCACGCTCGCTCGCCAGGTGCGCGGCGAAGCCTGACCCGCAGGCGATGTCCAGCAACCGCGTGCCATCGGCGACGGCGAGTTGGTCGAAGACCGCCCGGTTGGCCGATCGGGCGTAGGGCTCCCACAGGTACGCCCAGTCGGTTGCCCGGTCTCCCCAGGCCTCCCCGGCCTCCCGCCAGTCGTGGCTCGTGGTCGTTTCCTGGGCCATGGTCAACCTCCTTAGACGAACGGTCGTACAATACACTATGGACGATCGTCCGTCTAGCCTGGAACGGGAGTCGTAAGGACCGAGAGCCGATGGCAGACGAGCAGGGACGAACAGCCAGGCAAACCCGGGCGCCGGGGGACCGGGCGCGGGCCCGGATCGTCGAGCATGCGGCGCGCCTCGCCACCATCGAGGGGCTTGAGGGGTTGTCGATCGGCCGGCTCGCCGAGGCCAGCGGTGTGGCGAAGAGCAGCGTTCATGCGCTCTTCGGCTCGAAAGAGGAGCTGCAGCTGGCCACCATCAACGCGGCGCGGGAGAACTTCATCGCCGAGGTCGTCGGACCGGCGCTCGCCGCGACCTCGCCGGGTCGTGAGCGGCTCCTCGCGCTCTGCGAGGGGTACCTGTCCTATGTCGAGCGGCGAGTCTTCCCCGGAGGGTGCTTCTTCGTCGCCGCATCAGCCGAGGTAGGAGCGCAGCCTGGACGCGTACACGACGAAGTCGCCCGCGTTCAGCAGCAATGGCGCGACCTCCTTCTTCAAGAGGCCCACGCTGCCGCCGACAAGGGCGAGCTGACCGCCGCCGACGAGCCCGCACAGCTCGCCTTCGAACTCGGAGTGATCCTTGCCGGGACTGACATCG
This sequence comes from uncultured Acidimicrobiaceae bacterium, assembly GCA_963768185.1. Taxonomy (GTDB): domain Bacteria; phylum Actinomycetota; class Acidimicrobiia; order Acidimicrobiales; family RAAP-2; genus Palsa-461. The sequence goes on from CAVYGS010000004.1 coordinate 202,716, forward strand.
TCGCCATCCTCCACGATGACCCCGGTGCCGTTTCCCGTGGTCGAGCCGCGGTGGTGACCCGCCTCAGAGGCTCCCCGATCTGACGAGGCTGTGACGCCTGCTCGTGCGGCGGCTGACATCACGAAGCGGCCTGCGCGCGTCGCACCCGAGCTCCTTCGCGCCCCTTGGCAGCGAGTGATCAGCGATCGCCCGGTTCACGACGAACAACCGCGTTCGGTGGGGTCAGGTGCAGGGGCATGCCATCCACCTGGGAAGCGGTTTCGCCTTACGCCACCTCAAGACCACTTACTGCGCGCCCATGACGAGCTTCGCAGTGTGCAACGAACCGGATGTGCTGCTCACTCATCTCGGAATTCCTAGCTCGTTTTTCACAGCTTGGGGCCGTGAGGACGGTAGTACCGTGCCTCCGAGTAGGCACGACGCCGTTCCAAGAGGGCAGTTCCGCTAGGGGGAACATGGCGAACGTACCGGCTTTGTCCAACGTCGACGATGACCACGACTACGACGATCCCGAGACGGTCGACTATCAGGTCCGGCTCGCACGCCTCCGGGACGAAAAGGGCGTTGTACGGCTCCGGTTCGGTGCGGGCACCGGCCTCGTGCTGCTGCGGCACGCCGACGTGGCGAACGCCTTCCGCGACGACCGCAGGTACTCCAAGAGCGCCGTCCTCAAGCCAGCAACGTTCCCGTTCATGGGGCCGAACATGATGGGCTGGGACGGGAACGAGCACACCGAAAAACGGGCGCTCATGGCACCCGGGTTCCGCCGTACGGCCATCCCCAGATACATCGACCCGCTCATTCGACCTGTCGCTGAGGAGCTCGTCGACGAGATGGCGTCGATGCGGGAAGTTGACCTCATGGCCACGTTCGCGAAGAAGTACCCGATGCGGATTATCACCCGGCTCCTCGGGGTCCCACGCGACGACGAAGAGAAGATGGCGGACTGGGCGAAGGCGATGTTGGACATCCTCCATGACCCTGAAGGCTCGCTCCGCGCCAATGCCGAATTCACCGAGTACGTCAGGCCGCTGGTCGAAGCTCGGCGTGTCCGGCCCTGTGATGACCTGCTCTCGGGGCTCGTCAACGAGGAGGTCGAAGGGAGCCGCCTTGACGACGAAGAGGTCTTCGGATTCCTGCGTCTGCTGTTCCCGGCCGGCGTCGACACAACGTGGCTCACGATCGGGACGCTCATGGGAGTGGTCTTGCAGCATCCCGAAGTAGCCCGGCGCCTTCTCGACAGTGAGGAGGAGCGATCCTGGGCCGTCGAAGAGACCCTCCGGTGGGAGTCCACGACAGGGACCGAACCGCGGCTGACTCTTGAGGACGTCAGCCTGTCCGGTGTCGACATCCCCGCCGGCGAACTGCTGCGCCTCGCTGTCCCCGTCGCCAACCGCGATCCGCGTGTGTTTCGGGACCCGGATCGGTGGGACCTCGACCGAAGGCCCACCAACCACGTCGCGTTCGGACTCGGTCGCCACCTGTGCCTCGGCGCCTTCCTCGCGCGCGCCGAGCTCAACGTGGCACTGGACACCCTGCTCCGCCGTCTTCCGAATCTGCACCTGCTCGAGGAGCCATGTGTCGTCGGGATCATCATGCGTGGGCCGAAAACGCTTCGCGTCGCGTGGGGTGCGTCGTAAAGCGTGTCGGTGGCTAGTCAACCAAGGTCCAGCGCCGGCCGGGGACCCTGATGAATGAGGGAGGACGATGAACGAAAGGTGACCGTTCAGGGCTCGCTATGGGCCCTGAACGGTCAGGTGCTCAGACTGAAGGTCAGTCCCGTCATCGGGAACGTCTGGGTGCCGGTCGTGGCGCAGATCTCGACGCCGTACTCGAGTTGCGTCGGAACGTCGCTGGCGCTCGCCCATCCCATCGAAACCTCGAAGTCGTAGGCGGCCAGAATGTCCACCGAGCCCGATGCGACCTGGGTGTCTCGGAAGAAGATGACCTCGCCGCCCAGGTCGAGCGCGTCGTAGGCGACCCCGCTGAGGGTCGTGGCGTAGGACTGGTACCCGCAGGTCGCCATCGACGTGGACGGCGACAGGGCGCAGTTGCCCCAGTAGTCCTGCGTCCCGCCCCACTGGTTCCAGATCATCGTCTCGTGGGTCCAGTTGTCCGTCCACAGGTCGTAGGCGGCATCAAAGCTGTCCCCGGTGGTGGGGTAGGCCTCGCTGAACGTGCTCGTGATGGACGAGTAGCTGGAGATGGGCGGATCCGTGGCGTTGTTGCCGCGGCCGCCCACGTCGTACTCGGTGTTCGGGTACGTCTCGACTGCGCCGCCGTTGTTGGTCTGGTCGCTCGTGGCATACCAGCTCGACGCGCTGCACACGTAGAGCGTCTGCGGACCGGCGCTGCCGCTCCAGGCGTCGTTGTCGACCCACCACAACTCGGGAGCGGTGGCGGACGGGTCCGTATTGATCGTTCCCTCGGTATCACTCGTGGAGAACGTCGGATTGGTGCAGTTGCCGCCAGTGGCGGTCGGGGGTGGCGACGTCGGGGGCGGGGACGTCGGGGGGGACGGGGCGCCAATTGTGATCACCTGGCTGATTGCCATCGACTGGCTTACCTGGGGTGCGGCGCTGAACGTTGCATTGCCCGCTTGATTCGCGTCGACCACGCACGTTCCTGCGCCCGTGAAACTCACCTTTGAGCCGCTGATCGAACAGGCACCTGAGGTCGAGGTGGCATCGATCGAGAAGGTCACAGGTTTACCCGAGCCACCGCCGTTCGCGCTCACCGTGTAGGTACCGCCAACCGTTGGATCTGCCGGTGGGCTGGAAGTGAAGGTGATGACCTGAGGTAGCTCAGAAGGCGGAGACACCGTCGAAGGCGGCGACACCGTCGAGGGCTCAAGCGCGATGACGCCGGTTACCGCAGTAGAAGTGGGTGGGTTCGTCGACCAGGCTGCCCGTGACGTGGCACCCGGCGAGGTCACGACCTCTGTGGCGGTGGCGGTCTGCGAGTAGAAGAAGTTGGTCACGCTCGCCAAGCGCGATGCTCCAGTGGGCTTGGAGGGTAGAGCCATGAATGTGCTGCTGCCTTCGCCGAGGACAAGCAGATCATCGGGGATCGTTGTGGTCACGCTCGGAGGCGTGAGTCCACTAACCGCGCTTGCTGCGTCGACGGGATGTGTGGGGTTGACCCCGCTGAACGCCTCGGTGACGATGCCGACCTGAGTTGGCGAGCTCAGGGTTACGTTTGCGATCGGAGCCGAGCTACCCACCACGTCGATGCACGCAATGAGCTGAGTGGGACTGTTCTGGGCTTGGAACGCCTCAGTCCACCCACTGGCACAGGTGACGGTCGTCGAAGCGCTCGTGTTGATCAGGCTGACCAACACATCACCTGCGACGACTCCTGCTGGAATCGACGTCCGAAGACCAGTGCGCGGGCCGAAGGAGTACGTCGTGGCCGTGCCGACGACCGAAGGAGCCTGGTTTGCGACGGCACTATCGGAGCCGCCGTTGAGTTCAAGGCTGATCCCAAACCCGAGTCCGGTTGTCCCGAGCACAAGGCAAAGGAGACTGAGCATCACCATGCGCCGGGATGCTGCCCGCAGCATTCGACGGCCGAGACAGGTACCGAAGGCCCGCCATCCGCGCGCATCGTCCAAATCCGTTTGTCTCGCCGTAGCCTGGTGGGGGGATTCGGAGTTCAAGAGACGACGGAAGTGAGGCCAGAAGTTCCGATTCTCATGCTTCATTGACTCGGCCGCATCGTTAGGGGACCTCCAAAATAAACGGATGTCCGACGCACTAAGTGTGGTGAGACGCGCCCTGGCTCATGAGCGAAGGGTCTGTCGTGCGCACCGAGTGATCGGGACACTATGAAGTGCCGACCTGCGAATCGCAAGAGAGCTGGCTCTTTCATCTCCCCAGTTCAGACGCAGCATTTTCCACGTTCGGGCAGGTTGTAGGCGTTCGTTACATTTCTGTGAGGACTTCGGGTCACACGAGTCTTTTTTCAGTTAGTGGAAGACATGTGGAGATGCTGAGGAAAACGCGTCGAGTTACTAATGCCTTCCACATTCGTTTCAATAGCGTTCCTAAATCATTCACGGCGACGAAGTCGCCGTAACAGCGCCCAGGCTGAGCGATGTCACTGAGATGCCTCGAGTCATCGAGGGAGGGGGCCCGCTCGCTCGGCGCGCACCCGTTGGTGCGATCATCGCCCCAGTTTGCGTCGCCAGCGCGCTCGAGATCGCGGATGGTCTAGATTGGCCCGCGTTGGTGGGGCAAGTTGAAAATCGTGGGCGCTAACAGCGATGTGACCTAGACGTTGCCCGCAGGGAAAGTGAATCCTGATCAGGGCAAAACATGCCGGTGTTGAACCCCATTGAGATCGCTGGAATTGCGGGAGGTGCAGCTCTCCTTGTCATCGGAAGAGCACTCATGATCGTGAACCGGAAACGCCACAGTCTTGACAGAGCCCTGGCGGATCAGGATCCGACGGTCAGACGTGCTGCGATCGACCTCGTGGATGAGCGCAGGATCTCGACGCATGTCGACGTGCTTGTCGAGCGTGCCTTGGTCGAGACCGACCCAGATGTGCGAGCTGCTCTGGCACGAACTCTGAGCCGCGGTGAATGGCAGCCGGGTGATGATCCGCGTGTCCTTCAACTGAGCGCGTGGGCGGGACAGGTCGGGACGCCTTCGGATGCCGAGCGAGCGGACGCTACTCAAACTGATGCAATCGGGAGCGATTTGTCGTCATCTGCGGTTGACGCCGAGGAGCCAGTTGCAGTTGGTGCCAAGCTCGAGATGTCGAACGGGGATAGTTCCAGCGGAGCGGTCGGCTCCTTCAGCGACGATCCACAGAGTGAATCCGGAACCGAAGATGTTCCCGCCTGGACCGGCTCCATCATCGATCAAGCCCTGGTGCGCCCGAGTCCGAAAGAAGATCTCGCCGACAGGAGGCTCCTCGAATCTGGATCCAACGTCAGGCCGGTGAACGTCGGCGATCAGATGGCTGCTCGGCGGGAGGTTGGCATTAGCAAAGCTGAGCAGACTGCCGTTGACCTTTTGCGTTCAGCGGGCTACGCGGTAGGTGCTCAGAACGAAGCTGACTCGATGAGAGAAGATCCGGCGCCGACTCCTGCGCAAGGCACTGACGAACTCCGAATTCTCACCGATCTGTGCGTACAACGTGCCATTACCACATCAATCTTCGAAGAGGCAACGCGCCGGATGCACCTCGAGAACGATCGCCTAGAGGCTTTGCTGGCGCGTTTGCGCGAGCGTGACTGATCGCGACCTCGGGACCTCCAACTTGACCCGGCTGCGGTCTCGGGCATCCGCACCGGCCTCGACGACTCCGGCTCGGGCTAATCCTCGCTCGCCTACCTCTCCGAGTTACCGCTCGGCGAGATCAAGCTTGATGAGAGGGTTCCTGGCCGGCCACTACGCTACGGCCGCTCCTGACAACGAAGACCCGTCGTCTCGACGTTTTTCAGCCTTTACGGGGACTTCGGTGTGAAATCTCGCTGGGGAGAAGCGCCTCACTATGGAGAGGCGCGCGCTGGGTGGCCACCGGAAACCGGCACGGTTTCGGTGTCAAGGCCCGAGCGCAGCAGACGTCCGGGCGTGCTTCCGGTCAGTCTGCCTTCGGTTACAACTGCGACACCATTGACAAAGACATGCTCCACGCCAATGGATTCGGCATAGAGCCGCGACGCTCTACCGGGCAGGTCGTCGCGGCTCGTCTCGGCACCAAACCCCACCGTTTCGGGGTCGAAGAGGACCAGGTCTGCCCACAATCCCTCAGCCAAACGACCCCGGTCGCGCAGCCCGTAGTAGCGCGCTGGGACCTCGGTCAACATGTGCACGGCCTCTTCGAATGACATGTCACCATGCTCACGGACGCCTTGGAGCAGCGACGTCGAGTAGACGGCGCCGCACATCATGTCGAGGTGGGCACCTGCGTCGCTGCCTCCGATGATCGTCCGTGGATCGCGCCACACCTCGATCCGAAAGCGCCGGTCTTCATCGGTCTCGGGTCGGCCCGGCGGCCTCAGTCCCGTCTTCAGGCCGTCGGCGATCACCACGTCCAGCAGGGCGTCGAAAGGATCTTGGCCACGCTCAGCGGCGACATCAGCGACGGAGCGTCCCGCATACGGGAGCGTCGCGTCCGAGAACGTCTCGGCGAACTGAAGCATCGGCCAGTTCGCGAGGCCTCGGAGAACGCCGGCCTCCTCGGAAGCCGCGCCCACCGCCAGTTGCCTGCGGACGCTTGGGTCCCCAAGTGCCGTGATCCGCTCGGAAACCGGCAAGTTGATGATCTCGCGCCAGCCTGGCAGGCCGTCGAGGGGCGCACCAGAGAGGAAACTCATCCGCACCTGGTTCCCTGGCGGCAGCGTGAGCGCTACCACTCGTGCGCCGCGGGCCGAAGCAGTCGTCGATGCCTCGAGCTGGTGCTCGCAGAAGTCGCGGCTTGCTGCCGAAGCGCCGAGCACATTCCAGTTGACCGGACGGTTGGCGCTGCAGGACATCGCGACCATGAGGTCGACCTCGTCGTCGGTGAACCCGCTCAAAGACCCGGCCAGGATCAGCTCGAGGGTGGTGCCAGGGTGGCCGTTGAGGGCAGAGGCGAGCGACACCATCTCCTCGGGCGACGCGGCCCGGGAGGGGACCGGCTGACCAGCACCATCGTTGTGCGGGGGCGCGGTCGACGTGGACAGACCCATGGCCCCGGCTGCCAAGGCCTCGTGAAGCATCGCGACCATCCGGTCAACCTGCGCCGGCGAGGCCCGGTTACCGACGGCGTCCTCTCCCATGACCGCGCGGCGCAAGGCCGAATGTCCGCATAGGAATCCCACGTTGAGCCCGATCGCGCCATCGAGTCGATCGAGCCACTCGCCAAAGGAAGACCAGTCCCACGGCAGACCCTGTTCGAGCGCGCCCAGCGGCATACCCTCCACCTTGGCCATCATTCGCATGATGTACTCGCGGTCTTGTGGTCCCGCTGGAGCCAGGCTGAACCCGCAGTTACCTCCGAAGACGGTGGTGACGCCGTGCAACGCGGAGGGACTCGCGGTTGGGTCCCAGAAGAGCTGGGCGTCGTAGTGGGTGTGAATGTCCACGAACCCAGGAGCAACCAGGAGTCCGGCCGCTTCGATCGTCCGGCGGGCGGGCTCGTCGATCGCGCCAATCGACACGATGCGCCCCTCTTGGACGCCCACGTCGGCGATCTTCGACACCCTCGCGGTGCCGTCGACGACCCTGCCGTGTCGAATGAGCAGATCCAGCATCAGGTGGATGCCTCCTGCCACCCCGCCGGTGGAACCGGATGACGAAAAAGCTGAGCAGCGTTCTCGTGCGTCATCTTGGCGACCTCGGCTGGTGGAAGACCACCCAGCCGTTCGGCCAAGAGTGCTTGGGTGTCGGGCCAGCTCGAATCGGCGTGTGGGTAGTCGGTTTCCACCATGATGTGGTCGACCCCGATTCGATCTCTCACTCGCAGTGTCGTCGGGTCGTCAATGCTGCAGAACCAGAAGTTGCGTTGCACGGCCTCGCTTGGCGTCAGCTCGCCGTCCCAAACGCCGGCTCCACCCATTCCCGAGTGGGCCATGACGTAATCGAGACGGTCGAGAAGCATGGGCACCCAGCCGATTCCCCCCTCCGACAGAGCGATGTTGAGATCGGGGAATCGGAGCGGGATCCGCGCCCATAGCCAGTCGGCGGTCGTCACCGCGCCGTGCACCGGGAACAGTGTCGTGGCTTCTTCGAGTGGAGCCTCCGGCGACCGGATCACCGAGCCCGCAGCCGACCCCGTATGGAGGCACACCACCGTTCGGGTCTCCTCGCATGCCTTGAGCACTGGATCCCAGTGGCCCGTGTGCACCGACGGAAGCTCAAGGCTGGCCGGGTTCTCCGGGAAGCTCAGCGCCTTGAACCCGCGTCCCGCGTTTCGCAGGATCTCCGCCGCTGCGATCTCGGGGTCCCTCAGCCACGCGATCTGCAGCGGGATGATCCGGTCCGGATACGTGCCCGCCCAGACCTCGTGGTGCCAGTCGTTCCAGGCGCGCACGCAGGCAAGCCCGAGATCTGGGTCCTGGCTGCGCGAGAACACGGCGCCGGCAAACCCTGCGATGAGCGACGGAAAGCACAAGGAGGCCCAAATACCTGCGGTGTCCATGTCAACAATGCGCGCGTCGATGTCGAAACAGCCTCGGCGCATTTCTTCAAAGCGCGCCGGCTCCATCGTCCATTCATTCCGCGGTCTTCCAACGACGGCGTTCAGCCCGATGTTCGGGTACCGGTTGCCTTCATAGATCCACGCTTGTGTGCCGTCGGCCGACTCGACGAGCCGTGGTGCTCCATCCGCGAGACGCGCCGGCATGCGCCCTTCAAAGAGATCCGCTGGTTCGATCAGGTGGTCGTCCACCGAGATGACCCCGAAGTGCCGACGCCTTGGTTCAGGATCAGGAAGAAGCGTCACCGCATACCCCTCGATACCGTGGCCCCTCGTATTCTGAGCCCTGTCATCGCCTGCCCGGGGTGCAGAGCTCGGAATCCGCACAACTCATCGTCTCGGTCACCTGCGACCGTGCGGAGCCCTCGACACAACATATCCCGCCAGCGTCCGGTTGCCGGGCGTGCCGTAGCTATTGCTTCGACCGTGCAACTACACAAAAGACCGTATTTCTCATTGTTCGCGATGTGGGAGAGTGGCGATTCACAACAGAAATGGGGCCATCATGGCCGTACTTGTCAAGATGAATGTGCCTGGCATGACCGAGAAGGACTACGACGATGTTTCGGGGAAGCTCACCGAACCCGTTCGCAAGGCAACAGGATTCAAGTTCCACGCCGGAAACGTGACCAAGGATGGAGTCACGGTGACCGAAGTTTGGGCGACGCGTGAGAACTTCAACGATTGGTTCTCGACTTCCGTTCAGCCGAACGTCAAGGGAATCTCCACCCCGGAGATCATCGAACTGCGGCGAACAGTCTCGCCGTAGGACAGCGATTCAAGGTGTAGGCAGAGAGCGCCCTTCGGGGCGCTCTCTGCTTTTCGTAGACCCGTTTTCGCTAGCGTCGGAGCCGGACCAACCCGTTTCGGATGACGGGAGCGCCGGAGGACTCCGCTTCAAACGCAAAGGTGTCCTGGTCGACCTGAAAGATGTGCAGGTCGAGCTCGTCGCCGACGAACGTTGGCCCGGCGAACCGCACAGCAAGCCGTCCGATGCGATTCGGATCCCCATCTGCGACGAGCGAGGGCACACCCTGAGCACAGAGACCCATCGTGCACAGACCGTGGAGGAAGGGTCGGTCGAAGCTGCTTCCGGCCGCCTCGAAATGGTGTCTGGACCAATCGCCGGAGACCTCGGCATAGCGGTGGGACATCCCCTCATCGCTGCTGACGCGGTAGCTGCCAACCGGCCGCGCTCGGGCGTCGTCGGGAAAGCTGTGTTCTGGGGCGCCTTCGCCCACCGGGTCACCAACCGCGTTCAGGAGCACCGTCGTCCACCACTGGTCGGCGACGGGGGCCCCGTCGGTGTCGTAGGTGGTATACCGCATCGTGATCAGGTTGTGCCGCCCTCCGCGGCGCGAGCCCTGCGCTTCGACCCAGGTCCGAAGCTCCTCACCCGGGACAACTGGGCGATGAAGCACTACGTCGTGGTCCCCGTGGACGCCGCCCGCCATTGAGTCGCGCACCGCCTCGGGCACCAACGTGCTGAACGCAGCCTGTTGGGCCACCCAGATCTGAGTGACAATCGCCACCGGGGGTGCGGCCGTGCCGGCCAGGGGGCCGGGGTTCGGGTCCCTCGTCGCCGCCGCGTAGCGCCGAATGTGATCGGCGTCCAGGCATCCGTGGAATGGCCCGAGGCGTTGCCCGAGCAGGACTCCGGGGATATCGCGCGGTGAGACGGTCATGAGGCGTTTGGTATGACGTGTACGTGTGAGATTCGGGTCGTTGGGCAGGGGCTTCGATCAGTCCGTGCGCCGGAGCATGCGGCCAGAGGTCCGTGTGAGACCTGTTTCTGCAACAATCCGTAGAGCCACGAAGGCGCCTTCGCCTCGAAACGGGAGGTCCGAGTCCATGAACATCAACGACCTCATCCTTGTCTCCGTTGACGATCATGTCGTGGAGCCACCCGATATGTTCCACGGGCACATATCTGACCGATACAAGGATCAGGCGCCACGGGTCATCGCCAAGGAGGACGGAACCGAAGCGTGGGTCTTCGAAGGCCAACAAGCCACCAACGTCGGCCTCAACGCAGTCGCCGGCAGGCCCCCGGATGAGTACGGGCTCGAGCCAACCCGCTTTGAGGAGATCCGGTCGGGTTGCTTCAACATCCACGATCGGATCTCGGACATGAACGCAAACGGGGTTCTGGCCTCTTTGAACTTTCCGTCGTACCCGCAGTTTTGTGGCCAGTTCTTTGCCCGAGCTTCGGACAAGGACCTCGGCCTCGCAGTGTTGCGTGCCTACAACGACTGGCATATCGACGAGTGGTGTGGCACATACCCGGGCCGGATGATTCCTTTGGCGTTGCCACCCATCTGGGATCCCGCGCTGATGGCCAACGAGGTGCATCGGGTGGCGGCGAAGGGATGCCATGCCGTGACCTTCTCCGAAAACCCCGAGAAGCTCGGATACCCGTCGTTCCATCAGGATCACTGGGATCCGTTCTGGCAAGCGTGCAGCGATGAAAACACGGTGGTCTGCCTGCACATTGGATCGTCCTCACAGGTGGTCGTCACCTCGCTGGATGCACCGATCGACACACTGATCACGTTGCAGCCCATGAACATCGTCCAGGCGGCGGCCGACCTGTTGTGGTCTCCGGTGTTGCGCAAGTTCCCGAAGCTGACGGTCGCGCTGAGCGAGGGAGGGATCGGATGGATCCCGTACTTCCTTGAGCGTGTTGACTACGTCTACACCCACCACAAGGCATGGACGCATCAGAGTTTTGGCGACAAACTTCCGAGCCAGGTCTTCCTGGAACGGGTGGTGACGTGCTTCATTGACGATGCATTCGGCATCGAGGCACGCGACCACCTCAATGGCGACATGATCACCTGGGAGTGTGACTATCCCCACTCCGACTCGACCTGGCCGACCGCGCCGGAGACCCTCGGCTCCTATCTCGAGGGAGTACCTAGTGAGCAGGTGTCAAAGATCACCCACGAGAACGCCCTCCGCTTGTTCTCCTTCGACGCCTTCTTGCACGTGCCGAGGCCACAAGCAACTGTGGGGGCGCTTCGGGCGCAAGCGACGGACGTCGACCTTGGGTATCGTTCGTCGCCGCGCCTAAAGAAGGTTGGAAACGACATCGTCAATGTCGTGGCCTTGGCATCTCGGGTGCCTTCACCGAGCTGATCTTCGCGCGACTGAGCGTTGCTCCTGTCCTCAACACGAAGCGCGCGTCCCGCAAGTCACTCGGCTCGCCACTTGGACCTTCGAGTCGATCCGGCCGCGTTTCCCGATGACCGGCGCTGACACCGAGGCGTGGCGCAGCCAGACACCGTGTCGAACTCGCTCTTGAGTTGGACACGGGCTTGACTGCGGAAGGACCGATCGAGCCCGACGCGCTGCTCGAACCCTCATTACCGGCCAACGGGCCATCGCATCGGCTCGTCTTCTCGATCGTCGCAATCGCTCTGTTCATGGGCGCCGTCGATCTCACGATCGTGGCCACGGCGCTCCCGGCGATTCACCGAAGTCTGGGAGCATCGATCAACTGGGTTGGTTGGACGATCACCATCTACGGCCTCAGTGTGGTCATCGTCCTCCCGATCGCCGGACGGCTCAGCATCCGATATGGGCGCAAGCAGGTCTTTCTGCTCGGCATCGCAATGTTCACCGCCTCGTCGCTCCTGTGCGGCTTCGCGACCAACATCTATCTGCTGATCGGCTTTCGAGCGCTTCAGGCGGTTGGCGGCGGCGCGCTCCAGCCCTCTGCCGCCGGTCTGATTGCCGATCACTTCGGCGAGGACAGGGACCGAGGGATTGGGCTCTTCGGCACCATCAACGCCGTGGGGCAGGTGGTCGGGCCGATCTTGGGTGGCGTCCTGGTTGGCTATCTGTCCTGGCGGTGGATCTTCTTCGTCAACGTCCCGATCGGGATCGCCCTGGTCTGGATGACGATCCGGTTCATTCCCGAATCTCAAAAGGCTGCCGGCGAGAGGCTCGATTTCGGCGGGCTGATCCTCCTGGCGGCGGCCTGCTTTTCGGCGATCCTCGGCATCACCATCTTCGGAGACGGCCGGGCCGCGATCGACGCAGAGGTGTTCGTCGTTCTCGAAGCGGCGGCGATCACCCTCATCGCCCTCTTCATCCAACACACGAGGAGGGCCGCGTCTCCGTTCATCCCGGTGTGGCTCCTGGCCGGCAAGGGATTCGCTGCGATGAACTGCTTGAACCTGCTCCAGGGGTTCGTGACATTCGGAGTGGCTTCGCTGGTGCCGCTCTACGCTGAGCAGCGCTACCACCTCACACCACTGAGCGCCGGGGGGCTGCTGACCGCGAGAGCGATCGGGGCGATCGTGATCGGCGTCTTTGCAGCGTTCGCGCTGCGTCGTACGGGCTACCGACTGCCGATGCTCGTCGGGTTCTCGGTGATTGCCGTCGGGACGCTCCTCATGTCGGTCGCGCCGAGGTGGGGGATGAGCCCCTTCGTCTGGCTCAGCATCTGTGTCGGCATCATCGGACTGGGACTGGGCACGGTGAATCCGGCGGCCGCCAACGCGTGCATGCGGCTGGCGCCGGACCACGCAGCGGCCATTACCGGCTTGCGCAGCATGTTCTTGAACCTGGGGGTCATCTTCTGCGTGTCGATCACCACGGCGATCCTCAACCGCAGCGGGGATCCCGGCATCACCCAGGCCCACGTGTTCTGGGTGATCACCGCACTTATCTTCCTTGTCATGCCCCCGCTGGTCATGCGAGTCCCCGAACACAAGGGTCACTGGTAGATTCGAGGCCCTCGGCGACTGTCACGGGAATGAGGACATGGCGGACGCAGGACGCCCGCGACATCCGGGCGGGATCACTCGGCGTGGGTTTCTGGGTGCGATGGGCGGGGTGGTCGCCGGCGGTTCGCTCGTCGGTTCCCACGGCGATGGGGCGTCGGCGGCAGAGGATGGGCTGGTCCGTGCGCACGGAGAGACGGTTGCCTTTTTCGGGGCGCGACAGGCCGGCGTTACGACCCCGCCCCAGCGGCACAGCGTCTTCGTCGCGTTCGATCTGCAGACCGAGAGCCGGCGTGAGCTGATCTCGCTCCTCCAGCGCTGGACGTCGACCGCGGCCAATCTGTGCGTCGGGCGCCCCGCCGATCCGTTGCGCTCGGGTCCGGCAGCCGTGGAGCCCGACAGCGGTGCCGCACTGGGGCTGGGCCCGGCGCGGCTCACCGTCAATTTCGGATTCGGCCCGAGTCTGTTCGGGATGGGTGCCCCGGATCGTTTCGGCTTGCGGGATCGCTGGCCGATGGCGTTGGTCGAGATGCCGGCGTTTCCGGGTGACCAACTGACGTCGTCGAGCAGCGGTGGAGATCTGACCGTGCACACGTGCGCGGAGGACCCGCAGGTCGCGTTCCACGCCATGCAGCAGCTGGCGAGGGCGGGAGCCGGTACGACAACGATCCGGTGGTCTGAGAGCGGGTTCAACGAGACGAGTGCCTCGGACGGAGCGCCACGGAATCTCATGGGCTTCAAGGACGGCATCGTGAACCCAACCACCGACTCCGAGCTCGATCGGTTCGTGTGGGTGACCGCGAGCCAGGACCAGGACTGGATGCTGGGCGGGACCTATCTGGTCGTGCGCCGCATCCGCATGCTCCTGGGAACCTGGGACGCCGAGTCCCTCGATGCACAGCAGCGGGCGATCGGTCGCCACAAACTGTCGGGTGCCCCCCTCGGCGGTCGGGTGGACACCGACCCCCTCGATCTCGATGCCCGCCGGTCAGACGGTGATCTGGTCATGCCGCGAGAGGCCCACGTCCGGTTGGCCTCGGCGGCCGAGAACTGGGGCCAGATGCTGCTCCGGCGGAGCTACGCCTTCACGAACGGCGTATCGCCGCTTCCGGGGCGCGGGATGGCCGAGGGAACCGACGCGCTCGATGCCGGGGTGCTCTTCTTTGCGTATCAGCAGAACCCGCGCCTCGCGTTTATCCCGATCTACACGCGGCTCGCGGTGAACGACGCTCTGCGCAACTTCACCGTGCACACCGCAAGCGCGATCGCTGCGCTGCCGCCCGGCGTCAGCGGTCCGGGACACTGGGTCGGTGAGGAGCTCTTCGCGTAGCGTCCGGCGGACCCGGATCTCTAGGGCACCCTCGCCGTGGTGGGCGGGTCTTTTAGGTGCAGACGTCAGCTCGAGCAGAGAGGATCGCTTCAAGACGATTCTTGACCTCATCGGCGTGGTGTTCATCGGTGAACACGTAGTCCCGGCCTCGGCGGATGGCGTCCACAACGTTCGCGGCAACCGCGGATGGCGCGACAGTGCCGATCGGATTCATGGCTGTCTTGATCATCCCCGGCATGACGACGCTCACACCCACTGGTGCCCCAAGTACTTGCAGTTCGCAGCGCAACACGTCGGAGAGCCCGAGGACTCCGTGTTTGGCTACCGAATATGGTCCGAGTCGATCCAGCGGGAGGACCGCCGCCATTGACGCAACATTGACCACGTGGCCCGGCACGCCTGACTCGAGGATGAGGGGCACAAACGTGCGGACTCCGTGGATCACCCCCCAGAGGTCGACGTCGACCACTCGGTGCCATTCTTCAAGTGGCAACTCCCACGAGTATCCCCGGTTGACGATGCCGGCATTGTTGACTGCGATGTGAAGCGCGCCGAATCGATCGATGACGGCGCGGCCCACGAGGTCGACATCCTCAGGGTTGCTCACGTTGGCGACGACGGCGAGCACGGCAGCGCCCTCGTTGCGCAGCCGGGTGGCATGTGCGTTGAGGTGATCCGCGTCGATGTCCGCCATCACGACGGACATGCCCTCGGCAACGAGCGACTCCACGATCGCCAGGCCGATGCCGCTAGCAGCACCAGTCACCACGGCCGCTCGCCCTTCGAGCTCTTCCACAATCGGCGGATGTTATCTCTCGTGCCTCACCGCTCTCCTGGCACCACGGCCAACAAGCGGTCCGCTCACTTGCCGACGTCGTGGACCCATGACCTGGCCGGCGTTGCGCTGGGTTCGCAGCTGAGATGACTCTCGGCCCAAGGGGGGGACGACGCCCGACGTGGCGGTGATTTAGCGTGGCGGGCGTGGAAGCCTCCCCGGCCTCGGGCCGCCTCGAACGGATCGCTTCCCGTCAGCGCAGCCCGAAGTGGAAGAATCCGCCGCTGCGCATCGAGATGTCCGAGTGCATCAACTGCGATGCCTGCCTGCGGCATTGTCCGCCCCAGTTCGGGGCCATCTTCAACCACGGGATCGACGTCATCATCGTCCCCGAGCTCTGCTCGGGCTGCGACAAGTGTCTCGACCCGTGTCCCGTGAACTGCATCTACCCTGATCCGGACTGGGCACCCGCGCCCGAGGACTGGTGGGAGGAGCCCCTTGGGCCCCACGACGGTTACTCCGCGTTCACGAAGAAGTAGAAGGCGGTCGCCCGGCACCCCGACCCTAGCGAGGTCGCGGTACATGGTCGTGGGGTCGGTGGGCGACGAGCGATCGTGCGTCCAACAGGGTGCCCCGGTAGCGTTCCCGTTTGTCGGAACAGGGGGGCTGGGCCTAGTCGGCTGGGCACCCCGCCAGCGTTAGGTGTTGCTCGATGCCCGATCCGAAGAAGCCCCGTGCCCCATTCGCCCCCTGGGATCGCAGGGAGCTGCCGGGGTCGTTCTCGGTCGAGGAGACCGCGCGACGGGTGGGGCACTACAAATGGGTCGAGATGCGCCTGTTCGAGGCGCTTGGCGGTTGGGTCGCCACGGTCCCGGAGCTCGACGTGAAGATGCGTTTGGGGACCCACTGCTACAAGCACGCATGGCACTCGGAGCTTTGGCACAAGCGCCTTCCCGAGTTACGCGAGATGAACCCCGACCGGCTCACACTCCCGGCGACCGACGCGATGGTTGAGTTCATCGAGGCGATGACCGCCCCTGAGGGCGAGGACAAGACCCTGGAGAAGCTGGTCGGCGTCTACCGGGTGCTCATCCCCCACAAGATCGCGGCATACACCTATCACCGGAACAACACCTCGACGGTCACCGACGCGCCCACCATCCGCAGCCTCAATTTCGCCCTCCAGGACGAGTTCGATGACTGGCGGGACGGGGAGATGCTGATCCAGTCGATGATCGAGTCCGAAGACGATGTCCACCGCGCGGCCCAGCACCAGGCCAAGCTGGAGGCGATCATGGTTCGCGCCGGCGGGATCGCCGGACTGGGTTCTATCGGGACCGCGGAGGTCCCGAACACTGTGGAGGCACACGCATGAAGCGTCACCTGACCGTTGAGGACCTGGCGCGCGACAGTCGCTTTGTCCGGGTCAACTTCGAGGACCGGATGAACGACCCGCGCAACCTTGGCGGCCCGGGTGCCTATGGCCGGGACGCCGCCGAGCAGGCCGACGACGAGGATCGTTCGAGCCGTCGCGGGCTGGGCCGCATGACCCCCGGAGCCGCCAATGCGCCGGATGCCGCCCGGTCGTTGATGCATGGGATCTTCGTCGGTGAGATCCAGGCACTCGAGGGCGCCGGTCGCACCTGCTACGACTTCGACGAAGGGGACAGTGCCGACCAGGTTCCCTACGCACTCAAGCTGGACATGGCCCGGCAGTGCTGGGACGAGGCCCGCCATTGCGAGATCTCGGTCAAGCTCACCGAGTGGATGGGCACCGAGGTCGGCGAGTTCACCGAGTCGCCGTTCCTGTTCCAGGCCGCCTGCAACCCCGACGCGCTCGCTTCGACTGGCCGGGGTCAACCGGGCGCTCGAGGGCCTGGCCATCGACGTGTTCCACACGATGCGCAACTTCGGCGATGAGGCCGGTGACCCGGTGCTCGAGTTCTGCGAGGACTGGATGCTCGCCGATGAGGTCACCCACGTGAAGATGGGCTCGGACTGGCTCCGCAAGCTGACGGTCACCGACCCGGAGCGGCGGGCGCGCGCGCTCGAGTTCCAGTCGATCGTGGACAAGCTGTTCTCGCTCGGCGGTGGCCGGGGTGAGGAGGACGACAGCCCGATCCGGCTGGCTCGGCGGTTCCGGGAGATGGCCGGATTCACCGACGAGGAGATTGACACGATTGCTGGTTTGTCGGGTGAGGCACGCCAGGAGGCAGAGAATCGCGTGGCCGCCCGCCGGGCCGCGTCGGCCAGTTCCTAGGGAACTCGCCCGCGTGGGCACGATCACCATCACCCCGGAAAAGTTCACGCTGGTCCAGTTCGACGGCGACCGGATCACGGATCGCGCCGCCGAGATCGCCGGCCGGATCGGGCTCGACGCCGATGTCCACATCGAGGTGGATGAGTCCCACCCGATGGGCCGCCTGCGCGTGCGGTCGATGGCGCCGATCGTGGTGCTCGCCCAGGGTGGCGCGTTCGAGGACCTGAAGCACCTGGGTCACATGTCCGAGCAGAACATGACCGAGTCCCTTGGGCGGCTGCTCTTCAGGGTGAAGGATCGGCTGGACCCCGGCTTCGCCGCGGTGCCAGAGGACGCGGGTCTCAGCTTGCAGGAAATGAACGTATGGGACACCTACTGCCTGGGGCGCCTCGCCCAGGCCGGCTACGACGTGGCGCAGCCGCGCTGGCACTACCACTTCCGGCTCCGGCAAGGCTTCACGGACGTCGCCGACGCCGCCTTCGAGCGGCTCTGGGCGGCCGACGGGCTTTCGTGGGCCGATCTCGAGGCGGTCTGTGTCGAGACAGAAGGGGCGAGGGCCGCCGCCTAACCTCGAAAATTCGTCCCGCCCCTGAATCGCGGGTGTTCGCGTCCACGTAAAAGCCCCCCTGTCCTGGGAGAATGTGAGTCTCTAAGCAACACATCTCACAGAACCAGGAGGGCTCCTTGAAGGTGCACGATAGTCGCGCCACCCGCTCGATGAGGGTGACCGTCGACGGGAAGAACCTGGTGTCCCACGCCGGCACGGCGTTGTTGTCCGAGCTGGCCGATCGCAGTGGCCTGACCGAAGCGATGTCGCAGGCCATGTCTGGGTGCGGGATCAACTGGCATACCCACGATCCGGGCGTGGTCCTCACCCATCTGGCTGTCGCCATCGCCGATGGCGCCGACTGCTTGTCCGACCTGGCATCGCTTCGCGAACAGTCCGAGCTGTTCGGACCGGTGGCCTCGATCGCCACGGCCTGGCGGGCGGTGGAGGCAACGACGGCCTTCGAGCTCCGGTCGATCCCCGACGCGATCGCCGCCGCCCGGGCCACGGTGTGGGCGGCCGCTCCTCCGGGCGACTCGTTGGTGTTGGACTTCGACGCCACCTTGGTCAACGCCTACTCGGACAAGCAGGACGCCACCCCTACCTACAAGAAAGGTTTCGGGTTCTTCCCCTTGGCGGTGTGGTGCGACACGACCAACGAGCCACTGGCGGCCATGCTTCGGCCCGGGAGAGCCGGAGCCAACGACGCCGACGACCACGTCGAGCTGTTCGACCGGGCGCTGTCGGGGCTGCCTGAGGAGTACCAGACCGGCCATTTCACCGACGACGATCGGGCCCTCGTCACCCACCCGATCCTGGTGCGGGCCGACGCCGCCGGGGCCACCCACGGGTTCGTCGACACCATCGTCGGGGCCAACTGTGACTTCTCCATCGGATTCCCCATCGACCAGGGAGTTCGTGACGCTCTGGTGCTGGTCCAAGAGGAGGATTGGATCCAGGCCACCGAATCCGACGGCTCTGTGCGCGACGGTGCCTGGGTGACAGAGCTGACCGAGCTCATCGCGCTGACTGCGTGGCCGGCCGACACTCGGTTGATCATGCGACGAGAGCGTCCCCACCCGGGCGCCCAGTTGACGCTGTTCGACACCTCAGCGGGCTTCCGCCACACCTGCTTCATCACGAACACCGAGGGAGCTGACATCGCGGCCTTGGAGCTGCGCCACCGGGGGCACGCCCGGGTGGAGGACCGGATCAGGAACTGGAAGGACTGCGGTCTTTCCAACCTGCCCTTTGACTCCTTCGTCCGCAATGAGGCTTGGGTGGCCACCAGCCTCATCGCCGGGGCACTGCTGGCCTGGAGCCAGATGCTCTGCTTCGAGGGTGCACTGGCCAAGGCCGAGCCCAAGACCATGCGCTATCGGGTCCTCCACGTGGCCGCCGTGCTTGCCCATCGCGGACGGGGACTCATCTTGCGACTAGACGAGTCCTGGCCCTGGGCGAACGATCTCTCCCAAGCCTTCGCCAAGTTGCGAGCGGCCATCCCCTGACGAGTCGGGTCCCGACGCCCGACCCGAAAGCGGACCTGCAGGGCGTGACATCCGAACCCGAATGACAAATCCGCGACGCTTCACGCCCACGATGCAGCCAGATCAACGAGATCGATCACGACCACCAACTCGCCAACGACGCTGCCGTCAGCCGAGGGTCGGACGAATGATCGAGGTTAGGAAGCGCCCTTCACCACAGGTCGTGGGCAGAGATGCCCTCGAACAGGTCGATGTCGGGCTTGCGTGCCAGCAGGCCCTCGCACGAGTGGGCCATCTCGAGCATCTCGTCCGAGTCGAAGTGGGCCCGCTGGGCCGCCGCGGATTCCCACTTCTCGATGACAAGGTAACGCCCGGGGTTGAGCACCGACCCGCACAGGTCAATGTTGCGGCAGCCGGGATGGTTCCGCGAGACGACGACGTACTTGGACAGCACTGCCATCAGTTGCCCGGCGGTGGCGTCGTCGGTGTCCCGCCCGTCGAACACCATGGTGACGATCGTGAGCTCGGGCTCGGGGGTCGGGGCGCCGTTGCTGATGCGCTGAAGGCTACGACAGTGTCCCGAGGCCGTCTTCGTGGTCGCTCGTTTCACCACCAGCAACGCCCGTCGACTCGGCGTCGTGCGCCGGCACTGACCGCCGCCCCCACGGGCGTCACTTGCGCTGACCAGGGACGACGAGCATTCTTTGGCCGTGCCTGCGGGCCGACACGTTCGGCGCCGTCACCGACGGACGCTTCGGCTCGCAAGGACCCTGGCCGTCCTCGCAGTCCTCGGGACCGGTGTCGGCCTGTGGGGCTCGGGCGTTTTCCGCACGTCGGCCGCCCATCGCCCGGCGTCGGGCTCCCTCGCCGCGGCCCGTCGCACCACCACCACGACGACCACGACCACGTCGCCGTTCCAGCACATCCCGCCCGGGCCACCCTCGGACCAGCGTCGGCTGACCCTGATCGACACGATCGGAGGAGACATATCGCCGAAGTCGGTCGACGCCTCGGACACCGGCCTCGTGTTCGCGCAGAACATGATGTACCGGCACTCTGTGACCGTGTACAACAGCGCGGGCGCGCTGGTGAAGACGATCCCCGACACGGTGGACATGTCGCTGTTCGGATACCCCGGCCATCCCGGCATCACCCACGGCGCACCGGTCGAGGCGGCGTTCACTCCGGACGCCGAGTACGCGTACGTGTCCAACTACTCGATGTACGGCACCGGGTTCGGTCCCGAGGGCATGGACACCTGCACGCCGGCCTCGGCCGAGGCCGCCGGGGACACCAACAGCTACGTGTACCGGATCAACACGTCGACCCTCGAGATCGACCAGGTCATCGAGGTCGGCCTCGTGCCCAAGTACCTGGCGGTATCCCCCAACGACCAGTGGCTGCTCGTGAGCAACTGGTGCTCATACAACCTGAGCATCATCAACATCGCTGAGGCCAAGCAGGTGGCGCTCCTGCCGATGGGCGCCTATCCGAGGGGGATCGCGATCTCCCCAGACTCCTCCACCGCGTACATCGCCGTCATGGGTGGCGACAACGTCGTCAAGGTCGACCTCAACACCTTGACCCAGGTCGGCTCGTTCTACGTCGGCGACAACCCCCGCAGTCTCGTGATAGATCCCGCCGGGCAGTACCTGTACGTGTCGCTCAACGCGCCGGGCACCGCGGTGAAGGTCGACCTGAGCGACGACCAGGTGGTCGCCTCGGTGTACACCGGCGGGGATGAGCGATCGCTCGCGATCGCGACCGACGGTCTGTCGCTCTACGTCGTGAACTACCTCTCCGACACGGTCACGAAGATCGCAACCTCGAACATGTCGATCCTCCAGACCGTCTCGACGGGGGTGAACCCGGTCGGCATCACCTATGACGCGACGACCGGAGACGTCTGGGTCGCCGTCTATACCGGGGAGATCCTCGTCTTCGCCGACCGCTGACGGGGGCTCGCCGGTCCGAGCCGATCCGACGGATCAGCTAGCCCATGTCCGATGGCGGGTTCTCGCTCTCGTCGGCCGCAGCGTCGTTCGTCGTCACCGTCCCTGCGACGTCGTGGGGGCCGGGGTCGACCAGAGCTCGTCCACCGAGACGAACGGCGCCTCGCACGACGGCCCGTCGGCGACCTCCATGCGCGGCGGCCCGTGTACCGGGACCCACACGATCGCGGCCGACCGGGTCCCGAATTCGGGTGTGTGGACGCAGGCAGCGCCAAGCGCTGGGGGGCGTTCCGGGTCGGCCCGCGTGGCGAGCGACTCGGGGACGGCGTGGTCGGAGAGGACCTCGCGCAACGCGACCGTGTCCGGTGCGCGTTCTTCGTCGAGCACCCTGGCCAGGTGCTCGCGGACGTGATCGGTCTTGGGCGAGCTCACCGGGAGCGGGCCATTCGCCAGCACGTGGACTCCCGGGTCGAGTCGCTCGACGGCGGGCGGCCCGGACTCGCCCAGTTCCAGGTAATAGAGCGCGTCACGATCCGCGACGAGGAGCCACGCGGCGTTGTAGTCCTCGGCACGGAAGCGTCCGACGAAGTGCTCCACCGCGCTCGTCGCGTGCGAATGCTCGACCAGGGCCAAGGGGAGTTCGCCCCGGGAGCGCTTGGTCTCGTCACGCCCTTTGGGCGACGGCCGGTTGGTCAGTCCGGCCACGACACCGTGCTCGTTGACCGCAAGCCAGGTCCCCCCGCCCAACAGGTCGCGGCCACCGATGACGCGAGGTTCGGACGGCCGGAGCACCGTCGCCGGCACCGCAGGTCGGTCCAGGCGCTCGTCGCGGTTCGCCGCCACCACGAGCGGGATGGCCGGGTCGGTCCGGAAGAGCACGACGAGAAGACACACGCCGATGACCCTACCGGCGCGAGGAGTTCGCCCTAGGAGGTCGGTCCGCCCTCCGCCAGGAGTCGGTGGACGTCGTCGGCGACCTCGTCCACCATCGTGGTGAGCACCGCCAACCGCTCGGTGGCGTCGTCGATCTGGAGCAAGCGCTGGCGGTCGAGGGGACCGAGCGGCGCCGCGTCACAGAGCCGCCAGGGGTCGTGCGCGGTCCCGATCGGGTCCATCGCCGGGACCCGTCCCAGCTCGGACAGGAGCCCCCAGGCCCGCCGGACGGCGGCGGCCGTCGACTCGACGAGTGCCCCGTCGACCGGCGGGTCGTCCGACAGCGGGTGCACCGTGGCCGCCGGGTAGGGGTCGTCGGGGAGCCAGGAGGCGACGTGCACGCGGCGGACGCCGGTCGCCACGAGGACCCAGCGACCGTCGGGGAGCTGTTGGGCCTCGTCGATCTGCGCCTCGGTGCCGAGATCGACGCGCCGGTCCCCGCCGCCAACGTCGGAGCCCCGCGAGATCAGCACGACCCCGAAACGTCGCTCGGCGGCCATGACGTCGTCCATCATCGACCGGTAACGGGGTTCGAAGACGTGCAGCGGGAGCGCCCCCCCGGGGAACAGGACCGTGCCGAGAGGGAACATGGCCAGCCGGTAGGGCCCGAGATCGCTCACTCCGCGTCGGCGAAGACCGGGTCCCGTCTCTCCATGAACGCCGCGATCGCCTCGAGTTGGTTCGGGCTCTGGATCAAGGCGCCCATCTCCTTGGACTCGTCGAGGAATTGCTGTGCGGTGCTCACGGTGCCCGACTGGTTGAGCAGGCGCTTGCCCGCCCGGATGGCGTGTGGGCTCTGGCGGGCGATGGTCGCCGCGAGCTCCAGCGCGTCGGCGCGCGGGTTGTTGCTCAGCCGGGTCGCGATGCCGAGACCAACCGCCTCCTCGCCGGAGAACATCCGGCCCGTCCAGACCAGCTCCTTTGCGACGTCGAGCGGGACCAACTTCGGGAGCATCTCGGTGGCGGTCATGTCGGGGACCAGGCCCCACCGGATCTCGAGAACCGAAAACTGGGCGTCGGGGGCGACGATCCGGATGTCGGCGGCGAGCGCGACTTGGAAGCCGCCGCCGAGCGCATGCCCGTGGACGGCGGCGATCACCGGCACCGGGAGCTCTGTCCACCCGTAGGCGGCTCGCTGGGCGAAGTTGGCGATAGAACCGCCATCGCGCCCCCCGAGCGAACGAACCGGTGCCTCCTCCCTGGTCCCGGCGTCACGCATCGCCTGGAAGCTCGACATATCGAGACCGGCGCAGAAGGCACGCCCTTCACCGGAGAGGACGACGGCGCGGACCGATGGGTCGGCCGCCAGCTCCTCGGAGGCCGCCACCAGCCCGGCGAACATGGCGTCGTCCAGGGCATTGAGCTTGTCCGGGCGATTCAAGCGCACGTCGGCTACCCCGTGCTCCACGCTGATCGTGACCCGCTGCTCGCTCATCGGCGCTCCTCGGCTTGGGTGTCGCCCAGATTGTCAGATGGCCACCGACCATTGCCGAGAGCTCATGCCCATCCACCGTTCTGAAGGCGGCGCGCCTGGGCCGCGGAACCCCCGGCGCAGAAGGTCGACCCGCGTCGACCCTATGAAGTGAGCTCGGCCCAGACGACCTTGCCGTGCCCGTCCGACTTCGTTCCCCACTTCTCGGCCACCGACGCGACCATGCGCAGCCCACGGCCGCGTGACTCGAGATCGTCGCCGGTCTGGATCCCCGGTGAGTCGGGGCTGTCGTCCCCCACCGCGATCCGAACGCGACCTTCTTGGGCCGAGAGGGTGACCGTGAAGCAGGACCGCGCGTGCGCGATCGCGTTCGCGGCGAGCTCGGTGACCACGATGGCCGCGTCCTCGGCCATCTCGCCGTGACCGGTCGCGCTCGAGCGCGTCGACTGTGAAGCGGCGGGCGAAGCGCGCGTCGAGCGCGGTGCAATCGAATGTCCGCGTCGCGATCTGCACGGGGACCCCTGGGTCCGCGACCGGGGCGTCCCCCACGAGCGCGTCGTGCTTCGCGCAGACCCTGACGAGCTCTGCCGGGTCGAATGACCCCGTGCACCGGTAGCCGCAGAGCAGTGAGAAGTCAGTGTCGGCACCCAGCTCGTTCCACAGCTCCTCGAGCTCGAGTGCAGCGTCGAGGGCCCCGGCGTCCCACAGGACTGCGACCATCTCGCCGTAGATGCGAACGTGGGCGCCGCGCTCGGCAACCCGATTGACCCTCTCGCCCACCGATGAGCGGAAGAGCCCCGCGTCGGGGTGTCCATCGACCATGAACGTGTCGAGCGTCTCCTCGGCATCAAGGAGGGTGAGCCGGCCACGGGTCCGGGCGAGCTCGGGCGCGAAGCCGGCCTCGGCGAGCCAGCCGATAAAGGCCGCCACGTGCGCAGCGGTGGCCACCACGAGCAGGGACTCACTCCGCCGCAGGCCGGCCGCGAGGTACTCGGAGGCGGACGCGACCAGCTTGTGGTCGTCGGCGGAAAACTGAACGGCGTGCTCCCCGCGGCGCCGGAGTTCGGTTGCGAAGGTCATGTCGCCTCACTCAACCTCGGACGCGGGATGTCAACCGTGGTTTCACAGTACCCAGATCGGAGCCTGCCTAATCGGATCCCGGGCCGCTCCCGCGCCCGGTCAGACGTGGCTCGCTGTCCAGGCCAGGAACGGATCGAGGGCCATCGTGTTCACGACGACGTCGGCCGCGACGGCCGCCTCGGCCGCCTGGGTGCACCCGTGCTCCAACCAGGAGAGCTGGCCCGGCGCGTGCGCATCCGAGTCGATGGAGAACCGGCACCCGAGGGAGAGGGCCAGTTCGAGCAGGTCACGGGGCGGATCGAGCCGGTCAGGACGCGAGTTGATCTCGACCGCCGTGCCGCTTTCGGCACATGCCCGGAACACCTTTTCGTGGTCGAAGGCCGATTGGGGTCGGCCCCGGCCCGTGAGCTTCCGGCCGGTGCAGTGGCCGAGGATGTCGACGTTGGGGTTCTCGACCGCGGCGAGCATCCGCCTGGTCATCTGGGGTGCTTCCATCCGGAGTTTCGAGTGGACACTGGCCACCACGACGTTGAGCTCCGCCAGCAGGCCCTCGTCTTGGTCCAACGCGCCGTCTTCCAAGATGTCGACCTCGATCCCGGTCAGGAGCCGGAAGGGCGCGAGCTCCTCGTTGACCGAGGCGACGACGTCGAGCTGGCGCCGCAGTGCCTCGGCGTTGAGGCCATGGGCAACGGTGAGTCTCGGACTGTGATCCGTCAGTGCCAAGTACTCGTGTCCGAGCCCGGCTGCGGTGCGCGCCATCTCGTCGATGGGGCTCCCGCCATCTGACCAGTCCGAGTGGCTATGGCAGTCGCCGCGGAGGGCCTCCAGCAGCTCGCGTGCGGGATCTGCCAGCGGCGCTCCGGAAAGGCCCCCTTCGAGATCGGCGAGGTATGCGGGCTCGACGCCGTCGAGCGCCTCGGCGATGACCTGAGCGGTGCTCTTGCCGATGCCGTCCAGGTCCTCGAGTCGACGTGCCGCGTGCAGGCGTTCGAGTTTTCCCCGGTCGACGCCGTCGATCGTCGTCGCGGCCTTGCGGAACGCCCGCACCTTGTAGCTCGGCGCGTCCGAAGCCTCGAGCAAGAACGCGATCCGCCGGAGCGCCTCGCTCGGCTCCATGCTCACCGCTCCACAGAGGTGATACGGATCATCGGGCCGTCCCCTCGAAGTAACGGCGAGGGTTCTTGACCAGCATGTCGTCTATCTGCTCCTCGGTCACACCGGCCACCCTCAGCGCCGGCAGCACCTCCTCGTGGATGTGGGTGTAGGTCCACTTGGGCAAGACGAAGGCGCGCGCCGCGTCGTCCAACCAGTCGAGCACGCAGCTGGTGTCGTGCGAGAGGACCATCGACGACGAGTAGCCCCTCTTGCACAGCTCGACGACGACGTCGACCCGACCGGCCTCGACCGCTTCGTTGCCGATGCCGAAGCGGTCCATGCCGAGCCAGAAGCCCATGTCGGCGAGCTCCTGGAGGTGGTCGGCATCGACAGAGTCGCCGCTGTGGCCGAGCACGACCGATGCCGGATCGACGTGCTCCGCTTGGAGCAGCCGGGCGACCTCGCTCCCGCGTTGGGTCCCCGGGTGCGTGTGCACGGTGATGGGTGCTCCGGTCAGGCGGTGAGCGGTCGCGACGGCCCGCATCACGCGCTCAACCCCTCGGGTCATCCCAGGCTCGTCAATGGCGCACTTCAAGAAGGCCGCCTTGACCCCGGTGTCGACGATTCCCTCCGTGATGTCGTGGACGAAGAGGTCGGTCATCGGGTCGTGGCCGCCCTCGGGAGCGAACCGGTAGCGGAAGTAGTTCGGCGGGCTCTCGTAGGTGTAGATGCCCGTTGCCACGATGATGTTGATGTCGACCTGCTCGTTGATCTTCTTGACCGTGGCGATATCGCGCCCGAGCCCGATGACGGTCGGGTCGACGATGGTCCGTACTCCGGTGTCGGCGAGTTCCTGCAGCCTGGCCACGGCGCCGGCGACCTGGCTATCGGGGTCCCAGGGCTCCGGCAGGTTGACCTGCACCTCGGGCGTGAGCACGAAGACGTGCTCGTGCATCAGTGTCTGGCCCAGCTCGGCGGTGTCGATCGGACCCCGAACGGTTTCCACCCTGGCCATCGGCGGGTCGCCTCCCCGGGTCTCCAACGTACGAGCTTCCTTCGTACCACGCTTGAATTGCCCTGTCCCGTCCGGCGGAACCGCCGCCAAGCGTGGAGGACAAGCAAGGAGGAGCGGTGCCCGAGGCAAGCGACTGGAACGCCAAGATCATCGACGAGTTCCGTGCCAACGAGGGTCGGGTCGGGGGCCCGTTTGAGGGCGCCCCCTTGGTCCTGTTGACCACCACAGGGGCCAAAACCGGCCAGACACGGGTCAACCCGATGGTGTACCTCCTCGACGATGGGACCATCCACGTGTTCGCATCCAAGGCCGGCGCCCCGACCAACCCCGACTGGTACCACAACCTGGTGGCCAACCCGCAGGTCACCGTGGAGCTCGGGACCGAGACCTTCACGGCGACCGCCCGGGTGCTCGGCGAGGACGACAGGTCTCGGGTCTTCACCCGTCAGGCTGAGCTCTCCCCCCGCTTCGCCGAGTACCAGACCAAGACCGAGCGCCGCATCCCGGTGGTGGCCCTCGACCGGGTTTGACCTGCCCGATCGTCGCGTTTCGCGCGCGCACTATCCCCGACTCGGTGACACCCGATCGTTAGTGTCTGCGCGATGGGGCGACCGCGGGTCTATGACGAGCCGCGGGTGACCACCGCACTTCGCCTTAGCCCGGCCATGCGCGACGAGCTGAAGCGACTGGCCAGCGACCGCGGCGTCTCGGTCAACCAGCTGGTTGTCTCGACGCTCTCGGAGTACCTCTCGAGTCCGCGACGCTCCAATCGGCAGCGTCGATGAGTGCGCTGCCCGAACCCCGGCCGCCCCGGGTCCGCAAACCGACCGCGACCGCGTCCTTCGGCTCGTCCCGTCGAGAGAGCCACGACGCGTCGGGTTTCTACCGCCGGTTCGTCTCCCCCGAGTTGTCCGGCGACGACGAGGTGGTTCGGCCGAAGGCGGTCGATGTCATCTACCGGCACGACGCGCGGGATCTGGCGAAGGTGGAGTCCAACTCGATCGCGCTGGTCGTCACCTCGCCCCCGTATTTCGCCGGGAAGGAGTACGAGGAGAGCCTCGGCGAGAACGGCGTCCCGGCTACGTACTTCGAGTATCTCGACCTCCTGCGCGAGGTCTTCGCTGAGTGCAAGCGCGTGCTCGAGCCCGGAGGCCGCATCGCGGTCAACGTCGCGAACCTGGGGCGCCGCCCGTACCGATCCCTCGCCGGAGACGTCGCTGAGATCCTCCAGGAGTTGGGCCTCCTCTTGCGTGGTGAGATCGTGTGGTGGAAGGGAAGAGCTGCCGGAGGCTCCTGCGCCTGGGGGACCTTCCAACGGCCGACGAACCCAGTCCTACGCGACGTCACCGAGCGGATCGTGATCGCCAGCAAGGGCCGTTTCGACCGCGCGATCAAACCCGAAGAGCGCGCCGCACGCGACCTTCCGGCCACCGCGACCATCTCACGTGACGAGTTCCTCGAGGCGACGACGGACCTGTGGGAGATGCCGCCGGAGAGCGCGACGAAAGTCGGCCATCCTGCCCCGTTCCCGGTTGAACTGCCGCTGCGGGTCATCGACCTGTTCACCTACGAGGGCGACGTTGTCCTCGACCCCTTCATCGGGTCTGGCACCACGGCGGTCGCCGCGATCCGAGCCGGGCGTCACTTCATCGGCTTCGACACCGATGCCGACTACGTCGCGCGTTCGCGCGAACGGATCGGGCAGGAGCAGGCCAAGGCGCGCCATCGATCAGAGCGGGCAACCAACGTGCGGATCGACCCGGGTAGACGAGGCGACGAGCCCGATCCCGTCCTGCGCGGACTGCACGACGGCGTGCTCGCCAAGGAGTTCGCCGGCACGCTGCTCGAGTCGAGCGGCTTCGACGAGGTCCGAGGCGATGTCAGGGTGCCGGGTTCGGGCATCGAGGTGCACCTGACGGCGAAGGACCGGACTGGCGGCGAGTGGGCCTTCGAGGTTGCTGGGGCGTTCACCGCCACCCGATCCGGACTAAAGCGCGCTGAGACGCTCTGGCGGTCGGTCGGCCGGGCCGCGGTGCTCAGCCAGGTGCGCCCGGAGACGCCGTTCGTGGTGCTCACGACAGACCGGCCGAACCGGACGAGCGCCGGCCATCACACCCTCGCCGCAGTCACCGGTCCGGGGCAGCCGATCCTCGATGTGATCGAGATGCTGGCCCCCGCCGACCAGGCGCGCCTCGCGGAGTACACGCTGAGGGGTCGCCCGAAGCCCTGACATGCCCTCGGAGCGCACCTTCGTCACCGAGCTCGCGACCGGACTCGGCATGTTCGGCCACGACGACGTCGAGACCGTGATGGCCAGGCGGCCCGAGTCCTTCGTGCTCGACGCGGCCGACTGGGATCGCCTCTCGGCGCTCTGGGCCCAGCACCGCTACGGCGGCGAGTTCGTCGCCGGTTTCCTGAACGGGCGAGCGTTCCTCGAGGCGCCCGACGCGCTCAACGGCCGTCGTCCACGCGTCGTCGAGTGGACCGGCGGGCGCCGGCCGCCAGGCGACGAGGTCGTGCCGTCGGACCTCCGGGTCGACCACGTCTACCTCGTCAGTTGCAAGTACTTGTCGGGGATCCTCCACAACCCCAGTCCCGCCCGGCTCGTCGACGGCCTGCTGAGCCAGGCACCGGTGGACGACGCCCGCGACTGGTACGAGCGCGTCGCACCGCACGAGTACCAGGACCTCTACGAGCTCTGTGCTGCGATTGAGCCGTCGCTCCCCGCCGAGGCGACTCAGCTCACCAAGCCACAACGGCGCCGGCTCGCGATCGGCCTCGCCGACGGCTGGCCGGCGCATGGCATCGAGGCCTACGAGCGTCTTTGCAAGGCGGTCTCGGTCCGCACAGCGGAGCGCTGGGCCGACACGATCGCGCGGGCCAACCAGGAGATCGTCGTGTGGCGGCTGCTGCGCATCGGTTCGGCCCCGTACTTCGTGCTCGGGACGAACCGCTCCGGACCCATGCGGCTGCGCATCGACACCCCGTGGGACTGGCGGCAGCGTTTTTGCCTGAAGCGCATCGACGTGGACGCGCAGGCTGGCGGCCAGCCGCGCGTGGGTTGGAGCGTCCACTACGAGATGCGGGACACCGGAGAGGAGCGTCTGGTGCGCGGCCACGTCGAGATCCGCTGGAGCCACGGCCGCTTCTCCCAGCCGCCCGAGGCCAAGGTGTACCTGGACTCGCGCCACGGCGACGTGCCCGGATACCACCCCCTATAGCCTCCCCGAGGGGCCGGACCGAGGGGGCGCCCGATGGTGCAGATGCGCTACGGCACGAGCAAGGCGCGTTGGGTGCTGCTCGCGACGGTGCTCGGCTCGGGCATGGTGTTCCTCGACGGGACGGTCGTGAACATTGCGGTGCCGGTCATCGGACGCGACCTGCACGCAGGGATCTCGGGCGTCCAGTGGGTGCTCGACGCGTACCTCGTCGTCCTCTCCGCCCTTCTGCTTCTCGGCGGGAGCCTCGGGGACCGCTACGGGCGCCGGCGCATCTTTGTGATCGGCCTCGGTGCCTTCACAGCGTCCTCCGTGTTGTGCGGGTTCGCGCCGGATCTCGGCTTCCTGATTGCGGCGCGTGCACTCGAGGGCGTCGGCGGCGCATTGCTCGTCCCCGGGAGTCTGGCGATTCTCTCATCCGTCTTCGAGGAGCAGGACCGGCGGCGGGCCATCGGGGCCTGGTCGGGGTTGGCCGGGATCTCGACCGCGATCGCGCCGTTGGTCGGCGGGTGGCTGACCGACTCGGTGAGCTGGCGCGCCATCTTCTTCCTGAACGTCCCGCTCGCGGTTGGCACCCTGGTCGCGCTGCGACATGTGCCCGAGACCCGTGACGAGGACGCGAGCGGGCGCCCCGATGTCTCGGGCGCGATCCTGGTGGCGCTCGCGTTGGGTGCCATGACGGCCGGCCTGATCGACAAGGTGTGGTGGCTGGAGGGCGTTGCCGCCGTCCTGCTGCTCGTCTTCATCCTCGTCGAACGGCGGATGGCCCACCCCTTGCTCCCGCTCGAGGTCTTCGCCTCGCGCCAGTTCACTGGCGCGAACCTCACGACGCTGGCCGTCTACGGGGCGCTGGGCGGGGTCTTGTTCCTCGTCGTGCTCAACCTGGAGCTGGTCATGGGCTACTCGGCGGTCCAGGCGGGCTCCTCGCTCCTGCCGATCACCGCGCTCATGCTGGTCCTGTCACCCCGAATGGGTCAGCTGAGCCAGCGAATCGGGCCCCGGATCCCGATGACGGTCGGACCGCTCGTGGTCGCAGCGGGCACCTTTCTCTTCGCGCGGGCGACGCCGGGCCACTCCTACGTCGACGGGGTGTTGCCGGCCGTGGTCGTCTTCGGCCTCGGGCTCGCCATCACCGTCGGACCACTCACCGGGACGGTCCTCGCCGCGGTGGAGGAGCGCCACGTCGGCGTCGCCTCCGGCGTCAATAACTCGGTGTCACGGGTGGCCGGCCTGATCACTGTGGCGCTTCTTCCCGCGGTCACTCACATGGGCACCAGGCTCGACCGGACCGGGGTCGCGCACGGGTACCACGAGGCGATGGTCGTGAGCGCGGTCCTCGCCGCGGTGGGCGGGGTGATCGCGCTGGCGACGATCAGCTCGTCGGTCGGCGTCACTCCGACGATGCAGTCGGCGCTGCAGCCGTGTATCGACCCCTGCCGGGCCGAGACGGTCGCCGGCGAACCGGCGGCGTAGGGGACCGAAAACCCCTCCCGGCGTCTGACTTCGGGGTTTTTGTCGTTTCGGATTTCGGCCAGACCGCCCTGACCAGCGCAAACGCGACTTGCTTCGGTTCGTTACCTACGAGATACTGGATTCCAGTAAGTAGGGGGTTTCAGAGTGTCGGATCTGGTCGAGGAGTACGGCGAATCGCTGTTCGGGCGCCGCCTGCGGCTGCGCGTCCTGCTCTGGGTCCTCGCCACGGCAGAGATCTTCAACCAGACCCAGGCGGCCCGGGGCGTCGACTACGGCTCGGTGGGTGAGGTGGCCAAAGAGCTCGAGCGCCTGGTGAAGCTCGGCATGCTGCGCAAGTACGCGCGGCTCCCTGCGGTCGGCCCCCAGCGCTACGCACGCGAGGAGGGCCACCCGATGTGGGGCGCCATCGCGGCGGTGCACTCCGCCCTGGAACAGGTGCCGCAGTGGAGGCCGGGTGCTGGTGGCCTCCACGGGATCGGCGCCGAGCGGCCGGACGCCCCCATCGAGGACATCCGCCGGGGCCACAACGTCTAGCCCTCGACCGTTGAGCCGGCATCTCATTGGAGCCAGTGCACCCAGTCCTTCGGATGGGCGGGCGGTGCGTCGAGGACCGCGCTGAGCGCGGCGACGAGGTTCTCGGGGTAGGCCGCGCTGCCCCGGTGGAACCGTCGGGGCGACGTGAAGATCACGCCGGCGTGCCCGTCGCCGCGGACCACCCACGCCCGCACGATGCGGTCGAAGTCCTTCACGTTCTCGGTGACGAGCGTTCGCTCCTCAGCGGCGGCATGCCGAAGCAGCTCCTCGTCGGCCATCGTTGCCAACTCGGGCAGATCGGCTGCCGCCACGACGTCGTGGCCGTTCTGGCGGAGACGGTCGGCGGCGATCGGGGAGTGGTGCACGTCGAGGAGGAGCCTCACCGCGCCAGGAGGTCCAGGCGGCGGCGCCACGCCGCCTCTGCTGCATCGTTTGCCGCGAGGTTGGCGGCCAGCTCGTCGTCGATCTCGTCGGTGAAGTCGGCGTAGTAGTCCAACGCTGCGCCGATCTGCCCGGGGGTCAGCCCGAAGATGTCGGCGGCACGTTCGACCCGAGCTTCGGCTGGGACGTCGCCGCCCGCGAGTCCGCCAATGACCTCCCACACATCCGGACCCCCAGCGAGCCCGGCCCGCCGACCCGACGGTCCGTCCCGGAAGACGACGAGGGGGTGATGGCGTGTCCGAAGGCCCTCCTCGATCAGTTCCTCAGCGATCGCCGACGAGGAGACGTTGCGGGCCCGGGCCTCGGCCTTGAGCCGTTCGAGGACCCCGGCGCGGCGGAAGCGAATCGACATAGGAGTCGGCATAACTACATTGTAGTCATGCCGACTCAACGAGCGTCCAAGGGCGAGTGCCGGAGGAGTGGCGAGCGCTCCCGCCGACTACTGGTCGGAAGATGGCAATCGGGCGCTTCGGATCTGCACGAGGCGCGGATGTGACCTTGCCTGCTCAGCCGGGCCACGCGTTACTTGACGCGACCCTCCGAGGAACGGAGCAAGATCTCATCCACGGTTTCGGCGGGCGTCTGGTCCGACGTGTCGAGCCACAGGCCGATCCTGGGCGTCGTTGACTCGAATGCTGAGGCGAGGGACTCGACGTCCCAGCCGTCGACGTATCCGCTCTTTGCGCGCATCTGTTCCCGAGCGGTGATCACATCGGGGCGGGGCGCGAGCACCACGGCGAACAGCGGAGAGATCTCCAGAAGGTCGACGATCTCGGTCAGCGCCTGACCCACGTAGATGTCCTGGAGGACAACGGTAAAGCCATCTCCCCAGTACGTGTTGGCCGTGGTCGCGGCCAGCCGCCGGCGGAGCTCGAGCTGACGGACGGCCTCCGGTCCGAGGTTTGGCGAGATGGGGTCCCGACCGGTCACGATCATCTTTCGAAAGACGTCGCCTCTTACATGAACCCCACGTTCAAAGCGGCGAGCGAGCAGGTCGGCAACCGTTGACTTCCCGGCGGCCATGACCCCCGTGACGACGAACCCCGCCGAGTCACGCAGAGAATCCTCCACGCAAACGATTGTCCCTCAGCGGAGCGTGTGCCGGGTTGGTGCGATGTGAGCACGGCGTGTGAGGGGACATCGTGTCGGCACAGGCGCTTCGCCTGCGTCCCCGGTGTCGAGATCGGCGAGGTGAGGGAAGTCCACAACGTCGTGATCAAGAAGTAACGAGAAAGCACCCATCTGCTGGGTGCTTTCGGGCGAAGTGCAATCCGAAGTGCCACTCGGAGGGTCGGGCTGCCCGGATTTGAACCGGGGACCTCTGCGTCCCGAACGCAGCGCGCTAACCAAACTGCGCCACAGCCCGCTGCGGGTCGTTTGCCCGGCGGAGCGGTCAGACTACTCCAGGGTGCCCGGGCGCTCCGAGGCCGCGACCCGGTCCGACCCGGCGCTCAGCGTGCCCTCCCCGGTGTCGCCGCCCTCGCCTGGCGCGGTCTCGTCCGTGTCGTGACCTCCGGCCGGAGTCCGGTGCTTGGCCAGCACCTTTGCGATCCGGCGTTTCTCGAGCTCGACGACGCGCAGCTCCCAGCCGTCGACGGAGAGGTGCTCGCCCTCGACCGGGATGTGACCGAAACCGTCGAAGAGGAACCCACCGATGGTCACGTACTCGCCCTCGGGCAGCTCGATCCCGAGGCGGTCATGCACGTCGTCGACGCTGGTGCGCCCGTCGATCAGCCATCGGTTGACGTCCACGCGCACGATCTCTGGTCCCTCGTCCTCATCGAACTCGTCGTGCAGCTGTCCCACGAGCGGCTCGATGAGATCCTTCACGGTGAGGACGCCAGCGACCCCGCCATACTCGTCGACGACGACGGCGAAGGCCCGGTGGAGCTGGCGCATCTCGGCGAGCACGTCGAGCACCTGGCGGGTCTCCGGCACCACGTGGGGCTGGCGGATGCGCCGGGAGATGTCGAGCGGCGAGCGCTCGGTCAAGTCGCCGGCCAGCCGGCGTGGGGCGGCCCGGAACAGGTCGTTCACGAACAGGACGCCGACGAGGTCGTCGAGGTCGTCGACGACGACCGGGAAGCAGCTGTGCCCGGACTCGCGCACCGCCGCGATGACGTCGTCGGCGGTGACCGGGATCGAGAGCGCCACCACGTCGACGCGAGGCGTCATGACCTCGCGCACCTCCATGTCGCGCAGGTCGGCCAGTCGTTCGATGATCTGGCGCTCCTGCTCGGTCGCCCCCTGGTTGTGGCGGTGGCGCCCGGAGCGAGCGTGGTCGCGGCTCCCGGCCCGCCGGCGTCTGGCCCACGGCCAGCGTCCCTCCTCGTGTGCTTCTGGTGGAGGTTGGGCGCCCGGCCCGCTCACGTCAGCCGCCCGCTGCTGCGGGTTCGAGCGGATAGCGGTCCCCGTCGACGAGGACGGGCACCGGTTGATAGGAGTCGTCGAAGTACTCGCCGCCATCGAGGATCTTCCGGATGGCGCGGCGGAGCCGCAGGGGGTCCAGCGGCTTGACCAGCCAGCCCTCGGCGCCCGAGCGACGCGCCAGGTGCACGTCGGGTCGCCGGTCGAGGAGCATGAGGACCGGGATGTGGGGGAGATCGTCGTAGGACTCCTGGAGGCGCAGCTCGAGGCACACCGCCATCCCGCCCATGTTCCCCATCTGTAGGTCCACGACGACGAGGTCGGGTGCGCTCTCCCGGGCCGAGCGGATCACCTCGACGCCCGAGCTGACCTCGCGGATCTGGATGTCCGGCCCCGCCGCCACCGCCGCCACCTCCTTGCGGAGGAAGGCGGCGTCGCTCGCGACGACGATGGTGGACACGGGAGCAGGTTATCCAAACCCACCATGGCCGAAGAGATGGTCGGCCACGGTGGCCAGGCCCTCCAGGTCGTGGACGTCGGAGCCGAGGAGGGGCAGCTTGGCGACGGGCGAGGGGGCCACCCGCTCCACGAGCGCGGCGGCAGCCTCTTCCTCCTCGAAGGCGGCCAGCCGCAGGCGCGCGTGGTTCTCGAGCAGGGCACCGAGGTCACCGCCGGGGTCGCCGACCTCGGTGGTCACCGGCCCGAACGAGGGGTGCACCCGGTTGACGACGAGGGCGGCCGCCTCGACGCCGGTGTCGCCCAGGCGCGACGCGAAGTAACTGGTCTCCTCGATCGAGTCGGGCCGCGGCGAGGTGACGAGCACATACGCGGTCGCCGGGTCGGCCAGGAGGTCGCGGATCGCGGCGGCCCGAGACGAGAACCCCTCCTCCATCCCCTCGAAGGCCTGGAAGAAGTCGACCGCGTCCTGGACGATCTCGGCGCCGGCGACCTTGGAGATGGTCCGGAGCAGCGCCTGGGTCGCGATGGTGAGCAGGCGGAGCGAGGCTCGGGTCGGGGCCAGCAGCGCGCGGAAGAGGCGGTTGTCCAAAAAGCGCGTCAGGCGTCGGGGCGCGTCGAGCAGGTCGAGGGCGTTGCGCGTCGGTGGCGTGTCGACGACGACCACATCGAAGTCGCCGCTCTGGGTCAGCTCGTAGAGCTTCTCCATCGCCATGTACTCCTGGGTGCCCGAGAGCATCCCAGTGAGGTTCTGGTAGATGCGATTCGTCCGGATCGCCTCGGCCTGGGCGTCGCTGCGCGCGTAGTGCTGGACGAGATCGTCGAAGGTGCCCTTGGTGTCGAGCATCATCGCGTGGAGCGAGCCCGCGAAATCGCCCTCGACTGGGGCAGGAGCGTTGGTGAGCGTCCCCACCCCCAGCGCGTCGGCCAGGCGTCGGGCGGGGTCGACGGTGATGACACAGGCCCGACGGCCCTCCCTGGCCGCCTGCAGCGCGATGGCGGCCGAGATGGTGGTCTTGCCCACGCCTCCGGGCCCTGCACACACGACCACCGAGCGCTCGCGGGCGAGGTCGGCGACCGAGTGCTCGGTGGCGCTCATCGCCACCGAGCCTCCTCGGGCAACCGGCCGATGGCCTGCGCGAGCGACGCCGCCAGGTGCTCGACCTGGTCGAGCCCGATGGCCAGGGTGCTCAGCGCGGGCAGCTCGAGCTGGGGCAGCGGGAGCTCGATCGCCAGTCGCTCCATCTGAGACGCCTGAACGTCGTGACGCCGGAGCGCGAACTGCCGCGCTGCGTCGAGGGCGGCCAGCTCGTCGTCGCCCAGGGTGACCCCGGCCGCGTCAGCAGCGTCGGCGGCCCGGTTCGACAGGCCGGGGACGACGGCCTCGACCCCGTTCACGATCACCGGCCCGAGTTGCACACCGGCCTCGTCCTCCACCCGATAGGCGGCCTCGATCGTCTCGCTGACCGGCAACTCCTCGGCCAGGGTGACGAGCATCACGCGGCAGCGTTCGGGGTCGTTCAGCATCTCGAGGACCTCGGCCGCCTGGGTGCGCAGCGGTCCGCCGCGCGCCGCGTCGAGCAGGCCGCTCGCCGAGGTGAGGAAGGTCACCGCGTGCCCGGTGGCCGGCGCGTCGACGATGATCAGATCCGCCGCGCCGGCCTGTTCGAGCTGCTTGACCTTGCCCAGGACGAGCACGTCGCGGATGCCGGGGATCGCGGTCGAGACGACGTCGATCACCCCGGCCGACAAAAGACGACGAGAGACCCGCTGGAAGCCGTGGTCGGCCAGGTACTCCAAGAGCGCGTCGTCGGGCGTGATCCAGCGACCCCGCACCGAGCCGGCAGCGCCCTTGAACAGCTCGACGTCTTCGTAGTCGAGCGGTCCGCTCGCCCCGAACGCACGGGCGAGCGCTGGCCGGCCCTCGAGCTCGACGAGGAGGACCGAGAGCCCGTTGTGGGCGGCGAGCATGGCGAGCGCCGCCGACGCTGTCGTCTTTCCGACACCGCCCTTGCCGGCGACCACCAGCACGTTGCTCCGGGCGCAGAACGCGGCGACGTCCATCCCCGGTGCAGCGTAGTTCCGACGGCTCCCATTCCGGCCCTGGAACCCATAGAAGTCCTGTTCAGACCCCTTGTCCGGCCAAGAATGCCGGCGCTAGCGTTGGTTGGCAGAGGGGAAGAGGGTGTGGGGGTCGAGTATGCGTCAGGGTCCTGAATCCTGGCAGTCGGGCGCTGCATGTCGGGGCCCGCAGTCCCAGGCGTTCTTTCCTCCTTCGCACGCGGAGCGCAAGGAGGAAAAGCTCGCCCGAGAGGCCCGGGCCAAGTCCATCTGTGCCGAGTGCCGGGTCCGCCCGGATTGCCTCGACTATGCGATCCGTATCCGGGAGCCGCACGGCATCTGGGGCGGCCTGAACGAGGTCGAGCGCAAGCAGGTCCTGGAGCGGCGCGCCGGCTGAGCCTCAGCGTCGCCGGTTTCGATTCGCCGTTGGCCGGCGGTCCCGTCGTGGTTCGGGTGCCGGGCTCTGGCCCCACCCGAGCATCGTCGGCACCGTCGCCATCACCAGGATCAGCTGGCCGAACGTGACCACGTGCACGGCGGTGCAGTACAGGCAGATCGCTTTGATGATGAGCAGCTCCGCCGAGATGAGGT
The DNA here is from genome assembly GCA_963768185.1 of uncultured Acidimicrobiaceae bacterium. GTDB lineage: Bacteria > Actinomycetota > Acidimicrobiia > Acidimicrobiales > RAAP-2 > Palsa-461. Next base: position 240,683 of record CAVYGS010000004.1, read on the forward strand.
AGAGCACGAACCCCATGCCCACGATGGAAAGCACGAGTCGGGCCAGGTGCACCCGGCGGTCCGATGAGCGCCAAGCCAGTGGCGAGCAGATCGCGCACATCACGACGTAATACGCGAGCCCGAGCACCGCGACCGGGATCCCGAACACGTAGGACTGCTGACTCGTGGTGACCGCGTAGCAGTTGATCAAGCCCGAGTTCGCGCAGAAGGGTACGTAGTGCCCGAAGTGAATGATCGTGAGATAGATCGACAGCGCCAGGCCTAAGAGCGCGAGGACCCCCGACGCACGGACTCGCCAGGTCGGGGCCGGCTGGACCTCGGGCCCATCGGCGTGGATCGCCCGGGTCAGGACCTGCATCGGCTCAGCTGATCTTGAGCGCCTTGTCGGCGGCCTTCACACCCTTGCTGTTACATACCGTCGCCGGCGCCTGGCCGTCGATGGCGCAGACCGACGCGCTCAGGTAGTTGGCGCCGGCCACGATGACCTGGGTGATCGGGTTCTGGGCGTCCTTCAGGCCGCTCGCGATCTGGTCACGCGACACGCCCTGCAGGATGGACGGGTCGTACAGGGTGTCTTGGAGGAACTTGTTGCCGAAATCGATGAACGGGAAGCCGTTCTGGTCGGCGGGGAGCGACGGGAAGTACGTGGAGGTGTCGTACTTGGAAATGATCGACGCCTCGAACTTCGTGGGTTCCATTAGCACCGTGTAGTTCGTCCCCGCCGAGTTCACCTGATTGCTCAGGAACTCGTCGGGCTTGAAGACGATGTAGGGGCTCGTGTACGTGGCCTTGGCGAACGTGAACGTCGGTGTGTTGGGGAAGACGTCGGTCGAACTCGAGGTCATGTTGCCGAGCTTGTGGAATGTGCCGAATCGTGACAGCGCAGTGATGATCGACCATCGGGCCGCTGCGCAGTACGGGCAGTACTCGGCGCCATAGAAGTAGACGCCCGGCAGGGTGGTGCCGTTGTCCGAGACGAACGTCAGCGGCTTCTGGCCCGAGACGGAAATCGGCGGGTTGATCGCGGAGACCTGGGCGTTCACCCCGACGGTATCGAAGACCGACGCCGGGACGTTGGTCACTTGGGAGACCACCGACGAGGAGGCTGGCGTCCATCCCTGGCCGCTCACCAGCCCGGTGTTACCGCCCGTGACCTTCACGATCACCAGCACGACGACGATGACCAGGACGACCGCGGCGGTACCCCACGTCAGCAGTGCGGTTGGCGAACGGCGGGCCGATCGCCGGGGTGACGGACGTCCGCTGGGCCGCCGGCCGTTGGCCGGCCCGCGGCCCTGCGGGGGACGACCACCCCTCCCGGCATCGCTGCGTCGGGGTCCGCCGGGGCGCTGCTGGACCCGGTTGTTGCCCTGACGCCCGTCGGCCTTGCCCCCCTGGTTGGCGCCGACCGGGCGAGACATCTGCTTGCTGCGTTCCTTGTCGGCCTGGGTTCGGCCCGATCCGGTGTTGGCCATGGGCTGGTCGCTGTCCTCGCGGCTCGTCGGTCGGTTGGCCGTCGCTCTTCGGGTGCTGAGGCGCCGGCAAACGGTCCACCCAGCGTAGACGAGGGTGCCCCATGCCCGATGTCGGCCGTTGGAGAGGCGATCCCTCCAGGAGCAGCGAAAACAGGTCGCAGATAACCTCGGCGGGTGAGCGCTGCACTCGTTCCTCGCCCCGCGTCCACCGTGATGGTCATCCGCGACGGCGCCGGGTCGCTTGAGGTGTTGATGCTGCGCCGCAGCCTGCGCTCGGACTTCGTGCGGGGCGCCTACGTCTTCCCCGGCGGGGCCGTCGACGACGGCGACTCCACCCCCGAGATGCTCGAGCTGGTGCGGGGGCGAACCGAGGAGCAGGCCAGCGCCCTGCTGGAGATGGACTCGGGTGGGCTCGGCTACTGGGTCTCGTCTTTCCGGGAGTGCTTCGAGGAGGCCGGCGTCCTCGTCGCGACCGGCCCAGATGGACGCCTGCTCACCTTCGAGGACCCCGCCGTCGAGCAGCGCTTCGTCGAGCACCGGCGGGCCCTCAATGCCGGTGACCGGTCGTTCCTCGAGATCTGCCGGGCGGAGTCGCTCACGCTGCCGGCCGACGCTGTCTATTACGCCGGCCACTGGATCACGCCGGTGGGCCCGCCCCGGCGCTACGACACGCGGTTCTTCGCGACGCTCGCCCCGGTTGGTCAAGTCGCCCTGCACGACCAGGTGGAGACCATCGGCCACATGTGGGTCGCGCCGAGCGACGCCCTGGCCCAGCAGAAGGAGGGCCGCATCGAGATCATGCTCCCCACCATCTGGAGCCTTCGCGTGCTCGAACGCTACGGCTCGACCGCCGAGCTGGTCTCGTCGGTGTCGCCGCTCGGCGCCCTATCGACCATCGGGCGCCAGGTCGTCGTCGACGAGTACGGCGAGCGCCAGGTGGTCGTGCCGCTGGACCCGGCCGACTCTGTGGACCGGCCAACGGAAGGCTGAGCGCGCGCTCGGGACGCCCGCCCTGAGCCCGGTCCCCCCTGGGTGAGTGACTCAGGTCACGAGGTGCCCGAGACTGCGCTTTCGATCTGCCCGAGCAGCCGCGCCGTGCAGCCCGAGGCCTCGATCACCGGTGCGATCTCCTCGGCGATGCGGCGCGCCAGCTCCGCGAAGGTCTCGGCCAGCTCGCCCTCGCCCTCCGCGACGGGCTCGCCAGCGTCGCCGGCTGCCGCCACGTCCGGATGGATGGGGACGGTGCCGACCAGCGGGACGCCGATCTCGGCCGCGAGGCGCTCGCCACCCCCCGCGCCGAACAGCCGGTAGTTGGTGCCGTGCTCGCACGTGAAGTCGCTCATGTTCTCGATGACGCCGGCGACCCGCAGATACCCCCGCCGCGCCATGTCGGCGGCGCGTGATGCGACCTTCTGCGCCGCCACGGGTGGGGTGGTGACGATGATGAGCTCGGTGCGCGGCAGCATCCGAGCCAGGCCCATCTGGACGTCGCCGGTCCCCGGCGGAAGGTCGATCAACAGGTAGTCGAGGGCGCCCCACTCGGCGTCCTGGAGAAATTGCTGGACCACGCGGTTCAGAATCAGCCCGCGCCACATGATCGCCCGGTCCTCGTCGGCCAAAAAGCCCATCGACAACACCTTCAACAGGCCGGTGCCGACCTTGCGCTCGAGCGGGATCATCTTGCCCTTCCGCGCCTCGACGCCGCCCTCCATGCCGAGGAGCCGGGGCACCGAGAAGCCCCAGATGTCCGCGTCGAGGACGCCGATGGTCAGCCCCCGCCGGGCGAGGGCGACGGCCAGGTTGACGGTCACCGAGGACTTGCCCACCCCGCCCTTGCCCGAGCCGACGGCGAGGATCCGGGTCGACGGGTCGATGCCGGTGTCGGGCGCGTCCTGGCGGGCCTTCCAGCGCGCCCGGCTCATGACCTCGGCGCGTGCCGCGGCGTCCATCTCGCCCATCCGCACCTCGACCGAGGCGGTCCCGGGCAGGGCGGCCAAGCGGGCCTTCACGTCGTGGTCGAGCTGGGTGCGCAGGGGGCAGCCGGCGATCGTGAGCGCCACGTCGACCTGGACCGCCCCGCCGGCAGACACGTCAACGCCCGTGACCATGCCCAGGTCCACGATGTTGTCGCCGAGTTCGGGGTCGATGACGGCGCGCAGCGCCTCTCGAATCTCGGCCTCGGAGGGCACGGGGGACCCGGCGGCGCTTCCCACGAGGGAATCCTACGAGGAGGCGGGGGCTGGTCCTCCGATCCCGAATCGCTAACATTGAGCCACAGGTCGACAAGGAGGCCGCAGGAGATGACGATTGCCACCTCGGTCAGCATCGGGAAGAAGCCAGATCCCGTCTCGCTGAGCGATCTCGCTGCTTCGAAGGTCGCCCAGCTCCTCGCCCAGGAGGACGGCGAGGGCCTGGTGCTCCGGGTCGCCGTCCGGCCGGGAGGATGCTCGGGCTACAGCTACGAGATGTTCTTCGACACCGAGGTGGCCGATGACGACATCGTCCGCAACTTCGGTCAGGTGAAGGTGGCAGTCGACCAGACGAGCGCCGAGCTCATGGCCGGATCGACGCTCGACTACAGCGACGGCCTGAACGACGCCGGGTTCCACATCACGAACCCGAACGCGACCCGCACCTGCGGCTGCGGGTCTTCCTTCAGCTGAACCCAAGCCCCGAGGGCGCGGCGCGCCCGGCCGAGGGTGCGCTCAGCATCCGGCTGAACGGGGTCGACGTCGAGTTCCACGACGAGGGCGGTTCGCTCCTCGACCTGTTGCGCGACCGCTTCGGCTGTACCTCGGTCAAGGACGGCTGCGCGCCGCAGGGCCAGTGCGGCTGCTGCACCGTCTGGGTTGACGGCAAGCCGCGGGTCGCTTGTGTGACCGCGCCCCGCCGAGTCGCCGGGCGCTCGGTCACGACGCTCGAGGGGCTGGACCCCGGGCTCCGTTCGCGCTGGGTTCGGGCCTTCACCGACGCCGGCGCCAGTCAGTGCGGTTTCTGCACCCCGGGGATCCTGATGCGCCTCGCCGCGCTCACCGACGCGCCCGCCAAGCGCGACTCGGACGCAGTGCGCGGCGCGTTGGTGGCGCACCTCTGCCGTTGCACCGGCTGGCAGAGCATTGTCGAGGCCGCTGGCGTCGCCCTCGATGGCACCGACCCCGCCCCACTGGCGCCCCGGGACCCCTTGCTCGCGGCGTGGCGGGCCCAGGTCGAGGGGCCGGCGTTCCAGTCCTCCGGACCCGGGGCGGTGATGGGCGACGGCGGGTTCGCGAGCGACACCGCTCCACGCGGCGCGCTGGTCGCACTGCTCGATGCGGCGGGCGTCTCGGTCGGTCCCGACCTCGGCGCGGCACGGCGGGGCCTCCCCAAGGTGCAGGGGAGACGCAGCGGTGAGCCCCTCCGACACCCGGTCGCGCCGCCCGCCGGCGACTGGGCGCTCACGCTCCAGACAACGTGGCTCGAACCGGCATACCTCGAGCCCGATGCGAGCTGGTGCGGGCCCGGCGGTGTGCCGGCCTCGCCTCTCGCCAACGGCGGCGCGTTCGGGGGGAAGCGACGCTCGGCGGTGACCGAGGAGGCGCGGTCACTGTCCGAGGACCGCGGCGGGCCGGTGCTTGCGCTCTGGACGCGCGAGGAGGTGGTGCGACGTGGGCCCAAGCGGCCGCCAGTCGCCATCGCACTGCGCGCCGACGGCACGGGCGTCATGCGGGTGGCCCGCCCGGTCGGGTCAGTGGAGCTCGGAGAGTTCCGGGCGGCGGTCGCGGAGGCGGCGCCGGGGCTCGACGTCGAGGAGCTCGTGGTCCCGGGCCCGCCGGTTGGGCCGGAGTTGCGTGCCGCGGGGTGGGCCGAGGCGACGGCCGCGGTCGCCGCCCTCCGGGCACGGGAGGCCGGGACGGTCGGGCCGGGCGTGCCCGTCGAGGTGATCGGCCGCTCGGGCGGCCGGGCACGGGTCGTGATCGGTGCGGACGACCGGGTCGATGTCGAGGTATGGGCCGGCGAGGTGCTCGACGAGACGACGTTGCGCTCCTACTGCCTGGGCGCAGTCCACCAGGGGCTGGGGCTCGTGTGGAGCGAGGGCATCGCCGTGGACCACGATGGGCGGGTGCAGGACCTGACCGTGCGGTCTTTCGGCCTCCTCGCTGCCCGCGACATGCCCGAGGTGCAGGTGACCGTGCACCCCTCGGACCTGGTGCCGGTCAACGGCTCGGACGCGGTCTTCGCGGCCACCGCGGCGGCGGCCTGGCTCGCCGACGGCCTGGCGCCGTGCTGGCCGACCCGGCGGGAGGCCCGGTGAGCCGCCCGGTCGGTCCGTACTCGCCGTTCTTGCGTGCGGGGGATTGGGTGGTGACCTCGGGACAGGTCGGCATCGTCACCGGAGCAGACGGGCCCGAGCTCGTCCCGGGCGGGACCGAGGCCGAGCTGCGTCAAGCGCTGGCCAACGTCGCGTCGGTGCTCGCCGAGGCCGGGGCGACGATGTCCAACGTGGTGACGGCCACCTTGTACCTCGTCGACATGGACGACTACCGGGTCGCCAACGAGGTGTGGATCGAGGCCTTCGGCGACCACCGGCCCGCCCGCACCGCCGTCGCGGTCAAGGCATTGCCGATCGGCGCCCGCGCCGAGGTCGCCGTCTTCGCCTACCTCGGGGAGCGAACCTAGCTACTTCGCCCTGAAAAAGTCGATGTGAAAAACGCCCGCGACCTGCGCGTTCGTGGTGGCGGGGTGCTCGCGTTCGGGCTCGAATGAAAGAACGATGGCTCCACACACCCTTCCCGGAGTGAATGGAGCCATCGTGTTGCGCACCAAGGTAGACCCTCAACCCACCCTGTGGGAAGCATCCTCCCGCCCGAGTTCTCGGCCCTCCCACCAGGGCTCGGACCGGTCGACCGCCTGCTCGACGATCCCGTCTTCTTCGAACCCTTCGTCCCCTTCTTCGATCCATTGATCGGTCGTCCGTCGATCCCGATGGAGACCTACCTGCGCCTGATGTTCTTGCGCTTTCGCTACCGGCTCGGCTTCGAGACGCTCTGCGCCGAGGTGGCTGACTCGGTGGCGTGGCGGCGGTTCTGCCGTATTCCCCTCACCGAAGCGGTGCCGCATCCAACCACGCTGATGAAGATCACCACCCGCTGCGGGGAAGGCGCCGTTGCCCAGCTGAACGAGAAGCTGCTTGAGAAGGCCAACGCGGCGCATCGTGATCAAGCTCGACAAGGTCCGCGCCGACACCACGGTCGTCCCGGCCAATGTCGCCTATCCGACCGACTCGGGCCTGCTCGCCAAAGGGGTGGCCAAGCTCACCAAGACCGTGGGGGCCATCAAGGCCGCCGGTCTGGCCCGGCGCACGCGCTTTCGGGACCGCACCCGATCGGTGCGCCGGCGTGCCCATCAGATCGCGGCGTGGCTGCGCCGGCGCAGCGGGACGCCAAAGACGAGGTGCTGGCCTTCACCGGCGAGTTGGCCACCATCGCCGAGGCCGCCCTCAAAGACGCCCAGGTCGTGGCCACAAACGCCCGTCGGGCGCTGCGCCGGGCCGGCGAAGGGGCCTCGGGCAAGGCGAGCGCCCTCGGTGGCCGACCTCGAGCGCACGATCTCGGTGCTCGAGACGGTCGTGGCCCAGACCCGCACCCGCCTCGGCGGCGAGGTCCCCGACGGGGCCACGCGCATCGTGTCTCTCCACGACACCGACGCCCGGCCCATCGCCAAGGGACGCCTCGGGCGCCCCGTCGAGTTCGGCTACAAGGCCCAGGTCACCGACAACGCCGACGGCATCGTGCTCGACCATCGCGTCGAAGATCGGCAACCCGCCCGACGCTCCCATGCTCGGGGCGGCCATCGGCGCGCATCAAAGAACTGCTCTCCAAGGTGCCCAGAGCCGTGCACCGCCGATCGCGGCTATGGCGAGGCCAAGGTGGAGGCCGAGCTCCATACCCTCGGCGTGCAACTACGTCGCCATCCCGCGCAAGGGACGTCCCGGCCCTCAGCGTCGAGCGGTCGAGTCGGCACGGCGCTTCCGCAAAGCTCGTCAAGTGGCGCACCGGATCAGAAGGCCGCATCTCACACCTCAAGCACTCCTGGGGCTGGGAGCGCACCATGCTCGACGGCATCGACGGGACGCGCTCATGGTGTGGCTGGGGTGTTCTCGCCCACAACGCCACCAAGATCGCCGTGCTGGTCGACGAGCGCGCCCAGAGCGAGCACCTCGCTTCTTCTCCGAGGCAACGAGCGAGAACCTCCGCCGGACCACCAGGACGTCCCCCGCCACCGTCGCACCGAGTGCCCGTTTGATCTTGCCCCGTCCCTCTCCTGTCGCGCTCGGCCGCCGGAAATGGTCGGAAACAGGGGTCGAAAAGCGACTAGGGAGGTCGGGACGAGACCTCATGGCGGACCACGGCCGTCACTCCGGGCAACTGGGCGTCCGCACCGAATCGGGGTTTTTCAGGGCGAAGTAGCTAGACCTCGGCCGCGAACCGCTCGTCAGCGCCGCGGGCGCGCCCGGGCGGCTGCTCATCGTCCTCCTCGTCGGCTTGGCGCTGGCCGGAGGGCGTCCAGCCCGTCTGGCCGAGCCGGTACCCGACCGAACGGACCGTCTGGATCAGATGGGCGTGCTCTTCACCGAGCTTGGCCCGCAGCCGGCGGACATGGACGTCCACCGTGCGGGCCCCGCCGTAGTACTCGTAGCCCCACACCTGGTTGAGCAGCGTCTCGCGTGTGAACACCTTGCCCGGGTGCGTGGCCAGGAATCTCAGCAGCTGGTACTCCATATAGGTGAGGTCGAGCGTGCGACCCGCGACGCCGGCCTGGTAGGTCTCCAGGTTGAGGACGAGCGGCCCGTGCTCGACCATCGCCTCATCGGCCGGTTGACCGGTCCGCCAGAACACGTGATCAACACGGGCCGCCAGCTCGCCCGGGTGCAGCGGGGCCACGCAGAAGTCGTCGAACAGGTCGTTGCGCAGCTTGAGCTCGGCCACCTCGTGGCGGGCGACGATGAGCAGGAGCGGCGCCACCGGCTCCTCGCGGCGACGCAGGTGGCGGCACAGGGCGACCGCCTCGGTCATGTTCTCGGTGGCGCAGATGACCGCACCGGTCCAGCTGTCCTTGCCGGCCCGCTCGAGGGCGGCCACCGCCCCGGCACCCGACACAAAGACGAGGTCGTAGCCGGCGTCGCGCAGCGGGCGCGCCCACTCGCTGGGCAGGGGGTCTGGGAAACACAAGAGTGGCTTGGCGGGGCGGGCCACCTTGACCAGGCGGCGCGAGATCATTCCCGGTCCCATCTCAGAGCACCGGCAGGTAGCGCTTGAGCTCGAAGGGCGTCACCTCGGCCCGGTACGCGGTCCACTCGGCCCGCTTGTTGCGCAGGAACCACTCGAAGACGTGGTCCCCCAGCGTCTCCACCAGGAGCTTGGACCGCTCCATCTCGTCGACGGCGTCGTTGAGGCTCACCGGCAAGGTCCCGATGCCCTTGGTCGCCAGCTCGTCGGGGGAGAGGTCGTAGAGGTTGGCGGCGGCCTCCGCCGGGAGGTCATAGCCCTCCTCGATCCCCTGCAGCCCGGCGGCCAGGATCACCGCGAAGGCGAGGTAGGGGTTGCAGGCCGAGTCGGGGGCGCGGTACTCGACGCGGGTCGACTCGGTCTTGCCGCTCTTCACCACCGGCACCCGGACCAGCGCGCTGCGGTTGTTGCGGGCCCAGCTCACGTGGATCGGCGCCTCGTATCCGAGGACGAGGCGCTTGTAGGAGTTCACCCACTGGTTGGTGACCGCAGTGATCTCGCGTGCGTGGTGGAGCAACCCCGCCATGAAATGCTTGGCGACGTTCGAGAGCCCATAGGGGTCGTCGGGGTCGCTGAAGGCGTTGTGTTCGCCGTTCCACAGCGACAGGTGCGTGTGCATCCCCGAGCCCTGCACCCCGGCCAGTGGCTTGGGCATGAAGCTCGCGTGCACCCGGTCCTGGCGGGCCAACTCCTTCACCACGAGTCGCACGGTCATCACCGTGTCGGCCATCGTGAGCGCGTCGGTGTATCGCAGGTCGATCTCGTGCTGGCCCGGCGCGTCCTCATGCTGGGCGTGCTCGACGGGGATGCCCATCTCCTCCAGGGTGAGCACCGTGCGGCGGCGCAGGTCGCTCGAGGGGTCGGCGCCGGTGAGGTCGAAGTACGAGCCGGTGTCGATGGGTCGCGGGGGCCGCGACGGGTCGATCTCGGTGTCGGCGAAGTAGAAGTACTCGACCTCGGGCGACGCGAAGAACGTGTAGCCGGCCGCCGTCGCCCGCTCGAGAGTGCGCCGCAGCGCGTGGCGAGGGCACCCCTCGAAGGGGGTCTGGTCGAGGTTGAAAATGTCGCAGAAGACCCGGGCGACTGGCTCGTCGTGGCCGTGCCACGGGAGGAGCTGGAAGGTGTTGGTGTCGGGCCGCGCCAGGACGTCGGACTCCTGGACCCGGCTGAAGCCGTCGATCGCCGAGCCGTCGAAGGTCATCCCCTCGTCGAGAGCGTTCTCGAGTTCCGCCGGGGTGATGTTGAAGGCCTTGGGAGTGCCGAGCACGTCGGTGAACCAGAGCTGGACGAAGCGGATGCCCCGCTCTTCCACCGTGCGCAACACGTAGTCTCGCCTGTCCTGCACCACACCATTCTTCCAGGTCGCCGTGTGGACTCGGTATGGGCTACCGTCCGCCCAAGCCCAGTGCAGGGCGGTCGGCCGACGAGTTCACGCTCCGTTTACACACGGGCAACAGCGATGAAACCGAGGGTCGCCAGACTCTGCCGCCAGGGACCGACCGGTCGTGCGAACCGCGTCCACACGCGCCCGCACGCCCCGCAAAGAAGCGCTCGGCGGAGCCGGGTCAGTCAGGAGGCAACGTGATTAAGCGCACCCCATCGGAGGTGCTGGAGCTCCTCAAGGACGAGGCCATCGAGATCGTCGACATCCGCTTCGTGGACCTCCCCGGGATGACTCAACACTTCTCGGTCCCCGCCCACGAGCTGACCGAGGACAAGTTCACGGAAGGCTTCGGCTTCGACGGGTCGTCCATTCGCGGGTTCCAGGAGATCCAGGAGTCCGACATGATCCTGTTGCCCGACTCCAACACGGCGGTGGTCGACCCCTTCCGCCAGCACAGGACGCTCAACATCAACTGCTTCGTCCACGACCCGGTCACACTCGAGCCCTACTCGCGTGACCCGCGGCACATCGCGCGCAAGGCCGAGGCGTATCTGCAGTCGACCGGGATCGCCGACGTCGCCTACTTCGGACCCGAAGCCGAGTTCTTCATCTTCGACCACGTCGAGTACGGGCAGGGCACCAACTACGCGACCTACCGCCTTGACTCGGTGGAGGGCCACTGGAACACCACCGACAGCGAGTTCCCGAACCAGGGGTACAAGCTGCGGGCCCAGGAGGGTTACTTCCCGGTTCCGCCGAACGACAAGTTCCAGGACCTGCGCAGCGAGATGATCCTCACCATGGAGAGGATGGGGATCGATATCGAGGTGCAGCACCACGAGGTCGCAACCGGTGGCCAGGCCGAGATCGACATGCGCTTCGACTCGATGGCGACCATGGCCGACAAGCTCACGCTCTACAAGTACGTCGTGAAGAACGTCGCCTACACCAACGGCTACACCGCAACGTTCATGCCCAAGCCTCTGTTCCAGGAGAACGGCTCGGGCATGCACTGCCACCAGTCACTGTGGAAGGGAGGCGAGCCCCTCTTCTTCGGCGACGGGTACGGCGGGCTCTCGGACCTCGGCCGCTGGTACGTGGGCGGGCTCCTCAAGCACGCGCGGGCGATTCTCGGGTTCGCGGCCCCGACCACCAACTCCTACAAGCGTCTGGTGCCCGGCTACGAAGCCCCGGTCAACCTGGTCTACTCGCAGCGGAACCGCTCGGCGGCGTGCCGCATCCCGCTGTACTCCTCGAGCCCGAAGGCCAAGCGCATCGAGTTCCGGTGCCCGGACCCCGCCTGCAACCCGTACCTTGCCTTCTCGGCGATGCTCCTCGCCGGGCTCGACGGCGTGCAGAACAAGATCGAGCCTCCGGCGCCGGTGGACAAGGACCTCTTCGATCTTCCTGCCTCCGAGCTCGCGCAGATCGCGCACACGCCCGGCTCACTCGAGGAGGCGCTCGAGTGCATCGAGGCCGACAGCGACTTTCTGAAGGTCGGTGGCGTGTTCACCGACGACCTCATTGACACATGGCTCGAGTACAAGCGACTCGAAGAGGGTGACGCGGTCCGCCTGCGCCCCCATCCCTACGAGTTCGTCTTGTACTACGACATCTAATTCGGGGCTCGTTCGACATCGCCGGGGTCTCCCGGCCTCGGTGGGAGCCGCTCGACGCCAATCGGCAACTCGGAGCGGTCCGGTGGACCGGTTGGCGGATCTCAGACCCGCCGGCAGCGGTGCCGTCGATCTTCAGCGCGTATCGGGCCCCGGTGCGTTTGTGGACAGCCCGACTCCGACGTCACGATGACGTCTGCGCCGCAGTTGGTTCAGGTGGTCGGCGTGAACCCGTCGACGAACTCGAGCGCGCTGGGCGAGACCACGCGGCGATAGAAGCAGGTCGGACGGGCCGAGCCCGCGCCGTCGGCCGTGTGGCAGACCCCCCCGGTCACCGGCCGGACCCGATACAAGAGGGCGTTCTGCTCGCAGTTGACCCGGACCTCGACCAGCACCAGCTCGTCCCCGGAGGTCGCGCCCTTGGGCCACAGCTCGTCGCGCGAGGCCGACCAGAGCACCGCCTTGCCCGTCGCGAGCGTTTCGCGCAGTGCGAGGTGATTCGCGTACCCCACGAAGAGGACATTCCCGCTCTCCGCGTGCTGGAGCACGACCGGGATCAGGCCCTGGGGGCTCGCGGCGACGCGCCGGATCTTCTCGAAGTCGATCTGCGCGTCGGTGCCTTCCTCGAGAGTGCTCATCGGGCGATTGTCTCATCCCAGGGCCTCGTCGCCGCCCGGCTCAATCCGTCGGTTGGCCAGGGGGTCCTTCGGCGGCGCGCCGGTAGGCTGACCTGGTGCCTGCGCTCCGGCTGGCGATGGCCCAGCTCAATCTCGTCGTGGGCGACCTGGACGCGAACGTCGCGCGGATGATCGATGCGCTCGGCCGCGCCGAGGCCCAGGGCGCTGATCTCTGCCTGTTCCCCGAGCTCGCGGTCACCGGCTACCCGCCCGAAGACCTGCTAATGAAGCCCCGGTTCCTCGCCGACAACATGGCCGCCGTGCGCCAGATCGCTGATGCGACCCGGCGGACGGTCGCGGTCGTTGGCTATGTCGAGGTGGACGAGCAAACCGAGACGGGTCGGACCGGTGACGGCGGCGGCACCAAGCCCCCGGCGCGCCTGTGGAACGCGGCCGCGGTGTGCGCCGACGGGTCGATTGTGGGGAGCTACCACAAGCACCACCTCCCGAACTACGGGGTCTTCGACGAGCAGCGCTGGTTCACGTCGGGGTCCGAGCCCCACGTCCTCTACGACGTCGCCGGCGTCGCCGTCGGGATCTCGATCTGCGAGGACGTCTGGTCAGCGGAGGGCCCGGTGGTCGAGCTGGGACGGGGTGGCGCCGATCTCGTCGTCAACATCAACGCGTCGCCCTTCTCGCACGGTCGTTGGGGCGAGCGGCTCACCATGCTTCGGGAGCGGGTTACGCAGAGCGGTGCCGCGCTCGCCTATTGCAACCTGGTCGGCGGCCAGGACGAGCTCGTGTTCGACGGCGCGAGCGTGGTGGTCGGTGCCAACGGCTCGTTGTTGGCCTCCGCCCGCCAGTTCGCCGAGGAGTTGGTCGTCCTCGACGTCATGACCCCGAGCACGAACGGCTCGCGCCCTCGGACGCTGCGGGTCGTTCCGGTCACACAACCGGTCGACGTCCGGGGGCCCTTGGTCGCCCCCACCATCCACTCACCTTTGTCACCGGCCGCCGAGATCTACGAAGCGCTCGTGCTCGGCACCCGCGACTATCTGCTGAAGAACGGGTTCACCGACGCAGTGATCGCGCTCTCGGGCGGGGTCGACTCGGCGTTGGTCGCGACCATCGCCACCGATGCGCTCGGGCCCGAGCACGTGCACGGGATGTCCATGCCGTCGCGCTACTCGAGCGCCGGTTCGATCGCCGACGCACTCGAGCTCGCCGGACGGCTCGGGATCGATGTCCGCGTCGTGCCGATCGACCCTGCGCACGTCACGCTGGCCGACGTGCTCACTCCGGTGCTCGGCGGTGCACCGAACGGGTTGACCGACGAGAACCTCCAGTCCCGTCTGCGCGGCCTTCTGCTCATGGCCGTGTCGAACGAAAAGGGTTGGATCGTGCTCACCACAGGCAACAAGAGCGAGATCGCGACGGGGTACTTCACGTTGTACGGGGACGCGGTGGGTGGGTTTGCCGCGATCAAGGACATCGCCAAGACCCAGCTCTACGAGCTGTGCGAATACCGCAATGCCCGGCCGGGGCCCGGTCCCGTCGATCCGATCCCGCGCTCGATCCTGGAGAAGGCGCCGTCGGCCGAGCTGCGACCGGACCAGCGCGACGACCAGAGCCTCCCGCCCTACGAGGTGCTCGACCCCGTCCTCGAGGCCTACGTCGAGCGCGACCGCACCAAGCCCGAGATGGTGGCGGAGGGGTTCGACCCCGTCGTTGTCGATGCCGTCGTGCGCCTCGTCGACACCGCCGAGTACAAGCGGCGTCAGCTCGCGCCCGGGGTGCGCATCACCGCGAAGGCGTTCGGCAAGGATCGCCGCGTGCCGATCACCAACCGGTACCGGGCCGAGCAGACCCCCGCGCCGGAGCCTGCCGGCGACGGCCCGACGTGAGTCAGACTCCGGCCCCGGCGGGGCTCGATCTGCACAAGGCCGCCGGGCTGCTCGGCGCGTACTGCGCCGTCGAACGCCGGCTGTTCGAGGTGACCGGGTCGATGGCGACCGACGAGCGCCTCCCACCGGAAATCCAGCTCTTCCTCGACGCGATGAGCTCGCAGCACGCCTGGCACGCCGAGCTGTGGGCGGACCGGCTCCCGGTCACCGCCGCCATCGACGCGACCGCGCTGGTCGTGCTCCCCCCGGCGGTCGACCAGGTCTTGGGGGTGATATCGGACCGCGGCCAGCTCGAAGGACTGGTCGGGCTGTTCCGGGTCGTCCTCCCGAGGCTCGTGGTTTCCTACTCCCGCCATGCCTCCCAGGCCGTGCCGGCCACCGATGGGCCGACGATGCGGGCCATCCACCTGGTGGTGCAGGACGAGAGGGACGAACTGGTGGGTGGGGAGAGCCTCGTCGAGCGGGTGCTGAGCACGCCCGAGGCGGTCCAGGTGGCCGGGCGGGTGGCCTTCGACCTCGAAGCCCGTCTGGTCCAGGCGGGCAGCGTGCCTGGCCTGGTGCCGTGGCCGGACTGAGGGGTTGACGGCGCCGGTAAACTAGCAGCACACGATTGTCACGCCGTCCAACTGGGGCGAGCTGACCAGGCAGTAGACCCGAGCCCACCGGCGCCAGGGTGATGCCAGTGGGCACGGAGGATAGAGCAGACCTTGGCCAAGGAACGGATTGAGCGGGACGACGAAGACCTCGTACGGCTGTATCTGACCGACATCGGCCAGTACCCCCTTCTCACGAAGGACGACGAGGTCCGCCTCGCCCAGGCCATCGAGGGTGGCCGCGATGCCGAGGGAGAACTGCGCAAGGCACCGAAGGGCACGACCACCTCGAAGCGCCGGGAGCTTCGGCGCGCCGTCATCCACGGCGAGCAGGCCCAGCAGACCTTCGTCCAGTCGAACCTCCGCCTGGTCGTCTCGATCGCGAAGAAGTACCAGGCCTCTGGTCTCCCGCTCCTGGACCTCATCCAGGAAGGGAATCTCGGCCTCATGCACGCCGTCGAGAAGTTCGACTGGCGCAAGGGCTTCAAGTTCTCAACGTATGCCACGTGGTGGATCCGCCAGGCGATCACTCGTGGCATCGCCAACACGGGCCGGACGATCCGCCTCCCGGTCCATGCAGGTGACACGCTCGCACGGGTGCAGAAGGCACAGGCCCGCCTCGAGCTCAAGCTGGGTCGCCCGGCGACGCTGGCCGAGCTCGGGATCGAGGTGGAGATGCCAGAAGACAAGCTTGTCGAGGCGCTCCGCTTCCGCGCCGAGCCGTTGTCGCTCTCCGAGCCGCTGCGCGAGGACGGCGACGCCGAGTTGGGCGACGTGGTCGAGGACCGTTCCGCCGAGTCGCCCTTCGAGGTTGCCGCGGTGTCGCTCCTGCCCGAGGAGATCGGGCGCCTGCTGTCCCCGCTGGACGAGCGGGAGCGGGAGATCCTCCGGTTGCGCTTCGGGCTCGACCGGGGTGAGCCCCGGACCCTGGAAGAGGTCGGCGAGCACTTCAATCTGACCCGGGAGCGCATCCGTCAGATCGAGGCCCGGGCAATGTCCAAGCTGCGCCACCCGTCCTCGGACACCGGCGCGCGTGACCTGCTGACGGTCTGAGTCGATGAAGAAGCTCCTGCTCCTCGTGTTGGTCCTCGCAGTCGTGGGCGGCATCGCCGCCCGTCGCCTGCGCGAAGCCTGAGGACCCAAGCCTCCTAGCGGACGAGCGCCGCTTGGCGTTCCGCGGACGCGTTCTTCCGTCGACCCAAGAGGCCGAACACCACGGCCGCGCCCGCGATGGTGATGCTGGTGAGCAGGGGGGCCGCGGTCGCGGCCCGGTCACGCAGGCGCACCGGCTTGGTGAACTGCGTGGACTCCCACCCGCGCTCGCGAGCGACGCGCGCCAGCTTGCGGTCCGCGTTCACCGCGACCGGACGGCCGACCAGCTCGAGCATGGGGACGTCGGTCGCGGAGTCCGAGTAGGCGGTCGAGGCCGCCAGGTCGAGCCCCATCGTCTCGGCGAGCTCGGTGATCGCCTGGGCCTTGTGCTGGCCGTCGGCGTAGAAGGCCATGCGGCCTGTGTAGCAACCCGCCTCGTCGATCTCGGCCCGTGAGCAGATGATGCCGTCGACGCCGAGCAGCTCCGCCATCGGAAGCACGATCTCCTCGGGCGACGCCGAGACCAGATAGACGCGCTGGCCGGCCAGATGGTGGCTGGCCATCAGCTCGAGCGCCTCGGCGTAGATGAGCGGCTCGACGGTCTGGAGCAGCGTCTCACGCACGATCTGGCGCACCCGGTCCTGGTCCCAGCCCTTGGTGAGCGCAAGGAGCGTCTCGCGGATCTTGGCCATGCGCTCCTCGCCCGCGCCGAGCTGCGCATAGATCAACTGCGAGCCAATGGCGCGCGCGACCGTGCGACGTTTGATCAGCCCATCGCGTCGGAAGTGGCCGCTGAACGCGGCGACCGAGGCCTTGGTGATGACCGTCTTGTCCAGATCGAAGAACGCCGCGCTCTCCACGGCGACCATGCTACGGGCGTTGCTCGGGCGGCTCCGCGCATGGAGGATGGGTCAGGAGCGTGACGAATCGGGCGAAAACGGTCGTTTGGTCAGGTGGAAGTCGGAAGCTATGCGCCGACGAGCACGTTGCGGACCTCGGGCTCGGCGTCCTCGGTGACGACCACGAGCACTTCGTCCCCGCTCTGGAGCACGGTCTCGGCGCGGGGCACGACGAGCCGATCGTCGCGGACGATGGCGACGATCGCGGCCTCCCGTGGGATCCCGAGGGCGGCGATCGCGTTGGCGACCGCCGGCGACTCCGGGGCAAGCGTGACCTCGACGAGGTGGGCTGCTCCCCCTCGAACTCGAGCAGGCGCACGAGCGAACCGACCGAGACCGCCTCTTCGACGATCGCGGTGATGAGCTGCGGCGTGGAAACCGAGATGTCGACCCCCCAGCCCTCGTTGAACAGCCACTGGTTCTTCGAGTGGTTGACCCGTGCGACGACCCTCGGGACGGCGAACTCCTGCTTCGCCAACAGTGAGATGACGAGGTTGTCCTCGTCATCGCCGGTCGCGGCCACGACGACGTCGACCGTGGCCAACCCGGCCGCGTCGAGTGAAGCCACCTCGCACGCGTCGGCGGCGATCCAGGTCACGTCGATCTCCCGGCGGCGGCGTTCGACGATGTCGGGGTCGCGTTCTAAGACGAGGACCTCGTGCCCGCTCTTGTGGAGGTCGCGGGCGATGGTGGTGCCGACGCTCCCGCCCCCACAGATGGCGACCTTCACTTGGAGTGCTCCGTGGTCGCGGTGACCCGGTCGGGGTGGGCGAGCCGGTCGGCGAGCCGGTCGAGGGCTTCCTTGGTCGTCGCGATGTGGAGCACGTCGCCCTCCTGGCCGACGAGCCCGCGGACGTCCAGCCGAGGGCTGCCCGCGCGCACGACGGCGACCAGCTTGATCCGACCGTCCTCCTCCACCTCGCTGAGCGAGCGGCCGGCCCATCCTTCGGGCAGTCGGCGCTCGACGAGGACGAGCTTGGCCGTGGCGTCCACCCACTCGGCCGAGTGCTGGTCAGGGTCGAGACTGCGGTGCACCTGGTCGATCGTCCACGGCACCGTCGCCACGGTCGGGATGCCGAGGCGCTGATAGATCTCGGCCCGGCGGGGGTCATAGATGCGGGCCACGACGCGGGAGATCCCGTAGTTCTCACGCGCGATACGGACCGTCAGGATGTTGGTGTTGTCGCCGCTCGTGACCGCGGCAAGCGCATCCGCTCCGATGGCCCCGGCGCTCTCGAGGTCGTCGCGGTCAAAGCCTGACCCGACCAGGCGCTGACCGGTGAAGGCGTCCGAGAGACGCCGGAATGCGCGTGGGTTCTCGTCGAGGATCGCTACCGAGTGGCCGTCGCCCTGCAGGGCGATGGCCAGCCCCGAGCCGACGCGCCCGCAACCCACGATGACGACGTGCATCCGCACCATGCAACATGCCCCCTGGGGGGTTGTAAAGAACGTCCCGGGCGCAGGACTGGGCCATGAATCCCGGGTCAGTCGACCTGCCTTACTACTCTGACACGGTGAGCGGCCGGGCTGGCGATCTGGAGACGGCGCCCCCGCAGCCCGGGGACGAACCGGGTTCGCTGTCTGAGGGGGCCAGGCCGGCGCCTTCACCCAAAGCGCCGCTCGCGATGTCCATCGACGCGGCGGCGCGCTTCCCAGAGACGTTCCGCTACCGCCTCAAGAACAAACTGCTCGGACCGCCGCTCGTCAACGAGCAGCTCTCCAGCGAGCGCCTGTCGCGGCCGATCGCGCTTGGGGTGCTGGCGCCCGACTGCATCTCGTCCTCCGCGTACGGCACCGAGGAGACCCTCACCCAGCTGGTCCCGGCCGTCGGGCTGGCGGCGTTCACGCTCGTCGTTCCCATCATGATCGCGATCCTCGGCGTGCTCTTCTTCGTGACGCTCTCGTATCTCGAGGTCATCCAGCGCTACACGAAGGCCGGGGGCGCCTACGTCGTGGCCCGTGACAACTTCGGACCGAAGATCGCCCAGATCGCGGCGGTCGCACTGCTGATCGACTACACGGTCACGGTCGCCGTGCAGACCGCCGCGGGCACCGACGCGCTCACCAGCGCGTTCCCGAGGCTCGTTCCCTACACGGTGCCCATCTCGGTCGCGGTCGTCCTCGTGCTCGTCTACGGGAACCTGCGCGGGATCCGGGAGGCGGGCAAGCTCTTCGCCTTCCCGACGTACTTCTTCATCTTCTCGGTCTCCGCCGTAATCGTGGTCGGGTACGTGAAGGCGGCCCTCGGAGACCTCCACGCCCACCCTCTGCCGCCCACCTCGGTCCTCGTCGACGGGCGCCTCGGCCACTCGGGGTCCGGTCTCCTTATGGGCATCGCGTTCATCACCCTGCTGCGGGCCTTCGCCAACGGCGGCTCGTCGCTGACCGGACTCGAGGCGATCTCCAACGGCGTGTCCAGCTTCCGCAGGCCCGAGGCGTACAACGCTCGCCGGACGCTCGTCACCATGAGCAGTGTGCTCGCGTTCCTGCTCCTCGGCGTCACCCTGCTGGCACGCTGGACCCACGCGGTCCCGTACGCCGCCGGGTCGCCGACCGTGCTCAGCCAGGAGGTCCGTTACGTCCTTGGCTCGAGCGTCGTCGCGAAAGGGCTCTTCTACGTCGTCCAGGCCGCCACGCTGTTCGTGCTGTACACGGGGGGCAACACCAGCTTCAACGGGTTCCCCTATCTCGCCAGCTTCGTCGCGGGCGACCAGTTCCTGCCGCGTCAGCTGACTCGGCGTGGCCACCGCCTCGCGTTCTCCAACGGCATCTTGGTCTTGGCGGCGGTGGCCATCACGTTGCTGCTCGTGACCCAGTCCCGCGTGAGCGCGTTGGTCGCGTTGTACGCGATCGGCGTGTTCAGTGGGTTCACGATGGCCGGGGCGGGGATGGTGAAACACCACCTGTCCCACCGCGAGGGGCACTGGCGCCGAAGCCTCGCCATCAACGGGTTCGCGGCCTTCTTGTCGGCGACGGTCGTGCTGATCTTCGCCGTCGCCAAATTCACCGAGGGCGCCTGGGTCGTCGTGGTCGTCGGCCCGATCCTGTTCGTCGCCCTGCTGCGGCTCCACAGCCGGTACGTGGCCGAGGAGCAGCTGCTCGAGCTCGGGGCGTCGCATGCGACCGAGGCCCCCATCCTCAGCCGCCATGCCGTCATCGTGCTGGTCGACAACTTCGATCTGGCGACTGCCCGGGCCCTGCAGTACGCGCGCAGCCTGACCCCCGACAGCCTCCGGGCGGTGCACTTCGACATCGACTCGGCACGGGCCCGCGAGCTCGAGAACGACTGGGGACGCCTCGGGCTCTCGCGCCTGCCCCTCGACATCGTCGAGTGCCGGGATCGGCGCCTTACCCGGGCCACGGTCGAGCTGGTGGCCGATGTGGTGGCCGACGGCGAGACCGAGTGCACCGTGCTCCTCCCGCGGCGGAGCTATCGCTCGGCGTGGCAGCGCCTGCTGCACGACCGCACGGCGGAACGGATCGCGGCCGGGCTGAGCTTCGTGCCCCACGTCAGTGCGACCATCGTCCCCTACAACGTCGGCGACATCGTGTCGGGCCGCGCCCACTGGCTCCGTTCCGCGGCGCGCCGGATGGTGCGGGCGAACGAGTCGTCGGGCTCCGATGGGGCTGCGGTCAAGACGCGGACGCTGACCGTCGACGCCGCCTTGGCCCGGCGGGCCGAAGGCACCGTGCCGATCGGCGCGGTCCAGTGGCGGCACCGGGTCCGCGTCGCCGGCCGGGTCCGGTCGGTGCGCGTTCAGCCCCGCGGGGGCACCTCCAACCTCGAGTGCGTCCTGGTCGACGGGACCGGGGCGATCCTGCTCGTCTTCCAGGGGCGGCCCAAGATCCCCGGGATCGAGACCGGGGCACGGCTGGTCGCATCGGGAATGGTGGGCTCATGGGACCGCCGGCTCGCCATCCTCAACCCCGACTACGAGCTGGTCGCTGGGGGTGCACCGCCGACAGGGGGCCACTCGGATCGCTGACCCCGCCATCGAGCCCTCCTTGCCCCGCGGCGGGCGGGGTCGCTAACCTCCTGCCGCCTTCAAGGGTCTGAGGACCGTGCTGAACTGCACTCCACCCCTGTCCGGCGCGGTTGCCCGAGGTACACCGAATGGTTGCGCCGCGGGCCGCCGCCGCCGGGTATCCGTCTCTCAGACCCCGGGGACGAGACAGCATCAATAGAACAGCAAACCGAAGGGAACCAGTTCGCGTATGCCACCCGTGACCCAACTTGCGCTCGAGGGCAACTATCAGAACTTCCACCTCGGCGGCACCGACAAGGTCTGGCTAGTGCTCGCGCTGGTGGCCGGCCTCATCGGAATCGTCTCGGGCCTCGCGCTCATGAGGAGCGTGCTCAAGGCCGACCAGGGCACACCCAAGATGCGTGAGATTGCTCACGCGATCCAAGAGGGCGCGCAGGCGTTCCTGAAACGCCAGTTCAAGGTGATCCTGATCATCGTGGTGCCGCTCGCGGTGCTCATCTTCTTCACCGCGACCAAGGTGAACCGGCCCGACGGGACGGTCGCGTTCACCTTTGTCCAGGCTGGGCTGCTGCGTGTCGTGTGCTTCCTGTTCGGTGCCACCTTCTCCGGGCTGACCGGATTCATCGGCATGAGCATCGCGGTCCGGGGAAACGTCCGCACCGCCGCTGCGGCGACCGGAGGCAAGCTGCCCGGGGCGCTGCGGGTCGCTTTCCGCTCCGGGGCGGTCACCGGGATGTTGTGCGTCGGCCTCGGGCTGCTCGGTGCGACGACGATCGTCTTCATCTTCCAGAACACTGCGACGGCGGTCCTGGTCGGATTCGCCTTCGGGGCTTCGCTCCTCGCCCTGTTCATGAGGGTCGGGGGGGGCATCTTTACCAAGGCCGCCGACGTCGGCGCAGACCTCGTCGGCAAGGTCGAGGCGGGCATCCCCGAGGACGACCCCCGGAACGCGGCCACGATCGCCGACAACGTCGGGGACAACGTCGGCGACTGCGCCGGCATGGCCGCCGACCTCTTCGAGTCCTACATCATCACGATCATCTCGTCGCTCATCCTCGGCTACGCGGCATTCCGGACGATCCACCACAACCCGACGCCAGCGGTGCTGTTCCCACTGATCGTGCCGGCGATTGGGATCTTGGCCTCGTTGGTCGGTGTGCTCCTCGTGCGGTCACGGCCGAAGGACCGCAATGCACTCTCCGCGATCAATCGCGGGTTCTGGAGCGCGGCGGCGATCACAGTGATCGGTGCGTTCCTCGTCGCGCAGTACTACGTGCACGACCTGAAGGTCTTCTACGCGGTCCTGACCGGGGTCATCCTCGCGTTGGTCGCAAGTCAGATCACCGAGCAGTTCACCTCGACCGAGCGCGGTCCCGTGAGGGAAATCGCGGAGGCCGCACGCACCGGCCCGGCGACGACAGTGCTCTCGGGCATCTCGATCGGACTCGAGTCCTCCGTCTGGGCGATCATCTCCATTGCCATCGCAATCGCCGTCGCGGTCGGTCTCGGCCACGGAAACATCGAGCTCTCGCTCTACCTCGTCGCCCTGATCGGCATCGGCTTGCTCGCCACGACCGGCATGGTCGTCTCCGAGGACAGCTTCGGACCGGTCTCGGACAACGCGGCCGGCATCGCCGAGATGTCCGGCGAGTTCACCGGCGAGGCCGAGCGCATCATGGTGAGCCTGGACGCGGTGGGCAACACGACCAAGGCCATCACCAAGGGGGTCGCCATCGGCTCCGCCGTGATCGCCGCGGTGGCCCTGTTCGCCTCGTTCATCGAGACGATCGGAAACCAGCTGAACCTGCACGTCAGCGGCACCGCACTCTTCAGCTCGGTCGCCACCCAGATCAACGTGGCCAACCCGACGATCTTCATCGGCTTGTTGATCGGGGGATCGGTCGCCTTCTTGTTCTCGTCGCTCGCCATCCGCGCCGTCGGGCGATCGGCGGGCACCGTGGTCCAAGAGGTGCGCCGCCAGTTCCGGGAGCACCCCGGGATCATGGACTACACGGAGACCCCCGAGTACGGCCGAGTGATCTCGATCTGCACAGCGGCGGCTCAGCGGGAGCTCGCCACGCCAGCGCTCTTGGCCGTGCTCACCCCGGCCATCGTGGGCTTCGGTATCAACTACAAGGCCCTCGGCGCCTTCCTGGCTGCCGCCATCCTGACGGGCCAGCTCATGGCCAACACGCTGTCCAACTCGGGCGGTGCGTGGGACAACGCGAAGAAGTACATCGAGGATGGCAACGAGGGAGGGAAGGGGTCCGACACCCACAAGGCCGCGGTCATCGGCGACACCGTTGGCGACCCGTTCAAGGACACCGCGGGTCCGGCGCTCAACCCGCTCATCAAGGTGATGAACCTGGTGTCGCTCCTGATCCTGCCGGCCGTGATCACGCTGCGGCACAACGAGGGTGCGCGCTACGCG
Source organism: uncultured Acidimicrobiaceae bacterium (assembly GCA_963768185.1). Taxonomy (GTDB): domain Bacteria; phylum Actinomycetota; class Acidimicrobiia; order Acidimicrobiales; family RAAP-2; genus Palsa-461. Next base: position 263,945 of record CAVYGS010000004.1, read on the forward strand.
ATCGCCGGTGTCGCCCTTGTGATCCTCCTTTCCGCGATCGCGTTCTCGAAGCGCAAGACGCAGAGCATGATGGCCGACAACGTGTCGGAGCCCAATGTGTCGCCTGCGGTGGCTCCCGAGTAGAGGACGAGCCGCTGCCGAACCTCGAGTCCCCGAGCGGACCGACCGCTCACCGACACCAGTCACCGACCCCCGCTTGGCCCGGTGACCAGGACCGTTTGCCGGTCTCGTCGGGGCGGGTATTGACAGGGCCGCCGTCGGCCTTAGATGGTGTCCCGGAGGGTCCCCCCACCCCCCCTGTCGGCAGGCCGCCCGGCCAAGGAGCACACGTTGCCTAGGGCACTCGTCATCGTCGAGTCACCGGCCAAGGCTCGCACCATCGCGGGCATGCTCGGACCGGACTTCGTCGTCGAGTCCTCTGTCGGCCACATTCGCGACCTGCCGCGTGGTGCCGACGAGATCCCTGCCGCCTACAAGGGCGAGGAGTGGTCGCGCCTCGGTGTCGACGTCGACAACGGCTTCAAGCCGCTCTACGTCGTGTCGGCCGAGAAGAAGTCGGTGGTCGCGAACCTGAAGCGACTCCTCAAGCAGGCCGACGAGCTCTACCTCGCCACCGACGAGGACCGCGAGGGTGAGTCGATCGCGTGGCACCTCTTCGAGGTGCTCGAGCCCCAGGTCCCGGTGAAGCGCATGGTGTTCCACGAGATCACCCCGGCCGCGCTGCAGCGCGCCGTCGAGGAGCCGCGCGAGCTTGACCGGCGGCTCGTCGATGCCCAAGAGGCGCGGCGGATTCTCGACCGCCTCTACGGCTACGAGGTGTCCCCGGTTCTGTGGAAGAAGGTCATGCCGCGACTGTCGGCGGGTCGGGTCCAGAGCGTCGCCACCCGGATGATCGTGGAGCGGGAGCGAGCCCGGATGCGGTTCCGGGCGGCCACCTGGTGGGGCGTCGAGGCCACGTTCGGCGCGCCGGAGCCCCTCGAGGAGGACTCGACCTCGCCGCGGAGCTTCACGTCGAACCTGGTGTCGCTCGGCGGCGTCACGATCGCGACCGGCCGGGACTTCAATGCCGACGGCGACATCCAGTCCAGCGGTGAGGTCCGGGTGCTCGACGAGCAGGTCGCCCGCGCTCTCGCGACGGGCCTCGAGGGACTCGACTTCACGGTCCATTCAGTCACCGAACGCCCGTTCCGGCGTTCGCCGGCGCCGCCCTTCATGACCTCCACGCTCCAGCAGGAGGCCGGGCGCAAGTTGCGCTTCAGCGCCCAGCGCGCCATGCAGGTGGCCCAGCGGCTGTACGAGCAGGGCTGGATCACTTACATGCGGACCGACTCGACCACGCTCTCCGACGAGGCGCTCACGGCGGCCCGTTCCCAGGCGACCGAGCTGTATGGACGCGACTACGTGCCCAACGCGCCGCGCCGTTACGAGCGCAAGGTGAAGAACGCACAGGAAGCGCACGAGGCGATCCGGCCGGCGGGGGACACCTTCCGCACCCCCGAGCAGGCCGCCGGCACGCTCCACGGAGACGAGCTCCGCCTCTACGAGATGATCTGGAAGCGGACGGTCGCCTCTCAGATGAACGACGCGACGGGGACGAGCGCGCAGGTGCGGCTCACCGCCACCGCGCCCGAGGACACGCCACAGGTGGGCGGCGAGGAGGCGGAGTTCTCGGCCAACGGCCGGGTCATCACGTTCCCGGGCTTCCTGCGCGCGTACGTGGAGGGCGAGGACGACCCCGAGGCCGAGCTGGCCGACCGCGAGGTCATGCTGCCCCCGCTCCTGGAGGGCCAGTCGGTCTCGGCACTCACCCTCGAGCCGGGTGCGCACACCACCCAGCCGCCGGCCCGCTTCACCGAGGCCTCGCTGGTGAAGGCCATGGAGGAGCTGGGTGTCGGACGCCCTTCGACCTATGCGACCGTGATCTCGACGATCGTCGACCGCGGGTACGTGTGGAAGAAGGGCTCGGCCCTCGTGCCGAGCTTCACCGCCTTCGCCGTCGTCGCGCTGCTCGAGCGTCATTTCGGGCAGCTCGTCGACTACGGCTTCACCGCCTCGATGGAGAACGACCTCGACGAGATCGCCGACGGACGGGAGGAGGCACTCCCGTGGCTGACGCGGTTTTACTTCGGCACGCCCGACGGCCACCCGAACGGGACCAACGGGTCGAGCGGGTCCGATGCCGCGGGCACCATGGGCGGGTCGAACGGCTCGAGCGGGGCGGCAGAGCCGGGAGCACCCGGCGAGCTGGGCGGGGACACCTTGCGCCTCGGGCTGAAGGCGGCCGTCGCGGTTCACCTGGGCGAGATCGACGCCCGGGAGATCAACTCCATCCCGATCGGCGCCGACTCCAACGGCGAGCAGATGGTGGTGCGCGTGGGGCGCTACGGCCCCTACCTCCAGCGCGGTGAGAACCGGGCGTCGCTCGCCGACGACCTCGCTCCCGACGAGCTGACCGAGGCGAAGGCCGAAGCGCTCCTCGACGCGCCCTCGGAGGACCGGGTGCTGGGTTCGGACCCCGAAACGGGCCTCGACATCTGGGTACGGGCCGGCCGCTTCGGCCCGTACGTCCAGCTCGGCGAGGTGGTCGACGGCAAGCCCAAGCCGCGCACCGCTTCGCTGTTCGCATCGATGTCCCCGGCCACCCTCACCTTCGAGCAGGCCCTCGAGCTCCTGTCGATCCCCCGGACCGTCGGGACCGATCCCGAGACCGGGGAGGACATCGTCGCCCACAACGGGCGCTACGGCCCCTACCTCCAGCGGGGCAAGGACACCCGGAGCCTTAACGCGGAGGAGCAGCTCCTCACGATCGGCCTGGACGAGGCGAAGGCGATCTTCCTCCAGCCCAAAACGCGGCGGGGCCGCACACCGGCCGGGCCGCTGCGCGAGCTCGGGAAGGACCCGGAGACCGACCTTCCCCTGGTCGTGCGCGACGGCCGGTTCGGCCCGTATGTGACCGACGGGACGGTCAATGCCTCGCTGCGCCGCGGCGACAATGTCGAGTCGATCACCATCGAGCGGGCCTCCGAGCTCCTGGCCGAGCGGCGGGCAGCCGGACCGCGGACCCGTCGGGCCTCCGGCGCAAAGAAGGCAGCCAAGAAGCGGGCCCCGGCCAAGAAGGCGGCCAAGAAGCGGGCCCCGGCCAAGAAGGCGGCCGCCAAGAACGCCCCACAAGACGCTTCGGACGACGGCCAGGTCTGAGCACGCACAATAGAGAGGTGGGGCGCGCCGGAGCCGAACGGGGACGCTTGATCGCGTTCGAAGGCATCGACGGTTGCGGGAAGTCGACGCAGGCCCGGATCCTGGCCGAGACGCTCGGGGCGCTGCTCACCTACGAGCCCGGCGACACACCGCTCGGGGCCGGCCTGCGGGAGCTGGTCCTGCATTCGGACGATGCCCTTTCGCCCCGAGCCGAAGCGCTCATCGTCGCGGCGGATCGGGCCCAGCACGTGGACGAGGTCCTGGAGCCGGCGCTCGCCTTGGGGCGTTGGGTCGTGACCGACCGTTTCGACGGATCGACGCTTGCGTATCAGGGCTTCGGACGGGGATTGGACAAGGGCCAGCTGCGCTCCGTGCTCGGCTTCGCCACGAGCGGCCTCCATCCCGACCTGTCCGTCCTCGTCGACGTCCCTCTCGAGGTGGCCCGGGTCCGCGTCAAAGCCATCGCGCCCGACCGGCTCGAACGACTTGATCGGGCGTTCCACCAACGCGTGGCCGATGGTTACCGCTCGCTGGCGGCGGCCGAAAGGGACCGTTGGGTGATCGTGGACGGGAGCGGTGCGATGGACGAGGTGGCGCGGTCGGTCGCAGTGGCCGTTGCCGAGCGGCTCGGGGCCCCGGCGTGACGCTCGCCGCCGACGAGCGTCCGGTCGCGGGTCTCTTCGCCGAGGTCGTGGGGCAGGAGTCCGCAGTGGCCGCGCTCCGGAACGCGGCCCGCCAACCGGTACATGCCTACCTCTTCCTCGGAGCGAGCGGCTCGGGGGTGCGCCCCGCGGCACGCGCCTTTGCTGCGGCACTGCTCTGCCCGCATGGCGGCTGCGGCGAATGCGGCACGTGCCGACGCGTGTTGGCTGGCTCCCACCCGGACCTCGTGGTGGTCGAGCGGACCGGCGCTGCGCTCGCGGTGGACGACGCGCGCCGGATCGCGCTGCTCGCGCAACGCAAGCCGTTCGAGGCCGCTCGCCAGGTGCTCGTGGTGACCGACGTCCACCTGGCCATCCGCTCCGCGCCGGCGTTGCTGAAGACGTTGGAGGAGCCGCCACCGGCCACCGTGTTCGTGGTGTTGTGCGACGTGGTGCCGCCGGAGCTGGCGACCATCGCGAGCCGATGCGTGGAGGTCGGGTTCCCGTCGGTCCCGGCGGTCGTGATCACCGAGTGGCTGGTGTCGCGGGGGGTGGACCCGGAGCGGGCGAGGATCGTGGCCGACGGAGCGGGTGGCGAGGTCGATCGGGCCCGACTGCTGGCCGAGGACGACGACTACGTGGCGCGCCACGAACTGTGGCGTTCGGTGCCGGCGCGGTTGAACGGCGACGGCGCCGTGGCCGCGGCATTGACTCGTGACCTGTTGGCGGCGGCCGAGTCTGCGGTCTCGCCGTTGCGCGATGAGCACGGCGACGAGCTCGCCGTGCTGGAAGCCGAGTCCGAGAGCCTTGGCGAGCGGAGCGTCCCGGGTCGCCGAGACATCGTCGACCGTCACCATCGTGAGGAGCGCCGCTGGCGCACCGACGAGATCCGCTCGGGCCTCGGCGTGCTTGCCCGCGCCTACCGGGACCGGCTCGTCAGCGCCGTCTCGTCGGGGCGGGCCGACGACCGAGAGGTCGAGCGGTGCCGGCGGGCCACCGACGCCATCACCGCGGCGGCACTCTCCCTCGAGCGCAACCCCAACGAGTCGCTCATGCTGGAGTCCCTGCTGCTTCGGCTCGGGACCGAGGGCTGAACGGGCGGCGTACGATACGGCGCTCGGCATCGCGGCGGCGTGCCGTCGATCCGCCTGGGTAGCTCAGCCGGTAGAGCAGCGCACTCGTAATGCGCAGGTCAGGAGTTCGAATCTCCTCCCAGGCTCCAGTTCAGAGGGGACGATTCGCCTGTCCCGCTCTGGCCATCCTCCTCAGGTGCACGGCGGCTGCGGGTGACTGGCTCCCCGCCTTGATTGCGTCGGCGTCCGCCCACCAAAGCGCGACCATTGCTCCGCGTCTGCTCGCCGCGTCAACGCTGTGGTGTCAACCGCCTTCGAGACCGACGCGGAGCTCGTCCAAGAACCGCGTGCAGGCGGCAACGACTTCGTCGAAGTACTCAACCAACGAGCGTCCACCGTCAAAGAGGTAGACACGAATCGCGGTGTCCAACCAAGTTTGCGCCAAGAGCACTGCGGCCCAGGCCTCGAGAGACGACTGCGGCTGGCCAGAACGACGCTCGAGGGCCGAGAGGAGATCCTTCTCGAACACGCGGGCACCAATCGACAACTGCGCGTACGCGAGCTGTGGCTCTGTCTTGAGCACCGTCCGAATCAGCGCCAGGAGTTCGCGGTCGTATCCCTGCTCGCACAGTTCTCTCATCACGGCATAGAGACTGACCGTCGCCGGCTCTGACGCCGGTCGATCTTGCAGATGCTTGATGGCGACCTCTTGCCGGACGAGGAGGTGGTCGAAAAGGATCGCTTCCTTCGACGGGAAGTGGTCGAAGATCGTGCGCCGCCCTACATCGGCTGCTTCGGCAATTTGATCCAGCGTCGTCTCGGTGTACCCCTGACTGATGAAGAGTTCGAGCGCCGTTCTCGCGATGCGCGAGCGTGTCTCCTTGGCCTTGCGATCGCGCATCGTCGTTTCAGCCACGCATGTGATGGTATCGGTCGCTGGATTTGGCGACCTGACACCAGATCGTCCGCAGTGGCGGCGATGGCTGTGCCCGCCGATCGCGTCGAACCTGCCGGACCCCTCAGGGTGCGTGGGGATGACCCAGTTCGTTCGTTGGTCCAGCTTGACCGTTCAGCACAGAGTCATCCGTGGTCGTTGGGATTGGGGCTCTTCGAGGGTTGAGAAAACGTCGATTCGGTTGGTCAGAGTTCCGTCCGACACCTTGTTGCAAACATCAGATTGCGCACTTGGTCAGGCCAAGCGCGTCGTCGATCGGTCGCTCTGTTGGGGCCGGCGGCGTGCCGCGGCCCTTTGACGCTGCAGCCTCTTCGCACTAGTGTGAGCTTGCACCAGTGCGCTCTGACGCGCATGTGGAGGAGGGGACCCATGAAGCCGTCCATTTGGGCTGTTCCGACTCGCGTCGCGCTTGCGGTGACGATGATGCTCTTCACTCTGGTCGCGGTGTTCTCGGCGATCGGTGCGAGTGCTTCGAGCGCGTCGACGCACGGCAACGCGGCCGACCCGACGGTCAGCGGTCCGATACTGCCCAGCACCGGGATTGAACCCACCACTCTCGGGACGACGTTCCCCCTCTCAGAGGTGGGCTACGAGCAGTCCGAGTACTTCATCTCGGGTACAGCCACCAGCTACGTGCCGAGCGGGAACAGTCAGTTGATGAACGAGACGAATGGGCAATGGACGGTGATCCCCGATTCGAAGGCGCCCTATGAGACACGGGTGGTGGTGGACCGCCCGATCAACCCGGCCAAGTTCAACGGCACGGTCATGGTCGAATGGCTCAACGTCTCTGGTGGGCTCGACGACGGGCCCGACTGGGTGCTCACCCACAACGAGCTGATCCGCGATGGCTACGCCTACGTCGCCGTCTCGGCACAAGCAGTCGGGATCAATGCGCTCATCCAGAGCGATCCCGCCCGTTACGGGGCACTTTCATCCCCCGGTGACAGCTACTCCTACGACATCTTCTCCCAGGCCGGCGAGGCCATCTGGGACAACTCGGCGCAACTATTGGGTGGGCTGACCCCGCAGCACGTCATCGCCATGGGCGAGTCGCAGTCGGCGGACCGCCTCACCACCTACATCGACGCCGTGGCGCCGGTGGCGAACGTGTACGACGGGTACCTCGTGCACAGCCGGATCGGCGGTCCCGCGCCGCTCTCCCAGTCTCCCCAGCCCACGGTCAACGTCCCGATCAATGTCCAGTTCCGTACCGACCTCAGCGTCCCGGTCTTCGAATTCGAGACCGAGACCGATGTCTCGGGAACCATGCTGTACGACCGTCAGCCCAACACGAACCAGTTCCGCCTCTGGGAGGTGGCGGGGGGTTCGCACTACGACTATTACGGCCTCTTTGTCGGACCAACCGACACCGGGAACGGCCAAGGCGCCATCGCGAACCTGGCCGGGATGCAGGACCCACTGAGTTCCATCCCGGGGTTGGGCATGTGCGCCGATCCGATCAACACCAGTGGCACCCACTGGGTCTTGGACGCCGCCGTCGTGGCGCTCAACAACTGGGTGGTCAACGGCGTGGCGCCTCCCACCCCTCCGCTCATGCAGGTGACATCGCAGCCGGGTCAGCCGGTCACATTCGTCACTGATGCCTTTGGCAACGTCGTTGGTGGTGTCCGTACGCCCCAGCTCGACGTGCCGATCGCGACGGTGAGCGGCGTCGGGAATAGCGGTGGGCTCGACGGTTTCTGCGCGCTCTTCGGCCGCACGATTCCGTTCAGCGCCCAAGAGCTCGCCGTGCTGTACCCGACGCACGCCCAGTTCGTCTCGGAATGGGATCAGGCGACACTGGCGGATGTCTTGGGCGGCTACATCCTCCTTCCGGATGCCGGCGAACTTGACAACGCGGCATTGCTTTCAAACATCGGCGGCTAACAAGTCGCTGCACGGATCGACTGCGGAGCACGGGCACGAAGACCGCCTGGCGGAGTCTGTCTGGACCGCTACCGAGGGCGTTTGACTCGGGCGAGAGCCGGTCGGCGTTCCGTCGGCGCTGTCTCATGAGCCGCCGCACCGACTGGCGACGTGGCGTGGCGTTCCTCGGCTGGTTTGAGTCTCGGCCCGAGGCGCCACAAAGCGTCACGCCTCGGTTCGAGAAAGCCCTTTGCCGATCGGTGGTCGGTCTGCCCACTGGGTTACCTCCATCGGGGAGATGCCCGAGATCCGGTTGACGCTTCCTTCCCTGGAACATCTGGTCCGATGCGGACACGGACGGTCTGGGGGCCGGGATCCGGGACATCCGTGACGACGGACCGGTAGGGGGCCTCGTCGGGCCCCTCCAGGGCGCGAAGGCCACCGAGAGCGAAGGCTCCGACTCCGATTCCAACCGCTTGACCGCGTCCGCGGAAGCTGCCACGATTGCAAGTTACGGTATCGTTACTGTCACTGGGGCGGACGGGGGGGTAGATGGATGTCCTGTTCCGCAGGGTCTGTAGCAGTCCTCGCCCATTAACCGACTCGCGCGGTTGGACGCGACCGCACCCCACGCAGACCTGAGGGTGGTGTAGGCGGTGGCAAGGATCTTCCTTCGACGCCTTGTGATGTCGTTACTTCTGATCATCATCGTCCCCTCGCTCACCTTCTTCTTCGAGGCGCTCACTCCTGGGAACATTGCCGAGGAGATCCTCGGGCCGAACGCAACGCTGCAACAGCTACATCGTCTTGAAGCACGATTCGGTCTGAATCAGCCCTTGTATGTGCAGTACTGGCACTGGCTCGACGGGCTGCTGCACGGCACACTTGGTTCCTCGTACCAGACCGGACAAAGCGTCACGACGATGCTCAGCCCGCGGGTCCCTGTGACCCTTTCGCTCGTCTTTGGTGCCGTCATCTTCGCTCTGATCGTGGGCGTGGCACTTGGGATCCTGAGTGCCACCCGAGGTCGGGTTCTCCCCAAGATCGTCGACGTCGGTTCGGTTTTTGGGCTTGCAGTGCCGGGCTATTGGCTCGCGACCATTCTCATTCTGCTCCTGGCCGTGAGGTTCCACGTCTTTCCTGCAACCGGCTATGTGGCCACCAGCACGTCGCCTGGGGAGTGGTTGCGTTCGATCGTCTTGCCTTCTGTCGCCCTCGGCGTCGGTTTGGCCACTTTTGTGGCCAAACAGACTCGTGACCGGCTACTCGCGGCACTCAGCGGAGATTTCATTCGGACCCTGCGCGCGAACGGCGCGTCGGGCACGTCCATCCTTTTCAAGCATGCCCTGAGGAACGCGGGCATTCCGATCGTGACCGTGCTGGGTCTTGCTTTTGTGGGTGCCCTCTCCGGATCCGTCTTTGTCGAGTCGGTGTTCTCCCTTCCCGGCCTCGGGAGCGCCCTCGTGGTGGCTGCGCAGTACCACGATCTTCCGGTCGTCGAGGCGATCAGCCTCTACTTCACGGTGATCGTGGTGTTCGTCAACCTCGTCGTCGACTTTGGCTACGTCGCTCTCGACCCGCGAATAAGGAGCGCGGCGTGAAGCACTTCGAGAAGCGTCGCTCGAATCGGTCCGAGGACGGGAAGCGAACCTTCTTGTCCTGCTATGTGCATCACCCGCTTGGAGTGATCGCGGCAGTCTTCCTTTTGGGCGTGATCGTCGCGACTGTGCTGGCGCCCGTCATCGCTCCCTACAACGCGAACGCCCAGGACCTCAACTCTGTTTTGTCGCTGCCTTCGACCCAGCACCTGTTGGGTACCGATGAGCTCGGGCGTGACGTCCTCAGCCGGCTTCTCTTCGGTGGCGGCATCACCTTGCTCGGAGTCGTCGAAGCCCTGGGAGTGGCCCTCGTGATTAGTGTGCCGCTCGGGCTGTTCTCGGCGTTCCATGGCAGAGCGCTCGGCGCGGCTCTCGACCGACTGGCGGATCTCGGCCTTGCGATCCCGGCGATCGTGGTCTTGTTGATGATCTTCTCGCTCCCAGGCGGCAATCAGAACGTCGCCATGCTCATCCTGGGGCTGCTCTTCGTTCCGTCCCTATACCGGGTAGTGCGGGGTGCCGCACTGCCGTTGCGCGAAGCGATCTACGTCGTCAACGCGGAGATGACTGGAGTCTCAAGGTCGAGGATCCTCTTCCGGCACATCCTGCCCGGGGTCGCCGGGCCGCTGGTCGTCAACGCTTCGCTCACCGCCGCCGTCACCCTCACGCTGCAAACCGGGCTCAACTTCCTTGGACTGGGGGTCCGGCCGCCCGCGCCGTCATGGGGCGGCATGATCGCCGACGGCCTTTCGGTGATCCAGCAGCAGGCCTGGTTGCTTGTACCACCAGGAGTGCTCGTCGGGCTGACCATCTTGGCTCTTGTTTTGGTCGGCGATGCCTCGCGCGATGCCCTGGCTGAGAAGTGGCGTCTCGAGGTGGAGCAGTCGAAGTCGGGTCCCGCAACTGCGTCGGTCCCGGTTCCGCTGGACCCTGCCGGCGCCTTAGGTCGCGAGGAGCTCCTCCTCGACGTCCGCTCGCTCTCGGTAGCCACCGATGCGGGGCAAAAGTCGGTGCCGATCACCACCAACGTCAGTTTCGAAATCCGGCCCGGAGAGGCGGTTGGCCTTGTCGGTGAGTCCGGCTGCGGCAAATCGGTCACGGCCCTGGCGGTGCTCGGTTTGCTCCCGTCGGGTACTCGACTCGTGGGTGGGGAGGTCTGGCTGCAGGGCCGGGAGATCCTGGGCCATCGCCGTCGCCACGGAGATCGAGAGCCGTCGCGCATCGGCTACATCGCCCAAGATCCGATGACGAGCCTTGACCCCTGCTTCACCGTCTTTTCCCTGGTGGCCGAGATCGTTCGGCGCCACCACGACGGTAGCCGCGCCGATGTTCGGGCTCGCACGAAGGACCTTCTCGCCCAGGTGCGGATCGCCGACGTCGATGCGGTCAGCCGGCGGCATCCGCATCAACTCTCGGGTGGGCTGGCGCAGCGCGTGCAGATCGCGATGGCGCTGGCGACCGAACCGGTGTTGATCGTGGCCGACGAACCGACCACCGCACTGGACGTGACCACTCAGGCCGAAATCCTGGACCTCTTGCGCGACGTGCGGGAGCGCACCGGCGCCGGCCTGCTGCTCATCACCCACGACTGGGGGGTTGTGGCCGATACGTGTGACCGGGCCGTGGTGATGTACGCCGGAGAGGTCATCGAGCAGGGTGCCACGAGAGCGCTAGTGCGCGAAACGCTGCATCCGTACACCCAAGCCCTCTTGCTCTCGAGCCCACAGCAAGCGGCGCCAGGCCACCGTCTGGCGTCCATACCGGGCAGCGTGCCGGTGGTGGGCAGCTGGGAGTCCGGATGCCGCTTCTCGCCCCGCTGCTCGCACGCTCGTGAGGAGTGTCGGGCGCAACCGGTGGAGCTGCGTGACTTCGGGAATGGCCGCATCACCCGCTGTCTCTTCGCCGAGGAGCTCCGAGCGCCTGAGCCGGTCAGCTCGGGAGTCCGACCGTGAGCGATCCGCAGCTGCTTGAGCTGCGCGACGTCGTCGTCACCTATCGAGACGGGTGGCGCCGACCCCCACACGAGGTGCTCCACGGCATCGCGACCTCCGTGTGTCGGAACGAGACGGTGGCGATCGTCGGTGAGTCGGGCTCAGGCAAGACGACCATGGCTCGAGCGATCCTTGGCATGGTCCCAATTGCGTCGGGATCGATCCTCTTCGAGGGCCAGGACATCGCTCGCCGGCCGAGCGACCGCCGTCAGCCCGTCCGTCGCGGCATGGCGGTCGTCTATCAGGACCCCTACCGATCCTTGAGCCCCACCCGGACCATCCGTCAGACCCTGGCTGAGCCCCTGCTGACGATGCACCCCCGAGGCGGCCCGGAGCTGGACCGCGTCATCGTTTCGATGTTGGAACGAGTGGGCATCAGCGCGGCCTCGCTGCAGCGTTATCCGTCAGAGTTCTCTGGGGGTCAGCGCCAACGGATCGCTATCGCCCGTGCATTGATCGTGCAGCCCAGCTTGCTGATCTGCGACGAGCCGCTGAGCGCCTTGGATGTCTCGGTACAAGCCCAAGTGCTCAACCTGCTCGTCGACCTCCAGAGCGAGCTGTCCTTCGGCTGTCTCTTCATCTCGCACAACATCGTGGTGGTTCGACATTTCGCTCAGCGTGTTGTCGTCCTCTACGACGGCCACATTGTGGAAGAAGGATCGGCCTCGGAAGTCTGCGCCAATCCGACGCATGACTACACGAGATCGCTGATCGAGGCTGTGCCCGACCTCGATCCGGATGTTCAAGCCGCTCGTCGTCTGGGGCGGCGAACCGTTAGCACAGCTCTGTAACAGCAAATAGGGAGGGAATGCATGAAATCGTTGGGGACCGCGACAGCGAGTCGACGAGGTGGTCATCGGCAGACTGTGATGAAGAGGTTCGGCCCCGCTGCTATGGCGTTGGCCGTCGTCGCCGCAACGCTCGTGTTGAGTGGGGCGACAGTGGGTAGTGCGGCCACCAAGGGCTCGAGCAACGGGACGCTCTCCATCGCCTCTGGTATTTCCCCGAGTAGCTTGAACCCAGCTCAATCGGCCATTGCCGTCCCCGTGCAGTTCTACGGCAATCTGGCCTACGAGCCGCTCATCGTCCAGGACGTCAATGGTCAGTTCTCGCCGGGCCTTGCGGTCTCCTGGCACTACGTCGGCACGGGTAACACCACCTTCGAGCTCCAGCTGCGACCGAACGTTCAGTTCAGCGACGGGTCGGCACTGACGGCCGCCGGGGTAAAGCAGAGCCTCGAGTACTACTTGGCCAACGGCGACGAACCCATGCCTCTCGGACCGGGGGTTTCCATCAACGTCCTCGGCCCATTGACCCTCGAGTTCGTGCTCACCGACCCGTATCCCGCGCTGCCCTACTCGCTGAGCCAGAACGGGCCTTTGGGCTGGGTGATCAGCCCGGAGGGGCTCGCCAATCCGACGGCACTCGGAAGTTCGACACACGGAGCCGGCCCGTACATGCTCGACACCGCGGCCACCATCGCAAACTCCAAGTACGTGTACGTCCGCAATCCCTACTACTACGACAAGTCCGCGGTGCATTGGAACATGGTGGTCGTCAACGTCATCACCAACCCCTCCTCTGCGCTCGCTGCGCTGGCCACCGGCCAGGACCAGGTCATGCAGGGGGAGACCCAGCTCGTGAAGGCTGCGAAGTCAGACGGCCTGAACATCACGTCAGTGCCGGCGACAAACGGGCCGATCGTGATGCAGGCGCACATCACGTCGACAACGGGGCCGCTCGCGTCTCAGGACGTTCGCCAAGCACTTGCGTACACGATCAATCGTCAAGCGATACAGAAGGCCTTCTTTGGCCAATACGCAACCAACGACGAGGAGCTTGAGGGCCCCGGTGACGTGGGCTACGTGGCCTCTTTGGCCCAGAAGTACACCTATGACCCAGCCAAGGCAAAGAAGCTTCTCGCCGAGGGGGGCTATCCCCACGGGTTCACGATCAGCGCGAACTGTTCACCGCAACTCGATCAGGCCGTTTTGTGCGAGGCCGTGAAGTCCTATTGGGCAAAGATCGGCGTGAACCTCCAGGTCTCCGCGCCGATCCAGAGCGTGTGGATATCGCAGCTGATTAGCGGGAAGTTCGACTTCACGGGGATCGGCGACTTCGAGAACAGCGCGTTTATCCAGTCGAAGGGCAGCTATGTGCCAGGCCTTGAGACAGGCACGTACGAGATCCCCGGTCTCGCGAGCCTGTTCCAGACAGCGGCAGCGGCACCGGTCGGCTCGGCACAGGCAACCGCGGACTGGGCAAAGGTGCAAGAGCTGGAGATGGACGGCGCGACAGTGATCGAGGTCGCCTCTCCGAGCCTGATCATGTTTTCGACCAAGAATGTGAAGGGCATCTCGTTTAGTTCGGCGGACCCGGTCCCGTACGTCACACAATGGCTGCCGTCGTGACGACGCGAGCGATTCGCACCACAGCGCGCAACGTCCACCCTCGCCCGATGAACACTGGAGGTGACCTCCGATGACTTCTGACCAAAACGACTCGGAAGTGCTGACGATGGAACGCCGGGGCAGGGTGGGTGTTGTCACGCTCAACCGTCCAGATCGCCTCAACGCACTCAACCAGGAACTTCAGTCTCGGCTGATCGAGGTCATGGGACAGATCCACCACGACGACCGCATTTGGGCGGTCGTCGTGGCGGGTGCCGGCCGAGGATTCAGCTCGGGTGCCGATGTCAGCGGCGGTTGGCAAGTCCCAGAGGGCCCCCCCTCACAGAATTCGCGCCTGGACGAGATGGGGTGGGTGGGCCGCCAAGCGTGGGCGGTGTATGGGCTCGACAAGCCGACAGTGGCCGCCGTGAACGGCATCGCAGCGGGGGCCGGGAACGGGTCAGTGAGTATGGGCGGCTGGTTCAAGATTCGAGCACCCGACCAGGGAGTAGGCAACGAGCTACCGCTCGCTTGAGCAATCGCTGGGGGCATGACCAGTGCCCATTGGGTCGAGCGCACCGCCGGCCAGTTGTCACCCGGCCGCTTGGATCAACTGGCACGGGCTCTGAGAAGCCTGGCATCCGGCCCAGCGGTCTCGCTCGTGAACCCAAGCAGATGTTCAGGCGAGCACCCAAATAGGTGTCTCAACCGATACCGATCGGGTTGAAACGTTGCGTTGTCTATCGGTCTTCGGCGCCTGGATCCCTCAACCCGCGCGGAGTGTTCGACGATGCTGCATCCAGCCACCGACTCTCTCGGTTGACCAGCGTGCGAAGCCCACCATCAATCATTGCCACCGCGACTCGCTCGATGTCCTCGGCAGAGCCGTGGCCCCGGTCCCAGGAACGCACCGATCCCTTCAGTGCTGCCATCACGAAGGCGCCAGCGATCTTCGCCGACTTCTCTGAGAGCCCGAGCCGTTTCTGGTAGAGATGCGAGAAGTACTCCTCGCTCTGAGTGGCGAAGGCCTCTTGCGCTTCCCGCAGCGGTCCCGACACCGTGGTCGTCTGCGTCAACAGATCCACTAATACGTAGTTATTCTCGATCCACTGGTTGAAGAAGGCTCGGAACCCAGCCTCTGACGATCGTTCGGGATTGCCTTCGAGCGCTTCTCGCACTCCGCTGCGGGTGTCGACCACCTCTCGCCGGAAGAGCTCGACGACGAGATCGTCGGCGTTGGTGAAGTGCCGATAGGTGATCCCTTTGCTCACGCCCGCCCGTTGCGCGACTCGCTCCATGGTGACGGCGCCGAGCCCCGATTCCTGAATGAGTTCGGCGGCAACGTCGAGAAGCTGCTCCCGCCGCTCCTGGCGAGTGAGTCGTCGTGGACGGCTCGTGACAAATCTGCCGTCAGGCGGCCCTTCGTCGTCGGGTGGCCGTGATTCGAGCGTGCTCGCAACCACGCCCGATGGCTCTACGTCATTCCTGATCAAGGAGAGCTGGCATCCTTTCAGCGTCGAGCGTGCAGCGTGTCCAACCCTGCTTGCCCCGTCGCATCTGAGCCAAAATGGTTACCGCTGGCCAGGAAGAGGCTGGGTGAAGTCTTCGGTCCCGGTCCTCAGCCGCCAACGTCTGCTCGGGGGTGGAGAAGGAACGCCGAGCCCCACCACGCAAACACGGTAACCCCATGTTGGCGAACCGCGGGCCAGCTCGTTGTTCGCCGGCCGCCGAGGCTGAAGACCCGTACAAATTGCGAGGCGGAACTCCCTCAGTCAAAAACCGGGCTGAGCTATTGATTGACGTCGACGAAACCGACTCTCCCAGGCAAATCTGCACCTGTCCACCCCGGCGAATATGCGAGAGTCGACGACACCCTCGAGGCCGCAAACCGGTCACCACCGTGGCGTCAAGCCCTGAAGGAACCAACCGGATCGCGAGGGTCATGGACAAGTCGCAACCACGCGTCGTTGGTCAAAGACCATGCGCCAACCGCGGGACAAGGTCATTGAGACCGTCTACACATCATGACAAAACAGGGAGTTCGCGGGCGTCGACACCTCTGTGGCATGCTCAGTATGAGTTGACTGTAACGGTACCGTCAGTTTACCCTTTCTTGGATAAGCGGCAGTGCGGTCGATCCCCGCCAAGCCCTCGGGTCTAGGGCCGCGAGCTCGAGGGGTCGATGGAGAAGGCGGTGGCATGGGCTCAGACGATCTCCTCGAGAACTTTCGGCTGGACCTACGGGAATGGATCGACGGAAACCGCCCAAAGGGGCTTGAGGCCCTCGTTGACTGGAACGGCTCGCACGGCGGCGGTTCCCGACGGGAGCGGATCCGCCAAGCCATGGAAGATCCTCGCTACAAGACATGGGAGGAGCGGCTAGGCGAGGCTCGCCTCATCTGCCCCCAGTGGCCCGAGGAGGTCGGCGGTCTCGGTTTCGGGGCTCCCCAACTGGCGATCTTTAGCGAAGAGCTCAATCGCAGTGGGCTGCCAAGGGTGCACCGGGGCATGGGCGAGGGTTTGGTCGGGCCCTCACTCATCGTGCACGGGAACGATTGGCAACGCAGCGGCTTCCTGCCTCGGATCATCTCGAACGCGGACGTGTATTGCCAAGGTTTCTCCGAGCCCGGCCACGGTTCCGACCTGGCGGGCGTCGAAACCAAGGGCGAGGTGGACGGCGACGAGATCGTCATCACGGGCCAGAAGGTGTGGACGTCGGGTGCAACCGAAGCGAACATGATCTTCGTTCTCTGTCGCACTGCGCCGGATCTTCCGAAGCATGCCGGACTGACCTACGTGCTCGTCCCCATATCGGAGAACGGATTCACCATCCGGCCGATCCGGCAAATCTCTGGCGCTTCGGGCTTTTGCGAGGTGTTCATCGACGGAGCCCGCGCCCCGGTCAAAAACATCATCGGCGGACTGAACAACGGGTGGCGGGTCGCGATGACCACACTCTCCAACGAGCGAGGTGCGGGTGCCACCGTCCAGCACCTGCCCTATGAACGCGAAATTCTGGGAGCTCGTGTCGATCGCCAAGCAACGGGGTCTGACAGAGGATGGGCTGCTTCGCCAGCACCTCGCATGGGCCTACTCCCATGTACAGATCATGCGTTTTTCGGGTTTGCGCACGATGGACGCCCTACGGGCAGGGCGTGAACCGGGAATCGGCGCCCTGGCCGGAAAGCTCTTCTGGTCGGAATACAACAAGAGATTTGGTGAGATCGCACTGAACTTGCTCGGGGCAGAAGCCCTAGTCCGACCGCAAGGCGACGACTACGCGCTCTCGTCCTGGCAGGAGCTGTTCCTTCATTCCCGGGCCGGAACAATCTTCGCCGGAACGAGCGAAATCCAACGGAACGTGATCTCCGAGAGGGGTCTTGGTCTGCCCAAGTCATGACGGCGACCAGCCTGGGCACGCACGATCTTCCCGATTGACCGGCTCGGACGCACGGCCTCGTCACCCAGGATCTCTTGACACGCGGGTTCGTGAGATCACGGTCCTACGCACTCTGACGTCGAGGCAGTGAGCAGAGGACGTCGGCAGCGCGCGAAGAACTGCGAACATGCTTCCTCGTCGGTGTCAGGCCGCTTTGGACGCTGCAGCTCGACCGGGTCAAGGACGGTCTCAACAGTGCTGATGGTTCGCGACCGTCGTGGCGAAGGACGATCCGCACCGATACAGAACGGCCCGCTCCATTCGACTACAAAGCGGCCACGCTCCATTGGACGCAGCAGACACGATCTGGTCTGGTCGGTCTAGGCTCTCCAGCCGTCGTGCCGAGGCGGGAAGTTTGGTTGGCCGCCCGCACTCGCTACAGATCGGCATAGAACTTGCCAGTACTCGACGAGAACATCATCGCAAATGCTGCGTTGGCTGTCTTGGACGCGCGTGGCGCCGATGGACTTACGATGCGCGCCGTCGCGGAAGTTCTGGGTGTCACGCCGATGGCGCTCTACCACCACGTGTCGGACAAGGAGTCTCTGGTGGCCCTGGTGATCGACGCTGCAATCCGTGAGGAACCGCTACCCCCGATCACTGGCATTTGGCAGGACGATCTCTTTGCAATGGCCAATCGGCTTCGCCGCAGCGCTCGAGCACACCCTGCCATCAGCAGGCTGCGGCGAGCGTACGACGTGTGGACGCCCGCGGCGTTGGAGATGACAGAGCGGTTCTTGGCCCTATGGCAGGAGAGCGGGTTGGACACCGATCGGGCCGTGGTCGCTGCGACCACCAGCAGTATGGCAATTGTTGGGTTGGTCTCCGAGGAGCAGAGCTTCCGACGAATTAAACCACCCCAGGCCGCCTTGGTGACGTCGCTCCCCAACGCGCGGCTTCTGTTCAAGAGTCGGCACAACGCCGACGATGAGTTCGAGCTCGCAGTGCGGGCCATCATCGATGGACTCCACGCCCGCCTTGTTTCAGAGGCAAAGACGCCGGCGATTCAGAGTCCAAAACGAGGGCGGCCGGCGTCAGCCGTGTCTGCAAAGGTCGAGAAGCTTGCAAAGCAGTAGCCGGCGGTCTACTCAGGAAAGCGGAAGGTCAGTCCACAGGATCAAGACCACGATTCAGTAGCCGTGGCCAACATCGGCATGGCGCGAATCCGGGGTCTTCGATGCAAAAGGGAGGGCAGGACCTCGGCGTCCGTGTGTCAGTCGGCAGATGTTCAGATGCAACATGTGCCCTCAGCTTGTACCCGCAAGGTCTACAAGGGTCGGGGTGAGCCCTCGTCCCGACGCTCCTTGGGCAGGCGCAGCACCCTTTCACCGATGATGTTGCGCTGTATCTCGCTTGATCCCTGGGCGATGGTCCCAGACAGACTCGCGACGAACGTCGACTGCCAGGAGCCGAGCTGATATCCGTCGCCTGGCGCTTCGCCGGAGAGCATGCCCTCGGCGCCCAGAATGCCCAACCCGATCGCCGCGACGCGCTGGTGATACTCGGACCAAAAGAGCTTAGAAACGCTTGCCTCGGGCCCCGGCTCTTTCTTTGCGGCCAAGTTGGCCAAGAGCCGCAGACCCTGAAAGCGCATGATCTGTGTGTGCGTGAACGCCCATGCAAGCTCCTGGCGCACCTGTGCGTCAGTGTGTCGTTCCCTCTTGCGGGCATCATCAACCAGTTCCCAGAACTCTCGCTCGTATCTCAAGTGCTGGGTGGTCGCCATCGAGCCCCGCTCGTTGCCAAGCGTCGTCATCGCGACCCGCCACCCCTTTGTTTAGGCCTCCGATGACATTGAACAGCGGGGCACGAGCTTCTTCTATGTACTCCTGACAGAAGTGCGACTCGCCGGTGGCCTGACGAATTGGGCTGACAGTTATGCCATTGTCGGCCATCGGAACCAACACGTACGACAAGCCGCGGTGCTTGGGTGCTTCCGGATCGGTACGGCAGAGGATGAACATCATGTTGGCCACGTGCGCTCCAGAGGTCCAAACCTTCTGGCCCGTGATCACAACTTCGTCCCCGTCGACGGCGCCGCGCGTCTGGACGCCGCCCAAGTCCGAGCCGTAGTCGGGCTCCGAGAACCCTTGGCAGTAAACATCCTCCCCCGAGAGGATCCGGGGTAGGAAGTGGGCCTTCTGCTCTGCGGTTCCGTGCACGATGATCGATGGTCCAACCAGGATTTCACCGCCGCCGCGGATGACTCTGGGAACCTGCGCCCTAACGAATTCCTCGTTCACGACCGCCATATGCAGTCCCGACAGCCCTCGGCCGCCCACCTCTTCGGGCCACTGAGGACAGATCAATCGCGCTTCGAGGAGCCGAGCGTTCCAGGCCTCATAGGCGTCGCGGTCGGGGCCTGACAGGCTGTTCAGGTTCCCATAGAAGGCCATTTCGTTGAGGCGCTCCAAACCCTTGGGTCGGTTGTGCTCGATCCATTCGCGTAGCTCCGCTCGGAAGTCCTGAGACTCCACGTCCAACTCAAGCTGCATTGTCGCTCCCGCGAGTACGACGACGACCTCTTGCCGACGCCATCTTCGATTTTGACTTCACCTGCGGATCCGTCGCGTGTCGGGCGCACAATCAGGGCGGTCTCGCTGCTGGCGTTTCACTGACCGACCTCAGAGCGCCAAAAATCCTGCTGAATCGCTTGATCGACTGACGTGCCTCGGGCTGCCGAAGGCTGGTTGGCGCTCTCGGCATTGACGAGCTCGTTGCGAGATGCCCTCTGTGTCGCCGATCGCATCACGCGACACGATGCGATGGCTGAGCGTCTCTCGGACAACCTCCAAGAGCGCAGCTTGACTCCTCGGTCATCGACGAAACGTGACAGGCCCCAGCCCCCGAAACTGGACTCCACTTGTCCCAACCGCGCCCCTGGCCAACATTCACTCGCCGCTATACAATGTAAACCGGCTGCCCGTTCAACTCAAGCTGGTTCGTTGCAACGTCGGCCCGAAGAACTGCGTGCACGTGGCGGTTGCTTGTGACGCTTCAAGAATCGGACGGGGGGCAGTTGTGGGGCCGAGTGACCCAAGCGTCGAGCTCCGCTTCGGAGCGTGACTTCTTGGCTCATTGTGGCCGTGGCCCGCGTCGCATCCTGATCTGTGAGCGCAAGAGGGGACATGACTAACGTCGGTACGAATACCCAGTCAGACTCCGGCGACGCGACCGTGGAGCCAGATCCAATGGCTGAAGCTGCGCGGACTGGGATGCTCCTGGCGTACTGGGCGAATGTGAATCCACAGAGACCAGCGGTCATCTCACCGCGCGGCGATCGTACGTTTGCCGATCTCAACGCGAGGTGCAACCGCTTGGCTCGTGCGCTCCGGCGTCGGGGGATTGTCGCTGGAGACGCCTTGGCGTTGATCTGCGGCAACCGCCCTGAGTTCGCCGAGGTGTTTTTCGGCGCCTGGCGGTGTGGGTTGCGATTGACCCCAATCAACTGGCACCTAGGCGCCGAGGAGGCTGGCTACATCGTCGAAGACTGTGACGCCAAGGTTCTTATTGCCGACGCTGAGTTCGCCGAGGCCTGTAGGGATGGCGTCAGCAACAATGCCGACTGCCCTGTGCGGCTGTGCATCGACGGAGAAGTCGACGGCTTTGAGAGTTACGAAGGTGCTCTCGACATCGAAGATCCCTCTGATATTCCCGATCCTGTTCTGGGCGGGAGGATGCTCTACACATCGGGGACGACGGGTCGACCCAAGGGCGTCCTCCGCTCTGAGCCCCTTGTGGCGTCCAGCTCGCCGAACCTGGAGTTCATGGCATACAGGCCAGACGGGACGGACCTGCACCTTTGTACGGGTCCGCTGTATCACTCGGCGGTCCTGATGAATTCGTTGTATGGCCCGCTCATTTCGGGTGCCGGCACGGTGCTGATGGAGCGATGGGACTCCGAGGACGCTCTGAGCCTCATCGACAGGCATCGGATCACTCACTCGCACATGGTGCCGACGATGTTCCACCGCCTGCTCGCGCTGCCCGAGCACGTCCGATCAAAGTACGACGTCTCGAGTCTCAGGTCGGTCGTGCACGGAGCTGCCCCATGTCCAGTCCAGGTCAAGCAGCAGATGATCGCGTGGTGGGGGCCAGTCATCTGGGAGTACTTCGGGGCAACTGAGGGCGGCGGCGGAAGCATCGTCGACTCCAAGACCTGGCTTGAGCACCCCGGGACAGTCGGCAAGCCTCTCGTCGACGGACAGGTGATGATTGGCGATGAATCCGGCAATCCCTTGGCTGCGGGAGAAATCGGCCAGGTCTACATCAAGGCTCCCGAGCAGAGTCGTTTCCAGTACTACAAGGACCCCCAGAAGACAGCGGATACATATCGAGGCGATTACTTCACCTTGGGTGACGTCGGGTACCTGGATCAGGAGGGTTTCCTCTATCTGACCGACCGCTCCGCAAACCTCATCATCTCGGGTGGAGTCAACGTCTATCCCGCGGAGGTGGACGCCGTACTTTTGACCCATCCTGCAGTCGGCGACGCCGCCACCATCGGGGTCCCCGACTCGGAGTGGGGTGAGCAAGTCAAGGCAGTCGTCGAACTTCAGCCCGGGTACTTACCCTCCGACGCACTTGCTGGAGACCTGATCGAGTTCTCGCGCGCTCGGCTTGCCCACTTCAAGTGTCCTCGGAGCATCGACTTTGTCGACGAGCTCCCTCGTCAGGACAACGGCAAAATCTACAAGAAAGCGCTTCGCGATCAGTACCGATCCGCTGAACCGCGGGAAGCCACTCGGCCGGATGGTCAAAGACCCGAACCGAGCCAAATGTAGTGAAACGTCGAACTGGCATCGAGGCGCCATTCGAAGCGACCCTCGGATCCACCGAGTTGTCGGCAACAGGTTCTCCAGAGGGGAGGCTGTCTTGACACCTCAGAACGAAGCCGTGCAAGGAGGCACCGGGGAGGGCGGCTTCATTCGGAGCGCGGTCCGAGCACCCACCTTGTTCGGCGGCTTGCGGCCTGAGCAGGTCAAATTTCCGAACCAGACACACATCCACGATGACGAGACGGCGCAGCGCCTCGGGTTTCGAGGAGCCACGATTGCCGGGTCCATCCATATGGACCAGTTCCCGCCGCTCCTCGTTGCGGCCTTCGGCCCTAGCTGGCTGGAGACCGGCTCGCTCTCGCTGAACTTCAAGAACGCGACGCTCGACGGCGAAGAGGTAATCGCCATGATCGCAGCTCCACCGCGAACCGACGACGTGCAAGTCGAAGCCCGGACGGAGCGCACCGACGGAACCGTGGTGGCTGTTGGAACCGCATCGGTGGGCAAGCCCGAGGAATTGACTTACTTGCACTCGCTCGACCTT
Source organism: uncultured Acidimicrobiaceae bacterium (assembly GCA_963768185.1). GTDB lineage: Bacteria > Actinomycetota > Acidimicrobiia > Acidimicrobiales > RAAP-2 > Palsa-461. Next base: position 286,421 of record CAVYGS010000004.1, read on the forward strand.
CGTCCCACTGATCCCGGACGGCTGCGAATACTTCACGATCTGCAGCCCGGCACCATCTTTCACCACGTCGCCACCATCGAATCGTCGGTTCCCTCGGGGATGGCGCCTGGACGGCTCGACAACCTGGACTGGTATCAGAGCCAGTCGTCACGGGGTAGATCGGTAGCCAACCCTTCGGCGATCGTGCAGCTTCTGAGAAATCGTCTCCCCTTTACCCCTCAGGTGGAGGACGCTGTCGGGTTGTTCGGCGCCATCGAGATCAGGCACCACGCAGGACCTGTATTCCGCGAGACCGAGTACGACGTGGCAGGCGAGATCACAGCGGTCGGCGAGAGCCCGAAGACTGAGTACGTGTGGTTCGACTCACGAGCCGCAGACCGGGATGGGCGTGTGGCGGCGTCGATGCGCATGCAACTGCGGTGGATGAAGCTTTCGTCGCCGCTCTATGAGTGATCAAGACAGCACGACCTTTGGACGTGACGCTCGATCTCCAAATCGGGAGGCAACGGTCGTGGAAGGACCCGTAAAAAGAAAATGCATCCAAAGCACGGACAAATTCTCAATCAATCAAAGGACATCTGATGAGCAAGACCACTGACAGCTCGCCGCTCGACTCTGAGGTCGTAGCTAGCGCCGCCAGCCCCGGTTCCACCTCTACCAACCGCGATCCGCTGTACACCGATCCGTACATCGACGTGGACGAATGGCGTGACGATCCGGAGCGTCATCGCTACGTCCACGGCGGGTTCCGGGGTACCGAGCTCTGCTTCTCGATGTACTTTCCGCCGCCGCAGAAATATGAGGGCCGGTTTTTCCATCCCGTCATGCATATCGCAGGCAATGAAAACGCGGCCCGTGACCGCTTGGCCGGTATGGATGGCGATTCGATCGGCTTTGCCTTCGACAGCGGTGGGTACCTAGTGGAGTCAAATCTCGGCTCGGCCGATATGCGCGGGCCAGGTGACATTGTGAACTTCCGCGCCAGCGCTGCCACCGCTGAGTACTCGCGCGAGCTGGCCAAGGAAATGTACGGCGGAGGGCGTCCATACGGTTACGTTTACGGTGGCAGTGGCGGTGGCTTCAAATCGACCGCTTGCGTTGAGAACGCAAACGCGTGGGACGGGGCTGTTCCGTTCATCGTCGGTTCGCCCGTTTCGATTCCCAACGCCTTCACTGTGCAGGCGCACGCCTTGCGCGTCCTTCAGGGCAAGTTCGAGGGAATCGTCGATGCAATCTCTCCCGGCGGGAGCGGTGACATGTACGCCGGCCTCAATGATGAGGAATGTGGGGCGCTGCTGGAAGTCACGAGGATGGGTTTTCCGCCCCGTGCCTGGTTCGCTCACGAAAGGCTCGCCGTCAATTACACGGGGGTGTTCGCCAGCCTTATCCCTGACTTCTCCGCCGCGGATCCCACGTATTTCGAGGAGTTCTGGCGGCTACCTGGTTATCTCGGAGCCGACCCACCAGAGTCACTCAAGCGCGCCCGTATCCGGCATGAGGCGACGGTGACGCGAACGATCACGACTGCCGAGGCTCGCAAGATGAGCCTGCCGTTGGCGATCGCAGCCGGAACGATGGCGGATGCACTGGCGGCGATCGAGTTGTCAAGCTTGCCAGAGGGCCGTCTTCAGGGCGCCTTTGTCATCATGAAGAGCGGTGCAGCCCTTGGGCGCCGAATCATGGTCACCGGCATTGTGGGTAACACCCTCCTGCTTGGCGGTCTGTTCTCGCGGGACGGAGTCGTCCAGGTTGGCGACCAAGTCGATATCGATAACTCGCCCTACCTCGCGTCGCAGACATACCACCGTCACCAAAATCCGTCGCCCGATTACCACGTGTGGGATCAGTTTCGGCGGCCCGATGGGACGCTCATCTATCCCGAGCGACCGCTGTCGCGCAACAACGCGGAAGTTGGTGAGGGATTCGCCTCGCAGAGCGGAAAGTTCGACTGCAAGATGATCGTGATGGAGTGCCTCATGGACGAGGCGGCCTATCCGTGGCAGGCCGACTGGTACCGCTCAAAAGTGCGCGCAGCGCTCGGACCGAACCTGGACAACCAGTATCGGGTGTGGTTCGTCGACCATGCGATGCACGTAAACCCGAGCCGCTACATGAGTCCGAGCGAAGGCGAACCAACAGTTGAGGGGCACAGCTGGGTCGACACCCACATCATCAGTTATGCGGGGATCTTGCAGCAGGCGCTCCGTGACGTCGCCGCATGGGCGGAACGCGGCATTGCGCCACCTGAGAGCACGAGCTACGAGGTCGAAGATGGGCAGGTTGTCATCCCCGCGACCGCAACGGCGCGCAAGAGCATCCAGCCCGTTGTGACCTTGACCGCGAACGGCGGTGAGCGCGCCGACGTCCGAGTCGGCCAGGCCGTCGACTTCCAGGCGACCGCGGAGGCGCCGCCCCACACGGGATCGATTGTGTCGGCAGAGTGGGACTTCGACGGTCAAGGTGCGTATCCGGAACACGCAACCGTCGCGCCGAGCGCTGGGGTGACAGTTCGTACGACGCATACGTTCACGACCCCAGGCACCTACTTCCCGGCTGTGCGTGTGGCTTCGCATCGCAATGGCAATGACAAGACCCCCTACGCGCTGGCACGGAATCTCGCCCGCGTCCGCGTGGTGGTCACGGACTGATTTGACGACGGCATCGGATGGTTCCATCCGATGCCGGGGTCGGTGGGGGTACTTCGAGCCTTGTCGACGTGGGCCCCTCGCCTCGCGAAGCCCGGCACGTCGACCATCGTCAGTGCGCCTACGATCGATCGGGTGACCACGGCTGAGGCGGATGTCGCGACGCGGCCCGTCGGGACCCGAGCGGTCATCCACACCGAGCAGCTGACCAAGGTGTACCCAGGGACCGATTTTGCCGCCGTCGACCACCTCGACCTCGACGTGGCGGCCGGCGAGATCTTCGGCCTCCTTGGCCCCAACGGGGCGGGGAAGACGACCACCGCCGGAATCCTCACCACGAGGGTCGTCCCGACGTCTGGGCGGGGCTTCGTCGCCGGGATCGACGTCGCCGAGCACCCCGCACTCGTCAAGCAGATCTGCGGCATCGTTTCGCAGGAGAACACCCTCGATCGGCAGCTGACGGTCTGGGAGAACCTGTACTTCCACGGACGGCTGTTCGGCATGGGCGCGCGCAGCTCTCGGTCGGTCGCCGACGAGCTCCTCGAGCAGTTCCAGCTGAACCGCTGGGCCAAGGCGTCGGTTTACGCGCTCTCAGGAGGGATGGCCCAGCGCCTGATGGTGGCCCCGCGATCTTCCATCGGCCGACGGTCCTCTTTCTCGACGAGCCGACCGCCGGGCTCGACCCCCAGAGCCGTCTTGCGCTCTGGGAGCTCCTCGGTCAGCTGAACGGTCAAGGCCAGACGATCATGCTGACGACCCACTACATGGAGGAGGCCGACCACCTCTGCGACCGGGTGGCGATCATGGACCACGGTCGCATCCTCGCCCTGGACACACCGTCGGGCCTGAAGCGAAGCGTCGGTGCCGACACCGTGGTGAGCGTCCAGACGACCGGCGACCCTGCCCAACTCGACGCGCTGCTCGGCCGAGAGATCGACGGGGTCACGCGCCATCGGGTGGTCGAGGGCAACGTGGTCGAGCTGCACCTCCAGGGGTCCGACCGCGTGGTCCCCAGGCTCGTCACGCTGGCCGAACAAGGCGGGTTTCCGATCGTGGATCTCAGCATCTCGGAACCGACGCTCGAGACGGTGTTCATCAACCTGACCGGGAAGGAGCTGCGCGAGTGACCGAGGCGCCCGTGCTCCCCGACGTGGCCACTCGGGGACTGGCTGAGCCGCACCTTCGCTCGGTCGTCTCGGCGAGCTGGATCGCGCTCGGCGCACTCCTGTTGCGCGATCTGGTCGTTGTGTACAAGCACGTGTGGGAGTTCGTCCTGCGGACCCTGATCCAGCCGTTCCTCCTCTGCTTCGTCTTCCTCTACGTGTTCCCGAAGATCGGCCAGGGCATTGGCGGCCACGGCTCGGCGCAGGAGTCGGACTTCGCGACCATCCTCGTTCCCGGCGTCGTCGGCATCTCGGTGATGTTCCAGGGCGTGCAGTCCATCGCGCTCGCCATGTCCCAGGAGTTCGGCTTCACCCGGGAGATCGAGGACCGTGTCCAGGCCCCGTGCCCGATCTGGCTGGTCGCGATCGCCAAGGTCCTTTCCGGCGCGGCACAGTCGATCATCTCGGCGGCGATCGTGCTGCCCATCGCGTCGGTCGTGCACGCGCCCGGCGTCGAGGCGCACATCCAGCTCCACTGGCTGCTGATCGTGACCTTCGTGCCGCTGGCGAGCATCGCGATGGCCGGCCTGGGGCTCGTGCTCGGCACCAGCTTCGAACCTCGCAACATCGGGCTCATGTTCGGCTTCATCATCCTGCCGATCACGTTCCTCGGTGGCACCTACTACGGGTGGACCAGGCTCGCGCCGGTGGAAGTTGGTGGTTGGCATTGGCTCCAGACCGTCGTGCTGATCAACCCGCTGATCTACGTGAACGAGGGCATGCGGGCGGTGTTCACGGCCGCTCCGCACATGCACCTGTACGTGATCTATCCCGTCGTAGTCGGCTTCGGCGCGCTGTTTCTCACCATCGGCCTGCGGAACTTCCGCCGGCGGGTGCTGTCCTGATCGACACCGGGCGACCGAGGTGAGCGACACGGCCGAGAACGGGCCGGGCACGCCGGCGGTCCACTTCACCCAGGTCGCTCCGATCCGGGTTGTGGCCCGCGGGTCCCGCTACGCGCGGGGAAACCATGACACCCGAGCACCCACCGCCGCTCGACCCGGCGTTCCTCGCGGAGGTTGCCGCCGTGGTCGGCGACGTCCATGTCCTCACCGATCCCGACGTCGTCGTCGGATTCACTGGGGATTGGACCGGCCGTTTCTCCGGCTCGTCGCCAGCGGTCGTCCGGCCGGGATCGACCGACGAGGTCGAGGCGTTGGTCGGCCTCTGCCGGCATCACGGCGTCGCGCTCGCGTTGCAAGGCGGTGCCACGAGCCTGTCGGGGGGGACGGTGCCGCTCGCCGGCGAGGTGGTGTGCAGCCTGGTCCGATTGACCGACCTGGAAGTCGACGCGGCGTCGGGTCAGCTGAGCGCGGGCGCCGGCGTGCGCATCGAGGAGCTGCAGTCGGCCGCCGACCGGGCCGGATGGTCCTATGGCGTCGATCTGGCCAGCCGGGGGAGCGCGACGGTGGGCGGGACGGTGGCCACCAACGCGGGGGGCATCCGGGTCCTCCGCTACGGAGACACCCGCGCCCAACTCCTCGGGGTGAGTGCGGTGCTGGGCTCGGGCGAAGTGGTCTCCCACATGACCGGGCTCATCAAGGACAACACCGGCTACCACTTGCCGGGCCTCTTGTGCGGCAGTGAGGGGACGCTCGGGATCGTGACCGAGGCACGGCTGCGGCTCGTGCGGCGGAGCCCCCAGCGGGTGGTGGCGCTGCTCGCCCTGCGCGACACACCGTCGGCCATCGCCGCCGCATCGGTCCTGCGACGCGAGGTCGGGCCGCTCTCCGCTGTCGAGTTCTTCCTTGCCGCCGGCCTGGCGCTGGTCCGCGAGTACGCGGGGTTGCCGAATCCCTTCGCGCGCGACCACGAGGTGTACCTCCTGGTCGAGGCAAGCGCGGACCTGGATCCGACCGCCGAGCTCTCCGCTGTCGTGGACTCCCTCGACGGCGTCGAGGCCGTCGCGGTCGCCGTGGACCCGCAGCGCTCGGCCGAACTGTGGCGCTACCGCGAGGCCCACTCTGAGGCGATCAACCACCGCGGCACCCCCCACAAGCTGGACGTTGCCGTCCCGATGGGCGCGATCGCCGAGTTCGTGGCACGCGTCCCGGGCGTCGTGGCCAGCATCGCCCCGAGTTCGGAGGTGTGGCTGTTTGGGCACGCGGCCGACGGCAACGTGCATGTGAACGTGACCGGTGTCGACCCGGACGACGAGTCCGTCGACGGCGCCGTGTTCGAGCTCGCGGCGAGCCTCGGCGGGTCGGTGAGCGCCGAGCACGGCATCGGGACGGCCAAGCGGAAATGGCTCCACCTGAACCGCAGCCCGGCCGAGATAGCGGTGTTCGGAGCCCTCAAGCACGCCTTGGACCCCGACGGGGTGCTCAACCCGAGCGTGCTACTCGGCGGCTGAGCTCTCGGACGGGCGGGCGCCCCGGGCCTCCATCGCCTGTCGGAACGCCTGGGCCCGCTCCTTGTAGTTCCTGAACTGCCCGAAACTTGCCGCGGCGGGCGAGAGCAGCAGCACGCTGCCCGGCTTGGCCCACTCGAGCGCCTTGTCGACGGCAGTGTCCAGGTCGCCGGTGTCGCGCACCTCGGGGCCCTTCGACCGTCCCGCCCGCGCCTCGTCGATGGCGCGGTGGATGCGCGAGCCGTTCGCCGGAAGCGTCACGACGAAGGTTGGCTCGACGCGTTCGGCGAGCCGACGGGCCAGCGGCCCGTAGTCGATACCGCGGTCGGCGCCGCCCAGGATCAGGGCGACGGAGCGGCCCGCGAAGGCGTCGAGCGCGGCGAGGGTGGCCAGCGCGTTGGTCGACAGGCTGTCGTCCACGAAGGTGACCCCACCCACCGAGCCGATCTCGCTCAGCCGGCTGTCGAGGCCGACGAACCCGCGCGCCGCTACCTCGAGTGCGGCGACGTCGCGCCCTTCTTCGACGCCGAGCGCCTCGATGCACCGGCGCGCGATCAGCGCGTTGACCCGGTTGTGGGCGCCGAGCAACCCGAGCGGGACCGTCCAGCCGGCGGGCTGGACGGCCACCCACTCGACACGAGGTCCGAGTTGGGACGCTTCGTGGCGCAGCTCAGGGCTCTCGCCGTTGGCGATCGTGAGGGTGGCGCCCGGTTGGGTGCAGATCGAGAGCTTGTCGGAGTAGTAGTGCTCGAGGCTCCCGTGCCAGTCCAGGTGGTCGGGGTGGAGCGAGGTGACCGCGACGACCGGCGGCGCGCACCCGAGGTCGGTCGCCTGGAAGCTCGAGATCTCGACGGCGATGAATTCGCTCGCCGTGGTCACCTCGGGGTCGTAGGGGAGCCGTCCGATGTTCCCGCCGACCAGGCACGGGTGGCCGAGACCGGTGAGCAGGTGGCCCACGATCGAGACCGTCGTGCTCTTGCCCTTCGTCCCGGTGATGCACACGACGCGGCTGCGGTCGGTCTCCTCGAGCCAGAGGCCGAGACCGCCCACCACGGGGATGCCCTGGTCCTGAAGCGCGGTGACGTCGGGCCGGTACCGGCTGATGCCGGGGGTCTTCACGACGACCTCGCAGCCCTGCAGTGCCTCCCACCCGCCGCCGGCGGTGGAGAGGACGGTGATCCCGTCGACGGCGTCGGCGCCCGGGTGGTCGTCGGCAATGACCGGGACCACGCCCATCGAACGCAGCTTGCGAAGGTTGGCCCCCCCTTCGACGCCGAGGCCCCATACACCGACCGAGGCCCCGGCGAGGTCAGACCAGCTGATCCTCGGCCGCATAGTCATCGGGGACGTCGTGGGGTCGGTGGGGTGCGAGCAAGAGAGCGACCTCGGCCGGCGAGACCTCGGGGAGCCGGTGGGCGAGGTCCTGGAGGACCGTCGTGCCGGCACGGTCCCCTCGGGCCGCCGCCAGCGTGGCGGCGGCCCGGCACTCGCCGACGTCGCCCACGCACTCGAATGGCTTGGGGTCCGACGAAAGCCCGACCAGGATCGAGAAGCGCTCGAGCAGGTCGCGCCGAGCGAGCGGCTCGCGCCCGCCGAAGATCGCCTCGAGCTCGACCCTGGAGAAGAACGGCGCGAGCACGAGGTCGATGAAGCAGCACTTGTCGCACTCGCCGCACCAGCGGTCCAGGCGCTTGGCTGGATCGATCGCAAACGCGCGGTTGCAACTGTGAAAGACGCGGTGGTACTCGGTCATCCGCGGCGAACCGTTCGGCGACCCACAGCTCGGTGTACGGCCGGAGGAACGAGAACACCGGCAGTTCGCCGATCGCCGCGGCGCACGACGTTCGCGAACTCCGTCTCGAACTCGCGGCTCTTCGAGAACTGGTGGTTGACGACCCGGCCCCTCACCACCAGGTTGCCCGCCGACGCCGACCACTCGTTCGACATCACCACAGCGCCAAACCCGCGGCCAGCGGCAACGAGGACGGCGAGCGCCGTGATGATCCCGGTCACCGGCACGTGCCCTTGCCGGAAGCCGGAGGACGCCGGGTCCTCGAACAGCTGGGCGTCGAGGTGCCGGGTGGCGCGGGCGACGGGAAGCCCGGCGAGGGGCAGGACGCCTTCGATCGCGGCGAACGGCGCGGTGTCCGGCTCGACGACGAACAGCGACCCGTCAGGGTGGCGTCGCTTGAGCGATTCGACCGTCACGATCGAGTCGATGCCCCCGCCGAAGGGGATCAGCGGCGCCTGAGACGCCGGGTGACCGACGGCCGGCGCGTCGCTCGTGGCGGAACGGATGTCGACCCGTGACAGGTCGAGTCCATTGCGGAAGCCGAACTCGCCGAGTCCCTTCAGGTAGTGGTCGCGGAGCATCGCCTCCTCGGCGGGCCGCAGCGCGACGTCGACCTCGACCACGCGGGGGCGGCGGTCTTGTAGTACGAGACGCCGGCCAACAGGTAAACGAGCTTCGCCGCCTCCCGGGCCGCGGGGACCGTCCAGTCCCCTTGTCCGAGATCGAAGGCCTCGGTGAACGTCCGCTCCCCGAGCGCGTAGCGGCACGCGAGCGTCCCGGCGCCATCGAGGTCGTGGCCGACGTAGCGAAACGGTGCCGTGCTCACGGCGCGATGCGGGCCAGCAGCCCGAAGCGCCCGCACACGCCCTCGGCGCGGGCGCTGAAGAACGGACCGGGCGGTCCGGTCTCGAGAGCGGAGCGCTCGATGCGGGTCGGGTCCAGGCCGACACGCCGCAGGATCGCCTCGACGGCACCGGCCAAGTCGAACCACCAGTGGCCTTCGTTCCCGGCCCGGGCCCAGGGCTCGGCCGAGCCGAGATGGCGGGCGCAGGCGTCGACGACGTCCTGCCCGACCTCGTAGCGGTCGGCGCCGATGCACGGGCCGATACCGGCGAGCATCCGTTCCCGACGAGCGCCGAGGACCTCCATCGTCCCGATCATCGCCTCGAGCAGGCCCGCGGTCGTGCCGCGCCATCCGGCGTGCGCGCACCCGAGCACACGGGCCTCGGGGTCGAACAGCGCGACCGGGGCGCAGTCGGCGACGAGGACCGAGACGACCAGTCCGGGCTCGGTGGTCACCAGCCCGTCGGACGCAGCGACCGCGTCGGCGATCGACCGGGCGCCCCGCTCGCGGTCGGCCGCACTGACGACCGAGACGTGCGCCCCGTGCGCCTGCTCGGCCAACACGAGGTCGCTCACGTCCGCGCCGAGGAGCGCCAGCGCGTGCCGGCGGTTCTCGAGCACGCACGACGGATCATCGCCGACGTGGAGCGCGAGGTTGAGCGACGCGTAGGGACCCTCCGACACGCCCCCATCTCGTGTGGTGACGAGCGCAACGAGGCCGACTCCGTCGAAGAGGTTCCAGGTGGCCACGTCGGTCCCGTCGCGTTCGACCAGGCCAGTGAGGCCTTTCGTGCCGGCGCGGACCCGGGAGTCGGAGGGGGGCATCCAGCCGGTCAGATTAGTGGAGCGTCTCGCTCGGCCCCCGGCCGAGGCTGGGAGCCCGTGCCTGCATGGCTAAGGTGCTCGTATGGCCGACCAGGCTCACTTCACGGATCTCGCGATGGAGCACATGCCTGCGCTCTACAGCGCGGCGTTGCGCATGACGCGCAACCCGAGCGACGCCGAGGACCTCGTGCAGGAGACCTACCTGCGCGCGTATCGCGGATTCGGCGGGTTCACCGAGGGGACCAACCTGCGGGCCTGGCTGTACCGGATCCTCACCAACACCTACATCAACTCCTACCGCGCCGCGAAGCGTCGTCCCGAGATCGCGGACGTCGAAGACGTCGAGGACCTCTACCTCTACCACCGCCTCTCGTCGGCCGACGGGGCGCCCAGCCGGAGTGCCGAAGAGGAGGCGCTGGCGAGCTTCACCGACGACGAGGTGAAGGCGGCGATCGAGTCGCTGCCCGAGGCCTTCCGCATGGCCGTCCTCCTGGCCGACGTGGAAGGTTTCTCGTACAAGGAGATCGCCGAGATCACCGACGTGCCGATCGGCACGGTCATGAGCAGGATCCACCGGGGAAGAAGGGCCTTGCAGAAGGCGTTGCACGGTTTTGCCGAGTCACGGGGCTTGGTGGGGTCAGCACCGGGACGGTCCGAATGAGTGAAGGTCCAGATCTGGTGGGTTCGGGAGATCCCTTCGGGGGTGCCAATCAGGTCGACTGCGGGGCGGCGATCCACCAACTCTACGACTACCTCGACGGCGAGCTCACCGACGATCGGCGCATCCAGATCTCCGAGCACCTCGACTACTGCGGGCCGTGTGCCGGCGCGGCCGGGTTCGAGACCGAGCTGCGCAAGGTGATCGCGGACCACTGCAAGGACCACGTGCCCGATTCCTTGCGCCAGAAGATCGCGAATCTGATCGAGACCGAGCGCGGGGCGGTCGGATGAACCGCCCGCCCGCGGGCGACGCCGTCGCGTGAGCGACGGGGCTGCCGAGCAGGCGCCCGTCGTCGACTGGGCGCTCGCTGACCGGGTGGCGCGCTGGGCCGCCGGTCGCACCACGACCCCGGCCTCCTACCGGCCCGCCGCGATGCAGCGGGACTTCGACGAGATGACCGAGCGGGCCGAGTCACTCGTGGCCGAGGCGACCGGGCTCGTCGTGGACAGCCCGGCGCGGGGCCGGGTCATCGACCGTGCCGATTGGGTCGGCGCCAACGTCGCGTCGTTCCAGCGGCTCTTGGGGCCCACGCTGTCCAAGCTCGCCGAACGCAAGGGCACCTCGCCGCTCGCCGGCGTCGCCCCAGGGCTGTCGCGCCAGCTGGCCGGAGCGTCGCGCTCGATGAACGGCGCCCAGCTCGCCCTGGTCCTCGCGTGGATGTCGACGCGTGGTGCTTGGGCAATACGACCTGCTGCTCACCGACGGCGTCGACGAGGAGAACCAGGACGTCGTGTATTACGTGGGCCCGAACGTCGCCGGCATCGAGGCCCGCCACGGCTTCGAGCCTTCCGAGTTCCGGCTCTGGCTCGCGCTCCACGAGGTCACCCACCGCGCCCAGTTCATGGCGGTCCCGTGGCTCCGCTCCTACTTCTTGTCCCTCGTCGAGGACGGGCTCGAGCCGCTCGGATCCGATCCCCGCAAGATGCTCGACGCGGTGCGCCGGGCCGCCCAGGAGATCCGGGCTGGGCGCAGCCCACTGGGCGACTCCGGCGTCATCGGGCTGGTCGCGACCGACGAGCAGCTGGCCGCGCTCCAGCGGATCCAGGCGCTGATGAGCCTGCTCGAGGGCCACGGCGACGTGACCATGGACCGGGCCGGCGCTGACGCCATCCCAGGCGCCGCCCACTTCAGCGCGGTGCTCCAGCAGCGCCGTGAGCAGGCCAAGGGCGCGGCCCGCCTGCTCCAGCAGATCCTCGGGCTCGAGGCCAAGCTCCGCCAGTACGCCGAGGGCGAGAAGTTCGTCCGCTCCGTGGAGGAGGCGGGCGGGCGCCGGCTGTTCGATCGGGTGTGGCAGGGACCGGAGTGGCTGCCGTCGCTGACCGAGATCAGGGACCCCTCGGCATGGGTCCGGAGGGTCTCGCCGACCGCGCTCGCGGGGTGAGCTTGGCCTCGGCCGGGCCTGCGGCGTGGCCCGACGTCGTGCCGGGCCTCCTGGCGCGCTGCACCTTCCCGCCACCGGGGACCCCGCTCGCCTGCGCCGTGTCGGGCGGACCGGACTCGCTGGCCCTGCTGGTGCTGGCCGTCGCCGCCGGGTGCGAGGTCACGGCGATCCACGTCGACCACGGCCTGCGCCCGGGGTCCCATGACGAGGCGGCCGTCGTCGAGGCGGCGGCTGCTCGTCTCGGTGCGGCGTTCCGCGCCGAGACGGTGGCGGTGGGCGAAGGGCCCAACCTCGAGGCCCGGGCGCGCGCGGCGCGCTTCGCCGTCCTGCCCGACGACGTCGCGACGGGCCACACGATGGACGACCAAGCCGAGACCGTGCTGTGCAACTTGCTCCGGGGCGCCGGGCTTGACGGGTTGTCCGGGATGGCACCCGGCGCCCGCCACCCGCTGCTGGCCCTGCGGCGCAACGAGACCGAGGCGCTGTGCGGGGCGATGGGGCTCGAGCTGGTGCGCGACCCCTCCAACGACGACCCGCGCCATCTCCGCAACCGCGTGCGCCACGAGCTGCTCCCGCTGTGCGAGGCGATCGCCCGACGGGACCCGGTACCGGTGCTGGCGCGTCAGGCGGGGCTCCTGCGCGACGAGTCAGCGTTCCTCGCCGCGCTCGAGCGCGAGGCGGTGCCCGACCCGACCGACGCCCGCGCCCTCCGGGAGGCACCGCTGGCGCTGGCCCGACGGGCGGTCCGCCGGTGGCTCACTCAGGATGCCGGTGGCCCAGCGAGCCACCCCCCGAGCGCGGCCGATGTCGCCAGGGTGCTCGATGTGGCGTCGGGTACCCGCGTCGCGACGGAGATCACCGGCGGCCAACGGGTCCGGCGCTCCGCGTCCAGGCTGGCCGTGGAGGGGCGGTCCGGTACAGTTCGGTCGGTGAAGACGGAGCATGCGGCTTCGTCGGTGCCGAGCTGGGGCCTGGCCGAGGTGGGTGAGCCGGTGGTCACCGCCGAGGCCCTGGCCGAGCGGGTCGCCGAGTTGGGCGCCGCCATCACGGCCGACTACGCGGACGACGCTCCGCTCCTCGTCGGCGTGCTGAAGGGCGCCATGATCTTCATGAGCGACCTGGCGCGCGCCATCGACCTGCCGGTCGACGTCGACTTCATGGCGGTGTCCTCCTACGGCAGTGCCACGCGCACCTCCGGCGTGGTCCGGATCGTCAAGGACCTCGACGCGGTGCTCGAGGGCCGCCACGTCCTGGTCGTCGAGGACATCATCGACAGCGGGCTCACGCTCAACTACCTCCGCCGCTACCTCCAAGCCCGCCGCCCGGCCAGTCTCGAGGTGTGCGCGCTGCTGGTGAAGGAGGGCGAGCAGCGGGTCCCGCTCGACCTGCGCTACGTCGGGTTCAAGATCCCCTCGGAGTTCGTCGTCGGCTACGGGCTCGACGTCGACGAGCGCTACCGGAACCTGCGCTCGGTGCACCGCTACCGCCCGACTGAGGGGCGCTGAGGAAGGGCCGATGGCGGTCGACATCGGGCGCGTCGAGAAGGCGATCGCCGAGATCTTGGAGGCGATCGGGGAGGACCCCTCGCGAGATGGGCTGATCGCCACGCCGGCGCGGGTCGCGGCGATGTACGAGGAGCTCTTCGTCGGGCTCGACGACGATCCCGGTCGGCACCTGACGGTGACCTTCGAGGCGGGGCACGACGAGATGGTCATGGTCCGCGACATCCCCTTCGCATCGCTGTGCGAGCACCATCTGGTGCCCTTCATCGGCCGCGCCCATGTCGCCTACATCCCGAACGCGGACGGTCGCATCACCGGGATCTCCAAGCTCGCCCGCCTGGTCGAGGGCTACGCGCGCCGCCTCCAGGTGCAAGAACGCCTGACGACCGACATCGCCGACGCCGTCGAGGCCGCCCTGGACCCGCGTGGCGTCTTGGTGGTGGTCGAAGCCGAGCACCTGTGCATGTCGATGCGGGGGGTCAAGAAGCCCGGGACGCTCACGGTCACCTCGGCCGTCCGCGGGCTGTTCCGGCGGGACCCGGCCACCCGGGCCGAGGCCATGCAGTTCGTCCACGGGCGCTGAAATTTCCGGCCCGAACCCCGCTGGACGGCGGGGCGGGTCGCCTACGCTCAGACCGATGGAGGGTCCGGGCGATCGTCGTCCCCTGGTGATGGGGGTGCTCAACGTGACCCCCGACTCCTTCTCCGACGGTGGCCGCTACCTGTCTGCCGACGCGGCGATCGCCCGGGGCCGGGCCATGTTCGAGGAGGGCGCGGCCGTGGTCGACGTGGGCGGGGAGTCGAGCCGCCCCGGCGCCGCGCCGGTCGACGAGGCCGAGGAGCTCCGCCGTGTCCTGCCCGTGGTCGAGGCGCTAGCCGCATCGGGGCCGGTGTCGATCGACACGGTCAAGCCGGCCGTGGCACGCGCCGCGGTGGCCGCCGGAGCCCGGCTCGTGAACGACGTCTCGGGGACCCTCGCCGCCGTGGCGGCCGACTGCGGGGCCGGTTGGGTGGCGATGCACCGCAAGGGCACGCCGAGCGACATGCAGGCCGACCCCCGCTACGACGACGTCGTGGCCGAGGTCCGGGCGCACCTCCTCGCCCTCGCGGGCGAGGCTCGCGCGCTGGGCGTGGGCGAGGTCTGGGTGGATCCCGGGATCGGGTTCGGGAAGACCGTGGAGCACAACCTGGCCCTGCTCGGCCACCTGGGCGAGCTGGTGGGCGCAGCGGCCGAGGCCGGGGCCCGCGTCCTCGTCGGCACCTCGAACAAATGGTTTCTCGGTGTGCTCGGCTCGGGGGGTGGAGATCTGATCCCGCCCGACGAGCGCCTCGAGGGCACCATCGCTTCCAGCACTTGGGCGATGGTGCAGGGGGTCCAGATGGTGCGGGTCCACGACGTGGTCGCAGCGGTCCAGGCCGCCCGGCTGGTCGGGTCGGGTCGGTCGAGCGACGTCGCGACCAGCTGGCGGGTGTGACCCGGTGATGTCGATGGCGGGGGGCGCATGGTGAAGGGCAAGTGGGCAGCGGGCATCAAGCCCAGGAACTTCACTTGGGTGATCAGGGACCGCTTCGCCGTGAGCGAACGTCCGGGCGGGTTCGCGCCCAACCACCGTCGGGTCCGCCGCCAGGAGGAGATCATCTGGCTGCGGGTCCAGGGCTTCGACCGTGTCGATCTCGCTCCTGCCCTCACCGCACAACCTCCACGCCTACGACGAGGGCGAGCTGGTCTGGGCGCACTACCCCCTCCTCAACGTCACCGACCCCCGGCCCATCTTGGAAGAGTGCTACGCCGACCTGCGCAGCTCGCTGACCGACGGCCAGCGTGTGCTCCTGCACCAAGAGGAGCTGGGCGATCGGGTCATGGGGGTCGTCGCGGGCTTTTTGGTCTGGTCGGGCCGGATTCCCACGACGCCGCAGGCGGTCGCGATGGTCGAGCACATGATGAGCCGCCAGATGGGCCCGGCCGGGCGTGAGCTGGTGGTCGCGGTCGACCACCCGGCCCCGGGTTTCGCTGGGTGAGCCGCCCTCGGGGGCGGGGCGACCGCATCGAGATCCGCGGCCTGCGGGTGGTGGCGACCCATGGCGCGCTCGCCGAAGAGCGCGAGCGGGCCCAACCCTTCGAGCTCGACATCGACCTCGTCGTGGACACCGCGGCAGCTGGCCGGAGCGACCGACTCGAGGACACCGTCGACTACGGCGCGGCGACCCAGCGCGCTACCGAGGTCGTCCGGTCGACCTCGTTCCGCCTCCTCGAGGCGTTGGCCGACGCGGTGGCGACCGCCCTGCTCGACCTCGACGAGCGCGTCGCGGCGGCGGCGGTCTCGCTGCGCAAGCTCCACCCGCCGATCCCCGAGGACGTGGGCTCGGTGGGGGTGCGGGTCGCGCGCCGGCGTCCCGACGCCGCCGAGTGAGCGCCGCGGCCCGTCGCGCGTTCGTCGGGCTCGGCTCCAACCTCGGCGACCGCCTGGCCCACCTGGAGCGGGCCGCCGAGCTCCTGGCCGCCCCCGGCGACGCCGTCGCAGCGTCCTCGGTGTATGAGACCGAACCGGTCGGCGGCCCCGAGCAGGGCCCGTACCTGAACGCGGTGCTCGAGCTGTCGACGACCGATGGGCCGCACGAGATCCTCGAGCGCTGCCAAGCGGCCGAGCGCGACGCCGGGCGGACCCGCACCGTGCGCTTCGGGCCCCGCACGCTCGACGCCGACGTCCTCCTCGTCGGCGACGAACGGGTGGACGAGCCCGACCTCGTCGTGCCCCACCCCCGCTTATACGAGCGCCGGTTCGTCCTCGTCCCGCTGTGCGAGCTGGCCCCCGAGCTGGTGACCCCCGAGATGTTGGAGCGGGCTTTCGGGGACGTGAGGCGCGTGGGTATGCTGACGCGGCTCGGGACTACGGTCACGAGAACTGATCGCTGAGGCGACCGACACCCACTGGGGTTGGATCGCCGGAGGAGGTCCTTCGTGAGATCCGTTCGTCTCATCGGCCCCGGGCGGGCCGGTCTGTCCATGGCGCGTGCGTTGGCCGCGGCCGGGTACCGCGTGGACGGCATCTTGGGGCGCGCCGACGACCAGCGCGACGCCGCGCAGGGAGTCCACGTGCTCGTCATCACGACTCCCGACGACGTCGTCGCCGAGGTGGCGGCCGGGGTGCGGCCCGCCGAGGGCTGCGTCGTGGTCCACCTCGCGGCGTCCCTCGGGCTCGACGCTCTCGGACCGCACGCCCGCCGGGCCTCTCTGCACCCGCTGGTGCCGCTGCCGACGCCCGACATCGGGGCCCGCCGGCTCGCGGCCGGGATCGCCTTCGCGGTCGCCGGCGACCCGGTGGCCGACGAGCTGGCCCGCGGCGCTCAACGGCCGGCCCTTCGCGGTCGACGACGCCAATCGCGCTGCGTACCACGCTGCGGCCTGCGTCGCCGCCAACCACGTCGTCGCGCTGCTCGGCCAGGTCCAGCGGATCGCCGAGTCGGCGGGGCTGGAGGTCGACGCGTTCTTGGACCTCTCCCGCGCCGCGGTGGACGACGTGGCGCGACTCGGTCCGGCAGCCGCGCTGACCGGTCCGGCTGCCCGGGGCGACTGGGCGACCCTCGAACGGCACCGCCGGGCGCTCGCCCCCGAGGAGCGGCCCGGCTACAACGCCGGCGTCGCGCTGGCCAACCGCCTGGCGCAGGACCACACGCCGCACCGCCCCGTCGGGACCGAGCCACTGGCCGACGAGCCCGCCGGGCATGTCCGGGTCCGCACGGGAGTCTGAGGTGGAGGTGATCCGCACCGCGAGCGAGCTGCGCGACGCGCTCGAGGCCGGCCGGATGGCCGGGCGCTCGGTCGGGCTCGTCCCGACGATGGGCGCGCTGCACGCCGGCCACGAGTCCCTGATCGCGCGGGCGGTCGAGGAGTGCGACCAGGTCGCGGTGACGATCTTCGTCAACCCGCTGCAGTTCGGCGATCCGGACGACCTCGCGCACTACCCGCGCCCGCTTGAGCACGACCTCGAGGTGTGCGCGGCGCACGGCGTCGAGTGGGTGTTCGCGCCGGACGTCGCCGAGATGTACCCCGACTGGCCGGCACCACCCTCCACGGTCGTCTCGGTCGGGGCGGAGGCCGTGCCCTTCGAGGGCGAGGCCCGCCCGGGTCACTTCGAAGGAGTGGTCACCGTCGTGGCCAAGCTGTTCGCCTTGGCCGGCCGGTGCCGCGCCTACTTCGGCGAGAAGGACTTCCAGCAGCTCGCGGTGGTGCGCCGGATGGCCACCGACCTCGGCTTCCCAGTCGAGATCGTCGCCTGCCCCACCGTGCGCGAGTCCGACGGGCTCGCCCTCTCCAGCCGCAACGTCCGGCTCTCGCCTCGCGAGCGGCGCGCCGCGAAGGTGCTCTCCCGGGCGCTGTCGAGCGCGCAGGTGGCCGTCGCCTCCGGCGAGCGCCGCCCCGGAGCCGTCGCCGCGCTCATGGCGTCAGTCGTGCAGACCGAGCCGCTCGTGACCCTCGACTACGCCGCGGTGGTCGACGCCCGGGACCTGCGGATCCCGGCACTGCTCGACGGGCACCGCCCGCTCCGCCTCATCATCGCGGCCGAGGTCGGACCGGTGCGCCTGATCGACAACGCAGCGGTCGAGGTCTCGCTGCGCAGCGCCCGCCGCGACGCCGTCGGCGGGCTCGTCGGCGCGACAACCGGGGCATAGTTATCCGATGGTCGGCGCAGCTGGGACACGCCTCGGATCCTTCGCGTGCCGCTGGCGGTGAGCCGGGGCCGCGCCGGCGCCGACGGCGCCGGCCCCTTCGACGTCCTGGTGGTGGGCTCCGGGGTCGCCGGTCTCTCGGCGGCGGTCCGGCTCGCCGACGGTCCGGGGGCCCTGCACGTCGGGGTGCTGACCAAGGGCGAGCTCTCCCAGTCGTCGACCCGCTGGGCCCAGGGCGGCGTCGCCGCGGTGCTGGGCGGGGACGAGGACTCGACCGACCTCCACCTGGCCGACACGCTCAGGGCGGGCGCCGGGCTCTGCGACGTCGACGCCGTGCGGGTCCTGGTCGACGAGGGGCCGGGTCGGGTCAACGAGCTCATCGCGATGGGCGCCGCCTTCGACCGCGAGGCCTCGGGCGACCTCTCGCTCGCCCGCGAGGGCGGGCACTCCCGCCCGCGTGGTGCATGCGGGGGGCGCCGCCACCGGCGCCGAGGTGGAGCGCGCCCTCGTCGAGGCGACGCGGGCGTCCGCCGGGGCGGTGCTCGAGCGCTGGTTCGCGCTCGACCTCATCGTGGAGGACGGCCGGTGCCGCGGCGTGCTGGCACGCCCGCCGGCCGGCGAGGTCGTCGAGATCCGCGCCGAGCACGTCCTGTTGGCGACCGGGGGCGTCGGCCAGATGTTCGCGATCACCACCAATCCGCCCGAGGCGACCGGCGACGGCGTCGCGATGGCGCTGCGCGCCGGGGTCCCCGTCGCCGACGTCGAGTTCGTCCAGTTCCACCCGACCGCGCTCCACCACCCGGCTATGCCCCGACCGCTCCTGTCCGAGGCGTTGCGCGGCCACGGCGCGCTGCTGCGCGACGCTGCCGGTGAGCAGTTCGTCGACGAGCTGGCCCCGCGCGACGTCGTGAGCCGGGCCATGGCGGACCGGATGCGTCGCGACGGCACGGACCACCTCTGGCTCGACGCGACCGGGCTCGAGCACTTCTCGGTGCGGTTCCCGACCATCGCGTCCTCCTTGACCCAGGTCGGCCTCGACCCGGCGGTCGACTGGCTTCCCATCGCGCCGGCTGCGCACCATCTCTCCGGAGGGGTGGTCACCGATCTGTTCGGCGCGACGGCCCTGCCCGGCCTGTGGGCGGCCGGGGAGGCCGCCTGCACCGGCGTCCACGGGGCGAACCGGCTCGCCTCCAACTCGTTGCTCGAGGGCATGGTCTTCGGGGCCCGCACCGCCGAGGCCATCGGAAGCGGCGTCGACGGGCCCGAGCAGAGTGGAGCGATGCGGGCCGTGCTCGGCGGGGCCGACGAGGAGATCCCCGGTCGCCTCGTCGACGAGCGCGCCGCGGTCCCCCTGGGCCGCCCCGCCCGCCCGGGCACCCAGGGGTCGCTGGCCGACCTGGCGAAGTGCCGGGAGCGGCTCCAGGTCGTCATGACGACGGGGGCCGGCGTGGTCCGCTCGGCCGGCTCGCTCGACGCGGCCGAGGGCCAGCTGGTGGAGCTGGCCGGGGCGTGGGCCAGCGCCTCTGCTCGCGAGACCGTCGCCGGCGACGAGCTCGGGAACCTGCTCACGGTCGCTGCCGCGCTCTTGGTCTCGGCGGGCCTCCGCACGGAGTCGCGCGGCGCCCACACCCGCGCCGACTTCTTGGCGACGGTGCCGGCGTGGCGCCTGCGCCTGATCCACGCGGCCCTCGGCGGACGCGGCTAGACCGGCGCACCGATGTCGAAGCGCCCCGACCCCCATCCGCCTGCTGACGCGGTTCGCCGCGCCGTGATCGCCGCGCTCGAGGAGGACCTGGGCGGTCTGGGCGATCTGAGCGCGGCGCTGGTGTCGTCGCACGTGACGGCCTCGCTCTCGATCGTCTCGCGCGAAGCAGGGGTCGTGGCGGGAGAGTTCTGCGCGAAGGAGGTGTTCGCGCAGATCGACCCCGCGCTGAAGGTCCTGTGGCACCTGCCCGACGCCTCGCCGGTCCGACCGGGCACCGTCATCGCCGAGGTCGCCGGCACCCTGCGCTCGGTCCTCACCGCCGAGCGCAGCGCGCTCAACTTCCTCGGGCGACTGTCGGGCATCGCCACGCTCACCCGCCGCTACGTCGACGCCGTCGAGGAGGTCAACCCGCAGACGAGGGTCCTCGACACCCGCAAGACCACGCCCGGGCTCCGGGCGCTGGAGAAGGCCGCGGTGCGGGCCGGGGGCGGGTACAACCACCGCTTCGGCCTGTTCGACGCCGTGTTGATCAAGGACAACCACCTCGCAGGCTTGGGCATCCCCGAAGCGGTGGCCAAGGGGCGGCGCATGTGGCCGGGGCGCTACGTCGAGATCGAGTGCGACCGCATCGGCCAGGTCGAGGAGGCCTGCCGGGCCGGGGCCTCCGCCGTCCTGCTGGACAACATGACCGTGTCCGAGGTGGCGGCCTGTGTCGAGTTGGTCGGCGGTCTGCGGCCCGACGGCTCCACCCTCGTCGAGGTCTCCGGCGGGGTGACGCTCGAGAGCGCGCCGCGCTACGCAGCGGCCGGCGCCGACCTGATCTCGGTGGGCGCGCTCACCCATTCGGCCCCGGCCCTCGACCTCGGGCTCGACCTCGGTGCCTCGTCGGTGGAGGGGGAGAGCTGATGCTGCTGGCCATCGACGTCGGCAACACCGAGTCGGTCATCGGCCTCTACGCGATGGAGGGCGAAGTGATCGATGACGAGGAGCAGACCGGCTTTGGCATCGGGCTGGAGGACCACCCGCTGCGCGGCCTGCGCTACCACTGGCGGCTCTCCTCTGTCCCCGACCGCACCCCCGACGAGCACGCCATGCTGCTCACCCAGCTGCTCGACCTGGAAGGCCTCGACAGCCACCACGCGGTCAGCGGGATCGCGGTGTGCTCGTCGGTGCCCGCCATGACCGCCGCGCTGCGCCAGATGGCCATCCGGTGGTTCGCCAAGATCCCCTTGGTCGTGGTCGGCCCGGGGGTGAAGAGCGGCATGCCGATCCTCTACGACGACCCCCGCGAGGTCGGGCCGGACCGCATCGCCAACGCGATCGGCGCCTTCCACCTCTACGGGGGGCCGTCCCTCGTCGTCGACATGGGGACCGCGACCACCTTCGAGGCGATCTCGGCGGCCGGAGAGTACCTGGGCGGGGCGATCGCGCCCGGCGTCTCGATCAGCCTGGAGGCGCTCTTCCAGCACGCGGCGGCGCTGCGGCGCGTCGAGCTGGTCGAGCCGCGCGCCGTCATCGGCCGCTCCACCGCCGAGTCGATCCAGTCCGGCGTCCTGTTCGGCTTCGCCGCCCAGGTCGATGGGCTGTGCCGTCGGATCCAGGGCGAGCTTGGCGCCGCCGCCACGATCATCGCGACCGGGGGCCTGGCCGAGGTGATCGCCCCGTACACCGAGTCGGTCCAGCACGTCGAGCCCTGGCTGACCCTGGAGGGCCTCCGGGTCGTCTACGACCGCACCGTGGGGCGGGCCCGGGGGTGAGCGAGGTCCCCTACCGCTACGAGGTCACCGACTCGGCCGCCCAGGTCGTGGCGCGCTGGGGTGGCCTCGAGGCCGGGCAGGAGTCGGGCGACACGGTCTCGGTCGCCGGACGGGTGATGCTGCTGCGGACCCAGGGCAAGCTGGCCTTCGGCGAGCTGCGGGACTCGAGCGGCGCCATCCAGCTGTTCGCGCAGGCCGGGACCACCGAAGACCTCGAGGGCTTCGTCCGGCTGAACCTGGGCGACTGGATCGGGGCCGAGGGCGAGGTCGTGCGCACCCGGCGCGGCGAGCTGTCGGTCAAGGTGCGCACGTGGACGCTGCTGGCCGAGGCCCGGCGCTCCTTCGGCGACAAGTTCCGCGGCGTCACCGACGCCGACATCCGCTACCGCCAGCGCGAGGTCGACCTGTGGGCCAACGAGTCGACGCGCCGCAACCTGCTCGTCGCGCGGCGAGGTGGTGCGAAGGATGCGCGAGCGGCTCTGGGCGGAGGGTTTCGTCGAGGTGGAGACGCCGATCCTGCACCCGATCCCCGGCGGCGCGGTGGCCCGCCCGTTCGTGACCCACCACAACACCTTCGACACCGACTTCTACCTGCGCATCGCGCCCGAGCTGTACCTGAAGCGCCTCGTCGTGGGCGGCTTCGAGAAGGTCTTCGAGATCGGGCGGCTGTTCCGCAACGAGGGGATCTCGCCGCGCCACAACCCCGAGTTCACGACGCTCGAGCTTTACTGGGCCTACGCCGACTACCTCGACATGATGGTGTTGGTCGAGGAGCTGGTCGCCGGCATCGCGAGCGACGTGGTCGGCACGACCAAGCTCACCTACCAGGGCCGTCCGCTCGACCTCACCGCGCCGTGGCGGCGCGCCACGATGGCCGAGCTCATCGAGGAGCACACCGGCAACGTGGTGCACGTCCGGATGCCCCGCCAGGAGCTCGCGGCGTTGCTCGCGGCGACCGGGGCCGCGGTCGACGACGCGTGGGGCCCGGGCAAGCTGATGGCCGAGTACTACGAGAAGACGACCGAGGGCGAGCTGTGGGGCCCGGTCTTTGTGACCGACCACCCCGAGGAGGTCTCCCCGCTCGCTCGGCGGCACCGCGACGGCCCCGGTCTGGTCGAGCGGTTCGAGCCGGTCGTCGCCGGGCGCGAGCTCGGCAACACGTTCAGCGAGCTGGTCGACCCCGACGACCAACGGGCCCGCTTCGTCGAACAGGCCCGACTGCATGCGGCGGGCGACGACGAGGCGATGGTGCTCGACGAGGAGTACCTCCGCGCCATGGAGCACGGTCTCCCGCCGACCGCCGGCGTGGGCATCGGGATCGACCGGCTGGCGATGCTGCTCACCGACACCGCCAACATCCGCGAGGTGATCGCGTTCCCGACGCTGCGCCCGGAACGGCCCGGGGACTCAGCCGGGTAGATCGATGAAGAGTGTCTCGTTGAGCAGCGTCGAGCGCCGCGACGAGCTCGGCCGAGGCGACGCCGTCGAGGGCGTCGGTCGCCCGGGCCACGAACCGGCGACCCATGGCCATCGTCTCGGCGACCCCGCGTGACGCGGCCACCATGGCGCGCGCCTTGTCGCGCTCGGGCTGCGCGAGGGGCTGGCCCAGCAGCACGGCCAGCTCGGGCCCGATCTCGGGGTCGGCCAGGGCGTGGAGCACCGGGAGCGTGTAGACGCCCTCGGCCAGGTCCTGGCCGGCCGGCTTGCCGAGTTCGCCGTTCACCGCGATCACGTCCAAGACGTCATCGCGCAGCTGGAAGACCATGCCGAAGTTGCGGCCGAACTCGGTGAGCGCCTCTACCTCACCCCGGGGAGCGCCGCCGGTCAGCGCGCCGACCCGGCACGACGTCGCCATCAGGGCGGCCGTCTTTCCCTCGATGGCCTCCAGGTACTCCGCGACGGTCCGTTCGATCGAGAACGCCGTCTTCACCTCGGACACCTGGCCCCGGCACAGCAGCCCGAGGGTCGTCGCCAGCAAGCCCGCGATCTCGGTGCCCAGACTGGCCGCGATCTCGGCCGAGCGCGCCAACAGGTAGTCGCCACCCACGATGGCCATGAGGTTGCCGAAGCGGCTGTTGACGCTTTCGACGCCCCGGCGCATCGTCGCCTCGTCGATCACGTCGTCGTGATACAAGGAGGCCAGGTGGACCAGCTCGACCGAGACCGAGCCCAAGAGGTCCTCCTCGGTGGCGGTCCGCTCACCGCGGGTGGCCGAGGCGAGGGCGAGCATCGGGCGCAGGCGCTTGCCCCCCGCCTGGATGAGGTGGGTGGCGACCTGGTCCAAGAAGGGGTCGCCGGCCGAGACCGCCGAGACGAGCATCGGCTCCACCCGCTGCAGGTCCTGGTCAAGACCGGGAAGACCGGGGATCTGCACGGTGTTCACCCTGAGCACGATAGGCGACGTCCCGTGGCCGCCGACACCCGGGGGATGCCGACGTTCATGCTGGGGTAACACAGGGTGCGTCGGGTCTCGCGGGCCTCCCCGGTTAGACTTCGTTTGCTCGACAAGGGGTCCTCAGACCGTCTGGGGCCGGCCCCGACCAGAGCCGAGATGGAGGCGGTCCGTGTTCGAACGATTCACCGACCGGGCGCGAAGGGTTCTCGTGCTTGCGCAGGAAGAAGCGCGCATGCTGAACCACAGCTTCATCGGCACCGAGCACATCCTCCTCGGACTGATCCACGAGGGCGAGGGCGTCGCGGCCAAGGCCCTCGAATCGCTCGGCATCACCCTCGAGGCGGTCCGCGAGAAGGTCGAAGAGACGATCGGCATGGCCGGCTCGGCCCCCTCGGGCTCGCCGCCGTTCACCCCCCGCGAAGAAGGTCCTTGAGCTCTCGCTGCGCGAGGCCCTCCAGCTCGGCCACAGCTACATCGGGACCGAGCACATGCTCCTCGGCCTGGTGCGTGAGGGCGAGGGCGTGGCCGCCCAGGTCCTGGTCAGCCTGGGCGCCGATCTGGCCCGGGTGCGCCAGCAGGTCATCCAGCTGATGTCGGGCTACCAGGGCAAGGAGGCCGTCGGCGCCGGCACCGGTCCCGCGTCCTCCGACACGCCGACCGGCTCGCCCGTGCTCGACCAGTTCGGGCGCAACCTCACCCAGCTCGCACGGGACGGAAAGCTCGACCCGGTCATCGGACGCGAGCGCGAGATCGAGCGCGTGATGCAGGTGCTGTCGCGCCGCACGAAGAACAACCCGGTGCTGATCGGCGAGCCCGGCGTCGGCAAGACGGCGATCGTGGAGGGCCTGGCCCAGCGCATCGTCGCCAACGACGTGCCCGAGACGCTCACCGGCAAGCAGCTCTACACGCTGGACCTCGGGGCGCTCGTCGCGGGCAGCCGGTACCGGGGCGACTTCGAGGAGCGGCTGAAGAAGGTCCTGAAGGAGATCCGCACCCGCGGCGACATCATCTTGTTCATCGACGAGATCCACACCCTCGTCGGTGCCGGAGCCGCCGAGGGCGCGATCGACGCGGCGTCGATCCTCAAGCCCATGCTGGCCCGCGGCGAGCTGCAGACGGTGGGCGCAACCACGCTCGACGAGTACCGCAAGCACCTGGAGAAGGACGCCGCGCTGGAGCGTCGGTTCCAGCCGGTGAAGGTCGAGCAACCCTCGGTGTCGCTGACCATCGACATCTTGAAGGGGCTGCGGGACCGCTACGAATCGCACCACACGGTGACCATCACCGACCAGGCGCTCGTCGCGGCGGCCAACCTGGCCGACCGGTACCTGGCCGACCGGTACCTGCCCGACAAGGCCATCGACCTCATCGACGAAGCCGGGAGCCGGTTGCGCATCCGCCGGATGACCACGCCGCCCAACTACAAGAGCGTCGACGAGCAGATCTCCCGCATCCGCACCGACAAGGAGTCGGCCATCGAGCGCGGCGCGTTCGAACAGGCCAAGAAGCTCTCGGACCAGGAGAAGGAGCACCTCGACCGCAAGGAGGCCATGGAGTCCGAATGGCGGCGCGAGGGCGTCGACCTCTTCGACGTGGTCGACGAGGACGTCATCGCCGAGGTCCTCGCCAACTGGACCGGCATCCCCGTCTACCGCCTCACCGAGGAGGAGACGGCCAAGCTGCTCCGGATGGAGGACGAGCTCCACAAGCGGGTCATCGGTCAGGAGGAGGCCTTGAAGGCGCTCTCCCGGGCGATCCGCAGGACGCGGGCCGGCCTGAAGGACCCCAAGCGCCCGAGCGGCTCGTTCATCTTCCTCGGGCCCACCGGTGTGGGGAAGACCGAGCTCGCCAAGACGCTCGCCGAGTTCCTCTTCGACGACGAGGACACGCTGATCCAGCTCGACATGAGCGAGTACATGGAGAAGCACACGGTCTCGCGCCTCGTGGGGTCGCCCCCGGGCTATGTCGGCTATGAGGAGGGTGGCCAGCTGACCGAGGCCGTGCGCCGCCGCCCCTTCTCGGTCGTCTTGTTCGACGAGATCGAGAAGGCCCACCCCGACGTCTTCAACACCCTGCTGCAGATCCTGGAGGACGGGCGCCTGACCGACGCCCAGGGCCGCACGGTGGACTTCAAGAACACCGTTTTGATCATGACCTCCAACCTCGGCACCGCCGACCTGCGCAAGGCGAGCCTCGGATTCGCCAAGAGTTCCGAGGCGGTCACCTACGAGCGCATGAAGGCCAAGGTCAACGACGCCCTGAAGCAGCACTTCCGCCCGGAGTTCTTGAACCGGATCGACGAGGTCATCGTCTTCCACGAGCTGTCGCGCGAGGAGGTCATCCAGATCGTCGACCTCATGCTCTCGCGGACCTCCGAGCAGCTGGCCAGCCAGGGCTTGGCGGTCGAGCTGACCCCGGCGGCGCGCACGCTGCTCGCCGAGCGCGGCTACGACCCCCAGCTCGGGGCGCGCCCGCTGCGCCGGGCCATCCAGCAGCTGGTCGAGGACCCGTTGTCCGAGCGCATCTTGTGGAAGGAGTTCCGGGTCGGCGAGACCATCGTCGTCGACGTGGACACCGATGCCGAAGGCGGCGAGCCCACGCTCTCCTTCAAGGCGGTCGAGGGTTTCCAGGCCCCACCGATGGAGCTGGCCGGGAGCGGCGCGAGTAGGCGCCCGCGCCGGGCACGCGCCCTGCGCTAGGCCGACGATGTCCGGCGGTTGACCAAGTAACCGCGCGCCTGGTCGCGCGGGCGCACGACCATCTCGTCGATGTCGACGTGGCTGGGGCGGCGTCGCGACGAACGCGACGCATTGCGCGATGTCGTCGGCGGTGAGCGGATCGACGCCGGCGTACACCGCGTCGGCACGCGCTACGTCACCGTCGAAGCGCACGAGCGAGAAGTCCGTCTCGACCATCCCCGGATCGATCTCACTGACGCGCACCGGCTTGCCCAACAGCTCGATCCGCAGCACGTCGGTGAATGCCCGCTCGGCGGCCTTGGCCGCGTGGTAGCCAGCACCGCCGACGTAGCGCTCGAAGGCGGCCACTGATCCGATGTTGATGACGATGCCGTCGCCCGAGGCGACCAGCTTGGGCAGCAACGCCCGGGTCATGCGCATGGTGCCCATGACGTTGCTGTCCCACATCTGACGCCAGTGCTCCTCGTCCGCCTCGGCGATGGGCTCCATCCCGAGCGCGCCACCGGCGTTGTTCACGAGCACGCGGCACGCCGGCACGGCCGAGCAGAAGGTGTCGACGGAGGCCACGTCGGTCACATCGAGGTGCAGGGCTCGAGCGCCGGGGATCGTCGCCGCCACCGACTCGAGGCGGTCCATGCGTCGAGCGCCCAGGACCACGTCGAGCCCCGCCTCGGCGAGCCGCCGTGCGGTCGCCTCGCCAATCCCGCTCGACGCGCCGGTGATGACGGCCGTGCCTGCGTTGTGCTGAGTCGTGATGGCGCACCTCCCGGACCGGGACTGTCTACCAGCCGCCCAGACCGGCCGAGCTCAGCCCGGCGTGATCCGGAACAGCCGAGCGAAGCCGCCCTCGCCCACGTCGGGCAGCCCGAGCACATAGAGCGAGCCGCGGTAGGCGGCCGCCTCGCCCGGGGCGAGCGATCGGTCTTGGAGGTAGAGGCGCGAGACCCGCGCCACCACGGCCGCCCGGCCGGTCACCGGGTCGATGCTGACGACCAGCGACGCGGACTCGTCGTTCCGGCTACTCGCCACGATGGTCCACAGACCGCCCCGACCTCCGAGCATGGTGAGGGTCGCGTAGGGGTCGGCCGTCGAATAGCGGGGGGTCGGATCGGACCCCTCGTAGCGGGCGACGCGTTGAGGCCCGCACCCGCCGCCCGCCGGCCCCGAGGCAACCCACAGGCTCGTGCCCTGGCCGATCATCCAGCACAGGTCCCGGAAGCCGCTCGTCACCGCGACGGGCGCACTTGCTCCCGGCGCGATCCGGTAGAGGGATGTTGTCGGCTGGGGTCCACTCCACCCGCCCTCGACCGACGGCCCGAACCAGAAGCCCTCGGCGTTTGCCGCCACGACCGGCTGCGCGAGCACGAGACCGTCGCTGATCGAATCGACCACTTGTCCGGTCGACGCCGAGATCTGCCAGACCCTGGTCGGCCCTTGGCACGCCGCCTCGTAGATCCACAGCCACCCGCCGCCGTACGCGCTCTCGGGGTTGCCGCCCGCGCACTCGTCGTAAGTCATGAGGTTTGGGCCCACCGTCAGCTGGCCGGAGTTCGGGTTCGCGGTGACCAGCGAGAGTTCGACCAGATTGTTGTGGTCGAAAGAGGTGGTCTCGTAGCCGATGTCCTGTCCCGGGCCGAAAATGGCGCCGCACAGAGGATTCGACTGCTCGACTCCGACCCGCAGCGTGGCCGGGTCGAGGCGCGCCGTGACGCACGCGCCCTGCTGATCTGGGACGCTCGTTGGCGTCTCTCCCTCGAGCACCAGTCGGTCACCGATCTGGGCGACCGTGCCGAACCACGCGGTCGTCGGGAGCCGCGTCTCGGTCACCGTCTTGCCGGGTCCGCTCCGACCGACCGCCCCCGACGGCAACCCGGCGAGCCCCACGACGCCGGCCAGCGCGGCGATCACTGCACCGACGACTCTCGGTCTCATCACTGCGACTCCGTCTCGTGCCGTCGGCCAACAGTACGCCCCGCTTGCGCGATGTCGCGGCGTGGCAGCATGCGTTGGTGCACATCGTTGGCCTCGACCACGTCCAGTTCACGCTCCCGCCGGGTGAGGAGGACACCGCCGATCGTTTCTACGTGGGGGTGCTCGGCTTCGAGACCGAGGAGAAGCCCCCGGTGCTGGCGTCGCGCGGTGGCCGTTGGTACCGATCCGGGGAGGTGCGGTTCCACCTCGGCTCGGACGCCGATTTCCGGGCGGCCACCCGGGCCCATCCGGCCTTCATCGTGGCGGACCTGGGCACCCTCGTGGAAAGGCTGGCCAAGGAAGGACTCGAGGTCGAGTGGGACGAGCACATCCCCGGCGTCGGCCGCTGCTACGTCCACGACCCCTTCGGGAACCGCCTCGAGCTCGTCGCTGCCTCCTGAGCGCTCGGCCGGCTCCCGGAGCCGGTCATGTAGAATGGCTTGTTCCCCCCGCCCGCCAAATGCGCCGGAGCGTGAGCCGCGAGACCCCTGCCGGAGCCGGCTCGCGGGCGCCGTCCGTGTGAACCTGCTCGAAGGAGTGCCGTGGCCGTCAAGTCGAAGTTCAAGGTCGGGGACAAGGTCGTGTACCCGCACCACGGCGCTGCGGTGGTCGAGAAGCGCGAGACGAAGGAAGCGTTCGGTGAGAAGCGCGAGTACCTCGTGCTGCGCCTCGCCTACGGCGACCTGACCTTGATGGTCCCGGCCGACAACACCGAGGGCGTGGGGCTGCGCGAGGTGATCAACGACGAGGAGGTCGAGGAGGTGTTCGCGGTCCTTCGCAAGAAGGAGGCCCGCATGCCGACCAACTGGTCGAGGCGCTACAAGAACCACTCCGAGAAGCTGCGCTCCGGCGACATCTACCAGGTCGCCGAGGTCGTGCGGAACCTCTCGATCCGGGACAAGGACAAGGGCCTCTCGGCCGGCGAGAAGCGCATGCTGTCGCGCGCCCGCCAGATCCTCGTCTCCGAGCTGACCTTCGCCCTCGCGGTCGACGAGGAGACTGCCGAGCAGCGCCTGAACGAGGCCCTGCCCTAAGCACTCCCATGGGTGGCGTCTGGGGGATCGTCGTGGCCGGCGGGTCCGGCTCGCGCTTCGGTGAACTGAAGCAGTTCCTCCCCTTGGGCGGACGGCTGGTCGCCGAGCGCGCTGTCGCGGGGTGCCGCTCGGTGTGCGACTCGGTCGTGCTGGTGGTCCCCGAAGGGACGGACTGCGGCGAGACTCACGGCGCCGATGTCGCGGTCGAGGGCGGCGACACCCGCGCTGGATCGGTCCGGGCCGGACTGGCCGCGGTCGACGACGACGCGACGACCGTCGTCGTGCACGACGCGGCGAGGCCGCTGGCCAAGCCCGAGCTCTTCCACTCCGTGCTCGAGGCGCTGCGGCGATCCGATGCGGCCGGCGCGATCTGCGCGGTCCCGGTCAGCGACACGATCAAACGGGTCGCGCCCGGCCCCAACTTTGGCGACCAGCGTGTCGCCGGGACCCTCGACCGCTCCAACCTCGTCGCGGTGCAGACTCCTCAGGCCTTCGACGCGGCCGTGCTGCGCCGGGCTCACGAGGGGGATCCGGACGCGACCGACGACGCCGCGCTCGTCGAGGCACTCGGCGTCACCGTCTGGGTGGTCCGGGGGGACCCCGACAACCTCAAGCTGACGACGCCGGCCGACTTCGAGCGGGCCGAGCGGCTGATCGGTTCCTAGATGCGGATCGGGCAGGGTTTCGACGTCCACCGCTTCTCGGATGATCCCGGGCACCGGCTCGTGCTCGGCGGGGTGGCGGTGGACGGCCGCGGCCTCGAGGGGCACAGCGACGCGGACGTCGTCGCGCACGCCCTGGCCGATGCCGTCCTCGGCGCAGCGGCGTTGGGCGACATCGGGACGCATTTCCCCGACACCGACCCCGCGTTCTTTGGGGTCGACAGCATCGGCCTGCTTGGCCGGGTCGTCGCCATGGCTCGCGAGGCCGGGTTCACGCCGGTGAACGCGGATTGCACGGTGCTGGCCGAGGAGCCGCGGCTCGCCCCGCACGTGGCCGCCATGTCCGACCGGCTCGGGTCCGTGCTCGGCGCGCCGGTCTCGGTCAAGGCGACGCGGGCCGAGGGCCTCGGCGCGATCGGGCGTGCCGAAGGGATCGCCTGTCTCGCCGTCGTGCTCCTCGAACCGCTGGCCGGATGACGCCGGCCGGGCGGCACGGAGGCGGCCGTCGTCCCCCCGCCGGCGGGCGGGGCGAGGCGCCGCGACGTCCGGCGCACCCGCTCGGTGGCGACCAGGTCGAAGGGCGCCGGGCAGTGCTCGAGCTGCTGGCGGCGGGGAAGCGCCGCGTTCGCCGCATCCGGATCGCCGACGGCCAGGACCCGTCCCCTCAGCTCGACGAGATCGAGCGCCTGGCGGCCTCACGGCGGGTGCCCCTCGAGACCGTCCCGAGGGCGCGCCTCGATGCCGAGGCCAAGACGTTCGCGCCCCAGGGCGTGGTGGCCAGTGCCGAGCCGGTGCGGCCGCTCGAGCTGGCCCGGCTCGCCGCTCCGAAGGGGCGCCCCCCGTTCCTCCTCGTGGTCGCCGGGGTCACCGACCCCCAGAACCTCGGTGCCTTGCTCCGCAGCGCGGCGGGCGCCGGCGTGACCGGTGTGGTGCTGGCTAGGCACCGGGCCGCGCACCTCTCGCCCTCGGTGGTGAAGGTGGCTGCCGGCGCGGTCGAGCATCTGTCGTTCAGCGTCGTCGGCGGCATCCCGGCCGCCCTCGACGAGCTGCGTCGGGCCGGGCTGTTCACGATCGGGTTGGCCGCTGACGGCGGACGCTCGCTCTACGACCTGAAGCTCGATAACGCGCGGGTCGCGCTCGTGGTGGGCGGCGAGGAGCGCGGCCTCGCGCCGCTCGTGCGGCGGCGCTGTGACGAGGTCGTGGCGATCCCACAACGCGGCGGAGTCGCCTCGCTTAACGTCGCGTCGGCGGGCACGGTCGCGTGTTTCGAGGTCGCTCGCCGCCGCGCCGCGGCTATTGCGCCCTGAGGAGCTGGGCCGGCGAGAGCCGTGACGAGATGATCGCGGGGGCGATCGCCAGCAGGTTGGCGACCAGTAGCACTCCGCCGACCACGGCCGCCATCTCGCTGGCCAGGACGACGGTGTCGGGGAACAAGCCGAGGTTGTTGGCGAAGAGGTGCCACACCGCGTTCCCGACGACGACGCCGAGCGGGACACCGATGACGATCCCGACGAGCGCGATCGTGGTTGCCTGCCAGGCGACGACCATGACGAGCTGGCTCCGGACGAAGCCCAGCGCCTTCAAGAGTCCGGTCTCGGACCGTCGACGCGTGGCGCTGACCACGAGCGTGTGAAGGAGCGTCGCCGCACCGAAGAGCAGGAGCACCAGACCGATGATGAGCGGGAAGTCCACGGCCTCGCCGAAGTTGACCAGGTTGTTTGGGGGATACGGGATCGAGGTGAGCTCTGGATCGGCGCGCTCGAAATGCGCGATCGCCCGGTGTGAACCGGTGACCAGGATGGCTTGCTCGTCACTGCGCTCGGCGGAAGCGACGCACGCCGCGGCCCTGGGGCCCGTCGGGCACTGTGCGGTGGCGAGACCGGGCACCGTCAGGACCGCGCCGTTGCCCAGTCCGCCGATGCCGAAGTCGATGGGGATCGACACGGTGCCCACGACGCGGAACCGCTCGGTGTGGGTCCCGCCGGATATTCCCGGAACGGTCAGCTCGACCGGACCACCGACCTGCGCTCCGACCTGGCGCAGCGTGGTCGACCCCAGTGCGATTTCGTTCGGCGCTCGTGGCGCGCGGCCGCTGACCACGGTGACCAGCACGGGACCGCGCACCGATATGCCGGCGATCGCGTCCACCTCTTGATGGTTGATCTGGAGCTCCTGTGACGCGCCCAGGGTGATGTCGCGGATGCCCCTGTCGGCGCGCAGCTGAGAGAGGAGCCGACCCATGACGAGCGGTTGCTGTTGGGGCAGCCCGTCGAACTCCACGTCGAAGGGTTGTCCGTAGAGGGCCGGCGTCGAGGTGAGGTGCGAAAGGCTGGTTCCGAACACCGCCGTGGCCGCCAACGCCAGCACCGCGAGGACCGTGGCGACGAGCGCGGTGCCGACGGGCACAGCATTGCGGCCCTGCCCGCGCTCGAGCACCCGGCGGACCCCCACCACCGCCGTCGGAGGCGCGCCGGCGGCCGACAGACCCGCCACGACGGCGGAGGGCCGCCCAGGGAGCGATGGTCTCGCGGTCCGCAACCGGGAGGACCGAATCGCAGGCCAGAGCGCGACAAGCACCGTGGCGGTGACCGTGATCAGCACCCCGAGCCAGAGAACGAACGGGTCGAAGTAGATGCCCCCGGTCGGGTCGGCGATCCGAGCCTCGCCCACCGGGGCGAGAGGGGACAGCACGATAGCCAGGAGCACGCCGCCTGCCGCGCCGCCCAGCGCCACGAAGAGCGCGCGGCCGACGTTGA
Organism: uncultured Acidimicrobiaceae bacterium; assembly: GCA_963768185.1. Lineage (GTDB taxonomy): Bacteria > Actinomycetota > Acidimicrobiia > Acidimicrobiales > RAAP-2 > Palsa-461. The sequence goes on from CAVYGS010000004.1 coordinate 319,290, forward strand.
GCAGCGCAAGTTCGCTGGATCCGAGCCCGACGGCGGAGAGGGTCGGAAAGGTCTCGCTGGCGACCCGGGTCTGCCGGGCGAAGGCCTGCGCGATGGTGAGCAATCCCGCCGCCCCGGCGAGGATGGCAAGCACCCACCACCCGACCGCTTGGGGGTGGATGGAGCTTGCGACCTCGCTGGCGGCGACGCTCTCGTCGCTGAATCCCCCGACGTCGAACTTGCTCGCCGCCGCTTGGAAAGCGCCCTGGTCGAGCGCCCCGCGCTTGAGACGCGTGAAGTAGAGGTAGAAGTGCACCAGGCTCGACGAGTAGCGCCGGGTGAAAGCGGAGGTGGTGTAGAGATCCTCGCTCGGCGTCCCGATCGAAGGAAACTCGAACTCGCTCGCCTCGAACCCCACGACCCTGAAGGTCAATTTCGGCCCGGTGGGCTTGACCGCGGCCGAGTCGTTGAAGACCGCCGACTCCTGCGAGCTCGAGTCGAACCGGACGTGGATCACCGACCCGATGTGGATCCCCTCCTGCGCGAGGTTGAACGATGCCAATACCTCGGTGGTCGAGCTCGGGTTGGGGAGCCGTCCCGAGATGAGCTTCACGCCGGGCCCCCCGACCGGAAGCCCGACCGCCACGCTGAAGTAGCTCGGGTTGATGGGTGCGCACTGGCATGTGGGCGTGCCGGTTCCGGCGAATGTGATCTCGCTCGACGTCTCGACCTCCGGGAGCCGCGCCAGCTGGGGCGTGGGATGGAAGGCGTAGGTGAGCGTGTCGAACCCGTACTGCTGCACGAACCTCGGGAAGGCGCTCGCTGTCCGGCGTCCCGCGGTAGTGGCGGCCATGGCGACGCCGCTGACGAGCGCGACGAGAAGCGCGAGGGCAAGCCAAGACCGCCATCGGCGAAGCGCCTCGTTGAGCAAGACCATCCGGACAGCCCGCAACCCCCACCTCCCAAGGCAATTGTCGCCGAATGCCTCGGCGATTCCCAAGGTGGGCATCCGGCGTCTGCTTGTTGGTGGTAGCACCCGATCGGCGCCGATGGTCCGCCCTGATCAGACCGGGTGGGGAGCCAGGCGCAGCCGGAGCCCGACCCAGAACTCCCCGTCGCTGACCTCCTCGTACCCCAGGCGCTCGTAGAAGGCCCGCTGGGCGGTGAGCGGTTTGCGTACGCCGAGGCGCACCTCGCGGTGACCCTGCCGGCGTAGGTCCCCGTGGATCCACGCCATCACTGAGCGACCGATACCCCGGGCCTGGCACTCGGGGTCCACGGCCACCCGTCGCACGACGGCGTGGTCTTCCTCGAACAGCAGCCGGGCGGCGGCGACCGGTTGCTCACTCAGAACTACCCTCTGAGGGTTCGTCTGTCCCAGAAACTCTGAGACACCACATCGAGCCGGTGGTGGGACTCGAACCCACGACCTGACGATTACAAGTCGCCTGCGCTTCCAGCTGCGCCACACCGGCGGCCTCCCAGGCTACGGCGCTCTGGGACGGGCACGGTTGACGGGCGGGCGCGGCGCCCGGTTGCGCTACATCCCGCCCATTGGCAGTGTGGCCCTCGTGGATCGTCCCGATCCGGCCTCGGGCGGCAGTCAAGGGGGCCGTAATCTCGCGCTCGGCAGAGCCGTCGTGATCATCGTCGTCGCGGTCGTGCTCGGCGTGCTGATCCTTCGATCCGGTGGGCCGTCGTCGGTCGCCGCCCCGAGCCCGACGACCAGCACGACGTCGTCCACCACCACGACGACCGCCCCACCGAGCAACGCGGCGCGCGCCGACGTGAAGGTGCTGGTCGTCAACGACTCGACGACCAGCGGTGTCGCTGGCGAGTACACCACCGTGCTGCAGCACGCCGGATGGTCGGTCCTGGTCCCTGGGAACGCGAACCCGCCGGTGCGGGCGACGAGCTTGGTGTACTACGCGAACAACAAGCGGCCCGACGCTGACGCGATCGCGGCCTCCCTCGGTCTTCCGCTCTCTGACGTGTTGCCGCTCAGCCCCGCGACGCCGGTCTCCAACACCGCCGGCGCGGATGTCGTGCTGGTCGTCGGAGCCGATCTCGCGGCGAAGACGCCCCCGTCGACGGTGCCCTCGACCACCACCACCACGGCGCCAAAGAAGACCACCACGACGACCAAGGCGAAGTCGCACTGAGCGTCGCGGTCCCCGGCATCCTCGAACCCATCGCCGCACACCCGGAGTCGTCCGCGGTGCTCTTGGACTTCGACGGAACCCTCTCCCAGATTGTCCCCGACCCGGCCGCCGCCCGGCCGCTCCCGGGGGTCCCGGACCTGTTGGCCGCCCTCGGGGCTCGCTACCAGGTGGTGGCGGTCGTCTCCGGCCGTCCGGCGCAGTTCCTCGAGGATCACCTCGGTCGCTCGGCCGGAGTCCGTCTGGTCGGCCTCTACGGCTTGGAGGAAGTGGGCGCCGCCGCCGGCCCGACGCTCGACCCTTCGGAGCTGGCGGGTTGGGGACCGGTCATGACCGGGCTGGCGGACCGAGCCGAGCGCGAGGCCCCGGACGGCGTCTCGATCGAGCGCAAGGGCCTCGGGTTCACGTTCCACTACCGGCGGGCCCCCGAACGCGAGGGCTGGGTGCTCGGTTTTGCCGAGGCGGCCCGCGGCCGTGACGGCATCGTCGTCCAGCGCGGCCGCCGAGCGGTCGAGTTCCGCCCCCGCATCGATGTCGACAAGGGTTCGACCGCACTGGCGCTCGCGAGCGGATGCGAGGGTGCGTGCTGCTTCGGCGACGATCTCGGTGACCTCGCGACCTTCTCGGCCATGGACCGCCTCGCGGACGGCGGCTGCTACGTCGTGCGGGTCGCCGTGAGCGACCTCGAGACGCCGAGCGCGGTCATCGAGGCGGCGGATCTCGTCGTCGACGGGCCAGACGGCGCGGTCGAGGTGCTCCGGGCGCTGGCTGACACCCGCACCTGAGGGACCGTCGGCGATCCACCGAAACGGCGGGGCCCGAACGGACGGAAGCGGCCAGCTCGTCCGGCCGCCGTCACCGTTGGTCCGACTCGGCCCCGATGGTCTCGTCGTAGAGGGCCATCGCTTGGTCGACCGTCCGGCCCGCGTCCTCGGCCAGCAGCAGTCGATCACGGACCAGCGCGGCGGCCACCGACGCCACCTCGGCCTCGTAGGCGGCGCGGTCAGCGGGTGCGGGACCCGACTGCACTGGCAGCCGGCTCCCGGTCATTTCGTAGAGGACGTCGGGCAGACCCTCGACGTGCACCCTGGGGTTCCATCCGGTGTAGGCGGCGACCGGGACCGCGACCGCGGGGAGCCGGACGCCGGCGACCTCGTTTCCCGTCTGGTCGACCGTCGACACGATGGCGGCGCGGGGCGGTCCGAGTTCGAGCGGCCACGTCGTCGAGTCGGGGTCGATGGCCGGGGTGAAGGGCAATGACGCCGGGTCGGGGAGGTGGCCCTTGGTGAACCCGGCGAGCACCTCCGGACGGGTGGTCGCGGTGCCGTCGGCATGGCGCGGCACCTGGCTGGCGGACGGGTCGCTGCCCTCGCACACCCACTGCTCGAGCTGGACGAGCAGTGCCCTCATGATGGGCTGGGGGTCGAGCTTGTGGACCGGGTTGGCTACCGGGAAGGACTCCTTGATCGCGTAGGTGCCGATGTGGTCGGTCCCCGAGATCAGGAAGCACCGGGCGTCGGGATCCTCGGGCAGGTCGACTCCGGTCTCGTCTTCCTGGTGCACGAGTGCACCGTCGCCCCGCCAGTACTCCCAGGAGCTGTTCGTGAACAGCACCTTCGGGGCACCGCCGAGCGACCGCTGGCGACTGAGAAGCAGGGTCGTGTCGAAGGGCGGTCCGTACCCGGGGGTCAGCGGGTGGGTGAGCGAAGGTTGGCCGAACCGTTGGTTGAACTCGCCGCGGCGGGCACTGGCGATATGGGCGAACACACCGTCGAACACCTGCTGTCCCTGCTCGTCGAGATTGAGGCCCAGGTGCAAGAGCTCGCGGAGGAATCGGCCGCTTTGTGACACCCCGAATGCGAAGACCCGGTCGTGGGACTCCCGCAGGTGGGCGCCGAAGTCGCGGAAGGCGAGCAGACCGGTACCGACAACCGGAGCGGTGCTCGAGCGGTAGTCGAGCTCGTACCAGTGGAACGCACGAAACCCGCCGTCGACCTCGACGCGTGTCGGGTCCGGGAATCGCCACGCACTTCGGGGCACTTCGCGCTTCTCGCCCTGCGGTGCCGTCCGGACGGTGAGCATGGCGTCGGGGTCGTCGACATTGGCCGTCGGGTAGCCGGCGAAGGCGAAGAGGGCGGTGGAGTCGCTCAAAGCGTGGTCGGACTGGTCGACGTCGGGACGGAACTCGACCCGCATCCAACCCGGGGTGACGGAGGCACGGGGCACGTCGAGCCCGAGCCTGCCGGTCTCGCGCAGGACGTCCCACTGCCAACCGCACCACACGATCGTCCATCCCCGCTTCAGCAGGAACCCGTCGCCGGGATGCGGCGGCCCGGTGTCAAAGGTCTGCTCCGCATCCAGCGCGAAGGGGAGCCCGCCGAGCATCCCTCGGTTTGGGACCACGACGAGGGCATGGCCCCCGTTCGCCTGCACCGGCCTCAGGATGCGGACATCGGCGGTCACCCGCACCTTGCCGTCGACGCCCGGTTGGACCAGGTCGAGGTCGACGATGCGAGGGAACCCAGGATCGGCCGTCGAGAAGGCGAAGGTGGCCGTCCCGCTCACCCACTCGAAGGAAGGATCCCGGTAGGGGGTCACCGATTGGGTTTCAAGCGACTCGAGCATCACCCAGCCAATCGCGTGCGTTGAAGGGTGTCACCAGGGCGTTACCCGGGACGGTCCGGTCAGACCGAGATGTGGTTCCGGGCGGCGTTGACCCGTGGCCGGGTGATCTCGAAGAAGCCTTTGTGCTCCGAGAGCACCTGGATCGCGTCCCACAGCCGAAGCGCGTCCTCCCCGACCGGAGCGGGGGCCATCACCGGTCCCTTGAAGCCGTGCGGAGGGCTGGTCCGCACGACGATCGTCGGGGTCTGCGTCTTGGGACCGCCGAAGGCGTAGGCAACCTCCATCGATTCGCGGATCGGAGCGTCCCACTTCTCGTCCTCGGCCGCCTCGGTCAGCGCCGGGTCGAGACCGGCGGCCACCACGCAGTCCGCGGGAAGGCGATCGAGCGGCGGGCACCGGGGGGAGAAGCGGAGCCGTCCCCACTCCGAGTAGAGGCGGTCCACCGCCTCCTCGCCATCGCCGGCCCGGGCCGCCTCGAAGATGCGAAGCATCCGGTGGGCGACCGCGTGGCCCTCGAGGGCGGCCTGCCGGTATTCGTCGGGTACGGTTGGTGCCACGCCGTAGTCGTCGCGGATCTCCAGGCAGTACGAGCGCCAGTAGAGATCCAGCTCACGCTGCGGTGCGACCTCCAGCAGCCAACGAGAGGTGATCCACGCCCAGGGACAGCCGGGGTCGACGAACACCTCGACGTCTGTCACGTGTCGAATCTTAGGGTGGCACGACCACCTGGGGCCCATTCCGCCCGTGGCGCTCGGGTCGGCGGGAGTTCGTCGCGGTAATTTCCGGCCATGGCTGCTTTCGTTGGAACACCCACAGACGACCTGCCCGACGTCCTGGCATTCGACGGATGCCGCATCACCGACATCTTCGTCTCGATGTGCGCCCGCCATCCCGAAGGCAAGGATGCCGAGTACCTCCGCTGGCACACCTTTGACCACCGGCCTGAGCAATACCGGGTGTCGGAGATCCGGGCGTCGATGCGCCTGGTGTCGACCCCGGAGTGTCGCGCCAGTCGTGCCCGCAGCGAGCAGCCCTACGACGAGGTTGACCACGTGATGTCGTACTTCTTCGCCGACATGTCGGGGATGCGCGGGTTCAACGACCTCTCGGCGGCACTCCGAGCTGGAGGTCGGACGCCGTATCTTCTGCCGCTCGTCGAACGGGGCATCTTCAACGTCGAGGGTGGCGTGGCGTCGCCGGACATCAAGGTCGGAGCGGATGCGCTGCCTTGGTTACCCGTCCAGGGTGCGTACCTTCTCATTGAACGAGGGACCGCCCCGGCATCGGCCTTGGTCGCGGTGGACGGCGTCGCCGGTGTCTGGTGGGGAACGAGCCGCGAGTTCGAGCCGGACTTCTCGACCGCCGACGGCCGACCGATGAGCTCGGCGGACGGAGTGCAGATCACCTACTGCTTCCTCAATGACGACCCGGTGGTGACGGCCGGACGACTGTCCGCGTCCCTCGAGCAGCGGTGGTCCGATGGCGGGCTGGTGCCCCTGCTCGCGGCCCCTTTCCACGTGGTGACCGGCTACGACTTCGACGAGCATGTGCCGTAGGCCGCCGATGTCAGCGTCGCCCGGAGGGGGCCGCGCCCCGGCGCGTCGTCAAACGTGCCGGGGTATTCTCGCCGCGTGACGAACCCGACGACCCAGCCCCCGGCATCGGCCGATGACCTCGAGAGGCTGCGCCACGCGCGCGGCGAAGGCTGGCAGTGGCACCGCATCCAGGAGGAGCCGTGCCCGCAATGCGGCCACAACCCGGCTGGCATGGACCCCGAGGTGCTGGCGGCGCTCATCCTCGAACTGATCGTGGCGTGGCGCGAGTTCCTGGTCGCCGCGGATGACGAGTATCTGCGTCACATCCCTGAACCCGGTGTGTTCTCGCCGATCCAGTACGGGGCCCACGTCAGCGGGACGCTCCGGGTTGCCGGCGACCGGGTGAAACTGGGGAGGGAGCAGGCGAACCCGGTCGTTCCCATCTTCAATCCTCCCCAAGAGGAGTGGGTCGCGTACAACGAGCTCGAGGTGGAGGCGCTCGCCGCCGAGTTGGAGGCGAACGCTCGACGGCTCACTGACATGCTCGACTCTCTTGATGCTTCCGAGTGGTCTCGGACGGTGATCAACGACCGGGGGCCCTATGGCGTGTACAGCTTCACGCTGGCCGGGATCGCCCGGAACGCCGCGCACGAGACCCACCACCATCTGCTCGACGCCAAGGGGACCCTGAACGCCGACTCATCGTCGTAGGGCCCAACGCCGGGCGCTGCGCCGGCCCGTTGGACGGTGTCTCGGGCCTCATGATCGGAGATATGTCGTGGAGGACAGCGAGCTGCACGACCGGCTGGCGGCACTCGAGGAGCGGATCAGGCTTCTGGAGGACCACGTCGCCATCCATCGGCTGATCAACAGCTGGGGCCCGGCCGTCGACACGGGCAACGCCGGGGCCGCGGGCGCGCTGTTCTCCGACGACGCGATCCTGGAGTCGGACCTCTCCTACCTGATCGGTCCGGCCGCGATCTCCTACATGGTGACCGGTGAGGGCCATCAGGCCCTGATCCGCGGAGGGTCTGCCCACATTCCGGCCTTTCCGGTCATCCGAGTGGACGGGGACACGGCCACGGCGTTCGGCTACACGCGCGTCTACCGGCACACCGAGGACGGGTATGAGGTCTGGAGGGTCTCGGCGAATGCTTGGAAGTTCAAGCGGACCGAGGCTGGATGGAGAGTCAGCCGACGGACCAACCACGTGATCGACGGTGGACCGCAGGCACCGAAGCTCCTGAGTCAGCTCTTCGAAATACCGAAATGAGCGGAGGCGCTCCTAGACGATGTGGAAGGGTACGCTGACCGACCGCCGTGGCGTGAGGGCCGGAAGGTCAGACCTTGATCGCGGCCAGAAAACGGTTCAGCAGGTCCGCATTACCCACGACTTCGACCTGGGATGCGGGCAACCGGCGCCAAACGAGGAGCATGAGGTCCGAAGCCGAGCCCCGGGCGGCGACATCTCCTTTGGCATGTTCTCGCGTCACGATCACGCCGTCATCGGAGCCCCGGAGGAGCCACTCCCCTTCGACGTCGGTGCAATGGAAATGAAGGGTCTCACCAGGCTCAACAGCGTCTTTGCCCCAGCGCGGGACGAAGAACGTCAGGAACTCATCGACGCCATCCGAGGCCAATGGCCCGTCGATTGGCGCCGGACTTCTCCCGGCAGCGAGCTGAGCGTCGACGCGATGGATCGAGGTCTCGTGGGCGCGGCGGCGGTACCAGAAATGGGCCGTACGGTCGGCGGGTGAGAACGTCCATACCGATGTCGACGGATCGGTCCTCTTGAAGGCATCGACCACAGCCTGTGACCCGGCCAGGAACCAGGGCACCAGGGCCTCACCAGTCGGCGGATCCTCGGGCAACTCAGCGGGAACACGCTCGATCGTCTGGCGTTCAACGATCGTGCGCGCCCAGAAATCACCGGACGCGCAATGAACGATGAGATCGGCGACGGTCGACTCCGGACAAGATGGAACCGGCGCGGAAGTCCCGGCTGCCTGGGCCGCTTCGGCAAGGTCGATCGACTCGCGAGTGAGAGCGCTCAGATACTGGTCGGGTTCCAAGTCTGCCCCTTGCGTGGGTTCGTTCGGGCGTGGGCCGAGCGGATCGGTCGACGTGTCGCCATCCTCACACGACGTGAGCTCCTTTGACCAGGAGCAAGCGCCGCGACGGTTGAACTGCGGATCGGTGGCTGATGTGTCATCACCGCAAACAGGGGTGCCGAGCTGCTGAGGAGATGCACTCCGATGGATATCCTGCCTCATGACCATTGAGACCCGACCGCTCGGACGGACCGGAACTGAGGTGACCATCCTCGGCTATGGCGCGATGGAGCTGCGAGGCCGACCTCGGGGACCAGCAATCGAAGACGAGGACGCAGGCCGTCTCCTCAATGCGGTCCTTGACGGCGGCATCAATCTGATCGACACCTCGATTGACTATGGCCACAGTGAGGAGCTGATCGGGCGGTATCTCGCTGAGCGTCGCCACGAGTACTTTCTGGCATCGAAGTGCGGATGCCTTCTTGGCGACCTGCCACCGGGCGCGACCCCGCCCTTTCCCCACGATTATCGGGCCGAGAACATTCGCGCCGGGATCGAGCAGAGCCTCCGCCGGCTCCACACGGACTACCTCGATCTGCTGCAGATCCACATCTCACCGAGTCGCGAGCAGTTGGAGGCCGACAAGACCGTCGAGACACTCTTCTCCCTGCGCGATGAGGGAAAGGTCCGCTTCATCGGCATGTCTGGAACGCTTCCCCACCTTGCCGACCACATCGCCATGGGCGTGTTCGATGTCTTTCAAATCCCCTATTCGGCGATCCAGCGAGAGCACGAAGAGCTCATCACCGCCGCGGCAACCTCAGGCGCCGGCACCCTCATCAGGGGCGGCGTCGCCCGCGGCGCCCCGTCCGAGGACAAGAAATGGCGCACTGGACCGATTGGGCTCTCCGAGGGCGAAGGCCAACGGCGCTGGGAGTCGTCCGGGGTGGACGAGATCCTTGGGGACATGGGCCACTACGAGTTCGTGCTTCGTTTCACGCTGAGTCATCCAGACCTGTCGAGCACCATCGTCGGCACGTCCAATATCGAACACCTTCGATCCAATCTGGGCTTCGCCGAGAAAGGACCGCTCTCGGCCGATCTCTACGGGGAAGCCAAGCTCCGCCTGGGTTCCGCCAACCGGTAGCGCTTCTCAGCGCGGTTCGGTTTCATCCGGCGACTCTCAGCCGAGCCAGCCCATCTCCCGAAGGAACGGTTGGGTTTCGGCAACGCGGCCGGTCAGCACCGCGGGGTCGCCGGTGCAGAGCAGGAGGGCGGTCTCGGTGATGTAGCTGATGTCTTCGGTGTCCTCCTTCGCCAGGTCAAGCGTTCCGGCCCCCGGGGTCGCAACCGGCTTGGTGGTGGAGGCAGCGTTCACCGCGATCCCGTCGGCGTAGAGCTCGGCGGCGAAGCTCTGCGCCAGCCGGGCGAGCGCCGCTTTGCAGGTGCCGTACACACCGAATCCAGCGGCACGGTCGAAGTCCGAGAACGGAGGGCCGTCGATCCGCTCGCCAGCGAGAGACGTCAACATCAGGACCCACCCCCGCTTCCGCTCGCGCATCGCGGGAATCGCCATTTGGGTGAGGTGCAGGGGAGCGAGGACGTGCATCTCGATCATCAGTCGAGCCCGCTTCTCGGGGAACTCGTCCAGTGGACGGAGGAACGTCACGGCCGCGTTGTTCACGAGGATGTCCGGCGACCCGACCTGCGCTTTGACTTCGGTCATGAGTCGCTCGCGGTCCTCGGGGTTCGAAAGATCCGCCTGGATGGCCACGGCCTGCCCACCGGCGGAGAGGATCTCCTCCCGGGTCTCTTGAAGCGAGCCGAGATATTTGGGATCCGGCTCCATCGTCCGCGCGGTGATCGCCACCACGGCACCCTCCGCCGCCAACCGTTGGGCGATCGCCCGACCGAGGCCGCGGCTGCCACCGGTGACGAGGGCGACCTTCCCTTCGCACATGGATGCCATGAGCGGCAACACTAACCCTGTGCCTGCGATCGAGCTCCCGGCGGACGAGCTTCAGAAGAGGCTTGCCCCGATTGCGGTGCGCGACATTCGCCGGCTGCCCGGAGGCGCCTCGAGTCTCACGTATGCCGGGAGCACGGCCGATGGGCGCGACGTCGTGGTGAAGGTGGCGCCGGCTGGTGTGTCGCCGACGCTCAATCGTGACGTGCTGCGCCAGGCGCGCCTCCTGCGAGCCCTCGCGGACACCGCAGTCCCGGTCCCCGACGTCTTGTGGGAGGACGCCGGAGATCCCCCGAACTCTCCGCCGCTCTTCGTGATGTCCTACGTCGAGGGTGCGTCGCTGGAGCCGCTCTTCGACCTCCGGGGCACCGAGGACACACCGACCGTCGCCGAGCGGCTGCGGAGTGCCAGTCGGGTGCTGGCCTCCCTGCACCAGCTCGACCCACTGGCACTCGGACTCGGAGATGAGCCGGTGCTCAGGCCCGCCGAAGAGGTGGATCGGTGGTGCCGCCTCCTCGAGACCGTGGAGGGCTCGATTGCGCCGGACTGGCAAGACGTTGCGGCCGAGCTGCGAGGAACGGAACCACCGGCCCGGCCCCCCGCCCTCGTCCACGGCGACTTTCGACTTGGGAACATGTTGGCCGTCGGCGAGAAGATCGCCGCGGTCATCGATTGGGAGATTTGGAGCATCGGCGATCCACGGGTCGATCTGGGGTGGTTCCTCGTCAACGCGGATCCCGACACGTATCGTCGCCCGACGCGTTACGCCAGGGGCCTTCCATCGGCCGATGAACTGGCTGCTCTCTACGGCGAGGTCCCCAACCTCGCCTGGTTCCTGGCCCTCGCTTGCTTCAAGTCCACAGCAACCTGGTCGCTGATCGTGAAGCACAATCGGAGACGCCCCGATCCAGATCCTGACTTCGAGTCGATGGCCGCAGCACTCCCTCGCCTGCTCGGCCAGGCCAGGTCAAAGCTCGCCGACTGATCGCGGCCGACGCCGGGTCTCCAGGTCAGCCGCGCGGAATCCCCTTGAGTCGATCCGCCACCTTTTCCTCGGCCGCCTCCTTGAGACGGAGCAGGTGCTCGGAGGGAAACAGGTCGGGGGCGGGTTTGTAGCCCTTGAGGAGCTGCCGGGCGAGCGTGACCTTGTGGACTTCGGTCGGCCCATCGGCCAATCCGAGTACGAACGACTCCACGAGGTATTGCACGAAGGGCATCTCGTGCGTCGTCCCGAGTGAGCCGTGCAGCTGCAGCGCCCGGGCCGACACATCGTGGAGGACCTTTTGCATCATGGCCTTCACCGCCGAGATGTCCGTCCGGACGGCCTGGTAGTCGTTGTGATGGTCGATCTTCCACGCGGTCTGGAGCGTGAGGAGCCGGAAGGCCTCGATCTCCATCCACGAGTCGGCCACCATCTCCTGGACGAGCTGCTTGCTGCCGAGTAGCTCCCCTTGGGTGTGTCTGGACACGGCGCGCTCACAGATCATGTCGAAGATGCGCCGAACCAGCCCCACGGTCCGCATGGCGTGGTGGATGCGCCCGCCCCCGAGCCGGGTCTGGGCGACCACGAAGGCCCCGCCACGCGGCCCCAGCATGTGATCGGCCGGGACCCTGACGTCCTCGTAGCGGACGTACCCTTCGCGTCCGCCACCGAGCGGCTGGTAGCCGAGGCCGACGTTGCGCAGGACGTTGATGCCGGGTGTCTCGCGGGGCACGACGAACATGGAGTACCGGTCGTAGGGGGTCGCATCGGGATCGGTCATCGCCATGACGATGATGAATGCCGCGATGTCGGCGAACGACGAGAACCACTTCTCGCCGTTGATCACCCACTCGTCTCCGTCTTGCACCGCGGTGGTGGTGAAGACCTTGGGATCGGCCCCTCCCTGCGGCTCGGTCATCGAGAAGCACGAGACGATCCGGTTGTCGAGGAGCGGCTCGAGGTAGCGCTCCTTCAGTTCGGGGCTGCCGTAGTGGGCGAGGATCTCGCTGTTGCCCGAGTCGGGGGCCTGTGATCCGAACACGATCGGGGCGCACTCGGAGCGCCCGAGGATCTCGTTGAGCAGGGCCAGCTTGACCTGCCCGTGGCCCGGTCCCCCGAGATGCGGGCCGAGGTGGGTCGCCCACAGCCCCCGCTCCTTCACGATCTTCTGCAGCGGTGGGATGAGGGCCTGGCGGACCGGATCGTTCAGGTCGTGGGATTCCCTGATGATGAGATCGAGCGGCTCGCACTCCTCGCGCACGAATTCGGCGACCCACTCCAACTGGGCGGCGTACTCGGGGTCGGTGGAGAAGTCCCATGCCATACGTGCTATCCATACCATCCATGAGTGAACAACGCATGTGTGAGGGCCGCGTCTGCATCGTGACCGGCGCCGGCCGTGGGCTCGGGCGCGAGTATTCCCTCTCGCTCGCCCGGCATGGGGCCAAGGTCGTGGTCAATGACCTTGGTGGGGCGCGGGACGGCACCGGTGCCGACACGGGCCCGGCCCAAGAGGTCGTCGACGAGATCAAGGCCGAGGGCGGCGAAGCCGCGGCCAACACCAGTGACATCAGCTCCTGGGACGGCGCGGCCGCACTCGTGCAGCAGGCCATCGACACGTTCGGGAGACTCGACGTCCTCATCAACAACGCCGGCATCCTGCGTGACCGGATGCTCTTCACCATGTCCGAGGAGGAGTGGGACGCGGTCATCCGCGTGCATCTCAAGGGCACGTTCGCGCCGAGCCACCATGCCGCCGCGTACTGGCGAGAGCGGTCCAAGGCCGGCGAGACGCTCGACGCCCGGCTGATCAACACGACGTCGGTGTCGGGCATCTACGCGAACGCCGGCCAGACCAACTACGGCGCCGCCAAAGCCGGCATCGCAGCCTTCACCCAGATCGCCGCAGTCGAGCTCAGTCGCTACGGCGTCACGGCCAACGCCATCGCGCCAGGTGCGCTCACCCGACTGACCGGCGACCTGAGCACTCTCTCGGACGAGGTCAAGCAGAATTTCGCCACGACCTGGGTCGCGCCGGTGGCCACCTGGTTGGCCTCCACCGACTCGTCCGATGTGACGGGGCAGGTGATCGAGGCGTCCGGGCTCGTCCTCGCGGTGGCGGAGGGATGGCACCGCGGGCCGACGGCCAAGCCGGTGGAGTCGGCGAGCGAGGTCGGGCCGATCGTGCGCAAGCTGCTCGCCGAGGCTCGCCCGCGGACGTTCTTCCACGAAGCGACCTGAACTGTGGGTGACGCCTGGATCGTCGACGTGGTCCGCACACCGCGCGGCCGGGGCCGCCTCGACGGCGGGCTGCACGAGCTCCATCCCCAGGAGCTGTTCGCCCAGTGTCTCCAGGCCCTGGCCGAGCGGGTCGGCTTCGATCCGGTCGAGGTCGACGACGTCATCGCGGGCAACGGGATCCTGACCGGTGACCACGACGCCGTCGGTCGGCTGGCGAGCCTCCTGGCCGGCTGGCCGCAGACGGTTCCCGGCCTCACCCTCAACCGCTTCTGCGGTTCGGCGCAGCAGGCGATCACGATCGCCGCGATGGGCGTGGGCAGCGGCCACCAGGATCTGGTGGTCGCCGGCGGCGTCGAGTCGATGTCCCGGTGGAACCTGGCGGTGGGGTCAATGACGATCGACGGCGGCAACCCGGCGTTCCGGGAGCGGTTCCCGACCGTGCCCCAGGGCATCTCGGCCGACCTGATCGCCACGATCGAGGGGTTCTCCCGCGAGGACGTGGACGCGTTCGCCGTCGAGAGCCAACGCCGAGCCGCCGTTGCGATCGACGAGGGCCGATTCGATCGCGGGATCGTCCCGGTCGTCGGGCCGGACCGGGCGGTCGTGCTCGACCACGACGAGCACCCGCGGCCGGGTACCACGCTCGAGGGGCTGGCCAAGCTGCGACCGGCCTTCGCCGAGGCGGGCGACACCTTCGACGAGATGGCGTTGTCCGTCTACCCCGACGTCGCCCACATCGATCACGTGCACCACGCCGGGAACTCCTCGGGCGTCGTCGACGGCGCGGCGGCGGCGCTCGTCGCGTCCGACGAGTGGGTCCAGGCCCATGGTGTGACCCCCCGGGCCCGGGTCCGCGCGGTCGCCGCGGTCGGCTCCGAGCCGGTCATCATGCTGACCGCCCCCGGGCCGGCCTCCGAGCGATGCCTCGGTAGGGCGGGCCTAGCGGCGGGGGACATCGACCTCTGGGAGATCAACGAGGCGTTCGCCGCGGTGCCGCTCAAGACGATGCGCGACCTCGACCTCGATCCCGAGCGGGTCAACGTCAACGGCGGAGCGATCGCGCTCGGGCACCCGATCGGCGCGACCGGCGCCATGCTCGTGGGGACCGCGCTGGACGAGCTCGAGCGCCGCGACGGCACGCTGGCCCTCGTGACGATGTGCACCGGTGGGGGGATGGGCACGGCCACGATCCTGGAGCGCGTTTGACGACACTGCTGCGGGAGACGCCGGCCGACGGCGTGGTGATCCTGCGGTTCAACCGCCCCGAGCGCCTCAACGCCCTCAACGCGACCCTCGTCGGCGAGCTCTTCGACGCCTTCGATGCGCTGGGCAACGATCCCGGCGCCCGCGTGGTGATCCTCACCGGCTCGGGCCGAGGCTTCTGCTCGGGGCTGGACGTCCGCGACTTCGGCCCGGGCATGGTGGATGCCTCAGCTCCGGCCATCGACCGGTTGCGATTCCAGGAGCGGATGGCCGCGCTGCCCCAGGTCCTCCGTGCGCTGCCCCAGCCGGTGATCGCCGCCGTCAACGGGCCCGCCGTCGGCGGCGGCCTGGCGCTCTGCCTGGCAGCGGACATCCGCATCTGCTCGGGATCGGCGTCCTTCGGGAACGCCGCCATCCTTCTCGGCCTCTCCGGGGCCGAGATGGGGATGAGCTACTTCTTGCCCCGCGTGGTCGGGCTGAGCGTCGCCGCCGACTGGATGCTCACCGGGCGCACGGTCGGTGCCGACGAGGCCCACCGACGCGGTCTCGTGAGCGAGCTGGTCGAAGACGAGCGCTTGGACGACCGGGCGATCGAGCTCGCTTCTCAGATCGCCGAACACTCCGCCCTCGGCGTCCAGATGACGAAGAGGGCGATGCAGGTCAACGGGGATGCGCCGGACCTGCGCAGTGCGATCGAGCTCGAGAACCGGAACCAGGTGATCGCCCACGCGACCGAGGAGGCCGCGACGGCGCGGCAGCGCTGGACCGAGCGGCGTTGACCGGCCCGCTGCGGCGTCCCCATCGTGGTGATCAGGGGCTCGCACCGAGTCTCCTCTGAGAGACACTCCCTTGGTGGTTTCGGCGGTCGGGACCGGGAATGGCCTACATTCCGGCACTGTGTTCGGCCACCCGCGCCTGTCCGTCAACTCGGTCTCGTCGGTCCGCCAATCTCTGTTGGACGACATCGAGATGTGGCGCGAAATCGGGATCGACCACGTTGCGCTGATCCTCCCCAAGATCGACCAGGCCGGATGGGAGGAAGCCCGCACGATGGTGACCGAGGCCGGTCTGCGCGTCTCCACCATCTTCGGGCCGACGTATCGCCCGCTCGACGCCGACCGTGCTAAAGGGTCCTTCGACGACGACCAGAGGCGCACGGTCGAGGTCATCGACTTCGCGGTGTCGGTGGGAGCGGCCAGCGTCTACGTCTGCAGCGGGGCCGCCTCGACGCTCTCGTTCGACGAGGGGACGGCCGCGTTCGCCGACCTTGTCGCTCCCGCCGTGGCACGGTCCGCGGAGGTCGACGTTCCCCTCCTGCTCGAGCCGACCAACCCGCTGCGAATCGACATCAGCTTCGTTTTCTGGCAGCGCGACGCCATGGACGTCGCGCGAGCAGCCGGGACCAAGGTCATGCTCGACCTCCAGTCCAGTTGGTACGAGCGGGGTCTCGAGCAGGTCGTCCGGCGCAACATCGATCTGGTGGGGCTCACGCAGATCTCCGACTTCGTGATCGGGACCACCCAGACCGGGGACCGGGCCGTGCCCGGTGACGGCGACATCCCGCTCGAGCGCCTCCTGGCCATGGTGCTCGACGCGGGCTTCGAGGGGTCCTTCGATTTGGAGGTGATGGGCCCGCGGGTCGAAGAGGAGGGTTATCCGGCGGCGGTCAAGCGCTCGGTGGAGCGGGCGAGCGAGCTGCTCGACCGGGTGGGCGCCTAGATCGTGGTTGCCCGGGCCCTGTACCGATCGGTCCAATAGGATCCGAGCGGTGGACTTCTCGCTCAGCGAGCCCGAACGCGAACTGGTCGGCCTGTGTCGGGAATTCGCGCAAAAGGAGATCGCCACCAGGGCGCCGCAGGCTTGGGAGGAGGCCCGCTGTCCGACCGACCTGCTCCGGGAGATGGGAGCGCTCGGGCTGCTCGGGATCCTCATCCCGGAGCGGTGGGGTGGGATCGGCATGTCCACGGTCGGTTTCGTCGCCGCCATGGAGGAGATCGGACTGGCCGACCAGTCGGTGGCCGCCGCATGGCAGGCCCACGTGACCATCGGATCCCTGCCCCTGTACCTCTTCGGCACCGACGAGCAGCGTGAGCGGTGGCTCCGACCCTTGGCCGAGGGGCGAGCCCTCGGCGCCTTCGGCCTGACCGAGCCCGAGGCCGGCTCCGACGCGCGGGGCATCACGACCCGGGCGGTCCCGCGCGACGGCGGGTGGCTCATCAACGGCCGCAAGACCTTCATCTCCAACGCCGGCACCGACATGTCCTTCGGCGTCACCCTGCTGGCACGGACCGATCCGGGGGGCGGTGATGCCGCGACGTACGCCAGCTTCGTCGTGGAGAAGGACACGCCCGGGTTCACCACGGGTCCCAAGATGCGTGGCATCGGCTGGCGCGGCCTCGACACGCGCGAGCTCTACTTCGACGACGTGTGGGTGGACGGGGATCATCTCGTCGGCGACCCAAAGATGGGGCTCCGCCAGTTTCTCGGCACGCTCGAGGTCGGGCGCATCTCGATCGCCGCGCTCTCGCTGAGTTTGACCCAGGCGGTGCTCGACATGGCCACGAGCTACGCGAATCGAGCGCGTCCAGTTCGGTCAGCCGATCTCACGGTTCCAGGCGATCCAGTTCAAGCTGGCCGACATCGCCACCGAACTCGAGGCGGCGCGCTGGCTCACTTACCGAGCCGCGTCGTTGCGGGACAGCGGTCAGCCCTTCTTGAAGGAAGCCTCGATGGCGAAGTTGAAGGCCAGCCGGCTGGCGACCGTGGCGGCATCCGAGGCCGTGCAGATCCACGGCGGACTCGGGTACATGCTGGACACACCGGTCGCCCGCTTCTACTGCGACGCCAAGGTCCTCGAGATCGGCGAGGGCACGAACGAGATCCAGCATCTCGTGATCGCGCGCGAATTGGGCATCTGAGCCCCCTCGGACCTCAGATTTCGACCAACCTTCGGATGGCCTCGGCGACGTCGTCCTCGCCGGGGAGCCACGCCCGCTCGAGGTTGGGGGCGTAGGGGGGCGGCGTCGCGGCGGCGCCGATCCGTTGGATGGGCGCGTCGAGGTCCCAGAACGCCTCCCGCCCGACGGTCGCAGCCACCTCGGCGCCGATCCCGAAAGGGACGACCGCCTCATGGGCCACGAGCAGCCGGCTGGTCTTGTGCACCGATTGGAGGACGGGCCCGAGGTCCAGGGGGGCGACGGTGCGCAGGTCGATCACCTCGACCGAGATTCCCTCGCCGGCCAGGCGGTCCGCTGCCGCGAGCGTCGAGTGGACCATCCGGGAGACCGAGACGACCGTGACGTCGGTGCCGGTCCGGACCACCGCGGAGCGACCGATGGGGACGATGTGGTCGGCGGCGGGTTGTGGGCCCTTCATCCCGTAGAGGAGCCGATTCTCGATGAAGACGACCGGGTTGGGGTCCTGGATCGCCGCCCGCAGCAGCCCGTAGGTGTCGGCCGGCGTCGACGGCATCACGACGGTTAGGCCCGGAATGTGAGCGAGCAGCGCCTCGAGGCTCTGGGAGTGCTGGCTTCCCGACGAGCGACCGGCACCGAACTGGGTGCGGACCGTCAGGGCCATCTCGGCGGCGCCGCCGGTCATGAAGGGCATCTTCGCCGCCTGGTTCAGCAGTTGGTCGAGGCAGACGCCGACGAAGTCGAGGTACATGAGCTCGACGACCGGCCGCATCCCGGCCATCGCCGCACCGACTCCGAGACCCATGATCGCGGTCTCCGAGATCGGCGTGTCGCGGACGCGTTCGCCGAACTGGTCGCGCAGCCCCCGGGTCAGCCCGAAGACGTTGCCGCCGGCACCCACGTCGATGCCGGCGACGAGGACGCGCTCGTCCGTCGCGAGCTCGATCTCGAGCGCACTGCGGATGGCGTCCATCGTCCGGAAGACGGGGGCGTCCGATCCGGGTGGGGCTGGCTCTGGTCGGTCCGGCCTGGCCCGGACCACGAAATCGGTCAGGGTGTCCACACTGGGGGGTTCGCACAGCCGGGCCGCCTCGACCGCCTCGTCGAGCGCGGCCGCCACTGTGGCCTCCATCGATTTCATCTCGTCGTCGGAGATGCCCGCCTCACGCAGCCGACGGGCGTGCACGAGGAGCGGGTCACGCTGCTCCCACTCCTGGACCTCTTCGGGGGACCGGTAGCGCTGCGGGTCGCCCTCGTAGTGCCCGTACTGGCGGTAGGTCGTCGCCTCGACGATGACCGGTGCGGCGCCGGAACGGACGCGCTCGACGACCCCGTCCATCGCGGCCGCGGTGGCGACCACGTCGTTGCCGTCGACCGCCACGTAGTCCACGCCGTACCCGGCGGCCTTCTGCTCGAGGGACGCCGCGTGCTGGCTCGAGGCCGGAGAGAACTCGGCGTACCCGTTGTTCTCGCAGAAGAAGATCACCGGCAACGCTTCGACGGCGGCGAGGTTGATGGCCTCGTGAAAGGCGCCCTGGGCCATGGCGCCGTCCCCGAAGAAGGCCACCGCCACGGTGCCGTCGTGGCGGAGCCGGGCTGCAGTGGCCGCTCCCACGGCGATCGGCAAGCCGGCGGCGACGATCCCGTTGGCGCCGAAGATGCCGATCGTCGGGTCGGCGATGTGCATGGAGCCGCCCCGACCCCGGTTGGTGCCGCCCTCGCGTGCCATCAGCTCGGCGAACATCCCCCGCGGATCCAGCCCCTTGGCGAGGCAGTGTCCGTGACCGCGGTGCGTGGAGGTGATCACGTCGTCGTGTCGCAGCGGCCAGCACACGCCCACGGCCGAGGCTTCCTGCCCGATGGACAGGTGCACAAAGCCCGGCACCTCGCCGTCCCGGTACAAGGACGCGACCCGCTCCTCGAACCCGCGAATTGACAGCATTCGCCGATGCATCTCGACGAGGTCGGTGGTGCTGAACACGAACGGCCTATTGTAATGGTCGGTACAAGATCGAGAAGGAAGATGGCCGCACAGATCGAGATCCCCGGCAGCCTCCCGCGCGGTGGCGACGTCAAGGGCAAGAGGGTGGTGATCACCGGCGCGAGCCGCGGGCTCGGTCGTGTCCTCGCGCACGCGTTCTCACAGGCCGAAGCACGTGTGGCACTAGTGGCCCGCACGGAGGCCGACCTCAAGGAGGTCGCCTCCGAGCTCGCCGGTCCGACGCTCGTCTGCAGCGGGGACGTGACCGACGCCGACTTCAACGACGAGGTCGCCGACGCGACCCTCGCCGAGTGGGGCGGGCTCGACGTCTGGATCTGCAACGCCGGGATCTCACCGATCGTCGGGGGTCCGCTCAAGATCGACCCGATCGTCTGGCGCAACGTGATCGAGGTCAATCTCACCGGCGCCTTCTTGGGCGCGAGAGCGGCGGCTCGGGTCATGGCCGAAGGCGGGCGCCTGATCTTCACCGGGTCGGTGCTCGGCGAACGCCCCCGCGAGGGACTCTCCGCGTACAGCGCCTCGAAGGCGGGACTGGTTGGCCTGGCCAAGGGCCTGGCCTTGGATCTCGCCCCCTCGGGGATCACCGTGAACGTCGTCGCCCCCGGGTGGTTCGACTCGCCGCTCGCCGAGAGATGGAAGAACCACCCGAAGCTCGGCAACGGCATCCTCGAGCACACCGCGCAGCGACGCTGGGGCTCGGCCTCCGACCTCGCCGGCGCCTATCAGTTCCTCGCCTCCGACGCTGCATCGTTCGTGACCGGGGCGGTGCTCTCCGTCGATGGGGGTTACCTGCTCACATGAGCCAGCGGCGCGCCCTGGCGATCAACGGGGCGGGGGGAGCGCTCGGGGCCGCGCTCGCCCGGCACTTCGCCTCGGAGCCGGACACCGATCTCGTCCTCAGCGATGTCAGCTTGGCGTCCCTCGACGCGACCGTGAGCGGACTGCCCAAGGGCCGGAACGGCGTAGAGACCTTGCTCGCGGATGTGAGCGACATCGCACAGGTCGAGGCGGTCGTCGCCCGGGCGGTTGACCGATTCGGGCGTCTCGACGTGCTGATCTCCAACGCGGGGGTGCTCTCGCCCAACGGTCGTATCCACAACCTCAGCACCGAGGACTGGGAGCGAGCGTTCCGCGTGAACGTGCTCGGCGCGGTCAACGCGATCCGGGCCGCGGTCCCGGTGATGCGGGCGCAGAAGTCGGGGTCCATCGTGCTCACCGCGTCGGTGGCCGGCTTCACCGCGTGGTCCCATGCTGCGCCCTACTGCGCCACGAAGGCCGCGGTCATCCAGGTCGCCAAGGTCGCCGCCGTCGAGTACGCACGCGACGGGATCAGGGTCAACTGCGTGTGCCCGGGGACCTTCCTCTCGGCGATCCACGAGGGGCTTCCCCCCGAGGCGATCGACGCCATCGCAGCCCGCCATCCGCTCGGGCTCGGCGCCGCTGACGACCTGGTGGGCGCGTACTCGTTTCTCGCAAGCGACGCCTCGCGCTGGACGACGGGATCGGCATTGGTGGTCGACGGGGGTTACTCGGCGCCCTAACCGGATTTGGCAATCCCCCGGATGAAGATCTCCGCGAAGGGTTTCGCGACGTCCCGCGCGCTCAACCGCCCTCCGGCCTTGAGCCACAGGTAGGTGTAGTTGTGCATCCCGAGCCAGGCCAGAGCCGTAAGCCTGGGGTCGACCGCTCGGAACTCCCCCGATTCGATACCGGCTTCGAGCACTGCCTCCACCTGCCGCTCGTACTCCCGGCGACGCTTGTGGAACCGCTCGGACCGCTCACCGGTGAGGGCCGGGAACTCGTGGAGGAACACCCAGACATGGTCGGGGTACCGGTGGATGACGTCGAGGAGCTCGACGCCCAGATCAGCCAGCTGGGTCGAGGGCGGCTGACCAGCCCGGGCGACGCGATCCGCGCCCAGCATGACCTCGTCCATCACCCGGTCGTGGATCGCCGCGAGGAGCTCCTCCTTCGATCCGATGTAGTGATACAGGGCCCCCTTGCCAAGACCGTTGGCGGCGCACAGCTCTGTGATCCCGGTGGCGTGGTATCCGCGCTGGGCGAACACCCGTGCCGACGTGTCGATGATCGCCTCGTAGCGCGCCCGCCAATTCGCGCTGCGCCGAGGCTCTTCGCGAGCTTCGGCCGGCGGCATGGATCTCGAAACTACACGGGGTCACGCCCCCGGCCCCCTGCCGATTGGCGCGGCACGGGCCCCATTCCCCAGTTGAACGGCCTGCTCCCTGTATTGGGCGCCGCAGGGTTCGCGGGACGGTGCGGCGCGTCCGGCGGTCCGAATGCGGACCCTGCCAGCGCCGGTCGGCGGACGCTTCTCTCCAAGTTGGGAGAGTCGCCGGGCGGGCGTCGGTCGGCCTTGACGAGGGTTTCGCCCGCCAGGGAATGGCCACCCTGGCGGGGCGATACCGTCGATGACCGGCATCGATCGACTTGGGACACCCGGATCGGCCATCTATAGACTGACTGGTCGGTACAAGATCGCCAGAAACTCCACAGGGGGACCCGTTGGTAAAGCGGACGCGTTTCGCGGAGTACAAGGACAGCTACGCCAACTACAAGTTCGAGCTGAGCGACGAGGGCATTCTCCTCATGCAGTGTCACACCGACGGCGGGCCACTCCACTGGGAGTGGTCGTCGCACGACGCCATGTCGGATGCCTTCGCTGACGTCGCCGGCGACCGCGAGATCAAGGTCGTGATCCACACCGGCACCGGCGACACGTACAACCACAGCTGGGGTCGCCCGGTTACCGACAGCGGCGCGCCGTTGTACAACGCGTATGCCGACGCCGACGGCGTGGCGATCATGGACGAGAAGTCCTGGTACGGCCGAATGCTGCTCGAGAACCTGCTCGCGGTCGACGTCCCGATGGTCGCCGCGATCAACGGGCCCTGCAGCATGCATTCCGAGGTGCCGCTGTTGATGGACATCGTGCTGGCGTCGGACGACGCGTGGTTCCAGGACCTCTCGCACTTCCCGCGCGGGATGGTGCCCGGCGATGGCCAGCACGTGGTGTGGGAGGCGCTCGTTGGCCCGAGCCGCGCCCGCTACCTCCTCCTCATGGGGTACAAGCTCACGGCGCAAGAGGCGCGCGAGTGGGGCGTCGTCCACGAGGTGCTGCCCAAGGACAAGCTCCTCGACCGGGCCTGGGAGATCGCGCGGCAGATCGCCATGCGGCCACCGATCGCGACCCGGAACACCCGCCACCTCCTCGTGCAGAACCTGAAGCGAGCCTTCCTCAACGAGCTCGATCACGGGCTCCAGGCTGAGATGTGGGCCCAACGTCAGTTTTTCCCGTTCGGCGCGGGGATGCAGGGACTCGACCGGCCCTGGGACCAGAAGCCATGGTCGGACTGAATCGATGACGACGACCGACGCCACCGCGAAGTGGCCGGCCTGGGAGGACGCGGCCTTCTACATGCAGGAGCCCGCCGAGATGTACGCGTCGATCGCGGCCCAACGCCACGGGTCGCCGGTGTTCTGGTACGAGCCGCCGGGCTACCCGACCGGGCTGTGGATCCTCTCCAAGTGGGAGGACCAGCGCTTCGTCGGGAGCCACCCCGACCTGTTCTCGAGCGCCTACGGGTTCGCCATCGGCGACGCCAGCGATCCGTCGACGGTCATCCACCAGCTTCCGGAGTGGGCGCAGGAGAAGATCAAGGAGGGACACCTGAGCGCCGCCGAGACCCGGCGGGCGATCGCCCACGGCAAGCTCTCGATGGGGGATCCCAACTTCGAGAGCCTGATGATCTCGGACCCCCCGCGCCACGGGCAGATCCGCAACGTACTCATGAAGGCGCTGCGTCCCAGCCTGGTGCGGAGCCTGAAGCCCCGGATCGCCGAGATCGCCGACGAGCTCATCGCCGAGATCGAGCCAGGGTCCGAGGTCGACTTCGTGACCACGGTCGGACGGATCCCTGCCGCTTTGATGACCGAGTTGATCGGCGTCCCGCGCGACATGCGTGAACGGTTCATCGAGATGGCGTCGGCCCAGATGCTCGCCATCACGATCGACCCGGACCGCGACCCGCAGGAGGCTGACCGGGTCCACCGCCTCGTGGAGGAGTTCCACGCCTACTGCGGCGAGCTTCTGGCAGAGCGACGGGCCAACGGCGCCCAGGGTGACGATCTTGCGAGCATCATCGCCCGGTCCCAGCACGACGGGGGGCCGGTGCCGGCCGGGATGGCGATCTCGTTCATCCACACCTTCGTCAACGCGGGCGAGACGACGAGGTCGCTGCTCTCCTTCGTGGCTCTCGCCCTCGCGCAACATCCCCAGCAGCGACGCCTCCTCGCCGAGCGACCGGAGCTTGTCTCCAACGCCATCGAGGAGTCGCTGCGCTACTACCCGCTCAACTGGTCGGGATGCCGGACCTCGACCCAGGACCAGGAGATCGGTGGCCAGCCGATCCAAAAGGACGACTACGTCTTCATGGCCTACGCCAGCGCGAACCGCGACGAGGACGTGTGGGACCGGTCCGACGAGTTCGACGTCACCCGGTCCTTTGGCAAGGACCACCAGTCGTTCGGCCACGGCGAGCACTCCTGCCCCGGAGCGCTGCTCGCCCGGACCGATGCGACCATGATCTTTGAGCGGCTCGTGGCCCGCTTCCCCGATTGGGAGCTGGCCGGCCCGGTCCAACGGTGGGCGAACCCGTTCCTGCAGGGCCTGGGCACGCTGCCGGTGAGGTTCCGGTCGTGAGCGGAGCGGGGGATGTCCAGTTCCACTACGTGTTGGACTGCCCCTGCGGGGTCACGTTGACCGGCCTCACCGAGGACGAGATCGTGGAGGTCGCCTTCGCCCACCTGCGGGAGGTCCACCCCGACATGGCCGACACCTACGAGCGCGACCACGTGCTCTTCATGGCGCGCCGGCTCGTCCGATGAGCTCCGGGCGAGCACGCGAGAGTCACTCATGAGAGTGGTCGTCGACGAGCTGCGCTGCGACGCGCACGGTGTCTGCGTTGCCGCGTGCCCGGAGGTGTTTGCACTCGAGGACGACGACGACACCGTGCATGTGCTGAACGATCATCCCGACGAGTCGCTTCGGGAGCGCCTCGAGGAGGCGGTGCAGGGATGCCCAAAGGCCGCGATCACCGTCGAGGAGTAGCTCTGTGAGCACCGACCCACAGGTTCAGGCACTCATCGACCGGATGGCGATCACCGACGTCATGATCCGCTACTTCGAGCTCGTCGACGCCAAGGGCTGGGACCAGATGGACGAGGTCTTCACCGAGGACACCACGGCCCGCTGGACCCCCGAATCGGTGATGGAGGGCCGGGCCAACGTCGTGGGAGCGATGCGGCACATGTCGGGGAGCAGCGAGATCGTCACCTATCACCACGTGGCGTCCATGACCCCGGTGGTGGACGGGGATACCGCCGAGGTCGTCGCGCGTACGGGCCATGCACCACGGGGTCGGGCCGAGGGCCGGCAAGTTCTACGAGAGCCTCGGCATCCAGCCGACGCGTCTCGTGCGGACGCCCGACGGATGGCGAATCGCCCATCATGACTGGGTGATCGCGGTCAAGCTCGGCAGCATGGAGGAGCTCTTCGCACCGGAGCTCGCCGCGGGGCGGCGTCACTGAAGATGCCGAGACGGACGACTGGACCCTCCCGGGCAAGCGCTGATCCGGTCAGTGCTCGGCCCGCCGCATTCTGAGGCGGCCATGCATCCGCGACTGTCGGTCAACGCGATCTGTTCGATGCACCAGTCCCTGGAGGACGACCTGGCGCTCTGGGCCGATCTCGGGATCGACAACGTCAGCCTTATCTCTCCCAAGCTGGAGGCCGCCGGGTGGGACGAGTCCCGCCGGGCGGTGCGCGATGCCGGCCTCACGGTGTCGAGCATGTCGTGCTACCGGGATGGGACCGCAGAGTCGCTCGAGTTCACCGCGTCGATCGGCGCCCCGGTGCTCTACATCATCACCGGGAGCGCAGGCTCGGCACCCTGGGAGGAGGCCGCCGCGAGGTTCTGCGAAGAGATGGCGCCCCTGGTGGCACGGGCCAAGCAGCTCGGCGTGGTGCTCTCGCTCGAACCGACGAATCCGCTGCGCACCGATGTGAGCTTCGTGCACTGCGTCCGCGACGCCGTCGACCTCGCCGCCATGGCGGGCATGGGCGTCACCGTCGACTTCTATTCCTCCTGGTATGAGCGTGGGCTTGGCGAGCTCGTGGGGAAGCACATCGACCAGGTGGCCCTGGTCCAGATCAGCGACTACAAGCTGGGCACCTTCGACATGCCGAACCGGTGCGCCGTCGGCGACGGCGACGTCCCCGTGGAGCGGCTGCTCGGGATCTTGCTCGACGCGGGGTACGAGGGCCCGTTCGACCTGGAGATCCTCGGTCCGAGGATCGAGGAGGAGGGGTACCGTGCCCCGATCGCCCGCAGCATCGAGCGGGCGGGGGCGATGCTCGAACGGCTGGGCGTGTGACCGAGCAGCGTTGTACCGACCGGTCGGATGACAGCTAACGTCGCGGCGACGTATGTTCGGTGGACAGCCGGATTTGGAGGACTGACAATGGCTCGCTACCCGAAGCCCGCCGAAGGCAGCTGGACTGCGCACTATCCGGAGCTCGGCACGGGACCCGTCTCGTACGACGACTCCGTCTCGCCGGAGTGGTACGAGCTTGAGCGTGAGGCAATCTTCAAACGGGCGTGGCTCCAGGTGGGCCGGATCGAGCAGGTGCCGCGCAGTGGCCGGTTCTTCACCAAGGAGATCCCGGCCGCCAACACCTCGATCATCGTCGTGCGCGACGGCGAGGACGTGCGGGCATTCCACAACGTGTGCCGGCATCGCGGCAACAAGCTCGTGTGGCAGGACTTCCCCCAGGAGGAGACCAGCGGAACGGTCCGCCAGTTCACCTGCAAGTACCACGGGTGGCGCTACGGGCTAGACGGCTCCTGCGTGTTCGCACAGCAAGAGGGGGAGTTCTTCAACCTCGACAAGGCCGACTACGGGCTGGTGCCCGTCCACTGCGAGGTGTTCGCCGGCTTCATTTTCGTGAACTTCGCGAAGCAGCCGGCTCAGACGCTGCGCGAGTTCCTTGGGCCCATGTTGCTCGGGGTGGAGGACTACCCGTTCGGCCAGATGACCGATCGGTACGCGTTCCGAGTCGAGTGCCGCGCCAACTGGAAGGTGTTCTCGGACGCCTTCATGGAGTTCTACCACGCACCCGTTGTGCACGTCGGACAGCATCCGAGCCAGCTGCGCGCCACGATCACGCAGAACGGCTACGAAGCGCCGCACTATCAGGTGGAGGGGCCGCACGGTCTCGTGACGACGGCGGGCTCCTTGCACCGGGGGTGGGAGATGCCGCCGGAGAACGTGAAGCCGGCGGACCTCGCGACGCGCAGCGGACTGTTCGGACCGTGGGACCAGTCGGACCTGGGCGAGCTCCCGCCGGGCATCAACCCCGGCAAGATCCACCCCTGGGGCCTCTCCTCGTTCCAGTTCTTCCCGAACTTCGCGATCTTGATCTGGGAGGCCGGGTGGTACAACACGCACCAGTTCTGGCCCACGTCCCGCAACACGCTGGTGTTCGAGGGCGACGTCTACTCGCTGCCGGCCAAGTCGGCCTCGGAACGGGTCGGCCGGGAGATGGCGGCCGTGTCGTTCAAGGAGTATTCGCTCCAGGACGCCAACACACTCGAGGCGACCCAGTGGGGCCTCGAGTCAGGGGTCGTCGACCGGTTCCCCTTGAACGACCAGGAGGTGCTGGTCCGGAACTTCCACCGGGCGGCCGCCGAATGGGTGCGGGGCTACGAGCGCGAGCGGATCGGGGTCTGAGCGGTGGCCATGCTTCCCAAGGACTTCGACGACCTGGAACCCTTCGCCGAGCGGTGGTGCCTGGCCACCGAACGGGAGCGCTGGGCAGAGCGGATGTCCAGCACGATCGACGACATGCAGGCGCTCTATGACGCCGTCCTGCCGAGGGTTGGCGAGGCGATGGCCTACTGCGACAAGTTCCCCTTGGACGACCTCCCCGAGGACGCGCTGCACCTCCTACAGCTGGTGTACTCGTTCGTGATCGTGTCGTTTGCGGTCGAGTTGTGGCGCCAGCCAAACCCCCCCGATACCCTCGGCACGTCGTTCGACCGGATCAGCGAGCCTCTTCCCTGAGGCCGGATCCGAAGGAGACGCCATGACCACGGTGGCCGAGAACGAACTCATGACCAGGATCGAGGGCGAGGCGCCCATGGGTCGGCTCATGCGCTCCAACTACTGGATCCCCTTCGCCATGTCGACGCATCTCGTCCACGGCGAGGCGCCCATGCCGGTCCGGCTCTTCGGGCAGAGCTACGTGGCCTTCCGGGCCGAGGACGGCCGCATCGGCTTCTTCGACGAGTTGTGCCCGCATCGGCGGGCCTCGCTGTTGCTTGCCAGGACCGAGGGCAACGCCCTTCGGTGCCTGTACCACGGCTGGAAGATGGACGTGTCCGGCTGTGTTGTGGAATGTCCGAACCAGGCCGTCCGGGCCGAGCAGTTCGCCGCGAAGGTCCCGGTCGTGCACTTCCCGGTGCACGAGTGTGGGGGCCTCGCCTGGGTGTGGATGGGCGGCGGCAAAACGCCGCCGTTCCCCGAGGTGCCCTTCGGTGACCAGGAGCTGTACCGCTACTGGTGCGTGTCTCGCGTCCCGTGCAACTGGCTCCAGGCCATCGAGGGCACGATCGACTCGGCACACGTGGGATTGCTCCACCAGACCTGGATCGCCGAGGCCGCCAAAATGGCCGAGCACTCCAACCTCACCTTCGCCCTCGACCAACCGCCCAAGTACGAAACCCAGTCCACGCCCTATGGGATGCGAGCGGCCGCGCTGCGAGCGACCTCGGACGGCCATAGCTACGTCCGGATCACCGAACACCTGATGCCACTCGTGACGATCACCCCGATCGGCCGTTCGCTCCCGCGCGCCGGGTCGCTGTTCGTCATCTCGCCGGTCGACGACACCCATCACCTCTTGTTCTTCGGGTATTTCGGGGACACGCCCCACAGCGCCAAGACGCCCGACGAGATCGCCATGCAGGATCCGACGTATGCGCCCAACCCCCGTGACTACACCGGGGTGCGGGGCGACCGCATGAACGCGTGGGGCCAGGACCGGGCGCTCATGGCTGCCGGCCACTTCACCGGCTTCGGACGCAGCCTCCTCGAAGAGGACGCCGTCATCCAGAGCAGCATGGGTCCGATCATCGACCGCACCGAGGAGCACCTCTCCTCAAGTGACATCGCCGTGGCCCAGGCCCGACGGATGCTGCTCGATGCCCTGTCCGCAGCCGAGGCCGGCGAGCTCCCACCCGGGAGCGCGTTGGCCAAGGAGGTCCCATGCCTTCCCAACGCTCTCGAGGTGATCGTCGCCGAGGGAGAGCGTTGGGAGGACGCCGCTCTCGCTCAGACCTCGGCCTGAGGCGCCTGAGCGATGGGGGGTGGCGAGCCGATCGCCTTCGCGGATTGGCACGCGATCAACGCTTTGCTCTTGTCCTACGCAGAACACGTCGACGCCGGTCGATGGCCCGACGTCGCATCGATGTTCGAGCACGCCACCTACCGGATCGAGCACTCCGATGGGAACGCGACGAGCTACCAGGGTGCCGCTCAGGTCCAGGCGTTCTGCGAGCAGACCCGTCTGCATGCCGACGGCACCCCTCGGACAAAGCACGTGATCACCAATGTCGCCATCGACGTCGATGGTGATCGGGCCACGGCCCGCTCGTATGCCACCGTGTTCCAGCAGACCGATGCGCTGCCGCTCCAACCGATCGCATCGGGCCGCTACGTCGATGGCTTCGAACGGGTGGATGGGTCGTGGCGGTTCGCCGACCGCGTGATCACCGGGTTCCTGCTCGGCGACCGCCGCGAGCACGTGGAGTGGCACGACGCGGTCCCAGAATCCGGGGCGTCGGAGCGAAGCCGGTGACGCAGGCGGCGCAGATGCAGGCCGACATGAACTGGTTCGGTGTCCTGGTCCACCACGCGAGCCTCACCCCAGATAAACCGATGATCGTGTTCGGCAACCAGGTCGTGACCTACGCGCAGATGGCTGCCCAAGCGCGCGCCTTGGCTGCCGGAATGCACGATCGGGGGGTCGGCGCGGGCGATGTGGTGGCGTTGCTGTCCTATAACTCGCCGGAGTTCCTCGAGACGATCTTCGCGGCGAATTATCTGGGCGCCATCGCGATGCCGATCAACTGGCGGCTCGCAGCACCCGAGGTGCGCTACGTCCTCGAGCATTCCGAGGCGCGGGCCTTCGTTTGCGACGGTTCCCTCGTCCCGCTCGGTGACGCCGCGACCGCCGGGATCGAGGATCGGCTGCTGCGGGTCTCTCCGGCGGCACCGGCACCTTCGGGATGGGTCGAGCTGGCGGAGCTCCGGGTGGCGGCCAACGTCCCGCCTGCGGCCCGGGTCGGTGGTGACGACATCCACCGGCTCATGTACACGTCGGGCACCACCGGGCGCCCCAAGGGCGTGATGATCACCCACGCCAACCTGGCCTGGAAGAACCTGGCCCACATCGTGCAGTTCGGATTCACGAGCGAGGACCTCGGGCTCGCGTGCGGGCCGCTGTACCACGTGGGGGCGCTGGATCTCACGACGACCTCGTTGCTGGCGGCCGGGGCGACGGTCATCGTGCAGCGCGCCTTTGAGGCAGCCGATGTCGTCGATGTGATCGAGGGTTCGAATGTGACGACGCTGTGGCTGGCTCCCGCGATGGTCAACGCCATCATGGCCCTGCCCGACATCGAACGGCGCGACCTCTCCTCGGTGCGGGTGATCATCAACGGGGGCGAGAAGATGCCGATCCCCCTCATCGAGCGCATCCAGAGGACCTTCCCTTCGGCCTGGTTCGCTGACGCCTACGGGCTCACCGAGACGGTCTCGGGGGATACCTTCTTGGATCGCGACAGCATCGTGCGCAAGCTCGGAAGCGTCGGGCGGCCTTGTCTCTACGTGGAGCTCGACATCTGGGATGACGAGGGCAAGTCGCTTCCGGCGGGCGAGCGGGGTGAGGTCGTCCTGCGCGGCCCCAAGGTCTTCAAGGGCTATTGGCGCGACCCTGAGTCGACCGAGGCCGCGTTCGCGGGCGGGTGGTTCCACACCGGGGACATCGGGGTCCTCGATGACGACGGGTACCTCTTCATCGTCGATCGGCTGAAGGACATGATCGTCTCCGGTGGCGAGAACGTCGCCGGCTCGGAGGTCGAGCGAGTCCTCTACGAGCACCAAGCCGTGCTCGAGGTGGCCGTCGTCGGACGCCCCGACGATCGGTGGGGCGAGGTGCCGGTCGCCTTCGTCGCGCTCCGTCCCGGCACGAGCGCCACGCCAGAGGAGCTCATGGAGCACTGTCGGGGCCAGCTCGCCCGTTTCAAGGTCCCCAAGGACGTCCTGTTCGTCGGCGCCCTTCCGAGAAACCCCTCCGGCAAGGTGCTCAAACGCGAGCTCCGTGACCGGATCTGACGCTGCGATTGTTCGACGGGGATCCACCGTGACCGCACGAAGGAGAGCGACATGACACTCGAGACGGTCGACCTCAGCCCGCTCGTCGGGACCGAGATCCGTGCCTCGGCACCCGACTTGCTGAGCGGCGACCATAGCGAGCAGATCCGCGACGTCCTCGGACAGCGCGGCCTCCTGCTGTTCCGCCAGGCTGACCTGGACGACAAACAGCAGGTGGCCTTCGCCCGCACGCTCGGGGAGCTCACCAATCAGGGTCAGGAGCACATCTACAAGGTCACGCTCGACAAGAGCATCACCAAGACCGCCGACTATCTGCTCGGCACCTTTCACTGGCATATCGACGGCACCACCGACGAGATCCCCTCCCGGGCGTCGCTCCTGAGCGCGCGGCACCTCTCGGAGACCGGCGGCCAGACCGAGTGGGCGAACACCTACGCGGCGTACGAGGACCTCTCCCAGGAGGACAAGGACGCCATTGGTGGTCTCCGTGTCGCGCACTCGGTCGAGACGATCGAGCGGCTCTCTCGTGCTGATTTCACCGAGGAAGACGTGGCCGACTGGCGGACACGACCCGTCCGGTCCCACCCGCTCGTGTGGACCCACGCCTCCGGCCGCAAGTCGCTCGTCCTCGGCGCGACGGCGTCGCGTGTGGAGGGGATGGATCCCGAGGAGAGCAGGGCGCTCCTTGACCGCCTGCTCCAGCACTCGACCCAGCCGCACTACGTGTACCAGCATGAGTGGCATGTCGGGGACCTGGTGATCTGGGACAACACCGGCACCATGCACCGGGTCGTCCCTTATTCGGCGACCAGCGCCCGGATCATGCACCGTACGACCCTGGTCGGCGAGGAACCGCTCGCCTGAGTGGCGTCGAGCGGAGGGGAGACGACGTGCGGGTCGGCGTGATCGGGAAGGGGTTCGGCGAGCGGGTGGTCGCCCCCGCGCTCGCGGGCACCGAGGGCTGTGAGGTCGTCGACGTGGTGTCGCCCCGCGACGAGCCTGCGGTGGTCTCGCTTTGCGGACGCAAGGATCTCGACGTCATCTCGGTCCACTCTCCGCCGTTCCTGCACCTCGAGCACGTCCGCCTCGCGATAGAAGCCGGCCACGACGTCGTCTGCGACAAGCCGTTCGGTCGCAACGCGCACGAGGCCGCCAAGATGCTGGAGATGGCGAAGTCGGCCGGGGTGCTGCACTTCTTGAACTTCGAGAACCGCTACGACGCTTCCCGTCACCACGTCGTCGGGGCCATCGCACAAGGGGCGATTGGGGAACCCGAGCACGCCTCGTTCACCTTGCTCATGTCGATCACCCGGACACCGCTGCGGCCCTATGGCTGGGCCTTCGACGCCGACGCCGGCGGGGGGTGGCTGCGCGCGATGGGCTCCCACCAGATCGACTTCGCCCGGTGGGCCTTCGGAGAGTTCGGCGAGGTCGCCGGCCAGCTCCGGACGTCGGTGCCGGAGCGTCCTGACGCGAACGGCCAGGTGCATCGCTGCAGCGCCGACGACGGGTTCGCGCTCGCGATGCGCTCCGATCGGGGGGTGACCGTGGTCATGGACGGCAGCTCGGCGGCACCGGTGGGACTCCCGCTGTCGCTGGTGGTCGTGGGGTCGCGCGGTGTGCTCCAGGAGACCGCAAACCGCGTCGTCGTCCGCTCCCCCGAATCAGAGCACGAGGTCTTTTGTGGCGAGTCGGGTGGCAACCCCCTGTTCACGGCCATGCAGCGATACGCCGAGGTGATGCGCGACGCCGTCCGCGATCGTGAGGTGCCCCCTGAGGCTCCCACTTTCGACGACGGGCTGGCGTGCGCCATGGTGATGGACCAAGTGGGAGGCGCGCCCCGACCGATGGGAGGCACACATGAGTGACTGGAGCGCACCGCGCGTCGCGGTGGTGACTGGAGGGGCTTCGGGCATCGGCCTCGGGATCAGCCAACGGTTGGCCCGGGACGGCGCCGGCGTGGCCATCTTTGACCTCGACGCCCCCGCCGCCTCGGCGGCCGCCTCGGACATCGGCGACGAAGGGGGACGGGCGCTCGGCCTCGAGGTCGACGTGACCGACCGCCGGAGGGTGTTCGAGGCAGTGGGCGAGGTCGCCGACCGTCTCGGCGCTCCGACGATCCTGGTCAACAACGCGGGGCGGGCCAGCTTCGTTCCCTTCCTCGAGATCACCCCCGAGCACTGGAGCGAGATCCTCGACGTCAATCTGATGGGCACGTTCCACTGCTGCCAGGCGGTGCTCCCGCACATGTTGGAAGCGGGGTGGGGCCGCATCGTCAATATCTCGTCGTCGAGCACCCACAGCGGCACGCCCCGCATGGCGGCCTACGTGTCGGCCAAGTCGGGGATGATCGGGCTGACCAAGACGCTGGCCCGCGAGTTCGCACCCCGGGGCGTGACCGTCAACAGCATCCCACCGTCGTTTATCGACACCCCGATGCTCCGCGCCGCAGCGGCAGCGGGTGACCTCAACATCGAGGCCTCGATCGCCTCGACCCCCGTCCGTCGGCAGGGAAAGCCCGAGGACATCGCCGCGGCCTGTTCGTTCCTCTGCCGGGACGAGGCCAGCTACGTCACGGGCCAGATCGTCGGGGTCGACGGGGGGAGACCGTGAACGCGACGATGCATCCGACCGGGACCCGTCGAGCCAGCCAGCGAAGGGACGCCGCATGCGCACCGGTCTGATGATGGGCTCGGACAGGGAGCATCCCCGCGGTGAGCGGCTCAGCGCGCTGATCGCGGAGGTGCGGGCGGCCGAGGACGAGGGCTTCGCGTCGGTCTGGATCCCTCAGGTCCCGGGCTACCTGGATGCAATGACGGTGGTGACGGCCCTCGGGCAGGCGACCGAGCGTCTGGAGCTCGGGACCTCGGTCGTGCCTGTCCAGTCACGGCACCCCATGACATTGGCTCAACAGGCGCTGACCACCCAGCTGGCCTGCGGTGGCCGCTTCACCCTCGGCCTCGGCCCCTCGCACCACTGGCTGATCGAGGAACAGTGGGGCCTCGAGTACGAGAAACCGGCGCGGTTGGTCCGTGACTACCTCGAGGTGCTGCATGCGGCATTCGCGGGCCCGGGATCCGTCGATGTCGAGAACGATTCGTTCCGAGTCCACAGCCCCATCAACGTGGTCGATGCCGAACCGATGCCCATCCTGATCTCCGCGCTGGCGCCGTTGATGCTGCGACTGGCAGGCGAGCAGACGGCGGGCACCATCTTGTGGATGGCCGACGAGAAGGCGATCAGCGAGCACGTGATCCCGCGGATCGCCCAGGCGGCACGAGAGGCCGGCCGGCCCGCCCCGCGCATCGTCGGCGGTGTCCCGGTCGCGCTGTGCCCGCGCGACGCAGTCGAGGCTGCTCGGGCGACCGCCAAGGAGGTCCTTGGGCACGCCGACTTCTCCCCCAACTACGCGCGGCTGCTGGAACGGGGTGACGCCCATGACATTGACGACGTCATGGCGGTCGGCGACGAGTCGTCGATCGCAGACCGGTTGCGAAGCTATCGGGACGCCGGAGTCACCGATCTCATGGCCCGGATTGTGCCCCTCGGGGAGAGCACTGAAGAGCGCCTCCGGTCCCGCCGCGAGGCCCGGCAGTTCGTCGCCACGCTCATCCCCGAACTCTGACCCGGGACTCTGACCACATGTGTGCCGTCTGGCTCCCTCGACCCGGCTGAGCACGACTCGGAACAAGGATTGCCGCAGTTCAGGCAGGGTCCTCCAGTAGATTTGCCCTCTCACCACAGAACCCCTGTCGGCGCGGTTTGATGCTAGTGAGCGTGTGCATGCACTTTTGGTCGATGTCCCGGGTATGGAACCCGCCGGCCCAATCTGGATACCCGGCGTGACCGAGCAGAGTGCCGACGACCGCCACTTCAGCGGGATCATCACCCATATGGTGGTCGCCTATCTGGCCGAGACCCAGGGCGAGGAGATCCGCAGTCGCGTCCTCGCCGAGGCTGACCTGACCAACGTCGCGGAATCGCTCGCTGACGAGAGCGCCTGGTTCTCGTACGGCGAGGTCCGATCGCTGTTCGAGGCCGTTGGGCGCGTGCTGGGAGAAGATGCTCTGCGGGAGATCGCCCTTGCGAGCCGGCTGCACGACGAATCCCGGGTCGAAATGACCCAGATGCTTCAGAGCTTCGGTTCGCCCTCCAACCTTCTCAAATCCCTGTTTGCGGCCGGGGCCGGGGAGCGGACGTCCTTCGGACTTTCCACGATCATGGGGTTTACCGGCAAGGAGCTCGCGCCCGGTGAGTGGGAGTTGACGCATCGTTTCCTGGACGGGTTTCCACCGTTCCGCGAGTGGTGCGCGTTCTCGATTGGCCTCCATGGAATGCAACCGTTGCTGTTCGGCCTGCCGCCCGGGGAGGTGGTCGAGGAGCGGTGCGGGTGTGACGGTGCTCCCGAGTGCACCTTCCGATTGCGATGGGAGACAACGGCGGACGTCACGCATCAAAAGAACTTCTTCGAGATGCGCTCGAGTCTTCTCCAGATGCGATTGGACACGCTGCAGCGGACCGTCATGGACATGATCTCGGCGCCGACCCCCGAGGAAGGCCTGAGGCGGGTGCTCGAGGCGGCGGCCCGGTCGGTCAAGGCTCCGGTCTATGTGCTCTCGATCGACCCCGGGGTGCCACTCGCCCAGCGCCTCTACTTCGGCGGCACCGGAGAGCTCCAGGCCCTGGCCTTCGCGGCGACCCTCCCCGAACGGGTCGACGGAGATCTGTTCGAGGTGATGGCGGTGGAGGTTGCGTCGACCCGCGGCAAGTTCGGCTACCTCGGGGTCATCGAGCCGGCGTCGCGCCAGTTCCTGTCCCAGGAGCGCGATCTCGTGCTGTCCTATGCCAGCCTTGCGGCCGCGGCACTCGACTCGGCCACGGCGCTCGAGCAGGCGAGACGTCAGGCGACCACCGCTGGGACGCTCCTCGACCTGTCGAGCACTCTGACCGAGCTCCGCAGCACCGAGGAGATGGCCCTGAACCTGGCCCGGGCGGTCGAGTCGGTGATCGACTGCGACCAGTCGATGGTGCTCGTCCACGACCCCTCGACCGGCGGTTTGGATGTGGCCGCCACCTACGGGTTCCCCGAGTCCATGGAACACCAGCTCGCAAGGGTCACCCTGTCTCCGGCGGCGACCGAGTCCGTGAGCAGCGGGGTCACCTTCTTCCCGGCCGAGCGGCTTGCCCAGTTACGCCGTGGCCACGGCGTCCCGCTCGACGATGTGGTGGTGGCCGGCGCGTCAGCGCCGATGATCGCCAACGACCAGCTCATCGGTGCGCTGGTGGTCTACGTGTCCGACCGCCCGGAACGGCTCCGCGAGAACCCCACGCTCGGGGAGGCGCTGCGGGGACTGTCGGCCCAGGCGGCGGTGGCCATCAGGAACGCGCAGCTAGTCGACCAGGTGCGCCACCAGGCCCTCCACGACGCGCTCACTGATCTGCCGAACCGGTCGCTCGTCTTGGACCGTCTCGACCAGGCGCTGGCGCGCACCAAGCGGGACGGCACGCTCGCCGCCGCGATGTTCATCGACCTCGACGGGTTCAAGGACGTCAACGACAGCCTGGGCCATGGCGTGGGGGATCAGGTGCTCGTGGCGGTGGCCGACCGGCTCCGCGCCACAGTGCGCGGCAGCGACACGCTCGGCCGCTTGGGGGGCGACGAATTCGTCGTCGTCGCCGAGGGTGCTTCGCTGGCGGATGGCCCCCAGCCGATCGCCGAGCGGGTCCTCAAGGTGCTGCACGAGCCGTTCGAACTGGAGGGCGTCGATGGCCGCCTCTCGGTGACCGCCAGCATCGGGATCGCGATGGGCCATCGCGAGTCGGCGGGCGAGCTCCTCCGGGACGCCGACATCGCGCTGTACCACGCCAAGGAACAAGGCAAGAACTGCTTCGCCCTCTACGAGCCCGAGATGTCGCAGCGAGCCGCGGACCGCATGGACCTGGAGAAGCAGGTCCGGATCGCCGCCGAGCGCCAGCAGTTCTTCTTGCTCTACCAACCCTTCTTCGACCTCTGCACCGGCCGGGTCATCGGGGCCGAGGCATTGCTTCGCTGGCAACATCCCGAGCGCGGTGTGCTCGACGCGCAGGACTTCGTGCCGGTGCTCGAGGACATTGGGTTGGGTGCCGAGGTCGGGCGGCAGGTGCTCGTGGAGGCCATCCGGCAGGGGAGCCACTGGCACCAGCTCGGTTACCCCATTGACATCTCGGTCAACGTCTCTCGGGGTCAGCTCGAGAGCGGCTACTTGGCCAGCGACATCGCTCGGGCCCTGTCGCACTTCGGGTTCCCCACGTCCTCCTTCGTCGTCGAGGCTGCCGAGTCCTGCTTCGACTGCAACCTGCCGAACGTGTTGCTGGAGCTCACCCGCATCAGGGAGCTCGGGGTGCGTGTCGCCGTCGACGATTTCGGCACGGTGTCCTCCTCTCTGGCTTCCTTGAGCCAGCTTCCGGTCGACGAGGTCAAGATCGACCGCTCGTTCATCTCGCGGATCGACGGCGCCGAGGACGGCCCGACGTTGATCCACGTCTTGGTCGAGCTGGGGAGGGCCCTCGGACTCCGGACCCTGGCCGAGGGAATCGAGACGACGGCGCAGGTCTCCCACCTGCAGCGGGAGCGGTGCGACGGTGGGCAGGGGTTCCTGCTCGCACGGCCGCTGTCGCCGGACGCGATCGAGGAGCTCCTCGCCGACGCCTCGCGCCGCTGAGCCTGATTCGGCGGTTCTCGGGCGTTCGGTGCTTGACGGGGCGCTCGCCGGAAGAAAACTCCCTGTTCACCGGGACGCCCGGCGATGGACGGAGTGTGAACATCCACCCATTCGGGCTAGATTTTGTGACGTAGCAGGCACAGATGAGCGAGGGTGGCACGGGGCCACCTCTCTTCTCACCGCTGAGAGGAATCTCCATGCAACGCGACGACATGATCCTGGTCAGCATCGACGATCACATGATCGAGCCCCCGGACATGTACAAGAACCATGTGCCGGCGAAGTTTGCGGACAAGGTGCCCAAGGTCGTCCGCAACGACCAGGGCGTCGACCAGTGGGTCTTCCAGGGCCAGGCGACGTCAACACCGTTCGGCATGGCCGCGACGGTTGGGTGGCCCCGCGAGGAGTGGGGGTTCAACCCCGGGGCGTATTCGGAGCTTCGCCCCGGATGCTGGGACGTCCACCAGCGCGTGCGGGACATGAACGCCAACGGCGTGCTGGCGTCGATGAACTTCCCGACGATGGCCGGCTTCAACGCCCGGACGTTCACCGAGGCCGTGGACAAGGAGATCGCCCTGGTCTCGCTCCAGGCCTACAACGACTGGGCCATCGACGAGTGGTGCGGCTCGTATCCGGGTCGCTTCATCCCGCTCGGCATCGTCCCGATGTGGGACATCGACCTCGCAGTCGCCGAGGTCAAGCGGCTCGCCAAGAAGGGCTGCCGATCGATCAGCTTCCTCGAAACGCCGCACGCGCAGGGATTCCCGAGCTTCCTCTCGGGCCACTGGGACCCGATGCTGAAGGCCATCTCCGACGAGAACATGGTGCTCTCGCTGCACATCGGGGCCGGGTTCGGCGTGATCCAGAAGCCCATCGAGGCTCCGGTCGACCACCTGATCGTGCTCGCCTGCCAGATCAGCGCGATCACCGCACAGGACCTGCTCTTCGGCCCGACCTTGCGGCGGTTCCCGGATCTGAGGGTCGCCCTCTCCGAAGGCGGGATCGGGTGGATCCCGTTCTACTTCGACCGGATCGACCGGCACTACGACAACCAGAAGTGGCTGAAATTGGAGGATGACTTCGGCGGCAAGATGCCCTCGGAGGTGTTCCGCGACCACATCCTCGCCTGCTACATCACCGACCCCTCGGGGTTGTTGCTACGTGACCGGATCGGCATTGACATCATCGCCTGGGAGTGCGACTACCCGCACACGGACACGACGTGGCCGGTGTCGCCGGAGTTCGCGTGGGGCGAGTTGCAGGCAGCGGGTTGCCGGGACGACGAGATCCACAAGATCACGTGGCAGAACGCGTGCCGGTTCTTCGACTGGGACCCCTTCAAGCACACCGCGAAGGAGCAGGCGTCGGTCGGCGCCCTCCGTGCGCTCGCCAAGGACGTCGACGTCACCCGGATGCCGCGGGCAGAGTGGCGCAAGCGAAACGAGGCCGCCGGCATCGGCGTCTTCTAAACGTTGGCGGCGGGCTTGGCCCGCCGCCCGCCACCGTGACGGCCGAACCCCCGGTCTATTCGAGGGCTGGCAGCACCTCGTGCTCGAAGAGGCGCAGGCTCGACCACGCCAGCTCCGGAGGTATGCCGCCGCACATCGGGTTGAGAACGAGGTAGGGGACGGGCGTGATCTCCTGCTCGGCGACGAACTCGGCCGGGGTCAGCACCCGGTAGCTGCCGGTCGCGCGGAGCTCGTCGACGTCTTTCACCGTGTGATACGGGCCGGTCCCGTCGTCTTGCGCCAGCCAGCTTCCATAGGCGTTCATCTCGTGCAGGAAGAAGGGTGCCATGTCCTCCCAGCCCTCCTCGGCGTCCTGGGCGAACGCGATCACGCTGGTGGATCCCATCGGACGAGGCCCTGGATCGGGTTTGCCCAGCCGCCGGATCTCGTCGCGATAGGGCTCCCACAGCTCGGGGCTGGAGGGGATGAAACCGTCGCCGATCCTGGCGGCGCGTCGTGCCGCCGCCTCGCTGCTTCCCCCGAGGAGGATGGACGGACCCCCGGGGCGAAACGGCGCCGGGGTCAGCTGCACCCTCCGGTCCCGGAACTCGAAGGGCTCGCCCGAGAAGGCCGCCTTGAGCGTGTGCACGGCCTCGGTCACCCGACGGGGCCGGTCGCTCATCGCCACGCCGAACTGATCGAACTCCTCGTGGACGTAGCCGGCCCCGAGGATGAGGTCGACCCGGCCACGGCTCACGATGTCGAGCACGATCAGGTCCTCGGCGAGGCGCAG
Organism: uncultured Acidimicrobiaceae bacterium; assembly: GCA_963768185.1. GTDB lineage: Bacteria > Actinomycetota > Acidimicrobiia > Acidimicrobiales > RAAP-2 > Palsa-461. The sequence continues at coordinate 359,365 of CAVYGS010000004.1, forward strand.
CGGTTCGTAGAAGGGGGCGATGAGCGCAGCGATCATCAGCCGGATCGTGGTGGTCCGGGCCGCCATGGCGCCGAGCAGGGGGATCGGGCTGGGGAGGTACCCGTCGGAGGAGCCGTGGTGCTCCGAGACCGAGACGCTCAGTCCGCCGAGCCGGTCCGCCCACTCCGCCATCTCGATCGCCGCCTGGTAGCGATCGCCTGACGAGGTCTGCGCGATGTCGGGGTTCCGTAGGTCGAAGCGAAGTCCGAAGTGCATTTCCACTCCTCAGGTGGTCGCGGGGCGATGGACGATCACGCGGCCCCCCAATACTGTTCGAGACCCGGCTGCAGCTCCCGACTGACGAGCTCGATCCGCGGGCCGCCTGGGCTGCGGTGATAGGCCCACACCGCGCCGCCGTCGGGTCGCACCCCCTTCGCCTCGTTGGCATACCCGTGCGCCTCGAGGACGTCGGCATCGGCCGCCACGTCGTCGGACCAGTACCCGACGTGGTGCACGCCAGAGCCAGGTACTGGAGTCCACAACGTCGAAGCGACGCTCTGGACCAACTCCACCCTCGGTTGGGTGACCGAGTAGGCGAACCGGAGGTCGAGCATGAACTCGCGGTCGGGGAGCACGACCGGGGTCTGGACGGCGAGCGGCGTGGCCCACTCGTATCCGAACATCTCGGTCATCTCGGCCAGGCCCGCATCCAGATCGTCGACGACGATTCCGACGTGGAACTGGTCCTCGCCCCTCATGACGGCTCGATCACGACGCGAATCGCGCCGCTGCGCGGTCGGCTGCGACCCTGAAGGCCTGGGTGGCGTCCGCGAGCGGGAACCGGTGCGTGATGACCGTCTGTGGGATGTCCGGGTCCGCGGCGAGCATCGCTGCCGCCTCTTCCATGTCGCGGGTCCCGTCGTGGGCGCAGTACCCGAGGGAGGGGATCAGCCTGGCCTCTTGGCGGAACAGCGGCATCCAGTTCAGCTGGATCGGCGCGAAGTACACGCCGAGGACGACGACGTTCCCCGCCGGCCCAACCAGCTCGGCACAGCGGGCGAGGCTCTCCGGGGACCCGGCGGCCTCGACCACCACGTCGTAGGCCCCGCTCGGTCCGATCTGGGCGCCGAGCCGCTCGCCGGCCTCCTGTTGATGGGGGTGGCGAGCCTCCAGCGCGACATCTCCGACGCCCATGCGGCGGGCGCCGGCCACCGCCAGGAGGCCCAGCGCCCCCGCCCCCACGACGGCGACCCGCTTGCCCGGACCCGCCTCCGCCAGTCGCAGCGCGTGCCACGAGACCGCCGCGGGCTCGACGACGGAGGCGTCGCGCAGCTCGAGCCCGTCGGGGACGGGCACAAGCCGCTCGGACGGTGCCCGGAACTGCTCGGACATCCCGCCGTCGGCGCCGACGCCGAGCGACCGCTCCCCGTGGGTCGGACAGAGGTTGTAGGCGCCTCGCCGGCACTGCTCGCACTCCATGCACCCGTAGATGGCCTCGACGATGACCGGCGTGCCGTCGGCGCGGACACCCGCCAGCTCATGGCCGAGGAGTTGGTGCTCCCCATGCGGATGTAGCTGAGGTCGGACGCGCACACGCTGGTTGCCTTCATGTCGAGGACCTCGCCGATGCCCGGTGGTTCGTCGACATCGACCACGGCCACCCCTTCGTCCTCGGGCCTGCTCCGCACTGCCTTCATGACAGGGTTCCCTTCTCGTCGGTCCCCTCGGGCCGGACGGGAAGATCCGCCTGCAGCCCGATGCTGTTGAGGACGGTGGCCAGGCAGAGGTACCCACCGATGACGAACAGCAGCTCGAAAACCTCGGCGGGGCCGAACGACGCGCTCAGGCCCTCCCACGTCTCAGGGCTCACCACAAAGTGATCGATCATCTCGTCGACGGCCCGGAGCAACGTCTGCTCCCTTGGGGTCCATACGTCGGCGTCGGGTCCCTCGAGGACGGCCTGCAGCCGGGCCTCATCGAGCCCGACCTCGGCGCCCATCCGCCGGTGCTGGTTCCACTCGTAGCCCGATTTCGTCCGCCACGCGACGCGCAGGATCAGCAGCTCGCGGTCGCGGGATCGAGCTTGGCGTCGCCGCTCGCCAGCATGTCGGAGAAGGCCAGCCAGGTATCGCTCAAGGCCAGATGGTGGGCGAACAGCTCCAGCACGATCGGCATCGGGGGTGCGTCGGGCTTGCCCGAGAGGTACAGCTCGGGTCGGCGCAGGTACGACAGCAACACCTCTCGGGTGCGCTCGTCCCAAGTGGCGAAGGGGACCGGGGGGAGCCGGGTCTCTTGCGGAGGCGTCATGGGCTCGAGCGCTCGGAGCGGGCCGCCGCCGGGTGACCTGGCGGAAGAGGGGTCGTCACCCCCAGAGTCCACCATCCCCGGCGCGCCGGCGCCACCGAGCCGGGACGTCACTTGACCTCTGTGGCCAGGTCTTTCGTGGCTCGTTCGGACGGGCGGCGACGGCCCGATTCCAATAGCGTCCCAAAGGTCGCCGCAGGCGAGAAGGAGAAGGTCGCTATGAGCCGAGGTCCCTATCGAGTGGTCCAGTGGGCGACCGGCAACATCGGTGCGCGCTCGCTGCGAGCGGTGATCGAGCACCCGGAGCTCGAGCTCGTCGGGGTCTATGTGTTCTCCGACGCCAAGGCCGGCAAGGACGCCGGGGAGCTGTCCGGGTTGGGACCGACCGGGGTCGTCGCGACGCGTGACGTCGACGAGATCGTCGCCCTCGAGCCCGACTGCGTGCTCTACATGGCCGACCGACCCGACATCGACGTCCTCTGCCGGTTGCTCGAGTCGGGCATCAACGTCGTGTCGACCCGGAGCGAGTTCCACCGCCCGGCCAACCTCGACCCGGCGATCCGGTCCCGCATCGAGGCGGCATGTGCAAAGGGTCGCTCGTCGCTGCACAGCACCGGGTCCAGCCCGGGGTTCATCACCGAAGCGCTGCCCATTGCGTTGTTGTCGTTGCAGCGTCGGCTGGACCGCCTGACGATCGAGGAGTTCGCGGACATGTCATCGCGCAATTCTCCGGAGCTGATCTTCGGCCTCATGGGCTTCGGGAAGGATCCCGCGACGTTCGATCCCCGGGGGGTCGAGGCGCACGGCGGTGCAGCGTTCGCGGGCTCGCTCGGGGTCGTGGCGGACGCGCTCTCGCTGCCCCTCGATGACGTGGTGGCCTCCGGACAGGTCGCGGTCGCTCGCGAGACCGTCGATGTCGCGGCGGGGCCGGTCAAGGCCGGAACCATCGCGGCACAACGCATGGAGGTGACCGGCATGCGCTCCGGGCGGCCACTCATCACCTTCCGGGCGAACTGGTACCTCACGGCCAGTGTCGAGCCGGCGTGGGATCTTCGGGCCACCGGGTGGCACGTCCTCGTCGAGGGTGATGCCCCGCTCGACATCGAGATCGGCTTCCCGGTCCCGCCCGACGAGTGGGCCGCGACCTCGCCGGGCCTGACCGCGCACCGACCGGTGAACGCCGTGCGCTACGTGTGCGAGGCCGAGCCCGGGATCGTGACCTCGGTCGATCTGCCACAGATCATCCCGACGCTCGGCTGACTTGGGGATCGAGCGGGTCCACGCGGCAACAGCTGCCGGGATCGGCGCGCCGCGCCCGACGACGTCGAGCGTGGTGTGGGCTACCGGGTGAAGACCGGGAGCTTTTCCCAGCCCCGAACGGTGGAGGTCCGGGCTTGCACCGCGTTGGCAGTGTCGATCTCCCACTCGGGGAACCGCTTCAGGACTTCTTCGAACGCGACCCTGCCCTCGAGGCGGGCGAGGTGCGCACCGAGGCAGAAGTGCAGGCCATAACCGAAGGTCATGTGGCGCTGGATCTTCCGGCGCACGTCGAAGCGGTCCGGGTCCTCGAACTGGCGTTCGTCGCGGTTGGCCGACGCGTTGATGACGACCATGACGCTGCCCTCGGGGACCTTCCGACTGTGCAGCTCGACGTCGTGGGTGACATAGCGGGACTGGACGGGTGACGGCGGCTCGTAGCGGAGGCACTCTTCAAGGGCGTTGGGGATCAGCGCCGGCTGCTCCGCCAAGTCCTTGCGCTGGTCGGGGTGCTCGGCGAGCAGCACGGCCGCCCAACCGATGAGACGAGTCGTGGTCTCGTTGCCCGCTCCGGCGAGGAGCGCGATGTAGCCCAGCACCTCGTCCCGGGTGAGCGTCCGCACCGTGCCTTGCTCGTCGGTGAACTCCGCGGTGAGCAGCTCGGTCATCAAGTCGTCGGAGGGGTGCTCCATCCTCCAGTCGACGTAATCGGCGTAATCCGAGTTGAGACCCTCGAATGCGGGCGCCTCCGGCATGACCCCCTCGTCGAGGCGCAGGCCTTCGTCCATGCGGTCGCGCAGCGCCCGCTGATCCTCCTCGGGGACGCCGAGCAGCATCCCGATGGTGCGCATCGGGAGTTCGGCTCCGAGGTCCGCGATGAAGTCGAAGCCCCCGGCGTCCTCGAGCCGGTCGAGGCTCCGTTCGGCGAAGGCACGGACCTGGGGTTCGATCGCCGCGAGACGGCGGGGCGTGAACACTCGGCTGAGCAGCCCGCGGTGCAGATCGTGGTCGGGCGGGTCCTCGAAGATGAACAGGCCCGGCGGCATCGTGATGTTCGCCTTGATGATCTCGAGGACCGATCCCCGGGCCGAGCTGTAGGTCGGCCAGTCGACGAGGCAGCGCTCCACGTCGTCGTACCGGCTCACCGCGAAGAAGTCGTACTTCTCGTTGTAGTAGAGCGGCGCCTCGTCGCGCAGCCGCTTCCATACCGGATAGGGGTCGGCGTCGATCTCGAAGTCGTAGGGGTCGTAGTACGGCTCGACCTCAGCGATGGCCATCCCACCTCGTTCTTTGCAGCCGGGGAGCGAAGCTCCCCGGCTGATCGTGAGTGTTCACTCCGAAAGTAACATTTTTGTGTGAAAAGAGCACCGGTCCCCGGGGCCGCCGCGCCTCGGCCCACGGCGCGGCGGTGAGCGCCCGCGCGACCGAGGCCTGGCCGTCGATCCCCGCGATGCTGGCCTCGGCCGGCGAGCGGTTCGCCGACCGGGTGGCCGTGCGCGACGGCGACACGACCCTTTCCTACGCGGAGCTCCGGGAGGCCGCCGATGGGTTCGCCGCCGCCCTTGTCGCCTCCCAGGTGTCCCCGGGCGACCGGGTCGCCATCTGGGCCTTCAACAGCGCGGAGTGGGTGATCGCGGTCCTCGGGATCTTCGCCGCCGGAGCGGTCCTGGTCCCGGTCAACACGCGCTTCAAGGGTCCTGAGGCGGCCGACATGTTGTCGAGGAGCGGGGCCCGTGCCCTCGTCACGGTCACCGATTTCCTGGGCAACGACTACCCGGCAATGCTCCAGTCGAGCGACGTGGAGCTGCCATCACTCGGTACCGTCGTCGTGGCCAGCGGAGGTGCCAGTGGGAGTGCGATCGGATGGCGCGACTTCCTCGAGCGAGCGACGCCCGACTCGCGTGCCGAGGTGCGGCACCGGAGCGAAGCGCTCGGGCCGGACGACCCCTGCGACATTCTGTTCACCTCGGGGACGACCGGTGTCCCCAAGGGGGTCGTCATGACACACTCGCGCACCCTGACCGTCGCGACCGACTGGGTCGAGATGGCCGGGCTCGCCGCTGGCGATACGTATCTGATGGTCAACCCCTACTTCCACATGTTCGGGCTCAAGTCGGGAATCCTGTCGTGCGTCGCGAGCGGAGCGACGATGCTCCCCGAGCCGGTGTTCGACGTGGATCGCGTGCTCTCGCGCGTCGAGGCCGAACGGGTGAGCGTGCTTCCCGGTGCTCCAACCCTGTACCAGTCGATCCTGGACCACCCGGGCCGCGAGTCTCGTGACCTTTCGAGCCTGCGGGTGGCGGTCACCGGCGCGGCCGACATCCCGGTGGCGTTGATCCGGCGCATCTTCGACGAGCTCCCTTTCTCCAAGGTGGTCACCGGCTACGGACTCACCGAGGGGGGCACGGCGTGCTCGACGCGCGAGGGGGACGACGCCGAGGCGATCGCGACCACGGTGGGCCTTCCCCGTCCTGGGTTCGAGGTCCGTATCGTCGGCGAGGGTGACCGCGACTTGGCGACCGGCGAGCCTGGCGAGGTGCTCATCCGTGGCGGGAGCGTCATGAAGGGCTATCTGGACGACCCGGCAGAGACCGCCAAGGTGCTCTCGCCGGAGGGGTGGCTGCGGACCGGAGACCTCGGGGTGCTCGACGAAGCCGGCCGGCTCCGCATCGTCGGGCGGGTCAAGGACATGTTCATCGTCGGCGGATTCAATGCCTATCCGGCCGAGATCGAGAACGCGCTCATGCGACACCCGGCCGTCCGCCAAGCCGCGGTGATCGGCGTCCCCGACCATCGTCTCGGTGAGGTGGGCATGGCCTTCGTGGTCGTGTCGGGAGAGATCTCCCCGGACGAGCTCATCGGCTGGAGCCGCGACCAGATGGCCAACTACAAGGTGCCCAGGGTGGTGCAGCTCGTCGAGGAACTGCCGTTGAACGCCACCGGGAAGGTCATGAAGGACGTGCTGAGGGAGTGGGCGGAGGCCCGCCGCGCCGACGGGGTCTCGACATGAGCGAGTCCGAGAGCGCGGGCCTCGCGGCCCTGGCCGGTCTGCGGGTCATCGAGCTCGGCGTGTGGGTGGCCGCGCCGTCGGCGGCGGCCCTGCTCGCCGACTGGGGCGCCGACGTGATCAAGATCGAGGCGCCGAGCGGCGACCCCATGCGCCAGGCCTTCGGCTCGGTCGGCCTCCGCAAGGACTTCCCGAACCCGCCCTTCGCGCAGGACAACCGGGGGAAACGGAGCGTGGTGCTCGACCTGAGGGAGCCGGAGGACAGGGACCGATTGGAAGAACTGCTTGCCACGGCCGACGTCTTCATCAGCAACCTTCGCCCCGACGCCCTCGACGGGTTGGGCCTGGAGCCGTCGGCGACCGTCGTCCGCCACCCCCGCCTCGTCTACTGCAGCATCAGCGGGTACGGGCTGCGGGGGGAGGACCGGAACCGGCCCGCTTATGACATTGGCGCCTTCTGGGCCCGATCCGGGCTTGCCTACCAGCTGGGCAGCATCGAGGGCGGACCCCTCTACGCCAGGGGCGCGATCGGGGACCACATCACCGCGCTCGCCGGGTTGTCGGGAGTGCTTGCCGCAGTCCTCGAGCAGCGCCAGACCGGCCGAGGCCGCGTCGTGGAGGTGTCGCTGCTGCGCACCGGCGCCTTCGTCCTCGGATGGGACCTCGGCCTCCAGGCCACGGTCGGCAAGGTGTCGCCGGCCGAGCCGAGGACCTTCAATCAGACCCCGCTCATGAACAGCTATCGGGCGAGCGACGGTCGCTGGTTTTTCCTGACCGGGCTCGAGGTCCATCGCCACGTCGGCCCGATCTGCCGAGCGCTCGGCCGAGAGGACCTCCTCGCCGATCCGCGCTTCGCCGATGCCTCGGCGATCCGGAAGAACCGCGACGAGGTCATCGCCATCTTGGATGAGGTCATCGCGACACAGCCGCTCGAGGTCTGGGCCGAGCGGTTCGACCGGGAGGGCGTCTGGTGGGCGCCGGCTGTGACCCCGGCCGAGGTCCTTGACGACCCGCAGCTGCGGGCGAACGACGGGTTCGTCGAGCTCGACGCCGAGGCCGACGGCTCCCCGCTGCGTTCGGTGAACGGCCCGGTCACGTTCTCGGGTGTTCCGCTGCGCCCGGGGGGGCGCCCCCCCGAGTTGGGTGAGCACACCGACGCGGTCTTGGGGGAGCTGGCGGATCGGCGCGACAGAGGCGGACCCGCTTAGGCCTGATCGCGCGCCCGAGCCAGAGGCCGCGCGCGATGACGAGGCGCTGGATCTCGTTGGTGCCCTCGCCGATCACCATCAACGGCGCGTCGCGGTAGTAGCGCTCGACCGGGAGCTCGGTGGTGAAGCCGACCCCGCCGTGGATCCGCATGGCCTCGATGCTGAGCTCGAGCGCCGTCTCGCTGGCGAACAGCTTGGCCATCCCCGCTTCGACGTCGCAGCGCAGGCCCTGGGCCCGGCGCTCGGCGGCGCTCCTGGTCAAAAGGCGCGCCGCTTCGAGCCGGGTGGCCATGTCGGCCAGCTTCAGTTGGATGGCCTGGTGCTCGGCGATCACCTTGCCGAAGGTCTCGCGCTGCTGCGCGTAGGCCAGCGCCGCGTCGAAGGCGGCCCTCGCGACCCCGACGGCCCTCGCTGCGATGTTGATCCGGCCCACCTCGAGCACACCGAGGATCTGGGGCAGGCCCCGCCCAGCCTCGCCGAGCAGGTTGGCGGCCGGGATCCGGTGGTCGACGTAGGCCATCTCGACCGTTTCCACACCCCGATAGCCGAGCTTCCCCACGTGCTTGCTGACCGAGATGCCCTCGAAGCTGCCTCCGGGCTCCTTTTCGACGATGAACGCCGAGATGCCCTCGTGGGTTCGGGCGGCCAGCGCGACGATGCTGGCGCGCTCGCCGTTGGTGACCCAGGCCTTGGTCCCATTCACGATGTACTCGTCGCCGTCGCGCTCGGCCCGGCATGAGATGTTGCGGGTGTCGCTGCCGGCGTCGGGCTCCGACAGGGAGAGTGCGCCGCGGCGCTCGCCGGTGGCCATGGCCGGCAGCCAGCGTCGCTTCTGCTCTTCGCTGCCGTGGGCGAGGATCAGCAGGGCCGCCATGGTGTGGGTGTTGACGATGCCGGTGAGGCTCATCCAGCCGTAGGCGAGCTCCTCGATGACGCCGATGTAGGTCAGAAGGTCGAGCCCGAGTCCGCCGTACTCCTCGGGGATGGTGATCCCGAAGAGCCCGAGCTCGCGCATCTGGGCGACGATCTCCTCGGGGTAGGTGTCGGTCCGCTCGAGCTCGGGGGCGGCGGGGATGACCTCACGCTGGACGAACTTGCGGACGGTCCCGACGATCTCGGCCCGAACGGCCTCGTCGATCTCCGAAGGGGGCGTTTCGGGCACGTCACACCGCCCTGGTCACGGCGATAACGATACACATCGCTTGCGTTGACGCTGAATCTCAATTCGGAGAAGAATGTTTCCCCCATGACCGCGGGCCCAATGCATCGCGGGCTGGAGTTGGCGGCGAGCAGATCCCCCGACCATCCCGCCGTGCTCGCCGGCGCGGACCGCTGGAGCTTCGGCGACCTCGAGCGCGCCGCAAACGCGGCGGCCCGTCATCTGACCGGCCGGGGGATCGGGCCTGGCGACCGGGTCGCGGTCATGACGTCGAACCGGCCCGAGTTCATCGTCGCGGTCCACGGCGCCAGCAAGCTCGGCGCGGCCGCGGTGCTCCTGAACCCGGCGTGGAAGGCTCTGGAGGTGGCCGCTGCGCTCGGCCTCGGCGAGCCCTCCTACGCCGTCGCCGACGGGGCCGGGGTAGGTCTGTTGTCCGAGCAGCTGGGCGACGACCGCGTGCTCGACCTCGACGGTGACGGGGCGGTGATCATGGGCGACCGAACCAGCGACGCCTCGCCCCCCGCGGCGACGCCCGGTGACGACCACGACTCGGTGCTCGTTTTCAGCTCGGGCACGACCGACCTCCCGAAGGCGGTGCGCCACACCCATCGCTCCATCCGGCTCGCCACATCGAGCTGGTGTCGCGCCCTCGGGCTCGGGCCCGGGGATCGCTTCCAGGTCGCAACGCCCCCCTCGCACATCCTCGGCCTGCTCAACTTGTTGGCTGCGGCCTCGGCCGGGGCGACCGTGCGACTCCACCGGCGGTTCGACCTGGACGAGGAGCTGCACTGGATCGAGGAGGAATCGATGACGCTGGAGATGGCGGTCGCGCCCATCGCACTGGCGATGGCCAACCATCCGCGTCTCGAGGAATACGGGCTGTCCTCCCTCCGCTACATCATGTGGGGCGCCACCCCGGTCACCGCGGCGGTCGCCGAGACGGTCACGAAGCGCACCGGCGTGCGTTGGCTGCCCGCCTACGGCACGAGCGAGGTGCCGATCATCGCGGCCAACCCGGTCGACGACCCGTCCGCCTGGCGTCTCGACTCGGCGGGTCTCCCGGTGGGCGACGTCGAGTTGCGCGTGGTCGACCTCGAGACCGGGGCGCTCCTCGGGGCCGGTGAAACCGGCGAGATCCAGGTCAAGAGCGCCCAGGCGATGGCCGGTTACCTGCCCGCCGCTGCGACCGCCGACGCGTTCGTCGACGGGTGGTACCGCACGGGCGACGTCGGATGGCTTGAGCCCGAGGGTTGGGTGCACCTCACCGACCGCTGCAAGGAGATGATCAAGGTCAGCGGTTTCCAGGTCGCGCCGGCCGAGATCGAGGCGGTGCTGCACGGTCATCCTGCGGTCGTCGACTGCGCGGTGTTCGGGGTGCCCGACGAGCGGTCGGGGGAGGTGCCGGTGGCCGCGGTGCAGCTGGAGTCGGGGTCCACGGTCCGCTCCGAGGACCTCCAGCGCCTCGTCGGTGACGCGCTCGCGACCTATAAGCGCCTGCACGCGGTCGTCCTCGTCGACTCGGTCCCCCGGACGGCGTCGGGCAAGGTGCTCCGGCGCACCCTGCGGGACCGATGGGACCGGAGCGGTTCGGCAATGGCCGGGTCGGGCTGAATGGACGTCCGTCTCTCGGCCGAGCAGGTCGCGTTGCGGGACTCCGCGGCGCAGGTGGCCGACCGCCTGGGACCCCGAACGGTCGCGCAGCTCGATGACACCGAGCGCGTCGCCAAGCTCGACGCCGCGGTGAGCGCGTCGGGCTGGCGCGAGCTTCGGACGCCGACCGACGAGGGGAGCCCATGGGCGTCGGCGGTCGAGGTCGCGGTCGTCGCCGAGGAGCTGGCCCGGGGTCTGGCCGACGCGGCCTTCCTCGGCCCGACGCTGGCGGCGGACCTCCGCCGGCGCGTCGGTGCACCGGCCACGCACACACCAGAGACCGTCGCGCTGAGTGAGGATCTCTCGGGGCCCGCCCTGGTGGAGAGCACCGTGGCAGGAGGCGCCGTCGGGATCGATGCGAGTGGCTGCTCGACGGCGGTCGTCCTGATGCCGAGCGGCGGCGGAAACGCGCTCGGGTCGGTCGCGCTCGAGCGTGGTCACGACGGGGTCGATCTCACCCGCCCGTCGGCCACCTGCGCCGGCACGGTAACCCCCATCGATGGACAGTCGCGAGTCCTCGACGACGATGACCTCGCGGCCTGGCGGAGCCTCGCCCTCGCGATGACCTGTGCCGATCTCGTGGGCGCGATGCGGGGGGCGCTGACGCTCAGCTGCGACTACGCCCGCACCAGGATCCAGTACGGCGCGGCCATCGGATCGTTCCAGGCGATCCAGCACCTGCTGGCTGACGCGCTCGTCGCCACCGAGGGCTCGTCGAGCATCGCCCGGCATGCCGCATGGGCGGTCGACGCGCTGGACGGACCCGACGCGCTGGTCGCCGCCGCGGCTGCCAAGGCCTACTGCGCCCGTGCCGCCCGCTCCGTGTGCGAGACGGCCATCCAGGTGCACGGCGGCATCGGGAACACCTGGGACTGCCTCGCCCACGTGTTCCTCCGCCGGGCCCTGCTCTCGAGTGACGTGCTCGGTGGGGTCGGCGTGAACCTCGAGCGGGTGCTCGCCGCGAGGGGCATCGGAGGCGGCGATGGACTTCGCTGACTCGGCCGACGAGCGTGACTTCCGCCTGCGCCTGCGGGCGTGGCTCCACGACCACAACCCGGGGCTGCCCCCGTCGTCCACCTCCGACGCGTACTGGGCGGGCCAAGCGGCGTGGCACCAGACCCTCTACGACGCTGGCTTCTTCGGCCTGTCGTGGCCCAAGGAGGTCGGCGGGCACGGGTTGCCCAGCGTCTACGACGTGATCCTCGACGAAGAGATCATCGCCGCCGGCGCGCCGCCCCGGCCGAGCGTCGGCTACCTCGTGCAGGGGCTGCTCGAGCACGGGACCGAGGACCTCCAGCGTCGATTCCTCCCCGGGTTGGTCAGCGGACGCGAGCGCTGGTGCCAGGGATTCAGCGAACCCGATGCCGGCAGCGACCTGGCGTCGCTGCGCACCCGCGCGGTGCCCGACGGCGGCGAGTACGTCATCACCGGCCACAAGGTCTGGACCAGCTACTCGGACGCGGCCGACTGGTGTCTGGTGCTGGCGCGGACCGACCCCGAGGTGCCCAAGCACCGTGGGATCTCGGCGTTCGTGGTCCCCATGCACCAGGCCGCCATCGAGCAGCGGCCGTTGCGGATGATCAACGGTGTCACCCGCGAGTTCGGGGAGGTCATCTTCGACGGTGCCCGCGTCGACGCGACGAACATGGTCGGCGCGCCCGGCGAGGGCTGGCGCCTGGCGATGACCGTCGTCAGTCACGAGCGCGAGCCGGGCGAGCTCGGGTTCGTGGCCCGCTACGGCAAGCTCGCCAACGAGCTTGCCCACCTGGTGGCGCAGCGCCCCGAGGGCTTCGGCCCCGAGCAGCGCCGGGACCTGGCGTGGGCGCTCGTCGAGGTGGAGATGCTCCGGTGCCACGTGAGCCGCCGACTGTCGGAGCGGCTCGACGGGATCACCCACGGTTCGGAGGGATCGGTCGACAAGCTGCTGATGACCTGGACCGAGCAGGCCGTCGGCCACGCAGCGCTCTCGATCGGGGGCGCCGGTCACCCGGGCCAGGATGAGACCTGGCTCGGGGTGTACCTCTACAGTCGGGCCCAGAGCGTCATGGGTGGCACCTCGCAGATCCAGCGCAATCTCATCGCAAGCAGAATCCTGGAGTTGCCTACGTCATGAGCGCCTACGACCTTCCCGACGAGCTGCTGGTCCGCGCCGAGGGGCCGGTCCGGGTCATCACCCTCAACCGGCCCGACAACTTGAACGCGACCAACCACGTCCTGCACTCGGGGCTCGCGGCGCTCTTCCCCCAGCTCGACGCCGACGACGAGGCGCGCGTCGCCGTGCTGACCGGAGCGGGCCGCGCGTTCTCTGCCGGCGGGGACTTCTCCTACATCGACGAGCTCTCCCGCGACCCCGCGCTGCGGCACCTCTCCCTCACCCACGGCCGCCAGATCGTGACGGGGATGGTGCGCTGCCGCGTGCCGATCATCGCCGCGGTGAACGGCCCGGCGGTCGGGCTTGGGTGCAGCCTTGTCGCCCTCTCTGACATCGTGTTCATGGCGGAGAGCGCGCATTTGGCCGACCCGCACGTGATGGTCGGGCTCGTCGCGGCGGACGGCGGGCCGGTCGTGTGGCCGCTCCTCACCAGCCTCCAGCTGGCCAAGGAGTACACGCTGACGGGCGAACGGATCCCGGCGAAGCGGGCTGCCGAGATCGGCCTGGTCAACCACGTGTGCCCCGACGGCGAGGTGTTCGATCAGGCGATGGATTGCGCGCAGCGCATCGCCAGGCTGCCCAAGGGCGCCGTCGAGGACACCAAGCGGGTCGTCAACATCCAGCTCGAGCGGGCGGTGCTCGCTGCGCTCGACTTCGCGTTGACCGCCGAGGACCGCTCGTTCACCACGCCCGAGCTCCGGGCCAACCTGGACCGACTCCTCGAGCGCGAGAAGGCCGACTGACTGGCCCACACGGTTGGCGGCGTGCCGACGCATCCTCGCTCTGGACCGCCAGTCCATGTTGCTGTACGATCAACAAGTAACTTGGGCGGCGCCAGCGGGGAGTGTGAGATGGCAGAGGGACCCGTCACCAAGCTGTTCGACGCTGACAATCACTACTGGGAGACCAGTGACGCCTTCACCAGGCACCGCGACCCGACCTTTGCGGAACGTGGCCTGCAAGTGAAGGAAGTCGACGGGGTGATGCGCTACGTCCTCGACGGCGAGGTCTTCGCACTCCTCCCCGGCCCGGCCGATCATCATCCCCGCCCGTTGCCCGGCGCGTTCATGGACTACTTCAAAGGCGCCACGAGCCGTGACGTCTTCGTGTCGAAGATGACCGAGGAGCTCGCAGACCACCCAGAGTGGACCGATCGAGACGCCCGACTGAAGGTCATGGACGAGCAGGGCGTCGAAGGCGCGTGGATGTTTCCGTCGCAGGGCGTCGTCCTCGAGCCGTCGATGCACTCCGACCTCGAAGCAACCGTCGAGACCACCCGGGCCTTTAACCGGTGGATCGAGGAGGTGTGGGGATTCGCCTACCGGGACCGCATCTTTGGCGTCCCCTTCCTCACACTGACCGATCCCGAGGCTGCGGTGAAAGAGCTGGAGTGGTGCGTCGAACACGGGGCCCGCACAGTGTGTGTCCGTCACGGAGCGGCCGTCACCGCTGACGGGGTCCGCTCCCCGGCGGACCCGATTTTCGACAGGTTCTGGGGGCTGATGCAGGAGGCACGTGTCGTGCTCACGCCGCACGACGGCGCCGACGGCACCTATGCCGGGCTTGGGAAGTTCCTGTCGGACGCCTGGGGCGACGAGCACCTCGGCGACCTCCGCCACGGCAACACGTCGCACATGGGCCAGATGGGGACGTTCTCCGGGATCCTCAAGAACCGCATCATCCATGACTTCGCCTATGTGATCACCGCGCACGGCCTTTTCGAACGGTTCCCGAGACTGCGTGTCGCGTTCATCGAGTTCGGCTGCGCCTGGGTACCGTCGCTGTTGGAGGCGCTCGAGTACCTCGGCCACGGCGGCAGTTTCGCGAGCAATCCACGCGACCAGTTCGTGGAGCACTGCTGGGTAGCACCGTTTGTCGAACAGGACGTCGTCGAGTTCGCCCGGCACATGCCCGTCGAGCGGATCCTCTTCGGTTCGGACTGGCCGCACGGCGAGGGGTTCCCCGAGCCGAAGGACTTCCTCGACAACGTCGCCCCGTTCTCGGCCGAGGAGCAGTGGCGCATCATGTACGAGAACGCCCGCGAGCTCACATTCGCCTGAAAGACTCAGATGACCACCTACGACGTCCTCATCAAGGGCGGCACCATCATCGACGGGCTGCTCACCCCCCGTTATAGGGCCGATGTCGGTATCAAGGACGGTCGCATCGCCCAGATCGGCGGCGGCCTCAGCACCTCTGACGCGGCCGAAGTCGTCGATGGTTCACGGAAGATCGTCGCCCCGGGCTTCGTCGACGTGCACACGCACTACGACAGCCAGGTCTTCTGGGACCCGTGGTGCACGATGTCCGGCTGGCACGGTGTCACGACGGTCCTCATCGGCAACTGCGGCTTCGGGTTCGCGCCTTGCAAACCAGAGGACCAGGACCGGGCGATGCTGGCGCTGTCCCGCAACGAGGCGGTGCCGTTGAAGACGATGCGTGCCGGCATGCCGTGGGACTGGGAGACGTTCCCGGAGTTCCTCGACAGCGTCGGGCGCACCCCAAAGGGCGTCAATGTCATGTCGCTCGTCCCGCTTGCGCCGCTCTACGGATATGTGATCGGCGTGGACCAGGCCAAGGAGCAGCGGGCGTCCGACGAGGAGCTCGACCGGATGTGCCAGCTTCTGGCCGAGGCGATGGATGCGGGCGGTTGCGGCTGGAGCTCGCAGATCTCGGGCGACGTCGGCAATGTCCAGCGTGACTACGACGGCACACCGATGGTCACCGACGAGATGACTGTCCGCGAAATCGTTGCCTTCGCGCAGGTGCTGCGCCGCCTCGGTCGCGGCACGACACAGATCACGGGCCCGCTCGATACGGCCGCGCTCATCGCCCGCGAGAGCGGCCGACCGATCATCTGGAATGCGCTGGCCCCTACCGGTTCGGTCAACCAGCACGGCGAGTTTCGCTACCCGCACCGCGAGGCGATCGCCCGGCTCGACGAGCTCAACCGCGAGGAGGGTGTGCGCGTCTTCGCCTCCGCCCAGATCGTCCGGTTCAAGTCGGAGATCGTCTTCGAGGACTACAACCTCATGGACATCTTCCCGGCGTGGCAGGAGGCGACGATCGGAACGTTCGAGGAGAAGATCGGCAAGCTCGGCGACCCCGGCCGTCGCCCGAAGCTCAAGGAGGCCGTCGACCGGCTGGGCAACGGCTTCGGCGCGGCGCGTTATCCCATCAACGAGATCACCGTGAACTGGATCTCGAGCGACGCCCCGAATGCACAGGAGCTCAAGGAGCGCTACGAGGGCTTCACGCTTGGCGAGATCGCCGTCCGCGAGGGGAAGCACCCGCTTGACGCCATGCTCGATATCGCCGTCGCCGCCCGGCTAAACGCCGGGTTCGGCACGACCATGATCGACATGGATCCACAGGCGGTGAAGGAGGTTGGCACCTGCTCCGTCGCCCTCCCCGGCATCAGTGACGGTGGCGCCCACACGAAGTTCGTCACCACGGCCCGATTTGCCACCGAGGTCCTCGGCCACTGGGTCCGTGAGCACGACCTCATGTCGGCGGAGGAGGCGATTTGGCGGCTCTCCGGCTACCCCGCGCAGGCGCTCGGCCTCAAGGACCGCGGTTCGCTTCGCGAGGGAGCGCCCGCCGACGTCATCGTGTACGACCCCGACACGGTCGACGCCCTCCCCCAAGAACGGCTGTTTGACTACCCCGCCGGCGAATGGCGGCTGGTCCAGAAGGCGACGGGCTATGACCGCATCATCGTCAACGGGGTCACCACCTTCGTCGACGGGGAGTGCACACAGGAGACGCCCGGCAAGTTGCTGCGGCATGGCCGCGACTGAGGCCACGCCGAGCGAACTGTCCGCCTCTGACATCGTCGTCCCAGGCACGTCACCGCCGATGACGCTGTTCGGCACCATTGGATCGTCCGGGTGCTAGGGCGGGGTCGGCAAACGGTGTCTCACCTCGGCCCGTCGCCGACGACCCCGGCCTGCCGTCCCGGCGGCCCTGGGTCGAGGAGGTCGGGCCCGAGCCCGGCGAGGGAGGCCACCCCGAGGAGGACCAGGGTCCGCTCGAGGTCGGCCCGGAACCACGACAGCACGCGGTCCACGCCGCGCTCACCGGCCGCCGCCAGCCCGTAGAGGTAGGCGCGCCCGGCCATACAGGCGGTGGCCCCGCAGGCCAGCGCCTTGGCGATGTCGGCGCCCCGCCGGACCCCTCCGTCGCAGAGGATTTCAGCCCGCTCTCCCAGCGCGTCCCGGACCGGGGCCACGAGCGAGAGCGCAGCTGGCGCCCCGTCGAGCTGACGGCCGCCGTGGTTGGAGAGGGCGACCGCTTCCACTCCGGCATCGACGGCCCGGAGGGCGTCGTCGACCCGCTGGATGCCCTTGAGCACGATGGGGCCGTCCCACACCGAGCGGAGCCAGTCGACGTCGTCCCACGACAGCGCCGGGTTGAACTGGGTGTTGATGTACTCCGAGAGGTTGACCGGCGACGCGCCGTCGCCAACGTCGCGCCCGCGCACGTTGGCGAAGAGGATGGGCTCGGCCCGCAGGAAGGCCCAGGTCCACCCGGGGTGGCGCACGCCCTCGAGAAGGGTCTCTGGACCGAGCTTCGGCGGCATCGAGAACCCGCGCCGCACGTCGCGCTCCCGCCGGCCCAGCACGGCGGTGTCGACGGTGAGGGCCAGCGCCTCGTAGTCGGCCGCGGCGGCCCTCTCAACCATCTCCCTCACCAGCCCCCGGTCCCTCCAGGCGTAGACCTGGAACCACAGGCGACCCTCGCTCACGGCCCGGACTTCCTCGATGGAGCGCGTCCCCAAGGTCGAGAGCGCGTAGGGGAGCCCGGCCCTGGCGGCGGCCCGGGCCACCGCCAGCTCCCCCGCCGGGTCGGCCATCCGGGTGAAGCCGGTCGGCGACAACACCAGAGGGTACGCGAGCGGTCGGCCGAGGAGGGTGGCGGAGACCTCGACGGCCTCAACCCCGGCCAGCACATGGGGCCGGAACCCGACCCCGGCGAACGCCGCCGCATTGGCGGCCAGGGTCCGCTCGTCCTCGGCGGCGCCATCGATGTAGTCGAAGACGCCGCCGGGAAGCCGCCGCCGGGCGATCCGCCGCAGGTCTTCGACCGAGGCGGCCCGGGCCAGCCGCCGGGCGGCTGGGTTGATCTCGAGGCGTCGGAACCGCAGCACCGACCGCAACGTGTCGAGGGTCCTCACGATCGGTTCCACCTCATCGGTGCGAAGGTGGCGTCCACCATCGGAGGTCGATGCTTAAGGGCGAAACTGGTGAGCTGCTCGGACCAGCGGCAATTCCATCTGGTTGACGATACCGGGCGGAGCCTGGCACACCATCGTGATGGCATTTGATTGAAGTCGGGCCGATCTCTGACAACCGCCATTTCTCTCCCCGAGTTGACAGCCTCGTCCACAAGGTTCACGCGCCTTTTGGTCATGCACTGGAGTGCTTGGACTTGAGCCTTGCCTTGGCAAGGATGGTCGCAGAAGTGAGTGTCGCGTAGGGTCGCTGTAGCGGGAGGTTGACATGGTTAGGGACATCCGAGCGGTTCCCGAGGGGGAGTACTGGGAGGAGTTGCGTAGCAGGTGGGCGCGTTGCTGAGCTACCGCTACATCGGCGCGTCGTTCAGCTCGATGAACACCACCGCCGTCGATCCGACGGTGAGGATCCGTCACGACATGCGGAACCCCACGGGGGGAATCATGGCCGCGCCGCTCGCGATCAGTTGTCCATCCGTCGGTGGGAAGACCGACCTTGAGGCTGTTCCCAACCCGGTCGTCCATTCGTTGCAGTTGCTCGACGATGGCCGTGATGTCAGCCGCATCCAGGTCGTGCACGCCGAGCAGCTGAGGGAGGGGCGCCGGATCGACTACGGGCGCGCCCAGATCGTCGATGCTGACGACCACGACCGTGTCATCGCGCTCGTCGAAACCCAGGGTGCCTCGATCGGCGATGTCCCGCCGGGCCTCGGGCGCTTCGACGACGAGCCGGTCATGCTCATTGAGGACTCGGCGGATTTGCCACCTTTGTGGCAGGTGTTCGGTGGCCACCGTCGCAAAGATGGCCATTGGACGCTCCGCGCACTGACCGCCGAGCTCGCGTCACCCGACGTTGCGCTCCACCTCGGACCGCAACACATCATCCTCGAGACTGCGGGGATCGACCTCGCGTCGCGGCTCGTAGGCACCGACATGCTCCAGGTCCGGAGCACCCACGTTATGCACCTGGCGCGCGGGAAGGTTGGGCCGTTCCGCGTCGACGGCGCGGCCCACCGAGGGAGCGAAGGAAGGGTCGGCGTTCAGCTCACGATCCACGACGAGGGGAATGACGACCGCGCCGTCACCTCCGGCGCGATCGTTTTTCGAGTACTCGAGAACGTCGACCGTGAGGGCTCGATGGCAGCACTGCCCAGCCCGGCTGAGTCCTGATTCCACTGCCGAGGAGCGGTGTGTCGGTTCTCGACGCGCCGGGCGGAAACGCCCTTCTCGCCAGCTGAGAGGAGTGCTACCATCGGTCTTCGTACACGCTGACGAGGAGAGGACGGGCTGATGGCACGTTTTCCCAAGCCACCCGAGGGCAGCTGGACCCAGCACTACGACCTGGGTACCGCTCCCATGTCCTACGAGGACTCCATCTCTAAGAAGTTCTTCGAGCTGGAACGGGAGGCCATTTTCAAGCGGGCCTGGTTGAACGTCGGCCGCATCGAGCAGCTCCCGCGCAATGGCAGCTACTTCACCAAGGAGCTCGCCGTCGCTCGGACCTCGGTCATCATCGTGCGCGACCGCGAGGGCCAGGTGCGCGCCTTTCACAACGTCTGCCGCCACCGCGGCAACAAGCTCGTCTGGAACGACTTTCCCAAGGAAGAGACGAGCGGAGTCTGCCGCCAGTTCGTGTGCAAGTACCACGGATGGCGCTACGACCTCGACGGCTCGTGCGCCTTCGTCCAACAGGAGCAGGAGTTCTTCGACCTCGAGAAGGCCGACTTCGGGCTCGTGTCCGTGCACTGCGACGTGTGGGCGGGGTTCATCTTCGTCAACTTGGCCCAGGAGCCCGAGCAAGACCTCAGGACCTTCCTCGGACCGATGGTGACGGCGCTCGAGCACTACCCCTTCGAGCTGCAGAGCGAGCGCTGGTACTACAAGGCGCCGGTGAACGCGAACTGGAAGCTGTATCTGGACGCCTTCCAGGAGTTTTACCATGCACCCGTTTTGCACGCCCGCCAGACGCCGGCCGAGTTCTCGGCGATGGCACAGAAGGCGGGATTCGAAGCGCCGTACTACGGGGTCGACGGACCGCATCGCGTGGTGAGCACCGCGGGGATCCATCCGTGGAATCTGCCGCCCGAGTATCTCAAGCCCATCGAGAAGCTGACGCGTAATGGCCTGTTCGGCGCATGGGACATGCCCGATCTGGGCTACGACCAGAAGCCGGCAGGGCTCAACCCCGCGGGATGCGACCCGTGGGGTCTCGACTCCTTCCAGATCTTCCCCAACTTCGTGATCCTCATCTGGGGGCAGGGGTGGTACCTGACCTACCACTACTGGCCAACGGCGCCGAACCAGCACATCTTTGAGGGGACGCTGTACTTCGTCCCGGCGAAGACCGCACGCGAGCGGGTCGGCCACGAGCTCGCGGCGCTGACCTTCAAGGAGTATGGGCACCAGGACGCCAACACCCTGGAGGCGACCCAAACGATGCTCGAGTCCCGGGTCGTGGATCGGTTCCCCCTGGGTGACCAGGAGGTCTTGTGCCGGCACCTGCACAAGGTGACCGCCGAGTGGGTCGAGGACTACCTGCGCCAGCCGGTGGAGGTGGGACCGTGACCAAGGCACTTCTGCCGAGCGAGTTCTCCGACCTCGAGCCCTTCGCCGCCAAGTGGTGCCTGGCCACGGAGCAGGACCGCTACATGGAGCGCCTGGCGAGCTCGATGGAGGAGATGCAGGCGTTCTACGACGCGATCTTCCCCGTGGCGGACGAGGCGATGACGTATCTCGACAAGTTCCCGCTCGACGACATGCCCGAGGACGCGCTCAACCTGTTGCACCTGTTGTATTCGCTGGTGATGGTGTCGTTTCCGGTCGAGGTGTGGGGCCAGCCCCGCATCCCCGACAGCGGGGCGGCATACCTGGACCTGCTGGTCGAGCCGAGTCCCTGAACAGCGTCACAGCTCAAGAGCCCGGCGACACCGGTGGGGTTCTTCGACCGCTGCCCTGCGACGGTGAGCCAGGATCCCGAGCCGAGATCGCTCAGCTCACGGGAAGCATGCGAGCGACCCCGCCGCGATCCGCTCTCGGATCGTCTTGAGGGACTCGGTGGCTGCCGACACCCGCCGGATGGTGGAACGGGCGGTCAGCTGCTCGGCGCCGATCGACCGCCTCACCTCGACGGGGTCGAGGCCCACGCTTATCACGCGCCTTCCTCGGAGAGGGCCGCCTCGACCGCCGCCGACCATGGGCCGGCCACCAGCGTGCCCTGCTCCCTCATGTGGTCGCGGAAGACTTCGAGCGGAAGTCCGTTCACCACCGACGGACCGAGCGCCCTGGCGGTGGCAGACCGGGGCAGGCTGAAGAGCGGGGCCAACTCACCGAAGTACCGGCCGCTCGTCACCTCGGTAATCACCTCGTCGGGCCCGTTCGCCACCTCGCGGAGCAGCTGAATCGTCCCGGACTCGACTGTGTAGACGAGTTGACCCTCGTCACCTTGTCGGAACAAGACATCCCCGTCGGCCAGTTCGCGTCGCTCGGGGTGGCCGCCGGTCCGCCGCTTTCGAGGGGTGAGCTCGATGACCCGGTCCGCCAGGGGGAGCAAGCGGTCGTCGTGGGTGGCCACGAGGACGGTGCGATCGGCATCGGCCAGCTGGCGCAAGATGTTGAGGACACCTTCCACCTGGATGTAGTCCAGGTGCGCAGTCGGTTCGTCCGCGAGCATCATCCGAGGGTTGAGGGCCAGCGCCCTCGCGATGGACACCCGCTGCTGCTGGCCTCCCGAAAGCTGGCCGGGTCGCTTCCTCGCCTGCGCCAGGAGGTCGACCGCCCCGAGGAGCTCTTCGGACCTCTCGTGGGCATGGTGACCGGAGTGGCCGGCCGTGAGCAGCACCAGCTCGATGTTCTCCCGGACACTCAGGGACGGGATGAGGTTGAACGCCTGAAAGACCACGCCGACCCCGCGCTGGCGGTAGAGGGTGAGGGCGCGTCCTGCGAGCCCCACCACTTCCTGGCCGTCGACCCGGATTGAACCACGAGCGGGCCGCAGGAGCCCCGCCAGGGTGGAAAGGAGGGTCGACTTGCCCGAGCCGCTCGCGCCGAGGAGGATCCCGAGTTCCCCTCGCTCCATCCTCAGGTTGAACTCGTGGATCGGCCGGATCACGTACCCACCGCTCGCGTACTCGACGGTGAGGTCGCTCACCTCCAGAAGGCTCATCAGCCGGTCCCGAAGGCGCGGGCGGGATCCACCCGAGCGGCGCGCCGAGCCGGCAGAAAGCTCGCGAGGATTCCGACCAGCACCGCGAGCAGGGGCACCGCCGCGTAGTCAGCCCCCGAGAGCCGGACCGCCATGGAGGAGGTCGGGGCGACCGCCGCCTCGACCAGGAAGCCGATCGCGGCAGCGCCGCACGCCAAGAGAGCGGCCTGGACGATCAGCCCGACGAAGAGCTGCCAACTCGGGGTGCCGACCGCCTTCATGACCGCGAAGTCGGCGCGTCGCTCCAGCGCAGAGAGATAGATGATCGCGGCAATAATCGCGGCGCCGACGACCCAGAGAAGCACCTCGATCAGCTCGATCGTTTTCGACGCCTGCGCCACCGGTCGGCCGAGGTCGGTACGGACTTGAGAATCGGTCAGGGCCGTGAACCCCGGCAATGTCCGCGTCGGCACGCCGTCGAGGAGGACGGCGGTCGCGACCGGAGGACTCAAGCCTTCCAACCGGTTGAGAGCGCCGAGTCCCATGAACACGACCGGCTGGCCAGCGAAGTACGTGATGCCGCTGGTGAGACCAACCACCCTGAAGGGGGTCCCGTTCAGCGCGACCGTGGAGCCCAGCGCGACATCGAGGCTCTCGTCCGCAACGATCTCGTCGCCGCCGCTGAGCCCATGGCCCTGGACGACCGCCGGCGATCCAAGCCTTCCCGGCTCGACGCCGAGCAAGTTCACGTTTTTCTCCGAGCTTGCCGATGTTCCGGGCGTCGTTTCGATTGCCCTCGACACGAGCAGCGCCGCCGCCGCCCTCACTCCGGGCAGGCGGGAGGCCTCCGCGACCGTGCGCAGGGGGAGGGGCACGGGGTCCGTGAAGGGGCCGGGACTGCCCTCGCGCACCAACCAGGTCTGGGCGCCGAGAGCCGCGACGGTGTCGTGCACCTCGACGGAGAAACTGTTCGAGATGCCACTCATCATCAGCGCCAGTGCGAGCACGAACCCCGTCGCGACCGCGGCGAGGAGGAATCGGCGAAATCGCCACTGCAGGTCCCTCAAGCTGGTGAGGAGCACCGGCCGAATCGCACCGGGACGGGTGGGCGTTTCGGCCGCCGGGGAGGTCACCCCGGCGAGCCAGATTGGGGTGTGACTGAGGTCACTCGGGGCACCCTCGTGTCGCCATACCCATAGCCGCGCTTCCCCCGCGCCACTCTGCAACCGAGCGCACCGAATTGCTGCGGGGTAATCTAATCCGTCAGACCTTCGTCACGCCGATTGGGTCGACGTGGGTCCGATCCGCGGAACGGGTCCAACGAGTTGAACAATCTGGGTGTTCTCGCCAGGAAGACCGCGCGCGGTGGGGTCATATAGGTCGGTCCTGATATGCGATTCGTGTTGATCCACGGTGGCTTCCACGGAGCCTGGTGTTGGAGCAGCACCATTCCAGAGCTGGAACGACGTGGTCACGTTGCGATCGCCATTGACCTGCCGGGGCACGCGGAGCGTCGAGACGAGCGATCGACGCTGGCTGACCGTCGCGACGCAATCGTGTCCGTGCTCCGTCCCGGCGATGTTCTTGTCGGGCACTCAGGCGGCGGGTACGACGTCACTCTGGCTGCCGACGCGGCGCCTGAACTCATAAGGCATGTCGTGTACCTCGCCGCCGGGCTTCCTCTTGAGGGGCGAACGATCCTCGAGGCGACCGGGGGCGCGTTGGAAGAAAGGAATGGCGGTGAAGCCGAGGTAACCCAGCTAATGACCGACGAGACTGGGATGCTGCGGTTTATTCGCCCGGATGACCGGGGTCGGATGGAATGTGTCGACTTCGAAGCGGTCCGTGACTTCTTCTACCACGATTGCGATGAAGGCACGGCCAGGTGGGCTTTCGACCGTTTGACTCCTGCACCCGTGGAGTTCCTCACCGAGGCGGTCTCGGTCCCGAGGTTCTGGGAGGCGGGTCTTCCCCGCAGCTACGTGCACTGTCTCCAAGACCGTGCCAAGCCCCATTCGATGTCCTTCGAAGTAGTGAAGCGCCTGGGCGTTGTACCCCTCACGATCGACGCGTCGCACTCGCCGTTCCTCAGCTGCCCAGGTGAGCTGGCTGAGCTACTCGTGCAT
Source organism: uncultured Acidimicrobiaceae bacterium (assembly GCA_963768185.1). Lineage (GTDB taxonomy): Bacteria > Actinomycetota > Acidimicrobiia > Acidimicrobiales > RAAP-2 > Palsa-461. Next base: position 383,581 of record CAVYGS010000004.1, read on the forward strand.
GCGACGACGACCGTCCCGGTCGGACCTCTCAGTTCAGTTTGATTCCAAGAATCCAAACTGGACGTGGAGGATCCGGTAGCGCAACCAGAGATACGGCGAAGCGCGCGGCTGTTCATAGACAACCACTGGACCGAGCGCTGACTGCGGTCTTGACGTTTAGCCAGTCACAGCGCCTCGTACTCGACGGTCACGACCGCCCCGAAGGGCAGCGACTGGCAGGTGAGGATCCAACCCTCCTCGACCTCCTCGTCGCTGAGCGCGTTGTTGGCGCGCATCTTGACCGAGCCCTCCCTCAAGAAGGCCATGCACGTCGCGCAGTTCCCGGCCTCGCAGGAGAAGGGCGGGCGCAGGCCGCCGCGCCGCGCCGTCTCGAGCACCGTGTCGCCGGGCTGGTAGGTGATCGCCGCCTTCTTGCCACCGAGGATGATCGTCACCTCGGCGGGGACCTCCGCCGAGGTGACGGTTGCCCCCCCAGAGGCGGCGGCGACCTTCTCCTGCTGCTCGACGAGGAAGCGCTCGATGAAGATGCGGTCCTGTTCGATGCCAAGGCTCCGCAGCGTCGACTCGACGAGGTCCATGAACGGCCCAGGGCCACAGATGTAGCAGTCGGCGTCGACGTCGGGGGAGGCAAACACGGAGACGTCCTCGGTCGAGAGGAATCCGGCATCGGTGTCGAAGTGGTGACGCACGTCGAGGCGATCCGGGTACCTCGTCACCAGTTCGTCGAGCACCGAGGAGAAGATCACCGAGTCGGGGTCGCGATTGGCGTAGAGAAGACGGATCGGGCGCTCGGTCGTGGTCAGCACGCTCTTCGTGATGGACATCACGGGCGTGATGCCGCTCCCGCCGCAGAAGGCCAGGACGGGTCGCTCGTGGTCCTGCGGGCAGAACACTCCGGCCGGCTTGGTGACCTCGATGGTGTCGCCCTCGCGCAGGTGATCGAGGAACCAGTTGGACACCAGCCCGCCGGCGACGCGTTTGACCGTGACCGTCAGGTCCTTGTCGGTCCCCGGTGCGCTCGACATGGAGTAGGAACGAAGCTTCTCGTCGCCGTCAACCTGGACCCGGAACGTGCAGAACTGGCCCGGCCGGTAGTCGAAGGTGCTGCTGAGTTGGTCCGGCACCTCCAACACGAAGGACGCCGCGTCGTGGGTTTCGGCGACGACCTGTTTGATGCGCAGGCGGTGGTACCCGTGTTCCCGTAGGACCGGGTCGTGGTCAGCCGCGGCAGTCGCCACGGTTGGCGCCGTCGGGCGGCTGACGCATTTCGGGGTGGGTTCTCGTCCTGGGGCCGGACGGCCTACTGGGGCGTGGGCCAGGCCACCGCCTTGGTCTCGACGTACTGGTCGAACCCGGCGGTGCCGTTCTGGCGGCCGATGCCGCTGTGTTTGTACCCGCCGAAGGGCATATCGGGCTGTCCTATGGCCGCGCCACCGTTCACGCCGAAAGTGCCGGTCCGGATCCGCTCGGCGACCCGGAAGCCGCGCTCGAGCGAGCCCGAGAAGACGCCGCCGGCGAGCCCGTAGACGCTGTCGTTGGCGATGCGTACCGCGTCGTCGTCATCGTCGTAGGGGATGGCGACCAGCACCGGGCCGAAGATCTCCTCCTGGGCGATGGTCATGGAGTTGTCGACGTCAGTGAACAGCGTCGGCTCCACGTACCAACCCTTGGGGAGGTGCGCCGGCCGACCGCCGCCCAGGGCGAGGGTCGCCCCCTCCTTGATCCCCTTGTCGATGTAGCCGAGCACCCGGTCACGCTGCTTGGCCGAGATCAGCGGCCCCATGAGGACGTCGGGCTGCTGCGGATCCCCGTAGGCGACCGACGAGAGGGTCGCCTTCAGGATCTCGACGCCCTCGTCGTAGCGGGATCGGGGGAGCAGCATCCGGGTCTGGATCGCGCAGCCCTGCCCGCCGTGGAAGCAAACGGCCACGCCGGAGGGAACCGAGCTCGCGAAATCGGCATCGTCGAGCACGATCGTGGCCGACTTGCCGCCGAGCTCGAGGAAGACCCGCTTGAGGGTGGGCGCCCCCTTCTCCATGATCCGCTTGCCGACAACGGTGGAGCCGGTGAACGAGATCAGGTCGACCTTGGGCGACAGTGTGAGCTCCTCGCCGACGAAGTGGTCCGAGGACGTCACGATGTTGAGCACGCCCGGTGGGAAGTCGGTCCGCTCGGCGACGAGGCGCCCGAGACGCGTCGCGTTCCAGGGGGTGTCGGGAGCCGGCTTGAGGATCACCGTGTTGCCGGTGGCGAGTGCCTGTCCGAGCTTGTTGAGGGTGACCTCGAGGGGGAAGTTCCACGGGACGATGGCGCCCACGACCCCGACCGGCTCCTTCCAGATCTGACGGGTCTGGGGGTTACCCCGGCGGTCCATGATCGGGGGCATGTCGGTCCGCCACTGGTACTCGTCGATCAGCTTGATGGGGTAGCGCAGCGCGCTCCCGAGCGGGATGTCCAGCTGGTTGGCGTATGTGGTCATGCGAGGGCAGCCCACCTCCAAGATGAGCTCCTCGCGCAGGTCCTCTCGGTCCTTCTCCAGCGCGTCCTCGAACTGGGAAAGACAGCGCTTGCGGAGCTCCTTGTTCGTCGACCAGTCGGTCTCGTCGAAGGCGCGGCGGGCGGCGTCGATCGCGCGATGCATCTCGGGGTTGGACGCGTCGGCGACCTGGCCGATGACCTCCTCCGTCGCCGGGTTGACGTTGTCGAAGGTCTTGCCCGAGTCGGAGGCGACGAGCTCGCCGTCGATGAACATCCTCTCCTCGTGGCCGGCTGCGGTCATCGCCATCCCCTGTCTGTGTACGGTCCCGAGTGGCGGAAACCTAATTCTCAAAAACCGTGACGAGCATAATTGACGGTCCCGTTGGGGGTTCTCGGCGACGAGCCCTCAGAGGGGCAGCGGGGCGGGGGCCCGGCCGGCGAGCACGGCGTCGCCCAGCTCCCGGGTCAGTCTGCTGCCGGCGCCGACCAGCTGGTCGAGGAGGATCGACCGGCGCACGTAGCGGTGCAGCGGGTGCTCAGTGGTGAACCCGATGCCCGCCAGCACCTGCTGGCAGTGGCGACCGACGGTCCGCACCGAGCGGCCGGCCAGCCCCTTGGCCATGGCGGCCGTGAGCGGCGAAGGGTCCTCCCATGCCGCGTCGAGGAGGCCCGCGGCGGCCTCGAGCGCGACGAGGCTCTCCGCCAGTCGGTGCCGGACGGCCTGGAACGCACCGATCGGCTGGCCGAACTGGATACGGTCCAACGAGTGGAGCCGGGCCAGCTCCAGCATGGCCCGTCCGGCGCCGACGAGCTCGTGGCCGAGGGCGAGCTGCGCGACCGCGGCTGAACCGTCCCAGTCGACCGGGCCGCGCTCGGGCGATCCCGCCCGGTCGATCTCGCCGGCGACCGCGACGATCCCGAGCGTCGGATCGAGGCCGAGCACGGGTTGGACCTCGAGCGCGTTCGTCTGGCATGTGAACGCGAGGTGTCGACCCTCGGAGCCGACGACGACGACGGCCGTCTCGCTCCGCGCGAAGGCCGCGGTGCCGAGCCCTCGCACGATGCACTCCGAGTGTTCCTGGAGGCCGGGCGCGTCGCGCCGGCCAAGCGGCGGCAGGACCACGGCGGCGTGACCGTCGCCGCCCAGCGCAACGTCGAGCAGGTGGTCGAGCGCCGACGACGTGACGTTGGCCGCACCCTGGTGCTCGAAGAGCACCGAGACAGCGGTGCTGCGGTCCGATCCCAGCGCGTCCTGCCAACCGAGCTCGGCCAGGGCCGCATCGAGTGCCTCGCCGGTGGCCGTCTCGGTGGCGCGCCGGATGCCGAGCGCGAAGAGCTCCCGTTCGGCCGGGTCCATCAGCGATCGTCTCCCAGCGCGAGCAGTCGCCGGGCGATGATGTTGCGCTGGATCTCGGCGCTGCCGCCGTAGATGGTGGCGGCCCTCGAGTACAGATACTCGGCACGCCAACGTTGGCTGACCGGGTCGTCGTCGAGTGCGATGGCGGATCCGAGGGCGTCGCCCGCCAGCTCGAAGACGGCCTGCTCGGCCGTCGCGACGAGCACCTTGTCGATCGAGGTCTCCGGACCGAGGCGCTCGCCTGCGTCGAGGCGTCGTTGTGTCGCGCGGGAGCGGGCCCGGAATGCCCACAGGATCTGCACGGCCTCGCCCAGCGCGCCGGGATCGAGCGCGCCTTCGGGCGCCGTTGCCACCAGCTGCTCGAGGCGCCGCTGCAGATACGCGGCGCGGTGCCACAGCGCGGTGCTCCGCTCGTAGGGGAGCAGATCCATCGCGATCGACCACCCGCCGTTTTCCTCGCCCAGGATCCGATCGAGCGGCACGAGCACGTCGTCGTAGAAGACCTCGCAGAACTCCTTGGCGCCGTGCATGGCATCGATCGGCCGGATGGTGATGCCGGGGCTGTCCATGTCGATGAACAGCACCGTGATCCCGCGGTGTGCCGACTCGGACGACCCGGTCCTCGTGAGCAGCACGCAGCGTTGCGCATACTGGGCGAGGCTCGTCCAGACCTTCTGCCCGTTGACCCGCCAGCCCGCCTCGGTGCGGGTCGCCCGGCAGGCGAGCGAAGCCAGGTTGCTCCCGGTTCCTGGCTCTGAGAACCCCTGACACCAGACCTCCTCGCCCGAGAGCAACCGGGGGACCATTTCGGCCGCCAGCGCCTCGGGCGCGAAGTGGATCATGGTTGGCGCGAGCACCTCGGGCATCGAATAGATGCCGGGCTCGACGAGATCTTGGGCGGTCAGGGCCTCGCCGAGATAGGCGCGCAGCAGGTTGGAGCCGCCGAGACCGCCGACCCGCTCCGGCCAGCCCATGCGCATGAAGCCCGCGTCGTAGGCGAGCCGCATGACCTTGCGCAACTGGGCCATCTGCTGGTCGAGGGTGCCGATGCCGACGTACTCACAAGCGAGCGCGTCGGCCTGTTCGTCGAGCCAGCGATCGACTGCGACCTTGAAGGCCTCGAGCTGCATCACCCGGTCAGGCGGAGGGCGGATCCGAGGGCATGGGCCTGGTGGGGTCGTGCGCCTTGCCCGAGTCGCGGGCGCCGCTGCGCCGAAGGAACGTCATCGCTCGGGTCTGGAGCCGCCACCCCTTGTCGGTGCGGCGGTAGGTGTCGGTGTACCAGCCGATCCGCATGTCGTGGGTGGTCTGGTCCACGAAGCACAGCGTCTGGTGGCCGGTGCCGGTGTCGTCGTGGAGATCGAGGACCGGCGTTCCCGTCAAGAAGAGCCCCTTCGGGGCTGCTTTCACCAGGGTCGGGAAGTCGGCGAGGGTGTAGGTGGAGCCGAACGCGCTGTAGGTCCCGTCGGGCGTGAAGACCTCGATCACCGCCTCGAGATCGTCCTGGGTCATCCCGACGGCGTACCTGGCGAGGACCTGCTGGAGCTCGATGATGTCGGCCATCTGCGATTCGTCCACGGCGCTCCGGCTCCTGCTGGCCCATCATCTCTCCGATTCGCGGGAGACGGCATGGCGTCTTCTCCCCGGACCGGGACTTCCTTCACGATAACAGCGCTCTCGAATTCCGAAATTGGGCGCGCGTCGAGACGATGTGGCTCTGGGCTGCCGCTGGGAGGGTGGAAGTGCTTCTGCAGGATTTCTGATCTGTGGCGTTCAGGCTGGGGAGAGTCCGGCTCTCAAATATGGATAACGGGATAAGTTGCTGCCCATGGTCACCGAACACCCCATCGCACCCTCGCCCGATGCCCCGGTGCGCCGGCGGGACCTCGCGGTCGCCCGGTCGCTCGACTCGGCCCGGGTGAGGAGCGAGGGGCGGGTGCAGCGGTTCCTCGACGCCGGGTTTGAGCTCATGGCGAGCGCCCAATCCGGCAAGGACTTCACGGTCCAAGAGGTGGTGGACCGCTCCGGCCAATCGCTGCGCAGCTTCTACCAGTACTTCGCGGGCAAGCACGAGCTGCTGCTCGCCCTCTTCGACGAGGCGATCCGGGCGACCGCGGACCGGCTGGAGGAGGAGATCTCCCCGAGCGCGACCCGCGCGAACGGCTGCATCGCTTCGTTGTTGGGTACTACAGGATGTGCCTGCCCGCCCCCGACCCCGGCGAGTCCAAGAACGCGCCGACCCCGGTCATGGCGGAGTTCTGCCACCAGCTCCTGACTGCTCACCAGGAGGAGGCGTCGAGGGCGTTTGTGCCCCTCGTGATCTTGCTTGAGAAAGCGCTGCAGGACGCGGTGGACGCCGGGGTGGTGCGCCCCGGCGTCGAGCACGAGGACGCGGCCGGGGTGATCCTGTCGACGATCATGTTCAACGCCGCCTACGCGTCGACCATCAGTGGCACCTCCCACCGGGCCCATAGCGACAGCGCCGCTGAGCAGATCTGGGAGTTCATCTCGGGGGGCATCCTCGAGGGCGCGAAAGGCTGACTGCCTACCGCCGACAGGGTGACCCGGGCGAAGCCTCAGTTGGCCTTTCTCAGCGCCGGCGCGACCGAGGCAAGGAACTCCCGGGTGCGTTCGGCCGAGGCGACGAGCTCCTCGCGACCCCGGCCCAGTGCCACGACTCTCGCGTTGAGGTCGGTCAGCCCCGCGCTTGCGAAGCTTCGAAGACGCCGTTCCACGGTGGCCTCGCTGCCCGCGATCAGCACGTCGCCGATCGTGCGAGCGTCACCGTGATCCATCAGCCGTCGGTAGTTGGGTGACGTCTCGGCTTCGCTGAGCACCCGGTTGGTGCGCTCGACCGCGGCATCGACCTCAGTGTCCCGGCAGAGGCACACCGGTACACCGGCCAGGACCCGGGGTGGCGGGCGTCCCGCCGCCTCGGCCGCCCTCATGATGGTCGGCACGACATGCGAGGAGATGGCGCGCTCGTCGGCCAGCCACAGACTCGTCCCCTCGGTGCGCTCGCCCGCCAGCTTCAGCATCACCGGGCCGAGTGCGGCGATCAGGATCGGCATCGGCGCGAGGTCGGTGATGTCGAGCGGGTTGTGGATCCTGAACAGCTCGTTCTCCACCTGGATCGGGCCGGGCCCGCGCCGCGCCTGATCCAGCACGTCGAGGTAGCAGCGCATCGTGACGGCGAGGCGCTCGTAGGGCAGGCCCAGCATGTCTTCGATGATCCAGTGGTGCGAGACGCCGAGGCCGAGGACGAAACGGCCGCCGCACACGGCCTGCACCGAGAGGGCCTGCTGGGCGAGGGCGATCGGGTGGCGAGGCTGGACTGGCACGACGGCCGTCCCGACCTCGATGCGCTGCGTGGCGGCACCGGTGAGGCTGACTGCCGTCATAGCGTCGAACTCGTCGGGAATCTGCGGCGTCCAGATCGAGTCGAGGCCGGCATCTTCTGCCCAGCGGGCATCGGCGCGCAGACGCTCCACCTTGCTCGCGTAGCGCCCGCGCTCGGGGGCGACCATGAGGCCGGTCCGCATTCCGGGTCTCCCTTCGGTCGGAAGCGCCATTCTCGGAATATGCATACTTTACTATCGCCTCACGCTAAGGGCGGTTGACAGGAATATGCACCCTCAATAGCGTCGCCCTCAGGAGGAGCCCGGGACGGGGATCAGGGTTCGCATGTGCGCCGGGTCGCTCCGGCCAGCTCCATCGGGCGAACGGGGGCTGGTTTGTGTGAACCGTCCGATGGGCGCTGCGGAGGCGTCCAGGGCGTAGGGGAGCACGACGATGAGCACCATCACGACGAAGAAGCTCGGCGACACCGTCGGGGCCGAAGTCCTCGGGGTCGGGCGAGAGCAGTTGCTCGGCGGCGAGGGGTTGCCGGTCGCGGTCATGGAGGCCCTCGAGGAACACGGCGTCCTCGTCTTCCGCGAACTCCATGTCGACGACGAGACGCAAATCGCGTTCTCCAAGAAGCTCGACGACGTCGGCAAGTCGGAGCCTGCCGATGCGCCGCGGATCTTCATCGTGACGTTGGATCCGTCGAAGAACCCCGCAGCGGAGTACCTCCGCGGCACCTTCCTCTGGCATTTGGACGGTGCGCAGGACGACGTTCCCACCAAGGCCACGATGCTCAGTGCGGTCGCGATCGCAGCCATCGGTGGCGACACCGAATTCGCGAGCACGTATGCCGCATACGACGACCTGGCCGACGAAGAGAAGAAGCGCTTCGGGTCGATGAGGGTCCTGCACTCTTTCGAGGCGTCGCAACGGCTCGTGAACCCGAACCCCACCGACGAGGAGTTGGCTCGCTGGCGCGAGAAGGTGGACAAGGAGCACCCGCTGGTGTGGCGCCATCGCTCGGGTCGGCGGTCGCTCGTCATCGGCGCATCGGCTTCGCACGTCATCGACATGGACAGAGACGAGAGCCGGGCCTTCCTGGACGGACTGGTGGGCCGGGCGACCACCCCCAACCGCGTCTATCGGCACGAGTGGGCGGTGGGCGACCTTGTGCTCTGGGACAACACCGGCGTACTGCATCGCGCATGTTCCTATGACCCTTCGTCGGCTCGCGAGATGCACCGGACCACGATGAGTGGCGACGAGCCGATCCAGTAGAGGGGATTGCGATGAGTGATGTGACCGTCCTTCGGGCCGACCGCTGGGCCGACTTCGAGGCCGGGGAGGTCCGCTCGCCTGGGGTCGTCGTCATCGAGGGTAACCAGATCACCGCGGTCAACCCCGATGAGCTCCCGGCGTCGGCCACCCGGATCGACCTCGGAGACGTGACGCTCCTGCCCGGCCTCATGGACATGGAGCTCAACATGCTCATCGGCGGGCCGGGCGGGCCCGAGGGGCTGCCGGACCCGATGCACGGTGTGAAGGACTCACCGGTCTACCGGACCCTGCGCGGCGTGGTGAACTGCCGGACCACGCTCATGGCCGGGTTCACGACCGTGCGGAACCTGGGCCTGATGGTCTACACGGCGGGCTTCATGCTCGACGTCGACCTGGCGAAGGCGGTCGACCAGGGGTGGTTCCCCGGCCCCCGCATCATCGCGGCGGGCCACGCCATCACCCCGACCGGCGGTCACTTGGACCCGACGATGTTCCAGGGGCTGGCGCCCGGCATCATGCCGCAGAGCGTCGAGCAGGGGATCGCCAACGGCGTCGCCGAGGTGCGCAAGGCCGTCCGCTACCAGGTCAAGTACGGGGTCAAGGTCATCAAGATCTCGGCGTCGGGCGGCATCATGTCCTTCAGCTCGGCGGCGGGTGCGCAGCAGTACTCCGACGAAGAGCTGGCCGCAATCGTCGACGAGGCGCACCGGGTCGGCCTCCGGGTTGCCGCACACGCCCACGGGGACGCCGGCATCCGCGCGTGCCTCCGCGCCGGGGTCGACTGCATCGAGCACGGTTCACTCGCCACCGACGAGACGCTCGCGCTCATGGTCGAGCGGGGAACCTTCCTCGTCGGCACGTGCGCCCTGGCCGACCACATGGCCATCGACCGGATCCACCCGCTGTTCCAGAAGAAGGCGGCCGAGATCTTCCCCAAGGCCCGACGCATGCTGGGCAAGGCGAACGAGCTCGGGGTCAAGATCGCCTGTGGGTCGGACGCACCCGCCATCCCGCACGGGACCCAGGCCGACGAGCTCATCGCGATGGTCGATCGTGGGATGACACCCATGCAGGCGCTCAGGGCGGCAACGGTCACGAGTGCCGAGCTCATCGAGCGGGAGCATGACCTCGGGCGTTTGGCCCCCGGCTACCTCGCCGACATCATCGCCGTTCCGGGAGACCCCTCCCAGGACATCAAGGTCACCAAGGACGTGCGCTTCGTGATGAAGGACGGCGACGTCTACAAGAACGTCTAACGGCGATGGACCCGTGATCGACCCACCAACCGCCGCCACCACGAGGAGGTTCGGGTGACCGACTTCGACACCGTTGACATCTTCACGGACGCGTCGCTCGTCGACGACCCGTTCCCATACTTCACCTTCCTGCGCGACTCGTGCCCGGTCGCGCGTCTGCCGCACCACGGCGTCGTTGCCGTCACCAGCTACGAGGAAGCCGGCGAGGTCTGGCGTGACACACCGGTTCGTTCTCGTCGTGTAACGCCGTCACCGTGCCATTCCCGGGGCTGCCGGTGACTCCGCACGGCGACGACATCAGTGAGGTGATCGCCGAGAACCGCGACTTCCTCGAAGAGGTCCTCAGGCTGGACGGCCCAGTGAAGACCGTGAGCCGAATGACCGGGGTGTCCACGTCGATCGGCGACGTCGAGGTCCCGGCCGGAACCGTGATCGCGGTCTTTCCGCACGCCGCGAACCGAGACCCCAACCGCTTCGAACGTCCGGACGAGTTCGATCTAGACCGCCCCAACGTGCGTGGAGCATCTCGCCTTCGGCCGCGGGATCCATTCGTGTCCGGGCGGCCCGCTGGCGAGGGTCGAAGCCGGAATCGCGCTCGAGAGGTTCCTGGCCCGGACCTCTCGAATTTCGATCTCCGAGGCGGACCACGGACCACCCGGGGCACGCCGCTACTCCTACGACCCGACGTACATCCTTCGGGGCCTGAAGAAGCTCCACCTCGTCTGCGAGCCGGCGTGAGCAGGGTCGACCACCGGGGTGCCGATTGCGTCAACGCAGGGCCGGTCTCTCCGATCTCTCGGTTCGGCCCACCGTCTCGTAGCATTCGTCCGACCGCCGAAGGTCTTGGAGGGAGCGCCGATGCGTGTTGTCGTCGATTTTGACCTGTGCGAGAGCAACGCCCTGTGCATGGCCCTGGCCCCCGAGGTGTTCGAGGTACGTGAAGACGACAACCTCTACGTGCTCGACGAGAACCCCCCCGAGGACCTGCGGGAAAAGGTGATGGCGGCCGTCCGCACCTGCCCGAAGAACGCGATCTCGATCGAGGACTGAAGGCCCGCTCGACGGCAAGGCGGCCGACCGTCGACCGCGTTGACACGTCCGGTCGTCCTGGTCATGATGTGCCACCGCGTGGCTGGGTTCCTTTCAGGCCGAGTCGTTTGGATCGCCGCAGGGCACCTTCAGCCAGGCGCCAGCCAGACTTCGGGGAGGTTCCGGTGACCGACATTTCTCAAGAACAGGCATCGCCCGTGCTCGAGGGGCCGGTCGCCGGCCGAGCTCAGACGGCCTTCGCCAACTACGACCTCGGCGAGCTGGGTTACGAGGAGGCGGAGTACTTCCTCTCCGGCGAGGCGCAGGGCTACCGGTATGCGGGGGAGGGGTCAGCGCCCGAGGTCCGGCCGGTCGAGCCGGCCGATCGGGCGGAGTTCCGGAGCCGGTTCGTCGTGCGTCGGCCTTCGGACCCCGCGGAGTACAACGGAACCGTCCTTGTCGAGTGGCTGAACGTCAGCGGCGGCGGCGACGCCGAACCCGACTGGGGTCTGATGCACCGCCACATCATGCGCGAAGGCTTCGCCTGGGTGGGCGTCTCGGCCCAGAAGGTCGGGATCGAAGGCGGAGGGTTCTCCTTTCAAGGGGGCAACCTCAAGGCCGTCAACCCGGAACGCTACGGGTCGCTGGTCCACCCGGGCGACGCATACTCCTTCGACATCTTCAGCCAGGTCGGCCGGCTGCTGCGAGACGCCGTGGCCGGGGGGCCCCTCGGGCCGCTACACGCCGATCGGCTCATCGCCACCGGCCACTCGCAGTCCGCTGCGTTCTTGGTGACCTACATCAACGCGGTCGACCCCATGGCCGCGGTCTTCGACGGATTCTTGGTGCACGGTCGTGGTGCGTCGGCGGCCAACATGGAGGGTTGGCGACCCGCTCCGCGGGTCTCCGCTGACGCGAGCGATGGCGCTCGCCGCGGCGATGGACAGCATCGAAGCAACGCCGATTCGGGCCGACCTGCGGGTGCCCGTCCTCATGTTCCAGAGCGAGACCGATGTGCTGGAGCTGGGCGGCATCCGGGCGCGCCAGCCCGACGGCGAGAACTTCCGGCTCTGGGAGGTCGCAGGATCGGCCCACGCCGAGACCTACCTGTTGATGGTGAGCCATCAAGACACCGGCGCGCTGAGCGCCGAGGAGCTGGCCGCCCTCTACGACCCGACTGAGGGAGTGAGCCGCTTCCCCACCGAGATCCCGATCAACTCGGGGCCCCAGTCTCATTACGTCAGCCACGCCGCCCTCTCGCACCTGGACCGCTGGGTCCGCGACGGCATCGCGCCACCGAAGGTCCCGATTCTCGAGGTGGCCGAATCGGGCGACCTCTTCGTCGTGGACGAGAACGGCATTGCCCGCGGCGGGGTACGGACGCCGTGGGTGGACGTACCGGTGGCGACGCTGTCGGGAGTCGGCCAGACCTCCGACACGATGATGGCGTTCCTCTTCGGCACGACGACGCCGTTCACGATCGAGCGGCTGGCCGAGCTGTATCCGAGTGGCCTCGAGTCCTACGTCGGCAAGTTCTCCACGTCGCTCGACAGCGCCATTGGGGCCGGCTTCATTGTGGAGGCGGACGCGCCGGAGGTCCGCGCGCTGGCCGCGGCCGCCTTCCCCGGTTAGCTCCGCTCGCGGCGGGTTTCCTGCCGCGATGTCTCGTTCGGTAGCAGTTCGTTAGCCCTGGTGCCCGTCCCCAGGCACACTTCAACAGCGACGCGTCTGGCGGCGCTTTCGGGTTCGGCGCAGCACGCAGCACGCAGCACGCAGCACGCAGCACTCGCGTCAGCGCGGAACCGAGGAGGAGCTTGTGAAGCGCTCCACACTGCTGGGGTCGAAGACCCCGGTCCTGGAGCGTCCGCTCGATTCACCTCGGGTTCGCACCGTGGGCGATCTGCAAGGCGCGCACCTGCCGTTACGCCGCCTGCTCCTCCGGCGCCGGTTCGACTGATGCCTCGTCCTCGTCCGTCGGGTAGAAGAAGTGGTACGCGAGCGCCGACAGGGTCCCGCCGACGAGCGGCGCGATGAGGAACACCCACAGCTGGCTGAGGGCGGAGCCACCGACGAAAAGCGCCGGACCAAGGCTTCGAGCTGGGTTGACCGACGTACCGTCGATGGGGATGCCGACGAGGTGGACCAGGGTCAAGCTGAGCCCGATGACGAGCCCGGCCACCGTGGCGTTGCTGGGTCGACGGGTGACCGCGAGGATCACGAAGACGAACACGAAGGTGAGGACGATCTCGGCGACGAATGCGCCGGCCGCGTTGGCGCCAATGATCGAGGACTTCCCGTAGCCGTCGGCACCGAGTCCCACGCTGGAGTGGTACAGCGCTGAGGAGTGGACGACGCCGTAGAGACCGGCGGCACCCACGATCCCGCCCACGACCTGGGCCGCCCAATAGCCGAGCGCTTCGGTGAGCGAAATGCGCTTCGCCGCCAAGAAGCCGATCGTGACCGCCGGGTTCACGTGACACCCTGAGATCGGGCCGATCCCATAGACGAGGACCAGCAGCACGAGACCGAACGTCAGCGCGGTCATGACATCCCCAGCGGCGACGCTGGTGCCTGTGACCTTGAATCCGAAGGACAGCGTTGCCGCACCTGCCCCGAAGAACACCAGTAGCGCTGTACCGAGCGCCTCGGCAATAAGCGATCGTGGCTTCATCGGCGAAACTCCTCCGTGTCGACGACCGTGGACCTTCGAGCAGATGATCCCAAATCCGACTGCGCCAACAGTGGATCGCGGACGACCCACGGGGTGGGTCAGCGATCGAGAAGGTCGACTCCCAGGTCACGGTGGTTCCGGCCGAGCAATGTCCCGTGTTTGGTGGACCGAGGCGCCGCATCGAACTGCCTCCCAGGCTGTCTCAGCAGTCGAGCGCGTAGCTGAGATCTGAGGACACGGCGCGGCACCAGGAGACGCCGAGCTGGTCTCGCTTCACGACCCGCGGACGAAGACGGGTGGCGACGCGCTCGTTATGTCGAGACGATCGCGACGCCCGCGGTCCCCGGTGCGCCGTAGAGCTGGCTATACCCCACGCGGGGGGTACCGGGGACCTGGCGATCGCCCGCGGCGCCTCGGAGCTGGAGCACGAGTTCGTGCACTTGCCGCAGACCCGATGCGCCGATCGGCTCGCCGTTGGCGATGAGCCCCCCATCGGTGTTCACGGGGAGGGTCCCGTCGATCTCGGTCGCCCCGTCGGCGATCAGGGCTTCCTGCTCGCCGTCCTTGCAGAATCCATTTTCGGCCATGTGGATGACCTCGGCGCCCGCATCGGTGTCCTGCAACTGCACGACGTTGACGTCTTCGGGGCCCACCCCTGCCATCTCATAGGCGGCACGGGAGGCGTCGACGGTCGGCGCGTCGGTTCGATCGAGGGGAAGCCACGGACTGTGCACCTCGAATGCCCCGAGGCGGCGGGTGCGAACGACCGAGGCCCGCAGGAAGATTGGCTTGTCGGTGTAACGGTGGGCGGCCTCGGCCCGGCAGAGGACCACCGCCGCCGCGCCTTCGTCGGGCGAGCAGAACATGTACTGCGTGAGCGGATCGTTGACCAGTGGCGACTCCAGGATCGCCTCCTCGCTCAGCGGTTGACGGCGGAAGGCGTTGGGGTTGCGCGAGCCGTTTCGGTAGTTCTTGGCTGCCACCTTGGCGAGGGTCTGCGGGCTGATGCCGAAGTCGTACATGTAGCGCTGAATCTTCATCGCGAAGAACTTCGGGGTGAGGAACAGCCCGGTCTCCCCATACCAGCTCGGTACCCCGTACTGCACCGGGTCCGCGGCGAACGCTCCGGGCAGGTGCTTGTCCATGCCAATCGCCATCCCGATGTCGTACTCGCCGAGCCGCAGTGTGTTCGCGGCCTGCGTCAGGGCACTCGCTGCGGTGGCGCAGCCGTTGTAGACGTCGGTGAAGGGGAGGCCGGTCAGACCCAGGTAGTTCACGACCGCATCGGGGTTGTCCACCTCGTAGCTACCCCCGAATGCGAACTGGACCTGCTTCCAGGTGATGCCCGCATCGGCGAGGGCGGCCCGGGACGCCTTGGCAGCCATCTCGATCGCGGAGAGTCCGGGGAACCTGCCGAACGGGTGCAGGCCGACCCCGATGATGGCGACATCGTCCATGGCGGTCAGCTCCCCTCGATCGGGCGAAACGCATAGGTGAGGACTTCGGTGCCGTCCTCGTCGGTGGTGAACGGCACCACCGTTAGCTCCATCGGCATGCCGATGCGCAGCTCCTGGTCGACGCCACCGGCGATGCGGGCCTCGATCCGTCCCTCTGGGAGCTCGATGAAACCCACCCCATAGGGCTGGAACTCGCTGGCCGGCTCGCGCCCGAGATACGGAGGGTTCTTCGGTTGGAAGCGCTGTCGGGTCCAGGTCCACAGGGTGCCGGTCCGGGACAGCTGCGTTGAGGTGACCGCGTCGCCGCCGCAGCTCGGGCAGGCATCTTGAGCGGGAAAGGTGATGAACGAGCACGATTCACAGCGAGTGGCGTTGACTCGTGGCTCTTCTGACGGCCACTCGAAGAGGCCATCGGCGACGCTGCGTTGTGACGTCATGGGGTCTCCGATCTCCACCTCGACGGTATCGGTGCCGCTCGCCGACGAGGACAGCGGATGGTCAGCCGAGCAGCTTGCGGAAGTCCCAGCTCACGATCTTGGCCGGGGTGATTCGGAGCCAGGCGTGACGACCGTCGTTGCGGATCGTGCCCTCGGCGTACTTGTCTGCGAAGAGCCGCTCGGGCGTCTCGAGGTCCGAGACGGGCTCGTCGGTGCGAGGAACCTCGCCGACAACCTGCGCAACGCCGCGAAGCTCCACACCGCGAAGCTCCATGAAGTCCTTGCCGGCGTCGATGATGACGCTGACTCGACTGTCTCGTTGGAGATCCGTCCAGCGCTGGCTGTGCACGATCGAGGTCAGCCAGAGCGACGTCCCATCCCAGACGAACCACAACGGGGTGACGTGCGGCGATCCGTCGGCCCCGACGCTGGCAACTCGACAGGTTCGCTCGGTGGACAGGAACTCGTCGCGCTCCTCCGGGCTCATCGCGATCTTCCGACCACGTCGCTGTTCGTTCATCGACCGTCCTCCATCGCTGCATCGTGCCCGGGCATGTGAGCGGTCTTCCGTCCTAGTCGCCGAAGGTCCGGCTGGAGGCCACCACGCACAACCGGCTCTCGTTCCCGGCGTCGCGCACCTCGATCCTCCCCAACCCGTCCCGCACCTCGGCCTCGGCCACCACCGGTCCGTACCGCACCGGCTGGAGATACCGCAATGCCAACGAACACAGGGTGGCACCAGGGGAGAGGGACAGCGCGGCCTCCTCCACCCCCAACGCGATGAGGCCGCCGTTCACCGTATTCGAGGCATTCAGCGATTCTTCGGAACGAGGGAACACCGCCTGGCCGGGGGCCCGACGCTCGCACCCCGCCCGATCGGCGAAGGGAATCGTCAGGCGCTCGCTCGGCGGAAGGATCTGATCGACGCTCATCGGCATCGTCATCGTCATCGTCCTGTCGTGTGTGGTCATGAACGACGCCGCACCGAAGCAGAAGGGGTCGGCGTCGTTGAGCGCGAACTCGACAGCCGCCACGAACACCGAGCGGCCCGCCTTCACGACTCGGCCCACGCCGCTGATGATGCCCTCACCGGGGGCCGGTCGAAAGAGGTGGATGTCGAGCTCGAGCGTGACCACGACCCTCGGGGCGAACGCGTCCACGGCGAGGATGCCGGTGAGCATGTCGGCCCACGTGGCGAGGATCGATGTCCGCAGGTGGGTGGTCCCTGGGACGAACATCTCGGGGACGATCGACGCCGAGCCATGAAGCTCGGCACCAGCGCGGGTCACCTCAAAGCCGAGCTCTCGAAGGACGTGTCGCCGCTCGCGGTCCGGCCCGCTTGGCGATGCGGACGCCTGCGGCAATTGGATTCCTTCCTGTGGTCCGGTTGACGCGGGCCCCGCGAGCTCGGTCCGCGGGGCCGACTCCTACATGCGGCCGAGAAGGAAGTTGGCGGCCATGCTGGCCGGCGGGAACGACTCGGTGATACCGGAACTGATGTAGCCGATGTCGGTGATCATGGTGATGCCGCTCACCGCCGCCGCGGCGTCGCTGCACAGGAACACCAGCGGGTAGGCCTGCTCCAGAGGGGTGGAGGCCTCGACCCCGAGTTCGGCCCGGTAGTCGGCGCCGAATCCGAGCCACAGCTCCTCGTTGGCCCGGGCGAGCGGCGTGTCGGTCGGGCCCGGACAGATGCCGTTGATCCGGATTCCCCGCTTGAGCAGCGGGTACGCCTCCCGGGCGACATAGGCGCAGATGGCCTGCTTGCTCGACAGGTAGTCGGCCTTGTTGTGCGAGGTCGCCCATTCGGTGGCGGAATCGAAGTCGGGAGTGTCGAGATACTCCTTCAGCTCGGCCAGGTTGGCCTCCCATCCGAGCCCGGCGGCCGACGAGATGAACCCGATCGCCGACCCCCGCGGCAGCATGTCCCCGTCCAGCATCCGGTTGATGAGGTGCCGGTGCCCGATGAAGTTGATCCTCTCGATGCCCGGGGTCCCGTCCGCCACGCCGGCGCACGAGAACAGCGCATGGACCGGTCCGCCGCACTCGTCGACGGCGGCGTCGATCGAGTCCTTCTCGGCCAGGTTGACGTGGATCGCCTTGGCCCCGGGGAGGTCCACCTCCGCGTAGTCCATGACGACGACCTCGGCGCCGGCGTCTTGGGCCAGCTTGGCCGCGGCGGCACCCATCCCGGTCGCCCCACCGACCACCAGGGCGCGCTTGCCGTCGTAACGAAATGCGTCGAACAGTGTCATTGATCCCCTCCTCGGAGATGTGCGAGAACCCGACAGAACACGGGAAAGGCGCGCCCTCTAACCGACGACCGAGCGGACCTTGAGATCGATGATGCTATCCCAGTCGATTCCGAGCTCCGAGAGGATCTCGTCGCCGTGCTCGTTGAACTCAGGCGCGCGGCCCGCCGCCGCCGGCGCGCCGCCGAACTGTGCCGGCGCGGCGACCAGCTTGAAAGCGATTCCGTCCGCAGTGGTGCAGTCCTGCACGTAGCCGTTGGCAACGCTCTGGGGGTCGCCCGCTGCCTCGAGCGTGTTCTGGACCACGCACCACTGGCCGATGAAGTCCTCGAGGCACTCCCGCCACTCGGCGAGCGTGCGTTCGGCGAACGCCGTCTCGAGGATGTGCTGGGCGTCGGCGCTGTGCTCGAGCAACGTGGCGTGGTCGGAGAATCGGGGGTCCGCCCCGAGCTCCGGCTGCCCGATCGCCTTGCACAACGGTGCCCAGTAACGCCCGGCCTGCAAGCAGCAGAACGAGAGGGTGCGCTCGTCCTTCGTCTTGAAGTTGCGGACGAGCGGATTCTGGCGCATCGCTCCGGCGGCCGGTGTCTGCCACGGCGCGTCGCTCGCCAGCGAGAGCGCGATCGATTGGCCCATGGCCCACATCCCCGCCGAGAGGAGCGAGACGTCGACCGTGGTCGCTTCCCCGGTCTTCTCGCGGTGGTAGAGGGCGCCCATGATCCCGCCGGCGATCGTCATGGCACCGATGGAGTCACCGAAGCCGGGGCCGGGCGGGTTGGTGATGCGTTCGGCGTCCGGCGACGTGGCCCCCGAGCGCGACGCCGGAGCGGCACCAGAACGAAAGCGCGTCATACGAGCCCTTGTCGGCGTCGGGACCCCGCTCACCCTGTCCGGTTCCCGCCACGTAAATGATGCGCGGGTTGTGGGCGCGGATGTCCTCGGGCTCGATCTTCAGCTTCTTGCGCACCCGCGGCAGCTTGTTGGTGAGGAAGACGTCGGCCGTCTCGGCGAGCTTGTAGAGGATGCCGACCCCCTCCGGCGTGCCCAGGTCGAGCGCCAGGCTGCGCTTCCCGCGGTTGGAGTGCTCCATGAGAGCGTGCACCCCACCCCCCATGGTCATCACGCCGCTCGAGGCCAGGCCGCGCATCGCGTCGCCTCGTTCGATGGGCTCGATCTTGATGACGTCGGCTCCCCAGTCTGAGAGGAGTGCCGACGCCGCTGGCACGAAGGTCTGCTCGGCTACCTCGAGGACGCGTACGCCCTCCATCACTGCGGTCACTGCGTTCCTTCCTGCTCCGGCGGCGTCAATGGGACGTCCACCACTCATGAATCTGACTCTGACGTCGGCGTCGACAATAGACCGAGGGAAACCGGCCCCGCCCCCGGGCCTCGGGGGTGCGTCGAAGTCACCCCGGCCCTCGGGGCAACGAATGCTCGGGCGTCGCCTCGACCACGACCTTCCCCGTCGCCCGGCCGTCCGCCACGTGCCGGAGCGCCGCCGCCGCCTCCGACAGGTCGAAGCTGGCCCCGATGAAGGGCACGGCTCGCCCCTCGGCAAAGAGCTCGAGCAGCTCTCGTTCGTCGCGGGCCGCCTCGTCGGCGAGGTGCGTGCCGAACCCGCGCATCTCGAACCCGAGGATGGCGATGCCCTTCAAGAGCACCAGGTTGAGCGGGATGCGGGGAATCGCCCCCGAGGCGTAGCCGACGGTCACGAAGCGGCCTCCAAAGCGCAGTGCCCGCAGCGCCGGCTCCGCCACGTCGCCCCCGACCGGGTCGACGACAACGTCGGCCCCCTCGGGTAGCGCCTCTCGGAGGGCCTGTCGGAGGTCGCCCGTCCCGCGCTGGACGAGCCGGTGGGCGCCGCAGGCTCGCGCCGCCTCGAGCTTCTCGGGCGTCGATGCGACGGCGGTCACCGTTGCGCCCATCGTGGCGCCGAGCTGCACCGCTGCCGTGCCGACGCCACCCCCGGCGCCGAGCACGACGAGCTCCTCGCCCGGCTGCAGGGCCGCCGTCGTTCGGAGCACGTGATACGAGGTGCGGTACGCCACGCCGAAGGCGGCGGCGCTCTTGTCGGCGACGCCGGGCGGCGTGCGGGTCAGCGAACCTGCCGGAACGACGATCTCCTCGGCGAAGGCACCGACCATGGTCGAGCCGAAGACCCGCTCACCCAGCGCGATGCGGTCGACGGCATCACCCACCTCGACCACCTCGCCGGCGAACTCGCTCCCCGGAATGAACGGTGTCGGGACCGAGATCTGGTACTTGTTGGCCAGGATCAGGACGTCGGGGAAGTTGACGGCCGCCCATTGCACCTTGACCCGGACCTGATCGGGGCCCGGCCGAGGCGTCGGGACTTCGACGATCTCGACGACCTCGGGCTCCCCATAGGCCGGACAGATCGCGGCGCGCACCTCAGCGACTGCTTGGCGCCATCGGCCGATGCCTCAGGCCGAGTCTGTGGTGGCGAGCACGGAGTAGTCGGTCGATTCGGCCAGCTCTCCGGCCGAAGCCATGAGGCCGAGCACCACCGGGCCGAACCCCTCAAGCTTCTCGTCCGCACCGGCCCGCTGGTAGCCCTGCTCGAGCACGATGGCCAGCTTCCATTTGGCGAGCACGTTGTAGTACTCGATGTCGTCGACCTGGCGACCGGACATGGCCGAGTAGTGCTCGAGCACTTGGGAGCGTGACGGCAGCCCGGCCATGTCGACGTAGCCGCCGACGCTCCCTTCGCCCTCGGTCATGTCCTCGGGCCACGTGTGCACGACCCACGCGAGGTCGAGCTTGGGGTCGCCCACCGTGCCCATCTCCCAGTCCACGATGGCGGCGAGCCTCGCCGGCCCGCCGTGTCGGAACATGACGTTGGCGAACTGGTAGTCGCCGTGCATGAGCCCGGGGATGTAGTCGATCGGCCGGTGCGCCCGGAGCCAGGCCGCCGCCTCGTCGAAGCCGGGAAGCTCTCGGCCCTTGATGCGCTCGAGGAAGGCCGTCCACCGGTCGACCTGGCGCTCGTGGAACCCGTCGGGACGCCCGAGGTCGCTCAGGCCCTTGGCCTGCCAATCGACCTTCGAGAGCAGCGCGATGCCCTCGACGAGTTGGAACGCGAGGCCCCGTCGTTGCTCGGGATCGGTGTCGAACGGTGCGGGCCACTGGCGCCGGGTCTGCATGGGCGACCAGCCGTCGACGAAGCCCATCAGATAGAAGGTCCGACCCAGCACCGAGGGGTCGGTGCACACGGCGATGGCCTCGGTGTGCGGGACGTCGGTGCCGTCGAGCGCCTCGATGATCCGCCATTCGCGCTCGATCCCCTCGTCACGGGACGCCGGCGCCGTCGGCGGGGGGATCCGCATGGCGCAGTGCAGGTCGCCCCGGCGCAGCTCGTAGATCTCGTTCTGGCTGCCGCCCGTGATGTAGTGGTGCTCGAGCGGCGCCCCGACCCCGAGGTCCTGGGCGTCCAGCCAGGCCACCAGCTTGTCGACGTCGGCGATGGTCGGCGTCGCCGCCTCGGTGGTGCTCACAGGTTCCCCACCTCCAGCTCGAGGTACTCGGCGTACTTCGCCTTGGCGGCTTCCATCCGCCTCGGGATCCACTGGGTCGGCCACATGTCGTCGCTCGCCTTGTAGTTCCTCAAGACCTGGCGGGCGACGGTGACCTTGTGGACCTCGGTCGGGCCGTCGGCGATCCCCATCACACCGGCGCCGTGGATCATCCCGAAGAACGGCATCTCGTTGGTGGTCCCCAGCGCGCCGTGGATCTGCATGGCGCGCCAGGCGATGTCGTGGATCACGGTGGGCATGACGACCTTGGCGGTCGCGATGTCCTTGCGCACCCGTCGGTAGTCGTTGTACTTGTCGATCTCCCACGCCGTGTAGAGCACGAACAGCCGGAACTGGATCAACTGGGCGTAGGAGTCGGCGATGTAGCCCTGGACGAATTGCTTGTCGGCCAGGATGCCGCCGGCCGTCTGCCGGCTCAGCGCCCGCTCGCACATCATGTCGATCGCCTTCTGGGCGGTGCCGATCGTGCGCATCGCATGGTGGATCCGCCCACCACCCAGTCGGGTCTGCGCGATCGCGAACGCCTGACCCTCGCCGCCGAGAAGCGCGTCGGCGGGGAGCCGCACGTCCTCGTAGTGGATGAGCGCGTGGGAGCCCTCGTTGATGGGCTCGCCGTAAAGCCCCATATTGCGGACGAGATGGATCCCCGGGGTGTCGGTGGGGACCAGGAACATCGACATCCCCTGGTACGGGCTGATCTCGGGATTGGTCACCGCCATCACGATGAGGAAGGCCGCCGTCCTGGCGTTCGACGAGAAGAACTTCCAGCCGTTGATGACCCACTCGTCGCCATCTCGTTCGGCCCGCGTCGTGAAGAGCGTGGGGTCGGCGCCGGCGTGGGGTTCGGTCATCGAGTAGCAGGAGAACAGCTCGCCATCGAGCAGCGGCTTCAGATACCGCGCCTTCTGCTCGTCGGTTCCGTAGTGGGCGATGATCTCGGCGTTGCCCGTGTCGGGGGCCTGGCAGCCGAACACGATGGGCGCCCAGGAGGACCGACCGAGGATCTCGTTCAGCAGGGCGAGCTTGAGCTGCCCGTAGCCCTGACCGCCGAGTTCGGGACCGAGGTGGGTCGCCCACAGCCCCTGGCGGCGCACCTCCTCTTTCAGCGGGTCGATCGCGTCGCGCCGCTTCCCCTCGAGCGGGGTGAATTGCAGGTGCGGGAACGCGAGGTCGAGCGGCTCGACCTCGGATCGCACGAACTCGTTGACCCAGTCCAGCTTCTTCTGGTACTCGGGATCGGTTTCGAAGTCCCACGCCATGGTGCGGCCCTCCCTCGCTCGGTGCCAGAATAGGATTCTGACTATCGAGAACGCAATACTGAACCAAGACAGCGGGGTTGCCGAACGCATCGTTCGGCGCACGCTGGCCAAGCGACAGGTCGAGTACGCCGACGAGGTGCGGCGTCTCCTCGACGCCGCGCTCGAGGTCATGGCCCGGTGCGGCACGCAGTCCCGCCCTCGGGTGGCCGACATCGTGTCGGCTGCCGGACTCTCCAACGACGCCTTCTACAAGCACTTCCGTTCGAAGGATGACCTGGTCACGGCCATCTTGGAGGACGGCGCGGAGCGGCTCCGGAGCTATCTCGGCCACCAGCTGGAGAAGGAGCCCACCCCCGAGGACCAGGTCCGTCGGTGGGTCGAGGTCGTTCTGGCGCAGGCCGACGCCGGCAGCGCCACCGCCACCCTCGCGGTCCTGTGGAACGGAAGCAGTGCCGGCGGAGCCCGGGCCGCCGGCCGACACTTCGCGAGCGCCCCGCTCGCCTCCTTGTTGGTCGAGCCGTTCGCGGCGCTGGGAAGCCCGTCGCCCGACTTGGACTCTGCGCTTGCCGCGCACGCCACCTTGGGGGTGCTCTCGGACTGCCTGTGGCGCCAGGTCGAGGCGACGCCGGCCCAGGTGGACCGGGTCACCGCCTTCTGTCTCGGCGCCGTCGGCCGCTGAGGCCGGGGCGGCCCGCGATTCAGCCGGGCGGGAGTCCCTTCGGAACCCAGTTCGGCGGACGCTTCTCCATGAACGCCCGCATGCCCTCGCTGGGCTCGTCGGACTCCTCGAGCGCCCAGAACATCGTCTGATAGTCGATCAGCCCGTATCGGTCGTTCAGCATCCGCTTCAGGTGCATGCGCGCGGTGGGTGGGGTCTGGAGGATCTCGCGCACCGCTTGCAACGCCGCCTCGCGCAGCTGGTCGTGCGGGGCGACACGGGAGATGACTCCCAGCCGTTGCGCTTCGGTGGCGTCGAACCTGCGAGCCGACAGCAGGAGGTCGCGGGCGACCGCCAGTCCCACGTGCGCCGGAAGCACTGCGGCATAGGTCGCATCGGGGATCCCCCGGAGCAGCTCGGGCACCCGGAACGTCGCACGGTCGCTCGCCACGGCGATGTCGGCCAGCATGGCGATCAGCAGCCCACCGGCCTGGCAGATCCCATTGATCGCGGCGACGACCGGAGCACGGCTGTCGCGGATGGCCAAGAACGGCAAGATGTCGTGTCCGATGTCGGGAAGCGGCGCGTCGCCGGGCTCCGACCGGCCACCGAGGTCGCCCCCGGGGGCGAACACGTCCCCGGTGCCGGTGATGACCAGCGCCGCCAGATCAGGATCGCGGTTGACGATCCGGACGGCGCGCTTGATCCCGAAGTACATCGCGGGCGTGAGCGCATTGCGGGCCTCGGGCCGATCGATGACGCACCACGCGACCGGGCCCTCGCGGTCGAATCGCAGTCCGGCGGCTCCCAGTTCCTCCGACACGCTCAGCCTCCCTCGGTCGACCGGCGCGTCGGACACTACTGTCCGACAGGCAAGTGGCTCCGAGCGGCGAACCGGGAGCGAAATGACCGTTGGCATCGTGACCGGTGCGGCCCGGGGGATGGGTGCGGCCTGCGCCATGCGGGTCCTTGCCATGGTGGACGTCTTGATCGCCGCGGATCGCGACGAGGAGGGTTTGCGGTTGGCGGCAGAGCGATTCGCGTCCGCCGGCGCAGCCAGCATCGAGCCCTTCGCCCTCGACGTGCAGGATCCCGAGGCGGTCCGCCGGCTCGCGGCTCGCGCATCGGAGCTCGGCCAGCTTCGAGCGGTGGTCCACGCCGCTGGCCTCTCGCCGACCATGGCTGGCTGGCGGGACATCATCTCCGTCGACCTGATCGGCACGGCGCTCCTGGTCGACGCCTGCCGGCCGTTGGCCGCCGCCGGCACCTCGGTGGTGTGCTTCTCGTCGATGGCGCCGTGGCTCGCGATGGCCGATTCGGAGGTTCCGGCGGATGCCGTGCTGGACGACCCGCTGGTCGAGGGCTTCCTCGAGCGGCTCCGTGAGGCCGTCGGGGCCGACCTTGAGGATCCAGGCGCGGCCTACACCTGGGCCAAGCGAGGCGTGCAACGACTGGTCCGGCGAGAGGCGACCGCCTTCGGCCGCGCCGGCGCTCGGATCTGCTCGGTCGCTCCCGGGATCATCGACACGCCAATGGGCCGTCAGGAAGGAGCGGCACAGCCGGCCATGGACATGATGGTGAAGATGTCGGCGGCCGGGCGCGAGGGAAGTGCCGAAGAGGTGGCGGCGGCGGTGGCCTTCCTGCTCTCGGAAGACGCGTCGTTCGTCACCGGAATCGATCTCTTGGTCGATGGTGGCTCCGTTGCTGCGATCCGTGGCGGAGCCGCCTTCAACTGATCGGTCTGATCAGCGACCTATACCCGTTTTTGACGGCGACGTCAAAGTCATATACCCTCAAAAATCAGGCGTCCCAGGCACACGGCGCACGGCAGCGTCCGGGTCATGATCCGACACGTCAGCCCGCGTGGAGTGGGGCGGAGTTGACGACCGGAGGAACAAGACCGTGGCCGATGTAGCGACGCTGAACCCCGAGACGAGGATGTTGATCGACGGCAAGCTCGTCGACGCCGACTCCGGGAAGACCTTCAACAACGTGAACCCGGCCACCGAGGAGATCCTCGGTCAGGTCGCCGACGCCTCCAACGCGGAGATGCACCGCGCCATCGACGCCGCCCGCCGCGCCTTTGACGAGACCGACTGGTCGACGAACCACGCGTTCAGGAAGAAGTGCCTCGAGCAGCTGCACGAGGCACTCCAGTCCGCACAGGAGGATCTGCGCGAGCTGCTCATCTTGGAGGTGGGGTGCCCCAGGATGACCACCAACGGGCCCCAGCTCGACGCCCCGCTGTCGGACGCGCTCGCGTGGCCCGCCAAGCAGATCGACGAGTTCGAGTGGGTGACCAAGCTCCCCGACGCGATGGGAATGGCCGGCGCGCTGAACGTGCGCCAGATCTGGCGCGAGCCGGTCGGAGTCGTCGGGGCCATCGTCCCGTGGAACTTCCCCGTGGAGGTCACCCTCAACAAGTTGGGTCAGTCGCTGGCCACCGGCAACACCGTGGTGCTCAAGCCGGCGCCCGACACACCGTGGAACGCGACGTTCCTCGGCCGTCTCGTGGCCGAACGCACCGACATCCCTGCCGGTGTGCTCAACGTGGTCACGTCGTCGGACCACCTCGTCGGCGAGGAGCTCACGCTCTCGCCCAAGGTGGACATGATCTCGTTCACTGGTTCGACGGCGGTCGGTCAACGGATCATGGAGAAGGGCGCGGCCACGATGAAGCGCGTCTTCCTCGAGCTCGGCGGGAAGTCGGCGACCATCGTGCTCGAGGACGCGGACCTCGGCGGCGCGGCGATGATGGGCCTCGGGGTCTGCTTCCACGCTGGGCAGGGGTGCGCCATCCAGACCCGGATGCTCCTGCCGCGCTCGCGTTATGAAGAGGGAGTCGAGATTCTCAAGGCGGCGATGTCGGCCGTCCCCTACGGCGATCCGCAGCGGCCCGACGTGATCATGGGGCCACTGATCTCGGCCAAGCAGCGCGAGCGGGTGCTCGGCTACATCGAGAAGGGCGTGGCCGAGGGGGCCACCTTGGCGCTCGGGGGGAGTCGGCCGGCCGACTACCCCAAGGGTTTCTACGTGGAGCCGACGCTGTTCACCGACGTCGACAACTCCATGACGATCGCCCAGGAGGAGATCTTCGGGCCGGTCCTGGTCGTCATCCCCTTCGAGGACGAGGACGACGCCGTGCGGATCGCCAACGACAGCAAGTACGGTCTCTCGGGCGGGGTCTTCTCGGGATCCCTCGAGCGTTCGCTGGCCGTCGCCCGGCGTATCCGCACCGGCGGATTGAGCATCAACGGAGGCGCCCCATACGGTCCGGACCTTCCCTTCGGCGGCTTCAAGCACAGCGGGGTCGGGCGGCAGAATGGAGTGGCCGGGTTCGATCAGTACCTCGAGCTCAAGTCGCTGGCCTGGCCGGCCGGATGAGCTAGGAGTTGGGGTGACCGTCACCAGCCCACAGGACCTCTACTACGACCCCTACGACTTCGAGATCGACGCCGACCCGTATCCGGTGTGGAGGCGGATGCGCGAGGAGGCGCCGCTCTACTACAACGAGCGGTACGACTTCTACGCGCTGAGCCGCTTCGACGACGTCGACAAGGCGATGCTCGACTGGCACACCTACATCTCGGGGCGGGGTTCGATCCTCGAGCTCATCCAGTCCGGCCACGTGCCGCCGCCGGGCAATATCTTGTTCGAGGACCCGCCGATCCACGATCTGCACCGCACCTTGCTCTCCAGGGTCTTCACCCCGAAGAAGATGATGGCGCTCGAGCCCCAGGCGCGTCGGTGGTGTGCCGAGGTCCTCGACCCGCTGGTCGGTTCGGGGCACTTCGACTTCGTCAACGATCTCGGTGCGCACATGCCGATGCGGCTGATCGGCATGCTGTTGGGCATCCCCGAGGAGGACCAGAAGGCGCTGCGTGACCGCGGCGTCGGCGGCTTGCAGCTCAAAGAGGGCGTTCAGCCGACCTACAACACCAGCCGAGTCCGCTTCGAGCGGTTCGGGGAGTACGTCGACTGGCGCCGGGACCACCCCTCTGACGACCTGATGACCGAGTTGTTGCAGGCCCAGTTCGAGGACGAGACGGGCACCACCCGGACGCTCACTCGCGACGAGGTCCTCTCCTACGTGGGCTTGCTCTCCGGCGCCGGCAACGAGACGACCACCCGGCTCATCGGGTGGACCGGACAGGTGTTGGGGGACCACCCCGACCAGCGCCGGGCGATCGCGGAGGATCCCTCGCTCATTCCGAACGCCATCGAAGAGCTGCTTCGCTATGAGTCACCGTCGCCGGTGCAGGCCCGCTACGTGACCAGGGACATGGAGCTTCACGGCCAGAGCATCCCCGAGGGCAGCGTCATGGTGCTGCTCAACGGGTCGGCCAACCGCGACGACCGGCGATTCGTGGACGGGGATCGCTTCGACGTTCGACGGGACATCGGACGCCACCTGGCCTTCGGATACGGCATCCACCTGTGTCTCGGCGCGGCGCTGGCCCGTTTGGAGGGTCGGGTCGCATTGGACGAAGTGCTCAAGCGGTTCCCCGATTGGGAGGTCGACTACGACAACGCCAAGAGAGCTCAAACCTCGACGGTCCGCGGCTGGGAGCGACTCCCGGTCGCGACGGCGTGAGGGTCGGACCCAGCCCGATGGCGTTGCGTTGATGCCGCGACACCGGAGCATGGCCAACGTGTTCGTGGAAAAGGACTCGGGACTCCGATGCTGCTCTCGCTGAGCCCGGATCAGGAGTTCTTCCGGGAGACGACTGAACGTTTCCTGACCGAGCAGATGCCGCCGAGCGAGGTGCGGGGGCTGCGGGACGACCCGGCCGGCTTCGATCCCGACTACTGGCGCCGAGGTGCCGAGCTCGGATGGACGTCGCTGCTCGTCGACGAGGAACACGGCGGCGGCACGATCAGCGGAGGTGCCCTCGCCGATCTCAGCCTCGTCGCCTACGCGTTCGGTCGGCACGCCGCCCCGGGCCCACTGCTTCCGACGAACGTCGTCGCCTCGGCGCTCGGCGTCCACGGCGCCCACCCCAAGGTGCTCGACGGTCTCCTCGCCGGCACCGAGGTCGCCACGTGGTGCGCCCCCGCGTTCGACCCCGGACTCGGGCTGGGCCCACCGTCGGTCGAGATCACCAGGGAAGGGACCGACCTCGTCGTGCGCGGCGTGGTGCGGCCGGTGGAGTCGGCTGGACAGGCCGACCACCTGCTCGTCACCTGCGCGGATGGGTCAGGCATCACCCAGCTGCTGGTCGCGGCGTCGACGCCGGGAGTCTCGGTGGCGCCGATGCAGACGGTGGACCTGACCCGGCGCTTCGGCGTCGTCACCTTCGACGACGTCCGCGTCGGCCCCGACAGCGTTGTCGGTGCGCCCGGTCTGGCGGCCGTCGACGCCGAGCGCCAGCTCCGGCTCACCCTCGCCGTGTTGAACTCCGAGGCCGTCGGGGCGATGCAGTCGGCGTTCGACATGACCGTGGAGTGGGCCTTCGACCGATACGCGTTCGGTCGGCCCCTCGCCTCTTACCAGGCACTCAAGCACCGGTTCGCCGACATGCTCACCTGGCTCGAGGGCGGACACGCCATCAGCGATGCGGCCTGCGTGGCCATCGATGGCGGCTCCGCCCGTGCCGACGAGCTCGTGAGCGCGGCGAAGGCGTTCATCGGCCACTATGGAGGCGAACTCGTCCAGGACTGCGTCCAGATGCACGGAGGGATCGGTGTGACGTTCGACCACGACCTGCACCTGTTCCTGCGGCGCTTCACCGTCAACCGGGCGCTGGCCGGCACGCCGCCCGAGCACCTGCGACGGATCGGGGCGATGCTCGGACAGCGCGAGCGTGCCGCGTGACCGCGCTCGGGAGCATCGAAGGGCAGGAGCTCGAGGATCTCGAGGGCTTCCGCGAGAAGACACGCTCGTGGATCCACGAACATCTCCGGCCGGTGACGGGCGACCTGCGGTGGGGGAGGACCGGTGACACCGAGGCGGAACTTGCCGCCGTCGCCCACGATCGGGAGCTTCAGCGCATGCTGTTCGATGCCGGCCTCGCCGGGATCTGCTTCCCCCGCGCCTATGGCGGACAGGGCCTCACCCCGGCCCACCAGAAGATCCTGAACGAGGAGATCACCGGGTTCGAGTACCCGGGTCGCCTCCAGGTGCCCACGTTCTCGCCGTGCGCGACGGTGATCCTGGAGTTCGGGACCGAGGAGCAGAAGCTCAAGCACCTCCCCGCCATCTTGAAGGGCGAGGAGATCTGGATGCAGTTCCTCTCCGAGCCGAGCGGCGGATCCGACGTGGCCGGCGCCCTGACCACCGCGGTCCGAGACGGTGAGCAATGGATCCTGAACGGTTCCAAGATCTGGACCACCGGTGCGTGGTGGTCCGACTGGGGCCTCTGCCTCGCCCGGACCAACTGGGACGTGCCCAAGCACCGCGGCCTCACCGTGTTCATGGTCCCGATCAACTACGAGGGCGTCGAGGTCCACCGCATCGAGATGCTCAACGGCTCCCGGGAGTTCTGCCAGGAGTTCATGACCGACGTGGTCATCCCCGACGGCGACCGGGTGGGTGAGGTCGACGACGGTTGGACCGTGGGGACGCGTTGGATGTTCCACGAGCGCATGCAGCAGACCTCTCCGTACGTGACCTCGCCCCGCGGGGGTGCCTACGGCGGTTCGGAAGGGGGGACGGTGCTGGCGGCGGCCCGGGACCGGGGCTTCGAGGACCCGGCCATCCTCGAGCTGATCGGCGAGGCCCGCATGCTCCAACTGGTCAGCGAAGAGTTGCAGACGAGGATCACCGAGAGCATGCGATCGGGACGGTTCTCCGATCAAGCCGCCGCGATCGTGCGGCTGTTCAAGGGAGCCGCGGGCGCCAGGGCCACGACGCTGGCGTTCGAGGCCGCCGGGGCGGCGGGTGCGGCGTGGACCGACGACGATTCCTCCTCCGGCGTGGCGGTGAACTTCCTCATGCGCCAGGTCGGCAGCATCGCGGGCGGGACCGTCGAGATGGCCCGCAATGTGATCAGCGAGCGGGTGCTCGCCATGCCGCGGGAACGCACGCTGGACCGAGACGTCCCGTTCCGCGACGTCCCCCGCAGCCGCCCGTCCGGAACCTAACTCGATCCGGCAGTCTTTCGCCCCGACCGCGGCGCGCGGTTAGTTGGGTTCTCGCTGGACCGTTCTGACGGGGTCTTCGCGTAGCCCGAGCGCGCCAGCGAAGAGCTTGGTCAGCTGGTCGACCGCCTCGTCGAACTCGCACTCGATGAGCCCCTGGACCAACCACGCCTCGGGGAACCGGTAGGTCATCGCGCCCAACCCGGCCGCGGCAATGACCGGATCGAGCTGATCGTCAACGAGGCCGTGGCGCTGCAGGCTGCGGATCGACTCCGCGACCTCCATCAGGTCCTTGCGGTGCCGCTCGAACCGCGAGGCGCCGACCTGCTGGTCGAACCGCGCGACCTGCTCGATGACGCCCATGATGCGGGCTTCCTCGCGGTAGCTCTCGAGGTGGCGCCGGATCCCCTCGCGGATGCGCTCGTAGGGCCGGGCGGCCGAGGAGGCGTCGAAGATCACGTTGTCCAGTGGGGCGCTCAGGCGCTCGTCGACCTCCGCCGCGACCTCCCTGAACACCTCCTCCTTGGATTCGAAGTAGTGGTAGAAGGACCCGTGCGAGAGGTCGGCGCGCTCGGCGATGTCGGAGATGCGTGCGTCAAGGAACCCGTCGCGTTCGAAGACCTCCTTGGCCGCGCTCACCAGCCGGGCCCGCGTCTCGGTTCCCTTGCGGGACCGCGGCCCGCTCGGCTTCTCCGTCTCGAGCGGGTCCGGCGGAACGGCATTGGGCGCGGTTGCCTTGCTCGGAGGCGTCATCGGTGGCCCATCGCTTCGCCCGGCGATCGCACCATTACGCGTCCTTTCGCTGCAGGAGGAAGCAGCCCGAGGGGGTGCCCCCGCCGGTCGACACGACGGCCGTCTTTGCGCCGGCCACCTGCCTCGCTCCGGCCTCGTGGCGCAGCTGCGCGATGGCCTCGTAGATGAACCCGAAGCCGTGCAGCCGGCCCTCCGAGAGCTGGCCGCCATGCGGGTTGAGCGGGAGCTCGCCGCCCAGTGCGATGCGTCGCCCACCGTCGAGCCAGTCGTATGCCTCGCCGATCCCGCAGAACCCGAGACCCTCCAGCCATGAGATGGCGTTGAAGCTGAACCCGTCGTAGAGCAGCGCGAGATCGACGTCGGAAGGACGAAGGTCCGTCCGGGTCCAAAGGTGGGCGGACTGGCCGAGGACCTGCGGCTCGTGCGTCACCGTGCCCTGGTCCCAGGACAACCGCTCCAAGATCTGGGTGCCGACCGCCTCGATGCGGATCGCCGGGTGCGGGAGGTCGTCAGCCACCGACGCATCAGAAACGATGAACGCCATCGAACCGTCGCAGGGAATGTCGCAGTCATAGAGGCCGAACGGCGAGGTGATGGGACGGGCCGAGAGGTAATCGTCCATCGTCATGGGATCCCGGTAGATGGCGTTCGGGTTCAGTGCCGCGTGGGCGCGCTCGGTCACGGCGATCAGCCCGAGCATCTCTCGCGGCGCGCCGTAGCGGTGCAGGTACTGCTCGGCATTCATGCCGATCCAGTGCGCGGCGGACGTGGCGCCGAACGGCGCGCGCCACTCACCGAACGGGCCCGAGACCCGCTCGCGGCTGCCACCACCACGGCTGGCGGCCGAGCGCGCCGCGAGCTCCGCGAAGGACGATTGCCACACGGTCCTGAAGCACAACACGTGTCGGCACAGGCCGGTCGCCACCGCCATCGCCGCCGCGATCACGGCGCCTCCCTGCCCGGGAATATCCGACCCGCCGTTGATCCAGGTGGGGTGGATCCGCAGTGCCTCCTCGACGGCGGTCACGCCGCCCTCGCTCATCCCCATGCCGAGCCCACCGCCGGGATAGGTCGAGAGGCCGTCGATGTCCTCGAGCTTGAGTCCGGCGTCCTCGATCGCGGCCAGGCAGGCGTCCATGGTGAACGACAACGGCTCGACCATGAGGCGTCGACCGATCCGCGACCTGCCGATGCCACTCAGCACGGCCCGGTGCTCGAAGCGCTCGGGGCTGGCCGGGGGCCGCGGGGTCGGGTGGACCGGCTCCTCGACACGGTCGACCGGGTCGATCTCCCCCGTCGGCTCGAAGAGTGGCAGCCAGACGTCCTCGTCCTGCTCGAAGCGGACCGTGACCTCCTGGCCGATGCGGACCTCAGAGGCTTCGCAACCGACGATGTTCGTGGTCAGGCGGACGCGCGGGTCCTCGGCCAACGCGACGTTGCCGACGACGTACGGCGGCGGAAAGCCCGGCAGCCACTGGTGGGCGTTGACCGTGAACCCGATGATCGTGCCCCGGCCGGAGACCTCGGTGTGTTTGGACGACCGGCTGCGGCAATACGGGCAGATCGGCACCGGCGGATGCACGAGCTGGCCGCACTCAGTGCATCCCTGGATGCGGAGCACCCCGTCTGCGCCGGAGGTCCAGAACCATCCCGTCGCCAGCGTGAGCTCAGGGATCGGACGCATCGTCCGTCTTGGTATTGACATCGACGTCGCAATCGAACACGGGTGACATGGTAGGTCACCGTTCGGCGACCCACATGGCCCGATGTAACGCGGCGGGTCGCCACTGGCGTGAAGTCCTCCCATTGGACCAGAACTCGGCGGGGTCGGACAGGGGGTCAGGTCGCCGCCTTGGCGCTCGCCCATGGCCGGCCTGGAGGCCCCGATGAGGGGAGCCCGGTCGCCGCCGGGAGCCCCGGTGCAGGGAAACCCAGGTCAAACTCGATATTGACGTCGTAGTCAAAAGTGAATACGGTGGAGTCCATGGTGCGAAGGTTTGAATTCCCTGTCTTTGACGCTGACAACCACCTCTACGAGACCGAGGACTCGTTCACGAAGTTCCTCCCGGATCGCTATAAGGGGGCCATCGAGTACGTCGACCTCCACGGTCGGAAGAAGATCGCCATTCGTGGCTTGATCAGCGACTACATCCCCAACCCGACCTTCGAGGTCGTGGCGCGTCCGGGGGCCCAAGAGGAGTACTTCCGCATCGGCAATCCCGAGGGAAAGTCCTACCGGGAGCTGATCGGTGATCCCATGCGCAGCATCCCCGCGTTCCGTGAGCCAGCGCCCCGCGTCCAACTGATGGACGAGCTCGGCGTCGACCGCACGCTCATGTTCCCGACGTTGGCGAGCCTGCTCGAGGAGCGCATGCGCGACGACCCGGAGCTGACGCACGTCGCCATCCAC
The DNA here is from genome assembly GCA_963768185.1 of uncultured Acidimicrobiaceae bacterium. Taxonomy (GTDB): domain Bacteria; phylum Actinomycetota; class Acidimicrobiia; order Acidimicrobiales; family RAAP-2; genus Palsa-461. Next base: position 416,855 of record CAVYGS010000004.1, read on the forward strand.
GCACTCAACGAGTGGCTTCACGAGCAGTGGAGCTTCAACTACGAGGGTCGGATCTTCACCGTGCCCGTCGTCACCCTTCCGATCGTGGAAAAGGCGATCGAGGAGCTCAACTGGGTGGTCGAGCGGGGCGCCAAGGCCATCTTGGTGCGGCCCGCCCCGGTGCCGGGCTTCCGCGGCTCGCGGTCGTTCGGATACCCCGAGTTTGACCCGTTCTGGCAGGCCGTCGTCGACGCCGACGTCCTCGTCGCCATGCACTCGTCCGACAGCGGCTACTCGCGCTACACGAGCGACTGGACCGGTCCCCAGGAGATGCTGCCGTTCCGCCTGGACGCGTTCAGGATGTTCTCTTCCGGCAAGCGGCCGATGGAGGACACCATGGCCGCGCTGTGCTGCCATGGGGTGTTCTCGCGGTTCCCCGATCTGCGGGTCGCGTCCATCGAGAGTGGGAGCGACTGGGTCTACACCTTCCTCGACCACCTGGCGGACGTGTACAAGAAGATCCCCCAGGAGTTCGAGCACGACCCGGTCGAGCAGTTCAAGACCAACGTCTCGATCAGCCCGTTCCACGAGGACGACCTCGGGAGGCTGATCGACACGCTCGGGGTCGACCGCATCCTCTTCGGGTCCGACTTCCCCCACCCCGAGGGCCTGGCCGAGCCGACCAGCTACGCCGACCACCTTCCCGCGGACATCTCGGACGAAGACCTTCAGAAGGTCATGGGTGGCAACCTCGCCCGCATCATGCGGGTCGACGCGACCGTCGGCGTCTAACCCCGATCCGTCCACCCACCCGTGTCCCGTCGGGCGGTGAGCTCGCCGGCCATTGTCGGTCCGTGCTGCTTCGCCGAAGCGTGACGCGGGTCTAACCCGCCGTGTCATCATCGCGGGAACCACCGCCCCAGGGGGAACCGAACATGCCTGATTACAAGTACGTGCTCTACGAGACGCTCGACTCCGGGCGGATCGCCCGGATCATGCTGAACCGCCCCGAATCCCGGAATGCGCAGAACCGGGGGCTCCTCGTCGAGCTCAACGACGCGTTCTTGCACGCCGAGGCAGACGACGAGGTGCGGGTCGTGATCCTGGGCGGCATGGGGCCCATGTTCTCGACGGGCCACGACCTCGGCTCCAAGGCGTCGCGCGAGGAGGGGACGCCGGGGCCGAACCTGCACCCCACCCGCACCATCAACGGCGCGACGCGCAAGGGCGCCGAGATGCTCATGTTGCAGGAGTGGCACTACTACTTCGAGAACACCCGACGGTGGCGGAATCTGCGCAAGATCACGATCGGCCAGGCGCACGGCGATGTCTATGCGGCCGGTCTCATGCTCTTGTGGGCCTGCGACCTCATCGTGGCCGCCGAAGGGACCCGCTTCGCCGATGTCGTCGGGACTCGGCTTGGGATGTGTGGCGTCGAGTACTTCGCGCACCCCTGGGAGTTCGGCCCTCGTAAGGCCAAGGAGCTCCTGCTGACCGGCGACTCCATCGACGCCGAGGAGGCGTACGGGCTCGGCATGGTCAGCAAGATCTTCCCCGCCGACGAGTTGAGCGATCGGACGCTCGAGTTCGCCCAACGGATCGCCAAAACCCCCACCATGGCCTCGCTGCTGATCAAGGAGGCGGTGAACCAGACCGTCGACAACATGGGCTTTTACAACGCGCTCAACGCCTGCTTCACCCTGCACGAGCTCAACCACGCGCACTGGGCCTGGGTGAACGAAAACCGGTTCCCGGTCGCCCAGGAGGACTCGGGCATCCCCAACTGGCGGGAGGCTCCTCCGATCGTGCCGGCCCTGAAGGACAAGGTGCGAGCCGAGGGCTGAACGGGTTCCCCGCGACAGGTGTCCGTCGGACGCTTCGGAGTCAGTCGGCGGACGGCAGATCGTGGTCGAGACTGACCCGGGTGTCGTCGAAACTCAGCAGGCCGGCCAGGGGCACTGACTCGGGCAACGGATCCTCGTAGCTCCAAGCGATGTCCTCCAGGACCGAGTCGCCGATGCGGGCGGTCCAGTACGAGGCGGTCCCCTTGTAGGGGCAGTAGGTGTGGGTCTGGCTCATCTCGAGCAGGTCCATGCGGACGTGCATCGGATCCACGTAGAGACGGGGATCGAGAGCGGTCTCGTAGACGACCACCGTCTCGTCGGTGTCGACCAGCGTGATCCCGGCGGCCTCGACTCGGAGCCGGCGATGCGAGCGCAGGCTGTCGACGCGGTGATAGGGGTTGCGGGGGTGGACGTGCACCTCCTCGTCCTCCTCGAACCACCGGTCGACCGCGTCCCAGGCCACCCTGACATACCCGGGGGTTTCGGGATCGGGGTCGGTGGCGACGCCCGGGACGTCGGCGGCCGGGAACGCGTAGCCTCGGCGGCTCGCCGGGGCGTGCACCAGGAGCACTCGTTCGCTGTCGATCAGCGTCTGGCGCCCATGATCCCCCGGACGTGGCGGCGGAACGGCTCGATGTAGGCGACGTGATCGGGCATGGGCGCGCTGAAGCGTCCGGCCGGACGGGCGCTGAGGGGCCCTCGGCCGGTGGTCAGGCTCACAGTCCGGTCCTGTCGTCCAGGACCCCGCCGCCGGGGAACCCTCGGACCATGGCCTCGACCGTGAACGAGGCGAGCAGCTCGCCTTCCTCGTCGTGGACCCGGCACTCCGAGTGGGTCATCCCGTCGCCCGCGAACGTCGACAGGTGGTGGTAGAGCATCCACCGGTCGGCGCGGACCGGACGATGCAGCGACAGGGTGATGGCGTTGATGCCCATCGACAGGGTCCGATGGGCCTGGTCCTGTCCGATGCCCTCATGGGGTCGCAGCGCGGCGGCGATCGACATGTGGCCGGTGAACTGAGCGAGCAGCCCGGCGTGCAACGCAGGGTCGTCGGGGACCGACCGGAAGCGCACCCAGGCGTCGATGTTGGGCGGCCCCGCCGGGGCGTCCGAGGTCGTTCGAGTAGCCGCCCTCGACGACCCGCAGGTCTCGTCCGGTGACCCCCATGTCGAAGGGCTGGCACGCATAGGGCCCGGGCACCACCGGCGGCCCTGCGCTGTGACGGATGACGTCCTCGGAGGGGACGCCGAGCAGCAACGTGCCGCCGGCGCAGCACTTGCCGTCCTGGAAGACCTTGGCGACGAGCGCCGAGAACTGGCCGACCCGCGCTCAGCTCCTCGAGCGTGAATCGAAGCGGCCGACGGGCGTCGGCCGGCCGCATGAACACCATGTCGGCCGAGACGACCCGGCGGTCCGGGGGCGTGGCGGCCGGCCGCCACGATGGTCTGGCCGAGCATCTGGCTGCCCTCGACCACCGGGCGCCTCCCGTTGTCGTGGGTCACACTGACGAAGGCCTCACCCTCGTGGCGGACGTCGAGGATGTCGATCAGGTGTGACGCATCACCCCAGGTGGGGAAGCGCTTGAGCGTGACGTCACGCTCGTCGTCGCCCGGGCCTCGATCGATCACCTCGACACGGACACGCTCCTGATCGAAGGCGCCGTAGCCGGTCACCGGCGCGAGGGCCGCCGGCGGGTCCACGAAAGTCCGGAGCACCTCTTCTCCATCGCTTCTGGTCGTGGTCCGCGAGATCCAGGCCTCCTTGTCCGGCAGGGCCGCACCCCCATCGGGCCCATCGATGCTCCAGAGCCGCACCTTGCCTTCGTTCAGCGTGGCGGGTGCCTCACCGTCCTGACGGAACAGAGCGAGGTCGAAGTCCCCGGGCGGGAAGCACAGCTCGGCCGGGGCGTCATCGGACTCCAGACTGAGGCACCGGTCGGATTGGGCGACGACGACATCGCCCCATCGGGCGCGCGCCCGATAGGGGTACGGAGCGAGCCTCATGGTCGAGGGTCGGCGTCGGCGGCCGCCCGCGCCGGCCGGGACGCCCGGCCTCGCCTCACGACGGTGCGGTGGTGGTCCGCGCCGCGACGGTGACCGAGTGCAGGCTGAGGCTGCTGCCGTGGCGCACGATCGAATCGACGACGGTCACGAGCTCTTCGACGTCGATCAGGCTGTCGGCGAGGTACTTCCGGGCCGCCCACTGCGCGTAGAAGTCGCCCATCCGCTCGGGGTCCCAGCCATCAGCGAACCCGGTCATGGAGTCGCCCTCGCCGCCGGCGCAGTCGCCCACGACCACTCGAGTGAAGCCGATCGACGGATGCTCGGCCCTCCAGGCCTCGACCAGCTTGTCCAGTGCCGCCTTGCTGACTCCGTATGCGCCGAGTCCGGGCCACGGAGGCGTGAGCGACGCGCTCACCGAGGAGAGGTACGCGGCGATCCCGTTGGTCGCGCTCAGATGGGGGATCGCCGCCGCGGTCACGAGCGCTGCACCGATGACGTTGGTGTCGAACACCCGCCGCCACGTCTCGGCGTCGATGTCGACCAACGCCTCCAACGGACCGATCGCAGGGGTGTAGACGAGGGCGTCGATCCCCCCGAGCCACTCCACCGCCTCCGCAATGGCCGATTGCGCGGACTCGGTGCTCGTGACGTCGCACGCGATGGCGATGGAGTCGGGCCCCGCCTCCTTGGCGGCCGCCTCGAGCCGCTCCTTGCGCCGCGCCAGTAGGGCGGTCCGGGCGCCCCGCTGTGTCAGGCCGATACCGATGCAGCGCCCGAGCCCGCTCGAGGCGCCGACGACGACGATCCGCAATGTCGTTCTCCCCCTGTGCGAAGGCCATGTTAGACAGCTTCTCGAATCGGGTCCCCGGGCCCGGTCCTGAGTCGGCCGGGTTCGCAGGGGCGTGGGCTCCACCGGACATCGTTCGGACGGAGACCTGCGAAGACACTCCGACGGGGCCTCGGCCCGGGGCGCCCCGTGGTCTGGTGCAACTATTCTCTCTTTCGAAGAATGGAGTTCTCAGCTCGGGCCGCGAGCCACCGAAGGAGAGCCCCGTGGGGGAATACGAAGGGATCGATTTTTTCCGGGGCAACGAGCTGGTGGCCGACCCCTATCCCTACTTCGACCACTTGAGAGAGCAGTGCCCGGTGCTCCGTGAGCCGAGCCACGGCGTCGTGATGGTCACCGGCTACGACGAGGCGGTCTCCGTGTACACCGATGCGGAGACCTTCTCCTCGTGCAACTCGGTCACCGGTCCGTTCCCAGGGTTCCCGGTCGCTCTGGAAGGCGACGACGTCTCCGAGCTCATTGAGCTGCACCGCGACGAGCTGCCCTTCAGCGACCAGATCACGACCTTCGACCCGCCGAAGCACAAGGCCCACCGCGGCCTGCTCATGCGGCTGCTCACGCCGAAGCGGCTTCGGGAGAACGAGGAGTTCATGTGGCGGCACGCCGACCGCCAGATCGACGAGTTCATCGAGCGCGGTCAGTGCGAGTTCATCCGCGAGTACGCCGGCCCGTTCACGCTGTACGTGATCGCCGACCTGCTCGGCGTCCCCGAGGCGGATCACGAGATGTTTCGCCAGGAGCTCCAGGGCCCGCAGCGGGGCGCTCAGGGGGTGGGCAGCACCGGCTCGGCGACCCTCGGTCACTCGCCGCTCGAGTTTCTCTACGACCGGTTCTCGGCCTACGTCGAGGACCGGCGACGCGAGCCTCGCGACGACGTCCTCACCGGCCTGGCCACGGCCACCTTCCCCGACGGCACCACCCCGGAGGTCATCGACGTCGTCCGCGTCGCCGCCAACCTGTTCTCGGCCGGCCAGGAGACGACGGTCCGCCTGCTCGCGACGGCGCTTCAGACGATCGGGGAGCGCCCCGACATCCAGGGTCTGCTTCGGTCGCACCCCGAGCAGATCGTCGACTTCGTCGAGGAGTGCCTGAGGATCGAAGGCCCGGTCAAGGGGGACTTCCGGCTTGCCCGGACCACGACGACGGTGGGCGGCGTCGAGATTCTCGCCGGCACGACGGTCATGGTGATCAACGGTGCGGCGGGTCGGGACCCCCGTCGGTTCGAGCATCCCGAGGCGTTCCGGGTCGACCGGGCCAACGTCCGGGAGCACCTTGCATTCGGGCGGGGGCCGCACGCCTGCCCCGGGGGACCCCTCGCCCGGGCCGAGGCCCGCATCAGCGTCGAGCGACTGCTTCAGCGCATGAGCGAGATCTCGATCTCGGAGTCGGCCCATGGTCCGGCCGGCGACCGGCATTTCGACTACGTCCCGACGTACATCCTGCGCGGACTGACCCGCCTGCACCTGGAGTTCACCGCGGCCGGCTGACCCGGCCGGTTCGTCCGAAAAGGAGCCGGCGCGCTCTAACTCCGGGCCGCGTCCAACTGGTCGTCGAGCCAGTCCTGCGCGCTCCGGGCCCCGATGGCCGCACGGAGCCGCTCCGCCCGCTCCGCCCGCTCCCCTTCGGCCATGAGCAGCGCGACCTCGAGCGCCTCGGCCGTGCCCGTGACGTCGAAGGGGTTCACCCCGAGCGTGCCGGCGGAGAGCTCGTCCCACGCTCCGGCCTGGCGGGAGAGCACCAGCACCCCGTCGCGCTCGTTGAGGAGCGGGCCCTCCTTCGCCACCATGTTCATCCCGTCTCGGATCGGGTTCACCAACAAGACGTCGTAGGACATGAGACCGGCCACGGCGCGGGGATAGTCGTCGGCCGGGTCGTAGAGGATCGGCGTCCACTCCGGGGTGCCGAACCGCTCGTTGATCCGGGCGATCGTGTGCTCGACCTCGGAGCGGTAGCCGATGTACTCGGCGAGGGTCTCGCGCGAGGGGTAGACGAACACGGCGAACACGACCTCGCCTCGCCAGCGGGGGCGAGTCTCGAGCAACTCCTCGAAGGCGGAGAAACCGCGGAGCAGGTTTTTGGACAGCTCGATGCGGTCCACGCGCACGATCAGCCTGCGCTGGCCCACCGCCTCGGTAAGCCGCTTGAGCGCGGCCCGGGCCGCTTCGTCGCGCGCCGACGCCGCGAGGGCCCGGGGGGCCGGCCCGAGCGGCGCGACGAAGGTCGCCGGCGGGGCGTCGGTGCCCGCGGCTTCGGCCATCGTCGGGTCTGCATAGGCGCGCCGGAAGGCCGTCGCCCAGCGCTCGGTGTGGAAACCGCAGGCGTCGAAGCCGGCCAGCCCGGCCAAGAGCTCGCCCGAGGACGTGGCCGGGAGCACGCCCAGCATGTCGGGTTCGGCGAACGGTGTGTGGAGGAAGTGGACGGTCGCCAGATCTGGTCGTGCCTCTCGCAACATCGAGCCGACCAGGGAGAGGTGGTAGTCCTGCACCAGAACGGTCGCGCCGCTCGGGGCTTGCTCGATGACGGCGTTGGCGAACTCGCGGTTGTAGCGGCGGTATCCCGCCCAGGCCTCGTGCCAGTGCCAGTCGAACCGGGGCCGCCGCGCCAGGTCGAAGAGATGGTGGTGGCAGAACCACAGGGTCCCGTTGGCGACCACGTCGTAGGCCGCTTGGAACACCGCCGGGTCGGTGTCGACCGGCACCACGTGGATCCCGTCGGCCTCCATCAAGCCCTCGCGCGCGGCCAGGCGGTCGGCCTCGCCGAGGGTGGCGGCGACCCACGTCGCCCCCGACCCCGCGAGGAGCGGCCCGAGCGTTCCCGCCAACCCGCCACCGCCGGTGGCGGCCACCGGACGGCCCCCCTCCATGCGAAACGACAACGGCCCGCGGTTGGAGACCACCACGATGTCGGTCATCGTCAGCCGACGCTAGCGGGACGTATGGGCTCGGCCCCCGGGTCAGCGATCGCCGGTGAGCCCGGCTCGGCCGAGCGCGGTTCGCAACACGTCGTCGGCCTGAGGCCGCAGCTCGTCGAGCGGCCGATTGCGGTGCACGCGCACGCCGAGGTCGACCTGGGCGATGGCGTCGGCACCGAAGTCGCGGGCCACGTCAATCAAGAGGCCGATCTCCACGCCGTATCCGTCGGCGAAGCCGACCTTCTCGAAGACCCACCGGTGCGCCGCGGTCTCGCCTGCGAGGGGCTGGCGGACCCCACTCAGCGCGGGGAAGAGCAGATCGATGAGCGGCCGGGCGAGCAGCTCGGTGACGCGCCCACCGCCGGTTGGCCGGCCGTTGATCGGTCGGTCGTAGAAGGCCTTCACCAAGACGGCGTCACCGACGAGCAGCGGGCCGACCAGGCTCGGGACGAAGTCCGCGTTGGCGTTCTCGACGTCGGCATCGAGGAAGACGACGACGTCGCCAGCGGCCGCCTCGAAGGCCGCGGCCATCGCCCGACCCTTGTCCCCCCCGGGGCGCCGGCTGAGCACCGTGGCCCCGGCGGCCCGGGCGATCTCGGCGGTCGCGTCGGACGAGCCGTCATCGACGACCACGAGCTCGTCGACCAGCCCGGATCCCTCGGGGGCGAGGTGGGGGAGCACCGAGCGGCGGATTACCCCACCGATGGTGCGCTCCTCGTCCCTCGCCGGCACGCAGACCGAGATGCGTCGGAGCCCCTTGGCCCCGAGGACCTCCTCGAGCCCGAAGCGGCCCTGGTCGTGGGTGGGCACGCCGGGCACAAGGGCATCATCGCATCCCGGTCGTGCCCGGTGAACGCCCCTCGGGCGCCAAAGCCGGGCTCAAGGCGCATGCATTGACGCAGGGCCTCCGATCGAGCAGCATGGAGGCCATCATCCAGAGCGGCTGAGGGACGGGCCCTGCGACGCCGCGGCAACCAGTGCAATGCACCAGGTGCCAATGCCCGAGCGATGAGGAGGACCTCATGAGTTTCGTCATTGGGCTGCGCTGTCGGGAATGTGGGCGTCACTACCCCACCGAGGCGCTGCACGTCTGCGACTTCTGTTTCGGGCCGCTCGAGGTCAGCTATGACTACGAGCGGATCGCCGAGGCGATCTCGCCGGCCAGCATCGCCGCCGGGCCCCGTTCGATCTGGCGCTACCAGGACCTGCTCCCGGTCGACGACGCCTCGCCGGTCGACCTGGGCGCCGGGTTCACCCCCCTGCACCGGGCCGACCGTCTGGCGGCCGAGCTCGGCCTGGGTGAGCTCTGGATCAAGGACGACACGGCGAACCCGACCGGCTCGTTCAAGGACCGGGTGGTCTCGGTCGCCCTGACCAAGGCCCGCCGGCTCGGGTTCAAGGTCGCAGCGTGCGCGTCGACCGGGAACCTGGCCAACTCGGTCGCCGCCCACGCGGCGCGCGCCGGGATGGCGTCGATCGTCCTCATTCCCGAGGATCTCGAAGAAGCCAAGGTGACCATGACCGCCGTCTACGGGGGCACCGTGGTGGCGGTGAAGGGCAGCTACGACGACGTCAACCGGCTCTGCGCCGAGCTGGCCAGCGAGCACCCGAGCTGGGCTTTCGTGAACGTCAACGTCCGCACCTACTACTCGGAGGGCTCCAAGACCCTCGCATTCGAGGTCGCCGAGCAGCTGGGTTGGCGCGCCCCGGACCACGTGGTCGTCCCGATCGCCTCAGGCAGCCAGCTCACCAAGGTCGCCAAGGGCTTCGAGGAGCTGGCGAAGGTGGACCTCATCGAGCCCTCGCCCGTCCGGATCTCGGGGGCCCAGGCCGCCGGCTGCTCGCCGGTCGCCACCGCCTTCGCTTCGGGCGCCGACGCCATCGCTCCGGTGAAGCCGAAGACCATCGCGAAGTCGCTCTCGATCGGGAACCCCGCCGACGGCTGGTACGCGCTCGACACGATCAGGCGCTCGGGCGGGTCGTGCGCAGCGGTCACCGACGACGAGATCCTCGACGGGATCCGGCTGCTGGCCCGGACCGAGGGGATCTTCGCCGAGACCGCGGGCGGCGTGACCATCGCGACGCTCGCCAAGCTGGCCGCAGCGGGCGAGGTGCGCCGAGACGAGCGGGTCGTCGCGCTCGTCACCGGCCACGGCCTGAAGACCGTCGAGGCCCTCTCGGGCGTCGTCACCCCGACCGTCACCATCAACCCGACGCTGGGGGACTTCGCGTCGGCCCTCGGGGACGACCCGGCGCTCGGGGAGGACCGATGAGCGTCTCGGTGCGGGTCCCGACCCAGCTGCGGACGCTCACGGCGGGGGCCGGCGAGGTGACGGTCGACGGCTCCACGGTCGAAGAGGCGTTGAAGGCCCTCGACGCTGCCCATCCCGGCTTCGCCGAGCGCCTGTTCGACGACGAGGGCCACCTCCGTCGGTTCGTCAACGTGTTCCTGGCCGACGAGGATGTCCGGTTTCTGGACGGGCTTGCCACCCCTATCGCCCCTGGTCAGACGCTCTCCATCGTCCCGGCGGTCGCCGGCGGGTAGGGGCCGGGCCACGTTGCGGCCAGTCCCCCGACGTGGTTTGCTGTTAGCACTCGACAAACGAGAGTGCCAATCAACCGCTACACTGGGAACCGGAATAGGGCCGGCCACGGGGCCGGTCGACCAACGGAGGACCTGACCACATGCCCAAGCTGATCTCCTTCGACGAGGAAGCCCGGCGTGCGCTCGAGACCGGGATGAACCGCCTGGCCGACGCCGTGCGCGTCACTCTCGGCCCGAAGGGCCGCAACGTGGTGCTCGACAAGAAGTGGGGCGCCCCGACGATCACCAACGACGGCGTCTCAATCGCCAAGGAAATCGACCTGGAGGACCCCTTCGAGAGGATCGGGGCCGAGCTCGTCAAGGAGGTCGCCAAGAAGACCGACGACGTCGCCGGTGACGGGACGACCACCGCCACGGTGCTCGCGTGGGCCATGGTGCACGAGGGCCTGCGCAACGTCGCCGCCGGCGCCAACCCGATGTCGCTCAAGAAGGGCATCGAGGCGGGCGTGGAGGCGGCGGTGAACGCCATCCACGCCATCGCCAAGGAGACCGACTCCAAGTCCCAGATTGCCCAGGTGGCGGCCATCTCGGCCGCCGACACCGAGATCGGCGAGATGATCGCCGAGGCCATCGACAAGGTGGGCAAGGACGGGGTCATCACCGTCGAGGAGTCCCAGACCTTCGGCATGGACATGGACCTCGTCGAGGGCATGCGCTTCGACAAGGGCTACATCTCGCCCTACTTCGTGACCGACCCCGAGCGGATGGAGGCCTCACTCGAGGACGCCTACGTGCTCCTCGTTGGCTCGAAGATCTCTGCCGTCCGGGACCTGCTGCCCATCCTGGAGAAGGTCATGCAGACCGGCAAGCCGCTCGTGATCGTCGCCGAGGACGTCGACGGCGAGGCGCTGGCCACGCTCGTGGTGAACAAGATCCGCGGCACGTTCAAGAGCGTCGGCGTCAAGGCCCCCGGCTTCGGCGAGCGCCGCAAGGCGATGCTTCAGGACATGGCGATCCTGACCGGTGGCCAGGTCGTCACCGAGGAGGTCGGCCTCAAGCTCGAGAACATCGGATTGGACCTGCTCGGCCGTGCCCGCAAGGTCGTCGTGACCAAGGACGAGACGACCATCGTCGAGGGCGCCGGTGAGGAGTCCGACATCAAGGGCCGCATCAACCAGATCAAGACGGAGATCGAGAACACCGACTCGGACTACGACCGGGAGAAGCTCCAGGAGCGCCTGGCCAAGCTGTCCGGTGGCGTCGCGGTGATCAAGGTCGGCGCGGCGACCGAGGTCGAGCTCAAGGAGAAGAAGCACCGCATCGAGGACGCGGTCTCCACGACCAAGGCGGCCATCGAGGAGGGTGTCGTCCCCGGTGGTGGCGTCGCCCTGCTGCGGGCCCAGAAGCAGATCCTTGAGCGCGCCGACAAGCTGGAGGGCGACGAGGCCACGGGTGCTCGGATCGTCGCTCGCGCTGTCGAGGAGCCGCTGAAGCAGATCGCGGTCAACGCCGGCCTCGAGGGTGGCGTCGTGGTGGAGAAGGTCCGTGAGATGAAGAACGCGGCCGATGGTCTGAACGCCGCCACCAACGAGTACGGCGACCTGTTCAAGGCGGGCGTCATCGACGCGGCCAAGGTGACGCGCTCAGCGCTGCAGAACGCGGCGTCCATCGCGGCCCTGTTCCTCACCACCGAGGCGGTCATCGTCGACAAGCCCGAGGACAAGGCTCCCGCCATGCCCGGCGGGGGCATGGACGACTTCTAGAGACCTGCTCGGTCCCGGGGGAGTGGGCGCTGTTCCGCCCCCCGGGCAGCCGGTCGTCGTTTCCTAGACTGGGCCGCCATGAGCGGATCGGCCGGCCCCGTCGTCCCCTCCGAGGGGCTGTGCGTCCTGCACCTCTTCTGCCACCTGCCCGGCTCGCCCGACGTGGCAGCCGTCCAAGCGGCTGAAAAACACCTGGTCGGAGAGGGTGGCCAGCTCGTCACCGCGGCGATCCTGGGCCACAAGGCCGACGTCGGCTTCGTGGGGCTGTGCCCCGACATGCGGCCGCTGTGGTCGTTCAAGCGCGCCTGCGCCTCGGCGGGGCTCGCGCTCTCGTCCTCCTATGTCTCGCTCACCGAGCTCTCCGAGTACGCGGCCGGCCTCCCCGAGGAGATGCGCCAGGCCCGCCTCTACCCCACGCTCCCGCCCGAGGGCATGCCCGCGTTCTGCTTCTACCCGATGTCCAAACGCAGGACCGCCGCGCACAACTGGTACGCGCTGGACTTCGAGGAGCGCAAGCGGCTCATGCTGGGACACGGCGCGGTCGGCCGCACCTTCCGCGGGCGCGTCCTCCAGCTGATCACCGGTTCGACCGGGTTGGACGACTGGGAGTGGGGCGTCACGCTCTTCGGACGCCAGCCCGACGACCTGAAGGCGTGTGTCTACGAGATGCGCTTTGACGAGGCGTCCGCCCTCTATGCGGAATTCGGTCCCTTCTACGCGGGCATCGTCGGCGAGCTGACCGACGTCCTGCGTGGAGAAGTGGCTTCGTGAGCCCGGTCGCCTCGCTGGGCGCGCTCGAGGAGCAGCTGGGCGCCCTTGGTCGCGTCGTCGTGGCGTTCAGCGGGGGCGCGGACTCGGCGTTCCTCGCGAAGGTCGCGCACGACACCCTGGGGCGGGACCGGGCGCTGGTGGCCACGGCGATCTCGCCCTCGTTGGCCCCGGCAGAGGAGGCCGACTGCCGGTCGATCGCCGAGGAGTGGGGCCTCCGGTGGGTCGGTGTGCCGACCAACGAGATGGATGACCCGACCTACGTGGCGAACGGGCCCGATCGCTGTGCGCGCTGCAAGACGGCGCTCATGGATGCGCTGGCACCGATCGCCGAGTCCGAGGCGGCCACCGTCGTGCTGGGCGTGAACCTCGACGATCTGGGCGACTACCGCCCGGGTCAGGCGGCCGCCAGCGCCCTGGGCGCACGATTCCCGCTCGTCGACGCGGGATTCGACAAGGCAGCGGTGCGAGAGTGGTCGCAGCGCCTCGGGTTGCGAACCTGGGACAAGCCCGCGGCCGCGTGCCTCTCGTCGCGCATCGCCTACGGCACCCCGGTGACGCTGGGATCCCTGCGGTCGATCGCCGAGGCCGAGGAGGCCCTCCACGCCCTCGGCTTCGTGCAGCTGCGCGTCCGTCACCACGGCCCGCTGGCGCGCATCGAGGTCGATATCGACGCGCTCGGCGACGTGCTGGCGCGCCGCGGCGAGGTGGTCGCCGCCGTGCAGGGGGCGGGATACACCTACGTCACCCTCGACCTGGCCGGGTTCCGGTCGGGGAGCATGAACGAAGCGCTGCCGAGAGACCCTCGGTGAGCGCCGCGATCGAGGTGCGGGTGAAGCTCACCTTCCCCGAGGGGCTCATCCGCGTGCCGGTGCTGGCGCGGCTGACCCGCAACTTCGAAGTCGAGCCGAACATCCGGCGCGCCAACGTCGAAGAGCACCAGGGCTGGATCATCTGCGAGCTGGTCGGCCAGGCCGACGCGATCGAGTCCTCGGTCAGCTGGCTTCGCGACGAGGGCGTCGGTGTCGACCTCCTGGGCGACGTCCTCGAGGGCTGAGCGACCGCCCCGACGGTGCTTCGGCGATGAGCTCACCCCCATGGCCCGAGGAATTCGCCGAGCGTTACGACGAGTGGGCGGCGCAGATGACCGACGACATCGCCTTCTACGTGGCGCTCGCCTCCGAGACGGAGGGCCCGATCGTCGAGTTGGCCGTCGGAACCGGCCGTGTCGCCATCCCGGTTGCCCGGGCGACCGGGCGCGCGGTGGTCGGGATCGACACCTCGCCGGCGATGCTCGATGTCGCCCGGGCTCGCGCCGCCGAGGCCGGTGTGGGTCTGGTCGTGCGCCTCGGCGACATGCGCGACCTGGAGCTCGGCGAGCCGGCCGGGCTGATCTATTGCCCCTTTCGGGCGCTGTTACACCTCCCGACGTGGGCCGACCGTCGCCGGACCTTCGAGCGCGTTGCCGACTCGTTGGCGCCGGGCGGCCGGTTCGCGTGGAACGCGTTCGCGTTCGACCACCGGTTTGCGGCCCGCCTGGATGGGGAGCGCCAGGGGGATGCTGCGGTGCCCCACACCGTCCGTTACGCGGTCGGCGAGAACCGGGTCGATCTCGTGCTCGACGACGGCGCCGTGAGCAGGCTGTGGTGGGCCACCAAGAATGAGTGGCTGGGACTGATCGACGTGGCCGGCCTCGAGCTTGAGGCCCTCTACGGCGGGTTCGGCGGCGAACCGTTCGGCGACGACAGCCGGGAGTACGTCTTCGTCACTCGGCGGCCCTGAGTCGCCGCGCGCCGGCTCAGCCGGCCGAGGGGTCGTCGGGGCGCCGGGGAACGTGCCAGCCAGCCGAGGAGACCCGCCGGGGCTCGTAGAACACGCAGCCCTGGGGGCATGCGAACGGCAGTGGGTCGTTGGCATCGATCTTGCAGCGCTCGAGCTTGTCGCCCGACCGGGTCGTCTGCATGACGTAGTGGCGGCAGTCCTCGTTCACGCTCACGACACCATTTTGCAACATGCCTTGCCGGGTAGTGGGTCAGTTTCCCGAGTGTCACAGCCGATCTCTACGTTCGAACGGTGATGGCCGCGTGCCGCACCTACAAGTACCTGCTAAAGCCGACGACCAAGCAAGTGGCAACGCTCGAGCGGCTCCTTGCTGGACAACGCGAGCTCTACAACGCGGCCCTCGAAGAACGTCGGGGTGCCTGGCGGATGGAGCATCGTTCTGTCACCTACTTCGACCAGAGCAAGACGCTGACCGAGCTGCGGTCGATCCGCCCAGACATCCTGGCCTTCGGGGTCACGGTCGCCCGGGGAACGCTCACACGCCTGGACCGCTCCTTCCACGCCTTCTATCGCCGGTGCCGCAAAGGGGAAGCGCCGGGCTATCCCCGGTTCAAGGGGGCCGGCTCCTTCGACTCGGTCCAGTGGGAGGACCGCAGCGGCTGGCACCTGGACGAAGCGACCGGTCGCCTCCGGCTCCAGGGCGTGGGTCACGTCAAGGTCACACTCCACCGCCCGACCAGGGGGATCCCCAAGGCCATCACGGTCAAGAAGTCGGGGCGACGCTGGTGGCTGAGCGTCCGCTGCGTCGAGGTCCCAGCCGAACCGCTGCCTGCGACCGGACGCTCGGTCGGCGTGGACTTGGGAGTCGGGGTGCTGGTGGCCACCAGCGACGGCGAGCTGTTCTGCGGACCCCGGTTCTCGCAGCGCTCGGAGGCCAAGTTGGCCCGGGCCCAACAGGCCCTCGCTCGCAAGACCCGGGGTTCCAAGCGCCGCCAGAAGGCCAAGGAACGAGTGGCGTCAGTCCATCGGAAGATCGCCGACCAGCGCCGCGACGCCCACCACCAGCTCTCCCGCCGGCTGGTCGACCGCTACGACGTGATCGTCTTCGAGGATCTGAAGATCACCAACATGACGAGGCGACCCCAACCTCGTCCCGATGGAAAAGGAGGACACGAACCCAATGGGGCCGGCGCGAAGGCCGGCCTCAACCGATCGATCCAAGACGCCGGGTGGGGCACCCTCCAGGCGATGGTCGCCTACAAGGCTGAGAGCGCCGGTCGGCAGGTCATCGTCGTGGACCCCCGCAACTCCTCGCGTCGGTGCGCCCACTGCGGGCACACCGAGAAGGAGAACCGGCACAAGGCCGCGTTCAAATGCCTCTCCTGTGGGCACGAGGCCCATGCCGACGTCAACGCCGCCTGCAACATCCTTCGGGCCGGTAGGGCCCAGCAGCTCCTGCATTTGGCTGCGTAGGGTCGAAACTGACCCGCTACCCGGGGGGTAGCGTCGTCCTGATGGACGACGTGCCGATCAAGGTCCTGCTCCGCTGGAGCGAGGCTCTGTCAGGGATCGCCCGCACCGGGCTCGGGTTCACCGAGAGCCTGTACGAGAAGGAGCGCTTCGAGGAGGTGCTCCGGATCGCCGCCGACATCCGGACGGCCGCCGACGACGGGTTCGACGGCGTCGAAGACGCCGATGGCCTGGTCGAGGAGTGGCTGGGCCAGGTGGCCCCGGGGATCGCCGGATATGTGACCCCGAAGGTCGCGATCGGCGCCGCCGTCGGCAACGAGAAGGGCGAGCTCCTGCTCATCCGTCGGGCCGACTCGGGGGTGTGGCTCTACCCGACCGGATGGTGCGACGTGGGCTACTCGGCGGCGGAGGTCGCCGCCAAGGAGGTCCAGGAGGAGACCGGGATCGAGGCTGAACCGGTTCGACTGATCGCGGTGCTGGACGGCCTCCGGCTCGGATTCACCCGGATACCCCTCTACTCGCTGATCTTCTACTGCCGCGCCACGGGTGGCGAGCTCCGGCCCCATCCCCTCGAGTGCAGCGATGTGGGCTGGTTCGCCGCCGGACAACCTGCCCGTTCCATTGGTCGGCGTCGAGCGGTGGGGTGAGACGGTGTTCGGCGCGTTGAAGGGCGAGGTTCGCGACGTCCTCTACGACAGGATCCGCCGCCCGACCTGGCGCGGCGATCTCGAGACGGGGGAGACCGGGGCCACCGACCGGTGAACGACGCCGATCGCCGGCACTCCGGTTCGGGTGGAGGCGGCGCTGACCGCCGACCCCGAGTTGCTCAACGCCATGGCGCGCCTTGTGCCGCAGCGTCTCGTCGTCGGCACCGGCCCCAACCGCTTATGAGCTCGAGGGGATCATCGAATCGCCGGCGACGACGCTCTTCGTCGCGCGGGACCAAGGCGAGCAGATCGTCGGTTCCCTGACGCTGGCCGTCTTCCGCACGCCGACAGGCGTTCGTGCGTGGATCGAGGACGTCGTCGTCGAGTCCGACGTCCGCGGCGGCGGCATCGGATCGGCCCTGGTGAATGAGGCCATTGACACGGCCCGTCGGGCTGAGGCCCGCACGGTCGACCTGACGTCCCGCCCCCCGCGCTGATGCCAACCGTCTCTATCTGCGCCTTGGCTTCGAGCAGCGCGACACCAACGTCTACCGGCTGACCCCCGGGTAGTCGGGGGCGGCCCGATCGGGCCGGTAGCGTCAACCGATTTGTCCCATCGGGCGTTGCTCGGGTGTTGAGTCCCAACCGTCAGCGTCCCGCGCCATGGTCGCTTGTCCTGGTCCTCCTCGCGGGTGCTGGGACGGGGCTAGGGCTTGGAGTCGCCGGTGCGCCGCACAAGCCGGCGGTGGGCGCTTCGGATGCCGCCGCCTTGCCGAACACCTCGACGACCGTCACGACCGGCCCGGCGCCGCTGACCGCTCCGCCCCCCTCAACGGTCGTGCAGCCGCCCTCTGCCAGCGCGGCCGAGTTGGGCAACGGGTTCGGGGTCGTCGCCATCGCGCAAGCCCCGAATTCGCTTGGTTCGGAACTCGAGATGACGACCGACTTCGTGCATTGGCGCGACATCACGCCACCGATACCCGGTCCCGACCAATACGGCGAGGACTACGTGTTCACCGACATTGATTTCATCAACGAACAGGACGGATGGGTCGCAGCGTTCTACCAGGGCGGTGGAGTCAACCTCATCTACCGAACGACCGACGGAGGGGCCAGCTGGCGCGACGAAGGGCAGGCCGACTGTCGCGACGCCTTTTGCGAGACAGACCTCGACTTCGTCGGCCCGCTCGACGGCTGGCGCAAGCTCTTCGGAGAGACCGGGTGCGGCTGCGTGCAGACCGCCACCACCTCCAACGGTGGTGCCACATGGACATCTGTTTCGAGCCCGGGGGAGTTTCCGAGTGTCGGGCTCGTGTCGGCGTCGGGGCCTCGGCACGCCTTCTCCGCCGACACCCTCCCTCCGAGCACGGACGTACCCACCGTTGGGAACTCGCTCGGAGACTTCAGCCCGCTGTGGGTGACCAGCGACAGTGGTGCCACCTGGCAGCCGGATTCGGTCGCGCTTCCTCCCGATCTCCCCGACGCCGAGACGGTCGCGGATCTCCCTTCCTTCTTCGGCGATCAGGGGGTTCTGCCGATGATGCTCGTCGAAGGCGCCCGCACCGTCGTCGCCTTCTACGTTTCGGAGGACGCGGGAGCGACGTGGTCGCTCGGCGACGTGGTGTCGACTTCGAGCCAGCTCACTCAGGGCCAGGACCAGTGGCCGGCGACAGCGTCGGGGCCCTCGGGGCTTGACGGTGACTTCCCGTCGGTTGCTGTCGCCAGCCCAGGCACGTGGTGGGTGATCGGGGGTGACACGTCCGGTGCACCGGTCATCAAACTGACCAGCGACTTCGGGGCCACCTGGACGACCCTCGATGCGAGCGGACTTGACCCCCTCGTGCGCTCGCTCCAGGCGCCCGACGCGACAACGGCTTGGGCGATGGTCGACGGCAGCCAGTGCGGGCTTGAGGGCACCACGGACGGTGGCGCGACCTGGGTCCCGGTCTGCCCGGGCACCTGACTACTTCAAGAGCCGCGAGAGCCGGCGGTCGGCGAGGACCTTCCCCTTCGTCTGGCAGTCCGGGCAGTAGACAACCTCGTGGGAATCGAAGCGAACGCTCTTGAGCGTCGCCGCGCAGTTGAGGCAGGGCTCGCCGGTGCGGTTGTGCACCAGGAATCGCTCACCGAGTCGCGGCGCCGACAGGGCACCCTCGCGGGTCCGCTCGCGATCCAGCGCCTCGGACAGCACGGAGCGCACCGACTCGACCAGGGTCTGGCGTTCGTCGCGGGATAGCCCACGCAGCGAGCTGAACGGCGAGATCTTGGCCCGGTTCAGCGAGTCGTCGGCATAGCCGCGTCCGACGCCGGCCACGAAGTGCTGATCGCGGAGCAGGGTGTGCACCTGCCGCGTGCTGTCGCCCTCGAGGAACAGCGTCGCGAATGCCTCCTCGTCGGGCTCAGGGCCGAGAGTTGCGAGTGGCCCGTCCTCGCCGACGTCCAGAACCCACCAGCCGGCTTTGCGCTGGGTGCCGTGCTCCCGGACCAACAGGCCGGTGTCTTCGAAGACGAAGCGGACGAGCGACCCCCGGGGCTTCGTCGCCTTGGGGGGCACCTCGAGGTCCATCCGGCCGCCCTGGGACAGGTGCACCAGCACCCTGCGCCCGCCCTCGAAGGTGAAGACCAGGTACTTGCCCCGCCGGCCAACTCCGACGAGCGTGGAACCGGCGAGCTCCTCGGGGGCCGGCGCAAACGTCTTCAGGCTCGAGAATCCGAGCAGGTCGGTGCGCGTCAGGGTCTTGCCCGTCAGGGTGGCGTTGAGACGCTCGGAGAGCGCCTGCATCTCGGGAAGCTCGGGCATGGTGCGGCTCGCTCCGGCCCAGTGTACGAGCCCAGTCTCACCCACGGTCAGCCGTACGGACCCGCTACGTTGTCCGGACCGGGGTTCCTGTCGAGCGGAGGCGACCGTGACCGAGCACAGCATTGACCTTGCACTCCTGGCCCTGCGCGTGATGGTGGGCGGGGTGTTCCTGGCCCACGGCATCAACCACGTGTTCGGGGGCGGGAAGATCGCCGGCACGGGCCGGTGGTTCGAGAGTCTCGGGATGAAGCCGGGGCGGCTGCACGCCTGGACGGCGAGTCTCACCGAGATCGGGGCCGGCGCCCTCTTGGTCCTCGGCCTGTTGACGTCGGTGGCGGCGGCCGGGGTCATCGGGGTCATGCTGGTGGCGCTCATCACCAATCACTGGAAGAACGGGTTCTTCATCTTCCGTCCCGGCGAGGGCTACGAATACGTCTTGACCCTGACGGTCGTCGGCTTCGTGCTGGCCATGCTCGGCCCGGGAGACTGGAGCCTCGACCATGCAGCCGGGCTCGACGCGCACATCTTTGGGTGGACCGGCTTGTGGATCGCCCTCGGTGCGGGGGTCGGGGGCGCGCTGGCGCTCCTGGCGGTCTATTGGCGCCCCGAGCGCAAGCCGACGAACAACGCGACCAGCACCTGAGGCCCCGCACTCTCGGCCGGACGGCGCGTCGATACGCTGCCGGCGTGGAGTGGCACGACGAGCGGGTGTCTGGCGACATCGCTGAGCGGAGGTTCGACGTCACCCGCTCGGGCCGGGTCGTCCCGGGCGCCCTCTGGAGCCCCTCAGGGGCCGACGCCACGGCGCTCGTCCTGATCGGGCACGGGGCGTCCGGCCACAAGCACACCGACTACGTGGCCGACGTCGGCCGCGCGTTCGCTCGGCGAGGGATGGCCGCTGCCGCGATCGATGGCCCGGTGCACGGCGACCGGCGGGCCGACCGGGGTGCGCATCCGCCGCTGACGTTCCTCGAGTTCTGTCAGGCCTGGTCGTCGGACCCCTCGATGATCGACGAGATGGTGGCGGACTGGAGCGCGGTGCTCGACGAGCTCCTCGCTCTCGAGCAGATCCGCGGCCCGGTTGGATGGTGGGGCGTTTCCATGGGGACGATCATCGGCCTGCCGTTCATCGCGGCCGACCAGCGCGTCGACGCCGCGGTTCTCGGTCTCATGGGCCTGACGGGTCCGACCCGCGAGCGGTTCGCTTCGGATGCCCCAAAGGTCGGTTGCCCGCTCCTCTTCCTTATCCAGTGGGAAGACGAGATGTTCCCGCGCCCATCCTCGTTCGAGCTGTTCGACGCGTTCGGCGTCCGAGACAAGCGGCTCTTCGCCTACCCCGGCCGTCATGGCGACCTGCCGGCCGAGGCCTTTGGGCTCAGTGAGTCGTTCCTGGCCCGGCGGCTCGCGGCCGACCGTTCGCGCTAAGCGGGCTCGTTTCCGCCGGGCGGCAGGACACCGGCCGGATGGCCGTCGGTCTCGGGCACATCGGTTTCGGCACGTTCCCGCCACGCCTGCTCGGCCCGGGAGGCCACTTCGGTCACGGCCATGCCGGTCTCAGTGGACACCTTGGCGACGTCGTCGAACTCGGCCTTGATGCGTCCCCCGCCCGCCTTCACGTGCACCGCGTATCCGCCGACGTCGACGGGCTCGATCGTGCGCGCCGCCGGCCAGCGCTCACCGTGCAGGGCGCGCACGCCGAAGGTGCCGGTCGTGATGCGCAGCAGGTCCCGGAGGGCTTCAGCGAGCGAGGGGTCGGTGAGCACGTGGATGGTGTGTCCCGGGCGGCCCTTCTTCATCACGACCGGGGTCACCCAGGCGTCGTGGGCTCCGGCGTCGATGAGTGAGCGCAGCGCGTGGGCCAGCTGCTCCCCGGTCGCATCGTCGAGGTTGGCCTCGAGCACCATCACCGGCTGGCCGTTGGCCCCGCTCGTCGGACCCGGACCCGTGGTGCCGATGACGACCTGGGTGCAGTTCGGCAGGTCGTCGAGATCGCGGGAGCCGGCGCCGAAGCCGGTTCCGCCGATCTCCATCGCTGGCATCGGCCCGAACGAGGCGGCGAGGGCGGCGAGGATCGCGGCGCCGGTCGGCGTGGTGAGCTCGACGGCCACCTCGCGTCCGTAGGTGGGGACACCCTCGAGGAGTCGGACGACCGCCGGTGCGGGGTTGGGGAGGAGGCCATGCGCGGTGCGCACCATCCCGGCGCCGGTCGCGACGGCCGAGGCGCGGACCTCGTCGATGCCCAGGACCTCGAGCGCTGACGCGGTGCCCACCACGTCGACGATGGCGTCGTGCCCGCCGACCTCGTGGAAGTGCACCTGGCCGGCGGGCCGCCGATGCAGTCGCCCCTCCACCTCGGCCAGCACTCCGAACACCGCAAGGGCGCGCGTCTCCACGCGCGTCGGGAGCTGCGCGCCCCTCACCAGCTCGACGATGTTGGCGTGCGTCCGCACCACGACGTCGTCGGGCGCCGAGACCACGGCTCGGGTGCAGGAGATGCCACCGCGAAGCACCGGCTCGGTGTCGAGGTCCCACCCTGAGAACGGCACGCGCCGCAGCAGTTGGCGGATCTCCTCCACGTCGGCACCGGCGTCGATGAGGCTGCCGAGTGCCATGTCGCCGGCGATCCCCGAGAAGCAGTGGAACCAGGCGACGTTGTGCGACGAGGATGTTGCGAGGTTCACGGGAGCAACCTCGCCACGGCGCAGGCGGCGCCGAACCCGTTGTCGATCCCGACCACGGTGATGCCCGACGCGCACGACGCGAGCATCGCCAGCAGCGCGGTGATGCCCCCGAACGCGGACCCGTAGCCGACGCTCGTCGGCACTGCGACCACTGGTGCCGCGGTGATGCCGCCCACGACACTCGCGAGCGCGCCCTCCATCCCGGCGATGACCACGACGGCATCCGCCTCGGCGACCTCGTCGATCGAGGTGAGCAACCGGTGGACACCGGCGACGCCGCAGTCCGCCAGCAGGCTGGGGGAGAAGCCCGAGCGCGTGGAGCACGGCCTGGCACTCGTCGGCCACCGGCAGGTCGGCGGTTCCCGCCGTCAGGATCAGGATCCGGCCCGGGCGCGACGGGGCCGACCGCCAGGTCACGGTGGACAGCGAACCGGACTCGGTCAAGGAGTGCTCGTCGACCCCCGCGATGGCGGCGGCGCCCAGCGCCGCGCCGACCTGGGACCGATCGGCTCGCGTGAGGAGCACCGGGCCCGCGAACCCGGACAGGAGCTCGGCCACGATCGTGGCGCACTGCTGAGGCGTCTTCCCGGGCCCGTAGACGGCCTCGGGGAGCCCCTGGCGCAGCTGTCGATGGTGGTCGATTCGGGCGATGCCGAGGTCGGCGAAGGGAAGACGCCGAAGCTGCCGGACGGCGTCCTCCACCGAGCAGGTTCCTGCGGA
The DNA here is from genome assembly GCA_963768185.1 of uncultured Acidimicrobiaceae bacterium. Taxonomy (GTDB): domain Bacteria; phylum Actinomycetota; class Acidimicrobiia; order Acidimicrobiales; family RAAP-2; genus Palsa-461. Next base: position 439,615 of record CAVYGS010000004.1, read on the forward strand.
CACATCCGTGAGGAGGCGCTCCAGAGCGGGCTCGTCCATGTCGTTCACTATCCTGCCTGGGTTGTGACCCGCTCTGCGACCTCGGTCGCGTACTTCGGGCCCGCCGGCACCTTCACCGAGCAGGCCTTGCTGACCCAGCAGGACTACGCGGCCGCCGAGCGCCTCCCCATGCCGACGATCACCGATGTGCTGGAGTCAGTCGAGACGGGAGCGGTGGATCTCGGGTTCGTGCCGATCGAGAACGGCATCGAGGGGACGGTTGCGATCACCGTCGACAGCCTGGTTTTCGATTTCGACCTGCTGATCCAGCGGGAAGTCGTGCTCGACATCCACCTCGCGCTGCTCGCCAACCGCGGGACCGCGCTCTCGGACGTCTCGGTAGTGCGCTCGTTCCCCCACGCCCTCGCGCAGTGTCGCAAGTTCCTGGCCCAAAACGTCTCGGGTTCCTCGACGGAGGCGGCGTCCTCGACGGCGGAGGCCGCGCGCGAGCTCGGTCTGCACCCCGACAAGACGGTTGCGGTGATCGCCCCGCCGACGGCTGCCGGCGTCTACGGGCTCGTGGTCCTCGCCGAGGAGATCGAGGACCACACCGAGAACCAGACCCGATTCGTCGCAGTGTCCAAGGGCGGCATCCCGCGCGCCACCGGCCACGACCGGACCAGCATCGTGTGTTTCCAGAGCAACGACCATCCCGGGAGCCTCCACTCGATCCTCGGCCAGTTCTCCGCCCGTGACATCAACCTGACGAAGCTGGAATCGAGGCCCACCAAGCGCGGCCTCGGTGACTACTGCTTTGTCATTGATCTCGATGGCCACGTGAGCGACGAGATCGTGGCGGACTGCCTGCGGGACCTGCACGCCAGCCTGGTCGCACTCAAGTTCCTCGGCTCCTATCCGGCGGCGGGGCGGCATGGACCAGGTCGCCGTCGTGAGGCAGAGATCGCCTGGCAACGGGCCGACGACTGGATTCGATCATTGCGCTCCCAGATCGGCCACGATGGTGCCGTCTAGTCCGTGGCGCTGTGCCACGGCCGAGGAGGGATGGCAGAGCGGACGAATGCGCGGCTCTTGAAAAGCCGTGGGACCTCGGTTCCCGTGGGTTCGAATCCCACTCCCTCCGCTTCGAGGCCTTATCGCGACGATATAGCCAGGTGTTCAGTTTTGGAAGCTCCACTGCCACCGCGAGCATGAAAAGCAGTGATGATGGGTCATACCAGACACGAAGCCCGGCAATCCTTACTCTCCAGCAAGGGTCCTCGTCCTCATTAAGTAGAATGAAGATTCTGCGATATTGCTGTGCTTATTTTAAGGAAGAAAGCACCAGAAACCCAGTCGACTTTACTTGGTGTTCTCTTCCAGACATACGGTGATCGAGCTCGACGGTTTCAGCTGCCATTTGCTCAATGAGTCGGACGGCGCATGCATCCTTATCGGGACCGATCGAGGAACCGGATCAGGCCAGCCGGAGGATTTGAAAACAGTCTCGGGCACTCCGCTGTGGTCCATTTGACAACGTTGTCCCGAACAGAGGGGTTCGCTGTCGTTCCCGGTGACGAGGAATCAAGAGCCCGGTGACTCGACGTCGATTCCGTATGCTTCCGCCGCTTGTCTCAAGCTGCTGTCGTAGACGAACATGATCCCGACATCCGTACTGAGTCTCAGTGCTGCTGCAAGGTGGATCGCATCGAGGGTCCTCAAGTCGGGCGGATCGAGGTCTCCCGCTCTGTCGAGGAGGGGCTCGTCGACGCGCACCATGTGAACAGATCGAAGGAGCCGCCGAGCCTGGGGTAGATATTGCGCGTTTCCTGAGCGCCGCAATGCCCGAGACGTCTCCGTTCGCAGCAGCGTTGCCGAGGCACATTCCGGCCACCGTTGGAGCGCATGCCGCAGGGCACCCGACTCAGGTTCAGCGACGACAAGCTTCACGAACGCCGACGAGTCGACGTAGGCCACCCTGCCGGTCACGACGTGTATAGCCCCTCTTCGGCTCGTAGCTCCCGCACCGACTGCGATGGAAGCTCCGAACCCATCGATCGAGCTGGAAGGGACATCTCGTCGAGCAAGTTGAGAAGGTCCCCCCGCGCCAACGTCACGAGCCCTTCGAGTGCGAGTTGCTCCAGAGGCCCCGTGCGAAGAGGCACGATGCGAGCGATCGGGTGGCCGTGTTCTGTGACCTCGATCGTTTCGCCATCCAGCACCCGTTTCAGGACCGAGCTTGCCTGTTGGCGTAACTCCCTTATGCCTACAGTGTTACTCATAGGGTACACATAGTAGCACTTTTGCTGCAAAGGTCCGGCACCACCGAGTCGGCGTCTTGGTCGACGGGCAGATGTGATCGAGCGAGTCGACGACTACGACGCAGCTGGTAGGTCGGCCCCGACGGCACTTGTCGGGACAACCGAATCGGACCTTCGCGCCGTAACCGATTTCGCCCGGGGCTTGTCCGTAGATCGCGGCATGCGCCGAACGGCCTCGACGACCTGGTGGGCCACTCCGTCCAACAGCGCGCGAGTGACGGGCAGGACAAGCCCCCGGCCCGACTGTGGCCACCAGCCGACCACGCGAGTGGGCATCGAAGGATGCCGGTCGTCCAGGGCGAGCGTGAGCGCCGCCAGGCTGAGCTCAATCTGGGTGGTCGACGCCGGCCGACCGGTCATCATCATGAACAGCGCGGTGGGCATCCGCTGGTTGCCCACGGTGTCTGATCGGTGGGCGACTTCGAATTTCATGCGGAGCGCGATGTTGGGTGCCGACGGCATGACCAGTCGGCGGTTGGCGCCAACCACCGGATTTGTCACCCTCGTCCACTCCACCGAGCTCACCAACTGGCTCGTCCAACCGGCTGCCTCGGCGACGACGACAGCGAGGGCACCGGTTCCGAGCCCAGCAAGCCAAGCCGAGAGTCCTTGCCCTGGCGATCCTTCCTGCTCGTGGCGACGCACCTGCCCGGCGACCTCTTCATTGACCGCCACCAGCGGGGTCAACCCAGGTCGGGCGAGGCAGGCGCGGGCGGCTTCGATGCCGATGGAACGCCGAGCGATGAAAGGGCTCCATTGGAACGGGCGATTGTCGTCGAGTGCCTCGGAGGTCAGGACACGGAGGCGGAACGCATCGATGAGGACGCGATCGGGGCCCAACCCTTGGGCCGCGCTGCCCAGCCGTTCGAGAAAGGCCATCTTGAGCTCGGAAAGTTCGTCGTCGGCGAGCAGGTCTTCGGCGGGGGCGACCAGCGCGTCCGTCAGCGCAGCTGACTTCGGAAGCGCGACCGGGGAGAGAGTGGTGCCCACCATCACCGCACGCCCACCAGTTGCTCGACCGCCGAGAGGACGCTGCGCACCATGCAGGTGAGCACCTCGTCATCGATGTCTTCGAAGTCGACCTGCCCGGTTCGTGTGTAGAAGGTCGCCGTTCGAAACGGTGGAGCGCCGCTGCGCAGCGTCTCGAGGAGCGCGTAGTACCGAAGGTCCTCGCGGTCATCGAGACGAGGCCGTCCGGACTTCACGTCGATCACCTCCACGGAGGCCCGTCCCCGCGATGGGGCACCGATGATCAGGTCGATGATCCCTACAAGGACGATCCCACCACCGGCGAGCGGGATGGCGATCCGCTCCTGGGTTCGCGGGAGCCAGGCAGGCGAGAGCCGCGGCCAGCGGCTGAGGATGATCGCGGTCTGCGTTTCGATCTCGTCCTCGAAGTCCACTCGTTCGCGGCCCTCCAGGGACTCGATGAACGCCACGGCGTCCGCTCGACGAGGGTCGATCCGCAGGCTCTCCAGTCCGTCGCGCATCGGATCATCGATGTGCCCAATCGTCACGAGCTGGCGAAACAGCGCGTCCATCACCAGCCCGATGGCAAGGGCGTGCGTGATCTCTTGGACGGCGATGCGTCCTTGATCGGAGTGAGCACGCCGGAGGGTCTTCTTGTCCAAAACCAGTGGTTTCTCGGGGTCGAGCCGCAGGGTGGAGAAGCCGTCCTCGAGCCACTCCCGGAGGCCCCCGGCCAGCGCGGCATCGACGACCGGCCGACCGTTCGGGTCCCCACGGAGCGCTGAGAGCACCTCCGAGCCCGAGACAGTGCCTTGTCCAGCCAAGGGTGGCGCCTCCACTGCCAGCTCGTTTGCCATGGCACCACCATGACGGACCGATGTGACAGCGGTCCTAGTCTCTGGACGAGATGGCTCTCAACGGGTATCTCCTCGCGACCGACCTGGCGTTCGGGATCGTGTTCGGCGTCTTTGTCCTGGCCCTGCTCGTCCTGGCCATCATCGCCATCCGCTGGGGGGTCCGAAAGGACCGACCCGGTCGCCAGGCCTGGAGGCAGCGCCACCTCGACGCTTCCCAGGGCAACGGGGCCGGCCCGCTGGGCGGCCGGGCCAGTGACCCCCGCGACGACAGATGACCGACCGTGGGGCGCCGGGGGCGAGTCGAATCCTCTCGCTGTTGGGGCGCCGGAAGCGGCCGACCCGGACCGCTTTTGTCCTCGCCGGAGGCGGCACCCGCGGCGCCGTCCAGGTCGGCATGCTCTCCGAGCTGGTCCAGCGCAACATCAGGGCGGACCGGGTCTATGGGGCCTCGGTGGGTGCGGTGAACGCGGCGGCGTATGCGGCGGACCCGACTTCTGACGGGATCAAACGGCTCGAGGACGTCTGGGTCAATTTGCGTCCCGACAACGTGTTCCCCAAGACCCGCGTGCATGGGCCGTGGATGTTCTTCCAGCAGCGCGAGTCGGTGTACTCGAACACTGGCCTGCGCAAGGTGCTCGAGTCCGGCCTGGCCGTCGACCGAATCGAGGATGCGGCGATCGCCCTCGAGGTGGTGACGACCTCACTCGTCGATGGAGGCGAGCGCTGGCTGTCCGCCGGACCGATTGTCGAGGCCGTCTTGGCTTCGGCCGCGATCCCCGGCATTTTCCCGCCGGTGTCCGTCGACGGCGAGCTCATGATCGACGGCGGCGTCGTGGACAACGTACCGATCAGCCGCGCGATCGCCCAGGGCGCGACCAGGATCTTCGTGCTGCTCTGCGGTCCAGCGCACCACAGGCCTCAAATCGGCAAGCGACCGATCGAGGCGGTGATCTCCGCCTTCTTCACGAGCGTCCACGCTCGGTTCGCGCGTGAGCTCGAGGCGGTGCCTCCCGGCGTCGAGCTGTTCGTCTTCAACGGGACGGGCCGGTTCGTGGACGATTTTCGTGACTTCGGCTCTTCCCCCGCCATGGTCGAGGTCGGACGCGACGAGGTCCGCCAGGTGCTCGACGGCGAGACGTCGCACCGGCCTGGTGGACTGGGTTGATGGAACCCGAGACCGAGGGTGACTCCCAGCCCGGCGAGGTGCTGGACCTGTTCGATCCGGTTGTCCGGTCGTGGTTCAGCCGACAGTTCCCCAACGGGCCCACCCAGCCGCAGGTGGCTGCCTGGCCCCTGATCGCGCAGGGAAGGGACGTCCTCGTGGCGTCCCCGACCGGCACCGGCAAAACGCTGACTGGTTTTCTCGTGGCGATCGATGCCGCCTGTCGGGCCGACGCGGCAGGGGTGGGCGACCAGCCCGCGCCGCGCGTGGTCTACGTCTCACCGCTGCGTGCGCTTGCCGCCGACGTGCACCAGAACCTGCAGGTCCCATTGGAGGGCATTCGTGCCGAGGCGGATCGGCTCGGGATCCCCGCCCCGCGGGTGTCGGTCGCGACCAGGACGGGGGACACCCCGCCGGCCGAGCGCCGCGCCATGCAGAAGACCCCCCCGCATCTGCTCGTGACCACACCGGAGTCGTTGTACCTTCTCCTGACCGCGGCCTCCTCTCGTGCCCTGTTGGGCAATGTGCGGACGGTGATCGTCGACGAGGTCCACACCCTGGCGCGCGACAAGAGGGGCAGCCACCTCGCCATCAGCCTCGAGCGACTGGCGCACCTGGTCGAGTCGCAAGGCGGACGGCTCCAGCGGATCGGACTCTCGGCGACCCAGAGGCCGCTGGACCTCGTGGCCCGGATGCTCTGCGGCACGGGTCCGGGCCGACCGATGCCCGAGATCGTCGACTGCGGCCACCGTCGCGGGTTGGACGTCGCCATCGAGCTGCCCGACGCCGAGCTTGAGGCGGTGGCACCGTGCGGCCAGTTCGGAGAGGTCCTCGATCGCATCGCCGAGCTCGTCCGCGACCACCGGACGACGCTTGTCTTCGTCAACACGCGCAAGCTCGCCGAGCGAGTCGCCCACCAGCTGGCGGAGCGCCTCGACACAGGGCCGAGCTCCGACGGCGACACGTTCGTCGTCGCCGCGCACCACGGCAGCCTGTCCGCCGAACGGCGGCGGATCGTCGAAGCCCGGCTCCGCGCCGGCTCGTTGAAAGCATTGGTCGCGACGGCGTCGCTCGAGCTCGGTATCGATGTGGGGCCGGTGGAACTCGTCTGTCAGATCGGCTCGCCGCGTTCGATCGGGACGTTCCTCCAGCGTGTCGGCCGCGCCAATCACCAGCTGGAGGGGACACCCGCTGGGCGGCTCTTTCCCCTGACTCGCGACGAGCTCATCGAATGCGTGGCGCTGCTGTGTGCGGTACGCACTGGACAACTCGACCTGCTGCACCCACCGGAGTGCCCCCTCGACGTGCTGGCACAGCAGGTCGTGGCCGAGGTCGCGGGCCAGGGTGAGTGGAGCGAGCAGGGTCTGCTCGACCTGGTGCGTCGTTCCGCCCCCTATGCCCGACTGACCGATGACGAGTACCAGTCGGTCATCGAGCTCGTCTCAGAGGGGATCATGACCGGGCGCGGCCGCCGGGGTGCCCATGTGCATCGCGACGGCGTCAATGGGCTGCTCCGGCCGCGCCGTGGGGCACGGATGGCGGCGCTCATGAGCGGCGGGGCGATTCCCGAGACCGGTGACTACAGGGTGGTCCTCGACCCCGACGGCGTGACGGTGGGGTCGGTGCACGAGGACTTCGCGGTCGAAGCCACGATCGGTGACATCTTCCTGCTCGGCACGCACTCGTGGCAGGTGAAGAAGGTCGAGGTCGGGACCGTGCGGGTGCACGACGCCGGGCAACTGCCGCCGACGATCCCGTTCTGGCTCGGTGAGGCGCCGGCGCGCACCATGGAGCTCTCGGCCGAGGTGAGCAAGCTCCGAGAGGCGGTGGGAGAGCGGCTCGTGGCACGAGACGAGCCGGGGGCACGCCAGCTGATCCGCCAGCTGGCCGGCACGACCGAAGAGGTCGCCGACCAGGTTGTCGCGTACCTGGCGGCCAGCCTGCAGGCGCTCGGGGCGCTGCCGACCCAGCAGCGGGTCATCGTCGAGCGGTTCTTTGACGACACCGAGGGCACCCAACTCGTCATCCATGCGCCCTTCGGTGGTGCCGTCAACCGCGCTTTCGGCCTGGCTCTCCGCAAACGATTCTGCGTGTCGTTCGACTTCGAGCTCCAGGCGTCGGCGGACGACGACACGGTGTCGCTGTCGCTCGGACCCCAACACAGCTTCCCCCTCTCCCAGGTGCCCTCGATGTTGCCGAGCCACCGGGCCGAAGAGGTGCTGACCCAGGCCGTGCTGCCGCACCCGATGTTCGCGGCGCGCTGGCGTTGGAACCTCAACCGATCCCTCGTCGTCCCCCGCTCCCGCAACGGCCAGCGCCGGCCGATCCACCTTCAGAGGATGGAGGCCGACGACCTGCTGGCCGCGACCTGGCCGGCCCTGGCCTCGTGCCAGGAGAATGCCCCACCCGGCCCGATCCCGGTGCCCGACCACGTGTTGGCGCGCCAGACGGTCAGGGATTGCCTCCACGAGGCACTCGACGTGGACGGCCTCGTCGAGGTGCTGCGCGGTGTCGAGTCGGGTGACATCGAGATGAGGTTCGTCGAGTCGGTGGAGCCCTCCCCGCTGGCGCACGGGATCCTGAGCGGTCGCCCCTACACGTACCTCGACGGCGCACCGTTGGAGGAGCGCCGCTCCCGCGCCGTCGCCATCCCCCGAGCGCTCTCGCCAAGGCCGGATCTCGTTGTCGAACCGAACGAGCTCGCCCCGCTCGACCCAGATGCCGTGCGCGTGGTGCTCGAGCAGCTCGCGCCAGATCCGCGAGACCCCGACGAGCTGCACGACCTGCTGCTCTCCCTCGTAATGTCGAGACCGGTCGAGCGTTGGCAGCGGTTGTTCGACGAGCTGGTGGACGCCGGTCGCGCCGGGGTGATCGAGGGGTGTTGGGTGCCCACCGAGCGCTTGGCCATGGCCACCGACATCGCGACGGACGACTTTGCCGCCGCCGCGTGCGTGAACGGCCACCTCGAGGTCTCCGGGCCCGTCTCGATCGACGAGCTCGTCGGGGACGGCCCGTTCGCGATCGGAACCATCCGAGGTGCACCGGTCTCGATCGCCCGTGCCAAGACTGCGCTGGCCCGCCTCGAGGGCTCAGGGAGCGCGATCCAGTTGCCGGCTGGCCGCTGGTGCGCGCGGCACTTGTTGGTGCGCATGCACACGGCGAGCCGGAGCCGCCGACGCAACAGGATCGAGCCGGCGAGCATCGCCCAGTTCGTGCAGTTCCTCGCCCGTTGGCAGCACGTCGCACCGGGCACCCAGTACGAGGGTCGCAGCGGCCTCCTCGAGGCGATCGAACAGCTGGCTGGCATCGAAGTGGCCGCCGGCGAATGGGAGGCCCACGTGCTGCCGGCACGCGTTGCCGGCTACCAGCCGCACTGGCTCGATGAGCTGTGCCTCGCCGGTGAGGTGGGATGGGGCCGGCTCACACCGCGTGCCGAGGGCACCGACGCGCCCGACGGGGCGCGTCGCGGCGGGGCGACCCCCTCGCCAGCGACGCCGCTCTCGCTGGCACCCCGGGAGGATTTCCCATGGCTGCTCGCCGCGGTTCGGGTCGGTGAGCAGGTCACCGAACCGCTCGTCGGGGTCGCCGCCGACGTGCTGGAGTCGCTGCGCGGCCGCGGGGCGTCGTTCCGCTCGGACCTCCCCTCCGCGACGCGGCGCATGCCGCACGAGGTTGACGAGGGCCTGTGGGATCTGGTGGCACGCGGCCTGGTCACGGCGGACGCCTTCTCGGCGGTGCGGTCGCTGCTGAATGCCCGGAGGAGCCGGGGCCGCCCCGCGACGCGAGTGCGGGCGCGCCACCTGGCGCTGGCCAGGCGTCGGACGCACGTCGGCTCGGGCACCGGTGAGGGCCGCTGGTCACTGATGCCGACGCACGACGGTGCCGAGGATGGGCGCGGGCTCGAGATCGACGAACTCGCCGAGGCGGTGGCGTGGACGTTGCTCTCGAGGTGGGGCGTCGTGGCGTGGGAGCTGTGGTCGCGCGAGTCCTTCAAGGTGCCGTGGCGGGAGGTGATCCGGGCGCTCCGGAGGCTGGAGGCCCGTGGCCTCGCGTTGGGCGGCCGATTCGTGGCCGGCCTCGCCGGGGAGCAGTACGCGATGCCCGACGCGGCGGAGATGCTGAGCGCCACCCGCCGAACCGACAACCGCTACGACGAGCTCGTCGTCGCCGCGGCCGACCCGCTCAACCTGACCGGCACCGTGCTCGGCGGTCGGCGAATACCGGCCGTCCGGCACCGCAGCGTGGCCTACCGTGGCGGGGTCCTGGTGGAGGAGCACGCCTCGAGCGCCTGACGCCGGCGCCGCCCGCCGGGTCGCCTGGGATACTGGACCCGTGGTGGAGGTGCGGAGCATCGACCTCAATGCCGACATCGGTGAGCGGTCCGAATCCTGGCGCCCCGGAGACGACGAGGCTCTCCTGGCGCTCGTGACCACCGCGCACATCGCGTGCGGGTTCCACTCCGGTGATCCCACCGTCATGCTCGAGACCGTGCGGATCGCGGCGCGCCTTGGCGTGGCCATCGGCGCACACCCCTCCTACCCCGACCGGGAGGGCTTCGGACGGCGGGCAATGGACCTCCCGACCGACCGGATCTACGCCGACGTTCTCTATCAGGTGGCGGCGCTCGACGGCATCGCCCGCGCCGAGGGCAGGCGCGTGTCGTCGGTCAAGCCGCACGGCGCGCTGTACAACAAGATGGCGGTCGACGGCGAGTGCGCGCACGCGGTGGCACGCGCGACCCGCGACTTCTCGGCCGATCTCTGGCTCGTGGTTCCGGCGGGGTCGCGTGCGGTGGACGTGGCGGCGGCGGTCGGGCTGCGCGTAGCGCAGGAGGCATTTTGCGACCGGCGCTACGCCCCCGACGGCACCCTGGCGTCGCGTGAGCGCTCCGACGCGCTCGTCACCGACCCGGCCGAGGCGGCCGCCCGTGCGGTGCGACTGGCCCTCGACCGGGAGGTCGAGACGCTGGAGGGCGGCTCGCTGCGCCTCGAGCCCTCCACGCTGTGCCTGCACGGGGACACCCCGGGCGCCGCCGAGGTGGCCCGCACGGTGAGATCAGCGCTCGAGGCGAAAGGAATCGCACTGGCGCCGTTCTCTTCGGTGTGATGTTCGGTTCGATTCGGGCCGGTGAGCTCCGCCGGTACGGCGATGCCGCGATCACGCTCGACGTCCGTTCGCCGGCCGAGGCCGCCGCGCTCGCCGATGCCGTGCGCGCTGCGGGGATCGACGGGGTGACCGACGTCGTCGGGGCCTTCCAGTCGGTCTTGGTGATCTTCGACCCCGAGCTTGGCGACTATCCGGCCCTCGTCGAACGAGTCCGCTCGATCCGGGCCCGACGTTCGGCCCGGCGCAGGAACGTGCTCGAGATGCCGGTCGACTTCGACGGTCCCGACCTCGACGAGGTGGGCCGCCTGAGCGGTCTTGGTGCCGACGGTGTCCGCCGGGCGCTGGTGGGCGCACGGCTGCGGGTCGCCGTCGTGGGGTTTGCCCCGGGGTTCGCCTACCTGTCCGGACTGCCTCGGGCGCTGCGCTCGGTGCCGAGGCGCCCCCCGCGTGCCTCCGTCCCCGGTGGTTCGTTCGCGATCGCCGCCGGGCACGCCGCCGTCTACCCCCAGGCGTCGCCGGGCGGCTGGAATCTCCTCGGCCGCACCGATCTCGTGCTCTTCGACCCGGCAGCGCCGCCGTACACAGCGCTGCGCCCGGGCGACGAGATCCGCGTCCGTGAGGCGGAGCTCCCGGCGTCGCCCCCCGGCCGCGAGTCCGATCCGCGCCCCGCCCGGAGGGTGCGCGAGCCGGCCTTCATCGTCGAGACGCCCGGATTCTTCACCACCGTGCAGGACCGCGGCCGGGTCGGTGTGGCGCATCTCGGCGTGCCGAGGGCCGGTGCCGCCGACCCGGACGCCTTCGAGCTGGCGAACGCGTTGCTCGGCAACCCACCGGGCGCTGCCGCGTTGGAGATCACCCTCGCCGGGCCGACGCTCGTGTGCCACCAGCCCGTCCACGTGGCCGTCGTGGGTCCGGGTGCCGACGTGTTCGTCGACGGCGCCGCGGTCGGCCCGGGGCGGGTGCTGCCGCTGGCGCCGGGCCATCGTTTGACCGTGCGCTCGAGTGGCGACGGGGCCCGTTCCTACCTCGCGGCGCGCGGCGGCTTCCTCGCCGATGCCGTCCTCGGCTCGGCGTCCTCTGACCGTCTCGCCGGGCTGGGCCCGGGCCCGTTGCGACCCGGGGACCAGCTCGCTCTCGGTCCACCGGTTGGGCCGATGGGCGACCACCTGCGTGCCGGCGCTCCGGCGACGGAGGCGGCCAACGGCGAACGCCGGCTCCGGGTCCTCGTCGTGAAGGGCCGCCCGCCCGGCGGCTGGCAGTTCGGGCTGTTCGGCCGTCCGTTCGAGGTCCAGGTCGACAGCGACCGGGTCGGCGTGCGCCTCCGCGCCCTCGGCGCGGCGACTCTCCATCTCCCCGCGGCCCCGCGCGAGTCGGCCGGCGTCACCACCGGTACCGTCCAGGTGCCCCCCGACGGCAACCCGGTCGTGCTGATGGCCGATCACGCCACGCTCGGCGGGTACCCGGTCGCGGCCTGCGTGATCAGCGCCGACCTGGGCCAGCTGGCCCGCTGCAAGCCCGGCGAGACGGTCGTGCTTGAGCCGGTCACCCTCGAGGAGGCGGCCACGGCCCGGCGGGCGCTGCGTCGCGGGCTCGACGACGCGGTCGTCGGCCGCTACCCGACGGCGGCGGCCTGACTACCCCACGAGCAGCCGGATGCCGGTGGCGAGCCCGATCGCGATGACGACGACCCGGAGCGCGGGCTCCGGCAGGCGTCTCGCGGCGGCTGCGCCGACGTAGCCCCCGACGAGGCAGCCGATCGCCAGCAGGCCGGCGGCGGCCCACTGGAGCTGTCCGTGGATGATGAAGACGATCGCCGCGATGCCGTTGGCCACCATCGAGAGCACGGCCCGGATCCCGCTCGCCCGGGCGAGCGTGTCGGGCAGGGTGAGGCCCAGGACCGCGAGCATGATCACCCCCATCGCGGCGCCGAAGTAGCCGCCGTACACGGCGGCCAGGAACATCCCCACACCCAGCGCGATCGGCCTCGTTCGGTCCGCCCCGTCGTGACCGGCGAGCCGGCGATTGAGGAACGGCCCGAGGGCAAACAGCGCGGACGCAAAGAGCACGAGCCACGGCGCGAGGCGGGTGAAAGCCGACGGCGGCGTCGTCAGGAGCAAGACGGCACCGATCGCGGCCCCGGCGACCGTGAGGGGGGCAAGGACCTTGAACCGGTCCCGCTGCTCGGCGATCTCGCGCCGGAAGCCGGCCACGCTGCCGAGGTAGCCCGGCCAGATCCCGACCGTGGAGGTCACGTTGGCGACGAGCGCGGGATAGCCCAGGGCCAGCAGCACCGGAAAGGAGATCAGCGTGCCGCCCCCGGCGACCCCGTTGAACAGGCCGGCGCCGAAGCCAGCCAGCAACAAGATGGCGTCGCGCGCCGCGTCGAGGTGAACGATCGTGAGGAGCACCGCCGTCGCGGCCGGTGGCACGCGGCGGTCAGGCGAGCTCGGGTGGGGTGTCGCGGACGGGTCCGAGCGGCACCGGACCCGTCCCGACCGGACGCGCCGTGACCACGGTCGCGGCACCATCGTGGACCGGGGTGACGAAGGGGCGCGGACCGAACGGGGCCGGCCTGGGCGGACCGCCCGCCACGCGGAGTGCCTCGAGCCGTTGGGCCAACCGCTGCCACTCCTCGCCCCGCAGCACGCCGACCCGCCGATGCGCCCTCTCGAGCAGCGCCGCGGCCTCGCGTCGCGTCTCCTCGGCGACCGTCCCCATCAAGAAGACCGCGGCACGCGAGAGCGGCGGCTGTGCCCTGGTGGCCAGCGTGTGAAGGCGGTCCATGGACACCTGGCAGTCCTGCAGGCCCCCGAGGAGGTCCTGCAGCCCCGACAGCTTTCGGATGAACTGCGTCGCCGGCTCGCCGTAGAGGTCCTGGAGGAACTCGGTGGTGTAGCGGAGGCGCTTGCACCGGATGCGAAGCCGGTGGAAGTCGGCAGTCTCGCCGGTGCGCCGGGCTCGCCGGGCCGCCTTGACCGCAGAGCGGTGCCGGCGCTCGAGGAGGTCGGGCGCCACCGCGGTGGCGGGGAGCTGGCCAGCCGCCGATCGTTGGCCGGCGCCCTGCTCGGCGAGGGCCACGAGGCCGGTCGTCAGGCGCTCGTAGCGCGCCGATTCGAGCGCCTGGAGCAGGACGGCGCGCGCGCCGGCGCGCTCGCGTTCGACCACCGAGCGGAGCTCGTCGATCGGCGATCCCGTGGTGCCGGGCGCCGACCAGATGCCGTGCCATTCGGGGGCGGCGTCCAGTCGACCGAGCTGCACGTCGAGGTCACGGACCGTTCCCAGGACCTCGGCGAGCCACGCCAGTTCGGGCGCCATCGCACTGAACTGTGGAGGCAGGACGTCCCCGAAGATGCCGAGCGCGGCGCGCAGCCGGCGCGTCGCGACCCGCATGTCGTGGAGCTCCTCGACGTCCTCGCCGAGGCGGGTGCCGGCCTCGTGCGCGAGGAGCGCACCCAGGTGCTTGCGGATGACGGCGTCGGCGACGACGCCGATCGTCGACGTGGTCGACACGGCGGTCGGACCGAGGTTGACCCGAGACGGGATGACGTAGCCCCGGGCGAGCACCCCGGCCTCGAACTTGGACAGCACCGCCGGGGTGAGCCCGGCCGCCCGTCGAAGGTCGTCGACGAGCGGGGCGAGGACCTGCACCCACGCCGCCTCGACCTCGACCTCGACCCGGAGCAGGCGCATCGGGTTCTGGTCGTCGATCGCGATCCGCGGTCTCGTCGAGCGCGATCTCGGCCACGTCTTCGTCGCCCACGTGCAGCACGAATGGCCGCCGTCGGGTCTGCACCTCGAGCACCTGCTGGAGCGGGCGACGACCCACCAGTGCCGCGACCCGCCAGCCCACCGGGCCTGCGTCCTCGATCCAGTGCCCGGGCGACCCGTTGACGGGTTCGGTCACCTCCCGCCGACGGCGCGGCGTCGCCGTACGGCCATCGGCGAGGGGGTTCAGCGCCTTGAGGGTCGCCTCCTCCTTGTCCTTCGCGTGACGAACGCGTAACGCGTAGCCCGCCTGCGCGATCCGCCAGTCCTCGGTGTCGAGGTAGACGTCCTCTTGGAGGACCGTCGGCCGCGCGAAGGCGGTGATCGGACCAAGCGGGTCGAACGAGCGCATTCCGGCGCCGAGGCCGGCCAGCCATCGGCCCACCGGTCGCAAGTCGAGTGCATCGAACTGCCATTCGATCTCGACGGTGTCGGTCTGCCCACCCCCCCGACCGATGGCCATTCCGGGAGGCTAGTTCTGGTCGGTCGCGAGTGCCTTCTGGGTCACTTGTGGGGACTTCGCGTCGCGAAATGTCGAAGAATTGCCACCCCGCTCGGCAGCTGGCTGGGTATGGTCCTGGCGTGGCCGAACCGAACGGTTCCGTGGGGGTCGACGGGCGTCCGACCGAGCTGATCCTCGCTGCTGGCGGCATGGTCTTGCGCAGGTCCGACTCGGGAGCAGTCGAGATCGCTCTCGTGCACCGCCCGCTGCGGGAGGACTGGTCCTACCCCAAGGGCAAGGTCGAGCCGAGCGAGACGCTCACCGACTGCGCGTTGCGCGAGGTGCAAGAGGAAACCGGCCTGCGTTGCCGGATCGTCTCGTTCGTCGGGACCACCGAATACCGGGATCGCAAGGACCGGCCCAAGATCGTGGCCTACTGGGCGATGACGCCCGAGGGCGGCGCCTTCCGCTCGAGTGAGGAGGTCGACGAGCTGCGCTGGGTCGAGCTCTCCAAAGCGCCCGAGCTCCTGACCTACGAGCGCGACCAGGGGCTGTTGGACACCCTGCAGGAGCCCGCGTCCTGGGTGTTTCCGCGCTTGCGTCACTCCGCCTGAAGGGATCCCCCAGAGGGCCGACTGGGATCCTGGATGGACCCGGTGGCACCGTTGGTCCCACCGGGGCCGCCTTGCCGAAGATGTCATCGGTCGGTAACGTTTCAGCAACATCGGTTGTCGGATTCGTCCGAGGTCACGAGGGGGTCAAGGGGTTGGGATCACTACTGCGTTTTCGCCCGGCAGGGGCGGCTGTCCTGCTTTTGGCGCTGGTGTTCGGGATGGTCACGCAGACCTCCTCGGCCGGCGCGGCCAGCGGCCTCACGGCGAGTGCGCCCGGGGTCACCCCCAAAACCATCACGGTGGGCTTGATCACCGAGGAGTCGGGCTCCGGAGCGTCGGGCGCGTACGGCATCCCGGCGGCGTTCAAGGCCCGCATCGACCTGCAGAACGCCGAGGGCGGCGTCGACGGGCGGAAGCTCCAGGTCGTCGTCGAGGATGACCAGTCGACGTCCAGTGCCAATCAGACCGCAGCGCAGGCTTTGGTGGCCAAGGGCGTGTTCGCCATCAACGACAACAGCGCGTTCGCCTACGGGGCCGCCACGTACCTCCAGTCGCAGGGCATCCCGACGGTGGGCGGTGGGTACGACGCATTCGAGTGGACCACCCCGTCGTACACGGACTTCTTCTCGACGGCGTACGGCGTGTTCAGCGGCAGCCAGCAACCCCGCTATTTGGTCGACCCGACGCTGCTCCATAAGGCGGGTGCGACCGACTTCGCCGTGCTCGGGTACTCGATTTCGCCGAGTTCCTCGGGGGCGGCGGCCAACGAGGCCATCTCCTTGAAGCAGGCGGGCTTCAAGGTCGGCTATCTCGACACGTCGCTGCCGTTCGGAACGGTGAACGTCACCGCCACGGCACTGCAGATGAAGGCGGCCGGCGTCGACAGCATGGTGGCCGAGATCGACGGCAACACCGAGCTCGCCCTCATCACCGCAGGTGAGCAGGCCGGGATCAAGTGGAAGTACGTCGTCCTGGCCACCGGGTACGGGTCGCAGTGGCTGACCAACCCCACGGCCGTGTCCGAGAGTCAGCACCTGTACTTCGGGGTCCTTCAGACCCCGGTCGAGCTGCACACTTCGGCCACCATCCAGGAGCAAGCGGCCTTCAAGAAGTACGCCGGCTTCACCGGGGTCCCCGACTTCGGCTGGAGCGAAGGATGGGAGTCCGCAGGCCTGATGATCGAGGGCCTCCAGGTCGCCGGGAAGAACCCGACCCGGCAATCGTTCGTCACGAACCTCCGCCATGTGACGAGCTGGGACGACAACGGGCTGCTCTCGGTGCCGATCAACTTCGAGCACACCACGACGCCGGCGAAGAAACTGTGCACCTGGACCACCCAACTGGTCGGGCACAATTTCGTTCCTGTCTCGAAGACGCCAGCGTGCACGAACCTGGTCCCAGGAACCTGATTACCTGGCCGGGGCGGGCGCTCTGCACGTAGTGGCACACTTCCAGAGCTCGCGAACTAGGAGTGGCCTCTCGAGGGTGGGGTAACCCGCCTTCGAGAGGCCCTGCTAGTTGCGTCGCTGGGGATCGACCCGCAGCGCCCACCGAAGCCGCGCGAGAATGCCGGAATATCGCGGGAGCAGCGTGCGGGGCTTTCGGCGAAGGTCTTTAGATCGCCCGAGCAGCGCTCGCCAAGGGCACTGCGCACAGCGGTCCGGCGGTGGTGAGGGGGGACCATGTTTCAGTACGTGATCGCCGGGCTGGTCCTAGGAGGGATCTACGCCATCGCCGCCACCGGGCTGGTGGTGACCTTCCTGTCGGCCGGGATCTTGAACCTGAGCTTCGCGGCCATGGCCTTCACGGTCGCCCGCTTCTACTACTACTTGAACTCCCAGCTGGGCTGGAGCATCGTGCCCTCGGCGATCTTGTCCATCGTCGTGCTCGGTCCCGCTCTCGGGATCTTCTTCTATTTCCTCCTGTTTCGGCGGCTGCACCAGACGTCGATGCTGGTCAAGATCCTGGTGACGCTCGGGTTGTCGGTGGCCCTGCCTGCGCTCGACACCGTCATCTTTGGCACCGAGGCGATTGTGGCGGCCCCCGGGCTCGCCCCCGAGCCGGTGCACGTCTATCACTTCGCGGGGGTTCCAGTGACCCTCGACCAAGTCATCGTCTACTGCTCTGTTGTCGCGGTGGTGGTGCTCGGGGTGGTGGTACTGCGCTACACCGATGTGGGTCTGCGCGTCCGGGCGATGGTGGATTCCCCCGCCATGACGTCCATCTCGGGGACCAACCCTCAGCGGGTGTCGATGTGGGTGTGGGCGGTGAGCGTCGGGTTGGCCGGGTTGACCGGGGTGCTTTCGGCCCCGATCATCGGACTCGACACTGGGGACTTCACGCTGCTCATGGTGGCCGCCTTGTCCGCCGTCATCGCGGCCAAGCTGCGAAGCCTGCCGATCGCCTTCTTCGTGGGGCTGGCCATGGGGATCGCCGGAGCGCTGGTGCAGTATGCGCTTCCCCCCAACAGCTCGTTTACCGCGGCGGTGTTGCCTTCGGTCCCCTTCATCACCACCGCGCTCTTCCTCGTCTACTTCATGATTCGGGGCGGTGGCATCGACGAGTCAGCCGGGGTCGGCGGCGCCCTCGACCGGGCCATCCGACCACACGCGTCCTACCAGGGCGCGGCGGCCGGGGCGGCGGCGCGCCAGGCCTTGAGTTGGCGGGCCCCGGCCGTCGGCTTGGCGGCGGTGTGTGCGCTGCCCTTGATCGTGCACGGGTTCTGGCTGGGGCTGGTCGCCCAGGGCATCTGCTACGGCATCATCTTCTTGTCCTACACGCTCGTCACGGGCGAAGGCGGAATGATCTGGCTCTGCCAGGCCACCTTGGCCGGGGTCGGGGGCTTCACCATGGCCATCCTGGCCGTCGACCACGGCTGGCCGGTGTTCGTGGCGGTCCTCTTGGGTGGTTTCGTGGCCCTCCCCTTCGGCCTGTTACTGGGCGTCCTGATGATCAGGATGGGGGATCTCTACGTGGCCCTGGTCACCCTCACCTTCGGTCTTTTGTTCGAGAACCTCGTCTTCAGCAGGAACCTCTTCCAGAACGATGACATCGGGATCAATGTCACGATCCCCCACCTCGTGGCCGGTGGCCGCGTCTTCACCTGGGTCTGTTTGGCCGTCTTCTTGGCGATGGCCATGATCACGACCAACCTGCGCAACTCGACCACCGGGCTCGCCTTCGGCGCGGTCCGCTCGAGCGAGCAGGGGGCCAAGACCATCGGGATCAGCGTCCTGCAGATGAAGGTCCTCCTGGGCGGCGTGGCCGCCTTCGTGGCCGGCATCGGCGGCGCCATGCTGGCCCTCTCGCTCGGGGTGGCGCTGGCCGGCAACTACGAAACCCTCCTCGGGGTGGTGTGGCTGACGGTGCTCGTCACCCTGGGCATACGCTTCAACGCGACTGCCCTGGGGGCCGGACTCTCCCAGACGGTCGTCTCCGGCTTGGTCCTCGTCTTTTTGCCCAAGATCTTCTCGAACTTCGTCCCGATCTTCTTCGGTTTGGGCGCGATCGCCCTCATCCAGTTCCCCCAAGGCGTCTTCACCTTCCAGGTCCGCCTGTTGAAGGGAGCGGCCGGAGAACTCCGGGAACGCTCTCCTCAGCTCTACGGACGCCTGAGGTGGGCCGCGCTGGCCTACGTCGTCACCTTCGTCGTCCTCGTCGTCACTGTGCGGGATCTGTGGTGGCTATGGGTGGGTATCTCCTTCTTCGGTTACAACGGGCTGGCTACCTACCTCTCCGTGCGGTATCAGCGGGGGCTCAGGCGGGCCACCAACAAGGTCGCGAGGCCCCTCAGCCCGGCACCCGCTTTGGAGGTGGCGCCGACCGCACGGGCCGACGCAATGGCGCCCTAGCGAGGACTCCAGGCGGTCGCGGCCGATCTGCGCACGGTGTCCCCGAGGGTGGCCGCGTCGCAGTTCGAGATTCGAGGCATCTCAACGTCCTCGCGAGCTTGGAGAGCGCACCCTGCTCCCGCCGCGCCCCCGCCGGCGACCCTTCCTAGGTGACGGCTCCGTCGATCTTGAGCTGGATGATCTCGTCTTGGCTCTTGCCTAACTCGCGTAGGAGGTCGTCGGTGTGCTCGGCGAACTGGGGTGCCCTCGTCAGCACCGGCGGTCGTTCGTCGAACTGGACCGGATTGGCCACCAGACGGCGCTCGTTGCCCTCGACGTCGGTCACCGGCAGGATGTAGCCGTTGGCCTCCATTTGGGGGTCCGCGGCGATCTCGAGCGGACTTTGGACCGGTGCCCACTGACCCTCCATGGTCTTGAGATGCTCGGTCCAGTAGGAAAAGGGCTTGGACGCGATGACGTCGGCCACGTATTTTCCGGCTTCGAGCGAATTGGCCATGAGCTTCTCCGCGGTGTTGAAGCGGTCGTCGTCGATCAGGTGCTCGAGATCGAGATGGCGACAGACATCGGCAAAGTACCGACCAGGCTGGAGCATCGTGAAGTTGATCCACCGGCCGTCGGAGGTCCGGAAGGTGCCGATCGTCGGATTGACCCGCAGGTTCATCGGCGA
This sequence comes from uncultured Acidimicrobiaceae bacterium, assembly GCA_963768185.1. GTDB lineage: Bacteria > Actinomycetota > Acidimicrobiia > Acidimicrobiales > RAAP-2 > Palsa-461. The sequence goes on from CAVYGS010000004.1 coordinate 459,345, forward strand.
ATCGAGAGGGGCAGGGGGCATCTCCTCGCCCGAGAGCATCGCGTTGTTCAGCGACAGTGCAAAGGCCCATGCCCCGACGCTCATCAGCGAGACGTCGACGACCGAGGGCTCGCCCGTTCGCTCGCGGGCGAAGAGGGCGGCCGCGATCCCACCCGCGATGGTCATGCCCCCCATCGAGTCGCCGTAGGCGCCTCCGGGCTGGTTGATGATGCGCGGGCTGTCCGGTCGGCGTGGTGGCCCAGGCGCTGCCCATCCGGCACCAGAAGGTCGAGCCGTCGTAGCCACCCTTCAACGCATCCGGCCCCCGCTGGCCGTGCCCGCTGCCGCGCACGTAGATGATCTTCGGGTTCGCCTTGCGGATGTCGTCGACCTCGATGCGGAGCCGTGTGCGGGCATCAGGCAGGAAGTTGGTCAGGAAGACGTCGGCGTCCTTGCAGAGCTCCAAGAGGACCGCATGGCCGTCTGGATGATCGAGCGCGAGTCCGATGCTGCGCTTGCCCCGGTTCGGATGCTCCATCAGCGGCTGGAACGATCCCGACTGCCACCCCACCGGTCCCGAGGCGCAGACCCCGTTGCGCATCGCCCATGACCGCGTGCTCGACCTTGATGACGTCGGCACCCCAGTCGGTCAGGACGGCGCCGGCGGCGGGCGTGAAGGTGAACTGGGCGACCTCGACCATCTTGACGCCCTTCATCGGCTGGTGCATCGCAGTCAACCTCTCTGTCGCGATCGGTCGGTGACCGAAGTCCGTTTTTCGGAACAGCAGAGCCTGGGACTCAGTTGCGACGACCCGTCGAGACGATGGAGGCGAGGGGCGCGTCGCTGCCGTGGCAGGGGTCGGCGCCTGCGTCGAGCTGCGAATGGCCGCCCGGGGGTCACACCAGGGTCAGTCGGTGAAGACGGGGAGCCGCTCCCAGCCTCGGACGGTGGAGGTGTGAGCCTGCTCGGCATGCTCCCAGTCCACCTCCCACCGGGGGAATCGCTTCAGCACCTCGTCCAGCGCGACCCGGCCCTCGAGCCGGGCCAGGTGACTGCCGAGACAGAAGTGGAGGCCGTAGCCGAAGGTGAGATGCTTCGTCATCTTCCGGTGGATGTCGAAACGATCAGGATCCTCGAATACCCGCTCGTCACGATTTGCCGACCCGTTGAGGATCACCATGATGCTGCCCTCTTTGACCGTCTGGCCATGGTGCTCGACCTCACGGGTGACGTAGCGCGACTGGACCGGTGAGGGCGCCTCGTATCGGAGCAACTCCTCGATCGCGTTGGGGATCAGCGAAGGGTCGTCCACGAGCTCTCGGCGCTGATCGGGGTTCTCGGCGAGGGTCTTGCCCATCCACCCGATCAACCGTGTCGTCGTCTCGTTGCCGGCACCGGCCAGCAAACCGACGTAGTTGAGGATCTCGGTCCGGGTGAGCGTGCGGGTCTTGCCCTCGACGTCCTCGAACTCGGCGTTCAGCAATTCGGTCATGAGGTCGTCGGAGGGATGTTCGGCCCGCCAGTCGATGTACTCGGCGAATTCCTCGACGTCCTGGGGGAGGTAGTCCCGGTCCGGCATGACGCCCGCCTCGAGGCGCATCCCGGCGTCGAGCCGATCGCGGATCCTCTCCTGATCCTCCTCGGGGATCCCGAGCAGCATCCCAATGGTCCGCATCGGCATCTGGGCACCGAGGTCCTTGATGAAGTCGAACCCGCCGGCTGCCCACCAGTGGATCGAGGGAACGGGCGCAGAACTCTCGCACCTTCGGCTCGATGGCATTCATGCGCCTCGGCGTAAAGACCCGAGACAACAGGCTGCGGTGGATGTCGTGGGCTGGCGGGTCCTCGAAGAGGATGCTGCCCGGTGGCATCTCGATGTTGGCCTTGATCATCTCGAGGACCGAGCCCTTGCCCGAGATGTAGGTCTTCCAGTCGACCAGGCACTTCTCCACGTCGTCGAAGCGGGTCACGGCATAGAAGTCGTAGCGGTCGTTGTAGTAGAGGGGGGCCTCGTCCCGCATGCGCCTCCAGAGCGGATACGGGTCGACGTCGATCTCGAGGTCGTAGGGGTCGTAGTAGATGTCGGCCGAAGTCTGTGTCATCGGAGTGCTCCTCGACTTTCCCCTGTGTGCTGAGCGCAAAATAGCAGGCGATTTTGCGGTTCCGCTAGCCTGTCGGCCGATGAAGGCGTCCCACGCGATCGCGGCCGACCTCCGCCAGCTCATCGCCCGGGGTGAGCTCAAGGCGGGCGATTCCCTGCCGGTCGAGCGGGAGCTCGTGGATCGGCTGGGCGCCTCCAGGGGCGTCGTCCGAGAGGCGCTTCGCATCCTGGAGCGCGAGGGCCTCGTGGAGGTGCGGCGGGGCCTCGGGGGCGGACCCCGAGTCCGGCACCCTTCGATCTCCGAAGCGGCGCAGGGCATGGGCGTCTACCTCCAGCTCGGCGACGTACCGGTGCTCGACGCGTGGACGGCCCGGGACCGCATCATCGGGTGCGCCGTCGAACGCCTTGCCTTGGGGTCGATCCCCAGCGGTCGTCGGCGAGCTCGAACGCTGCGTCGCCGGGCTCGTCGTGCGCGTGGGGGACTTCGACGCCTACGCCCGGCAGCTGCTCGACGTGGCAGAGACGGCCGTGCGCCTCGCTGGCAACGCCACCGAGCACGTCCTTGTCGTCGCCCTCCGTCACATCATGGCTGCCGAGCTGGACGCCGCCACCAAGACCGCGGTCGTGGACCACGCGGTCGACGCCGTCGACGCCGAAAGGTTCATCGCGGCGGCCTGGCAGAACGTCGCGGACCAAGTCCAGCGGTCGCCACCCGACGGCGGCACGACAGGCCTACGACAGCCAGGCCGACCTCATCCGGGACGGGATCGCCGATCGGAACCCTGGCATTAGGATGGTCGACGTGGTCTCAGCAGCTCCGTTCGTGAGACTGCGCGACGAACGGCTTCGTCGGGGTGACTGCACCACTTCGCCGGCCTCGCCTTTGCCAGAGTTGCCGACCATGGAGGAGACCAAGGCCCAGTGACCGCCGAATCCGATCCCGTGGCCCCGGCGTTCGAGGCCCGCGACGTCGCCGTCCGATTCGGCGGCGTGACGGCCCTCGACGGTGTGAGCATCTCGGTGCCGCCGGCATCCCTGGTCGGGTTGGTCGGGCCCAACGGGGCGGGAAAGACCACGCTCTTCTCGGTGTGCTCGGGCCTCCTCAAGCCCAACGCCGGTCGGGTCTACATCGGCGGTGTCGACGTGACGGACGCAAGTCCGCAGGCCAGGGCGCGGCGCGGTCTTGCGCGAACCTTCCAGCAGCCGGAGCTCTTCATGGGTCTGACGGTCCGCGAGCACCTGGTGCTCGCCTACCGGGCCCGGCACCGGCGATCTCGGCTGTGGAAGGACATGATCACCCCGGCCAGCCTGCGCAAACCCGAGGCGGCCGAGACCGAACGGGTGGAGCACCTCCTCGAGCTCCTTTCGCTGGGCGATGTCGCGGACGTCCCCGTCGACGTGCTCCCGTTCGGGACGACCCGCCTCGTCGAGGTCGGACGGGCGCTCGCGACGAGCCCCTCCCTCGTCCTCCTGGACGAGCCATCAGCGGGTCTCGATCAATGGGAGAGCGACCGGCTCGCGGAAGCCCTCCGGCGCACCGTCCAGGACGAGCACCTCTCCATGTTGCTCGTGGAGCACGACGTGGCGATGGTCCTCGGGCTCTCGAGCTACGTGTTCGTGCTCGACTTCGGCGAGCTCCTGGCCGAAGGGCCACCGGAGCTGATCCGCAGCGACCCACGGGTGAAGGCCGCCTACCTCGGGGAGGGGCCGGAGGCCGTCGCCTTGTTGCCGGATGAGCCGGATGCGGAAGGTCAGACCGTGGAGGACGCTGCTTCGCCGAGGTAGCGGTCCAGGAGCTCTGGTCCCGCCTCTTCGGCTCGGCCGCTCCACCCCACCCGGCCCCGGGAGAGGATCACACAGTCGTCGGCCATCGCCAGGGCCCGGTGAACGAACTGCTCGATCAGCAGCACCGAGATCCCCGCCTGGCGGACCTGCTCCAAGCTGTCGAAGACCAAGTCGACGACGAGTGGCGCGAGGCCGAGGGACATCTCGTCGGCAATGAGGAGTTTCGGGCTGACCGCGAGTGCCCGGCCGAGCGAGAGCATCTGTTGCTCGCCACCCGACAGGCTCCCGGCTCGCTGCTGCAACCGACGGCCGAGGACGGGAAAGAGCTCCACCGCTCGGTCGGTCGCCGCCTTCTGTTCGGCCCGCGAGCCGGCGTGGCGAACGGCGATGCGCAGGTTGTCAATCACCGAGAGGCCAGGAAAGATCCCCCGGCCTTCGGGGATGTAGGTGAGCCCCGTCTGGCGACGACGGTGCGCCGGCATCTTCGAGATGTCCTTCCCGTTGAACTCGACCGCACCCGAGGTCAGCGGAACCAGGCCCGACAGTGCCCGGGCCAGGGTGCTCTTGCCAGCGCCGTTCGGGCCGAGGAGGGCGAGGATGCTGCCCTTCTGGACTGCGATCGACACGCCGAAGAGGACCCGAGAGGCCTCATAGCGGACGTCGAGGTCGGTGGCTTGGAGCAGGAGGTTCGAGTCGGACACGGGTTGGTGCAGGGTCCTCTCAGGCGACCTTCATGAGCTTGGCCAGGTTCCCGCCCATGACCTTGGCCCGGTCCTCGAGCGCCAGTGGTTCGATCTGGTCGACGAAGGTGATCGGGTCGTACATGCCCTCGGGGTGCGGGTAGTCCGATCCGAAGACCACGTTGTCCACACCGACCAGGTTGACCAGTCCGACTGCGTCCTCCTCGTGGAAGGGGTGGACGAAGATGCTCCGACGGAAGGCGACCATCGGGTCCTCGTCGAACAGCTCGGGGGTGCGCTCGTAGATCTTCTCGAGCTTCGCGACGAGGGGGCGCACCCAGGCGCTCCCGTTCTCCACCGGCATGAAGCGCAGGTCGGGGAACCGGGTGGCCAGGCCGTGGCCGATGATGGAGGACACCGAGTCGGACACGGTGCGCCAATCGGAGTTGACGATCGCCGAGAACGCCGAGGGCTTTTGCGCGAACGGGAGGAACTCGGAGTCATATCCCTCCCACTCGTTCAGGTAGCGCTGGAAGCCGTCGTCCGACGCGTGCATCCCGACGAGGATGTCGGCCTCTTGGACCCGCTCCCAGAAGCGGTCGTACTCGGGCAGGGCGAAGGAGCGCCGACGGCCGTTGTAGTCGGGCACCGGTGCCGGACGGACCAGGATCGCCCGGACCCCCCGCTCGACCACGTAGTCGAGCTCCCGCAGCGCCTCGTCGATGATCGGCAGGGTGATGATCGGGGTGGGGAAGATGCGATCGGCGAAGTTGTAGCTCCAGTGCTCGGCCATCCACTGGTTGAGGGCGTGGACCACCGCGTGGGTGGCCTTGGGGTCCTCGGCCAGGCGCTCTTCCAAGAGGCTGGCCAGGGTCGGCCACATCATGGCCCACTCGATGCCCAGCTCGTCCAAGAGCTCCAATCGGGGCTCGGGGTCGAAGTAGGCCGGGATCGAGTGGACGTACTTGGGGGGCTCCTCCAAGGCCTTGTCGCCCGGCTTGGCCGTGGTGGTCGACGACGGGTTCTTGAGCTTGAACTTGAGCTCCTGGGCACCAGGGGCGGCCACCACGTTGAAGGTGGGGTTGGGGATGTACTCGCTGATCTTGTTCTTGATGGCGATCTTGGTCCGACCGTTCAGCTCGACGTACTTGATCACCCCCGAGTACTCCGCCGGGAGGTACTTGGTGAAGGCGTCGGTGGTCTCGTACATGTGGTTGTCGGCGTCGAACACCGGGAAGGGCAAATGACGTGCCATGGTGAGCTCCGAGTTGAGTCGCGGGCGTGGGAAACAGCCGTGAAAGTCTGCTGAGCACACTGTATTCCGCCCACGGGGACCCCGGCCGGCCGGCGGGTTGAAGGACCCAGGAGACGCTGCCGAGAGGTTCGCGGAGGGTCGAATCTGACCCACTACCCGAGTGGATCACCCGTGGCTAACGTCGCTTCTGGCACCCAGCGTCCAGAGGCGGGCGCAGCCAGGGGGGAACAGATGGCAAGCGGCAAGCCAAAGATGATCGACGCAGATGGCCACGTGCTGGAGCGTCTCGAGCTCCCGCCTGAGGTCCGTGAAGCCTTCTTCAGTGCAATCCGGGGAGAGGAGCCAATGTCGCCGGACGATCCGGCGCCCGCCGAGGCATCCCACGCCGAACTGATGAGTCGACCGGGAGGTTTCGAGCCGGGACCCCGGCTGGCCGACATGGATGCCGACGGGATCGACGTGGCGGTGCTCTACCCGACCACCCCCGGACTGGCCTGGGTCCCCGAGGCCGACGTGTTCCACACGATGGCTCAGGCATACAACCTCTGGCTCCACGACTACTGCGCCTACGACCCAACTCGCCTGGTGGGGGTAGGCCTGGCGGCGTTGCAAGACCCCGCGCTCGCCGTCAAAGAGATGGAGCGTTGCGTGGAGGATCTCGGGTTCAAAGCGATCATGATCCGCCCGGCTCCGTACATCGACAACAAGAAGCTCAACGACCCGATCTACGACCCGTTTTGGGATGCGGCGGCCCAGCTCGGATGTCCGATCGGGGTTCATCCGTTCTCCTTTGCCGACATGCCATGGAATGTTGTGAGCAGGCTCGGCTTGCAGGACGACGCCTATGGCCACCTGGACAAGGGACTCGCCCTGCGCCAAGGGCTCGGAAATGCACTTGATGTGATGGTGGCAATGGGGTGGTTCGTGGCGGGAGGCATCTGCGAGCGTTTCCCCGATCTCACCGTGGTTTTCCTGGAGGGGTCAGGAGGGTGGTGTGCCCCGATGCTCGAGCGCTTCGACCACCACGTCGACGTCTTCGGCAGTCGCTATCAGACCACCCCGCCCTCGGAGGTCTTCAAGCGACAGTGCTACATCAGCTTCGACCCCGACGAGGAGTCGCTGGCCTTCACGGCGAACAGCAAGTACGTCGGCGCTGACCGGATCGTCTGGGCCTCCGACTACCCCCATCCCGACGCCAAGATCCCCGGCATTGTTGAAGAGCTGCAGGAGGCGACGGAGGGCCTCACCGACGCGCAGCGAGGCCTGATCTTCGGTGAGAACGCCGCTCGGCTCTACAAGCTCTGACAGCACCCACCGCGGGACCCCGAGGATGCGGAGCATGGACGAATCCAGAGCCCAACCGGTTCGGATGAGCGCCGCGTGACCCGAGACAGAGAAGGCCTCGGCATGGTCCGAGTATTCAGCGTCGATCACGTCTCGCATCCCAGGGTGCCTCGGACCACGCCGGAACAGGGTGCGGATCCGCAATTGCAGAGCATCGACCAGCCCCGAGGGGAGAGACGCGCATAGTCAATTGTCAGTTCATCACCCGGGTCGATCCGTCGCAGTGCCTTCCGGCTTTCTCCATCGAGACTGGTGTTGGGATCGCAGCTGTGATTGCCGTAGTTAGAAGGGTTCTCACTTCGTGGCACCGTGCTCACGCGATGGACTCCGTTGCCCAGATAGATCGCATCGAAAGAGTCGACCGTCAGTCGGTACTCCTCAAATTCCGCATCTGACATGAGCACGGTCGATGGATCACCCAGAATCACGAGGAAGCGCTCTCCCTCTGCAAACGGTGCCAAAGCAAAGATGCCCTGTCCTTCGATGGGGGAGGGTCGGATCTCGAGCTTTGGGTTGAGTGTGAGCCCCACGGTTGAAGAAATTGTCTCATGCGGGCCGATCGCAGTCCCCACGAGGGGCGGAGGTCAATCGATTTCCCTGCGCGGGAAGAGTGGAACAGCGACCACACCGGCGGAAACGTCGGCGTAGCCTGACCCGGTGGCCCTGCCGCGCCGCGTGATGCCGTACGTCCTTCTCGCCGTACTCATGCTCGGCACGGGCCTCGGGATCGGGCTGGGGCTGTCGGAGGCGCCGACGGTGCCGAGCCGGACCATCGTTCACTTCCTCATCGGTCCGAACACGAGCTTGGCTGTACCGATAGGAAGTTCTTGTACGAGCCACATCGTGCCGAACGGCGACAGAGAGGTCGCCTGCTCGCAGCCGTCACGCTGAGATCAGACCGAGCACCGGGCGAGATACCCGACGCGTGGCCAAGGGGATGACCGGGTTCGACCTTGACCCGACCAGAGCCCTTGCCGGAGCTGACATCGGTCGGTAACGTCTGGTCAAACGTTCGTTGGTCGTTGGTCGTTGGGTCCGAGGTCACGGGGGGTCGTGGGATGGGATCAGTACTGCGTTTGCGCCCGCTAGGGGCGGGTTTCCTGCTTTTGGCGCTGGTGATCGGGATGGTCACGCAGACCTCCTCGGCCGGCGCGGCAAGTGGCCTCAAGGCGAGCGCGCCGGGCATCACCCCGACCACGATCACGGTTGGCTTGATCACCTCGGAGTCGGGCTCGGATGCATCTGGCTCGTACGGCATCCCAGCGTCGTTCAAGGCCCGTATCGACCAGCAGAACGCCGAGGGCGGCGTCGACGGGCGGAAGCTCCAGGTCGTCGTCGAGGATGACCAGTCGACGTCCAGTGCCAATCAGACCGCGGCGGAAGCCCTGGAGTCCAAGGGTGTGTTCGCCATCGACGACAACAGCCCCTTCGCCTACGGTGGCGCCACGTACCTCCAGCAGCAGGGCATCCCGACGGTGGGCGGCGGGTACGACGCATTCGAGTGGACCACTGCGTCGTACACGGACTTTTTCTCGACGTCCTATGGAGTGTTCAACGGGACCCAACCCCGCTACACGGTTAACCCGACGCTGCTCAAGAAGGCGGGGGCGACCAACTTCGCGGTGCTCGGGTACTCGATCTCGCCGAGCTCCTCGGGGGCGGCGGCCAACGCGGCCATCTCCTTGAAAGCGGCCGGGTTCAAGGTCGGCTATCTCGACACGGCGCTGCCGTTCGGAACGGTGAACGTCACTGCCACTGCACTGCAGATGAAGGCGGCCGGCGTCGACAGCATGGAGGCGGAGATCGACGGCAACACCGAGCTCGCCCTCATCACCGCAGGTGAGCAGGCCGGGATCAAGTGGAAGTACGTCGTGCTGGCCACCGGGTACGGGTCGCAGTGGCTGACCAACCCCACGGCCGTCGCCGACAGTCAGCACCTGTACTTCGGGGTCCTTCAGACCCCGGTCGAGCTGCACACTCCGGCCACGATCCAGGAGCAAGCGGCCTTCAAGAAGTACGCCGGCTTCACCGGGGTCCCCGACTTCGGCTGGAGCGAAGGATGGGAGTCCGCAGGCCTGATGATCGAGGGCCTCCAGGTCGCCGGGAAGAACCCGACCCGGCAATCCTTCATCACGAACCTGCGCCATGTGACGAGCTGGAATGACAACGGGCTGCTGGCCGTGCCGATCAACTTCGAGCACACCACGACGCCAGCAAAGACCGAGTGTGGGTGGACGACCGAACTGATCGGGCACAATTTCGTTCCCACCTCGAAGGTGCCGGTCTGCACCAAACTAGTCCCTGGCACCTGATCAGCTTCGGCCTGTCTCGACTTGCAACCCAGTCGCGGTCCAGATGGCAAAGCCCGTCTACTTGTCTGTGCACGGGAGGGGTGGAACAGCTACCGCACGGGCGAAACGTCGCCGTAGCCTGACCCGGTCGCCTTGGCGCGCCGCCTGACGCCGTACCTCCTTCTTGCCGTACTCATGCTGGGCACAGGGCTCGGGATCGGGTTGGGTTTGTCCGAGGCGCCCGTCGGCTCGTCTACAGGGCCGGTCCCGCCCCGGCCCACGGAAGTAACGGCGATCTGGGACGCGGGCATCCCTCAGGCCGTCCAGAAGCACGTCACCAGATACGGGCACGATGCTGTACGGCTCGCGACGGCGATCGACATGGCACCGTCCGTCAGCCGAACCTGCAGCTGTCCAGTCCCCAGCGAGCTACCCACCGTGTCCCTGTCCTTCAGCTACTCCCCAACCAGCCCGGTCGTTGGCGTGATCGTCTGGCTAACCGGCTGCCCGTTGGCCTTTGTCGGACCGCCCGTACAGGGACAGTCCATTCAATTGGTAGGGCCAGAAGTTCGGTCTGATTTACTCACCAAGGAATCCGAGCGGCGGGTACTGGTGCGCCTTTAACACGCTGAGAGCCGCCAAATCTTCTGACCGGCGAGCAGCGATGGCTTGATCGGCACTCGCGAAGCCGGCCCTTCTGTCCCACTCACCTGCGCCAACTTCTGGACCTGCGTAACCCGAACAAACGGTGACGACGATGGCGCCAGGGTTCAAGCAGAGCCAGTGGCCACAACTGAGTACGGCGTCGTCATAGTGGGTCGAAATGACGAGTGTCACTGGCATGGTGACTAATCGTGCCAGATGATCCGAGTGTCGGTAGGGTCCGAGGGGCGGTCAGAGACCCTCCTGCTGTGGCCCATGTTGCTGACTGAGAAAACAGCCATGCGCTGCCGATGATGCAGTGATAATCCTCCGGCGCCCAAGGTCAACGTCCGGGCCCGTCCAGACGTTGTGCTTTTGTGCGGCGTCACTTCTTTTCGACCCTCGGACCGGTGGCTCTGGTCCTCGGGACGGGACTCGGGATCGGGCTGGGGTTGTCAGAGGCTCCTTCCACCACCTCACCTCCATCAGTGCATGGGCGAACCTCTCATTCGCCGGCGGTTGCCGCTCCGCCACCGACCACCACTCCACTAGTGCCATCTCCGCCGCGCCTGGAGCAAATCGCCTTCTTCAGCCCGAGCACGGGCTACGGGTTGTTCGATGAGTCGTCAAACGCGTCCAACGGTGTCTGTGAGACCCTGGTCGGATCGACCACCAACGGGGGCGCCACCTTTGCCCCCCTGGTCTCGGTCACCTCGGGGTCATGTCCCACCGGAGGATCCGGCGTTTCGGCTCTTGCCTTTGACGATGACGGCGACGGGTTCGCCTATGGACCAGACCTCTTCGAGACGCACGACGCCGGCATGAGCTGGTCGGAGCAATCCGAGCCTGGCACGGTGTTGGATGTCGCCGCGTTGGGCCATTCGATCTGGATCGTTCTGGAGCAGGACTGCGCCAGCAGTACTGACTGTCCGCTGCAGATCCTCCAATCCGAGGACGGAGGACGAACGTGGTCGCCCAGTGCCGCTCAACCTTCCGGAGCGCTCGAGGAGACGTCGTTGAGCTCCGCGACTGGCTCGCTCACCCGGGTCAGTCAGTCTTCTGCCTATCTGGTGACTGACCCTGGCCCGAGCCCGCAGACAACGGTCGAGCCGTTCTGGTTCACCGACGACGATGGGGCGACGTGGCGCTCCGGCGAGATCAGCTGCGGGCTCGTCCCGTGGACCGTGGCTCTCTCAGCGGCCCCCAATGGGACGCTGATGGCGGTGTGCGCCGGGCAACCGGGCGCGGGGCTACAGGAGAAATCGGTGTCGTTGTCTTCCGACGCCGGTGAGACCTGGAGCGTTGATAACCCGTGCCCGAGCGACAGCGACCAGTGCATTGCGTCAAGCCCCCTGGAGGACGGCTACCTCGGCCAAGTCGATGCGACCACCGCGAGCACGGCATACGTCTTTGGGAACCGAAGTGACCTCCTGGTGACTCACGACGGAGGAGCACGATGGGAGGAGACGCCGGTCAACGACGGTGCTGGCGGACCCTCGCAAGTCGTCTTCTTCAATCCGTCCGACGGCGTCGCAATCGCTTATTCCTCGCTGAGCTCTCTGTCAATCGCGATCTGGCACACAGGTGACGGTGGCAATACCTGGACCGCGATCATCCCTTGGGTGAGCTAGCTATCCGGGGAGTTCGTGATCGTTTCGGGATGGATCCTGGACGAAAAGTACGCGAGTCACGCCGCCCATGCTTCGGCGACGGTGATGAGAGTCAGAGACAGACGTGTCCGACAACGTGACGGTGACCTCGGATTCCTCGATGACGATTGAACCGGAGGCCGGTGTTTGCGCAACCACGACCATCCCTACTCACGTTGGGTCTCGCCTTAGATCAGGCCAGCAGACATAGATTCGTGGGGCCGAACTAGGACTACAAACGCATCGATAGAGAGCCACCCACCTTCCGAACTTTCAGATGCTGTGGCCCTGTTGTCGTCTACGAATCCGCGACAGAGCACTGACAGCTCGATTGGTAGTCGCTACTTGTGGTCCTGCCTTGGAGGAAGAGCTGATTCCAAGCGTAGATAGTTCGGCCTTTGTGATACCTACTGAGATCCATTCAGTCAGAAGATTCTGAGTAAGGTCCTGTATCGTGCCGTCATAGGTCTTCATGACGAGGCCAATATCGCGGCAGCTCATCAACCGTCAGCCCGCTGTGAAACTTTCCATCCTTACCTTTGGCATTTGCCTCCAGCAAGTAGTCCCTTGCCGAATCGCGGAAGTCAAAATATCTGACAGTTAACAAATCACGCGTGGCGTGCCACAGCTCAAACGATTTCGAATCCGATCCGTAACGGGCTCGCAATTCTTGCTCAAGTACCTGACATCTCGAGGCCCACTTCGTATACAGCGAATCAAACTCGTCGCGGTCTGGGGTGCCCCAAAGCTCCGAATATCGCTTCTGCCGGCCATAGCGCTGAGTTGCGAAGTAGAAATCTCCAGAGAGCTCGGAAGTTCTTGCGACGAACTGGAGCCGAGCTTCACTTATCGCTTGAGCGAGCAGGACTTCACGATCGTGCTGTCTTACCGCGTCTTGCCGTCGGCTCTGGAAGTACCAGACGACGATCGCGGCGCCACCCGCGACAAATAGCGCAGTGAAGACGGCGTTAGCAAGATCGGCAACAACCGTAGGACCGAGGCCGAGATCTGCCAACATGCCTATGAACTCAACTCGTCGGCGAGCCGAACATCACTCCAAAGACACCCAGAGTAAGAATGTGAGCCTCACTGAGATCCGCATGTCACGACACGATCGAGTTACATTAGCTGACACCCACCAAAAGTCACCAGTGATCGCGGGACCGCAAATGTGTGGCTAAGAGACTGCTGATTTAAGTCCCAGCGGTACTCGCGATTTGCTCGGTGAGCGACGAGAATTTGGGGATGCAGGGATCCTCTGACGCCAATCGCGAGTTGCTGGATGCCGACGCTTTGTGCCGCCATCTGGTGGCCAAGGGCAGCGTCGAGGACTTCTTGGCCGATCACCGGGGCGAGCTGTTCCCCGACGAGATGTTCGCCGACCTGTTCCCGACCCGGCGGGGGCGCCCCTCGGTGCCCGCCGACGTGGTGGCCACGGTCATGGTCCTCCAGTCTCTCGAGGGGCTCTCTGATCGGGACGCCGCAGCGCAGTTGCGCACCAATATCGCCTGGAAGATGGCCACGGGGCTCTCGCTGGCTGATCCGGGCTTTCATCCGACGGTGCTCACCTTGTGGCGCAACAAACTGCGATCGAGCGAAGCGCCTCAACGCATCTTCGACGCGGTGCGAGCGGTCATCGCCGAGTCCGGAGCGATCGCTGGCAAACACCGCCGAGCGCTCGACTCGACCGTCCTCGATGACGCCGTGGTGCGCCAAGACGCCATCATGCAGCTCGTCGCACAGATCCGCCGGGTGCGCCGAGCGGTGCCCGAGGCCAAAGCACTCGAGCTCTCAGCGCACGACTACGACCACGACCCAGGCAAGCCGGCGTGCGCCTGGGACGACCAAGAGGCCATCGACGCCATGGTGTCTGCCCTGGTGGGCGACGCCCTGGTCACCTTGGCAGCGCTCGAAGGCCAACCACTCGACGGGGCCCAGAGCGAGGCGGTCGGCCTCTTGGCCCTCGTGGCCGGCCAAGACGTCGAGCCTGGCGACGAGGAGGGCACCTGGCGCATCGCCCCCCGCAGCGCCCCTCACCGCATGGTCTCGGTCATCGATCCCGAGTCACGCCACGTCCACAAGACCAACCACAACTACCGAGACGGGTTCAAGGCTCACATCGGCATCGAGCCCGATTCGGGGTTGATCACCGCCTGTGAGCTGACCCCGGGCAACGTCGGCGACGCCCAGGCCGCCGTCGGCCTGCTCGAAGCAGAGCCCGCTCGAACCGAGGTGCTGGCCGACTCGGCCTATGGCTCGGCCGAGTTGCGTCGGTCCCTCGAGGCAAAGCGAGCACACCGCCATCATCAAGCCGATGCCGCTGCACCGGGCGATCCCGGGTGGCTTCAGCACCGACGACTTCGTCATCGACACCACGGCTCGAACGGTCACCTGCCCCAACGGGATCACCGTCACCATCACCCCAGCCAACAAGGCCGTGTTCGGTGTGAAGTGCAAAGGGTGCCCGCTTCGTCACCGATGCACGAGGGCGAAGAAGGGGCGCAGCATGAACATTCACGAGCACCACGACGTGCTCTATGCCGCTCGCCGTGTCGCAGAGACCGAGGAGTTCCAGGCGATCTATCGTCAGCACCGGCCCATGGTCGAGCGCTCGATTGCCTGGCTCGTGGCCAAAGGGAACCGCAAGGTCGCTACCGCGGCATCGCCCGCAACCAGATCTGGCTGGCGCATCGATGCGCCGCCATCAACCTGCGCCGGCTCATCAACCTCGGATTGATCTTCGATCGCGGTGGGTGGGCACTGGCCGCTGGCTGACCGACTCCGAATCAGACTCGCCGTCGGACCGAACCCTCGCCCCTCCCGACCGACCCACTCAGAGCGGCTGGCAGCTGGCTCGTCCGCCGGCCGTCTTGCCTTTGATCAGCAGTCTTTAAGCTCACCACCGGCCGACGGCAGGCCGGCTGTGGCGTTACCGGTTGGCTTGCCGCTCTCCGTCTGCCTGGTGTGGCTGACGAAACATATCAGCCGAGCTGGCATCTCATAGAGAGCCGACGATGTGCCCACGGAATGTCGGGGAAGCCTTGATACCCGAGAAGGTGATAGCCACAAGCTTTGTAGTACTCACGAAGACGACGATTTGAGCGGACGCAGTCGAGGCGGACCAACGTTCGTCCCGACTGGCGAATGTGCACCTCAGCCCAAGTGAGGAGGCCCCGGCCGATCTCTCGTCCGGCCCAACGTCGGTCGACCATGAGCCGATGCACGTAGCCAGCTGGTTCGGACCGTTCTCCCCAGACCAACGGGTCCGCCCAAGTAATCGTGACCGCCGCAACCAGCTCGTCAGCACACCGAAGGATGTGTACGGAACCCTCGGCCATCTCCTCTGCAATGGCACCTTCGGGGAGTTCGCCTGGATGCCACTGGTCGATCCCGCGACCAAGGAGCCATTGAGCTAGCTCGTCTCTCAAGGCGAGCACGTCTCGAAGGTCAACCGAGGTCGCCGTCGACACGTGCACATGCTCATTATTGATCAGCGTGCCTCGTTGAGTCTGGTGCCCACCGCGTAGGCTCAACCAACCGCCTCGAAGAGTGGAAGGTCGTTGGGCATGTCCCCGAACCCGATTGCGCGCTCGAACTCGATGCCGAGGTGCGCCAGAGTGCGACGCACTCCGGTACCGTTGTCGATCCCGGCGGGCGTGACGTCGAGGATCCCTGATCGACCAGCTTGGCTGACCATGGTTGGCCCGATGGTCTTGGACAGGAGTGAAGCCAGCTCGACGAGCGCCTCGGGGGCATGCCTCACCGCCATCGTGCAGCAGGAGGTCCGGGGGCCGGCTCGTCCCCGCCCACCGCGACCCGGGTCGGTCCGTTGGGGAGATAAGTCACGCCAAGGAGCCTGTTGCAGAAACCTCCCGGCGGCGATCTAGGAAGGTCCAGGTAGCGCGCGCGTGATTGCCGCCACCTGATCGCGCCGATCGCGGAGAATTGGTGCATGGCGTACAACTTCTTGGCTGTCGAGCGTGACCAGGTGTACCTGCTGCCGCCTTCGGTGGCCGACTGGCTTCCCGAGGATCATCTGGCCTGGTTCGTGCTCGACAGCGTGGACGAGATGGACCTTGCCCCCTTCTACGCCGGCTATCGCAGCGACGGCTGGGGAGCAGCGGCCCACGACCCCAAGATGATGGTCGCCCTCGTCCTCTACTCCTACTGCCTGGGCATCCGGTCGTCCCGCCAGATCGAGCGGGCCTGCCACGTCGATGTCGGGTTCAAGGTGGTGGCGGCGAACCAGTGCCCGGACCACACCACCATCGCCCGGTTCCGCCAGCGCCATCAAGGCGCCATGGCCTCGGTCTTCACCTCGTCGCTGCGTCTGTGCTCAGAAGCGGGGATGGTTAGCCTCGGGGTGGTGGCGCTCGACGGGACCAAGATGGGGTGCCCGGCCGCCCTCGACGCCAACCGCACCAAGGACCACATCGAAGCGGCGGTGCAAAAGATGTTCGAAGAGGCCGAGGCGGCCGACGCGGCCGAAGACGCCCTCTATGGACCCGATGCCACCGGGGACGAGCCCCCGGCCCATCTGCGGGGCCGCGAAGCTCGCCGCAAGCGCCTGGCTGAGGCCAAGGCCGCCCTCGACGCCCAAGACAAGGCAGCCAAAGAGGCCCACCAGGCCCACCTGGCGCAACGGGCCGAAAAAGAGCAGGCCAGCGGCCAAAAGCTCCGGGGCCGCAAGCCCAAGGCCCCCGACACCTCCGAGGCCAAGGCCAACGTCAGTGACCCCGAGAGCCGCATCATGAAGACCAAGGACGGCTACCTCCAGGGTTACAACGCCCAGGCCGTGGCCAAC
Organism: uncultured Acidimicrobiaceae bacterium; assembly: GCA_963768185.1. Lineage (GTDB taxonomy): Bacteria > Actinomycetota > Acidimicrobiia > Acidimicrobiales > RAAP-2 > Palsa-461. Next base: position 475,876 of record CAVYGS010000004.1, read on the forward strand.
GAGGAACAGGTGGTCGTGGCGGCCGATGTGACCGACGAGCACAACGACATGGGCCAGCTCCACCCCATGATCGAATCCACGAACCGCTCCCTCGAGGACGCCGGCATCACCGAGCGGCCGACCAAGCTGCTGGCCGACGCCGGCTACGCCTCCGAAGACAACCTGTCCCGCCTCGGCGACAGTGATCCCGACTGCCTCATCGCCACGCGCAACATGAACAAGAATCCCGAGCCGCGCAACGGGCGGCGAGGACCGCTGCGGGCCGACGCCACCCTGGTCGAAGAGATGGACCGCAAGGTCTCGACCGACTCGGGACGAGCCATCTACAAGAAGCGACAGCACATCATCGAGCCGGTCTTCGGCCAGACCAAAGACGCCCGGGGTGCCAGACGGTTCATGCGCAGGGGCAAGGCGGCCGCCCAAAGCGAGTGGAAGCTGCTCATGGGCACCCACAACCTCTTGAAGATCTACCGTCGCTCTCTCACCGACGCCACCATCGCACCGTGGTCCCGCATGGCGGTCATCAGCGGGTGAAAGGGGTCCGTCCGGACCTCATCGAGCGGCAAGCAGCCCCCCAGAACGGCCCTGAGTTCCCCCGATAGGGACCGCCAGCCATTCTTGGGTCCAACCGAGCAGCCCTGACACCGCATCCACCAGGATGGTTCTCGAGCGCGCAGCCGTTACTGCAACGGGCTCCAAGGTCACGCTAAATGCGTTATCCCACTTCAGAGGCCTAGTCCTACACACTACCAAGGTGGAGACACGGGTTCGCGAATCCCGTTGGGGCTGCCGTCGTCGCAATCACGACGAAAGTCTAGGTGAGGGCCTGAAATGCGAGTCCGCGCGCAGGCGATCGAATGCGCCGCTTTCTAACCCAGGTTTCGCTGACGGCGAACTGCATCGATAACTGCGAGCCCGTCACAGTCGTGGGGGATGGATCCGGTCGTTCACGACCAAGCGTACGTGTGCATAAACCGCGTCGCACCAGATACACGGGATGAGATGGCTCACTTGCTCATGCTGCCCGGGCATTTCGAGGAGGGCTTCTCAGTCAAGCGCTTGCACCATCCAGCATGTCAAGGTGCGCTGGCGGCGATCGCTTTGTCCGGGATCGACCCCAGACGCACGGAGGTCCGTCACTAGCAGCGCGGGAGTTCTCATGGTAGGCCTTTCGGATCGCGCCGCGAGCAACGCGGCTGAGGCTTGCTGGCTCAAAGCGCCGAGTTCCTCCCGGCACGTCGTGCGTGCTTTTCGGCTTCACGGCAAAGCCATGGATGCAAGGTCCATGAACTAATCCGGCGCGCGATTCACCCAGACGAGCGCGAGCTCGCAAGGTGGAACCCGAGTTCGACAGTTGAAGGCTGATTCTGGGCACCTCCGAAGATGAAGTCCCTGGTCAGGGTGCTGACGGAGTGTCAGAGACCTGAGAATCCCTAGGCACACGTTTTGGTGTTGAATCCGCCACTGGCATGGGGTGATGTCATAGACTGCTAGGTGATGTACCTGCGGACTATCACCCGTCGGAACAAAGACGGATCGGCCGTCCGCTACTGCCAGCTGGCCCACAACACCTGGGACCCCGAACGCCAACAGGCCCGTGCCGAGGTCGTGTACTCCTTTGGGCGGGAGGACGAGCTCGACCGCCAGGCGCTCAAACGTCTGGTGCGCTCCATCAGCCGCTTCTTGGATCCCGCTGACGCTCTTCAAGCCTCGGCGTCGGGCGGCGAGCTCTCCTTTCTCTCTTCCCGGCCGCTCGGCGGTGCCTACGTGCTCGACGCGCTGTGGAAGAGACTGCAGATCCCCCAAGCCATCGCCAAGGCGGTCAGCGGCCGGCGCATCGCGGCGTCGGTCGAGCGCCTGTTGTTCGCACTGGTGGCCAACCGAGCACTGGCCCCGTCCTCGAAGCTGGCGGCACTGGAGTGGGCGACTGCTGACGTCGCACTTCCCGGGGTGGGAGATCTCGGTGCTGACCCCCAGGTCTTCTACCGGGCCATGGACTTCCTTCTGGAAGCCGACGAAGCCATTCAGAAAGAAGTGTTCTTCTCCGTCGCCAACCTCTTCAACTTGGAGGTCGACGTGATCCTCTTCGACACCACCTCCACCTACTTCGAGACCGAGGATGATGACTCGTTCCGCCGCTACGGGCACTCCAAGGACCACCGCGACGACCGACCTCAGGCGGTGGTGGGTCTGGCCGTGACCAAAGAGGGCATCCCGGTGCGTTGCTGGAGCTTTCCGGGAAACGAGTCCGACCAGCGTGTCATCCGCCAGGTGCACGACGAGTTGGGCGACTGGAAGCTGCACCGGGTGCTGTGGATCGGAGACCGCGGCTTTGCCTCCGAGCAGAACCGCACCTACCTGCAACGGGCCGGCGGACATTTCCTCTTCGGCGAGAAGCTGCGCCAGGGAGACGCCAGCCACGAGGCCCTCGCCCGCCCGGGTCGCTACCAGGCGACCGCCGACAACCTCGAGGTGAAAGAGGTCATCGTCGGCTCCGGGAGCACCCGTCGGCGCTTCGTGGTGTGCAAGAACTCCGCCGAGGCACAGCGTGACCGGCTCAAGCGAGAACAGGCACTCGCTCGCATGGAGGCCGAACTCATCTCCATCGAGAAGAAGAAGGGTGACGCCCGCCTGGCGGCCGAGGGAGAGCTCCTCGCCCACCCGATGCTCCGACGCTACCTCACCCGCCGAGGCGGACGCCTGGTGATCGACAAGGCCAAGGTGAAAGCCGAAGAGCATCTGGACGGCAAGTTCCTGCTGTCCTCCTCTGACGATTGCCTCCCGGCCGCCGACATGGCTCGCCTCTATAAGTCACTGCTCGAGGTCGAAGCCTCGTGGCGAGATCTGAAGCAGGTGCTCGAGCTGCGCCCTGTCTACCACCGCAAGGAAGAACGCATCCGGGCCCACGTGACGCTGAGCTTCTTGGCCCTCATGCTTGTGCGCGTCGTCGAACGATCGACCGGCGACACATGGGGCAATGTCCGTCGGGAACTCGAGCGCATGCACCTCGGCGAGTTCTCCGGCACGGCCGGACGCGTTGTCCAGCGCACCGAGACCACGCCTCGTCAGCGAGAGATCTTCAGGATGCTCGAGATGCCACAGCCGCCGCTCGTGCTCGACCTGAACACCGCATCCGCACCCCGCCGACGGGCCAAGCAGCCCGCCTAGGCACTACACGTCTCCGGGCCTGGTTGCGTCGCGCCTGGTCAACGTCCTAGTCAACCTGCCGCATGCCCAGGAACTGTCGAACTCGGGTGGAACGGCGTTACGACGCGCTGGGTCACTGTGATTCGCGACCGCTGACCGTCAGCAAGGCGCTCTTGACAAATCGTTCCCTCGCGCAGAAAGTGACGATAAACCACTGTACGTGGTAGTCACAAGAGCGGGCGGCACTTGCTCCGGTGGCGTCTCAAGTCCGAGATCCATCGCAACGAAGCTCCCGCTTCGAGGGTGTTGCGCCCACGGGCGCCAGAGTGTCGGGGGTTTCAACCATGCGGACCAGGATCCTTCGCGTGGCGTTGGCGGTTGCGACCGCCATGTCGGTGCTGACCGCCATCGTTGCCGCTCAGCTGATCGGGTCCGAGCCCAGCTCGGCCAGCTCAGCGGCGGTCTACGCCTTCACCGGCGGCAGCAATCCGGTCTTCCCCTTCACCCCGCCGTCCACCGATGGGGTCGACGACATCGAAGGGCTCTTTTCGAAGACCTACACCGACATCTCGGTGCCGGGCCTGGGCCCAGGATTGGACCTCACCCGCACCTACGGAGGTGCAGAGAGCCTGGCGTACCCGACCTTCGGCACCGGGTGGGCGTTCTCGTACGGCATGGCGGTGGTTGAAAACAGCAACAGCTCGCCGACGCAATGGACCGTCTTCCAGGAAAACGGATCGCCAGCGGGCTTCAGCTCGTGTCCAACCACCAAGAGCGGGTCGTGCACCAACGCCTCGGGCCAGGCCGACGTGTCCCTCTCCTTCAACCTGGTCAACAACGTCCCCAGTTACACCTTCACCCGCGCCGGAGTGACCTTCACCTTCGGCCTGGAGCAGAGCAAGCTGGTCTACGCACTGACCAAGATCACCGCCCCCGACGGGTACTCGACCACCGTGAACTGGACCGTGTCGGCACCCAGTGTCGAGTGGGAGTACGGAGAGCTGCAACTGCAGAGTGTGACCGACGCCGAAGGGCGCTCTATCACTTTCGCCTACAACTCGGCCGGAACATCAGCTCGGCCACCGACCCCATGGGTCGGGTCACCACCTACGGCTACAACGCCACCGGCACCGGCGACCAGCTGGAGTCGGTCACCCAGCCCGACGGCGAGGTGACCAGCTTCACCTATGCCGGAGGTGTCCTTGCGACGATCACCGACCCGAACGGGGGGGGTCACCTCCTTCACCTACTGCTCGGGGTCGAGCTGCGTCGGCTTCGCCATTGCCGGCCTCAGCGTCATCTCGATGACCGATCCCCAGGGCCTCACCACCACGTTCTCCTACGCCGAGAACACCGAGATCAACAAGAACGACTACGCCTATTGCGAGGCGCAGACGACCATCACCGACCCCCATGGGGAGGTGTCCACCAACACGCAAGTCTTTCCTATCGAGCAGCCGTGCGTAGAAGGAGCCGTCCCGGCCCAGAATGTCTCCACGGTGGGATCCAACCTCAGCTCTGGGGGGGATTCGACCACGTACGACTTCACGTCCGGTACATGGGACCCGACCTCGGTCGTCGACGCCAACAACCACACCACGACCTACACCTACAACAGCAACAACGAGGTGGCCTCCTCCACCGACCCGCTCAGCCACAAGACCTCCTACACCTACAACAGCTTCGGGGAGGTCCTCACCACCACCGATCCGCTGGGCATTGTCGAGACCAATACCTTCGACGCCGACGGCAACCTGACCAAGAAGGTGCTCACGGCCGACTCCAGTTGCAGCTCCAACTGCACTTTGACCGCCACGGACACGGTGTGTGAGAGCACCACCTGCACGGTGGGTTCCAACAAGTACCTCGAGGGCGAGACCGAGTCGGCCACCGATCCCGACGGGCACGTGACCAATTACACCTACGACTCCTACGGCGACGTGGCCACCACGACCACCAACCCCTCCTCGGGCGTGACCGACACCACCCAGGACGTCTACAACGCCGACGGGGAAAAGGTGTGCGAAGCCTCACCCAACGCAGTGGCGGCCGGCACGAACTGTCCGGCCGCCGGGAGTCCCCGGGTCGCCGGAACGACGACCTGGGTGTACAACTCCGACGGCCAGCTCACCTCGACCACCGACGCCGACGGCAACACCACCAGTTACACCTACGACGGCGACGGCGACCAGAGCGGCGTCACCGATGGCTTGGGGAATGTCACCAAGACCACCTACGACAAGGACGATCGCGTAAGCACGGTCACCGATGGCTCCGGCAGCTCGGCCGCCACGACCACCAGCTACACCTACGACATCGCCGCCTCCTCATGTCCGTCGGCCCCGACCGGGACGCTCTGGTGCACCCAGGAAACGGACGGCCTCGGGAACACCACGACCAGCTACTACAACGGCCTCGACGACATGATCGAGGTGGCCCCGCCGAACACCACGGCGGAGACGCCGACCACCTACACCTACGACGGCGTCGGCAACGTGCTCTCCATGACCAACGGGTCCGGAACCACCAGCAACACCTACGACGCCGACAACCAGATCACCGGCGTCAGCTATTCCAACACGGCTTCCGGAATCACCACGCCTCGCAGCGTCAGCTACACATATGACGCGGACGGTGAACGGACCAAAATGGTTGACGGGACCGGGACCACCACCTACACCTACGACGGCTTCGAGCGGCTGATCAGCGACCAGGACGGCGCCGGCAACACCGTCACCTACGGCTACGACGCCGACGGCAACGTCGCCTGCCTCTCCTACCCGAACAGCGGAACCAAGACCTGCTCTAACGCCAACTCAGGCACCGGGCTGGTGACCTACACCTACAATGGGGCGAGCAAGCCCATCCAGATGAGCGACTGGCTGGGCAACACCACTACGTTTGCCTACGACAATGACGGAAATCTGGTCACAACCACGCTGGCCAATGGCACCAGCACGACGATCAGCAACTCCTACGACCCGACCGACGCCTTGACGGACACCTCCGTGACCACCAGCGGAACGAAGACTGACCTGGCCGGTCTGACCCGGAATGCCGACGAGAACATCGCCACGACCAATGCACCGACCACCACCTACGGCTACGACGCGCTCAACCGGGTCACCACCGGATCGACCGCTAACTATACCTACGACGCGGATTCCGAGATCACCAGCATCACGCCGTCGGGCGGATCGGCGACGGACTATGGCTACGACACCGACGGCCAGCTGTGCTGGATCGGGTCGAGCACTGGGACGTGCGGTTCGCCTCCAACCGGAGCGACGCTCTTCAGCTACAACCCCACCGGAGAGCGCACCGGCTCAGTGACCCAGTCAGGGTCGACCACCACTTACGGCTGGGATCAAGCCGGCAATCTCGTGTGTGAAACCGCGGTCAACACCTCCGGATACAGCTGCACGAACCCCAACAGCTCTGCCACAAGCTCTTACACATATGACGGTGACGGGTTACGGATGTCGGACACGCCCGCCGGCGGGTCGTCGCAGCAGTTCACCTGGAATACGCTCGGATCGGTCCCTGAGCTGGTTGAGGATGGCAGCAACTACTACCTTTACGGGCCGTCCGTCGGGTCAGCGCCGATCGAGCAGATCTCCGTGTCCGGCTCGAATCCCTCGTATCTCGTATCCGACACGACGGGTGTCCGAGAGCAGATCAATGGATCCGGGTCGGTGGTCGGGTCCATGAGCTACGACACCTATGGCAACCGATGCTCGTCATGTTCGATTGCAACCCCCTTTGGGTTTGTCGGTTCCTACACGGACAACTCTGGCAACCTGTACCTAGATCATCGCTACTATGACCCAACGACAGAGCAGTTCATCTCTGTTGATCCCGAAGTATCGAAGACGGGACAGCCTTACAGCTATACCGGAGGCGATCCAGTAAACGCCACGGATCCATCCGGCAAGGATTGCACCACTCCCGTCTGCGAGGGTTGGATCAATCTCGCGGTCGAGTATTGCGACACGCACGTGTGTAGCGGACCGACTGGTTGGAATCTTGTAAAGATCCTTGCATCATTCGTGGGAGTGGCCGCACTACCTCCGGCTGCTGTGGCTGCGGGGATTGACGCGGCGTTAGCAGGCGATCTCTCCGGTGCCCTGGGCAACCTTGCTGACTTCTTTGCCACTTATAATGTCGCGATCCTAAGGGGGTTGGGATTCGCTGTGGCCGCCGGGATTCTTGAGAATATTGTCGATAAGATAGTTCCAAATACAGTCGCCGGAATCGAACTGAGAAAGCTAATACAAGCTGAGATAGTTGCTCTCGAATTGTTAGATCTCTTCGAGAGTGGTTACAAATGAGCCAGGGACATTTGGTACTTTCGGAGGTCTTGATCGTTGTCATTTTTCTTGTGGTGGTGGCGGTACCACTCAAGGGTGGGATTGAATCCAAGGCGATCGCTGATCGACGAGGCCATACTGCGCAGAATGAGCGCAATCGGAGAATATTTGACGAGGCTGTGCGACGTTACCTGGCTAGTCGACCTCGGCATGAAGCGGTTGCTAAGTATGGGCTCTCAGTTTTTGTCTTCGGACTCGTCTTGGCTGTCGTGACTTCTTCAGAAAAGAACGCTTGGCTAACGAATGCTGCGCTCCTAGTACAACTCCCTGGGGGAGCGGTGTTTTTGTTTGTGGACCGCGTAAAGAAGTCGGTCGGATCGCGAGCAGTACGCGAGTCACAATGACCCAGCTCCCAAGCATGGCTGATGATGCCATCAGCGGCTCGTTGCCAGAGAAGCATAGGTCAGCAGGAGCCCTAGTGGCCGGAAAGTTGATCCGCTAAGAAACTCTGCGCACGCGGTTGCGTCTTGGTTGATGGCGGCACAGTAGGCGGCGAGCCGCTCGAGGATCTCAGTCAAGCGCTTGCACCATCCAGCATGACAAGGTGCGCTGGCGGCGATCGGCTTGTCCGGGATGGACCCCGGGAGCGCACGACGGTCGGTCACTAGCAGCGCGGGAGTTCTCATCGGTGGGCCTTCCAGATCGCGCCGGCGAGCAACGCGGCTGAGGCTTGCTGGCTCGAGGCGCCGAAGTTCCTTCCGGCACATCGTGCGTGGTTCTCGGCTTCACGGCAAGCCATGGATGCAAGGTCCATGAACTAATCCGGTTTGCCCATAGTGGGTTCGGCCACCGAAACAAATTGTCGGTGATCTGGCGACCCCCGCCGAACTGACCACCGGCCCCGCCTGGGTGGGTTCCGCCGCCAGGATGGTACCCACCGCCTCCCGGGTGGGAGTTCTGGGTCCCAGTCTCGCCCGTGTTCGTACCCCAGCCTCCCCAGCCACCGCGGACGCTCGAGGTGCACATCGAGCCGGCCACTCGAGGGGTACTCCTTCGGGAGCTTCGCTGGGTCATGGTGGCTGACGTTCTAGCGCCGCAAGCTGACCAAGAGAATGGTCCCCGATCTGGTCATTGGGGCCCGGTGAACCAATTGGCCGTTTGGCGGTTGTTACTGCGTCATCCACACATCCCTGCTCGGTCCAACAGCCAGGAGGTCAGTCACCGATCTGCACACCTCGCCGCTGCGCCGCCCAAGTGTGAAGACGGGTCGTGGGCGTTCGGCATAGCGCCGCTGTTACTACTCGACCCCGATGGACGGGTGGTGCTGTTCAGCGGCGTGGACCCGGCGCAGCCTCAGCGGCCTCCAGTCTGGTTTCCCGTCGGCGGTGGGGTCGACGAAGGCGAGACACTGGAAGAAGGGGCTATTCGTGAGGTCAGAGACGAGACGGGGAGAAGGTCCACCTCAGCCATCCGTTTCGCGGCATCGTGCCGGGCATGCCCGTAGACATCGTGGAGCATGCGAACGGAAGCCCAGCGGTCAGCGGCCACGTCATGGAGAGGGACTCCAGCCGCCAGCATGGAGGTCGCCCAGTAGCTCCGCAGCCCGTGGAAGGTGACCGATTCCCGGATGCCGGCCAGATCGCGCACCTTCTTGAACCGATCACCAATGGTGCCCGGTTTGATCGGTTCCGTGCCACCGTCGATGAGGTAAGTGTCGGGATCTCCAGGGTTCGCGACCATCTCCCTGAGCACAGTGAGGTCACGATCTGAGAGGTATGTGGTCGGCGTGGCGTCGTTCTTGGTCGGCCCGATGACCACGTGCCGGTCCACGTAGGTTGCCTGGCGCTCGACACGGACCGTGCCCTCCTGCAAGTCGATGTCACCCCACTGCAGGGCAGCGATTTCGCCCTGACGGGCACCGGTCAGCGCGGCAAGAGCGATGGCGGCCGGCATGTCATGTCCGAAGCCCAGGGCTGCCTCAAGCAGCTTCACGACCTCATCTCGTGTCGGAGGAGCCTTGCTCGACTTCGGCTGTGCGGGAGCAACGGCTCGGCCGGCCGGGCTGTGATCGATGTAGTCCCGCCGAACGGCCAGGTTGAGCGCCGAGCCGATCAGGGCGGCCAGCTTGTGGATCGAGGAGTCAGACAACCCGACCTTCGCCCACCTCTCGTAGGCAGATTCGAGGTCCCGCGGGCCGAGGTCGGTCAGCAGCGTGGCACCCAGCTCCGGCTTGATTCGGACGTCGACCTGGCGTCGATTCTCGGCGAGCGTCCGAGGCGCCCACGGCCGTCCCTGCTTGTCGCGCCCGAAGGCGAGCCACTCGTCGAGGAGATCTCCGAACGTCCGCTTCGCCTCTGTTGGCGGCGGTCTGGGGTCCTGGCCGAGCAGCCGGCGCAACTCCGCAGCGGCAGCTGCCCGAGAGCCGCGGTAGGTCTTCTGCACCCGCCGGCCGGCCTTGTCCACGTATCGAAGGCACCAGACGCCTTTCGAGCCCGGCCGCTCGAACAGCTGCCCATCGCCCCGTGCTCGTCGAGCCTTCTCGGTCACCCGCACCGCCTCGATTACCCTGGTTTGCCCTGGGGAGACATCTTAGCTCGATAAGGCACGGTGAGGCACAAAACGCCGCCAAGCCGATCTGATCTCAGATAAAAGCCCAGTTGGAGAGGTGCGAGAGCGGCCGAATCGGACTCACTGCTAATGAGTTGACTGGGGAGACCCGGTCCGAGGGTTCAAATCCCTCCCTCTCCGCCGACCCGGTCTCAGCCGGGCACATCGTCGCGTGTCGGACGCGATGGTGCGGGACGCCGCGACGTCGTGCGGCCAGGGAGTGCAGGTGGGCAAACAGCGGTATTGGCTGCAGACGCTGGGCTGTCCGAAGAACCGCGTCGACTCTGACAAGCTCGTCGGCCTGCTCGACGCCGATGGGTTCGTCTGCGCCGAATCGCCTGAGGAAGCCCAGCTGGTCGTCGTCAACACCTGTGCTTTCATCGAGGCCGCCCGTCAGGAGTCGATCGAGACGATCCTCGAGCTCGCCGGACGCCGGCGCGCTGGCGCACGTCTGGTGGTGACCGGTTGCATGGCCGAGCGCTACGGCGACGAGCTCGCCGATGCGCTTCCCGAGGTCGATCTGGTCGCTGGCTTCGGCGTGTCCCTCCTCCCTCCCGAGGCGACGCCGGTGACCCTGGGCCGCCGGGCCGCGACCGGGGTCTCGTCTTTCGACCTGCTCGAGCTGCCGCGTCCGCCGCTGCGGTCTTCGTGGGCATACCTCAAGGCGGCCGAGGGGTGTGACCGAAAGTGCGGCTTCTGTGCCATTCCGAGCTTCCGCGGTCCGCAACGCTCGCGGACGCTCCGCGATCTTGTGGGAGAGGTGGAGGCGCTGGTGCGCGGCGACGAGGCCACACCCGGCGTGCGCGAGATCGTCATCGTGGCCCAGGACCTCGCGTCCTACGGTCGCGATCGCTCGACGCGGCGAGCACGGCGTCTGGCCGAGTCGGAGGACTTCGGGGACGGCATCATCGAGCTCATCGGTTCGGTCTCGGCGATCGCTTCTTGGACCCGGCTGCTCTACCTCTATCCGTCTTCGCTCACAGACCCCCTCGTGGACGCCATCCTGTCTACCGGGGTCCCGTACTTCGACCTCTCGCTCCAGCACGTGTCCCGCCCCCTGCTGGCCAAGATGCGTCGCTGGGGAGATCGGGCCCGCTTCATCGAGCGCGTCGAGCGCATCCGCTCCCTCGACCCGATGGCGACGTTCCGCTCCTCATTCATCCTGGGCTACCCGGGCGAGACTGAGGACGACCACGACCAGCTGCTCGGGTTCCTTGCCGAGGCGCAGCTCGACTGGGCCGGGTTCTTCCTCTTCTCCCCGGAGCAGAACACTCTGGCCTACGATCAAGAAGACCAGGTCGATCCCGGTTTGGCCCTGGAGCGCCTGCGGGAGTGCACGGAGCTCCAGGACGGCATCACCGCCCGGCGGCGGGACCGGCTGGTCGGCGCGAGGCGAACGGTCCTCGTTGATGCAGCGGGGGTGGGGCGGACCGTGCACGAGGCACCTGAGATCGACGGCATCGTCCGGATCCCGCCCGGCTCCGGAATTGGTTCGATGCTTGACATGACCATCACCGGGTCGCTCGGCGTGGACCTGGTTGCGACCCCCCTCAGTGTGGCGCCGAACGTCGAGGTGGAACGGGCGGCCGTCACGTGACCGACACGGCCGGGCACTCCTTCGGGCCCAGCGCGCTGGCGACGCCGGCTAACGCGCTCACCGCGGCGCGCCTGTTGGCCACACCGCTGTTCATTCTCCTCATCGCGAATAGGGGCGCCAGCTGGTGGACGGTGGCGGTCGGCGCGCTCGTGGCCGGCAGCGACGGGCTCGATGGATGGATCGCCCGCCGTCAGGGGACGACCCGTTCGGGCGCGTTCCTCGACCCGCTCGCTGACAAGGTCGTGGTCCTCTCGGCGCTGTTCCTGCTGAGCTACCAGCACGTCCTGCCGTGGCTCCCGGTGATCCTGATTGGGGCCCGGGAGTTCCTCATGAGCGTGTATCGGTCCTGGATCGGCCGCCGGGGCGTCTCGATCCCGGCCCGCACCTCGGCCAAGGCCAAGACCCTCATCCAGGACCTGGCCATCGCGACCTGCCTCATCCCGCCGCTCGCGCCGCACCACGACCTGCAGCTCGCCGCGATCTGGCTCGCCGCCTTCTTCACGGTCGTGAGCGGCCTCCAGTACCTCCTCGACGGCCGACGCGCCGGCGGAGTGAGAGCCGCATGAGGATCGAGATCGTCGCCGTCGGGACCGAGCTGCTGCTCGGCCAGATCGCCGACACGAATTCCGCCTGGATGGGTGAGGAGCTTGCAGCGGCCGGCGTCGCCTCGCACTTCCATCAGGCGGTCGGCGACAACCAGGCCCGCATCGTCCTCGCGCTGCGCACCGCGCTCTCGCGCAGCGACGGCGTGATCGTCTGTGGCGGTCTTGGGCCGACCCAGGACGACATCACGAGAGAGTCGATCGCCGAGGTCATGAACGTCGAGTTGATTCGGGACGACCAGATCATCGAGCGCATCCGCGCCGTGTTCGACAGCCGTCGCCGGGCGATGTCCGACAACAACCTGCGGCAGGCGGACGTGCCCGTCGGGGCCAAGATCATCGAACAGACCCGTGGCACCGCGCCGGGGCTCATCTGCCCGATCGGCAACAAGGTCATGTACGCGGTGCCGGGCGTCCCACACGAGATGAAGGACATGTTCGAACGGGCCATCCTGCCCGACCTTCGGCGGCGCATGGCCGACGCCGGCGAGGAAGCGGTCATCAAGAGCCGCGTGATCCGCACGTGGGGGGCCAGTGAATCCGGGCTGGCCGAAGCGCTCGCCGACCGGGTCACCGAGCTCGACGACTGGACGGCGTCGGACGGCTCCACGCTCACGATCGCCTTTCTCGCCAGCGGGATCGAGGGCATCAAGGTGAGAATCACGGCTCGCGCCACCACGGACAAGGACGCCGACGCCGTCCTGGCCGACGAGGAGCAGCGCGTTCGAGCCATCCTGGAGGAGCGCCTCGGCGACATCGTCTTCGGGATCGACGACCAGTCGATGGAGCACGCGATCGCCGAGTTGCTGATCCCGCGCAAACTCACGCTCGGGCTCGCTGAGTCACTCACGGGAGGCCTGATCGGTGCCCGTCTCGTCAACGTGGCCGGCTCGAGCGCGTGGTTCAGGGGCTGCATCGTCGCCTACGACTCGGCCGTGAAGCACGCGCTCCTCGGGGTGCAGCCGGGTCCGGTCGTGTCTGCCGAGGCGGCGGAACAGATGGCCCTCGGCGCTCGGAGCGCCCTCGGCTCGGACATCGGGCTCGGGATCACCGGGGTGGCCGGACCCGATGGCCAGGACGGCCAGGGGCCAGGCACCGTCTTCATCGGCGTCGCGATGCCCGAGTCGGCCCCGGCGAGCCATCAGTTGCACCTGCCGGGCGACCGGGACCGGGTGCGTCAGTTCTCGGCCATCTCCGCGCTCGACATGCTGCGCCGTGCGCTCCTGGCAGACGGCTAGGACGATCGGCTCGCGCTGGTCTCGGCGAGCAGGTCCGAGGCATCGACACCCAGCGAGACCGCGATCCGCTCCACGGTCTTGAGCGTCACGTTGCGTTCGCCCCGCTCGAGGCCACCCACGTAGGTGCGGTGGATTCGCAGCATGTCGGCGAAGGCCTCCTGGCTGAGGCCCTTTGCCTGCCGGAGGCTCCTCAGGTTGCGACCGAGTCGCCTCTGTAGGTCGCCCTCCACGACTTCAACCCTGAGAGCGTGCTACTTCTCGGTCTACAGATTGAGAAGTAGCAGCGGCCGCTCACGCCCCCGAGACGTGCAGGTGGGGGCGCCAGACCCCGTCGGCGTCGGGCCAGGCGTCGAGCTCGAAGACGGCGCGGCCCTGCGCCCGCAGCTGCATCCCCACCGCCGGACCGAGCTCGATGGGCGCTGGGTGCGACGACGCCACCGCGAAGAGCAGGAGTTCGGGGCCGGGCTGGTCGCCCGATCCTGGAAGCTCGAGCCGCAGCTCGGCGACGTCGGCGAAAACCTCGCCCACGATGCGCGGATGGTCCGCCTCGTCGACGACGATCAGTTGGCGGGTCCGCACCTCGTGACCCAGCCGGATGATCGATCGCTCGACCTCGACGACCCGCCGCTCCAGTCTGTCGACGCGGTCGCACAGTTCTTCGTTTCCGAGTTGGCCTTCCACCTTCCGCTCCTTCGCTCGCGTCGGCGACTTCGGTGCGGCCCGGCGGTCGTGTGATCCACTTGCGGCACGATGCCCACATGGGTGGGGTGTCGATTGTGATAGTCGTCGCCTGTGACATCGGACCTGCAGCAGAGGTCATGAGGCAATGAGGTTGTTCGTCGCCGTGTGGCCCGATGCTGATGTGCTGGAGGTCGTGGCCGACGCGATCGCTGCGCGAACGGTACCGGGTCCCCGTTGGGTCGACCGGTCCAAGTGGCACGTGACCCTCGACTTCTTGGGAACCGTCCCCGACGGCGAGATCGGGGACCTCGTCGAGGCGATGGCCCGGGTCGGTGCGACGACGCCGCCAGCGGTGGCGACACTCGGTCCCGAGACGGCGAGGCTCGGTCGCACCGTGCTGTGCGTGCCGGTTGAGGGCCTCGGGGACCTCGCACGGGCGGTCCGGCACGCGACGGCGCCCTTCAACCGCTCGGCGGATCGGGACCGGGCCTTCGCCGGTCATCTCACCGTGGCCCGGGCGCCTCGTCGAGGCTCGATCCCAGGCGGATTGACCGGCATCCCGGTCACCGCAAGCTGGCCGGTCGGAGAGATCGCCCTGGTGTCGTCCGAGACCCGGGCGGACGGTGCCCGGTACGCGGACGTGTCGACGGCGCGTCTGGCCGGGTGAGCCCGGACCCGGCGCACGCCTATCGTTGGCCCCGTCCCCCATTACGAACATGTGTTTGGGTAGGGTGGGGGACCCAGTCACCGCCGGGGTTTGATACAGCCCTTTCCTAGGGTCGTCGAGATCGCGAAACTGAAACGGAAGAGGAGAGGCAGATGGCGACAGAGGAGAGCGAAAAGGCCCTGGGAGTGGCGCTCGGCCAGATCGAAAAGCAGTTCGGCAAGGGCTCGATCATGCGGATGGGCGAGACCGTGCACATGGCCATCGAGGCGATCCCGACCGGTGCCCTCTCTCTCGACCTCGCTCTCGGCATCGGGGGACTCCCGCGAGGTCGGATCGTCGAGATCTACGGCCCCGAGTCTTCCGGGAAGTCGACGCTCGCGATGCATGCCGTGGCGGAGGCTCAGCGCAATGGCGGGATCTGCGCCTATATCGACGCCGAGCACGCGATGGACCCGGTCTACGCCAAGGCGATCGGCGTGAACGTGGACGACCTGCTCATCTCCCAGCCCGACACCGGGGAGCAAGCGCTCGAGATCTCCGACATGCTGATCCGCTCGGGGGCGCTCGACGTCCTTGTGATCGACTCGGTCGCCGCACTTACCCCCCGCGCCGAGCTGGATGGTGAGATGGGCGACACGCACGTCGGCCTGCAGGCGCGCCTCATGTCCCAGGCGCTCCGCAAGCTGACGGGGACGCTGTCCAAGTCGCGGACCATCGCCATCTTCATCAACCAGCTCCGCGAGAAGGTCGGCGTCATCTACGGCTCACCCGAGGTCACCCCAGGGGGCCGAGCGCTCAAGTTCTATTCATCGATCCGCATCGACATCCGCCGCATCGAGCAGATCAAGGACGGAGCCGACATCATCGGGAACCGCACGCGCGCCAAGGTCGTGAAGAACAAGTGCGGTGCGCCCTTCAAGCAAGCCGAATTCGACATCATGTATGGCCACGGCATCAGCCGCGAAGGCTCCCTGCTCGATGTCGCCGTCGACCTCGGCTTCGTCAAGAAGTCGGGTGCGTGGTTCACCTACGAGGGCGAGCAGCTGGGTCAGGGGCGAGAGAACGTCAAGCAGTTCTTGATCGAGAACCCCCAGCTCATGGCCGAGATCGACCAGCGGGTGCGGGAGCGGCTCGCTCCGGCCGTGGACGAGGAGGTCGCGGCCGAGGTCGATCCGGACGACGTGCCGATCTCCATGGACTGACCGGCACCGGGATTGATCCCGGTTACGCCGGCCCGGCGCTCGTCACCGAGACGGTGTTCGGCACCAGCTCGACCCAGGTGCGGCCGGGCTGGAGCGTGATCGGCACTCCCGACGACGACGTGAACTCGCTCGGCTGACCCAACGCGTCGCGCTGCCAAGTTCCGGCGATCTCGACCCCGTTGCGGAAGATCTCCGCCGGCCCGCTCGCGTCCTGGTAGAGGTTCGCCTGCACCTCGAGGCCGCCGACGATCGTTCTCGAGCCACGGCCCGTAGGTGATCTGCACGAATTGCACGATGACGTTGGCGGCGGAGTTCTGCGCACCGTCGCTCAGCATGTCCGGGGTCGATCCGTAGAAGCGCAGGTATTGCTTCGTGGTGGCGTCGTAGTTCCAGGTGACGTCCGACGAGGAGGAGAACGGGATCGAGATCGTCGTGGCGGGGGTCCCGACGGGCACCACCGCTTCGTACACGAACACCGGTGCCGGCGGAGTGGTCTGACTGGGCTGCAGAGCCCCACAGTGCTGCGGTCGACGCATAGGTGTCGTAGGGGGCCACCCGCCCGGGGATGTTCTGGACCACCGATGAGTCGACCCGCAGGTCGTTCTCGATGATCGGCGACGCCTCGATGTTGCTCAGGACCGGGTCGATGCCGCCGACGTTGACCAGGAGGGGATGGCCGAACTCTCCGAGGATCCCGATGTCGATGTTCCTCGCCGAGCGGATCGGCCCGACGAGGGTGGCCTCCTGGCATTGGAACACGGCGACGTATCGCGTGATCCCGCCCTCGACGGGCTCCTCGAACACGATGTCGGCCTGGTCGAGCCCGCTCTGGGGCCGCGCCGCGGTGTAGTTGTCGACCTTGACGGCGAGCGCCGGACGTTGCGGCACCGAGCCCGAGGGCGAGGGCTGTCCGGTGAGCGGGCACAGCGGTGAGGACGGCGTGGCCTTTGCCTTCGGAGGAACGGGCAGCCGTGCTCGGGGGGCGTCGGGTGTCGAGCACGCCGCCAGCGCCAGTGCCGAGGCAACGACCGGCGCGGCGACACGGACGAGCCGGGTGGCACGTCGGGTCCTCATCGCGGGCGTCGCGCCCGTCGGCTCAGGCTGCGTTCGTGCCGGTCGCGCTCGGCGTGGTCGCGGCCGCTCCTCGGTAGAGGTCCCGGGCGTTCCCGCCGGAGGGTTGGGTTTCCCACGCCGGCCCCGCTCCGAACATCCCGTAGAGGTTCTCCATCGCGCGCAGCAGCACGTCGGTCACCTCCGGGATCGCCTGGGGGACGATGTTGGAGGGGAATTCGGTCGTGTTGGAGAGCTTGAACACCCATGAGGCCATGCCCGAAGCGAGAACACCGCCCCCGCTCGGGGTCGTGTAGTACGTGATGTCCGACCAGTTCCCCTGCCCGGGCACCGGGGAGTGCGCGAGGACGTCGACGTCCGCGGGTCCGGGAAGGGAGGGGACGAAGCGATCGTATTCGCCCTGCACGACACCGGGGATTCGGGTGCCATCGTTCAGGCCGCAACCGGTCCAGAACCAGGATGATCCGTTTGAGACGATCAGGTCCGCATTCGCCCCGACCGACTGGTACATCGTGCCGATCAGGGTGCTCTCGGGGTCGTTCAGCGGCGACTGGATCCAGTTCACCGTGGTCAGTGCGGGCTGGCTCCCGCTGAGCGGGTCCTCGGTCGCGTCCTTGTAGCAGGTTTGCAGCCGGTTGGGCCCGATGAAGGAGGGTCCGAGTCGGATCTGGCGGTAGCAGGCATTGGCACCCAAGAACGCGAGGTTGGTGCCGCCTGTTGAGCGCGCTTTGCGCGCCCTGGCGCATCTCCCGGGACCAGTACTCGTCGTGGCCCAGCGAGAAGAGCGCACGGTGGTTCGCCAGCAGGCTGGGGTTGGCGTGCAGGTCGACATCGGTCCAATACGTGAGGTCGAGCCCGAGTTGTTCCATGTGGTAGAGAAGCGGGAACTCGTTGCCGAAGAAGTCGGCCGCACCCTGTGCCCAGGTCTGGGGGTAGGGACGGTCGAAGGACACGACGCGGGCGCGGTTCCCGAAGTCCTGCCCCGCGTCGCATCCCTGCCGTAGTAGAGGCTGTAGCCGCCCCACAGGTTGTAGGCCTGCCAGGTGCGTCACGCTGTTCTGTATGACGTAGGTCGGCCGTGCTCGTGTCGTCCCGGATGGTGAGCGGGATGTACTGCTGCTGGCCTCCCGTGCCGACGAGCTTCAAGAGGTAGTTCCCGGGCGGCCACGCCGCGGTGACGTTGAGTCGTGAGGCTCGGCTGCCAGGGGCACGAGACCGTGTTGACGCCCGGAGTGACCGTTGGCGGGGGTTGCTGCGACGCCGGCCACCGTGTCGCTGGTCTCGATGAGCCGGCCGGCGAGCCCTTGGTAGTAGCCCATCCGGTAGGCCTCGACGTGGAAGCCTGGGCGCGGCCGTGTTGACGAAGAGGACGAGCTCGTCACCCGGGACGGCGCTGACCTGGCTGGCGAACCCTTCGATGGCGTGCGGGCGTTTGGATCCCGGTGACCACCCAGTTGTTGGTCCCCGGCATGGCGTTCTCTTCGACCAGCCATCGGGCGGTCGGCACGACGACGCCGCTGTCGAGGACCGTGTTGTAGACCGGCGGAAGGACGCGGGCGGTGGTGCTTCGCATGCGCCGGTATCCGATGGTGGGTCCCGCGGACGTGCAGTGCGGACGAGCTGACACCAGCCGACCGCCGCGACCGCGCCCTGGAGGAACCGCCGCCGCCCGATCAGTCGTTGCGCAGGACCGTCGTTGCCCGCCCGGTCCACCTTTCCGGTGCCCTCGGGCATCCGCCGAGAATACCCAGGTGGATCGCTCCGGGCACAGCCGGAGTCTGCCGCGAACGGCCGAGGGTAGCGTTTGCCCGTGGCTTTGCCCGAGCTGAAGAACCGCCTTCGCGAGGTTGGCCGGGGAGGCGATCCGACGGTCCTCCCGCTGGGCCCGTCTCGCCGCGGCGGTCGGGTCCGGACGACCCGCTCGCCCGGAGCTTCGGGTCGTTCGGCCGTGGGAGCTGCCTCGTCTTTCCCCAGGGGACGATCTTCAACGAGCACCGCATCCACATCGGTTGCGACACGATCGTCGGCCCGTACACCGCGATCAGCGCCGGCATGGCCGAGGGTCAGGAACTCCTCAGTGACCCGGTCGTGCGGATCGGGGACCGTTGTCTGATCGGTCGGGGCAGCCACATCGTCGGCCACTGGAACATCGATATCGGCGACGACATCCAGACCGGTCCCTACGTGTACATCACCGACCAGAACCACTCCTACGTCGACCCGGACCAGCCGATCGGTCGCCAGGTCCCGGTGGAGGCCGCCGTTCGGATCGGCTCGGGGAGCTGGCTCGGCGCCAACGCAGTCGTCCTCCCGGGAGCCAGCATCGGCGAGCACGTGGTCGTGGCGGCCGGCGCGGTGGTGCGAGGAGAGATTCCCGATCGCTGCGTGGTTGCCGGAGTGCCGGCCCGGGTCGTGCGCCGTTTTGTCGAAGGCAAGGGCTGGGTCTCGGTCGGCGACGAAGTCATCGCCTGAACGATGGCCGTGCACATTGGGGTCGTCGGGTCGGGGGAACCGCACCTCGAGACCGACCGAGCCGCGGAACGAATCGGCGCTGCGATTGCTCGAGCCGGCGCGGTGTTGGTGTGCGGTGGCCTCGGGGGAGTCATGGCCGCGGCGTGCCGTGGGGCGGCGGAGTCTGGAGGAGTAACGATCGGGCTGTTGCCGGGCGAAGATCGCTCGGCGGCCAACCCCTGGGTCACCATTCCCATCGCCACCGGCCTCGGTGAAGCGCGCAACACGCTCGTCGCGCGCGCGGCGGACGCGCTCGTCGCGATCGGGGGTGAGTACGGGACGCTGTCGGAGATCGCATTTGCGCTGAAGATCGGACGGCCGGTCGTCGGCGTCGCGACGTGGACCCTGTACCGACCGAACGGAGAGGGTGAAACCGGGATCGTTCGAAGCGACGCCGACGATGCCGTGCGGATCGCGCTCGACCTGGTCGGGGGTGCGTCGTCGAGCTAGGGGGCGCCCACCCGGTCAGCGGTCCTCCACATGGTGGCGATCTCCGCCGGGCTCATGTTGGGGTCATCCGCTTTCCAGGCGATCACTGCCCGAAGCCGACACGCCACGTCCGCCCCATCGAAACGCGAAATAAAGGCGTTTACGGCAAGGTGTCGGCCGAGTCCGATCAGCTTCGTCTTATACCCGGCGCCGGGGATCTCGCCCGCACTCATGAGCATCCAGGCGACGGCGACGTCGACGGCCGGATCGCCCCGACAGGCGCGAGCCCAATCGATTACGACCGGGCCCTTCGGGCTCATGATCACGTTCAGAGGGTGCAGGTCGAGGTGCAGGATGCGGTCCCCGTCGCCGACCGGCGCCCGGGTGAGGAAGTCCGGCGCGGGGAGCGCGTGCAGGCCGTGGTGGAGGTCCGCCAGTGACACGCGCCATGCTCCGCACACGCCATGGGTACTTGCCGAGGGCGTCGACCATCGTTAGGCCCTCGATCCGCTCCATGACCAGGTCAAGGCCATCCTCGCTGATGTCCTCGACGGCCGGTACCGGGTATCCCTGGTCGTGCAGGTGGCGCATGATCCTGGCCTCGTCGTCCATCCGTCGAGCGCTTCGGGCGCGACGAAGAACGAGTCCGGTGCCGTATTCGAAGATGTCGGCGTCCCTCCCCGATGCCAGCAGGCGCCCGGGCTCTCTCATCCAGCCGAAACTATCCGCAGCCGATACGAACCAAGACCCGCTCGCTCTTTCAGCTTCGATGTGAGAGCCAACGACACGCTCAACAGAGGTGCGATACCAAGACGGCTTCGGGCGGTGGGATCACGTATCCGAGCAGCTTCGAAGTCCGGTGGAACTACCTGCGAAGCTCGCAGCAAGTCATGCCCCCGCTGGTACAACATCCTCCAGTGCGGAGCGGATCATCTCCCGGAGTTCGGGAGTGTCTTGGTGGTTGTGCTTGGCAATGGCGTGTGCTGTGGCCGCATCGAGAACCTCGTCCTCGGTACCTGCGATGGTGAGGGTGCAGTTGATCTCATTCGGGACCTTGCCACAGTCGATCATCTTCCGGCCCATTGTTTTCTCCCTCTCTTCGGTATTGGGTAGTCCGTCCGATTGGTTGTCTACTTCGCGTAGTTGCTGGCGCCGAACCAGTCGACGACAACGACGGGCTCGTTGCCGATCACCCATGCGTCGTGACCGCTCGGCAAGGACGTGACATCTCCGGGGCCAGCGATGAACTCCGTGGCGTCGTCCATGCGGATCGCCAAGCGGCCGCTCACGTGGTACTGGAAATGTGGAGCCTCACAGCTCTCGGTCTTGGCGATCGGCTTGACGTCGGTCGACCAGCGCCAACCGGGCTCGAAGACAAGACGTCCGACCTCCCCACCGCCGACCTTGAGGATCTCGGCTCGTCCGTTGGGGAACTCCCGGACCTCGTCGGGCTCTTGGAAGCTCCGGTGCTCGGTCTCGTGCATGGCCCCTCCTGGCATGCCCAAGCCACATTGACAAAGGTATACTTACTTACTAATAGGTCAAAAGTCAACCCTCTGGGGAGGACCGATGAGGAAGGGCCAGCCCGATCAACTCGACACGGCCCAACGGATTCTCGACGTGGCCGAACGGTTGGTGCAGCTCCGCGGCTTCAACGGCTTCAGCTACGCAGACGTGGCCGCCGAGCTAAAGATCACAAAAGCGGCCCTGCATTACCACTTTGCTGGGAAAGCGGAACTCGGAGAGGCGCTCATCGCTCGCTACGCCGCACGCTTCACCGAGGCGCTGGCGGACGTGGAAGCACGAAAGCCCGACGCGCTTGCCAGGCTCGACGCCTACGCAGAGCTGTATCTCGACGTCCTACGGGATCAGCGAATGTGCCTCTGCGGGATGATGGCTGCTGAATTCGAGACCCTCCCTGAGCCGATGCGGCTCGCTGTGGTCACATTCTTCGATGAGAACGAGAACTGGTTGACACGAGTCCTGAAGGACGGCAGGGCGAACCGTACTTTGGAGTTCGTGGGGTCGCCGCGTGACATGGCTCGGATGATCGTCAGCGGGTTAGAGGGTGCGATGCTCGTGGCGCGACCCTTCGGCGACGTTGCTCGCTTTCAAGACGCGGCGCGGCGTCTGCTCGGCACTTTGAAGCCCACCTCTCCAAGCGGCCGCCAACACGTGTCCGAACGCATGGGAAGTCCCCGCTGACCCGGTTGAGTTGAGTCTCGATCGGAGCTTTCGCTGGCTTGACCAGCGCTCTTATGGGGTGGGCCGCCCGGGGCTCGAACCCGGCACCTTGGGATTAAAAGTCCCCTGCTCTACCTGATGAGCTAGCGGCCCGCATCATTATTTCTAATCAGAGCCAGTATCTCGTTCTCGAGCCAACTCGGCCGGCGGACCGATTCCACTCTGCTTTAGGAGAGGCGGCGTGGGGGCGGCTGTTGCATGATCAGCCGGACGAGCGTTAGACCCCTGCCGAGCTGACGAGCGCGGAACTGGAGGTGTTGAGAATGGCGCAACCGCCGTAAGAACAGCGCGCTTTGTTGGTTCGGCAGGCCGCTACACGCTCGAGCCGCTGACCACATCCACCCAAACGGCGTTACTCCGCAGAAGATCCGTGGCGTGGGTGCGTCGGGAAGGGATGTCTGGGGTGGCTCACTCTGGTGGTCTTCGTGGGTGTGGCATTCGCGTTTGCCCCCTTTATGGCTTCGATCCGGTCGGTACTCGATCAGCTCTGTCGTCGTGCCAGCAAGTATGCGCGACGCGTGTCGCCCTCCTGTGGATAGTTCGTCCGCTCCAGCCGTGCTTCTACGACGAACCCGGCTACCCCAAGAATCTCGATGACCGTCTCGGGCTCCATGAAACGAAAGTCGATGTCCACCGGGTGTCCCGACCAGTCACTCAGATGCCTCACTTCGGTGCCCATGTGGAATGCCACGAGAAAGAAGCCGGAAGGTCGTAACGCTCGATGGACTTCGCGGAAGGCGGGGCCGAGCTCCGAAGGTTCGAGATGAATGATCGAGTAGAACGAAATCACCGAACCGAACTCGCCATCTGTCGCCGGAAGGGAGAGAAAATCGCCCTCGCGGAACTCAACTCGTGGATGTTCCTCCCGGCTGATCGCGATCATCTCGGGCGAGAGGTCGATTCCGACGGCTGTGACCCCCTGATCGGCGAGCCAGGCCGTGACATGCCCCGGACCGCAACCCAGATCGGCGATGGGTGCTGCCCCTTCCGTTTGTTCGATAAGTGCTGTCAGCAATGCTCGGTCGAGTGGCTTGTAAGCGAGCTCGTCGCCGAAACGTCCTGCATATTCGTGAGCTACCGCGTCGTAGCTCTGGCGGACCCGGTCGTGGTTCGGTGCACTTGGCACGAACCCAGCATGGCACGCGATGTCAGCTGCATATCCTCCCCACCGCGGCTGGCACATGATCAGCCGCACGTAGCTGGCGGCGAATCAGCTCAGTTCTGGCGCCGTTGAGGTCACGGCTCTAAGGGCCGTCTGTCGTCTCTGGCCTCAGCATCGAAGACATCGGGCGGGTCCTCGCGTCAAGCTGGTAGCGCGTTCACGACGGCAAGCCCGGAGCTCGGCCCACCGGCATTGCTCATAGACGACTTCATCCATCCACCACAGGTCGGCGCACGTGCCACGACAACCGAAAGGCCCGCCCGCGGCCAGCATTGCCGCGTCGTCTCTAACCTATGCTTTCAACGTGCTCCTCGAGCGACTTCCGATGACTGCCGATGAGATTCATGCCGCGACCGGTTGGAAAATCAAGCCGGAGGGCGCCTGCAAAGGCGAAGAGTGCGTGCCTATCACCGACCTGACGGTAATCCCTGGCGGCGGAGTCGACATCGTGATGTTCGCCGAGCGCATGGGAATGCCGCTTGCCGTCGACGAGAAACATGGCGTCTGGGCACTAGGCCCCCGAGCAGGCGGACACGTGCTCGCCAGTGCCGAGCTGCCTGAGCTCGGCCTGATCGACTTCGGGGGCAATGCGTTTGATTTGGCCAGCCTGCGGGGACGCAAGGTCCTCCTCATCGCCTGGGCTTCCTGGTGCGGATGCCGCTTCGACCTACCCGTGTGGCAGGAGCTGCACACCGAGCTCGAGGGTGCAGGACTCACCGTCGTCACCATCGACATGGACATGGACATCGAAGCGGGTCGTCCGTCCGTTGACGCGGCCAACGCCACCCATCCGTCTCTGGTCGATCCGGCGCTAACCGTGGTGGACGTCTTTGGAATTACCAACGTGCCATTTGGGCTCTGGGTAGACGAACAGGGCCTCATTGTGCGTCCGCCCGAGGTCGCGTATGCCCCACGCGATCCCGGACAGTCGGCGGGGTGGCAGGGTCAAGAGCAGGTCATCGAGCAGATGGATCCGGAGCGACGCGCGCTCATCCAAGCGATGGTGAAGCAGACGACCGACGAAATGAGCCGCTACGCGGATGCCGTGCGCGACTGGGCTGCCAATGGGGCCGACAGCGAGTACGTCCTCTCGGAAGCGGACGTCATCGAGCGCTCACGCCCAAGGCCTCTCGAAGCGGCGCGGGCTGCGGCGGAGTTCGAGCTCGGCTGTCATTTGCATCGTATTGGTCACAAGCTCGACGCTGTTCCCCACTTCGAGGAGGCGCATCGCCTTGACCCCGACAACTGGAGTTACCTCCGACAGGCGTTCGCTGTCGTAGACGACTCTATGGGCAACCCGTACGGCACCGATCTGCTCAGCGAAGTTGTCCGCGTCGGCCCAGACACGTTCTATCCCGACCTTACGATCTGAGTCATCGTTCGCGCCTGAAGCGTCGAGCTCTTGCTCTGCCTGGCAGGAAGTTGGCGCGCGGACCGCGTTCCCAGGTCGAATCAATCGGAGCCGTTCACCGACTGCCGCTCGGAGCAAATTCCTTGCACTCGCTCACTTGGCTCAGGAGACGACGACGTTTTGACGCGTCGTCTCCTTCAGTCCTCGGCCAGAAGGGTCAAAATGTCGACGACGACGAAGATTTTCAAGGACATCGCATCCAAACTGAGTCCCGAATCGCTCTCGGGCTAGCAGAGCTGTGTGGCGTCGGCCGAGCGTGCCATCGGTGCCGAATCAACACTGAGTGGCCCCACAAGCTGCCGACACCATGGTGAATGTGCCCGGCGGAGAACCGCTAGCCGCGGGTTATCACCCACTCGTGGGTCGTGAGCGTGGGCGAACGGTCGTAGTCCAAGAACCGCGCGACGTCCTCCCATATGAGGCGTTGCGCCTCCTCCGAGTCGTAGGACCCGGTGAGGGCATCCTCGAGCGTGCGGTAGTGGATCTCGCCGAAGCCATTCCAGTCTGGTGAGGCGTCAGAGAGCCGCTCGACGAGGTGATTCTGCACGTAGTGCCAGAACCCTGGCTGCCGCGCCACCGCCAGCGGCCCATGATGTTCCCGCCAGTGCTGGCTGAACGCCTCCTGGGTGAGGTCGGCGCGTCGGTGAAGGAAGGGGATCATCTTGAAGCCCGGTGATTGCGTTCCGGACGGCCACGTGCGGTCGTAGTCCTTCTGAATGACTTCCTCGACGTGGTACGCGCCGACCAGCCGGCTGCCGGCGGGTAGCGGCATCGACAGCGCGGTGCCGGCATCGGTGCCCCACAGGGCGATGACGGCCCGCTCCTCCTGTTGGGTCATGAGCTCGGAGCCCAAAGCTTCAAGCTCGCCGTCGGGGAGGCGGACGTCGAGCGTCGCTTGGCTGGCGCCCGAGACGACCACATCGGCCAACAGTTCGACGGCATCGGTCGCGAAGGCGTCCCTGTCGCCATCGAACGCGACGGTCACGAGCACCTTCATATGTTTCCCCTTTCTGCTTCGGCCGCGGCGAAGCGCAGCTCGCGCTCGCGTGTGTCAAGCGCCTCGAGGAACTCACCGTGGGTCACGACGTAGCGGCGATCGCCCAAGATGGCGTCGATGACACCAGCGGCGGCTCCCTCGGGCGTGGCAAGGAACTGGGCCATCATCGGGTTGCTCTCGTGCATGGCCGCGAAGTCATCGTTGTTCGCTATCGGACGTCGGAGGTGCGCTGGTTGCGCCGCCTCACTTGTCTCCAGATGTCGAGACAGCATCCCCGAGGGGAAGATCACCGACACACCGATGTCCTCGGGAGCCAGCTCAACCCGCAGCGTCTCAGCGAGACCCCAAACGGCGAACTTGCTTGCTTGGTACATCGACATCCGACTCGCCGGGTCGAGCACCGACGACGACGACGTGAAGGCGAGTCGCCCACGCTCTGCCCTGCGCAGCAACGGGAGGAATTCCCGCGCCACGCGGGCCGAGCCGATCACGTTCACGTCGAGCAACCAGCGCCACTCATCGTCGGTTGCTCGGTCGATGGATGCGAACAGTTGCACGCCGACGTTCGAGATCACCAGGTTGGCCTTCCCGAAACGCTCGCCGACAGTCGCAGCCGCCACCTTGACGCTGTCTCCGTCCCCGACGTCGACTCTCAGCCCGAACGCCTCGATCCCATATGACGCGGCCAGCGCCGCCGCCTCCGTGTCAGCGCGGTCGCCGTCGAGGTCGAGCACGACCACATTCACCCCATGCGCCGCGCACCCCTCAGCCAGAGCGCGGCCGAAACCCGACGCTCCGCCGGTGATCACGGCAACATCAGTCATGTCATCGCGACTTCGCCTTCAAGAGCTGGTGATGAGTCGCTCACTGTTCCTCCGGTCGGATGATCCGCGGCTTCTCACCATACGCAATGGGAGCCGAATCCAGGACCCCCACGACGTGCGCACCCGCCCCACTAGCGTCCGCGCCACCAGTCTCCAGAACCTCGTCATGAAGGCACGTACTAACGCCCCCAAGATCGCGCCCGGTCCGTGCCACTTCCCCGTTCCGACCACAATGCGGGCGGCCGGGGTCGATCGTCCTCCTCCCGTGGTGAGAAGGCAATGAGTTCATTATGTTTCTTGCGTGACTATCTCGTTGGGGGTGCATATCGGCCAGCAGAACCTGCCGATGTCCGAGCTTCGGGCGCTGTGGCGCAGACTCGACGACGCAGGTGTGGACTGGATCTCTGTCTGGGACCACTTCTACGAAGCACCGCCGACGGGTGGAACCGTCGATCACTTTGAGGCGGTGTCCACACTCGGTGCGCTCGCAGCGGATACACGCTACGCCCGGCTCGGGTGCCTCGTCTTCTGCGTCGCCTACCGCAACCCGGGGTTGCTCGCGAAGGCGGCGACGACGATCGACCACATCTCTGGGGGCCGCTTCGAGTTGGGGCTGGGTGCCGGCTGGCACCAGTGGGAGGCTGATGCCTACGGCTATGACTTCCCGCCAGCTGGGGTGCGACTCGACATGCTCGAGGAGGCAGTACCGCTGATCCGTAGCTTGCTCACAGAGGCGAGGACGACTCACACGGGACGACATTTTCGTACCCAGGATGCATCCTGCCTGCCCGCACCCCTCCAACCGCGGTTGCCGATCTGGGTGGGCGGAACCGGCGAGCGCCGCACGCTTCGTATCGCCGCCGAGCACGCCGACGGCTGGAACGCGGCGTACGTATCACCGGAGCGCTATCGACACTTGACTGGGGTGCTCGATGATCACTGCTTGTCGGCCGGCCGCGATCCGGCTTCGATCCGACGAACGGTCAACCTGATCTTTGCCCTCTCCAATGACGGGACTTCCACCGAGGAGGTCATCGCCCGGCAGGGTTGGGGACCGATGGCCACGGGGGTGCGCAGTGGCGCGATTGTGGGATCGCCCGGCTCCGCACCCGAGCAGGTCCAGCGCTACATCGGATCAGGCGCGCAGGGAGTGAATGTGGCGCTTCGGGCTCCGTGGGACGACATCGCGCTCGACCGTTACTTGGAGCAACTGCCTCTCCTGCGCAATCTGTCCTGACCCGTTTCGGCCCGCATCCAAGTCCTCCGGGACGAAGCCGTGCATGAACTAGCGACCTGGCCGTGGGAGTGGCTATCTATGGGTCGCCCACGGATGGACGCAGGAGCCCGACTGTGCCACAGGTGCGGCCGCCGTCCTGCCACATCTCGGGGCCGAACCCGTTGACGACGGAAGGTCGTCGGCGCTAGACGGCTCTCTCTCGATCGGATAGGAAGAGCGCGACGCCACGAGGCACGGGGCCTCGGGGAAGCGAGTCCGTCCCAGGGGGATTGCGAAATGGCCGATGACGAGCTCTTCTTCGTTCGGGAACGGCAGCTGGATTATCCGGTCTTCGACTCGGACAATCACATGTACGAGAACACGGACGCCTTCACGAAGTTCGTTCCATCCGAGTACGACGGCATTGTGAAATACATCCAGGAGGGCAACCGGACCAAGCTCACGGTCAAGGACCGGATCAGTCGGGCCATCCCGAACCCGACATTCCAACGCGTAGCGCCGCCCGGCGGTCAGAAGGACGACCCGATGCAGCGCCGTTCGATCGCCGGCCTTGATGCCTTCTTCGACGTCGAGCCGCGCTACAAGCTGATGCAAGAGTTCGGCATCACCCGGTCGCTGATGTGGCCCACGCTCGCCAGCGTCATCGAACAGGCCATGCCAGAGGATCCGCTGGCAACGCACGCCGTCCTGCACGCCCTCAACGAGTGGATGTACGAGCACTGGACGTTCGGCTATGAGGACGCGATCTTTGCCACGCCGGCAATCGGCTTGGCGATTGTGGACCGCGCCGTCAAGGAACTCGAGTGGGTGACCGACCGTGGGGCGCGGATCGTCTATATCCGCCCGGCACCGGTATTCGGTTTTGGCGGGCCACGGTCGTTCGCTCTTGCCGAGTTCGACCCATTCTGGGAAGCCGTGCAGGACAGGGACGTCGTCGTCGGGCTGCACAACACGGTGAACCGGCGCTACCCGGTCGACCTCGCCGAGCTCGACGGCACCCCGGAGGGGGACGGGTACTTCGAGCGCCCCTCTGCCACCATGGCACCGTTCCACACGCTAGCGACGCCGCGCTCGCAAACGAGCGACCTCATCGCGTCGATGATCGGTCATGGCATGCTCACTCGCTTCCCGCGACTGAAGGTCGTGATCGTGGAGCACTTCAACCAATGGACCCGCCCGATGCTGAAACACTTCGCCGATGCCTACGAGCGCGCACCGAGCCTGTTTGATGAGGACCCGCTCGAGGTGCTGCGTCGGAACGTCTGGATCCACATCTTCCGTGACCCCAACCCCGTCGAGCTAATCGGCATGCTTGGTGTTGCTAACAGTATGTTCGGATCTGACTTCCCACATCCCGAGGGTCTACGTGATCCCCTCGCCTTCTCCGACGACGTCGCGTCGCTGCCGCTCGAGGATCAGCAGGCCATCATGGGTGGCAATCTCGCCCGACTTATGAAGGTCGCGTAGGGCGAACGAATGGCGCGCAACTAGTGAGATGCCTGGTCGATGACGGTCAGTTGAGTCCTCTCGACCTCACCATCGCTCCGAACGGCAACGTCGTGGTGTCATCGGAGTGGCCCTTTGGGGCACCAGAAGCCATTGCGACCGTCCGGGAGTACGACGGTGGGACCGGCCGCCTCATCCGGGTCCTCAATCCTGACCGAAGGGCACGATTTCGCAATCCTAGGGGGCTGCGGTTCGGCCCAGACGGCAACCTCTACTGCGTTTCACGTACGAAGTCGTTTGCTTCGACTATGAGACTGGAGTTTGCTCGGGGTCGAATTATCAGTGTCACGAACCCGTTCGGGCAAGCGGTGGAATTCTTCGGCTGAAGACGTCGAAGTACAGCTCGCTACCGAGCACTGTCTCAAGGTTCTCGAGCGCGCACTCCTGCACGAGTAGGACACAAAGGTGCGGTGGCCGTCGCCATCCACTTTCGAGGGGCAGGCTCCGCTCGGTGGGCGGTTCGCTCGCTCGCCCTTCGCTCAGCGGGTGAGCAGCAGGCTCCCGGCGATAGGGCCACCCCCGACCGACGCCACGGCCACCTCGGCGTCGGTTACCTGGCGCTCGCCCGCCTGATGCTGGAGCTGGAGGCAGGCCTCGTGGAGTATCCAGTAGCCGTGCAGGCGACCGGCCGAGAGCTGGCCCCCGTAGGTGTTAAGGGGAAGACGTCCATGCAGTCCGATCTGCGCCGGGTCGGCGACAAACGGCCCGCTCTCCCCGTCGGCGCAAAAGCCGAGGGCTTCGAGCCATGCGAAGGTGATGAAAGTGAACCCGTCATAGAGCTCTGCCACATCGACGTCGCCCGGCCGAAGGTCAGTGTGTGACCACATCTCGGCGGCCGCGTCGACCGAGGCCATCTTCGGGTAATCGGGCCGCTGGTCCCAGCCGCCGGCCCCGGACGCGCCGCCCATCGCCTCGACTCGTACCGGACGAGGGAAATCCGCTGCGCGCTCAGCCGCCGACACGACGACGGCGACGGACCCATCCACCGGCACGTCACAGTCGAGAAGGCCGAAGGGATCGGAGATCGGTCGCGCCGAAAGATAGTCGTCAATGGTGATGGGGTCGCGGTAGGTGGCCAGTGGGTTCAGCGCCGCGTTGCGACGGCTGTTCACCGCCAGCGCCCCGAGCTGCTCCTTGGTCGTCCCGTACAGGTGCATATGGCGACGGCAGTGCATGGCCAACCAATTCGCCGCCGAGTAGGCGTGGTAGGTGAGCAACACCGCCATGTCATTCATGCCGCCCATCTGAGGCTCGGGCTCGTCCGACCTGGGCCTGGGCCTCGGCGGGCCGTCTCCCAGCAGAACGGCGCCACCCATCATCTGCACCGTGCGATACACGACGGCGTTGGTCGCGCGGCCCTCGGCGACCGCCAGGACCGCCGACATCACCGGAGAGAGCAACCCGCCAGTGCTGAACCCACCACCGGTCCACCGGGGCTCGATGCCCATCGCCTGGACCACGTCCTCGATGGGGGTATCCCCCATGGTGGCGATGCCATCGATGTCGGTCCGGCTGAGTCCGCCGTCTGCGATCGCCCGGTCGCACGACTCCAGGGTGAGCTCGATACCGGGGATGCCGAGGCGCCTCCCGACCCGGGAGATCCCGATCCCCGAGATAACCGACCGCCTCTCCGGGATATCTTTCATGGGAGCGAGGGTACTCAAGGTTAAGCCTGGCTCTGTAGGGTGTCGGTCTGTGAGTGAGGTCGTCGACGATCGGACGATCCCGACGCGGATCTTGCCGCCGATCAACGACTCGAATAGACATTTCTGGACCGGCGGTGAAGTCGGCGAACTCCGGATGCTCCGTTGCCAGGACTGCCGGCACTGGATACACCCGCCGCAGGCCTCGTGTCCGCAATGCGGGGGAACGAACCTTGTTCCGGAAGCGACAAGCGGCACCGGCTCGGTCTTCACGTACACGGTCAACCGACACCCCTACAGCCCGACGGTGCCCGTTCCCTACGTCATCGCGATCGTGGAGCTCGACGATCAGCCTGGTCTTCGGTTCACGACCAACATCGTGCACTGCGACCCCGAAAGCGTGACCATCGGTATGGCGGTTCGCGTGCTCTTCGAGCGTCATGAGGACATCTTCGTCCCAGTCTTCGAACCGACTGCTGCGACCCCTTTGGGTCCCGCGGCCGTCGACGAATGGCGGCAGTAGGCGACTGATCGAGTGCAATCAGGGGGCGACGACAGCGATCGAGGGACTATCGGGATAGCGGGCGGCAACCTGACAACAGGACGGTCGAACGAGCGCTGCCGGCTCGGAGAGCCGTTCGGCAAGCGAGAAGGCTGGGATCATCGTCAGCAGGTTGTGCAGATCGTCTGAGTGTTGCAACGCGGATCCAGTGCTCATGCCCGGAGAAGACATAGTTGGTGACCCGGTCGCGGCTCCACGCAAGGACCATCGCTGACCGGCGTCTGCAGCGGTCGAGCGCCAACCCAGCGGACAATGGACGGTCACATTCCGACTTACGCCGTCCGGCGCTATGGCCTGGATCGACTTGGCCCAGCAGTTTTTCCACGAGGTCATTGCGATCGCTCGGCGGCGTTGTCCAGTCAGCACCCTTGGTCGAACCCGCCGTGGCCAGGTTCGTCTCCTTCGGCGATTCAGTTCAGGTATCGAGTGATGCGGGCAACGTCAGCCAGCTGAAAGCCCAAAGACCGATGGATGACGTCAACGCATCCTGGCACCGTCCAAGGCGAGGCCCAGATCAATCCGCCCTTACGGAATTGGAAGGAAGCTGCGCCAGTTCACGGCATGGCGCCACGCGGGGCGCTGCAGGTCCGGCCAACCGTTCGCCAAGCCGGATCAGAAGAAGTCCGATCTGGCGGAATCCGCTCAGCGGACGTTGCCGACGACGCTTCGAGATGGCTTCAGAGGAGCGTTGGTTCCTTCTCGCCGCGCGCCGTAAGTCAGCCTGTCGCTGCTTGATAATGCCGTCAATCAGGCTTGGGTGCATGGGCGGACTCTTTGGTCAGGCTGTCCAACACAGACCACACTACGCCCAGGAACTAGACAAAACAACAAATAATAGATATAGTCCATTACCTATGCAACTTGCAGACTCATCCACGCCTTTCTCCCCGTCGGTGGAAGTGCTCGGTCCTTCCTTGGCGCTGGATCTGTCGTGGTGCATCCATGCCGCCCACTCTGACTACCTGCGGGCGGTCCATCCGGTGCTCGCTCGCTTATACGACGAACATGGCGATCTCCTCGACCGGATTTTCAGCTTCTGGTCGGACGGCATGACGTGGTGCACTGAGGTCCAGGTGATGGCGCACCACGCAGGAGCCATCTCGGTCACGGACTTTTCGACCTTCAGGTCGCGAACCGAGGCAACGGTCGGATCCATCTCGCTCGATCTCGAACTGGCATCGGAGGGCGGCGAGGACCGAACGAGAATCTTGGCCCGCCTAAGACGACTCCAGCGTTCGGCGAATCTCCGGCGGAACTACTTCGATCTGCTGGACGAACTCTGGTCCGCTGTTGCCCCGTGGTGGGAGAGCGAAGGAGCGCCGGCAGTCGAGCGGACCGCGGCGGATGTCCGTCGGACCTTGGATCGGGGAGTGACTTGGTACGAGGTGGTGACCACCGAATGCCCGAGCTTTGTCGAGCACCTGCCGGAGATCGTCGAACGCTCCGAGCATGGCTTTCCGGTTGTCCTTGCCCCGTGCGCGTTGTTCGGCAAGGGCCTCTATCTGGAGTTACCCGGTTGTATCTTGGTCGGCTTTGGGGTCCACAGCGCGGTCCAGGGCGCTCGGGATCGGACCGAACACGTGGTGCGCCCGCTCCGCGCGCTGGCTGATCCCACCCGACTCGCCATCTTCGACTATCTCAAGTCCGGGCCGGTCGCGGTGAGCGAGATCGCTCAGGCGTTCAACCTCGCCCAACCCACCATCAGCGTCCACGTCAAGCGGCTCCGCGAGGCTGGGCTGGTATCGGCGGAGCGTCGCGGTAACCGGCTGGAGATCTCCGTGAACGAGTCGACCACCGAGACCTTGGCGGCCAATCTCGCCCTACTCTTATCCCGGTGAGCAAGCGTAGGAACAGGGATTGACTCGCCAACGTGGCCTTGGCACATTGCGCATTTCGACTGGATCTCTCCCTCATTAACCGATCACGGGCCGCTATTGGCTTGGCTGCCGCACTCCGTCCTGTGGCTGATCAGCTATAGGCCGCACGACTTAGCGATTGAGAGAAGCGAAGAGTTCGCCGTTGAAGCCCTCGGACTCGCAGGAGTTGATTGCCAGGGAAGGAGCGCCGGATACGACCCCTGGTCGGCTCACCCCTTGCAGCTCCAACTGCCGACCACCTTCTCCGGCGCAAGCGTGGTCAGGTTCCCCGAGACGAGATGTTGGGTTCCCGGCAGAACGAGGTCGAACGACCCACCATTCTTCTTCAGCGTGAGCTTTCCGGACCCACTCGCGGTCGAGCTCCCACCGGCCATCCAGATGTCTGCGACGTCGGTGGCACCGGGCGAGGTGAGGGTCACCGAGATCGGGTAGGCGGCGGGGAACTTGGTTGTCCCGAGCGGGGCATCGATTTCGAGGCTCCAGGTCCCCTTGAGCGGCTTGACCCCGGGCAGGGTGAGCTGCGACTGGTAGATGTCACCGCTGGAGTGTTCGGGGATCCCCACCGAGCAGATGTCGGAATAGTTCGACGTGCTCAGGTGGCCCGTGACCGGACCCGAGATGGCCACCGCCTTCGATTGCGAAGCGGCGGCCGGTCCCATAGCGCGACAGAGGGAGAGCATCGCTGTGACGGTGACGACAGCACCGACGACGAGACGCTTGCCGGCCATGTTCACCTCCGAGGT
This sequence comes from uncultured Acidimicrobiaceae bacterium, assembly GCA_963768185.1. Classification (GTDB taxonomy): domain Bacteria; phylum Actinomycetota; class Acidimicrobiia; order Acidimicrobiales; family RAAP-2; genus Palsa-461. The sequence goes on from CAVYGS010000004.1 coordinate 510,144, forward strand.
TCGCCAGTCACCCGACGGAGATCACGACCGGGAAGGTCGGGATTTCCGGCAGCTTCCGATCAACGGCCGCTCCGCCGTGTCCGATCCATCTTCCGGGCGCGCCCGAGGGCGCGAATGTGTTGACGGACCTGCTCTAGCAGTTCGGCACGTTCGACTGGGGTGGCTGTCCACAGGTACGAAGTCGCCCGTCCCGAAACGGACGTCGGCGTAGGGTCCACGCTCGTTCTCGTGGAAATGAAGGGCTCATCCGGCTTCCCCGTGGGTAGCAGGGTAAAGCTGTAGCCCTCCGCAGTGGAAGAAGATGGCCGTCTTGAAGTGCTCGCGGTTGCGGAATCCGTAGGCCATCTTCTTGATCGTTTGGATCTTCGAGTTGAGGCCTTCGGCAGCAGCATTGGTGATGCGGGCGGCGGAGAAGTAGTTGAGCACGCCGTAGAGGTGCCGCTTGATCATGTAGGCCACCTTGATCACCGGTTCGAGGCGCGAGTGGGTGGCCCAGAAGAACCACTGTGTGTAGAACTTCGTGGCCCAGCCGAGGCGGTGGTAGTTCCACAAGACGGCGAGCGACTCTTTGATGGCCCACGCCCGCGCCGTCTTGAGATTCAGATCCTTGAGCGCCCGGAAGGGTCCCTTGTGCTTAGCCGGCAGGTTGCGCTCGGCGTAGAGCCACCAGTATTTGGTGCCGACCAGGGCGTCGATGCCGTCGGCGCGGAGCTCTCGGTTCTCGCGCTTTCTCACGGTGTCGACCGCTTCTCCCATGTGCTTCATGATGTGGAACCGGTCGAAGACGATTTTGTCCTGGGCGTCGACCAAGTGCGCCTCGGCCGAGTTGATGTAGGCCGGCCACATGTCCATGACCACGGCTTTGATCCCTTCACGATCGGTGGCGCTGAAGGAGCAGAAGTAGGGATCGAGGCTGGCTTGGGTGCGGTCGTCGGCGATGTACTCGACGCTGGCGCGCTCGATGTCATAGACGAGGGTGAGATAGGAGTGCCCCTTGGCAATGGCCTTCTCGTCCACACCGATGAGGGCCGGGACCTGGTGCTTCTTTCGAGCCTGGCCTCGGACGACGGCGCGTTGCATGATCCCCCAGCACTCGTCCCAGCTCGTCTTCAAGATGTCGGCCGCCCCGGTGACGTCGGTCTGTTTCATCACGTCGATAGCGAAGCGTTCGAAGGCCTTGGTGAAGCGGCTGCGGGGCTCGGCCCACGGCAGGGGGACCTGGAGGACGCCATGGTCGGCGCACTTGATCCGCGGTGGGCGCGCCGTGACGAAGGTCTTGAACCCTCCGGTGTCGAGGTGGCGCCACGAGCGCACCTCGGAGTGGTCGTAGAGCGCGAGCGCGGCGCCACAGGTCGGGCACGGCCACAGCCGTCCCTCGTAGTGGGCGACGTGCACCTCGACGCTGCGTTCTTCGACCGAGAGGACTACGTCCTCGACGAACCACGGATCCACCAGCCCGAGCACCTGGGCGTACAGCTCGACGTCGCGCACGACCATCACCTCCTGCGCTCCGCTCTTGCCCACGGAGCGACACGATCAGTGTCGCTCCCTCGAGCGCCTCTTGCACCCGGACGAGCCGGGGGTCCAGGGACGGACGGAGTCCGAGCGAGAACCGGAGCGCAGCGGAGGCCCGCAGCGACCCTGGACACCGGGTGAAGCCGGGGCCCACAGCGGAAGACGGCAACGAGCGGCGTTTCGGCAATGCGGTGCCGTCTCGGCCGGACTCTGTCGCGTCACGACGGGGGCGATCGTTGCATCGACATCAGATCAGATCGAACTGGCGTTCGCCCAATTCACCCATGCTGATTCCGGAACAACCAAATGAAGAAACGGCCGCGACCGGAATTGAAAGTTCGGATGCTCGTTGCTGCCCACATCCTTCAATCCCTCGATCTCCCGGGGGGCGGAAACCAGGTCCCCGAAGCTGATGCCCTCGAACCGTTCTTCGGGCGCGGAACCCCCGACCTGGACAACCGGGCCGCGGCGACCGTGACTGCATTGGCTGCCACGTCTCCGCGAAGTCTGTTTGCGGCGCGACCTTCGACCGCGGCACCCGCTTTCTCTTCACCGTTACATCTTCGTCTTTGGGTCCCGGCCTGTCGAGCACCCGGCCTTCTGGGCTACTCGGACTCGCCGCGGCTGATGGACGGTAAGCCACGCGGGTTGCGGCTCATCGCTGATCGGCCATGGTACGCAGTCGAGACGACGGCGTTGGCCTGGCTGATTTCCCCGTTCGCAGTGGCTAAAGCCGAGCTGGTCACTGAGGTCTCCGATCACCGGAGCGATTCGGCGACCTAAGTCGAGACCTCCTGCCTGAAAATGTAGAGACGCCCGTTACCGTCGAACGCGGCCTGTTGCTCCACGAGTTCCCAGCCCTCCTTGGCCTTGTCGTTAAGCAACATCTGAAGGCCGCTCTTGCCAGCGGTGTTCTTATAGGTGTGGTCAGGGCCCCCGAATTGTTCGATGCTGTATTGCCATTGAGTGCTCATGCGTTAGAAGGTACTGCCCCTCTCTTCCGCTTGGACCGCGAGCTAGCATGTCAGTAAGCACTCACTATGGAAAGAGTGCGGGGGTGGTCAAATGGACCGAGAGCAAATACTGCACATGTTGCGGAACGCGACCGAGGAGCCCTACCAGTTGGGGCTCTCGTTCCGCTCTCCGATGATCGCGCCGGTGCCGGAGCGTTGCGTTTCCCGGCCGGCTGGCCCGTTGCGCTTCGTGGTCGAGGCCCGCCACCTCGACGACCGGGCTGTTTCCGGGAACCTGGGCGACGAGGCGGACTCCGACGAAACGGTGTTCGACGATTTCGGCCCGACCCTCCATGTTTACGGGGCCGACGACGGTATCGAGCATCTCCGATTCGATTGCTTCGCGTACAAGCCGCACTACCACTACGTGCACGAAGATGGGGCGGTCAACACCGTCTGCCGAATCGACCAGTTCGCCGAGGGCGACGTCGTGGAGTGGACGATCGGGCGACTAACCGAGCGGCTCCCCGAGATGCTCGAGTACTGCGGCGTCACGGCGCTGGCCGAGCAGGCCCGGGTGCACCGAGTCGAGGTGCTCGCGGCCGTGGAAGCTGTGGCTTTGCTGCTGCGTGACGCAGGGCGGAGGGCCACGGCCGAGCGAGCGGCTGTCTGAGCGGGACGTCTTGTCCGTGACGGATCTGCCGCGTTTGATCTCGGTGGACGACCATGTACTCGAGCCTCCGGATCTGTGGTGGTCGCGGCTGCCGCGGGACGTCCGGGAGCGTGGTCCGAACGTCCTCCGGGAGCGGGGCGTGCTCCTCGACGCCCTGTACGGCCGCTGGTCGACCGGAGACGACGGCGATTGGTCCGATGTCTGGCATTACGACGACATGGCCAGACCGTTGCAACGGGGCCTGGCCCAGTCGGGCTACGACGACGAGGAGACCAGTAGGGCGATCACGTACGACGACGTGCTCGCCGGTTCCTACCAGCGAGACGCCCGCTTGATCGAGATGGACCGCAATCACACGGACGTATCGATGTGCTTTCCGAGCGTCAGCCGCTTCTGCGGGCAGACGTTCTTGGAGCGGAAGGACAAGGACATCGCCCGGTTGTGTGTCGAGGCGTACAACGACTGGATGATCGACGAGTGGTGCGGGGACACGATCCCTGTACGGCTGGTTCCCTTGACGCTGGTGCCTCTTTGGGATGCCGACCTGGCGGCAGCCGAGATACGGCGGAGCGCGGCCAAGGGGTCGCACTCCGTCAGTTTTCCCGAGGCCCCGCCGGCACTCGGCTTGCCGAGCATCTACTCGGACTATTGGGATCCGCTCTTTGCGGCCTGCCAGGAGACCGACACCGTGCTCAACCTGCATGTCGGATCCTCGTCGACTCGAGTAACCACGGCGCCCGACGCACCAATCGATCTGGCAATCTGCTTTCTCTTCGTCAACTCGCAGCTGGCCTTCGCGGACTGGCTCTACTCTGGCGCCTTCGAGCTCTTCCCCGACCTGCGCGTCGTGCTGTCGGAGGGCCAGGTCGGATGGATGCCCTTCGTCGCCCAGCGTGTTGACAACACCTGGCGCAAGTGCTTCGAGGGCAACCAGCCGGCCGGGCGCCGGGCCCAGCAGCTGCCCAGCGAGTCGATTCCCGGCCACATGTTCGGCTCCATATTCGACGACCTCCAGGGCCTGATCGCGCGGCACGAGATCGGGATGGAGCGGATCATGATCGAGACCGACTTTCCTCACAAGGACTCCACCTACCCGCACTCCGAGAAGGTCGTCGCGGACTTGGTGACGGCCGCCGGTCTCGACGAGGAGGAGGTCGAGATGCTGGTCCGGCGCAACGCCATCGCCGTCTACGGGCTCGACCGGTACTTCGGCATCGCGAGCTGAATGCGCATGACGGAATGAGGGCGGTGTCGCACATCGCCATCGGGGGTTCTGGACCTGGAAGCAGCTCGAGGTTTCCCGCGCACCTGCGGGCCAGCAGAAAGGTCACCGAAACACACGGTCCAGCCGTCAAGGGGTGATCGTCAGCGCCGGCTTGCCGCACTCCTCACCTCACTAGCCGGCAACCGCTGTTGTCGGTTAGCTGCCGCCCTGCGCTCTATGGCTGGCAGATCATCAAGCCCAAGAGGGGCGAGCGATCAGTACAGGCGCGGACGGCGGGTATCCAAATCAGAACTAAGTGGACAGCTCCGTGCGCCGAAGTCCAACGCCCGGAACGCGGAGGAAACCCGCTGGCACGCATGCCTCCATTGCCTCGCTCAGTCTGTCTGCATTCAGAGCGATCACCTCGACATTAATGCTCGGAAGCACCTCGCCAAAGCCGGCCTTTTCAAGCCACTCGGGCAAATGATCTCGGATTTGTGTCACGTACCACGCGAGCGGTTCACCTAACGTTGTTCGGTCGAAGGGAATCGCGTCCCCATCGGCTGGCGCGTGAAAGTGCGGCATATCAACGAAGTCATCGAACCGAAGCATCTCGGTCCACGCGCCATCGACCCGGCCGTCAACGCGCAAGGTCGCGCCAACGTCTCGGAAGGAGACGTTGAAGCGCAAACCACCGAACTCGAGAGTCATCGGACCGGTGGAAGCCGACCGGGGTACCTCGGTGCCGTCCCGATCTGCCATGGGATACCTCCCCCAACGTCTTCAAAGACGTCTAGATCCGAGTCTCCAGAATCGCTGTGAATTTGTAGCTCTGAGCGTGTGCAGCAGAGGCGCCGAGCCCTGCAGCCTCAGCGGAGCTAAGCGTTCAAAGCTGTCAGACGCGGCCGTCGGCGTAACAGCCTCCGCAACTGAACCTTGATTGATCCTCATTCGGCGTTCGATCGTGAGTGCCACCAGCCCGAGTCCCCTCTATCGGTAGTCGACCCCCGAGAACGCGGCCAGTTTGCCCAGAGCGTGGTCGCTCTCGATTCGACGAACGGTGCCGGATCGAGAGCGGGCGACGATCGAATCAGTCGTTGCCCCATTGGCCGTGTGGCGGACCTCGTGCAAAACCTCACGGTTCGGCCACTGCCTGCTCGACGCTTGCCAGAGACCGAGCGTCGGTGCCGAACTGATATGGATCCCCTCCAAGCAGTTGCTCGAAGCCGGCGTCAACCCCTGGATGGGCGTGCCCCTCTGGATCGCGGCTCCCGACTGGGAAGCCGCCAACGCCGTCGATATCGACCGAGCGGTGGGAGCCGGCCTCTCCCACCGTCCGCTCATCGACATCATCGACATCATCGACGTAGCGCTTGCTCACCCCGGTGACGACGGACAGTCATCGCTCTCTGAAGACCCAGAACGCGACCTCCTCAGTCGTTTCGCATAACGACACGGCAATCGCGGATCCCCGCATAGTGCGACTGTTAGTTCATTAGCCCCACATGGCTTCTTCTGTCATCGCGCCCCGGACCTCAGCCATGATGGTCGCATGGAAGGCGAGCTCCAGTTCCACCGAGACCTCTACCGAGCGACCGCGCGAGACGAGTCCGGATTCGGATCCACCGACGACGCAGGCCGGCTCTCGCGCCGGTCGGTGCTGTTCGGGGCCGGAGCTGTCGTGGCGAGCGCCGCCCTCGCTTCCGTGATCGGGGAAGGAACGGCCGCCGCGACGTCCGAATGGCCCAACCGCCAGCTCGCGGCAGGTGACGCTCGGCGCGTCGACGCATCGCAGTTCTTCTCATCCGCGCAGCTCAAGGCATGGAGTGAAGAGCTTGACCCCATGGGGATGCGTGCCACTGGCTACCCGGTTCATGAACGCTTCATCGACACCCTGATCGGTCGGTTGAAGAGCGTGGGGGTACGAGACGTCCATACCGAGCCCGTCCCCTTCACAAAATGGACGGTCGGACGTTGGTCCCTTGAGGTCGACGGTGCGGTCGCAGCCACCGCGTCGTACATCCCCTATTCCGGCAGCACCTCATCCCAGGGGGTATCAGGTCCCCTCGTCTTTGTGGACTCGGCAACCACACCGCCTCCAGGATCGCTGGCCGGAAAGGTCGCGCTCTTCGAGGTTCCGTTCTCCGGTGTCCTGTATTCGACGATGGAGTCGATCGCGTATGGGATCTACGATCCGCAGCACCTGATCGACCCGAGCGCGTCATACTCGCGGCCGTGGGGAGCCGTGGCCAACCTCATTACGTTTCTCGACACCCTTCCCGCCGCCGGGGCGATCGGTTGCATTGGCATCATCGACCTCCCCGCCGCCGGCGCCCACGGCTCCTACTACCCCTACGACGGCACCATCCGACGGGTTCCGGGGGTGTTCGTGGATGCTGAGGTCGGAGCCCGGCTCCACGCCGAGGCGGCGACTGGTACCTCCGCTCGAATCACCCTCACCGCGACCACCGAGCACTACGTGAGCAGAAATGTGGTCGGGACGATCCCGGGGCATAGCAACGAGATCGTCATCCTCAATAGCCACACCGACGGTCCCAACGCGGTCGAGGACAACGGGCCGAACACCATCGTCGCCATGTGTCAGTACCTGACACGATTGCCCCGCGAGGCCGTGCCGAGGACGATCGTCGTGTCCTTCACCACCGGCCACTTCCACGGTGGCATCGGTCAGGTCACTTTCGCCCGTGACCATCTGGACAACACCCTGAAGGACACGGCCTGTGCCGTCACTCTCGAGCACCTTGGCAGCCTCGAGTGGGAGGAGAATGCCGACGGGCAGATGGCGCTGACCGGACAGCCTGAGCTCGGGGTGATCTTCGTCCCTGAGAATCGGGCGATGGTCACCGCCGCGTTGAGCGCACTGGCCCAGGCCAACGCGGGCCCCGCGCTGGCGCTCAAGCCCTACGTGACGACTTTAGGAAGTCCCAACGGGTACGGATGGCCAGGTGAGGGGACCCAGCTGTGGACCGACGGCCATGTGATGACGATGAACTACATCACCGGACCCACGTACCTGCTGAACTGGGGGGTTCCGACTGTCAAGAAGTGCGACTTCACTCGCATGCGCCGGGAAGCCGTCGCCTTCACTGACATGGTCCTCGGCCTGTCGCGGGTGCCGCGCTCCTCGCTCAACACTCTCGATCTCCCGCCCCTGTAAAGCGGGTATCCCGATAGGGTCAACTCCTCCGACCAATGTCTTCAGCCAAGGCGGGCCACGGGCAAACTGCTCGACGAGCATGGGACCTGGCCAAGCGTCCCAGAAGTCGGAATCGGAATCGCTAATGTCGCGAGAGCAACCCTGAGGCGGGCTGATAAGCACTCAGCCGCAGCTGAGCTTCGACAGTTCGGCTGACGGTGGGCGACTTTTCGCACCCACTGTTATCCGCAAGCTGACCAGAAAGGCCCGATCTGGGCCGCTGCGTCGGACACCCTCGTCAGAGGCGGCCTCGGTCCGGAGAAAGTCCAGCAGATACCTGCCCAAGCCGGTCAGCTCTCGCACCTCGTCGGACGGCTCGATCACCTCGACCGTGCTAGTGGTGGAGCGGAACTCCTCGAGTCGCTGACGAATGCCCGGGAGAAAGCCCGCCGGCATGGGGTCGTCACAAGGTTGCCGATAGTCCGAATCAGGAGTTCGGGCGCCAGTCGTTGTTGCTGGTGTGATCACCAGATAGCCATCGAGCGAGGTCGTGATGCGCTTTCTCCCGGCGGGTGATTTCGATCTTCTCGACATCTGGGTGATCGACGGTGAACTCCAGGAGTAGGCCGTTGGGATCGGTGATGTAGAGCGACCTGCAATAGCCGTGGTCGGCCAGCATCGTCTCCATCCCAGATGCCTCAGCCCGCCCACCGATTGCGTCTTGCTGTTCGGGCGTGACGAGCATCGCCACGTGCCGGAAGAGGGAGGGAGCAGGCGGTGGTGCGAACTGTTCGGAGAACTGTGGGTTGGCGAACTGGAAGAAGGCCAGGCTTCCGCCGTCACCGAGCCCGTAGAAGGTGTGACAGAACTCCTGTTCCTCCCCGCCCATGAGGTGCTCCACTTCGGTCCAGGTCGCGACCAGTGGCAAGCCCACGATCTCTTCGTAGAACTTGCGGGTGGCCTCCTGATCGGTGGTGACGAAGGCATGGTGATGCAGCCGCGCCGGAGGTGGTCGATTGGTCTCGGGAGCCGTGGGGTTGGGCATGGAGGTTCCTCCTTCGCGAACGAATGTCCAAGGTGAGCTATGCAGGTGCGGAGAAGAACTCCAAGGCGATGTTGTCAGGGTCGCGGAATGAAAGGCCGGACCCATACGGTTCGTCACAGATGTCGCCGTGCTCGATATCGAGGGCGTCGAGCCGAGATGCCCAGGCCGCCAGCTCGTCACGGCTGGCGCACCCAAAGGCCAGGTGGTCCAGGCCCGGGCGGAGCTCGTCGAAGACCTCCGATTTTGGGTCCTTGAACTGGTGGAGGGCGATCACTGTGCCTCCGGTCAAGAGCCACACCGCCGCCCGGAACGGGCCGCTGTCGTCGAGTTTGTCTGGCTTGGCTCCGAAGAGCCTCTCGTACCAGAGTGCGCTTCGATCAAGATCTGAGACCGTCAGGGCCACATGGGTAATCCCCGGGAAATCTGCCACGGGTCCATGGTAAGGAGGATCGACTGGCGCTGCCAGAAGCAGGGCGGGGCGGGCCCTGGGGGTGGGCGAAGTCATGAGCGCCGAGCGACCGAGATCACGGTGGCACTGGCCGTGATCTACTTCCTCTGCAGAGCGACCGTCGAGGCGCGCTATATGACCGAGCAGTTCCCAGACGCCTACCCGATGTACAAGTGCTCGACGAAGATTCTCTTGCCGTCTATCTTCGATAGCGGACAGTCTCGCTTGGTTCGAAAAGAAGAAGCTTGCAACTCTGCAGATGGGTGGCGCCAGTGGCGACGATCGTGACCGTCTGGGTGGGGCTGATGCAGTGACAGTCGCCACGCGGCCGTCTTCGCCCACCGGAACCGGCGACGCAAGCACCCAGGCACCACTCGGCGCTAGAACGTCCATGAGTGCAAGTCGAGCGTTTCTCTGACGATCACCTGGAGCGGGCTGCCACGCTGCTAGCCAGGGTGCAGATGGCGGGCTCGTCGAGCCCAGCACCTTGGGTTGGCGAGCCTGCCGAGGCCGTTCACGTCATCGGGTCCAGCACCGACGGGCTCGCTTTTGCGGCCGTCGAGGATTCTGAATTGTCGGGGTTCCTGATCGTGACGCTCCCCGACGAGCATCAGCCGGCGAGGGTCCGGATCTCCGACGTCCACCACGCCGCCGATCGTGATCGGGCGCGCAACGTGTACCGCGCCCTGTACCAAGTCGCGTCTGCTGAACTGGTCCGCCACGGCTGCCTCGAGCACCGATTGCTCGTCTTGGCCCACCCTGGCGACCCAGCCGCCTCGCTGGCCGAGATGGGCTTTTGGGATCGATCAGATCAAGGGCATCCGGCCAATCCCCGGCGACCTTTCGATCTCTAAGGGTCCACGGAAGTATAACTCGCGCGATATAGCCTCCGGGAGTGGAGGTGGCCGAGGCCCAGCTGGCTGAGTTCTTCTCGGTCGTGATGCCCCTGCTCGATGAGCGCCAGCGACGTGTGGTCTCGGGAGCGGCAGCGAAGCTGCTCGGTCGGGGTGGAACGACTGCGGTGGCTCGTCTGGCATCGATGAGCCGCAACACGGTGATCACGGGAACCCAAGAGATCGACTCGGGGATGGCCACACCCAACGAGCGTGTGCGTCGAGAGGGTGGCGGCCGCAAGCGCTTGATCGACAAGGACCCGAACCTGCTCTTGGAACTCGACGACCTCGTCTCCCCCGAAGCCCGCGGCGATCCGATGTCCCCCCTGCGTTGGACGGCCAAGTCCACCTATCGACTCGCTGACGCACTTGGTGCCAAAGGCTTCGAGATCAGCCCCAAAACCGTGGGGGACCTGCTCGCAGAGATGGGCTATAGCCTCCAAGGCACCTCCAAGCAGAAGGAGGGCGCCCAGCACGTGGACCGCGACGCCCAGTTCGCCTACATCAACGACACGGCGGGACGGTTCTGCTCCGAAGGCCAGCCGGTCATCAGCGTCGACGCCAAGAAGAAGGAGCTGGTCGGCGAGTACTCCAACGCTGGTCAGGAGTACCAGCCGGCCAAGAAGCCCACTCGCACCCAGGTCCACGACTTCATCGACCCCGAGATGGGAAAGGCCATCCCCTACGGCGTCTACGACTTGGGTGCCGACGAAGGCTGGGTCTCGGTCGGCAACGATGCCGACACGGCCGGCTTCGCCGTGGCCAGCATCGGCCGGTGGTGGGCTCAGATGGGCAGGCACCGTTACCCCGACGCCACCAAGCTGCTCGTCTGTGCCGACGCCGGGGGTTCGAACGGCTATCGCCTTCGGGCCTGGAAGGTCGAACTGGCCAAGCTGGCGGCTGACACCGGGCTTGAGATCACCGTTTGCCACTTCCCGCCGGGGACCTCCAAGTGGAACAAGATCGAGCACCGCATGTTCAGCTTCATCACCATGAACTGGAGAGGGCGCCCCCTCACCTCTTATCGCGTCGTCGTCCAGCTCATCGCCAACACCACGACCAAGAAGGGTCTCAAGATCAACGCCGAGCTCGACGAGGGCTACTACCCGACCGGAGTCAAGATCACCAACAAGGAGTTGGCCGCCGTCCCTCTCACCCGCCATGAGTTCCACGGTGACTGGAACTACACCGTGCATTCCCAACCGCTCAACGAATTTTCGCGTGGGCCCTAAGCCTGCTTTGGTGGGACCGGCCCTGCCCGATGAGCTCGAGGAGCTGGTCGATCTGTGGATCGAACTGGTCAAGTTCCACTCGCTGCCTCCCATTCTGGACCCGGCCAACCTGTCGCTCCCGGCGATCGTGACCGACCTCAAAGAGACGATGGCCGATGAGAGTCGAGCTCTGCTGGTCGCGCGCCATTCTGGGCAAGCAGTTGGGATGATCGAAGTGCACCGCGACACTCGCTACAAGGACACCTTCACGATCGGTCTCAACGTGGTCGCCGAGCCAGCTCGTTCGAGTGGGGTCGGCACCGCGATGCTCGGCGCCGTCCTGCAGTGGGGCGTAGAAGCGGGCTTCGGCTACTGCGCCGTTGGATGGGCTTCGGCCAATCCCCTGAGCGACGCCTTTTATCGAGGTCGGGGCTTCGTGCCTGTGCGCTACGAGCTGGTACGACCTATCGACTCACGGATCGCTTGGGCAAGCGAGACTCTGGACAACGGCTCCGCCGGCGATCGGACCCCCGAGTCGAGTTGATCCGAGAAGCTCGAGGGTCGCCAACAAAGTTGCAGTCGCGGCTGACTCACAAACAGCCTGCCACTCGCCCCGCCGATGGCTCCATACCGAGTGTCTGGGGCGAAGTGGGAAAGGTAAGAATGACGGAGTGGCAGTCCTCGTCGTCATCTTCGGGCCGATCGCCTCGGGAAAGAGTTCAGTTGCGGAGGCGCTCGGCGCGCGCCTGCGAAATGCCGGGCGCGAAACCGCAGTCCTTGAGGTGGACGACGTCGTCGAGACAATCGGGGGCTTCGTTGGCCTCAAGCGTGAGCGGTTCCATCAATCCTTCACCGTCCATAGTCACCTGGTCGGTGCCTGGTTGGACAACGACGTTGACGTAATCGCCGTCGGACCGTTTTACGAAGAGCACGAGCTTGAAGGACTCATTGCCGTATCTTCAAAGGCGGATATCGTCCACTGGACGCTACTGCGGGTCTCCTTTGAGGTTGCGCTTCGCCGAGTCGGTGGAGACCCAACTCGGGTCCTCTCGAAGGATCCTCAGGTGTTGCGAAGCGCGTACAACCGCTTCGAGTCATTAGTTCCAACATTGCCGCCATGTGATTCCACCTTCGATACTGGTGTCACCCCTGTTGGCCAGGTTGTCGAAACCCTTGCTTCTGTGTTTGGTCTACCTTGTGCATGAGACTCAAGAGTGGCTAACGGCACCCAAGAGGTTCGGGGTATCGGTTCAGACTCGAGCCAAAGCGCGGTCGCTTCAGTCGCATTGCGACTGGACTGCAAGGCATCGGTGACCGTTGGTGTCGGCTCGGCGATCGACGTCCGCGGCATCCGATGCTGCCGTATTGTTCATTCATGCCTGACAACCAGTCGTCTTCCGGCGGGACCTGGCGCTACCATTTCACCCGCCCCGGTGGTGACGAGGTCGAGGCGGGCGAGTTCACTGGCGACGAGGCGGCCATAGCGCGGGCCCGAGAACTATCGACGTCGATGTTGGAGCCCCTCGTCGTGGAGCGTTACGGCTTGGTCTCCTGGCACTACGTCGACGAGGTCGACGAGCGCCCCTGAGAGTTCGGGGTTTGGAGTCCATCGGACTCCGCAAAAGCGCCCTTCGGGGCGCTTTCCTGTTCCAGCGTCTGATCCCCTTCCCCAGGTAGGTGTGGCGCGGGCGGTGAGCCTCTTGGTCTCCCTTGAGCGTGGTGGTGCGTGTTTGGTCGAGTTGTTGTGGTTTTGCATCCCCCGTAACCTTCCCGGGTGACGGCTGGGTCGGGAGCCAGGTTGGTGCCCCGGCCGCAAAGCGAAACGGGGCCACATGCCCAACCACCGACCGTTCCTGGCCACCCGGGCCATGGCGGTCGACCTCGGGACCGCGAACACCGTCGTGTACGTCCGCGGACAGGGCATCGTCTTGAGCGAACCGTCCGTCGTCGCTATCGACGTGAAGAGCGGACGTCCCCTTGCTGTCGGCGCCGCCGCGAAGGCCATGATCGGTCGGACGCCGAGCAACATCCAGGCGATCCGTCCGCTGAAGGACGGAGTCATCGCCGACTTCGAGATTTGCGAAAAGATGCTCCGCTACTTCATCCACCGGGTCCACCGGCGGAGCTTCCCCAAGCCTCGCATGGTGGTCTGCGTTCCGTCCGGGATCACCGGCGTCGAGCGCCGCGCCGTGATCGAGGCGGCCGAGTACGCTGGAGCCCGCAAGGCCTACATCATCGAAGAGCCAATGGCGGCGGCCATCGGGGCGGGTTTACCGGTCGGCGAGCCGACCGGGAACATGGTGGTCGACATCGGCGGTGGCACCAGCGAGGTGGCGGTGATCTCGCTGGGCGGGATGGTGACCAGCCAGTCGGTACGCAGCGGCGGCGACGAGATGGACGAGGCCATCATGTCGTTCGTAAAGAAAGAGTTCAGCCTGGCGCTGGGCGAGCGAACCGCAGAGGAGCTCAAGATGGCTCTTGGCTCCGCCTATCCACTCGAAGAGGAGCTTGTCGCCGAGATCCGTGGGCGCGACCTTTTGAGCGGGCTCCCGAAGACCGTCTTGATCTCGACCGAGCAGATCCGCCACGCCATCGAGGAGCCGGTGACCGCCATCGTCGACGCCGTCAAGACGACATTGGACAGGACCCCGCCCGAGCTGGCCGCCGACCTGATGGAGCAGGGCATCGTGCTGGCCGGTGGTGGTGCGCTGCTTCATGGGCTCGACTCGCGCCTCGCGTATGAGACGGGCATCCCCGTCGTCGTCGCCCAGGATCCGCTGAACTGCGTGGCCATCGGCGGCGGCCAGTGCCTCGAGGAGTTCGAAGCTCTCCAACAGGTCCTGACCACCTCCTCGTCTCACTGAGAGAGTCAGACGGTACGGGGTCCGAATTGAATTCGGGTCAGGAGCCCGTTGCAGTAACGGCTGCGCGCTGAGAACCATCCTGGTGGATGCGGTGTCAGGGCTGCTCGGTTGGACCCAAGAATGGCTGGCGGTCCCTATCGGGGGAACTCAGGGCCGTTCTGGGGGGCTGCTTGCCGCTCGATGAGGTCCGGACGGACCCCTTTCACCCGCTGATGACCGCCATGCGGGACCACGGTGCGATGGTGGCGTCGGTGAGAGAGCGACGGTAGATCTTCAAGAGGTTGTGGGTGCCCATGAGCAGCTTCCACTCGCTTTGGGCGGCCGCCTTGCCCCTGCGCATGAACCGTCTGGCACCCCGGGCGTCTTTGGTCTGGCCGAAGACCGGCTCGATGATGTGCTGTCGCTTCTTGTAGATGGCTCGTCCCGAGTCGGTCGAGACCTTGCGGTCCATCTCTTCGACCAGGGTGGCGTCGGCCCGCAGCGGTCCTCGCCGCCCGTTGCGCGGCTCGGGATTCTTGTTCATGTTGCGCGTGGCGATGAGGCAGTCGGGATCACTGTCGCCGAGGCGGGACAGGTTGTCTTCGGAGGCGTAGCCGGCGTCGGCCAGCAGCTTGGTCGGCCGCTCGGTGATGCCGGCGTCCTCGAGGGAGCGGTTCGTGGATTCGATCATGGGGTGGAGCTGGCCCATGTCGTTGTGCTCGTCGGTCACATCGGCCGCCACGACCACCTGTTCCTCGTTGGCCACGGCCTGGGCGTTGTAACCCTGGAGGTAGCCGTCCTTGGTCTTCATGATGCGGCTCTCGGGGTCACTGACGTTGGCCTTGGCCTCGGAGGTGTCGGGGGCCTTGGGCTTGCGGCCCCGGAGCTTTTGGCCGCTGGCCTGCTCTTTTTCGGCCCGTTGCGCCAGGTGGGCCTGGTGGGCCTCTTTGGCTGCCTTGTCTTGGGCGTCGAGGGCGGCCTTGGCCTCAGCCAGGCGCTTGCGGCGAGCTTCGCGGCCCCGCAGATGGGCCGGGGGCTCGTCCCCGGTGGCATCGGGTCCATAGAGGGCGTCTTCGGCCGCGTCGGCCGCCTCGGCCTCTTCGAACATCTTTTGCACCGCCGCTTCGATGTGGTCCTTGGTGCGGTTGGCGTCGAGGGCGGCCGGGCACCCCATCTTGGTCCCGTCGAGCGCCACCACCCCGAGGCTAACCATCCCCGCTTCTGAGCACAGACGCAGCGACGAGGTGAAGACCGAGGCCATGGCGCCTTGATGGCGCTGGCGGAACCGGGCGATGGTGGTGTGGTCCGGGCACTGGTTCGCCGCCACCACCTTGAACCCGACATCGACGTGGCAGGCCCGCTCGATCTGGCGGGACGACCGGATGCCCAGGCAGTAGGAGTAGAGGACGAGGGCGACCATCATCTTGGGGTCGTGGGCCGCTGCTCCCCAGCCGTCGCTGCGATAGCCGGCGTAGAAGGGGGCAAGGTCCATCTCGTCCACGCTGTCGAGCACGAACCAGGCCAGATGATCCTCGGGAAGCCAGTCGGCCACCGAAGGCGGCAGCAGGTACACCTGGTCACGCTCGACAGCCAAGAAGTTGTACGCCATGCACCAATTCTCCGCGATCGGCGCGATCAGGTGGCGGCAATCACGCGCGCGCTACCTGGACCTTCCTAGATCGCCGCCGGGAGGTTTCTGCAACAGGCTCTCAGGCTCAGGCTCGCTTCATAAAATGCTTGATTGCTCCCGCATCACGAGCGCAGCGAACGCCTCGGCTGATCGTTGCTGAGCGCGTCCGAGGGACCCCCTGACGCCACGGTCGAGTAGCGCGCCAACTGGACCGAACCGAGGTGTGTAGCGGATGGTCAGCGTGAGGACGGTGGTGGCTTCGGATATCGGTGTTAGCTCAATGATCACCGCCATGCCCGTCGCGGTGGGCACTCCCTCGCCGTCATGCACCTGTCGCCGTGGTGCATCGAACTCGGCCACTTTCCATCGAGTTTCCGTCTTCCACGGGCCCGACACGCGCGTCAACTCTTCGTAGGTTGCGCCAAGGCGAGCTGGACCATCACTCCGAATCACTTTGAGAGTGTTTTCGACCCATTCGGCATATCGGCTGCTGTCGCACGACAATTTCCAGACCGCTTCGATGGGCGCCTGGATGCTGGCCGTCGCGACTATCGATGACTCTCGAGCCATTATTCCTCCCCCTGGCTAGACGCCGTGAGGAAGACCCCGATCACGGCGTCCGAGCGTATCTTCCGCAGATAGAGAAGGGGCTGGTGACTCAGACTCGCTTGACACCCGAACTGGCGAGACGCACCCTGGCGCAGGCAGCGGACGGGCTGGGTCGGCATCAGTCGGCTGGTTTGCTCGCTGCCATTTCATTAGCTCCCCTGACCGCCGGACCGCTCACCTCTCGCAGTGCGGGCACCCGTCGGGATACGCGACCGCACATGGGGTCCGAGGCTCTGGATGACGAGATGGGTCAGGATCGTCGCATAGCGGGTTCTCGCAGGTACACGAGCGGTCACGGATCCCCCGGCCCGACGGTGGGTCGCCCATGGTCGTGTGTCTGCACGTCACCTCCTGCCGTCGAGGTGGCTGTAGACCTGGCGAGCAGGGCAACGGTCCGACTAGCGACTGATAGATATATAGCCACGAAACGGTGGTTGACTAACGTGCCGCGGGCTGCCAGAGATCGGTCCTGAAGCGTCGGTGAATCGTCATGCATCGCACCTGGGTCGCCACACTCCCAGAGGAACAACGCTCACAGCCCTTGTGATGTCTGGCTTCACCGGAGGAGTACGCTCGGCATGATGAGAGTTTCGGCTCTCGACGTTGCTCCAGACGTTGGTGGCGCTCTCGGACGGATTCCGCGGGGAGAGCCCGTGCAGACGGCCACCATCGAGCGTGCGCCGGCCGACTTCCGCGTGCTGGCAATACAGATCCGCGACGCCTGCCTTCTCGACCGTCGACCGGGCTATTACAGCATGAAGATCGGCCTGACCATCGCCGCATTCGCCGCCGGATGGGCGGCGTTTGTCATCGTGGGCAACTCGTGGGCCACGGTCGGTGTCGCAGCGTTCCTGGGCATGATGTTCACCCAGCTGGGCTTCGTCGGCCACGACGCGGGGCACTTACAAGTCTTTGCGTCCCGCCGGACCAACTGGCTGCTCGGACTGGCCGTCGGGAATGCGTTAATCGGATTGAGCTTCGGCTGGTGGGTCTCCAAGCACAGCGCCCATCACGCACACCCCAACCAGGTCGGCCGCGACCCCGATATAGGTGAGGGCCTCGTCGTCTTCACCTCGGCCGACGGGCTCACTTCGGGCCGGCGCAAGCTCACCCGGTTGCTGGCGCGCTGGCAAGCCGGGCTCTTCTTCCCCCTCATGATCCTTCGAAGTGCGGGCCTGCATGTGTCCGGTATCGAGAGGCTGCTCCGGAAGCGAGATCGCGCCGCAGCTGTCGAAGGCCTGCTGATAGCCGTGCACGCAGCGCTCTATCTGACCGCGGTGTTTTGGGTGCTCTCCCCATTGAAGGCGTTGGCCTTCGTCGCCGTCCAGCAAGGAGTCTTCTCGCTGTATCTGGGCTGCAGCTTCGCCCCCAACCACAAGGGCATGCCCATCATCGAAGGCGATACAAAGATGAGCTTCGCCCGGCGACAGGTGATCACCGCTCGCAACGTCGCCGGCGGTCGGTTCACCAATCTCATGCTCGGCGGTCTCAGTTACCAGATCGAGCACCACCTCTTCCCGACGATGCCCCGCCCCAACCTGGCGCGGGCCCAGAGCATCATCCGGGCATTTTGCATCGAGAGCGGCCTCGGATATTGTGAGGACAGCCTGGTCGGCTCGTACCGCCAGGCCGTGCGCCACCTACGTGCCGTGCCGGCCGCCACCGCGCTCGTGCCGAGCGGTGCGACGGCTCGCTGAAGGTTCTCCCTGCCGCAGTCAATGGAACGCCCGGGGCCCTTTGGAGCGCATAGATGGCGCGCTTGGAGCGGGTCCGGGATCTCGCGAAACCGTCTCGTTGACAGCTCTTCGGATTGCACATCAGCGGGGTCTGATCGTCGGGAGCACTGACCAGTTGGACTTGCCCGCAGAGAGGAAGTCCACAAGCCGTTCGGTGTAGGGGTAATGCTGGACGATCTGGACGATCTGGACGATCTGGACGATCTGGACGATCTGGACGGTCCAGTGACGGTGGCCGTCTATGAAATATCCGCCCGGCTCCGGCTGAGTGCTTATCTCTCTATGAAGAGGGGCCGGACGTCAATGGGTGTTCGCTCAAGCTGACCGCGCTCGAGGGATGCTTCGGGGAGAAGCTCTCATCTCTCTATCGCTTCCTCGTTGGGAAGACCAGGTTTCTTGGGAGAGCTCCGGCTGGTCCAATTCAGCCAGGGTCGTCAGACGCGACCAGATAAGCAGTGGGACCTTGCCGGAGAAAAGAACGAGCCCGTCTGCAGCATGTGCCAGATGGCCTCGGCGAGCTTGCGAGCCACCTCGACCCGGGCCACCTTGGCCCCGCGCTGACGACCCAGCCGAGTCTTGGTGCGCTGGTAGTGCTCGGCGTAGACCGGGTGCTGGGCGGCGTGGACTGCAGCCTCGATGAGTGCCCAGCGCAGGTACTTGGGGCCGTTCTTGGCCAGTGGCCCCCGCCAGTCCTTCTCGCCGGACTGGATGACCCGCGGGCACAGACCGCTGTAGCCGACCAAGGACTTGGGTGAGGAGAACCGGCTGATGTCGCCGATCTCAGAAGCGATGGTGTAGCCGAGGATCCAGGCCACCCCGGGCACCGACTGGAGCAACGAGACGTAGGGATGGTCGGCCCCGAGGGCCCGCAGCTCGCGCTCGATGCCTGCGATCTCTTTGTCCAGGTCGTCGATCATGCGAAGGGCGGTCGTGATGTTCTCGGTCCAGGGTTCTGGGAGATCGAGGCGAGCCAAGATTGCCCGACCCTGGCGCCCGAACAGGTCCGACACCGCACAGGGCTTGCCGAAGCTCATGAGGCTGGCGTGGATGCGGTTCTTCAACATCACCCGGTGACGGACCAGATGCAGGCGGAACCGGGCCCGCTCGCGCTCGCCCCGGACGGCGGGATCGGGGAGCCAGATGGCCGGCACCAGGTCGCGTCGGGACAACTCGGCCAGCACCCAGGCGTCGATCTTGTCGGTCTTGCAGGCCAAGGGGGCCAAGCCCTTCACCTTCTGGGCATCGGCAATGTCCACGTCCCAGCCGGCCAGCTCGAGCGTGTCGTGGACGAAGCGGGCCCCGGTCATCGACTCGATGACCGCATGGACCGGGCCGCCAAAGGCGGCCGTTCTCCTCACCAGTTCGCGAAGGCCGTCTGCGTCGGGCGGGGCTGTGGTGACGGCGAGCCGCTCACCGCGCTCGTCGAGGACACAGACGTCCAGTCTTTTTCTGCTGAGGTCGAGTCCGAGGTGCAACATGGTGTCTGGGAGCCTCCTTGGTGATTGGTTCCGACGAGAACCCAAGTGTTGTTCTCATCGGGGAGGCCCCTCTTCATGACATTCAGTGCGTCACGAGCGCAGAAGGAGGAGTCATGTAGGAGATCCTTCAGATGCGGTGCTGTGCGAGAGATGGAGGATTGCTGGCCCTCCAGCGCCGGCCCACGGGGGCAGGCGCTCAACCACCCTGAGCTACGTTGGCTGAAGACCGTCGTGGTGAGCGTCAGGGAAAAGGCGTGGCGTGACCGCGTCAGGTGGGGATCAGGAAGACGTGCCAGAGCACCGTCCGGTTCGGGTGGTGTCGCTGTTGAAGCGTCGTAACTCTCACAGATGGCGTCAGAACCGGGGGCCCTTGATAAGACCCCGGGATGAGCCTGGCGGGAACCCGTTTGCTGGCCAGGTGGCGTCCGGCGTGTAGGCGGCGTGAGCCTGATCTGCGGCTTTCGCACGGAACGTGAGAAGGCGATCGTCGATACCGAGGCCGGGGGAGTCTTCCCGGTCCAAGAGGGAGCGTGCCGAAGGAGCAACCGAAGGCACTGAGTACCGATGCGGCGTTCGCCGGCGGACCGGCTCGTAGTAGCTGAGAAGCCCCTGCCATCTGGAGGTGGGGGTGGAGCCAAGGGGCCGGCTCACCAGGAATGTTCAACCCGTTCAACCGGGGTTCACCCGGGAGGAAGCGAGGCGAACAATGCCGACGTCGCAGTCCAAGTCCTTCGACATTTCCAAGCAGCTGGTGTGGGAGGCCTACAAGGCGGTGGCGGCCAACAAGGGTGCCCCGGGAGTGGACGAGGTGACCCTGGGCCAGTTCGAGTCCGATCTGAAGAACAACCTCTACAAGATCTGGAACCGGATGAGCTCGGGGTCCTACTTCCCGCCCCCGGTCAGAGCAGTCGAGATCCCCAAGCCCCATGGTGGCGGGGTCCGGGTGCTCGGCGTGCCGACCGTCGCAGACCGGGTGGCCCAGACGGTGGTGGCCAAGGAGTTGGAGAAGGTGGCCGAACCTCGGTTCCACCCCGACTCCTATGGCTATCGCCTGAAGAAGTCCGCCCACGATGCGCTCGGAGTGTGCCGAGAGCGGTGCTGGAGATATGACTGGGTCATCGACCTCGATGTCGCCAAGTTCTTCGACACCGTGCCCTGGAACCTGGTCATCAAGGCGGTCGAAGCGGTGACCGATGTGCCCTGGGTGCTGCTCTATGTGCAGCGATGGCTCGCCGCACCGTTGCAGCTCACCGACGGCACCGTGTACGAGCGAGACAAGGGGACCCCGCAAGGCTCGGCGGTCTCACCGATTCTGGCCAACCTGTTCATGCACTATGCGTTTGATCGCTGGATGACCCGGAACTACCCGGGAGTCCCCTTCGAGCGCTACGCCGACGACGCTGTCGTGCACTGCGTGAGCGAGGAGCAGGCCGAAGAGGTGCTGGCGGCCATCACCGAGCGGATGCAAGAGGTGGGCCTGTCGCTTCACCCGGACAAGACGCACATCGTCTATTGCAAGGACGACAAGCGCCGGGGGAGCCACGAGCACACCAGCTTCACCTTCCTCGGATTCAGCTTCCGGCCACGGAAGGCCAAGCGGCCCAACGGGGAGTCCTTCACCGGGTTCCTGCCGGCTATGAGTTCCGAGGCGCTCAAGGCCAAAGGTGCCGTGCTCCGCTCGTTGCGGATTCACCGGCACAACGCCATGACCCTGGAGGACCTGGCCCGATGGTTGAACCCCATCGTGCGCGGCTGGATGCACTTCTATGGCCGGTTCTACCGGTCGGCGATGGCGCCCCTCTTACAACGCGTCAATGCCTACGTGAGGCGCTGGGCTGGACGGAAGTATCGAAAGCTGCGGAGCTACCGAGCGTTTCGGCGATGGTGGACGAGGTTGATCGAACGTCAGCCCGGCCTCTTCGCCCAATGGCGGTGGATACGCAGCTGGTGCTGACTGCATGACGGGTGAGAAGAGCCCGGTGAGGGGAGACTCTCACGCCGGGATCCGTGGGAGCCGGGGGGTGCGATTCCCCCCGGCCACCCGACGCCGGCCGCTTCCTCGCTTCGCAGAACGAGTCTTGGAGGGCCCGTATTGGTGTGTGCTCCTCTGTCGACGGACTAACGGGTCACGATCTCGACCTGCAGACCCTCGTTGTCGAGCGGATTTCCGTCGGGGGTCTGTGACCACGCAACGGTGGTGAGCAGAAAGCGGCCGGTTCTGGTCGGGGTTGCGGTCACGGTGAACGTGCTCGACGCCCCGCGGGCCAGGGACGCGACGCTCCAGTAGGCCATGTCGCCCGAGGTCATACCTTCGTCATTAGGAGACAACCCCGTGAACGACGACGGGAATGAGATGGCCGCCTCCGCGTCGATCGCGGTAGCTGGACCGTGGTTGGTGACCGTTTCTTTGCAGGTGAGGGTCTTGTTCACTTTGGTCGACAACGGACACGACATGCTGACCGAGATGTCATCTTGGCTCGATTTCGGCGGCAGCGGGCTCACGGTCACGCTGAACGGGCCGGCGGTCACCGAGCCGGCGGCGTTTGTGGCCTTGATCGAGTATGTGAACGATTTGGTGCCAGGTGGTGGAACTCCGAACAACAGCCCGGTCTCGGGATCGAGAGAGAGCCAGCGCGGTGTACCTGTCAATGCGTAGGTGGGTGTCGGGCTTCCGGTTGCCACAAAGACATACGCGTAGAGACCACCGGCATAGGCAGTCTTCCCCGGAGTGTCGAACGTGAACACCGGTGCATTAGAGGATGCCGCGCTCACGGTGAACCCATTGGTCACCCCGGTGTAGCTGAGCGTGTAGTCGGTCGGGTCAGAGACGCTGAGCCCCGAGCAGCTCGTCCCGTCGATCGTGTAGGAGCCCGCGGTCAAGCTGGAGCTGATGGCCGTCCCGCCATTCACCGTGGTACAAACGAGCGTCCCGGTGACGCTCACCCCGGTTGGTGCGTTGTCGGTGTAGGTGAAACTCGGACTCGACGACCCGAAGACCTGGGATCCCGAGGCAGACACGCTAATCGAGCCCGAGCTCACGCTCTGTTCGGGTGAGAGGCTCCCGGTGCTCGTCGCATAGTCACTGTCCCCGCTGTAGACCGCCGAAATGGCATGGGTGCTCACATCGAGGCTCGACGTCACACATTGGGCCTCGTAGTTCCCCGAGACAAGGGCGAGCGCGACGCTGCTACAACCGCTCATGGCCGTGGTCGAGCCGTCGGCGTAGAACGCCACCGTTCCACCACCGTCGGTCGGTGAAACAGTGGCGGTGAATGTGACCGAGTCCCCATAGACAGAAGGGTTGAGCGAAGAGGTGACGGTTGTTGTGGTCGTAGTCGACAGCGTCGCGACCGCCACCGTGAACGGCCCGACTGTTGTCGAGTCGGCCGAGTTGGTGGCCGTCACCGAGTAGCTGAACGAGGTCGTGCCGGAAGGAGGTGTGCCGGACACGATCCCGAGCAGCGGGTCGATGACCAACCAGGAAGGAGCGTCGGCGTCCAACGAGTAACTGTCCACCTCGGAGGCGCCGAACTCATAGGAGTACACCTGACCCACGGTGGCGGTGAGCGGCGGGGTGTCGGAGAAGAACACAGGGTTGGTCTCGGCGGGCACCGCGTTCACCTCGACATCCACCGGGTTCGAGGTGCTGGACGCGTCGTTGCCGTCCCCGCTGTAGGTCGCGGTGATCGTGTTCGAGCCCAGAGGAAGACCGGTGGCGACCAGGGTGGCCAGCCCGGACTCGACCACGCTCGTCCCGAGGTCGGTGCTCCCGTCGGTAAAGTCGACGGTGCCCACCCCGCTCGAGACGTCGGCGCTGAGGGTCACCCCCTCTCCCTGATAGGTGGTCGACTGGTCCGAGGACAGCGTCGTCGTCGTGGCGGTAAGCGGCGGCGCAACGCTGCAGGACATCTGCAGCGACAGGTTGTCCTGTGGTGGAGGAACGGGGAACGGGGGCGTCGTGGCGGTGGAGCAGTTGAGCGCGCTGGCGGAAACCTCGAACTCGCCAGGCAAGGTGAGCCAGCTGAACCCTCCGAGGGCTCCCGAGGTCATCGGGTTGATGGAAGGCAACATCACGACCGATCCGGTGGGGACCTCGCTGAACGGCCCTTCGGCCGAGGCTCCCTCGCTCAAGGTCACGGTGGCGCCGGCGTAGGGCTCGGGCGTCGTCACACCGGGGGCGGTGTAGGTCACGATCCCGCCCGGGTCCTTGTAGCCCGGACCAACGCCGATTGGCGGCAGAGGGGAACAACCTGAAGTCGGAGGATAGATACCGGTGCCAATGAGGGCGTCGGTGTCACGTTCGTTGGGGTCAGTGTTTCCAGCAGTTTCGACCACGAGCGTATCGCCGAAGGGGACACTCGTCTGCTCGCAGGTCTGTTCCGGGCTCGACGCTGGTGGCGAAAAGGTGACTGTGACTGAGCACGATTCGCCGATGCTTAGCGCGTACTGGATACCGGTCACGGGCTGCACACAGTCGCCCTGGTCGAGGCTGAAGGAGGGGAGGTTTGCGCCCAGCAACACCGAGGGCGTGGCTTTGACAGCTCCCACGTTGGTCACGGTGAAGGTTTGTGTCGTGCTCTGCCCCCCTTCCCACGCACCGAACACCCCGGGGTTCGGCGAGATTGACCACTGCGACGGCACGCCAACCCCCGTGATTTCGGACTCGGTGCGGTTGCCGTTCGCATAGAAGTCCAAATAAGTGGAATACGTCCCTGCCGTGTCAGGCTCGAATCCGACTTCTATGGAAAGGCACTGACCCGGTTCAAGCGTCCCACCTGTGGAGCCGCTCACAAGAAGAAAAGCATCTGACGCACCAAAGAAGCTGACGCCTGAAATCACCACGTTCGACGCACTCGTGTTACAAGCCTGGGCGGGAAGTTCAGAGTATGAATTGATGGCCCTGTCTCCGAAGTCGAGCGGCCCCCCTTCTCCCCAGGGCGAGACCTGTATCAGGGAGGTGACCGTAGCGCTAAGGCTAAATGGCCCTTCGAGATTGTTCAGCTCTTCTGGAAGCGAGAACTGCAACGTGTGGGTCGACTGAACGGTGTAGGTGCCCGATCCCCCCACGGGCGTCGAGGTCACCGAGTCGACGTTGGTGTCGGTGGCGCCCGATACCGGCAGGTTCAAGGTGGTCGGCTGGCCAGCATCCGCCGGACCAAGCAGGGTGCTCCCGTAACCCTGGGCCGTGAGCGAGCTGAGGGTGCACAGGGTCACCGGACACGAGGTGTCGTCGATGGTCATCTCCCCTGGGAGCTCGTCGTCGGAAAACTCCATGGATCCGTCCAAGGTCGTCCCGTCGGCGAGCGTTATCGACGCCCCGATGCTGGATAGGTCGAGGGGGGCCGCGAGTTCGATGGTGGGAACGCTGAGCGTGGTCGTTCCGGTGAGGGTGATATTGGTTCCCGGGACGCTTGGGAGGGCGTCCGGATAGGTCTCGTCATAGGCGGTCACGTTGTAGATGCCGTCGGGGAGAAGTGGTGAAGTCCAATCACCATTGGTCGCGGTCGAAAGCTGGAGACACGTCGACGAGGCGTTGCACACCACGACCAGCACTCCCGACAGTGGATTCCCATTGGTGTCGGTCACCATGCCGGTCATCTCGGCCTCGGTGGCTGATGCCGGGGGAAGTTCGATGGTCGGGACCGCCAGGGTGGTCGTCCCGGTGAGCGTGGCCATGACGCTGGTCGAAGACAGCGACAGGGCCAAGGCGGAGGGTGGGGTGACGTCGATGGTATAGGTGCCGTCGGCGAGCTCGCCGGTCGACCACGTACCGGTCGACGAAGTCGACGCGGTGGTACAGACTCCCACCCCCGACGTCGGACATACCTCAAGCGACGCCCCAGATACCGGGTTCCCGTTGGTGTCGGTCACCAGGCCGGTCATCTCGGCCACGTTGGACGAGGTCCCCAGCGCGAAGGTGCCGAGTGGACCCGTACCTGCCTGATTCGCCGCGCTCACCGTGACCGAGAAGGCGTCGGCGATCGCCACCGGGACCGGGATCTCGGTCTCCGATTCATTGGCCGCCACCGTGACCGAGCCCACCGGGAGGCCGGTGGTGCTGTCGACGGCCCCGACGACGTAGTCGCTCACGCTCGGGTCGCTGACTCCGGTCCAGGTGGCCTGGATCTCACTGTCGGACAGGTCAAGGCTGGCGTTCACGTTGGTCGGGGTCTCGCTGGGCGCGGTCTCAGTGGTCGAGTACAAGAAGGCATTGGGGGTCGAGGACACCCCTCCGTTGACCACGATGCAGGTGCCAGCCACCGGACAGGAAATCACGGCCTGTCCCTCCGTGCTTTCGGACACCAGTGAGCTCGGAGCCGAGGCATCCTCCCAGGCCAGACCGCCGTCACCGGTGAGTTGGGCCACCACCGCACCCGATTCGCTGGTGTCGCTGTCGCCGACCACCATGCACTGGGAGCCGGTCGAGCACGACAGGGCGGTCGGTCCGGACTCGATGGTGTCTCCGACGACGTAGGGGCTGAGTGACCAGCTGGATCCGCCGTCGGTGGTCGAGAGGAACACTGGCTCCTCTCCCGCCTCGTCGGCGAGCGTGATGCTCCCGATGGCCACGCAATCCGACCCTGTCGAACAGTCGAGCCCGGTGACGCCGAGCACCTGCGAGGTGAGCGTCGATGCGGCGCTCCAGGTGGTCCCGCCGTCGGCGGTGACCGAGAAGGTCTGTTGGTCGCTGGCCACCATGCAGTCATCGGCGGCCCAACACGACACCACCTGGGCAATCAAAGGCGGCGCCGTCGTGGCGGCCGCCCAACTCTCTCCTGCGTCAGTAGAGGTGAACATGTTCCCCTCTTCACCGAGCTCGGCCATGCAGAAAGTGGCCGAGGGACACGAGAGCGTGCCGGTGGTGGTGCCGGCCATCGCCTCGATTGGAGAGACGACCGTGGTGTCCGACCAGCTCTGGCCGCTGTTCGAGGAATACAAGAAGAAGAAACCCGCACTGGTACCGGCGCGGCCCACGCCGGAGCCCGGGCCGACCCCGTTGCTCACTGCCACGCACACCGTGCCCCCCGGGACACACGACACCTGATCGATGGCGGCGTCGGTGGTGGAGGAGAAGTCGGTAGGCAACGAGACCGAGGTCCAGGTGGTCCCCCTGTCGGTGGTGGAGAAGGCCACCGGGGTGTCGTCGGTTCCATACCCGAACAGCGCACAGTCCGACGCCGTGGTGCACGACAGCGCCTCGGCCGAGCTGAGTGTGGAAGGCATCTCGGTGAGTAGCGACCAGGCGGCGCTGGGCTGAGCTCCGGCGATGGTCGGGTTGAAGGTGGCGAGCCCGGCGCTGACGCACGCGACCGAGGCCACGATCGCTAAGAACAGTCGGGCTCGAGCGAGGTGGGGACCTCGGGGACGCGTCTTCGGTTTAGAGCCACGAGAGACTCCGGTGGTCCTGTGACGTCCCCGACCCGACATGCCACACCTCCCGGAAGACTGCATCTACCGACGCGGGTCAACTCAAGAGGAGGGACGGGTTCGCTCTGGCTCCCCCCGGACCAAGCGACCAGTCCAGACCGGGGATTACAGCCTCCCTATCTCGGTCGGGAGCGTAGAGGGGCGGCTCGAAGTGGGCAACTTTCCTGGTGGCGAGGTCACGATCGGCACTTCGGCCGGTACCAGACTGCTCAGAGACGTTAGAAGACCGTCACCGGCGTCCTCGACCGAGGCATCAGTCCGATTGACGACCTCGAGCATCTCGAGTGGCGACAGGTCCTTGGTCGCTGCCCTACTCGGTTGCGAGTCCGGACGACCTGACCGGCAAGGCTGCTTCCTTGACGCCTTAAGTCATCGCCGTCCCGGACGCGATCAGGTAAAGCTCACGCGGCAGCGGCGGTTGGAAAGATCCCAGCGTCGTGGCGGTCGCATGAGCGACGGCTGGGATCGCCGTTGTTTGGCAAATCGGGCTGCCGGGACGAACCTGGCTCTCACCTTGGCGCCAGTGGCGCGTGACGAACCCCTCTCAGCTGCAGTTCCAGCTGCCCACAATCGACTCGGTTCCAATGGCTTTCGGGGTGGCGGACGCCGGCTGCAGCACCACATCTACGGTGCCGCGTTTCCAGTTCGATGACACGGTCACAGTCCCGGTTCCCGTGATCCACTCGTAGTCGGCGTTGCCGTAGATCCCGACCTCGAGTGAGGCGTAGACGCTGCCCCCGCTGGATTGAAGGCTGGATGGCTCGGTCGCGGGGAACTGGGTCGTGCCAGTTTGCAGGACGCTGATGGTGACGTACCAAAAGTCAGCCTTGGGTTTGAGTCCATGATCGAGTAGGGCGAGCCGGGCCATCTTTGTGCCGGTCCCATTGGTGTAATCCAAGTCATTGCGTCCACAGCTCAATGAGTTCTTGAGTCCGAAGGTACCCTTGAACTGGCCGCTCAGATTGAAGGCGTTCGTCTTTCCCGAGGTCGCCGAAGCGACCGGCGCCTCCCCAGCAAAGACCGCAGCCCCCCCGGATAAGAAGAGACAAAAGGTGACGACGAACCAGCGCAACCAAGTGAAGTGGGGTGACCAGGAACCTCGCTGCATCCCGAACTCTTAACCCGCAGTTGGAGTGACGTCAAGAGTCAGGTCGGCGTCGTCCAGCAACCCCAGATCGGAAGCGAAGGCTGAGAGGGTCTGGCTGGCGGTTCCGGACAGCCTGAGGTACCCAAGCAGCGGTCACCGCCCTCAATGCCGACCAGCGAGTCCGACCGAGGTTCGAATCTGCTTGTCACATGTCGGACCAGCGGCGATAGATCTGCCGCACTGGCTGGACGGAGGCTGGAAGCTCGACCCTCCCCCGCTTTGGAGCACGGAGTGACCGAGCCCTGACCCCGGGCCGCACGACGGTCGCCTCAAGCAGTTGGTCTTGGCTTCTTCGCTCCTATATCAGGGTTGTGCCCCGAAAATTTCGGCGGTACATTCCCACGTCGAAGGAGGGGAATGCCTCGACTCGCTCGGATGCTGCTAGCGACTGCAGTGGTCGCCATAGCCGCTACCGGGTTCGCCGTGGTTGGCTCGAGTTCCGTCGCCTCGGCGAGCGTGGTCACGCCGCCCGGCACGTGCACCGCTTCTGGTCATTGGGTACACGCTGGGCTCACCGAGAACTCCACCGAGTACGTCCCCTCTGACGTCATCGTCATCCCACAAAAGGACACCGTCGACTGGGTGGGCCACGAGCTGGGTAAGCCCATCGGATACTTCGGAACGCCGCGTCCTATCGACGGGGCGGTGCAGGTCATCATTCCCTTTGGCGTTGGCGGAGTGAACATATGGCACTGGGGCGGGGACAAGAGCCCACGCTATTCCAACGAGGGCCAGGAGTCCTACAACGTCCCCTCCGTCCTCATCGGGATCAAGATGAAGCTGTCGGGCTTTGAGAAGGACAATGGCAAGCTGATCTGTACTGGGTCGGTCTATGTCGAGGTGGCTGGTAGCAAGATCAAAAACCCCCTTGGCTGGGCGGGGATTGCCGGAATCTTGGTCTTCGGGGCCGGTCTTTTGGCTGCCGGGTTCCGCAAGACGAAGCTCGCCTATGACGATCTGAATCCATGAGCGAAGCGACTGATGGCTAAGCACGGCGCACGTCGAACCAACAAGAGGGCGCGGGGCCGTCCGATACTCGGGGCGATTTCGGGTGTGCTTTTCGGGCTCTTTCTATCCATCACATTGAGCGTGTACGCGGGTGTTCCGCTCAACAGCGTCTTGTACCTGGTTCTGACGGTGGCGGGTCTCGTCATCGGTTTGCTTCTCGGTGTTACCGGACCCTTTGGTTCAAGGGCGCGAAGGGTTTGATCGAAAGGCACCCCTCGACTGACTGGATCACGTGGAAGCGATGCCACCCCCTGGTCTTCCAACCGCCTTCAACTCCCTGACGGTTGAGCCAACCACTGCCGGGGTGTTCGTCGTCATGAGACACTGAGAGAACCTGGGATTCTGCCTCTAGGCGCACGGGCGGCCAGCTACGTCGAAGAGGCTCTTGACGCCGCACTCCCAGGGACCAGGCTTCCTTCGCTTGCTCAGCGGGGCACGGAAGGCCCCTCCGGGGCCCTTTCGTGTTTCGGGATCGTTCGCGGATGGTCACGGAGTAAGCACCCTCGACCGACAACGCGCTGGAAAGTTACGAAGATGGGTGGTTCCCCGAACCGACCCCCACCCCCGACCACCGCACCTCGCGGCCGGTCAGCGAGTACGTCGATGGGCTCACCCCGGCATTGTTCGCGCGGCAGCCTCAAGCCTGCGCCGCCGGCGAGCCGGGCCAGGGCCGGTCGCTCGGCGGTGTGCTGCTCCGCGGCGGAACCTTGTAGGTAGTCACGGCGCTCCGGCTCCGGAACATCGCGACCGGGGCGCTCGGGACGGTCCCAGACTTGTACCGCTTGCCGCCCTGGGCGTACTCGATCAGCCCCGTGCCTTCGGTGCCTTCCTCGTCCTCACCCTTAGCCTTGGAGTTCCACCAGACGAGCGTGTAGTCGTTGGGCGACGAGTAGGCCGGGATCGGTGGCGCACCGTGTCTGCCGTAGGCGATCACCGGAGCGGTCGGGCCGCCCCCCTCGGGCGGGGCAGCGAACAGCCCGGCCCGGAAGTTCGTCGGAGTCAGGTCCGGCCCGGCGAGCTCCAGCCCATCGAAGAGCTCCTCGATCGGCGGGAGGATCGTTGATGCCGTCTTGGTCGCGGGCGGCTTCTTGCCAGCGCCAAACCACCACGCGTAGAGCCGATACGCCTCGGTAGAGTCGATCGAGAGGGGGACGGGCAGGGCGGAGATCCCGAAGGCGTGCGCCCACTCCGTTTGGTCGTAGTAGCGGCCGAGTGTCGAAGTGTCCGTGAGAAAGGTCCCGGTGATCACCCATTCGGGGTAGTAGCCGATGTTGGCCGCCGCCCTGGTCAGGTAGATCGGCATGATTGGGTCGCCGGCGAAGACGACAGTCGTGACCTTCTCCTGCTTGAGCTTGGCCGCGATCGTTGCCGCCTGGTCCGGAAGCGTGGTGAGGTCGAGCGTGTAAGAGAGCGAGGAGTCCGAGGCGAAGTTGGCGTGCGCCTTCTCGAGGCGGGCGCGGAGCTCGTTGCTGAGAGCGACGCCGTCGGGCGTCGGCGGGTTCGACTGGTCGGCCACCACCTCGAACAGGCGCTTGCGGCGCCGGAACGACGCCTCCCCCGCCCAGACCGCACGCTTGCCGTTCAGCTGATCGATCACGTAGCTGACCGCTGTGTTGAGCAGCGAGTCAATGCTGGGCGTCTCGTCCCAGAGATAGGGCGCGTTCTGCCGCAGCGCGGCGGCCGTCGTGAAGGTTCCGCACACGATGCAGAGCACATGCAGTCTCGCAAGCTCCTCGGCGTAGACGTTGGTCTGGTCGGGTCCACCGATCGACACGAACGCGTGCAACTGGGTGGCCACGCGCACGGCGTCGGCCTCCGCAGCGACGGTGTCGGACCCCGTGCCGCTCGCGTTGAACGGAATGAGATTGACGTGGCGACCGTACAGATTGGCCGTCTTGTTGAACATAGCGACGAAGGCTTGGGCGGTAGCCAGGCTCGTCGCGGTCGTGCCCGTCGCCGCCTGAACTGCGGCTGCTAGACCGCCGGGCGGCGCCAGGTAATAGACAACATTGATCGCCTTCGAGCTCACACCGCTCCAGGTGCTGCCGCCGTTGGAGCCGCTGAACTCGGGGACGCAGGGGGGCGCGTAGAGGGTCGGCATCTTGACCTGGCCGGTCGTGTGGTCACACTCGGGGCCCCACCGGTAGTCCGCGACGCGGCCTTCGCGCTTGGCCGCCGCGTAGGTGGGGGGGATCACGCTCTTGGACGGTTGCTGGTGCGGCCCCCGGGTCGAGCTGCTCTGCCCCGGGGCCTCGATGGTCGCGACCGTGCCGAAGGCGACCAGCGCGAGCACGATCAGCGCAACCGGCCCGTACCGGCGGAGTCTCCCCACGCGGGGCCATGGCGAGGCACCCAGCGTCACGCGGTCCCCGTAGACATCGAGGCCACGCGGGGCCATGGCGAGGCACCCAGCGTCACGCGGTCCCCGTAGACATCGAGGCCACTCGGGCCCGCACATCGGTGGAACCGAGGAACGCCGCCGCCACCCGTTCGGAGGCGAAGACCTCGGCCGGTGTGCCGGTCTCGAGCACGGCGCCCCCGTCGAGGACGACGAGGCGATCGGCGAGCTCGGAGACAAAGCCCATGTTGTGTTCGACGATGAGCAGGCTGGCCGACAACTGATCACGTACCGTGCGGAGCACCCCCACCATCTGCTCGATCTCGCGCTGGGCCACGCCCGAGGCCGGCTCGTCGAGAAGCACGACGTCGGGCTGGTGCGCCGTCACCGACGCGAGGTCGACCAGCCGCCGCTGTCCGGTGGACAGCTCACTCACGAGGTGCTCCGTGTAGGGCGCGAGCCCGAAGGCGGCGAGCAGCTCATCGACCCGCCGACCGATGGCCGCCTCGGTGTCTTGCAGCGCGGGGAGCCGCAGCATCGCGTTCAGCGGGTCCGCGACGTCGACGAAGCGCTCGAGGGCCAGCGACAGCACGTCTCGGACGCTCAGGTTCCGGAACAGCCTCGAGTCCTGGAACAGCCGGCCCAGACCGAGTCGAGCCCGGAGCGCGGGTGCCCGGTCAGTGACGTCGACCCCGTGGAGGCGGACCCGCCCCGCGCTCGGGCGCTCGAACCCCGACACCACGTCGAACAGGGTCGTCTTCCCGGCGCCGTTGGGCCCGATGATCCCCAGGATCTCGCCGGGTTGCACGGCCAGGCTGACGAGATCGAGCGCGGCGATGCCCCCGAATGCGATCGACACGTCGACCACCTCGAGTGCGGGCGTGTCGGAGTTGCCGACCTGGCGGACGAGCGAGCCGTCGGGGCGGGGTGAGGCTGCCTCGCGCAGGTAGATCGAGCGCAACAGGTCGGGGCGCGCTGCGATCTCCTGGGCGGTGCCTGCGAACCGCAGCGTGCCGCTCTCCATCACGTAGCCCCGGTCGGCCACCGAGACCGCGACGTCGACGGACTGCTCGACGAGCAGCACCGCTGTCCCACCGTCGCGCAAGGAGCCCACCGAAGCGAGAAGATCCTCGACGACGATCGGGGCGAGCCCAAGTGAGAGCTCGTCGATAAGCAGCAGCCTCGGTCTGGCCAGCAGCGCCATCGCGAGGGCGAGCATCTGCTGCTGGCCACCCGAGAGGTTTCCGGCGCGCGACGTGCGTCGGGACTCGAGGTCGGGGAAGAGTTCGAGCGCGCGGTCGAGGGGGTCGTCGCCGGCATCGATGCGCCGCGAGCGCCACGCGGCAGCCCGAAGGTTCTCCTGGACGCTCAGACTGGGGAACACTCCGGCACCGCCGGGGACCTGGGCGATCCCGAGCCGTGCGATTTCGTCAGGCGGCATGTGGGTGATGTCGCGACCGTCGAAGACCACCGCGCCGCCGCTCGCCTCGACGACCCCGCCGATCGCCCGCATGACCGTCGACTTTCCCGCCCCGTTGGTCCCGAGGAGGGCGACGATTTCGCCCTCGGCGATCTCGAGGTGGAAGCCATCGACCACCGTGACACCGTCGTAGCCGACCGTGAGGTCCTGGACGGCGAGCAGCGGGAGCCGCCCGCGTCGGCGCTCGGCCAGCATCCGGGCCCGGGTCCGCATCGACGTCCAGACGTTACGCACGTCGCGGTCGATCTGACCACCGGCACTCGAGACGATGAGCCCGCCCAGCGCGAACACCGGAACGGTGAGCAGCAGCCCGTAGCGGAACCCAAAGCGATCGCCGAGCGCGCCCACCGCCGGCAACACGATCAGGCCCGGAAGGATGAACAGCGAGCCGATCGCGAAGCCGATCGACCGCGCGCGCGCCGGGATGGCGAGTGACAGCGAGGCCAACACCCCTGGGGCCACGATCGCGAGCGAGAGCTCGATCCCGGCGTCGGCGAAGAAGGCGACGGGCACGTTCGGGGCGAGCGCGAACAGGATCGCGAACGCCGACGCCACCAGTGCGGCGATGCCGAGCATCCCGAACACCCGCTTCAACCCGTTCCGTGCGAACCGGGAGGCCAGCGTGGCCCCGACGATGAGGCCGACGATGTGGAACACCTGAACCGGCGCGGTGAGGTAAGCGCGCTCGGTGACGTCGAGGTGGAAGGTCTCCTGGTATTGGAGCGACGCCAGCGACGCGAACCCGGACAGGGCGGCCGCGAGCAACGGCAGTGCGTAGAAGATCCGCCGCAGCGCGGCGATCTTCCACACCATGCGCCAGGCCTCCCCGAACGATGGCGGGTGCTCGCGCTGCTCCTGCTCGGTCGACTCGGCGACCTGCTCAGCGCTGTCCTCGTCGCCGGCGACACCCGACTCCGCCATTTGTTGCGCGAGCGCCGCCTGCTCGTGGCGCCCGCGGAGCGGTTCCCGGAGCCGGAGCCCGACCAGGGCCGCGACCACGAGCGGCACGGCGAAGAAGAGGAACGGTGCCCGCCAGTTGAACAGGTCGGCCAGCCCGGCGCCGAGGAGCACGCCGACGAGCGTGCCAATGCTGTCTCCGCCGCGGTGGGCGTAGTAGACGCGCTGGCGCGCACCCACCGGGTAGTAGTCGGCGAGCAACGAGTTGTGCGTCGGGAAGATGACGGCCTGGCCCATGTTCATGCCGCTCAGCGCGATGGCCGCGATGACGGCGCTCGATGCAAGGCCGAGGCCGATCGAAAACAGTGCCGCGAGGGTGGCCCCGATCGAGCGCGATGCGGACCCGCCGCCCGGTCCGGTCGGCCAGCACGGCTATCGGCACCGTGCAGAGCAGCGCCGCCGCGCCGCCGATGGCCGTGATGAGCAGGATGCCCGCATTGGTCAGGTGAAAGGCGTCCCGCAGATTCGGCGTCAGGAGCCCGTACACGCTCTTGTTGGCGGCGTCGAGCATCTCGAGGCTGAACAGGACCCCGAGGGGGAAGAGCGCTGCGCCACCGGTGAAGCGCTCCAGGCGGGCTCTCATGCCACACCGGCCGGCGTCGGGATGGTCAGCGGCGTGGCGTCGCCCGAGGATGCCGCACCGCGGCGGCGGGCCAACCGCTCGACGGCCCGGTCACGCAGCAAGTACCAGAGCCCGGACACGCCGGCCGGGAACGCGAGCAGCACGACGAGGACCCCGAATGCCGAGGGCAGCAGCTGCCAGCTGGGCGGCAGGAAGGTGGTGCTGCCCTCGACCAACGCGGCGCCGATAATGGCGCCGAGGGGTGAGCCGAGCCCGCCGACCGCGGTGGCCGCAAAGACCGCGAGGCTGGCCGGGACGTAGTAGGTGATCTCGTTGTACTGCTGGTTGACGACTAGCAGGAGGCAGCCGGCCACCCCGGCGATCGCCCCCGACACCGCGAACCCAGTCAACTTGGTCCGCATGCTGCGCACCCCGTAGGCCGCTGCGGCTCGTTCGTTGCTCGGCAACGCACGCAGCACCCGACCCGCGCGGCTGTGGCGCAACCCCCGCACGCCGAGCAGGACCAGGACGAGACACCCGAGACAGACGGCGAAGATCGAAGACTCGGTCCCGAGGGTGACTCCGAACAGCCGGACCGTGCCAACAAAGCCTTCGGGAATCCACGAGAACTCCGCCCGGTCCAACAGATAGCCCGACGCCGCCAGGCCGAACGCGAGCGTCGTGACGGCCACGAAGATCCCATCCAGGCGCAGCGTCGGGATGCCCACCAGCGTGGCGGCGAGCGCGCCGGCCGCGGCGGCGAGCAACAGCGCGAGGCTGAGGTCCCAACCCCAGTCGATGAGGGCGACGGCGCCGACCGTCGCCCCGACGGCGGCGAAGGACATCTGGGCGAGGCTGACCTGGCCGGCCCACCCCGTGAGCACGACGGTCGAACAACCAATGATCGCCAGTATCACCAGCGTCGACATGTCGATCAGCGTGGCGGCACCCATCCAGAGCGCTGCGGAGAACGCCATGGCGCACAGCACGATCCCAGCCACCGGCGTGCCGAGGCGCACGGCCGGCAGCGAACGCAGCGAACTGCGCAGCTCGCGTACCCCGCCGACGAGCGTCCAGCCGCTCCCGGCCTCCCGTTCGCTGCGGCCGGCCACTAGCTGGCGGACCAGGATGGAAGCCAGCACGACCCCGGCGACCACCGCGAGGACGATCGCGGGGTTGGTCGGTTGGTTCCAGGAGACGCCTTCTTCCAGGATCCCGAGCCCGACCGCCGAAGCCGCGATGACCGGGAGGTTGTCGAACCCGCCGAGCGCCAGCGCCGCCAGCGCGCTGACCAGCGCGGTGAGGCTGAACGTCGGGTCCAAGGGGAGGCCCACGAGGGTCGCCTTGAAAAAGATGCTGGCGAACGAGAGCAGTCCGGCTACAACCCAGGTGACAGTCTGCAGCCGGTTGACGGCGATGCCGAGCATGGCGGCGCGGTCGCGGCGATCGCCGGTGGCTCGCACGGCGATCCCGATGTCGCTGCGTCGGAACCACAACCCCACTGCGGCAAGCGCGCCGATCGACACGATCACCGACATGAGGTCATTGGCGTTGAAGATGATCGGCGAGAGATGCCAGGACAGGTGCCACGGGAAGTTTGCGACCGCCGTCGAGATCGGGGTCACGCCCCAGATCCGCGGGGTGAGGAGACTGACCACCACCAACACCTGCGACAGGCCGATCGTCGCGACCGTGAGCACGATCCGCGACGCCTTGGCAAACCGACGGATAACCAAAACCTCGGCGGCCACCGCCACGATACCCGCGGTCAGAAGCCCAGTCGCTAGGCCAAGGAAGTAGTTAACCCCGGTGAACGAGATCATGCCGACCGCAAGGACCGCTGGCGCGGTTCCGAGATCACCCTGGGCGAAGTTGACCGTCTTGTTCAAGCGGTAGACGAGCGCCAGACCCACCGCCATCAGCGAGCCGAGCAACCCGCTGACAGCGCCCTGCACCCACACCCCGACCGGCATCCGGAAGAACGCGAGCTGGAGTGCGACGACCGCGGCGACCGGGAGGAGGGATCGGGCCACCAGGGTCGGGCGCGCACCGGCGAAGGGGGGTGCAACTCGCATCTCGGACCCCCGCACCGAACACTTGCCTCCGAGAACTAACGATTCGTTACTATGGCCGACGGTACCGTACGCTTCGACGCCCGGCAAGGGGTACCCGACTCGAGGGAGGACGTTGCGACGTGAGCACGAACGTGAGGCCCACCGAGGCGGACGAGCCGAGGCGCGCCCGGGATCGGGGCGCCACCGAGGAGCGGATCCTGCGCGCCGCCTGGCGCCTGTTCAAGCGAGGGGGACCGCTCGCAGGGATGAACCTGCAGGAGGTCGCCGACGAGGCCGGCGTCAACCGGAGCCTCGTCTACCAGTACTTCAGGACCAAGGAGGAGCTGGTAGCGAGGGCGCTCGCCAGCCAGCTTGACCGAGCCCGCCCGCGCTTCAACGCCGGGTCCGGACAGCCGTTCATCGACCGTCGCCTGGCCGCCTTTTCGATCGTCGCGAGCGATCCGACAACCGCACGCGTCATCACCCAGCTGGTGCTCGCCGGCGACCGCGAGGTGAAGGTCCTGCCGATGTTGGACCAGGCGCGCGGGGTCCTCGCCCGTGACCTGGAGGACGGTTCGCTCCCCCCGGATCCGACGCCGAGGTCATGCAGGCGATGACGTCGATCCTCCATCTGGCCTACTCCGTCTTCCGCGAGTCCCTGGCACGAGAGCTCAGAATCAAGCTGACTGAGCTGGATGACCGAGCGAAGGCGGTGTTCGAGCTGATGCTCCGCGGGCTCGTCTCGGGTCCGGCCGCCGGTTGATGACGGGCACGAGCCACCGGCCGTCACGAACCGAGAGGAGCGGAGATGCCACCTGCGCCTAGAGGACGCATCATCCAGGTGACCGACGAGGTCCGCCTCGCGCTCGGCTACCACCTCGGCAGCGTGATCCAGGTCAGCACGCCGGAGGGGTCGGTGATCATCGACTCGACCGGAGGGACCTCGAACGCCGCCAACGCGCGCGATGACTTACGCCTGTTTGGAGAGCTCGACACGAAGTATCTGCTCTACACCCACTGCCACCCTGACCACTGTGGCGGCGCGGAGCCGCTCACAATCGACACCACTGAGCACATCGTCGCCCAGGCGCTCATGCCCGGGCTCTGGTACCGGGACATGGTGTGCATCGGCCCCTGGCACGAGCGCATTCGGTCATGGCAGCGCGGCCTCCCGCTCGAGGCCGGTCCGCCGAAGCTCGTCTCGGCCAAGCAGAACCTCGCGGTGTTTGACGATCCCGACCGCTCGTATCTCGAGCCGACGCTGACCTTCGACACCGAGCTCGACTTGGAGCTCGGTGGGCTGACCTTCCACCTGGAGCACACTGAGGGCGAGACCCGGGACCACCTTCTCGTCTGGGTCCCCGAGCTCGGCGTGTTGTGCCCGGGCGACCTCTACTACGCGTCGTTCCCCAACCTGTCGACGCCGGCCATCGGACCGCGTCCGATCCAGGGCTGGATCCAATCGTTGGAGCGATTCATGGAGTTCGACGTCGAGCACCTTGTCCCGAGTCACACCCGGCCGATCTCGGGACGCGATGAGGTGAAAGAGGTGCTCGGCAACTACCGAGACGCGATCGCGCACATCTGGGATTCGTCGATGCAAGCGATGAACGACGGGCTCTCGGTCCACCAGGCTGCGCGATCGATCACCCTCCCGGAGCGCCTGGCCGCGCTCCCTTATCTCGCTGAGACATACGGCACCATCTCCTGGGGGGTCCGCGCGGTGTACGACCAGCTGACGGGCTGGTACGACGGCGACCCGGCCAATCTCGACCGACTCCCCGTCGAGCACCTCGATCGAGAGGTCGTGGCCCTGGCAGGTGCTGACGCGATCGTCGCCCGGGCCGAAGCCCTGCATGCCGAGGGGCAGCACCAGCTCGCCCTCGAGCTGCTTTCCCTTGTCATCGGCGCCGAGCCCGGCCACGAGCGGGCGAACCGCCTGCAGATTTCGGTATGCGGTGCGCTCATCGGTGAGGCAACGAGCATGAACCAGCGCGGCTTTTACTGGAGCGGGGTGCGCATCGCCGAGGCCCGGCTCGCCGCCGATGATGCTTCTGGGCAGGAGGCCTGCCCTCTGCTGTCACGACCCGACCAGCGTGGACTAGTTACTCAAAACCACCGATAACTGAACGCTGAGCTGTTGCCGTCGCGTTCGGACGCCGGCGAGGCGTCGATGGTGGACGACCGACAGCTCTGATGTCGCGGAAAGCCTGGTTGGTAGTCCGGTCCGGCTCGGTGAAGCTGCACGATGGCGTGCAAGGTCAATGGCTCACCCCAACGGCGTTGGGTTCGGGTCAAGCAGGAGGCGGTCGGATGACCTCGAGGCAGGCGAGTGCCGACACGAACTGCTCGAAGTAGGGGTAGCTGGCGTGAAGGCGCAGTGTGAAGCGTCGACCGCTGCGCACCACCATGGCGGGGACGGCCAGATAGCGATAGCGAAGTCGCTTGGCGCGAAGTTCCCCACCGTCTCGCCCGGCCCCGAGGCGTCCGAGCTGCTGGGTCCAGCAGCACAGGTTGTGACCGAGGCACACCAGGAGCAGCCAGGCCCAGTTGACCATGAACTGGTGTTTGCGGAAGGCGTGCAGGCCGAAGTTCGACTTGAGCTCACGCATGCCTGATTCGACATCGGCCTTGTGGCGATGCTCGGACTCGAGGGCCACGGCACTGCGCTCATGGTCGTTGGTCACAAAGATCCAGTAGCGATACGCCCCGCCGTCGAAGCTGAGCTGTTGGCCCTCGTCGAGTTCGATGCGTTTGACGATGTAGCGGCGGAACCGGGCGCCGCGCTGACGCATTCGATAGCCGAACTCGGCCACCTCGCCCTCATCCTTGTCAAGGCAAGAAGCCCAGTGTGCATCGTCAATTTGCGTGCATACCTTGAGCAGAGCCGGGATGAGCGGAGCGCCGCACAGATAGGTGACCCCGGCCCGCTCGAGCTGCTCGAAGAGGGCGCCCGAATAGAACCCCGAGTCGAGCCGGCTGCGCACCCTCACCCCAGGCGGCACCCGGCGCAGCGTCTCTCGCACAAAAGTCCCGATCCCGCTCGAGGGCCCTGCCTTGCCCCGCCGCAGTCGGGCGTGGATGGCCACGCCCGACGACGCCTCGAAGCACAACAAGGGGTGCAGGGCATACCCGCGCTTGTAGGTGCGGTCGACGCCCTGACGCCTGGTCGAGCGGCTGAAGACGTAGGTGGAGTCGAAGTCCAGCGTCACCTCGGTCGCCCCCGAGGCAGCGATGGCGTTGCGCTGGACGATCTCGAGCGCCTTGTTCAACTGAGAAATGTGTCCGAGGGTGAAGCGGCGCAGCCAGGCGCCCGCCGTCTGGGGGGCCGGGACGTCGTAGCCCCGCAACATCCCCTGGGCGGCGTCGGCCCGAGTCACCGCCAAGTCATCGAGACAGCGGGCGCCCAGTGCGATCGACTCGGCCACCGACGCGACGAACTCTGATTCTGAAAGACCACGAGCACGCGCCTTGAGATGCAGACATCGCCGGACCGCATCGTCGAGGCCCACGGCTCGGGCCGTCTCTCGCAACAGCTCGGCTCCGCCGTAGGAGGTAATCGCCCGCGACGTCGTGCCGACGCGTAAGCTCATCTCAGAGATGCCTCCTGTGCCAGGGAATGGAACCTTCGAACAGCCCCATTTTCCTGGACCAGGGGGCATTTTCCGCGGATGCGCGTCCGCCCTATCGGCCTCTTATCGGTGGTTTTGAGTAACTACACCGCGACGCGGCGCACCGAGCCGCGGATCGCAGCGCAGGTCTGGGCTGCACTCGGCGGCGCACGGACCGTGCTGAATGTCGGGGCAGGCACCGGCTCCTACGAGCCCCCCGACCGTGATGTCACCGCGGTGGAGCCGTCAGCGGTCATGCGGGAGCAGCGTCCCGCGGGCGGAGCGCGGTGCGTGGCTGCCACCGCCGAGAGCCTCCCATTCCAGGACCAGCGCTTCGACGCCGCGATGGCCTTTGCCACCGTTCATCACTGGCAGGACCCGATCGCCGGTATACGCGAGATGCAACGCGTGGCTCGCCGCGTGGTGGTGTTCACCTGTGACACGAGTGACGGGGCCTGGCACCGCCGGTTCTGGTTGACCCGTGACTACCTGCCCGAGGTTGCTGCCTCCCGCATCGGCCTCGCGACCGAGTTGGCCAACGCGATCGAAGCCGGGGTGGAGCCGGTGCTCATTCCATGGGACTGCGTTGACGGCTTCTTCGAGGCCTACTGGCGCAGGCCTGAGGCATACTTGGACGAGAGCGTTCGTCGCGGAATATCGGTGTGGGCCAGCGTCGGACTGGACGTCGAGCAGAGGGCCGTGCGCAGCCTCCGAGAGGACCTCGCCTCGGGTCGGTGGGCTGAACGCAACTACGAACTCTTCGATCTCGAAGTGGCGGACCTCGGCCTTCGCCTGCTCATCGCTTGATCCCGTCATCAGTCGTGAATCGGCACAATCGTGACGTGCGGCGCTCCCAGTCAGGGGGTGAGCCGGTGAACATCTCGCGGAAAGAGGGTGACCTCGCGCAGGTTGGCCGCGTTGACGAGCCGGGCCGTCCAACGTTCGAGGCCGATGGCAAAGCCCCCGTGCGGAGGCATGCCGTGGCGGAAGGCTTCGAGGTAACCCGAATAGGGTGAAAGGTCGACACCTCCAAGAGCGGCGAGGTAGTCGCGGTAACGGTGAAGACGCTGCCCCCCGGTGACCAGTTCGAGACCCCGAAAGAGCAGATCGAAGCTGTTCGAAAACTCCGGTCTGGCCGGATCCGGGTGGGTGTAGAAGGGGCGCTTGACCATGGGAAAGCCGGTCACGAAAAGGAAGTCGGAGCCGTAGCGCACCTGGGCCCAATCGCTGAGCCACCGCTCGTGGCCGGGAGCCAGGTCCGGCTCACCCACGACCAGCT
This sequence comes from uncultured Acidimicrobiaceae bacterium, assembly GCA_963768185.1. Lineage (GTDB taxonomy): Bacteria > Actinomycetota > Acidimicrobiia > Acidimicrobiales > RAAP-2 > Palsa-461. The sequence continues at coordinate 551,403 of CAVYGS010000004.1, forward strand.
CACCGGTTGCCGATTGGATCAGACGCTGGGCTTCTTGAAAGTCGACCGAGGGGATCACGGTTGGCACCCTCGGGAGTTCGAGAGAGCAGAGATCGAGTGCTGGCTCAGCCCGGGTCGCGACCGACTCGACCATGCCGGCCAGTACCTCTCTCAAGACGGCCATGACGTCTCGGTGGTCATTGATGAAGCCGATTTCAGCGTCGAGTGACACATACTCAGCCAGGTGGCGAGCCGTGTCGTGTGGCTCGGCCCGGAAGACCGGACCAACTTCATAGACGCGTTCGAACACGCCGACCATGACCTGCTTGTAGAACTGCGGACTCTGGGCCAGGTAGGCCGGACGGCCGAACCAATCGATCGCAAAGACATTGGCCCCACCCTCGGTTGCCGACGCCACCACCTTGGGTGTGTGAACCTCGGTGAAGCTAAGCCCATCAAGGGTGGCTCGAAAGCCGGCCACCGAGGCTGCTGCAATTTCGGCAATGGCGCGACGCTGCGGGTGCCGCAGGGAGAGGGCAGCGTGATCGAGGAGCGTGGGGAGCTGGGCCGGGATCGTGGCTCGGCGAAGATCGAACGGCGGAAGCTGGGTGGCCTCCGCGATGACGCGCACCTCAGGGTGGTGAAGCTCAACGCCCGCTGGTGCTTGGTCGCTTGCCACCACATCCCCATCGACTTCGATCACTGTCTCGGGCAACAGGGCGCCAAGTCGCTGCCGGTCGTTCGGTTCTTTGACGACGACTTGCGCAATGCCCGATCGATCCCGGAGCAACAAGAAGGTCACATGGGCCAGATGACGTTGATGATGGAGCCAACCGGCCAGGCGCGCTCGTTGGCCTACCTTTTCGGCCAGTTCGGTAGTCCAAATCCTTTGCACTCGCCCACCTCCATCCAGAACGTCGGTCCCAGATGTGCGGGCGAGGGGAGCTCGCGGTGCCACCGCACTTCGTCACCGCTAGGGCGGCGACCTCATTGGCTGGTGGTGGCTCCGGGGGCGTCACTCCCCATCTAAGTCACCGATACTGATGTTACTTGGTACCGAGGGCAGCTTTCTCTGTCGTGAAGCGCGGTGATTCGGGTCGTTGGAGCGTGGCTGGTTTAAGGCTGTGGCTGTTACACAAACATCCGCCTGATGTTTGGCTGCGTACCCGAAGCGGATCCGGCAGCTCGGGCTGAGAATGTCATGAAGAGGGGCCTCCCCGATGAGAACAACACTTGGGTTCTCGTCGGAACCAATCACCAAGGAGGCTCCCAGACACCATGTTGCACCTCGGACTCGACCTCAGCAGAAAAAGACTGGACGTCTGTGTCCTCGACGAGCGCGGTGAGCGGCTCGCCGTCACCACAGCCCCGCCCGACGCAGACGGCCTTCGCGAACTGGTGAGGAGAACGGCCGCCTTTGGCGGCCCGGTCCATGCGGTCATCGAGTCGATGACCGGGGCCCGCTTCGTCCACGACACGCTCGAGCTGGCCGGCTGGGACGTGGACATTGCCGATGCCCAGAAGGTGAAGGGCTTGGCCCCCTTGGCCTGCAAGACCGACAAGATCGACGCCTGGGTGCTGGCCGAGTTGTCCCGACGCGACCTGGTGCCGGCCATCTGGCTCCCCGATCCCGCCGTCCGGGGCGAGCGCGAGCGGGCCCGGTTCCGCCTGCATCTGGTCCGTCACCGGGTGATGTTGAAGAACCGCATCCACGCCAGCCTCATGAGCTTCGGCAAGCCCTGTGCGGTGTCGGACCTGTTCGGGCGCCAGGGTCGGGCAATCTTGGCTCGCCTCGATCTCCCAGAACCCTGGACCGAGAACATCACGACCGCCCTTCGCATGATCGACGACCTGGACAAAGAGATCGCAGCCATCGAGCGCGAGCTGCGGGCCCTCGGGGCCGACCATCCCTACGTCTCGTTGCTCCAGTCGGTGCCCGGGGTGGCCTGGATCCTCGGCTACACCATCGCTTCTGAGATCGGCGACATCAGCCGGTTCTCCTCACCCAAGTCCTTGGTCGGCTACAGCGGTCTGTGCCCGCGGGTCATCCAGTCCGGCGAGAAGGACTGGCGGGGGCCACTGGCCAAGAACGGCCCCAAGTACCTGCGCTGGGCACTCATCGAGGCTGCAGTCCACGCCGCCCAGCACCCGGTCTACGCCGAGCACTACCAGCGCACCAAGACTCGGCTGGGTCGTCAGCGCGGGGCCAAGGTGGCCCGGGTCGAGGTGGCTCGCAAGCTCGCCGAGGCCATCTGGCACATGCTGCAGACGGGCTCGTTCTTTTCTCCGGCAAGGTCCCACTGCTTATCTGGTCGCGTCTGACGACCCTGGCTGAATTGGACCAGCCGGAGCTCTCCCAAGAAACCTGGTCTTCCCAACGAGGAAGCGATAGAGAGATGAGAGCTTCTCCCCGAAGCATCCCTCGAGCGCGGTCAGCTTGAGCGAACACCCATTGACGTCCGGCCCCTCTTCATAGAGATAAGCACTCAGCCGCACCCGGGGTAGCTGTTTGCCAGAACGCGCATTCTGCATTCGACGAATGCCCCAGTACGGCACCTCGGGGGCACCCCTCAGTTCGCAATGGCGCCTCATCAGACACCTATCCAGGCGCAGATCGCCTATTCAGTACACGGCCCGGATGTGGAGCCCGTGGCGCAGCTCAGCAAGTCACGGGCGATCTTGTAGCACAGCTACTTCCCGAGAGAGCGAGAACGCCAGGCGTGGCATGACGAACGACACGAGAAAGATCGGCACGGACCTCGTTCCGGTGCATCGGAAGGCGACGACCTGGCCCCCGACCGCGTCGAAGGTCAGAGCGCGGCTCAAGTTTCGACTCCCAACCCCAGGCCATAGCCGGAAAAGTCACGCTACGATCCGGGCGCCGGCAGCCATCGAGCGTGAGCGCGTAGGGAGCACGAGATACACGACGGAAGGAGCTGGGTGTGGCGAACGCGACAGCAGTGGTAGAACCCGACTCCCGTTGGGTTGACATCAACGGTGTGCACCTGCACTACCTCGACTGGGCCAATCCCAAGGCCACGCCGGTGATCCTGCTTCACGGCGCGAGGTCCCACGCCCACACCTGGAATGTCGTCGCCCAGGCTCTGCTCCCCGAGTTCCGCACGCTCGCGCTCGACCAACGCGGTCACGGCGATAGCGGCGGCGCGGGGCTTTCCGCTGCGAGGAGAGGCGAGGGTGGGCCCGGCGACATGATCAGCGACATCGGGTACTTCGCCGACGCCTTGGGTCTCGACCGCTTCCATCTCGGCGGCATCTCGATGGGCGGCTTGAATTCCATGGCGTACGCGGCCGAGCACCCAGATCGGGTGAACAAGGTGATTGTCGTCGACGCCGGGCCAGTCCTCAGTATCGACGGTCTCAAACGGATCTCGCTTTCCTCACTCGAGCAGACCGATGTTTTCGACTCGCCCGAGCACGCCCTCGCTGAGGCCCGGCGCTTGTGGCCGGCAGATCCCCCGATGGACGAGGAGGCCGAGAAGGCGCTGCGGCGACGCACGATCTACAACATGCGCCGCCGGGACGACGGCAAATGGACCTACAAGTACGACCACGATCCCGACTCCGATAAGAAGGTGGCGGCAGAGGTGGTCCACCAGGCCGACAATGATCCGGCGAAGGTTTCGATCCAGCCGAGCGAATACTTGGAAGAACGCTGGCAGGCGTGGCGCAAGATTGAGGCGCCCACCCTCGTTGTGCGCGGCGGTGTGTCCGACATTCTCACTGTCGAGGTAGCGGACCGGATGATCGCGGAGAACCCAAAGGCCCGCCTGGTGACCGTTGAAGGCGCCGGGCATTCGGTGACCGTCTACAAGGGCCGCGAACTCGCCGCCGAGATGCGGTCCTTCCTGCTCGCTTCACGCTAGGCCGCTCCTCCTCGCCGAGTCGCGAACATCGTCAGCCACACCGGCAATCTGTGCTCTTGGCATTGAACACAATCGCCCGATGGGTGACGTCCGAGCACATCACGGAGCCTGACCGGCGCGGTAACGACAGCCAAGGGTCGCAACCGCTCGGATCGGCTTCGACCCCCGAGGCCCCGATCGACTCCGGACTCCATGGATCACCGAGGCCCAGACTTCTGGAGGGGGCGCCCCTCGGCCGAGCGATGCCCAGGTCCAGCGAGGGTAAACGCGGCTATCCTCCCAGCACATCTCGTGACAAGGAGGCAGCGATGCCAGAGTTTCCTGCGATCACGCACGTGGCCCTGACGGTCAGCGACCTTGACCGCAGCCGCCCCTGGTACCAACGGCTGTTCGGGTCCGATCCAGTCGTCGATGAAGACACGGGTCCTTTCCACCACGTGGTCTGGCTCTTGGGAGGGACACTTGTCGGTATTCACCAGTTCCCGGACCTGAAGAGCACGGAGCCATTCGACGAGCGTCGCCCGGGCTTGGACCATCTCGCATTCGCGTGCGCCAACCGGTCTGAGCTTGAGGAGTGGGAACGCCATTTGAACCAGCTCGGTATTGCAAACGGCGGAATCGTCGATGCGCCTTACGGTTCGGGCTTGTCATTCCGTGACCCTGACAACATCGCCCTTGAGTTCTTTGCACCTCCGGGATAGTTAGGGCCCGCGCGGAAGTTAGTTGAGCGGTTGGGAATGCACGGTGTAGTTCCAGTCACCGTGGAACTCATGGCGGGTGAGAGGGACGGCGGCCAACTCCTTGTTGGTGATCTTGACTCCGGTCGGGTAGTAGCCCTCGTCGAGCTCGGCGTTGATCTTGAGACCCTTCTTGGTCGTGGTGTTGGCGATGAGCTGGACGACGACGCGATAAGAGGTGAGGGGGCGCCCTCTCCAGTTCATGGTGATGAAGCTGAACATGCGGTGCTCGATCTTGTTCCACTTGGAGGTCCCCGGCGGGAAGTGGCAAACGGTGATCTCAAGCCCGGTGTCAGCCGCCAGCTTGGCCAGTTCGACCTTCCAGGCCCGAAGGCGATAGCCGTTCGAACCCCCGGCGTCGGCACAGACGAGCAGCTTGGTGGCGTCGGGGTAACGGTGCCTGCCCATCTGAGCCCACCACCGGCCGATGCTGGCCACGGCGAAGCCGGCCGTGTCGGCATCGTTGCCGACCGAGACCCAGCCTTCGTCGGCACCGAAGTCGTAGACGCCGTAGGGGATGGCCTTTCCCATCTCGGGGTCGATGAAGTCGTGGACCTGGGTGCGAGTGGGCTTCTTGGCCGGCTGAGTACTCCTGACCAGCGTTGGAGTACTCGCCGACGAGCTCCTTCTTCTTGGCGTCGACGCTGATGACCGGCTGGCCTTCGGAGCAGAACCGTCCCGCCGTGTCGTTGATGTAGGCGAACTGGGCGTCGCGGTCCACGTGCTGGGCGCCCTCCTTCTGCTTGGAGGTGCCTTGGAGGCTATAGCCCATCTCTGCGAGCAGGTCCCCCACGGTTTTGGGGCTGATCTCGAAGCCTTTGGCACCAAGTGCGTCAGCGAGTCGATAGGTGGACTTGGCCGTCCAACGCAGGGGGGACATCGGATCGCCGCGGGCTTCGGGGGAGACGAGGTCGTCGAGTTCCAAGAGCAGGTTCGGGTCCTTGTCGATCAAGCGCTTGCGGCCGCCACCCTCTCGACGCACACGCTCGTTGGGTGTGGCCATCCCCGAGTCGATCTCTTGGGTTCCCGTGATCACCGTGTTGCGGCTCATCGATGCCAGACGAGCCACCGCAGTCGTTCCACCCCGACCGAGCAGCTTCGCTGCCGCTCCCGAGACCACACGTCGCTGGCGCTCATCGAGCAGGGGCATCACGACCGAGAAGAACTCAGCCAGCTGGGCCTCGGCCACCTCCACTCCCGGAGGCTATATCGCGCGAGTTATACTTCCGTGGACCCTTATGGCGTGGCTGACTACGTCACAGCCACCACTTCACCAGACTTCATACATGACGTGAGAGGGGCGCCCGAACCCCGACCTTTTTGCAAACGTCGCCGAGTCCTCTGGCTATGCGTTGCTGGGCAGTGTTCAGGGCGTGGGCACGGGTGGATTCGGAGTCGGGGTTCTGTACGGTGGAGCTAGTGTCCCGCTTCAGAGATTCCTAGGGATATAGGAATTTTGGTCGGTGTCGGCACGTTGTGCCTTTCATCAGCGACGATGGGAGGCAGCGATGGCAGACCGAGGACGGCCGAAGGCAGAGCTGATCTTGAGCGACGAGGAGCGAGAGACGCTCGAGCGCTGGGCGAGTCGACCCAAGAGCGCGCAGCGCTTGGCGCTGCGCTGTCGGATCGTGCTGCTGTGCGCGTCGGGGGTCTCCAACCTCGAGGTGGCGGCCATCTTGGGCGTCAGCGAGGCGACGGTGGGCAAGTGGCGCTCGCGATTCGTCGACGAGGGTCTGGACGGGCTGAGCGACGACCCCCGGCCCGGCGCGCCTCGCAGCATCACCGACGACAAGGTCGAGGCGGTGATCGTCAAGACCTTGGAGGAGATCCCGCTCGACGCCACCCACTGGTCGACGCGATCGATGGCCGAGGCAACGGGAATCTCGCCAGCAAGCGTCGGTCGCATCTGGTGGGCCTTCGGGCTCCAGCCCCACCGGGCCGAGTCCTTCAAGCTCTCCACCGACCCTTTGTTCGTCGAGAAGGTGAGAGACGTCGTGGGTCTCTACCTCGATCCCCCCGAGCGGGCCGTGGTGCTGTGCGGTCGACGAGAAGTCCCAGATCCAGGCGCTCAACCGATTCCAGCCGATCCTGCCCATGATGCCCGGTGTCCCGAGCGGCGGAGCCACGACTACGTGCGCCACGGCACCACCTCGCTGTTCGCCGCGCTCGACATGGCGAGCGGGAAGGTCATCGCCTCGTTGCACCAGCGCCACCGGGCCATCGAGTTCAAGAAGTTCTTGGTGCAGATCGACGACGAGGTCCCCGGAGACCTCGACGTCCACCTCATCCTCGACAACTACGCCACCCACAAGACCCCCGCGATCAAGCGGTGGCTGTTGCGCCACCCCCGATTCCATCTGCACTTCACCCCGACCGGGATCGAGTTGGCTCAACATGGTGGAGCGCTGGTTCGGCGAGCTGACCACCAAGAAGATCAAGCGCGGTGCCCATCTCTCGGTCGCAGCACCTCAAGAGCGACATCCGAGATTGGATCAAGACCTGGAACGAGAACCCTCGGCCCTACGTCTGGGTCAAGACCGCAGATGAGATCCTGGCTTCCCTCGCACGCTATTGCTCACGAATCTCTGAGGCGGCACACTAGGGACTAGTGCGGCAGCAGAGATGCCGCGTCGTCGCCCGCCATGAGTTTGCTGACGAGTGCCAGGTCGAAGTAGTCACGCCACTGAACGATGCGCCCGGCGCGAACCTCGAAGGTGCCCATAACGGGGACTGGCAACGGCGTACCCGGACGGCGCTCAGAAGTGACTATTGCCACTCGACGCTTGCGACGTCGAGGGCGACGGAGAGCCCCTTCAGATCGAGTTCACGGCGGTTTCGAACGTGGAAGTGGTCGGTGACCGAATCGATGACGGCCGCGGTCACAAGGATCTCTCCAGTGCCGGCGGCGGCTCCGACACGCGGCAGCTTCGTGGACTCCCTTGCCCAAGTAATCATCGCCAAGGTCGACAGCTTCGGTGGCGTGGACACCAATGCGCACCTGCGGAGCGAAGCCATGCTCACGACGGTGATCGGCCAGGGTGCGCTGGATCGCAATGGCGCACTCGACGGCGTCAAAGGAATCGGTGAACGATACGAAGAACCCATCTCCTTCATGGTTGATCTCCCGACCGTTGTGCGCATGAAAACACTGACGCAGGGTACGGTCGTGCCAGTCCAGTAGGTTTCCCCACGCGTCATCACCCAGGACCTCGACGAGCCTGGTCGAGTCGACAATGTCGGTGAACATCAGGGTGCAGGTAGCCCGGCTCCGCTGGGCCGCGTGGAGCATCGAGCGCACCCGCTCTGCCTCTCGGACCGCGCCGAGACGTTCGAACGCGCTAAGCGCCGCCTCGAGCTCCCCCGTGGCGTTGGACTCATGGCCACTGACTCGCAGCGCTCCGGCGATGATGAGCCGAGCACGAGCCGCCTCGAATGGCGCGTCGACCTCGCACCACAGGCGGCATGCCTCCCGCAGCGAGGTAATCGCGGCCTCTGCGTCGCCATTGGCCAATTGGACCTGGCCGAGCGCTTCGGCGACAGAGGCAAGGGCGGCAGTGGTGTGGAACGACTTCCCCCATGACTCCAGCTCGGCCAAAGCATCACGGGCTCGGTCGACCCGACCGGCTGCCAAGGCGATCGTCACCGCTGCGGGTAGAACCGAGCCGCGGTCCTCTTGGTGGACGCCGACCATCTGGGCCAACGCGTCGGTAATGCTGGCTAGAGCAGCGTCAGGCTTGCCTTCGTCCAACAGCAACAGCGCCAGTCCCGGCTGGGGCAGTCCGCCCAGCTCCTGGGCACGTCGAAAGGCGTCTCGGGCCCCTGATTGATCGCCCTTTCTGCGCCGGATCTCGCCGAGCTCGGTCAAGGCCCATCCGGTCGCGATCAGGTTGGCTGGCAACAACTCTTCGATGGCATCGAGGGCGTCTCGCTCGGCGTTGTCAAGCTCCCCGCGAAGACGGCGGACCTCAGCGCGATGGAACCGACAGAGACCGGGAAAGCCACTCAACGATTCTCGCTCGCACCATCGCAGCGACGCGTCGGTCCACTCGGCGGCACGTCGCCAGTCGGCCATGTTGCGGTAGGCCCAGATCGCGCCGCAATAGACCATTCCGGTGGTGTACGGGTTGCTGGCGGCACCGCTCATGGCAGCAGCCTCATCGACCAAGGCACGACCCGCGTCGACTTCGCCCCGAGCGATCAACACATGCCCCTCGTCGTGCAAACCGAAGGCTTCTAGATCGATGTCACCCAGCCGACGACCGATCGCGCTCGCCTCGCGGGCGTGGTCCAGAGCGGACACTGAGTCTTCGTCGGCCCATACGGCTCGGCCGAGGGCCCACTGCAGGTAGCCGTGGGCAGAGCATTCCGGCTCGTCCTCGAGCAGGCGAGAGGCACGACCCAGCCAGCCTCCGGCCTCAGAAAGGCTGTTGCGGACGAAGTGTTCACGGCACAGCGACAATGCGACTCCCGCCGCGAGGCCTCGTTTGCCGACGCGTTCGTAGCGAGCCTCGGCCTGCTCCAGGGCGTCGATCATGGCGCCGTACTCACGTGCCCAACGTGCCGCCTCTGCCAGCAGTTCGACATCTTCCGGCGCGAGCGGCGAGCGCCTCTCGGCCGCCGTCAGCAGGTCGAACGCCCCACGCCAATCCCGGCGGTCGTAAGCCGATCGAGCGTCGCTGAGCTCGTCGATTCGATCGCCCATGTCGTCCCTCCGGCTAAGGCATTAGAGAGTACAGCGCTGAGCCCTTCATCGGCTCCCTGGATCCCGCTCACGTGTGGGGGACCTGTCACTTGCACATTTCATCCGGCCGAGGTCGGTTGTTGTGGCGTACCGAGAGGGACTTCTTTGGCTCCTAGGACTATCCCCATGGTGCCGATCAGGGACAGTGGCAGAAACACCCCACCGAATACCGTGTTCCGTGGACCGGCCACCCGCCTTGCGGCCGGCTGAATGGTCATGAAGAGGGGCCTCCCCGGTGAGAACAACATGTGGGTTCTCATCGGAACCAATCACCAAGGAGGCCCCGTACACCATGTTGCACCTCGGACTCGACCTCAGCAGAAAACGACTGGACGTCTGTGTCGCTCGACGAGCGCGGTGAGCGGCTCGCCGTCACCACAGCCCCGCCCGACGCAGACGGGCTTCGCGAACTGGTGAGGAGAACGGCCGCCTTTGGCGGCCCGGTCCATGCGGTCATCGAGTCGATGACCGGGGCCCGCTTCGTCCACGACACGCTCGAGCTGGCACGGCTGGGACGTGGACATCGCCGATGCCCAGAAGGTGAAGGGCTTGGCCCCCTTGGCCTGCAAGACCGACAAGATCGACGCCTGGGTGCTGGCCGAGTTGTCCCGACGCGACCTGGTGCCGGCCATCTGGCTCCCCGATCCCGCCGTCCGGGGCGAGCGCGAGCGGGCCCGGTTCCGCCTGCATCTGGTCCGTCACCGGGTGATGTTGAAGAACCGCATCCACGCCAGCCTCATGAGCTTCGGCAAGCCCTGTGCGGTGTCGGACCTGTTCGGGCGCCAGGGTCGGGCAATCTTGGCTCGCCTCGATCTCCCAGAACCCTGGACCGAGAACATCACGACCGCCCTTCGCATGATCGACGACCTGGACAAAGAGATCGCAGGCATCGAGCGCGAGCTGCGGGCCCTCGGGGCCGACCATCCCTACGTCTCGTTGCTCCAGTCGGTGCCCGGGGTGGCCTGGATCCTCGGCTACACCATCGCCTCTGAGATCGGGGACATCTCGAGGTTCTCCTCGCCCAAGTCCCTGGTCGGCTACAGCGGTCTGTGCCCGCGGGTCATCCAGTCCGGCGAGAAGGACTGGCGGGGACCACTGGCCAAGAACGGCCCCAAGTACCTGCGCTGGGCGCTCATCGAGGCCGCCGTCCACGCCGCCCAGCACCCGGTCTACGTCGAGCACTACCAGCGCACCAAGACTCGGCTGGGCCGTCAGCGCGGGGCCAAGGTGGCCCGGGTCGAGGTGGCTCGCAAGCTCGCCGAGGCCATCTGGCACATGCTCCAGACGGGCTCGTTCTTTTCTCCCGCAAGGTCCCACTGCTTATCTGGTCGCGTCTGACGACCCTGGCTGAATTGGACCAGCCGGAGCTCTCCCAAAAGACCTGGTCTTCCCACGAGGAAGCGATAGAGAGATGAGAGCTTCTCCCCGAAGCATCCCTTCGAGCGCGGTCAGCTTGAGGGAACACCCATTGACGTCCGGCCCCTTTTCATAGAGATACGCACTCGGCCGCACCCCGTTGTTGGCTTTGTGCGCTTTGGGCGGCCCTGGGCTCGGTGGCTCACCGGCGAGACGACGCTGATCGGCCGCCACTCGCCGTCCCGATCCTCCGACGTTCTGGCGCGTCCCCGAGCCGGCGAACGGGGGCACGGCTCCAAATCGCAAGGCCGTCAAAGGCTGGGCCAGATACCTCTTGACATGTCTATCACTGATAGGTAGTCTGCCTATTAGTGATAGACATATCAGCGACCGCTGACTCTCGGCTAAGGCGGGTCAAGGTCATGCAGCGACGAGAGGCCAAGGTGAGCGGCATCGTCGAGTCGGCGTGGAGGCTCGCCCGAGAGCACGGAATCGCTGGTGTGTCGTTGCACGCCCTGGCCCGTGAGGTGGGGATGCGCCAACCGTCGCTCTACGCCTACTTTGACTCGAAGCTTGCGCTATATGACTCCATGTTCGCCGACGGCAACCGGCGACTGCTTCAGCGGCTCGACCTCGTCAAACTCCCTCGAGATCCGCGTGCGGCTCTGAAGAAGCTCCTGGCCGAGTTCGTGGCTTTCGCACTCGAGGACCCGGCGCGCTATGAGCTGCTCTTCGAGCGTCCCGTACCGGGATTCACGCCTTCACCGACGTCCTATGTCCTCGCCGAGGAAGCATTGGGGCGCGTCTACAAGTTGATAAACGAGGCCGGCGTGGCCAAACAGGGCGACATCGACTGCATCGTGGCCATGGTCGCAGGCTTGATGGAGGCGCAACTGAGCAATGACCCCGGCGGCAACCGTTGGATCCGTCACCTCAACCGACTCGTCGATCTGCATGTCGACGATGTGCTCGAAAGGAGCAGACACTCATGATTGCAAACCGAATTACCCGTCCCCAGGCTCGGGTGCTGGCCGAAGAGGAGTTCACGCGCTTTGCGGAGCTGGTCGCGTCCCTCACGCCGGAGGAGTGGGCGGCGCCCACCGATTGCACCGGATGGGACGTTCGCAAGATGGTGCTGCACGTCCTCGGTTCAGGCGAAGCGCAAGCCTCCGTCCGAGAATTCGTCCACCAGTTGAGGCTGGGCATGCCGCTCAACAGGGAGATCGACTCACACCACTGGGTCGACGGCCTGAACGAGCTGCAGATTCGCGAGCGCAAACAACTCACGATCGACGAACTCGTCGCGCAGGTTGCAGCGGTGGGTCCCAAGGCGGTCAAGGGCCGCTGGCGCACGCCGCCTCCCGCTCGTTATATCCCCCTACCGTTCGGGCCCCCGATCGGATGGGCACCCCTCAAGTACCTGCTCGATGTCGGGTTCACCCGCGACGTCTGGGCCCATCGGATCGACGTCCACGCAGCCATCGACCGCCCGATGCAGCTCACGGCCGATCACGATGGCCGCCTTGTCGCCGACATTGTGGCCGAGTGGGCCGATATCCACCGCCAGCCCTTCGAGCTCGTGCTCGACGGGCCAGCCGGCGGGAAGTTCATACAGGGCGTCGGCGGTGAGCGCGTCGAGATCGACGCGTTGGACTTCATTCGTACCCTCTCCGGGCGGCTACCTGGCGAGGGGGTCCTCAGCCATCCACTTCCCTTGTAGGTCCTCACCCACCACCCGGAACCCACGCTGAATAGGAGCAACATCATGGAAACCCGAGTCGACGAGATCGCCGAGCGCATCTACCGGCTGTCGACGTTCGTCCCCGACGTCGGCCCGACCGGCTTCACGTTCAACCAGTTCCTCATCGACGCCGACGAGCCGACGATCTTCCACACCGGTCCACGCGGAATGTTCCCGGCAGTCTCCGCGGCCATCGCCTCGCTGATGCCGCTCGATCGTCTGCGCTGGATCATGTTCGGCCATCTCGAAGCCGATGAGTGCGGCGCGATGAACCTTTTCCTAGATGCTGCGCCGCTCAGATAGCCCACACTGCCATCGGCTGCATGGTGTCGATCGATGACCTCGCCAACCGACCGCCGGTTCCCATCAGACCCCGACGCTTCCTTTGATCTCGGCGGGCGCCGCATCCGCAGCATTCACACTCCGCACGTACCCCACGGGCGGGATGCCCATGTCATCTACGAGGAGACCACCGGCATTCTGTTCTGTGGTGATCTCCTATCCCAGGTAGGGGACGGGCCAGCGTTAACAGAGGACGACATTGTCGCTGCGGCAATCGAAACCGAGGACATGTTCGGCGCGAGCTGTTTCACGCCTCAGTCGGCGGGAACCATCCGGCGCGGCGAGGCCACCGATGCGCTCATTGCCCTCGCCGATGACTTCGAACATCGGCTAGCTCGAGTCAGTTGATCAACAGCCAAGTTCGAGCATAAGCAAACCCTGCCCCGAAAGTGCCTGGGGCATTCGTCGAATGCAGAAGGCGCGTTCCCAATAGCGGTAGTCAGCAAACAGCTCCCTGGTGCGGCTGAGTGCTTATCTCTCAGCCGGCGGCGTTGACGGCTGAGGAGGCGGCTTGGAAAGCGGTTGCCATCCCGTCAACCCTGCGGGCCACTGCTCGCGGCTCAGGTAGGCAAATCGGCTGATTCTCCCAGCAACGACGCCAGAGACGGTCTCCCGAAGACAAGCGTGGTGTTGCCACGAGGGCCGCCACACCGGTTAGTCACCTTGGATCAACAGCAGAGCTGGGGGATACTCGTTGCCGGAAGGGTTCGACTGGCACCTCGGTGGAACGGTCGGACGTGGGCGGGGCCGGATTCGGTGGTGCCTAAGCGTGAACCACGAAGTTCTCCCGGTGGGTTGGTACCGGTTCCGCGCCACCTTCGGCCGCCGCCGGGGTGGCTATCTCACCCTGGTCCTCCTGGTGGGGCTGGTCGGAGGCCTGGCCATGGGCGCGTTGTCCGTTGCCCGGCGCACCCAGTCGTCCTTCGCCACCTACCTGGCCACCACCGACCCATCCAACCTGACGGTCACCATTATCGGCGGTGTTGGCGAGGGGGGCGGCAGCGTCAACTATTCGTCGGCCGCCGCGGCGCAGATCGCCCGCCTGCCCGGCGTCAAACACGTGGAGTCCGCCGTCGCCCTGCTGGCCGCCCCGTTGCTGGCCGACGGCGCCCCCCGCCTCGGCGTCGATACCGTTACCGACACCGCTGTCGTTGCCAGCCTCAGTGGAGAGTTCTTCGACCAGGACCGGGTCACCGTCACGAGGGGCCGCATGGCCGACCCGAACCGGGCCGACGAGATCATGATGACGGCGACGGCGGCCAACCTGCTCGGGTACCACGTCGGCCAGGTCATCCCCTACGGCATCTACACCGAGGAGCAGGAAACCCTGCCCGGCTTCGGGACGCCGAGCGTGCCTCCCCATCGCCGCATCGAAGCCCGGCTTGTCGGCATCGTCCAAATAAGCAGCGCCGTCGTCCAGGACGACATCGACCACTACCCCGCCTTCATCTTCTTCACCCCGGCAGTGGGAAAGGCGGTCGTAGCCGACGGCGCCCAGGGGACCGAAGACCTCATCTACTACGGGCTCCAGCTCGATCGCGGCAACAGCGGCGTCAGCGCGGTGGAGCGGGAGCTCACGGCTCTGTCGCCGCCGGGCACCGACCTTGCCTTTCATGCGGTGGCCCCGGTGGAGGCCAAGGTCGATCTCACCGTCAAGCCTCTGGCCATCGCCCTGGGCGTGTTCGGCGCAGTGGCAGCCCTGGCCGCGTTGCTCATCGGACTGCAGGTCATCTCCCGCCAGCTCCGGGACGCCGACGAGGAGTCGTTGGTGCTGCGGGCGCTCGGTGCCGGACCGACGACCATCGCGACCGACAGCCTGATCGGCATCCTGGGTGCCATCGTCGCCGGGTCGGTCCTGGCCTGCGTGGTGTGCATAGCCCTGTCGCCGCTGTCGCCCGTCGGCCCGGTGCGCCCCGTCTATCCCCACCTGGGCATCGCCTTCGACTGGACGGTGCTAGGCATCGGGCTCGCCGTGCTCATCGTGGGCCTCGGGGCGATGGCCATTGGCCTTGCCTACCGGGGAGCGCCGCACCGCGTGGCTCGACGATCCCGGCTGGCTCCCCCCGCACCTCCCGGGTCGTTGAGGCGTTCGCTTCTGCAGGGCCGTCGACGCCCGCTGTCGTCGGAGTGCGCCTCGCCCTCGAGCCAGGGCGGGGTCGCACCGCGGTGCCGGTGCGCTCGGCGTTGCTCGGCTCGGTGCTCGCCGTCGCCATGGTGGTGGCGACCCTCACCTTCGGAAGCGGCCTGCAAACGCTGGTGTCGCATCCCGCTCTCTACGGGTGGGACTGGAGCTACATGCTCGACGCCTCGAACACCGTCCCCCCCAGGCCATTTCGCTTCTCGACCATGATCCCGACGTCGCCACTTGGACCGGGTACAACTACACCGTCGCCGAGCTCGACGGACAGTACGTCCCCTTCCTATTCGAGGCCAACCACCCAGCGGGCCGGGCGGCGATCGTGCCGCCCATCCTGACCGGCCACCAGGTGGACAACAAGAGCCAGATTGTCCTCGGCGCGGCGACGATGGCACAGCTGCACAAGCACATCGGCGATACCGTCGAGTTCAGCGAAGGAGCTCCGCAGGACGGGCCTACCTATGTGCCCCCGACCCCGGCGGTCATCGTGGGAACCACCACCCTGCCGGCCGTGGGGTACTCGAGCGTCGTCGACGACCACACCTCCATGGGGACCGGAGCGCTGGTTTTGAATGCGATCTATCCTCCGGCGTTCGACCAAGCAACCAACTACTCCGATCCCACCCTCAACGGCCCCGGCCTGGTCTTCGTGCGCCTTCGCAGCGCGGTGCCATCGGCGGCCGGCCTCGCCAATCTGCAGCACATCGCCGCAGTAGCCAACCAAGCCATCGCCGCGGTGCCGGACGGGGGTGGAGAGGGCTTCACGGTGTCGGTGGTGGGCGTGCAACGCCCGGCCGAAATTGTGAACTACCGCACCATTGGGGCCACTCCCGCCTTGCTCGCCTGGGCGCTCGCCATCGGTGCCATCGTCGCCCTCGGCCTCACCCTCACGGCCTCGGTCCGACGGAGGCGACGGGACTTGGCCCTGTTGAAGACGCTCGGCTTCACCCAACGACAACTGGCCGCCGCCGTGGCCTGGCAAGCTTCAGTCACGGCTGTGATCGGGATCGTGGTGGGACTCCCGCTGGGCATCGCCGTCGGCCGTTGGCTGTGGACGCTGTTCGCCCGCAACATCGACGCCGTGCCTCACGCGACGGTGCCCGTCTTGTCGGTCGTGCTCGTGGCATTGGGTGCACTGGTGTTCGCCAACGTCCTTGCCGCTCTGCCTGGGCATAGTGCGGCTCGTACGTCGACAGCGGTGCTCCTACGGGCCGAGTGATCGTCCCCTGTCTCTAGCCCGCTGGCTGGTCAGCGTCCCTGTACCCCTTCGGCCGCCGTTTTCCCTCCGTGCGCCCTCGCCGTCTCCCTCGGTGTCCCCGCCTTTGGCGTCGCCCGCGCCCTTGTCTCGCTCTCTCTCCGGGCGAGGGTGAGCGCTGAGGGACTCGGACGGCGAACCGTACCCACGGCGTCTGACGCGCTGTGTCGACTTGTATGCGACCCCGCCGGGGTTAATTGTGACCTCGGAACGGGAACCCATCGCTCCCTCCAATCGGGGGTGGATGATGTCGAAGCAACCTCGAGGGGCGACTACGGACACTGCGCCGGCTGATCTGGCAACAGCCGCGGAAGGGGGGCGTCGGGTGGCCGCTGCGTCGGACACCCTCGTCAGAGGCGGCCTCGGTCCGGAGAAAGTCCAGCAGATACCTGCCCAAGCCGGTCAGCTCTCGCACCTCGTCGGACGGCTCGATCACCTCGACCGTGCTAGTGGTGGAGCGGAACTCCTCGAGTCGCTGACGAATGCCCGGGAGAAAGCCCGCCGGCATGGGGTCGTCACAAGGTTGCCGATAGTCCGAATCAGGAGTTCGGGCGCCAGTCGTTGTTGCTGGTGTGATCACCAGATAGCCATCGAGCGAGGTCGTGATGCGCTTTCTCCCGGCGGGTGATTTCGATCTTCTCGACATCTGGGTGATCGACGGTGAACTCCAGGAGTAGGCCGTTGGGATCGGTGATGTAGAGCGACCTGCAATAGCCGTGGTCGGCCAGCATCGTCTCCATCCCAGATGCCTCAGCCCGCCCACCGATTGCGTCTTGCTGTTCGGGCGTGACGAGCATCGCCACGTGCCGGAAGAGGGAGGGAGCAGGCGGTGGTGCGAACTGTTCGGAGAACTGTGGGTTGGCGAACTGGAAGAAGGCCAGGCTTCCGCCGTCACCGAGCCCGTAGAAGGTGTGACAGAACTCCTGTTCCTCCCCGCCCATGAGGTGCTCCACTTCGGTCCAGGTCGCGACCAGTGGCAAGCCCACGATCTCTTCGTAGAACTTGCGGGTGGCCTCCTGATCGGTGGTGACGAAGGCATGGTGATGCAGCCGCGCCGGAGGTGGTCGATTGGTCTCGGGAGCCGTGGGGTTGGGCATGGAGGTTCCTCCTTCGCGAACGAATGTCCAAGGTGAGCTATGCAGGTGCGGAGAAGAACTCCAAGGCGATGTTGTCAGGGTCGCGGAATGAAAGGCCGGACCCATAGGGTTCGTCACAGATGTCGCCGTGCTCGATATCGAGGGCGTCGAGCCGAGATGCCCAGGCCGCCAGCTCGTCACGGCTGGCGCACCCAAAGGCCAGGTGGTCCAGGCCCGGGCGGAGCTCGTCGAAGACCTCCGATTTTGGGTCCTTGAACTGGTGGAGGGCGATCACTGTGCCTCCGGTCAAGAGCCACACCGCCGCCCGGAACGGGCCGCTGTCGTCGAGTTTGTCTGGCTTGGCTCCGAAGAGCCTCTCGTACCAGCGTGCGCTTCGATCAAGATCTGAGACCGTCAGGGCCACATGGGTAATCCCCGGGAAATCTGCCACGGGTCCATGGTAAGGAGGATCGACTGGCGCTGCCAGAAGCAGGGCGGGGCGGGCCCTGGGGGTGGGCGAAGTCATGAGCGCCGAGCGACCGAGATCACGGTGGCACTGGCCGTGATCTACTTCCTCTGCAGAGCGACCGTCGAGGCGCGCTATATGACCGAGCAGTTCCCAGACGCCTACCCGATGTACAAGTGCTCGACGAAGATTCTCTTGCCGTCTATCTTCGATAGCGGACAGTCTCGCTTGGTTCGAAAAGAAGAAGCTTGCAACTCTGCAGATGGGTGGCGCCAGTGGCGACGATCGTGACCGTCTGGGTGGGGCTGATGCAGTGACAGCCGCCTTGGGGTGACGTCGAAACAGCCACGCACGCGCCGGAACTGCCCTCTGACTTAGCCTCGATCCACCGATGAAGTAGGCGGATAGAGGGTCGCGCATCCGCGGAAAGTGCCTCCCTGCCTGGGAAAATTGCGATGCCTAAGTCGCAGTTCTCACCAGTTCGGGGAGGCACTTCCAGTGAGCTCAGTATCGCGCGGTCTCGACCGGATCCAGGTGACCTTCGACGAGCCGACCCTTGTCGCAGACGCCGGATTGATCGTGGTGGCGACGCTCATGGTCCGCTTCGGTCTCGAGCAGCTGGTGAACCAGATGGTCCGACTGGTCGGTCGAGTGGGCGGCGCCAGACCCGGTCGCAAGGTGTTGACCCTGGTGACTGCGATCCTCGCTGGGGGGACCCACATCGATCATGCTGATCGTCTGCGCGCCGGTGCGACGGGGCGAGTGCTGCCGTTTCGTGTGATGGCGCCATCGACGCTCGGCACCTTCCTGCGTGCCTTCACCTTCGGCCATGTTCGCCAGCTCGACGCGGTGATCGCCGAGGCGATCCGTCGCGCATGGCGCCTCGGGGCGGGTCCGGGCGACAAGCCGATGACGATCGATCTCGACTCGACGATCGTCGAGGTGCACGGGGACAAGAAGCAAGGCGCCGCCTACGGCTACACCAAGGTGCTCGGTTACCACCCCCTGTTGGCCACTCGAGCAGACACCGGTGAGGTGCTGCACGCCCGGCTGAGAAAGGGCTCCTCGCAACGGGGCACGAAGCGCTTTGTCGAAGAGCTCGTCGCTCGGGTGAGGCGAGCCGGGGCCAGTGGTGCGCTCAGCTTGCGGGCCGACGCCGGGTTCCACAGCTGGGACCTGATCGCCACCCTCAGCCGCCTGGGCGTCTCCTGGTCGATCACGGTGCACCTGAACAAGAGCGTCCACCAGGCCATCTCGGCCATTCCAGAGCACCGCTGGATCGACATCACCTACCCCGACGGCGGGGCTGCCCAAGTGGCCGAGATCATGTACGTGACCGGCGGGGGCACGACCAAGCGAGCCGAACGCCGGGTCCGCCTTGTCGTGCGTCGCACTCGGCTCACCGACCCGGACCAGGCTCAGCTCTGGCCCGACTGGCGTCACCATGCCTTTGTCACCAACCTCAAGCTGCGCGCAGTCGAGGCCGACAAGTTCCACCGCGAGCACGCCAGCGTCGAGCTCGCCATCCGCGACCTGAAAGAGGGATCGGGCCTCGAGCACTGCCCCTCGGGACGCTTCTTCGCCAACGCCGCGTGGCTGGCATGCGCGGTGCTCGCACACAACCTCACCCGCTGGAGCGCCCGACTGGGCGAACTCCATCCCGACGATCAGCTCACCGTGGCCTTCAGCATCCGATCCCGCGTGCTGGCCGTGCCAGGACGCCTCGTCAACCGCAGCGGGTCCCTTGTCCTGCGCCTCCCGGAGCGATGGCCATGGGCGCTTGCCTTCACGAGAGCACTCGGTCGTCTTCGCGCACTGCCCCTCGTGACCTGAAGTCTCTTCAGCGGTCGGCGCAGCCGCAGACGTTGTTGTGCGCTGACAACTCGTCCGAACGAGTCCCCTTGATGGATCACGCCGGCCAACAAGCGCGGACGCTCAATGAACAGGTCTCGTCATCACCTGTGTCCGCGACGCAGCGCTCACCTGGTCAATCGGTGGATCGAGGCTTAGAGCTTCTGGACGAAACTCACTCCGTCTCCGATCGGCAGGAGTACCACGGCAACTCGGGGATCTTCCTTGATGGTGTCATTGAGGGAGCGGATGGCGATGCTGCTCTCGTCGGTTGCCGATGGATCGATCACCCGGCCGCCTTGAAGCATGTTGTCGAGGAGAAGGAGCCCCCGATGACGCAAGCGGGGCAAAATCTCGTCGTAGTACAGGGGGTAACTCTCCTTGTCGGCGTCAATAAAGGCGAAATCAAATTGCTCGACCGGTTCCAGAGCACGGAGCGTTTCGAGTCCAGGTCCAATGCGCAACTCGATGCGACCGGCCACCCCCGCCTTTTCCCAGGCGTCGCGCGCGATCGAAGTCCACTCTTCGCTGACATCGCAGCAAAGCAGCCGACCCTCCGGGCCAAGGCCCCGGGCGACGGCGAGCGCCGAGTAGCCGGTGAATGTGCCCACCTCGACCGCGCTTTTGGCCCCCATGGCTCGAACGACCATCTCCATGAGCACCGCCTGATCGTCACCGATCTGCATGCCTGCCGCCCGACCGGTCCTTTCGCGGGTGATGGCCTGCAACGCGGACTGTTGGACATCGGGACCGGTCGAGTGGCCGGCCGAATATTCCTCGATCGCAGCATCGATGAAGCGGGTGCGCCGTCTGGCTGCGGTTTCAGGCATGTCTACCTCCTCGAATCGACGGTGATGGCAATCTTCTATTGGTATCAGGTTCATATGGTGCCTCACCGCCCGACTTCCGGATGGAAGGAATGAGGCCCGAAGAAGCGGCTGACAGCAAACAGTCACGACGGTGCGGCTGTGTGCTTATCTTCCTGCCGGGGGTCTCGGAATGGCTGAGCCGCGATGGACTGATCGTGACCCGATCGAGCCAGGGAGCTTCGGCGCGCCTGTTCGGCGTTGCAGCCACCACCCGCGGTGGCGATCACACAAAGCGAGACCTGCATCGCGGGCGATCAACTCGTCGTGCCACTGCCCACAGACCCCCCGAGGCTGCCCAAATTGTCGGCGTTCACGTTCGTTCAGGCAACCAAGCTCGTGTCATTGACTCTCCATGATCCATCATCACGGCGCAGAGCGTCCATCTGCTTGTTGCCGACGGGTCGCCAGGTTAACGGCGAAGTAGCCCCCGAGCTCATCAGAGCATCGAGGCAGGATCCTCGGGCGTTGCCGTCATCGGGTCGCCGAGCCGGCGTGCGAGAACTGTCCATCTGGTCATTATCGACCGACCGGATCAGTGGGTGGCTGACTGATCATCAGCCACGGGGCTGACAAGTCATCAGCCGCGGCCCACTGACTTTCGGGTCCTAGGTTGATGAGCCTTTGCGAACTCGCAGGGCCAACACGACAGGGCAGGGACCACCGCCCTCGGCGAAACGCTCGAGGACGAGACCTGCGTCGATGAAGGCGTGCATGAGGTCAGGAAGCGGGAAGTGGGTTGCACCGACCTTGTCTCGCACCCCCCGATCGGTCCAAGAGGCCTTCGTCCAGTGGCCGTCGAGATAGCCAGGCCGGATCACTACGGCATCGGGATCGGCGCGATCGGCAAAGCCACCACAGAAGCAGGGGTGGACGCCAATGTGCACGTAGACACCACCGTGTCTGAGTACGCGTGCCACCTCGGCCAGCACCATCGGATAGTC
The DNA here is from genome assembly GCA_963768185.1 of uncultured Acidimicrobiaceae bacterium. Classification (GTDB taxonomy): domain Bacteria; phylum Actinomycetota; class Acidimicrobiia; order Acidimicrobiales; family RAAP-2; genus Palsa-461. Next base: position 572,778 of record CAVYGS010000004.1, read on the forward strand.
GGGCATGTCGGTGTGCACCATGACGCCCAGGGCGGTGCCAACCGAAGCCGTTGCGATGGGGAGGCACGTTGCGTCGCCCTGGGCCACCGCGAGGCGAGGTTTGGCGTAGGCGAGCATTCCCCCGGAAAGGTCGATCCCGACTGGAAGCCAGCCGCTCCGCCGCAACCACACGGAGTAGACGCCGGTGCCACAGCCGACCTCGAGGCACGGGCCGCCGTCCGAGCCCAACAAGGTCTCGATGGCCGCGCTGACCCCGATGGGGTCAGCCGCCCACTTCTCGGTCTCGCTATTCGGACCGGAGAGGAACTCGTGCTCGTACCAGTCAGCGATGTCGTCGTAGGCGGCCCTCGGTGGCATGACGCAAGGCTAAGACCTCAGCGAGGATCACTTCCTCTCGGGTTCGATACCAAACGGTTCGGCCTAGCTACTTCGCCCTGAAAAAGTCGATGTGAAAAACGCCCGCGACCTGCGCGTTCGTGGTGGCGGGGTGCTCGCGTTCGGGCTCGAATGAAAGAACGATGGCTCCACACACCCTTCCCGGAGTGAATGGAGCCATCGTGTTGCGCACCAAGGTAGACCCTCAACCCACCCTGTGGGAAGCACTCCTCCCGCCCGAGTTCTCGGCCCTCCCACCAGGGCTCGGACCGGTCGACCGCCTGCTCGACGATCCCGTCTTCTTCGAACCCTTCGTCCCCTTCTTCGATCCATTGATCGGTCGTCCGTCGATCCCGATGGAGACCTACCTGCGCCTGATGTTCTTGCGCTTTCGCTACCGGCTCGGCTTCGAGACGCTCTGCGCCGAGGTGGCTGACTCGGTGTCGTGGCGGCGGTTCTGTCGTATTCCCCTCACCGAAGCGGTGCCGCATCCAACCACGCTGATGAAGATCACCACCCGCTGCGGGGAAGGCGCCGTTGCCCAGCTGAACGAGAAGCTGCTTGAGAAGGCCAACGCGGCGCATCTGATCAAGCTCGACAAGGTCCGCGCCGACACCACAGTCGTCCCGGCCAATGTCGCGTATCCGACCGACTCGGGCCTGCTCGCCAAAGGGGTGGCCAAGCTCACCAAGACCGTGGGGGCCATCAAGGCCGCCGGTCTGGCCCGGCGCACGCGCTTTCGGGACCGCACCCGATCGGTGCGCCGGCGTGCCCATCAGATCGCGGCGTGGCTGCGCCGGCGCAGTGGGGACGCCAAAGACGAGGTGCTGGCCTTGACCGGCGAGTTGGCCACCATCGCCGAGGCCGCCCTCAAAGACGCCCAGGTCGTGGCCACAAACGCCCGTCGGGCGATGCGCCGGGCCGGCGAAGGGGTCTCGGGCAAGGCGAGCGCGCTGGTGGCTGACCTCGAGCGCACGATCTCGGTGCTCGAGACGGTCGTGGCCCAGACCCGCACCCGCCTCGGCGGCGAGGTCCCCGACGGGGCCACGCGGATCGTGTCTCTCCACGACACCGACGCCCGGCCCATCGCCAAGGGACGCCTCGGGCGCCCCGTCGAGTTCGGCTACAAGGCCCAGGTCACCGACAACGCCGACGGCATCGTGCTCGACCATCGCGTCGAAGTCGGCAACCCGCCCGACGCTCCCATGCTCGGGGCGGCCATCGGCGCCATCAAAGAACTGCTCTCCAAGGTGCCCAGATCCGTGACCGCCGATCGCGGTTATGGCGAGGCCAAGGTGGAGGCCGAGCTCCATACCCTCGGCGTGCAATACGTCGCCGTCCCGCGCAAGGGACGTCCCGGCCCTCAGCGTCGAGCGGTCGAGTCAGCGCGGCGCTTCCGAAAGCTCGTCAAGTGGCGCACCGGATCAGAAGGCCGCATTTCACACCTCAAGCACTCCTGGGGCTGGGAGCGCACCATGCTCGACGGCATCGACGGGACGCGCTCATGGTGTGGCTGGGGTGTTCTCGCCCACAACGCCACCAAGATCGCCGTGCTGGTCGACGAGCGCGCCCAGAGCGAGCACCTTGCTTCTTCTCCGAGGCAACGAGCGGGAACCTCCGCCGGACCACCAGGACGTCCCCCGCCACCGTCGCACCGAGTGCCCGTTTGATCTTGCCCCGTCCCTCTCCTGTCGCGCTCGGCCGCCGGAAATGGTCGGAAACAGGGGTCGAAAAGCGACTAGGGAGGTCGGGACGAGACCTCATGGCGGACCACGGCCGTCACTCCGGGCAACTGGGCGTCCGCACCGAATCGGGGTTTTTCAGGGCGAAGTAGCTATCGGACTCCGGAAGCGGTCGTGGCGCGCCCACGCATCAAGCCTGGCGGCACGTTAGACAGCCGCCGGTCACGGAGCCAGCGAACAAGCGACAACGACCAGACCTCCGACGACGCGTCACCGTCACGCTCGCGAGGATGATCGTGACGAAGACAGCTGCTTACTCGACGATGCGAAGGAGGCGACGTCACGGGTCCCATCTCGGCGAGGGCCGCTATGCGGCCTCCCGTCGACGTGGACGAAAACCCCGCAGGGGCCTCGTCACATCGGTGGCTTGCGGTTTGGATCTTTTTGACTCGACCGCTACGGCGAACACATGCCAGATCAAACCCTCAGTCAAAGTCCTGCCAGTTGAGAACCATCGTGCCGTACGTCGGTTACTCCGAAAGGATGGGCTGCTGTTTGCAATGAGCTGCTCTGAGCCGAGCTCCACGACGTGAACCGAGCCCGGCGTCAACCACCGCGGTTTCGGCGCATGTCGGTGCGCCGAGTCGAGCACTCGAGCCCCCACCTGGTCCGGGTCACGTTCGCCGGCCTCGACCTCGAAGGTCTGACCGTCGAGCAGCCGGCAGCGAGCGTGCGGTTGCTGCTCCCATCTCCCGGATCCCAAGAGCTCATCGTGCCGAGCTGGGACGGCAATGAGTTCCTCATGCCCGGCGGGCGACGACCCGCGATTCGAACCTTCACGCCGCGCCGCCTCGACCCCGAGACCCTCGAGCTCGACCTTGACATCGTCATCCACAGCGGCGGGGTCGCGTCCGAATGGGCGGAGGCGGCCGAGCCCGGCGACGCGGCGGCGATCTCGGGCCCTGGCCGCGGCTACGCAATCGACCACGATGCGCCCTTGTTCCTCCTGGTCGGTGACGAGACCGCGATCCCCGCCATCAGCCAACTGCTCGAGGCCCTGCCTGCCGAGAGGCTCGTACAGGTGCACATCGAGATCGCCCACCCTGACGCTCGAATCGCGCTGCCCGACCATCCACGAGCGAGCGCCGAGTGGTTCGATCGGGCGCCCGGCGCATCTCCCGGGGAGGCGCTCGTCGATACCGTCCGCGGCGCAGACCTCGGCCACAACGACCGAGTGTGGGTGGCCGGCGAAGCGACCGCTGTCCAGCGCATCCGCCGCCACCTCTTCGAGGACCGAAGGCTGCCTCGCGCTCAGGCCTCCGTGCGCGGATACTGGAAGCACCGCCGCAGTGGCGACACCGACGGCGACGCCTGAGCGTCTCCCTCCCCCGGTCTGGCACGCAGCACACAGAGATGCTGTGCCAGGACCAGATCCTGCTCCGCACCGAGCCCAGCTTTCAGGCGTTTGAGGGGGACCATGTTGTTCTGTGCCGGTGGCTCAGCGAGACTGCCCCCATGTCCCGTCCCGAACGCTGGTCCGATGCCTCCGCCGCTCTCACCGCAGCGCTACAGCTGAGGACGCCGCCGATCGCTATAACGTTCTCAGGATCTGCCCCTGCCGGGGTTGCGCCGTTCGATGCTCCTATGCCCAAACCCACTTCAGACGGCCGCACCGGCCGGGTTTCAGCGGGCTGTGTGTTTTGGACTAAGGCAGTCGAGCGGACCTTCAGCACGGTTGCCGCGGACCATGGCAACTGCAGTGTCGGAAGTCTGACCCACGGGTTCGCAACCCTTGACGAGGTGGCTGGCCGTGCCGACGTGGCAGCCCTGCTGGAGTCGGGATGGGTGACGATGGCCATGATCCCGGGCATCCCCGTCGTGGTTGACCGACCGGCCTTCGTGACCTATGGCCCGCTGGCGGAAACGCCAGTCGACCCCGACGTCGTTCTGATCCGTATAAACGGCAAGCAGCTCATGGTGTTAACCGATGCTCTGCCGGGCCTGCGCATCGAGGGAAAGCCTCAGTGCCACATCGTGGCGGTGGCCAAACAACAGGGGGAGGTGGCGGTCAGCGTGGGTTGCATGCTGAGCCGCACTCGCACTGCCATGCCGAGCGCAGAGATGACATGTGCTATTCCTGCCGGCCGCCTCGAGGACTTGGTCGGTCGGATTCAAGCAACCGCCACCACCGACGCCATGGTCGCGTCGTACGCGGCGCAGGATGCTCGCCGCTTCGTCGGCGTATAGGACCTACTTCTTGGCTGCCTCGTAGTACGGGTTGGTTCCCGCCGCGTGATCGGTGACGTCGATCACGCGAGTGATCTCAGGAACCGATTCGCGGAGGGCCACTTCGATCCCCTGGCTCAAGGTCACCGCCGCCATCCCACAGCCCGCGCAGCCTCCGCTCAAGCGGAGATAGGCGGAGTCATCTTCCACCGCCACGAGGTCGGCCCGGCCGCCGTGGGCGGCAATGCTCGGGTTGATCTGCTGCTCGAGGACCTGGAGGACTCGCTGGGCCACGTCGCCGCTGAGGTCGGCCGGTGGACCGGCCATCGCCGGGCTGGCGGCGGCCGGGGCCGGAGGATGGTTGGGGTTCTCGATGACCATCCCGCCCTCACTGAACGTCGAGGACGGCCCCCCGCATCTTCTCGATGCTGTCGCTCGGAACGACCAGGGCCAGTGCCGCCCTGCTCGTCGGACCAATCTTCGGGCCGGGCGTCGGCGGCCGCCTGGAAGTACATGTCGTAGGTGTAGGCGCCCCCGCTCGAACCACTGATCTCGACCCACAGGGCGAGTGACTCCTCGCCGTCCTCGCTGGCCCGGGCCTCCAGCACCATGGCCAGTGCGGCGTCGGTCACTCGCAGGACGGGCACGCCGTTGGGATCGATATCGGTCATGGTGCCTTCGCCTCAGCGTTCGTCGCTCGGTACCATCCTAGGGCGGTGCCCCGGATCCTCCTGCTGCTGCCAACCGGCACCTACCGGGCCGCGGACTTCCTGGCCGCGGCGGCTCGTCTGGGTGTCGACGTCGTGGTCGGCTCCGAGCATCGCTCAGGCCTTGGCCGAGTTCATGGGCGACCGGGCCGTGGTCGTGCCTCTGGATGCAGGCGACGCCGCCGTGGAGGCCATCGTGTGCCCTCCATCGGCGGACACCGCTCGACGCCGTCCTGGCCGTCGATGACCAGGGAGTGGCGGTCGCGGCCGCAGCAGCCGAGCGCCTGGGGTTGCGCCACAACCCGCCCGAGGCGGTCGCTGCCACCAGGGACAAGGCTCGGATGCGGGACTGCCTGGCCGCTGCCTCGGTCCCCCAGCCCGCCTACCGAATCGTTGCTCGTGACGCAGACGTCGCCTCGGCAGCGAGCGAGATTGGGTATCCGTGCGTGGTCAAGCCCGTCTCACGCTCGGGCAGCCAGGGCGTCATCCGCGTCGACGACGCCGACCCAGGCCGATGCGGCCGGCGTCCGCATCCGCGCCATCTTGGGGGATTGTCCGGAGCCCCTGCTCGTGGAGCGCTTCGTGCCCGGAGCCGAGGTGGCAGTCGAGGGCCTGCTCCGCGGAGGCCAGTTGGAGGTGCTGGCGGTGTTCGACAAGCCCGATCCCATGGACGGCCCCTTCTTCGAGGAGACCATCTACGTCACGCCGTCGCGGCAACCGCCCTCGATCCTGGCCGATATCGAGGCCACCGCGGCCCGGGCGGCGGCGGCACTGGGGCTCCGCGAAGGCCCCGTGCACATCGAGCTGCGCATCGGCGCGGCGGGCGTCGTCACCATTCTCGAGCTCGCCGCTCGCTCCATCGGCGGCTTGTGTGCCCGGGCCTTGCGGTTCGGGGCCGGGGTGAGCCTCGAAGAGGTCATCGTCCGTCACGCCCTCGGTCTGGGGCTGGACGGCCTCGCCCGGGAAACCCATGCGTCGGGCGTGATGATGCTCCCGATCCGATCGGCCGGGGTGCTGGACGAGGTATCGGGCCAGGAGCGGGCCCTCGCCATCGAAGGAGTCGTCGGTGTCGAGATCAGCATCGCGCCGGGGCGGCCGGTGATCCCTCTCCCCGAAGGCGATCGCTACCTGGGGTTCATCTTTGCCCGTGGACCGACGGCCAAGATCGTCGAAGATGCCCTCCGCCGGGCAGAGGCCTGTCTCGACGTGCGTCTGCGCTGAGTCACCGGCGGAGGGCTGTTAGCCTACCCCGTAGGCTCGCGGTCATGCGGGTCCTGCTGATCTCCACCTACGAGCTGGGTCACCAGCCGCTGCAGTTGGCCAAGCCCGCCACGGCGCTGCTGGCCGCCGGCCACGAAGTCCGCTGTGTCGATGTCGCCGTCGACCCGCTCGACGCGGCCGCCGTCGATTGGGCCGACCGGGTCGCGTTTTCCGTGCCGATGCACACCGCGATGCGCCTGGCATTGCGGGTCGCCGAGACGATCCGGGCCCGACGGCCCGAGCTTCCGCTGTGCTTCTATGGGCTGTATGCACAGGTGAGCCGGAGCCTCACCGTCAGGTCGGCCGCCGATGCAGTCATCGCCGGTGAGTACGAACCGGGGCTGGTGGCGTGGGCTGGCGGCCAGGACCCCGGCCCTGCGATCCAGCTGGCCCGGGTCAGGGCGCGAGTGCCGGCCCGCCACCTATTGCCGCCCCTCGATCGATACGCCCGGTTGGCCGTCGACGGCGAGGAGCGACTGGTTGGGTCCGTCGAGGCCAGCCGGGGCTGCTCGCACCGATGCCGGCACTGTCCTGTGCCGGTCGTCTACGACGGTCGGGTACGGGCCGTGGACGAGGCCGCAGTCGTGGCCGATGTCGATCAGTTGGTCGCCGCCGGCGCCCGCCACGTGACATTCGCCGACCCCGACTTCCTCAACACCCCGCTGCACTCTCGTCGGGTCGTTGCGGCCATCCACCAGCGCCACCCGCATCTGACGTTCGACTGCACGACCAAGGTGGAGCACATCCTGCGCCACCCAGAGGTGTGGCCCGAGCTAGCCGAAGCCGGCTGCTGCGTTCGTCGTTTCGGCGTTCGAGTCGGCCACCGACACGATTCTCGAACACCTCGACAAAGGTCATACCGTTGCCGACGCATCCAAGGCCGTAGTGCTCCTTCGCGACCACGGCATCGAAGTGCGCCCGTCATGGCTGCCGTTCACCCCTTGGACCACGATCAACGACTTGGTCGATCTCATTGACTTCGTGGTGGCCCACGACCTCGTGCCCAACGTGGACCCGGTGCAGTACACGGTGCGCTTGTTGCTGCCCGGAGGGTTCCTTGCTGCTCGGCCGGGCCGCCATGGCACCTCACCTCGGTCCTTACGATCCGGCCCGGTTGGGTTGGACGTGGACCCATCCCGATCCCGCGGTCGACCAACTGCAGCAGGAGTTGGCAGCGCTGGTCGAAGGGTGCGTTGAGCAGCCGGCCGTCCCAGACGTTCGGAGAGATTGACGCCCTGATCCGTGCCAAGGCGACGACATTCCGGGCCCCTCCGCCCCGGGGAGCCATCTCGAAGGGACCAGCGGGGGAGCGAGCCCGGCTCACCGAGCCTTGGTTCTGTTGCAGTGAGCCCACCGAGGCACAATTGGCGCCGCTTGCGTCACCCTGACTGGCCTTCACCCTGTATCGGGGTCGCGGCCGACCCGGTTGGGGGGTGCGTGACGGGCGTTGTGCTTGGAAACCCACCAGCCGAAGCTCAACCCGATCAACGCGTTTGACAACCAGCCAGTTGGCCGGCGCTGAGGGGTGAGCAGCCATTGGTCCGCCAGCGGGGTGCCCTCAAAGGGTGTCGCGTTCCGCTCCTGGGACAGCTTCACGACCTGCGCCAGGATCGGTGGAGCCTAAGTTCTCAGCGTGGAGAGCGCGATCGCTCATCGATTAGGCACGGCTCGGGTTGGGCGCCTCGCCACCGTTGGTTCGGATGGGCGTCCTCACGTCGTACCCTGCTGTTTCGCCCTGCACGATGCGATTCTCTATTCCGCAGTCGATGCAAAGCCGAAATCGTCGTTCAAGCTTCGACGGATCTCCAATGTTCGGGATAATCCGTTGGCCTCGCTACTCGTCGATGACTACGTCGAAGACTGGTCCCTCCTATGGTGGATCCGTGTTGACGGAACAGCTCGAGTGCTTGAGTCCGGCTCGGAATACGACCAAGCGATCGAGCTACTGGTGAAGAAGTATGAGCAGTATCGACGCCAACGCCCACCAGGTCCGGTGATTGCCATCGACATCGCTCGCTGGCGAGGTTGGCCAAACCCAGAGTCCTGGCCAAACTCTTCTTGATTGATCACGGGCCTGCGTTGCCAGGGGTGCACCGCGAGCCACTGCCAACGTCGAACCCGTCGAAGTCGTCTTCCGACCAATAAGCCTTGGGTCTCCGGAAGGAGCCTTGTGGCTGACAGCCACGCCGAGAATCGGGCACTCCAAACAGCTTCGGAGCCGAGCGTAGGGTCCACGGAAGTATAACTCGCGCGATATAGCCTCCGGGAGTGGAGGTGGCCGAGGCCCAGCTGGCTGAGTTCTTCTCGGTCGTGATGCCCCTGCTCGATGAGCGCCAGCGACGTGTGGTCTCGGGAGCGGCAGCGAAGCTGCTCGGTCGGGGTGGAACGACTGCGGTGGCTCGTCTGGCATCGATGAGCCGCAACACGGTGATCACGGGAACCCAAGAGATCGACTCGGGGATGGCCACACCCAACGAGCGTGTGCGTCGAGAGGGTGGCGGCCGCAAGCGCTTGATCGACAAGGACCCGAACCTGCTCTTGGAACTCGACGACCTCGTCTCCCCCGAAGCCCGCGGCGATCCGATGTCCCCCCTGCGTTGGACGGCCAAGTCCACCTATCGACTCGCTGACGCACTTGGTGCCAAAGGCTTCGAGATCAGCCCCAAAACCGTGGGGGACCTGCTCGCAGAGATGGGCTATAGCCTCCAAGGCACCTCCAAGCAGAAGGAGGGCGCCCAGCACGTGGACCGCGACGCCCAGTTCGCCTACATCAACGACACGGCGGGACGGTTCTGCTCCGAAGGCCAGCCGGTCATCAGCGTCGACGCCAAGAAGAAGGAGCTGGTCGGCGAGTACTCCAACGCTGGTCAGGAGTACCAGCCGGCCAAGAAGCCCACTCGCACCCAGGTCCACGACTTCATCGACCCCGAGATGGGAAAGGCCATCCCCTACGGCGTCTACGACTTGGGTGCCGACGAAGGCTGGGTCTCGGTCGGCAACGATGCCGACACGGCCGGCTTCGCCGTGGCCAGCATCGGCCGGTGGTGGGCTCAGATGGGCAGGCACCGTTACCCCGACGCCACCAAGCTGCTCGTCTGTGCCGACGCCGGGGGTTCGAACGGCTATCGCCTTCGGGCCTGGAAGGTCGAACTGGCCAAGCTGGCGGCTGACACCGGGCTTGAGATCACCGTTTGCCACTTCCCGCCGGGGACCTCCAAGTGGAACAAGATCGAGCACCGCATGTTCAGCTTCATCACCATGAACTGGAGAGGGCGCCCCCTCACCTCTTATCGCGTCGTCGTCCAGCTCATCGCCAACACCACGACCAAGAAGGGTCTCAAGATCAACGCCGAGCTCGACGAGGGCTACTACCCGACCGGAGTCAAGATCACCAACAAGGAGTTGGCCGCCGTCCCTCTCACCCGCCATGAGTTCCACGGTGACTGGAACTACACCGTGCATTCCCAACCGCTCAACTAATTTTCGCGCGGGCCCTTAGCGTGAGTGTATGGAAGACGCAGCTGGGCATTGGGAGAGTGTTTTCGAGACGAAGGCCGCCGACGAAGTCAGTTGGTTCCAGGCCGTGCCAGCAATGTCTTTGCGCTTGTTGGAGCGCTGGGCTTCGCCCGCTGGCTCAGTGATCGACGTCGGAGCCGGGGCCTCCACGCTGGTCGATTCTCTTCTTGACGCCGGTTGGACGGACGTGACGATTCTCGACGTCTCCGAGACGGCACTGACGAGGGTCCGCAACCGACTCGGTAGACGAGCGGAAGCGGTGACCTTCGTTACCGCAGATATTCGCTCATGGCACCCCAACCGCACCTACGACGCTTGGCATGATCGAGCCGTCTTTCACTTCCTCGTCGAGCCAACAGATCGCGACCACTACGTGGCGACCGCCACCCAGGCAGTCGCACCCGGCAGTGCGCTGGTGCTCGCAACCTTCGCCGCCGATGGCCCAACTGAGTGCTCCAGCTTGCCAACAAGTCGTTACGACCCCGACGAACTTGTTCGTGCCTTCGGTTCAGCTTTCGCCCTGGAACACGCCGAGCGTGAGGAGCACGCCACACCGTCCGGCTCGATCCAGCCGTTCTCCTGGGTGGTGCTCCGCCGCCTGTTCGCATAGCTAGTTGTCGCAATCGACATCCGGTACGCCTGAGTCGGTCGCAACCGCCATCGGCGGCTGACTACGCTTATCTCTATGAAGAGGGGCCGGACGTCAATGGGTGTTCGCTCAAGCTGACCGCGCTCGAGGGATGCTTCGGGGAGAAGCTCTCATCTCTCTATCGCTTCCTCGTTGGGAAGACCAGGTTTCTTGGGAGAGCTCCGGCTGGTCCAATTCAGCCAGGGTCGTCAGACGCGACCAGATAAGCAGTGGGACCTTGCCGGAGAAAAGAACGAGCCCGTCTGCAGCATGTGCCAGATGGCCTCGGCGAGCTTGCGAGCCACCTCGACCCGGGCCACCTTGGCCCCGCGCTCGACGACCCAGCCGAGTCTTGGTGCGCTGGTAGTGCTCGGCGTAGACCGGGTGCTGGGCGGCGTGGACTGCAGCCTCGATGAGTGCCCAGCGCAGGTACTTGGGGCCGTTCTTGGCCAGTGGCCCCCGCCAGTCCTTCTCGCCGGACTGGATGACCCGCGGGCACAGACCGCTGTAGCCGACCAAGGACTTGGGTGAGGAGAACCGGCTGATGTCGCCGATCTCAGAAGCGATGGTGTAGCCGAGGATCCAGGCCACCCCGGGCACCGACTGGAGCAACGAGACGTAGGGATGGTCGGCCCCGAGGGCCCGCAGCTCGCGCTCGATGGCTGCGATCTCTTTGTCCAGGTCGTCGATCATGCGAAGGGCGGTCGTGATGTTCTCGGTCCAGGGTTCTGGGAGATCGAGGCGAGCCAAGATTGCCCGACCCTGGCGCCCGAACAGGTCCGACACCGCACAGGGCTTGCCGAAGCTCATGAGGCTGGCGTGGATGCGGTTCTTCAACATCACCCGGTGACGGACCAGATGCAGGCGGAACCGGGCCCGCTCGCGCTCGCCCCGGACGGCGGGATCGGGGAGCCAGATGGCCGGCACCAGGTCGCGTCGGGACAACTCGGCCAGCACCCAGGCGTCGATCTTGTCGGTCTTGCAGGCCAAGGGGGCCAAGCCCTTCACCTTCTGGGCATCGGCAATGTCCACGTCCCAGCCGGCCAGCTCGAGCGTGTCGTGGACGAAGCGGGCCCCGGTCATCGACTCGATGACCGCATGGACCGGGCCGCCAAAGGCGGCCGTTCTCCTCACCAGTTCGCGAAGGCCGTCTGCGTCGGGCGGGGCTGTGGTGACGGCGAGCCGCTCACCGCGCTCGTCGAGGACACAGACGTCCAGTCTTTTTCTGCTGAGGTCGAGTCCGAGGTGCAACATGGTGTCTGGGAGCCTCCCTGGTGATTGGTTCCGACGAGAACCCAAGTGTTGTTCTCATCGGGGAGGCCCCTCTTCATGACATTCAGTCGCCCGAAGTTCGTGGCGCTCGAGGAGAGACGACGATCAAGGGCGGCCTGGTAGGGACCGAAGCTGGTCGGGCCAGGGTTCAGCATTGTGTGTACTGTCCTGCCTATGACTCGAACGGTGATCTGTATTTCTCATGCGACCGGCGCCGGAGGGACCGACTTGGGTCGTCTAGTAGCTGACAAGTTGGGCTTCCGTCTGGTCGACGAGGAAATCGTCACTCGGGCAGCCGAGAACCAGAATGTGGCCGTCGATGATCTGGTCGACGTCGAGCGCCGCAAGTCACTCCTCACTCGGATCTTGAGTGAGGCGGCGATGGGCGCAGCCAGGGGATCACCCGATTTCGTCATGTACGTACCTGACCCCCTACCTGACAAGAATTCGTTGCGTTCGCTCATCCGTCAGTCAATCAACGAGACGGCCGAAGACGGCAACGTGGTGATCGTGTCGCATGCAGCGTCGTATGCGCTCGCCGATCGCGGGAACGTCCTTCGGGTGTTGGTCACCGCCTCCCCCGAGACCCGAGTTCGTCGACTCGTCGATGCGAATAGTCTTGAGGAGAAGCAGGCGACAAAGGCGATCAACGCGAACGACGCTGGCCGCGCGGACTACCTCAAACGCTTCTACAGCGTCGCGCAGGAGTCCCCGACGCACTACGACCTGGTGATCAACACCGATCGAATTCCTGCCGATCAGTGGTCCGAACTGGTGGTAAAAGCAGCGGAAATGTAGCGAAGTCGGCCTGGAGCCTTCGCATCTGCACCCAAGAGCGCCCGATTCCTCAGCTTCACTCTGACGAGATCTTGGGTCGGTGAGCCGAGTGCCACAGTCACGGTCGTGGGGCTGTTAGTTGTGCATCAGCCGCGTCCCAAAGACTGCCCGCCTTGGTCATCTATATGACGCTGAGCCTCAGAAGTCGACGCCCTCAAAGAGATCACTTTCGGTCTCGTCGACCTCTGCGAGGACCGGGCCGCCCACCCGACTGGCTGCCAGGGTGTAGTCCTCCCAGGGGTACAGCTCGCGCTGGACCTCGATCGGCACCTGGAACCAGGACGCAGAGGGTGACACTTGGGTGGCATGAGCAGCGAGAGCTTCACGCGTCACGTGGAGCCAGTCGGCGACCTCGACCTGCGTCGTGATGGGCTTGGGCGCCGGCCGATCGGGATCCTTGTCGCGCTCGGCCCAACGCTCCATCCACTGCTGGTACGGGCTCTCCTCACCGCGCTCCTCAAACCAGCCGTGCAGTTTCTCCACCCGTCCGCGGGTAAAGACGCCGGTGTAATACAGCTTCGAGGGGCGCCAGCGCTCGCCGGCATCCGGGTACCAAGAACGATCGTCGGAGCGGTCGAAGGCGAGGTGGCTGATCTGGTGGACTCGGATGTGGTCAGGGTGACCGCGGCCCCAGTCCCAGTCGTAGGTGACGATGACCTGTGGCCGTTCTTCCCGGATGATGCGGACGAGCCGACCGGTCGCTTCGTCCAGATCTGCCTGGGCGAAACAATCGGGATGGGTGTTCGCTTCGGTGTCGGGCATCCCTGAGTCTCGGTAACCGAGTTTGTAGACACGGTGGTAGCCGATGATCTGGGTGGCCGCATCGAGTTCCCGGGCCCTCACTGCGGGGAGGTTGGCGCGGGCTTCCTCGGAATCGGCTGCCTCGTTCAAAATGTCGCCAGCCTCGCCTCCGGTGCAAGTGACAAGGATCGTTCTGATTCCTTCCGCTGAATACCGAGCGATCGTCGCCGCGCCCTTGGAGGACTCGTCGTCGGGATGAGCGTGAACGGTAAGGATGCAACGTTGCGTCACAACGATCGCATCCTACATTCGAAGTTCAGTAGCTGACGCTCAGTTCTACGCGAGTAGTCGCGTCCAGCGCAAAGGGTGTGTCTGGCTGATAGTTCATCAGCCGCAGGCGTGAATCACTTTCCATCAGCCACATCAGGGTCACCACGCATGGCAAGGCCGACTTGTTGCGCGCCGAACTAAGAGGGGGCCAAGGGTCAGGAGCTCGAGGCGGTTCCGGGCATGGACGAAGGGATCTCGATCAAACCTCGTCGGCGCTGGAAGCGCCAATGCCCGTCCTCGCGTACCAGGTCGTCTTGGTGGCGGCCGATCATGCTGAGCACCGGCTGTCCGTCCGTACCCCGTACGACGACCGTCCACATGACATCGGCTGTCGCCCGTTCGCCGTCGAGGTTGATGACAGGGTTGGTGATGAGGTGCACCAACGAGCCCACCCCGCTGCCGAACGTTCGAGCCATCATGGCCTCGATCTCATCTCGACCCTTTGCGCGCCCGACGGGGCCCATCAGGAACTCCCCGTCCTCGGCGAACAGAGCTGCATAGGCCGCGAAGTCACCCCGGTCCAGAAAGTGCCCGTAGTCCACAAACAGCTGCTGGATCTCGATGAGGTCCTCCAACCGACGCAGACGGCCCTCCACGTCTCCTTGTATCCCCACTCTTTGTATCTGTGTCACGCCTGCCCTCCCCGGTAACCAGGTCCACCGATCGCAATGAGCGTAGTTGTGCTGGCAGAAGCGGGCGCGTGGTGGGTCGATCGTTGCCACGACCCCCTGACTCTGCAGGTAATCAGCCACCACGGTGCGGCTGAGTGCTTAATTAACAGCCGGCTGACGATCACACTCCCCTGACCTGTGTTGGCACCCACACCTCGTGACGGCTGACTATCAGCCGCCGAAACACGTGCAAACCGATTCTTCCAGTTGGCGTGGAGTCTCCACGGGCAGGAGGACAATGTCCACACGGCTGGACAGAACGTGATCGCCCCACGTGGGTTCGACCAACCCCTCCTCCGCCGCCTCGGCATTGTGCATCGAAGGTAGACCCCAGTTACTGAAGGCGTGGCCCGCCTTCGCGCTAGCATCCCCAACTCGAAGCTCGGAGGTGAACATGGCCGGCAAGCGGATGGTCGTCGGTGCTGTCGTCACCGTCACGGCGATGCTCCCCCTCTTCGGCACGATCGGACCGGCCGCCGCTTCGAAATCGAAAGCGGTGGCCATCTCGGGTCCGGTCACGGGCCACCTGAGCACGTCGAAGTTTGCCGACATCTGCTCGCTGGGTGTCCCCGAACACTCCAGCGGTGACATCTACCAGTCGCAGCTCACCCTGCCCGGGGTCAAGCCGCTCAAGGGCAACTGGAGCCTCGAGATCGATGCCCCGCTCGGGACCACCAAATTCCCCGCCGCCTACCCGATCGGGGTGACCCTCACCTCGCCCGGTGTCACCGACGTCGCAGACATCTGGAGGGCCGGTGGGAGCCCCAACGCAAGTGGATCCGGGACGCTCATGCTCAAGAAGAATGGTGGGTCGTTCGACCTCGTCCTGCCGGGAACCCAACACCTCGTCTCGGGGAACCTGGTCACGCTTGCCTCCGAGAAGGTGGTCGGCAGTTGGAGCTGCACGCCGTAGCTGACCCGTGCCGGCGGCGTGTATGTTACGGCGACCGCGGCACTGAGGTTCTCGGCCTCAACAACCAGTGAGACCGCCCACCGCACTCTTGGTGTGAGGGTAAAACCCTCGGTGGTGTCGAGCCGTTCTCGAGGCGAAGTCGCCGCGTTCTCCGGAAGACCCGGCGGGGGCAGCCGGTCACGTTCTCATATTGTTGAGGGCGGCGTAGTCGACATCGCCTTCTCCTCCTCCAGACCGTGCCCGCTCCCGTTGTAGATGACCAGCACGAACTGCATCAGGCCCTCCTCATGGTTGGGCACAACTTCGCGGAGGATTAGGTCTTCATTCCGCTCACAGCGGTTCGTTAGAAGACAGGGCGAGGGATCGCCGGAGCTGATGAGAGAACTCCGATGAACGAAAGATCCAGAGCCGGCCATGTTCTGGCCACCCGAACTCCCAGATGCCAGCACCACAGCCGGTCCCTCGCGCTGGCCTCAACGATGCTCGCCATCGGCGCCCTGGTATTGGCTTGCGGCCGCGCCGCTGCAAGCAGCTCCCCCCACAACACAACGAAGCCGGGTTCCGCCGTCTACCGATGGGGCGTCGTCGGCAACAACGGCGCCATCACGCAACTGCAGCTCGACCGCCCCACCGCCGTCGCCGGGATCCGTGGCAAGGTCGTGGAGATCGCCACCTCAAACTCCGACGGCTATGCCCTCACCTCGACCGGCGCCGTGTACGGCTGGGGGGTCAACAGCGACGGAGAGCTCGGGGACGGAGCGCTGACTCCTTACGAGACCAAGGCCGTGAGGATCGAGTTCCCGGCCGGTGTCAGGATCACCTCGCTCGCCAACCCGATGCCCTTCGACGCCGCTCTGGCCATCGACTCGACCGGCCACGCCTGGGGCTGGGGCCTCAACGGCGCCGGCGATCTCTGTCTGTCCCACCTCGTCAACCCGCGTCCCGAACGGCTGCCTCTGAACGACGTGACGCTGGCCACCGGGGCCCGCACCCACGCCCTCTTCGACTCAAGAGGCACTGTCTATGCCTGCGGGAGCGGTGACGCCGGCGAGCTCGGCAACGGATCGATCACCTCGAGCAGCACGCCCACTCCAGTCACCGGATTGCCGAGCGGTGTGAAGGTGACCGGGCTCACCTCGTCGTGGGAGGGATCCGGAGCGCAACTCGCCAACGGCGACTACTACAACTGGGGGTACAACGCGGCCGGCCAACTGGGCAACGACTCCACGGCCAACAGCGCCGTGCCGGTCAAGGTCGACCTTCCCGGGCCCGTAAGGCAGGTCTTCCAAGGTGGGAGCGGGCCGACCAACGGACAGACCGTCGCCATCCTGCGGGATGGGGACACCTGGGCATGGGGGAGCAACGATCGGGGCCAGCTCGGCATTGGAACCTTGACCAGCTCCGAGGTCCCAGTGAAGGTCCACGTCCCGAAAGACGTCACCTTCGTCACGGTGAGTTCGGGCGGCTACGCCAGCTACGGCATCGACACCACCGGACGGCTCTGGGCCTGGGGCGACAACAGCCGTGGGCAGCTGGGCACCGGTTCGAACATGCAAGGCGCGACGCTCTCGGTCGATGTGGGCATCCATCTCACCCAGGTGTCATCGACCGCACAGAATGTTGCCGGACTCGAGGAGCGCACCTGAGCGGAAGTCTGTCGAGCGTCGTAAGACGCCGACCAATAATTCGATCGTGTCCTCAGCCGCGTGCCTGCAACTGGCGCAGCCGACCGACAAATCCAAGCCACAGTGAGGCGGCGACTGATGGATAACCCATCAGTCGCTGGCACTGACTTGCGGTTAGGTCTATCCAAATCGATGCCGTTCATGGGCCGGCCCAGCCCACCCGCATCGTTCCTCTTCAACCAGCACGGTGAAGGTGGCCGTAGCGAGGTCAACTGAACAGCTGTGCATTGGTAGGCACAGGACTCCGTTGCATGCCGAGGATGAGCTGGCGGAGCCCATCGACGAACTGCTGGGGTGTCGTATAGGCCGCGAGCTGAACAGCGAGGGCATCGGGCTCGTCCGCGGTAGGTGCCCATCCGGCTCGTGAAGCCTCAAGCGCAGCGAAGCCGACCGTGTAGGTGTGGATCGAGGCGTAGGCCCGCCGAGCGCTCTCCTCATTGGCGAGAGCGCCACGGAGCACCGTCATCATGGCGTCCATTCGGGCGATCGCCGAGGGTGACACCACAGGGTGTCGGAGGTATACGTGGAGTGCGGCCGGTTGGCGGACGAGCAAGCGCCGGAGCCTGTTCGCCGCCTGGATGATCCAGTCCTCCCAATCGGCCTCGGGTACTGACGGTCGCCAGGCCCGAGCGAGGATGCGGTCCACGACCTCATCGAGGATGTCGTCCTTGTCCCGTACGTGGCGGTAGAGGGTCATCGGGGCGACCCCAAGTTGGGCGGCGAGGCTCCGCATCGTCATCTCCGCGTAGCCACCCGCCCTCACGATTTCGGTCGCAGCCAAAACCACCTGCTCCCGTGAGACCGTGCCCTTGGGCGCTCGGCTGCGTGACATCGCTCGCTCTTTCTGTCCGGCTGCTCATCACTCTCAGGATAGCGTACATGTACGCTATCCTGAGAGTGATGAGTGCCGAGACATCGGGCAACGACGAGCAAGACGCCGGCCCCCCGGTTCGTTGGCGAGCTACCCGTGGGGTGTACGACGAGGCGGCAGCGTGGTTGCGAACCTCCCGGTTCGGGACCATTGTCCTGGCACTCGTCATCGGCGTTGGCGCGGGGTTCGGGGCGGTCGCATTCCGCTGGCTGATCTTCGCCGTTACCTGGCTGGCAACAGGGCACGAGCAGTTCGGTCAGCAGGGCCGGGTCGGGAGCGTCCATCTTCCGTGGCTGGGCATCTGGTTCCTGCTGGTGATCCCGGTCATCGGCGGCCTTCTTTATGGGCCGCTGATCCAACGCTTTGCCCGAGAGGCACGGGGGCACGGTGTCCCCGAAGTGATGATCGCCGTATCACAGAACGGCGGTCGTATCCGCCCGCAGGTGACACTGGTGAAGGCGCTCGCCTCGGCGCTGTGTATCGGCCTGGGCGGCTCGGTGGGCCGGGAAGGTCCGATCGTGCAGATCGGGTCGGCGATGGCTTCGAGCGTGGGGCAGGCCGCCCGGATGCCGGAATCCCGATTGCGCATCCTTGTCGCCTGTGGTGCCGCAGGCGGCATCTCGGCAACCTTCAATGCTCCCATCACCGGAGTGTTCTTCGGCTTCGAGCTGATCTTGCGCGAAATCTCGATCGACGCTCTGTTCGCCATGATCCTCTCCTCGGTGATGGCAGACGTGATCGGCCAGGCGTTCTTCGGGCGGGGGCCGATCTTCAGTGGCATGCCGCACAACCTGGTCATAACGAGCGATGCCAACTACCTCTTGGTCGCCGTTCTCGGGTGTGCCGCCGCCGTGATCGGTGTCGGGTTCAAGACGATCCTCTACAAGACAGAGGACGTATGCGACGCACTCTGGCGGGGGCGTCCGGAGTGGCTCCGCCCCGCTGTCGGCGGCGTGCTCCTGGGGGCTGTGCTCCTCGCACTGCCTGAGATGTACGGAGTCGGCTACCCGGTCATGAACCGGGCGGTCGCAGGCGACTACGTCCTGTGGTTCCTCGTGATCCTGATGGTCGGCAAGATGGTCGCAGCCAGTCTGACCATCGGCATCGGTGGGTCCGGCGGTGTCTTTGCGCCGTCGCTGTTCACCGGGGCTGCCGGAGGTACTGCCTTCGGCATCGTGGCAGCGCACATCTTCGGGCCGTCGGTCGGCAGCCCCGCCATCTACGGCGTCATCGCCATGGGGGCCGTCTTTGCCGCTGCCGCACAGGCCCCGCTCACAGCGATCGCCAGCGTCGTGGAGATGACCGGCAACTTCGGACTGACGCTGCCGGTGATGCTCGGTGTTGGCATTGCCGCGGGCATCTCCAAGCGGCTGTCCTACGGCACGATCTACACCACCAAGCTCCTCCGCCGAGGGACCGACATCGAGCGTCCCCGGCCGTCGTCGATGCTTCAGGTGCTCACGGTTGCCGATGTGATGCAGCCGCTCCTGGAGGCTGACGGTGAGGGTCCCGTGCCAGCTCCATCCAACGACGTCCCGGCCGAACCTTCCCTGGCGACATGGACCCGGCGGCTCGGTGAGGTCGTGGCGATCACCCAGCCGCAGACGATTCCCGGCGATGAGACGCTGGAACAGGCACTCCGCCAGCTCGTCTTGTACGGACGGTCAGCGGGCCTCCCTGTCGTCGCCGCTGACCGACATCGGGTCGTCGGATGGGTCACGTACCACGACGTATTGCGCACCCTGGCCGATCGGGTCGCCGCCTCACAGACGGAGGCAGCCACCGGGACCCTGGCGGCGAAGTGGGCGCTGCCTGATGCGCCGGCGCACGTCCAGGACCCGTCGGCCCCCTTGCTCGGGTACACCCTCGTCGAGGTCCGGATCACCGCCAACGGCGGCAAGCCTCGTCGTGTCAGTGACGTGGCACTCCCCCCTGGGGGTATTGCCCTGGCCGTGACCGACGGCCGAGGGACGCTGGTTGCTCGGGGCGATGCCGAGCTGGTGGCAGGCAATCACCTTCTCTGTCTGATCCCGGACCCTCCCGCACCGCCCGCCGGCGGACCGGACTCGGATGGCGAGATGCCCGAAACCTGATGATGCCGGTGGGTCATGACCCGCTTCCGATCCTGGATCGCGTTTGGGTGCTCGCAACCTGAGCACCAGGCTTCGCCGCTTTCCTGGGCCAGCGACGAGTGCTGACCGATCGGCCCTCGGAGCCGTGCACTCCCAGCTCCGACATCGCAACTGTCATATCAGTGGCGACTTTTCGCAGGGCATGGAGACTCGAAGCGGACAGGCAGGATAAGCACTCAGCCGCGGGCCGGGCGGGCTAACCATACACAGTGTCTGGGCAGACACGTGGGTAGTGCACAAGTCCTTCATGCTGGGCATCATGTGCGATGGGCGAAACGCGACTGTTTGAGCTGGCGGACGGTCGTGAGCTGGCTTGGAGTGAATACGGGTCTCTTGACGGCGCGCCAGTGGTGGCATTTCACGGATCCCCCGGGACTCGCCACTTCTTCGCTCCAATGGCAGAGATAGCCGCACGCAAAGGGGTGCGGCTCATCGCCCCGGATCGGCCTGGTTACGGGTACAGCACATATCACCCGGGTCGTACCTACGAAACCTGGGCAGGTGACGTCGCCCAGTTGGCCGATCATCTCAGTATCGATCGGTTCGCGGTGGTCGGGCCGTCCAGCGGCGGACCAAACGCTGCGGGGTGTGCGAGGTTCTTGGGCGAGCGTGTGGCTGGTTGCGCCATCGTGAGCAGCCCCGCGCCGCCCGAAGCCGGGATCTCGAAGAAAGGGACGTCGGGCACAAGTCAGCTCACGCAACGACTCGCTCTAGCCGCGCCCCGGCTGAGGGGCTTCGTCTTCGAGATGGGGTTGCGACTGGTTCAGCGCTGGCCTGACAAGGCGATGGCATTGGCCGGCCGCACTCTTCCCGCTTGTGACGCCGCGATCATGGAGCGCCCCGAGATCCGCGCTGCTATGCGGACAGAACTTGGGCGTCCGGTTGCCTCGACGGCCGGGCGAGCTGCGATACAGGATCTCGTGCTCGAGCGGACCCCGTGGGGATTTCGCCTCCAGGACCTCGCGCGACCGGTGCAGGTGTGGCATGGCGACCTGGATCGAAATGTCAGCGTCGAGGGCGGCGTCTATATGGCTACCGAAATTCCGGGTGCCACCTTGCATCGAGTCCCCGATGAGGGCCATCTGCTGATCTATGGCCACTTCGAGGAAGTCCTCGAAATCCTGACTGCATAGGGCGCGACCTCAACGAGGTCATCGCCAACTTGACGAGTCGAGTTGACCATCCCGCGATCAGTCGATATCAGTTGGCGGGCTGCAGCAGTGAATGGCCGATGGACAGACAGCCGCGGGGGCTGATCATCTGCACCGCTCGAGTGTTAGGCAGGTGGAACGGGTTGAGGCGGCGGCGGTCCGACGTAGCGCGCCGTCGGGCGGATGAGCCGGTTATCGGACATCTGTTCGAGGATGTTCACAGTCCAGCCGATCGTCCGAGCCGCCGCGAACGTCGGGGTGAACATCTCTCGGGGCACCCCGCAACTGTTCATGACCACGCCCGCATAGAACTCCACGTTGGTGTAGAGCTCTCGGCCCGGCTTGAGCTCGGCGAGCACCTGGACCGCCGTCCTCTCAACCTCCATGGCGTAGCCGACGAGAGATCCGCCGAGCGATTGGGCGACTCCGCGGAGGAAGGTCGAGCGCGGATCTTCGGTCTTGTAGACCCGGTGACCGAAGCCCATGAGGCGTTCGTTGTGCTCGACAGCAGACCGTAGCCACGCCTCGGCTTTGTCTGCCGTGCCGATCGCGTCGAGCATGTCAAGCGCCCGGCTCGGCGCACCGCCGTGCAGTGGGCCCGACAGGGCCCCGATCGCACCGCAGACCGCAGCGGCGAGGTCGGCTTGCGTCGAGGTGATGACGCGGGCCGTAAAGGTCGACGCGTTGAACCCGTGGTCGGTGGCGATGATGAGGTACTGGTCGATGGCCCTCGCGTGCTCTGACGTTGGCTCGGTCCCGGTCATCATCCAGAGGTAGTTGGCCGCGAACGACAGGTCGTCGCGCGGTGCAACCGGCTCGAGTCCGTTCCGGAGCCGGTATGCCGCGGTGAGGATGGTTGGCACGGCAGCGGAAAGACGGACCGCCTCTTCGCGCACGATCTGCACGTTGCCATCAGAAATGGGCTGCCATCCGAGCTCGGACCCGAAGATCGACACGCTGGTGCGAAGGACGTCAAGCGGACTGCCGTCCGCGATCAACGGGAGCACCCGCGCCAGACCCTCGGGCAGGCCACCCAGCGCACGCACCTCGTCGCTGAACGACCGTGCCTGATCGCGATCGGGGAGCTCCCCGTTCAAGAGCAGGTACCAGACGTCCTCGAAGGTCCGGGCCGCGGCAAGCTCGACGGCCGAATACTGCCGATAGTGGTAGAAGCCCTCGCGACCTCGAACGTCGCCGATCACCGTGGTTGCCACGACGACCCCTTCGAGCCCCTTGGGAGCGTCGGCGGCGTGCTCGCCGGCCGGTCGCAAGCTGGCGGCACCGAAGAGGTCGCGGATCGAAACCACGCCGACGAGCTCGGTGCCGTCGACGACCGGCAGGTGCCGATAGTGGTGGTGCGACAGGCTTGTCCATGCGGCACCGGCGTCCTCGTCGGGACCGAGGACGTCCGGGTTGGCGGTCATCCAGAACCGAACTGCCTCGGATGCGGGACGCGCCGCTGCCGCGGCGGCTCGTAGCAGGTCCCGTTCCGTCAGGATCCCCGCCACCTTGCCCTCGTTGGTCACGACCAGCGAGCCGATCTCGGCCTGCTGCATCTGTGCCGCCGCCTCCTCGAGGGTCGTCTCCGGCCCACAGCTCACGGCCGGGGACGACATCAGGTCACGTACGAGCATGAGGTTTCCTCCCTGCCGGATCCGGTCCAGCGCTGGTCCACTCCCATTCTCGCCCTGTTCGTGGGTTCTGTAAATGTTGATCAAGTCAATGTATTCTCTTGAGATGGCGGGGATGGTGACCAGTGAGGAGGCGGCCCGCCATCTCGGGGTGAAGCTGACGACCATCTACGCCTACGTGAGCCGTGGCCTGTTGGTCTCCCATCGCTCGGGTGACGGCCGAAGCAGCCTGTTCGAAATGGACGACGTCGAGGCGTTGGTTCGGCGGCACCGGGGCAGCCGGCGTCCCGAATCCCGGCTGGCGACCGTCACCACCGCGGTCACCGAGATTCGGCCCGACGGTCCGCACTATCGCGGAGTGCCTGCCGCCTCGCTCGCCCGCACCGACGCCTTCGAGCAGGTCGCCGACCTCTTGTGGCAGGAAGCGCCGGGCGACTGGGATCCGGTCGCGTGCGGACCCGCGCCGATGTCCGGGCTCGACGACCGGCTCCGCTGGGCCGTCGTGATGAGCGGCGCGATGGACCCGCTGCGCTCCGACCTGCGCCCCGTCGCCGTCGTGCGCGCCGGGCGCTCGATCATCGCAACGATGATCGAGACGCTCGCACCCGGGCGTATGTCGGGCGGCCGAGGAACCCCGATCGCGGAGCGGCTGACCGCCTGCCTCGCCCCGTTGCCCAGCAGCGCCCTTGCGAGGGCGGTACAGGCCGCGTTGGTGCTGCTTGCCGACCACGAGCTCGCGAGCTCCACCGTCGCGGTGCGGGTCGCCGCGTCGACCCGCTCGGACGTCTACGACGCGGTGTTGGCCGGCCTCGGCACCGTCAACGGTCCGTTGCACGGTGGCGCAAGCCGCCAGGCGCACCTCTTGCTGGAGGAAGCAGAGCGCCGCGGCACCTCCGCTGCACTCGACGACGCGCTCCGCTGGCACGGGCTCGCGCCCGGGTTCGGCCATCCGCTCTACGACGACGGCGATCCGCGATTCGACGCCTTGATGCCTTTTGTGGAGTCGCTCGCTCCGAGGACCCGTCAGCACGTGGCGGCATCTGTCGTGGCCCTGGCGGCCGCCCGCGGCTTCCCCAAGCCCAACGTCGACCTCGGCCTGGCCGCCCTGACCTTCGTCGCAGGCATGGAGGCCGAGGCCGGCGGGGTCCTGTTCAAGATCGCCAGGGTCGCGGGGTGGCTCGCTCACTACCTCGAGGAGTTGGGCGAGCCCCCGTTGCGCTACCGCGCCCGCGCCGTCTACGTGACCTCGAAGCCGTCCGAGCCGCCGACCAAATGAGCGGTCCGCGGGTGCCGTTCGATCCTGGCGCTACGTTGACGAAGGTGGAAACCGAATACGAGCAGGCGCTCGAACAGGCCGACTCGGTCCTCGACGAGGTCGATGCCGCCCTCGCCCGCTTGGCCGACGGGTCCTACGGCGTCTGCGCCACCTGCGGCGGGCCGATCTCTGACGAGCGGCTGGCGGCGGTTCCGACGGCGCTCACCTGCGAGCTGCACGCCGGCTGAGCCGGCGTTGCGCTCTATTTACTTCTTGGTGTCCCAAAAGACCTCGGCGATCTTGTCGATCTCGTCGATCAGGCGCTGTCCGACCGCCTCGTCGTTGGTCTTCTTGGCCTCGCCGGCGGTCTTCGTGGCCGTCCAGAACATCTCGTGGAGCTGGGGGTGCTTCTCCAGGTGCTCGGGCTTGAAGTAGTCCGTCCACAGCACCCACAGGTGGTGCTTGACCAGGTCGGCCCGCTCCTCCTTGATGGTGATGGCACGCTGCTTGAAGTCGTGGTCGTTGGAGCCGTTGTGCTTCTCCTGGCACGCCTTCACCGATTGGGCTTCGATGCGGGCCTGGGCCGGGTCATAGACGCCGCACGGCAGATCGCAATGGGCGAAGACGGTCTTCGGGGGGGCAATGCGGTCAATCGTGCGGAGCAGGCGGTCGATCGTGGACATCTTTCGGGACTCCCTTCGCGGAGTTGTTGATCGGGGTCCCACGGTAAAGAGTGAGTCTCCCGTGGTCGTCGGTCTCACCTTACCCAGCTGCTCGAAATGAAAAAAACGCACCGAGCAGGCGAGACGCCGGTCCGAGCGGGTCGCCGGCGGGCCCGCCGCCTGAGCGTGGCCGCGGTCGCCGCCATCGCCGCGGCCCTCACCCGGGTTGTCGTCTCCGGCGACAGCATGCGGCCGACGCTCGAGCCGGGCGACCGCCTGATCGTGCTCCGGATCGCACATCGGCGCCGGCTGAGCGCTGGCGATCTCGTCACCGTCGGTGACCCGCGGCCGGGCGAGGAGCGGACCCTCGTGAAGCGCATCGTCGAACTTTCCGGTGACTGGGCCGAGGTGAAGGGCGACAACCCCGAGTCGAGCACCGACAGCCGGGCGTTCGGACGGGTGCACCGCGCCGAGGTGACCGGCCGGGTGCTCTACCGCTACGCCCCGGCGTCGCGAGCCGGGATTGTTCGCTCATCGAGGTCAGCGGCCCTCGACGGTACGCTCGGTCCGTGACCGGGGATCCCACGCGGCGCTGGCACGACCTGGGGGAGTTCATCCGGGAGCAGCGGGCCTCGGCCAGGCTGTCGCTGCGCCGCCTGTCGGAGCTCGCCGGGATCTCGAACCCGTATCTCAGCCAGATCGAGCGTGGCCTGCGCAAGCCGTCGGCCGAGATCCTCCAACAGATCGCCCGGGCGCTTCGGATCTCGGCCGAGACGCTCTACGTGCAGGCGGGCATGCTGGAGCCCCGGGAGGACGGCGACGACCTGACCAGGCAGATCCTCTCGGATCCGCACATCTCGGAGGACCAGAAACAGGCCCTGGTGCAGATCTACCTGTCGTTCCGTCGCGAGCACGATCCCACCGAGGCACCGGCAGCGGACAATGCGAGCTGAGGCGGGCCCCGGACCAGGGACGAAGGGTCGCCGGTAGGCTCCGACAGCCATGCGGCGGCTCGCGATCCTCTCCTTGCACACCTCGCCTTTGGCCCAGCCGGGCACGGGCGACAGCGGTGGGATGAACGTCTATGTCCGTGAACTGGCGGCGGCCGTGGCCCGCTCCGGCGCCGACTGCGACGTCTTCACCCGCGCCTCGTCGCCGGAACAGCCCTCCGTCATCGAGGTCGAGCCGGGACTCAGGGTCCACCACGTGCGGGCGGGCGAGCTCGCCCCGATGCCCAAGGAGGCGCTTGTCGATGTCGTGAGCGAGTTCACCGACGGGGTCCTCGGCGTCATGACGTCGCCGACCGGCCTGCGCCTGAGCGACGAGGAGGGCGGCCCCTTCGAGGCGGTGCACGCGAACTACTGGCTGTCGGGGCTGGCCGGCCACACGATCAAGCACGAGCTCGATCTCCCGCTCATGAGCACCTTCCACACGCTCGACCGCGTGAAGGCGGAGGCGGGACCCGAAGAGGTCGAGGCCGACCTGCCGCACCGTCGCGCTGAGGCCGAGGCGTCGATCATCGCCTGCTCCGATGCGGTGCTCGCGTCTTGCAGTGTCGAGGCCGACCAGATCGTGTCGCTGTACGGAGCGGATCCGGACCGAGTCCGGATCGTTCCGCTGGGGGTCGACCACGCGTACTTCGCGCCCGGCAACCGGGCCCAGGCGCGGCGGGCCCTGGGCCTGCCGGCCGCTGGACCGCTCCTGCTCTTCGTCGGGCGCATCCAGCCGCTGAAGGGTGCGGACGTCGCAGTGCAGGTCTTGGCGGAGCTCGATCGCGTGTCTCCGTCGATGCCGCGACGCTCGTCGTGGTCGGCGGTCCGAGCGGGCCCCGCGGGCAGGAGTCCTACGACCCGTTGGTTCGGCTGGTGGACCGGCTCGGCCTCGCCGGTCGGGTGCGGACGGTCGAGCCCCAACCCCACGAGGTCATCTCGATCTACTACCGAGCGGCCGACGTCTGCCTGGTGCCGAGCAGGTCCGAGTCCTTCGGCCTGGTCGCCCTCGAGGCGGCGGCCTGCGGCACCCCGGTCGTGGCCTCGGCCGTCGGTGGGTTGACCACCCTCGTCGACGACGCGATGACCGGATTCCTCGTCGAGGGTCGCGACCCGGCGTCCTTCGCCGCCGCGGTGCTCGACGTGCTGGAGGACCCCGCGCTGGCGGCGAAGATGTCCGAGCAGGCGGCCTCACGGGCCCTCGATTACAGCTGGCGCGAGGCGGCAGAGCGGCTCACCGCGCTGCACGATGAGCTGGCGGCCGGCCACCTCGTCGAGTGTTGAGCCCCGGGCCACCGGCGTCCTAGCGCCCCGTGCCGGTCGCCGACCTGCCTGAGGAAGAGGAGCGGGCCGCGGCCGTGGCGGCGATCGACGAGTGGTCGACCCGGGAGCTCGCCCGAGGCGAGTCGCTCGTCGCGGCCGAGCGCCAGGAGGTGACCGACCGGACGGCCACCCATCGCTGGTACCTGCGCTTCAAGGGTGAGGAGAAGGACTTCATCACGGTGTGGCTCACCTTGAACCAGCGCACATTGCACCACGAGGCCCAGTTCATGCCGGCACCGGAGGAGAACAAGGAGGCGGTGTTTCAGTACTTGCTCAGGCGCAACGGCGACCTGTACGGGATGTCGTTCTGTCTCGGACCCGAGGACGCCGTCTACCTCGTCGGCCGAGTGGCGGCGGCCGAGGTCAACGACGACGAGCTCGATCGCATCACCGGGTCGTCGATCCACTACGTCGACGAGCACTTTCCCACCGCGATGACCCTCGGCTACCCCAAGCTGTACCGGCGTCGGCCGAGGCGGGGCGGGGCGCGGAGCACCAGTTAGCCTCCCCTGCTGTGAAGCTCCTGGTCGTTGGGGGAGGACGGATCGGCGGGGCGCTCGTGACCGGGTTGCTGGCGAGCGGGTGGGCGGCGCCCGGTGACCTTGCGGTCGTGGAACCGTCGGCCGAGCGCCGGGCCGAGCTGACGGCGCACCATCCGGACCTGCCCGTCCTCGATCACGCCGAGCCCGATTCGGTCTCGCCCGACGGCGGAGCCGTCCTCGCGGTGAAGCCCGACATCGCGGAGTCCGTGTGCGCAGCCGTCGCCCTGGTGAGGCCGCCGCGGTTGCTGTCGGTCGTCGCCGGCCTCTCGACCGAACGGCTCGAGGCCGCGTTGGGCACCGGGACCGTCGTGGTCCGCGCCATGCCCAACACGCCGGTCCTCGTCGGTGCGGGGGTGTCGGTGATCTCCGGCGGGAGCCGCGCCTCGGACGCCGACCTCGACTGGGCGGAGGGCGTGCTGTCCGCCGTCGGCACCGTGCTGCGCCTGCCCGAGGGGCTCCTCCATGTGGTGACGGGCCTCTCGGGTTCGGGTCCCGCCTACGTATACCTCGTGGCCGAGGCGCTCATCGAGGCCGGCGTGCTCGGTGGGCTCAGCCGCGACGACAGCCTCGCCCTGGTGACGGGGACCTTGCTCGGTTCGGCGCGGCTGCTCGCCGAGACGGGCGAGTCTCCCGAGAAGCTGCGAGGCGATATCACCTCCCCCGGGGGGACGACGGCGGCGGGCCTGCGCATCCTCGAAGCGCGAGCCATCCGCTCGGCATTCCTGGAGGCGGTCGCCGCCGCCACGGAACGGTCGCGCCAACTCGGGCACTGAGACGCGGGCCGTCGCGGCGTAATCTCGCACCTCTCAGGGGAGGGGGCGGCCATGGATCCATCGAACGACGAGCGCCCGGCGCGGTTGCTGACCGTGACCGAGGTTGCCCAGGCCTTGCGGGTGTCCAACATGACGGTCTACCGGCTCGTGTCGGCGGGAGAACTCCCCGCGCTGCGGGTGGGGCGGTCGGTGCGCCTGCGCGCGGCAGACGTCGAGTCCTACCTGAGTGGCAGGTTGATCAAGGCGGGCTGATCCGGGTGCCGACCGAGGCTCCCGACACCATCTTCTTCCTGACCGACTACGGCACCCGCGACGAGTTCGCCGGTGTCGTGCGCGCCGTGCTCCGACGCCTCGCCCCATCGGCCACGGTGATCGACCTGACACACGAGGTGCCGCCGTTCGACGTCGCCGCCGGCGCTCGCACCCTGCTTCGTGCCGTGCCACACCTCGGTGATGGTGTCGTGCTCGGTGTCGTCGATCCGGGCGTCGGTTCGGCCCGCCGAGGCGTGGCACTGCGCGTGGTGGACGACGCGCGCGTCCGCTTTTACGTCGGGCCCGACAACGGACTGCTGCTGCCGGCCGCAGACTCCGAGGGTGGGACGCTGGAAGCGGTCGAGCTGCCCGTGCCGCCGACCGAACCGGGCACCGTCACCTTCGACGGGCGCGACGTGTTCGCGCCGGCTGCGGCCGCCCTGTGCACCGGTGCACGGCTCGCGCAGGTCGGCGAGCCGATCGAGCCCGCGTCGCTCGTGCGCCTGCTGCTTCCGCTGTCGCATCACTCCGTTCTCTCCGACGGGCGCCGGGTCCGGTGGTGCCAGGTCGGATGGGTCGATCGCTTCGGCAACCTCCAGCTCAGTGCGTCGCCGAGCGAGGACGACCCCGAAGTGTTCGCGCTGGCCTGGGCCGAGGACGATCCGGGCGCGCCGAGGACCACCGCGGATCGCATGGTGCGTCGGGTGCGGACCTTCGGCGAGCTGCGACCCGGCGAGCTCGGGGTCATCGTGGACGCCAACGGCCGTTTGGCACTCGTCGTACGCGAGGGATCGGCGGCCGAGCTGCTCGGCATCTCCACGGGGCATGTGGTCGGGCTCGCGGAGCCACCGACGTGAACTGTTGGGCCGTGCCCTCGTCGGGGTCGGGCATGCCGGTCGGGGATCGGGCAGGCTGAGGGCATGAGCGGCCCGCAGGGACCCGAGGGGGAGCGCCGGCCCGAGTTGCGCGTCTCGGAGAAGGAGCGCGACGAGGCCGCGTCACGCCTGGCCAAGTTCTGCAGCGAGGGCCGCCTCACGCTCGAGGAGTTCTCCGAGCGGGTCGAGGTGGTGCTCGCGGCGCGGACTCAGAGCGAGATGGACCGGGTCCTGGTCGACCTGCCCCAGGGCGAGGTCGCGCCGTATGCGAGCCCCCTGCCCTCGTCGGGCTGGCTCGTTGGCATCATGTCGTCGACCAGACGCCAGGGGCGCTGGCGACCTAAGCAGAAGCTGCGGGCCATCTCGGTGATGGGCCACATCGACCTTGATCTGCGCAACGCCGAGATCGACTCACCCGAGATCACCATCAACGCGTGGTCGATCATGGGCAGCGTCCGCATCACGGTTCCCGAGGGGGTGCCCGTGCACCTGACCGGCGTCAACATCATGGGCGAGAAGAAGCAGCGGGTCTCCGACGCGCCCCTGGTGCCGGGCGCGCCCTTGATCAAGGTCCGGGCGGTTCCGATCATGGGCAGCGTCGAGGTGCGCACGCGCCGCACCCGGCCGAGGCTCGGCGCGGAGGTGCGCTCGGCCATCGAGGCCCGCGTGCGCGACCGGATCGCGACCTGGCCGCTTCCGGGACCGCCCCCTCCCGGGATGGCCCGCCGTCACAGCGGCCGCGGCGCGCCGTCCATCGACGCCCGCGAGGCGCTTGCACTCGCCGGCCAGATCCTCGAGCAGCTGTTCCCGCGGGCCCAGGGACGCGACGCATCGACGCCGCCGACGGACCGCGTCCAGCCTCCGCACGGCACGGTCACGATCCAGTTCTGCGATGTGTCGGGGTTCACAGAGATGACCGAGCGGCTCGGTGACCTCGAGTGCCAGCGGTTGCTCACGACCTTCTTCGACATCGTTCGCGAGCAGGTCACCGCGCACCGCGGTTACGAGGTCAAGTGCCAGGCGGACGAGGCGATGGTGGCGTTCAGCGGCGCGGGACAGGCGGTTCGGTGCGCGATCGACATCCAGCGCGCGCTGGGCCGCTACAACGCCGAACACGCGGACCGACCCATTCGCGCCCACATCGGGCTCCACACCGGCGAGGCCATCCAGGACGGTGGCGACTTCCTCGGGCGCACGGTGATCCTGGCCAGCCGGATCACCGACGAGGCGGCCGCCGACGAGATTCTCGTGTCCTCGGTGCTCCGCGAGCTGACCGCGGCGACCGGGGACCTGAGCTTCGGCGACTCGAGAACCGTTTCCCTGCAGGGCGTCTCGGAGTCCCAGCGGCTCTTCCCCGTCCTCTGGAGCTGACCGGACCGCTTCGGCGCGACGCGCCGGTACGATCGCCGCGTGCCTGGTGAGCGGCCGGCAGCCCCGGGCCGGCGGATCCCGGAGGCCACCGTCGTGCGGCTCCCCGTCTACCGCAGGATCCTCTCCGACCTGCTCCACGAGGAGCGCCAGACCGTGCACTCCGAGCAGCTCGCCGAGCTCGCCCAGGTGAACGCCGCCAAGGTGCGCAAGGACCTCTCGCTGCTCGGGTCCTTCGGGACGCGCGGCACCGGTTACGAGGTCGGGTTCCTCCTGACCCAGATCGACCGCGCGCTCGGGGCGGAGGAGGACTGGCCGGTCGTGGTGGCGGGGATCGGCAACCTCGGCACCGCGCTCGTCAACTCCGAGGGCTTCACCACACGGGGGTTCCGGATCTTCGCCCTGTTCGACGCCGACCCGCGGGTGATCGGCAGTCGGGTCGGCGGGCTCGTCGTCCGCTCCGTCGACACCCTGGGCCGCCTCGACGGGCTCGGTGGCTCGGCCATCGGGGTGGTGGCGACCCCGGCGAGTGCCGCCCAGCAGGTCACCGACGCCCTCGTCGGCGTGGGGGTGACGGCCATCTTGAACTTCGCACCCCGGGTGCTCAATGTTCCGCCCAACGTGCTGCTCCGCCACGTCGACCTCGGGACAGAACTCCAGGTCCTGAGCTTCTTCCAGCTCCGCCGCCGAGCGGGCGAGCGGACGCCGGGGTGGCGGTGACGGGCCGATGACTGGCGTGGTCCGCAGGGGACCGGCACACTGGACCGCGGCCGGGAGACGATTTCCGGCCGAGTGGGCGGCGTCACCGGCGCCTGCCCATCGGCCCGACCACAGGAGGCTGGCCACGCCGTGTCGGTCGTCGTCGTAGGCCTCGAGCACAAGCTGGTGCCCCTTGACCTGCTCGAGCGGGTCGCGGTGAGCGGCGAGGACACGGACGAAGTCCTGGCCGGGCTCAGCGCGCGCGAGAACCTCTCGGAGGTCGTGGTGCTCTCCACGTGCCTGCGCACCGAGGTCTATGCGGTGGTCGACCGGTTCCACGACGCCGTCTACCAGCTGCAGGAGTTCTTCGCGAAGCGCGCCGAGATCGCGTTGGAGGACCTCGAGGCCCTCGGCACTGTGCGCTTCGACGACGACGTCGCGACCCACCTCTTCGCCGTGGCGGCCGGCCTCGAGTCCGCCGTGCTCGGCGAGTCCGAGGTCCTGGGGCAGGTCCGACGCGCGTGGGAGCGCTCGGAGGGTGCGCACGTCTCGGGTCCGGTCTTGGAAGGCCTCTTCCGCGAGGCGGTGCGGGTCGGCCGCCGCGCCCGCGCCGAGACCGCGATCTCGCGCGGTACGACGTCGTTTGCGCACGCGGCGGTCGACCTCGCCGCCGAAGGTGTGGAGGGGGGCCTCGCCGGCCGCGACGTCGCAGTGGTCGGGGTGGGGGAGATCGGCCGCGGCGTCGTGACGGCGCTGGACGCCCTGGGCCCCGGGCGGCCCCGCCGCATCGCCGTGGCCAACCGCAACACCGACCGAGCGCGCGCGGTGGCCGACGCGGGGTCCGAGGCAGTCTCGTCCTTCGAGTTCGACGAGCTCGCCCAGGTGATCGAGCGGAGCGACGCCGTGTTCTGCGCTCTGGACGTCAACGCCCCCCTGCTCGGCCGCGCCGTGCTGGCCCCGAGCGGGTCGCGATCGACACGGCCGTTGGTCGTGGTCGACCTGGGCGTCCCCCGCAACGTCGAGGCAGCGGCGGCCGAGTTGCCCGGGGTCAGCGTGCTCGGCATGGACGAGCTGCGCGTGGCCGTCGTCCACCGCGACCGACGAACGGCGGGCCGAGGTGGACGCAGTCCTCGCGATCATCGCCGAGGAACTGGACCGCTACCGGGCGACGGTGCGGGGTCGCAGCGCGGCCCCGATCATCGCCGCGCTGCGCGATCGCCTGGAGGAGCTGCGCTCGAGCGAGCTGGAGCGCCAGCGCGCGCTGCTCAACGCACTGAGCGATGTCGAGTGGGCGAAGATCGACGAAGCCAGCCGGGCTGCCCTCGCCAAGGTCCTCCACCACCCGACGATGCTGCTCAAGGAGACGGCGGGGACGCCGCGCGGCGAACGGCTCGTCGAGGCGTTGCGCGCGCTGTTCGATCTCTAGGACATGCCGGCCCGCCGCGAGCGGCCTGGCAGGAGGGTCGGAGGTTGCGCCTCGCGACGCGGGGCTCACCGCTCGCTCGCCGGCAGACCGACATGGTCGCCCACCTGTTGGCCCAGGCGCGTCCCGGGTTGAGCGTCGAGGCGGTGGTCGTCCGTACCGAGGGCGACCGACGACCCGATGAGTCCCTCGAGCGCATCGGCGGCCAGGGCGTCTTCGTGAAGGAGATCCAAGAGGCCGTGCTCGACGGGCGGGCCGACGTCGCGGTCCACTCGGCCAAGGACCTGCCGCCGCGCACGCCCGACGGCCTCGTGCTGGCCGCCGTGCCGGCGCGCGGCGACGTGCGTGACGCGCTCGTCGGCTCCACCCTCGCCCGGCTCGGCCCCGGCGCGCGCGTGGCGACCGGTGCGGCCCGCCGACGGGCCCAGCTGGCCAACCTGCGGCCCGACCTGTGCTTCGTCCAGGCCCGGGGCAACATCGAGACCCGGGTGTCGAGGGCGGCCGCCGGGGACGTCGACGCCGTGATGGTCGCCGTCGCCGCGCTCGATCGGTTGAGCATCACCTCGCAAGCCGCCGAGATCCTCTCGCCGCTCGTGATGCTCCCCCAGGTCGGCCAGGGGGCCATCGCCCTCGAGTGCCTGGAGGCGGATGACGTGCTGGCAGCGCTCCTGGCCGAGGTCGACGAGGCCATCGCGCACCGCGCCGTCGATGCGGAGCGCTCGATGCTGTCGGTGCTGGGCGCGTCCTGCTCGCTGCCGGTGGGGGGTTGGGCGGAGCCCGAGGGCGACGAGCTGCGGCTGCGGGGGATGGTGGCGAGCGCCGACGGACGGGTCGTCCTGTACGCCGAGCGCCGGGG
Organism: uncultured Acidimicrobiaceae bacterium; assembly: GCA_963768185.1. GTDB lineage: Bacteria > Actinomycetota > Acidimicrobiia > Acidimicrobiales > RAAP-2 > Palsa-461. The sequence goes on from CAVYGS010000004.1 coordinate 606,423, forward strand.
TGGCGACCCGGTGGCGCTCGGGGCGGAGGTTGCCGGGGCCCTCGTCGAGGAGTGCGGTGCCGCCCGCCTGCTCGAGAACGCGATCACCGACATGAGCACGCCGTCGTGACCGTCTATCTGGTCGGCGCCGGGCCGGGCGATCCTGGACTGCTCACCCGTCGGGGGGCCGAGGTCCTCGCGATCGCCGACGTGGTCGTCTACGACCGGTTGGTGGACCGGTCGCTGCTCGCCCTGGCCCCCGCCACGGCGCGACTGATCGATGCGGGCAAGCGTCCGGCCGGCTCGACCGATGCCGGCGACGTCGGAGCCGGAGCGGGTGCGGCGCGCCAGGCCGACATCAACGCGCTGCTCGTCGAGGAGGGCCGCACTGCCAAGACGGTCGTCCGTCTGAAGGGGGGCGACCCTTTCCTCTTCGGGCGGGGCGGGGAGGAGGTGGCCGCACTCGCCAAGGCCGGTATCCCCTGCGAGGTCGTCGCCGGGGTGAGCGCGGCGCTCGCCGTGCCGGCCGCCGCCGGCATCCCGGTGACCCACCGTGGCTTGTCCACCTCGGTGACGGTCGTCACCGGCCAGGTCGGCGACGGGACCCAGCCCGGCGGGGTGGACTGGGAGTCGCTGGCGCGCGCCAGGGGCACCCTCGTGATCCTCATGGGCATGGCGACGCGCCGGGAGATCGCGCGCCGGCTGCTCGCCGCTGGCCGGTCGCCGAGCGAGCCGGTCGCGGTCGTCGAGTGGGGGACCACGGCGCGCCAGAAGGTGGTCCGCACGCGCCTCTCCGAGCTCGAGGCCGTCCGCCTCGGGTCGCCCGCGGTGATCGTCGTGGGACCGGTCGCCGCCCTCGGGGCTGACGCGGCGGACCCCCGGCCGCTCCACAACCGGACCGTCGTCGTCACCCGCGCGCCGGCGCAGGCCGGGTCGCTCATCCACGCGTTGCACAGCGCCGGCGCGTATGTCATCGAGCTCCCGGTGATCGAGATCGAAGACCTCCCCACCGAGTCGGCCGCGCTCGCTCGCGCCGCCGACTCGGTGGCCGACTACCAGTGGCTCGTCTTCACCTCCGCCAACGCAGTGGAGCGGTTCCTGCCGCAGATCCGCGACCTGCGCAGCCTCGGCCGGACCAAGGTGGCCGCGGTCGGTCGGGCGACCGCCGGCGCGTTGGAACGGCACCGGATCGTGCCCGACCTCGTCCCGTCACGCTCGAGCGCCGAGGGGGTCGTCGACGAGATGCCGTCGGCCGGGACGGGTGGCCGCATCCTGTTCATCCGCGCCGCCGGCGCGGCAGACACGGTCACGGCGGGGCTGGGGTCGAAGGGTTGGAGCGTGGACGACGTCGTCGCCTACCGGACCATCGACGGGCCGGCGCCCCCGGCGGAGGTGGCCGCGCTCGTCGCGGGGGCCGACGTGGTGACCTTCGCCTCGGCCTCGGCGGTCAACGCCTACCTCCGGCTGCGCGACACGGAGGGTCAACCGCTCAGGGTCCCACCGCTGGTGGCGTGCATCGGTCTGTCGACCGGAGTCGCAGCGCGTGCCGCCGGGCTGCATGTGGCTGTCGAACCCTCGAAACCCTCCGTCGATGCGCTCGTCTTGGCCATCGCGGCGCACTTCGGTGCCATGCCGGTCCCCGGCGCCTCACCAGCGTTTTAGGCTCTGGTCATGGCCTTCCCGGAGCGGCGTATGCGCCGGCTTCGCACGACCCCCGCCCTCAGGCGGCTGGTCGCCGAGACCCGCCTGAGCGTCGACGACCTGGTGGCGCCGCTCTTCGTGCGCGAGGGGATCGCTGAGCCGGTCGCGATCCACTCGATGCCGGGCCACGCGCAGCACACGGTGCCCTCCCTGCTCGTCGAGGCGAAGCGCCTGTGCGCGCTGGGCGTGCCCGCCCTGGTGGTCTTCGGCGTGCCGGCGGCCAAGGACCCGGTCGCGAGCGCCGCCAGCGACCCCGCCGGAATCGCCCAGGTGGCGCTGTCCGAGCTGCGCTCCTCGCTCGGCGATGAGGTCGTCCTCGTCGCCGACCTGTGCATGGACGAGTACACCGACCACGGCCACTGCGGCGTCGTCCGGGGCGACGGGACCGTCGACAACGACGCCACGCTCGCGCGCTACAGCGAGATCGCCGTCGCCCAGGCCCGAGCGGGCGCGCACGTGGTCGCGCCGAGCGGGATGATGGACGGTCAGGTCGCCGCCATCCGACACGCCCTCGACGAGGCCGGCTTCGTCGAGCTCCCGATCCTCGCCTATGCCGCGAAGTTCGCGTCGGCGCTGTACGGGCCGTTCCGCGACGCGGTCGACGTCACGATCGCCGGCGGGGGGGACCGCCGCGCCTATCAGGAGGACCCGGCCAACGCGCGCGAGGCGCTCGCCGAGATCGACCTGGACGTGGCCGAGGGCGCCGACATGATCATGGTGAAGCCTGCGATCACCAACCTCGACGTGATCAGCCAGGCCCGGGCCCGGGTGGACGTCCCGATCGCGGCCTACCAGGTGAGCGGCGAGTACGCGATGGTGAAGGCGGCGGCGGCGAACGGCTGGGTCGACGGGGCGGCGGTCGCCACCGAGCAGCTGCTCTCGATCAAGCGGGCCGGCGCCGACTTCATCCTCACCTACTTCGCCGGCGAGCTGGCCGAAGCCCTCGGTGGCTGAGGCGGGCGGAGGGCCGACCACCAACGAGGAGTGGTTCGCCCGGGCCCGGGGGGTGATCCCGGGCGGCGTCGACTCGCCGGTGCGGTCGTTCGCCTCGGTCGGCGGCACTCCCTTCACCGTCGTGCGCGGCGAGGGGCCCCATGTCTTCGACGTCGAGGGCACCCGCTATCTCGACCTCGTCCAGTCCTACGGCGCGGTGCTGCTGGGCCACGGGCACCCGGTCGTGATCGAGGCGATCACCAAGGCGGCCGCCCTGGGCACCACCTTCGGGATGCCGACGCCGGGCGAGGCCCTCCTCGCCGAGGACATCTGCGCGCGGGTGCCCGGCTGCGAACGGGTCCGGCTCGTGTCGTCGGGCACCGAGGCGGCGATGAGCGTGCTCCGCCTCGCCCGCGGGGTCACCGCACGCGACCGGATCGTGAAGTTCGACGGCTGCTACCACGGGCACGCCGACGCGCTGTTGGCCGGCGGCGGGAGCGGCGTCGCCATGCTCGGCCTGCCGGGCTCGGTGGGGGTGACCGCCGCAGCGGTGGCCGACACCGTCGTGGTGCCCTACAACGAGGTGCCCGAGCTCGACGACTCGGTGGCCTGCGTCATCGTCGAGCCCGTGGCCGCCAACATGAGCCTCGTGGCGCCCGAGGCCGGGTTCCTGGCGGGATTGCGGGCGGCCTGCGACGCGGTGGGTGCGCTGCTCGTGTTCGACGAGGTCATCAGCGGGTTCCGGCTCGGGTCGGGCGGGGCCACCGAGCGGTACGGGGTGACGCCAGATCTGTTCTGCTTCGGCAAGGTCATCGGAGGCGGGCTCCCGGTCGGGGCCTTTGGCGGCCGGGCCGAGCTGACCGAGGCGCTGGCGCCCGGTGGGCCGGTGTACCAGGCCGGGACCCTGTCGGGGAACCCGCTCGCCACCGCGGCCGGACATGCCGTGCTCAGCCATGTGAGCGAGGACGACTACCGCCGGCTCGCCGAGCGCGCTGGGCGTTTCGCGACGGGGCTCGCGGCGGCGATCGCCGGGGCGGGGCTGTCGGTGTGGACGGGCGCGGTCGGACCGCTGGTCGGCCTGCTGGTCGGTCCCCCCGGCGAGAGCGGGCCGCCGCCGCGCAACCTGGAGGACGTCCGTGCCTGGGCGGCGTCGGACGCCTACCGCCGGCTGTTCCACGCGCTGTTGGCGCGCGGGGTCGCGCTAGCGCCCGGTCCCTACGAGGTGCTCTTCCCCGGGCTCGCGCACGACGACGGGCACCTGGACACGGCGGTCGCGGCGGCGGGCGAGGCCGCGGCGGCGGTCGTCGCCGCCTGGGAGTAAGCGGTCAGGCCAAGATGCCGAAGCGCTGGAGCTTCTGGAGGACGCCGGCCATCTTGACCATGCCCTTGTAGCCGACCTCGGCCACCCCCGGGGTCTGGGGATGCATGAGGTTGGCCATGATCCGCATCAGCTGGGCCATGAACGCGCGCGAATGCATCCCGCTCGCCACGCACAGGCGCATCCGCGCCGGATCGCTGATCAGTCGGACGAACGCGCGCCCCACCCGGTAGTAGTCGCCGTAGGCGTCGTGGAGGTGCTGCTCGTAGGCCCCGAGGGAGTCGGACCCGCCGCCCGAGAGCGCCTCGGCCAGGTCGGACGCGGCCAGCCGGCCGGTCTCGTACGCGTAGGCGATGCCCTCGCCGTTGAACGGGTTGATGGACCCGCCGGCGTCGCCGATGACGATCGTGTTGGTGCCGGTCCGCGGGCCGACCCCCATGCCCATGGGGAGGCGGCCGCCGGTGGGCGCGCCGCAGGAGGTCTCCGGCGTGATCCCCCAGGACTTCGGCACCTGCGCGACGAACGCGTCCATGAGGCGAGCCGTGTTGAGGCCCTTCCATCGCTGGTCGGTCGACAGCAGGCCCACGCCGACGTTGACCCGCCCGTCGCCCAACGGGAACAGCCACCCGTAACCGGGGACGACGTCGCCGTTGGCGTCGCGGATATCGAGGTGGGACTCGATCAGCGGGTCGTCGTGGCGCTCGGAGCGGTAGTAGCCCCGCAGCGCCATGCCCTGGGGGTAGCCGCGGTCCCGCGCCGTCCCGAGCGCCCGCCCGAAACGCGAGTTCGCGCCGTCGGCGACGACGACGTAGCGGGCCCGGATCTCGGCCGGCTCCTTGTCCTTCTTGTGCGCGATCACGGCACCCTGGCAGTCGGACAAACGTCCCGGCTGGGCCGGGCCGTCCGGCGCCAGGGGCTCGAGGGCCTCGGTGCCCTGCAGCACGGTCGCGCCAGCCTTGGCGGCGCGCTCGCTGACCAGGGCGTCGAGGTCGTGCCGGGTGATCGTGTAGCCGTATCTCGGGAACCCCGGGACCGCCGGCCAGTCGAGCTCGAGGGTCCGCCCGAAGGCGACGGACCGCAGGCCCCGGTAGCGGTGGGCTCCGGCGAGCGAGTCCTCGAGGCCCATGTCGGCCAACTGGCGCACCGCTCGGGGGGTGAGCCCGTCGCCACAGGTCTTCTCGCGGGGGAACTCCTTTTTCTCGACCACGGCGACGTCCCAGCCCGCATCGGCCAGCCAGTACGCGCACGAGGAGCCCGACGGGCCGCCGCCGATGACCAGCACGTCGTGGACGCGCTCGTCCCGGTCGACCATCACTCGATCGTAGGCCGCCGGACAATCTGCTCGTGTGCGCTCGATGTGCCCAGGTGAGGGGGGTCGTGGTAGACCGGGCGAAGCGTGGAACAGTACCTCCCGGTCTTCGCTCTTTTGGTCCTTGGGCTGCTCTTTGCCGCGGGATCCTTCGTTCGCGTCGTCGCAGCTCGGGCCGAGGAAGAAGCCCAGCGCGGCGAAGCTCGCGCCCTACGAGTGCGGGATCGTGCCCGACCGCGAGCCGCCTACCCGGTTCCCGGTGCGCTTCTACCTCATCGCGATGATCTTCATCATCTTCGACATCGAGATTGTCTTCCTCTATCCCTTCGCAGTCATCTTCAAGCAGCTGCACACCTTCGGACTCGTCGAGGTCCTGGTGTTCGCCGTCGTCGTGCTGATCTCGTTCCTGTACCTGGTGAGCAACGGGGCCTTGAGCTGGGGGCCGGCCAAGCGCCTGCGGTTGGGGATGCCGGGGCGGACCTCCGAGTCGACCATCGCCCGGGTCACGGCAGCGCCGTCGTCACCACCGGGCCAGGCCGCCTAGGGGCCGACATGGGTCTCGAGGACCTCCAGCACAACTTCCTGACGGGTCGGCTCGAGGACCTCGTGAAGTGGGCCCGCCGCAACAGCGTGTGGCCCGCCACCTTCGGTCTCGCGTGTTGCGCCATCGAGATGATGTCGGTCGGCGCTGCGGACTACGACATCAGTCGCCTCGGCATGGAGGTGTTCCGCGCCTCGCCGCGCCAGGCCGACCTCATGATCGTCGCCGGGCGCGTCTCGCAGAAGATGGCGCCGGTGCTCCGCCAGGTCTACGACCAGATGATGGAGCCCAAGTGGGTCATCTCGATGGGCGTCTGCGCGTCGACCGGGGGAATGTTCAACAACTACGCCATCGTCCAGGGGGTAGACCAGATCGTCCCGGTGGACGTGTACGCGCCGGGCTGTCCGCCGTCCCCCGAGACGCTGCTGCACGCGATCTTGACGCTGCACGAGCAGATCCGGACCGGCGCCATCACGCGTCGCCCGAAGCAGGTCGGCGTGGGGGAGCCGAAGGAGCCCGGCAAGGGCTGGCTCTTGGAGGACCCGGACGCCGTGCGTGTCGCCACGCCGCGATGACCGTCGAGCCCGCTGCGCACCCGGGGGCGCTGGCCACCCCGGCACCCGGTGGTGACGCGGTCGTCTTCGCGACGCCCGCCGACTATCACGATGTCGTCGCCGGGCTGAAGCGCGAGGGGTTCGAGATGTGCTCGGACCTGTGCGCCGTGGACTACCTGAGCCACCCGGGCCGTCGGGTCCCTGACGGGGTGGCCAAGGAGCGCTTCGAGGTGGTGGTCAACCTGCTCTCCCTCTCGGCGAAGCGGCGAGTGCGGGTGCGGGTGCAGGTTCCCGAGGCGGACCCGAGCGTCCCCACGCTGTTCGACCTGTACCCGGGCACCGAGGCGATGGAGCGCGAGGCCTACGACATGCACGGGATCGTCTTTCACGGCCACCCCGACCTCACGCGCATCTTGATGCCCGAGGACTGGGAGGGCCACCCGCTGCGCAAGGACTACGGGGTCGGCCGCGTGCCGGTCCAGTTCAAGGACGCACCGGGGCCCCGATGAGCGACGACCGCCCTGAGTCGCCGCGTGCCGCCCCGGCCGTGGTCGCCGCGGGAGACCTCGGAGGGCCGCCAGGAGCTCGCCCCCAGGGCCTCGGCCGGGCTCGACCACAGCGTGGGCTCGGTGCTGCGGCTCCCCGAGGGCGCCCTCGACTCGGGCCAGATCGACATCGAGCGCGACGACGAGACGATGATCATCAACATGGGTCCGCAGCACCCCTCGACCCATGGGGTGCTGCGCCTCATGCTCGAGCTCGATGGCGAGACCGTGCTGCGGACCAAGCCGGTCGTCGGCTACCTGCACACCGGGATGGAGAAGACCGGCGAGGAGCTCACCTACGTCCAGGGCGCGACCAACGTCACCCGCATGGACTACCTGTCCCCGCTGCACAACGAGTTGGTCTTCTCGCTCGCGACCGAGGCGCTCCTCGGGGTGCAGCTCCCGCCCCGGGCCATCTGGATCCGCATGTTGATGTGCGAACTGAACCGGGTCTCTTCGCACCTCATGTGGATGGCGACCAACGGGATGGACCTCGGCTCCACCTCGATGATGATCTACGGCTTCCGCGAGCGCGAGCTCGTGCTCGAGTTCTTCGAGAAGACGACCGGCCTGCGGATGAACCACAACTTCATCCGCCCCGGTGGCGTCGCGGCGGACCTGCCCGACGGCTGGGAGGACGACGTCGCCATCATCTGCGACACGGTGTCGGAGCGCACCTACGAATATGACGAGCTGCTGACCGGGCAGCCGATCTTCCGGGAGCGCACCGAGGCTGTCGGCAACATCACCGCCGAACAGGCCGTCGCCCTGTCGGCGACCGGGCCGATCCTGCGCTCGACCGGGGTGCCGTGGGACCTGCGACCGCGCCATGCCCTACCTCGCCTACGACGAGGTCGAGTTCGACGTCATCGTGGGCACCTACGGCGACAACTTCGACCGCTACTCGATCCGCCTGAACGAGATCCGGGAGTCCATCCGCATCATCCGCCAGATCCTGGAGAAGATGCCCCGCGGCGACTATCGGGTCCAGGACGCCAAGGTGACCCCGCCGCCGCGAAGGCGGATCGACGAATCGATGGAGGCGCTGATCCACCACTTCAAGGTGTTCACCGAGGGCTTCCGGGTCCCCGAGGGCGAGGTCTACGTCGCGGTCGAGTCGCCCCGGGGCGAGCTCGGCTGCTACCTGGTGTCCGACGGGACCTCCAAGCCCTACCGGATGCACATCCGGGGCCCGAGCTTCGTCAACCTGCAGACGCTGCCGACCATGCTGCGTGGCGGGCTCATCGCCGACGCGGTGGCGATCATCTCATCGGTCGACCCGGTCATGGGGGAGGTGGACCGGTGAGTCATTTCAACGCGGCCATGGCGGCGCGCGCCCGACAGCTCATTGCGCTGTACCCCGAGCCACGCTCGGCTCTGATCCCGCTCTGCCATCTGGCCCAGGAACAGGACGGCTGGCTGCGGCCCGAAGCAATGGCCGAGATCGCCGAGCTCGTCGGCGTCACCCCCGCCGAGGTGCGGGGCACCGCGACGTTCTACGACATGCTCCACACCGAACCGGTCGGTCGCTACGTCGTCGCGGTCTGCACCAACATCGCCTGCATGCTCTCGGGTGGTGCCGAGATGCTCGAGCACGCCGAGGAGCGTCTCGGGGTCCGAGTCGGGTCGACGACCGACGACGGCATCTTCACGCTCGAGGAGTCCGAGTGCCTCGCCGACTGCGACTACCCGCCCTGCGTCCAGGTCAACCACCGCTTCGTGCGGACCACCACCCCCGAGCAGTTCGACCGGCTGATCGACGAGCTCTCGGCCGGTGGCCACGCCGAGGACATCCCCCACCACGGGACCCTGGTGCGGGTGCGCCGCAGCGCAGGGCTCCGGGTCGACCCGGCCGAGATCGCGCACGAGCGCGCCGTGGCCGAGGAGCACGCGGGCTGATGGCGGTCACCAACCCCACCAAGATCGTCACCGCTCGGCTCGGGTACGCGGACTCGCACACCCTCGAGCGCTACCTCGCGACCGGTGGCTACGAGGGCCTGCGCAAGGCCCTCACCATGACCCCGTCGGCGGTCGCCGCCGAGGTCGACGCGGCCAGCCTGCTCGGCCGGGGCGGGGCCGGGTTCCCGGCCGGCCGCAAGTGGTCGATGCTGAAGAAGGACCCGGTCACCTACCTCGTCGTGAACGGCGACGAGAGCGAGCCCGCGACCTTCAAGGACCACCTGCTCCTCGAACGCGACCCGCACCAGATCCTGGAGGGCGTCATCATCTCCGCATATGCGTTGCAGGTGACCTGCGCCTTCGTCTACATCCGGGGCGAGTTCGCGCTCGGGCTCGAGCGGATGGAGGAGGCCCTGAACGACGCCTACCGCCACGGCGCGGTCGGCAAGAACATCTTCGGCTCGGGGTTCTCGATCGACGTCGTCGTCCACCCCGGGGCCGGCGCCTACATCTGCGGCGAGGAGACCGCGCTCTTGGAGTCGCTCGAGGGCAAGCGGGGGTTCCCGCGGATCAAGCCGCCCTACTTCCCGGCGGTGATCGGCCTCTACCGGCAGCCGACGGTCGTCAACAACGTCGAGACGATGGCGAACATCCCCTGGATCGTGGTGAACGGCGGGGCGGCCTTCGCTGCCATGGGGGAGGGCCGCTCGACCGGGACCCGGCTCTTCGCGCTCTCGGGCCACGTCAACCGGCCCGGGCCCTACGAGGTCGAGATGGTGAAGACGACCTTCCGCGACCTCATCTACGCGCCCGAGCTCGGGGGTGGCGTGCGCGACGGGCGGGACCTCAAGGCGTTCATCCCCGGCGGCGTCTCCGCGCCGTGGTTCGGGCCCGACCAGGTGGACCTGCCGCTCGGCCAGGACGAGGTTGGGCAGGCCGGCTCGATGCTCGGATCGGGGTCGGTGGTCGTCATGGACTCGACCACCTGTGTGGTCCGCGCCGCCTGGCGCATCACCAAGTTCTTCTTCCGCGAGTCCTGCGGCCAGTGCACGCCGTGCCGGGAGGGCGCGGGCTGGCTCGAGCGGATCCTGTACCGGATCGAGCACGGCGGAGGCCGCGAGGAGGACCTCGACCTGCTCATGGACGTGTGCGACAACATCAGCCCCGGGATCCAGTGGCCGCCCCAGCAGACGACCATCTGCGTGCTCGGCCCCTCGATCCCGCCGTCGATCGCGGCCGGACTCCGGATGTTCAGAGACGAGTACCTCGTGCATGTGAAGGACGGCGGGTGCCCCTTTGACTGAGCAGACCGCCCCGATGCCGCCGGCCAACCCGGACACCGAGACCGTCGCGTTCACGCTCGATGGGCGCCCGGCCACCGGGCGCGCCGGCGAGCTGCTCATCTCGGCCGCCGAGCGCGCCGGCGTGTACATCCCGCGGTTCTGTTACCACCCGCGCATGGAGCCGGTCGGCATGTGCCGGATGTGCCTGGTCGAGGTGAGCGGGCCTCGCGGGGCGACGCTCCAGCCGGCCTGCTTCATCTCGGTCGAGGCCGGTTCCGAGGTCGTGACCACGTCGGAAAAGGTCAAGAAGGCCCAAGACGGCGTCTTGGAGTTCCTCCTCGTCAACCACCCCCTCGACTGCCCGGTGTGCGACAAGGGCGGCGAGTGCCCACTGCAGGACCAGACGCTCGCCTACGGCCCCGGCGAGAGCCGGTTCATCGAGGAGAAGCGCCACTTCGAGAAGCCGATCGCGATCTCCGACCTCGTGCTCTTGGACCGCGAGCGCTGCATCCAGTGCGCGCGCTGCACGCGCTTCGCCGAGGAGATCGCGGGCGAGGCGCAGATCGACTTCGCCGGCCGCGGCGAGCGGGTCGAGGTGGCCAACTTCCCCACCGAGCCCTTCTCGTCCTACTTCAGCGGGAACACGGTCCAGATCTGCCCGGTCGGTGCGCTGACTGCGACCCCCTACCGGTTCACCGCCCGCCCATGGGACCTCGACCAGGTCGAGTCCACCTGCACGACGTGCGCGCTCGGGTGCCGGGTGGCGGTGCAGTCGTCAGCCAACCGGCTGACGCGGCTGCTCGGTCTCGACTCGGAGCCGGTCAACCACAGCTGGCTGTGCGACAAGGGCCGGTTCGCGTTCGAGGCGGTGAACGGCGACGAGGTCAGCGCCGGACCGGACGAGGACGCACCGGCCGTCACGCTCGGCTCGGGTCGGCCGCGCGGGCAGTTCGCCGGCGAGGTCGCGGAGACCGCCAGCCAGGTCGGGCGGGTCACCGAACCGATGGTGCGCCAGGGCGACCGCCATCGCCAGGTCAGCTGGTCCGAGGCCCTGGTCGAGGCGGCGTCGCGTCTCGACGCGGTCCGCCGGGCCCACGGTCCCGAGGCCATCGCGTTCATCGGTGGCGGACGGCTCACCAACGAGGGCGCCTACGCCTGGACGAAGCTCGCCAAGGGGGTCATCGGCACCGACTCGGTCGACGCGCAGGTGGGCGACGGTCTCCCCGCCGAGCTCGTCCTCTCGCTGCCGCGCGCCACGATCGACGAGGCCTGCGCCGCCCAACTGGTCGTGCTGCTCTCGGGCGACGTGCGCGAGGAGCTGCCCGTGCTCTTCCTCAGGCTGCGCCGGGCCATCCTCGACAAGAGGACCGCGCTCGTCGAGTTGACTCCGCGCTCGACCTCGCTCACCCGCTACGCCGAGGTGTCGCTCACGGTGCGGCCGGGCGACGGGCCACTGGTCGCACGGGCGCTCGCCGGCGAGCAGGCGGCGCTCCCCGCGCATCCGACCGGCCCGTCGTTCGCCACCGAGGACCTCGATGCGGCGCGGCGACTGGCCGGCGATGCCGGCCGGTCCGGGGCGGGGATCGTGGTCCTCTATTCGAGGCCATCGCTCGCCGAGGGAGCCTCGGTCTCCGCGGCGGCGGTCGCCACGCTGGCCGCGGCGTGGCCCGATGCGAAGTTCCTCCCACTGCTGCGCCGGGGCAACGTCCACGGTGCGCTCGACATGGGGATGGCGCCCGGGATCCTTCCGGGCCGCACGTCGCTCGAGCAGGGCGAGCGGTGGTTCGCCGAACGCTGGGGCTCGGTCCCCTCGGCGCGCGGCCGTGACACGACCCAGGTGCTCCGCTCTCTGGCCGAGCGCGACGACGACGCGACGCGCGCCCTGGTGCTCCTCGGGTGCGATCCCCTGGAGGACTTCCCCGACCGGTCGTTGGCCAAGCGGGCGCTCGAGGCCGCCGACCTTGTCATCTCGGTGGCGGGCCACCCGGGCCCCTCGCTCGACCTGGCCGACGTGGTGCTCCCGGTGGCGGTGGCGCACGAACGGCCCGGCACCACGACGAACGTCGAGGGCCGCGTGACTCGGCTGGGGCAGAAGCTGGCGCCCCCCGGGCTGGCGTGGCCCGACTGGACGATCGCGTCGGCCCTCTCCGACGAGCTCGGCTACGACCTCGCGATCGGCACCCCGGCCGAGATCGCCGACGAGATCGAGCGCGTGGCGCCGGCCTACCGGGGCTTCGCTCCCGGCTTCTTGGACCAGGTCTCCGGCCACGACGGCATCGTCGTCCCGCTCGGGGCGGCGCCCGTGCCGGCCGTCCAGCCCATCGACCCGATGGCGATCCCGGGCGTGGAATCGGTCGAGCGCCAAGGTGCGCCACCCCGGGTCGGACTCACCGAGTCGTTGTCGCGTGAGGTGCTCGCCGCGCTGCACCCCAACGAGGGTTCCGCCGACGAGCCGGCGCTGCTCCGCCGCGCCGGGCCCACCCCGGTGTCGGTCCCGCCCCCCGACCACTACTCGCTGCGCCTCGTGTCGACGCGGCGCCTCTACGACCGCGGCTCCGCCGTCACCGCGTCGCCGTCGCTGGCGCAGCTCGTCGGGCCGGCCACCGCGTTCGCAAACCCCTCCGACCTCGCCCGTCTCGGCGTGGGCCCGGGGGAGCGGGTGCGAGTCAGCTCCCCGCGGGGCCAGGTGACGCTCCCCGCGGCCGGCGATCCCGGCGTGCCCAAGGGCGTGCTCGTGGTCGACTTCAACCTCGCCGAGCCCGACGGGGCCCCGAATGCCGCCGCCGTCCTGATCGACGCGTCCGCCATGGTCAACGACGTGCGCCTGGAGACGCTGTGATGCTCGGGGCCGATCCCCTCTTCGCCAACGGAGTCCACTGGGCCGAGCTGCTGATCGTCGTGGTGAAGGTGCTCGTCGCCTTCGGCGTCCTTCTCGTGTCCGTGATGATGATGATCTGGTTCGAGCGCAAGCTCATCAGCGACATGCAGAGCCGGATCGGACCGAACCGGGCCGGCCCCTACGGGTTGCTCCAAACGCTCGCCGACGGGGTCAAGCTCTTCTTCAAGGAGGACCTCGTCCCCGAGCGGGCCGACCGCTTCGTGTTCAAGCTGGCCCCCTACCTTGCGCTCTTGCCGGCGCTGTTGATCTTCACGGTGGTGCCGGTCGGCGGCGACCTCACGATCGCCGGGCACACCTTCGAGCTCCAGGTCGCCGACCCGCCCTTCGGCATCCTGCTCGTGCTCGCGATGAGCTCGATCTCGGTGTACGGGGTGATGCTCGCCGGCTGGTCGTCGGGGTCTAAGTACCCGCTGCTCGGCTCGGTCCGGGCGTCGGCGCAGATGATCTCCTACGAGGCGGCCCTCGGACTGAACGTCGTCGCGGTGGTGCTGGCAGCCCGTTCGCTCTCGACCAGGGTGATCATCGGCAGCCAGGCCCATGCGTTCTGGGACTGGAACGTCATCCGGCTCGGCTTCGTGCCGTTCTTCCTCTTCTTGATCTCCATCACCGCCGAGCTGAACCGTCCGCCCTTCGACCTGGTGGAGGCCGACAGCGAGCTGGTCGGCGGCTTCAACACCGAGTACTCGTCGATCCGCTTCGCGCTCTTCTACTTGGCGGAGTTCATGAACACGATCACGATGTCGGCAGTCGTCGTGACGCTCTTCTTCGGGGGGCCCGACGGGCCGATCCCGCGGTTCATCCCGACCTCGGACATCTGGATGCCGATCATCTGGTTCGCCCTCAAGACCTTCGTCTTCTTGTTCATCTACGTCTGGTTCCGGGCCGCGCTGCCCCGGCTGCGCTACGACCAGCTGATGGACCTCGGCTGGAAGGCCCTCATCCCGCTGTCGCTCGGCTGGCTCCTGATCGTGGCCGCCGTCATCGTCTGGGGCTGGTGGGGTCTCCTGGTCGCGGTGGCCGAGGCGGTGCTCGCACTGGGCCTCGTACGGGCGCTCGGCATCGGGAGCTCGCGCGCCGAGGCCGGGGAGATGTTCTGATGGACCTTCATTTCCTGGGCGGCTTCAAGCTCACGTTCGAGCACCTGGGGCGCCGCCGCGTGACCCGCCAGTACCCCGACGAGAAGATGCCCAAGCAGCCGCGCCAGCACGGCCGCCACGTCCTCAACCGCTACGAGGACGGGATGGAGAAGTGCATCGGCTGCGAGCTGTGCGCGGGCGTCTGCCCGGCGGACTGCATCTACGTGCGCGGCCTCGACAACCCGCCCGACCACCCGGTCTCGCCGGGCGAGCGCTACGGCTACGTCTATGAGATCAACTACCTGCGTTGTATCCACTGCGACCTGTGCGTGGAGGCGTGCCCGACCGAGGCGATCACCGAGTCGAAGCTCTTCGAGTTCTCCTTCACCAACCGCGCCGACGCGATCTACACCCGTGACGAGTTGTTGGTCGGCGACGACGGACGCCCCAAGCACATGCCCTGGGAGGACTGGCGCGAGGGCGACGACCTCTTCACCTCGGGCTGGATGCGGGCGACCTCGCCGTCGGGCGCCGCCGCGTTCGAGGGCGAGGTGCAGTGGTCGGGCGAGCTCGGCTACGGGGTGCGGACGCCCGAGGGCGGCCAAAGCGGCAAGCGCGACGACGCCGCGACCGGGATGAAACCCCTGCGCGACGTGATGGAGGCGCACCTCCTGCCCGAGGACATCCCCTACGAGCACCGCGGGATGCGCGGCAAGCTGTTCCGGGCCCAGGAGTCGGCGCTCAAGAAGCGGGCGAAGCTCCAGGCGGCCCGGCGCCGGCGGGCCGAGTCCAAGGCCGGGTCGTGATGCTGGGCGTCGTCCACCCCACGATCCCCGATTCGGCGACCTTCGCGGTGTCGGCGGCGATCATCATCGGCGGTGCCGTCGGGGTGATCACCTCGCGCAACGCCGTGCACGCCGCGCTCTCGCTCGTGCTCACGCTCTTCGGGGTCGCGGTGCTGTTCATCGAGGAGCAGGCCGACTTCCTGGCCGTCGTCCAGATCATCGTCTACGCCGGCGCGATCGTCGTCCTCTTCCTGTTCGTGATCATGTTCCTGGGCGTCGACCGGCAGGAGAACCTCGCCCAGGAGCCGTTGCGCGGGCAACGGCCGATCGCCCTGGTGCTCGTGGTGGTCGCATTGGGCGGCGTCATCGCGCTCGGCGTCGGCGCCCACTGGGCGACCGGAGCCCACGCGGTGGCCGGCCCGTCGCACCTGGCCGGGCACCCCAACGTCTACGTGCTCGGCAAGTCGGTCTTCACGACCTACCTGTTCGCGTTCGAGACCACGGCCGCGCTGCTGGTCATCGCGGTGGTCGGCGCGGTCGTGCTGGCCCGCCGGCCCCGGATGGAGGACGCAGACGAGACCCCGGCCGAAGAGGTCGAGGACACAGCAGAAGAGCCGGCGTCGGTGGCCGCCGGAGGGTCCGAAACCGAGGAGGTGGGAGAGTGAGCGTCCCCGGCGAGTGG
The DNA here is from genome assembly GCA_963768185.1 of uncultured Acidimicrobiaceae bacterium. Lineage (GTDB taxonomy): Bacteria > Actinomycetota > Acidimicrobiia > Acidimicrobiales > RAAP-2 > Palsa-461. The sequence continues at coordinate 621,927 of CAVYGS010000004.1, forward strand.
TACCTGATCTTGGCGGCCGTCTTGTTCACGATCGGCGCGCTCGGGCTCCTGATCCGCCGCAACGTGCTCGTGATGTTCATGTGCATCGAGCTGATGCTGAACGCGGCCAACCTGACCTTCGTCACCTTCTCCCGGATGCTGGGCGACATCGGCGGGCAGGTCATCGTCTTCTTCGTCCTGGTGGTGGCGGCGGCCGAGGTCGTGGTGGGCCTCGGCATCGTGGTCGCCATCTTCCGCCGCCGCGCCAACACGTCCGCTGACGACCTGCACATCTTGAAGGGCTGAGCGTTGCTCCACGCCGCCTACCTCATGGCGCTCCTGCCCCTCGCGGGGTTCGTGGTGCTCGTCGCGGCCGGCCGCCGGCTGGGCGACCCGGTCGCGGGCTGGGTGGGCACGCTGGCGGTCGTCGGATCCTTCGTCGTCGCCTGCATCTCGCTGGCCGGCCTGTTGAACGAGCCGGCGTCGGCCCGGCACTTCACCGAGAACTACTTCAGCTGGATCACCGTCGGCGGCCTGCAAGTCAAGGTGGGGATCCTCCTCGACCCCCTGTCCATGACGATGTGCATGTTCGTCACCGGCGTCAGCGCGCTGATCCACCTGTACTCGATTGGCTACATGAAGGGCGACCCCGAGTATTCGAAGTTCTTCGTCTACCTCAACCTCTTCGTGTTCTCGATGCTCCTGCTGGTCCTGGCCAACAACCTGCTCGTCACCTTCGTCGGTTGGGAGGGCGTCGGGGTCTGCTCCTACTGGGTGGTCGCGTTCTGGCACGAGCGGGACTCGGCGGCATCGGCGGGGAAGAAGGCGTTCATCTACAACCGGATCGGCGACGTCGGGTTCCTGATCGCGCTCTTTTTCATCTTCTCGAGGCTGGGCACCCTCGACCTGCCGACGATCTTCGCCCACCGCCACCTGCTCGGCTCGGGCGGCGCGACGGCGGTCGCCCTGCTCCTCCTGCTCGCGGCGACCGGCAAGTCGGCCCAGATCCCGCTGTTCAACTGGCTCCCCGACGCCATGGAGGGCCCGACCCCGGTCTCGGCCCTGATCCACGCGGCGACGATGGTGACCGCCGGTGTCTACCTCTTGTGCCGGGTGAACTCGATCCTGCAGCTCTCCCCGGACGCCATGTGGGTGATCGCCATCATCGGCGGGGTCACGGCCTTCGTGAGCGCCACGATCGCCACGGCCCAGCAGGACATCAAGAAGGTCCTGGCCTTCTCGACGGTGTCCCAGATCGGCTACATGATGCTGGCCGTCGGGACCGGCGCGTACGTGGCGGCGATCTTCCTCATGGTGGCCCACGCGTTCTACAAGGGCCTCCTCTTCCTGGGCGCCGGGTCGGTCATCCACGGCCTCCATGACGAGCAGGACCTGAAGCGCATGGGCGGCCTCGCCCGGTTGCTCCCCGTGACGTATGCCACGTTCCTCGTCGGGTGGCTGGCGATCGCCGGCATCCCGCCCTTCTCGGGGTTCTGGTCCAAGGGCGACGTGCTGGCCAATGTCTGGCACAAGAGCCCGGCCCTGTGGGCGCTCGGCGTGGTCACCGCCATCCTCACCGCCTATTACATGACCCGGCTGTTCGTGCTGGCGTTCCGGGGCGACGAGCGCTGGGCGCAGGGCACCGCTGCGCACACCTCGGGTGAACCCCACGAGAGCCCCTGGGTCATGCGTCTGCCCCTGGTGATCCTGGCGGTGCTCGCCTTGGCCGGCGGGTTGTTGGATCTGCCCTGGGTGCACGACACCGGTCTCGCCTCGTGGCTCGGCCCGGTCTTCGCCCACGCCCTCTACAACGACCACGAGGGAGCGAGGACCCAGACCGTCCTGCTCATCGTGGACGCCGTGGCCGGGGTCGTCGGTCTGGGGCTCGCGTTCGTCGCCTGGCGAGGCCCCATCAACAAGCCGGCGCTCGAGCCGGTGTTCTTGCAGCGGGTGTGGTACTGGGACGACTTCTACGACGCGGTCATCGGTCGACCGGGCCAGGCGATGGCCCGCGTGGCCGCGACCGTCGTCGACGGCCGCATCATCGACGGCGCGGTGAACGGCGCCGCGGCGCTCGTGCGCCGGAGCGCCTCGGGTGTCCGCCGGCTCCAGACCGGGTACCTCCGGAACTACGCGCTGGGTATCGCGCTCGGCCTCGCCGCGGTCGTCGCGTTCTTGATCTCACGGGTGTGGTGGTCGTGAGCGGCCACACCTTTCCCTATCTGACCGTCCTGGTCCTCCTGCCGGCAGGGGGCGCGCTGGTGGTGGCCCTCATGGTCAAGGTCCGCCGCGAGGTGACCGAGGCGGTGGGGATCGCGGTCGCCCTGGCCACGCTGGGCTTCGCGATCGCCACCACCGTGGCCTTGCACGCCAACGACGGCGGCTACCAGTTCGTGTCGCAGCACGTGTGGGCCTCCTCGATCGGCGTCTCGTGGTTCGTGGGCGTCGACGGCATCTCGGTGTTCCTGGTGCTGCTGGCCGCGGTCCTCTTCCCGCTCGCGCTGACCGGCGCCCGCTCGCGTACCGACGCCCGCACGTTCGTTGCCTGGATGCTGCTCCTCGAGGCGGCCTGCATCGGGAGCTTCGTCTCGCTCGACCTGGTGCTGTTCTTCCTCTTCTTCGAGCTGACCCTGGTGCCGGCCTACTTCATCATCAGCGGGTGGGGGTTCTCGAGGCGGGCCTATGCCGCGGTGAAGTTCTTCGTGTACACGTTCTTGGGGTCCGCCTTCTTGCTGGTGGGCATCGTGGCCCTGGCCTTCGTCCACCAACACCAGACCGGGGTGCTGACGTTCTCCCTCCCCGCCCTCGAGCACACCCATCTGTCGTCGGCGACGGGAATCCTGCTCTTCTTGGCCTTCACCGCCGCGTTCGCGGTCAAGGCCCCCCTGTTCCCGCTGCACACCTGGTCACCGGACGCGTACGCCGAGGCGCCGGCCGGTGGCTCGATGATCCTGGCCGGCGTACTGGCCAAGCTCGGGACCTACGGCATCATCCGCTTCGACCTCAACCTGTTCCCGCAGGCCTCCCGCACCCTCGCCCCGCTGCTGCTGACGCTGGCCGTCATCGGCGTCTTGTACGGGGCGCTGGTGGCGTGCGCCCAGAGCGACCTGAAACGGCTGGTCGCGTACTCGTCGCTGGCCCAGATCGGGTTCATCGCGCTGGGCACCTTCGCGCTGTCGACCGAGGGCCTGGTCGGCGGTGTCCTCCTCATGGTCAACCACGGCCTGGTGACGGCCGGGTTCTTCCTCCTCATCGGCTGGATCTACGACCGCCGCCAGAGCTGGCAGGTCGCCGAGCTCGGCGGGCTGCAGACCCCCGCCCCAGTGTTGGCCGGCGCGTTCACGGTCGTCATGCTGGCCTCGATCGGCCTGCCCGGTCTGAACGGCTTCGTGAGCGAGTTCCTGGTGCTCGCCGGGACCTTCCTCACGCATCGGTGGTGGGCGGTCGCCGCCACGATCGGTGTGGTGGGGGCCGCGCTGTACCTGCTGTGGGCCTACCAGCAGGCCTTCCACGGCAAGCCGCGTCCGGCGGTCGCCAGTACCCGTGACCTCGGCTGGAACGAGCGTCTGGTGATCGCGCCGTTGATCGTGCTCATCGTGCTGTTGGGGATCTACCCCAAGCCCGTCATCGACCGCATCACGCCGTCAGTCGACCGCCTGGTCGCGCATGTGGAGCAGGTCACCCACGTGCAGCAGCCGGCGGTGGCCACGGGCGGCGTCTCGGCCACCGGAGGCGGGCGATGAGGCGGCACTTCCTCGCGGCGACGCACGCGACGCACGCGACGGGCGCGGCGCACGCCGTGCACTCGGCCGTCATCCACGTCCCGGCGATCCGCTACCTGTCGATCCTCCCGGTGATCGTGCTGCTGGGCGGGGCGATCATGCTGTTGGGCGCCTCCTCGCTGGTCAAGCGGCCGATGCGCCTGCGGGTGGCCACCGTCTCCACGGTCGTCATCTCGCTCACCGCCTTCGGCCTGGCCTGGTGGCAGTGGGCCGACGTGCTGTCGCACGGCCCGTATACCTCGATCGACCACGCCGTCATCGAGGACGGTTTCAGCGTGCTCATCACCGTCCTGGTGACCGCGGCGGTCGCCCTCAGCGCGCTGGTCGCCGAGGGCTATCTGAAGCGAGAGGGGATCGAGGGCGTCGAGCTCCACGTGCTCACCATGATCTCGGCCTCGGGGGCGATCCTCATGGGCCAGGCGAACGACCTGATCATCGTGTTCCTGGGCCTCGAGATCCTCTCGATCGCCCTGTACGTGCTCACCGCGTTCAACCACCGGCGCAGCGAGTCGGGGGAGGCCGCCCTCAAGTACTTCGTGCTGGGTGGGTTCTCCTCGGCGATCTTCGTCTATGGGATCGCCCTCACCTACGGGGCGACCGGGACCACCAACCTGACCCAGATCGCCGACTTCTTGGCCCACAACGTGCTGGTCCACGACGGGGTGCTCTTGGCCGGCATGTCGCTCCTCCTGGTCGGCTTCGCCTTCAAGATCGCCGCAGTGCCGTTCCACATGTGGACGCCGGACGTCTACCAGGGGGCGCCCTCGCCGGTGACCGGGTTCATGGCGGCGGTGGCGAAGGCCGGGGGGTTCGCGGCGTTCCTCCGCGTGTTCATCTCGTCGTTCGGCGTGCTGGCGACGGATTGGCGGCCGGTCATCTATGTGCTGGCGATCGCCACGCTCCTCCTCGGCGCCGGCCTGGCGGTCGTACAGCGCGACATCAAACGGATGCTGGCGTACTCATCCATCAACCACGCCGGCTTCGTTTTGCTCGGGCTGCAGGCTGCGAACGCCCGGGGCGTCAGCTCGGCGCTGTACTACCTCTTCGCCTACATGTTCATGGTGATCGGGAGCTTCGCCGTGGTCACCGTGATCGGCGGCTCGGGTGACCGCCAGCACGACATCGCCTCCTACCGGGGGCTGGCCCGTCGACAGCCACTTTTGGCCTTCGTGTTCGCGGTGCTCCTCCTGGCCCAGGCCGGCGTGCCCTTCACCACCGGCTTTTTGACCAAGTTCCAGGTGGTGGTGGCGGCGGTCGACGCCCACTCGGTCCCGCTCGCGGTGATCGCCATGTTCTCCGCCGCGGTGGCCGCCTTCTTCTATCTGCGGGTCGCCGTCCTCATGTACGCGCCGGACGACGAGTCGGCACTCGAGGCCGTCTCGGCCCCGGCGCCGGTGCTGGTCACCGCGGGCGGGGGCGGGCTGGCCGACTTCTCGGCCCAGAGCGAGGTGCGGACCGAGCTGAACGCGGCGCTCTTGCTCGAGGACGAACCCGAGGACGTCGCCCACGACGAGGAGCCCGGCCCCAGGGTCCCGGTGCTCGCGGCGGTCGCCATCGGCATCTGCCTCGCGGTCACCGTGGTGTTCGGGATCATCCCGGCCCCGCTGGTCGACTTCGCCCACAAGGCAACCCTGCTCTTCGTGCCCTGAGCCGATGACCGGCCCGCCAGCGATCCCGCCCAACTGGCACTGGCGGGACGAGCCCCGGGTCCCCGGTCGAGCGGTGATCTTCGACATCGACGGGGTGCTCTCCGACGCCACCCGGCGGCAGCGCTTCTTGGAGCGGGGCCGGCGCGACTGGGACGCCTTCTTCGAGGCCTGCGGCGAGGACCCGCTCGTCGAGGAGATCGGCCGCCTGCTCGAGCTCCTGGACCGGGACCTCCAGGTGGTCCTGCTCACCGGGCGGCCGCTGCGGGTGCTTCCCCAGACCGTGGCCTGGCTGCGCCGGTACGAGGTTCGCTACGACCTGCTGGCCATGCGCGACCACGGCGAGTACGCGCGGGTGACGGTGTTCAAGCGCCGGACGCTCGACGAGCTCCGCTTCTTCGGCTTCGACATCCAGCTCGCCTTCGAGGACGATCCCCAGAACCGGGCGATGTTCGAGGCCGAGGGCGTCCCCTGCATCTACATCCACTCCGGCTACTACGAGTAGAGGCTCAGCCGGGGAGGGTCACGCGCAAGAGCGTCCCGCCGTAGGTCGCGGGCTCGAGCACGAAGAGTGAACGGTGCTCGATGAGCGCCTGCATTTGAAGGTTCTCGGCTCCAGCAGGCAACGTCGCGACACCGAACTCCTTGCCGCTGGCCGGGTCGACGCGTTCGAGTTCAATGTGATCGTTGGACGTCGCGGACACGTTCCAGAGCAGTTTGCCGGGTCTGGCGACGAGGATGTTGAGCGAGAAGCCGATCGGCAACTCGAGCGAGGGCACCGTGTCGGACCCGTCGTATCGATAGAGCGACTCGTAGCCGTGCGTGGTGTAGCCCCCGATGCCGGCGAAGACGGTGTCGCCTGCCGAGGTCATCCAATACACGTCGAAGTTGCCCGGTACGGCGAGCGAGGGCGCGGATGCGCCTGGCGCGACGAAGTACAGCGTGTCGGGCTCGTCGGCCCCGGCCGACGAGTTCCCGATCCACAGTCCCGCCGCGTCCGCCACCATCTCGGGCCGGTACAGCGGCTCCGGCATCTCGACGGTATCGACCACTTGGCCGGTGGCCTCTGACACCTGGAGCAACTCAGGTCCGTTGGTCGAGGCCACGTCGTAGACCCAGAGCCACCCGCCGCCGTAGGCGGTGACGACCCGAGTGTTCGACGCGAGGCCGTAGGTCATCACGACCGGGCCGACGGTGAACTCGCCCGGCGACGCACCCGCCCGGGCGATGCTGACGGTTGAAGGTGAAGGGCCGGACTCGACGATGCCCACGCTTTGGCCGAAGACGGCTGGGTCGTCGCAGCTTGCGTCCTGGACGGGGGCGACGGCCAGCGTGTGCTGGTCGACGGCGGCGGATCCGCAGTTGCCATCCGAGGCGCCGAAGGTCGCCGCGAGCCCTCCTGTGAGCAGGAGCTGGCCATCGGGGTCCGATACCAGCTCGGGGTCCACGAGGCCCGGCAGCCGAGAGGTGACGTCGAGAGTGCGGTCCGGTGCCGTGCGGCGTAATGGAGCCGCCGGCCGGTGCGGGACCGCGCCGAGGGACGGGCCGATCCCGAGTGCGAGGACCGTCGCCACACCTGCGCTTGCCATGAGTCGGAGCGTCCTCGAACGCATCGTGGCGATCGTACCCGCGCTCTCCGGCCGGTCGTCAGGGCCCCCAGGAGTGCTCAATCGGTGGAGATCAACACCTGGGCCCGCAAACGAAGAGTGGATCAGGAGAGCAGTTGGCTCATGATTGCGGCCACGTCCGGGAAGCTCCAACCTCGGCGAGCCTTCCCACCTTCGAACTCCCAAAGGCTCATGCCGGCAAACTTCACCGTTCGTCCAGTCGCCGGAATGCCGGAGAAGTCTCCGACGTGCACGCCACTCGCACGCCACCTGCGGACCACCCTGTCGTCTGTGGCGAACTGATCATCCAGGATCGCCTGGAACCCATCCAGCGTGGCGAACAGTGCTTCGACCATCGCCTTGTACGAGTCCACGCCGACTACGGGATCTGAGCGCGGGAACGTGAAACTCGATGTCCCCACGAAGAAAGTCGTGGTGGCGACTCAAGTCGTGGCGATTCTCAGCCTCGGTCAATGCCGTGTGAACACTCAGGTTCTCGCTTGCCCCCACTTGGTTGAACCTTCCGGCTGCTCGCACCGGCCCTTAGAAGCTGCGGTGTCGGGTCCGAGCCCCGAGCGCTCCACTTTAACGCATTCTCCCAGTTCAGAGGCCCTCTTTGGCTGTCGCTTTCTAGGGGTTATGTCACGCGCAACTATCGCGAACATCGCCGAACACCCGGGTGGTACACCTGTAACGTTCGGATTAGCGAGCGGGGGCGAGGTCGATGACACCAGCGGAGTTGGCAGTAAACGTCGAGGTAGCCGATGAGGAAGATATCGAGGCTGCCATCGCCAAGGTCCTGGGAGACGCCGGGATCACTCTTGATGAACTCAAGGCGGACGCCCGATCGGGTCGGTTCCGCTCGGAGGACGCAAGACTGGCGTGGTTTGTAATCTCCCCGTTCGTTGCCGCCGAACCCGCCACCTGACCTTGAGCCCCAAGCCAGGACGTTTGCTGCCGAGGTATCGGAACTTCTAAACGGTACGGTCACCCAAGGGGTCCGACTCAGCGCCGTCATTGCACCGGCCCAACCAGCGGTCATCGTGGGACGCGGAGTGGGCAAACGGAACCTTACAGTCGAACCGATCCCGCTCACCCTTGGGGCCAGGTCTCCGACCGGCTACCTGTACGCGGCGTACGTCCTGCAGCTAGACCCAGAGGGCCTTCATCTCACTGTGACGAAATCTCAGTACGGGATCTACGCCGACACAGAGAAACAAGAGATGCTGGTCCACTGGGACTACGAACGGGAGCCGCCTCACGACTATCCCGCGGCACATGTCCAAGTGAACGGCGCTTGTGAGGTCCTGGAGCTCCTTGCTGACGGCGTGTCACGTTTTGGGCTGACGCCCACTCGGGATTTACGGAACCTCCACTTCCCAGTGGGCGGTCGGCGGTTCCGTCCCACCCTTGAAGAGGTAGTCGAGTTCCTTATCGTGGAACAGTTGGCCCATCCCCGAGAAGGCTGGCAAGACGTGATCGCGGAGCACCGCGAACAGTGGGAGGAACGGCAACTCCGGGCCGCCGTTCGACGCCATCCCGAGATCGCGATAGCGCAACTCCGGGAAGACGAACGGATCGACTAGCGAGCGTCCCTGATTTCGTAGAAGGCAATAGGAGCGACAACGGCCACGACGAGCGCCCCCAGGCCGCGAACTCCCCAACTGCCAACCAATCGATGTTGTTCATTCGCCGAAACGGTACCGGTGTTCAGCCACTACTACAACCAGGTGGTTAACCGGCTCCTCGCGTTGAACTGGGGAGCATGACGCTGGTGGATGTCGCCGCCTTCGAGGAGTTGCCGGAGTCGATTTCCCAGCACGGACGGCGAGGGCGTCGGTTCTTCGAATTCCCGGTTGAAGTCGTGCAGCAGGCGCCCGGCCGCGTCGAGGTCCTGGAGGCCAGCGGGACGGACGACGATCTCGCGGGGGCCGGCCACCGGGTGGACCGTAGCGGCGGTGCAGGTGCTCGAAGGTGGCGGCGCCTCAGTCCGCGGTCGAGGCCGACGCGAGTGACCGCTTCGACGAATCGACCACCCGTCGGTTCCGGCGTGTCAACCACCATCCGACGATCAGGGCGACCGCCGCGAGCACGAGCATGGGAAGGTCGCCGAAGCGCTCGTAGATGGTGTCGCCCCGTCGCAGCGGCACCTCGACGACGAAGACCGCTCGAGACGACAACCTCGACTGGCGTTCCACCGCGCCGAGGTTGGTGACGAACGTCGAGTAGCCGGTCGGCGCGGCCTGCACGAGGTCGCGTCCCTCCTCAACGGCCTGGACGCGGTCGGCCGCCACCTCCTGGCTGGGCATCTGCTCGCTCGAATAGGACGACGTGTTTGTCGGCACGACGAGCATCTGCGCGCCGGCCCTTACCGACGACCGTCCCCGATTGGCGAAGAACACCTCGAAGGAGACGAGGACCCCGACGGGGGCGGCGGGGGTGCGGATCAGCCCACTGCCGTGCCCGGGGATGGCGTCGCGGGGAACGGCGGCGAGGCTCGCCAGATGCGAGAAGAACCCGCGATCAGGCACGTACTCGCCGAAGGGTACCCGGTGCACCTTCTCGAAGACGGCGACCACGCGACCCGTCGGGCCCCAGGCCACGATCTCGTTGCGGAACATGGCCTCCGGCTCGGTGACCGTCACCCCGGCGAGCACGGTCGCGCGGAACCCGGCCGCGAGGGCCGAGAACCGCGGCCTGCGTCGAGCCGGCGAGTGGCCTCGTGAGCGCGACGACGTCCTCCGGCCACACGATCAGGACGGGCCGGGGCCCGGCCGACGCGAGCCCGCCGCTCGCGTCGAGCTCCGCGGCGAAGTCCCCCGCCCGTCCTGTCTCGATCGCGCTGAACCCGCGTGTGCCGCCGCCCTGGACCGCTGCCACCGCGATGCTCCGCGTGGGCGGGCCGCCGTCGGGCGCCACCGCTCCCACCGCTCCCACCGCCACGACGAGGACGAGCGCGACGGCGGCGGCCAAGGGCACCGGCCGATGGGCGCCGCGCTGGATCGCCGAGGCCAGCTCGCCGAGCGCGACCCCGCCTGTCCAGACCAGCGCCGTGAGGATGAGCGGCCCCCCGAGGCGGGCCGCCCCGAGGAGCGGCCCCCCGGCCTGGCCGAGGAACACGCCGCCCACCGGGAGCCCGCCGAACGGCCAGGTCATGCGGGCGGCCTCGAGCAGGGTGAACGCGCCGACGAAGGAGAGCCCGCGACCCCGGCGCGGCGTGTTGAACGCGGCCGCGACTGCGAAGAACAGCGCCTCGACGACCGCGAGGACCACCCCGCCGTACCAGTTGAAGCTCTCGGCCCAGAAGAGCCCGATCGCGAAGCAGCCGACGCCGGCCAGCCAGCCCGCCAGCAGGCGGCCACGGAGCCCGAGTCCGCCGAGGCGCCAATAGAGGAGCCCCGCGCCAACAAACGCGTCCGGCCAGAACCCGAATGGCGGGACCGACAGTGCGATGAGCACCCCGGCGGCCAAGGAGGGAAGGGCGATCCCGCCTCGGCGCGCCCTCACGACGACGGGGCCCCGGCCAGCGACTCGAGCACCGAACGAGCCGCCTCCCGGCCGCTGCCGACGCACGCCGGGACGCCGACGCCGCGATAGGGGGCGCCGGCGACGGCGAGCGCGGGGAGACGCTTTACCGCGGCCTCGATGCCGTTGACGCGCAGCAGGTGTCCGACCCGATACTGGGGGAAGGCCTGGGGCCAGCGGGTCACCATGCTGTCGGTCGGCCGCTCGTCGGACCCGAGCACCGCGCCGATCTCGCTGGCGACGCGCGCCGTCAGCTCCCGGTCGTCCATCTGCTCGGCGCGTCGGTCACCGAAGCGGCCCACCGACGCCCGCAGCAGCACGCGTCCGGACCTGGCCAGGTGCGGCCACTTGACGTCGAGGAAGGTGCCGGCCGTCAACAGCAGCTCTTCGCCTTCGTGGCCTTCCAGCGGCGAGGGGGTGCGCCGTGGCACGAGGAACCCGGTGCCGGGCGGGAGCGTCAGCTCGCCGCCGAACACCATGGTGACGACGGTCACCGAGCCGTACTCGATGGTGTGCTCGAGGCCGGCGAGGTTCGCGTCGTGCGGGGCGAGCAGCGAACCCGCCGCGCCGGACGGCACGGCCAGGACGACGCCCCGGGCCCGCAGCGGACCGACCGGCGTCCCAATGCTCCACGAGTCTGCGTCGCGGCCGAGGGCCGTGACCGCCATCTCGGTGCGGATGTCGACGCCGCGTCGCACGAGCTCGGCGGCGAGTCGCTCGACCAGCGAGCCCATCCCGTCGCGCAGCGCCCAGAAGGCCGGCGGCGCGCTCTCGGGATCGGCCGGCGCGCTGTTCTTGGCGATGCGCCGCAACGCGCGCATCAGCCCGCGGCGCCTCGGGACGGTGAGGAGTTGGGGCATGACCGCGGCCGTGCTCATGTCGGCGACGGACCCGGCGTGGATCCCCCCGATCAGCGGGTCGACCAGCGCGTCGACGACCCGCTGGCCCTGGCGACGACCGACGAAGGGCCCGAGCGCCCGGTCACCGAGCGGTCCGCGCCGGTCGGGCCGCGGGAGCAGCGCGTCGCGGAGCAGGCGGGCCGAGCCGAGCGGTCCGAGGACTCCCGAGCGCGCCACCGGCCACCACCGTGTCGGGACGCCGAGCATCAACCCCGCCGGAAGCGCCCGCAGGCGGCCGCGCGTGTAGACCGAGGCCCCCGAGGCCCCGATGGGCGTCAGCTGGTCGCCCAGACCGACCTCGCGGCAGAGCTCGGCCGCCTCGGGACGCCGGCCCAAGAACCCATCGGGCCCGACGTCCACGATCGTCCCGTCGAAGGGCTCGGAATGCAACGGCCCACCCAGCCGGCGCGCCGCCTCGAGCAGGACCACCCGCGGCGCGGCGGGATCGGGACGCTCGCCCCCGGTGAGCTCCCACGCCGCGGCGAGCCCGGCGATCCCACCGCCGATCACGACGACCGGTGCCCCGGATGGCGCCGCCGACACGGCTCAGGACACCCGCGGTGACGCCGCCACCACGTCGGCCAGGGCGCCGAGGAAGGCCGGATCGTCGTTCAGCGACGCGGTGCGCGCGAAGGCGAGCCCGGCGGCCTCGGCACGCGCCCGTGCCTCGACGTCGAGGTCGTAGAGGACTTCGAGATGGTCGGCGACGAAGCCGATGGGGCAGACGACCACGGCGGGCCGGCCCTCGGCGGCCAGCTCGTCGATCGTCGCCAAGAGGCCCGGACCGAGCCACTCCTGGGTCGTGCGCCCCGCGCTCTGGAAGGCGACGCTCCACGGCACCGAGGCGCCGTCGAGATCGCCCGCCTTCGCCACTAGTTCGGCGGACCGTGCGACCTGCTCGCCGTAGGGGTCGGTCGAACCGGCGGTGACCGGCACCGAGTGGGCGGTGAAGACCACCACCGGGGCGCTCGGGACCGCCGCCAGCGCGCGCTGCACCCGGCCGGCCATCAGCTCGGGGAGGCCCGGTGCGTCGAACCACTCCTCGATCCTGGTGAACGGCAGACCTCCACGGGTCGCCCCGATCGCCTCGGCGGCGCGCGCTAGGTACTCGCCCGAGCCGCGGTCGGAGCGGTGCGGCGTCAGCACGACCCCGATGATCTCTTCGACGTCGCTGCGGGCGAGGGCGGACGCCGCGGCCTCGATCGACGGGTCGGTGTGCTTGGCGCCGTACGCCACGACGTAGCGTCCCGGTTCCCGCTCCTCGAGACGCAGGGCCAGCCCGGCGACCTGCGCGGCGGTGCGCTCGGCGAGCGGTGAGACCCCGCCGATCGCCTCATAGCGGCGCACGAGGTCGGCAAGCTGTTCGGGCGAGGGCGGACTCCCACGCCGGATACGCGTGTAGAAGGGCTCGACCTCGTCGAGCGACGGCGGCGTGCCGTGCGCCATCACGAGGACCCCGGTGCGCCCGCTCACGGCGCGACCCCGGCGCGACCCTCGGCGTGCACCAGCTCGACCACGGCCCCCAAGATCCCCGGGTCGGTCTCGGGTAGCACCCCGTGGCCCAGGTTGAAGATGTGGCCCGGGGCGGTGCCGGCGCGCCCCAGCACGGCCCTGGCCTCGGCCGCGACGACCTCGAAGGGGGCCAGGCACGCCGCGGGGTCGAGGTTGCCCTGGACCGCCCGGTACGCCCCGACCCGTTCGCGTGCTGCGTCGAGTGGGACCCGCCAGTCGACCCCCATGACGTCGGGTCCCGCCGAGCTCATCAGCCCGAGCAGCTCGCCGGTGCCCACGCCGAAGAGGATCGTCGGGACGCCGAGGGAGCGGACCGCGTCGAGGACCTGGCGCGTCGCCGGCAGCGCGAAGCGCTCGTAGTCGTCCGGGGACAGGTTCCCGGCCCAGCTGTCGAACAGCTGGATGGCGTCCACTCCCGCCGCAACCTGCGCGCTCAGCGAGTCGATGGCCATCTGGGCCAGACGATCGACGAGCTCGTGCCAGGTCGCGGGGTCCGTGTGCATCAGGCCCTTCACCTTGGCGAAGTCGCGTGACGGCCCGCCCTCGACGAGATAGCTCGCGACCGTGAATGGCGCGCCGGCGAACCCGATCAGCGCGACGTCGGGGGCAAGCTCTGCGGCCACGTGCCTCACCGTCTCGAGGACGAAGCCGGTGTCGTGCTCGGGGTCGAGCGGGCGGAGCCGGGCCAGGTCGGCCGGGGAGCGGACCGGGTGCTCGACCACCGGGCCGCGCCCCGGGACGATGTCGACCCCGAAGCCGGTCGCCCACACCGGCACCACGATGTCGGAGAACAGGATCGCCGCGTCGACCCCGTAGCGCCGCACCGGCTGCAGGGTGATCTCGGCGGCCCGCTCGGGGTCGGCGATCGCGTCGAGGACGTTGCCTGTGCCGCGGATGGCCCGGTACTCGGGGAGCGACCGCCCGGCCTGGCGCATGAACCAGACCGGGGTGTGCGGCACCGACTCCCGCCGGCAGGCCGCCAGGAAGGGGGCCGAGCGATCGGTCACGATCCCGGTGTTCGCGGACGGCGTCGGGGAGCGAGCCGAGGGCTCAAGCGGGCTCGACCACGACCGCGGTGCCGTAGGCACAGATCTCGGTCCAGTTGCCGCCCATCTCGGAGGTGTCGAAGCGCATCGCCAAGACCGCGTTGGCGCCGCGGGATTGCGCCTCCTGCACCATCCGGTCGATGACGTCCTGGCGGCTCTTCTGGAGGTTCTTGGTCATCCCGACGAGCTCGCCACCCACGATGGACTTGAACCCCGCGCCCATCTGGGAGAACACGTTGCGCGAGCGCACGGTGAGCCCGAAGCACTCACCCATCACCCTCGTCACCCGGTAGCCGGGCACGTCGTTCATCGTCGAGATCAGCATGGAGGTCCTCTCGTCCCGGCACCCCGGCGATCGCTCGCCGAGGTGCGTCGTGGCATCCGATCTTCGCAGGCCGGGCCCGGTGGCGACCAGCGACGGGGGTGTCTGCGCCGGGCCCTAGAATCGATCGGTTCTAGGGCAGGAAAGGGACGCGATTGGCCTTCGACCCTGAGCTGGAGCTCGAGCAGCGGTTCTTAGACCTGGCGCACGCAGGGCTCGACGCCATGCGCGACGAGTCACGGCGGATGCTCGAGTCCGTGCTGGACCTCGGCCGCGGGGGGACGCCCCAGTCGAGGACCGAGCGGGACATCGTCGTGCGGACCAGTCTGGCTCGCCTTGCGCAGCTCGACATCGGCGACCAGGGGCTCTGCTTCGGCCGGATCGACCGTGTGCCGGAGCCGGGGGAGCAGGCCGGCGACGTCTTCCACATCGGCCGCCTGGCCGTGTCCGATCCCGATCGCGAGCCGCTCGTCGTCGACTGGCGCGCCCCGGTGGCCGCACCCTTCTACCGGGCCACCGGTCTTGACCCCCAAGGCCTCGAGCGCCGCCGGCACCTGGGCGTCAAGGAGCGCACTGTCATCGGGTACGAGGACGAGTACTTCGGCCAAGCGCGGCCGGCCGTCACGAGCGCGGCCAGCGAGCGCCCCCGGGATCCCGATGCCGGCGAGCTCCTCGACAGCTCGGTGCCCCTCGGCGGTCCGGGCGCGCTCTTGGCGGCGATCGGCTCCGTGCGCACCGGGCGCATGTCGGACATCGTCGGCACCATTCAGCGGGAGCAGGACGAGATCATCCGCTCGCCGCTGGCCGGCCTCCTCCTCGTCCAGGGCGGACCCGGCACCGGCAAGACCGCAGTCGCGCTGCATCGCGCCGCCTACCTCCTGTACACGCACCGGTTCCCCCTCGAGCGTCAGGGTGTCCTCGTCGTGGGTCCGAACCCGCTGTTCCTGCGCTACATCGAGCAGGTCCTCCCTTCGCTCGGGGAGACCGGCGTGGCCCTGTCGACCGTGTCGGGGCTCGTCCCCCAGGTCCGGGTGCGCGCGAGCGAGCTCCCCGAGGCGGCGCGCCTCAAGGGCGACGCCCGGATGGCGAGGCTCATGCAACGCGCCGTGCGGGCCCGGGAGCGCCGGCTCCGCAACCCGGTCGACGTCCCGTTTGGCGCGACCGTCCTGCGCCTGGAGGTCGAGGACTCCGCCCGGATCGTCTCGAGGGCGCGGCGCCGCCCCGGGAACCACAACGCGAAGCGCCGCTTCGTCGAGGGGGAGGTCACCGCGCTCCTGGTCGAGCGCTACGAGGCCTTCTTGGAGGCGAGCCAGGACCGGCTCGGGCCCTCGGTCATGGCCTTCGCCGGGGACTGGGACGTGGAGGAGGTCGGCGGGGACGCCGAGGACGAGGAGCTCAACCGGGGCGACCTGGCCGCGCAGTTCCGGCGCATGCCCGTCGTGCGCGAGGCGCTGGACCGGATGTGGCCGCGGCTCGCCCCTCACGAGCTGGTGCACGACCTCTTCGGGGCGCCGGCGCTGCTGGCGCAGTCGGCCGAAGGCATCCTTTCCGCCGAGGAGCAGGCGATGCTCCTGCGCCCGCGGAGCCGGTCGCTGGACGAGGTGCTGTGGACCGTGGCGGATGCCGCCTTGGTCGACGAGGCGCGTGCGGTCCTCGGACCGCTGCGTTCGCAGCCCCGAGGACGCGCCGAGCGGCGCGCCCGCGTGGAGCGCCCCCGAGACGTCGGGTTCTGGCCGGCGGGGCTGGACCCCTCGCCCGAGCCCTTGGTCGCGGCCCCGGGGCCACCTGCCGATGAGATCCGATCCTTCGGCCACATCGTCGTCGACGAGGCCCAGGACCTCTCTCCGATGCAGCTGCGGATGCTGGCCCGTCGGTCGCTGTCGGGGTCGATGACCGTCGTCGGCGACATCGCCCAGGCGACCGGGGCGTGGACGCCGACGCACTGGGAGCAGGTCGCGGCGCACCTCTCGCCGAAGCATCCGCCTCGCCTCGTCGAGCTGACCGTGAGCTATCGCACCCCGGCTGAGGTCGTGGCGGTTGCCGCCCGGGCCTTGCGGGCTGCGGTCCCCGGCCTTGAGCCCCCAATCCCGGTGCGGCGCTCCGGGCACGAGCCGCTCATCGAGCGGGTGTCGCGCGGTGCGCTCGCCTCGCGCACCGCGGAGGTCGCCGCCGACCACCTCCAGGCGGTGGCTCCCGGACGGGTGGCGGTCTTGGCGCCCGACGTGCTGCTGCCCGAGCTCCAGCGGGCGCTGGTCGAGCAGGGGCTCGACCCAGTGGACCCGCGCGACCCGTTGAGCGAGGGCCTCGAGCGCGCCAGTGGTCCTGTTGCCGGCAGGCGAAGCCCACGGGCTCGAGTTCGACGCGGTCGTGGTGGTGGAGCCGGCCGGGCTGGGCGAGGACGCGGCCTCCGGCGGCGAGCGACCCTCACCGGTCGACCACCGCGGGCTGCGGACCCTCTACGTCGCCCTGACCCGTCCGACCCGCCGTCTGACGGTCATCCACTCGCTCCCGCTGCCCGTCGATCTCGTCCACGACTGAGTCCCCGCACCGGGGCCGAATTGGTGGAGAGTGCCCTGGTGGATAGGGCGATATGCCCTTACCAGGGTGTTGGCGTTTCGTGGTCGCCGTAGGGTAGGAATACCCCGTGAGCCAGGCGATCTCGGTGGGCAAGCCCGCCAAGACCCCCCGCATCACCCACGACCGTCCCCCGATGCTCGCCATCGGCGTGATGATCTGGCTCGGCTCCGAGCTCATGTTCTTCAGCGGCCTGTTCGCCGCGTTCTTCACAATCCGCTCCGAGCACACGGTCTGGCCCCCGACGGGCACCCACCTCGACACGATCCGGGCCGGCATCTTCACCGCCGTGCTCGTGTCGTCGAGCTTCACGATGCAAAAAGCGGTCTTCGACGAGGAGCGCCGCAACCGCCGCTCGGCGAAGATCTGGATCGGCCTCACGATCTTCCTCGGGGCCGCGTTCTTGGCGAACCAGTTCACCGAGTGGCTGTTCATGACGACGCGGCCGAGCACCAACGCGTATGGGTCGCTGTTCTTCATCATGTCGGGGCTGCACGGCCTTCACGTCTTCATCGGTCTGATCGCCATGACGTTCCTGCTGTTGCGCATGAGGGGGAAGTCGGGGGATCCCGGCGAGCTGTCGGTCTTCCAGGGCGTGAGCTACTACTGGCACTTCGTCGACATCGTCTGGATCGGGCTGTACAGCTGCCTGTTCCTCCTCAAGTGATGCGCAGGCTGCGCCGAATCCTCTCCAACCGCCTCCTCTTGCCCGTCGCCGTCGTGTTCGGCGTCGGATTGGGCGGCGCCCTGGCCTTCGGCACCTCGTCGTCCGCACAGGGGCTGGGCGGCCCCGGGCCCGCTTCCTACGGCAGCTCGTCCACGATCGAGTACCAGTACCCGCCGAACTCCTACATCCCGGCCGGCGAGGCGCTCTTCGCCACGTTCTGCTCGAGCTGCCACGGCAGCCAGGCCGAGGGGACCTCGCGGGCGCCGAACCTGGTGGGGGTGGGGCCGGCCACCGTCGACTTCTGGGTCACCACCGGGCGCATGCCGGCCGAGAACCCCAACGCGATCGAGGCCCCGGAAAAGCCGGCCCGATTGAGCAACCAGGAGGCCCTCGAGGTCGCCGCCTTCGTCAACTCGCTGGACCCGGCTCGGCCGGGCATCCCGATGGTGAACGTGAAGACGGCCAACATCGCGGTCGGAGCGAACCTCTACTCGCTCAACTGCGCCGCCTGCCACACCATCACGGGCAGCGGTGACGAGCTCGCGTTCGGCACCTATGCGCCGACGCTGCGGTTGGCCACCGCCACCCAGGTGGCCGAGGCCATCCGGACCGGCCCGGGGAACATGCCGCGCTTCAGCGGGAACCTGACCAACGCCCAGGTGCGCGACGTGGTGGCCTACGTGACCGAGTACATCCAACACCCCTCGAACCCGGGCGGCTTCGCGTTGGGCGGTGTCGGGCCGGTGGCCGAGGGCTTCGTGGCCCTGCTCTTCGGGGTCGGGCTCCTCGCGCTCGTCGCCTTCTGGATCGGGGAGCGTTCGTGAGCGACGAGCGCCACTTCGAGCAGATGACCTCGGACCAGCCCGTCCCGGTCGCCAACATCGACGACCCGCACCTCCGCGAGGCGGTGGCCGATCCGCACCGGGCCGAGCGCGCCATCGCCATCTCCTTCCTGCTCGGCATCGCGGCGGTCGGGGTCTTCGGCGCCGCCTACTGGCAGAACTGGAAGCCGTGGATCCTCGGGCTCTCCCTCGGGCTGGGGCTCTTCTTCTTGGGCTTCGGGCTGTCGGCCTGGGGCAAGTACCTCATGCCCCAGGGCCCGTTCGCCGAGGCCCGTCACGTCCTGCGCTCCTCCAAGGCCGAGCGCGACGCCATCTCGGCCGCCCTCGTCGAGCGGACCGGCGTGGTCATCCGCCGGCGGGGAATGCTGGGGGGACTGCTCGCCGCCGGCATGGGAATCTTCGGCATCGTGGCGATCTTCCCGCTGCTGCGCTCGCTCGGGCCGTTGCCGGGCCTGACCCTCACCAAGACCAACTGGCGCAAGGGCTCCCTCTTGGTCGACGCCGACGGCACCGCCATCCACCGCGACACGCTGGACCCGGGCGGCCTCATCACGGTGTTCCCGGCGGGCTTCGAGACGGACCCTCAGACCCAGGCGGTCGACCAGACGGTGCTCATCCGGGCCCAGCTCACCAACCTCGTCACCGAGAAGGGCCGGGGCACGTGGGCGCCGGAGGGCTACGTCGCCTATTCGAAGCTCTGCACGCACGCGGGATGTCCGGTCGGGCTGTATGAGCGCGAGCTCCGTCTGCTCGTCTGCCCCTGCCACCAGTCGATGTTCAACATCGACGACGGCGCGGTGCCAGAATTCGGGCCAGCGCCGCGCCCGTTGCCCCAGCTTCCGCTCTACATCGACTCCAACGGCTTCTTGCGGGCCCAGGCGCCCTACGATCAACCGGTCGGGCCCGGGTACTGGGAGAGGACGACGACGTGAGTCTGGCCGCCCCGCGCACCAAGCGACAGGCCAAAGCTGCGCGCGGCAGCTACGGCCGCATCGGGCAGGTCATCGACGAGCTCGACGACCGCCTCGGCATCGCCAAGGGCGGCCGCACCTTCCTCGACAAGATCTTCCCCGACCACTGGTCGTTCCTCCTGGGCGAGATCTCGCTCTACTCCTTCGTCGTCCTCATCGCGACCGGCGTCTTCCTCACCCTGTACTACGTGCCGGCCCAGACCGAGCTCATCTACCACGGCGTCTACGCACCGCTCCGGGGAACCAGGGTCACCGCCGCCTACGCGTCGACCGTCAACATCAGCTTCTCGGTGCGCGCCGGGCTGCTCATGCGCCAGATGCACCACTGGGCGGCCGACATCTTTCTCGGCGCCATCGTCATCCACATGGCCCGGATCTTCTTCACCGGCGCGTTCCGCAAGCCCCGCGAGCTCAACTGGACCATCGGGCTCACGCTCATGATCCTCGCGCTCGCCAACGGGTTCATCGGCTACTCGCTGCCCGACGACCTCATCAGCGGCACCGGGCTCCGGATCATGTACTCGATCGTGCTGTCGATCCCATTCGTCGGGACCTACCTCGCGTTCTTCCTGTTCGGAGGCAATTACCCGGGCAACGAGATCATCTTCCGGCTCTTCATCATCCACGTGCTGATCCTGCCGGTGATCATCGGCGCGCTCATCGGCGCGCACCTGTTCCTCCTGGTGCGCCAGAAGCACACCCAGTTCCCCGGCGGGGGGAGGACCGAGGACAACGTCGTCGGGTCGCCCATGTTCCCGACGTTCATGGCCAAGACCACCGGCTACCTGTTCATGGTCACCGCCGTGATCACCATCCTGGGCGGCATCGCTCAGATCAACCCTATCTGGCAGTTCGGTCAGTACCAGCCGGACAAGATCTCCTACGCGGTCCAGCCGGACTGGTACATGGGCTGGCTCGACGGTGCCTTGCGCATCATGCCGAGCTGGGAGTTCACCGCCTGGGGCCACACCATCCCCTTCGTGGTGCTCCTGCCGTCGGTCATCTTCCCCGGCCTCATCTTCACGCTGTGCTACGCGTGGCCCGCGATCGAACGCCGGTTCACCGGTGACAACGAGATCCACCATCTGCTCGATCGACCGCGAGATCGCCCGAAGCGAACCGCCGCGGGCGCGGCGATGATCGCCCTCATGATGACCCTGCTCGGGGCCAGCGCGACCGACGTGCTCGCGAACTTCTTCCAGGTGTCGTTGAACGAGGTGCTCTGGACCTTCCGCATCCTCGTCTTGGTGGTGCCCATCGTCGTCGGCGTGTTCACCTGGCGGATCTGCATCGAGATGCAGGGTGGGGGCGCGGACATCGGCAAGCGCAAGCGCGCCGTGCTCATGACCCGCAGCGCGACCGGCGAGTACCACACGGTCGAGACCGCGCCGCAGCCCGACGACGAGCACGAGGAGCTCGAGCCGATCCGGGTGCCGGTGAACATCGACATGTCCGAGACCAACGGCGACGAATCCGAGTCACCGGGAGTCCGCACCGTCACCCGCTGACGGTCGCCTTGGATCGTGGCACGGTGGTGCCACGATCCCGGCCGACCCCCACGACCAGCCGCCCCGGGAGGCCGCGCCGCCCTTCCTCGGCGAGGGCCCATTCGCTCTCTGGCACTTCAGTGAAGACGCCAGCCTCGAGCGGTTCGAGCCCCGCGTCCCGACCGCCGACGCCGCCCTGCCGCCGCTCGTGTGGGCGGTCGACACCCGGCACTCGCCCATGTTCTGGTTCCCCCGCGACTGCCCCCGGGGCTGCATCTGGCCTGCCTCCACGACGAGCGCGCAGGACCAGGAGCGATTCTTCGGCCAGAGCACCGCGACTCGGATCCACGTCACCGAGTCGGGCTGGCTCGAGCGCATGGCGCGCGGTCGCCTTTACGCCTACCGGCTCCCAACCGAGCCCTTCTCGGCGCACGTGGTCGGCGGCTACTGGGTCACCCCCGAGCCGGTCGACGCGCTCGAGCGAGTGGTCGTCGACGATCTGATCGGACGGCACGCCCGCGCCGGGATCGAGCTGCGCTTCATCCCGTCGATCTGGCCCTTCTGGCGTCGCTTCGCGAGCTCCTCCGTCGAGGGCAGTGGGCTCCGGCTCCCCAATGCCGCGCCCCACCCCGAGGCCTTTTAGGCCGGGACCATCCGGGTTCCCCCCGCTTGCGCCTCGCGGTCCACGGTCGGCGCCGGGCCGATCGGGATCGGCCGGAGGTACTCGAGGATCGCCCCGGCGAGCAGCAGCACGCCGAAGCCGCCCCCGAGCCAGCAGATGCCGTCCCACCCGGCCGACGCCAGCACCAGCCCGGCCGAGAGCGAGCCGATGGCGCCACCGGCGAAATAGCAGACCATGTAGGCGCCGTTGACCCGGGAGCGCGCCTCGGGGCGGATCCTGTAGTTGACGGCCTGGTTGGTGATCTGGACGCCCTGGATGCCGACGTCGAGCACCAGGATCCCGATGATCAGCGGGACGAGCTCGGTCTTGCCCAGCGCCAGGATCGCGAACGAGGCGGTGAGCAGGAGGGCGGAGATCGTGGTGGTGATGCGGGTCTTCTCCTGGTCGGCGAGCCGGCCGGCGACATTCGCCATGGTGACGCCGGCCACCCCAGCCAACCCGAACAGCCCGATGACCGCCCGCGAGTAGTGATAGGGCGGCCCGGAAAGGAGGAAGGCGAGCGAGGTCCACAGCACGCTGAAGGCGGCGAACCCGGTCGCTCCGGCCCAGGCGCGCCGGCGCAGCACCGGCTCGGTCGCCAGGAAGCGGAGCGAGGTGCCCACCAGGCGCCGGTAGGGGAGGTGGGGTCGGGCGGGCTCGTCGGGGAGGGCGCGCCGCAGGACGAACGCGAACACGACCATCAGGCCGGCTGCGACCCAGTAGATGGTGCGCCACCCCGCCGCCTGGGCGACCAGGCCGGCGGCGGTCCGCGCCAGGAGGACTCCCAAGAGGAGCCCGGTCATCATCCGGGCCACGATGCGGCCCTGCCGGGCGGGGTCGGCGAGGTCGGCCGCCAGCGGGATCATGATCTGGCCGCCAACCGATGCGCATCCGAACGCGACGGCCGCGGCCTCGAAGAGCCAGAGCGTCGGCGACGACGCCGCCACCACCAAGAAGACGGCGCTTAGCACGAAGACGGCGAAGGTCAGCGACCGACGGGGGCGCAGGTCGCCGAGCGGCACCACGAGGAGCAGACCCAGGGCGTAGCCGACCTG
Source organism: uncultured Acidimicrobiaceae bacterium (assembly GCA_963768185.1). Classification (GTDB taxonomy): domain Bacteria; phylum Actinomycetota; class Acidimicrobiia; order Acidimicrobiales; family RAAP-2; genus Palsa-461. The sequence continues at coordinate 644,502 of CAVYGS010000004.1, forward strand.
CGTGCACGTGACCACGAGGGAGGTCGCAGCGGTGCCGACGTGGAAGCTGAGCGAGACCTGGTGGAGCAGGGGTTGGGAGTAGTAGAGGTTCGCGACGATGGCGCCGGTGGCGATCGCCATCAGGAGCACGAGACGGTTGGACAGGCGCGAGGCCGCCGTCGTCGTGGTCCGGGGGTCCATAGACGGACGCTAACGGACCGAGTGCACGCTCACGGGCCGTGGCCCGGCGCGAACTGCCATGCCAGCGCGACGACCCGCCAGCCGTGGTGCCCGCGCACGAGGGTGTAGCTCGAGTCCAGGACGTTCTGGACCAACCGCCAACCGAGGAGGCGCCCTCCTCCCGGGGCCGGGCGGTGGCTCACCCCGCTCTGCCAGTCCTCGACGGCGACGCTGGCCCGCACGACGACCGCGGTCCCGTGCCGGCTCGCCCCGGTGACCGTCGTGTTGTCGATGATCGGCCCGGGTGGCCCGGTTCGCAGGGAGGAGGAGTTGGGACACGACCGCTCGACGTTGCGCGTGACCGATTGCTCGAGCGTGGACCGCAACGAGTTGGCCAGCGAACCCGCGAACAGCCGATCGATCTGTCCGATCATGAACGCCTGCAATCCGGGAGCGAGGCGCGGGTCGAGGGCGGCACAGTTCCCGACAAAGCGGAACGGTGTGCTCGTCGTGGAGATGGAGTGCTGCACCCAGGTCCGCAGGTGACCCGACAGCACCCAACGGCCGTCCAGCTGCACTGGGAGGTAGGTGGCGTCGTTGTCGCCCTGCTGGGCGTCCTGGACCAGCGTGACCATCTTGGGGCTGAGCGAAACCGCGCGGTAGGAGCTGCTCCGCCCGATCTCGTAGCCGAGCCCGGCGGCCGCGACCACGACGACGAGGCCGACGACCACGCGACGCATCGGGGCCATCCTCCCATGGGGTGTCGTGCCTGTTCGGCTGGCGGGACCCCCGCCCCCGGTACGCCAGACTGAGGCCATGACCGATCCTCCCCGCAGGACGCTGGGCGCCATCCTCGACCTCACCCCCTCGGGCGAGGGTCGCTGGATGGCGCCGACGCCTGGCGAGGGCCCGCGGCGGCTGTTCGGGGGCCAAGTGGCCGCGCAGGCGCTGGCGGCGGCGTGCCAGACCGTCGACGCCGATCGACCGCCGCACTCGCTGCACGGCTACTTCATCCGTCCCGGTCGTCCCGACACGCCGCTCGAGCTCCGGGTGGAGCGCACGCGCGACGGCCGCTCCTTCACGACCCGCCACGTCACGGCCGTGCAGGAGGGCAACGCCATCTTCAACCTCACCGCCTCGTTCCACGGCGGTGAGGCGGGGATGGACTGGCAGGTGCCCGGCCTCGGCCTGGAGCCGCCGACGGGCGAGGAGCGCGTGCCGCGGCCCGAGCGCCCGTTCTGGATCACCAACCCCTTCGAGATCCGTCCCGTCCACCGGCGCACCGACGACCCCTGGCCACCGCATCCGTGCTGGGTGCGGCTGGTCGAGGAGCTCCCGGGCGATCAGGCGACCCAGCGCTGCGCCCTCACCTTCATCTCGGATCTGGCGGTCGTGGCCTCGACCCGGGCCCCGCACGACCGGTCACCGGCCGCACTCGCCAGCCTGGACCACGCGGTGTGGTTCCACCGGCCGGTCGACATGTCCGAGTGGCACCTCTTCTCGGTCGACCCGGTGTCGACGGCCGGCGCTCGGGGCCTCGCCCGCGGGACCATCCACGCGGCCGACGGCCGCCTGGTGGCGTCGATCGCCCAGGAGGGGTTGATCAGGCCGGGTGGGGCGGGCTGGACGCCCGAGCGCGGCTCGCCCCCGGAGCCCGGGTGGGGGTCGGGACCCGCTTAGACGTGGCCGCCGCGACGGCTCTCGGCGGTCACGCCGACCAGCGCGGTCAGGATGAGCCCGACCGCCGGGAAGAAGAACCAGATCCCGAAGGCGAACGCGAGGATCAGCATGAAGGCGCCCATGCCGAGCACGAAGGGCCAGATGCTCGAGCCGGGGAACGTGGCGATCTCGCCGGCCCCGTCCTCGATGGTGGCGTCGGACCGGTCCTCGGGCCGGTCGCCCATCCGCCGGTGCCACCAGTAGTAGTAGCTGCCCGGCAGCAGGCCGAGGAGGCAGGTCCCGACGAGCATCATCGTCCCGCCGTCCTCGTAGGAGGTGAACCAGTACACGGCGCCGACGATCCCGAAGAAGGTCGCCACCCCCAGCAGGACGAAGGCCTCCGTCTTCATCGCGACACCAGCACCTTGTCGTCGTGGCCGGGCTCTCGGCCCTCGCCGTGCGGGATGGCCGGGGCCTCGGGATGGTTGTAGTCCCAGGTCGGCCGCTCCGAGCGGATCGGGGGCAGGTGCGAGTAGTTGTGGTGCGGTGGCGGCGAGGTCGTGAACCACTCGAGGGTGTGGGCGTCCCAGGGGTTGTCGCCGCACAGCACCGGCTGGCGCCAGGAGATCCACAGGTTCCAGAGCAGGATCGCGAAGGAGATCGCGATGATGAACGCCCCGACCGTCGAGATGATGTTGTAGCTCTGCCATCCGAGATTGGACGGGTAGCTCGCCACCCGTCTCGGCATGCCGAGCAGGCCCACCACGTACTGGGGCATGAAGGTCACCCAGAACCCGATGAACATCAGCCAGAAGTGCCACTTGCCGAGGTTCTCCCGGAGCATCCGTCCGAAGAACTTCGGATACCAGTAGTAGAGGCCGGCGAACCCGGCGAACACCGCCGTGCCGAACAGCACCTGGTGGAAGTGCGCCACGACGAAGTAAGTGTCGTGGGTGAAGAAGTCGATCGGCGGTGAGGCGAGCATCACCCCCGTCACCCCGCCCATCAAGAAGGCGAAGAGGAACCCGATGCAGAAGAGCATCGCGGCGGAGAACTGGATCTGGCCCCGCCACATCGTCCCGATCCAGTTGAAGAACTTGATGCCGGTGGGCACCGCGATGAGCAGCGACAAGAGCGAGAAGAACGGCAGGAGCACCAGTCCGGTCGTGAACATGTGGTGCGCCCACACGCCGGTCGACAGGGCCGCGATGGCGAGCGTCGCGAACACCATGCTCTTGTAGCCGAACACCGGCTTGCGGGAGAAGACCGGGATAACCTCGGTGACGATTCCGAAGTAGGGCAGGGCGAGGATGTACACCTCGGGGTGCCCGAAGAACCAGAACAGGTTCTGCCACAAGATCGGCGACCCCCCGCCCTGGACCGAGAAGATGTGGGTCCCGAAGTGGCGGTCGCAGAACAGCATGATGAGGGCGCTCGTCAGCACCGGGAACGCGATCAGGATCAAGATGGCGGTCACCAGCATGTTCCAGGTGAAGATGGGCATCCGGAACATCGTCATGCCTGGCGCCCGCAGGTAGAAGATCGTCGCGACCAGGTTGACCCCGGTGAAGATCGCCGAGAATCCGGTGAGGATGAGGGCCATGATCCAGATGTCCCCGCCGGTCCCGGGCGAGTTGGTGGCATTGGACAAGGGCGCGTAGGCCACCCAGCCGAAGCTCGCGGCGCCGCCCGCGACCAAAAAGCCCATCAGCATCGAGATGGAGCCCGACAGGTACAGCCAGTAGGAGAGGGCGTTCAGCCGCGGGAAGGCCATGTCGGGAGCGCCAACCTGCAGCGGCACGATGTAGTTGGCCAGGCCACCGAAGGCGAACGGACCGGCGAACAGGTACAGCATCAGGCTGCCGTGCATCGTGAACAGCTCGTTGTACTGCTGGAACGAGACGAGCGAACTGTGCGGCGAGGCCAGTTGGAGGCGCATGATGAGCGCCATGATCCCGGCGATGTAGAAGAGGATGAGCGACGTGATCATGTAGCTCATCCCGATCACCTTGTGGTCGGTGCTCGTGAGCCACTTGAGGATGCCGCTCGGCCCGTGCTCCTCGTGCTGGCGGTGCTCGAGGACCTCGACGACGGAGGGTCCGCGGATCCCGTTGCCGGTGATCGGTGGGGTGATGACGTCGGTCATGGGGTCACGCTCCGGGCCCGTCTGCGCGGATCTGCTGCTTCAGCTGGCCGATGGTCGGGTGGTGGCCGCTCGTCTGGTGCACCCAGACGGCGAACTGCGCCGGCGTCACGGCCTTCACGCTGAAGAGCATCAGCGAGTGGTAGAGGCCGCAGAGCTGCGTGCACTGCCCGCGGTAGACGCCGGTGTGCAGCACGTTGAAATTGAAGACGTTGACCACCCCGGGCTGTGCGTAGCGGCTGAAGAGGAATTCGGGCACGTAGAAACCGTGGATGACGTCGGCCGACTCCAGGTGGATGGTCACGGCGCGGTTGGTCGGGAGCACCATCTGGGGCTCCTCGAGCGTCTCGCCGACCACCACCTTGCCGGTGGCCGGATAGTAGAACTGCCAGCCCCACTGGAACGCGGTCACGTCGACGGTGACCTGCGATTTCGGCACCGCGTCGACCTCGTTCTCGGTGACGACCGTGAACACGAACAGCACGATGACGATGAAGACTGGCAGGACCGTGTAGAGGATCTCGATCACCGGCCGGTACTGAGTCTGGCGGGGGAGCTGATCGTGCCGGCGCCGGTATCGAAAGACGGCCCAGAGGATCAGGAGGAGGACGAACCCGCCGACGATGATCCCGGCGATGAAGAAGCCCTGCCAGAGCTTGTAGGCATCCTGTCCCTGGCTGGTGGCCCCCTTGTAGGCGCCGAAGTCGGGCAGCTGGCAGCCCGCCAGCAACACCGGGGCGAGTAGCGCGAGCGGGAGCAACCGCCGGACGCGCCCGGTCGAGAACGTCGCGCGGAGGCGGCCAAGGGCCCCGGTCACCTCTGTCGCGGGGGGGTCCGAAGCGGTCTCTCGGGGTCCGGCGGCGGGACTTTCAGTGTGTCGTGCGGCGCGCCAGACGTCCACATTGGCGAACCTTAGCCAACTGCACTTTGGAATACGAAGTACCTGTTCGGAGGCTCGCAGAACCCCGTGCCGACGCCGAAGTGGTCAGCGGCGGGGGTGCGGAGGCGGAACGCTCAGCCGGGGTTGGGCGTCTCGTCGGCCGCGTGGCTGGAGTCCTTGGACGCGTCCTCCGCCTTCCCGTCGGCGATCCCCTTCTTGAACTCGCTCTGGGCGGAGCCCAGGCTCCGGGCGAGCTTGGGGATGGCGGCGCTCCCGAAGAGCACGACGACCACGACGATGACGACCACCACTGCGTCGAGTCCAAAGATCTCTGCCAACATGTCGAACCCTCCTCGGCGATCGGCCGGGTGGCGTGAGCCAGCGATCCACGTTACCCCTTGCCAGACGATCGGAACCGGGCACGGTCTCAGCCCGCCAGGAGCACCCCCAGCACCAAGGCGGCCAGGGCGGCCAGGCCCGAGAGGGACCCCCAGATCGCGAGCCCCCGGCGAGTGGAGGCGCGGGTGTGGGCCAGCGCGGCCAGCCCGGCCAGGGCAACCACGCCGATCTTCACCCCGAGGACGACGCGCCAGGCGAAGGACTGGGTCGAGGGGTGGGTCGCATACACGTTCCAGATCCCGGTGGCCACGAGCAACGCGTAGGCGGGCCAGCTGAGCCGAGCGAAGGCACGCGCGATCGCCCTCGGCGCGTCGGAGGAGATTCGGCGCGCGGTGGGGACCAGCCCGGCCAGGACGATCTGGCCGCCGACCCAGACCGTCGCGCCGACGACGTGGAGGGAGAGGCGAACGGCGGTGAGGGCGTCGGCGAGTGAGCCCGCGGGGTGGCTCAGCGACCCGTCCAGTTGGGCGCGCGCTTCTCGGCGAAGGCCCGCGGGCCTTCCATGGCGTCGGCCGACCCGAAGACCTTCGCGGTGGCCTGGTCGTTCAGCTTCCAGGCCTCCTCCTCGGAGACCTCGGCGGCCTGCATCGTGAGCTCGCGCGAGTAGCGGACCGAGAGCGGCGCGTTCTCGATGATGCGACCCGCCAGGGCGAGCGCCTCGTCCATGACTCGGTCGGCCGGCACCACGATGTTGACGAGCCCGAGTTGGTGGGCGCGCTCGGCGCTGATCGAGTCCCCGGTCAGCGCGAGCTCCATGGCCGCGGCCAACGGGAGGCGCCTCGGCAGGCGGACCAACCCGCCGCCTGCCGCGAGGAGGCCCCGCTTCACTTCGGGGATGCCGAAGACCGCGTGGTCAGCCGCGACGACGAGGTCGCAGGCGAGGACCAACTCGAACCCGCCGGCGACCGCCGGCCCGTTCACGGCCGCGATCAGCGGGACCGGGATCTTGCGCCGGCCGATTCCGGCGAAGCCACCGGACCCTCCGCCGATCGACCCTCCGCCCCCGCCCCCGAAGGCCTTCAGGTCCATGCCGGCGCAGAACGCCGTGCCGGCGCCGGTGAGCACGATGACCCGCAGGTCCTCGTCCTTCTCCAGCTCGTCCAGCAAGCCGGACATCTGCCTGGTCACTTCGGCGTTGATCGCGTTGCGGGCCTCGGGGCGGTTGAGGGTCAGCACCTCGACCTGCCCGCGACGCTCGCGCAAGATCACAGGGTTGTCGCCTCCGGTGTCTGACATCGGCCGCTCCCTTCGTGGTGGTGCCGCCCGACCGCGGCGACGCTACTTCGGCGGCGGACCGGCTTCACAGCCCGGCGCACGATCAATGGGCCGCGTGCGAGATCCTCACGGTCAGGTGACGTCTTGCTTGAAGGTGACGAAGTACCCGACCACGATCGGCACGAGGCCCCACGCGGTCGAGGATGATCGCCGCCAGCCACCAACTCAGCAGCGCTGTGCGCTCCGCCTGGCGGACGAGCCCACCGGCCACCGAGGCCGAGGCCGCGAACGGCAGCCACTTGCCGACGCTCGGGAGCACGCCGTCGAAGACCGGCTCGACGATGAAGGTGATGGCGAGGATCGTGACCACCGCCGCGATCTGGTTCTTCATCAGGGTGCCGAGCCCCGCCCCGAAGAGGGCGAGGAGGGCGAAGGCGGCGAAGAGGCCGGGGAGGACCGCGCCGGCCTGGTTGAAGAGCGCCGAGACCGATCCGCCCTCCGACGTGAGCAGCGGGATCCCCATCGCGCCGACCAAGAGCAGGCTGATCACCGTGTAGAAGAGGCCCCACAAGACGGTGGCGACCGACTTGGCGGTGAGGAGCTTCCAACGGCGCGGCTCGACAAGGAGGCTCTGAGTCATGAGCTTGTGGCGGTACTCGCCGGTGACGCAGAGCACGCCGACTACCGCTGCCATCCACACCCCGCCGACCGCGAATCCGGCGCCGATGAGGCGGCGGAGCCGGTAGGCGGTATGCGGGGCCAGGAACTCCACGTGGCGGTGCGAGCCGACCAGGAAGGTGACGACGATGCCGAGCGCGGTGAAGAGAAGCACGGCGCCGAGCACCACCCAGGGTCCGGGCGAGGTACGGAGCTTGAAGAGCTCCGCCCGGATGGCACGGATCACCCGGGTGGGCCCTCGGACGAGGCGGCGACGACCGGCGGCCCGATCTCGGGGCCGGTCAAAGAGAGGAACACGGCCTCGAGGTCGGTGCTCTGGTTGATCAGCTCGTAGGTCACGATCTGGCTGCGGGCCAGCACCGGCCCGAGCAGCTCCGGGGTGATCCCCTCGACGAGCACGAGGTCCTGGGACAGCCGGCGCGAGGTCCAGTGGGCCGCGGCCAGCACGGCCTGGAGCCGGTCGGCTTCGGGGGTGCGCACCCGCATGGCGGCGTGCACCCGACCGCTGAGCTCGGCCAGCGCACCGGTGGCGCGTACCCGACCCCCGGCGATGATCACGACGTCGTCGACCGTCTGGGACATCTCGGACAACAGGTGCGAGGACACCAGCACGGTGTGTCCCTGGCCCGCCAGGTAGCGCATGAACTCACGCAGCCAGGCGATCCCCTGGGGGTCGAGGCCGTTCGCCGGCTCGTCGAGGATGAGGACCGGGGGATCACCGAGCAGCGTCGTGGCGAGCCCGAGGCGTTGGCGCATCCCGAGGGAGAAGCCGCCCACGCGCCGCTTGGCGGTGTCGCTCAGCCCGACGAGCTCCAGGACCTCGTCGACGCGCGCCGTCTCGATGTGCGCGGCGAGCGCGCACATGCGGAGGTGGTCCCGAGCCCGTCGCGCCGGGTGGAAGCTCGTGGCCTCGAGGAGCGCCCCAACCCTGCGAAGGGGGTCGACGATGTCCTGGTAGCGCTGCCCGCCGATCGTGGCCGTCCCCGAGGTGGCGTGCACGAGCCCGAGGAGGATCCGCAGGGTGGTGGTCTTCCCCGCCCCGTTGGGCCCGAGGAACCCGGTGACGCGGCCGGGGGACACCGTGAAATCGAGGTCGGCGACCGCTTGGATCGTCCCGAAGCGCTTGTTGAGGCCGGTCACCTCGATCGAGACCGCATCGGCCCGCTTGGTCGCCGCGACCACGGGCCGAAGCATAGAACCACCACGTCAGGGCAACGAAGGAGCGACCGAGACCGACGAGGGCCGGTGCTTCACTGCGGCGAGCACACCGATCCGCGTTGGCAGCGCACCCGCTTCGGGGCGCCACCCGCCGCTAGTCCAGGGGCTCGTCCCAGGAGCGCGCGTCCACGGTGCCGGCCCTCACGGCAGCGCCGTAGTCGCGCATCATGAAGCGCACCGCCCGGTGGTGGACCACAGTGTTCTGCACCCCGAGCGAGATGGCCATGTACAGGAGGGCGCTGGCCGCGGTGACGTCAACCGGGCCGTGCAGGTGGGAGACGAACCCGCTCGTCGCGAAGTGGACGCCGAGCGACACCAGCCACAGTGCGATCGTGAGCCAGCTCGCCCGTTGGGCGACGCCCTTGGCCATGGGGGCGAGGGTCACGGTGTAGGCCCGGATCGCCCCGAAGACGGCGCCACCGAGAAGGCAGCTGCCGATCGCGATCGCGATGACCTCCGTGCCGAGGGAGTGGGTCTCGGTGAAGTGCACGAACTGCACCAGAGCGGCCAGGGACAAGATGATCGGGACGCGTCGAGCGAACCGAAGTCGGACCCGGCGGACCCGCCGCTGCCGGTAGAGGATCCAGGCCAGGACCAGGGCGTCGACGACGAGGTCGAACACGCTCACGCGCCGACCTACCGCCGCGGCGCCCGCCACCGGCTCAGTCCGACTCGAGCGCCAGCAGCGTGCGCTTGGTGGGCAGCCCCCCGCCGTAGCCGCCGATCGAGCCGTCGGCGGCGATCACCCGGTGGCAGGGCAGGATCACCGCGATGGGGTTGGCGCCGTTGGCCTGGCCCACGGCGCGATACGCGCTGGGCCGTCCGACCCAGCTCGCTAGCTCCGCGTAGCTGATCGTCTCGCCATAGGGGATGTCGGCGAGCGCCAGCCAGACCTGCTTCTGGAAGTCGGTCCCGGCGAGGGAGAGCGGCAGGTCGAACGCGCGACGCCTCTTCGCGAAGTACTCGTCCAGCTGACGCGCCGCGTCGAGTACCGGGCCGCGAACTCCCCGTCGGCTCCGCGTGGCGGTGACGATGCGCCCCGGCACGTCCAGCTGGAGCTCCGTCACGAACTCGTCGTTCCCCGAGACCACCAGGTCACCGATGGGGCTCTCCACGCACAGTTCCGTCGTCGTCTCGGTTGCGGTCAGCGTCACGGCCAGCGCCTCCTTGTTCCTCGAGCCGATCCTGGCACGGCGCTGCGACGGATTCTGGCGAGATTCGGACACAGCCCGCCGGCGCCCCGCGTGGATCAGGCGACGAGGTGGGCGGTCATCACCATGGTCGCCGGAATCACCGGGATCCGTCCCGCGCCGACCACCCGGTCGGGCTCGAAGCCGCACTCGCGGGCCATCTCGGTGAGGCTGCGCTTGGAGAAGAACTTGATGTGGCCGTAGTCGGCCTGCGCGTTCCAGTGATGGTCCGACTTGCCGGCCAGCACGATCGCCAGGTTCTTCCAGTACCCGTGGAACGGCGTGGTGATGACCACCTGGCCGTGGTCGCCAAGTGCCTCGCGACAGCGCGCGAACAACGTTCTCGGCAAGAACAAGTGCTCGATCACCTCGGCGGACACGGCGACGTCGAACTGGCCGCGCAGCGAGTCGGGGAGCGGCTCGTTCAGGTCGTGGACGAGGAACGTGACCCCGGGGTTGCTCTGCCGAGCCCGTTCGATCCCGCTCTCGGTGAAGTCGATGCCGGTGACCTCTTTGCCGGCCGCCTTGATCTTCGCCGTGAGTGCCCCGTTGCCGCACCCCAGGTCGAGGACCCGCGCCGGCCCTTTGGGCAGCGCGCCCAGCACGGCCGGCACCAGATAGTGGTGGTTCTCGGCCTCGCCCGAGAACTCCCACTCGGGGTAGTGGACCTCGCCTGCTCCGGGGTCCGATGCCACGGTTCAGGTTACGCCGGGGTGTCGGCCTCCCAGGTGATCTTCTGCGCCCGCTCGGGCCTCACGTATCCGTTCTCCACGAACCACCGGGCCGAGTCGCGGATCGCCTCGGTGGCTGGTCGCGACGTGTACCCGAGCTCGTCGCGGGCGCGCGAGTCGTCGAAGATCATGTGCTCACGTGACATGCGGGCTGCCTCGAGGGGGACGTGAGGCTCCCGGCGGAGCAGGCGCGCTTCGACCACGTCGGACACGAGCCCGACGCCGACGCCGACCAGGCTTGGCCACTGTCGGGTGGGCGCCGGCAGCCCCGTGCAGCGTGCCGCGGCCTGCAGCAGCTCGCGCATCGAGAGGTTCTCGCCGCCGATGATGTAGCTGCGTCCCTGGCGTCCCCGTTCGAGCACCAGGAGGTGGCCGAGGGCCAGGTCCTCGACGTGGGCGACGTTCATGCCCGTGTCGACAAACCCGGGCATGCGTCCGTTGAGGAAGTCGAGGAGGACCTTGCCCGTCGGGGTCGGACGGATGTCACGGGGCCCGAGCGGGAAGGTCGGGTGCACCAGCGCCACGGGCGCCCCCTCTGCGGCGGCCCGGAGCGCCTCGTGCTCGGCGACGTACTTGGACTGCTTGTAGTGCCCGAAGAGGTGCTCGATGCGCGCGTGGGAGGTCTCGTCGGCGGGGTGATCCGCACCGGGGTGCAAGCCGACCGTGGCGACCGTGCTGGTGTAGACGATCCGCTCGCAGGCCGCGTCGAGGGAGGCCGCAATGACGTTGCGGGTGCCCTGGACGTTCACGTCGTAGAAGACGTCGGGGTCCTTCGCCCAGAACTGGAACAGCGCCGCGGTGTGAAAGACGTAGCGAGCGCCCTTCATTGCGGCACCCAGCGCTGCGCGATCTCGGATGTCGACGGGGCGGACGTCGAGGTCGAGACCGGCCAGGTTGGCCTTCGACCACCCTGGCTCGACCAAAGCCCGCACCTCGGCCCCCCGGTCGAGGAGCACCCGGACGATCGCCGAGCCGATGAACCCGGCCGCCCCGGTGATCGCGACGGTGTCGCCGGAGTTCAGCTGGAACCCGGCCGCCGCCCGACGCCCGGGGCTCAACCGGGACTCGCCGAGATCGCCCGCTCGGCCGACACGCCGTTGTGCGGCGCACCGATCCCGTTGTGCGAAGGCTCGAACTCGTCATAAGCCGTCCCCCGACGACTGCCGCCGGGGAGCGCGTGCTTCGCCATCGTGCGGCCCAGCTCGAAGAACAGCCCGGGCCCCTTGTGCGCGGACTCGAGCACGTCGTCGAGTGCCGCGACGAAGGCGTCGACCTCGTCCTCGCCGGCGATGAGCGGTGGCAGCAGCTTGATGATGTTGACGTTGTCCGCTGCGACCTGGGTGAGGATCCGGTGGCGGTGGAAGAGCGGCACCACGATGGCCTGCGCGAACAGAGCGGGTCGGATCCGCTCGAGCGCGTTCCACCGTCGCCGCAGCTTGGGGGTCTCGGGCGGTCCGAACTCAAGGCCGATCATGAGGCCGAGTCCGCGGACCTCGTGGAACATCTCGTACTTCTCGACGAGCGGCCCGAGCTTCGTCTTGAACGACTCGCCGGTCGTCTCGGCGCGCTGAACGATTCCCTCCTCGTCGATGGCGTCGAGGGTCGCCAGGCCGGCCACCATGGCCAGCTGGTTGCGTCCGAACGTGCTCGAGTGGACCATCGCACGATCCATCGAGCTGAACACGCTCATGAAGATCTTCTCGGTGGTGAGCATGGCGCCGACCGGGATGAAGCCCCCGGAGAGCGCCTTGGAGACCGTGATGATGTCGGGCTCGAGGCCCCAGTGCTCATGGCAGAAGAATCGGCCGGTTCGCCCGAGTCCGGTCTGTACCTCGTCGGTCACCAAGAGGGTCCCGTAGCGCCGGCAGAGCGCCTGGACCTCCTGCCAGTACTCGGTCGGCGCGACGTGCACGCCCTTGCCCTGGATCGGCTCGACCACGAAGGCCGCGACGTCGCCGCGCCGAAGTTGGCGTCGCAGAGTGTCGAGGTCGCCGAGGGGCACCTCGGTGGAGGGGACCAGCGGGCCGAAGCGACGCTTAAATTCGAGGCCGCCGTTCAGCGCGAGAGCCCCGGTGGTCAGACCGTGGAAGGCGTGGGCCGCGTAGAGGATGCGGTCGCGCTTGGTGGCAAACCGGGCGAACTTGATGGCGGACTCGACGGCCTCCGCTCCCGAGTTGCAGAAGAACGCCCGACGGATCCCGTCGTGGGACCGCGCCACCAGGGCCTCGGCCAGGAGCCCCGGGAGCAGGGCGCAGTCCATCTGGACCATGTTCGGCAAGTCGAGGTCGATGGCCTGGTGGAGCGCCGCCTTGATCCCAGGATGGGATCGTCCGAGGGCGTAGACCCCGAACCCCGACAAGAAGTCGAGGTATCGGTCGCTCCGGTCGTCGTAGAGGTAGCAGCCCTCGCCGCGGACGTAGAACCGCTCGAACCCGAGGGTCCGCAGCACCCGGGCCAACTGGGGGTTCATGAGCTCGCCGTGGAGCTTGAAGTTCTCGCCGTGCCGGTCGGCCAGAACCTTGGCCACGTCGAACGCCATGCCGCCTCCCACCTCGACGTTTGGGTCGTGGCCAGGGTAGTGGAGCGGGCGCGCCCGGGGCCGGCCCGGTGGGGCCCCGGTGCTCCCCGAGGGGTGCTTCCGCCCCTGGTGGATCACCGATTCTGGCCGGATGGTCGGCCAGAATGGTCGGCAGCGGACCACTGCTCGTTCGGCCAGGGCTTCCAGACCCACCGGGCGGTCCGACCAGGAAGGCGACGCATCATGACGAGCACGCGATCTCATACCGAGTCCCTGATCCTCTCGGGCGAACCCGCGCTCGAGTATCAGCCGCTGGTCGACCTCGCCTCCGGGCGCCTCCTCGGGTTCGAGGCGCTGTTGCGTTGGCGCCACCCCGACGAGGGCGTGATCCTCCCCAGCCTCCTCCTCCCGTGGCTGGAGGCCAACGGCGACATCGTCCAGCTCGGTGAGTGGGTGCTCGCCGAGGGCTGCCAGCAGGCGGCCGCTTGGCCGAAGAACATCCAGCTCGCGATCAACCTGTCGATCGTCCAGCTGCGCCGGGGCGTGGGGTCGACGGCCGTCGCCAAAGCGCTCGAGCGCTCCTCGCTCGAGCCCGACCGCCTCACCATCGAGGTCACCGAGCACGCGTTGGTCGAGGAGATCGCGATGAACGACCTCCGGGCGATCGGCGCGCTCGGTGTCGAGCTGGCGGTCGACGACGTCGGGACGAGTTGGACGTCCTTCGACGTGCTGCGCCGGATGGCCGTGAACACGGTCAAGATCGACCGCTCCTTCGTCGGCTCGCTCGAGCCCCAACAGGGCATCAACCGCCTCGTCGTCGAGACGGTGGTGTCGCTCTCGCACTCCGAGGGCATCTCGACGGTGGCCGAAGGGGTCGAGACCGCCCAGCAGGCCGCCATCGTGCGCGGGTTTGAGTGCGACGCCGCACAGGGCTACTTCTTCGCACCGCCGCTGTCGGTCGAGGTGGCCACCCAGCTCGCCAACGAGGCCGGCTACTGCTTTGTGTTCGAGGGTGCCGGCTGGGCCGCCAACGCCTTCACGCCGCACGGGGCGAGCTCGCCGGTCGAGCATCAGCCCTTCTCCTTCGGGCCCGCCAAGATCTGAACCACTCCCCTGGTCGGTTGCCGGGGCCTCCATCGGAGCTGGTAAAACACATCGGTGCTCCTGGCCGTCCCTGCCGAGACGCGCCGCGCCGAACGACGAGTCGCGCTCGTCCCCGATATCGCACAGCGCCTCGTCGGCCAAGGCTGGGAGATCCGGGTGCAGTCGGGAGCGGGGGCCGCTGCGGCCTTCACCGACGAGGCCTACGCCGAGGCCGGCGCGACGATCGCCCCCGACCCCGCCGCGCTCTTTGCAGGCGTCGAGGTGGTCGTCTCGGTGAACGCGCCCGACGCCGATCAGGCCGCCGCCATGCCCGACGGCGTGACCACGCTCAGCTTCGTCCAGCCCGCCCAGAGTGCCGAGGCGCTCAGTGCGCTGGCTTCCAAGCGCGCCACTGTCCTCAGCTTCGACTTCGTTCCCCGCATTAGCCGCGCCCAATCGATGGACGCGCTCAGCTCCCAGGCCACGGTCAGCGGGTATCGCGCCGGGCTGCTGGCGGCCGACCATCTCGCCAAGTTCTTCCCGATGTTCATGACCGCCGCGGGAACCGTGCCGCCAGCCAAGGTGCTCGTCATGGGCGTGGGCGTCGCCGGGCTGCAGGCGATCGCGACGGCCCGGCGCCTCGGTGCGGTCGTCCGCGCGTACGACGTGCGGGCCGCGGCGAAGGAGGAGGCCGAGAGCCTTGGGGCGACCTTCGTCGACCTCGGCATCTCGGCGGAGGGGACCGGCGGTTACGCCCGCGAGCTCTCCCCCGAGGAGCTGGCCCGCCAGCAAGAGGCGCTGGCCAAGGTGGTGGTCGAGAGCGACGTGGTCATCACGACCGCCTCGGTGCCGGGGCGCCGCGCCCCGATCCTCGTGAAGGAGGACGTCGTGCGCGCCATGGGCCGCGGCTCGGTCGTCATCGACCTGGCGGCGGACAACGGGGGCAACTGCGAGGCGACCCGGCTGGGCGAGGAGGTGGTCGTCGAGGGCACCACGGTCGTCGGCGTGGCCAACCCGCCGTCGGCGATGGCGACACACGCCAGCCTGCTCTACTCGCGCAACGTGGCCAACCTGCTGGCGCTCGTCGCCCGCGACGGCGCGGTCGACCCGGACTGGGCGGACGAGATCCTGATCGGTTGCTGCCTGCTGCGCGGCGGGAGGGCCACCGAGGCGGCGACGGCCGAGGCCCTCGGCGTGGAGCACGAGCCGATCGCACCGCCGACCCCGCCCGCCGAGCAGGCACCGACCGAGGGATCCGCCCCCTCATGACGAACGGACTGCTCGAGCTCTTCACGATCTTCGTGCTCGCGGCCTTCGTCGGCTTCGAGGTGATCTCGAAGGTCCCGAGCATCCTGCACACGCCCCTCATGTCGGGGTCCAACGCGATCCACGGCGTGGTCGTCGTGGGATCGATGATCGTCCTCGGCTCGGCCCACACCGGGGCCGAGGAGGCGCTCGGGTTCATCGCTGTCGTGCTCGGCACCCTGAACGTGGTCGGCGGCTTCGTCGTCACCGACCGGATGCTGCACATGTTCCGGCCGCGCCAGCCCGACCCCAAGGCCGCCGCCAAGCCCCCCAAGGACGAGGGTGCTTCGTGAGCCGAGGGACGGCCATCGACCTCTGCTACCTGGTGGCGGCGATCGGGTTCATCGTCGCCCTGAAGGGCCTGTCCTCGCCGAAACGGGCCCGGGCCGGCAACCTCCTGGCCGCAGGCGGCATGGCACTCGCGATCGGGGCCACCTTCGCCCGCTCCGGTCTCAGCCACATCTGGCTGATCGTCATCGCCATGGTGGTGGGCGTCGCCATCGGCGTCCCCGCGGCGCGTCTCGTGAAGATGACCGCGATGCCCCAGATGGTCGCGATCTTCAACGGCGTCGGGGGCGGCGCGGCGGCGGTCATCTCGATCACCGAGTTCATCGGCTCGGACGCCAAGCTGGTCGCGACCTACAAGGTGGTGGAGGTCGTCTTCGGTGTGGTGGTCGGTGCGGTGTCCTTCGCGGGCTCCGCGCTGGCCTTCGTGAAGCTCCAGGAGCTCATGCCGACGAGGCCGATCACCTACCCCGCCCAGCAGCCGATCAACGCCGTCATCGGCCTCGGGATCCTCGGCATCGTGCTCACGATCCTGGTCACCTCGTCGACGGCGCTGCTCTGGGTCCTGCTCGCGCTTGCGCTCGTGCTCGGCGTGATCTTCGTGCTCCCCATCGGGGGCGCGGATGTGCCCGTGCTCATCTCGCTGCTGAACTCGTTCACCGGGCTCGCCGTCGCCGCGTCGGGGTTCACGCTCGACTCCAACGTGCTGGTGGTGGCGGGCACCCTGGTCGGGGCGTCGGGCATGTTGCTCACCCGGATGATGAGCGTGGCGATGGGCCGGTCGCTACCCAACATCCTCTTCAGCGCCTTCGGCGCGGTGGTCACCGCGACGGGTGGCGAGGCGGGTGACGCCAACCGCTCGGTGCACACCGGGACCCCCGAGGACGTGGGCACGCTGCTGGCGTACTCCCGCAAGGTGGTGATCGTGCCCGGGTACGGGCTGGCGGTCGCCCAGGCCCAGCACGCCGCGAAGGAGCTCGCCGACGCGTTGATCGATCGCGGCGTCGACGTCTTCTACGCGATCCACCCGGTGGCGGGCCGGATGCCCGGCCATATGAACGTGCTCCTGGCCGAGGCCAACGTCCCCTACGAGGAGTTGAAGGAGATGGACGAGGCCAACCCCGAGATGCAGACCGCGGACGTCGCGCTGGTGGTCGGCGCGAACGACACGGTCAACCCGGCGGCCCGCAACACGCCGGGGAGCCCCATCTATGGGATGCCGATCATCGACGCCGACGAGGCCGAGAACATCGTCTTTCTCAAACGCTCGATGCGGCCGGGCTTCGCCGGTATCGACAACGACCTCCTCTACGACCCGAAGACGACCATGCTCTTCGGGGACGCCAAGGACACGCTCCAGAAGCTGGTGGCGGCGGTCAAGAAGGCCTGAGGGGCCCGGTCCGCCTGTTGCGCGCCGTGCAGGCCGAGCTGGCCGTGCACGAGCCCGAACGCGAGGCCCACTACCGGGTCGTCGACCCCGATGAGCTCGCCCGCTCCCTGCCAGGGCTGGCCGCGGTGGGCGGCCCCGCGCTGGTGGCGAGCATGGGAGAGCCCACCCGGTTCCGAGCCGCCAAGGCGTTCCGGTCCTTCACCGGACTCGTGCCCAAGGCCTCTGAGACCGGCGAGAGCGATCGCAAGGGCCAGCCCATGTCCAAGGCCGGCTCGTCACTCCTGCGCACGACGATGGTGCGAGCCGCCGACCACGCACGCAAGCAGGACCCCCAGCTGGCCCGGATCTACTACGTCCAGATGGTCGAGCGGGGCAAGGACCACCTCGGCGCGCGGTGTGTCGTGGCCGCCAGCTTGGCGGAACGAGCCCTCGTCGTCATGCGCCGGGGGACGCCCTATGTCGTCTGCGACATCGACGGCCGGCCGGTCACCCAAGAGGAGGCCAAGGTCATCATCGCCGACCGGTTCACCGTGCCGGCCGAGGTGCGGGCCCGACGTCGAAGCAAAAAAGTGGGGAAGGCCCCCCAAGCAGTCCTCACGGGACAGTTGAAGCCACACGCACAAGGCGTGGGCAGACGGGGCGACCTTCCCCATCAGGCATCCTCGCCGTCCGCTTCAGAGCCGGTCAAGCAGCTCGCCGGAGCCGCCTCTTGACGACGGATCTCCTATAGGGAATCAGTCGACGGTGATCTCCTCGTCGATCCGGTCTCGTTCGAGGCCGTCGGCATCCACCTCGAACGCCGCGCTCCCCGCGTCGTCGGCCGAGATCGGGCCGGCGTTGGACGGCCGGTCGGCCAGCTTGGCGAACACCATCAGGCCCTGGTTGGTCCGCCGCGTCGAGAGCACCTCGATCACGACGTTCTCACGGCCGATCATGTGGGAGGCGTCGTTCACGATCACGAGGTCCCCGTCCGCGAGGTAGCCGGCGGCCTGGCGCGGCTGGTTGCCCTCCTTGATGAGGTCGAGCACCAGCTGCTCGCCGGGCATGTGGTCGGGGGTGAGGTCGGTGGCCAGCGGGCGCAGGTCGGTGACGGCGACCCCGCGGCGTTTGGCCGCCTCGCGGACCTGGCCCGAGCAGGTCACAAGGCGTAGCCCGAGGCGACGCGCCACCTCGACCAGTCGATCGGTCAGGTCGTCGATCTCGGGGAGCTCGTTCTCCGCCACGTGCACCGGGACGTGCAGGTCTCGGAGCACGTCGAGGCGTTCGAGGCCGCGGCGGGCGCGCCGCGAGCTCACCGGGTCCGGTCCGGCCGCCATCGTCTGGAGCTGGTCGATCACGAATCGCGGCACCACCAGTCCGCCGACCAGCAACCCGTAGCGCCCCAGCACGAGAAGGAACGGTGTCATCGCGGCCGACGAGTCGACGAGAAGCGCGTAACCCGGCGGGGGCTCGGCCGGCGGGGCAAGGATGCGGCCCAGGCCGGCCGCCGCGACCACCTGACGTCCCTTGGACGTGCCGATCCGGAATGTGACGAAGGTGCACGCCCACGCGATGGCAGCCCCCGCGGGCCAGACGATCGGCGAATGGACGAGAACGATCAGCGGCACGCTCAGCGCGCACCCGAGCAAGAACCCGGCGGTGCCGGTGAGCGTACCCGCGAACAGCTCCCCGGGCGGAATGTGCTCGAAGTGATCGGCCGCCCGGTCTCCCTCGTTGCGCAGGAGCCGGCCGGCCACGCCGCCCACGACGTAGGCGATGAGCGCGCCGAGCACGAGTCCGACCACCTGGCCGACCGAGGAGTGGCCCGAGTGCCCGACCTCGTAGCCGGACAGGGCGCCGATCAAGACCAGGATCAGGCGGAAGACCTCGACGAAGAGCACTCCTTCGAGAGGCTAGTTCGACGGTCCCCGAAAATTGGGCAATGGCAGCCGTCCCGCCATGCCTTGCGCGGCGTGGCGCCCGCCTCTGAGCAGGGACGTTGCGACGCGACCTGGGCCTTTGTCGCAGGCGCGAGGCCGAGACGGATCAGAGGTTGCCGCGCCGCTCCTGGTCGCGCTCGATGGCCTCGAACAGCGCCTTGAAGTTGCCCTCGCCGAAACCGCGGGCCCCCCGCCGCTCGATGATCTCGAAGAAGAGTGCCGGGCGGTCCGTCAGGGTCTCGGTGAAGATCTGGAGCAGGGAGCCGCCCGAGTCGCGGTCCACGAGGACATGCAGCCGCTCGAGATCCTCCCAGGGGAGTTCGACACCGTTCAGGCGCGCCTTCGCCTCGTCGTAGTAGGTGTCGGGCACCCGCATGAAGCGGACCCCGCGCTGAGCCAGCGCGTCGACGGTGCGGACGATGTCGTCGGTGCGCAGCGCGATGTGCTGCACGCCCGGCCCGTCGTAGGCGTCGAGGTACTCCTGGATCTGGCTCCGCTTGCGCCCGAGCGCGGGTTCGTTGATCGGCATGACGATCTGCTTTCCGTCCCAGACCACCGTCGAGGCGAGCGCCGAGAACTCCGTCGAGATCTGATCCTCGGAGAAGTGCCTCATCGGCTCGAAACCCATGGTGTGCGAATAGAAGCGCACCCAGTCCTCGAGGCGTCCCATCTCGACGTTGCCGACCACGTGGTCGATCGCGACGAGTCCGACGTCGGGGCCGACCGGGGTGGGCGGGAGGTCGTCGGTGCCGTACCCGGGCTCGAGGCGCGACCCCCGGTACCGGCCGCGCTCGACGAAGGTGTGCACCGTCTCGCCGTAGGTGCCGATCTGGGCCAGCACTAGCACCCCGTCGTCGTCGGACTCGGTCCACGGCGGGCGCACCGGGTGGGCCCCGCGGGTCACCGCCGCCTCGAAGGCGGCCGCTGCGTCGTCGACCAACCAGGCGAGGTCGTGGACCCCGTCGCCATGGGTTCGCACGTGCTCGGCGATCGCGGAGTCGGCGGCGAGCGCTGCGGAGACCACGAGGCGGATGTCGCCCTGCTCGAGGACGTAGCTCGCCTTGTGGCGCACACCGGTCTCGGGTCCGGCATAGGCCGTGCAGCGGAACCCGAACGCCGACATGAGGAAGCCGGCGGTGGTGCGGGCGTTGCCCACCCAGAGCTCGAGGCAGTCCCATCCGAGGAGGCGGGCCGCCGGCACCTGAGCCGCGGGTTCGGTCGAGACGGTCGTGCTCATCGTGGGTCTCCTCGGACGTGGTGGGCGGGTCGGCGGTCCCCGAATTCGTCGAAGAACCGCGACAGCTCGTCGACGAGGCGGTCAAAGGAGGCCGCTTCGAACAGGATCGGCTGGTAGTGGCTGATGTCGTACTCGAGCGTGCCCATCGCCTCGATGTTCCAGGGTCGCAGCTGGGCGCCCCCGAACGCGTCGAGCTCGCCATAGCTGGACAGCAGACCTGCGCCGTACGCCTTCAGCACGCCCGCCTCGCGCACCACCCCGAACTCGAGCGTGAACCAGAAGACCTTGGAGAAGAACTCCAGGGCCTCGGGCGTCTGGCAGCGCAGCGACGATCGCCCGGCCTTCTCGTAGAGCTCGGCGAATCTCGGCGAGGCGAGCATGTTCGCGTGGCCGACGATCTCGTGCAGCACGTCGGGCTCGGGTGTGTAGAAGGGCGCCGAGTGGTGGCGGATGTACTGGGTCGACAGGAATGTCCGATCGGCCAACGCAGCGTAGAAGTCGCGGGCCGGCACGAGCCCGGCCACCGGGCGGATCCGGAAGCCGGTCAGCGCGCTGACCCGCTCGTCGACCTCGCGGAGCTGGGGCACGCGGTCGGCCGCGAGCACGAGGCGGGCCGAGGCGTCGAGGTACTCGGCACAGGCGAGGGCGCGGTGCTTCGCTGCGAGCTCGGTCGAGACGACGCGCCACACCTCGTCCTCTTCCTCGGTGTAAGTCACATCGGGGATCGGCTCACCGGCCTGGTAGGCCCGGCCGACCTCGGCGATCGTCGCCCGGCGCTCCCGGTAGGCCGGGTCGAAGAATCCCGGGTGGTCGGTCGGGAGCTCCAAGGTCACCGTGGCCATCGGGCTCATCCTGCGCCCGGTTCGGAAGTATGTCCAGTGATCCCGTCGCTTGTAAGATGTTTAGTCGGGTTAGAGACCACAAGTGTGTCGATTCGTCTGATCGATCTCGAACCGAGGAGGAGAACGTGGACATCTTTCCGGAACTCGACGAGGTCGATGAGAGCCTCGTCCGCCACCTGATGCGCGACGGCCGGGTCTCGATCAGCGCATTGGCCGAGCGAGCGAACGTCTCGCGGGCGACGGCCTACGCCCGCTTCGACCGCCTGGTCGAGGGCGGCGTGGTCACGGGGTTCTCGGCCACGATCGACCCCGTGAAGGTGGGGCTTCCGCTCACGGCCCTGATCCTCGTCAACATCGACCAGCACAGCCGGCAGACCCTTCGTCGGGAGTGGCAGACCCTCCCGGGCCTCGAGTACATCGCGTTCACCAGCGGGGGGTTCGACGTCGTGCTCCTGGTCAGGGTGGCCGACGTCGTCGCACTGCGCGACGTGGTCCTGGTGCGGCTGCAGGGGTCCCCACATGTCCGCTCGACCCAGACGATCTTCATCCTCGACGAGGAACGGATCTCGCTTGGGCGCTGAGTGAACCGATCGACTCGCGAAGTCGCACGTCATCGACGTGCACAAGCCGCGAGTGGAACGGGGGGCGTGGGTACCCTGGGGAAAGACAGCCGGTCGGGGCCGTTCTCGCACCACACAGCGCGGCCGCCAGGGTGCCGCCCGACCCGGGAGTTCACCACGAGCGACAACCGACCTTCGAAGAGCGCCGTGGTCGACGCGCTGCTCATGCACCCCGCAACCAAAGATCTCTCTCCGTGCCGTGTGCGGGTGATGAGGGAAGGCCTCCTCCTCAGCCGGCTCTCCGGGCAGGTTCCGGCGGCGTCCGGCGAGCGCCGGACGGAGTCGGCGCCGATCGCTCTGGTCTGGCGGTCCCTGCGAGGTTTCTCGGCGGACGAGTCCTACGCGACCCCCCAGGGCCCGCGCCTCCAGGTGCTGGAGATCGACAGCGAGGACGGCGTGCTGACGCTGCTCGCCGGAGCGACGGCGGTGTCCGAACTGTTCGCCGCCGTTCGCGACTGGTCACCGCACTGGCGCATCGCACGCTCGCCGCTCGGCGTGGTCTTCGGCGGTCGCCGACGTCACCTGGTCAGCCAGGTGGCCTGATCGAGACGCCCCGTCCCGGAAACGCCGGAGTAGCTGTCGCATAGCCTCATCGGCGTGGAAAACGGCCGCCCGGATGGCCCCATCGCCAGTCCGGGGCGTCCGCCCCCCATCTACCCCCGTCGGTTGCCCGAGCCCGGCGCGTTGGAGCTCGTCCGCCGGGGCACCCAGATCGCCGAGGTCACCACCAAGCATTTCGTCCCGGTCGTGCTGCGCCACCTCCGCCACCGCGGCGAGGCTCGGCTCACCCCCAGCGACTTCGCCCACCCCCTGCGGCTGACCTTCGAGGACCTCGGCGGGACTTTCATCAAGTTCGGCCAGATCATGGCCTCGTCGCCGGGGATGTTCGGCGAGGAGGTCGCCGAGGAATTCCGATCGTGCCTCGATACTGGCCCTCCCGTCCCGTTTGCCGATGTCCGCCTCCGCGTCGAGGAGGACCTCGGCATGCCGATGAATGTCGCGTTCGCCGACTTCGAGCGCGAGCCGTTCGGACGCGCCTCGATCGCGGTGGTGCACCGGGCGACCCTGCACGACGGTCGCCGGGTGGCCGTGAAGATCATCCGGCCCGGGATCGAGCACCAGGTGGCCACGGATCTCGACCTCATGCAGCCGCTGTTCGAGTTGCTGGCCCGGCAGACCGGCGACCAGATGGCCGGCTCGGTGCTCCAGCTGGTCGACAGCTTCCGGATCCAAGTCGGAGAGGAGATGGACCTGCGCAACGAGGCGCGCACCATGACGCACTACCGCGGGCTGCTCGGCCAGGTCGACCTGTCGCGCATCGTGGTGCCCGAGCCCTACCCGGAGTTCTCTGGCGCCAACGTGCTGACGATGGAGTTCCTCGACGGCGTCCCGATTGACGACCTGGCGAAGGTCGCCGAGCTCGGTGTCGATCCGGCGCCGCTCGTCGAAGAGGTCGTCCGTTCCTTCTTCCTCCACACTGTCCGCTCCGGGACGTTCCATGGGGACGCCCACGCGGGCAACATGCTCCTGCTCCGCGACGGGCGGATCGGGATCATCGACTGGGGCATCGTCGGCCGCCTCGACCCGGCGACGCATCGGTTCGTGCTCCGCATGCTCGCAGCCGCGCTCGGGGAGGAGGACGCCTGGGAGGAGGTGACCGACCACCTCCTCAAGACCTACGGGCCGGCCATTGGGGTGGCGGTCGGGATGGACCACAAGCAGATGGCGGCCTTCATCCGCCAGCTGGTCGAGCCGACCCTGACCCGCCCCTTCGGCGAGGTCAGCCTGGCCGACATGCTCCAAACCGTGCAGCTGCAGGTGGCCAAGGCCCAGGGGGTGGAGGCGCACCGCCGCTCGCTCGGGGCGATCATCCGCAGGCTGCGGTTCCAGCGTCGGGTGCGCCGGATGGCGGACGCGTCGGGCGGCCTGTTCTCGGAGTTCGACCGGGGGACGTTCCTGCTCTCCAAGCAGCTGATGTACTTCGAGCGCTACGGCCGGCTGTTCCTGGCCGACGTCCCGCTGCTCAAGGACCAGGCGTTCTTCAAGGAGCTGCTCCGTGACACGGCGGTGCCCGAGGCGGAACTAGACCCCGAGTCGGAGTCCGGGCCCCAGCAGGGGCACCGGTAGAGTGAGGCGTTCAGCAGGGCGCCGAGCCTGGAGGTCGCCGTGAAGGTCGTCGTGGACTTCGATCGCTGTGACAGCAACGCGGTGTGCATGAGTCTCCTTCCGGAGATCTTCGAGGTGCGCGACGACGGCTTCCTCTATGTCCTGAACGAACACCCTCCCGACTCGATGCGCGAGAAGCTCGAAGAGGCGGTCCGGAGCTGCCCGACGCAGGCCATCTCCATCGCCGAGGACTAGCTCGGCCCGCGTGATCGGCGCCCGACCCTGAGCGCGCCACGGGTCCGTTTCGCACCGTCGCCGACCGGCTACCTCCACGTTGGCAACGCGAGGACGGCGCTGTTCAACTGGCTCTTCGCGCGCCAGCACGGCGGGACCTTCGTGCTGCGGATCGAGGACACCGACCTCGAGCGGAGCCGGGCCGAGTGGATCGTCAACATCCTCGCCGGGCTCTCGTGGCTCGGCATGGATCCGGACGAGGGCCCCTACCGCCAGTCCGAGAGGACCGATCGCTACGCCGAGCTGGTGGAGCAGCTCTGGTTGGACGGCAGCCTCTACGCGTGTGACTGCACCCGCGACGAGGTGTTGGCGCGCACCCGCGACAACCCGATCCCGGGCTACGACGGTTACTGCCGCGATCGTGGCCTCGCGCGCGGCGACCGGACGGCTCTCCGGTTCCGGATCCCCGACGAGGGCTCGACCGTCATCCACGACGTGATCCGGGGCGACGTCGAGTTTCCGCACTCGGCGATGGAGGACTTCGTCTGCGTCAAGTCGACGGGCCAACCGCTCTTCGTGCTGGCGAACTGCATCGACGACCGGGACACCGCCATCAGCCACGTGATCCGGGGTGAGGACCTCCTGCCGTCGACCCCGAAGGGCCTGCTCATCTGGCAGGCGCTCGACGCCCACGCGCCCGTGGAGCTCCCGATCTTCGCCCATCTCCCGATGCTCGTGAACGAGGAGCGCAAGAAGCTCTCCAAGCGGCGTGGTGACCGGGTCGCGGTCGAGTCCTACCGGGACGACGGCTTCCTCGCCGACGCCTTCCGCAACTACCTGGCCCTCCTTGGGTGGAGCCCATCGGGCGATCGGGAGAAGGTCGACCAGGAGACGTTGATCGGAGAGTTCAGGCTCGAGGACGTCCACCACGGCGCGGCGTTCTTCGACGTGAAGAAGCTGACCCACCTGAACGGGGAGTACATCCGCGACCTCTCGACCGCCGCCTTCATCGATGCGGCGCTGCCCTGGCTGCGGCCGGCCGAGGGAGGGGAGTGGTCGCCGTCAGAGGGTGGCCCCACCTGGCCTCCGGATCGTTTCGACCTGGAGCGGTTCGCCGCGATCGCGCCGCTCGTCCAGACGCGCGTGGTGGTTCTGAGCGAGGTCCCGGCCATGGTCGACTTCCTGTTCCTCGCGGAGCCGGCTTTCGACGAGGCCAGTTGGAGCCGGGTTGCGAGCGATCCATCCTCGGTGGCGATCCTCGACGCCGCCATCGTCGCCTACGAGGTGTGCGAATGGGGTCGCGACGACATCGAGGCTGCGACGCGGGCGGTGGTGGAGTCGGTCGGCAAGAACCTGAGCAAGGGGCAGGCACCGATCCGCGTGGCGGTCACCGGCCGATCGGCTGGCCCCCCGCTCTTCGAGGCCCTCGAGCTCCTGGGCCGGCCCGAGGTGTTGTCGCGGTTGCAGGTTGCCCGCGACCGGCTCGGCGCCGGCTGAGTGTCTTTTCTCGCCCGGATCCCTCTGATCGGGCGATCGCATCCGATCCTCCGCGCGCTGATCCTCCTCGTGCTGGCGATCCTCGTGTACTTCGTCGTCACCGGCGTGCAGGTCTGGTTGACCTCTCGCAGGTCAGACCCCCATCACGCGGACGCGATCGTGGTCATGGGCGCCGCGCAGTACGACGGCGTTCCTTCGCCGGATCTCCAGGCGCGCCTCAACGAGGCCCTGATCCTCTATCGGAAGGGCCTCGCGCCGCTCATTGTGGTGACGGGCTACAAGGAGCCAGGCGATCAGTTCACCGAAGCCGAGGCGGGCGGGCGCTACCTGGAGCAGCACGGCGTGCCGGCATCGGCCGTCGTCGAGGTAGGGGGTTCGGACAGCTACGAGAACCTCGTCGACGCGGACTCCGTGTTGAAGGCACACGGCGACAGGACGGTTCTCATCACGTCGGATCCATTTCACGAGGACCGTTCGATGGCGATCGCAAGCGGGCTCGGTCTGGTGCCGTCTCCCACCCCGACGCGCACCTCACCGATCAGCGGTTGGCATGCGGTGCCCTACTTCATGAAAGAGGCGCTGGCAGTCGGGCTCGGGCGAATCATCGGCTACCACGAGTTGAGTCGGCTCCGCTTGGGATTCGACTGAGGCGTCGAGCGACCGGGCTCAGCTTCTGGACCGGTTCCGAGTCAGCTAGCCTCTCCATCTGCCCGATCGGGGGTGGTGTAATCGGCAACACGACAGGTTCTGGCCCTGTTATTGGGGGTTCGAGTCCTCCCCCCCGAGCTGTGGAGCCTTGAGACGGGCTCCTGAGGCCCCATCGTCTAGTGGCCGAGGACACCACCCTCTCAAGGTGGAGACACGGGTTCGAATCCCGTTGGGGCTGCTGCGGTCGGAAGTGAATCTCCTGGTGAAGGGCACAATCCCGTGCCCGCGCTGCTGCCGTCGACGGATGGTCCCCGACGAGCCTTGACTCCGGTAAATGCCGCCGGACTACGACGACAGTTCAGTGCGGCGCGACCACCAGGCCTCGGCGGCGGTCATTGCGCTTTCGGCCTCGCGGATCGAGTCGCCCACGAGTCCTGCGGTGGCAGCCCAGTGCAAGGGTATAAGGGCCAGAGCTCCGGGGAGCCATTTGTGCTCGTCGTGAGTCAACGGTTTCGGAGCCGTGCGTTCGTAGGCGTCGAGCAGTCGTCGCGGCTCGAGCAATTCAACCGGCTGGCCCACGCCATCGGGGCCGCTCTGTGCGACGTGGTTCAAGCTGCCCGCGATGTCGTACAGCCGCTCCCTGACCCTCGCGAAATCCAGGTCGAAGGTGGCCCATGAGCCGTCTGACAGTTCTCCAGTGTTGCTCAGCTTGTAGTCCCCATGAATCGGAGTGCATGGCAGTTCGAGGCCCTTCCGGAGCTTGGAGAGCTCGCCAGTCAGTTGGCGCATCCGACGCACGACCGGCTCGCTGCGAGATCCGAGCCTGCGGCGTGTGAAGCCGACCGAGTAATGCAGTTGCCTGAGTGTTCTGTGATCGTCGAGGGGTTCGGGCGGACTGGGCTCCCAGACTGCTTTGAGCGCGCTGTGGACACGTCCGAGCTCCTCGAATAGGCGGACCCAGGAGTCTTCGCCCGCCGGTGGCTGGACGTGATCGATGAACTCCTCAAGCTCAGCCCAACGATCAGCGACCCTCAGGAGGTCGCAGCCGGAAAGCGGAATCGGCCGAGCGACGCGGACTTGCGTGCGCTGGAGCCGCTCCCGCAGGCGCCGCAATCCCGCTACCCGCCCCCGGCGGACCCAGGGCCTATGAACCCGGAGGAGAACCGGCGGCTCAGCGTCTATCCGCACGTTGAGGTTGAACGCACCGCCGATGTCTGCCCATCCGGCCCCGCGGCGACGCGGTTGATCAGGGCCGAGACGGCCGGATCATCTGGGGTGGCTCTGGGTCCGAACCAGCGCGGCAAGGGAGGGGGAGAGGTCGAAGGTTCGATTCCGGTCATGGCAGTGGCCCACCAGCCCACCCGAGGAAGGCCCCGCCGTCGTGCATGGCGTAGTGGTCGGGGCCCCGTCAGACCGAGGAGCCGCTCGGGGGTATGCGTTGGGGGTTCGGCACTCCACGGGCCCCCCTTAGGGGTCACCGGCATAATGGACTAGCTGAGAAAGCAGTACTACATCGAGACTGGCTGACTTCTTGTTCTGCTCGTTCGCAGAATGGAAAGGGTGCGTACTCGCATGCCGATCGCAAAGCAGGTCGCGTCTCGATGAACGCTTTGAGTCCGGCCGTTCGATGGGTTCGTTTTGCCTACGCTGACGGTCGCATCGGCTTCGGCACAGTTTACGACGATGTGGTGGTCGTCCACTCGGGGGAGATGTTCACCGGTGCCGAGCCGTCTGGCGAGCGGGTGGCACTCGATTCAGTCGAGGTGCTGACTCCGTGCCAGCCAACCAAGGTGATCGCCTTGTGGAACAACCTGCGCGAGGCCGCCGACAAGCAGGGATGGAGCGCACCTACCCAACCGCTCTACTTCCTGAAGCCGCCATCATCGCTCATCGCTCACCAAGCCACGATTCTGAGACCGTCGTCCTATTCGGGACGCATCCTGTATGAGGGGGAGCTCGGGGTCGTCATCGGCAAGACCTGCATCGATGTGGGCATCGGAGAGGTCGACAGCGTCATCTTCGGATATACCTGCGTCAATGACGTGACGGCGCTCGATCTCATCAATGAAGATGCGTCATTCGCGGAGTGGACGCGGGCAAAGAGTTTCGATACCTTCGCAGCTCTCGGTCCAGTGATCGCAGTGGGCATAGATCCCGACGCGGTTCATGTGACGACTTTGGTAGGGGGAAAGGTTCGCCAGCATTATCCGGTAAGCGACATGTTCTTCTCGCCGCGCCAGCTCGTCAGTCTGGTCTCACGCGACATGACGCTGTCACCAGGCGATGTGATCGCGTGCGGCACATCCGTTGGAGCAATGCCGATGCGGCCTCGTGTTCCAATCGACGTTCAGATCGAGGGGATAGGCGTTCTTAGCAACGCGCTCTGCGAGTAGTCGCAGAACGCTCAGAGATCGAGCTTCGCGGCCAGGCCGATGCGCTGAACCTTGCCAGTGGCGCCCTTGGGGATCTCGGACACGAACACGATTCGCCTGGGTACTTTGAACGAGGCGAGGTGCTCACCAAGGTAGGCACGCAGGTCGTCCTCGGTGCTGGTCTCACCATCCGCTACTACGACGACAGCGCCGACTTCCTCCCCGAGTTTGTCGTGCGGGATCGCGAAGGTCACCGCCTCGGCAACTGCGGGATGTCGGAGGAGCACTTCGTCGATCTCGATCGGTGAGATCTTTTCGCCACCTCGGTTGATTTGTTCTTTTAGGCGACCTGTGAGGAAAAGATACCCTTCCTCGTCGAGCATCCCTTCGTCGCCGGTTCGGAACCAGCCGGCAGTAAACGTGGACGCGTTCGCTCCCGGGTTGTTCTCGTAGCCATCGATGATGGTGTCTCCCCTGATCGACACCTCACCGCGTGCGCCAGGTGGCAGCACGTTGTTCTGTTTGTCGAGGATTGCCACGTCAATCCCCATTGCAACTCCCACTGAGCCCGGCTTCGCGTGTGCCGGTGGCAATGGGTTGCAGGTCATCTGATGTGAGGCCTCGGTCATCCCGTAGGCTTCCGTGACCGGCACACCGAACAGTCCTCGGAGGCCTTCGGACACCAGACCCGGCAGGGCAGCCGATGATGAGCGGACGAAGCGGAGAGAAGTAGGTCGGGGTTCGGGTGCCCGAGCGAGCACCATTTGATGCATCGTGGGTACTGCGCTGTAGTAGGTGGGATGTAGCTCGTCGACCCAGCGGTGGAACTTGAACGCGTCGAAGCCGGGGGTGCACACCACTGACCCACCAGCTGAAAGCGGCGCCATGAGCCCGGCCATGATCCCATGTATGTGGAACAGCGGCATCACGTTCAGCGAGCGATCGGCACCAGTGAGTTGCATGGCCAGCGCGATGTTCCGAGCTGACTTGGCCAGGTTGCGCTGGCGCAACGGCACGATTTTCGGCCGCGACGTCGTGCCTGACGTATGCAACAGCAACGCCACGTCGTCGGCGGTTGGGTTGATCGCCGACGACGTCATGACGGATGGTGCCACCAGGTCGATCGATCGGCCTACACGCCGGACCGCTATGGGCATCGTGCCCCGAGGCGCGGCCGAATGGGCATCGGGCGAGTCTCCATCGAAGGTAACGAGCGCCGACGTGTGGAGGTCGTCCAGGTAGAACCGGAACTCGTCCTCGCGATACTTCGGGTTGAGCGGAGCCGCGCAACCTACGGACATGACGGCCAACAGGATCAACGCCATCTCTGGACCATTCGGCAACACGATGGCGAACCGGTCCGACGGACCGAATCCGGCGCTGCGCAACTGCCGCGCCAGACGATCCACCTCCTGGAGAAGGGACCGATGATCGAGTATGTCGTTGTCGACGGTCACCAAGGCGGGTCCGGCCGCGTCGATGGGAAGCAAACCAGCCACAGTGTCGGACAGTGCCACGGGATCGAAAGGGCTATTGGTGTCTGACATCGGTTTGAGTGCACCTGCCCGGTGAAATCGCGTTCGTCCCGAGCAGCATCATACAAAGACAAAAATACCGAGCGTCCTTCTTGCCTAACATAGACAGATGCGCGTGTGTATCGTCGGTGCGGGAGCTATCGGTGGTCTGCTCGGCGTCCGCTTGGCCATCTCCGGCCAGCAGGTCAGTGTGTTTGCTCGGGGCGACAGTCTCGAGGCGATCCGCTCCAACGGAATGAAGCTGACGGAACCGAACGGCTCGGTTCTGGTGGCCAGGGAGCTGGAGACCGCTGGCGACCTTGCCTCCTTCGGACCGCAGGACTTGGTGGTGCTCGCGCTCAAGGCCCACCAGATCACCGGGATTGCCGACCAACTCCCGTTCCTGTACCACGACGACACAGTCGTGATCCCGATGCAAAATGGCGTGCCGTGGTGGTTCTTTCAGAAGTTTCCCGGCCCCTTCGACGGGCGCCGAATCCAGGCTCTCGACCCCGATGGCACGCTTGAGCACCACATTCCGGCCCAGCGGATCGTCGCGTCGATCGCGTACCCGGCCGTTCAACGAGACTCCCCAGGGTCGGTCCGTCTTGTAGAAGGCGACAGGTTCCCGGTAGGCGAGCTGGACGGAGCACGTTCCGATCGGGCTGCTGAGATAGCCCAGGTGCTCACGGCGGCGGGGTTCAAGTCTCGTGTGGTCGTCGACATCCGGTCACATCTGTGGGTGAAGGCGTGGGGCAATTTGGCGATGAACCCCATCAGCGCGCTCACCGGCGCCACTCTCGGCGAAATCTGCGGCTTCCCGGCCACTCGTGCGCTCGCTGCGCGGATGATGTCGGAAGCCTCCGAGGTCGCAACAAAGCTCGGACTGCATCTCCGCCTTTCCATTAAACAGCGCATCGAAGGAGCGGAAAAGGTTGGCGACCACAAGACATCGATGCTTCAAGATGTCGAGGCCCGTCGGGGGCTTGAGATCGAACCCCTCATCGGGTCATTCGTAGAGCTAGGCAAGATTACGGGGACGGCGATGCCGGTTACAGAGACAATGTACGACCTGATATCGCTGCTCAACTCGCGCATATAGCAACAAGTCGATGGCGACGTGGGGTTCTCCGAAGCCCGAACACCAGGTCCGTCGAAGCCGATAAGTCGCGCACCGGCTTGTTCGGCTGTCCGATGTCTGGCCGAGTGCAATTGTCAGTGAACAAGGGGTGTGATGGTCAACGTGGAATTTGTCGAGGCAGGTGAGCTTCGCGTCGAGCCGGTGCTCTTCGAGTTCTTGAAAGATGAGGCGTTGCCGGGCACGGGGTTGTCGGCACAGCAGTTTTGGGGAGGACTTTCAGAAATCGTTCAGAGCTTGGGACGGCGCCATCGAGAGTTGCTCGCGATTCGCGATCGGTTGCAGACATCGATCGATGGATGGCACCGCCAGCATGCGGGTGAGTCACACGACTCCGACGGCTATCGAGAGCTGTTGAGCTCGATCGGCTACCTGGTTCCAACTGGTGAACCGTTCACCATTGATACGACAAACATCGATCCGGAGATTGCGAAGATCGCCGGGCCGCAGCTGGTCGTGCCGTCCACCAATGCCCGCTACGCGCTCAATGCCGCGAACGCTCGGTGGGGATCACTGTACGACGCGTTGTACGGCACTGACGCACTCGGGGATCTTCCTTCGGCAAGCTCGTACGATCCGGCGCGCGGCGCGCGAGTCATAGTCTGGGTGCGGGAGTTCCTCGATGACGTCGTGCCTCTGCTGCGGGCTTCGCATGGCGACGTGGCGGGCTATCGGGTCGACGGGGGCGGGCTTGTCGCCAAGCTGAGCGACGGCTCGGTGACGGGCCTGCGTGACGCGGGTGCGCTGCTCGGATACCGAGGCTCGGTTGGTGATCCGTCGTTGCTGTTGTTGGAGAACAACGGATTGGGTATCGAGATCGTCGTCGATCGAGCACATCCGATTGGTGCAGCTGACGCGTCGGGTGTCGCCGACGTTGTGTTGGAATCGGCGGTGACGACGATCATCGACTTCGAGGACTCGGTCGCAACGGTCGATGGGCACGACAAGGTAGTCGCCTACCGAAATTGGTTGGGCTTGATGAAGGGGGATCTCACCGAGAGCGTCACCAAGGATGGTCGTACCTTCGTCCGGCGACTGGCCGATGACCGCGAATATCTCGACACCAATGGGTCGGTCTTCGTCAGGCGAGGACGCTCGCTCCTGCTGGTGCGCAACGTGGGCCACCTGATGACCACACCAGCCGTTCTCGACGGCGAAGGGTGTCCCGTGCCCGAGGGAATCGTTGACGCGATGGTGTCGGTTCTCATCGCGAGACATGACCTGGCCCGCCCGGTCTCGGAGCGCAACTCTCCCGCCGGGTCTGTCTATATCGTCAAACCAAAGATGCACGGTCCAGACGAGGTTGCCCTCACCGACACACTGTTTACCGCCGTCGAACGCGTGCTCGGCCTGCCGGCCAAGACCGTGAAGGTGGGGATTATGGACGAAGAACGGCGTACCACCGTGAATCTCACCGAATGCATTCGCGCCGCGCGAACGCGGCTGGCATTCATCAACACCGGGTTCCTCGACCGTACCGGGGACGAGATCCACACTTCGATGCTTGCCGGGCCAATGGTGCGCAAAGCTGACATGCGGTCCCAGCGTTGGTTGACGGCATACGAGGACTGGAGTGTCGATATCGGTCTGGCTTGCGGTTTGCGTGGCCACGCCCAGATTGGCAAGGGCATGTGGGCTGCCCCAGACCGGATGGCCGACATGCTCAAGGAGAAAATCGCTCATCCGATGGCTGGTGCAAGCTGTGCATGGGTGCCTTCGCCCAGTGCCGCCACGCTGCACGCAACGCACTATCACCGTGTCGATGTCGACGAACGTCAACGCAGCATCATGGGGGCCAACCGTGCCTCCCTCGAGGACCTTCTAGCCATTCCGGTTTCCGCCTCGATGGAGTGGTCCGAGGCTGAACGTCTGGCCGAGGTCGAGAACAATGTGCAGGGAATCTTGGGTTACGTGGTGCGCTGGATCGATCAGGGGGTGGGATGCTCGAAGGTCCCCAATATCAGCGGCGTCGCGCTAATGGAAGACCGCGCCACATGCCGTATCTCGTCCCAGCACGTGGCCAACTGGCTGGTCCACGGGGTTGTCACGGATCAGCAGGTGCTCAACTGCTTTCGGCGGATGGCCGTCGTCGTCGATGCCCAGAACGCAGACGATCCGTCCTATGTACCGATGGCGCCCACCTTCGACGGCTATGCCTTCCGCTCCGCGACCGACCTCGTGTTCGAGGGCACCACACAACCCTCGGGATATACCGAACCTATCCTTCACGCCAGACGTGCCGAGCAGAAACGCCTAACCCAGCGCGAGCCTGCCTGATCGGTCGGTCACAAGCGGGAACATTGAACGGCCGATCATGCTTGTGTCGACCGGCTCGTGCAGGAGGCTGATCAGCGGTCGTTACAGCGAACCAGGCTCAGGCCCATGTCACCTCAGGTGGAAGCGTGGCCAGGTAGACGAGTCCGGGCGACGACGTCGAGGGCGTACGCGACCGCCTTGTCGTTGTCCATCGCCTCGCCTGTAGCCCGCAGCTCCCGGAGCGTTTCGTCCCCGAGAGCCGTTGCCAGCAATGCGGTCGTCTCCCGACGCAACGACGCCAGGGGCCCGGTCCCGCCGGGGGTCCCCCCGGTCGGTACGGATCCTGGCGGGGTCGCAGTCTGCGGCGGCGGGGCGACGATCGTTTTGCCCTGGGCCACGTGGGCGAAGTGGGACGCGATCCCCTGGAGGACGGCCGCCGCCTCGCTGTCGACATCGACCATGGCCCGGGCGACCACGTTCGCGACGGCGATCAGGTTGAACCAGTTGGTGACCCAGTGGATCTCACCGATCGCCGGTGCCGCCAGTGCCAAAACGTTCGGCCAGTCGCCCAGCTGTGCGAAAAGCAGGATGCTCTGGGTCATCTCGGCCGCGCTCTGGAACTGCGTCTGCGCCACGGCCGCCCGGAGGCCGAGACCCTCTTCGAGGAGCGCCTTCGCCCGCTGGGGGTCCTCATCGATCATGGCTCCGGCCAGCGCGTTGAGGTTCATCGCAATCGCCGCATGCATCCCGGCCGACCGGGCGAGCTCGAGGCCCTCGGTGGCTAGGCGTCGTGCCTGCTCGGCGTCGCCGGCCAGCACGGACTCGAAGGCGGCCGAGGAAAAGTCGTAGCCGGACCGCCCCGTCCGCCCCGCCGCCTTGGAGACCAGCGCCGCCCGCTCGAAACAGTCGGCCGCTTCGTCGTGGGCGCCGGTGGCGAGCGCCATCGTCCCCCGCGCGTAGGCGAGGTTCCATTCCACGAGGTCCGAGCTCTCCGAAGGCGCGCCCACGGCCTCCGCCCGCTCGATGTAGCGCTGCGCCGCTGGGGGGTCACCGGTGGCGGCGGTGAGGAAGGCAATCATCGCCAGCGCGGCGGGATACAGCGGATGGGAGGCGGCGCCGCTCAGCTCGACGGCCGAGAGGAACCGGAGGCCGTCGGTGTAGCCACCGAGTATCTGCACCGACACGGCGCCCAGGTTCCCCAGCAGCCGCAGGGCGAGCTCAGCGTCGTCTGCGTCGACAGCGAAGCTCATCGCCGCCACGAGGTTGTCCATCTCGAGCTGGATCCGCCGCTGGGCCTCGGCGTGACCGGCACCGAACATCTCCCCGGTCATCGACAGCGCCAAATCGCGGTAGTGCTCGCCGTGCCGACGGCGGGCGTCGTCGGTCTCGCCCGCCTCGGCCAGCCGTTCCTCGGCGTACTCACGGATCGTCTCCAACAGCCGATAGCGGGTCTCGGGGTGCTCGCGTTCGGCAACGACGAGCGATTTGGCGATCAAGCTGCGCAGTGCGGGGAAGACATCCCGTTCTGCGAGCGAATCGCCGGAACACACCGCCTGCGCCGCTGCGCGGGTGCACCCGCCGGCGAACACCGCCATCCGGGCAAGCACCAGGCGCTCGGTGGGTGAGCAGAGGTCGTAGCTCCAGTCGATGGCCGCCCGCAGTGTCTGGTGGCGCTCTACGGCACCGCGCCGGCCGCCGGCCAACGTCTCGAAGCGTCGATCCAGTCCCGCCGACAGCTCGGCCGGGGTCATCGTGGTGACCTGGGCGGCGGCGAGCTCGATCGCGAGCGGCACGCCGTCCAGTCGTCGGCACGCTTGAGCAACGGCCATCGCGTTGTGCGGGCTTAGGGCGAAGTCGTGATCGGACGCACCGGCCCGCTCCACGAAGAGGTGCACGGCGTCCGACGCACCCACCGCGTCCACATCGGCGTCCGCTGCCGGGCTGGCCAGCGACGGCACCGGAATGACCCGCTCACCCTCGAGCGCCAGCCCCTCGCGGCTCGTGGCCAGGACCGTCACCCCCGCGCACGACCGCTCGAGGACCGAGACGAACTCTGCGATGGGTTCGAGCACATGCTCACAGTTGTCGACCACCAGCAGCAGGCGCTTGGCCCGCAGGAACTCGATCAGGGCCTCCCCCAGGGTTTGGCCGGCCCGAGCGCTCACGCCGAAGACCGCCGCGCACGCTTCGACCACCCCGCCCGGATCACGCACGGGCGCCAGCTCGACCAGCCAGGCCCCTTCGGGAAACCGGGGCAGCACCTCGGCGGCCACCTGCAGGGCCAGACGGGTCTTGCCCACCCCGCCAACCCCGGTCAGTGTCACCACCCGGGCCGCGTCCAGCGCACCGATCGCGCGGTCGATCTCGCGCTGGCGGCCGACGAACGACGTCACCTGTAATGGCAGATTCCCGGGGAACGCGTCGAGCGACGCGAGCGGCGGAAAGGCGGCCAGGAGATCGGGGTGGCGCATCTGGAATACCCGCACCGGCTCGGAAAGGTCCCGGAGCCGGTGCTCACCGAGGTCGACCAACCCGACCCCTTCGGGGCAGGTTGTCGCGGACCAGGTTTTCTGTCGCTCCCGAGAGCAGCACCTGCCCGCCGTGGGCGATGGCCATGAGCCGTGCTGCTCTATTGACGACTGGGCCGAAGTAGTTCCCGTCCCGCTCCGCTGTCTCGCCGGTGTGCACCCCCATGCGCACCGAGAGGGCCGCTTCGTGGGGCCAGTCCTCCGCTTCGAGGGCTACCTGGGCTTCGGTGGCCGCTGCAAGCGCGTCGCTCACCCTCCCAAAGGTCGCCCCGAAGCCATCTCCACCGGTCGAGAACACATAGCCACCGTGCGACTCGATGGCGGTGCGCACGATGGCGTCATGGCGCTCCAGAGCCGCCCGCATGGCGTCGGGACGCTCCTCCCAGTGGCGGGTCGAGCCCTCGAGGTCGGTGAAGAGGAAGGTGACGGTGCCCGTGGGCAACTCGGCCATGGGCCCCCTCTCTGATCCCTCGGTCCCGAGCAGGGCTCACCGTATCTGCCCTCGATGTCCGAGTGCCTGGGATACGCCGCGGCTGCAGACGAAATCGGTGCTGAGACACCCCCGGCATAAGTTGCGCCCATGATCGACCGCGAACATGTAGAGGCCCAGGTGGCTGGGGCGCTGCGAGCAACCTGGACCTGGTGGAACCGACGCACTCGGGCTCAACACCGGCTGATGGTGGGTGGCCTGGTGGGCTTCGCCGTGATGATTAGCCCGGGCGTGCGTGGCGTCCTGGTGGGCCTTGTGGCGGCTGCTCTTGGAATCATGCTGCTCGTGGCGCTACTGGCCGCCACCCTTGTCGGCGTGCTCTGGCGCGTCGTGCGCCGACACCCGATCGCAGATCTGGCAGTGGGCTACTTGATTGGTCGGCATCGTGAACGACGGCGAGTTGAGCACTACGACCATGGTTATCCGCCGCACTACTACCCGCCACCCGGATACCCGCCACCGGGGACATGACCTGAGCTCAGCGATGTCTGGATCGATTATCTCCCGCGTCCAAACCCCGGAGCAGATCAGCGGAGTCCACCTCCAACCCCTCAGCCAGGTGCAGCAGGCTCGACAGGCTGAGGTTTCGGAGCGCCGGGATAAACCGGCATGGAGAAGGAGATGAGAACGCTCTACGTCGAAGGGGTAGCGACCCACGATGGCCCCGAGTCATGCGTTGACGTCCGCAAGGACGGCAGCGAAGCGTTGACAGGGGTACGTGCAGGCTGGGCTATTGAGCCGGGAAATCAAGGCGTCCGGGGTGCCGACGCTGTCGAAACAAGCGGAAGGCCACACCGGCGGCAGCGTCATCGCAAGTTGCCGTCGGACCCCGCCCGGTCGAAGAACCTGTGCATGTACGGAGTCTCCATGCGCGAGAACCGGGAGATCCCACGCTCGCCCGCCGGGTTGATCGCCTGCCGGGCCGCACAGGTAAGGCCAAGGCCGTAATCCTGTGATGCACGAGCGTGGGAAGTCTGACAGCCCCGTAGTACCTGCGAAGCTGCCGAACAAGGCCGGGAGACCGGCGGCGGAGGCGGTGGAGGGAAGGGGGCTGGCCGAGGGGAACACGGACGACCTACCACGTCCCGGACGCAGTGCCGGAGAAGGCGTGTCAAGGGGGTTGGACCGTGTGCGTGAAGTAGCACGAAGGGATAAAGATGCGCGGTTCAGCGCACTGCTGCACCACGTCGACTTGAACCGCCTGTGGGCGGCCTACGCGGCGATCAACCCGAAGGCCGCACCGGGGGTGGACGAGGTGACGTGGGACGACTACGGGCAGGACCTGAGGGCGAACCTCGAGAACCTGCTCGAACGGGTCCACAGCGGTGCGTATCGGGCGAGCCCGTCTCGCAGGGCGTACATCTCGAAGGCAGACGGGCGGCTGCGGCCGCTCGGTATCGCCACGTTGGAGGACAAGATCCTCCAACGAGCCGTCGTCGAGGTGCTCAACGCCATCTACGAGGAGGACTTTCTCGGCTTCTCCTACGGGTTCCGGCCGGGGCGCAGCCCGCACGATGCGCTCGATGCGCTTACGGTCGGGATCTCGCAGAGGAAGGTGAACTGGGTACTTGACGCCGATGTCAAAGATTTCTTCACCAGTCTCGATCACGACTGGCTGGCACGGTTTGTTGAGCACCGCATAGCGGACAAGAGGGTCCTGCGGCTGATCCAGAAATGGGTCAACGCAGGAGTGGTCGAGGACGGAGAATGGTCGGCGAGCGAGACCGGAGCGCCCCAGGGCGCCTCGGCCTCACCGTTGCTCGCCAACATCTATCTCCATTACGTCCTCGATCGATGGGTCCGGCAGTGGAGGCGTCGACACGCACACGGTGACGTGATCATCGTGAGGTTTGCTGACGACTTCGTGGCTGGGTTCGAGCACAGGGCTGACGCCGAGCAGTTCCTTATCGACCTCCGAGAGCGGTTCTCGAAGTTTGCTCTGGAACTGCATCCCGACAAGACCAGGCTCATCGAGTTCGGGCGCAACGCCACCCGAGATCGTAAAGCCCGGGGCGACGGGAAACCGGAGACCTTCGATTTCTTGGGCTTCACGCACATGTGCGCGAAGAACAAGATCGGACGGTTTTGGGTCCGGCGCAAGACCATCTCGAAGCGGATGCGGGCCAAGCTTGCCGAGGTCAAAGACCAGCTCAAGCGGCGCCGGCATCTCCCCATCCCCGAGCAGGGGCAGTGGCTCGGTTCGGTGGTGCGAGGTCACCTCGCGTACTACGCCGTACCCGGCAACATCGACGCCGTGGTGGTCTTCCGACAAGAAGTGACCCGGTACTGGTTCGAGGCGCTCCGGCGTCGGAGCCAGCGCACCCGGATCACTTGGAACCGGATGCGCCTCTACGAGCAGCGATGGCTCCCACCCGCCCGCACGATGCATCCGTTCCCGAGCGTGCGCTTCAACGTTCGTACCCAAGGCAGGAGCCCAGTGCGTTAGCAGCGCACGCTGGGATCTGTGCGGGGGGCCGCCCGAAAGGGCGGTCCCTACCGCAATCTCCCCGCTCCACTTCGCTGACGAACGTGAAGTGCAGCTCGGACGAGATCCGACTAGTCGTCGACTAGTCTGTTTCCATGACAACCGTTGGGGCCTACGACGCCAAGACTCACTTGCCACGTCTGCTCGAACAAGTAGAACGAGGTGAGACCATCACCATCACGAGACACGGCCGAGAGGTGGCGAGACTCGTGCCGGTTGATCGACGTTCCACGGCACCGGCTCAGGTCATCGAAGCATTGCGCGCTGCCCGAAAGGGCGTGCGTCGCGGGCGCTACCCGGTGAGGCACATGATCGACGAGGGTCGTCGCTGATGCCCGTAGTGATCGACACGTCCTTGACGATGGCGTGGTGCTTTGAGGACGAGGCCACGAACGAGACTGACGTCGTCCTCGACCGCCTCTTGGAAGATGAAGCCATCGTGCCACCCCTGTGGCAATTCGAGGTGACCAATGTGTTGCTTGTCGCGGAACGGCAATCACGGATCACCGAGGCTCAAGCCGCCCGATTTCTTGACCTGCTTACTCAGCTTCCGATCCGCATCGACGCTTCGCTGACTGATCTCACTGCGCTTTTGTCTGCCGGGCGTCGCCACGGTCTCAGCGTGTACGACGCCGCCTACCTTGTACTGGCCGAGCGATTGGGCGTCCCGTTGGCAACGCTCGATGAAAGGCTCGCCACGGCCGGCCGAAACGCTGGTGTCGACGTGCTAATTGCCAGCTGACGAGAGCTGACGGTCACCACCCGACCGACAGGCGTCGGGCTGCAACTGCCTCGATCCGCTAGGAGTCCGAGCCCGTCGGTGTCGGGCTGGTCGCCCCGCCTACTGAGCGCTCAATAGCTCCGCGACGTAGGCCTGCATGTCGACCTTGCCGGTCATGATCCCCCCCGTCGTGCCCCCGTCGGTGATCAGGTTCTCTCCGGTGATGAACGACGCCGCCTTTGAGTTGAGGAAGATCAGCGGGTAGGCCTGCTCGTCCGGAGTCGACCGGCGCCCAAGCGGGATCGGGTAGTTGTCCATGAACTTCTTGCCGGCCATCGCCTCGAACGACGGCATCATCGGCGTGTCCGTTGGGCCAGGGCTGATGACGTTGATGCGGATGCCGTGGTCGGCGGCTTCGAAGGCCCGCCACTGTGTCCAGATGATGATCGCCTCCTTGGACGGCGAGTAGCCGCCCGCAATGTCTTCGGGGTGCGCCTCACACCAGGCGCGGCCGGCGGCGAAGCCGTCCGAGGTGACGAGTGGCATCCACTTCGCGATGTTGGCCATCCACCCGGCTCCGGCGGTTGACGAGATGCTGGCGATGGCACCGCCCTCGGTCATATGGCGCATGACCTGCTCGGCGAGGTGTCGCATCCCGACGAAGTTCACCAGCATGACGTCGACGTCGGAGAACGGTGGCCCCGGCAGACCGGCGCAGTTGAACAACGAGTCGATCTGCCCGCCGATCTTCTCAACGGCGGCGCTGGTCGCGTCGGGGTCGCGCAAATCAACGACCTGGTGGCTGGCCACCTTCACGGGTGGCTCCTTCAGATCCAGCACGTGCACCTCGGCACCCAGGTCGACCAGCTCTCGGACCGCTGCCGCACCCATGCCGGCGCCACCCCCGCCGCTCACGACGACCCGTGTTCCCTCGTAGCTCCACACCGATGACATGTTCGCCCCCTCCTCGATCGAGGAACTCCGACCGTACTTGAGCATCGTTGCCCCGGCGACTGGCCGCCTGAGCCCCTTGTCTCCGCAGAGCTGCTCGAAGGCCTGTTCAAGCTCGAAGTCAAGTCGGACCGCCGCTCGCCGTGCTGATCCGCGCGTGTCGCGGAGACCAGTAGTGACTACTGGTGAAGAGCGGTGGGATCACCTTCTGCTCGCCGTTCGCCCCGGGGCAGCCGGCGGCGGTGCGTCGCCGGCCTCGTCGCGCCGGATACCCTCAGTGTTCGGCCCCTACAGCGCACGACCCATCAATCGCGGCGGGCGTGCTCCCGACAAGCAGGCGCGATGAGGAGGCCCGTGCCCGCTCAGCAATCCCCATTGGCGGTGACCCCGCCGGCGCCACGCCACTGGCTCCTCGGAATCTCAGCCGGGGTTGTCGCCCTGGCGGCTCTGGTCGCCGGCTCCGCCTGGGGTCAGGTCCATGACAAGGCCATCGACCCCCGAATCATCGGTTGGGCCAGCGCCGCCGCACTCGCTCTCTTTGGCACGCTCGCCACCACGGTCGTCTCCTCGTGCCTCGGCCGGCTCGTCACCCATCGCTCGTTGCCCTCCGCCGGCACGGTTTTGCGCATCACCTCCGCCGCGGTGGGGTACGTCGTGGTCCTCTTCGGCGTGCTGGCCGTGTTGGACGTCTCTGTCGAGAAGCTGCTGGTCGGCGCGGGGCTGGCCGGCGTCGTCCTCGGCATCGCCGCCACCCAGAGCCTGGGGAACGTCTTTGCCGGCCTGGTCATCATTTTCGCCCGCCCGTTCGCCGTCGGCGACCACATCCGGATCCGGTCCGGGACACTGGGCGGTGTCTTCGACGCCTGGGTCGTAGAAATGAGCCTCACGTACACGACGCTGCGCCTGGACGACGGACCGTGGAAGATTCCCAACGGCGCCCTCCTTGCCGCCGGTGTCGGGCAGCTGCCGCGGACGACGACCGTGCCGCCGGTGCCCCAGGTGCCGGGGGCTCCGCTCCCCGGGGGCGTGGCCGCCTCCACGCCCCCACAGCCACCGACGCCAACGACCACGCCACCGACGGGAAGTGGTTCCGCATCGTCGGACGCCTCGACGGCTGTGCACGGCCCCGACAGCGACTGGTCACCCGAAACCTCCTGAGTTGGCGGAACGAGAGATGGTCCTTTGCTGGCGTCGCGCTCGCTTCCGGATTGCCTGACAGGCCGACACCGAACACCAATGGGAGAAGCCCCTCGTCATTGCTGGTTGCCGATTGGAGCCGACGCGAGGCCGTTTCGAGAACGTCGTTGGTTGCTTCCCCACGGGCCTCGTTCGGCCTCCACCTACCCGCGAACGAGTAACAATCCGGCCAGTAATGTCCTGCCATGGAACACGTGCGCCTTGGACGAACAGGCCTTCAGGTGTCGAGGCTCTGTCTTGGGACGATGACCTTTGGACTCCAGTGCGACGAGCCGACGTCGGTCTCGATTCTCGACCGGGCCGCCGAAGGGGGCATCGATTTCATCGACACCTCGGATGTCTACCCACTCGGTGGTGATCTGACGACCCAGGGTCGCACCGAAGAGATACTCGGCCGCTGGCTTACCGGTCGGCGCGACCGCTTTGTGATTGCGACCAAGTGTTTTGGACGCACCGGACCTGCCCCTTTCGACGGTGGGAACTCTCGAAGACACATCTTTGATGCCATCGAGGCGTCACTGCGCCGCCTACAGACGGACTACATCGACCTCTACCAGCTCCACGGCTTCGATCGCGATACGCCGATCGACGAGACGCTCGGAGCGCTCAACGACCTGGTGCACCAAGGAAAGGTTCGATACATCGGTTGTTCGAACTTCCTCACCTACCAGCTGGTTCGAGCGATCGGGAGAGCCGAAACTCTGGGCGTCGCTCGGTTTGACTCGGTGCAACCGCGTTACAACCTGCTCTTTCGTCAAATCGAGCGCGAGATGCTTCCGTTCTGCGCTGAAGAGGGAGTGGGTGTCATCCCGTACAACCCGATTGCCGGTGGGTTGCTCTCAGGTAAGTACGACCGAAAGGCTGCACCTCCCGACGGCTCCCGCTTTACGCTCGGCAACGCGGCACAGACGTACCAATCCCGATACTGGCACGACCGGGAGTTTGACACTGTTGAGCTGCTGACCTCGCTTGCGAAGGAGGCCGGCGTCAGTCTCGTCACGCTCTCGATTGCATGGGTCCTGGCACACAAAGTCATCACGGCACCCATCGTCGGAGCGAGTCGCCCCGATCAGCTCGACGCGAGCCTGCAAGCGGCGGAGTACGTGCTGGACGACAAACTCAAAGCCCGGCTCGATGAACTCACCCACGAGTACCGAATGGGTGACGCACCTCGCTGAGCGTGCTGCAAGGCGTCGTACAGATCGAGCGATTCAGCTGATCTGCTCCCCTGCCTGGACACGTCGAACACAGGGTGGTCCGAGCACGGTCAACGCCTCGATGCCCGAACCGTCCCACAAACAAGGCCGAGAGAGGAGCCGTAGACTTTGCCCTCGGTGACTGAGGGCCACGACGATGCGGGAATCATCGAGTGCGATCTACGGCTGCACTCGAGTCGTCCGGCCGATGGCACAACTGGGGAGCTGACGTGGGCCGATTGGTCTGAGACAGTCGTCGGCAAGGCGGTCACATTCCAAGCACTCGCGATCACGGCCAAAGGACTCTGGAACGGCCCCCTCGCCCCTGGCGCCGAAGTCCCCGCCCCGATTGCATTGGATGATCCTTACTGGACCGTATTTCTTCCTTCGGGCAGAGGCGTTCCGATCCTGGTTGGTCAAGTTGGCCATCCACTTGCCATCGGCGAGTGCTTTCAGTTGCCCCCCGGGCAGCCCGGCGTCTGGACCGCGAACGTGACCTTCGAGGGAGCGATCGTCACCGACTAGGTGCAGATCTCGGCGACAACCGCTGACACGTTGTCACGACCACCTCGAGATACAGCCAGTTCGACGAGACCGTCGGCGATCGCCTGGACGTCCTGGCCCTCCGCCATCAAGGACGTGATCTCGTCGCCGGACGCCTCGTTGAAGAGCCCGTCGGTACAGAGGAGAAGGCGATCACCTTCGACGGCTTGGTGCGTTGCGCTGTCCAGCTCGACCTCCGGTGCGACGCCGAGGGCTCGAGTCAGAACACTGCGGTGAGGATGGTCGAGCGCCTCTTGTTCGCTTAAGTCCCCGCGCCGCACGGCTTCGGCGGTCACGCTGTGGTCGTGGGTCAGTTGGCTCAAGGAGCCCTGATGCAAGACGTAGGCACGGCTGTCGCCCACGTTCACGACCGCGAGGGTTCCGTCTTGGATCACGCCGGCCGCGCAGATCGTCGTACCCATGCCCTCCAACTCGGCGGCTTCGCCACCGCGATCCCAGATCGCCCTGTTCGCTGCCCGGACCGCCGCCTGAAGCTCGTCAAGCGACCGACCGGTGAAGGCAGCCTGGATCAGCGATATCGCGATGGCCGACGCGACCCCGCCTCCTCGATGGCCTCCCATACCGTCTGCAACCGCAGCGAGTAGCGGGCTGCTCGTCAGGGCATCTTCGTTGTGATCACGGACTCGCCCAATGTCGGTGCGGCTCCCTGTCTTCAGATTCGTCATCGCTACCTTTCTTGAGTGCTCAGT
This sequence comes from uncultured Acidimicrobiaceae bacterium, assembly GCA_963768185.1. GTDB lineage: Bacteria > Actinomycetota > Acidimicrobiia > Acidimicrobiales > RAAP-2 > Palsa-461. The sequence goes on from CAVYGS010000004.1 coordinate 688,559, forward strand.
GTCGGGGGCTGGGACTGACGTGTCGTCGATCCCCAGCAATCGGCGTGCGAGGTCGAGCGCCTTGTGGCGTTGTGCGGCGTCGATCTCCACTTGGTCCGCCCAGCCATCGAGCTGTTCGCCTGACGGATCACTGAGAACCGCTCCGATGTCCGCGAGAGGCATGCCCGCCTCTCGGAGCGCGTCGATCAGTTGGGCCTCGCGGAACTGACCCGGCGAGTAGTACCGGTAACCCGATATCGAATCGACCGCCGCGGGCACGAGGAGTCCGCCGGCTGCGTAGCTCCTGAGGCGCTTCGGTGAAAGACCAGAGTGCTCCGAGAACTCTCCGATCGGCATGAGTTCGTCCACCCGACGCAGCATGAACCCTGCCCCCGGGGGAATGTCAAGCGCCCGAGCAGGTTCTGCTCTGGATGCCGGATCGATTTTCGGCCGAGGCACGAGAGCCGCTCGAGCGCGGGACTGCCATCTCAGGGTTTGCCCCCTACTCCTCTCTGCCTATCTGCGGAACGGACATCAAGGGAACGGCGTCCGTCAGTTCTTCATAGGCGGCTGCCCGGCCAACATTTGATGGTCGCTCCAGGCCTGACCTCACGCGACGCGGCCGTGCTCGCTGGCTGCCCAGAATGGCAAGTCTGTTGCGGGTCGAAGGGACGTCTCATATCGTTTCGCCATGAACGAGGTCGAGGACTTTTTGAGCCAGGTGCCTTTGTTCGCCAAGCTTTCGAAGAAGGACTTGAACCGCTTGGCGCTGTCAATGAAGGAGCGAACCTTTGGCACCGGGTCCGTCGTCACCGACCTCGATCACACAGGTGTCGGGTTCTTCGTCATTGTCAGCGGTACGGCGACGGTCACCGCCGGTGGCGAGGACCGCGCCGCTGAAGACAGGGGACTATTTCGGGGAGATCTCTCTGCTGGATGGCGGTCCACGGACTGCGACGATCGTTGCAAACACCGAACTGCGCTGCTACGGGATGACCGCCTGGGAGTTCCCGACCGTTCGTCCAGGCGCATCCGGACGTGGCGTGGACCCTTCTCGTCACTCTCGCCCAACGTGTGCGAACGGCGGAATCGACGAAGTCGACGTCGTGAAAGAACGCCTGCGGGGTAGACGCAGTGCCCTGACTCTGCTCGCCGGCCGTCCTACAGAGCGTCCTGGAGCCGACGACCCTCTTCGTGCAGGTAGGTGAGGGCCGACTCCATTCCGAGGAGGTGTCCCTGGTCCACGAGCGCCTGGTAGGCGGCGTTTCCCTCGGCGGCCCGACGTGCCATGAGGTCACGGTTGTACGTGACCCGCGCGGAAACCTCGTCGACGAACCCGGCGCGATCGTTGAGGCCGTAGGCATCCAGCAACAGGGCCAGCCTCCGGGCACGATCGTTCGGATCGGGCCAGCCGAAGAGACGGCCGATGTCCGGACTCTGCAGCGGTACCCATTGCCAGGCCACGAATGCGAGGTCCGAGCGGGCGGTCCCAGGTCCGGCCAGGTCCCAGTCGATGATGCCGACCAGACGCCCACCGGCGATGACCGAGTTGTACGGGGCGAGGTCGTGATGGCAGACGATCTGTGACTCGCCGAGCTCCGCCGCACCCGACTGCCAGGGAATCGTTCCGGCGGGGCGGAAGTCGGCCACGGCGCGGTGATACCGACCGGTGGCGTCGCCGATCTGCACGAGCATGTCGTCGCTCCGCACGAGCTCGGGCCAGGGGAGGGACCAGCCGACGCTGGTGCCGGGAATGTACGAGAGGATTTCGCGCCCGTTCTCGTCGATGCCGAGCGGTTCTGGGGCCAGGTCGAAGCCCCGCGACCGGACATGTCGCAGAAGATCATGCACTGCGCTCGTCCAGCCGCCCGCCGGGCGACGCACCGTGTCGCCCACTCGCACGACGGCGTTGAGCGTCCCGCCGGAAAGAGGTTCCTCGGCCTGGGCCATGGGCTCGTGAGGTTAGGTCGCGGACGCCCAGTCTGTGCCGGATCGAGTCCCAGGGGGCCACACCCGTCTGGGGATCCGACCCGCTTGGCATGATGCGTTCCGTAAACGACTGCGATATCCGCGAGAAGGAGTGCCTCGATGAGTGATTTGCCGACCTACGACGAGCTACCCGAGGCGCCCGAAGGCCGGAGTGCGTGGGGTGTCTTCGGTGCCGATGACAATCTCGGCTTGATCAACCTGCTGACACCGGAGCGGGTGGTCGAGGCAGCCAGGCTCGTCCGGCGGGGAGCGCTGTTCCCGTTGGACGCACCCCTCAACGCGTTTGTTCCGCCGATCGCCGCTAGCCGTGGGATCCCCCGCCACCACGTCCTGCACACACCGGGCACTTTCGGGTTCGACGACGTCTACGACAACTTCTTCCCCCAAGGCTCCAGTCAGTGGGACTCGCTCGGGCACGTGGGCTTCGCCCCGGATGCCTTCTACAACGGGGCGAGCGAGGAGGATGTCGCCACCGGCCGGCGCAACACGATCGACTACTGGGCCCGTCATGGCATCGCGGGGCGGGGCGTCGTGCTGGACATGGTGCGCACCATGGCCGAAGCCGGCCGCCCGTACGAACCGGGGACCAGCACGAGCTTCGGCGTGGAGGACATGGAGTTGGCCCGCGAGCGCGCCGGAGTCGAGTACCGAGAAGGCGACATCGTCGTGCTCCACACCGGCTTTGCCGCCTGGTTCGTCGCGCAGCCGCTGCAGGTGCGCACGCCCGTCGCGCGCGGCATGACGACCCCGGGCATCGAGGCGACCGAGGAAATGTGCCGGTACCTGTGGGATGCGCACATCGCGGCGATCGCATGCGACACGTTCGCGGTCGAGGTGTTCCCGCCAAAGCCGGGAGGTCTGTTCGGCCACCGGGTCCTTATCGGCCAGTTCGGCATGGCCCTCGGCGAACTCTGGTGGACCGAAGATCTCGCGGCGGACTGCGCGCAAGACGGTGTCAACGAGTTCTTCCTGGTGAGCGCGCCGCTGCAGGCCCCTGGCGGGATCGGATCGCCGGCGAACGCCGTCGCGATCAAGTAGCCGGCGCCCTGCTCAGCCGCGCCTCGAGTCCGCGGATGTCGCCGTCCTCGTCAAGGAGGGGGGCGACCGCGCCGAACCCGACTGCGCTGAGCGAAGCCGCCAGCGCGATGTCCTGATCGGCGCCCAACTCGACGAAGAGCGTTCCACCCGGCCGCAGCAGTCGCGCCGCCGCAACCACGACGCGCCTCAGCACGCTGGTGCCGTCCGGACCGCCGTCGAGCGCGTGCAGCGGTTCGTGGTCCCGCGCATCGCTGGGGAGAAAGGCCATCGAGTCCGAGGGAACGTAAGGCGGCACGGCGGTGACCACGTCGACCTGTTTCGCCAGCTCGCAAGGGAGCGGATCGTCGAGGTCGCCGAGATGGACCTCGACGCCGTTGGCGGCGGCGCACCGGCAAGCGAGCGGGTCGATGTCCGAGGCGAGCACGCGCGCCCGAGGACGCCATTCCGCCAGCACCCGGGCGATGGCGCCGGTGCCCGTGCACAGGTCCACGGCGATCCCGTCGTCGGGCAGTATCGCGGCCGCCCGCCGGGCGAGCGGCTCGGTCTGCCAGCGGGGCACATAGACGCCCGTGTCGACGCGGAGGCGGATTCCGGCAAACCGCGTCGAGCCGGTCACCCACGCGAGGGGCTCACCGGCCACCCGCCTTGCGACCATGGACTCCAGCGAATCCACCGAATCTCCGGCCGTCTCCATCAGCTCGTCGGCCTCCTCGAGGGCCGCGACGCATCCGGCGGCCGCGAGGCGGGCGGTCACGCGGTCGCGCTCGTGGCTCGGCTGCATGCGAGCACCGTACGCGCCGGTGTTCAGGTTTGAAGCAAGCGACGAACGTCGAACGCGTGGTGCTGGACCTCGTGGGCAGCCCGGCGGGCGAGCTCCACCACGCTGCGCCGAGCACCCTCGAGCGTCGTCCCGGTCGACCGCCAGCCGTCGGCCTCCAGGTCATCGAGCAGCGCGCCTAGCGGTCCGGCCACCCCGCCGACGAACGCCAGCGCGTCCTGGGCGGACCACCCGGCGACGATGTGCGAGGAGACGAGGCCGTCCCAATCGGGACCGGCGACCAGCCGGCCCGACCCCTCGAGGATCCGATGGATCCGTACGCCGTACCAGCCGAGCGCGTCCCCGGTGTGGGCCACGTACTCGAGTGGGGACCACAGCTCGGGCCGGGACCTCTCCCCGAGCCCGGGGCGTGCCGGGTCGCCGATCGCGGCGCGGAGGTTTGTCGCGGCGGCGGCGATGCAGGCCACGATCGCGGGCTCATCGAGGTCCCAGTCGAAGCCGCACTCAGGGCATGGGACGGTCATGGCCGCGCTGCGGAATTCGTCGAGCTGCCCGTTTCCCTACGATGGCACGCCATGGACAACGTGGTGCTCGGCCGGACCGGGCTCGAGGTGTCGGTCGCTGGGCTGGGGTGCGGGGGGCACAGCCGGCTCGGCCAGAGGACAGGTTCGACCGAAGACGAGTCCGTGCGGCTCGTGCAGCGGGCGCTCGAGCTCGGCATCACCTACATCGACACGGCGCGCGCGTACGGCACCGAGGAGATCGTCGGTCGCGGGTTCGCCGGGCGTCGCGACGAGGTGGTGGTATCGACCAAATGCAGCCCCACCGATCGCGACGGGTCGATCTCACCGGGGACCTTGCGCGAGTCCCTCGAGTTGTCCCTCGGGCGCCTGGGGACCGACCGGATCGACGTCTTCCACCTCCACGGGGTCACCACCGACACCTACCAGCACTGTCGTGACGCGCTGGTTCCCGAGCTGCAGCGCCTCCGCGACGAAGGCAAGCTGCGGTTCGTCGCGATGTCCGAGGCGTTCGGGTCGGACCCCGGACACCAGATGTTCGGCCTCGCTGACGACGACGATTGCTGGGACGTCGTCATGGTCGGCTTCAACCTGCTCAACCAGAGCGCCCGGGAGCGCGTGCTCCCCTGGACGAAGCGACACGACGTCGGGGTCGAGGTGATGTTTGCCGTGCGGCGGGCGCTCAGCAGTCCCGACGAGTTGCGACGCGTCGCCGCGACCCTCGTCGCCGATGGACACCTGGCGCCGGACGACCTCGACGCCGAGGACCCGCTCTCGTTCCTGGTCCACGACGACTGTGCCAGCGTGGTTGAGGCGGCCTATCGCTTCGCACGGCACGAGCCCGGATGTCACGTGGTGCTCTCGGGCACCGGCAATCCGGCCCACTTGGAAGAGAACGTCGCGTCGATCAATGCGCCGCCGCTGCCGGCCGAGGACGTCGACCGGCTACGTCGTCTCCTCGGCCGGATCGACCATCTTTCCGGCAACTGAGGGTCCCGGCGGGGGCCGATACCCTCTTGATCCGTGTCCGACTACGTCATCCCGGAGCCCGAGCCGAAACCGATCGATGAGAAGCTCGCGATGGAGCTGCAGATCCTCTCCTCGAACGCCGTGCTGCGGGGGCACCCCTCCGGTGACGAGCGTTGCGTGAAATGCCGCTATTACTTAGACGAGACCACCGACCTCTCCTACTGCTGGCACCCGAAAGTCCGGATCCTGGTGGGGGAGAACTGGTGGTGCCAGTGGTGGGAGGAGATTCCAGAGCCATGAGCGAGGACCGCATCGAGGTGCAGCGCACCATCGCGGCCGACCCGGTGGCGATCTTCGCCGTCGTGAGCGACCCCGAGGGACATGTGACCATCGACAGCTCGGGGATGCTGATGGACTCCACCGGCGACCCGGTGGCGGCGGTCGGCGACAGCTTCGTGGTTCATATGGACCGGGAGGCCCTGAACGACTACCCGCTCGGGAAGTACGACGTGACCGTCAAGATCACGACGTTCGAGCCGGACCGCGAGATCGCCTGGACGATCGAGGGGATCGCCAGGCCCCCGATCGGCCACATCTACGGGTACCGGCTGGAGCCGACCGAGGGCGGCACCCTCGTGACCTCCTACTACGACTGGTCGTCGATCGGGCAGAACTGGCGCGAGGCCAACATCTTCCCGGTCGTGCCCGAGTCCGCGCTCCGTGCGACGCTCGGCATCCTGGCCCGGACCGTCGAGCGCTCGACCGGCGCCATAATTCAAGGCCACCAGCTCAATCGAGGACGCCTGCGACCAAGGCGTTCCAGCATCCCGGTGCCGGAGCCTTGCCGGTCGAGAGTCCGGACACCGCCTCATGTCCTGTGGATGGTCACGAGACCCTGATCGACCACGGCCACGCAGACATCGGGGGCCCCGCAGGAGACGGTCTCTAAGTTGTCCGACCCGTGGCCGATCCGAGTGGGCGACGACCAGGTCCTCCCGTTGAAGCTGACGGCGTATCCGGCGTCGTCAACCGCCACGCAGTTCGTGCGACTGGCGCAGGAAACGCCGAGAACCCCGAAGTCGCCCTGACTCCAGGAAACCGGAGTCTCCTCCCCGGCTGGCTGGGAGATCTGCATGCTGTCGGGGTCCACGAACACGGGCCCGGACCACTTGTGGTCGTTCCGGGTCGCCGCATAGCTCTGCTGATTGATGAACAGACACCAGGTGGTGTCTGGGCACGACACGAACAGGTTGCCCGGCGGGGTGGCATCGAGCGGTGTTTCCCAGCGGGTCCCGTTCCACTCGAAAGCGTAGCCATTCGTGTCGGTGGCGGCACATGAACGTGCCGATGGACATGAGAGGCCCTCGATCAGATTCCCTCCCAGGTCTGCTGCGCCAGCGGGAAGGTTCGGAAGTGGGGACTCGGTGGACCACATCTGGCCGTTGAACACGTCGTCGTGTCCCGCGCTGCTGATGGCCATGCAGAACTGAGGCGACCCGCACGACAGCGCAGCGGGGGTGGGAGCGGTGCCCTGGTCACTGGCATCTGGGAACGGTATTGCGCGACTCCAGCCGTGGCCGTCCCAGAGCCAGCTCTCCGATCCGTCCGCGGCCATGCAGAAACTCGTTGCAACACACGACAGCATCGTGACGGTCGCCGCAGCGGCGCTCGGACCCGGCGAGGGGGTGCTCCATCGGAACCCGTTCCACTGAGTAGTGGACAGCACACCGGTTTTGCCCACACCCAAACCGAGGCAGAACGACGAAGATGCGCAGGACAGTTCGGTGAGTCGAAAGCCTCGATGTACCGACTTGGGCGTCGACCACGTGCCTCGGGTGGTCGACGCTCCGGCCGGTACCGACCAGGCCAAAGCGACCAGGAGGAGGAATGCCGATCCGATCAGTCGTGCGGGCGACAGTCTCACACCGGCAACACCTCAATTCAGTCTTTTGACCTGCAACACCTCAATTGATGGTCCCGCGGCGTTCCCGGGCCCGTTGGCGCCCGCGGATGGCCTGCTCCAGGACGACCTTGCGCAGCCGCACCGTCGCCGGGGTGACCTCGACGCACTCGTCCTCGGCGATGAACTCGAGCGCCTGCTCGAGGGAGAGCTGGAGGTGCGGGCTCAGCCGCTCCAGCTCGTCGGCCGTCGACGAGCGGATGTTGGTCAGCTTCTTCTCCTTGGTGGGGTTGACGTTCATCTCGTCGCTGCGGGCGTTCTCTCCGACGATCATTCCCTCGTAGACCTCGGTGCCCGGCCCGACGAAGAGGACGCCGCGCTGTTCGAGCGACATGAGCGCGTGGGTGGTGGTGATGCCCCGGCGGTCGGCCACGAGCGAACCGTTGCGCTGCACCCGGAGATCCCCGGCCCACGGCTCCCAGGCGTGGAAGGTCGCGTGCAGCACGCCGGTGCCCCGGGTCTCGATCAGGAACTCGTTGCGGAATCCCACCAGGCCCCGAGCCGGGATGCGGTAGTCGAGGCGGACCCAGCCGGTGCCGTGGTTGACCATCTCGACCATCCGCCCCTGGCGCACCGCCAGGAGCTGGGTGACCACCCCCATGTAGGTCTCCGGGACGTCGATGGTCAGGCGCTCGACCGGTTCGTGCAGCTTGCCGTCGATGATCCGGGTGACCACCTGGGGCTTGCCCACGGTCAGCTCGAAGCCCTCCCGACGCATCGTTTCGACCAGGACGGCCAGCTGGAGCTCGCCGCGGCCGCGCACCTCGAAGGTGTCGGGGCGCTCCGTCGGGGCCACCGCGATGGAGACGTTGCCGACCAGCTCCGCGTCGAGCCGGTTCTTGAGGAGCCGGGCCGTCAGCTTGGTCCCGTGCTGTCCCGAGAGCGGTGCGGAGTTGATCCCGATCGTCATGGCCAGGCTCGGCTCGTCGACCAGGATCGCCGGGAGTGGGCGGGGGTCGTCGGGATCGGCCAGGGTCTCGCCGATCATCACCTCGTCCATGCCGGCCACCACCGCGATCTCGCCCGGACCGGCTTCCTCGAGGTCGACCCGCTCGAGACCCCTCGACCCGTAGAGCTCGGCGATCTTGGCCCGCTCCACGGTCCCGTCCAGGCGGCACCAGGCGACGGTGTCGCCCCGGCGCAGCGTGCCGTTCTGGACGCGGCACACCGCCAGGCGCCCGACGTAGGGGGAGGCGTCGAGGTTGGTGACGAGCGCCTGGAGCGGGTGGTCGGGGTCGTAGGAGGGCGGCGGCACGCTGTCCCGGATGGCCTCGAACAGCGGGGTCAGGTCCGTGCCCTTGGTGGCCGGGTCGGTGCTGGCCCAGCCCCGCCGGGCGTCGGAGTACAGGACGGGGAACCCGACCTGGTGCTCGTCGGCGTCGAGGTCCAAGAACAGCTCCTCGATCTCGTGGACGACGTCGGCGATCCGCGCGTCGGGTCGGTCGACCTTGTTTACGACGACGACCAGGGGAAGCCGCGCCTCGAGCGCCTTGCGCAGCACGAAGCGGGTCTGGGGGAGCGGCCCCTCGGACGCGTCGACGAGGAGGAGCGCGCCGTCGACCATCGCCAACCCGCGCTCGACCTCACCGCCGAAGTCGGCGTGGCCGGGCGTGTCGACGATGGTGATCTTGACGTCGCGCCACTGCACGGCGATGTGCTTGGCCAAGATGGTGATGCCCTTCTCGCGCTCGAGGTCCCCCGAGTCGAGGACGCGGTCGGCCACCACCTGGTGGTTCCTGAACGCGCCGGTCTGGCGCAGCATCGCGTCGACGAGCGTCGTCTTGCCGTGGTCGACGTGGGCCACGATGGCGACGTTGCGGAGATCGGTCCTGAGCTGCACTTTGGTCCACGGTAGCGACCCGCCGGGCGGGTCCCGGCCGGTTCAGCGTCCTCGGAGCGCCTCGGCGGCGAATCCCACGACGTCGTCGTCGAGCGAGAGCACCACGTCGGGTCGCACGTGGCGGTGGTTGTCGGCCGTCAGGTGCACGGCCGTGCCCCAGGCGGTGAACCCGATCACGTGGCGGGCGAAGGACATCGGCCCCTCGGTGATGCGCACGCCCACCACGCCGTGGGCCGCCATCTGGAGCCCCGAGGTCTGCATGCGCTCCATCGCCGACTCACGTGCCGCATAGAGGGCCTCGGTCAGGTTGGTCATCTCGACGTTCTGGGTCGACTGGCGCAACGCGGTGCCGGCGTCGCGCCGTGGCGCGTAGATGAAGCTGGCGCCGAAGGCGAGCCCGAGCGGCACCCAGCCGGCGTTCGACAGGAGCACGAAGTCGCGCGCTGAGAGGTCCGAGACGAACGGGCGCCCGACGTGCTCCTTGCCGCCGACGGGGCGCACCGCGGTGCCGGTCAGCTCGACGTCGACGTGGTGCGGGTGCACCTCGACCGAGACCCGCACGCCCACCACGCCGTGCCCGCCGGCGCTGGAGCACTCCTTGCTCAGACGGTCCGACGCCGTGTGGACGGCCAGGTTGTGGGACTCGGAAGCCGCGGTGAGCTCGCCCCGGCCCCAGGTCCACACCCCCGTCGGCACCGACACGACCGAGACCCCGAACACCAGCTCGATCGGCTCCCAGCCGATCGAGTGGAGGAGCAGGGCCTCGTCGATGCTGAGGTCGGAGGTGACGGCCCGCTCATTCGGGGACCGGCCGCCCTGGGCCAGCCAGGTCGCCGCCGCGAGCAGCTCGGCGCGCGGGTCGGGGGTGGACGTCGCGCTCACGAGAGCCTGACCGTCGGCTTCGGGGCGGCCATCGGGTCGAAGTCCTTGAACCGGCGGACCCGCGTGCCACGCACCGTGCACTCGAAGACGTGGTCACCGCCGCCGATCTCGCGCTCGGAGGTCGTGATCGATGCGCCGTGCAGGGTATCGGAGCCGAGCTGGCGCCGGGCGTGGTCCCGGGCGAGCGAGCGGGCCGCCAGCAGGCCGGCCGAGATCTGCTCGACGTCGCGCACCGCCATGCCGCCCTGGCCCCACATGGAGGCGCCGCCCCCCATCAGATACTCCGTCATGCAGTAGGCCCAGACCCTGACCGAGGCGATGGTGGCCACGACGGAGATGGGCATGAAGCCGGCCTCGATCAGCTTGGCCAGGCGCTGGCCGGCCAGATAGGTGGTCCAGGGCTCGCCCTTGGGCGGCGGCGGCGCCCCGTCGAGCACGACGGCTGTCCCGAGGACGTGGAACTCGGCGACGTTCATGTCGACCAGGTTGTGCGACGTGTCGGTCACCCCGATCACCCCGTGGGCGCCGACCTCCTTGGCCTCCTCGATCAGGCGGCCCAACGCGGCCTGGAAGCCCTGCAGCCAGGCTTGCTCCACCCAGACCTGCTCGTAGTTCTGGCCCCACATCCGGTGCTCCGCCGAGACCATCCCGTGTGGGCAGTACCAGCTCTGGGCGTAGGCGCCGCCGGCACCGCCCGCCGGCGCGTAGGGCGACATGCCCCGCATGTAGGGGGAGCCCGCCCCGTACCAGCCCCACTGCATCGCGCAGAACCCCTGGACGAGGCCGACGGGGCGCAGCCCCATCTGGAGGCACGCCGCGAAGTCCGGGACGGTCAGGCCAGACGAGAACGAGCCGGACTCGAGGCGCCGCGGCGCCGCCTCGGGGACGTCGCTCGGGCCGCTCATCAGTTGTCGAGAGAGATGATGACGGTCGGGCGGGGGAGCGTGACGTCGTCACCGGTCTTGGTGACCGCCGTCCCGAGCGAGAGGAACTCGATCGTGTGGGACCCCCACTGGTGCGACTTCTCCTCGAGGCGGACCCCCACGATCCCGGTCGCCCCGAGCCGGTTGCCCTCGTCTTGCATGCGGGTCATCGCGAGCTCCCGGGCCTCGTAGAGCGCCTGGGTGAAGTTGGGCAGCTCGACGTTCTGGCCGACCGAGCCGAGCGTCTGGGCCAGGCCCCGGTGCGCGATGTGGTACACGCAGGTGCCCATGACGAGGCCCTGTGGGGTGTACCCGGTCTGCATGATCGTCCAGAAGTCCTGGCCCGAGAGGTCAGACGTGAAGGGCTTGCCGAGCTTGTTGAGATAGGACTTGCCGTCCTCGGCCTTCACCGCGGTGCCCAGTGCGATGAACTCCGCAGCGTCGCTGCCCCACTCGTAGTAGTTGACATCGAGGCGGACCCCGACGACACCGTCGGCCCCGAGCTCCTCTGCCTCCTCCTCCATCCGGGTCATGGCGAGCTCGCGCGCGTTGTACATGGCCTCGGTGAGCTTGGTGAGCTCCTGGCTCTTGGACCACCGCCGGCCCTGGATCCCCGTGTGGTAGATCGACGAGCCCATCACGAAGCCGAGCGGGTGGAACCCGCACTCCTTCACCAACAAGAACTCGTTGACCGAGAGGTCCGAGGTGAAGAAGCCGTGGCGAAGCTCCTCCAGCCGATGGTCGGCGTCCTTGGGGAGGTCGGTGGGACCGCTCACGTCGTACCTCCGATCATGATGTTCTCGAGCGCGAGCCGAGTCGTCTCGGACCTCGCGGCCTCGGTCTGGAGCGCTCCCAGCAGGCGCTTCAGCCAGGTCGCCATGTCGACCTGCTCGCTGCGGATGCGGATCCCACCAGAGGAGTGGCCGATGGTACAGCGGACCGTGCCGCCGCTCAGCTCGGCCCGCAGCACGTCGTTGTCGATGTCGACCTGGAGGGCCCGGATCTCCTCGGAGCGGCGGAGGAATCCCCCTGGGCGCTCGACGACGAGTCGGGGGCCCAGTGCGTCGGCCAGCTCCCGGGCGAGAAGCCTGAGCATGAGCCCGACATCGCCCGAGTTGGAGGCGAGCGTGGACACCGCGATCTCGAGGTCGAAGTCACCTCCGGCCGGCTCGATCGATCTCCCGGTCACGGCCCAGCCAGCCGGGTCCCGATGTGCACTTTTCCAGTCCGCGTCACACGCGCTCCCAGGTTCGGCGCCCACTGTAGAGGGGGCGCGGCCCCTCGAGCCCCAGGTCGTGCGTCAGGAGCCGATGGCTGCCCGCACCCGGGCCAGGAATCGTCGGCGCTCAGCGGAGGTCCGCACCCGGACCCGCTCGAAGTCCCCCGCGACGTCGGTGCGGACGTCGGCGTATGGCCCGGTCGGGTCGTCGTGGAAGTGCACGAACGCCTTGGAGCGCCGATAGAAGGTGCCGGTCTTCTTCTCGGTGAGCTGGGGAATCCGCCTGAGGGCGGCCAGCACGTCGGCGAGCTCTTCGAAGGTGGCCGCATCCGCGTGCCTCACGGCGCGGATGGTAACTCCCAAGGCAGTCGGTGGCCGGTCGACCTGGCTCCCGGGTTCCCCCTTGGCTACCGTTCCCTCAATGTCCGGGGGGACACACACGAGCAGGCCGCGTCGTCGGCCACCACCCGTCGAGAGGTCGTCGACCTGCGTCCGTTCTCTCGGGTGCCGCTGGTTCCGCCCACGCCCATCTGGGCGCGCGACTTCTTCGACATGCAGTACGAGTGGCGACGCATCTTCGCCGAGGTGATCGGCACCTTCTTCTTGGTCCTGGTCGCCGCCGGCGCAGGGGTGGTGGACGCGTGGAGCGGCGGCGCTGTCGGCCGCGGCGCGGCAGTGGTGGCACCGGCGCTGATGGTCATGGCGATCATCCTCGCGACCGGGTCGGTCTCCGGCGCCCATCTGAACCCCGTCGTGAGCGTCGCCTTCGCGCTCCGCCGGGAGTTCCCCTGGAAGCGGGTCCCCCTGTACGTCGTGGCGCAGATCGTCGGCGCATTGCTCGCGTGCGTCTTCTTGCGCGCCATCTTCGGGACGGTCGGAGGGCTGGGCGCCACGGTGCCCGGCGCGCACTTCACCGACTGGCGCGCCATGCTCATCGAGGCGGCGCTCACCTGTGGCCTCCTCACCACGATCCTCGGGACCGCGTCAGGCGCGCAGAACGTCGGGACGTTCTCGGCACTGGCTGTCGCCGGCTACATCGCGCTCGCCGGTCTGTGGGCTAGTCCCGCCAGCGGCGCCTCGATGAACCCGGTGCGTTCCTTTGGGCCCGACGCGGTCGCCGGCGACTTCGCGCACTTTTGGGTCTACCTGGTCGGACCGTTCGCTGGCATGCTGGTGGCCGTCGGCTTCGCGTACGTGCTGCGCGGCTCGGGCGCGGACGTCGCCGCCGCACGCGCCGCCCAGGGTTCGCTCGGCACCATCGTGGTCGAGCACACCGAATCCAAGTCCGCCGAGTCCCACTGAGAGCGAGAGATGCCCAAGTCCGACAAGTCAAAAGCAAAGGACCTTCCGGCCGAGCATTGGAAGGATGAACCCGACGAGCACGACTACCCCGCGGCAGGCGACTACCTCAGCCTGCTGATGGGTGACGAGGACGTCAAGAACACGGTCGCCGCCCTGAAGGCAGCGAAGATCGCGCACCGCAAGGCGAAGGACCTCCTGCGCGCGAGCCGCCTCGACATGCTGCCCACCGACAACGTGCACGTCGCAGAAGACCTGGCGAAGGTGCGGCAGCACGAGCGGCTCTCACCCATCCTGCTCGTGCGCGGGCGACTCGCCGATGACGTCGCGTTGACAGTGGCCGACGGCTACCACCGCATCTGTGCCAGCTACCACATCGACGAGAACGAAGACATCCCCTGCCGCATCGTCGACGCGCCAGGCCGCGGGGGTTGATCAGGCACTGCTCGGGCATCGGCCCGGTGTCGGGTGGGTACGTCGCCGGCCCGCGGGTCAGTCCGTGAGACGGAACACCGGGTGGTTCGGCGCGATCGCCAAGAGCTCGGCGTCGCTGGCGGTGGGTCCCGTGCCTCCGAAGAACACCCCGACCTCGCGCTTCCAGCGCCTGAGGTAGGCCCGCAGCACCGGCGGCTTCTCCTCGTCGGTGAGCTCGACGACCCGGATCGCCTCGGACGAGCCCCCGAGGCGCAGCTCGCCCGCGCCGCTGGCCCGGATGTTCCTCACCCACTGCGTGGTGCCCCGTGGTGCGACGAGGTACCGCCGGCCGCCCGCGGTCAGCACGTTGACCGGGGTGGTGCGCCACTCGTTGGTCGTGCGCCCGCGGACGGCGAGGACCCGGGAGCCCCAGACGCTGATCCCAAGCTCGGTCAACGCCGCCACGCCCCGGTTGAACACGTTCCTGGTGAACCAGCCCGGTGCGAGGTAGCGGTCCGCCATGGCCTCACGCTAGACATCGGCGCCGACGCGGCGACACCATCGGGAGACCGACGAGGAGGGAGGACCCATGTCCCAAGAGGTCCGCGCCGTCGTGGCGCGGACTGCGAAGGCCCCGGTCGAGGTGGTCACGGTCATGGTCCCCGACCCCGGGCCCGGTGAGGCCCTGGTCCGGGTGCAGGCCTGCGGCGTCTGCCACACCGACCTCCACTATCGGGAGGGCGGGATCAACGACGACTTCCCCTTCCTCCTCGGTCACGAAGCCGCCGGGGTCGTGGAATCGGTGGGTGAGGGGGTCGCCTCGGTCGCGGCGGGCGACTTCGTGATCTTGAACTGGCGGGCGGTGTGCGGGCAGTGCCGGTCGTGCCGGCGCGGCCGGCCCTGGTACTGCTTCTCCACGCACAATGCGGCGCAGAAGATGACCCTCGACGGTCAGCCGCTCTCGCCGGCGCTCGGCATCGGGGCCTTCGCGGAGAAGACGCTCGTGGCGGCGGGCCAGTGCACGAAGGTCGATCCGGCGGTGAAGCCCGAGGTCGCCGGATTGCTCGGCTGCGGCGTCATGGCCGGGCTCGGGGCAGCGATGCTCACCGGCGACGTCGGTCCCGGCGACAGCGTGGCCGTCTTCGGCTGCGGCGGCGTCGGCGACGCCGCGATCGCCGGGTCCAAGCTCGCCGGGGCAACGACGATCGTGGCGATCGACCTCGACGCCAAAAAGCTCGAGTGGGCCCGCGAGTTCGGCGCGACCTACACGGTCGACGCCGGGCGCGCGACCCTGTCGAGGCGGTGCGCGAGGTGACCGGTGGTAACGGTGCTGACGTGTGCATCGAGGCGGTGGGGAATCCCAAGGTGTTCGAGCAGGCGTTCTTCGCCCGCGACCTCGCCGGGACGCTGGTACAGGTCGGCGTCCCGACGCCCGAGATGCGCATCGAGCTGCCCTTCATCGAGCTGTTCGGCCGCGGTGGCCGCATCAAGCCCAGCTGGTACGGCGACTGCCTGCCCAGCCGAGATTTCCCGTTGCTCGTCGACCTGCACCTTGCGGGACGTCTCCCGCTCGAGAAGTTCGTGTCCGAGACCATCGCGCTCGACGCGGTGGAGGAGGCCTTCCACAAGATGGAGCGGGGCGAGGTCTTGCGATCGGTGGTGGTGTTCTGAGGTGTGCGAACGCGAAGGTGCCCCGGGGTTCCCCGGGGCACCTCGTGCAACTCCTGGGGTCGAGCGCGCTAGAGCCCGCAGCCCGGGGCGGTGCTCCACTGACCCCACCCGCCACTCAGGAAGATCTCATAGTTGATCTGATCCTGGATCGCCGGCGGCGCGCCGCTGGGCAACCCGGTGCCGCCGTTTGCCTCCCACGTCGAGAGCAGGTCCTGGTACGCGCCGTAATAGCCGTTGCCACTGTCCTCGGCGTAGTTGCCGTCCGACTCGCGCTCCCGGATGCACACCACCCCGGGGCTGGCCGCCCACGCGGCCGCGCTCGAGACGTCGACGTCGGGCGGCGCCGCCGGTGCCGTGGCGACCGGTGCCGCCACCACGGAGGCGGGCGGCGGCAGTGGGGGTGGGTTCGCCGCCAACGCAGCGAGCCGGGACAACAGCACGGCAGCGTCCGAGGAGATGGCCGCGTGGAGCGGCGTGGTCAACGAGGTCAGCGGGAAGTTCACGCCGGGTTCTGATCCGGTCGCCTGCGACGCCGAGACCGGCGCCATCGACAGGACTGCCGTGGGGAACAGCAGCACGATGGCCTTGATCGCTCGCTTGCGTTTGAGTTGCCATGCCCGCCGGACCGCGAGCGGCCGTGGGATGAGAGAGATGCGGCGTAGGTCCACGTCCGCTCCTTTCGTCGCCCGAATGGGCTGATTGGGGTTGCGTGGGCTGATCGCCGCTTTGGGACTTCGCTCACCGGTCGTGTGCCCTCGACACGAGAGAGGGGACCGTGGCAGGTGTGCTGCCATGCCGGTTACAGGGAGCGGAGATGCAAAGAGCCCGGGTCGCTCGGTCAGGGGCGACCTCGGGGCGTGGGGTCGGGACGACCCGCCGCATGGGGGGCGGATGCGATGCCACCATCACAAGACCGGCGGGCGCGCGCGGGCTCGCGCACCGACGATGGTGCACATGTCCCCCCGCCGGGACGGTGTGTGGGTTCGGTCATCGTGGCCTGCCAGGGAGTAACCACGCGACCCGCTACGCCTTGCGAAATTGGGGGCAAGGTCAACGGGACCGGTCAGGCGGTGCTCGGGGGCATGCCTGACGTCGTCTTCCTGGCGGCGTGGTTACTATACCGAACCGGCCCAGGCCTCTGAACAGGGCTTTTGCGCGCACCGTGCGTGGCGCGTGCCTAGGGGCTCTGGTGAGATTTCTCCAGATTCGTGCCTGGGTCGCCCTGGCCGAGCACCGCAGCGACGAGTTCGGCGAGCGGCGGCGGGGTGTCGATGTCCTTGAAGGAGGCCAGGCGTTCGTAGAGCCGGCTGGCTGCCGCCGCGGCTCCGCCCGGCATTCCGGCCTCCTCGAACGTGTGGGCGATCTCGCTCATCTCGTCGACCCATCGCCACGCGCGGCCGGCGATCGAGCCCTCGGCCTCCGAGCGGGCCAGCACCGCGGGTTGCACGTGCTCCCACAACTCGACCAGCGCGTCATCGACGCCTGCGTGCGCCGCGACGGCGCGGATCGAGATGAGCAGCGCCGAGGTTCCCTTGCTCCATGCCGCGTGGCACATCTTGAGGGTCGACGCCGCGCACGGATCGGAGCCGATCGCGGTCGCGACCAGTTCGTCGGTGGTGAGCGCCGACGCGAGCACCTCCGCGCCCTCGCCCGAGAGGATCAGATTGGTCCGCCCACCCGGTCGCGGTGGGCCGCCCACGATGCCGCCGTCGACGTATCTGGCGCCCGTGCCCTCAAGTGTCCGGGCCACCGCCATGGCCCGGCTGGGTGAGATGGCGTTCGCGTCGACCACCGTGAGCTGGTGCTTCTTGCCTCGGAGGGCTGCCCCGAGCTCCTCGGCCACGTTCAGCGCGCTGGCCGGGGGCACGACGGACAGCACGAGGTCACTGGCCCCGACGAGCTCGGTGAGCGTCCCGAGGTCCTCGAGGCCGGCGGCCTTCGCCCGATCCCTGGAGCGGGCGCCGCGGCCGTCGAGCGCAACCACGACGCGCGACCCCTTGGCGACGAGGGTCCGTCCGATCTGCGCGCCCATGGCACCCGGACTCACGATGCCGACGCAGCCGATCGGCGCGTCGTTCACGTGAGCCTTGCCAGTGCCAACGCCGTCGCGACGAGGACCAGGCTCGCCGCGAGCGCGTTCAGCGCGTGCTCGAGCGGGGCGAGCAACGCCCGCCGGTCGAGTTCGCGCCGCGTGCCATCGGCCATGGTGACCGATGCGCTGGCCTGGACGGCGCGGCGTCGCAACAATCGAGCCGGGGTCGATAGGGCGCGTTGGGCGGCCGAGAACCCGAACGCGGCGATCGCCGCGAGCACCGGTGCCCACGTCAGTCGTTGGGTCTGCGCGACGTACGCGGTCAGGACGGGGAAGGCGCCCCACGCGGCGGCGAAGACGAGGTCTTTCTGGATCGCCGAGAGTCGCAGGTTGTAGGTGACGACCAAGACCGGACCGATGACGATGAAGGGAATCAGTGTCCAGCCGTAGCGGTCGACGCCGACGATCCCCAACGCGACGGCACCACCGACACCGACCGCGACGGTGACGGCGAGCCAACGCGATCCGATGCGCGTGCCGAGTGGTCGTCCGTCGAGCTCGTCGAGCGCGTGCGCCCCCAGGCCCACGGCCAGGAAGAACGCGAGCACCGTGGCGACGAGGCGGTCGACGTGCACCTCCGGGGCAAGGCACGCACCGATGACGACATAGGAGAGGTGCCACAACGTGTAGGGCGGATGGAGGAGCGTCCACCAGTCGCGCGAGCCGCCCGAGCGCGCCGCATAGTACGCGGGTCGCATCGTCCTCTGCGCAGGATCGGTCTCAACCACCGCGCTTGCGTCCCCACATGACCAGCCCGCCGCCGAGGCTCATGCGACGCACGCCAACGTCCCCGAAGCCCGCGGTCTCCCATGCGGCGACTGTCCAGTCGATCGGGTAGCGCCGATAGTGCTCGGCGATGTTGGGTCCGAGGAATCGGCCGACGCGCCACCACTCCCGCCCGCCCGTGAGCCATCCCGCGACCGGAAGGACGAGGCGCGTGTAACACCACCAGGCGGCTCGCCAGAATGCGTTCGGCGGCGCGAGGAACTCGAGGCTCGCGACCTGCCCGCCGGGTTTCACCACACGGGCGAGCTCGGTCAGGGTCGCCAGCGGGTCGTCGACGTAGCGCAAGAGGTAGGTGAAGGTGAGCGCATCGAAGGAGGCGTCGGGGAACGGGAGCTGTTCGGCGCGACCCTCGACGAGGTCGATCCGGTCGGAGAGGCCCGCCGCTTCGACCCGGTGGGCCCCGTGTCGGAGCATCGGGAGGGTCAGGTCGTAGGCGAGCACCCGTGCCGGGGAGCGCCGGGCCAGCTGGACAGCCACGCCTGCGGTGCCCGACGCCACGTCGAGGACGCTCGCCGGGCCGTCCGCGACGGCGTGGCCGACCATGCACCGGCGCCAGCGGCGGTTCTGGCCCATGGAGAGGACCTCGCACAGCAGGTCGTAGCGGCTGGCGAGTGGCGAGAACAGGTCGATGGCGAAGCCGTTCGCGCTCTCGGACGGGACCCGCGCCATCTCGCCAACATTACGTGGGGGCGCTCCGCCCGTGGGCGCCGCCAGGGGACGAAAAAGCCCAGGTCACCGGTCTGGGGCATCCCCGAATTCGGGAGGGCCGTCCTTTAGGCTTTTCCCTGATCGGAGGCAGCTTCGGCAGTGCCGACGAAAAGGCAAACCCTTCGTGAGAAGGCGACGCAAAGCCACGGGACTCTGAGAGTCAGCCGGGCCGTCGAAACGGTGGCAGCGGAGTTGCCGAGTCGGGGGCTTTCCCAGGGCCTGTGGAACACGCGGGAAGAGGAACAGGGAAAGTCTGATGGCCTACGAGTGTGGCCGGATCGGCGCGCCATGAAGGCGCTCCGGCACGCGCTCGCGCGGCGACCGCGGCCTCGATGGCGCGGACCACCGCGACGAGGGCTTCGGGCTCATGGAGTGCATTGTGGCCATGGTCGTGCTGCTCGGCGTCCTCATCCCGACTGCCTACCTGTTCACGAACGTGCTCGGTCAGTCAGCGATCGCGCGCCAGCGCATCACCGCCCTCTCGTTGGCCGAGCAGATCATCGAGAACCTCAACAACTCGGGGCCACCAACGGACACGAACAACCAGCCCGAGGTGGGCACAACGCTGTCCGGATCGACGATCTGTTCGGACATGACCTCCGCATGCAGCAACGGCACCGCCACGCTCTCGGGGATCGTCTACACGGCCACCGCCATCTTCAACTGGACCGACGCGAGCGGCGGAACACCGGACTTCTGTACCTCGGGCACCTCGCCCGTGCTCGGCCTCCAGGTCAAGGTGACGTGGGGGAGCGGGCAGAGCATCACCGACCAAGCCATCTTGAACTTCCCCCCGTCCGGGGACATCACCAACGGCTACCTCGCAATCCAGGTGAGCGGCGAGACGGCTGGGACCCCCCCGAATGGAGTCGCCGGCGTGCCCGTCGAGGTGTCCGGCTCAGCCCTGTCCACCCCGTATTCCCTGACACCGAGCTCGGACGGCTGCACGTTCTTGCAGGTTCCCCCGGGCACCTACACCGTCCAGGTCGGACCGGACGGCACGTACGTCGCCAACTACAACGAGGCGAGCTCGGAGACCCAGGCGCTCTCGAACCAGTCCGCCATCACGGTCATCGCGGCCGAGGTGACCCAGGTCAGCTTCCAGTTCGACCAGGGCGCCTACGTCGACCTCTCCTACCCGAGCACGACGTCGATCGACGACGGGATCACCTGCCCGAACACGACCATCCTCACCTGTTTGGCCATGGGGCAGACCTACTCGAGTTCGACTTCGCCAGCGACCGGTGCCGTCGCGGTCGGCATCGCGAAGACCAGCTCGGGCTGGTCCACCGCAACGTTCCCGTCGACGATGACCCGCATCGAGGACGTCGCCTGCACGTCGAGCGCGTGTATCGCCGTCGGGTATAGCTCGTCGGGCGGCGCCGCGGCAGTCTCGACGAACGGGACTGCGTGGTCCAACAGCTCGCACTGCCCGCAGCTGGGCGTAACGCAGCTCACCAACATCACCTGCCCGACCAGCGCCACCACCTTCAATTGCATCGCCATCGGCACGAACTCCTCCGGAGGCGTGGTGCTCACCGCTGTGATCTCGGGTTCCACCGTGACCTGGACCAACGACACCGTCCCCACGAACACCGGGTTCAGCGAGGTGACCTGCCCGAGCGCGACGAGCCAGCCGATCTGCTTCGTGATGGGAAGCACCTCCTCCACTGCGGCAACGATCATCTCGAACACCGGCTCGTTGTCGCCCGGAACGACCTGGCATGCCTTCACCCAAAGCGGCGTCACCATGGCTTCGCTCACCTCGCTCGTGTGCAACGCGACGACGTTCTGCATGGCGATCGGGACGACCTCCACCACTCCGGAGATCATCTCGATAACGAGCGTTAGCGGAACGACGGTGACTTGGAAGCCCTACACCGCCAGCGGATTCACCATGAGCACCTTCACCACCCTGGCGTGCACGACGTCAGGAGATTTCTGCTGGGCCGGAGGCACCGGAAAGATCGGGAGCGGCTCCGTCGGCCCGCTCATCGCCTACTGCAACACCACCTCAACCTCCCTCTGCGTGTCGGGCTCCGGCGGCGGCTCGACCTGGAAGAACGACACAGTGCCCGCTGCGACCACAGCGGTCTCCTCGCTGACCTGTCCATCGACCGCAGCCCCCTGCTTCGCCCTTGACACCACGAGTTCTTCAGGCGGAGTGTTGTCACTGGCGAGCGGCGCCACCGCTTGGACCGCTGCCTCCTTGCCCAACAGCTCGAGCATCATTTCCATTACCCAGCTGGATTGCTCGACGACAACGAACTGCTATGTCGTCGGCACGACCTCGACGGCGGCCTTTGTCGATGTACTCGCGTCAGGCAGCTGGACCGCCGCGACGTTCACGAACACGACGGGCGGAAGCCCGGTCTACATCAGCGGGATCGCCTGCACGGCTTCGACCACCTGTTACATGTCTGCTGCGACGGAGTCCGCCGGGGAGGTGTTCAGCTACTCGAGCTCTGGGACCACCTTCAGCGCGTCGGGAACGCCCAGCGGCCTGACCGGCATGTACCTGGACAACCCTCCGATCATGGTCTCGAACTCGAACCTGGAGCCGAGCAGCGTTGTCGAGATGTCGTCACCGACGACGGCGAACGGCCCGCAGATCGAGGTCGGACCGCTGTTCCCGTTCTCGAACGGATACTCGGTGTCGGTCGGATACTGCTCAAGCGAGGCGACGTCCAACTCGGTCTTAGCCGCGACCAGCCCAGCCGGGACATCGACGGTGAACGCACCACTCGAGATGGGCATCCTCCCGATCGAGGCGACCACGAGCAGCGGCGCCGTCCTGTCGAACGCGACGATCACGATCGTCGACGAATCGTGCACCTCTGAGCTGACGCCCCAGAGCAGCGGGTCGTTCCCCGCGCTGTCCAACCCTCCGGCGAACCCCTCCAACCCGACCAGTTACTCCATGCCGACGAGCGCCGTGGACGGTTTCAGCCGGATCGCGGTGATCTACGGCACCTACCTGGTGACCGTCACCTCGGGGGGCACCACCCACACGACGACCGTGACGGTGAACCCGACCTCCATCGTCACCGGGACGACCAGTCCGGTGACTTACTACATGCCCGCCTTCGTGCCGATTCCGGACTGATGCGACCGCTCAGCCTCCGCCGTCGGCGCGTCAAAGGAGCGGACTTGGACGAGTCCGGGTTCACGCTCGTCGAGATGATGATTGCCATGGCGACGCTCCTCATACTCTTCGCCATGACCGTGCCGATCGTTGACACGGTCTTCCTCACGATCGCCCGCGTCAACAACACGTACACGAACGTCAATCAGCTCCTGCCGGTCTCGACCAACCTGCAGCGTTTCATCCGTTCGGCGGTGGAGCCCGGTCCGACCACCAGCGGCGTGCCCGACCCCGCGTTCGTGACCGGGGCGATCACCCCGACGTCGATCACCTTCTACACCAACGTGGGCGACACCAATGGGCCAGCCAAGATCGTCGCCAGCTGCCAGTCGACGACGCCGAGCTCGGGGCTGTGCAACTCCGGGGGGACCTTCACGGTCACCGAGGCCCATGCGACCACCAATTCCAGTACCCATGCCACAAACTGTCCGCCGACGGGAACGGGGTGCACCTGGGGCACTGCTGAGACGCTGATCACGGTCAACGGTGTCTCGAACGCCAGCGACGATGCACCACTGTTCGTCTACACGCTGCTGGTGACCACGGCGAACAGTTCTGGGACGACCAGCACCACCTCGGAGGTCGGCAGTACTTGTGCCTCGCAGTATTCGGGGGCGGCTGTACTCTCCTGCTACTACAACGACGACACGTCCGCCTTCAACACGTGCACCAGCACCACGGGCACCTCGGGCAACGTGCTGGCGGCGTGCCAGAACGCCGAGATCTACGCCGTGACGATCGACCTGCAGGTGAACGGCGTGTCGACCGGGCGGACCGCCGGCCAGCAGTCCGAGGACGACAGTACCGTCTACCTGCTCTCTCCCGAGTCTGCTGACTACGAGTCGATGGTGGGATGAGATGACCAAGCGCACCTGGAGACCCGTCGTCTATCGCCTGCGCGACCAGCAATCGGTGCGCGCGCTTGCTCGCGTGCGCGACGCGGGGCAGGCGGCGCTGGGGCTCGTGATCGGGATCATCCTTCTCATATCGCTGAGCGCGGGAACCCTGGCGGCGACAGCCATGCAGCACGACCCGCTCGTGTCTAGCGACGTGATCCAGCACCTCGCCTATCGCGCCCTGCAGTCCGGGATCGACTCGTACCTTGCGACCGCCAATGACAACCCCAACATCGTGAACTGCAACTCGTCGAACACCACGTCGTCGAGCCTTACGTGTCCCTCATCCCAGCTCCCCGCTCTGGACAGCTGGGAACGGGTTGTGGGAAGCAACAACAATCCGGTCACTGAGTACTTCATGTGGACCAACCCCGCTCTGTGCTTCAACACGCAGTGCAGCGGCGTCACGAGCACGGCCGGTCAGACGCTCGACTACGTGAAGGAGCTCGTCTACGGGGCCGCCCAAAGCGGTTTGAACACGTCGTACCAGAGCTCGTATCTGTACCTAGTCCCGGAAAACGGGTTCCTGACCCACCTCTTCTGGAGCAACTACGAGTCGACCGTGCCCGCGACGGGCGACACCTCGACGTGCACGTATGACTGGAACGACAACTACGAGGGCCCCGACACCCTCCACAAGAACAACTTCAACAGCTCGAACTGCGCTGCGGTCTTCTTCGGCCCGGGGGACATCCTGGATGGGCCTGTGTACTCGAACGACTCCATCTACGTAGCGAGCGACCCCAACTTCGGGTCGAGCACGGACGAGGGCATCGTTACCACGCACGACCCCAACTGCCAGTTCGTCGACCCGGAAGACGGTGATGGGACAGCAAGCACGTGTGCAAACGCCGACAACAATGACGTCGGCACCTACGACGCGGTCAATAGCTCCTACAACGCCCAGTTCGAGCCGCTCCCGACCACCGACACGTCGCTTGAAACCATTGCCGCCGAAAACGGGTGTGTCTACTCGGGTCCTACCGAGATCACGCTGCACAACAGCGGCACGACCGAGTACATGACGGTGAACAGCCCGGACACGCCGTACACGAGCTCGGGAGGAACTACCTACAACCTGGATACGGGGTCGGGATCGGGCAACAGTGGTACCAATCAAGACCTCGACACGACGAACACAAACAAATGCGACGCGGGCGGCGACACTGAGGTGCCTGTCCCGTCGAACGAGGTCGTGTACATCGAGAACACCCCGTCAAGCCAGACATGTGCGTCCTATGCGAACCCGTTCGAGGGCGAGTCGCCGAGCGGGACGTACTCGCAGCTTGGCCAGTACCTCGGGCAGTCATCGAGCCCCAACTGCGAGGGCGACGCCTTCGTGCAGGGAAATGTGACGGGTAACCTCACGATCGCGACCCAGAACAACGTCGTCATCGACGGGAATATCGAATACCAGGACTGTGGAACGGGCTTCAATAGCACCACGGTGCAGTGTGCCTACAACTCGTCAGCCGCCACGCCCAACGATGCCCTCGGACTGATCGCTTTCGCGTATGTCGAGGTGAACCGCCCGCTCAACGCCGGCTATGTGATGACCACGTGCGGCGCCACCGGAGCCGCATCGGCTCCGTATTGTGATCCGTCGGGCGGTTCGGGGATCATCATCGACGCCGCGATCCTGGCCCTGAACGACGGGTTCGGGGTGAACAACTACAACACGACTGGCAACGGCTCGAGCCCCTTCTCGTCGTCGGCCAACGAGGGTCAGCTGACCATCTACGGCTCGGTCGCACAGGATTACCGACCCGCCGTCGGCGAGTTCAGCGGCACGTCGATCGTGGCGGGGTATTCGAAGTACTACACGTGGGACAGCCGCCTGGAATACGTCAACGTCCCGTACTACCTCGACCCGGGGACTCCGCGGTGGGTCATCGCCTCAACCGCGGTCACCCAGGGGGTCAGCTGCGTGGGGACGCCCTTGCCCGGGGTCTGGAACTCCGCCGACAACTATGGCAGTTATGGGAACGTGGGTAACTGCACCGCCCCGTCCTAGAGCGAGACCCCGAGCGTCTCGGGCGTCGCAGTCCGGACCCGGTCCGGCCGGGCCGCCTGGATGACTGCGGTGATCTCGGGTCCGACCAGCTCCTCTCGCTCCAAAAGGGCGTCGCGGAGCGCCTCCAACACATGGCGATGCTCGTCGAGCATCGACCGGGCTTCGTCCTTGGAGCGCGAGAGCAGACGGTCAACCTCGTCGCGCCCCGCGTCGTTCGTCAGAATCTTGGCGGCGACGTCCGGCGACGTCAGGCTGGTCGAGGTGTCGACGATCAGCGACGACCCCATGCCGAGCACGCCAATCATCTGACAGGCGGTCGCGGTGGCGGCGGCCAGGTCCCCGGCCACCCCCGAGGAGGTTTCCCCGAAGAAGAGCTCCTCGGCCGCCATGCCGCCCATGGCGATCTGGATCAGCGCCAGCATCTCGCTGCGAGTCCTCGTGAACCGCTCCTCGGTGTCGGAGTGGGCGAGGAGCCCGAGCGACTCTTTGCGCTTCACGATGGTCAGGACATCGAGCGTTCGGCCGCGGCCGACCAGCCAGGCCACGGTGGCGTGGCCGGCCTCGTGGGTCGCGATCAGCCGGCGCTCCGCTTCCGTGTAGAGCGCGCCATTGGCCAGGCCGATCTCGTTGGTCATCTTCGCCTGGGTGATGTCGCTCCACGACAGAGCGTCCGACCCGCGGCGCAAAGCCCACACCAGCGCCTCGTCCAACAGGTGCTCGATCATCACGGGTGAGTACCCGGCGGTCATGCCGGCAAGTGCCTCGCGGCGGGCCTCGTCGTCGAGTTCGGTGGTGTGGGCCTTCTTGGCCAAGTAGTAGTCGATGATGTCGCGACGGCCTGCCCTTGTCGGCAAGTCGAAGTAGATCGATCGATCGAAGCGCCCGGGGCGCAGCAGGGCCGGGTCGAGGTCGTCCGCCCGGTTGGTGGCTCCGATGACAAGCATGTTGGCCGGCGCGCACGACGGCTTGGAGAGCTGCCGGCTCCGCGGGAGCCACTGATTGACGAAGTCGACCAGTGTCCCCAGGAAGCGGGCGCCCACGGTCGGCGCGTCGAAGGACTGCAGCTGGATCAAGAGCTCGTTGACGACGCCGGCGATCCCCTCACGGTGACCGAATCCCCGACCCGAGCGGGAGGCGCCGATGGCGTCGATCTCCTCGATGAACCCGATGGCCCCTCCCTCGCGTCGGGCGTAGCGCCGCAACGCCTTGAAATAGGAGCGGATCTTGCGGTTGGTGGCGCCGTAGTACATCGACTGGAAGGCCGAGGACGAGACGAACAAGAAGGGCACGCCGGCTTCGCCGGCCAGTGCCTTCGCGAGGTAGGTCTTGCCGGTCCCGGGTGGCCCTTCGAAGAGGATGGCGCGACGCGGGTGCCCCCCATCTGCTCGGCGAACGTCCGGTGCGCGAGGAACAGGTTGAGTGTCTTGCGGACCTCTTCCACGACGACCTCGGAGCCCCTGACGTCGTCGAAATGCACGTCGATCTCGCGCGGTCGGTACAGCACGTGTGGCGAACGGCCACCGCCGAGCAGCGACACGACGATGGCCGTGACGAGGACGAGCAACAAGATGATGCCCGGCAGGTAGGGGACGATCGTGCTCGGGATGTGCGGGAACGTGAACCCGTGGTGATGCCAGACGAAGAGGCGGACTGCGAGCCAGACGGCAATCGGGACCAGCAACACGCCGAGCCACAGAAGCCGGCGCTGACGGGCCCGCTCCCGGGCGACCGCGACGTCGGCACCGCGGTCGATCGCGCCGGTCGACGTGAGCATCTCGACCGTCCGCTCCCGCCGGCCGTCGGTGGGCGCGGGCTCCGTCGGCGCCTCGGGGGCGCCGGCCGGTGCTGTCACGGCGCGAAGAGCATCGCCGTCCGCCCATCCCTGGTGGGTGGAGTGGTCGCTCACACACGTCCTTTCGGTTCGACAGTCCGAAGGGGCGTCGGTTTCGCCACTCGCTCCCCGTCAGTCAGGCGACCATCTGTGCCTGACGGATCAACGCTCCGCCCTGGTACCCACGGCTCCCCGAAGGGCACCGCAGCAAAGTGTGCACCGCACTACGTCTCATTAGCGTCCCACACGGCTTGCCACCTGGGAAAGGGGCAATTCGGATCCCGAGCGTCCCAGCCCCGGCGCGCCGGCGCTGGAGTCCCGTTGCGGCCACGCCGAGGTTCATGGTGGGCTGCTGCAATGAGCCCGCCGGACAGGTCGCTCTCGGTCCCGTTGAGCCCCGGCGCGCGCCTGCGACGGTCAGTTGCGCTTGCGCTGCCGACACCCGTCGTCGACCGGATCCGGGCCATGCGCGGGCACGCGCCCTCCCCGCGTGGTCGCACTTGGCGATCTGGACGGCGAGCTCGAGGAGGCGGCTCGGCTCTTCGCTGTCTCGGAGGACGCGGCGCGTTCACACCTGCGCAGCTTCACGATGGGGGTGCCCGAGGGTCACCCCGAAGACCCGTTCTCCGAGGCGTACGCGGACTGGGTCTGGGGGCTCTACCGGCAGGTCTCCGGCCGTTCGGAATACTCGATCGCCAACGAGGCGAGCCCGTTCGACCTGGAAGTGGCGGTCGCAGCTCCCTACCCGTACTCGACCGGCTCGACGACGGTCGTGGGTGAGGAGCTCGTCGCCCGCGGTTTCATCATCTCGACGCTCGGGCTTGTGCCGCCCGCCGCGTCGTCGAGTTCGGCTCGGGCTGGGGCAATCTGACCAACGACCTCACCCAGATGGGCTTCGAGGTGACCGCGGTCGAGGTGGAGGAGCGCTTCTGCGCGCTCACGGAGCGTCGGAGCCGCCAGCCCGGTCGCCTCCATGTCGTGCACAGCGGGATGCTCGAGTTCGAGCCCGACGGCGTGTTCGAGGCGGCGATCTTCTACGAGTCCTTCCACCACTGCGCCGACCACATGGCGATGCTGCGCCGCCTGGCCGAGATCGTCCGGCCAGGTGGTCGGGTGTTTTGGGCGGGTGAGCCAATCCAACCGCTCGGGTATCCCTGGGGGCTCCGCCTCGACGGTCTTTCCCTCTGGTCGACCCGTACGTACGGGTGGCTCGAGCTCGGCTTCGACGAGCGCTACTTCGCCGAGGCGCTGGCCCGGACCGGCTGGCGAGGCCGGCGGACGCGACTGCCCGCCGGCTCGCCGCTCGCCGACGTCATCGTCGCCGAGCGATGAATGCCGTGGCGTGGCACCGCTGCGCCTCCCTCGGTATGGTCGACCCCGAGCCCGGGGGGGTTTGATGATGCTGATAACGCGGCAGATGGGCGGGCGCCTTGGCGCTGGCCACGGTGCTGGGCACGACGGCTCTTGTCGCCCCGAATGCGACGGCGCCAGCCGCCGCAGCTGGTCCTCGCGTCCTGCTCGTGGGGTCGTTCCACGGCAAGTCGGGCCAGTTCTCGAGCGTCCAGGCGGCGGTCAACGCGGCCAAACCGGGGGACTGGATCCTGATCGCCCCGGGTGATTACCACGAGGACGACGACGAGGTGACGAAGCCCAGCTCCTACGACTACGACCACGGGGAGTTCGGCGGCGTGTTCATCACCACTTCCGATCTCCATCTGCGCGGCATGAGTCGTAGCGGAGTGATCATCGACGGCACCAAGGCGGGCGCACCAGAGCCCTGTGACAGCGCACCGCAATGGCAGAACTTCGGTACCGTCGGCACGACAAACGGGGTCAGCGCGCCGGTCGGACGCAACGGCATTGTGGTGTGGGCCAACAACGTGAGTGTCGAGAATCTCACGGTCTGCAACTACCTGGCTGGTCCTGGCGACACCGGCAACCAGATCTGGTGGAACGGCGGAGACGAGACCGGGAGGATCGGCCTGCACAACTACCTCGGCACCTACCTCACCGCCACCTCTACTTTCTTTGGGCCGGATGGCACGGTCGCCAACGCCGAGGCCACCGCGGCCACCTACGGGATCTTCTCGTCCAACTCGTCGGGCGGGATGTGGGACCAGATCTACGCGAGCAACTTCAACGACTCGGGTTCCTACATCGGCGCGTGCCAGCAGGTGTGCGACGCCGTCGTCGACCACGCCTGGATGGAGTACAACGCGCTCGGCTACTCGGGCACCAACTCAGGCGGCTCGCTCGTGATAGAGCACTCCCAGTTCGACAACAACAAGGACGGCCTCGACACCAACACCCAGATCGACGGCGACCCGCCGGCACCCCAGAACGGCGCATGCCCCGGCGGAAAGACGAGCCCTGTCACGCACACCCACTCGTGCTGGGTCGTGATCGACGACTACTTCCACAACAACAACAACCCCAACGTGCCCGAGGCCGGATCGGCAAGCAACGGCCCTACGGGGACCGGCATGACGCTGTCGGGCGGCAAGAACGACACCGTCATGGACAGCAGGTTCGCCAACAACGGCGCCTGGGGCATCCTTTTCGTTCCCTACCCCGACGAGAACCCGCCGGTCATGGGGCAGAGCTGCCCGAAGACCGGTGGCACCGAGGTCTCCGGGTTCGGCTGCGTCTATGACCCCCAGGGGGACGCGTTGGTCCACAACACCTTCAGCAACGACGGCTTCTTTGGCAACCCCTCCAATGTCGACTTCGGCGAGCTGACCCTCGAGGGCCACCAGATCCAGAACTGCTTCCAGGACAACGTCGCGCCGCAGGGAAGCGTGCCCGCCAACCTCGAGACGGCCCAGGCCAAGTGCGGCCCGATCACCAAGGGCCCCAACGACAACGCACAGCTCCTCGCACAGGCCTTGTGCGACACGGGGTTCGGTCCCTGCACGGCCTCCGACCACTACCCGGCCTTCACCGGCGTGGTGATGCACCCGCTGCCCAAGCTGGCGTCGATGCCGAATCCGTGCTCGGGCGTCCCGTCCAACGCCTGGTGCAAGGCGGGGAAGCCGATCTAAGAGCGGTCCTGCGTCAGCTGTTGGCCCCGCGGGAGACGAGTCGCGGCTGGACTCTCGCGGGGTCGGCGCACTCGAGGCAGACTCGCTCGGGGATGACCCCGAGGCGCATCAGGACCGTAAACGCGCGGCACCCGAGGCACAGCCCGAACGCGGACTCGAGGAACGCCGCCGCGTCGAGCGGCACGAGCACCCAGCGCGCCACCGACCAACCGGCGGTGACCCAGACGAGCACCGCCGCCGTGGAGAAGGCGACGCCCATCCCCTGTGCGAAGCGCTTTGGGGGACCCGGTGTCGGGCGTGGGGCGAAGCGAAGTCTCGGCACCGCGACCCTCGTCGCGAACTGCCCCAACGGGCTGAGGGTCGGGCCCGTGAGCACCCGGGCCCAGAAGCCGTAGACGAGGGGGACCAGCAGCCAAGGCTCACCAAGCGCGAGCGCGACCGTGGTCATCACGACCACCCCGGACGCGACCGTCCGCGCCGCCACCTCGTTCACCGGGTTGGGGAACGAGAAGAGGGTCTTGAGGCGCGTGCCTGAAGCCGCCACGTCACGTAGCCTAAAGGCAGCTTCGCGGCGAGGAAACCCCTGGTGGTGAGCCCGGGAACGGGGCGAAAGCGACCGTGCAGCGATCGCCGATGGGTAGATTGCCTGCGTGGCCGAACCCTCGACGGAGATCGCCCGCCCTAAGGCGCGCGAGACCCGTCAGAAGCGCGCGGTTGCGAGCCTCCTCGACCGGACCGACGTGTTCACGAGCGCCCAGGATCTGCACGCCCGCCTGCGCGCCGGCGGCGAGACGATCGGGCTCGCCACCGTCTACAGCCAACTCCGCGCGCTCGCCGGCACCGGGGAGATCGACAGCGTGCGGTCCGAGTCCGGGGAGACCCTGTACCGGCGGTGCGGTTCCCCGGTCCACCACCACCACCTCGTCTGCCGGCGATGCGGACGTACCGTCGAGCTGGACGCGCCTGACCTGGAGGTCCTGGCGCGCCGGCTCGGGGAGGAGCAGGGCTTCTCCGACCTCGACCACGTGGTCGAGATCACCGGCATCTGTCCGGGGTGCTCCGGAGCACGCTGAATCAGCGCGAGAGCACCGTCTCGAAGTGCTGGACGGTCGGTCGCTCCGGATAGAAGTGGTGCAGGAGTCGCCGCCACTCATCGAAGGCCGGCGATTTGCGGAATCCCTCCTCGTGGGCCTCGACCGAGTCCCACTCCACGAGCAGGACGTAGCGATCGGCCTGCTCGATGCAGCGCTCGAGGTGCAGTGAGACGAAGCCCGGCGAGGCGGCGATGATGGATTGGGCCTCTTCGAAGGCGGCTTCGAACTCGGCGCTCGAGCCCTCGCGAACGTCAAGCACCGCGTGTTCAAGGATCATCGACCCATCCTGGCGGTTCGCCACGTGTGAGACCAACCGGTGGGATATCGCCGTTCAGCTCGTGGAGACGTACACCCAGGCGTCGGTGCCCGAGGTCAGGCGCACGAACACGCGTCGGTAGTCGTCGACCTCGTAGCGGTCCGCCGCGGCCAGTTCTGCTGGGGTGATGGAGAAGCACATCCCGGGCACGGCGTCGTCCGGTGTATCGGTTGGCCGGGCGATGGGATGGCGGGTCGACCCGCTTGCCTCGATCACCGCGGAATCGGTGATCTCGACCCACCTGCTCGTGAAGCCCGGAAGCGAGTCAGGGCGACCGTGCAGAAGACGCCCGAAGCTCGAACGCTGGACCTCGGGCTGGCGCAGGGTCCCGTATGAGAAGAGTGCGACGACGTCGCCGTCGCGTCCCCCGATGCGCTTGACGCACGGGCGTTGCGGATCGTCGTTGTCGACCACGATCGTTGCGGCGCCGGCTGCATCGATCTCGGAAAGATAGAGGCGCGACGCTTCGTGGTAGCGCACGTCGAAGAGTCGGCGGGCCTCCTCGACCCCGCCGAAGCGCAGCGCGTCTCGCGCCGAGCCGCGGTCCTTGGCCAGCTGGTATGAGGTGTCGACGAACACCGTCTCGTCCCAGTGGCGAGCGAGCTCGGGCCGCTGGAGGAAGCTGCCGTCGACGATCACGACGACGCCTTGATCAGCATCGGCCCACGCCTCGACCGGCTCATCCCGGTCGAGGTCGACGATCGCGGTCCTGAACCGGCGGTCGCCGCCCGGACCGAGCGGCTCGAGCACGAGCCGCGCGAAGGAGTCCAGGTCATAGGCGTCTTGGTAATAGCCCTCGGCCGACTCCCGCCCCCTCCGGTACCGGTGGGCGCGTCGGTGGTGGAACCCGTCCATCGACAGCCCGATGACGAGACGGCCCCGTTGGGTGACCGCCTCGACCAACTCGGCGGCCAGGGTGGTCTTCCCCGCCGCGGTGACGCCATCGACGCCGACCCGCAACGGGTGGTCCGGTCGCTGGGCTGCCAGGTGATCGGCGATCCTTCCCACCACGCGGCTTCGCTCGACGTCGGTCACCGGCGGCCCGGGCCCATGGCGGGACCCTACTGGCGCACGCCACCCGGAACCGGCGTTCCCCGCCTCTGAACTGGCTCTTCTGGCCACTGATAGTGGGGTTTGGATGGGGTCGAGTGGGTAGGCTGGGCCACTGGAAGCGCGACTGGGCCGTCCATGAGACGTGTTCACGGGGGGCGCGTCCGGAAGGGCACCCACCATGACCAAGCTCGAAGAGGCACAAGAAGCCCGAACCTCGACCGACGTCGTCGAGGAGATCCGCGACTGGCTCGGGGACCACTGGAACCCCGACCTCACGGTTGCCGAGTGGTGGGAGCTGCTTGGGTCGGCCGGTTGGTCGGCGCCCACCCTTCCGAAGAACGCTTACGGCCGAGAGCTGTCCCGTTCCGACGCCCAGGCCGTCTCCCGCGAGATCGCGGCGTTCGGTGCGCTGGGCCCCCCCGGCGGCCTCGGACTCCTGCTGGCCGCCCCGACGATCGCCACCCACGGCACCCAAGACCAGATCGACCGCTTCGTGCGCGACATCGTCACGGGCCAGCGCGGCTGGTGCCAGCTGTTCAGCGAGCCGGGCGCCGGCTCGGACCTCGCCGGTCTGACGACACGGGCCATGAGGGACGGTGAGGAGTGGATCATCAACGGCCAGAAGGTTTGGACGTCGCTCGGCCAGGCCGCCGACCTCGGCATGCTGTTGGCGCGCACCGACCCCGAGGTCCCCAAGCACCAGGGCATCTCGTGGATGGCGCTCGACATGCACCAGTCCGAGGTCGAGGTGCGCCCACTGCGGGAGATGACGGGCCACGCACTGTTCAACGAGGTGTTCATCACCGACGCGCGGGTCCCCGTGGACGACGTGGTCGGCGGCGTGAACAATGGCTGGGCGGTCGCCAACACCACCCTCGCGTTCGAGCGCACCGGTCTCGGCGCAGGTGGGGGAGGTGCCGGCGGGATGTCGGCCGTGCCCGGCACCATCGCGGGCCATCTCGACCGACGCGTCGGTGACTTCGTGGCCACGCGTCGGCCCCGGGCCGGCAGCAGCGAAGACGAGGTGTCGATGCTCCAGCCGATGGGCACGACCATGCTCATCGCGCTCGCCCGCGAGAACGGCAAGGACAAGGACCCGGTCATCCGGCAGGGCCTGGCCAAGCTGCACATCCTGGGTGAGCTCGGGCGTTTCAACAGCGAGCGATTGAAGGCGGCTCGGGCCGCCGGCGGTGACATCCCGGGATTGCCCAATATCGCAAAGCTCTCGATGAGCGACATGGTGCGGCTCTCTCGGGACCTGGGGCTGGCGATCGCCGGGCTCGCGGGGACGCTGCACGCGTACCGCCCCGAGCAGGCCGCGCCCCTGCAGGATCTCCCCTCGTCTCGGATGGTCTCCGCCGTGACCATGATGTCGCTCTACGCGCAGGCACCGCCCATCTACGGCGGGACCGACCAGATCCAGCGCAACATCATCGGCGAACGGGTGCTCGGCCTCCCCAAGGAGCCGAACGACGACCGCACCGCCAAGTTCTCCGAACTGCCGAAGAACTCCTGAACCGGTCGCCCGACCGGCGTCGAGAAAGAGCGTCGGTCCGCCTCGGAGGCTCAGAGGCGGGGTAGGCCGTTCTTGACCAGGTGGTGCAGCCAATCCGCCACCGGGGTGAGGCCATGGTGGAGGCCCACGAAGGCCATCGCGACCTGCGCCGCGACGCACACCCAGAGCATTGAACGTTCGGCCACGGTTGGCCGCTCCGGCAGCATCGCCAGACCGACGACCGCCAGGAGAATCACCACCGTGGCGCCGGACAGGGCCGCCCCGACCCACAGGTCGAGGATCACACAGCCGACGAAGGTGACGCAGGACACGAGCGACGTCGGGCGCCGGGCCAGGAGGAGTGCGCCGGCCGCGATCAAGACCGGGACGTAGACCAGGTCGGCCCCGACCGAGTCGACCGCGTGCAGGAGGGACGGCCACACGCCGCCCGGGAAACGGAACAGCGCGGGGTCGGCCCGGGTCAAGCTCGCGGTCCAGCTGCCGCTGAAGCGCCACTGCAGGAACTCCCATCCGGCGACAGAGGCCGCCGTCGGGAACAGCACCACGGCGGCGGCGGCCCGTCGCCGAGCGACCTCGCGCACCGCATGGGATTTGGGGGTCACGACGAAGGCGGCCAGCGCGCCGGCCAGCGCGAAGGGCACCGCCGAGAGATCGCACAGCGAGGCGAGCCCGAAGCCGATCCCCGCGATGAATCCGCTCTCGGTGGACCGGTTGAAGGTGAAGTCGAGCAGACCCGTCAGCGCGACCGACAGAAGGCAGAGGGTGAGAAAGGTCGCGAAGTCCCCGGTGGCCAGGTACCAGAACACCGGCGTGCCGGCGATCGCCGCCGTGAGGACGATCGTGGTGGGGACCGGCACCGACCGCAGGATCATCCGCTCGATGGTCAGCTGGATCAGGTACCCCGTGCACAGGCCGCCGGCGATGGCAAGGCCGCTCGCCCCGCCAGGCAACACGCGGGCGACGGCGAGCGGGATGGGCGGGAACGCATGGGCCACCCACCCGAGCTGGCCCGAGGCCCAGCGCAGCGAGGTGGCGTCCCGGTGAAGCGCGACGTTGTCGGCCGACACGCCGGCGGTGTGGTCCGCCAGGTCGGCGAGCCCGATGAAGGGGATGGCGACGACCAGGCGCACCACCCAGCGGGCCCAGGTGGCCCGCGGCCAGCGCTCGTGTCGCCACCTAAGGAATGCCGGGGCGTGCAGCGACGTCGCTGCTGAGGCCATGCTCCGTCTTCTCCCAGTAATGCGGCTTCACGATCAGCTGCCAGAGCGCCTTATACGCGGCGAGCGAGTGCAACAGCCAGTAGAGGGGGTTGGCGAGCGCCCACAGCACGAGTCGGTAGCGGCGGCGCTTGAACACGCCCATCATCGAGACGTAGATCATCATGGCGTTGCCGATGATCAGACAGGCCACGCTCACCCAGAGGACCCAACCGGGGAAGAACCGCGCCACCGACTTGGGCCCGAGGATCATGGTGACGGCGAACAAAAGATAGAGAGGCGGGACGAACAAGAACGAGAGCGGCGTCCCGCCGACCAGCAGCGCGAACCCGAGGGTCTTGGTCCAGCCGGTCTTGCGAACCAGCTCCACCGGGTGGCGCAGGTGGACGAGGGTGGTCTGGAGGTACCCCTTGATCCAACGCGACCGCTGGCGGATGAAGTTGCCGTACGCGCTGTTGGCCTCCTCGAAGGTGGTCGAGGAGATGACCCCGACGGTTCCGCCCAGGGCCGCCGAGCGGATCCCGAGGTCGGCGTCCTCGGTCACGTTGAATGGGTCCCACCCCCCGAGCCGTCGCAGCGCGTCGGTCCGGAAGTGGTTCGAGGTGCCCCCGAGGGGGATCGGCAGGCGCAGCGCCTCGAGGCCCGGGAGCATGTAGTCGAACCAGAACGAGTACTCGAGCGTGAACATCCGGGTGAGGACGTTCTCCCCGGCGTTGAAGTAGTTGAGCGCCGCCTGGACGCAGACCTGGCGTTCGTCGGCCCGACCAAAGGCGACCAGCGCCGCCTTCAGCTGTTCGGGCTCGGGCCGGTCCTCGGCGTCGTAGATGACGAGGAACTCGCCGCGGGCCAAGAACAGTCCCACGTTGCAGGCCTTCGGCTTGGTCTGGGGTTGGCCCGGGGGAACCGTGACGATTGTCACCGTCTCGGGTGGGCGCGCTGCGATGACCGCTCGGCGCGTCTCGTCGTCGTCCTGCTCCAACAGGAGCAGGATCTCGAGCTTGTCGGCCGGGTAGTCGAGCCGGGACAGGTTGTCGACGAGCGCCCCGACCACGTTGGCCTCGTGGTAGGCGGGCACGAGGATGGTGTACAGCGGGAGGTCGGCGTCACGGAGCTCCTCGAGGTCGCGCGTCGTGACCGACTCGGTGTACTCGTAGCGCGACCCGACCATGCAGACGACGAACTTGAACAGCACCGAGACGAGGAATCCGACCCCGATCACGGCCGAGAGGATCACTACCGAGCCGACCGGCGCGAGCAGGAATGCCTCGGCCGTGAGCACCAGCACGGCGATCGCGATCACGGTCTGCACGGTGCTCAGCACCCGGCGCGCCGAGTGATCCTCGTCGCGGCGCCACAACCCGAGTGTCGCCTCGTCGAGGATCACGTCTGCGTAGCAGCGGGCCACGCCGCGTCGGATGTCCCAGTCGGTGGTTGCCACCAGGCGCACCGGCAGGCCGAGACTCGCCGCGATGTACTCGGCGCGGCCCCGTTCGGGGCGCTCCGCCGTCGCGACCACGACGGAGCCGTCGGCCAGCCGGTGGACCGGCATCCACAGCTCGCGGGCGAGGCGGTGCGGGTTGAGGCCGATGAGGAGTGACCGGTCGATCTGCGTGGCTGTGAGGTCGACGAACGGGCAGCCCCAGGACTCCGAGAGCACGCGGTAGACGTCCAATCGCCGGACCAACCCGGAGGCGATGAGGATGCTGCCGAGCCGCGACCCCGTGCTCCGCTGGACCGAGAGCGCCCAATCGAGGTCCGCTTGGGTCAGCAGCCCGCGCTCGATGAGCGAGGTTCCCAACGGCTCGGCCCATCGCACCTGGGGTTGCCGAGCGACGACCGTCATCGACCAAGCCTAAAGTCCGCCCCCCGGCCGACCAGGGACCGCGCGGGCGTTCAGACGAGCAGCGTGACCCGCGAGACGGTGACGGCGCGGCCCCCGAGCACGACTCGATCGCCATTGAGGCGCATGTGGATGACCGCACCGCGCGCGGAGGCCTGCTCGCCCGTGAGCGAGTCCCGGCCCACTCGCTCGCTCCAGAAGGGAGCGAGGGTGCAGTGCGCCGAACCGGTGGCGGGGTCCTCGGCGATCCCGGCACCCGGGGCGAAGAAGCGGCTGACACAGTCGAAGCCCTCCCGGTCGCCCGGCGCCGTGATGATGAGGCCGCGCGTCCCCAGTCGCTCGATTGCTCCGAGATCCGGCACGAAGTCCCGGACGGCTTCAGCGTCGGGGAGGCGCGCGAGGGCGTCGAACCGTCCGTTCCCGAACCACTTGGCGCGCTCGAGGCCCAACCCGTCGGGCACGCTCGCCTCAACGGGCGGGTCGGCGGGGAAGTCCATCTCGATCAGTCCGTCGGTCCGCGCTTCGGCCGTGAGTTCGCCGCTGCGGGTGCGGAAGCGGGCAGCGTGTCCGAGTACGTGGGTCGTTGCCAGCGTCGCGTGGCCGCACAGGTCGACCTCGACGAGCGGCGTGAACCAGCGCAGGTCGTAGGTGTCGCCGCCAGCCGGTGCGACGAACGCCGTCTCCGAGAGGTTCATCTCCCTCGCGATGTGCTGCATCCGCTCGGCATCGGGGAACTTCTCGACGATTGCCACCGCCGCCGGATTGCCGGCGAACGGCCGATCGGTGAACGCGTCGACCACACTGAGTTCGAGGGCCATACGAGGAGGGTAGTGAGGGCCCGGGCCCCAGGTGCGAGATCCGCCGGGGCGAGGGAGAATGGACGGTGTCTCGGGCGGGCGCTCGCCCCGCCAATCCACGGGACCGAACAGGGAGGGATGCCGTGGGGGAGCTCTCGGGCAAGGTCGCCGTCGTCACCGGGGCCAGCCGTGGGATCGGGGCCGCGATCGCCGAGCGCTTCGCGGGGCGTGGAGCGGCCGTCGCGGTGACCGCCCGGACCGCGAAGGAGGGCGACCACCGGTTCGCCGGGAGCCTGGCCACGGTCGTCGACCGGATCACCGAGAATGGGGGCAAGGCGATCGCCATCGTGGCCGATCTGTCGCTGCAGCAGGACCGCAAGCGCATCGTGGACACCACCACGGCCGAGCTGGGTCCCATCGACATCTTGGTCAACAACGCGGCGATCACCTACTTCGAGCCGGTCGAGGATTTCGACGAGAAGCACTTCCGCCTGATGTTCGAGGTCCAGGTGCGGGCACCCTTCGAACTGGCCCAGTACGTCCTGCCCTCGATGAGGGAGCGCAAGGCCGGCTGGATCGTGAACATCTCCTCGGGGGCCGGCCGGCACCCCCAGGGTCCGCCCTTCGCCGGCCGGCGCGGCGGCGGCACGGTGTACGGCATGTGCAAGGCGGCGCTCGAGCGGTTCACGACGGGCCTTGCCTCCGAGGTCTACGAGGACGGCATCGCGGTTAATGTCGTGTCGCCGTCGGGCCTGGTGCTCACCCCCGGCGTCCTCCACCACCGGCTCGACCAGTTCACGCCGCCCGAGCGCCAGGAGCCGCCCGAAGTCACCGCCGAGGCTGCCTACGTGCTGGCGACGGGGGACCCGGCCACCCTCACCGGCAGGGTGACCTACGCCAAGCGGCTCCTCGACGAGGTGGGGAAGGGAGCCGACTTGGCTTGAGCAGGGCGCAGAAGAGATCGGTGTCCGCCTCCTCGAAGAATCGATCGTCCTCGTCGGCACCAGACGCCATCGGCGGCGGTCAACCGACGACGCTCGGCGGCGGCGGACCGAGGGCCATTAGGGTCGGCGCCGCGATGGAGAAGGGGGTGGACGGCGCGTGAGCATCCTCGGCAACCGTGTGGTGCGGCGCGAGGACCAGAAGTTCCTCACCAGCGGCGGCAGCTACGTCGAGGACCTGGTGCTCCCCGGTGCTGTGCACATCGTCTACGTGCGCTCGCCCATGGCCCACGCCCGGATCAGCTCGATCGACACTTCGGAGGCGCTGGTCGCCCCCGGCGTGCTCGCCGTCTTCACGGCGGCGGACATCGATCTGCCACCGATCCCGCCCGGGGCTCCCTTTGTGAACCCTGAGATGTCCCGCCCCTGGTTGGCCGGCTCGGTGGTCCGCTTCGTCGGCGACATGGTGGCGGCCGTCGTGGCCGAGACTCGGGAGCAGGCGGTCGACGCGGCCGATCTGGTCATGGTGGACTACGAGCCCCTCACTCCGGTGATCGATCCTGCTACCGCGGAGCTCAACGCGACGGTCGTGCACGAGTCAGCCGGCACCAACGTGGCGCTCCGCATCCCCGAGGACCTCGTGAACGTCGGCCTGATGCCCGCCGAGGCCGCGCAGGACCCCCCGGATCTCTTCGAGGGGTGTGCGGTGACCGTCCGCCAGCGCATCGTGAACCAGCGGGTGGCGCCGTGCCCACTCGAGGTGCGGGCCGCCGCGGCCAGCTGGGAGGAGGGCCGGCTCACCCACTGGGCCACCACGCAGGCTCCGCACGCAGTGAAGGCGCTGTTGGTCCAGGTTTTCGGCGTGGACGAGGACATGGTGCGCACGATCGCGCCCGACGTGGGCGGCGGGTTCGGCGCCAAGATCGGCGGCTACCCCGAGGAGCTGTTCGTCGCATGGGTGTCCCGGCGGCTCGGTCGTCCGGCCCGGTGGGTCGAGACCCGCTCCGAGTCGATGCTGGCGCTCGGACACGGTCGGGCACAGATCCAGGAGGCCGAGCTCGGCGGGACCCGGGACGGGCGGATCCTGGCCTACCGGCTCCGGGTCATCCAGGACGCGGGCGCCTATCCCGCCTTTGGGGCCTTCCTGCCCATGCTGACCCGAATGATGTTGAGCGGCGTGTACGACATCGCCAAGGTCTCGTTCTCGAGCTGCTCGGTCGCGACGAACACCAACCCAGTCGTCGCCTACCGCGGGGCGGGGCGGCCCGAAGCGACCGCTGCACTCGAGCGGATGGTCGACCTCTACGCCACTGAGATCGGCGTCGACCCCGCAGAGGTCCGCCGCAAGAACCTGGTGGGCAAGGACCGCTTTCCCTACACGACGCCGACGGGCACCGAATACGACATCGGCGACTACGAGGGGGCGCTCGACCGGTTGCTCGAGGCGGCTGGGTATGCCGAGCTGCGCGAAGAGCAGCGTCGCCGGCGCGAGTCTGCCAACCCCCGCCAGCTCGGCATCGGCCTGTCAAGCTATGTCGAGGTCACCAACGGGATACCGGGCAGCGAGTTCGGCTCGGTCGAGGTGCTCGCCGACGGCAGGGCCAGGGTCCGCACCGGCACCTCGCCGCATGGGCAGGGACACGTCACGTCATGGGCGATGCTCGTGGCCGACCAGTTGGGTATCGCAATGGACGACATCGAGGTCATCCATGGCGACACCGACCTGGTGCCGAGGGGCGTGGGCACCTTCGGGTCCAAGTCGCTCCAGTCGGGCGGGGTGGCCGTCTACCAAGCCGCCGGGCAGGTGGTGGAGAAGGCGCGTCTGCTCGCCGCGAACCTGCTTGAGGCCAACCCCAACGACATCGAGCTCGACAAGGAGCGCGGTGTGTTCACGGTCACCGGGACGCCGAGCGTCACCACGTCGTGGGCGGAGCTCGCGGCGGCCACCGGTGGAGAGGGTCTCTCGTCGGACGTCGACTTTGCCGCCCCCGGGGCGACCTTCCCCTTCGGGGCCCATCTCGCCGTGGTCGAGGTGGACACCGAGACCGGCGGGGTCCGCTTGGTCCGCATCGTGGCGGTCGACGACGCCGGGCGGCTCCTCAACCCGCTCATCGCGGAGGGCCAGGTGCACGGTGGGCTGGCGCAGGGGGTGGCCCAGGCCCTCTTCGAGGAGATGATCTACGACCCGCAGGGCAACCCGCTGACCGCGACCCTGGCCGATTACGCGTTCCCCTCGGCGGCGGAGCTGCCCTCCTTCGAGACCCATCCAATGGAGACACCGACGCCCCTCAACCCGCTCGGCGCCAAGGGGATCGGGGAGTCCGGGACCATCGGCTCCACCCCGGCCGTGCAGAACGCGGTGGTCGACGCGCTCTCGCACCTGGGCGTGCGCCACGTCGACATGCCGACCACCCCGCTGCGGGTGTGGAGCGCCATCCAGGCGGCGAGGAGCGGCCGATGAAGGTGACCATGGAGGTGAACGGCACGCGGGAGGAGCGCGACGTCGAACCACGCACCCTCCTTGTCTTCTTCCTGCGCGATCGGGTCGGATTGACCGGCACCAACGTCGGGTGCGACACCACGAGCTGCGGAGCTTGCACCGTGCTGCTGAACGGCGAGTCCGTGAAGTCCTGCACCGTGCTTGCGGCGCAGGCCGAGGGCGCGTCGATCACCACCATCGAGGGGCTTGCCGGACCGGAGGAACTCCACCCGATGCAGCGGGCCTTTCGAGAGCACCACGCCTTGCAGTGCGGCTACTGCACCCCAGGCATGGTGTTGGCGGCGGTCTCGCTCGTCTCGGAGAACCCCGATCTCGATGAGCGGGGGGTGCGAGAGGGACTCGAGGGCAACCTGTGCCGCTGCACCGGTTACCACAACATCGTGGCGGCGGTGCTCGACGCAGCCCGTTCGGCGCGCGATGGGGCCTGGTGATCCCGGTCCCCTTCGAGTACGTGCGGGCGGGCTCGCTTGACGAAGCGCTGGCCGCCATGATCGAGCACGGTGACGAGGCCAAGGTCCTGGCCGGGGGCCACTCGCTGCTGCCGCTCATGAAGCTCCGGCTGGCCACCCCGAGCGTGCTCATCGACATCGGCGGTCTCTCGGAGCTCTCCTACGTCCGCGAAGCGGGCGACCACGTGGCAATCGGGGCGTGCACTC
This sequence comes from uncultured Acidimicrobiaceae bacterium, assembly GCA_963768185.1. Classification (GTDB taxonomy): domain Bacteria; phylum Actinomycetota; class Acidimicrobiia; order Acidimicrobiales; family RAAP-2; genus Palsa-461. The sequence goes on from CAVYGS010000004.1 coordinate 730,484, forward strand.
GCCACCACGACGTCCAGCACGATGCGACGGCCGTCGCATCAGCGTCGCTCTTGGCCGCAGTTGCCGGGCGGGTCGGCGACCCCCAGGTCCGACACCGCGGCACGATCGGCGGTTCCATCGCCCACGCCGATCCGGCCTCCGACCTGCCGGCTGTGGTGCTTGCGCTCGGCGGCTCTCTTGTGGCGAGAGGACCGGGAGGTGAGCGGGTCATCGCGGCCACCGAGTTCTTCCGGGGGTTCCTTGAGACGGCCCTGTCGCCAGAGGAGATCCTGGTCGAGGTGCGGGTACCCAAGGGCAGCGACGGGCACTCCTATCAGAAGTTCGTGCGACGCTCGCAAGACTGGGCCATTGTGGGAGCGGCCGCGGTGCGGGTCGGAGGCCGGGTGGCGGTCTCGCTCGTTAACGTGGCCCCGACGCCGGTCCGAGCGAGCGCGGTGGAGGACGCCCTGGCATCGGGCGCCTCAGCGGCCGAGGCGGCCGAGTTGGCCGCCGAGAGGCTCGAGCCGAGTGGGGACACGAACGCCACGCCCGAGTTCCGGCGCCACTTGTCCCGGGTCCTGACCCGGCGGGCGCTCGAGGAGGCAGGGGTTTAATTCGACGGGTTCAGTGTCGGATCACCGTTCGAGACAGGGAGAGCTTGATGGGTCTGCTACTTGAAGGCAAGGTCGCCGTCATCACCGGCGCCGGCTCCGGTATGGCGAAGGCCTCCACGAAGGTGTTCGTTCGGGAGGGGGCCAGGGTCTTGGCCGCGGATATCAGCGGCGCCGAGAACACCACCGCCGCCGAGGTGGGCGACGCCGTGGTTCCGTTCCACGCCGACGTCACCAAGGAGGCCGACGTCGAGGCCATGATCGAGCGCGCCGTGCGAGAGTTCGGACGTGTCGACGCCGTGCTGAACGTGGCCGGTATCGGGGCTCCCACCCCGATCCTGGACCTTGACATGAAGGCGTACGACGAGATCATGGACGTCGACCTGCGAGGCGTCCTCCTCGGCATGAAGTACGGCATCCGGGCCATGCTCGAAACTGGGGGTGGGGCGATCATCAACTGGTCCTCGGTCGGGGGTCTCAACTCGGGCTTGGCCACGTCGGTGTATGCGTCGGCGAAGGCCGGTGTCATCGCCGCCACCAAGACCGCCGCGATCGAGTTCGGCACTCGTGGCATCCGGGCCAACGCCATCTGCCCCGGTTTCATCCTCACCGAGATCATGGGTGCCGCCGGAGCCGAGCATTTCCCAGAGATGTTCGAAAAAGCCGCGCTCAAGCGGGCGGGACAGCCCCACGAGGTGGCCGAAGTCGCGGCCTTCCTCGCCTCCGACCGGGCCTCGTTCCTGACCGGGGCGATCATCCCGGTTGATGGCGGCTGGTCGGCAAGGCTGGCCTGACCAGACCGACGTCGTGCCGAACCCCCGCGTGAACGCGCTGCGAACTGCCGATGCAACATCGGCTCACCGATGACCGACGTCGGGCGAGCTGGCGCGGCGCGCTACGCCGGCGCCCGGGTCAACCGGGTCGAGGACGCCCGGCTGCTCACCGGCCGCGGCACCTACGTCGATGACATTTCGCTGCCGGGGATGCTGCACGCCTGCTTCGTGCGAAGCCCGCTGGCCCGGGCGGCCATTCGGGGCATCGACACTTCAGGCGGCGCTTGGGGTGCCCGGCGTCCGTGCCGTGTTCACGGCCGCCGACCTGAACCTCGGGGTCAAGGAGCAGTGGCACACCTCGGTCGGGCCGGAGAGTCCGGAGACCCCCCGTCCGCCCCTGGCCGAGGGAGAGGTCCGGTTCGTCGGGGACCCGGTGGCCCTCGTGGTGGCCGAGAGCCGCTACGTGGCCGAGGACGCCGCGGAGCTGGTCGACATCGACTACGAGCCTCTGCCGGCCGTCGTGGACTACACCACGGCCGAGCAAGCCGACACGCTCGTGCACGCAGCGCCACGGTTCCAACCTGATCGGTCAGATGGCCGGGTTGCCGGCCTCCGCTCTCGAGGAGGTGTTCACCCTCGCCGACCCACGTCGTGAATGAGACGATCTACCAGCAGGCGTACGCGGCGGTGCCCATCGAAGGACGAGGCCTGGTCGTCGACTACTCGCGGACGACGGGGGACATCACCATCTACTCAGCGACCCAGTCGCCGCACGAGGTGCGCCTGTTCTGCGCCCGACTGCTCGGTATCCCGGAGCATCACATCCGCGTGGTGATGCGCGACACCGGCGGCGGCTTCGGTCAGAAGATCATGGTCCAGCGCGACGAGATGTGCTTGATGCTCGCTGCGCCCAAGATGGGCGTGCCGCTGAAGTGGGTGGAGGACCGGCGTGAGAACCTGCTCTCGGCGGGGCAGTCCCGCCACGAGCACGCGGCGGTCAAGATGGCCTTCGACGCCGACGGTGCCATTCAGGCGGCCCAGATCGACTTCGTCTCCGACTGCGGGGCATACCCGACGCCATGGCCGGTCAGCACGTCGTCGGTGGTGGGGGCGCTGTTCCCGGCCCCTACCGGGTCCCCCGGGCCAGCTTCACCGCCAAGACGATCTACACGAACACCGTCGGCCGCACGGCCTACCGCGGTCCGTGGCAGTTCGAGTCGTTGGCCCGCGAGATGTTGCTCGACATCGCGGCTCGGCGGATGGGTATCGACCCGATGGAGCTCCGGCGCCGCAATCTGCTTCGCCAGGACGAGCTGCCGTACACGAGTGCCAACGGCATGCCCTATCGACAGCATCTCCCCGCTCGAGACCTTCGAGCAGGCGCTGCAGATGCTCGATTACGAGGCATTCCGTGCCGAGCAGGCCGCGGCCCGCGCAGCAGGGGCGTTATCTCGGCGTGGGCCTCTCGACCTACGTCGAGCCGTCCACTCCGGGCTTCGGGTACTACGCCACCGAGGCGGCGACCATCCGGATTGAGCCGTCCGGCAAGGTCAACGTGTACATCGCCGGGGGCTCGACCGGGAACAGCATCGAGACCACCGTGGTCCAGCTCGCCGCCGACGCCCTCGGGGTCAATATCGAGGACGTCGCCACGATCCAGGGCGACACCGCCGTCACCGGATTCGGTGCGGGCGCTGCCGGGAGCCGGAGCGGTTCGATGACGGCCGGGGCAATCCGGGAGACCGCGTCGATTCTGCGTGAGCGCATCGTGGCGATCGCGGCCCACAAGCTCGAGGCGTCGGTGGAGGACATCGAGTTGGCCGACAGCCGGGCGACCGTGCGGGGCACCCCGACGCATCGGGATATCCCTCGCCGAGCTGGCCCGAGTCGCCTACTTCGACCCGTACTCACTGCCACCCGGTGTCCCGGCCGGGCTGGAGGCGAGCGCCCGGTACACGGCCGACACCCGCTTCATCTGGGTCAACGCCACCCACCTGTGCACCTGCGAGGTCGACGTCGCCACCGGTCACGTGAAGCTGCTGCGCTACATCGTCAGCGAGGACTGCGGCCCGATGATCAACCCGAACGTGGTCGAAGGCCAGATCGCCGGTGGCGTCGTGCAGGGCATCGGCGGCGTGCTGCTACGAGCACCTCGCCTACGACGAGAGCGGCAACCCGATCGCCACGACCTTCATGGACTACCTGCTGCCGACCGCGACCGAGGTGCCAATCATCGAGTACGGGCACATCGAGACGCCCAGCCCGGGCCCGGGTGGTTACAAGGGCGTGGGAGAGGGCGGCGCCATCGGCGCGCCACCGGCGGTGGTCAACGCGGTGGCCGACGCCCTGTCGCCGTTCGGCGTCACCATCACCCGACTTCCGCTCGGCCCGTCCCAGATCCTCGCGATGCTCGCTGCCTCTGGCGACGCAGCACCTCCCACAGATGGCGGTCGGTCGTGAAGCCCTCAGCCTTCGAATACCACACGCCGAGGACGGCGCGGAGAGGCGGTCCAGCTGCTGGCGGAGCTCGGTGAGGGTGCCAAGGTGCTGGCGGGAGGCCAAAGCCTCATTCCCTTGCTCGCGCTTCGTCTCGCTGTCTTCGACCACCTTGTGGACGTCTCTCGAATCGAAGAGCTGAAGGGAATCGAGCGTCGGGATGGCCACTTGTGGGTCGGCGCCGGCACCACCGAAGCCCAGATCGGATCGAGCGCCGAAGTGGCCGACGCCGTCCCCCTGCTGGCCCGGGCGACACCGCTCGTCGGCCACTTTCAGATCCGCAACCGGGGAACGGTTGGAGGATCGATCGCGCACGCCGACCCCGCCGCCGAGTACCCGGCCGTGGCGCTGGCGCTGGACGCCAGCATGGAGGTCCTCTCGTCGCGGGGCGCTCGCACGATCGCTGCGGGCGACTTCTTCGACGGCCTCTGGAGCAACAGCATGGAACCCGACGAGTTGCTCGTCGGGTTGTCGTTCCCGCTGTGGACTGGCCGCTGTGGCTTCGCGATCGAGGAGTTTGCTCGTCGCGACGGCGACTTCGCGATCGCGGGTGCCGCGGTCGGTGTGGAGATCGATGCGGACGATCACGTGACCCGCTGCGCGATCGGACTGATCGGTCTCGGTTCGACGCCCATCCGGGCGTCGACCGCCGAAACGAGCGTTGTCGGAGAGACGGTGGCGGGCATCGTCCCCGACGAGCTCGGGGCGCTGGCGATTGCCGGCCTGGAAGGCGTCCCCTCAGACCTCCACGGGTCGGCCGAGTACCGGACAGCGGGTGGGTGCGACCATGGTGGCGCGAGCCTGGGAGCGCGCGGTGGCGGAGGCCCAACATGAGTGAGACGCAGGTGAGGCTCACGGTCAACGGCGAGGCGACCGAGGCGTCGATCGAGCCGCGCCTCACCCTCGCCGACTTCCTGCGAGAGCGGTGCCGCTTGACCGGCACACATCTCGGGTGTGAGCACGGCGTCTGCGGGGCGTGCACCGTCCTGCTCGACGGCGCAGCGGTGCGATCCTGTCTGGTGCTCGCCGTCCAGGCCGATGGTGCCGAGGTCACCACCATCGAGGGGATCGCCTCGAGCGACGGTGAGTTGTCGCCGATCCAGTCGGCATTTCGGGCCTGCCACGGGCTGCAGTGCGGGTTCTGCACGCCCGGATTCATCATCTCTGCGACCGCGTTCTTGAGGGACAACCCCGATCCGACCGATGAGGAGATCCGCCGGGGCCTCTCGGGCAACCTGTGCCGCTGCACCGGATACCAGGGGATCCTGAAGGCGGTCCGCCAGGCCGCCGACGCCGGCGCGGCGTCGCCTGCCGGATAGCGGCGTTCGGTTCCCCCCGCACCATCTTTCGGGCCGCGAGGGCCCGCCAGCTGCTGGATCGGGCGGCATCGGGTCGAAACTGACCCGCTACCCAGGAACTACTCTGGAAAGCGTGGCCGATCTGGATGAAGGTCCGATCGCGTCCGGTTTCGGTCCCGGATCGTGGGTGGCGCCGGCGTCCCCCGACGACGTCGAGGTCGCACTGCGTGCCCAGGGCTATCTCCCCGGCGACGGTCTCTCCACGGCGATCTTCTTGGCCATCGAGCTCCGGCGACCGTTGTTCCTCGAGGGTGAACCGGGGGTGGGGAAGACCGAGGTCGGCAACGTCTTGGCCCGCTGGTTCGGTTCCCCACTGCTCCGGCTCCAGTGCTACGAGGGCATCGACGCCGACCAGGCCATCTACGAATGGGACTACCAGCGCCAGCTCCTCTACCTCCGGGCCCACGACCGCGGCCCGGGCACCCCGCCGGTCGGCGAGGACGAGCTGTTCTCGGAGCGGTTCTTGATCCGCCGACCGCTGCTGCAGGCGATCGCGGGCAGCAGCCTGGCCGGCACGGCGCCCCCGGTCCTCTTGATCGACGAGATCGACCGCGCCGACGACGAGTTCGAGGCGTTCCTCCTCGAGATCCTGGCCGACTTCACGGTGACCGTGCCCGAAGTAGGGACGTTCCGAGCCGAGGTGCCCCCGGTTGTCGTGCTGACCTCGAACCGCACTCGGGACGTCCACGACGCGCTGAAGCGCCGGGCCCTCTACCACTGGATCGAGCACCCCGAGTTCGACCGCGAGGTGTCCATCGTGCTCTCTCGGGTTCCCGAGGCCGGTGAACAGCTGGCCCGTCAGGTGACGAGCGCCGTCCAGGCGCTCCGTGCCATGGGCCTCTACAAGTCCCCGGGCGTCGCCGAGACGATCGACTGGGCCCGGGCCCTGCGGGCGCTCGGACGCGACGCGCTCGACGAGGACAGCGCGGCCCGCACCCTTGGCGCGGTGCTCAAGTACCGAGAGGATGCCGAGCGCGCCCGCCGCGAACTCGGGCCACTGGTCGAAGCGGTGATCGCCGGTGGCTGATCTGGAGCTGGTCGAGCAGCGCTGAGCCGACCCGGTCGGTGGTCACGTTCTGCCGCGCGCTCCGCTCGGAGGGGCTCAGCGTTCCGGTGTCGAACGTGTTCACCTACGTGCACGCGCTGGGGGTGCTCGGCGTGAACCGAACGAGCGGCGTGTACTGGGCCGGACGAGCGACCCTGGTGCGGCGGCCCGAGGACATCGAGGCCTACGACCGGGTGTTCTCGTCCTTTTGGTCGGGTGGTGGGTCGTGGTCGGAACCGCCGGTCAGCGTGATCGAGCGCACCAGGGTCGAGCTTGCGAACGAAGACACCGGGCCCAGCGAGGGCGAGGGGGACGACTTCGCGGCGCTGCGCTACAGCCGGGCCGAGGTCCTTCGCCACAAGGATTTCGCCGCCTGCAGCACCGAGGAGCTGGCCGAGGCGATCGAGCGCATGCGGGCACTCTCGGTCACGGCGGCCGTGCGACCGTCGCATCGTTGGCGCGCGGCGCGCCGGGGTGGTCGAGCCGACATCCGCTCGACGATTCGGCGCTCGATGCGACTCGGCGGCGAAGTGGTCCAGGTGGTGCAGAAGCGGCGGGTGCCCCGCGTCCGCCGCCTGGTGGTCCTGTGCGACGTGAGCGGCTCCATGGAGCCTTATGCCCGGGCCCTGCTCCGGTTCGCCCACATCTTGGTGGCCGGGCGCACCCGGGTCGAGGCCTTCGCCCTGGGGACCCGGCTGACCCGGCTGACCCGCCAGCTCTCGTCGCGCGACCCCGACGCGGCCATGGTCGCGGCGTCGGCCGCGGTGCTCGACTGGTCGGGCGGGACCCGCCTCGGCGACGGGCTGCGCGAGTTCAACGACCGCTTCGGAGTGGCCGGCATGGCCAGGGGAGCCCAGGTGGTGGTGCTCTCCGACGGCTGGGACCGGGGCGACCCCGACGAGCTCGGATCCCAGATGGCCCGACTGCACCGTGTGGCGCATCGGATCGTCTGGGTCAACCCGCTGAAGGCGACCCCCGACTACGAGCCCCTGGCGCAGGGCATGGCAGCCGCCCTGCCCCACGTCGACCGCTTCTTACCCGGTCACAACGTCGCGTCGCTCGAGACACTGTTGGAGGTCTTGGCCGGATGACACGGGGAGGGACGCGTTGAAGGACGTCTTGGAGGACATCGAGCGGTGGCGGGCCGAGGGACGTCGGGTCGCAGTGGCCACGGTCATCGAGGTTCGGGGGTCGGCACCGCGCGGTCCGGGGGCCACGATGGCGGTCAGCGAGAACGGCGAGGTGGCTGGCTCGGTGTCGGGCGGCTGCGTCGAGGGCGCGGTCGTCACCGCGGCGCTCGAGGTCTTGGCAGAGGACAAGCCGAAGATGTGCACGTTCGGGTATTCCGACGACGAGGGGATCGCCGTCGGTCTGACCTGCGGCGGCACGATCTCGCTCTTCCTCGAACCACTGGACTGGTAGCGGCGGAGTCGGTGTCCTCCAAGAGCGCCGCCAGTCCTGTCTACGAGGTCCTGCGGGACTGTCTGCGGCGGGACGAACCGGTGGCTTTGGCGACCGTCGTGGCCGCCGACGAGGCGACCGGGCTTGGGGCCAAGCTGTTGGTCCGGCGAGCCGGGACGGTCGGCACGCTCGGGGATCCCGGTCTCGACTCGTCGGCCGGTCGCGATGCTCTCGGCGCGCTGGTCTCGGGACGGAGCACGCTCCGTCACTACGGGCTCCACGGCGAGATTGGCCAAGAGACCGTGACCGTCTTCGTGGAGGCGTTCAGCCCGCCACCGAGGATGATCATCCTGGGCGCGGTCGACTTCAGTGCCGCCCTCGCCTCGATGGCACGGATCCTCGGTTATCGGGTCGTCGTGTGCGACGCCCGGGCGGTCTTCGCGACCAAGGAGCGCTTTCCGGCCGCCGACGAGGTGGTGGTCGACTGGCCGGACCGCTATCTCTCCCGCGTCGGGCCCGAGCTCGGCCCGCGCGATGCGGTGTGTGTGCTCACGCACGACACCAAGTTCGACGTCCCGGCCATCGTCGCCGCATTGGCCACCGAGGTCGGTTACATCGGCGCCATGGGGTCGCGTCGGACCACGGAGCGGCGCGATGCCAGGCTGCGCGAGGTGGGGGTGACCGACGACGGCCTGGACCGGGTCCACGCGCCCATCGGCCTCGACCTGGGGGCTCGGACTCCCGAGGAGACGGCGGTGTCGATCTGCGCGGAGGTCATCGCCAGCCAGACCGGGACCGACGTGGTGATGTCACTTAGCGCAGGTTCCGGGCCGATCCACCGCGCCGGGCAGCCTTTGTGAGGACCGTGGCCGTGGTGCTGGCCGCCGGCGGTGGGACACGATTTGGCGCCGGCGAGCACAAGCTCCTGGCGGCTTTCCGGGGGCGGCCGTTGGTCAGCTGGGCGGTCGAAGCGGCGCTTGGGGCGGGTTTCGACGACACGGTCGTGGTGACGGGCGCCGTCGACCTTGGTGGGGTCCTTCCGCCAGCGGTGACCGTGGTCGAGAACCCCCGATGGGCCGACGGCCAGGCCACGTCCCTGCAGACCGGCGTGCGCTGGGCACGCGACGCCCGGTTCGACGCGGTCGTGGTCGGCCTGGGCGATCAACCACTGGTGCCGTCGGAGGCCTGGATGGCGGTCGGTGCCTCCTCGAGCCCCATCGCGGTGGCGACCTTCGACGGGCAACGCAGGCCGCCCACGCGCCTCGCCGCGTCGGTGTGGCCGCTCCTTCCGCTCGATGGGGATGAAGGGGCCCGCGTGGTCATGGCCGGGAATCCCGAACTTGTCGAGGCGGTAGCGTGTCGCGGTCAGGCAATCGATATCGACACGGTGGAGGATCTGGCACGGTGGAGCTGAACCACGATTTCCAGGTCTCGGTGCCGATCGAACGGGCTTGGGCGGTGCTCACCGATCTCGAGCGGATCGCTCCGTGCATGCCCGGCGCCCAGTTGCTCGAGGTCGAGGGCGACGAATACCGGGGCGTGGTCAAGGTGAAGGTGGGCCCGATCACCGCCCAGTACCGCGGGGTGGCCAAGTTCGTGGATCTCGACGAGACCGCGCACCGGGCCGTGCTGCGGGCGGAGGGCCGCGATACGCGCGGGCAGGGCACCGCATCGGCCACCGTCACGGCGACGCTCGAAGGGACCGAATCGGGCACCGGCGTCCGCATCGAAACCGATCTCGACGTCTCCGGCAAGGTCGCGCAGTTCGGGCGTGGGGTGCTGGCCGAGGTGAGCGAGAAGATCCTCGGCCAGTTCGTTCACGACCTCGAGGCGAACGTGCTGTCGGACGGAGAGTCGCCCGCAGCGGAGGATGCAGGTGCGCCGGCCGAGGCGGGCGACGTCACCCGGCGGGTCATCGATTCCCCCGAAGCCCAACCGGTCGACCTGCTCGACGCAGCCGGCGGCTCGGTGTTCAAGCGGATCACCCCGGTCGCGATCGGGTTGGTCTTGTTGACTTTTGTGCTCCGGCGGCGCCGCCGTCGCCATTGAGGCGAGGACGGCGAGCGGAGGATTCCGCTCGAAGGGCCAAGTGAACCACCGATGATCCCTGTTGCTGAGGCTCGCCGGTTCGTGCTCTCGTGCTGTCGAACACTCCCTCCGGGGCGCGTGGCCGTGAGCGAAGCCTCCGGCCTCGTCCTGGCCGAGACCGTCCGAGCCACCGAGGCCGTGCCGCCGTTCACCAACTCGTCCAGGGACGGTTACGCCGTCCGGGCCGCCGATACGGTCCCAGCCGGGGCACGCCTTTTGGTGGTCGACAGCTTGATGGCCGGGGACGACCCCAAGGTCTTCGTCTCCGCGGGTGAGTCCGCTCGGATCATGACAGGGGCACCGCTGCCCGATGGCGCCGACGCCGTGTGCATGGTCGAGCACACCCGTGTCGAGGACGGCGGATCGATCGTGATCATCGAGGAGTCGCTCAGTCCGGGCACGAACGTGCGGAACGCGGGGACCGATATCGCACCGGGCGATGAGGTCTTCGGACAAGGGACGTCGCTTGGACCAGCCCACGTCGGCGTCCTCGCAAGCCTCGGGGTCGAGCGTCTGCTCGTGCATCCGCGTCCGACCGTGGGCGTCCTCTCCACCGGCGACGAGCTCGCCAGGACCACCGGCGGGCTTGCGCCGGCGAAGATCCGCGACGCCAATCGTCCGGCGCTGCTCGCCCAGCTTGCGGCAGACGGCTTCAGCGCTGTCGATCTCGGCGTGGTTGGAGACGACGAGGCGGCGCTGGTCGCGTTGCTGGACGAGGCCGCAGCTCGATGCGACGCCGTCGTGGCGAGCGGCGGAGTGAGCGTCGGTGACCGCGACGTGGTGAAGACCGTGCTCGAGAAGCTGGGTGGGGCGACGGCGCGTTCCATGCAGATCGCCATCCAGCCGGCCAAGCCTTTTGCCTTCGGCGTCCTCGAGGAGCGCGGGACGCCCGTCTTCGGGCTTCCCGGGAACCCGGTGTCCGCCCTGGTCTCCTACGAGCTGCTCGTCCGCCCCGCGCTTCGCTTCATGGCAGGCAATACCGTGCTCGATCGACCGCGCCTCGCAGCCGTCGCCGAGGTCGACCTGCCGCGTCGCCGGGACGGCAAGCTGCATTTGTTGCGGGTGACGACCCGCACCGGAGCCGACGGGGTGCTTCGGGCACGGTTGTCCGGCGGTCAGGAGTCGCACCAGCTCCGCTCGATGGCGCAGTCGAACGCGCTCGCCCTGCTCCCCGACGGGGACGGTGTCAGCTCCGGTGAGCGCGTCGAAGTGCTCCTCATCGACGCCGACACACTGTCGTCAGCGGAGGAACTGTGGTGAGCGCGCCCTCGTCGTGACCCACGATGCGAAGATCCTCACCGTCTCGGAATCGGTCAGCACCGGTGCGCGCGAGGACCGATCCGGAGACGAACTGGCCCGTGTCCTTGTCGAACACGGGTTTCGCATCGTCGATCGGCGGAGTCGTGCCCGACGGCATGGCGCCGGTCGCCGACGCGCTCGTCGAGCTGTCGACCGGATTCGCGGGACTGGTGGTGACCACGGGCGGCACGGGGTTCTCGCCGACCGACCTCACTCCCGAGGCGACCCGCGCCGTCATCGAACGCGAGGCCCCTGGCTTGGCTGAGGCCATGCGCTCGGTGAATCCGCTCGGACGGCTTTCCCGGGGGGTGGCGGGATCGATCGGCGGCTGCCTCATCCTCAATGTCCCGGGATCTCCGAAGGGTGCGGTCGAGTCGCTCGAGGCCGTCGCCGACGTCCTCGGCCATGCGCTCGAGTTGCTCGCCGGGGGCCGACCGCACTGATCCTGCGGCATGCGTCATGCCGAGCTGCCACCGAGGAACGCGGTGGCCGGCCGGAATCGACGAACACATGGCCCTGATTAGTGTGGTGAGACGGTCTCCCGTGCGGTCGTTGGGAAAGGGGGGCAGTGACGGACGCTCAGGAGGGAAATCGAGAAGGGCATGGCGGCGCCGACCGGGCTGGTCCCCCCCAGAGGGCGGTGACTGGATCGGCGTCGGCTCGGATCCGCTGCCGGTCGATGCGGCGTGGCGGTGGGCGATCCTCCCCGGGTGCGGCGGGGTCGTCACCTTCTGCGGCACCGTCCGCGACCACTCCGAGGGTCGTCCCGGGGTGACGGCCCTGGAATACGAGGCGTACGTCGAACAAGTGGCACCCGCGGCTCACCCGGGTGGCCGTTGCCGCCCGGGAGCGATGGGAGGAGATCGGCCGCCTGGTGCTCCTCCACCGGGTCGGTCGGCTCGAGGTGGGAGAGGTGTCCGTCGTCGTGGTGGCGTCGACACCACATCGTGCCGAGGCGTTCGCGGCTGCGCAGTTCTGCATCGACACCCTCAAGCACACAGTCCCCATCTGGAAGCGCGAGACCTGGAGCGGTGGAACGGACTGGACCCTCTGCTCCCATGAGATCGACGATGCGCGACCGAGTCCCGGCCTCCGACGCGGTGACGGAGGTCCCGTGACGGCTCCCGTCCCGGTCGCCGTCTCGGTGCGGCCCCACCGGAGCGGCGAGGAGGATGCGGCACCGGCCATGCCGGTGGAGGGGCCACTCGTCGACCGCTACGGGCGCGTGCACGACGACCTTCGCATCTCGGTCACCGATCGCTGCAACTTGCGCTGCGTCTACTGCATGCCCGAGGAGGGGCTCTCCTTCCTGCCTCGGGAGCGAGCTCCTCACGTTCGACGAGATCACCCGGGTGGCTCGGGTGGCCCGGAGCCTCGGCGTGACGGCGCTGCGGATCACCGGGGGCGAGCCGCTCGTCCGCAAGGGACTGCCGGTGCTCGTCGCCCGTCTGTCCGGACTCGGGTTCGAGGACCTGGCCATGACCACCAACGGGACCGAGCTGGCCGGCGATGGCCGCGAAGCTGGCCTCGGCCGGCCTGCGCCGAGTCAACGTGAGCTGCGACTCCTTGCGGCCGGAGCGCTTTGCCAGCATCCGCCGGCGGGGCCGCCTCGATCGACGTCCTGCGCGGCGATGGACGCCGCCGAGGCGGCCGGGCTCACCCCCCTCAAGGTCAACGTGGTGCTGCTGCGAGGCCGCAACGACGACGAGATCCTCGACTTCGCCGCGTTCGCCCGCGACGACCGGCCGCATCGTGCGCTTCATCGAGTTCATGCCTCTCGATGCCCAGGGAGAATGGGAGCGTGCCCGGCTCGTGCCGGGCCGGGAGGTCTTCGATCGCATCTCGGCTCGCTGGCCGCTGGAGCCGGTGACCGGACGACAACGGCGCAGCACCGGCCGAGCGGTTCCGCTTCAGCGACGGTGTGGGCGAGATCGGCCTCATCTCGAGCGTCACCGAGCCCTTCTGTGGCACGTGCAACCGACTCCGGCTCACCGCGGACGGTGCCGATGCGGAACTGCCTCTTCACCAACGACGAAGAGACCGTGCGCGGACGTCCTGCGCAATGGCGGCACCGACGCCGAGCTCGCCCTCCTGTTCCGGGCTGCCGTCTGGGCCAAACATCCCGGCCACGGGATCAACGAGCCGGGCTTCCTCAGCCCGTCGCGATCGATGTCGATGATCGGCGGGTAGCGGTGGCTCGCCTCCGGCTGTTCGGGCCGGCGCGGGAGGCGGCGGGGACGCCTGGTGCCTCCGTGCCCGGGCACGATGTCGCCGCCGTCATGGCGCGGCGCAGGGCGCGGTTCGGGGAGCCGTTCTCCAGCGTTCTCGACCGTTCGCGCGTCTGGGTGAACGGCGACGAAGTCGGACCCGGACACCCCCGTCGGCGACGACGACGAGGTCGCGGTGATCCCGCCGGTGTCGGGGGGCTGCGCGTGACCGCCCGGCCGGAGGGCGGACACTGACGCCGCAGGGGCGCCTGACCCACCTCGACGAGCAGGGCCGCGCTCGCATGGTCGACGTCACCGCCAAACCGCTGACACGCCGAGTGGCCGTGGCGCGGTGCGCAGTGCTCACCACGGTTGACGCCGTCGCGGCACTCGGCGACCGCCCGTGACGGGGTGGATCCGGTGGAGGCGGCACGCGTCGCCGGCATCCAAGGTGCCAAGCAGACGTCCTCGCTCATCCCGCTCTGCCATCCCCATCCGTGTCGACCGGGTCTCGGTGGACATCGAGGTGACCGAGCACCGGATCGAGATCACGGCGATCATCGAGATCGTCGAACGGACGGGAGTGGAGATGGAGGCGCTCACCGCCTGCGCCGTTGCGGGCCTCACTCTGGTCGACTCGTTGCTCGACCTCGACCCGGAGGCGTCGCTCGAGGAGCTGACCCTCTGGCACAAATCGGGCGGTCGGTCCGGGGACTGGCAGCGGAGTGGGGCCCAAGGCCATCGGGAGGAAACGACCGCTTGATCCCCTTACCGCTGATGCGGCGGAGGCCTGATCCGCGCAACAGGCGTCGCTTGGTCGGCGTCAAGATCCCTCGAGCCGAGTCCGGACTGACGACTGACCTCCTCCAGCGGCGCGTCGAAGGCTGGCGCCGTTGACCGCCCCTTCCGCAGACGAACTGGCGAGACGCCTTCGGGATACCCGGAGCGGCGAGTTGGTGGTGACGTTAGAAATCTAGAAAGAACCTCGGTTGCAGGCAGTTCGATCGCGGGAGGATCTGGCACATGCACATCGACTTGCTGTTCGACCCGTTTGGCGCCACCTGGTCAGACGTACGAGAGGGAGCCATCGTGGCCGCGGGCGAGGGCTTCGACGGTGTGTGGTTGTACGACCACCTGGCGGGCTCGGTGCACGGGCAAGATCGGGTGCTTGAGTGTTGGACGACGCTCACCGCGATCGCTGCGGTCGTGCCCGGCATCGCCGTCGGTCCAATGGTGCTTAACGTGGCCAATCGTGATCCTGGGACTCTCGCGGTGATGGCCGCCACACTCCAGGAGGTCAGCGAAGGCCGTCTCTTGTTGGGTCTCGGTGCGGGCGGCGGAATCGAGACGCCCTACGAGGCCGAACAACGAGCGCTCGGTCGGCCGGTGCCGGGTGATCGGGCCCGGCGGGCCACACTTGAAGCGGCGGTCGTGACACTGCGGTCGGTCTGGTCCGGGTCGGTCGGCGGCGTCGGTGGCTTTCCACGGCCCGAGCCTCTTCCGCCGATCATCGTCGGGGGTTTCGGACCGAAGATGGCGGAGCTGGCTGGCCGTGTCGCCGACGGCGTCAATCTCCCAGATGGCCCGCGCTTGGCGCGTCTTCTTGAGACCGCCAGGGCAGCCAGGGCAGCCTCGGGGCGCGATCTGTCGACGTTTGTCGTCACCGTGTCCGCCGGCCTGCACGCGCCGGCGCTCAAACGACTAGAGGAGCTTGAGGTCGACCGGGTTGTTGTCTATGTCGACGGGCTCTTCGCGGAGCAGGTCCGCCTTCTGGCCACAAGCCAGCGCAGAGGGGGTTACGAGACCCCGATCCGCTTGGCACGGCGGCCGAACGGTGCCCGCACCGCGCCGGCAGGCCACGGAGGCCGCCGCTCCCGGGGTTGGCAGTAGGGGCAAAGGGCGCGATGCTTTGAGATCAAGGGCTACGCCGAAGGGCGTCCAGAAATCGAGGCACGGTCATATGACGCAGCTGGCAGACGACTTCAAGGTCATCGACGCCGACACCCATTACACGGAGCCCTATGACCTCTGGACCAGCCGGGCCCCGAAAGGCTACGAGAACCGGGTCCTGCATGTTGAAGAACGCGATGGCATCCCAACGTGGGTCGTCGATGGAAACGTGATCGGCTTCGCCCGTGGCGGCGGCGTCATCGCCCGCGACAGCACGAAGATCCCGTTCTTTGAGTCGTCCAACAAGGGCCTCGATTGGGTCCACGAGGGCGCCTTCGACCCACAGGCCCGCCTGAAGTTGATGGACGAGTGCGGCATCCACGCCCAGGTCCTGTTCCCGAACGTGGTGGGCCTCGGCGGCTCGACGCTCAACAACGCCATCCCCGACGAGTCGCTCCGCACGCTCTGCCTCGAGATCTACAACGACGCGATGGCCGAGCTCATGACCTCGTCGGGCAACCGGTTCATCCCGATGACCCTGATGCCGGCGTGGGACGTCGACCGCTGCGTCCAAGAGACCAAGCGGGCGGCTGGCCTCGGCCTGCGCGGCATCAACATGACCTCCGACCCGCAGGATGCCGGCTCGCCCGACCTTGCCAACCGGGCCTGGGACCCGCTGTGGGAGGTGTGCTCCGAGCTCAACATGCCGGTGCACTTCCACATCGGCTCGAGCAACACCGCCATGGACTTCTTCGGCAAGTACTTCTGGCCGTCGCAGGACGAATACGTTAAGCCGGCCATCGGCGGCGGCATGCTGTTCCTCAATAGCGCCCGCGTCGTGATGAACACGATCTTCTCCGGGGTGTTCGATCGCTACCCCGATCTCACCATGGTCGCCGTCGAAAGCGGCATCGGCTGGATCCCGTTCATCCTCGAGACCATGGACTACGAGTTGGCCGAGAACGCGCCCGATCATTTCAAGGCGCTGAAGCGCAAGCCTTCCGAGTACTTCGCCCACCACTGGTACGCCACGTTCTGGTTCGAGCAGAACCAGGGCCAGCTGCAGAACCTGATGGACATGGTCGGCGACGATCGGATCATGTTCGAGACCGACTTCCCGCACCCGACCTGCTTGTACCCCTCGCCGGTTGAGAGCGTCGCCGACAAGATGAGCACACTGCGCCCCGAGACGCGGGCAAGGGTCATGGGCGACAACGCCCGCAAGGTCTACCGGCTCTAAGGGCAACCACCACCGGTGGATCTCGGGCCGATGCTTTATCCTGCTGCGACCAGCGGTGGCTGATTACTATTTGCTGCGTTCGCGGAGTCAGGACGAGTACAAGCACACCATCAGCGGGAACGCGTTGGCTCTGAAGTGGCGCTCGTTGTGACGATCCAGGGCCAATCCGGTGCTCGGTTCTTCTACGGCAAAGCCGCGGAGGACATCATGTGGCTCCGGCTCATCGGGACCTCACGATGTCCTTCTTTGGATCTACGCCGAAGCGGCTGCCAAAAGGTCGCCGGTTTCGAATCCGATGCGGTCGATGTCGGGTTGGAGCACACCGAGGTCGAAGCCGTACAGTTCGGCGGCGTTCTCGAAGAGCACCTTGTGCAGATCGTCCTCGGTCACGCCCGGCGCGGCCACGAGGCCAGCGACCTCTTCGGAGACCCGCTCATAGTTGGACTCGAAATGCGGATAGTCGACTCCAAACATGCACGCGTCGACGCCGATATGGAACCCCGGCAGGGACCGCTGTTCTGAGTTGACCCCCAACAGCTCGCTCAAGGCGTCCATCCCCGACGCCAGATGCGTCGGGATTTGCTTGGGCGAGAACGGAGAGACCCCGACGAAGATGTTCGTCTGGAAGTACTCGCTGGCCAGGCGCTGGACGGACCGCTCACGGTTCATCATTCGCGCGAAGCCCATCAGGTCGTTGTCCGCGCTGAGGACCATGTCCAGATTGGCGATCGCCGGGATCAAGAACATGAGCTGGGTCTCGATGTAGGCCATCTTCAGGTTCGGGAACCGGTCGAACACGCCGCCCGCGATGAGCTGCCAGAGCGACCGAGACGAGTAGAACGCGTTCTCGGTCATGAGCGTGAGAAGCGCCGCGAACCCCGGGGGGTTATAGCCGGGGAGGCCGGCTCCGCCGTGCTGGCTGATGACGAGCCCCACTTCCTGGGCCGCCGCCCAGACGGGGTCGAACCGAGGGTCGAAGAAATGGGTCCCGGCCGGTGGCGCGGGGAGCCCCACACCACCCAAACCGTGGTCCTTCGCCCAGTAGACATCCGCGACGGCTCCGTCGACGTCGTCGAGGGAGATCTGCAGCTGACCCCGGCGGCGCTCGGGGGCCTGGGAACAGAAATCGACCAGCCAGCGGTTGTAGGCCCGGCGACCTTCCTCGGCCAGCTCGACGTTCTCCGAGCGAGCGAAGTCATCGAAGCTGTTGAGCTGGAAGGGCCGTCCGTTGGGGAACAGCACTTCGGCGACCACGCCCTTGCTCTCCAGGTTCTGCATCCGCAGATCCGAGTCCCACTGGACCGCCGGATCGAACTCCATGTGCAGGTTGCCTGCGTCGCGGAGGCCCGCCTCCTCTGCGGCCTTCACCTGCTCGTCGTAGACCTCGAGGTACTTCTTTTCGATGTAGTCCCGATACTCCGCTCGCGACCCTTTGACGTGCCCGTCGATCGAGATGATCGCAATTCGGCCCATGACTGCTCCTCTCGGCCCGAGCCGGCTGTCGCGTGCGACACCCGACTGGCACATTGTATTGCCACGCTGCCTTATCGCGCTTGGGGTTCGAACGCCGCCTTCCGAAATCGCGTGCTTAACCCTCGGCGTCCCTCCCGCGGCGCCCGGAGCTCGCTTTCCGACGGCGCGCGGTTCCTGGCAGTGTGTGTCCGGATGTGTGCACCGAACCCCACCAGGACGGAATCTAGCCAGAGCGGTCCTCGTGCGCTCGGCGGTTCACAGCGACGCAGTTCCACCCTCCACCGGGTTGAGAAGGGCAGTCTCGACATGCCCAGGTCTGGAATCGGGCCTTTACCTGAACGCCTGTGCGTGGGATACACGCGACCTCTCGTAAGAGGAGTCCGTCGCAGCGGCGTCGCGACGCGACGGTCCGGCCCACGCATCCGGCATTCGCCGACGTGGTTCCCTACGTCATCGCGGTGGTCGGGTTGGAGGAGGGCCCCAAAATGACCACTAACATCGTCGACGTTGAGCTGGCGGCGGTCGCGATCGGCATGAAGGTCGAAGCCACGTTTGAAGATGTGGGCGACGTCGCTCTTGTCCATTTCCGTCCGGCCTCTTAGAGCGAGAAGAGATGGGCACAACGCTGCGGTGGGTGCCGCCACCCGCCTGCACACCGGAGTTGCGCCGGGCGCTCACCGCTCCTGGTCAACCATTCGAAATTAAACGGCAAGCGGCCATGGGTGTTCGCCACGAAGTGTTCGTGCACCGGCACCCCCATCTTCGGGCGCTTCTCGAGGAGGGTTCGGCTCGGCACCCTTCTCGTCCGTACCTGGTCCACGGCGAACGGATCGTGACCTTCGGGGAGGCCGCCCAACTGATCGCAAACTCTGCCGCATCCTTGAAGGCAGAACACGGCATCGAACGCGGAGATCGTGTGGCGATCGCCTCGGCCAACCGATTCGAGTTCGTGATCGTCGCATGGGCGGTCATCGTCCTGGGCGCGGTCGTCGTCGGACTGAACGGATGGTGGACCGGCTCGGAGCTCACCTATGGGATCGGCCTGACGAACCCGAAGCTGCTCATCGGTGACCGACCGCGGTTGGATCGGCTCAAGGGCATGGGTGAGGACCTCCCCCGGAGGGATCTCGACGAGATCGCCGGGGCCTGGTTCGGCGGCAGCGCATCCCTGCCGGACCAAGAGATCGACGAGGACGACCCGTTCGTCATCCTCTTCACCAGCGGCACCACTGGCCGTCCGAAAGGGGCCGTCCTTACCCATCGCAACAACCTTCACTGGATCCAGTCGATCGCCCTGCGGACGGCTGCGACCGGGGCACCGCCAAAGGAGACCTGCGAGATCGCGGCGCTGCCCTTGTTCCACATCTCGGGGCTCAACTGCCAAGCCATCTCGTCGGTCTCCACGGGAACCAAGCTGGTGTACATGCCGCCCCCCGGCCGGTGGGCGCCCGAGCACCAACTGGAACTCACCGAACGGCACAGCGTCACCACATGGAGGTTGGTGCCAACGCAGGCGTGGCGTCTTCTCGAGTATCCCGACGTCGGCCGGTACGACCTGTCGAGCCTGAGATCGATCGTGGGGGGCGGGTCGTTGTGGTCGATCCAGCTCTTGGAACGACTGGGCAAGCGGTGGCCGCAGGCCAGGCCCGGCCTCATGGTGGGGCTTGGGATGACCGAGACGAACGGGACCGGAGCCACGGCGGCGATGCCCGGCGTGCTGGATGGGCCGGGGTGTGTGGGCACGCCACCCCCGGCCGCGGAGCTGCGGGTCTGTCGGCCGGGGACCGAGGTACAGGTGGAAGACGACCGTGTCGGTGAGGTGCAGATTCGCAGCGCGTCGGTATTTGTCGAATACCTCGGCGATCGCCCAGCGACCGCTGCCGCCCTCAGCCACGACCGCTGGTACCGGACCGGGGACTTCGGCCGCATCCACGACGGAGCGCTATTCCTCGAGGGTCGTCGTACGGACCTCATCATCCGCGCGGGGGAGAACATCTATCCGCAGGAGATCGAGGATCGGTTGCTGGAGCACCCGGACATCGCTGATGCGGTCGTGGTGGGTGCACCGGACCGCGTGCTCGGACAGGAGGTGAAGGCCATCATCGTTCGGCGCTTCGGAGCGGCCATCGGCGTCGAGGAGGTTCGCGCCTGGGTCGCGACGACGCTCGCGCCGTTCAAGGTGCCGGCCTACGTGGAGTTCCGAGATTCATTGCCCCGGAACGTGACCGGCAAGGTCATGAAGCACCTGCTCGAAACGCCAAGCGGCGCGCCCTCCGACGAAGACCAACAACCGATTTACTGAACTGGTGCTCTGATCTCGACCGATCGCTGGGCGTCACTCGGACTCGATTACGGCGCAGACAAGCGCAGGCGAATCGCCTCAGAGCGGGTGCGCATTGCTGCAACCACCGAGCTCATCGCGAAGCGTGGCATGCGGAGAACGAGCGGTACGCACTCGGCCCACGCTCTGCCGAACCCCGATGATGTAGATACCATTCCGCTCAAAGGTAAACACGTTGCTACCGGGATTCGGACCGCAGAAGGGCCACCCGGCAGCGGGCCTTCCGGCAGAAGGGACTGGATCCACAGGTGTATCGACGGCGTGACGTAGCGCAGATCACCGACGATGACGAGACCGTCGCCGCGGCTCTTGAAGATGTGAGCGTGCCGGCACTGGTCGCGTCAGTGGTTTACTTCACTGGCGATCCCTCATACCTCCGCGGCCCCATACGCCCGCGGACCTTCATTCCGAACGAGTTCCAGGGCGGTCTCGGCGAGGACGAGCGAGCCGAACTTCGAAGGCAGGCGCTCGAGGCGATTCTCGCTTACCGAGACGCTGGTTCCCCAAAACCGGTTCCTCCGCCGCCCGAGGTACTTCGAGAGACGATGTCCTGGCTCGCCTGTGAAGAGGTGGCCGAGGAGTACATACCGATGTTCATGGAGGAGATGAACATCGACGGCTCCGATCCCCGTCGGATCGAAATCGATTGCCTCGACGAGGCGACGAAGCAATCGATTTCTGTCGTCGTCATCGGGTGCGGTCAGTCGGGGCTGCTTGCCGGGGTCAGGCTTGCTCAGGCGGGCATCCCGTTCACGATCATCGAGAAGAACCCCGATGTGGGCGGCACCTGGTATGAGAACACCTACCCGGGTTGCCGCGTCGACGTTGGCAATCACTTTTACTGTTACTCGTTCGAACCGAATGACAGCTTCAGCGAGTTCTTCTCTCGGCAACCTGAGTTGCACCGGTACTTCCGCGACGTCATGCAGCGCTGGGGGATCGCCAGCAAAGTCGAGTGGCGCACCGAGGTCGTCTCGTTGAGCTGGGACGACGAGCGAGCCCTCTGGCGTGTAGTGAGCCGCGGTCCCGACGGTACGGAGCGCCACCGCGACGCAGACATCGTCATCTGCGCTGTAGGTCAGCTGAACCGGCCCTACGTGCCCGATCTCCCCGGCCTTTCCAACTTCGAGGGTCCGGTCTTCCACACCGCCCGTTGGGACCACGATGTCGATCTTGTTGGCAAACGCGTCGCGATGATCGGCGCAGGTGCCAGCGGCTTCCAAGTCGGACCAGCCATCGCAAACGAAGTCGACCGCCTGGTCGTGTTCCAGCGCAGCGCCCAGTGGATGGCACCGAACGCGAAGTATCACGAAGCCGTGGGCGATGGCGTGAGGTGGACGATGCATCACGTGCCCGGGTACGCGTCGTGGTACCGGTTCATGCTGCTCTATCAAGCCAGTGACAAGGCTTTGGCCGTGGTTCACATCGATCCGGACTGGCCTGGGATGCCGGAGTCGGCCAACGCCATCAGCGAGGAGCGCAGAAGGATCCTCGTCGGTTGGATCGAGAAGCACGTGGGCGACGATGCGGCGCTGCTCGCCAAAATCCTGCCCGACTATCCACCGATGGGCAAGCGCTTACTTCAGGACGACGGAAGCTGGCTGCAATGTCTCAAGCGAGAGAACGTCGAACTGGTTCGCGACGAGATCTTCCGAATCGAGCGCTCGAGCGTGGTGACCGCGGAGGCTCGGCATGAAGTCGACGTCATCGTTCTCGCCACCGGCTTCCGGGCCAACGAGATGCTGGCACCGATCAACATCGTCGGTCGCGGCGGTGCTCGTCTGGCCGAGCAGTGGGGGGTCGCACCGGCCGCCCACCTTGGAATCACGGTGCCTGGGTTCCCCAACCTCTTCTTGCTCTACGGCCCGGGAACGAACCTTGCCCACGCCGGCAGCATCATCTTCCACTCCGAGTGCCAGATGCAGTTCATCGGCGCTGCTATTCGGATGCTGCTCGTGCGGGGTCACCGGTCGATCGAGGTTACTCGGAAGACCTACGACGAGTACGTGGAACAGCTGCAAGCCGAGCTAGCGAAGACGGTGTGGGCTCATCCCTCCGTGCGTCACTCGTGGTACAAGGGCCCGGACGGCCGGGTACACGTCCTCAGCCCGTGGCGCCTCGTCGATTACTGGCGGATGACGAAGTTGCCCGACTTCAGCGGGTACTTGTTCGATCGTGGCTCTGTGCCGTCATGATCCCGGACGCTGGATCCCGACTCGATCCCGATGCGGCCGAGCTCATCGCCCAAATCGGAGCCCTGGGAATGCCTCTGCTGTCCGATCGCGGGGTCCAGGGCGCCAGGGCATACCACGAGGCCGGCTTGGCCCGGGCAGCTACTCCTTTGCCCATCCATCACGTCGACGAAGTGACAGTCCAAGTCCAGGGCGGGGCGATCCCGGTGCGCGTCTACCAGCCGGGTCCAGGAGGCCCTCGGCCGCTCGTCGTCTACCTCCATGGTGGTGGCTGGGTCATTGGCAGCCTCGATACTTCAGAAGCGTTCTGCCGTCGACTTGCCAATCGCGCCGACTGCGTTGTTGTGTCGGTCGGATACCGCCTTGCCCCCGAGCACCCATTCCCTGTTCCGGTGGAGGACGCGGAGGCAGCGCTGCGGTGGGCCCACGACCACGCAAGCGAGGTGGGCGCGGACGCTTCCAAGCTCGTGGTTCTTGGCGACAGCGCGGGCGCCAACCTCGCCGCGGTGGTCGCCTGCCGCGCCCGTGACGCCGGCGGGCCGCTGATCGCCCGTCAGATTCTGGCCTATCCGGTCACCGACCATCGCCTGGATCGGCCGTCCCATGCTCGCTACGGGACCTCATGGCCGCTGACCACTGTGGAGCTGGCCTGGTTTTGGGACCTCTACCTCCCGGAGCCAGGTGAGCGAGGTCATCCTGACGCATCGCCATTGCGCGCTGACGTCACCAATTTGCCGCGAACCACCCTCATCCTTGGAGGCTTCGATCCGCTCAGAGACGAGGGTCTCGCGTACGCAAAGCACCTCGTGGCGGCGGGAGTGCCGCTGGATCTGCACCTCTACGAGGGACAGATCCACGGCTTCGCCACTTTCGACCCGTCTATCCTGCGCACCAGCACGGAGGCGCTTTCGGTGTTCGCCGGGGCCATCCGGGCGGCATGAGTGTCGAGTTCTTCGGTCTCGTAGACGGCTACTCGTGCAGTGACGCGGCGGGTGAATACATCGCCTTCTACATGGGCACCGTGCGACCAGTTTGATAGGAGCTTTGATATCGAGGTCGTCACGCGCGACTCCAAGCGCCGCCAAAGTGATCTGCCGGCCGTGGGCGATGCAGGGGGACGCCTCGCCTCGGGGCCCGTTGACCCCAGACCACCTCGCCGTGCAGCTCAAGTCATGGCGGGATGGGCTTGGTCTCGATGATGATTCTTGAGACGCACGACACGGCGACCCGGCGGGCGCTCGTGAAGCTCGCACCGCGAAGGTGACGCTTGACCACGCTTCCAGCGGGGTCCCACCAGTTCGGGCGAGGCTCTATCGGGCGCAAGGCCTTTGGGACGATCGACGCGTGGCCGACGGTATCGAGGCTGCGGCCGTTCGTCGACCCGAGGCGCTCGCCGTCGCCGACAATCGACGTCGTCTCAACTACGCGGAGTTGGCCAACTCGATCGCGCGATGCGTCGGCTCGATCCGTGCAGCGGGGGTCGTCCCTGGCGCGGCCGTCGTACTGATCTCCGGCAACGCTGTCGAGGGCGTTATCGCATATCACGCTTTGCTTCGCGTTTGGCGCGACGGGGTTTGTCCTTGACCGGCGGTGCGGAGCCGCGGAAGTGCGTGCTGCGCTCGAGGAGCTGTCGGGACCAGCCATCCTGATCGTGCCGTCTGCAGAGCACCACCGGCTCTCCATCGAAGTCCCTTTCGGCTCTGCGCTGGTGCTCGAATCCCTTGTTGGCTCGGACACGGCAGAGTGGGCAGAGCCGGACCGTGACGCCGCCGCGGTCGTTCTCTTTACCTCGGGGACGACAGATCGACCAAAGGGCACCATCCACTCCCTCAACACCCTCACAGCGGGCGCGCGGAACATGGCGACGATCACCGGCGCTGGTCACGAAACTGTGATCTTTCTCGTGAGCCCTTTGATGAGCATCACCGGCGTCATCCAGATGCACCTGTTCGCAGACCGGCACGCTGCTCTCGTTCTCGAGGATCGCTTCGAGGCGGCGCGGTCGCTTGAGAGGATCAACGCTGTTGGCGCGACCCTGCTCGGCGGCGCGCCAGTTGTTGCAGAGCGGCTGCTTCGTGCAGCCGAGGCGCGTCCCGACCACCGGATCGCCCTCGGCACGCTCGCGCTGGGCGGTTCGATGCTCCCGCGACCACTGCTCGAGCTGGCTACGGATGTCTTCGGTATCGCCATAGCGCGCGTGTACGGCTCCTCTGAAGCCCCATGTGCCACCGGGAGCCTCCCCGGCGACGACCGGGGGCAACGGCTCTCCGACGATGGTGCGCTCATGGCGGGCACCGAAGTCCTCGTTGGCTCCGAGAACCACCCGCAGGAAGGCATGCTCCGCGGGCCGAGTGTCTTTCTTGGCTACCTCCATCCCGAAGACACCGAGCGCGCCTTTGAGGACGGTTGGTACCGCACCGGAGACCTGGTCGAGGTGGAGGCTGGGCGCCTCACGGTGGTCGGCCGACTCAAAGAGGTGGTGAATCGCAACGGCCTCAAGATCACACTGAGCGAGGTCGAGAATGCGCTGTCTGGGATGTCCAATGTTCTCGAGTACGCGTGCTTCGCGCTGCCCGATCCGGACACTGGCGAGCGGCTGGTGGTCGCGATGTTGTCTGAGCCTGGGGCCGAGTTGACCCTCGATGCCGTCGTAGACCACCTTCTCGCTCGTGGCATCGCCCGCCGGAAGCTTCCCGAGCAGCTCGTGCTGTGGGACGGCCCGCTGCCCCGTACAACGTCGGGAAAGGTGGTCCGGTCCCGTTTGGTCATGGAGACACCCGGCAAGCGGGTGCACTTTGTGGAGCGCCTCCGTCCTCCCGAACGCCGAGGCCCCGATGACGATTCCGGGTGACTCTGCTGTGAGAGGACCTGACAACGATTCGCGAATTCAAGTTAGTGTCGAAATTGCCCTTCTGGAATGAGCGGAGCAGAACAGAGATGAAATTCACCACGAGCATGGTGCTCGGGGGGTCGCACCGTTGTCGTGTTGTTTTCACGTGGTCACGATCCGGATGGGTCGTGGACACCCCATGGCTCCGGCCCGGTCCCATCCTGGAGGGGGCGAACCGGTGACGACCGCGGCAGAGATCCTTCGTGGCCGCGCCGAAGACGACACCGCTGCGCTCTGGTTCGACGAACGCGTGTGGACTTATCGGCAGTTGCTCGAGGAGGCGGGCCGCTGTGCCCAGTTGTTCGAGCGCACGCGTGACCCCGACCGCCCACCGCATATCGGTGTACTACTGGACAACGTACCGTCCTACGTCTTCTGGCTCGCCGCGGGCGCTGTATCCGGAACAGTGATCGTCGGAATCAATTCGACCTACCGCGGCGACCAGCTCGGCCAGCTAATTCGCCACACCGATTGTCAGCTCCTGGTCACCGATACCGCTCACCAAATCCTGATCGACAACGTCGACACCCAGGTCACCCCTGACCGAGTGATCGTCGTCGATAGTGAGGAGTATCGGTCATCGCTCGCGCAGCAGGTGACCTCGCTTCCCACGAACCCGGTAGAGGAAGAAGATCTCTTCTTGCTGATCTTCACCTCGGGATCGACCGGTCTCCCCAAAGCGGTGCGCTGTACCCAGGGTCGGTTTGGCCGGACTGGTGCACACGTCGCAAACATCGCGCAGTTGAGCGAAAGTGACGTCGTGTACTCACCACTGCCCTTTTTTCACTCCAGCTCGCTCTTCACGGGTTGGGCGTCTGCCATCAACGCTGGTGTCCCCATCGCGACACGCGGACGGTTCTCGGCGTCGGGCACGCTTTCAGACGTCCACCGTTACGGGGCAACCATGCTCACCTACACCGGGAAGGTCCTTAACTACATCCTGGCCACACCGGAGCGACCAGACGACTCCGACAACTCGTTGCGCCTGGCGATAGGGAACGAGGCGTCGAATCGGGACATCCGCGAGTTCGCCGCGCCGATTCGGTTGCACCGTACGGGACAGCTACGGTTCCACGGAAGGCATCATCATCATCCGGCGCGATCCCTCCATGCCCGCGACCGCACTCGGGATGGCCGACCCCACCGTAAAGGTGCTCGATCCCGAGACCGAGGACGAGCGTCCACCAGTCGAGTTCGGCTCCGATGGTCGGCCGAGCAACCTCGAAGAGGCGATCGGCGAGATCGTCGAGACGCAGCCGACCAGCGGATTCGAGGGCTACTACAAGAATGAGGAAGCGACGAATCTCCGCTTCCGGAACGGTTCGTACTGGTCTGGTGACCTCGCCTATCGCGACGCCGACGGCTGGCTCTACTTTGCCGGTCGGTCCAATGAATGGCTTCGCGTCGACGGCGAAAACTTTGCCGCCGACCCCGTGGCGACGATCGTGGCCCGTTACCCCGCGGTCCGCTCTGTCGCTGTGTACGCCGTACCGGACGATCCGGTCGGGGACCGGGTCATGGTGGCGCTCGAGCTGGTTACGGGCGCACAGTTTGATCCCGCGGAATTCGACACGTTTCTTGACGAGCAACCCGATCTCGGTCTGAAGTGGCGGCCGGCCTTCGTCCGCGTCACCGAGGAGCTCCCGAAGCTGGCCAGTATGAAGATCGACAAGCAGTTGCTGCGTCGCGAGGCATGGCGCGCCGACCCCGTCTATTGGAGGCCGGGCAAGGGTGACGGATTACGCCGGCTCGACGAAGACGACCGAACTCGACTCGACCTTCTCCTCGGCTGAGAACACGTGACGGACGAGCTCGGGGGGAGGGTGGCGGTCGTCTCTGGCGCAGCCAGGGGCCAGGGACGTGCGATAGCCCTTCGGCTTGCTGCCGCAGGGGCCAGGGTCATTGGCGGCGACGTGCTCATTGAGGAGCTTGCCGCGGTGGGCGAGGAACTCGGCAACGACGGCATTGTCGGCCGCCTCGACGTCCGTGACCCGATCTCATGGCGCGCGTTGCTCGAGCAGGGCGCCGACGCGTTTGGCCGCATCGACATCCTGGTGAACAACGCTGGCGTGCTTCGTCGAGCGGGACTCGACCGGGAGACCCCGGAGGCGTTCGAGGATCTCTGGCGCGTCAACTGTCTGGGGGCCTTCAACGGCATACAGGCGACACTTCCGCATCTGCGACAGACCGGTAGCGGCGCAATCGTGAACACGCTCTCGACCGCCGCGTTGACTGCGTGGAGCATGCACGGCGCCTACGTATCCTCGAAGTTCGCGTTGCGCGGTCTCACGAAGGTCGCGGCCCTCGAATTGGCCGCCGATGGGATTCGCGTCAACGCCGTGCTCCCCGGCCCCATCGCCACGCCCATGGTTTTGCGCGATGATGACCCCGAGGCTCGCGATCGCCTCGGGTCGACTCCGCTGGGACGGATGGGAGAGCCGGAAGAGGTCGCCGAGGTCGTGTGCTATCTCGTCTCGGACCGAGCCTCGTTCGTCACCGGTGCCGAACTCACCGTCGACGGCGGGATGACATCGGGTACTTTGCTCTCGGCGTCGCCAACTGATGTGAAGGAGTGACGTTTGCATGAGTTTGCAATCGCCGATTGGCATCGGCATCGTTGACACGCTGATCGGGTTTCCATCGGACCCCGAACAGCTCTACGCGACGATGCGTCGTCGGATGCTGCGTGACGAGCAGTCGAAGTCGATGACCATGCCCGCGGAGTACATGTTCCACGACGTGCCAACTCACTCGGTCGCCGACCCTGTCGCACTCACGCTGTCGGAGATGGACCGGTTTGGCATCGAGATCGGGCTGATCAGCCTGACCGCGACACCGGAGTCAGCGGAGAAGGCGCTTACCGATCACCCCGATCGGTTTGTCGCCTCATTCACGATCGACCCCAACGACGGCATGGACGGAATCGGCGCATTGGTGCGAGCCCACGCACAGTGGGATGTGCGGGCGGTATCCGTATTCCCGCACGGCGTTTCCCCACAGGTGGCGATCGACGCGCCCCGGATGTACCCGGTGTATGCCAAATGTGTCGAGCTCGGACTACCCGTGTTCCTCACCGTTGGGATCGCCGGGCCCCGGGTCCCGTCCCTCGTGCAGAAGGTCGAGCTTCTCGATCAGGTGCTCTACGACTTCCCGGAGCTTGTCATCGTGATGCGCCACGGAGCGGAGCCATGGGTTGACCTCGCTGTGAAGTTGATGATCAAGTGGCCAAATCTGCACTACTCGACCTCCGCATTCGCGCCGAAGTACTACCCGCGCGAAGTGATCGACTACGCAAACACGCGAGGTGCGGACCGATTGATCTACGGCGGGTACTTCCCGATGGGTTTGTCGCTCGACCGGATCATGGACGAGCTCCCCGCGGTGCCTCTGAAAGACGACGTTTGGCCCAAGTTCCTCCGGGACAACGCCCGGCGAGTGCTCGGGATTGGGAGCTTGTGAGCGCGAGCCCGATCCGGCCACCGGGCATCGACGTGGACGCGACCCCTACGGCCTTCCGGACCGCCGTGCGGGAGTGGTTCGATGAGCACGCCCCGGCCAAGGGCAGCGCCCAAGACTTCTCAGCCATTCACGTCGTGACCTCGAGGACCAAGGCGGAGTACCGGGCGCGGGAGCACGCGGCGCTCGAAACCACACGACAGTGGCAGCAGATGCTGTTCGACGCTGGGCTCGCCGGTCGGTCGTGGCCGACGGAGTATGGCGGTGCCGGTGGCCCGGAGTGGCAGGACGATGTCGTGGTGGAGGAACAGGTGCGCTACGGCGTTTCGACAAAGATGATGGCCGTCGCGCTCGAAATGGTGCCGCCCGTCCTGTTCGCCCACGGAACCCATGAACAGCGTCTCGAGCACCTTCCGCGAGTGATCTGTGGCGAGGAAGCATGGTGCCAGCTGCTTTCGGAACCGGGAGCTGGTTCCGATCTCGCCAGTGTCAGCACGCTTGCGACCGCGGTGGACGGCGGGTGGTCGGTCACGGGTCAGAAGGTCTGGACTTCGGGGGCCGGGAGCAGTGACCATGCGCTCCTCATTGCGCGCACCGACCGGTCGGTTCCTGGGCGCCGCGGACTTTCGTGCTTTGCCATGCCGATGGCCCAACCAGGTGTCGACGTGCGGCCCCTTCGCCAGCTGTCCGGTGCGTACCACTTCAACGAGGTGTTCCTCGACGGGGCATTTGTGTCGGAGTCCGGATTGATTGGCGAGCTCGGTGGTGGCTGGGCAGTTCTGCGCACCATGCTCCGCCACGAGCGAGCGGCTATCGGTGGTGGCACAAGTGGTCGTAGCGCAGTGCAGCTGGTCGCGCTGGTGCGCGAACTGGGTGGAGAGAACGATCCGCTCGTGCGCCAGATGACGGCTGGCGTCGTTGCTCGCGAGCGGCTGCTCGATCTCTTCCAAGCGAAGATGGCGGCCGGTGCACCGGCCCCTGCGGGAGGATCCATCGCCAAGCTTCTCTATTCGGAGCACGCGCGGCTCACCGCGAACGCCGCGCTCGAGCTTTTGGGCGTTTCGGGGATTGCCACCGCCGACGCGGCGGCGGCTCCTTGGAACGAGCGGTTCTTGTTCGCTCCGGGCCTTCGCATCGGCGGCGGCACTGACGAGATCCAGCGCAACACGATCGCCGAGTGGGGACTCGGGCTCCCGCGCGACCCCCAATCTTGACGATTGTCTTGCTTTGGGTGATGAGCTCGAGTCAGCGGAAGCTCGGTTTTCATCTTCGTCCGGCTGGCCGAAGCTGATCCGCGAGGCCGATCCATCCGGCTGACTCGAGATCCCCCCGGGGCTCAGTCGGGCGGCAGGCCGAGCAGTGCCAACGCGTTGGCTGCGCGATCAGGGCAACAGCCTCATTCGGAACCCCGGCGAGGGTCTCGGTGACGAAGTCGATCGGTTCCCGGGTGCCTTCAGCGTGTGGCCAGTCCGACCCGAGGAGCAACCGATCGGCCCGCACGTCAGCAAGCAGATTGGGAACGCTGTCCTCCCAAAACGGCGTCACCCACACATGCTCACCAAACACCTGGCGCGGGTGCTCCGTGAAGTACCCGGGATTGCGGTTGGCTGCGTCGTCCAAGCGGTGCAACAGGTCGGGGATCCAGGACGCGCCGTTTTCGACGCTCGCCAGTCGGAGACCGGGGAACCGCTCGAAGATCTTGTGGCACAGAGCGGCACCGTAGAAATCGCTGACGGCCCGGCCCTTCGTGATGATCCCCCGTAAGGGGGAGCGGAACAGCGAGCTCTCACCCATGCCCGGCTCCCACATCTGCACGACTGCGTCGTAACCCTCGACGCCCGCATGCGTGGCGACGACAACGCGCGCCTCCTCAGCGAGCCCCCAGAATGCGTCGTACACAAGGTCGAATGGCGAGCGGTAACCCCCCGGGATCGGAACCGGCGCATTCCGCACATTCACGGCCACGGCCCCCGCATCGAGCACCTCCCGCAGTTCCTCCGCTGCGGCGGCTGGGTCGAGTAGTGCGATGTACGGCACGGCAAACAGTCGCCCACGGTAGCTGTAGCCCCAATCTTCTTCGAGCCACCGATTGAAGGCGTGGAAGACCTTGGAGCATGCTTCGGGATCCTGTTTCAGTGCGTCTTCGATACCGACGCCGAGCGTGGGGAACAACATCGCACCCGCGAGTCCCTGGGCTTCCATCACCTTGAGGCGCACGTCGCGGTCCCGATATGCCGGGCTCAGCGGGTCGAGTTCCCCGAACGCTTCTCTGATCTGCTGTTGCCGCGGATTGCCGCGGTACCAGTCGTACAGCGCGCCAGGCTTGGACACCGGGTTGAACGTCGGGTTGGCG
Source organism: uncultured Acidimicrobiaceae bacterium (assembly GCA_963768185.1). Lineage (GTDB taxonomy): Bacteria > Actinomycetota > Acidimicrobiia > Acidimicrobiales > RAAP-2 > Palsa-461. The sequence goes on from CAVYGS010000004.1 coordinate 761,576, forward strand.
ATGTAGGAGTTGATCGAGCCGCCCACGAGCAGCCGACGCCTGCCCTCGACGTCGGCCCAACGGATACCTCGGTTCCCGAGGCCGCGGTCCTGGTGTCTCGTGAATGCGTCCTCCGCCTCGTAGTAATGGTTGTCGAAGTCGAAGATCCAGGGATCGCCCGCCATGTCGTCATTATGACAACTTGTCGACCTCATCAACGAGTGTTGACGGCAAGCCGTCCGATCCCAAGAATGCGCTCATGACCCGAACACCGAAGTTGCTCGTGGATGGTCTTGTCTTCGCGGAGGGACCCCGCTGGCGCGGTGAACGGCTCTGGTTCTCGGACATGCATGGCGAGGCGGTTCGGACAGTTGACCTCAGTGGTCGGCTGGAGACCGTGGCTGAACTATCGGGGCGCGAACCTTCAGGGCTCGGCTTCCTCCCGGACGGAACGCTGTTGGTCGTCTCGATGCTCGAACCCGAGCTCCTCCGAGTGGACGGAGACGACGTGACCGTCCACGCCAACCTGAGCGCCTTGGTCAGGGACCGGTGCAATGACATGGTCGTGGATGGCCGAGGCAACGCCTACGTGGGCACGTTCCCCCCGGTTTCGGACCCACGGGGTGTGCTCCTGCTCGTCGAGCTGGATGCTTCCGCTCGGATCGTTGCCGAAGACGTCATGTTTCCGAACGGCTCTGTGATTGCTGACGGTGGGCAGAGATTGATCGTGGCCGAGTCGCTCGGGCGCCGGTTTACCGAGTTCGACATCGAAGCTGACGGCTCGCTGAGCGGTCGTCGGGTGTTCGCGGACTGCGCGCCGTATGGACCCGATGGCATCTGCATCGACGCCGAAGGGGCGCTATGGGCGGCCATGCCGCTGGCGCACGAGTTCCAACGGATCGCACGGGGTGGCGAGATCCTCGAGCGCATCCCGATGGGCGAACGGCTTGCGATCGCTTGCACGCTCGGCGGTTCGGATCTGCGCACGCTGTTCCTGCTGACCTCGGAGGAACTCCCTGGCGAATCCATCAAGGGGACCCACGACGCCACGATTCACATCGTCGAAGTCGACATTCCTGGCACCGGATCACCATGAGCCTGGTGTATCACGACGCCTCAGCTGCAACGGGCCGCGAGGGCGATGAGGGCGCTATTCCTCGGGACGATCGGCGATCCCATCAGTCACGATGAACTGGCATCGACGGCTCGCGATGCGCCAGCCTTGGTCGGTCCGGCGGAGCTCATCGGTGTAGATCGAACGACGCATCGCCGCAGTCGTCGCCTCGACGAAGAGCAGGTTCTGTGTTGTCCGCGCTTCATCCGGTCCGAGCATCGAGATGACCGGCGGGCCACCGAGGTGCAAGCCCCTTGGTGCTCCGCGCATCATCTGGCGGAGCCCGTCGTGCCCGTCCCAGGTGCGGCCGAACGTCTCGTAGGTCGCGTCCGTCGTGAACAGACTGACCCATGCATCGATGTCGTCCACATCGAGGGCCAGGCAATAGCACGCGCCAGCAGGTTCGTGATCGCTACGTGGTCATCAGGCGTCGGATCCGAAGGCTCATCACGCACGAGAGCAGCCCGACGCCATGGGGGCACCCCGGCACGGTCGCCAAGGCGCCCGGCGGGGGAGCGTCCAGATGCCCAGTGCCGACAGACGTCCGCTGTTTTGACGAAATGGTCGGAGGACCGCAGGCCTGCAATCGGCGTTCGGGCGACGATTCGTGATCGGGCGAGCGCGACGCACGGATTCGTTCAGAGGCGTGGTGAAGAATCGGTGGGACCAGGCGTCAGCGCCGCCAAGATCCAAGCATCACAGGTCGCCTTGACGCTGCGCATGTCCTTGATCTCGGACTCCGTCAACAAGAGGGCGGCCACGCCACGGACGAGACCGAATAGCACGACGGCTGCCGCCGCCGCGTCGATGTCGACACGGATCGAACCCTCCAGCTGACCGCGTCGGATCAGATCGGCCCAGCCGTCGTAGCTGCGCTGATGCGCCTCCAACATCCCCTCGATCGACGCTTGTGATGGAAACGTCGCTCCCCACATCACGATGAGCGCACGCACCTCAGCGGTCGGATTCTCGTAGAGCGCCAGATACGTGGCGACCGTCGTGCGCAGTAACTCGAGTGCCGAGACGTCCTCGGGAGTCTGATGCATATCCTCGAGCGTCTTCAGCGTCGCCGCCGTGACGTGGTCCTGCACACGCCTGGCCAACCTTGCGACCAGTTCGTCCTTCGATCCGAAGTGGTGGCTGGGCAGACCGCGGCTCGTCCCTGCCCGCTCGCCGATCTTCCCGAGGGACGCCTGTTCGATCCCGAGTTCGGCGATCACCGCTGCCGCTGCGTCCAGCAACGCCTGCTCGGACTTGTTTCGCCGCTCCGCCTGCGTTCTCGGTCGTGGCGGTTTGAGAGACATCACTTGACACCGTACCAAACCGGGGGTAGTAACTTGCTGGGGACTCAGCAAGTAAATGCACGGGACCCAGGCAACGGGAGGGATGGGCATGGCGACCCACGAGCTCGTGATCAAGGGTGGCACGATCATCGACGGGCTGCGGACGCCGCGTTACAAAGCGGACATCGGTATCGCCGATGGGAGGATTACCCACATCGGCAAGGTGGACGCGTCCGAGGGCGCCGAAGTGGTCGACGCGTCCGGGAGGATCGTCGCCCCCGGTTTCGTGGATCTCCACACCCACTACGACAGCCAGGTCTTCTGGGACCCGTGGTGCACGATGTCCGAGCTGGCACGGCGTGACCAGCGTCGTGATTGGCAACTGCGGCTTCGGGTTCGCCCCATGCCGGCCGGAAGACCGCGACCGAGCGATGCTCACCGTCTCCCGCAATGAGGCGGTGCCCCTCAAGACGATGCGGGCCGGAATGCCATGGGACTGGGTGACATTCCCGGAATTCCTCAGCAGTGTCGACCGGACGCCCAAGGGCGTGAACGTGATGGCCTTCGTCCCGTTGGCCCCGCTCTACGCATACGTCGCCGGTGTCGACAAGACGAAGGCCTACCGCGTCACCGACGAGGAGCTCGATGAGATGTGTCGCCTCCTTGTCGAGGCGATGGAAGAGGGCGGGTGCGGGTGGAGTGCGCAGATCTCGGGCGAGATTGGCAACGTGCAACTCGACTACGACGGAACACCGATGGTGACCGATCTCATGACCGATCACGAAGTGGCCTGGTTCTCGCGTGCACTCGGTTCTGTCGGCCGCGGTGTCGTGCAGCTCACGGGATCACTTGACAGCGCCGCTCAGATCGCCCGCGAGAGTGGCCGTCCGATCATCTGGAACGCCCTCCTCGCGGACGGCGCGCTGAACCAGCACGGCGGTGCTCAGTACTCGCATGGCGAAGCGCTCAAGCGGCTTGCCTATTACAACGAGGAGGAGGGGCTGCGCATCTTTGCGCAAGCTCTCACGACCAACTTTGTCTCTGAGTTCACGTTCGAGGACTACAACCTTCTCGACACCATCCCATGCTGGAGGGAGGCCCTCCTCGGCACGGTCGAAGAGAAAAGGGTGAAGCTCGCCGACCCCGAGCGTCGCCGCGCGATCAAGGAGATCCATGAGGAGCGCGGTGGCCTCTTCGGCGCCGGGTACGTCCTGAACGACATCCGAGTCAACTGGATCTCGAGCGACGCGCCGCTCGCGCAGGAGATCAAGGACAAGTACGAGGGCTGGACGATCGGTGAGATCGCGGCCCGCGAAGACAAACATCCGATCGACGCCATGCTCGACATCGCCGTTGCCGGTGGACTGAAGGTCGGATTCGCCACAAAAATGCTCGAAACACCACCGCAATCGATGAAGGAGATCGCGACATCTCCGGTGGCATTGCCCGGCGTCAGTGATGGCGGCGCACATACGAAGTTCGTGACGACAGCCCGCTATCCGACCGAGCTCATCAGCTATTGGGTCCGCGAACACGAGATCATGTCGCTCGAAGAAGCCCACTGGCGGCTTTCCTTCTATCCTGCTGTCGCGGCTGGCCTGCGGGACCGTGGGTTCCTACGGGAGGGCGCTCCGGCAGACATCGTGGTCTACGACTACGACCGCCTCGACAGCGGCCCTCAGGAGCGGCTCTGGGATTACCCGGGGGGTGAGATGCGGCTCGTTCAGAAGGCCGTTGGCTACGAGCACATCATCGTGAATGGCAAGACAACGTTCATCGAGGGCGAGTGCACCGGTGCCACACCGGGCAAACTGCTTCGTCACGGCACCGACTGAACAAGGGAAACCAATGGCGAACGCAGGCGGACCAGTTCCCGACGATCTTCGATGCCGACAACCACTACTGGGAAACCAGTGACGCCTTCACCCGCCATCGCGACCCCAAGTACGCGGAGCGCGGCGTGCTCGTCAAGGAGATCGACGGACAGCTCCGCTATGTGATCGGTGGACAGCTCCACCCGATCGTCCCGGGGCCGGGCGATGTCAATCTGCGGCCGCGGCCCGGCGCCCTGTTTGAGTACTTCGCCGGCAGGAGCTCGAAGGCGGACCTTGCCAACATGCTCTCGTGCGAGCGTCCCTCAGAGCACCCGGAGTGGTACGACCGCGACGCCCGGCTCCGTTGCATGGACGAGCAGGGTATCGAGGGGTGTTGGCTCTTCCCGTCGCAAGGTGTCTGCATGGAGGGCCCAATGCAGCCCGACATCGAGGCGTCGATTGACACCTTCCGGGCCTTCAACCGATGGCTCGACGAGGACTGGGGATTTTCCTATCAGAACCGGATATTTGCCGCCCCGTTCCTCACCCTCTCGGACCTCGACAGTGCGATCCGCGAGCTTGAGTGGGTGATTGACCGCGGCGCTCGCGTCATCACGATCCGCAATGGGCCTGCCTTCACGCCTGGGGGAATGAAGTCACCGGCGGATCCCAAGTTCGATCCCTTCTGGGCACGCGTTGCCGAGTCTCGTCTCGTCGTGGCGCCGCACGCGGGATTCGATGACGGCTATCGGGAGGTCGAAGAGGCGGTTGCTCACGCTTGGGGGTACCGCAGCGGTCGGCACGACGGTAATACCAATGCCCTCACAGTGAGCGAGCCGTTCGTTAGCGCTCTGATGCACCACCGGCTCGTGCATGATTTTGCCGCGGCCCTTGTCGTCCATGGGCTCTTTGAGCGGCACCCCGGTGTCCGGGTCGCATACATCGAGAACGGCGGAACCTGGGTGCCGGACCTGCTCCACGTCCTCCAGCTGCTTCATGGCCAGCAGCCTGGGATGTTCACCAAGAATCCGGTTGACCAATTCCATGAAAACTGTTGGGTTGCCCCGTTCGTTGAGGACAGCGTGGAGGCGCTGGCAAAAGTGGTACCGGTGGAGCGCATCCTTTTCGGATCTGATTGGCCCCACGCGGAGGGCATGGCGAAACCACGCGACTTCTTCGACAATGTGTCTTCATTCAGTATTTCGGATCAGCGCCGGATCATGCTCGACAATGCACGGGAGCTCACGCTCGCGTAGCGTATGACTATGGCAAAGCGAGCTCTGGTCGCCGCCACGGTCGTTCTCATGACCGCACTTAGCGCGGTCGGGGCTGGTTCGACGGCAAGTGCCGCAACGACCACTCAGGGAGTCACTGCCTCGACGATCCGCATCGGAATCCCCTACGTCGATTTCGCCGCAGTGCGTGCGATCGGCGTGAATCTCAACCCCGGGAACTTCGCCGATGCCTATCAAGCGCTGATCGCGAACATGAACGCCCACGGTGGCATTGATGGTCGGCACATCGTCGCCTACATCGAAGCTGTCAGCCCTTTGGCGCCCGCCCCCGCGGCCACCTCGTGCACGCAACTCACCCAGGACGACAAGATCTTCGTGTCGATCGCTCCATTGATGCCGGATTGCTATCTGGCCGACAACGTGCCGACCATCAACGGCAGCGGGTTGGAGCAGAAGACCGAATCAGCGAATTGGGCCCCGAACTTCACACTCACGCCCCCTTCGTCCGCTTACGACCCCCTGCAGCTCAGCGTGTACTCCAAGCTCGGCCTGTTCAAGGGGAAGAAGGTGGGCGTCTTCGGCGGCGACAGCACCGACGAACCGGAGATGGCCATCGTCGAAGCAGCACTCAAGAAGCTCCACGTCGACGTCGTCCAGACCGCGGTCGACTCGGCGCCGGAGGGCGACGATCCCGCCGCCTACGCGCAGGTTGCCGTCATCTCTCTGCGATTCCAGAATTCCGGCGTGAACGAGGTGGTCGCAGTGGGTGATGGCTCCGCAACCTGGCCAGACGGCCAGGCGGCCAACCAGAGCAGCTACAACCCGCCGTGGGTGGCCACCAACGGAATGGACCTCAACGGGTATCTCTCGGGCGCCAACAACCCCACCTACGTCAAGAGCATGGTGACGTCGTCGCCCCTTGCGCAGCCCGCGCAGGTGTGGAACGAGCCATCGATCCAAAAATGTGTGAGCATCATTCGCAAGGCTTATCCCTCGGATGCAATCGGGGCACCCCCCAAGATCGTCACCAGCAAGTCGCTCACGGTGACCACATACACCGCCCCAATCGCCGCCTGTCAGGACTTGGCGCTCTTTGCGGCGATCGCCGAGCGGGCCGGTCGGAATCTCACCGAGTCGAGTTTCGTCCGTGCCGGCGAGAGCCTCCGGGACGTCGTCTTACCCGGCGTACCGAGCGCGGTTTCCTTCGGCCCGGGCCACGCCTATGCGTTGGGCGCGGTCTACCTGGGTCGCTACGACGTCGCCACGAAGACCGTCGAGTACGCCTCGACCTCAGCGGTCAAGTGAACGGTCGGCGCTCTGGTGGCGGTCAGGTGCCGGTGAACTTCGGCGGGCGCTTCTCTCGGAAGCTGGCCGCCGACTCCGTCTGATCGTTGGTGGCCCGCCTGGCGTAGCCGAGCCCCGCCGTCTCGTACCGCAGGGCCGCCTCCAACCCGACGTCCACGTTGTGCTGCAGGACACGCTTGGCTGAGCGGGTGGCGAGCGGCGGCAGCGACGCGATGGTGCTGGCGAGCTGGATCGCCTCGTCCAGCGCGCTCTCGCCTTCGGTGAGGCGGTCCAGGAGTCCCAGGCGGTACGCCTCCTCGGCCCCGACGTCGCGGCTGGTGAAGACGAGGTCGGCTGCCCTCGAATAGCCCACGATGCGCGTCAGGAAGTAGCTCATCCCCGAGTCCGGGCTGAGGTTGCGCTCGGCGAACACCGTGCGGAACCGGCTGCGACTGTCGCCGGTGCGCAGGTCACAGGCCAGGGCCAAGCTCATGCCGGCCCCGGCCGCCACGCCGTTGACCGCGGCGATCGTCGGTTTGGCGATGCCCGCGATGCCGAGGGCCTGGCGACCCACCCATCCCATCTCGTCCATGCGCTCGGTGTGGCCGACCACCGCGTCCGATGCCGGCCGCCGGCCGCTCAGGTCAGCGCCGGAGCAGAACCCCCGCCCCGCCCCGGTGATCACGAGCGCCCAGACCTCGTCATCGGCGTTCACCTCGCGGCACATCTCGAGGAGTTCAGCCGAGAGCGCGCCACTCGAGCGCGTTGAGCTTGTCCGGCCGGTTGAGGGTCGCGACCGCGACGTGCCCGTCGCGCTCGAGGAGGAGTTCGTCGCTCACGCTCAGTTCAGCCGCTCGATGACCATCGCCATTGCCATGCCGCCAGCCGCGCACATGGTCTCGACGCCGATGGCCTTGTCCAATGTCTTCAGGTCGTTGATGAGCGTGGTCATGATCCGGGCACCGGTCATCCCGAAGGGGTGGCCGAGGGCGATCGCCCCGCCATGGGGGTTCAGTTGGTGTTCGATGTCGATCCCGGTCTCCCGGCACACCGGGAGCACTTGGGCCGCGAACGCCTCGTTCAACTCGACGACGTCGACGTCGGAGATTTTCATGTTGGCGGCCTCGAGCGCCTTGGGCACCGCGTCGATCGGCGCCACGCCCATGATCTCGGGGTCGTTGCCGCTGAGCGCGGAGGCCACGATGCGGGCGAGGGGCTTCAGCCCGAGCCGGTTCGCCCTGGTCAGGCTCATCACCATGACCGCCGCGGCACCGTCGTTCAGCGGGCACGCGTTGCCGGCGGTCACCGTGCCCCCTTCGGGCTTGAACGACGGCTGGAGCTCGGCGAGTCGCTCGAGGGTGGTGCCGGGCCGCGGGCAGTCGTCCGTGTCGACGACGGTGCCGTCGTCCTTGGTGACCGGGGTGATCTCGCGGGCGAAGAAACCGGTGGCCTGGGCGGCCACCGCTCGGTCCTGGCTGAGCTTGGCGAAGGCGTCCTGGTCCTGGCGCGAGACGTTGAAGCGCTCGGCCACGTTCTCAGCGGTCAAGCCCATCGGGATGTAGACGTTAGGGAACGGCGAGTCGCGCCCGAGCAGCTTGGGGTTCAAGCCACCCGGGCCAATGCCCCGTCCACGCGGGGGAGGAGCGGGGGCGTCGCCCTCGGGCGCGGGCGGGCGCGAGCTCTTCTCGACGCCGGCCGCGATGTAGACGTCGCCCTCGCCGGCCTTGATCGCATGGGCGGCGGAGCGGATCGACTGGAGGCTGGAGGAGCAGAAGCGGTTGAGCGTGAGCCCGGGGACGCTCAGTGGGAACCCGGCCAGGATCCCGGCGGTCCGTGCGATCGAGAACCCCGTCTCGCCCTGCTGGGCCACGTTGCCGCAGATGATGTCGACGACGTCGGACTTGTCGACCTCGGGCACCTTGTCCATCAGCGCGTTCAGGATGGTGGCCATCAGCTCGTCGGCTCGGTAGTCGACCAGCGAACCCTTGTTGGCGCGGCCGATCGCGCTGCGCGCCGTTGCAACGATCACCGCTTCTTCGTCAGGCACCCGTGCGCTCCTCGTCTTTCGTGGTTGGTGTGGGTCTTGGGTTGTCCCTGGCCGCCGAGGGCCACGAGGTCTAGCCGACGACCGGCTCCTTGGGTAGCCCGAGGGCGCGCTCGCCGATGATGTTCTTCTGGATCTCGCTCGTGCCCGAGAAGATCGTGCCGGCCCGGCTCCCGAGAAAAGCCTGCTGCCAGCGGTCGGTGCGGTACCCGTCGCCCTCGGGACGGACCATGCTTTGCGCGCCGACCAGGTTGATGGCGATGTTCCCGAAGCGCTTGTGGTACTCGGACCAGAACAGCTTGTTGATGCTCGCCTCGGGACCGGGCTCGCGCTTGGCGGCGAGTGTCGCCAGCATGCGCAGGCCCGAGTAACGCATGAGCTCGACCTGGGTGTAGGCCCACGCGAGGTCCTGGCGGACGAGCGGGTCGTCGTTCGCCGACTGCTTGCGCGCCGTGTCGACGAGCTCCCAGAACTCCTTCTCGTAGCGGAGGTGCTGGGTGGTCGCCCGTCCGCCCCGCTCGTTGCCAAGCGTGGTCATCGCGACGCGCCAGCCATTGTTCAGCCCGCCGATGACGTTGAACAGCGGAGCGCGGGCCCCCTCGATGAACTCCTGGCAGAACCCGCTCGCACCGGACATCTGGCGCAGGGGCTGCAGGTCGATCCCGTTGCTCGCGCCGCCCTCGCGGGTCATCGGGACGAGCACGTAGGAAAGGCCACGGTGCTTCGGCGCGTCTTGGTCGGTCCGGCACAGGACGAACATGGTGTTGGCCAGGTGCGCCCCCGAGGTCCAGACCTTCTGGCCGGTCACCACGATCTCGTCGCCGTCGACCTCGGCCCGCGTCTCCACCCCACCCAGGTCGGACCCGTGGTCGGGTTCGGAGAAGCCCTGGCAGTACCGGTCGGTCCCCTCGACGATGCGAGGCAGGAAGTGGGCCTTCTGCTCCTCGGTGCCGTGCACGATGATCGACGGGCCGACGAGCGACTCGCCCATGCCGCGGATGACCCGGGGCAGGCCCTCGCGCTCGAACTCCTCGTTGAGGATGGCCATCTCGACGCCGGACAGCCCGCGCCCACCGACCTCGGCCGGCCACTGCGGACAGATCAGGCGCTCCTCGGCGAGGGCAGCCTCCCAGACGCGCCAGGCTTCCGCGCGGCTCTCGGATTCCTCCTGGCGCAGGCCGTTATAGCCGGCGAACTGGTCGACGCCGACCAGCTCGCCGATTCGATGCTCGGACAGGAACGTCCGGATCTCGTCGCGGAACGACCGAAGCTCGGGACCGAGGTCGAGTTCCATGTGCCCCCCTTGTCGCAGCCAGTACCCCCGAAAGTTACCTCGCCCGACGCTTGGCCACACGGGGGTTCCGCCCCAGGTCGCAGTGGGTGAGAACGGTTGCGAGAATCTCGGGAAAACGAGCGTTTGACCAGCGGGGAAACGGGTATCAGATCGTCGGGTACATCCCGTCAGTCACACAGCGCAGGCGGCCCTCGGAACCATCCCCCCAGGAGTCCGGGGGTCGTTGCGCGTCTGGCCAGAGCCCCGATGGCCAGCCGCCGAACGCTCGTTGGGGTAGCCCACCTGCGACGACGGGTAAACCTTCTTTCGGGGCCACGGGAGCCACCGAACTGTTCGTGCGGGCCGTGGTGTGGGTCGTGAGCGAAACGCTGAGGGAGAGGGCTGGGGGGACCGAATCCGCGACCGGGTCGAGCGATGGCGCCGTGCCCGGCCTCGAGATCAAGCGCGAGGGCCTCGGATCCCCGGCCCAGGCGGTGGCGTTAGCGACCCTCTGCGTCGTCCTGTTCCTGACGTTCCTCGACAACACCATCGTGAGCGTCGGGCTGGCGAACGTCCAGAGCGACCTGCACGCGGGCGTCACGTCTTTGCAGTGGGTCGTGAACGGCTACGCGCTCACGTTCGCCGCGTTCATGCTCGCCGCGGGCATGCTCGGCGACGTCCTGGGCCGCAAGAAGATCATGTTGGCCGGGGTGGCGGTGTTCTGCGCCGGCTCGGTGGTCGCGGCGCTGAGCCCCAACGTCGACACATTGATCGCCGCCCGCGTCATCATGGGTCTCGGCGCGGCGGCGTCGGAGCCGGGCACCCTCTCGATCATCCGTCACGTCTACCCCGATCGCCGGACACGGGCGGACGCACTCGGGGTTTGGGCGGCGGTGTCGGGTCTCGCGCTGGCCCTCGGCCCGGTCATCGGCGGAGCGCTCGTCGGCCTGAGCAGCTGGCGCGACATCTTCTGGTTCAACCTCTTCGTCGGCGCGGTGGCCTTCACGATGGCGATGGCGTTCGTCCCCGAGACGGCGGACCCCGACGGCAGACGGCTCGACATCCCCGGGATGGTGCTCGGCGCGCTCTCGCTCGCCTGCGGGTCCTTCGCCGTGATCCAAGGGGAGGAGTCCGGCTACGCGACGTGGTGGATCATCCTGCTCTTCGTCCTGTCCGGGCTCACCGCGGTCGTCTTCGTGGCCGTCGAGCGCCGCACCAAGAGCCCGATGGTCCAGACGTCACTGTTCGCGAAGCCGCCGATGGCGGGATCGAACTTCGCCGCCTTCGCCGCGTACTTCGGGATCTTCTCGATCTTCTTCTTCACCGCGCTCTACATGCAGGTGGTGGCCAACGCGTCCGCCTACCAGACGGCGATCGACTTCCTGCCGATGGCGGCCGGGCTGATCATCTCGTCGATCCTGACCGGTCCGTGGGTGGCCCGGATGGGGCCACGGGTCCCCATGACGGTCGGATGCCTGTTGGCGGCCGGCGGCGTGCTGGTGACCGGCGCCCTCTTGAACCCGAACATCGGCTTCTCCACGCTCGGCTGGGTGCTCCCCATCGCCGGCGTCGGCTTCGGGATGGCTTTGGTGCCGATCACCTCCACGCCGCTCGCGGTGGTGCCGCCGGAACGCTCCGGCATGGCCGCGTCGGCCACCAACACGAGCCGCGAGCTTGGGGCCGTCTTCGGCGTGGCGATCCTGGGCTCGATCGTGAACGCGCGGCTCACCGGTGGGCTGGCGACCCGGCTGAAGGCCATCGGGATCCCACCCAGCTTCCAGAGCCTGGTGCTGCACGCGGTGACCGGCGGTGGGCTGTCGAACAACGCCGCCACCAAGGCGGAGCGGTCGAAGAACGCAGCGGTCGCCAAGATCGCCACCAAGGTCGTGCGCGCCGCTTACGACGCATTCGGCTCGGGCCTCCACACCTCGCTCGAGATCTCAGGCGGCCTCTTGTGCGCGGGCGCCGTCGTCGCGGCGATCACCATCCACCGCGTCCGCGGCGGGTTCGGCGAGCTCTGAGCACGGGGCCCGCCGGCCCCTCCTCAGAGATCGAGACGCGCCTTGGCGGTGCCCGAGAGCACCCGGTCGCCGGCCTCGTTCACGGTGACGACGCTGAAGGAAGCGACCTTCCCGTTCTCGCCGTCCTCGATCGACTCGACGGTGGCGGTCGCCCGCAGGGTGTCGCCCGGCCAGACCTGCTTCTCGAAGCGCACCCCATAGGAGAGGAGGCGCCCGTCGCCCGCCCAGTCGGTGAGCAGGCGGCCGGTCAGTCCCATGGTGAGCATCCCGTGGGCGAAGACGGTCGGGAACCCGGCGACCTTGGTGACGTAGAGCTCGTCGGTGTGCAGCGGGTTGTAGTCACCCGAGGCACCCGCGTACTGCACGATCTGGGTCCGAGACAGGTTCTCGGCCACCACCTCGCTCCGGCTGTCGCCGACCTTCAGGCTGGATGCGGAAAGGGCCATCGTCGGTCTCCTAGCTCTGGCTGGGGCCGCTGGTGCGCACGCCGACGCCGCGGGCGGTGATGACCAGGTTGCCGTCCTGGTCGTGCCACTCGGTGATGTTCTCGCTGAACTGCAGGTGGCCCGAGCGTCCGTCTCGCTCCCAGGTCTTGCCCTCCTTGTGGGTGGCGGTGAGCACGTCGCCGGGGCGGATCGGGCGGTGGTACTCGAAGTGCTGCTCGGCGTGGAGGCCGACGCCGCCGCCACCTCCGCCGCGGCGACTGCCACCGCCCTCCCCGGTCGCCGGCTCCGGGGGCGCTGCCCCCGAGCCCGTCGGGCCCTTGCCCGAGCCGAACCACAGCTGGCCGATCTTCGGCCGGAGGCCATAGTTGGGGTCGAACTCCGCGCTCGCCTGGATGAACGTCGGCGGGGCGACGATGCCCTCGACTTCGGTCTTCTTGGCTGCTTCGGTGTCGTGGTAGACGGGGTTGGGGTCGCCCACCGCACGGGCGAACATCATGATGTGCCCGGCCTCGACCGGGAAGCTCCACTCGGCCATCATCAACCTCCTCGCGCCGGAGCCATCGCGACGATGGCGGACCGACTGGAAGGCCAGGCTATCCCGCGATTGCGCCACGTAGGCTGGCCGCCCGAGGCGGCGCCAGCCCGGTCGAGAGGAGCACGAAGTGGACCCCGCAGAGTTCGCCGAGATCGTGTCGGTCACCCGCGACTTCGTGCGCAGCCGGGTGGTCCCGGCAGAGAACGACATCGACGAGACAGACGTCGTTCCCGAGGACATCCGCCAAAGCGCCAAGGACATGGGCCTGTACGGGTTCGCGATCCCCGAGCAGTACGGGGGACTCGGGCTCAACATGGAAGAGGAGGTCCAGCTGGTCTTCGAGCTCGGCTACACCAGCCCCGCCCTGCGCTCCATGTTCGGCACCAACAACGGCATCGCCGGCCACGTGCTGTTGGAGGGCGGCACCGAGGAGCAGAAGAAGGAGTGGCTGCCCAAGCTGGCCTCGGGCGAGCTAACGGCCTCGTTCGCCCTGACCGAGACCGAGGCCGGCTCGGACCCCTCCACGCTCACCACGAGCGCCACGCGCGACGGGGACACCTGGGTGCTGAACGGATCCAAGCGCTACATCACCAACGCGCCGATCGCGGACGTGTTCATGGTGTTCGCCCGCACCAACCCGGAGGCCCGCGCGACCCGGGGGATCTCGACCTTCCTCGTGCCCCGCGACGTGCCGGGGCTGGAGGTCGGGCCGAAGGACAAGAAGATGGGTCAGGGCGGCGCGTGGACCTCCGAGGTGTTCTTCGACGACGTGCGGGTCGACGCGCCGGCGCTCATCGGCGGCGAGGCCGGCGTCGACAACGGGTATGCGACGGCGATGCGGTGCCTGGCCCATGGCCGGGCCCACATGGCGGCCTGCTGCGTCGGGCTGGCCGGCCGGCTCGTCGACGAGTCGGTCGCCTACGCCCAGAGCCGGGTCCAGTCGGGCCACCCGATCGCCAGCTTCCAGCTCATCCAGGGGCTGATCGCCGACTCGGTGACCGAGCACCTGGCGGGCAAGAGCCTGACCCTCGAGGTCGCCCGCGCCTTCGACGCCGGGACAGACCGCAAGCTCGGGCCCTCGGCGGCCAAGTACTTCTGCTCGGAGATGCTCGGGCGGGTCGCCGACCGGGCGGTCCAGATCCACGGGGGCGCGGGCTACATGCGGGGCGTGGCGGTCGAGCGTTTCTACCGCGACGCCCGCCTGTACCGGATCTTCGAGGGGACCAGCCAGATCCAGCAGGTGATCATCGCCCGCCAAGCCCTCGGTGCAGCAGCCGACGGCTGAGCGTGTCGGCCCACGAGGGCGTTCACGAAACGGGATGTCTCGGATCTCGGTCGAGCTTGGGCGAGCGAAGCATGCGCACCCGAGCAGTGACGAAAGGGTCATGAGGTGACCGTCAACCCGAGCCCGTTCTGCCCTTGGCGACAAGACGGTCCCGATCTGGTGTTTACCGCCGACAACGCAAGTGTGTTGCCTTCGCTGCCCGACGCCATCTTCAAGATGATCTACATCGATCCCCCGTTCAACACGGGGCGAGCGCAACGCCGAGAGACGCTGCGCACAGTTCGGTCGGACCAGGGCAGCCGGATCGGCTTCAAAGGGAAGGCGTACGAGACGGTGCGCAGCGGGGTCATCAGCTACGACGATGTGTTTGACGACTACTGGGCGTTTCTCGAGCCACGGCTGGAGCAGGCGTGGCGGCTGTTGACCGACGACGGCACTCTTTACCTTCATCTGGACTACCGAGAGGTCCACTACGCGAAGGTGTTGCTGGACGCTCTTTTTGGCCTTGACTGCTTCTTGAACGAGATCATTTGGGCTTACGACTACGGTGCCCGATCAACCAAAAAGTGGCCCACCAAGCATGACAACATCCTGGTCTACGTGAAAAACCCCGAAAGGTATTACTACGACGGCACGGCAGTTGATCGCGAGCCCTACATGGCGCCTGGACTCGTCACACCCGAAAAGGCCCAGCGTGGCAAGTTACCCACCGATGTCTGGTGGCACACCATTGTCTCACCTACCGGTAAGGAGAAGACCGGGTATCCGAATCAAAAGCCCGAGGGCATCCTGCGAAGGATGGTGCAGGCTAGTTCAACGGAGGGTGATTGGGTCCTCGATTTCTTTGCAGGAAGCGGAACACTAGGAGCCGTCGCCGCGAACCTGGGTCGGTGTTTCGTGCTTGTGGACGAGAGCGATGAGGCCCGCTCTATTATGCAAAAGCGATTAGAGAGGAAACCCGGTCTGTTCGGCCGTCAATTGTTGTTCCTCCCATGACCAGCGTTTCCCGAATCGACGACCTGGAAGAGACACTGCGTGGCTCCGCGTGAACCCATCGTCGGAGAACCGCGATTGGCTGATTGCATGTGGGGGAACCCTCAGTGGGGTCTATCAAGCCTTCCGAGAGCTGGGGCGGGGATCTCACTGAGGCGTCGATAGCGATCGTGCGTCACGGGAAGCCCTGAGTTGGTCCGGCCTGGTGGAAGTCGGCCAACGATTGGCTGACCGAGGGCAACGGTTGCTGACCCAGTTATCCGCACGCTTCAAACACGGCGGCCAGGCCCTGGCCGCCGCCGATGCACATGGTCTCGAGCCCCAGGGCCGCGCCGCGCCGGTCCATCTCGCGCAGCAGCGTGGCGAGGATGCGCCCGCCGGTGGCCCCAATCGGATGGCCGAGCGAGATGCCCGAACCGTTCACGTTGAGCCGGTCGAAGTCACGCTCGGCGAAGCCCCACTCGCGGGTCACGGCCAACACCTGGGCGGCGAACGCCTCGTTGAGCTCGATGAGGTCCATGTCGGACATCGTGACCCCGGCCCGTTCGAGCGCCTTCGCCGTGGCCGGGACTGGGCCGATGCCCATCGTCGCCGGGGCCACCCCTGCCACTGCCCACGACTTCAACCGGGCGAGAGGCCGGAGGCCCAGCTCCGTCGCCTTCTCGGGCGTCGTCACCACGCAGACGGCGCCGCCGTCGTTCTGTCCGCTGGCGTTGCCGGCCGTGACGGTCGCCTCAGGGTCCTCCCGTTGGCGCATCGGGCGCAGCTTGGCCAGGGATTCGAGCGTCGTGTCGGCGCGGGGGTGTTCGTCGGTGTCGATCACGACCTCGCCCGAGCGCTCGGCAATCGTGACCGGCACGATCTCGTCCTTGAAGCGACCCTCGAGCTGCGCGGCCACCGCGCGCTGGTGGGACCGCAACGCGAACTCGTCCTGCTCTTCGCGCGAGATCTTGTAGTCCCGTCGGAGGTTCTCGGCCGTCTCGATCATCCCGCCGGGCACCGGGTAGTGCTCGCCGCCAGCGGTGACCCGGCCCCGGGCCAGGCGGTCGAAGAAGGCGACGTTCTCCAGTCGGGCCCCCCAGCGCATGGTGGTCGAGTAGTACTCGGTCTGGCTCATCGACTCGGCCCCACCGGCCAGCACGACGTCCGCCGCGCCTGTCTGGACCTCCATGGCCGCATAGAGGACCGCCTGGAGGCCCGAGCCGCACCGGCGGTCGACCTGGAGGCCCGGCACACTGATGGGCAGACCCGCATCGAGGGCGGCGACGCGACCGATCGCCGGCGCCTCGCCGTTGGGGTAGCCCTGGCCGAAGACGACGTCGTCGACCGCCTCGGCGGAGATCCCGGTGCGCGCCATCACCTCGGCGATCACGACGGCCCCCAGCCGCTGCACCGGGACATCCTTCAGCACGCCTCCGAAGCGCCCGACCGCCGTCCGCAGCGGCTCGCAGATCACCGCGTCTCGCATGAGATCCTCCTAGTAGTCGCCAACGTGGGGTTGCGCCGGTCTCAGATGTGTCGGCCCCCGGTCACCTCGAGGACCGCGCCGGTTACGTAGGCGGACAGGTCGGACGCCAGGAACACGGCGACGCCGGCCACATCCTCCACCTCGCCGGCCCGACCCATCGGGATCTCGGTCAGCCGTTGCTCCCAGATGTCGGGTCGCATCTTCTCGGTCATCGCGGTGCGGATCAGCCCCGGTTGGATGGCGTTGACGCGGACACCGAGGTACCCGAGTTCCTTGGCCGCCGCCTTGGTCAGCCCGACGATGCCGGCCTTCGCCGCGCTGTAGTTGGTCTGACCGGGGTTCCCCACCTTGCCCGAGATGGACGAGATGTTGATGATCGACCCCGCCCCTTGCTCGCGCATCACCGCGGAGGAAAACCTCGTGCCGAGCCAGGCCCCGAAGAGGTGGACGTCGATCACCGCCCGGAAGTCCTCAACGGACATCTTGCGCATGGTTGCATCGCGGGTGATCCCGGCGTTGTTGACCATCACCTCCAGGGAGCCGTGGTGCTCGACGCTGGCATGGACGAGGGCCTCCATGTCGGACTCCGAGGTCACGTCGCACACCTCGGCGACCGCATCGGCGCCCGCCTCGCGGAGCTCGGCCGCCGCCGCATGCACGCGGTCGCGGTCGATGTCGCCGATCACGACCCGGGCGCCTTGGTCGCAGAACGCCCGGGCGATCGCGAGCCCGATCCCCTGCGCAGCGCCCGTCACGACGGCCGTCTTCTGGTCGAGCAGGCCCACCGTGCTCCTCGGAACCATCGCCCGACCGACGCTCGGCGGGCCGCTGGAGCGTACCCGCGGGTCGACGGGGCTAGACGAGGGCGTCGCGGCGGGTGGGCCTGCGTCGCACGAAGAAGGCCCACCCCCGTCCGGCGCCGTAGAGGGCGGCGCCGAATGTCCCGACGAAGAACCCGACCGGCCAGTTCGTGAGGTACGAGCTGGCGATGGCGGCCCAGACCGCCACCAGCGCGAGCCCGACGGACAGGGCCATGGCGACCAGCGGGCGGGACGTGAACGACCGTGCCGCCGCCGGGGGGCCCACCATGAGGGCGAAGATCAACAGCGCGCCGACGACCGGGACCGTCATGGCGGTCGCCAGCGCAACGACCACCAAGAACGCAGTCTGCAGGCGGTCGGTCCGGATCCCCCGGGCCTCGGCGACCTCGGCGAGGACCGAGCTCAGCATGAGTGGCCGGAACAGGACCACGACGGCGGCGACGCAGACGGCGCCCAGCGCGGCCAGCGGCACCAGCTCGGCGCTGCTCACCCCGAGCACCTCTCCGAAGAGCAGGGAGAACACCTGGGGCTCGTACTCGGTGCTCCGACTGAGGAACAGCCCACCGAGCGCCAGCAGGAGCACCAGCGCCAGGGCGGTCACGACGTCGCTGCGGCCCCGCCGCCCGAGCGCCCCGATCCCGAGGGCCGCCCCGAGGGAGAACACGGCCAGGCCGATCAGGGGGTTGACCCCGATCAGGTTGGCGCCGGCCGCCCCGGCGAACGCGCCGTTGGGGATGGCGTGGGCCTGGAAGGCGGCGCCGCGGAGCACCACGAAGAAGCCGACGGCTCCCGCGACGACGGCGACGGTCGTCGCGCTCAGCCACGCGTTGACCATGAACCCGGAGAACACGGCTAGGCCGCCACGGTGCGGGCGCGTGCCCGGCCGCGGGCGAGGCCCGAGGCCAGGTAGGCGACGAAGACGATGGCCACGATGAAGAAGCTGACCGGGATCGCCTCGTGGCTCGCTCCCCAGTAGTAGCTGTCGTAGGCGAGCAGCACCCCGAGCCAGGTGGAGCCGACGCCGATCACCGACGCGGTGACCATCGCCGTCCCCAGCCGATGAGAGAGGCGCAGGGCGGTGGCCGCCGGGCCGATCAACAGGGCAGTGGAGAGGATCGTGCCGATGGTCAGCGAGGACAGCCCGACGGCCAGGGCGAGGGCCAGCATGTACAGGACCCCCACGAGCCGGACCGGCACGCCGCGCGCCGTCGCGATCTCCTCGCTCAGCGAGCTGAGCACGAGCGGTCGGTAGATCCAGGCGACCAGCCCCACCGCGATCGCCGACAGCGCGATGACGTAGGGGACCGTCGAGCTCGCCACGACGAAGATCGACCCGAAGAGGATCTGCTGGCTGGCTCCGGTCGTCGCCGACGAGGCGCTGTCGAGGTAGAGGAACAGCGCGGCGAGCCCGGTCGCCGCGCCGAGCACGATCCCGGTCGCGACATCCCGGCCCCGTTCGTGTCGCACCCCGACGGCCTCCATGGCCCCGCCACCCAGGATCCCGCCGGCCAGGAAGCCGGTGAGCGGGCTGAGCCCGAGCAACAGCGCGCCCGAGCCGCCCGCAGTCGAGACGTCGGTGAGCGCGTGGCCACCGAAGGACTGGCCCCGGAGCACGGTGAAGACGCCGACCAGCGCGGAGACGATCGCGGTGACCCCGCCGATCACGAACGCCACATGGACCGGCTCGTTCGAGAAGAACCCCGGCTCGAACAGCCAGCCCATCAGATCACCACGTGGGCGGCGTCGGCGGCGAGCCTCTCCTCGTCGCCGCTCCCCGCGCCGGCTACCACCAGCACGCGGCCATGGACCCGCACGACGTCGACGTGGTGGCCGTAGAGGCGGCTGAGCACGCTCGGGCGGATCACCTCGTCGGTGGTTCCGCTCGCCACGCGTCCCGCCGCGATGTAGACGATGCGGTCCATCACCGGCAGCAAGGGGTTCATCTCGTGCGCCGAGAGCAGGACCGCCACGTGCTGCTCTCGCACGATCCGATCGAGCAGCCCGATGATCTCCTGCGCGCTTTTGAGGTCGAGGTTGGCCAGTGGCTCGTCGAGCAGCAGCAGCCTCGGCCGGCTGACGAGGGCGTGCGCGATCAAGACCCGCTGCTGCTCACCGCCGGAGAGCTCGCCGACCCGGGCGTTGGCGAACTGCATGGCGTCGACCGCGTCCAGCATCTCGTCGACCGCCTTGGTCCGCGTGCTCGACCGCCGCGGGAGACCGAAGCGGTCACCGTCGATTCCGAGCGCCACCAGGTCGCGGGCGCGGATCGGGATGTCGGCGGCGAGGTTCGTCTTCTGGGGCACGTACCCGATCGACCGCCCCCGGTGCCCACTGCTGGCCGGGATCTGGACCGTGCCGGCATTGGGCCGCTCGAGTCCCAGGATGACCCGGAAGAGGGTCGTCTTCCCGGCCCCGTTGGCGCCGATCAGCCCGGTGAACTGCCCGGGGCCGACCGAGAAGGAGACCGAGTCGAGGATCTGGCGCCCCCCGAGGCTGAGGCCGATCCCGTCGAGCGCCAGCACCGCCTCGGTGTCCGGGGGGGAGGTGCTCACAGATGTTCCGTCGAGGTCCGGTCGACGACGGCGCGCCTGAGGGCGTTCACCTCGGCCAACATCCAGCGCTGGTAGTCGTAGCCGAGGGGCATCGTCTCGTACACGCCCACGACCGGGATGCCCGCCTTCTGGGCCGCCTCCCGGAACGAGCTGGTCAAAGAGTCGACGACCTGCTGGTTGTAGACGAACACCTTCACCTGGTGCTCCGTGAAGAGCCGCGACTCGAGCGCGACGTCCTCGGGGGCGGGATCGACCCCGTTCATGATGTCTGCTTGCAGGGTGAACGGGGTCAGGTCGTCGGTGCCGAGCGCTTGGAGCAGGTAGTCGGCGACGGGCTCGGTGACGGCCACGGTCACGTCGGGGTGCGCCGCCCGGAACGCTGCGATGGCCTGGAGCCACGGCGTAAGGGAGCGGTCAAAGCGCCGCACGTTGGCGTCGAAGTAGGACCGCTGCGAGGGCAGGAAGGCGCTGAGCGCGGCGGCCACCGCGCTTGCCACCGCGGGCATCGTCGTGGGTCGGTACCAGAGGTGCGGGTTGGGGGTGTTGTTGGGCAGACCGAGCAGTGACTGCACGGTGATCACGCGCCGGGACGAGCTCGGGGACGCCGCCTCGATCTTGTTCATGAAGGAGTCGTAGCCGACGCCGTTCTGCACGATGAGCTGCGCACCGGAGACCTCCTCGGCGACGCTCGGGCTGGACTCGAAGGTATGAGGGTCGGTGTTGGGGTTGTTCAGGATCGACGAGACCCGGACGTCACGGCCGCCAATCTGTGCGATCACGTTGGCGTACTCGTTCTCCGCCCCGATCGCCTGGATCACCCGAGATGGGTGAGCGGCGGCCGAGGCCGGCGCCTGAGCGAGCCCGAGGAGCAGGAGACCGGCGCACGCCGTCGCCGAAAGGATCCGGAAGAGAGGCCAGTTGGTGCGCATGGCCCCACTCTATCCATATTCAGAGTCGTTATTGTTATGGACAAGAAACGGGGTCCGCTGGGTTGGCAGGGAGCAGCGGGGACCTGGTCGTTTCGATCGGCGCAGACGACCGGACCAGGGGCCCGGACGCCATGTGGGGAGCGTCAGCCGACGCGTTCGGTCGTGTCGCCCTCGGCGTGAGAGATCCAGGTCTCGTACATCTCGGCGTAGCGCCCGCCGAGCGCCACGAGCTGGTCGTGCGAGCCGATCTCGACGATGCCGCCCTCGTCGACCACCACGATCCGGTCGGCCTTCATCGCGGTGGTGAGCCGGTGCGCGATCAGGATGGCGGTGCGGCCCTCGAGCAGGATGTCGAGGGCCCGCTCGATCTTGCTCTCCGAAAGCAGGTCGAGGTTGGACGTCGCCTCGTCCAACACGAGCACTCGCGGGTGGGCGACGAAGGCCCGGGCCAGCGCGATGAGCTGGCGCTCACCCGAGGAGAGGGATTGGCCCCGTTCGTGGACGATGGTGTCGATCCCGTCCGGGAGCCGGTCGACCACCTCTGACAGCCCGACGGTCCTGATCGCTTCGCGCACCTCGTCGTCGCTCACGTCGGACCTGGCGAACGCGATGTTGTCGCGCACGGTGCCTGCGAACAGGAATGGCTCTTGCGGCACGACGCCGAGCTGCCGGCGGAGCGACTCGATGGTCACATGGCGGATGTCGTGTCCGTCGATGAGCACCCGACCCTCGGTCGGGTCATAAAAGCGCGTGACGAGCTTGGCCATGGTCGACTTGCCCGCCCCGGTTGGCCCGACGAATGCGATCGTCTCCCCCGCATCGATGGACAGGTCGATGTCCCGCAGCACCGGGTTCTCGGGGTCATAGCCGAAGGTCACATGGTCGAAGCGGATTGCGCCCTGGATCGGGGGGAGCTCCGTCGCGTCGGCATCCTCGGGCACGCTCGGGGTCTGGGTGAGGAGCGTGTTGAGCTTCACGACGGACGCCTGGCCCTGCTGATACGTGTTGTACTGCTGGACGAGCAGGGTGATCGGCTGCAAGAACCGGTTGAGGTACAAGAAGTAGGCGATCAGCGCACCGAGCGGGAGCGTGCCGCGCAGCACCATGTCTCCGCCGATCGCCAGGATGATCACCTGGCCGAGGTAGCCGAGCGCTTGGGTCCCCGGGCCATAGATCGCGTTGATCCGTGCGGTGTAGAGGTTGGCGTCCCGGTACCCACCCACCACATTGCGGTGGTGTGTGACGTTGTGTCGCTGGCGGTTGTGGGCCGTCACCACGCGCACGCCGTGCAGGCTCTCGGAGAGGTCGGCGAGGACGTTCGCAATGCCGTCGCGCACCCGGTCGTAGCCGCGCTCCGATGCGACGCGGAACCACAGCGACATGAGCGTGAGCGGGAGGACCACCACGAGCAGGGTGATCACCGCCAACCGGACGTTCAGGGTGAAGAGGATGATGGTGATGACGACCATCGTCAGGCCCTGGACGGCGAAGCTCGCCAGACCGTCCTGCAGGAGCTGCTGGAGGTTCTCGATGTCGCTCGTCATGCGGGTCATGATCACGCCCGCCTTCTCGTCGGTGTAGTAGTCGAGCGACATCCGCTGCAGGTGGGTGAACACCTTGACCCGGAGATCGTTCATCACCCGAGCCGCCAGGCGGCCCGTGGTGCGAACCTGCCGATGTTGTGCGATCGCGCTCAGCGCGATGGCGACGAGGAACAGGATCCCGCAGACGAGGATCGTGGTGTAGGTGGTGCGGTGCGGCCCGTCGATGCTGTTGACGGCGTGGTCGATGAGGGCCGGCCCGGCCTGGTTCGCCACGCTGACGATGGCGACGAGCACGAGCGCCCAGACGCCGAGCTGCCAGTGCTGGAAGATGAGCTCGCGGAGCGTCATCTTCTGGCGCTCGGACTCGGTCATCTTGGAGCTGAACTTCGCGCTCGGCGCCCCGTGGTCGGGTTCGGTCGCGAGCAGCTTGTCGACGCCCTCTTGGAGCTCGGGAGGGATCCCAGCGAACGGCAGGCCGTTCCCCGGGTTGCCCGCCGACACGCCCGGCCGGCCGCCCATCATGCCGCCGCCTCCGAACATCCCGCCGCCGCCGGCTCCGCCCCAGCCCATCAGGCAACCGGTCCCATGTCCAGGCCGCCCATGCTTGGTGGGCCGACGAAGCCACCAGTGATCTCGTCGGGTGTCTGGTCGGCGGGCGGCTGGGCCGCAGCGGCCTTCTCCCGCTCGGCCCGGATGACATCCTCCTGTTCTCCTTGGGCGAGGACGTCCGCGTAGAGCGGGATGGTCTCCATGAGCTGTGCGTGGGTGCCGTCGGCGACGATCTTCCCCTGGTCCATGAGGAGCACCCGGTCGGCCAGGCTGATCGTCGAGAGGCGGTGGGCGATGATGAGCGTCGTCCGTCCCTCCATGAGCTTGCGCAGCGAGCCGTGGATGGTGAGCTCCACCTGCACGTCGATGGCGCTGGTCGCGTCGTCGAGGACCAGGATCGGGGGGTTGACGAGCAGCGTCCGGGCGATGGCGATCCGCTGGCGCTGGCCGCCCGACAACGTGTAGCCGCGCTCGCCGACGATCGTCTCGTAGCCCTCCTCGAGCTCGCGGATGAAACCGTCGGCCCCTGCCGCCTTGGCGGCTGCCTCGATGTCGGCAAAGTCGGCGTTGGGGAGGCCGTAGGCGATGTTGTCCCGCACCGACAGGGAGAAGAGGAAGGGCTCGTCGAGCACGATCCCGACTCGGGCGCGAACGCTGGCGAGTGTGAGGTCGCGCACGTCATGGCCGTCAATGGCGACCTTGCCGCCGGTGACGTCGTAGAAGCGCGCCAGGAGCCGGGCCACGGTCGACTTGCCGACCCCGGTCCGCCCGACCAGGGCGACCGTCTCGCCGGGTTTGATGTGCAGGTCGAAGTCGTCGAGCACGAGCGGGTTCTCGGGCGAGTAGGAGAACTTGACCTTCTCGAAGCGCACGTCGCCCTGGCAGTTGACGAGGTCGACTGCGCCGGGACGGTCGACGACCGTCGGCTGCTCGTCGAGGATCTCATAGATGCGCTGTGAGGACGCCGAGGCCCGCTGGCCCATCATGATGATCATCCCGAGCATCTGGAACGGGGCCTGCAGCATCACGATGTAGAGGCTGAACGAGACGAGCACGCCCACCTGCAGGTGGCCGTGGAGGATCAGCCAGCCGCCGAAGAGGACCACCAGGGAGAGCCCGATCTGGGGGAGGTTCTGGACGGCCGGGGTGAACCGGGCCCGGATGTCGGCGTCCTTGATGTAGGACCACTGCAACCGGTCGGCCGCCTTGGCCAGCGTGGTCAGCTCCCGCTGCTCGGCGGCGAAGGACTTCACCACCCGAACCCCGTTGATGTTCTCGTCCACGATCGTCGCGACGTCGGCCAACCGGGACTGGATCAGCCAGGAGACCGGGAAGATCTTCTTCCGCATCTGGACCCCGAGCAGGTACACGAATGGCATCGGGATCATGGCGACGAAGGCCAGTGGGACGTTGATCGACAGCATGTAGCCGAAGGCCACCAGGGCCACGCTGCACTGGACGAGGATCGACGGCGCGAAGGTCAGATACATCTGCACCGAACGGATGTCCGAGTTCGCCCTCGAGATCAGTTGCCCCGATTGCACGCGGTCATAGAAGGGGAACGACATCTTCGTGAGGTGCCGATAGATGATGTTTCGGAGGTCGAACTCGATCTCGTACGCGGTCCGCATCAAGAAGTACCGGGCCACGTAACCAGCGAGCCCCGCGGCCACCGCAAGGATGAGGACGATGATCACGAAGTGGTGGAGCGGAGTGGCGTGGGCCAGCAATTGGGTCCGTTGCGCCTTCGACAGCGCCTTGTCCTGGGAGACGGCGAGTCCGGACTGGTCGATGGCGTCCTGGATGAGCTTGGGGATCTGCACCTGGAGGACGAGGCCGACGAAGGAGAGGACCAGCGAGGTGATGAAGATCTTCTTGTGCGAGAGCACGATCGGCATCGCCCGCCGGAGCCAGGTCTTCTCGCGATCGGGATCGATGTTCGCCTGCGGCTCGCGATAGCGGGCCGTCGTCGCCATCGGCTCGAACGGCGAATGCGGCTCCTCGACGCCTTTGTCGTCGGGCTCGCGGGCGGCCGCGTCGCTCGGCCGACGGGAGAGGATCGTCATCGCTTCTGTTCCCGGGCGGCGCGGTGCGCGACCAATGCCTCGTGCCAGAGCGAGAGGCTGTCCATCGCCCGGGTCGCCGACCGTGCGCTGGTGAGCGTGCCGGCGATTTGCTCGAGCCGCTCGGCGGCGGCCCGGTCCGCCGACTCGAGCACCGACTGGCCCTCGGCGGTCAGCCGCAGCGACACGCGGCGGCGGTCGTCCTCACTGTGAGTGCGCTCGACGAGGTTGCGGGCAACGAGCCCGTCGATCACGGCGGTGACGCTGGGTGGGCGGACCGCCAGCTGCTCGGCGAGTGAGGAGGACACGGCAGAACCCTGGCCGAGCAGGCCGAGGATCCGGTACTGGGAGAGGGAGAGCTCGACGGTGCCGATGGCCAGCTCGACCTGCTTGGCCAGCCAGGCCGCCGTGCGACCGGGATTGAAGACGCGGGCGGGCGTCTCTAGCTGTTCGAGACTCATATTATTAGGTTATCTAATGGATTCGCCCGGGACAAGTCACCCTCACGTCACCGGAGCCGGGGCGACCCTGTTGTCGGGTCGCCTCTCCACGACGATACTGATCGAAGAACGCGACCAAGACGGAGGCACAGATGAACACCCGAGCAGCCGTGTGTCACGGGGCCCACACGCCGTGGGTCATCGAGGACGTCGAGATCGACGACCCACACCCGCACGAGGTCCAGGTCCAGATGGCCTACGCGGGCATGTGCCAGTCCGACGAGCACCTGCGCCTGGGTGACCTCACACCGCCCCCCGAGCTGCTCGGACTGCTGGGACTGGAGTCTCTGTTCCCGGTCATCGGGGGCCACGAGGGTTCCGGCGTCGTCACCGCCGTCGGGCCCGAGGTCCAGCACGTGGCGGTGGGTGACAAGGTCGCCGTCTCGTTCATCCCGTCGTGCGGGGTCTGTTTCTGGTGCGCCTCGGGTCGCCAGAACCTCTGCGACCTCGGTGCGTACACCCTTGGCGGCCCGATGATCAGCGATGGCACCTGGCGCCACCATCTCGGCGAGGCCAACCTCGGTCGCATGTGCCAGCTGGGCACCTTCTCCGAAACGATGGTCGTGCACGAGGCCTCGCTCGTGAAGATCGCCCCCGACGCGCCCCTTAAGGCGGCTGCCCTGATCAGCTGCGGCATCTCCACCGGCTTCGGGTCAGTGACCGACCGGGCCAAGGCTCGGCCGGGCGAGGTCGTCGTGGTGGTGGGGTGCGGCGGCGTCGGGTCCGGCGCGCTGCAGGGGGCACGCCTGGCGGGCGCCCGGGCGATCGTCGCCGTCGACCCGTTGCCCTTCAAGATCGACCAGGCCAAGAAGATCGGTGCCACCCACGGCGCCGCGTCGATCGAAGAGGCGCTGCCGCTCGTGGCCGAGGTCACCCAGGGCCGGATGGCCGACGTGGTGGTCCTCACCCCCGAGACCCTGACCGGCAACCTCATCGGGCCGGCCTGTCAGCTGGGCTCGAAGGACGCCCGGATCGTCGCCACGGCCATCGCGCCCATCAGCCAGATGGAAGTCCAGCTGAACCTGTTCAACCTGGCGATGTACAACCAGTCGCTCCTCGGGACCGTGTTCGGGTCGGCCAGCCCCCGCGTCCAGGTGCCCCGCCTGCTCGCGTTGTACCAGAACGGGCAGCTCGAGATCGACGAGCTCATCACGAACGAGTACCGCATCGACCAGGTGCAGCAGGGCTACGACGATCTCCACGCCGGCCGCAACGTCCGCGGGGTCGTCAACTTCGGCACCGACTCGTAGCAGCCCCAAACAACGAGACCGAGCCGGTCGGCGGCCCCGGGATGAGGGTGGCCATCGGATCGGCTGGCGTCGGTCCCGAGCAGGTCGCCTACGTAGTCGAGGCCGAGCGGCTCGGGGTCGACTCGGTCTGGAGCGCCGAGATGTGGGGCCACGACGGGCTGACGCCGCTCGCCTTCCTGGCGGCGCGGACCGAGCGCATCCGGCTGGGCACGGGAATCCTGCAGCTGGGCGCGCGCACGCCCGCGCTGCTCGCTATGTCGGCGATGTCGATGCAGGCGCTGACTGGCGGCCGGTTCATCCTCGGGCTCGGCACGAGCGGTCCCCAGGTGGTCGAGGGGTGGCACGGGGTCCGCTTCGACTCGCCGATCCAGCGGACCCGCGAGACGGTGGAGATCATCCGGAAGGTCACCGCCGGCGAGCGGCTCGAGTACGCGGGCGCGCACTACCGCCTGCCGCTGCCCGACGGTGCCGGGCGCGCCATCCGCCCGATGACCGCGCCGGTCCACGTGCCCATCTACATCGCCGCGCTCGGCCCGAAGAACCTCGAGCTGACCGGGGAGGTCGCCGACGGCTGGCTGGGGACCTGCTTCATGCCCGAGACCGCTTCGTGCTTCCTCGAGCCGCTCTCGGCTGGTCTGGCGCGTGCCGGGCGCTCCCTCGGCGCCATCGACATCGCGGTGCCGGTCAACGTCGAGTTCACCGATGACGAAGAAGAGGCGGCGCGGCGCCACGCGAGGGGCTACGCCTTCACGATGGGCGCGATGGGCAGCCCCGAGCAGAACTTCTACAACAACGCCTTCACCCGACAGGGCTTCGGCGACGACGTGCAGGCGGTGCAGCGCCTCTGGCTCGACGGCAAGCGCGAGGAGGCGGCCGAGCGGGTCCCGATCGAGCTCGGACGCCGGACCAATCTCCTCGGGACCCCCGCGATGATCGCCGACCGGCTGCGGGCCTACCGGGATGCGGGCGTCACCACCCTCAGGGTGGGCATGCCCGGTTCGATGGACGAACGACTGTCCGCGCTAGCGACGCTGGTGGATCTGTGCGCCGAGATGGACGAGGAGACGGAGGACCAATGAGATATGCGGACGGGCCCAACGTAGGGGTCGAGACCCACATCGACGCCGATCCCGGGGTCGTCTGGCGCCTCGTCAGCGATGTGACGGTGCCGCCGCGGTTCTCAGACGAGCTGCAAGAGGCCAGCTGGCTCGACGAGACGCACTTCAAGGGGCGTAACCGCCACCCCGCCGCCGGCGAGTGGGAGACGATCTGCACGGTGGTCGCGAGCGAACCCGAGGCCGTGTTCGGCTGGGTGGTCGGCGATCCCGCCCACCCCTCTGCCGAATGGCGCTTCTCGCTCGAGCCCGACGCGTCGGGCGTGGTGCTGCGCCAGTGGATGCGCATGGGTCCTGCCCCCTCGGGGCTGAACGCGGCCATCGAGGCCATGCCGGACAAGGAGGAGCGCATCGTCGCCCGCCGCCTCGAGGAACACCGGGCCAACATGCAAAAGACCGTGGAGGGCATCAGGGGTCTCGCCGAGAATCCCTAGCCATCTCGCCGGCCCTGCCCGGGATGGTGGGAGGATCGCGCCATGGCCGGGGCCTGGTTTGAGACGGTCGCCGAGGCGCAGCGACGCGCCAAGAAGCGGCTCCCCGCCTCGGTCTACAGCGCGCTGCTGGCCGGTTCTGAGCGCGGTCTCACCCGGGACGACAACCTCGCCGCGTTCGGTGAGCTCGGCTTCGCCCCCCACGTCGCGGGCCTCTTTGAAAAACGTGAGCTCGGCGTCACCGTCATGGGACAGCCGATCGCGCTGCCCGTCGTCATGTCACCGACCGGCGTCCAGGCCGTCCATCCCGATGCCGAGGTCGCCGTGGCCCGCGCCGCAGCGGCGCGCGGCACCGCCACGGGCCTCAGCTCCTTCGCGAGCAGGCCCATCGAGGAGGTGGTCGCGGCCAACCCTCAGACCTTCTTCCAGCTCTACTGGTGCGGGACCCGCGACCGGATCGCCGAGCGGGTGGCACGGGCCCGCGCCGCGGGCGCGGTCGGCCTCGTCGTGACGCTCGACTGGTCGTTCGCCAACGGGCGCGACTGGGGCAGCCCACGCATTCCCGAGCGGCTCGATCTGACCACGATGCTGCGCTTCGCCCCCGAGGTGCTGCGCCGGCCGCGGTGGCTGTCCAGCTTCCTGCGCTCCGGTCACCTCCCGACCCTGACCGTGCCGAACATGGCCGCTCCCGGCGAGCCCGCGCCGAGCTTCTTCGGCGCCTACGGCGAGTGGATGCAGACGCCCCCGCCCGGTTGGGACGACATCGGCTGGTTGGCCGAGCAGTGGGGCGGTGCCTTCATGGTCAAGGGGATCGTCCGGGTCGACGACGCCAAGCGGGCGGCCGACGCCGGCGCGACGGCGATCTCGGTCTCCAACCACGGCGGCAACAACCTCGACGGGACGCCGGCCACCATCCGGGCCCTCCCGGCGGTCGCCGAAGCGGTGGGGGACCGGGTCGACGTGCTGCTCGACGGCGGGGTCCGCCGCGGCGGCGACGTGGTGAAGGCGCTCGCGCTCGGTGCCAAGGCGGTGATGATCGGCCGCGCCTACCTGTGGGGCCTCGCTGCGAACGGCCAGGCGGGTGTCGAGAACGTCCTCGACGTCATGCGCGGCGGGATCGACTCGGCGCTCCTGGCGCTCGGCCGCTCCTCGGTCGACCAGCTGACCCGCGCCGACGTCGTCGTGCCCGAGGGCTTCGAGCGGCGGTTGGGCGCCGCTGGCTGACCCGCTACGGCGAAGGCCGAGCGGCCGGTGGCGCGGTGCGCCGGCGCACTGCGGTGATCACGGGGACGAGCGGTCGCAGCGTGCGGGCCCGCCAGCACCCCCACCAGACCCCAGCGCCGTAGGACAGGTCGTCGGCGAGCCGCAGTCCGGCAAAGGTGAGTGGGTCCATCCCCGCCGGTCGCGAGCCGAGGCCCCGCGTCGCGCCGATGGCCAGCGCGCCCAGCGCAAGCGCCCGCGCCCGACCGGCACGCCGGAAGCACAGCGAGAGCGCGAGTACGGGTCCCCAGACCCGGGTGAGGCCGGCGACCGTCGGCACAACCGAGCGCGCCGTCCCCTCCGCCGAGAGTCGGAGGGCCGTCCCCACCGGGTCGTCCACGACGCCGGTGAGCCGGCTGGCCAGCCGGGCAGTCGATGTCGCGGCCACCCCCGCCGCGACGAGCGGGCGGCCGCCGGCGACCAGCGCGCCCGTCGCGGCGATCACCGGGGTCACCCGCGCCGGGGCCACGGCGTTGCCGTGCCGCAGCGCGAGCGGACCCGCGCTCGACCCATAAGCGGCCCGTCGGGCGAGCCACTTGAGCGGACGGACCTCGGGCGCATGCGTCACCCGGACCCTCGGCACATAGCGCACGTCCCAGCCCGCGGCGGCGAGGCGCCACACCAGGTCCACGTCTTCGCCGGTCTCGAGCCGCTCGTCGAAACACCGGAGCGGGACGGCGGCCCGCCGGAGGACGACGGCGGCGGAGGGGACGTAAGCGATCCGGGTCGCCGGTGCGACGCGGCCCTCGGACTCACCGAGGTCGAGCGGCGAGCGCACCGACTCATAACGCTGGAGCAGTGACGGACCGTCGTTGGTGACGACACGGGGCGCCACCATCGCGACCATCGGATCGCCGAAGTGGCCGACCAGGTCGTCGAGCCAGCCCTCCGGGACGACGATGTCGGAGTCGACGAACGCGACGAGCGGCGAGCGCACCCTGGCCAGCCCGGCGTTGCGGGCGGCCGACGCACCGCTGTGGCGGTCGAGCCGCACGTACTCCGCACCGGCGTCGCGGGTGCGTTTCTCGATCTCGTGTCCCTGCGTGGAGCAGTCGTCGACCACCACGCAGGGCAGGGCACCGAGCGACCCGAGGAGCCGGGAGAGCGCCTCGGGTCGATCACGGACCGGCACCACCGCGCTCGACCAGCACGCCCGGAGCCCCCGAGGGCGGCCGCGGATGCAGCACGCCGGCGGACACGAGGCGTCGGGCGACGCCGCGATCGGCGCGTCGGTCGGCGACCGGTTCGCCTCGCAGCCATCCGGCGGTCATCGCGGCGGCTCGGGGCCGCAGGCGGATCAGCCGGGTCGGGCTGCCGCCGAGCAGCACCCGGCCCTCGGTCACGATCCGGAGGTCTGCGTCCGCCGCCAGGCCAAAACCGACGGGGAACGCTTGGCGGGCCGGCGCCGGCCGCACGGGATCGGCCGCGGTCGAGCGATGGCCGAAGGTGCCCACGCGGCCATCTTGACAGCGGGACTCGGCGGGCCCCGCACGACCGGTCCATCGGGCGGAAACGGACCGCCTACGGTGCTTCGGTGCGGCCCGAGGTCCCCGTCAGCGAACTCGTCGATGGAAAGCCCGCCCTTCGGGCGGTGGTCTTCGACTTCTTCGGGACCGTCGCGTACCGGCCGGACGCGGTCGGGTCTGGGTTCCCGGAGGTCTTCGAGCGGCACGGTTACCGGCTCGACCCGAAGATCGAGTCCGCCTACATCGCGCGCTACGACGGCATCGAGCACCTCGAGCACTCGACCGACCAGAGCACGTACGAGGCGTGGGTGCGACTTCGTTACACGGAGCTCGCCGACGAGTGCGGCGTCGCCCCCGACGCGGTCGGTCCCCTTCTCGACTCGCTGCTCGGAGCCGAGGACACCTCGCCGGTCGTCGCCTATCCCGACGCGGTCCACACGCTACGCGGACTGCGCGAGCGCGGCGTTCGGGTCGCGATCTGTTCCAACTGGGGTTGGGATCTCGAGAGGTCGCTCTCCGACAGCGGGCTCATCGACCTGGTCGACGTCGCGGTCACCTCAGCGCGGGCGGGCGCCCGCAAGCCACACCCCCTGATCTACGAGGTGGTGACCGAGGGAATCGGCGTCTCGCCCGCCGAGACGCTCTTCGTGGGTGACTCGCTCGGACCCGACGTGCACGGGCCGCTGGGGGCGGGGATGCGGGTCGCGGACATCTGGCGTGGCGAGGGCGACCGCGCGCCGGAACTCCCCGAGGGGGCTCGTCGGCTTCGTTCGCTCACCGAGCTCCTCGACTGGCCGGGCCTGCGTCCGTCGCCGGGGCCCGCGGCGACCCCCGGGTAGGCTCCGCTCGGCGCCCGTCGAACCCGCACCGACGCTCGCTGGACGCGACGAGGAGGATCCATGACCCAGGTCGAGGACACGGCGATCGAGGCCCAGGACGACGAGGAGCTCGACGAGGAGGTCCTGGTCGAGGAGATCTCGATCGACGGCATGTGCGGGGTGTACTGAGCGCGTGAGCGGTTCGGCAGCCCCGGCGCTCGCCGCCCCGGTCGCCTTTGACCCTGCCCGACCCTGGCGGCTGGACCCCCAGGTCGCGCTGCGGGACGAGGCGTTCGGTGCGCTCGTCTACCACTACGGCAACCGTCGGTTGATCTTCCTGCGTTCCCGCGCGCTCGTCGAGCTGGTCCGCTCATTGGAGCGTTTCGACAGCGCGAACGCCGCGCTCGAGGCGTGCGTGGCCGAGCCGGAGCGTCGTTCGCACGCGGCCGCCCTCGAACGGCTCGCTGCCTCCGAGGTGATCGGTGTCCGCTAGCCACTCGGCGCTCCGGGATCAGCTTTCACACGGGCTCGACGCGCCGATCTGCCTCACGTGGGAGTTGACCTACGGCTGCAACCTGGCCTGCGTCCACTGCCTCAGCTCCTCGGGCCGGCGCGACCCGCGCGAGCTCAGCACCGCCGAGGCGCTCGGCGTCATCGACGAGCTCGTCGACCTGCGGGTCTTCTACGTGAACATCGGCGGCGGCGAGCCGATGCTGCGTCCGGACTTCTTCGACATCGTCGGGTACGCGGTGGCCCATCGCGTCGGGGTCAAGTTCTCGACCAACGGCACCCGGATCGACCGAGCACGCGCCGAGCGCCTCGCGGCCATGGACTATCTCGACGTGCAGATCAGCCTGGACGGGGCCACCGAGGAGGTCAACGACCCGGTGCGCGGCGTCGGGAGCTACGCCGCGGCGCGCCGAGCGATGGACCACCTGGAGGCCGCGGGCTTCGGGCCGTTCAAGATCAGCGTCGTGGTGACGAGG
This sequence comes from uncultured Acidimicrobiaceae bacterium, assembly GCA_963768185.1. Classification (GTDB taxonomy): domain Bacteria; phylum Actinomycetota; class Acidimicrobiia; order Acidimicrobiales; family RAAP-2; genus Palsa-461. The sequence goes on from CAVYGS010000004.1 coordinate 794,634, forward strand.
CACAACGTCGCTCAGCTGGACGCGCTCGAGGCGCTGGCGCGCCACTACGGCGCGCAGCTGAGGCTGACGAGGCTCCGGCCGTCGGGCCGTGGCGTCGACTCCTGGGCCGAGCTGCACCCCACCGACCACCAGCAGCGCTACCTCTACGACTGGCTGCGCGAACGCCCCCACGTGCTCACCGGTGACTCCTTCTTCCACCTCTCCGCGCTCGGCGAGCCGCTCGACGGCCTCAACCTCTGCGGGGCCGGCCGCGTCGTCTGTCTGATCGACCCCGTGGGCGATGTGTACGCGTGCCCCTTCGTCATCCACGACGAGTTCCTCGCGGGCAGCGTCCGCCAGCCGGGGGGCTTCACCCGCGTGTGGCGGTCCTCGGAGCTCTTCACGGCGCTGCGCGAGCCGACGAGCGCCGGGGCGTGTGCGTCCTGCGGCTCCTACGACGCGTGCCGGGGCGGGTGTATGGCGGCCAAGTTCTTCACCGGCCTGCCGCTCGATGGCCCGGACCCCGAGTGCGTCCACGGGCACGGCGAAGATGCCCTGGCGGCGGTGGCGCGGGAGCGTCCGAGACCGGCCCCCGACCACTCGGCGCGGGTGCCGGTGCGGCTCGTCTCCCGTGGCTGAGCGCCCCCGCGCGTTCCCCACCTGGACCGAGGTGGCCGCCGCCGGCGGGCACTGCCTGCTCGTTGTCCCCGTCGGCTCCTTCGAGCAGCACGGCCCCCACCTCCCGCTCGACACCGACACCCGCATCGCGGTCGCCATCGCCGAGGCGGTGGCCGACCTCCCCTACGTGGTCGTGGCGGCCCCCCTCGCGTACGGGGCGAGCGGCGAGCACGCCGGGTTCGCCGGCACCCTGTCGATCGGGACCGAGGTGCTCGCCGAGGTCCTGGTCGAGCTGGTGCGGTCGGCGCGCGGATCGTGTTCGGCGGTGGTGTGGGTGTGCGCGGCACGGGGGCAATGCCGAGGGGATCAGGGCCGCGGCCGAACGATGCCGCGCCGAGGGCGACCCGGTCTTCGTGTGGGGCGCCCGGATCGACGGCGGTGACGCGGACGCCGGGCGGACCGAGACCTCGCTCATGATGGCGATCGTCCCCGACGAGGTGCGCTCGCACGAGCTCGTGCGCGGGAGGACCGAGCCCATCGATGAGCTCTGGGGGGCGTTGCGAGCCGGCGGAGTGCGCTCGGTGTCTCCCAACGGCGTGCTCGGCGATCCGACGCTGGCCACCGCCGCCGAGGGCCGGCTGCTCTTCGACGCGCTGGTGGCGGAGCTGTCCGGCGCGCTCGAGGCATGGTGGAGCGAACTCGTCGAAACCCCGGCATGAGCCCCGTCGCCGTCGTCACCGGCGCCGCCCGGGGGATCGGTGCCGCCACGGTCGACCGCCTCGTGGCGGACGGCTTCTCGGTAGTGGCCGTCGACGTCTGCGCCGACGACCCGGCGGTCGGGTACCCACTCGCCACCCGCGACGAGCTCGACGCCGTCGCCGGTCGACACGGCGACCGGGTCGCCGCCCTCGTTGGCGACGTGCGGAGCCAGCGTGACATGGACGCCGCAGTGGCCCTGGCCAGGGAGCGGTTCGGCGTGCTCGACGCGGCGGTGGCCGCCGCCGGCGTGATCGGCGGGGGCCCGCCCGTGTGGGAGATCGGCGAGCGCGAGTGGGACGCGCTGTTCGACGTGAACGTCACCGGTGTGCGCCGCCTGATCCAGGCCGCAGTTCCGGCGATGCTCGCGACCCCGACGCCGCGGCAGGGTCGGGTGGTCGCCGTGGCGTCGGCGGCCGGGCTGCTCGGCCTCCGGAGGCTGGGCGCCTATGTGGCCTCCAAGCACGCGGTCATCGGCCTGGTGCGGGCGTTGGCCGCCGATCTGGCCGGGACCGGGGTGACGGCGAACGCCGTGTGTCCGGGGTCCACCCGGACGGCGATCCTTCAGGCGTCGGCCGACATCTACGGAATGGCCTCGCCCGAGGAGTTCGCCGGCCAGCAGCTCGTCGAGCGGCTCCTCGAGCCCGGGGAACCGGCCGCCCTGGTCGCGTGGCTGTGCGGGGCCCAGGCGAGCGGGATCACCGGAGCGGTGCTGGCGGCCGACGGGGGCATGACGGCGTTCTGAGATTTCTCTCAGGGCTTTCCCAGGCCCATCCACCGATTGAGGGTCAAGGCCAGTAGCGTTGCGACCACGGTCGCAAATGTCACATCGGCGTCGAATCCAGGCGTCGGGCTCGCACGTCGGAGCGCCCCAGGCACCAGGGCCGGGTCCTTGACGAGGGGGAACACATGAAAGGGAAGCTCCGTACCAGGCGCTGGCCAAGGCTCATGGCAGGGGGTGTAGCCGGCGTCGCCGTGCTCACCTTCGCCACCATGTCTGCGACGGCCTCGGCATCGTCATCGGTGAACGGGGTGCCGCTCGCGAACCCCTTCGGCTACAAGTACGGCTACAAGGCGGCGGTCGCCGAGCTGCCCAAGCTGTACGCGGGGACGAGCACCACGGTGAACCCGACGCCCCGCCCCGCCGCCAAGAACAAGTACGTCGTCATCATCAGCGCCGGTCAAGCGTCCATCTCGAGCTCCATCCCCGTGGACGCCGCCGCGGCCGCGGCGAAGGCCATCGGCTGGAAGGTGACGATCCTCGACGGCAAGCTCAACCCCTCCACCTACGGCGGCCTGGTCAGCCAGGCGGTCGCGATGGGCGCTTCGGGGATCGTGCTCGACGGCATCGACTGTGGCGAGGTCCGAGGTCCGCTGCTCGTGGCCAAGGCCCATCACGTCGCCATCGCGCCGCTGTATGCGTACGACTGCAACGACCCGACCGAGCACGCCGGGAGTCCGCTGTTCAACGCAGTCGTGAACTTCAACAACCTGCCCGACAAGGAACTCGGCTACTTCGCCGAGTCCTACGGCCGCGGCCAGGCGGACTACATCATCGCCAAGTCGCACAACAAGGCCAACATCTTGGTGTTGAACGACCCCGAGTACACGGTGCTCAAGTACACGGCGGCCGGCTTCGACGACCAGATCTCGCACTCCGGCGGCTCCAAGGTCGTCCTCACACAGAACTTCCTGGCCGCCGACCTGGGATCGAAGCTCACCCAGGAGATCCAGGCCGACCTGCTCAAGTACCCGCAGATCAACTGGATCAAGAGTCCTTACACCTACGCCACGATCTTGGGCGTGGTCCCGGCGATCAGCTCGTACCCCAAGGGCCGTTTCGACGTCATGGGCGGTGAGGGCTTCCAGCCCGAGCTGGCCGACATCCAGGCCGGCACGGTGACTGCGGCCATGGCGATCAGCTCCCAGTGGGTCGGTTGGGCTGTTATCGACTCCTTGAACAGCTACTTCACCCACAAGCCGGCCTACCCCTCGGGCATCGGTTGGGAGCTGGTGGACGCCACCCACAACCTGCCGGCCAACGGGAACCTGGTCCCGAAGGAGAACTACGAGGCCGCGTATCTCAAGGCCTGGGGCATCAAGAAGTAGTCGTCGAGGTGGTCCCACGGGACCGCTGGAGGAGTTTGTAATGTCCGGCTCGATGGAGGACCCCGGCGCGCGCGGCGTCGAAGACGGCTCCGCCGCCGGGGGTTCCGAGCCGGGGGCGCACGCGGTCGCACTACGCGTCTCGCATATCTCCAAAAACTTCCCCGGCACCCGCGCGCTCGACGACGTCACGCTCTCGGTCTCGACCGGCACGATCCACTGCCTGCTCGGCGGCAACGGCTCGGGCAAGTCGAGCCTCATCAAGATCCTGGCCGGCGTCTACCGGGCCGACCCGGGGGGCCGCATCCGGGTGCGGTTTCACGAGATCGACGCCGACAAGACCTCGCCGGAGTGGGCTCGCTCGGTCGGCCTGCACTTCGTCCATCAGGATCTCGCGACGTTCAACACGATGTCGGTCGCCGAGAACCTGGCCATCGGTCGGGGCTTCCCGATGGGTCCGACCAAGAACATCCGCTGGGGCGTGTTGCGGCGGCACGCCAAGACCGTCCTCGAGCGCTTCGGCGTCGACGTCAACCCGCGCCGCCTCGTCGGCGAGCTCCGTCCGGCCGATCGCACCATGGTGGCGATTGCCCGCGCGCTGCAGGACCAGGCGGACGCCTCCGAGGACCTGCTGGTGTTGGACGAGCCCACGGTCGCCCTGCCCGCGGTGGAGGTCGACATCCTGTTCGACGCCCTGAAGCGCTACGCGGCGGCCGGCCAGACCATCGTGTTCGTGACGCACCGTTTGGAGGAGGTCACCCGCATCGCCGACCGGGTGACGGTGTTGCGCGACGGGCGGGTGGTCACCACGCTCGATTCGAGCGAGGTCACCAAGGACCGCCTGGTCGAGCTGATTGTCGGACGCGCCCTCGACCACGCAGCGGCCACCGGCGCGCAGCTCGCCGGCGAGGACCTGGTCCTCGAGGTGTCGGACCTCACGGGCGGCCCGCTGCGCGGGGTCAGCTTCGGCCTGCGCCGGGGCGAGGTGCTCGGGATCGCCGGGCTGGTGGGCACCGGCCGGACCTCGGTCCTCACGAACCTGTTCGGGGTGGACCGACCCCAGCACGGCACGATCAAGCTGGACGGCAAGGCGGTCTCGTTCGCCAACGTGGACGAGGCGATGGACGCCGGGCTCGGCTTCGTGCCCGAGGACCGGAGCGAGTCGGCCTTCTTGAACATGACGCTGCGCGAGAACCTCTCGGCAGCCGAGGTGTCCAAGTACTGGCGCGGGTTCCTGCTGCGACAGCGGGCCGAGTCCAACGACGCGAAGAGGTCCATCGTCGACTTCTCGATCAAGGCGATCTCGGACCGTCAGCCCTTTGCCACGCTCTCGGGCGGCAACCAGCAGAAGGCGATCGTCGCCCGGTGGTTGCGCCGCAAGCCCAAGCTCCTCCTGCTCGACGAGCCGACCCAGGGCGTCGACGTCGAGGCGCGGGCCGAGATCTACCGCCTGGTGCGCGAAGCGGTCGCCTCGGGGACCTCGGTGATCGTGGTCACCGCCGACCTCGAAGAGCTGGCCCGGGTCTCAGACCGGGTGCTCGTGCTGGCGCACGGCCGCATCGCCCATGAGATCCAGGGCCCCGACATCGACCCCTCCCGGGTCACCGAGCTCGTGCTTTCGGCCACGGGCGACCCCGCCCACCCCCAGATGGAGGTCAGCCGGCCATGAGCGCGGACGAGAGCGACACCACGACGGCGACGGCCGTGGCCTCCGAGCCGCCGGAGGCGGGCCAATCGAATCAACGCTCGGGCACCCAGTCGGCGGTGCTGTTCAACGTCGAGCGGTTCGCGCTGCCGGCCATCTTGGTCCTGGTCCTCATCTTGTTCAGCGTGCTGCCGGCGACCGGCAGCATCTTCGCCTCGGCGACCAACTTCCAAGAGGTCGGGTTCAACTACGTCTACATCGGCGTCCTCACGCTCGCCTCGTTGATCCCGCTCGTCTGCGGCGAGTTCGACTTCTCGGTCGGCTCCAACGCCGGGTTCACCCAGGTCGTGGTGGCGACCTCGATGGCCCGGTTCCACGTGCCGCTCCCGTTCGCCATCATGCTCGCCATCGCGTTCGGCGCCTTCGTCGGACTGCTCAACGGCAACACGGTGGCCCGGCTCGGCGTCAACTCGCTGATTGTCACCCTCGGGACCTCGGGCATCCTGCTCGGCGTTGTCGAGTGGTACACGGGAAGCCAGTCGATCACCAACGGGATCTCCTCGTCGCTCATCGACTTCGGCTCGGAGAACTCGCTCGGGGTCCCCGACGTGGTGTGGCTCCTGATCGGGGTGGCGCTCGTCACCTACTACGTGTTGGAGCACACCCCCTACGGTCGCTATCTCACGAGCGTCGGCTCCAACGCCCGGGCCGCCCGCCTCGTCGGCCTGCGGGTCGACCGGCTCAAGCTGTCGGCGTTCGTGCTCGCCGGCGCCCTGGCCGGGGTGGCCGGCGTCCTGCTGGTGGCGAAGAACGGGAGCGCCAGCCCTGAGGCCGGCACCGTCACCGACACGCTCTCGGCGCTGGCCGGCGCCTACCTCGGCGCGACCTCGATCCGACCCGGCCGCTTCAACGTGCTCGGGGCCATGCTCGCGGTCTACTTCATCGGCTTCAGCGTGGACGGACTGGCCATCGCCGGGGTCGAGTCGTGGATCAGCCAGGTCTTCAGCGGCGCCGCGCTGTTCATCGCCGTGGTGGTCTCCACCGTGATCGGCCGCCGCCGGGCCGGCACCACCTGAGCACCGGCGAGGACCGCGCCGTGAGCCCTGGAGTGGGCGTGCCGGAGGACCTGGCGCCGCTGATCGTCGTCGATCATCCGGTCGTCGCCGACCGGCTGGCGCAACTCCGCGACAGGGCGACCGACAACTTCGCCTTCCGGCGGCTGACCGCCGAGCTGTCCGCCTTCGTGGCCTACGAGGCGCTGCGCGACCTCGTGACCGAGACGACGACGGTGGCCACCCCGGTCGCCGAGGACGCGACGGCCCGACGGATCGCCGAGACGCCGCTGCTCGTCCCGGTGCTCCGGGCGGGGCTCGGCATGGTGCCCGCCATCACCGCGATGCTCTCGCCGGTCGAGGTCGCCCACGTCGGGCTGCGGCGCGACGAGAGGACGCTCCAGGCGAACCTCTACCTGAACGCGCTCCCGGACTCCTTGTCGGGGCGCCGGGTGGTGATCTGCGACCCCATGCTCGCGACCGGTGGCACGCTGATCGAGGTCTGCAACCTGGTGGTGGCACGCGACGCCGGTTCGGTCATGGTGCTCTGCCTGATCGCCTCGGTGCCGGGGATGCGGGCCTTCCGGGCGGCCCATCCGGGGGTACCGGTCGCGTGTGCGGGACTCGACCCGGTGCTCAACGACCGCGGCTACATCGTGCCCGGGCTCGGCGACGCCGGCGACCGGCTGTTCGGGCCGCCCGCCTGATCACAGGCCGATGTCCTCGTACCAGAGGTCGTGATGGGTCTCGATGAACTCCGACAGCAGCGCGACGCACTCCTCGTCGTGCAGGTCGATGACCTCCACCCCGTGTTCGGCGAGCCACTCGTGGCCGCCGGTGAAGTTCACCGACTCGCCCATCACGACCGCGCCGATCCCGAACTGGCGCACGAGGCCACTGCAGAACCAGCACGGCGAGAGCGTCGTCACCATCACACAGTCCGAGTAGTCGCGCCGACGCCCGGCGTTGCGGAAGGCGTCGGTCTCCCCGTGGATCGAGGGGTCGTCCTCCTGCACGCGTCGGTTGTGGCCCCGGCCGAGCAGCGTGCCGTCGCGGTGGAAGAGCGCGCCGCCGATCGGGATGCCACCCTCGGCCAGGCCGGCCCGGGCTTCCTCCAGCGCGACCGTGAGGAAACGGCTCGCCTCGGCTTCCGAGATGGGGGTGCGGTCACTTGCGGGCATCTCGATCCTCCGGTCAGAGTCGGACGGTGACGGTGGGACAAGGTACCTACAAAGTCCAGATCGGGTCCCAGGAGCTCTCCATTCCCTTGGTGCCCATCGCCGATGACCTGACCATCGCGCTGCTCATCTCGGTCGACCTCGGCGTCGACTTCGCCAAGGTCGCCGGCGGCGAGCTGGCGGCCAAGCTCGCCCCCTACGAGCCCGAGATCGTCGTCTCGGTGGCCACCATGGGCATCCCGATCGCCATCGAGGTGACCCGGGCCCTGGGTTTCGACGACTACGTGATCCTGCACAAGACGCCCAAGATCCACCTGGCCGACGCGATCAGCGAGCCGGTGCGCTCGATCACGACGTCCGGCGCCCAGCGGCTGCTGTTCGACCGGGTCCGTCTCAACGCGGTGGTCGGGCGCCGCGTCGCGGTGGTCGACGACGTCATCTCGACCGGGGGCTCGACCAAGGCGGCCCTCAACCTGATGCGACGGGTCGGAGCCGATCCCGTCGTCGTGGGGACGCTGGTCACCGAGGGCGGCCAGTGGCGCTCCTACCTCGGCGAGGACGCCTCACTCGTCCAGTCGCTCGGCTCGATCCCGCTCTTCCGACACGGTCCCGACGGCGCGCTCGTCGAGGAGTGGGAGGGCCTGGGTGGTTCGAGCCCGGCCCAAGCCGAGGCCGCGTCGAGTCGGCACGGAGAGCCGTGAGCAGCGGGCCCGGGCTGGGCGCCCGGGCCGGCGCCCGCTACTCCGAGAGCGATCCCGTGCTGGCCAGCCTGCGGTCCTGCTCGTCGGCCTGCTTGCGCACACCGCGCCACGCCAGCACCAGGTAGACGACGGCTGCCACGCCGATCCCCATGAAGACGCTGAAGTCGGCGCCGAAGTCGTGCTTGCCGGTCGTGTGGAAGGTCACCTCGTTCAGCCAATGGGGCAGCGTGAAGGTGGCCGACAGCGCCTCGATCGCCGCGAACATCCCGACGACCTGGGCGATGATCGCCGGCCAGAAGATGCCCCCCCGGCGGTAGTAGAGACCGTCCTTGTCGGTGCGCTGGAGCTCGGCGGGCACATAGCGCGACCGCCGCATCCACCAGTCGACGAGGAAGATCGCCAGCCACGGGGCGATCCAGACGATCACCACGTCCACGAAGTCCTTGAGATAGGTGTTGAACGAGGTGTTGAAGATGGCGTACATCGTCACCCCCAAGGCGATGGCGCAGTCCACCAGCACCGCCATGTCGCGCTTGATCGGCACGCCCATCGCCTGGAGGGTCACCCCCGAGGAGTACATGTCGAGGCTGTTGATCGCGAACAGCTGCACGATGCAGAAGATGCAGAACACGTCGACGAACCACGCCGGGATGAACGACTGGTGCTCGAAGGCGACGAAGGCATTGGCCTGGGTCCCGACGTTCACGAGGAAGGTCCCGACCGCGGCGCCCAGCGTCATGATCAAGATCTCGGGAACCGCGGTGCCGAGGAACACCCAACCGACGATGGCCTTCTTGGATGACTCCGGCTTGCAGTAGCGGGTGTAGTCGTTGCCGCACTCGGTCCAGCCCAGCCCCGACAGGATGATGACGAAGGCCAGACCCTCCATGTAGGTCTGCCAGTCGGCCCCGTGGGCGACGCCGTGGGTCGTCGCGTGCGGGATCGCGAAGCCCAGCATGATCGCGAACAGGATGATGAACGGGACCACCAGCACACGCAGCGTCTTCAGGATCGTGGCGTGGCCCAGGAACGGCAGCACGCCCTGGATGAGCACCGCCACCAGCACGAAGATCACCTTGGCGGGGGTGCCCCCCGCGAAGCCGGCCTTTGACTGGAGCACCAGCGCCGCCCCGACGATCAGGATCAGGCCCTCCACCTCGAAGCCGATCTGGGTGAGCCAGTTGAAGAACGAGATCATCCGGCTGCCGTTGGGCCCGTAGCTCGCCCGGTTGATCGCGAAGACCGTCGTCCCGGTCTGGGGCGCCTGCAGGCTGCACAGCCCGAGCAGGAAGTACGACACGTTGCCGATGAGGATGAGGCTCAAGGCCTGGGCGAAGTTGAACCCGAAGGTCATGAGGACCGCGCCGTAGATGAAGTACTCGATCTGGACGCTGGCCCCCGCCCACATGGCCCCGATGTCGCGGGGCTTGGCCCACCGCTCGCCGCTCGGGATGTGGTCGATCCCGTGGGTCTCGATCCTGAACGCCTGATCGGACGCGGGCAGCTCGTCAACGATGGTGGCCAATGTCCCCTCCTGAGTACGGCGTCAGTGCCGCGCCGAGACGGTTAGGACTCCCTGGGCCGTTCACTCGACCGAGGAAGGATGCGCGAGATTCGCCCGCTCGTCAAGCGGGGCCGACGAGTGAACGTCACCCGCCGCTGGGCTCCAAGAACCGATGCAGTTCGGCCAGCAGATCGGCCCGCCGGGCCGGAGTCGCAAAGCAACTCTCGATCGACGTGCGGGCCAGGTGGCCAAGCTCGGTCGTGCCCCAACCGAAGGCCGCCGCGCACCGTTCGTACTCGCCGACGAGGTCGATCCCGTAGAGCAGCGGGTCGTCGGTGTTGATCGAGACCGCGACGCCCGAGCTCCGAAGCGTCTCGATGGGGTGCGACGCGAGGTCCTCGACCAGCCCCAGGACGACGTTGGAAGTCGGGCAGACATCGAGCGGGACGCGCCGCTCGGCCAGCTCGACGACGAGGGAGGGGTCCTCGAGGCAGCGGATGCCGTGGTCGATCCGCTCGGCGTCCAGCAGCTCGACCGCCTCCCGCACGCCCGATGCGCCGCTCGACTCGCCGGCGTGGGCGCATCGGCGCAACCCCGCCTCCCGGGCCCGGGCGAAGGCCGCCGCGAACCGCTCGTTGTGGGATCCCGACGCCTCGTTGCCGTCGATCGAGAGGGCCACGACACGCCGGTGCCCGAGCGCCAGCACGGCGTCGACGAGTCCATCGGCCTCTTCTCGACTCTGTGACCGGCTGAGGCTCACGCACAGCCCGACGGTCGGGCCGCCGCTGGCCTCGGCCGCGGCGAACGGGCCGTCGAGTGCGTCGAACATCTCGCCGAGACGACGCTGCCAATGCGGCCAGTGCGAGGGGTTGACGATGACGTCCACGTGCCGGGCTCCCGATTCCTTCGCCCGGGAGATCAGCTGGCGGGCGATCTCGGCCAGCTGTTCAGGGTCGACGACGGCGCCGCACAGCTCGTCCAAGTGCGAGAGGAGGGCCGCCAGCGACGAGATCCGCGGGACATCCCGGCCCACCAGGGACGCCGGCACGCAGCCCTCCAGGTGGAGGTGGACCTCGGCCTTGGGGAGGCCCGCGATCCAGTTCCGGTCGATGGGGGGCACCGGCCAATCTTGACGTGGTCGCCCAGAGCGGTCCCGGTTAGCTTCGGTTTGATGTTCGAGCCCGATGAGCTGGACGACCTGAGCGTCGCCGAGTGGTCCGCGGCCCTCGCCGCCGGACATTGGACCAGCGTGGCGCTCGTCGAGCGGTCGCTCGCCCGGATCGAGGCGCTGAACCCCGCCTTTGCTGCGATCCGCTGCGTGGTGGAGGACTGCCGGGACCAGGCGGCCGCGAGCGACGAGGCGCGCCGGTCCGGAACGGTGCGTGGCCGGCTCGAGGGAATCCCGGTCGTCGTGAAGGACAACATCGACATCGCCGGGGTGCCCACCACCGCCGGCGCGCTCGCCCTCGAACATTCGGTGCCCGAGCGCGACGCCGCGCTCGATGACGCGCCTGCGGGCGGCCGGCGCGGTGATCGTGGCCAAGACGAACCTGTCAGAGCTGGCCAACTTCCTGACCGAGGGGATGCCCTCGGGCTACTCCTCGCTCGGGGGCCAGGTGCTCAACCCCTACGACACCTCGGTCACGCCCGGAGGCTCGAGTAGCGGGTCGGCGACAGCGGTGGCGTTGGGGCTCGTCCCGCTGGCGGTTGGCACCGAGACCGACGGGTCGATCACCAATCCGAGCGAGCGTCAGAGCCTGGTCGGGATGAAGCCGACCCTTGGTCTGGTGAGCCGGCGCGGCATCCTGCCCATCGCGCCCAGCCAGGACAGCGCCGGGCCGATGGCGCGGACGGCGGCCGACGCCGCGCTGCTCCTGAGCGCCATCGCCGGCGCCGATCCCTCGGACCCCGCGACAGCCGCCGCGGGCGAAGCCGCCGGCGAGCTTGTCGGTGGCCTGGACCAGTCCGCGATGGCTTCGGCCCGGCTGGGGGTGGTGCGGGAGTTCCCGGCGGGAGACGAGGACGGACGCCAGTGCTACCGCCAGGCCCTCGAGGCCCTTGCCACGACCGGAGCCGAGCTCGTCGATGTCAGCGTGCCGGAGCGGGCGACCAAGTGGGGAGTGGAGTCCGACGAGCTCATGGTGCTGCGCCATGAGTTCGCTCCGGCCGTCGACCGCTATCTGGCGGGCCTCGGTGGCGACCCGCCGATCAGGAGCCTGGCCGAGCTCCAAGCATGGAACGCCGAACACGCCGATGAAGCGCTCAAGTTCCGCCAGGTCCAGGTCGACGCGGCGGTGGCCATCGATCACGGCGCCAACGACGCGGAGTACCGCGAGGCGCGCCAGCGCGACGTGCTCATGGTCCTGGCCATCTTGGAGGAGGCGCTGTCCGACCGGCTCGAGGCGATCGTCTGCCCGGGCTTCGACTTCTGCGGACTGGCCGCCCGCTCTGGCTGGGCCAGCATCGTGGTGCCTGCCGGCTACACGGCCACGAACCGGCGCCCGGTCGGCCTGATGCTCATCTCGCGGCCCTGGACCGACGCCCGGCTCCTGTCCCTCGCGCACGGTTTCGAGCGGGCCCACCCGGTGCGCCGCCCGCCCTGGGCGATCAACCCGGCTGAGTTCCGGCGCTTCGGTCCCGGCTGAGCGCACTCGGTCCGCCGGCCCGTCGAGACGGTGACAGCGGTTCGGTAGCTTGGTCGGCGGTGCCAGCGCATCCCTCCTCGTCGCTTGGCGCGCCCGCGCAACGGCCCGCTGCCCCCGGGGAGCCGGTGATCTCGGCGCGCGGGCTCGCCAAGCAATTCGACGATCTCGTGGCGGTCGACCACATCGACTTCGACATCGCGCCTGGCGAGTCGTTCGGCTTCCTCGGCCCCAACGGTGCCGGCAAGACCTCCACCATGCGGATGATCGCCTGCATGTCGCCCAAGACGGCCGGCGAGCTCCGCGTGCTCGGCATGGACCCCGAGACCAAGGGGCCCGAGATCCGCGCTCGCATCGGCCTGGTGCCCCAGGACGACTCGCTCGACCTGCAGCTGACCGTCCTCGACAACCTCATGATTTACGGGCGGTACTTCGACCTGCCGAAGAAGCTCATCCGCGAGCGGGCTGACCGCCTGCTCGAGTTCGCCCAGCTGAGCGAGCGAGCCCACGACACCGTCGAGCCGCTCTCGGGCGGGATGAAGCGCCGCCTGACGATCGCTCGCGCGCTCATCTCGGAGCCCGACCTCTTGATCCTCGACGAGCCGACGACGGGGCTCGACCCCCAGGCCCGCCACCTGCTGTGGGATCGGCTCTACCGGCTGAAGAGCCGGGGGGTGACCCTTGTGATCACGACCCACTACATGGACGAGGCGGAACAGCTCTGCGACCGCCTCGTGGTCATGGACAAGGGCCGGATCGCCGCGTCGGGCACGCCGGCGGCGCTCATCGAGCGCTACTCCACCCGGGAGGTCCTTGAGCTCCGTTTCCTCCCCGACACCTCGCCGCCGGTCGAACGGCTCGACGGCGCCGGGGATCGTGTCGAGGTCCTGGCCGACCGGGTGTTGGTGTACACCGCAGACGGCGACCACGCGCTGGCCGAGGTCACGGCGCGGGGGATCGCCCCGGTGACCTGGCTGGTGCGCCGCTCGACGCTCGAGGATGTCTTCTTGTCGCTGACGGGCCGCACGCTGGTCGACTGAGGGGGTTCGGGCCGTGACGGCCGAATTAGAGACGTGGGGGATCGACGAGGCGCAGGGTGCCCGCATGCCGCCGACGCTGCGCGTGCTGCGGTACCACCTCTACACCTACATGCGGACGTGGCGGTCGTCGCTCACGACCAGCTTCCTCGCTCCCGTTTTGTACCTGGCGGCGATGGGTGTCGGACTCGGGGGGCTGATCAACCACCACGTCGGCACCGTCGACCACGTGAAGTACCTGAGCTTCGTCGCGCCCGGGCTTCTGGCCGCGAGCGCGATGCAGGTTGCCGCGAGCGACTCCATGTACCCGGTCATGGCGGCCATCAAGTGGATCCGCACCTACTACGCCATGCTCGCCACCCCGCTGCGGGTCACCGACGTCCTGCTCGGGCACTTCGCCTGGGTGACCGCTCGGCTCATCCTGACCGCGGTCGCCTACCTGGGCGTCATGGCCGCCTTCGGGACGGTGCACTCGCCGCTGGCCGTCGTGGCGATGCCCGTCGCGATCCTCACCGGGCTCGCGTTCTCGTCGGTCATCTCGGCGTTCGCCGCGACCCAGGAGAACGACCAGGGGTTCGCCACCCTCTCCCGGCTGGGGCTCATCCCGTTGTTCCTCCTCTCGGCGACGTTCTTCCCCCTCACCCAGCTGCCGGGGTGGATGCACCCCATCGCCTATGCGACCCCGTTGTTCCACGGCGTGGACCTCTGTCGCATGCTCGTCCTCGGTCACGTCGACTGGGCCTCCGCAGGTTGGGACCTCGCCTATCTCCTCGCGCTGAGCGCGATCGGGGCGTGGCTGTCCCGTCGACTGTTCGAGAAGCGGTTGGTGATCTGATGAGCCGATTCCCGGACCAGCCTGGCCGGCCAGGACTTGTTCGCACCCTCGCCGCCCCGGATCACCCCGCTGGCCCTGCTCGGAATGGGGCGCGCCGCCAAGGTGTTCCAGCGCAACGTCGTGGTCTACCGGCGTGGATGGAAGTTCCTCGTGTCGGGGTTCTTCGAGCCGTTCTTCTATCTGGTGTCGATCGGGCTGGGCCTGAGCAAGCTCGTGGGCCCCATCCACGTCGACGGCCACACGTTCTCCTACACGACCTTCGTGGCGCCGGGCCTCCTCGCCGCGTCGGCGATGAACGGCGCGATCTTCGACTGCACCTTCAAGATCTTCTTCCAACTGAAGATCATGAAGGTCTACGACTCGATGCTCTCGACCCCGCTCGGGCCGGGGGACGTGGCGACCGGCGAGCTCCTGTGGGCGGTCTTCCGGGGCGCCCTCTACTGCGGCGTCTTCATGTGCGTCATGGCCGGGTTCGGCTACGTCGCGACGCCCTGGGTCGTGCTCTGCTTCCCCGGATCGATCTTCGTCGGCTTCGCATTCGCCGGGGTCTCGATGGCCGGGACCTCGTACATGCGCAGCTGGCAGGACTTCGACTTCGTGTTCCTCGCCGCGCTGCCGTTGTTCTTGTTCTCGGCGACCTTCTACCCGCTGTCGGTGTACCCGGGCTGGCTGCAGGGGGTCGTCCGGTGCACGCCGCTGTACCAGGCGGTCGCCCTGCTCGCGGGGCATGGATCTCGGGCTGTTCAACTGGTCCCTTCTCGGGCACCTCGCGCTACCTGCTCGTGATGGGCGCGGCCGGCCTGTGGGTGACCAGTCGGCGCCTCGCCCGTCTGGTGCTGCCGTAGCCGGCGCGGTCAGACGGATCCACCAGACCCGCAGCGCGTCGAGCGTTGGCGCCCGCGCCGCACCCGGTGGAATCTGGGTCGGCCGCGGGTCGGGGAGGGACATGGAACTGGAGCTCGAAGGCAAGGTTGTGGTGGTCACGGGCGGCTCGAACGGCCTCGGTCGGGCGCTCTGCCTCCGCCTGGCGTCCGAGCGCGCCCGCGTGGCGTTCTGTGGTCGCGACGAGGAGCGGATCGAGGTGACTCGGACGGAGGTCGAAGCGCTGGGCGGCGAGGTGCTCGCCACGCGCGCCGATGTCACCAAGGCCGCGGACCTCGCCCGTTTCGTGGACGCGACCCTGGAGCGCTGGGGCCGGATCGACGGCCTCGTCAACAACGCCGGCCAGAGTGCCGGCAAGCCGCTCGTGGACATCAGCGACGAGGAGTGGGAGGCCGACATCTCCCTCAAGCTGTATGCGGCGGCCCGGCTGTGCCGGCGGACGATGGAGCACCTGGCGGTCCGGGGCGGCTCGATCGTGAACGTCCTGGCGATCGGCGGGAAGACGCCCGGTGCCTCCTCGATGCCGTCCTCGGTGTCGCGCGCGGCGGGGATGGCGCTCACCAAGGCGCTGTCCAAGGAGGCCGGTCCGCACGGCGTGCGGGTGAACGCGGTCCTGATCGGGCTGATCGAGAGCGGCCAGTGGGAGCGGCGCGCCGATTCGAGCGGGACCCCGGTCGAGCAGCTCTACGAGACCATGGCCAAGAACTCGGGCATCCCGCTCGGGCGGGTCGGCCGGGCCGAGGAGTTCGCCGACCTCGTCGCGTTCCTCCTGTCGCCCGCGCGCCGGGTACGTGACCGGGCACCGCCATCAACATCGACGGCGGGCTCAGCGCGGTGGTCTGACGCGATGGCCGAGCTCGCGGAGGCGCTGGCGCCACTGCAGGGGACGGTGGTCTCGGTCGCGGTGTCCGAGGGGGACGCCGTCGCCGAGGGCCAGGCGCTCGTCGTCCTCGAGTCCATGAAGATGGAGCACGTCGTCGTCGCCTCGAGCGCGGGGACGGTCCGGGGGATCGGTCGCAACCCCGGGGACACGGTCGAGAAGGGCGACCCGCTCGTCACGATCGAGCTTGGCGAGGTCGCCGATGTGCGGGCCGACGTCGACCGACCGCCGCGCCACGGCGGAATCCGGCCGGAGCTCGCCGAGCTGATGACGCGGCGCGACGCGCTGCGCGACGAGAGCCGGCCCGAGGCGATGGCCCGGCGGCACGGGACCGGCCATCGCAGCGCCCGGGAGAACCTGGCCGACCTGTGCGATGAGGGCTCCTTCGTCGAGTACGGCGGGTTCGTCGTGGCGGCCCAGCGCCGCCGGCGCTCCGTCGAGGAGCTCATCGAGCGGACCCCCGGCGACGGCCTGGTGGCGGGGCTCGGCCACGGTCAACGCCGAGCGGTTCGGGCCGCGAGGCGGCCCGCTGCGCGGTCCTGTCCTACGACTACACCGTGCTCGCCGGCACCCAGGGCTTCATGAACCACCGGAAGAAGGACCGGTTGTTCGACGTGATCGAGCGGCTGCGTCTGCCGGTCGTGCTGTTCGCCGAGGGCGGTGGGGGCCGGCCCGGCGACACCGACGGCGCGTCGGTGAGCGGGCTCGAGACCGAGGCGTTCGCCGCGCTTTGCCCGCCTCAGCGGGCTCGTTCCGATGGTCGGAGTGGTCGGCGGTCGCTGCTTCGCCGGGAACGCGGCACTCCTCGGCTGCTGCGACGTGGTCATCGCGACCGCCGACACCAACCTCGGGATGGGCGGGCCGGCGATGATCGAGGGGGGCGGGCTCGGGGTCTTCCCGCCCGAAGCGATCGGGCCGATGTCGGTCCAGGTGCCCAACGGCGTGGTGGACGTGGCCGTCGCCGACGACGCCGAGGCGGTCGCGGTGGCGCGGCGGTACCTGTCGTACTTCCAGGGGCCGCTGGCCGAGTGGTCGTGTGCCGACCAGGAGCTCCTCCGGGCGTGCGTCCCCGAGGACCGCCGGCGTGTCTACGACGTCCACGCGGTCATCGAGCTGCTGGCCGACACCGGCTCGGTGCTCGAGCTGCGGCCCGAGTACGGGCCGGGGATGGTCACCGCGCTCTGCCGCCTGGAGGGCCGGCCGGTGGGCATCGTGGCCAACAACCCGATGCACCTCGCCGGGGCGATCGACGCGGTCGGCGCCAACAAGGCGGCGCGGTTCCTCCAGCTCTGCGACGCGCACGACGTCGCGGTCGTCTATCTCTGCGACACGCCGGGCTTCATGGTTGGCCCCGACGCCGAGGAGGCCGCCCTCGTGCGCCACGCCGGCCGGCTCTTCGTGGTCGGCGCGAGCATCACGGTGCCGTTCTGCACGGTCGTGCTGCGCAAGGGCTACGGACTGGGCGCCCAGGCGATGGCCGGTGGCAGCTTCCGGGAGCCGCTCTGGATCGGGTCGTGGCCGACCGGAGAGTTCGGCGGCATGGGGCTCGAAGGCGCCGTGCGCCTGGGCTATCGGCGGGAGCTCGAGGCGGTCGAGAACCCAAAAGAGCGCGAGGCGCTGTTCGAGACGATGGTCCAGCGCTCCTATGCGAGCGGCAAGGCGCTCAACGTGGCCACCCATTTCGAGGTCGATGACGTGATCGACCCGGCCGAGACCCGCCAGCGCCTGTGCGCCGTGTTCGCGGCGGCGCCGCCGGTCCCGGAGCGCACCGGCAAGAAGCGCCCGGTCGTGGACCCCTGGTGAGTCGCCCGCAATTGGCCGTTGTCGGCGCGGGTGCCAGGGGATAGCGTCGTGCTCCGCCGGGGGCCGGCCCGTGGGCCGCACCGGTTGGAGTTTGCTGGGATCGGGGGGTTCCTCGGGCGTCGCCTCGGGGAGCGGGCGCTATCGCCGCTCCCCGAGGCGCTCGTCCACTCGTCCCACCATCGAGCGATCGATCGCCCCCAGCTCCACGGCGCCGCACAACGCCATGACCCGCTCCACCTCGGCGCCGAAGGTGTTCAGGAGATTCTCGACGCCCTCGGCCCCGCCGGTGGCGAGGGCCCAGAGCACCGGCCGTCCGATCAGCACGCCGTCTGCTCCGAGCGCGATGGCCTTCACCACGTCGGCGGCGCGCCGGATGCCGCCGTCGACGTAGACCTCGATGCGCCCGCCGACTGCGTCGGCCACCTCGCGCAACGCGAACGCGCCGGGCGGCGCGTCGTCGAGCTGACGTCCCCCGTGGTTGGACACGACCACGGCCGCCGCTCCGGCCTCGGCGCAGCGCAGCGCGTCGTCGGCCCGGCACAACCCCTTCACGACGACCGGGAGGCCCGAGAGCTCCCCGAGCCAGGCGATGTCGTCGACGCTGAGCGCCGGGTCGAAGTCGCTCACGACCTGCTCGATGAAGCCCGAGACGCCCCCTCGGGCGCTGGCCGGATCGGCGAGGTTCGGGAGCGACAGTGTGTCGGGGAGCCGGACCCCCTGCTCGGCCTCGCGCGTCCGCACCCCCGAGACGGGCAGGTCGACGGTGAAGACCAGCGCGCGATACCCGGCGGCGGCCGCCCGCTGCACCATCTCGGCGGTCCGCCCCCGGTCCTTCAAGATGTACACCTGCATGAGCAGGACCCCGTCGGGGGCCGCCGCCGCCACCTCCTCGAGGTCGCAGGTGCTGAGGCTCGAGAGCACGAACGCCGCGCCGGCCGCCGACGCGCCCCGGACCGTCGCCACCTCGCCTTCGGGATGGGCCATCTTGTGGAGCGCGGTCGGGGCGACCACGACCGGGAGGGAGACGGATCCGCCGAGCACCGAGGCCGCCGTCGACACCGTGGACACGTCGACCAGCACCCGTGGGAACAGCCGGAACTCGGACCACGCTTCGACGTTCTCGGTGAGCAGACGCTCGCGTTCGGCGCCGCCCGAGTAGTACGCCCAGGCCATCGGGTCGAGCGCGTCCCTGGCTCGTGCTTCGAGCGCTTTGAGGTCCAGATAGAGGGGGCGTTCGTGCCCGTCGGTCACGGCCGCACCAGCACGACCTTGCCCAGCTTGCTCCCGGCCTCGAACCGCTCGTAGGCGCGCTCGACTTCGGCGAAGGAGAAGGTGTCACAGACCGGGACGCGCAGCCTCCCGGCGGCGAGGTTGGGGAGCACGTGGCGCCGCACGCCCTCGACGACCATGGCCTTGGCGGTGCGGTCCCGCGCCCGGAGCGTCGACCCCGAGATCCGCGCCCGCAACCCCATCAGCTGGCCAAGGTTGAACTCGACCTGGCCGCCGCTGCCGATGCCGATCACGACGATGCGGCCGCCGGGCGCCAGCGCGCCGAGGGCAGCCGGGAAGCTCGCCGCCCCCACCAGCTCGAGGACGACGTCATAGGGCCCTCGGGTCGGCACCTCCTCGGGTGCGATCACCTCGTCGGCGCCGAGCCCGGCGACCTCGTCGCGACGCCCGGGGTTGCGGACCGAAGCGACCACGACGGATCCGGCCACGTGGGCGAGCTGCAGCGCCGCCGTCCCGACGCCCCCGGCGCTGCCGGTGACCAGCAGGCGCTCCCCGGCGCCCAGCCCGGCCTGGGAGAACAGCGCGTCGAAGGCGGTGCAGAACGTCTCGGGGAACCCACCGGCCTCGGGCCATCCCAGGCCGTCGGGCACCCTCAGCGCGTGCGCCTCGTCGACCACGCAGGACTCGGCCTGCCCGCCCCCGCCGACGATGCCCATGACGCGGTCGCCGACGGCGAAGCGCGAGACCTGGCGGCCGACCGCAACGACCTCACCGGCCATCTCGAGCCCGGGCACGTGGGCGGGCGAGCCCGGTGGGGACGGGTAGCCGCCGCGGCGCTGCATCATGTCGGCCCCGTTGAGCCCGGCCGCCCGCACCTCGACCAACAGCTCGGTGTCCCCGGCCGTCGGGTCGGGCTGCTCTTCCCAGCGCAGCACCCCGCCGTCGATCACCACCGCGCGCACGGCCCGACCTTTGCCGATCCCGATGCCCCGCGCCAACGCCGGATCCGACGAACCGCCATTCCAGCAATCCATTAGGGTGCCGCACATGGCGCTCTATGACATCCCCATTGCAACGCTCGACGGCAACGACTCGTCGCTCGCTCCCTACGAGGGCAAGGCCCTCCTGCTGGTGAACGTGGCCTCCAAGTGCGGCCTCACCCCCCAGTACGCCGGTCTCGAGAACCTGCAGAAGACCTATGGCGACAAGGGCTTCAGCGTGCTCGGGTTCCCCTGCAACCAGTTCGGGGGCCAGGAGCCCGGCTCCTCCGAGGAGATCGCCGAGTTCTGCTCGACCAACTACGGCGTGTCCTTCCCGCTCTTCGAGAAGATCGACGTCAACGGCCAGAACCGCCACCCGATCTACGCGGAGCTGACCCAGACGGCTGACGCCGAGGGCAAGGCCGGCGACATCTTGTGGAACTTCGAGAAGTTCCTCGTCGCCCCCTCGGGCGAGGTGGTGGCGCGGTTCCGTCCGCAGACCGCGCCCGAGGATCCCGCGCTCGTCGACGCGATCGCGGCGAACCTCCCCGCCTGAGCGTCCGACCCGTCCCCTCGAGGTGACTCCGCCGTTGGAGGGCGGCGGCTTCGCCGCGTCCATCTTCGACATGGACGGGCTCCTCATCGACTCCGAGCCGCTGTGGCAGGTGGCCGAGGTGGAGATCCTCGGCGCCTTGGGTGTCCCCTTGGAGGTCGGACAATGCCGCCAGACCAAGGGCATGTTCGTGAACGAGGTCACCGCCTACTGGCACGAGCGGTTCCCCTGGCCCGCACCCAGCCCCGAGGTGGTCGCGGTGCAGGTCGTCGATCGGGTGTGCGAGCTTGTCGTTGACCGAGCGGTGCTGCTGCCCGGGGTCCACGACGCGCTGGAGCTGTGCCGCCGCCACGACCTCGATCTCGCCGTTGCCTCGTCGTCGGAATACCGGCTGATCCACCTGGTCCTCGACCACTTCGGTCTCGCCGATCAGTTCTCGATTCTCCACTCGGCCGAGGAGGAGCCCCACGGCAAGCCGCATCCGGGCGTCTATCTCGGCGCCGCCGCGAAGCTCGGGGTCGATCCCACGCGGTGCCTCGCGTGGGAGGACGCCCCCGCCGGGGTGTTGGCGGCCAAGGCGGCGCGGATGGTGTGCGTGGCGGTCCCCGAGGCCTCGGAGCGCACCCTCCCGGCGTTCGGGATCGCCGACGCCGTGCTCGGATCGCTGGCCGAAGCCGACGAGGACCTCTACCGTCGGTTGGTCACCGGGCGCGACGTCGCCTCGCCGGCCACGGTGACCGAGAGAGGGGAGTGACCGTGTCCGATGGACCCGTCTTCGACCAGGTCAACCTGGTGTCCGCCGATGTGGGGGCGTCGGTGGCCTTCTACCGGCTGCTGGGGCTGGACATCCCCGACACCGACCCCGACTGGGCCGAACGCCACCGGGGCGCCACCACCGAGGGGGTGGAGTTCGAGATCGACAGCGAGGAGTTCGCCCGGCAGTGGGACCCCGGCTGGCGGGGCGGCGGCGGGGTGTTCGGCTTCCGGGTGCCGACCCGCGAGGCGGTCGACGAGCGCTATGGGATTCTGACCGGGGCCGGCTACCGGTCCCAGGCCGCCCCCTACGACGCCTTCTGGGGCGCCCGCTACGCGGTCGTCGAGGACCCCGACGGGAACGCGGTGGGCATCATGAGCCCGTCCGACGCCGAGCACCGTTCGGCCCCGCCGACCGCCTGATCGGCGCCGAAGGAACCCGAGTCCCGGTCGCCACCCCCTAGGCTGCACCGATCCGATCGGCCGATCGGACCCCCCAGAGCAGCCGCGAAGACCCGTGACAACGCCATTTCGACCGATCGCCGCCGAGGTCGACTTCGTCGCGCTCGAGGACGCGACGCTCGCCCGGTGGGCCGCCCACGACGTCTTCGAGCGCTCCGTGCGTCAGCGGGAGGGCGCGCCCCCGTGGATCTTCTACGAGGGTCCGCCGACCGCCAACGGCGCCCCGGGCCTCCACCACGTGTGGGCGCGGGCCTACAAGGACCTCTTCTGCCGGTTCCGCACCATGCGGGGCCACTACGTGGCGCGGCGCGCCGGCTGGGACACCCATGGGCTCCCGGTCGAGGTCGAGGTGGAGAAGCGCCTGGGCATCCGGGGCAAGCGCCAGATCGAAGATGAGGTCGGCATCGCCGAGTTCGTGCGGCTGTGCCGCGAGTCGGTGCTCGGCTACGTCGAGCAGTGGCGCGAGCTGACGCTGCGCATCGGCTACTGGGTCGATCTCGACGACGCCTACTGGACGCTCGACGCGAGCTACGTCGAGTCGGTGTGGTGGCACCTCCGCAAACTCTTCGATCAGGGCCTGCTGTACGAGGACATCAAGGTCCTCCCGTACTGCCCGCGCTGTGGGACCGGGCTCTCGAGCCACGAGCTCGGCCAGCCCGACGTCTACCGCGACGAGGAGGACGAGACCGCCTACGTCCGTCTGCCGCTCGTCGAGGGCGATGCCGGCCGGGTCGGCGGGGCGACGTCGCTCTTGGTCTGGACGACGACCCCGTGGACGCTCGTGTCCAACAGCGGGGTCGCGGTCAATCCCGAGCTGACCTACGCCGTGGTCGACGGCACCGTGGTGGCCGAGGCACTCGTCGACGAGGCGTTGGGCGCCGGGGCGACGATCAGCGCCCGGGTGCTCGGGAGCGAGCTGGTGGGCCTCCGGTATCGCCGGCCGCTCGACATCGTGGACATCTCGGCCGTCACCGGGGACGGCTGGCGGGTCGTGCCGGCCGACTACGTGACCACCGAGGAGGGCACCGGCCTCGTCCACCTCGCGCCGGCCTTCGGCGAGGTCGACCGACAGATCGGCCGCGACCACGGCCTGCCCACCCTCAACCCGGTCGGACCCGACGGCCGATTCACCGAGGCGGCCGGGTGGCTCGCGGGCCGAGAGGTGCGCGAGGCCAACCACGACATCAACGACGCGCTGGAGGCCGCGGGGTTGCTCGAACGCCGGCTGCCCTACGTGCACTCCTACCCGCACTGCTGGCGCTGTCGGACGCCCCTCATCTACTGGGGCAAGCCGAGCTGGTACATCGCGACCTCCACCCGCAAGGCCGACCTCCTGGCGGCCAACCAGACCATCGACTGGCACCCGGCGTACATCCGCGACGGGCGCTTCGGCGAGTGGCTGGCCAACAACGTGGACTGGGCGCTGTCGCGGGACCGCTTCTGGGGGACACCGCTGCCGATCTGGCGCTGCGGATCGGGCCACGTCACCTGCGTCGGTTCCCTGGCCGAGCTCTCCGAGCTGGCCGGCCGGGACCTGACGGGCCTCGACCCCCACCGTCCGGGCATCGACGAGGTGGTGTTCGACTGCCCGCAGTGCGCGGGGGGAGAGGCCAAGCGGGTCGAGGCGGTCATCGACGCCTGGTTCGACTCGGGCTCGATGCCCGCGGCGAGCGTCGGCTACCCCCAGGTGCCCGGGTCCGACGAGCGCATGCGGTTCCCGGCCGACTTCATCTCCGAGGCGATCGACCAGACCCGTGGCTGGTTCTACTCCCTGCTCGCCGTCAACCTGCTCGTGTTCGGGGCGGCCCCCTACCGCCACGTGGTGTGCCTCGGCCACATCGTCGACGCGCAGGGCCGCAAGGCGTCCAAGTCGCTCGGGAACGTACTCGACCCCTGGGAGGTGCTCAACACCAGGGGCGCCGACGCGCTGCGGTGGTGGATGGTCAGCCAGGGCTCGCCGTGGACGCCGACCCAGGCCAGCCTGCACGCGATCGACGTCACGATCCGCGAGACGCTCCTCACCCTCTGGAACACCTACAGCTTCTTCACCACCTATGCGGCCGCCAACGGCTTCGACCCGGCGAACCCGGGGATCCCCCGGCGCGCCGAGCGGCCCGAGCTCGACCGGTGGCTGCTCTCGCGGCTGACCTCCACGACCGACGAGGTGACCGACGCCCTCGACACCTACGACCCCTACCGGGCCGCGACCTCGCTCGGGCGCCTGGTCGACGACGTCTCCAACTGGTACGTGCGGCGCAGCCGGCGCCGCTTCTGGCACACCGATCCCGACGCGCCCGAGAGCGACTCGCTCGCCGCGCAGGCGTCGCTGCACCAGACGCTGACCACCGTCTCGCTCCTGCTCGCGCCGTTCTGCCCGTTCGTGGCCGACGCGATGTGGCGAGAGCTCACCGGGGCCGGCGACGACGCGTCGGTGCACCTGGCGGACTGGCCGGTCCCTGACCGATCGCTCGTTGACCCGGGACTCGAAGCCCGCATGGCCCAGGCCCGCCGTCTCTCTTCGCTCGGGCGCGCCGCCCGGGGCGAGGCCGGGATGAAGGTGCGCCAGCCGCTCCGCCGGGCACTGGTGTTCCTGCCCTCCAACGCGCCCGAGCTCTTGGACGAGGTGGTGGCCAGCGAGCTCAACGTCGACCGCGTCGAGGTGGCGGCCGAGCTGGGCGAGCTGATCAGTTTCGAGGTCGTCCCGAACTTCCGGGCCCTGGGGCCGCGCCTCGGCCCCCGAGTCCAGGAGGCCAAGGCGGCGCTGGCCGCGCTCGACGGCACCGCGGCGGCCGCCGATCTGGAAGCCGGGCTGCCGATCCGGCTGGCGCTCGCCGACGGCGAGGTCGAGCTCGGCCCCGATGACGTGGAGCTCCGGGCGCGTGGCCAGGAGGGCTACGCCGTGTCGCGCGAGGGTGGCGAGGTCGTCGCGCTCGACCTCGCTCTGGACGACGAGCTGCGGACCCGAGGCCTTGTGCGCGACCTGATCCGCCAGGTCCAGGACCTGCGCAAGGAGGCCGGCCTGGAGGTGGTGGACCGCATCGTGCTCACGCTGGAGGGTGCCGACGAGCTGTCCGGTTCCTTCGACCTGATCGCCCGGGAGGTGCTGGCGGTCGAGGTCCGCTCGGGCACCGGTGAGGGTCCGGGCGCCACCGTCGAGCTCGGCGAGGCGAGCGGGCAGGCCTGGATCGCCCGGTCGCGCTGAATCAGCCGGGGAGAGCGAGCCGGGCCACCTCGACCGTGACGTCGAGGGTGTGGGCGCGGCCCCCGCCGACCACCGACCCCCGCAGCGGGGACACGTCCTCGTAGTCGCGGCCCCACGCGGTGGTCACGTGCTCGGCGCAGACGATGAGGTCGTTGGTCGGGTCGAGGTCCAGCCAGCCCCATCCCGGGAGATAGGTGGAGGCCCACGCGTGGGAGGAGTCCGCGCCGGTGAGTTGGTCGGCGGCCGGCCGGAAGGTCTCGACGTAGCCGCTGACATAGCGCGCCGCCAGCCCGACCGAGCGCAGGCAGCCGATGGCAACGTGCGCGAAGTCCTGGCAGACCCCGCGGCGCGCCCGGAACACCTCGAGCACCGGGGTCGTCACCGAGGTGAACCCGGGTTCGTACGCGAAGTCGGCGTGGATGCGGCTGCACAGCTCGCCGACCGCCTCGACGACCGGCCGGCGCGGCGCGAAGGACTCCTCGGCGTAAGCCGCCATCTCCGGGTTGGTCGGGACGAGGCGCGAGGGTGCCCGGAACGCGCGAGCGGTCCGGGTGTCCAGGCGCCGGTCGCGTTCGATCGTGAGGCACACCGACTCCCACGGTGGGCCGATCGGCGGCTCGGACGCCTCCAGCAGCTCCACCTCGCTCGCCGAGGTGACGACCATCTCGTCGAACGGGCCGCGGACCACGAACGTCGTCACGTGGTTGCCGAGCGTGTCGACAAGGTCGGTCCGGCTGGCCGGCGTGGGCTCCACCGAGATGGCGTTGGACACCACACGCTGGCGCACGGTGTGACGGGGCCACAGGCGGGCCTCGCTCAACGACTCCTCGGCCGGCTCGTCGTAGCGGTACATGGTCTGGTGGACCACCCGGTAACGGCGGAACGGCCGCAGGGTCTCGACGAGTGGGCGCACCGGACGGGGGGCGGTCACCGGCTCGGCCGTCTCGACGAACAGGCTGGCCTCGATCGCCAGGTGGACCTCGGCGATCAGGGAACCGAGCCGGCCGAGATGGTCGCGCAGCTCCCGGGGGGTGCATCCGACGACGGTGCTGCCCGCAGCCACCACGGAAGCCTCGATGCAGGCCGCCACGGCGTCCTCGTTGTTCGGCAGCTCCTTCAGCTGCTCGCGCACTTGGGCGAGGCAGGAGGCGACCGTGCGGGGGATCGTCTCGTCGCGCAACATGAACTCCACGATCGAACCAGCCCCCGGACGCGCCGGCATGGCCCGCTGGAACTGCTCGTGCGCGGCGAGCGACTTCAAGAGCGACATCGCGCGGACGTGGTCGTAGGGATCGGCGTTCGACGAGGTGTCGGCCAGCGCGCTCTCGGCGCGGACCGCTAGGAAGCGACAGGTCAGGAGGGCCCGCTCGAGGTGCTGGCCGACCCGGGTCATCGCCATGGCAGTGTCCCGCCGCATGGTGCTCCACAGCGCGCCGTTGACCCGCTCGCAGTCGCTGATGGTGCGTCGCAGCCAGCGGACCCGTCCGTCACGGCGCCACACCGACTGGCGGTGCTCGCGCATGCTCAGCCACAGCCCATTGGTGAGCTCCCACGCCTCGCGGGGGACGACCGTTCGGCAGGCCCTGAGCGACTCCCGCACGGCGGCGACGCAGGCGAGGACGCTCGAGGGGTTGCCCGGGGCCGACAGCAGGAACTCGACGACCTCGCCCTCGGGCGCCTCCCGCAGCGACCTGGCGCGGCCGGTGGCGAAGAGCGCGGGGTGAGACGCGACGAAGTCCTCCTCGAGGCCGGCCACCTCGAGGAGGGGCAGCCAGCCGACGTCCTCGCCCACCGGGAGGTCGACGTGGGTGTTGCCGTGGACGAGGACGATGCGGGCCAGGTCCTCGGCGCGTTCGAGGTTGCGGCCGGCCCAGTACAGCGACTCGGCGGTCCGGCGGAGCAGGGCGTGGGTCATCGGTGGGGCGTCCATTCGGTCGGCTACTGCGCCATCTCCATCCGGGGGCCCGGCGGGGCGGACCGTCGTTCGTCGGGCTCGGCCACCGCCACGACGCGGTCGCGCAGCTCGAACGTCTCGATGGCCCCGTCGACCACCCAGGTGTCCTTGCTCCCCCCGCCTTGGGAGGAGTTCACGATCAAGGAGCCGGCGGGCCTCGCCACCCGAGTCAGCCCACCCGGGGTCACGTACGCGCCGTGCGGTCCGAGCAGGGTGAAGGGACGGAGGTCGACGTGGCGGGGCGCGATCCCACCGTCGACGAGCGTGGGCATCGTCGAGAGGCGGAGCATCGGTTGGGCGATCCATCCGGCGGGGTCCTGCTCGATCCGGCGTGCGACGTGGACGAACGCGTCGGGGCCGGCCGTGGGCCCGATCACGATCCCGTAGCCACCCGACTCGTTGGCCGGCTTGACGACCAGCGAGGGGAGATTGGCGAGGACGTGCTGGCGCGCTCGGTCGTCGGCGCACCGCCAGGTCGGCACGCTCGGGAGGATCGGCTCCTCGGCCAGGTAGAAGCGGATCATGTCGGGGACAAGGGGATAGACGCTCTTGTCGTCGGCGATCCCCGTCCCGGGCGCGTTGACGATCGCCACGTTCCCGGCCTGCCAGGCGCGCATGAGGCCGGGAGTGCCGATCAGCGAGTCCCGGCGAAAGACCTCGGGGTCCAAGAACAGGTCGTCCATGCGCCGGTAGATGACGTCGACCCGTTCGAGCCCCTCGATCGTCTTCAGGTGGACGATGTCGTCGTCGAGGACGATGAGGTCCCGACCCTCGACGAGGTCGACCCCCATCTGCTGGGCCAAGAACGCGTGTTCGAAGTAGGCCGCGTTGTGGACCCCGGGCGTCAGCACCACGATCCGCGGGTTGTCGTTCCCGGCCGGCGCGCTGGACGCGAGCAGCTCGGCGAGGCGCCCGATGTACTGGTCGATCGGTTGCACGCTGTAGGAGCGGAACAGCTCGGGGAACACGTACTTTGCCACCAGCCGGTTCTCGAGTACGTAGGAGACGCCCGAGGGGACCCGCAGGTTGTCCTCCAAGATGAACAGATCGCCCTGCTCGTCGCGGACGAGGTCGCTCCCGCAAATGTGGGCCCAGACGCCGCCGGTGACGTTGGCCCCCACGCACTCGGGACGGAAGTTCATCGAACCCGAGACCGCTTCGTGGGGCACCACGCCCGCCCGCACGATGTCCTGATCGTGGTAGGCGTCGTCGATGAAGCGGTTGAGTGCCCGCAGGCGCTGCACCAATCCGGCCTCGACGCTGGCCCACTCGGTGGCGTCGACGATGCGAGGGACGACATCGAAGGGCCACGGGCGGTCGACCGAGGCGTCGTCCTCGAAGGTCCGGAAGGTCAGGCCGAGCGAGCGAACCTCGTCGTCGGCCTCCCGCTGGCGCTCCTGCAGCCCCTCCAGGCCGAGCCGCGTCAGGTGGTCCCAGAGCGACGCCGCGATGGGACGCGGCCGGCCCTCAGGGTCGACCAGTTCGTCGTAGTCGCTCGACGGGAGATAGGCATCGCCCCCCTCCACGCTCCTCGGTATACCGGTGGCGCGGGTCCGGAGCGTTGCCGCAACGTTTCCGCCCGGTGAATCATCGGGACCCCGGGTTCGACCCAGCCCGGGCCGGCGCAGCAGGGGGACCGGGTAAGGTCGAAGCGATGGCGGAGCGGACGCGCAAGGTCGTGAAGCCGCTGGCCGCAGTGGCCGGGGTGCTGGCCACGATGGCCGGCATCTGGTGGTTCGCCCTGAAGCCTCGTCGCAAGCCGAAGGACTGAGCCCACCAGGGGCGAGGCAGACCGATGGCCTTTGCAACCGTGAACCCGACGACCGGCAAGGTCGAGGCGTCCTTCGACGAGCACACCGCCGAGGAGATCGAGGTCAAACTCGAAGCGGCGGCCCACACCTTCGAGACCTACCGGCACACCTCCTTCGCCGAGCGCGCCGCGTGGATGCGCGCCGCGGCGGACCTCTACGACGCCGAACAGCCGGAGATCGCGCGGATCTTGACGACGGAGATGGGCAAGACATACGCCTCGGCCAAGGCCGAGGTGGCCAAGTGCGCCATGTGCATGCGCTTCTACGCCGATCGCGCCGAGGGTTTCCTCGCCGAGGAGAAGGTGGACTCCTCGGTCAGTGCGTACATCCGCTACGAGCCGCTCGGACCGGTGCTCGCAGTGATGCCTTGGAACTTCCCGCTCTGGCAGGTCATCCGGTTCGCCGCGCCCGCGCTGATGGCCGGCAACGTGGGGCTGCTGAAGCACACGTCGAACGTGCCGCAGTCGGCGATCCTGATCGAGGACGTGTTCCGCAGAGCGGGCTTTCCCGACGGGGCCTTCAGCACCCTGCTGGTCTCGGCCGGCGAGGTGGCGGGCATCATCGCCGACGACCGCATCGTTGCGGTGACCCTGACGGGAAGCGAGGGAGCAGGACGCAGCGTGGCCGCCGCGGCGGGGAAGGCGCTCAAGAAGTGCGTGCTCGAGCTCGGCGGGTCCGACCCGTTCCTCGTGCTGCCCACGGCCGATCTCGACCGCGCCGTCAGCGTGGCGGTGACCGCGCGCGTCCAGAACAACGGCCAGTCCTGCATCGCCGCCAAGCGGTTCGTCGTGGTCGATGCGGTCGCGGACCGGTTCATCCCTCGGTTCGTCGATGGCATGGCCAACCTGCGGGTCGGCGATCCGATGGATCCACAGACCGAGGTCGGACCGCTCGTGTCCGAGTCCCAGCGATCGGAGATCGCGGCGCAGGTCGACGACGCCCGCGCCAAGGGCGCCCGAGTCGAGTGTGGCGGCGAGGTCATCGAGGGCGACGGCTGGTTCTATCGGCCCACCGTCCTCAGCGGAGTCACCCCGGAGATGCGCGTCTACGAGGAGGAGGTCTTCGGTCCGGTCGCCATCATCGAGCGGGCCACCGACATCGACGAGGCGATCGCGCTCGCCAACCGCACGACCTTCGGACTCGGCTCCAGTGTGTGGGCCACCGACCCGGACGAGCAGCGTCGGTGCATCGAGGGGATCGAGGCCGGGATGGTGTTCGTCAACGCCATGGTCTCCTCGACCGTCGAGCTGCCCTTCGGCGGGATCAAGCGCTCGGGGTACGGGCGCGAACTCTCACACCTCGGCATTAGGGAGTTCTGCAACGCGAAGGCCGTCTGGATCGCCTGACAGCGCGCCGTTGACGCGACCGACCGCCTATCTCGACCACGCGGCCACCTCGCCGCTGCGCCCCGAGGTGGCCGAGGCCATGGCCCCCTTCGGGGCAGAGATCTTCGCGAACGCGTCGAGCTCGCACACCGCCGCCCGGGAGGCCCGGCGCGCCGTCGAAGAGGCGCGCGAGGTTGTCGGTCACGCGCTGGGCGCCCGGCCATCCGAGGTGGTGTTCACCTCGGGCGGGACGGAGGCAGACAACCTCGCGGTGCTGGGCACCCTGGCGGAACGGTCCGGTCGCGGTGGGCCGGTCGGTGTCGCCTGCTCGGCGGTCGAGCACGCCGCGGTGCTCGAGCCGGCCCGCGCCGCCCGGCGAGGCCTGGCCGCCGTGCATGGGATCGGAGCGGTGCGACTCGACGAGGTCGCGGTCGGCGGCGACGGGGTGGTCGACCTCGACGCGTTGGCCGAGGTGCTCGACGACGACACGGCGTTGGTGTCGGTGA
Source organism: uncultured Acidimicrobiaceae bacterium (assembly GCA_963768185.1). Lineage (GTDB taxonomy): Bacteria > Actinomycetota > Acidimicrobiia > Acidimicrobiales > RAAP-2 > Palsa-461. The sequence continues at coordinate 825,028 of CAVYGS010000004.1, forward strand.
TGACGGCGAACAGCGAGGTCGGGGTCGTCCAGCCCGTCGAGGCCGTCTCCGAGCTCGTCCGCCGGCTGGCGCCGCGTGCCGCCCTGCACACCGACGCCGTCCAGGCCGCTGCCTACCTCGACCTGGCGAAGCTCACCATCGGGTGCGACTTGGTCTCGATCAGCGCCCACAAGCTCGGTGGTCCGAAGGGGGTGGGCGCGCTCGTGGTGCGCGAGCCGCACCGGATCGTCCCGCTGTTGCACGGCGGCGGACAGGAGCAGGAGCGGCGCAGCGGGACCCACGACGTCGCGGGGATCGTCGGGCTGGCGGCGGCCCTCGGCGTCGCGGTCGCGGTTGCCGACGGCGAACGCGCCCGCATCGGCGCGCTGCGGGACCGGCTGGCTGACGCGTTGGTCGATGCCGTGCCCGACACGGTCGAGAGCGTGCCGCGGGCAGCCACCCTCCCCTCGCACTGCCACCTGCGCTTCGCCGGCGTCGAACAGGAGGAGCTGTTGGTGTTGCTCGACCGGGGTGGGGTTTTCGCCTCCGCCGGGTCGGCGTGCGCGAGCGGCGCCGTCGAGCCGAGCCATGTGCTGCTGGCGATGGGAGTCGCACCCTCCGACGCCCGCACCGCGATCCGGTTCAGCCTGGGTCACTCGACCACTCCGGGGGAGATCGACCTTGCCGTTGGCATCGTGGCCGAGGCGGTCGCCGCGCTGCGGGGCTGACTCGGTTCGCGGCCGAGGGTGTCGCGGCCCGATGGCAGACTGCCTCCGTGAAGGTGTTGGTCGCCATGTCCGGTGGTGTTGACTCCTCCGTTGCGGCGGCGCGCCTGGTTGCGGAGGGCCATGAGGTCGTGGGGGCCACCCTCAAGCTGTGGGGCGGCTCGTCAGACTCGGGATGCTGTTCGGTCGGCGACGTCGACGATGCGCGACGCGTCGCTCAGCAGATCGGGATCGCGCACTACGTGTTCGACATGACCGAAGCCTTCGACCGTTCCGTTGTCGATCCCTATGTCGCGGCGCACGCTGCAGCGAGGACCCCCAACCCTTGCATCGAGTGCAATCGCCACATCAAGTTCGACCGGTTGCTCGAGCGGGCCGACCGTCTCGGGTTCGACGCGTTGGCGACGGGCCACCACGCCCGCGTGGTGCATGGGACCGCGGGTCGGCCGCACCAGCTGCGCCGAGGCGCTGACACGCTGAAGGACCAGTCCTACGTGCTCTCAATGCTCGGCCAGCGCCAACTCGCCCGCGTGGTGCTCCCAATCGGCGAGATGACCAAGGATGAGGTGCGCGCCCACGCGGCCGAGCTCGGGCTGCGTACGGCCACCAAGCCCGACAGCCAGGACGTCTGCTTCATCCGCAGCGACGAGGGCCGGGCCCGGTTCCTCGGCCAGCGTCTAGCGCTGCGCGCCGCCTCGGTCCTCGACTCGTCGAGCCGCACCCCCGTAGGGACCGTCGACGCCCTGGAGCTGGTGACCGTCGGGCAGCGGCGCGGCTTCGCACACGGTCCCGACGGCCGTCGGCGCTATGTCGCCTCGGTGGACCCCGTGACGCGGACCGTGGTGGTCGGCACCGCCGAGGAGGTCGCGACGCGCTGGGTCCGGCTCGACCCCGGCTCACTGGCGTGGACGGACGGCCCGATCGAGCCGGGCAACGCCGTCGTGGCGCAGGTCAGCGCGCACGGGCGTCCGACGGCGGCCACCGTCGGCGTGGTCGACGAACTGCCAGCGGTGCTCTTCGACACGCCGATCCGGCCCGTCGCGCCCGGCCAGACCGTGGCGCTCTACGACGCCGCCGATCCGGACTCGGTCCTCGGCTCGGGCATCGCCGCGTGATGGCGCACGCCGATCCGGCCGGTCGTGCCGCCGATCTGCGCGCTCAGATCAACCACCACAACGAGCGCTACCACGTGCTCGACAGCCCGGAGATCTCCGACGCCGAGTACGACGCGCTGGTCCGGGAACTGCGCGCCATCGAGGCCGAGCATCCCGAGCTGGCCACCGTGGATTCGCCGACGCTCGGCGTTGGGGCCGCCCCGTCGCCCCTGTTCACCGAGGTGCGCCACGGGATCCCGATGATGAGCCTGGACAACGCGCAGAGCGAGGAGGAGCTCCACAGCTGGGCCGAGCGCCTGGTGCGTCTTGCCCCCGAGCTCGATCTCGGCGCCCTGGCGTTCTCCTGCGAGCCCAAGGTCGACGGCGTCGCTATGTCGCTCACCTACGAGAGCGGGCGGTTCGTCCAGGCGGCGACCCGGGGCAACGGCGTGGTCGGCGAGGACGTGACGGCGAACGTCGCGACCGTCGCCTCGGTCCCGGCGTCGCTCGCCAAGAAGACGGCGCCGTTCCCGGCCCGCCTGGCGGTGCGGGGCGAGATCTACATGCCGACCAAGGATTTCGCCGCGCTCAACCAGCGGCAGCTCGCGTCGGGCGGCAAGGTGTTCGCCAACCCGAGGAACTCGGCGGCCGGTTCGCTGCGCCAGAAGGACCCCAAGATGACCGCGGCCCGCCCGCTCGCGTTCTGGGCCTATCAGGTCGGCGAGCTCGACGGGGCGAACCCCGACGAGGAGGGGAGGGCGCGGCTCGGCCTGGTCGCCCGAGAGCCAGAGCGCGGCGCTCGCCCAGCTGCGGGCGGCCGGCTTCCCGGTCAGCCCGGACGCCCGCCGCATCGTCGGCATCGACGCGGTGGTCGCGCGGTGTCGGGAGCTCGAAGAGCACCGCCACGACCTCCCCTATGAGATCGACGGCGTCGTCGTCAAGGTCGACGACCTCGCGTTGCACCGGCGGCTCGGGCAGACCTCGCGGGCGCCGCGCTGGGCGATCGCCTTCAAGTTCGCGCCCGAGGAGCTCGCCACCCGACTGCTCGACATCGAGGTCTCCATCGGCCGCACCGGCCGGGCTACCCCGTTCGCTCGCCTCGACCCGGTCTTCGTCGGCGGCTCCACCGTCCAGCTGGCCACCCTGCACAACGAGGACCAGGTCCGGGCGAAGGACGTGCGTCCCGGCGACATGGTGCTGGTCCACAAGGCCGGCGACGTGATCCCCGAGGTCGTCGGGCCGGTCATCGGTCACCCCGACGGGCCCAAGCGCCGACGCGGCCCCTGGCGGTTCCCGACGGTCTGCCCAGCGTGCGGGAGCCCGCTCGTGCGCCTGCCGGGCGAGAGCGACACCTATTGCACGAACATCGATTGCCCGGCCCAGCGGGTCCAGCGGATCGTGCACTTCGCGTCGCGGGGGGCCATGGACATCGAGGGCCTCGGCGACATGCGGGTGGTCCAGCTGGCGGCGGCGGGGCTCATCGCCGACCCTGCCGACCTCTACGGCCTGGACGCGGCGTCACTCGTCGGGCTCGAAGGGATGGGCGAGCTCTCCGCCGCCAACCTGCTCGGCGCGATCGAGGCGTCGAAGCGCCAGCCGCTCAGCCGCCTGCTCGTCGCGCTCGGTATTCGCCACGTCGGCCCGACGGTGGCCCGGGCGCTCGCCTCGGCGTTTGGGTCCCTCGCGGCGCTCCGGTCGGCCACCGCCGACGCGCTGGCCGCGGTGGAGGGCGTCGGACGGGTCATCGCTGACAGCGTCGTGGAGTTCCTGGCCAACCCGGCGAACGGTCAGGTCCTCGACCGACTCGTGGCCGGCGGACTGACCACCTCGCAACCCGGCGGCGGGCCGGTGGCCACCGAGACCTCGAGCCTGGCCCAGACCCTGTCGGGACGCTCGGTCGTCGTGACGGGCACGCTCGGCGGGTACACGAGGGAAGAGGCCGAGGCGGCCATCGTGGCGCGGGCGGGAAGTCTCCCGGCTCGGTGTCCAAGTCGACGTTCGCGGTGGTGGTCGGGGAGTCCCCGGGCACGGCCAAGCTGACCAAAGCCGAGAGTCTGGGTATACCCGTCCTCGATGACGCCGGCTTCGAGACGCTGTTGGAAACCGGCGAGCTGCCCGCATCCTGAAGGGCCCTTGTGACCTGGGAGATGCCCGTCGCTCGCGGCGGGCCCCACTAGCCTGAAGTCGTTCCGATGCCGCTCATCACCGACGCCATCGGCCGAGTCCTGGGCGGGCGTTACCGGCTCGTCTCGCCCCTCGGAGTCGGCGCATCGGCCCAGGTCTTCCTGGCCGAGGACGTGTCGCTGCGTCGTCACGTCGCCATCAAGCTGCTCCAACCGGCCCTCGCGAGCGATCAGGCCTTCCTGAAGCGCTTCCGGGCCGAGGCCCGCTCGGCCGCCGCACTCAACCACCCGAACATCGCGCCGCGTCTTCGACTGGGGCGAGGACGCGGACGGTCCCTACCTCGTACTCGAGTACCTGGGTGGCGGCAGCCTGCTCGATCTGTTGGAGCGCGGTGTCCGGCTGTCGGTCTCCCAGGCGACGCTGGTCGCCGCGCAGGCGGCACGCGGACTGGCCCACGCGCACGCCAGGGGGCTCGTCCACCGCGACATCAAGCCGGCCAACCTCCTCTTCGACGATGAGGGCCGCGTCCGCGTGGCGGACTTCGGCGTCGCCCGCGCGCTCGCCGACGGCGCGTGGACCGAGCCGGCCGGAACGACGGTCGGCACCGCTCGCTACTCGGCCCCCGAGCAGGCCCAGGGCCTCGTCCTCGACGGCCGCGCCGATGTGTACTCGCTGTCGCTCGTGATCTTCGAGTCGCTCACCGGGTACGTCCCCTTCGTGCTCGACACCGCGATGGGCACCCTCGCGGCGCGCATCGGCGCGACGCTCCCGGGTCACGGCGCCTTGGGGCCGTTGCAACCGATCCTGGGCGAGGGGGCGTCACCGGACCGGGCGACCCGCCCCGACGCCAACGCGTTCGCGGCGCGGCTCGAGTCACTCGCCGCCACGCTGCCGAGGCCCCTCGCCCTGCCCATCGCCGGGCCGATCGGTCTCACCCAGGGCCCGCCCACCATGGCCGGCCTCCCCGGGCCCTCCTCCGGGGTGCCGACCGCCGCCATGGACCGGACCAGCGTGCTTAACCAGACCCGGGTCGCGTCGGGCCCCGACCAGGTCTTCGACCTCGACGCCCTCGAGTCGCCGACCCGCCGGGGGAGGGGCCCGAGGACCCGCCGGGACAGGAGCCGGCGGCCCTGGACGATCGTGTTGGTGGCCCTCATCGTCGTGGCACTCCTCGCGGCGGGGCTCGTCGTCGCGTTCCGAACCGGGGCGTGTTCACCCCGAGCCACTCGGTGCCCTCGATCACCGGCCTGTCGCTCGTCGAGGCGCGCCACGCCATCGCCAAGGACGACTTCAAGCTCACCACCGGTCAGCAGGTCACCTCGGTCTCGGTGAAGGCCGGCGACATCGTCACCCAGAACCCGTCCGCCGGCAGCAGCCTCAAGCAGGGGAGCGCCATCACCGTCAGCCTGTCGTCGGGGCTTCCGACCGAGTCGATCCCGTCGCTCAAGGGCCTCGGCTGCAACGGTGCGACGCGGTTGCTCGCCGTGAACCACCTGAAGGGGTCGTGCCCGACGGCGGCGGCCGGCTACTCCGCCACGGTGCCCACCGGTGAGGTCATCAACTGGTCCTATGGCGGCAAGCTCGACGCGGGCCATGCCCCCTACGGGGCGACCGTACTGATCGCGCTGTCCAAGGGCGTGCAGCCCAAGACCATCCCCAACGTCCAGGGCGACACCTACGCCCAGGCCCAGGCCGCCCTCCAGGCGGTCGGGTTGCAGGCGACCGAGTCCTCCGCTTCGTCGACCACCACGCCATCGGGCCTCGTCGACCACACCAACCCGCCTATCGGCTCGCAGGTGCCGCCCGGGACCACCGTGACCGTCTACGTGTCGACGGGCCCGCCGACCACCCAGGTCCCCAATGTGAGCGGCGACACGGTGGGCCAGGCCGAGGCCAAGCTGCAGGCGGCGGGCCTCGCCGTCGGCAACGTCTATGGTCCGAGCCGGGGCACCGTGTTCACCACGGTGCCCGACGCGGGCCAGACGGTCACCGAGGGGACCGCGGTCAACCTCTACACCGACTGAGTGACGAGGTGAGCACGCGACCCTGCGACCTGTGCGAGGCCGCGCGCATGACCGAGTGGTACCACGAGGACGAGGTCTGCTGGGTCGCCGACTGCGAGATCTGCGACGTCCCGATGGTGGTGTGGCGGGAGCACGGGCCCGACGCCGCCCGAAGACGCCCTCGACCACATGGTGGCCCGGCTGACCGAGGTTGCGGACCGCCGCTTCGGGGCCGAGGGGTGGTCGATCGACCGGGTCATGCGCCAGATCCCCGACCACTTCCACGCGCACGCCCGCGATCCCAACTGGTGGTACCGGCGCTTCTCCCGCTGAGCAGGGAGTCGAGTCAGTCGAAGGCCGGCCGGCGGTCCCGGGTGCGCTTCAGCTCGAAGAACCCGTCGGTTGCGGTCACCGCGAGCACGCCGTCCCACAGCTTGCCGGCGGCCTCGCCGCGGGGGATCGGGGTGACCACGGGGCCGAAGAACGCGTTGCCCTCGACGGCGATGATCGGGGTTCCGACGTCCAGCCCGACCTGGTCCATGCCGCGGTGGTGCGACGCCTTGATGGCCTCGTCGAACTCGGTGCTCTTCGCGGCCTGGGCCAGCGACTCGTCCAGGCCGACCTCGGCCAGCGCCTCGGTCACGACGGTGGGGTCGCCGCGGCGCTGCTCGTTGTGGAAGCGGTTGCCGAGCGCGGTGTAGAGGGGCAGCAGGATGTCGTCGCCCTTCTCGGCCCTCGCCGCAGCGCAGATCCGGATCGGGCGCCCAGGCCTGCCTCCATGCGCTCCCGGTACTCCGGGGCGATGTCCTTCCCCTCGTGCTGGTGGATGTTGAGGTAGGCCAGGGACATCATGTTCCAGTCGGTCTTGACCGGCCTCACCTGCTCGACCTCGAGCATCCAGCGAGAGGTGATCCAGGCCCACGGGCACACCGGATCGAACCAGAAGTCCACTTTGGTGAGGGAGTCGCTCATGTCGGTTGCAACCTCGTCCAGGCCTCGGCTGTTCCCGACCGAGCGCCGATCGCCCGCTTCGGGCCAATCTTTGGGGATTCCACCCACCTTGCTGCTGGCCGCCGGCCTGCCCGGGACGGGGAAGTCCACGGTGGCCGCGGCCGTCGCACCCGAGCTGGCCGGCATCCCCTCGCGATGACCAAGATCGACGTCTCGATCCGCACCGCCACGCCCTCCGACCGCGACGCGATCCTCGGGGTGGTCGGGTCCGCGTTCGCCACCGGGGGCCGTGACGGCTCCGAGGAGCTCGACATCGTCCGAGCGACGTGGGCGTCGCGGGCCAGGATCCAGGACCTCGAGCTGGTCGCGACGAGCGGAGGATCCATCATCGGCCACGTGCTCGTCGCCGAGGGTTCGCTGTCGGGAAGACCGGTCGCGGGCGTCGCCCCGCTCGCCGTCGCGCCGGAGCACCAGCGGCGAGGCATTGGCAGCGCGCTGATGGCAGAGGTGATCGCGAGGGCCGATGCCGCTGGTCTCCCCATGCTGGTGATCCTGGGGAGCGACGCCTACTACGGGCGTTTTGGCTTCGAGGCGGCCGCCCCGCTCGGCATCGTGTACCCGCCCGTCGGGCCGAGCCCGCACCTTCAGGTCCGTCGCCTTGCGCACTACGACCCGTCCGCTCGGGGGGAGTACTCCTACTGCTGGGAGCTCCCGTGAGCGCCGCTTGCCCCGACGGCTTGGTGGAAGACTGCCGACTTCGTGTCCGGCGATCGCCACCTCTCCAAGCTGCTTGCCTCGATCGACGCCCGGCTCCAGCCGGGGACCTACGTGTTCTGTTCGCTCGGCCCCGGCACCACTATCCCGGACGCCGCCGGGGTGCAGATGCTGTTCCGCGAGCCCGAGGGCACCACGGTGGTGCTCACGTCGGACGACGCCGCAGCGCTGGGGCTGACGAGCGAGTTCGCGTGCGAATGGATCGTGATCGGCGCCGACTCAGACCTGGCCGCCGTCGGGTTCATGGCGGCGATCTCCACGACATTGGCCGACGCCGGCCTGAGCGCCAACGTCGTCTCCGCGTACCACCACGACCATGTCTTCGTGACCGCCGGGCGCGGACCGAGACGCGGTCGCGGCGCTGGAGGCGTTGCAACGGCGGCACCGGGCGGGACTGGTCTGAGCCGAGGCGAGCAAGTCAGCTCCGCGGGCCGTCGCCGGAGCCGAGCAGCCCGCGTTGGCGCGGCGTAGAGGGCGGCTTGGGTGCGGTCCCGGCTGCCGGTCTTGGCGAAGATCCGGTTGATGTGGGTCTTGACCGTGGTCTCGGCGACGAACAGGCGCGCTGCGATCTCGGCGTTCGACAACCCGCCCGCCAGCAGCTCGAGGACCTCGGCCTCGCGCTCGGTGAGACCGTCGGGGAGGGTCGCCGGTCGCTGCGGGGTGCCCTGGCGCGCCGCCTTCACCAGCGCGGCCTGGACGACGGGGTCCAGCACCGACTGCCCGGCGACGGCCGCCTCGAGCGCGCGCCTGATGTCGTCTCGGGCGGCGTCCTTGGTGAGATAGCCCGAAGCGCCGGCCGAGAGCGCGGCGACGATCGACTCGTCGTCGGCAAAGGTGGTGAGGACGACGATCGCCACCTCCGGATGGCGCTCGCGGATGGTGCGCGTCGCCTCCACGCCGTCGACCCGGGGCATCCGCAGGTCCATCAGGACGACGTCGGGTCGCTGCTCGTTCACCAGCTCGACGGCGTCCGCGCCGTCGCTGGCCAGCCCCACCACCTCGGTGTCGGCGAACGCGGCGACGATGGTCGCCAGGCCCTCGCGGACCACACGCTGGTCGTCAGCGATCAGCACCCTCATGCCGGCACCTCGACGGCCACCCGCCAGCCCGCCGGGGTCGGCCCGGCCTCCATTCGACCGCCGACCAGCGCGATGCGCTCGCTGATCCCGCGCAGGCCGTAGCCGCCGCCGGTCTCTGCGAGCACGCCCGAGGCACCGGCGCGGTCGTTGTCGACGGTGAGCACGATCCTGTCGGCTCCGTACTCGAGCACGACGTCGGCGTCGGCACCGGCCGCGTGCTTGACGACGTTGGTGAGCGCTTCTTGGGCGACGCGGTAGAGCGCAAGGGTCACCGGTGGGGGGAGGTGGCGGGGCGTGCCCGACTGTGAGAAGTCGGCCCGGTGCTGTGCGCAGAGCTTGGCCAACTGCTCGTCGAGTGGCGCCGCATCGTCGCGGAGCGCCTGGACGGCCCCGCGCGCCTCGTCGAGTCCTTCGCGTACCAGGCGGCGGGTGCGCTCGAGCTGCTCTCGGATCGCGGCACCGACCCCGGGCTCGGCGTCGACCACCGTGCCGAACGCCTCCAGCTGCAACGAGAGAGCCGAGAGCGTGTGGGCCAGGACGTCGTGAATCTCCCGGGCCAGCCGGTTGCGCTCGGCGAGCAGCTCGGCGCGGGAGCGCTCGACGGCGGCCCGCTCGACCTCGACCAGCACCTGCGCCTGGCGCTCGGCGCGCTCGACCGCGTCGCGCCGGGTGACGCCCATGACCGGTCCGCCCAGGATCGCGGCGAGGCCGTCGGTGAGCAGGGCGTGCGGGCTTCCGTTGGCCAGCACCGCGGCCAGGAGGGCGAGCCAGCCCAGCACACCGACCGTGACCGCACCGGGCAGCCGGCCCGAGATCCCGGCGCCGAGGGCCGCCACCCCGCAGAAGACCAGAGCCAGCCGGTCGAACGCGGCAAGCGCCCCGCCCGTCGCGGCCATCACGGCCAGGAGCGGGATCGTGAGGGTGACCCCGCGCTGGAGGCGGCGGACCGCGACCCAGAGCACCCAACACACCGAGGCGATCACCAACAGCACCAGGGCGGCGAAGTGTGCCCCCGCCGCCCTGGGCTGCGCTTCTTCGGAGATCCCCCACACGAGGGGCCCCAGCACTGCCAGGTGAAGCCCCGTCGAGAGGGTCAACCCGGTGGCCGGTCCCCGCATCGGGCCCGGCTGATCGCTCGTGCTCACAACCGCCCATCATGGACCGGGACCGTCGCCGTGACGAGGTTCCGGCCAGGGACTTCGACCCCGAGGGCCCGGCGCTGGGCGTAGGTCCGCCGGGCGACGACGCCCGTCCGGGTGACCGCCTCGCAGAGTGTCAGCAGGATCACCGCCGAGGTCCAGGCCCCGATCGAGGTGATGTCGTGACCGGCGTTGAAGCGCTCGATGGCGGCGGCCCCGCCGTGGGCGGCGAAGAGCTGGAAGGCCAGCCGAGACCCCATGCCGAGGATCCAGAGCGCAGCTGCCACCACGCCGGCCTTGGCGATCGTGCGGCCCGCCGGGTCGCGGGTGACCGAGGTGAACCGCCCGGCCAGCGCGCCGAGAATGACGCCGACCGCCCCCAGCCCGAACACGAGGAGCAGGTCGATCCCACCGGTCGGGGTTCCCTTCAGGTTCGTGAACCCGAGATAGGCCACGATGCCCAGCGTCACCAGCAGCGAGCGGGCGTTGATCCGGCCGCCCCGGACCTGTTGCAGGACCAGGCCGATGAGGGCGATGTCGATGATGTAGTCGGTAGTGGTCATGCCTCCAGTGTCGGGAAAACGCCCAGCGCAGTCGTCCACCGCCGGGTGGATTGCCGGGTGGATCGGGTCCACCCATGGGCAAACCCAGGTCGTGCGCCGCGTCACCACTTTTCCCTGCTCCACCGGCTCCCACTAGCCTGACCCGGCGTCGGGACCGGCCCTCACTCTGGTAGGTCCCCGCGCGTGCGGACCCACCGCACCGAGCCGAGTGGACGATCGGAGCAGAAGAACCCATGGGTGCACTGGACGGCCGGGTGGCCATCATCACGGGGGCGGGCCGGGGCATCGGTCGCGAGCACGCCCTGTTGTTCGCATCGGAGGGTGCCAAGGTCGTCGTCAACGACCTCGGGGGCGCCGTCGACGGCAGCGGCGACGACCGCTCGCCGGCCGAGCAGGTGGTCGACGAGATCAAGGGTATGGGCGGGGAGGCGATCGCCAACGCCGACAACGTCGCCGACTGGGAGGGCGGCAAACGCTTGGTCGACGCGGCCATCGAGGCGTTCGGTGACCTGCACGTGCTGGTCAACAACGCCGGGATCCTGCGGGACCGGGTCCTCATCAACATGACCGAGGACGAGTGGGACTCGGTCATCCACGTCCACCTGAAGGGCCACTTCGTGCCGACCCGGCATGCCGCCGCGTATTGGCGCGAGCAGACCAAGGAGGGCAAGGAGGTCAAGGCCTCGGTCATCAACACGTCGTCGACGTCGGGGTCTGCTCGGCAACCCGGGCCAGACCAACTACGGCGCGGCCAAGGCCGGCATCGCCGCCTTCACGGTCATCTGCGCCCAGGAGCTCAGCCGCTACGGGGTGCGGGTGAACGCCATCGCCCCGGCGGCGCGGACCCGGATGACCGAAGGCACCCCGGGCCTGTCCGACGTGGTCAAGGCGCCTGAGGGGGGTGCCTTCGACGTCTGGGATCCGGCGAACATCTCGCCCTTGGTCGCCTACCTCGCGACGGAGAACTGCCCGGACAGCGGCAAGGTCTTCTTCGTGCAGGGTGGCACGGTGCGGCTGTTCCAGCCCTGGACCATGACCGACACCATCGAGCGCCACGACCGCTGGACCGTCGCCGAGCTCGCGGTCGAGATGCCGAAGCTGGTCAGCTCCTAAGCGGTGATCGCCCGGATGCGGGCGGCAAGTTCCTCGGTCTCCCCGAGGGGTGCGGTCCCTTGCATCGCCATCAGCTTCGACATGTCGCCGTCGACCCTGACCTTTCCCGCCATGAACGCGGTCATCGCGGCCTGGCCGTTCCCTTCGACGAGCAGGGCTTTGGCCGTCGCGTAGTCGAGCGTCACGGTCAGGTCGGGGTCCACGAGGTGCCCGCGCTCGATGTCGGGCTCGCTGGCCGACGTGTCGACGTGGGCGTCCATCTGGCCGCCGTCCGGGACCTCCGTGATGACGAGGTTGATGCGCACGGGATTCGTGACCGGTGCCGCCAGGTCTTTGAACTCTGCACGAATCTTGCGCGCCTCCGCGATCCACTCGTCGCTCAGGAACTCATAGGCCATTTGAGGGGGTCTCCTTGGGGGTTGGTGAGGTTCTGCTCCGGGGCTCTCACTGAACTACCAGATCGTCACGAGTTTTGTTGAGGCTTCGAGGCGCTGGCGGAGGTCGTGCCAGCTCCGTGCCAGATCCCCCGCCGGAAGCCTTGGCCCGGCCGTTTCATGGCCGGGACGTTCATGATGCCCAGATCGTGCAGCCGTGCGTAGTTACTAGCCGATCACCGATTGCAGGGCGGAGATCACCGAGGCTGGGACCGCGAGCGGGCCCCCGACGATGTAACCCTGGGCGGCCGCGGGCAGGTTGCCGAGGTACGAGACGATCGATGAGGGGAGAGCCCCGCTCGGGTCCACCACGAGGATCGGACCCCTCTTCGGCTGCGTTCCAATGAACACCCCACCAGTCAGGGCGTCGGCAAAGTCACTCGCCGTGGCCACGGCGAAGTCCGATGCATCAGGGAAGAACTCTCGTGCGACCGCCGCCGAGGTCCCAAAGATGTCCTGACCGTAGACGGGCGTCGCCGTCGGATCGGCCCCGTAGGCGGCAAGCGGGCCTCCGATCGCATAGCGGACGTCTCCGCCGTGCTGGGCGAGGTAGGCGGCCGTCTCGGGAGCCTGGGTGGCTCCTTCGGTCAGCAGGATCGCGCCATGGACGGCGATTGCGGCGGGGACCGCCGAAAGGGCGTCCGAGAAACTGAGGCCGGTGGCCTCGAAGATCGCCGGTGGGTTCCCCAACTGCTTGGCGATGTCGACTGCGGTTGCGTACTCGTTCGCACCCGCCTCACGGACCACGTGGTAGCCCAGGCCTTTGAGAGTGGTGTCGACGTCGGGAGAGATGGCGAGGTCACCGCCGAGGATGTACACGGTGTCGCCGACGGGCAGGACTCGCTCGATCTCGGCCAAGACCCGCGGGTCGAGCGCATTGTCCTGCGATGCCGGCGGGGTGAGGAGCAGGGGTCCGTCCATCGCCGCGGCCAGCGGGCCACCGGCCAAGGCGTCGGCGAAGAAGTCGTCCCGGGCCAGGACCACCGCCTCGGCGGAGTGGACTGCAGCGAATTCCCGGTTCGACAGCGCAATGGCCGTCCCGATCGCGTCGGGGCCATAGAGCTGGACCAGCGACGCCACCTTCGGCGGGGCCACATTGATCGTGATCGTGGCTTCCGATGTGCCGAACGAGTTCTCGAGCAGGTAGGTGAACTTGTCAGTACCTGAGAAGCTCTCATTGGGCACATAGATGAAGGACCCGTCATCGTTCAAGGTCAGTGTGCCGTCGGAAGGGGACGAGTGCGAGGAGATCGTCGCACCGTTCATCGTGTCGTTTTCCAAGATGCCCTGCGATGCGTCGACCGTGAGGGTCGCTTGGAAATCGGTCCCATAGGTCGAATCCTCTGCGACGGGGGACCCTGCCAAGGCGTTGTCGGTCAGCGAGACCGAGTTCGTCGAGTTGGACCCGTCATAGTTGCCGTCGGTGTCGCTGAAGGTCCCGCCGATACTCGGGTAGGTGCCGTCGGGCAGGGTCGGCGATGTCGTGCAGCTGGTCGAGGGCAACGAGAACGAGCACAGCGTGGTCGACCCGGAGGTGAAGCTCACCGTGCCGGTCGCCCCGGCCGGAAGTCCTGCCTCGGCCAGGGTGGCCGAGGTGCCGAAGGACACGGTCGCCGAGGACCCGGAGTCAACCGTCGCCGAGAAAGACGTCGCGGCGGGCTGGACGGTGACCGAGCCGTGGATGTACGTGAACTGGTAGTTGGGATCGACCGCCCCCGAGCAGGTCGATTGATACGGAGATCCCGCGACCGTGGAGGAGCTGGTTGCCGCTGTGGTGCAGGTCGGTTGCGTGGTGAGCGTGGTCGAGCCTTGCCCGAGTACGAAGCCCATGTAGCTGGGCGTAATGGAGGGCGGTGTCGTCCCGTAGGCCATGGACGCGTTCGAGGCGGTGATGGTCAGCGACTGCTGATTCACGGACTGCTCCGGACTCAGGCTGCCGCTGCTCGTCGCATAGTCCGTGTCGCCGCTGTAGGTCGCCGAGATGGCGTGGGTCCCCGCGGGGAGCGTGGAATCTTGGCAGGCCGCCTGGTACGTGGCCCCAGAAACAACTGTCAATGATGTCGCCCCGCACCCGCTGATCGGGCTGTGCGACCCGTCGGCGTAGAAGGCCACGGTGCCTCCCCCGTCAGTCGGCGACACCGTGGCGGTGAAGGTCACGCTCTGGCCGTAGGTGGACGGGCTGTCCGATGTGCTCAGGGTCGTCGTGGTGGTATCGGGCACGACCGTCAGCGTGATCGTGTTGGTCGACGTCGACCCCGAGTAGTTCCCGTCGGTGTCGGCGAAGGTGGCCGAGAACGCTGAGTAGGTTCCGGCGGGAAGCGTCGACGAGGTCGTGCAGCTGGTCGAGGGCAATGAGAACGAGCACAGCGGGGTCGACCCGGAGGTGAAGGTCACCGTGCCGGTCGCCCCGGTGGGCAGGCCCGACTCCGCCAATGTGGCGGTCGTGCCGAAGGGGATCGAGACGCTCGACGTGGAGTTCGCCGTCACCGAGAACGAGGTGGGCGCCGGCTGCACCGACTGCTCCGGACTCAGGCTGCCGCTGCTCGTCGCATAGTCCGTGTCGCCGCTGTAGGTCGCCGAGATGGCGTGGGTCCCCGCGGGGAGCGTGGAATCTTGGCAGACCGCCTGGTAGGTGGCCCCAGAAACAACTGTCAATGATGTCGCCCCGCACCCGCTGATCGGGCTGTGCGACCCGTCGGCGTAGAAGGCCACGGTGCCTCCCCCGTCAGTCGGCGAGACCGTCGCGGTGAAGGTCACGCTCTGGCCGTAGGTGGACGGGCTGTCCGATGTGCTGCAGGGTCGTCGTGGTGGTATCGGGCACGACCGTGAGCGTGATCGTGTTGGTCGACGTCGACCCCGAGTAGTTCCCGTCGGTGTCGGCGAAGGTGGCCGAGAACGCTGAGTAGGTTCCGGCGGGAAGCGTCGGCGATGTCGTGCAGCTGGTCGAGGGCAGTGAGAACGAGCACAGCGTGGTCGACCCGGAGGTGAAGGTCACCGTGCCGGTCGCCCCGGTGGGCAGGCCCGACTCCGCCAATGTGGCGGTCGTGCCGAAGGGGATGGAGACGCTCGACGCGGAGTTCGCCGTCACCGAGAACGAAGTGGGCGCCGGCTGCACGGACTGCTCCGGACTCAGACTGCCGCTGCTCGGGTTCGCGCTGCCGTCACCTGTGTAATCGGCGGTGATCGAATGGGTACCGGCGCTGAGAGTCGATGTCTGACAGCTTGCCTGGAACGTCGTGCTCGAGACCTGGCTCAGCGACGCTGCGCTGCATCCGCTGATCGGGCTGGGCGACCCGTCGGCGTAGAAGGCCACGGTGCCCCCCCCGTCGGTCGGCGAGACCGTGGCGGTGAAGGTCACGCTCTGGCCGTAGGTGGACGGGCTGCCCGATGTGCCGACGGTCGTGGTCGAGTTGGCCGCAGTGACGTCGAGAGTGATCGAGTTGGTCGAGGTGGAGCCCGAGTAGTTCCCGTCGGTGTCGGTGAAGGTGGCCGAGAACGCTGAGTAGTCGCCGACGGGGAGCGTTGCTGGTGTCGTGCAGCTGGTCGAGGGCAACGAGAACGAGCACAGCGTGGTCGACCCGGAGGCGAAGGTCACCGTGCCGGTCGCCCCGGTGGGTAGGCCCGACTCGGCCAATGTGGCGGTCGTGCCGAACGGGGATCGAGGCGCTCGACGTGGAGTTCACACTCACCGAGAACGAGGTGGATGCCGGCGTGACCGACTGGTCCGGGCTCAACTCCCCGGTGCTTTGGTCGTAGAACGAGTCGCCGCTGTAGGTAGCGCTGATCGAATGCGTACCAGCGGTGAGGGTCGAGTCTGTGCAGAGGGCCTCGTAGGTGGTCCCCGAGACCAGCGTCAACGGCACGGCCCCGCAGCCCGCGATGGTGCTGGAACCGTCGGCGGTGAAGGCGATGGTTCCGCCTCCGTCGATTGGACTGACTTGGGCGGCGAAGGTGACGGGCTGTCCATACGTCGACGGGCTGGCCGACGTGCCGACCGTCGTCGTGGACGAAGCGGTGGTGACCGTCAGGGAAACCGTGTTGGTCGAGCTCGAGTCGGCATAGTTCCCGTCGGTGTCGCTGAATGTCCCGGCGATGCCCGAATAGGTGGCAACCGGAAGGGTCGAGGAGGTGGGGCAGCTCGTCGTCGATCCCGAGTAGTCGAACGAGCACAGGGTGGTCGAGCCCGACTGGAAGGTGACGGTCCCGGTGGCCCCGCTGGGCAGTCCGGACTCGGCCAGCGTGGTCACCGTCCCGAAGGGAACGGTCTCCGACGACGACCCGTCGATGGTGATTGCGAATGACGTCGTCGCGGGTTCCACGGTGACCGATCCGTCGGTGTACGAGATCGTGTAATTGGGATCTGCCGCTCCCGAGCAGCTCGAGGTGTAGCCGTCGCCTGCGGGGGACGAGCTCGTCGCGTCGGTGGTACAGGTCGGCTCGGTGGTCAGGGACGCTGAGGTGTCTCCGAGCTCGAATCCGGCGTAGCTGGGGGTGATCGTGGGGGGCGAACCCTGGTACGACATCGTCCCGTCCGACGCGGTGATCATCAACGGCGCCGGGTTCACGGTCATCGGGTCGACGCTGTCGCTGCTCGTCGCGTAGTCCGTGTCCCCGCTGTAGGTGGCAGTGACAGAGTGGACACCTGCCGGGATCGACTCGGTCTGGCAGCTGGCCCCGCCCTCTTCTTCGTCCTCGGGCTGTTCGCCCAAGAGCTTGCCCTGCGAGGAGAACCCACTCAACGGGACGTTGGCGCACCCATTGATCGGTGTCGAGGAGCCGTCCAGGAAGAAGTCGAAGCTCCCTCCACCGTCGGTCGGCGACACCGTCGCAGAGAACGTCACGCCGTGGCCGTAGGTAATGGTGTCGTCAGAAGCCATCTCCGTCGTAGTGGTGCTGATCTGCGACCCGCCCGTGAGCACCGCTCGTGCAGCAACCGGGGGGGGCGTCTTCGTCTCGGCGAGGAACCTCACCAGGAGCACCCCACCCACCGCGACTGCCATCGCGGCGGCGACCCAAAGGAGAAACGCCACCTTCCTCACGCGCAAGGCGCCCCAGAACGCAGAGGCTCGGCGCACGACCGCTCGAACCACGTTCGAGTTCCTGGATCGGCCCGAACCCATCATCGGACCGATCCGGTGCGAGAGTTCTTCTTGGCAGAACTCGTCGTGGGGGCCGGAGCTTCAACCGCCGTCGCGACGCCCCAGCTTCCGAAGATGACCGTCTCATTGAACGAGCGACTCGAACTGTTGAGCTCGAGTGGAAGAGGTCGGGCGGTGTCGGTGACGTCGAGGACCGCGAGCTGCGTCTGGCCGCTCCCGGGAATGCGGATTTGACCGCTGATCGGCGTGACCCGCTGGGCGAGGACCACGGTCTTCGTGCCGATCCTGGTTGGGCCGACGAAGGACAGCTCGGAGCGCAGGACCCCTGCGAGGGTGGTCTCAGCGACGGCGACCCTGAAGCCGGCGTCGCCGGTGGAGATCGGCGACCATGCGTCCGTGGGTCCGGCGACGTAGGTCGGGGGCAGATGAAGGAGCGCCACGCCTGCCGGTCCACTGGCGCGGAAGTAGGCGTCCCGACCCTTGACGATGAGACTCGCTGAGTTCTTGCCTGAGGTGATTGTCCGTTCGCCCGTTGCCAAACCAAGCGTTGAGCTGACCGACACGCTCTGTGTCCCAATGGCCGAGGTCACCGTCATGCGGGTCCACCCGGAAGCTGCCCCGTCTCGAAGTGCCCGGGCGAGGAGGGCGTTCGAGCTTGACCCCGTCGGGGCGGTCGCAGACGACGTGGGGGGCGTTCCCGTTGGCGCTCGGACCACGACGATCAGCGAGGCGACAAGTCCGAGTATCCCCATCACGATCGCCGCCTGCGTGATCACCCTGCGCGTGGGCGACGGCCCCGGTGTCGGGCCCGACCGGTTCCGGCCGTGGTTCGCATGCCTCGTGGGCCCGGTATCGGAGCCGCGCACAGCCACAGGAGGTTGCCCATCCACCGCTCCGGCGCGAGTGCCGAGGCGACGGTGGTCGACGGAAGCCAGCATGACGTTGGGTGCCTCCCTGGCGGCTATCGCTTGCGGCGCGACGGACCCACGCGCCGCGACAAAGCGTCTGTCGGGGTGCGCGACCGGTGAGGTCGGTGGTCGCCCTGGCTAACCATTTGACCTTTCCTCTGTGTCTCACCTTCGACCAGCTGAAAGGTCAACGAATCATGCAGGCACCTGGCCGCTGATCCGGCAACCCGGCTGACTCAGGGAGTCCCGTGGCTTTGCGTCCCCCTCTCGCGAAGGGTTTGCCTTTTGCTCAACACCAACTTCGTTGCTGACAAGGTTGAAACTACACAGTGTCCAGGCCCATTACAAGCATTTCCCGACGGTGACCAGGGAATTCGCAGCAAACGGCGCTTCGGACGAGCCAGGAGTTGGAATCACCGTCCGGTGGCGTCGATCGGGTACCGACAGTCCCCGCCTCCTTCGGAGGGCTGCAACCAAGGGGTGGTCGCCCGGGCGCTGTCGCTTGCGATCACCGCGTGCGCTCTCGGGCGGATCACCGAGACCTCATCGCACTCGGTGTGGTCGTCCGTGAACTCGGGTACTGCGTCTTGGGATCGGCCATGACTTGCCACTGACGGCCCTGGTCGGCGTCCCCTCTTCGTGGCTTTGATTGCCGAGCCGTCCAAACTGAACCGCCCCGTATTTCTTGGAGACTCCTGACATGGCGAGGTTGGTGGATGGTCGACGTCGACCGGGTGGATTCGACTCCGACCAGGAGAATCCCGGGTTCCCAGCGCCCTCGGGTGGCATTTGGTCATCCAGATAGCATCAACAACGTGACCGCTCCAGTGATGTCAGGTGCAGAGCCATTTTCCGCGTCCGGTGGTCCGCAGGGCGCGCTCGTGATCCACGGCTTCACGGGCAACACGTTCTCGATGCGCAGCGTGGCGAAGGCGCTCGCGGCGGTCGGCCTGAGCGTCGAGGCACCGCTGTTGCCCGGGCACGGGACGGCGGTCGAGGACATGCTCGCGACCGACTGGTCCGACTGGTCGGAAGCCGCCGAGGCGGCGTACCGGGACCTCGCCTCGCGTTGCGAGAAGGTCGCCGTCGTCGGACTCTCAATGGGCGGCACGCTCACCTGCTGGCTCGGCGAGCGCCACCCCGAGATCGCCGGTCTCGTCGTCGTCAACCCGCTCGTGCAGTCGATCCCAGCCGACCAGGTCGAGGCGGTCCAGGCACTGGTCGACGCCGGGACCGAGCTCATGGACGGCATCGGCTCGGACATCGCCGAGCCCGGAGTCACCGAGATCTCCTACGGCCAGACCCCGTTGCGCCCGCTGCTCTCGCTGCTGGCGGCGGCCGACGAGGTGGGCGCCAAGCTCGGGGACATCACCTGTCCCGTGCTGTTGTTCTCGAGCCGAAACGACCACGTGGTGCCGCCGGAGAACGGCGACACCCTGGCGGCGGCGCTCGGCGAGCGCCTTGAGCGGATCTGGCTCGAGCGCAGCTATCACGTAGCGACGCTCGACTACGACCGCGAGGAGATCGAAAAGCGCGCCACCGACTTCGTGCTCCGGGTCACCGGGGCCGACGGATGACGGCGGGCGGCGCCAGCTCCCCGTCCCTGCCTCCGGCGATCGGCCCCGAGCAGGTCGCCCACGTCGCCCGGCTGGCGCGGCTCGAGCTGAGCCCCGACGAGCTCACGCGCTACACCGGCCAGCTGGCCTCGGTGCTCGCCTACGCGGCCGAGATCGCGGAGTTGGAGGTGGGCGATCTCGCGCCCATGAGCCATCCGGTGCCCCTGCGCAACGTGTTGCGAGAGGACACCGAGGTCCCGTGCCTCGAGCGCGAGGCCGTGCTCGGGGAGGCCCCGGCCACTGAGGACCACCGCTTCAAGGTTCCGAAGATCCTCTCGGAGGAGGGATGAGCAGCTCGGCGGTTGCCATCGCCCAGGACGTGCGCTCGGGGCGCCGGTCCGCGCGCGAGGTCACCGAGGAGGCGCTGTCTCGCATCTCGACCGGCGACGACATCCACGCGTTCTTGGTGGTGCTCGCGGACCACGCGATCGCCCGGGCTGACGAAATCGACCGGCTGGTGGCTTCGGGGTCGGATCCCGGCCCCCTCGCCGGGGTGCCCTTCGCGCTCGAAGGACAACATGTGCACGAAGGGCATCGCGACGACCTGTTCGTCGAAGATCCTCGCCGGGTGGCGGCCCCCCTACGACGCGACCGTGGTGGAGCGGCTGCGCGACGCCGGTGCCGTCCTCGTCGGCAAGACGAACATGGACGAGTTCGCGATGGGCTCGTCGACCGAGAACTCGTGTTCGGGGCCGACCCTCAACCCGCACGACCGGACGCGGGTGCCGGGGGGCTCGAGCGGCGGTTCGGCCGCCTCGGTGGCGGCCGACTTCGTCCCGTTGGCCTTCGGGTCGGACACCGGCGGTTCCATCCGCCAACCGGCCGCCCTGTGCGGAGTGGTCGGCGTGAAGCCCACCTACGGTCTGGTGTCGCGCTATGGGCTCGTCGCCTTCGCGAGCTCGCTGGACCAGATCGGCCCGCTGGCCTCCTCGGTGGCCGACGCCGCGCTGGCGCTCGAGGTGATCGCAGGCCACGACCCCCGCGACACCACCTCGCTCGACGAGCCGGTGCCCGAGATGCTCTCGGCGGTCGCCCGTCCAGTGGAGGGCCGGCGAGTGGGCCTCGTCACCGAGCTGATCGACGGGACCGCGCCGGGCGTCGTCGCCCGGGTGCGGGAGGCCGCCGAGGCCTTGGCCAAGGCGGGCTGCGTGGTCGAGGAGGTCTCGATCCCGCAGTTCCGCTACGGACTGGCCGCTTACTACCTGATCGCGCCGGCCGAGGCGTCGTCGAACCTCGCCCGCTTCGACGGCGTGCGCTACGGCCTGCGGGTCGACGCGCCCGATGCCCCGGCGATGAACGTCGCCACCCGGACCGCCGGGTTCGGCCCCGAGGTGAAACGCCGCATCATGCTCGGCACCTACGCGCTCTCGGCGGGCTACTACGACGCCTACTACGCGAAGGCGCAACGCGTTCGCACCATGGTGGCCGACGGCTTCGCCTACGCGTACACGCGCTTTGACGCGCTGCTCGGGGCGACGACGCCCACCACTGCGTTCCGGCTCGGCGAGCACAGCGAGGACCCGCTCGCGATGTACCAATCCGACACCTGCACGGTCCCGGCGAACCTCGCCGGCAACCCGGCCATCACGGTGCCCTTCGGCGTCGGCGAGCACGACCTCCCGGTCGGGGTTCAGATCTTTGCGCCACCCCTCGGTGAGGCGACGATGTTCTCGCTGGCCGGCGCGCTGGAACGTGCCGCGTCGGGCGCCAACGGAGACGATCGATGAGCGACGAGCTGCCCGAGGGCTGGGAGCTCGTCGTCGGCCTCGAGGTCCACTGCGAGCTGTTGACCCAGACCAAGCTGTTCTGCGGCTGCCCGAACGCCTTCGGAGAGGAGCCGAACACCAATGTGTGCCCGGTGTGCCTCGGGCTTCCCGGATCTCTCCCGGTGCTCAATCGGCGCGCCGTCGAGCTCGCCATGCGCATCGGTACCGCGTTGCGCTGCGCGATCGAACCCTCGAGCTTCCACCGGAAGAACTACTTCTACCCCGACATGCCGAAGGACTTTCAGATCAGCCAGTACGACGAGCCGATCAACCGAGGCGGCCGGCTGGAGCTGCCCGACGGCTCGGTGGTCGGGATCGAACGGGCGCACCTGGAGGAGGACACCGGCAAGACCACCCACATCGGCGGGACCGGCCGGATCGGCGGCGCCGACTACGCGCTGGTCGACTACAACCGCTCGGGGGTTCCCTTGGTCGAGATCGTGAGCGCGCCCGACATCCGCTCGGCGGCGCAAGCCCATGCCTACGCGACCGAGCTGCGCTCGATCCTGGTCGCGACCGGCGCGTCGGACGGCCGCATGGAGGAGGGCTCCATGCGGGTGGACGCCAACGTCTCGGTCCGGCGGGCGGGCGAGGGGTTCGGGACGCGCTGCGAGATCAAGAACCTGAACTCGCTTCGCTCGCTCGTCCGGGCGATCGAGCACGAGGCGGCCCGCCAGGTGACACTGCTCGAGGACGGCGGCAAGGTGGTCCAAGAGACTCGGCACTGGGACGAGGGCGAGGGCCGGACCGTCTCGATGCGCTCCAAGGAGGAGGCCAACGACTATCGGTACTTCCCCGAGCCCGACCTGGTGCCGCTGGCGCCCGACCGCCGCTGGCAGTCCGAGGTGGCGGCCGCGCTCCCTCCGCTGCCGGCCGAGCGGCGGGCCGAGCTCGTCCGCCTGCTGGGCGGGAGCCCGACCGCCGCCCAGTCCGACCAGCTCCGCTCGGTGGTCGCCTCCGACCTCGACCGCCTGGTGACGGCCGCGGTGGCCAAGGGGGCGCCAGCGGGGCTTGCCCTGGCCAGGACGGCCAACGAGGTGGCGGCGAACGCGCAAAAGGTGGACACGCTCGACCTCGACGACTTCGCCCGGCTCCTGGTGCTCGAGGCCAGCGGAGAGCTCTCGGCCACTCAGGCGAAGGCGGTCCTGACCGAGCTGCTCGAGCGCGGTGGCGATCCGGCCGCGATCGCGAGGTCCAAGGGGTTCGAATCGATGGACGAGGGAGTGCTGCGCGAGACCGTCGCACAGGTCGTCGCCGATCTCCCCGCGGAGTGGGAGAAGTTCCTCTCCGGTGATCCCAAGGTCCAGGGCGCACTCATCGGGGCGGTGATGCGCGCGACCTCGAACAAGGCGAACGGGAAGGCGGTCACCGAGGAGCTGGCCCGCCTGAAGGCAGAAGCGGCCCGCTGATCGATCACAGCGCCGGGGATCTGCATCCTCCCGGCGTGCTCGGACGCGTTGCCGCTGGGTGCTATCGGCGCCGCCGGATGGTCCTCGTCGTCTGGATCATCCTGCTGGTGGCCATGACCGCCATCGCCCAACTCGTCGGGACCCACTTCCAGAACAAGTTCACCTCGGGCAACGTGCCCTCCCAGCAGGCGTTGAACATCCTCCAGTCGCGGTTTCCCGAGCAAGCGGGCGACAACGCGCAGGTCGTCGTCAAGACGTCGGCGCCCTTCGGCTCGGTCGCGAACCGCAATGACATCCAGCGCCTCGCGGCCAAGCTGCGGTCCGACGCCGATGTCGAGTCGGTGGTGTCGCCGTTCGGTGCCGGCGATGCGTACCAGATCTCGCGCGACGGGCACATCGGCTACCTGACGGTGAACTTCACCACGACGACGGCGTTGCTCCCGGGGAGCGCGGTGAAGAAAGTGATCTCCGACGCCGAGTCCTTCGATCGTCCGGGTTTCACGGTCGCGCTCGGGGGGTCGCCAATCTCCTCGGTCGTCGCCGCGTCGCCGGGCCCGGCCGAGGGCATCGGGGTCACCGCGGCGATGGCCATCATGCTCATCGCGTTCGGGTCGGCCGTCGCGATGGGGCTGCCGATCCTGATCGCGCTCGTCGGCCTCGCTATCGGGATCGCGATCGAGGAGCTGGCCACCCACCTCCTCGTGATCCCCGTCTTCTCGCCCGAGCTCGCGTCGATGATGGGTCTCGGGGTCGGCATCGACTACGCGCTGTTGATCGTCACGCGTTACCGCCAGGGACTGGCGGACGGCCTGGAGCCCGAGGATGCCGTGGTCGCCTCGCTCACCACGTCGGGGCGCGCCGTGCTCATCGCCGGCGGCACGGTCGTGGTGTCGCTGCTCGGCCTCTTCCTGATCGGCCAGGCCTACATGATCGGGCTGTCGGTGGGCGCCATCGTCTCGGTCCTGTTGGTGCTCACGGGCTCTTTGACCCTGCTTCCCGCCATGCTCGGCTTCGCCGGGCGCTCGATCGAACGGCTGTCGATCCGCCGCGGTGCAAGCCGGTCGGTCAGCTCGACCGCCCGGGGGTTCTGGTACCGGTGGAGCCGTTCGATCCAGCGGCACCCCTGGCGGGGCGTCGTCGGCGCGGTCGTCGTGCTCGTGGTGTTGGCCATCCCGCTGTTCTCGATGCGCCTCGCGTTCAGCGACTCCGGCAACGACCCGACCTCGCTCACCACGCGCCAGGCCTACGACCTGCTGACCGAGGGATTCGGACCCGGCTACAACGGCCCTCTCGTCGTCGCGGTGGCGCTCGACGGGCAGGGCCAGCGCGCCGTCGTCGAACGCTTGGCCGACCGGATCCGTACCGCCCCGGGTGTGGCGACCGTGGCGCCGCCCCGGTTCAACCCGAGCGGCAGTGCCGCAATCATCATCGCCATCCCGACGACCTCGCCGCAGGCCGCCGCGACCCAGCGCCTCGTGCTGCATCTGCGGGCGGAGGTGATCCCGCCGGTGGTCGCGCACACCGGGGTGGTGGCCGAGGTGGGCGGCGAGACCGCGTCGGGGATCGACGCGGCGGACTTCCTCGGGGCGCGCTTGCCGCTCGTGATCGGCGCGGTGATCCTCGTCTCGTTCGTGTTGCTGTGCGCGATGTTCCGCTCGCTGGTGATCCCCCTCAAGGCGGCCGTGATGAACCTGCTCTCCATTGGCGCGGCGTACGGCGTGATGGTCGCGGTGTTCCAGTGGGGATGGCTCGGCGGCCTGTTCGCGATCGGGAAGACCTCACCGATCGACCCGTGGATCCCCGTCGTGATGTTCACCATCCTCTTCGGGCTGTCGATGGACTACGAGGTGTTCCTGCTGTCGCGGATGGCGGAGCGGTGGCACGAGACAGGCGACAACTCGCTGTCGGTCGCCGACGGGCTGGCGCGCACCGCTCGGGTGATCACCGCGGCGGCCGCGATCATGTTCTTCGTCTTCGGGTCCTTCGTGGTGAAGGACCCGTTGCACATCTTGAAGGTCTTCGGGCTCGGGCTGGCGGTCGCCATCCTCATCGACTCGACGCTGGTCCGGATGGTGCTCGTCCCCTCGGTCATGGAGCTCCTGGGCAAGGCGAACTGGTGGGCGCCGAGGTGGCTCGACCGGGTCCTGCCCCGGGTCGGCATCGAGACCGCTGTCATGCCCGCCATACACTCGGCCCATGAGTGACGAGGAAACGCGCCGCCTGAACCCCGAACGGCCGGGCATGAAGCCACGCAGCTACGAGGTGACCGAGGGGCCGGCTCGGGCTCCGGCGCGGGCCATGCTGCGCGCCGTCGGGATGACCGACGCCGATTGGGACAAGCCCCAGGTCGGCGTGGCCTCGAGCTGGAACGAGGTCACCCCCTGCAATCTGCCGCTGGCCCGGCTCGCCCAACGCTCGAAGGAAGGGGTCCGCAACTCGGGGGGGTTCCCCTTCGAGTTCATGACGATCGCCGTCTCCGACGGCATCGCCATGGGCCACGAGGGCATGCGGGCCTCGCTGGTCAGCCGCGAGATCATCGCCGACTCGGTCGAGATCATGATGCACGCCGAGCGCTTCGACGCACTGGTGACATTGGCCGGATGCGACAAGTCGCTCCCGGGCATGCTGATGGCGGCGGCGCGAGTGAACGTGCCGAGCGTCTTCCTCTACGGGGGGACGATCCTCCCCGGGCGTCTCGGTGACCGTGCCCTCGACGTCGTGAGCGTGTTCGAGGCGGTCGGGGCACACGCCGTCGACGCGCTGAGCGACAAGGAGCTCGCGCTGATCGAGCACAACGCGTGTCCCACCGAGGGTTCGTGCGCCGGGATGTTCACCGCGAACACGATGGCCTCGGCGGCCGAGGGGCTCGGCATGGCGTTGCCCGGCAGCTCCTCCGCGCCGGCGGTGGACCGCCGCCGCGACGACTTCGCGTATGCGTCGGGGTTGGCCGTGATCGACCTCCTCAGGGCCAACATCCGGCCGCGCCACATCATGACCAAAGAGGCGTTCGAGAACGCGATCGCGCTCGTCATGGCGCTCGGAGGCTCGACCAACGCCGTGCTGCACCTGATGGCCATCGCCCACGAAGCGCGCGTCGACCTCGAGCTCGATGACTTCAACAAGGTGGCGGCCAGGGTCCCGCACATCACCGACGCCAAGCCCCACGGCAAGTACCACATGGTCGACATCGACCGCGTGGGCGGGATCCCGGTCGTGCTCCGGACGCTGCTCGACGCCGGCCTGCTCCACGGCGAATGCCTCACCGTGACCGGCAAGACCATGGCCGAGAACCTGGCCGAGCTGGACCCGCCGGCCCCCGACGGAAGCGTCGTGCACCCCATCGACCGGCCGATCCACGCCGCGGGCGGGATCGCCGTGCTGCGGGGATCGCTCGCGCCCAAGGGCGCCGTGGTCAAGGTGGCCGGTCTCGACGAGCTGTCCTTCGAGGGCACCGCCCGGGTGTTCGACGGCGAGGCGGAAGCGATGGAGGCGATCGTCGCCGGATCCATCCAGCCCGGGGACGTGCTCGTCATCCGCTACGAGGGCCCGAAGGGCGGCCCGGGCATGCGCGAGATGCTGGCGGTCACCGGTGCGCTCGAGGGTGTCGGTCGTGGCTCGGACTGCGCGCTCGTGACCGATGGGCGCTTCTCGGGCGGCACGCACGGATTCTGCATCGGCCACGTCGCCCCGGAAGCCGTCGATGGGGGCCCGATCGCGCTGGTCGCCGACGGGGACCGGATCTCGATCGACGTGCGGAGCCATGCCCTCGAGCTCGCGGTCGACCCCGCCGAGCTGGAGCGTCGGCGCGGGCAGCTCAAGGCGTTCGAGCCGCGCTACACGACCGGGGCCCTGGCCAAGTACGCCCGGCTCGTCACCGGAGCCGAACGTGGCGCGGTGACCGAGCCCTAGCGGATCGCTCAGGCCGCGCACCCATAACAGGGACCTAACAACTTCGACCACCGCCCCTAACCGAACCGTCCGACGATGGCGGTGGGAGGCCTCGTAGGGATGGAAGAAACGGGTCAAAGGGGCCGAGGGTGACGCTCGACACGACGAGCGCGGTGGCGCTCCTGTACCGCCGGCTTGGGTTCGGGGCCACCGCCGATGAGCTGTCCTCGGCGGTCAGCGCCGGCTATTCGGCCACTGCGGCCAGCCTGCTGTCGGGCCTGGGCCAGCCGGACCCGGGGGGCGACGCCATCGTACCGCCCGCGTTCACCCCGATCCCGGTCGGGCTCCGGGCGAACGTGTCGGCCCGCAAGAGCTACTTCGAGACGTTGCGCACGGAGAGCCGCCAACTCATCACCTGGTGGGTGGCCCGCATGCTCGCCACCACCAACCCGGCAAACGAGAAGCTGACCTTCCTCTTGCACGGGCACTTCCCGACCGCCATCTCCAAGGTGCGGTTCCCCCAGTTCATGTACGGGCAGAATCAGCTGTTCCGGACCCAGGGCTCGGGGAACTTCACCGCGCTGACCCAGGCCGTGGCCACCGATCCGGCGATGCTCATTTGGCTGGACGCTGCGACCGACAAGGCGCAGGACCCCAACGAGAACTTCGCCCGAGAGCTCATGGAGCGGTTCACGATGGGGATCGGCACCTATTCCGAGGCCGACGTTCGGGCGGCCGCATACTGCTTCACCGGCTGGCAGCTCGACTACCGCACCGGCGCCTTCTCCATCGACGCCCTCGACCATTCGAACGCCCCCCAGAGCTTCCTCGGGCACTCCGGCATCAACTCGGGCACCCAGGTGATCGACATCGTCACCACCACCGACGCCTCGGCCCACTACGTGCCCTCGGCGATGTGGAGTCACGTGGCCGCCCCCGTGACGCCGAGCGCCCCGGTGGTGGCCGATCTCGCCCCTGGGTACGCCTCCGACCACGACATCGGCTCCCTGCTCGGGGCGATCGTGGCCCACCCCGACTTCCTGACCCCGGCCACCCAAGGCGGGCTCGTCAAGCAGCCCGTCGAGTACGTGGTCGGCGCGCTGCGGGCCCTCGGGGTGACGGCGGCGGAGCTCCAGGCAAGACCCGACGGGGTGCTCGCCATCCTGGCTGGGATGGGCCAGGTCCCCTTCGACCCCCCGAGCGTGGGGGGCTGGGGGCAGAACACCTATTGGCTCTCGACCGCTGCAGCGCTGACTCGCTGGAAGTTCGCGGCCCGCCTCAGCGCTGAGGCCGACATCTCGTTGGTGGCCGACGCCGCTCCCTCGGCCCGGGTGGAGGCCGCCGCCCAGCTGCTGAGTGTCCCCAGTTGGTCGTCGACGACGGCCAAGGCGCTGGCCGCCGCGTCGGCCAGTCCGCCCGACGTCGTGACCCTGGCCCTCGTCTCGCCCGAGTTCGTGAGCAACTGAGCGATGGGAGAACCGATGCACCACGAGCTCGTGCCCGCCGACTCCGTCACCACCCACACCCCCACGACGTTGAGCCGACGTCGCTTCCTCTCGCTGGCGGCGGCCGGGCTGGCCGCCGGTGGCGCGGCGAGCATGGTGGGACCGGCACTGTGGGAGCAACTGTCGGTGGCGGCGGCGGCCGCCAAGACGACCGGCAAGCTCGGCTCGGCCACCGGTCGGACGCTCGTGCTCGTCACCCTCTACGGCGGGAACGACGGGCTGAACACGGTGATCCCCTACAAGAACCCGGCCTACGCGTCCGCCCGGGGCATCATGGCCATCGACCCGACCACCGTGCTCGACCTGGGTGAAGGATTCGGCCTGCACCCCTCGATGCCCCAGCTCCACAAGCTCTGGGGCGAAAAGCGCCTTGCCATCGTCCAGGGCGTCGGCTTCGCCAATCCCAACTACAGCCACTTCGAGTCCATGGACATCTGGCAGACCGGGGAGCCGACCGACCCGTCGGGCTCCGGCTGGCTCGGGCGCTGGATGGACAAGACCGGGGCCGACCCCCTGCGGGCGGTGGCGATCGGGCCCACGGTGCCCACCCTCTTGACCGGCGAACGCATCCAGGCGGCCGCCATCGCCCCGGGCCCGATCCGACTGCCCGGGACTGCCGCCGAAGTCGCCCGCTACCGGGCCCTCGCCTCGACCTCGAAGGGCGAGCCCTCGCTGCTCGCCGAGGCGGCAGGCTCCAACGCCGACCTGCTCGAGGTCGACTCGGTGCTCGGACCCATCCTCAACAAGACCGCCAACTCGAACCCGCTCCATCTCACCGGTGCCGCGGCGCCGAGCGCGGCGGGCTCGGCCAACGCCCTGGCCATCGCGAACGGCGGGGGAGGGGTGTCGGCCGCCGACGTCCTCTCCACGCAGCTGTCGGTGGTGGCCAACCTGCTCCTGGCCGATGCCCCGAGCGAGGTCTACAGCGTGGAGCTCGGCGGGTTCGACACGCACACCAACCAGCTCGTCACCCAGGCGGAGCTGCTCCCGCAGCTCGACACCGCCGTGGGCGCGTTCCTCGACGCGATCGCTCACACCGCACGGGGTCGCGACACCGTCGTCGCGGTGTACACCGAGTTCGGGCGGCGGGTCGTGGCCAACGCCAGCGCCGGGACCGACCACGGCTGGGCCAACGTGGTGTTCGTGGCGGGCCAGCCGGTCAAGGGCGGCTTCTACGGCGAGCCGCCGAGCCTGACCGACCTCTCCGAGGGCAACCAGATCTACAACCTGGACTACCGGCGGGTCTACGCGACGCTGCTCGACCAGGTGATCGGCGTGGACCCGAAGGACTTCTTGGGGAAGAGCTTCGCCGGCGTCACCTTCCTGTGAGGAGCCCAGTGGTTGTCGGCGCCCGCTCGGCGTGCCACAATGTCCTCGTCATGCGCACCAGGGGACTCTCCGCGACCAGCATGCTGGTAATCGTTACGTAGCGCGCGACCACATCTCCTCGCGCGCGCTCGACCTCCCCAACGGGAGGTCGTTTGCTTTTCCGAGCCGGTTCGCCCACCGCCGACCCCACCGAGACAAGGACCACCACCATGAGACTCACCGGAGCCCAGGCCCTCATCAAGAGCCTCGAGACCGAGGGCGTCGAGGTCATGTTCGGCCTGCCCGGTGGGGCGATCCTGCCCGTCTATGACCCGATCATCGACTCGTCGATCCGCCACATCCTCGTGCGCCACGAGCAGGGGGCGGGCCACATGGCCGAGGGCTACGCGATGGTGACGGGCAAGGCTGGCGTGGCCATGGTGACGAGCGGTCCCGGCGCGACGAACGTGGTCACCCCACTCTCCAACGCCTACATGGACTCCACCCCGCTCGTCGTCATCTCCGGGCAGGTCGCGACGTTCGCGATCGGGACCGACGCCTTCCAGGAGTGCGACATCACCGGGGTGACCATGGGCATCACCAAGCACAACTGGCTGGTCAAGCGGGCCGAAGACATCCCCCGGACCATCGCTGCGGCCTTCCACGTCGCCACGACCGGTCGCCCCGGACCGGTGCTGGTGGACATCCCGAAGGACATCTCCAACGCCGAGACCGAGTGGTACTGGCCCGAGTCCGAGGCCGACCTCGACCTGCCCGGCTATCACCCGAGGACCGAAGGTGACCCCGCGTCGATCGCGGCCGCCGCCGAGCTGATGCTGCGTGCAGAGCGCCCGGTCCTCTACGTGGGCGGCGGCGTCCTCAAATCACGGGGTGCCGCCGCGCTGCTCGAGCTGGCCGAGCGGACGGGTTTCCCCGTCGTGACCACGCTCATGGCGAGAGGCGCCTTCCCGGACTCGCACCCGTTGTGCCTGGGGATGCCGGGGATGCACGGCAACTACACCGCGGTGACCGCGATGCAGCGCGCTGATCTGTTGGTCGCGCTCGGGTCGCGCTTCGACGACCGGGTGACCGGCCGCGTTGACGCCTTCGCACCCGGGGCGAAGGTGATTCACGTCGACATCGACCCGGCCGAGATCGGCAAGGTCCGGATGCCCGAGGTGGGCATCGTCGGTGACTGTCGACAGATCATGGAGGGATTGCTCGAGGCGCTCGACTCCGCCGGCCTGGGTCACGACGATCGCGCGGTCAGGTCCGATCGGGGTGCCGCCGGCGCAGAGGGGTCGCGGGCCGCGACACGTCCGCCCCGCGAGGCATGGTGGGCCCAGCTCCGCGCGTGGCAGCGCGAGTTCCCTCTCCACTACGACGAG
Source organism: uncultured Acidimicrobiaceae bacterium (assembly GCA_963768185.1). Lineage (GTDB taxonomy): Bacteria > Actinomycetota > Acidimicrobiia > Acidimicrobiales > RAAP-2 > Palsa-461. The sequence continues at coordinate 855,893 of CAVYGS010000004.1, forward strand.
CCCGAGGGGGTGGTGAAGCCGCAGATGGTCATCGAGACCCTGCACGACCTCTCGCCAGAAGACACCATCGTCGTGGGCGGAGTCGGACAGCACCAGATGTGGGCCTCGCAGCACTGGCGTTTCGAGCACCCCTACACCTGGGTCAACTCCGGCGGCGCCGGCACCATGGGCTTCGCGGTCCCCGCCGCGGTCGGCGCCAAGGTGGGCCGACCCGACAAGACCGTCTGGGCGATCGACGGTGACGGGTGCTTCCAGATGACCGCCCAGGAGCTGGTCACGGCGTCCGCCGAGCGCATCCCGATCAAGGTGGCGATCCTGAACAACGCGTACCTCGGCATGGTGCGCCAATGGCAGGAGATGTTCTACGCCGAGCGCTACTCCGAGGTGTACCTTTCGCCCGACCTTCCGGACTACGTGAAGTGGGCCGAGGCGATGGGGTGCGTCGGGATCCGCGCCGAGAGTCCCGAGGAGGTGGCGCCGGCAATCGAGAAGGCCAACGCCATCGATGACCGGCCGGTCGTGGTGGACTTCCGCACCGACGCCTTCGAGAAGGTGTTCCCTATGGTGCCGGCCGGCGGTTCGAACGACGCCATTGTGGTGCACCCGAACCAGTCCGGGGCGCGGATCGCCCAATGACGACGGTCGGATCGCCATGACCACCCGAGCCCCCTGGCGTTAGCCATGCCGACCGTTGACTTCAGCGATGATCCGGCCCAGGTTCTCGACGGGGCAGGGGACTACCTTTCCTCGGATCCGGTGCGCCACAACGTGATTCTCACGCTCCTCCACGATCGGGTGGCGCGACCGGCTGCGGGCCGCTACTGGGTGGTGAGGAGTGGACCCAAGGCGGTGGGCGTCGTCTTCCAGTCGCCGTTGAGCTTCATGGCCACGCTCACCCCGATGCCCCGAGCGGCTGTCGTTGCGGTGGTGGACACCATCGTGAACCAAGGGGTGAGCCTCCCCGGGGTGAGCGGGGTCGCCGCGACGGCGGCGCGGTTCGCCGGGCAGTGGACGGAGCGGACCAAATCCGCGGCAGCTCCGACTCTGGGGAATCGAATCTACGAGGTCGCCCGGCTCGTGCATCCCCGCGGGGTGGCTGGCGCCTGCCGGATGGCAGAAGAACGTGACCGGGAGCTCCTCATCGAGTGGGTCGATGCGTTCAGGCAGGAGGCGCTCGGGGCCAGCTCGCCGACCGAGACCGAGGCGCGGGTCGACGCTCGCCTCGGCAGCGGACAATTCTGGATCTGGGAAGACCCTCAGAGCGTCGCGATGACCGGGGTCAGCGCCCCGGTGGCCGGAGTGGCGCGGGTCGGCCCCGTCTACACCCCGCCGTCGCAACGGAATCGAGGCTATGCGTCGGGCCTGGTCGGCGAGGTCTCTCGGGCGGTGCTCGGCCGTGGTGACCGGTGCATCCTCTACACGGACCTGGCCAACCCGACGTCGAATTCGGTGTACCGGGCCCTCGGCTATCGGGCGGTGGACGAGGCGCTGGAATACCGATTCGCGGATTCGGCGGTCGCGCCGTGACCCGGGAGGAGACCTTATGAGCAGCGGGTTGTCCGAGCGCGGCGAAGGTGAGGGCCCCCGTCACCACATCCTCTCGGTGCTGGTCGAGAACAAAGCCGGTGTGCTGGCGCGCGTGGCCGGGCTGTTCAGCCGGCGCGGCTTCAACATCTTCTCGCTCGCCGTAGCCCCGACCGATGACGAGCGGTTCAGCCGGCTGACGATCGTCGTCGACGTCGAGTCCGCGCCGCTCGGGCAGGTGATCCAGCAGCTCGACAAGCTGATCAACGTGGTTTCGATCTCGCAGCTTGCCCCCGAGGCGGCGGTCGAGCGCGAGCTCGTCCTTGCCACCGTCGAAGTCGACGCCCAGCGGCGCGGCGAGATCATCGAACTGGTCGGGGTGTTCCGGGGCGAGGTGGTCAGCGTCGGCCCGGACCGGATGACGGTCATGTTGGCCGACAGCCCCGACACCGTCGACGACTTCGAACGGCTGCTCGGCGACTACAAGATCGTCGAGCTCCAGCGGACCGGACGGGTGGCCCTGCCCAAGCTGGGCCGCGCTGGCGGCTAGAACACAACCCTCGCGAGAAACGGGAGAACCCACATGGCGACCTTGTATTACGAGTCCGACGCCGATCCAGCCCTCCTCCAGCGGCGCAAGGTCGCCATCTTGGGTTACGGCTCCCAGGGCCACGCCCATGCGCTCAACCTCTCCGAGTCGGGCATCGACGTGCGCGTCGGGTTGCGCGACGGCTCCTCGTCGCGGACGAAGGCCGAGGAGGCCGGGCTGAAGGTGACCTCGGTCGAGCAGGCGGCGACCGAGGCCGACGTCGTGATGTTCCTCCTGCCCGACACCGAGCAGAAGCGGATCTACGACGAGGAGGTCGCGAGCCACATCGAGCCGGGCGACTGCCTCATGTTCGCCCACGGCTTCAACATCCGCTTCGGCCAGATCGTCCCGCCCCAGGGCGTCGACGTGGCCATGGTCGCCCCCAAGGGCCCCGGACACCTAGTGCGCCGCACCTACACCGAGGGCGGTGGCGTCCCCACGCTCATCGCGGTGGCACAGGACGCGACCGGCAACGCCCGGGCCCTGGCCCTGTCGTACGCGCATGCGATCGGGGCCACCCGCGCCGGTGTGCTCGACACCACATTCGACGAGGAGACCGAGACTGACCTCTTCGGCGAGCAGGTCGTGCTGTGTGGCGGCCTCACTGCCCTGGTCACCGCGGGCTTCGAGACCTTGGTCGAGGCCGGGTACCAGCCCGAGTCGGCGTACTTCGAGTGCCTGCACGAGCTGAAGCTGATCGTCGACCTGATGTACGAGCAGGGGATCGCCGGCATGCGCTATTCGATCTCCGACACCGCCGAGTACGGGGACCTCACCCGGGGGCCCCGGGTCATCAACGACGCGGTGCGGGCCCAGATGAAGCAGATCCTTTCGGACATCAAGGACGGGACCTTCGCCGAGGAGTGGATCGCCGAGAACCGCAACGGACGACCCACCTTCAACGACCTGCGCAAGCGCGGCCAGGCCCACCAGATCGAGAAGGTGGGCGAGGAGCTCCGGGCGATGATGCCGTTCATCTCACAGGGCCGCCAACGCGTCCAGGACGTGTCCGGGGGCTGAACCGAGATCCCTCCGGGGGCGGGCGTCCCGCCACTCGTGGCGACCGCACCATTTTGGTGTCATAGTGAGCGGCGCCAATCTCGGAGGTGGTCATGGGTCTCTTGGATACCAAGGTGCCGGTCGTCGCGGGTGCCGGGTCGGGGACCGACCGGGCCTCGACCAGCATCATCGCCGTCGGCGACGGAGTCCGCCCGTTTGCCCTGAGCCTCGGCGAGCACCGATGACGCAGGACGCGACCGACGTCTACTACGACCCCTACGACGTCGACATCGACGCCGATCCCTACCCGGTGTTCCGGCGGCTTCGAGAAGAGGCGCCGCTCTATTACAACGACCGCCACGACTTTTACGCGCTCAGCCGGTACGAGGACGTCGAGCGCGGGCTGGTTGACAACGAGACGTTCATCTCGGGCCGGGGCGTCATCCTCGAGCTCATCAAGGCGAACATCGAGATGCCGTCCGGCATGCTCATCTTCGAGGACCCGCCGGTCCATACGATCCATCGGCGGCTGCTGTCGCGGGTCTTCACGCCGAAGAAGATGGACGCACTCGAGCCTCAGATCCGCGAGTATCTGCGCCGAACGCCCTCGACCCGCTCGTCGGGTCCGAGCGGTTCGACTTCGTCGCCGACCTCGGCGCACAGATGCCGATGCGGGTCATCGGCATGCTGCTCGGCATCCCCGATCGAGGACCAGGAGGCGGTGCGCGATCACGTGGACGCCATCCTGCGCACCGAGCCGGGCAAGCCCATGGAGTTCACCGAGAGCAACTTCGCGTTGCGGCGAGATCTTCGCCGAGTACATCGAGTGGCGGGCCGAGCACCCCTCCGACGACCTGATGACCGAGCTCCTGAACGCGGAGTTCGAGGACGAGCGGGGCGAGGTTCGTCGGCTGACCCGCGAGGAGCTCCTGACCTACCTCGAATGTCCTCGCCGGGGCCGGCAACGAGACCACCGCCCGTCTGATCGGCTGGACCGGCAAGGTCCTGGCCGAGCACCCCGACCAGCGGCGCGAGCTCGTCGACGAGCCGTCCCTCATCCCCAACGCGATCGAGGAGCTGCTGCGCTTCGAGCCTCCGGCCCACCACGGTGCCCGCTACGTCGCCCGCGACATCGAGTTCTACGGGACCAGACGGTGCCCGAGGGCAGCGTGATGATGCTGCTCAACGGTTCCGCCAACCGTGACGACCGCCGATTTCCCGACGGTGATCGCTTCGACATCCGCCGCAGCGTGACATCGCACCTCGACGTTCGGATACGGGATCCACTTCTGCCTCGGCGCGGCCTTGGCTCGCCTCGAGGGCCGGGTCGCGCTCGAGGAGGTGCTCAAGCGTTTCCCGGAGTGGGACGTCGACTGCGAGCACGCCACGATGGCGTTCACGACGACCGTTCGGGGCTGGGAGTCGCTGCCCACGTTCCTCCACTAGATGGCCTACGGGGTGATCCACTGACCGCGTCGACCCCGGAGCGCCGGCCCTACAACAGTCCGCTCCGTCGCCAACAGGCGGCCGAGACCCGAGAGCGGATCGTCAACGCTGGCGCGGAGATCCTGCATGGATTTCCGATCTGGAACTGGGCCGGCCTGACGGTACGGGCTGTGGCCGAGCGGGCCGGGGTGAACGAGCGCACCGTCTACCGCCACTTCGCCAACGAGCGGGAGGTCCGCGACGCCGTCCTCGAGCGGCTGCGCGACGAGGCGGGCGTCGACCTTGCGGGGCTGCGGCTCGAGGACCTGAAGGAAGTCGCCATCCGCATCTTCGAGCACGTGTCGTCGTATCCGATCGAGCCACGCACCCCGCGGGATCCGACGGTGGCGGCCGAGAACGAGCGTCAGCGGGCCGCGCTCCTCGCCGCGCTGGGGCCGGTCGCCGGGCGGTGGTCCCCGATGGACCGGTCAATCGCGGCCGGTGTGCTCGACGTCTTGTGGAGCCCGGTCTCCTACGAGCGCCTGGTGGCCGAGTGGGAGCTGCCGCCGAAGGAGGCAATGCGGGGGCTTATCTGGGCGATCAGCTTGGTCGAGGAGGCCATCGGTCGCGACGTCCGACCGTGAGGGCCACGCCCTCAGCGATCACGAGGCCAGCGCGCCCACCACGTAGTTGATGGAGCCGCAGAGGCGCGGCGATGTCGTCGGGCTCGATGGCGGGGAACATCGCGATCCGCAGCTGGTTGCGGCCGAGCTTGCGATAGGGCTCGGTGTCGAGGATTCCGTTGGCGCGCAGCACCTTGGCGACCGTCGAGGCGTCGATTTCGTCGACGAAGTCGATCGTGCCCACGACGTGGCTCCGTTCGGCGGGCTTGTCCACGAACGGCCGGGCGAAGTCGGACTGCTCCGCCCAGGTGTAGAGGATCTCGGCCGACCGGTCGCAGCGCGCCGTGGTCCAGGTGAGTCCGCCGTTGCCGAGCATCCACTCGACCTGGTCGACGAAGAGGAACAGGGTGGCCAGCGAGGGCGTGTTGTTGGTCTGGTCGATGCGAGCGCTCTCAATTGCGATCTTGAGGTCGAGCGACGGGGGGATCCAACGACCGCTGGCACACAGACGCTCGGCCCGATCCAGCGCGGCGGGGGACAGGAGCGCGACCCACAGCCCACCATCGGCCGCGAAGCACTTCTGGGGGGCCAGGTAGTAGGCGTCGAACTGCTCGGGGTCGACCGGCAACCCGCCCGCGGCCGAGGTGGCGTCGACGGCGACGAGGCTGGTCGCCGAGGCGCCCCTGGGGCGCCGCACCGGCATCGAGACGCCGGTCGAGGTCTCGTTGTGGGTCAGCGCGTAGAGGTCCACCCCGGGGTTGGCCTCCGCCTCAGGGTGCGTCCCGGTCCCTGACTCGATGATCTGGGGGTCCTTCAGATGCGGAGCGGCCTTGGTCGCCGCCGCGAACTTGGATGAGAACTCCCCGAAGCTCAGGTGCTGGCTCCACTCCTCGATGAGGCAGAGCGTGGCGACGTCCCAGAAGGTCGTGGTCCCGCCATTGCCGAGCACCACCTCGTAGCCGTCGGGGAGCGAGAACAACTCGGCCAGGCCCGACCGGAGCCGGCCGACCACGCTCTTCACGGCGGGCTGGCGGTGGCTGGTGCCAAGGTACGTGTCGGCGACGCTCGCCAGTGCCTTCACCTGTTCGGGGCGGACCTTGGACGGTCCGGACCCGAATCGCCCGTCAGAGGGCAGCAAATTGGGCGGGATCGAGATGTCAGAGGCTCCGGTCACGTATGGAATCATGGCATTCGTGGCCACCGGTTCTTCAACGACGGTCCGCTCCAGGATTTCCCAGCGTGCTGCGGCAATTGCGCCGTCGGCGACGCTGGCGGTCGATGCCGCTGCGAAGGCCCTGCAGGCCGCCGGTGAGCATGTCATCGGCTTCGGGGCCGGTGAGCCGGACTTCCCGACGCCCCTGGCGATCGTCGAGGCGGCCCACGCGGCGTGCCGCGAACCCGCTGTACCACCACTACACGCCAACGGCCGGGTTGCCGGCCCTCCGCGAGGCGATCGCGGCGAAGACCAGGCGCGACTCGGGCCTCGTCGTCCAGCCGTCCCAGGTGCTCGTCACCAACGGCGGAAAGCAGGCGGTCGTCCAACGCCTTCGCGGTCCTGTGCGACCCGGGCGACGAGGTGCTTGGTCCTGGCCCCTTACTGGACGACGTATCCCGAGGCCGTCGCGCTCGCCGGCGGGGTGCCCGTGTTCGTCCCGAGCGACGAGACCACGGGGTTCCGGGCGCCGGTCGAGGCCCTCGAGGCCGCGCCGACCGAGCGCACCAAGGTGTTGCTGTTCGTGTCGCCCTCCAACCCGACCGGCGCCGTCTACCCGCGGGCTGAGGTCGAGGCGATCGGGCGCTGGGCGGTCGAGCGCGGGCTCTGGGTCGTCACCGACGAGATCTACGAGCACCTCGTCTACGGCTCGGCGGAGCACCACTCGATGCCGGTCGCTCGTCCCCGAGCTGGCCGAGAGCTGCATCGTGATCAACGGGGTCGCCAAGACCTACGCCATGACCGGCTGGCGCGTCGGGTGGCTGATCGGGCCGCCCGACGCGGTCGACCGCGGCGACCAACCTCCAGTCCCACCAGACCTCCAACGTGGCCAACGTCTCCCAGGCGGCCGCTCTGGCCGCAGTCTCGGGCGACCTGACGCGGCGGCGGCCATGCGCGAAGCCTTCGACCGCCGCCGGCGGACGATCGTGACGATGCTGAACGAGATCGACGGAGTCGACTGCCTCGAACCGGAGGGGGCCTTCTACGCCTTCCCCTCGGTCAAGGGACTGCTCGGCCAGGAGATCCGGGGTCGCCGCCCCGCGACCAGCGCCGAGCTGGCCGACCTGTGCATCTCCGAGGCCAAGGTCGCGGTCGTTCCCGGCGAAGCCTTCGGCGCCCCGGGGTACTTCCGCATGTCCTACGCACTGGGCGACGGGGACCTCGTCGAGGGCGTCTCCCGCCTCGCCTCGCTGTTTGGCGAGGCCCGTCCCTAGCAACGAGGAGGAGGACGTGGCCAAGGTTCTGGTGACGGAGTCCATCGCGGCGAGCGGTCTCGATCTGTTGCGCGCCGCCGGCCACGAGGTCGACATCCGCGAGGGTCTCGAACCCTCCGAGCTGCTGTCGGCGATCCGGGGCGCCCATGCGCTGATCATCCGTTCGGCGACAAAGGTCACCGCCGAGGTCCTCGAGGCGGGCTCGGACCTCGTGGTCGTGGGCCGCGCCGGGGTGGGAATCGACAACGTCGACGTCGACACGGCGACGGCTCGCGGCGTGATGGTGGTGAACGCCCCGGAGTCCAACATCCTCTCGGCCGCCGAGCAGGCGATGGCCCTCCTGCTGGCCCAGGCGCGCAACGTCCCCCAGGCGCACGCCGCCCTGGTCGAGGGCCGCTGGGAGCGCTCTCGTTGGGAGGGCGTCGAACTCCACGGCAAGACGCTCGGCATCGTCGGGCTCGGCCGGGTCGGCACGCTCGTCGCCCAGCGCGCGCTGGCGTTCGGCATGCGGCTCATCGCCTACGACCCCTACGTGTCCGACGAACGGGCCCGCCACCTCGGGGTCCAGCTCATGGACCTGGAGCAGCTCATCGCCGAGGCGGACTTCGTCACCGTGCACCTGGTCAAGAACGCCGAGACGATCGGCATGATTGGTGCCGAGCTCCTTGCCAAGGCCAAGCCGGGGCTCCGCATCATCAACACAGCGCGCGGGGGGATCATCGACGAGGAAGCGCTCGCCGCGGCCATCTCGGCGGGCCAGGTCGAGGGGGCCGGCCTTGACGTGTTCAAGGAGGAGCCGACGACCGAGTCGCCGCTCTTCGGACTGCCGTCGGTCGTGGTGACCCCGCACCTTGGGGCGTCGACCGCCGAGGCCCAGGACAAGGCGGGGGTCACGATCGCCGAGCAGGTGCTGCTGGCGCTCGCTGGCGACTTCGTGCCCTTTGCGGTCAACGTGGCGGCCCACGGGGTCTCCGAACCGGTGCGCCCCTTCATGGGGCTCGTCGAGCAGCTCGGCCGGTTTTTCGGTTGCTTGCACGAGCGGGTCCCCGACTCGCTCGAGGTCGAGGTCCAGGGGGCGCTCGCGACGGAGCGGACCGAGATCCTCACCCTCTGCGCGCTGAAGGGCCTGTTCGCGACGAGCACCGAGGATCCGGTCTCCTACGTCAACGTGCCCCAGATGGCCGAGCGGCGCGGGTTACGCGTGCGGGAGACCTCGACGTCGTCTCCGACCGAGTATGTGAACCTGGTGACACTCCGCTCCGGCGCGCACTCCGTCTCCGGCACGCTCACCACCGGCGCGCATGGCGCTCCGAAGGTCGTCATGGTGGACGACCACTGGGTGGAGGTCAGGCCGTCGCCGCACATGCTCGTCATCCGCAATGACGACAGGCCGGGGATGATCGGCACCGTCGGCACCGTGTTGGGCGGCGCCGGGATCTCGATCCGCGCCATGGCGCTCGCACCGAGCAGCGAGGGCAACACGGCGCTCATGGTCCTCTCGGTCGACGACGAGCCTCCCGCCTCAGTCCTGCTGTCGCTCCGCCAGAGCTCGGGGATCCTCGAGGTCCACCCGGTCCGGCTTTAGGCCCCCGGCCCGATGGGCGCTCCTGGCGCCCGAAGCACGGGCGGCCAGGTGTCGCCGATCGCCGGCGATCTCGATCCCCGGCGGGTTATCGCGACGGCCGCCACGACCAGGACGATCAGGGCCCAGGGGGGTCTGTGGCGCCTCCGGTCTCCGCGCACTGGGGTCACCGTAGCGGTTGGTGCGAGACGGCTTCTCTGGCTCACGTCGCGACGCCGGCGAACTGCGCGCGGTAGAGCCGGGCGTACGCGCCGTTCCGGGCCAGCAGGTCGTCATGGTGGCCCTGCTCGACGATCCGGCCAGCCTCCATCACCAAGATGGTGTCGGCGTTGCGGATCGTGGAGAGCCGGTGGGCGATCACGAAGCTGGTCCGCCGGGCGCGCAGCTTGGCCATCGCGTCCTGGATGAGGACCTCGGTCCGGGTGTCGACCGAGCTCGTGGCCTCGTCGAGGATGAGGATCGACGGGTTGGCCAGGAACGCCCGGGCGATGGTGACGAGCTGCTTCTCGCCGGCGCTGATCACGCCGCCCTCGTCGTCGACCACGGTGTCGTAGCCGTGGGTCAGCGAGTGCACGAAGCGGTCGACGTACGCGGCGCGGGCCGCCGCCACGATCTGGTCCTCGGTCGCCTCGGTGTTGCCATAGGCGATGTTGTCCCGGATGCTGCCCTCGAACATCCAGGTGTCCTGGAGGACCATCCCGATGTTCGAGCGCAGCTCGGCCCGGGGCATCGAGGCGATGTCACGCCCGTCGAGGGTGATCCGGCCCCCGTCGAGCTCGTAGAAGCGCATGATGAGGTTGACGAGCGTCGTCTTCCCGGCCCCCGTCGGCCCGACGATCGCCACGGTCTGCCCCGGCTCGGCCACGAGCGAGAGGTCGGTGATCAGGGGGCGCTCGGGGTCGTAGGAGAAGGAGATGTGCTCGAACTCCACCCGGCCCCGGGCCGGCGTCGCATCGGTAGTGCCGCTCTCCGAATCGGGCGTCTGCTCCGGGGCGTCCAGGAACTCGAACACCCGCTCGGCGGAGGCGAGGCCCGACTGGAACAAGTTGGCCATCGACGCCAGCATCTGGATCGGCTGCGCGAACTGGCGCGAGTACTGGATGAAGGCCTGCACGCCGCCGATGCTCAAAGACCCCGAGGCGACCCGTATCCCGCCGATCACGGCGATGGCCACGTAGTTGAGGTTGCCGATCATCACCATGAGCGGCTGGATGCTCCCGGACATGAACTGGGCGCCGAAGCTGGCCTTGTACATCTCCTCGTTGGTCGCCGAGAAGCGTTGCTCCACCTCGCGCTGGCGCCCGAAGGTCTTGACCACGGTGTGCCCGGTGAGCGACTCCTCGACCAGGGCGTTCAGGCGTCCCGTATGCCGCCACTGCGCGGTGAAACGGACGCGGGACCGCACGGTGATGAAGCGGATGATGCCAACCGACAAGGGGATCGAGACGACCGCCACGAGTGCCAGGATCGGCGAGATCACGAACATCATCACCACGCTGCCGACCAGCAAGAACACGTTGTTGAGGGTCTGGCCGATGGTCTGCTGCAGGCTCTGGCCCAGGTTGTCGATGTCGTTGGTGACCCGGCTCAGCAGGTCGCCCCGGGGAGTCCGGTCGATGTAGCTCAGGGGGACCCGGGTGAGCTTGTCCTCGACGTCGGCGCGCAGGCGGAGCATCGTCCGCTGGACCATGCCGGCCAGGGTGTAGGCGGCGAGGTAGTTGAGCAGGCCGCTGCCGAGGTAGAGGGCGACGGCGGTCCAGAGCAGGCGGTGCAGCGCGCCGAAGTCGACCGCGTGGAATCCCCCGTGGATGAGGCCATTGAAGATGACGTTGGTCGCGTCGCCGAGAATCCGGGGCCCGAAGGCGGCGAGCAGGACGCCGCCCGCGGCCAGGATGACGACGCCGAAGACCCTCGGCAGCTCCGGGGTCAGCCTCACGGTCAGCCGCCGCAGCGTGCCCCGGAAGTCCTTCGAGCGCTCGAGCGGCATGCCCGGGCGCGACCATGCGCCCCCAAGGACCACTCGAGGTCGGTTGGAACGCCGACTCCTCCTCGGACTCGGGGGCCGGATCGGGCCGCGGGTCGGCTTCGACGCTCACGCGGACCTCTTCGGCCATTTGCGAGGACACGATCTCCGCGTAGGTCGGGCAGGTGCGGAGCAGCTCGCCGTGCGTCCCGATGCCCACGGCCCGGCCGTTCTCGAGCACGATGATCCGGTCGGCGCTGAGGATCGTCCCGACCCGCTGAGCCACGATCAGGACGGTCGAGCCGGTGACAAACGGGACGAGCGCGGACCGGACGCGGGCGTCGGTCGCGAGGTCGAGCGCCGAGAACGAGTCGTCGAAGATGTAGACGTCGGGCCGCCGGGCAAGCGCCCGGGCGATGCTCATCCTCTGGCGTTGCCCGCCCGAGACGTTGGGCCCGCCCTGGCTGATGCGGGCCTCAAGCCCGCCCATGGAGGTCACGAACCCGGCGGCCTCCGCGATCTCGAGTGAAGTCCACATCTCCTCGTCGGTGGCCTCGGGGTTCCCGTAGCGGAGGTTGCTGGCGACCGTCCCCGAGAAGAGATAGGCGCGCTGGGGGACCAGCCCGATCCGCTCCCAGAGCACGTCGGGGCCGAGGACTCGCAGGTCGACGCCGCCGATGAGCACCGAACCGCTCGTCGCGTCGAAGAGCCGCGCAACCAGGTTGACCAAGGTCGTCTTCCCGGATCCGGTGCTGCCGATCACGGCGGTGGTCTCGCCGGGCAGCGAGCGGAAGGTGATGTCCTCGAGGACCGGCGACTCGGCGCCGGGGTACGCGAAGCTCACCCCGCGGAACTCAAGGGTGCCGGGCGTCGGCATCACGGTCACCGGGTCGGCCGGAGGCCGCACCGAGGGCTCGGTATGGAGCACCTCTTGGATGCGCTCCGCGCTCACCGCGGCACGCGGGGCCATAACCCCGACGAAGGTGGCCATCATCACCGAGAAGAGGATCAGGGTGAAGTAGGTCAAGAACGCGATCAGCGAGCCGATCGTCATCTGGCCGTGCACGATGCGGTTGGCCCCGAACCACACCACGGCCGCGTTCGCGCAGTTGACGATGAGCATCACGACCGGGAACATGAGCGCCATCAGCCTTCCGGTTGCGATGGCGGTGCCGGTCAGCTGGTCGTTGACCGTCTCGAAACGGTCCCTCTCGTGGCGCTCCCGGACAAAGGCGCGCACGACCCGGATCCCGGTGATCTGCTCGCGGAGCACCTGGTTGATCTTGTCGAGGCGGTCCTGCATCAGTCGGAACTGGGGAATCATCTGGCTGATGACGAAGCCGAGACAGATCACGAGCAGCGGCATGCTCACGCCGAGCAGCCAGGTGAGCCCGGCGTTCTGGCGCAGGGCGAGGATGATCCCGCCGACGATGGTGATCGGCGCCGCCAGCGCCATGGTGCAGATCATTGTCAGCATGATCTGCACCTGTTGGACGTCGTTGGTCACCCGCGTGATAAGCGATGGCGCGCTGAGCTCGTTGACCTCCCGGGCGGAGAGGGCCATCGAGCGGTGGAACAGCGCGTCACGCACATCGCGCCCGAAGCTCATGGCGATCTTCGCGGCCCACGTAGACGGCCATCACGGCGAAGACGGCCTGGACGAGCGCGACCCCGAGCATCGTGCCGCCGGTGTGCCAAATGTAGTGAGGGTTCTTCTTGACGATGCCGAGGTTGACGATGTTCGCGGTGAGGTTGGGCAGGTACAGGTTGAGCAGGGCCTGGATGGCCTGGAGCCCGAGCAAGACGAGCAGCTGGGCCCGGTACCGGGCGAGGAAAGTACGAAGTAGTCGGATCAACACTTGTGGCGCTCGGTTCTCACCCCCACCGAGCGCGAGCAACCCGGCACGTCAGGCCCAGTGGCCGGTCCTGCTGGGTGGCTCGATCCGGTGCCCCGTCGAGTGTTCTTGACGGTACCAGCCCTGTGCGCCCCCGGAGTCGTACCCGACTGCACTGTTGGGCGGGAGCGGGTGTCCTGGGGCGCCGTAGGGGTCCGCCACCACCGGTGCCAGCTGCGGACGCGGCACGTGGAGCCGGTGCCAAACGAACCGCGCCAGGAATCCGAGCATCGGAAGCAACACGAAAAGGGCGAACAACGCCCACTGCCACGCCGAGAAGGAGACCAGCTCGTGCATGGACACGAGGCTGCCATGGTTCGGGGTCCCGGTCATCGTCATGATCTGGCCCGGCCGGACCCGGCTCACGACCGGCGCCCCGGTGACTCGGTACTGGGCGGGCAGTAGCCCGGTGTTCACGAGCGTCATCACGACGGAGCCGTCCTTCAGGGAGTGCCAGGAGACGACGGCAGCCCGGACCAACGGCCGCATGATCAGGATCGGCACGACCAGGAGCACCGTGACGAACAAGAGGTCGCACTGCTTGCGGATGGCCGCGGGGATCCACCGACGGGCGAGCAGCATGCAGGCGAGCGCCGCCGCGGCCCAGGGGAGTGATCGCCACAGCCATCCGAGTCCTCGCACGTTCGCGACCACGCGTCCGATGACGTTTCCGGGCGGCACGATCCACGGGTCGACCGTGCCGAGCGCATCACCCGCAGTCTTGAACGAGCCGTCGGGAAGGACCCCGACCACCCGGTGGGTGAAGACGATGGAGGTGCCGGGCGGCCGAAACGTGACCACCTCGCCGACGTGGACGGGACCCTGCAGTGGCTCGTCGAAGACGAGCGTTCCCACACACAGGTCCGGGCACATCGAGGGTGTGGCGATGGTGAAGAGCGAATTCCCTGCCAACCGCCAGGCAGTCGATCCGAGGACGCCCACCACAACGACCAACCCGACGATGGCGAGCAGGATCGACCGGCTCGGAGCATCGGGCGCCGTCGCGATTGTCCGGGGCAGCAGACCCACGGGTTCGGGGGGCCGGGTGGTGTCGAATGCGGTCGCCGGTCTCATAGCTCGAGCGAGGCGGAGGCATAGGCGTTCTGAGCGGTCCAGCTGCCGACGGCCGTCGAGAAGACGATGTCGGGCAGCAGTTGGAGTCCGACCACGCCAGCCGGTGACGCCGTCGCCAGCACCATCGTGACGAGGATCGTGAGGGGCGCTGAACTCGTGGGCACCCCGGAGCCCGACAACGAGCTCAAGAGGTCACCCGAGGTGGGCGGACTCGCGCAGCTTCCGGCGCCAGCCGGATAGGCGCAGGAGGTTACCCCGCTCTGTGTCTCCTGGACATCGATCAGCACCCGCTGACAGATCTGATTGGAGCCGAGCACCGGGATGGTCCCGGTATACGGCGTCGTGCCGCTGTCGGACAGCAGCCACTCGGCAGTCGGCGACAGGTTGGTGATCTTGCTTTTGTAGGCGCTCAGCGAGCTCTCGTCCTCGAGCGTCGTCAGGTTTGTGCTGCTGAGAGCGGTGCCGAAGACGGCGACACCGAAGAGTGAGCCGTTCAGGTACTCGGTTGCGCCAGCGTTCGTCCAGCCGTTGCTGCCCGCCCACCCGAGGTGCCAGTAGCCCGTGTAACTCGTCGCTGACGTGATCGTGGTGCTCGTCGTAGTGGAGCCGTCGACGTCGAGGCTGAGGCCCGAGCTAGAGAAGCTGGCCGCGACGAAGTGCCACGCCCCGTCGTTCACCTCGGTCGAACTGACCGCCTCGGCCTTGGTGGTCCCGTTCTGGACGCCGAACACGACATCGCCGGACGAATCGACCCACAACATCCGGTCCTGGCTGCTCGACCCGGTGTCCGGCTGCACATTCGAGAAGCCGATGAACCCGCCGCCGGTGGTCGAGGACGTGTTGACCCAGAGGATGATCGTGAAGGTGCTGGGCGACGTGAGCGAGGTGGTCGTGCCTACGTAGGTCCCCGAGGCTCCGGTGAGGCTGATGCCACTCGAGGTGAATGCCGAGTGGACGGGCGAGGTGAACGTAGTGCCGTAGCTGACGCCGCCGTAGATGAGACCCGTATTCGCGGTGCTCGAGGAGTCGGCAACCTCGGCGACCCCGCAGGACGACAACGATATGCCACCGGAGGTCGCGTTGACCGTCCCGAGCGAGGAGAGAGTGCTCGTGGCCGAGAGCGCCGTGGAGGTCGTGAGCTGGCCGGTAGGCAGGGGGCTGCCCGAGCATTGGGCGACATTGGTGCTGACCTTGCCACCGCTCCCGCTCCCCGTTGAGAAGCAGTCGACGGGGCCGGGGACCGCGGACTCCAGCTGCAGCGTCCCGGCCGAGAATTTGTTCGAGTTGTTCTTCGACACAGAGCTGAACGACGCCCATGCCACCGTGGGCACCGCCAAGACAATCAGTCCGAGCGCGATGAGCGCTACGGGAAGCCGTCTCGGCAGACGCCGGGGGCGATGGCCGGGAAACGGCCGATGTCGGCCCATTACGAGTGGCGTTCCCCTGGCAGTCGGCGTCTTACCCGGCGCTCCCAACGAGCCCTTTAGGACTGGTTCCAGGTCATGGTCATGCTGGCTGCCAATCCCTGATCGGCGTTGGTCGCGGAGGTGTCGAGCATGACGGTGAACGTGTAGGCCTGTGATGAGCCAGCGGTGAGGAGGGTCAGCCCTGGTGACGACGAGTTGGTGAACGTCGTTCCGGCGACCGCCCCAAGGTTGCCGGTATTCGACGGCGTCGCGGGACACGCAGCGCTCGTATTCGCCGGATAGATGCACTTGCCCGTGACGCCGATCGAGAAGTCGACCTTGCCACAGAACCCACTGGTGTCGCTCCCGACGTATCCATTTGCATCGGAAGCAGCAGCGGCGCTGCACGTGCCCATGACGAGACTCTCGAGGCTCGAGTTGATCGTACCGACATTGGTCATCGTGATGGTTGCGGTAAGGGGCGTGCCGGCCGCGACTTGGTCGAGGGTACCGACGAGCTTGTTGATCGCGCAGGTGCCACTGTTCGACGAGTTGACCGTGCCACCGCTGCCGGTGCCGGTCGAGTAGCAGTTGACCGTGCCGTTGCTTTCCTTGAGCTGCATCGTCCCGGCGGCGAAGGTGTTGGCGTTGTTCACGATCTGAGCGCTAAAGCCTGCGACCGAGATCGCCGCAGTCGATCCGAGCGCGATCACAGCAAGCGCAGCGGCGGCGAAGGCGTGCCACGTGACGGGTCTCGCTACGGCAGATGCATTTCGCATGTTGAAGGCTCCCTGGGCCTAGGTGATACGCCATCGGCGCAACAGTGGTTTACACGAACCCGTCGGTCACTTGGTGGATGGTGCTGGCGCCTCACTGCCGGGTTGACCTGCCATGACTCGGCGGTGCGCCTCCTCTCGCACAAATCTCTCTCGGAGTGGTCGCGAAAACGGGGCTCACCACTCTGCGCGGCTAATTTCTCCAATGGCGCAGTGCGTGATCGCCGCCTTTACGTGCTATGGGTAGCCGCCGCTAAGGCGCTCAACATTCGAGATCTGTCAGGAGGCCCCGTGACCGCGATCTATCAATACGTTCCGCACCACCGAACCAGCGAGAAGCTCGACCATGTGTCGGGGCCCATCAAGACCAGCGACCAAATGCCAAGGGGGAGTGCCGCCGCCCGGTTCAACGCTTGGTTCGCAGTCAAGGTCACCAACGGTGTCGGCACCATGTGGTGCGCTTACGCCTTCGCTGCGCTCGCCATCGTGAGCCTTCCGGCAGCGATCCGATCGCACAACGCGGTCACGCTCGTGTCGTGGATCTCCCAGACCTTCCTTCAGTTGGTCCTGCTGTCGGTGATCATCGTCGGACAGAACGTGTTGGCCGCTGCGGCCGACAAGCGCTCTGTGGCGACCTACAACGATGCCGATGCGATCCTCCACGAGGCGGTCAAGCTTCAAGAGCACCTGCAAGCTCAAGACGAAGTTCTCGAGCACATCCTCCAATCGGCCGGACCCGCCGGATCCTGACCCGGTGCCGCCGACCCCGCCTCGTCGGACTTGTCACCAGGTGTCCTTTCTTCGCCGCACCGGCCCCTTAGGCTTCGCCTGTGGACCGGCGCCATCGATCGGGTCCCGGCGCGCCTGATCAGCGTCGCGGTCGCGCTGCGACGAGGGGTGGGGGCGCTGGGGTCGGTCCCCGACGCGACCACGCCGGCCTTGTGGCGCTCGGCGAGCAGATGCAACGCAACCAAGGTCGCCCCCATGGGCACCGACGCCCCCGCCGTCGCCGCACCCGGGTCCGCCGTCTGGTGCTCATCTCTCTGGCAACCGTGCTCGTCTTCGTAGTCGCCGGAGCGGGCTACCTCTATTACTTGACCCACGACCTCGATCGGGTGCAGGTGAACGGGCTCCGGGGGGCCTTCCTTTCGGGCGCCGAGGTGGGCACCGAGAACATCTTGATGGTGGGCTCCACCTCACGCTGCGCGCTCGCCGTTCAGAATCCCGCCTATGGGATCTGCTCACAGGGCGTCAACGGCGTGAACAGCGACGTCATGATGATCCTGCACATCGATCAGCAGCATCATCGTCTTGCGCTGCTATCGATCCCTCGTGACCTCTTCGTCCCGAACGCGCGCAGCGACGGCGCGAACAAGATCGACGCCGGCCTGGTCGAGGGCATCTCCCAGGTGGTCGCCTCGATCCAAGACGACCTCGGCATTCCGATCCAGCACGCCGTCTCGCTGAACTTCGACCAGTTCGCCAACATCGTCGACTCGCTCGGGGGGATCAACATGTCGTTCCCCGAGTCGGTGTTCGACGCCGAGTCCGGCCTCAACGTCCAGGCGGCGGCCTGCGTCCACCTCGACGGGACCCAGGCGCTCGAGGTCGTCCGGGCCCGCCACCTGCAGTACAAGGGCGATTCGACCGCCTACTACGCCGAGGGCTGGCCGCAGGAGGCGCAGAGCGACCTGGCCCGAATCCGCCGCGACCACGAGTTCCTGCGGGTCCTGGCCACCGCAGCGGCGAAGAGGAGTCTGGACAACCCCATCACCGACATCGGCCTCGTCAACTCGGTGAAGAGCGACATCACCTTCGACCAGTCCTGGTCGGTGAACTCGATGGCAGCGCTGTTGCTCGACTTCCACGCGGTGGACATCAACCAGGTGCCGCAGCTGACCCTTCCCGTCGCTGAGGTCACCGATCCCAACGGCGACGATGGGGATCTGATGTACGAGGGATACCCGTATGGCCAGGTCGAATTCCCGGCGCAGTCCCAAGACCGGGCGATCATCGACCAGGTCCTCGGCATTGGGCCGAACATCGACTCGTTGACCGGCAAGCCACTGCCGGCGCCCTCGTCCATCACAGTCTCGGTGATGAACGGTTCGGGTGTCTCCGATCAAGCCGCGACCACGGCCTCGGCGCTGGACGCGTTGGGGTTCCACACGGCGGGAGTCGGCGACGTCAGCCCCACCGGTGACGTGGCCGAGACCGTCGTCTACTACGGGTCCCACTCGGCAGCCTCCGAGGCCGCGGCCGAGGAGGTTGCACGCTCCATGATCGGGGCCGTGCTGATGGCCTATGACCCGAGTCAGATGGTCGGCGGTGCGCAGGTCACCGTCGTGACCGGGACCGACTTCGCCGTGAACCTGCCGGCTGCGACCACGGCCGGCGCCACCACGACCACGTCGCCGCCGCAGGCCGCTCCCGGTGGCCCCATCGGTCCGACGTCGGCCGCCAACCCTGCCCTCGCTCCCTGGGACCCCCGGGCGTGCGCCCCGGGTGTCATCCCGACCACTCCGATCCCGAACCCCACGTACTGACGCACCGCGACAGCTGGGTCGCGGGATCCGTCGGATCGGAGTGGGCCCCCTCCTTGACTTGGCCTGTGGGCGGCTGACACCATGGATCCGATGACCGGCACCGTTCGCTTGGTTCTGCTGCTGACCTGACGGCGAACGCCCCATCGCGTTCGCCCGACGCCTCCTGGCCCTTCGGCCAGGAGGTTTTTTGTTGTCAGAACCCGGTCCGGACATGTGGAGAGGAGACAAGGAGAAGGCCATGAGCCCAGCGCAGGAGCACCCACCGACCACAAACGCAGTACGCGGTCGCCTGGCGCTGCCATGCGACGTCTCGCCGATGCCCTTCGGCAAGTACACCTCGCACGTTCCCCTCCAGCTGGCCGACCGGACCTGGCCGGACCAGCTGTTCGAACGGGCGCCGCGGTGGGCGAGCGTGGACTTGCGCGACGGCAACCAGGCGCTCATCGACCCGATGGACTCCGAGCGCAAGCAGCGTCTCTTCGACGTCCTCGTGAAGATCGGGTTCAAGGAGATCGAGGTGGGCTTCCCCTCGGCCTCCCAGCCTGACTGGGACTTCCAGCGCACCCTCATCGAGGAGGACCTCGTCCCCGACGACGTCGAGATCCAGGTGCTCGTGCAATGTCGTGACGAGCTGATCGAGCAGACCTACGCGTCGCTCGTCGGGGCGAAGCGGGCCATCGTCCACTTCTACAACTCCGTCTCGACGCTGCAGCGTCGCGTCGTGTTCGGTCTCGACAAGGCGGGCATCACCGAGATCGCCGTCAACGCGGCCCGGCTGTGCAAGAAGCTCGAGCCCACCCTCGCCGGCACGGAGATCCGCTACGAGTACTCCCCGGAGAGCTTCACCGGCACCGAGCCCGACTACGCCATCGAGGTCTGCGAGGCGGTCATGGACGTGATCGAGCCCACGCCCGAGCGGCCGATCATCCTCAACCTGCCGGCCACCGTGGAGATGTACAGCCCCAACGTCTACGCGGACGTCATCGAGTGGTTCGGCCGGACGATCTCCAACCGGGACTGCGTCGTCCTCAGCCTGCACCCGCACAACGACCGTGGCACGGCGGTCGCCGCCGCCGAGCTGGCGGTGCTGGCCGGAGCGGACCGGATCGAAGGGACGCTCTTCGGCAACGGCGAGCGGACCGGCAACGTCGACGTCGTCACACTGGCCATGAACCTGTTCTCCCAGGGCATCGACCCCGCCCTCGACTTCAGCGACATCGAGCGGATCCGCAAGGTCGCCGAGTACGCGACCAGGCTCCCGGTCCACCCGCGCCACCCCTACGTTGGCGACCTCGTGTACACGGCCTTCTCGGGTTCGCACCAGGACGCCATCAAGAAGGGCATGGCGGCGATCGGCGACGACTACGAGCAGTGGGAGGTCCCGTACCTGCCGATCGACCCCAAGCACCTCGGCCGCACCTACGAGGCGATCATCCGGGTCAACAGCCAGTCCGGGAAGGGCGGCGTGGCCTACGTGATGGACACCGAGCACGGGCTCGACCTGCCCCGCCGACTGCAGATCGAGTTCTCGAAGGCCGTCCAGTCCGTGACCGAGGAGAGTGGCACCGAGATCCGCCCGGCCGAGATGTGGGAGGTCTTCGCGCAGACCTACCTGCCCGACGACGCCGGCATCCGACTGCTCTCGAGCGAGATCACCTCGGGGGCCGACGGCACCTCCGTCGTCGCCCAGCTGGTGGTCGACGGTCACCACCAGACCATCCGCGGTGTCGGGAACGGGCCGATCGACGCCCTGGTCACGGCGCTGCGGGGGCTGGGCGTCGCCCTCGAGGTGGTCGACTACACCGAGCACGCCCTGACCGCGGGGAGCGGTGCCTCGGCGGTGGCCTACGTCGAGGTCGAAGCCGACGGCCAGCGACTGTGGGGGGTCGGCATGGACTCGAGCATCCTCGAGGCCTCGTTGCACGCGGTGGTCAGCGCGGCCAACCGGGCCCGTCCGGGGGCGACGACGAGCTGAGGCCGAGCCTGCTCAGGCGGTGGCCGAGGGGCGCCACGCCGGGCGGGTCGCCTCGTAGGCGGCGATCCGGTCCTCGTGCCGGAGCGTGAGGCCGATGTCGTCCCAACCGTTCAACAGGCGCGTCCTGGTGAACTCGTCGAGCGGGAAGTTGCCGCTCACGCCGGCCGCCGGCGCCTCCACGGTGCCGCGCTCGACGTCGATCGTGATCTCGAGGGTCGGGTCGGCGGTCACGGCGTCGAGCAGGGCCCGGGCCACCTCGGGCTCCACCCGCACGGGCAGGAGTCCCTGCTTGGTGCAGTTGTTGGCGAAGATGTCGCCGAAGCGCGTCGAGATGACCGCCTCGAACCCGTAGTCGAGCAGCGCCCACACGGCGTGCTCGCGTGACGAGCCGGTGCCGAAGTTCGGGCCGGCCACCAGGATCGTGGCCCCCGCGTACTCCTCCCGGTTCAACACGAAGTCGCGGTCGTCGCGCCACTCGGCGAACAGCCCGGCGCCGAACCCCGTGCGTTCGACCCGCTTTAGCCAGTCCGACGGGATGATCTGGTCGGTGTCCACGTCCGAGCGGTCGAGGGGGACCGCGGTGCCGGAGACGACCCGGACCGGCCTCATCGCGTCAGCTCCGAGGGGACTCCGAAGCGACCGAGGACGGCGGTCGCGGCGGCGACCGCCGGGGACACGAGGTGCGTCCGGCCGCCCCGGCCCTGGCGGCCCTCGAAGTTGCGGTTGGAGGTCGACGCACAGCGCTCGCCGGGTGCGAGCTTGTCGGGGTTCATCGCGAGGCACATCGAGCACCCCGGCTCCCGCCACTCGAACCCCGCGGTCCGGAAGACGTCGTCGAGCCCCTCCGACTCGGCCTGGGCCTTCACCCGATGGGAGCCCGGCACGACCAGTGCCCGCACACCGGCCAGCACGTGCTGGCCATCGGCGACCGCCGCGGCGGCGCGCAGGTCCTCGATGCGCGAGTTGGTGCACGAGCCGATGAACACGGTGTCGACCTGGATGTCGCGGATCGCGGTGCCGGCGTCGAGCCCCATGTAGGCGAGGGCCCGGGCGGCCGACTCCCGTTCGGCCGGCTCGGCGAAGGAGTCGGGGTCGGGGACCGCCCCGTCGATCGGCACGACCTGAGCGGGGTTGGTCCCCCAGGTCACGTGCGGGACGAGGTCGGCGGCGTCGAGCGCCACCTCCTTGTCGAACGTGGCCCCCTCGTCGGTCGGCAGCGCCCGCCAGTTGTCGAGGGCCTCCTCCCAGGCCTTGCCCTTGGGGGCGTGCTGACGGCCCTCCAGATAGGCGAAGGTGACCTCGTCGGGCGCCACCATGCCGGCGCGGGCCCCACCCTCGATGCTCATGTTGCACACGGTCATCCGACCCTCCATGGAGAGCGAGCGGATGGCGGAGCCCCGGTACTCGATGACGTGTCCCATGCCGCCGCCGGTCCCGATCCGCCCGATCACCGCGAGCACGACGTCCTTGGCGGTGACGCCCGGCGGGAGCTCGCCCTCGACCGTCACCGCCATGGTGGAGGGCCGCACCTGAGGGAGCGTCTGGGTCGCCAGCACGTGCTCGACCTCGCTCGTCCCGATCCCGAAGGCCAGCGCGCCCAGGGCCCCATGCGTCGAGGTGTGGCTGTCCCCGCACACGATGGTCATCCCGGGCTGGCTGAGGCCGAGCTCGGGGCCGATCACGTGCACGATCCCCTGGTTGGCGTGCCCCATCGAATAGCAGACGATCCCGAACTCCTCGCAGTTCGCCGTGAGTACCTCGAGCTGCTTCTTGGAGATCGGGTCGGCGATGGGCTTGTCCACGTCGATCGTGGGGACGTTGTGATCCGCGGTGGCGACCGTGAGGTCGGGGCGCCGCACGGTGCGCCCGGCCATCCGGAGCCCGTCGAATGCTTGGGGGGACGTGACCTCGTGGACCAGGTGGAGGTCGATGAACAAGAGGTCGGGCTCGCCTTCGGCGGCCCGCACGAGGTGGGACTCCCACACCTTGTCGGCGAGGGTCTTGGGGTCTCCCGTCATCGGGCTTCCACCTCGACGATCTGGACCTTGAGGGCCCCCCCGGGCGCCTCGTACTCGACGGTATCCCCGGCGCGCTTGCCGAGCAGGGCCTTGCCGAGCGGCGCGTCGGGCGAGACGACGAGCATGTCCTCCCGGCGCTCCTCGATCGACCCCACGAAATAGCGCTGCACGTCGTCCTCGTCGTCGCCCTCGTAGCGGAGCGTGACAATCGCGCCGGCCGACACCGATCCGTCGCCGGAGTTGCCGTTCTCGACGACGGTGGCGACCTTCAGCAGCGCCTGGAGCTGGCGGATGCGGGATTCCATCTTCCCCTGGCTGTCCTTGGCGGCGTGGTAGTCGCCGTTCTCTGAGAGGTCGCCCAGCGCCCTCGCCGCCTCGATGGTCGTGGCGATCTCGGTGCGGCCCCTGGTGGTGAGGTCCTCGAGCTCGGCGACCAGCCGGTCGTAGGTCGCCTGGGTCAGCTGGGTGCCTTCGGTCTGGTCGTTTGGGGTCATCGTTTCGCTCGCTTGCTGGGGTGCACGGCCGGAGCGGCGTGGGGTCCGACCAACCGAGGCTATCGGGCGTCCGGAGGCCCCGACACCGGAGCGAGGGACGAAGTCCTGGTCGCGCTACGCGTCGCGCCGGGCCATGACCAGCCCGCCGATGACGAGCACCGCGACCGTGTACCCGCACAGCACCCCGAAGCCCACCCAGGGGGAGAGGAGCACGCCGCCACCGAAGTCCTTCACGTCGGGCCGGGTGGAAGCCATGTTCTCGCCGATGACAAGCGGCATGTAGCGGATCGTGGCGTGCTGGAACGAGGTGGGGAACGCCTGGAGGATGAGCGGCAGCACGAGCAGGACGCCCACGTAGGTCGCGAGCGCCCCCGCCGTATGTCGGACGATCGTGGCGACCCCGAGGGCAAAGAGCCCGAGGACCGTGAGCACCAGGCCCGCCCCGACCACGGCCCGGAGCACCCCGGGCTGGCCGATCGTCGCGTATGGCGTCGAACCCTTCAGGAGCTCCTGGCCGATGAAGAATGCCGCGAACGTGAGCACCTCGCTCGCGACCAGGGTCACGACCCCGAAGACCGCGACCTTGCAGGCGAGCACGAGCGGCCGGTTGGGAATGGCGGAGAGGGTGGCGCGGATGGTCCCGGTCCCGTACTCGGCGCTCATGATGAGCACGCCGAGCACGCCGATCACGATCTGGCCGAGGAAGAGCCCGGCCAGGCTGCGCGCGGTGGGGTCGAAGTTGAAGTGGTCCAAAATGCCCCCGTGGCGCCACTGCGCCGCGGTCACGGCGGTCGCGATCACGCCGATGCCGACCACCGCGAGGACGGTCACGGCCAGCGTCCAGATCGTGGAGCGGACCGAGCGCATCTTGGTCCATTCGCTGCGCATCTGGCCGAGCGGTCCGTAGTGGCCCGGTGGGATCGACGGTGGCCGGAGCGACTCCAGCGTGAGCTGGTCGACGCTCATCCCGCCCGCTCCGGAGCGTGCGCGGTGACCTCGTGGAGTCGCTCCTCGGTGGCCCCCCTGAACTCGACGCTGTCGCGTGTGAGATCCATGAACGCTTCCTCGAGCGAGGCGGTGAGCGGAGTGAGCTCGTGGAGACGGAGACCGTGCTCGGCCGCCAGGTCCCCGATCCGCTCGGCGGGAAGGCCGGCGACCGTGATGGCACCGTCGGCTTCGGTCGAGACCGTCGCGCCCGCCCGTTGCAGCACCGGGTGCAGCCGGTCGGCGTCCGGAGACCGAACCTTCACGAAGCGGCCCGAGCCTTGGGTGACGAGGTCGGAGACCGCCGTGTCCGCGATGAGGCGGCCGCGGCCGACCACCACTACGTGGTCGGCGGTCAGGGCCATCTCGCTCATCAGGTGGCTCGAGACGAACACGGTGCGGCCCTCGGATGCGAGCCAGCGCAGGAGATTGCGGACCCAGAGGATTCCCTCGGGGTCGAGGCCGTTGACCGGCTCGTCGAACAGGAGCACCCCGGGGTCGCCCAGCAGTGCCGCCGCGATGCCGAGGCGCTGGGTCATACCGAGCGAGAACTTGCCGGCGCGGCGTCTGGCCACGTCGCTCAGACCGACGAGGTCGAGCACCTCGCCGACGCGTTTGCGGGGGATCCGGTTGGTCTGAGCGAGGAGCCAGAGGTGGTTGTACGCGCTGCGTCCCGGGTGGATGGCCTTGGACTCGAGCAGCGCGCCGACCTCGTGGAGCGGCCAAGGGAGCTTCGCGAAGGGGCGCCCGTTGATGGTGACGTGACCGGCGTCGGGTGCGTCGAGGCCCATGATCACGCGCATCGTGGTCGACTTGCCTGACCCGTTGGGCCCGAGGAAGCCGGTGACTTGGCCCGGTCGGACGTCGAAGGAGAGGTCGTCGACCGCCAGCGTCTTGCCGTAGCGCTTCGACAGACCGCGCGCTTCAATCAGGTGACGACACTCCGATCGGCCCGTCCGCCGGGGGTGGCTCCGGGCTCAGTCTCGATCGTAGTGTCGGTGCCCTTTGTCCCTTCGGACGTGCCGGCAGGCCCTGCTCAGCCGCCGCTCATGACCTCGGCACCCCGCGCCGCAGCCACCAGCGCGTCGAAGAGCGAGGGATCCTCGCCCACTTCGGGATGCCATTGGACCGCGACGAGGAAGCGGCGGTCCGGGTCCTCCAGGCCCTCGACGGTCCCGTCCTCGGCCCACGCGTTGGCCACCAGGCCGGAGCCGATGCGGTCCGGTGCCTGGTGGTGGTGCCCGGGCGCCTCGAGCTCGGGACGACCGAGCACCTCGCCAAGCCGACTCTTCGGTTCGACCCGCACCAGGTGGTCGCCGTAGGTGCCGGGCACCGCCATGTGCTCGCGGTGGTGGACCACGTCGGGTAGGTGTTGGTGCAACGTGCCGCCCCGCCAGACGTTGACGACCTGGATGCCGCGGCAGATGCCGAGCACCGGCAGGTCCCGAGGTGCCGCCGCGTCGAGGAGCGCCAGCTCGAAGTCGTCGCGGACCCGGTCGGGGTGCTGGGCCTTGGGGTGGCGTTCCTCGGAGTACAGGTCGGCATCCATGTCGACGCCACCGGTCAGGATCAGCCCGTCGATGCGCTCGACGAGCGCCTCGGCCGCACCGGGCGAGGGCGACAGCACGATCGGCACACCGCCGGCCTTGGCCACCACATGCACGTAGTCGGCCGGGACGAGCGCGGCGTTCTCCTTCCACAGGCCGTAGCTGGCGACGAGTTCGCCGGCGGTGATGCCGATGACCGGTGCGCCCATCAGCTCAGAGCGGGGTGACGTAGGCACCGCTGATGCCCCCGTCCACGAGGAAAGTGCTCGCCGTGATGAAGGACGCGTCATCGGAGGCGAGGAAGGCGGCGGCCGCGGCGATCTCCTCGGCCTCGGCGAATCGCCCCATCGGCACGTGGACGAGCCTACGTGCGGCGCGCTCGGGGTCCTTGGCAAAAAGCTCGCGGAGCATCGGCGTGTTGACCGGCCCCGGGCACAGCGCGTTCACCCGCACGCCCTGGCGGGCGAACTGCACGCCCAGCTCCCGCGACATCGCGAGCACACCACCTTTGGACGCGGTGTAGGAGATCTGCGAGGTTGCCGAGCCCATCACCGCCACGAACGACGCAGTGTTGATCACCGAGCCGCCGTCGCGGTCGAGCAGGTGCGGAATGCCGTACTTGCAGCAGAGGTAGACGCTCGTCAGGTTGACCGCCTGAACCCGGTCCCACGCCTCGGCCTCGGTGGTGAGGATGGAGTCGTCGTCGGGTGGCGAGATCCCGGCGTTGTTGAAGCACACGTCGATGCCCCCGAATCGCTCGACGGCCCGGTCGTACATCGCCTTCACCTGTCCGGCGTCGGTGACGTCGACCTTGAGGCCGAGCCCGCCCACCAGCGCCGCCACCTCGTCGGCCGCATCGCCCGCGACGTCCGCCGCCACGACGTGTGCACCCTCGGCCGCGAAGCGGGCAGCACTGGCCCGGCCAATCCCGCCTGCCGCGCCGGTGATGACCGCGACCTTGCCTTCCAGTCTTCCCGGCATCGTCACCTCGATGAGTTCGACAGCTTCGTCGCGTCGATGAACGTCGTGCTCACATGCGCTCGAAGCTGCGGAAGCGTTCCCAGTCGGTGACCGAGGACTCGAAGGCGGTCAACTCCGTCCTCGCCATGTTGGTGTAGTGGTCCACGACCTCGTCGCCGAATGCGGACCGGGCGACCTCGCTCTGTTCGAAGAGCGCCGTCGCCTCGGTGAGCGTGCCGGGAACTC
Source organism: uncultured Acidimicrobiaceae bacterium (assembly GCA_963768185.1). Lineage (GTDB taxonomy): Bacteria > Actinomycetota > Acidimicrobiia > Acidimicrobiales > RAAP-2 > Palsa-461. The sequence continues at coordinate 882,946 of CAVYGS010000004.1, forward strand.
GCGCCAGGTCGGTGGCCGTGTAGGCATTCCCGACGAAGGCCTCCTCGAGTTCCATGTTCTCATCGATCCCGTGCAACCCGCCGGCCACCATGGCGGCCAGGGCGAGATAGGGATTGACGTCACCGCCCGGCACGCGGTTCTCAACCCGCAGGGACGGCCCGTGGCCGACCACCCGGAGCGAGCAGGTCCGGTTGTCCAGCCCCCAGGCCACCGCGGTCGGGGCGAACGTCCCCTCGGCATAGCGCTTGTAGCTGTTGACGTTGGGAGCGAACAGGAGGGTCAGCTCGGGCATGGTCTCCAGCAGGCCGGCCGTGAAGCTCGCGAAGAGGTCGGTCGGGCTCCCGTCGTCGCCGGCGGTGAAGATCGGTTGGTTGGTGTCGCCGCGGAGCGAGAGGTGGATGTGACACGAGTTGCCCGCGCCCTCGTCGAACTTGGCCATGAAGGTGAGGCTCATCCCCTCCTGGGCGGCGATCTCCTTCGCGCCGGTCTTGTAGATGGCGTGGTTGTCGGCCGTAGCGAGCAGATCCGAGTATCTGAACGTGATCTCGCCCTGGCCCAGGTTGCACTCACCCTTGGCGGACTCCGGCTGAATCCCGGCACCGGCCATTTCGTTGCGGATCCGCCGGAGCAGCGGCTCGACACGCGACGTACCGAGGATCGAGTAATCGACGTTGTAGAGGTTCGCCGGTTCGAGGCCGCGGTACGCCTTCTTCCATGCTTCCTCGTACGTGTCGCGGAAGACGATGAACTCGAGCTCGGTCCCGGCCAGGCCCGTCCAGCCGCGCTCGCCGAGCCGGCTGGTTTGGCCGCGCAGGATCTGGCGCGGCGAGGCGACGACCGGCGAGCCGTCGCCCGACTCGAGGTCGGCCAGGCAGATGGCGGTCGCAGGCTGCCAGGGCACCTGCCGCAGGGTCGCGAGGTCGGGCCGCAGGACGAAGTCGCCGTAGCCCTGCTCCCACGACGACATCGCGTACCCGGGCACCGTTCGCATGTCGACGTCGACGGCCAGGAGGTAGTTGCACGCCTCGGCGCCGTTCGGGACCACCTCGTCGAGGAAGTAGCGGGCGTGGCACCGCTTGCCCTGGAGGCGCCCCTGCATGTCGGTGAGCGCGAGGAGAACCGTGTCGATCTCCCCTTGGTCGACCAGGTGGCCCAGGTCCTCGAGCGAGATGGCGCCCCTCGGAGTCGTCACCCGGCGCGTTCCTGTGGATCGGCCGCCTCGAGCCCAGGCCGGTCGCGCCCGGCTCCCGGCTTGGCGCACCACCTTGGGGCCGAGGGCGGCCCGTTCCCACCCGAGTAGAGGAGCACGACGGCCGAATCGGATCAGGACCGGACGCGCCCTGTCAACCGCGTCGCCCTCCTGTCACCCGCCCGACCATGGTTGACGGGTCAGGGCCCGGTGGGGGAAACTAGGGCTCACCATGACGGCCCAGCTCGCACGCGTAGTCATCATCATGTAGGCACGTGCCCCCCGTGGCGCGTGCCTGCTCGACCGTCCACTCCGTGGGCGGTTTTTCAATTTCGGCCCCGAACGACCTGCTTGATGGAGGACACTGGATTCAGGTGATGCACACAGTCCCGAACCACACACGGAGGCACGGGTTCCTGCCCGGTCTCGGAGTCCTGCGATGACCGGGCGCGCCCACAATGTCGCCGTCATCGGCGGTGACGGGATCGGACCCGAGGTGCTCGCGGAGGCGCTCAGGGTGGTCGGTGCCGCGGGGGTCACCCTCAACACGACCGACTACGACCTCGGCGCGGGCCGCTACGTGCGCACCGGCGAGGTCCTGAGCGACTCGGTCCTCGACGAACTCCGCGCGCAGGACGCGATCCTGCTCGGGGCGATCGGACCTCCCATCGGCGACACCACCATCCCCGGGGGGACCCTCGAACGCGGCCTCCTCCTGCGGCTGCGATTCGAGCTGGATCTCTTCATCAACATGCGCCCGTTCCAGGGGGCGCCCGGCTCGATCGGAGCGGGCGCCGACTTCGTGGTCATCCGGGAGAACACCGAGGGCACCTACGCGGGCGAGGGCGGGTTCCTGCGCAAGGGGACGCCCCACGAGGTGGCGACGCAGGGATCGGTGAACACCCGGATGGGTGCGGAGCGCTGCATCCGATTCGCCTACGACCTCGCTGAGCGGCGGGCGGCGCACAAGCTCACCCTCGTGCACAAGACCAACGTGCTGACCTTCGCCGGCGACCTGTGGCAGCGGACGTTCACGGAGGTTGCCTCCGACTACCCCGACATCGCCCGGGACTACAGCCACGTCGACGCGGCCTGCATCTACCTGGTGGAGCGCCCGACGACCTACGACGTCATCGTGACCGACAACCTGTTTGGCGACATCCTGACCGACCTGGCCGGCGCGGTCTGCGGCGGCATCGGGTTCGCTGCCTCGGCCAATCTGAACGCGGCGCGGACCGGACCCTCCTTGTTCGAGCCGGTGCATGGCGCCGCGCACGACATCGCGGGCACCGGCAAGGCCAATCCGCTCGCCGCCATCGGATCCGCCGGCCTGATGCTCGACTTCCTGGGCGAGACCGACGCTGCGACGCGGATCGACAAGGCCGTCTCCGATTTCATCTCCTCCGGCCAGCTCTCCCATCCACCCGCCGGAGCCGATGCGTGGTCCACGACCGCCATCGGCGCCACAATCGCAGAAAGGCTCTGAGATGCCCATTACCCCGACCGACAAGATCTGGATGGACGGCGAGATGGTGGATTGGGCGGACGCCAAGGTTCACATCCTCAGCCACACCATGCACTACGGGTCCGGCGTGTTCGAGGGCATCCGCGCCTACCGCACGTCGAAGGGTGTGGCGGTGTTCCGGCTGCGCGACCACATGGAGCGGCTGATGGCCTCGGCCAAGATCCTGATGATCGACGTGCCATTCACGCTCGAACAGCTGATCGACGCGACCCGCGACGTGGTGCGGGTCAACAACATGGTGGACGGGTGCTACCTGCGTCCGATCATTTACCTGGGTTACGGCGAGATGGGCCTCAACCCGCTGCCGTGTCCGGTCAACGTCTCCATCGCGGCCTGGCCGTGGGCGAGCTACCTCGGCGACGAGGGCGTGGCCAACGGCGTGCGGGTGAAGATCAGCTCGTGGCAGCGCCACGATCCCAACGCCGTGCCCACCGCGGCGAAGAGCACCGGCATGTACCTGAACTCTTCGCTCGCCAAGGTCGAAGCGTTGAAGGCTGGCTACGACGAGGCCATCCTCCTCGCGCCCGACGGCCACGTCAGCGAGTGCACCGGCGAGAACCTGTTCATCGTGCGGGGCCAGACGCTCATCACGCCGCCCTCGTCGGACGCCGGCGCGCTCGACGGAATCACCCAGCGCTCGGTTGAGACGATCGCGGCCGACCACGGCTACACGATCGCGCATGAGTCGTTGGTCCGGACGGACCTCTACACGGCCGACGAGTCCTTCTTGACCGGCACGGCCGCCGAAGTGGTGCCGATCTGCTCGGTGGACGACCGCGAGGTCGGCTACGGGCCGGCCAGGGCCGATCACCAAGGAGATCCAGCAGACCTACTTCGCGACCGTGCGCGGCGAGGTCGACCGCTACAAGGACTGGCTCGACCATGTTGGCTGACCACGGCCGGCCGGGCCACACGCACCGGGCCGGCTCGCACGACTACGCGATGCCGGAGTGGCCAGAGGCGGTCGATGTCTTCGACACAACGCTGCGCGACGGTTCTCAGCAGGAGGGGCTTTCGCTCACGGTCGACGACAAGCTGCGGGTGGCCGAGCAGCTGGACCACCTGGGCGTCGCCTACATCGAAGGCGGGTGGCCGGGCGGGAACCCCAAGGACGACGAGTTCTTCAAGAGGGCGCCGAGCGAGCTCCGGCTCTCGACCTCGACGCTCGTCGCCTTCGGGTCCACCAGGCACGCCGGCGCCAGGGCCGACGCCGACGAGACGCTGCGCAAGCTGGTCGACGCCGACACCTCGACGGTCTGCATCGTGGCCAAGTCCTGGGACCGCCACGTCATCGACGCCCTACGCACCGACCTCGACGAGGCCGTCGCCATGGTCGCCGACTCTGTCGACTTCCTTCGTCGGCGCGACAAGCGGGTCTTCCTGGACGCCGAGCACTTCTTCGACGGCTACCGCCACAACCCGGAGTTCGCCCTGCGGGTCCTGCGGGCTGCCGAGGAGGCGGGCGCCGAGGCCCTGGTTTTGTGCGACACCAATGGTGGGTCCCTGCCGCACGACATCGCATCGATCGTCCTCGAGGTCGCAGACCGGGTCGAGACCCAGGTGGGCATCCACTGCCACAACGACACCGGGTGCGCGGTGGCCAACACACTGGCCGCCGTCGGCGCCGGAGCCACCCAGGTGCAGGGCTGCGTGAACGGGTATGGCGAGCGCGCCGGGAACACGGACCTCGCCGCGGCGATCCCCGACCTCACCCTGAAACTGTCGGTCCGGACCATCCCGCCGGAGCGCCTCGAGCGGTTGACTGCGGTGTCCCACCACATCGCCGAGCTGGTCAACATCACGCCCAACCCTCAACAGCCCTATGTCGGCGCATCGGGCTTCGCGCACAAGGCCGGCCTCCACGCGAGCGCCGTGGCGCGGCGCCGCGACCTGTATGAGCACGTGTCGCCCGACCTCGTGGGTAACGGCATGCGTGTCGTGGTCTCCGAGATGGCCGGCCGCTCGACGCTCGCCATGAAGGCCACCGAGCTCGGCCTCGACCTCGACGGCGAGGTCCTCGGTCGCGTGCTCGACGAGTTGAAGCAGCTTGAGCACGAGGGCTATCACTTCGAGGTCGCCGACGGCTCGCTCGAGCTCCTGCTTCGACGGGCGGGGGGCTGGCGTCCCGACTTCTTCGAGGTCGAGTCGTACCGGGTGATCACCGACCACGGCACGCCGGGTTGGACCGGCGACGACGACGCTGCAGCGGTGACGACCGAGGCGACGGTCAAGATCCACATCGGAGACGGCCGGATGGTGGCCACGGCCGAGGGCAACGGGCCGGTCAACGCGCTCGACGCGGCGCTGCGGAGCGCGATCGGGTCGCAGTACCCGGCGCTCGCCGGGATCCACCTCACCGACTACCGGGTGCGGGTGCTGGACACCGGGCTCGGGACCGGCGCGGTCACCCGGGTCCTCGTCGACACGAGCGACGGCGAAGACACCTGGACGACGATCGGGGTCTCCGAGAACATCATCGAGGCCAGCTGGCAGGCGTTGTACGACTCGATCGTCCTCGGGCTGCTGCGCGGCTTCGGGGGGCTAGCCAGGCGATCGACCGGCGTCTTCGTCGCCGCGGCGGTGTCCTAGCGTTCGAACATGCACGCGAGGGTGATCCAGGGGCGCAAGACCACGCCCGGGTCGCGCTCGGTGCTGGGCGTGACGGTCAACCCGGTCCTGCCGACCCTGCTCGGAGCGGCGTGCATCTCCTCCTCGGCGATCGTGGTCCGGCTCGCCGACACCCCGGCCGGCACCACGTCGTTCTACCGGTGCGTTCTCGCGCTGCCCCTCCTCGGCGTGTTGGCGGCGGCCGAGCGGCGCCGTCGCGGCTCCCGGCCGCTTCGGACGCGAATGCTGGCGGTGGTTGGCGGGATGTGCCTCGGCGTCGACCTCGTCCTATGGACCAGGGCCATCTACGAAATCGGCGCGGGCATCGCGACCGTGCTGGCCAACCTGCAAGTGGTCTTCGTCACGTTCATCGCGTGGGCGCTGATGCGCGAGCGCCCGAAGTCACCGTTCCTGCTGGCCCTGCCGGTGGTCCTGTTCGGGGTCGTGCTCCTGGCCGGGCTGGGCAGCTCACAGCACCACGCCGGGTTCCACCCGGTGGCGGGCGTCCTCTACGGGCTCAGCGCGTCGGTCACATACGCGATGTTCATACTCATCTTCAGGAACAGCACCAAGGGCCGCGACCACGTCGCCAGCCCACTCGTCGACGCCACCGTGGGCGCGGCCGTCGCCTCGCTCCTGCTCGGGCTGGCGATCGGTCAGATGCGATTCTCGCTGTCGGGCCCATCGCTGTTCTGGCTCGTCCTGCTCGCGCTGACCAGCCAGACCCTCGGGTGGCTGCTGATCACCGCGTCGCTCCCACACCTTCCGGCCGCGCTCTCGTCGATCCTGCTCCTCCTCCAACCGGCGGCCTCGCTCGTGCTCGCGGCGATCGTGCTCTCCCAGCGCCCGACGGTCCTGCAGGTGGTGGGGGCAGTCCTCGTGTGTGGAGGAGTGGTGCTGGCGGCGAGGGCGCGTTCGAGTCCCGAGGTCCCGGCCGAGGGCCCGACCCCGGGTTAGCGGTTGCACTGGTGCGCTGGTGAACTGCATTCAGACGAGACGGAGGGAACCATGAGCGAGCCGGTGGTCGCGACCGACAAGGGCAGGGTGCGAGGGAAGGCGAGCGAGCACGGCCTGGCGTTCCGGGGCATCCCATTCGCCAAGCCGCCCTTCGGGCCGCAGCGGTTCCGGGCCCCGGAGCCGACCGAGTCCTGGGAAGGGGAGCGGCCGGCCATCGACTCCGCACCGACCGCGCCCCAGCCAGCGGCCGGCTTCACGCTCATCCCGGAACCGACTATCGACGGCGGCGAGGCGCCGGCATGCCTCTCGCTCAACGTCTTCACGCCCGAGCTCGGCGGGGCCGGCCTCCCCGTCCTTGTGTGGATCCACGGCGGTGGCTTCGTCACTGGCACGCCGTCGAGCACCTGGTACGACGGCGACCGGTTCGCGCGTGACGGCGTCGTCGTGGTGAGCGTCGGCTATCGGCTCGGCGCCGAGGGTTTCCTGAACATCCCGGGCTCGCCCGACAACCGGGCCGTGCTCGACTGGATAGCGGCTCTCGAATGGGTGCAACGTAACGTCGCCGCGTTCGGCGGCGACCCGGGGAAAGTGACCGTCGGGGGGCAGAGTGCCGGCGGGGCCGCGACCATGCTCCTCACGACGCTGCCGCGATCTGAGGGGCTCTTCCGTGCCGCGATCTCGATGAGCGGCTCCGTCTTCCCGGCGCCGTCGGCCGAGGCGATGCTCGAGCTGACCGAGAAGATCGCCGCCGAGCTCGGGATCAGGCCGACGCTCGAGGAGTTCGAGCGCGTGACCCCGAGCGCCCTCGTCGGGGCGCAGGTCGCGGCGACAGCGGCGCCGGAGGGGTCGGCCGCCGAGCGGTTCGGGCGTGGCCTGTCCTTCTCACCCACCGTCGGTGGTGAGGTGGTGCCGGTGCCTCCGATAAAGGCGATTGCCTCAGGCGCGGGCAGCTCGCGCGCATTGCTGATTGGGACCACGCACGAAGAGGTCACCGCGATGGCGCGGCTGTCGTCGATCGACGCGGCACAAGCGGCCAAGTTGCTCGGTTCCCTCCACCTCGACGACGCCGGGATTGCCGCGTACGAAGCGGCCCACGACGAGCCGGGCGAGCGCATCGGCCAGGCCATGACCGACAGGACCTTTAGGATCCCCGCGATTCGGGTGGCCGAGGCGCGTAGCGGGGCAGCCGCTCCCACGTTCAACTACGAGTTCCAGTGGAAGAGCCCTGAACTGGGCGGTGTTGGCGCGGTGCACTGCCTCGACCTTCCCTTCGTGTTCGACGTCCTAGACGACCCCCACGTCAAGGTGGTGGCGGGCGACGAGCCTCCCCAGGCCCTGGCAGACGAGATGCACGCGGCCTGGGTGTCCTTCGTCTCGGAGGGAGACCCGGGTTGGCCTGCCTTCCTGGCCGGCGGCACGCGAGCCACCATGGCGTTTGGCGACCACTCCGAGATTGTCTGGGATCTCCTCGGTCCGGTCCGCTCCCTCTGGCGCTGAGCTGGCGTCGGCCCGAGCAGCTAGGGCCGCCCATTGTGATCAGCCGGGTCTTTCGAACTGGGCCGACCGCATCGCCGAGTTAGGGATGCTGACCGGAAGCCGGACTCACCAGTACCGTCCAACAGGAACCCTAAGAGAGTTCGAATCGTCATCGGGCCGCGCTCGAGCAGGTTCGTTTGACTCTCCGTGAGCTCTTCGGGGCTGAGGTCGGCTACGTGGCCGGGAGCAAGGACGCGGATTGACGCTCTCTCAGATGCGCGCTGGGAATCTCCGAGGAGAAAGATGAGGTGACAGCGGGGAACTCGCCAAGGCAGCGGATCTCAACCCGGCCAGCGCGACGGCAATGTTGGACCAGCTCGAAGCGAACGGCATAGTGGCCCGACGGCGCAGCGCCCACGACCGCCGAGTCTGCATGACCTCGCTCACCGAAAAGGGTCGGGGGTTGTGGTGAGCAGCGTGCCCGTTGGCACGCCTTGTGGGAAGAGCGTCTGAAGGACCTGTCGGAACAACAGCTACTGGCGGCGCTGGAAGTGATGCGAACGATCACTCAGTTGCTCGATAGTCCGTGAGCCTGGGACGCGACCGATTGATGAGACTGGGCCAGACGATGACGAGTGAGATGCCTGGTCAGCCCCGCAATTTACTATTCGAACTTTGCAGTCATACGAGATCGCTCGAAGAGCATGCGCGACGAACCTCTTGCTCCTCCCGTTGACAGCGACGATTCTGATTAGTCATACTTATAGTCATGACTGTGAATGAGCAGCTCTCGCTAGCCGATGCGAAGGCGCATCTGTCCGAGGTCGTCGAAGGCGTGGAGACCGAGCATCGGCGAGTCGTGATCACCAAGCACGGGCGACCAAGCGTCGTAGTCCTGGCCGTGGCTGATCTCGAGGCGCTCGAAGAAACACTGGACATACTCTCCGATCCCGAGGCCATGGCAGACCTTCGGGAAGCCGAAGAATCCCGAAGGTCAGACAAGTCCATCGAATTGAGCAAGGAAGAGGCGCTTGCCCGCTGGTCACGATGACTATCGCCTGCGCTGGTCCCCTCCTGCTACCCGACAACTTGACCGTCTTGCAAGGACGTCGCCTCGTGTTGTCGGTGCAATGGTGGAATTCTGCTTCGGTCGGCTCATCGCCAACCCGCAACGCGTGAGGGTACGCGCTCGGACGAGAGTTGGCCGGTCGCTACAGCGCTCGGGTCGGCCAATACCGGATCACCTACTGGATCGATGAGAGCGATCGCATCGTGTATGTCGATCGGATCGATCACCGATCTGACGTCTACCGACCGAGATGAACTCCGAGGCCCGCCGTCGATCGAGCCGGTTCGAATAGCGGAGTAAGGGGTGCTCCTGAATGGGCCGTCCAGGACTCGAACCTCTGACCTCAGCTGTGTGAAAAGCCATCGTGTCTTCTTAGGGGCAATAGGTGACTCATTACCCGTCTTCGGCCTTGGGCAAGGTCGGTCGAGGTGGTCCGGCCGAGGTGTGTCGAGTGCCGGGCGGGTCGACTGCCCAAACGGGGCTCTCGCCCCATGACTCCTCGAAGACCAACTCCCCGAGCGGCCGCCGCCTCACCGGACCGTGGCTGCCCCGGGGCTTCCCGATGGTGATCGTGGCGGCCATGAACACGTCCTCGGGGATCCCGAGCAGTCGATGCAGCTCGGCCTGCGCGCCAAAGTGGAACCCGGTGATGACGCCTCCGTATCCGAGGGCCCGCGCCGCCAGCAGGATGTTTTGGCACGCCGGATAGATCGATCCGCCCTCAAACGGGGTGGGCGCCCGGTAGCGCACCAGGCACGGGATGATGAGGACCGGCACGCGGTCGAAGTGGTCCACATACTCCTGGAGCACGCGGGCGGTGCGAGCCTTTGGTGAGTTCTCGACCGCACCCGAACCTGCGTCATAGGCGTCGATCTCGCGCTTGGTGCCCCAGATGCGCTGGGCGGAGGCCGCGATCAGCCGTTTTGCCTCGGCCGCCTTGGGCCCGTCGGTGAGGACCACAATCCGGAACGGCTGCCGGTTGGACCCGCTCGGCGCGCGGGTCGCTGCGAAGAAGATCGCGCGGAAGATCTCCGGAGGGACGGGCTCGTCCAAGTAGCGGCGGATGGCGCGTGTGGTCGCGATGCCCTCAAGCAGCCCGACGGTGTCGGCCGGCAACGAGGAGCCGCTCAGCTCGTGGTCTGGGCTCATGGGGCGATCGTCGCACCCGACCAGGCCGATGTCGAGGCGCAGCCACCGCCGGAACGTCCTTCAGCGACACGCGTCGGTGCCGCGTCCTCGGTCGATACAGTCGGCCCCAAACGCCGAGCCGGGAGGGACCGTGGGGGCGACGAGCTGTTCGATCGAGGGCGAGGTGGCCACGGTCATGCTCGACACGCCCGAAAAACACAACGCGCTCTCGACTGAAATGCTCAATTCCCTTGGCGACCATCTCACCAGTTGTGGTGCAGACCCTTCCGTGCGGGTTGTCGTTCTCACACACTCCGGTCCCACGTTTTGTGCCGGCGCCGACCTGTCGGTGGCCGCCGCCACCCAAGCCCGCTTCGACATCGCCGACGTGCTCCGCCTCATCCAGGACATGGAGAAGCCGGTAGTGGCGCGCGTCGCTGGCCGGTGTCTCGGCGGTGGGGTCGGACTGGCGGCCGCCTGCGACATATCGATCGCGAGCACCGACGCTGAGTTCGGCTTCACCGAGGTTCGCCTTGGAGTGGCGCCAGCGGTCATCTCGGTCGTCTGCCTGCCCAAGCTGCGGCGCGGTGATGCGAGCGAGCTCTTTCTCACCGGTCGGCGGTTCCGTGGGGTCGAGGCCGCGGCGGCGGGCCTGATTACCCGGGCCGTCGAGGAGCGCGAGCTGGACGGCGCCGTCGAGCTCACGGTCGGCGAGCTCCTGCGGGGCGGTCCCAAGGCGCTCGCCGCGGCGAAGCAGGTCATCGCGAGGGTGCCCTCCATGGGCCGAGACGAGGCGTTCGGATGGGCCGCGTCGCTCTCGAAGGAGCTGTTCGCCTCCGACGAGGCTGCCGCAGGCATCGCCGCGCTTCGGGATCGCAGTCCCGCCCCTTGGGTCCCGCCCGAGAAGGACTGATGGGCGGGCCCTCGGACGGCAGCCATGAAAGTCCGGCGACGCGGCATCCCGAACACGATGCCGTGAGCGCTGAGGTCCGGAGCTGGTACACGGACTCGACGCCGTCGATCGATCTCGCGGTCGTCTCGACCGGCTACGGGTTCCTCACCCATTCGGAGAGCCGGGCCGAGCTCAAGCGGCTCGTCCTGACCGTGGACACGCCCGGGGAGGTGGCTCCCGCACTCAGCGCTGCTGGTGATTTCCTCGGAACCCAAGCCTTCGACGTCTGGGTCGACGATCGCGGGCGGGCCGACCGTCTGGCCGGAGCACTCCGGTCAGCCGGCCTCGAGCCGGACCAGAACACGGTGGTGCTTGCGCTCGTGGGTGACATTCGCGCTGAGCGGAGAACCGAAGGGTTGACGCTTGAGGACGTGACCGATCTCGACCAGCTCAGCAAGTGGGTGGCGGTCAAGATCCAGGGGTTCGCCGACATCGAGGATCCCCCGACGCCCCAGCAGCTCGATGGGGAGTTGGCCAACCGTCGGGCGGAGTGGCCGGTCTGCCGCTATCAGCTGGCCCGGCTCGACGGCGAAGAGGTTGCCATTCTCGGTCACTACACCGGAGGCGACCAGATGGTGTTCAGCCTGGCCACTCAGCTGGCCTTCCGTCACCGTGGGATCGCCCAGACAGTGCTCGCTCGCTGGAGCCAAGAAGGCGACGATCAGTCCGTCCGTTCCCGGCTGATCAACTGTGACGACGGCGGTCCGGCAGACGCGCTCTATCGGCGGCTGGGCTTCGTCGACGAGGTGTACTGGCATCGTCGCTACCGCGCGTCGAGCTGACCGCCGGCACCAGCGTGCTGCGTTCGGACTCCTGCGGGGTCAGACGGGGAGCACGCCGTGGCGCTTCTGGATCATGCCCCGGTCCGCGGGGTCGGCGGCGGCGAACCGTCGAACCAGCTCGTCGCGAAGCTCTTCGAAGGGGACGACCGCGTCGACCACGAGGTCGCCAGCGAGCCGGTACAGGTTGACGTCCTCTTCGTACTCCCGTCGGCGTTCGTCCACGAACTTCGCCCGCTCGCCCTCGTCCTCGATGGCAGCGATTCGGTTGGCGTAGACGGCGTTGACCGCAGCCTCGGGACCCATGACAGCGATCTTCGCCGTGGGGAGCGCGAGGGTCGCGATGGGGTCGAAGGCGGGCCCGCACATCGCGTAGAGGCCCGCGCCGTAGGCCTTGCGGACGATCACGCAAATCTTGGGCACGCTCGCCTCGGTGACGGCGGCGACCATCTTTGCCCCGTGCCGGATGATGCCCTGGCGCTCGACCTGGGTCCCGATCATGAATCCCGGCACGTCGGCCAGGAAGAGGAGCGGCACGTTGTAGGCGTCGCACATCCAGATGAAGCGGGCGGCCTTGTCGGCCGAGTCCACGAAGAGCACCCCACCCTTGTTCGCCGGGTTGCTCGCCACAACGCCGATCACGTGGCCGTCGACACGCCCGAAGCCGGTCAGTATCTCGGTCGCGAAGAGCGGCTTGACCTCGAAGAGGCTGTCGGCGTCGACGAGGCACTCGATGACCGCCCGCATGTCGTAGCCGGCCGCGTCGTCCTCGGGGAGCTCGGCGCGCGTCAGCGTTCGCACTGGTGCCTCGGGCGCCACCCCCGGTGGCAGCTGGCGCCACGAGGCCGGGAGATAGGAGAAGAGCAAGCGCGCCTGGTCGATGGCGTCCGCGTCGTCGTCGGCCAGGTTGTCGCCGCAGCCCGAGACCGTCGCGTGCATCCGGGCGCCGCCCATCTCCTCCAGGCTCACGTGCTCGCCGATGACTTCTTCGGCCATCCGGGGGGAGCCCAGATACATCGACGCGTTGCCCTGCACCATGATCACGACGTCGCAGAACGATGGGATGTAGGCACCGCCGGCGGCCGACGGCCCGAAGAGGCAGCAGATCTGGGGGGCGACTCCCGAGAGCTTCACCTGGTTGGCGAAGATGCGGCCGGCGCCGCGGCGCCCCGGGAACATCTCGACCTGGTCGGTGATCCGGGCGCCTGCCGAGTCGACGAGCCAGAAGATCGGCAGCTCGTGTCGGATCGCCTGCTCGGTCATCCGGACGATCTTTTCGACCGTCCGCGCCCCCAGGATCCCGCCTTGACCGTCGGGTCGTTGGCGACCACGCACACCTGACGGCCGTCGACCCGTCCGATGCCGGTGACCACACCGTCCGCCGGGAGCTCTGGGTCCGAGGCGTTGGCCAACAGACCGTCCTCCACGAAGGTCCCAACGTCGAGGAGCAGTCCCAGCCGCTCGCGCACGGGCAGCTTCTTCTGCTCGGCGAGCTTGTCGCCGTAGCGGGCCTGGTTGCCGGCCAACGCCCGCGCGATGCGCGAGCCGAGCTCCTCGCTCTCGCTCATTCGACCGGGAGCCCGAGGCTCCTGGCGATGACCAGGCGTTGGATCTCGCTCGTGCCCTCGCCGATCTCGAGGATCTTCGCGTCACGGTAGAGGCGGGCCACCGGCGACTCCTCCATGAAACCGGCGCCTCCGAAGACCTGGGTCGCCGTGCGAGTGGCCGAGACGGCAGCCTCGGTCGAGTACAGCTTGGCCATCGCGGCGGCCTGGCGGAAGGGCTGGCCGCTGTCCTTGCACCAGGCGGCCTTGTAGGTGAGGTTCCGAGCGTTCTCCACCGAGACGGCGAGATCGGCGAGCGAGAAGGCGACCGCCTGGAACCGGCCGATGGGTCCGCCGAACGCTGCTCGCTGCTTCGCGTAGTCCAGGGCGTGGTCGAGGCAGGCCTGCGCGCAGCCGACCGCCAACGCGGAGATGGCGATCCGCCCGTCGTCGAGGATGGACAGGAAGTTCTTGTACCCACGGCCGAGCTCGCCGAGCAGCGAGTCGGCGCCGACCCGACAGTCTTCGAGCGCGATGTCGTGCGTGTCGCTCGCGTGCCAGCCGAGCTTGCGCAAGGGGGGCTGCACGTTGAGGCCCGGGGTCCCCGATGGGACGATGAACGACGAGATCTCGTTGTCGGCCGTCTTGGCTGTCACGGTGATGACTGAGGTGATGGGCGTGCCCGAGTTGGTGATGAACGCCTTGGCGCCGTTCAGGACCCACCCATCTCCGTCCGGGGCCGCCCGCGTTCTGGTGGCGCGGGCGTCGCTGCCGGCGTCGGGCTCGGTCAAACCGAACGCGGCCAACGCCCGTCCCGTGAGCAGGTCGGGGAGCCAGCGCCCGCGCTGCTCGTCGGTGCCGAATCGGAAGATCGGCGAGGCCCCCAACCCGACCCCTGCCGACAGGGTGATCCCGATGGACTGGTCGACCCGCCCGATCTCCTCGATGGCGAGGCACATGGACAAGAAGTCCCCGTCGGACCCGCCCCACTCCTCGGGGAACGGCAGCCCGAAGAGCCCGAGGTCGCCCATGGCGTGCACGATCTCCACGGGGAGGCGACCGGCCTCGTCCCACTCGTCTGTGTGTGGGGAGATCGCCGAGCGCGCGAAGTCCCGGACGGTCTTCTGGAAGGCGATGTGCTCCTCGCTGGGTCGGAAGTCCATCGGACCCTCCTTAGCGATCCCTAAGGATACCATTTGGGGCGGTGAGCCAGCAGACCACGAGCGCGGGCCCAAGAAGGGCTCGAGGCAGGCCGACTTCCTCCAGGTCGCGGCCGAGCTCTTCGCGGAGCGGGGGTATGGCGGCACCTCGATCGATGACCTCGGCGCGCGCCTCGGCGTCTCGGGTCCCGCGGTGTACTGGCACTTCGCCAGCAAGGAGGCGTTGCTCACCCAGATGCTCACCGACATCAGCGAGCGCCTGCTGGCGGGCGGGGACCGCTGCGTCGCCGAGGCGGCCGACGACCACGAGGCACTGCGCAACCTGGTGGGCTGGCAGGTCGAGTTTGCGCTTGGCCACCCCGAGCTGATCACGGTCCATGCGAGGGACCTGGCGCACGTCCCGCCGTCGGCACGCCAGCGCATCCGGCGGACCCAGCGCCTGTATGTCGAGCGGTGGGTCGAGGCGCTCGGGGGCATCGCGCCGGAGGTGCCCGCCGCCGTCCGCCGCTCGGCCACTCACGCGGCCATCGGCCTCATCAACTCGACCCCGTACCTGGGCGAGGTCGTCGACCGCCCGGCCATGGCCCAGCTCCTGACCAACATGGCTCTCGCCGCGCTCTACCGAGCGCTCGACCGACCGGGGTCCGCCGGTGACTGAGCGCGCCGTCGCCGTGCGCGAAGTCGGGCCGCGCGACGGGCTCCAACGCGAGGACCCGCTCCCGGTCGAGGCGCGGCTCGAGCTGATCGCGGGCCTCGCGGCGTGCGGTTTCTCGGACATCGAGGTCGCGGCCTTCGTCTCGGAGCGGGCGGTGCCAGCCATGGCCGGCGCGGCCGAGATGGTGGCCGGCCTACCCCGGCAAGCCGGTTGCACGTGGTGGGCGCTCGTCCCGAACGCCGTCGGCGCCGAGCGGGCCACGGCCGCCGGCATCGACCACGTCACCGTCACGGTCTCGGCGTCGGAGGGTTACAGCCAGCGCAATGTGCACATGTCCACCGAGGACTCGTCGCGCCAGGCGCTATCGATCATCCCGACCGTCGGTCACGCGGATGTGGTCATCTCGTGCGCGTTCGGCTCCCCGTACGAGGACGTCATCGAGCCCGCAGACGTGGCCCGCCTGGGGGATCGCTTCCGGGCCGCCGGCGGGTCGGTCACCCTCGCCGACACGACCGGTGTCGCCTCGCCGCGCCGGCTCGGTGAGGTGCTCGCGCTGACCGGCACCGATGTCGGCCTCCACCTGCACGACACGCGGGGGTCCGCGCTCGTGAACGCCTATGCCGCCATGCAGCTCGGGGTGACGCGGTTCGACACCTCGGTGGGCGGGCTCGGAGGCTCGCCCTTCGCCGACGACGCCGGAGGGAACCTCGCGACCGAGGACCTCGTCGCGCTGCTCGACGACCTGGGCAGCACGACCGGCATCGACCTCGATCGGTTGCTCGCCGTCGACGAAACGCTCGCCCGGCTCATCGGGCGCCCCCTCCCGGGCCGGGTCGCCCAGGGCGTCCGGCGCGCAGGATCCGGCTGACCCCGGGCTGGGGTGGCCCCGAGCGCGTCCGGTACCCTGAGGTCGCCATGGCCCAGCCGACGTTCGTTCCCATTACCGAGGCCGACCAGGTCCGTTCGGCGCGCCGGCTCTCCGTCCCGGGCCACTGGCACGCCGACCGCCCTGGTGACCTGGTCGGGTCGTCCCGTCCGGCCGGGGTCCGCCGCGGCACGCCCGGGCCGGACCAGGGATTCGCGATGCGCCTGGCCCATCGGTTCGAGGGTCGTCTGCACCTCGTCCACGGCGAGGACACCGAAGACGTGCTTCTCGGCGTGGCGATGCTCGCCTCGAAGCGAGCCGGCCTGGTCGGGCGGGCTCCGTGCATCTACGACCTCGATGCCGTGTTCTCGTTGTTCGGTTTCCTCCTGCCCTCGCCGCCGCCCGAACTGGTTGAGCAGCGCCGGTCCCTCTTCGCCTCGGCATCGCGCGAATACGTCGCCCAACGCGCCCTAGTGGACGCGGTACCCGACGAGACGCTGCTTCTCTCGGCCGACGAACTCTCGGCCCGTCTCGGCGAATGGAGGAGCCTGCTCCAGGCCGCGAAGCCATAACCGACTGGCCTTTTGTCGACTACGAAGAGGTCACCTCGGGTTGTGAGGCCCCCTCATCGGTCGAGACCTCCCTCGGCGGCGCATCGTCCGGCCTTCCCCCCGGGGCTCCCGACCGGGCCCAGGTCACCCAGCGCCGTCGGGTGACAACGAGCAGCGCCACGCCTCCGACGACCAGCGCGATGCCGGCGGCCTGCACCAGATCCGAGCCGAGCCGCCCGTCCTCGCCGAGCCAGAGGTGCTCGTCCAGGAACCGCTCGGTGCCCCAGAGGACCATCCCGAGTCCGAGCACCGTCCCGGCCGGGAAGCCCGCCCGAGCCGAGCCGTCGGGCCAGCGCCGCAGCCGTCGCTCGGTCGCGATGAGCACGCAATAGATGGAGCTGTCCTCGAGCGCCTGGAAGATCGGGACCGGCAGCCGCTTGCCGACCTGACCCGCGTAGTACATCCCGAACCACTGGTGGGTCGGATGCCCGCCGCCCGCCACCATGAGCTGGGGCCCGAGCAGCCGGCCGACCGCCCACGCCGCCATGAGCACGGGGGCCACCAGGTCGAGCGCTTCGACCATGGTGAGCTCGGGGAGGCGCCGGTGCGTCTGCCAGATGCCCACCGGGACGGCGAAGAGGATGCCGCCGAAGGAGGACAGTCCGCCGTGCCAGATGGCCAACACGTCGCCCGGGTTGGCGTCGTAGAAGGAGAGGTTGGACAGCACGTGCAGGGAGCGGGCCCCGACCACCGCGGCGACGATGACCCACACGAACATGCCGGCGAGCCAGTCGGTGCGCAGACCCTTGGCCCGGAGCCGGCGGCCGAAGTAGACGTAGCCGAACCAGAACGCGATCGCGAGACCGATGCCATAGGTGTGGACCTCAATCGGCCCGATGTGGAACGCGACGGGGATGGGCTTCATCGGAGGCTCAGCCCCCAAGTATTGCCGGGACGGATCGGTGCTCCGCCTCGGTCACGGCCCCTACGGCCGGTGGACCCCGACGAAGCCGTCGCCCAGGCGGATCGACGTGATGTGCACGACCTGCCCCGTCTCGGGGGCCTCGATCATCTCGCCGTCGCCGACGTACATCGCCTCGTGCTCGCTGCCGCCGGGTCCGTAGAACAAGATGTCGCCCGGCTCCATGTCGTTGACCGACACCGGCGCGGTGTCGTCGAACTGCGAGCCCGAGTAGTGGGGGAGGTCGACGCCGGCCTGAGCCCACGCCCACATGACGAGGCCCGAGCAGTCGAAGCCGCCGGAAGGGTCGCCGGGCGTGCCCCGAGGCGATGTGCCGCCCCACACGTAAGGGACCCCGAGCTGGGTCTCGGCGGCCGCCACGGCGGTGGCCGCCCCGCCGGCGGGCGGCAGCGGCGGCAGGGTCGCCCCCTCGGCGAGGAGCGACTGGGTCAGCGTCGACTCGTTCTCGTCGGCCTCGTTCTGGGCTTGCTCCTCCAACACGCCGAGCTGCCCCTTGACCTGGCCGAGCTCCGAGTCGAGCTTCGACTGCTCCTCGCCGGCCTCGGTGCGGGCCGCTGCGGCTGCGTTGACCGCCGCCTGCGCGGAACCCCGCTGGGTCGTGAGCTCGGCCTTCTGATTATCGAGGGCGACCTGGGCGGTGTGCAGGTCGGCCACCGCCACGTCGAGGTTGCCGGTCGCCACGTCCCCGTACTCCTGCTGCTCGGCGAACGTCTTCTGGTTGCCTGCGAACAGCGGATTGGAGGTGTTGGCGGTGCCGTCGGCCATGTACGCGTCGATGGCGGCCGAGCGCAGGTGCACCTTGTCGAGCGAGACGTTGTGCTGATCGGATGCGATCTTGCTCTCGGTGACCGCGATCTGGTTCTCGATCGCGGAAAGCTGGTCTTGCGCCTCGTCGAACTTCTGGCCGAGCACCCCGATCTGGTTGGTCGCCGCCGAGATTTGCGACTCGAGCTGGTCCGCCTGGGCCTGGAGCGATCCGATGGTCGCGGCATCGGTGCCGCTCGAGGGTCGCGAGCAGCGGGGCGATGGCGAGAGATCCGACCGCGAACATTGCCAGGACCGGACGCCAGGAACGCCAGAGCCCCCGGAGGCTCTGCCCGGACCGCGATTGGAGACGGGCTGAACCCCCCTCGACGTCAGTCACAATGCGACACATCTTGACGAAACGACCGTTGGGGGGTCAAACACCGTCGTCAGCGCGGAGTGTGGATAACTGCCGATTCGACGATAAACCCCCAGGTTGGCGAGCAACTTGGCGAGTTCGTGACGATCGCGTATCAACGGCTCAAATGTCTGTTTCCGGGCTCGCGCGGCCCCGCGATCAGGCTTTTCGGGTCGTCGGGGCCACCCGTTACGATCGCACACATGTCCGCTCGTTCACGTGATCTGCCCCGTCGTTCGTGCCTGTCGACGCCCGCGTCGAGCGAGCGCTTCCTCGAGAAGGCACCGACCGTGCCGGCTGACATGTCCTTCCTCGATCTCGAGGATTCGGTCGCCCCGTTGGAGAAGGTGGGCGCGAGGGCGAAGGCGGTCGACGCCATCAAGAACCTCGCGTGGGACGACCGGGTGCTCTGCGTTCGGGTGAACGCGTGGGACACCAAGTGGACCTACGGCGACGTGATCGAGGTCGTGTCGGGGTCCGGCGAACGTCTCGACGAGATCATGCTGCCCAAGGTCCAATCGGCGGCCCAGGTGATCGCACTCGATCTGCTCCTCACCCAGATCGAGGAGAACTGCGGGTTGCCGGCTGGCCACATCGGCATCGAGGCCCAGATCGAGACGACGCGCGGTCTGATCAATGTCGAAGAGATCTGCGCGGCCTCGCCGCGACTCGAGACGATCGTCTTCGGCCCGGCGGACTTCGCGGCGTCGATGGAGATGCCGGTGCTCACCGGTGGGGTCCAGATCCCCGAGTACCCGGGCGACCACTTCAACTACGTCTTCTCCAAGATCCTGATGGCCGGACGGGCCAACGGCCTCCAGGTCATCGACGGCCCGTTCCTGTTCGTCCGCGAGCTCGACCAGCTGCGCGACTACTCGCAACGCACCCGCGTGCTCGGCTATGACGGCAAGTGGGCGCTGACGCCCGACCAGGCGGCCGTCTTGAACGAGGTCTACTCGCCGACCCAGGAACAGTTCGATCGCGCGTACGACATCTTGGACGCCTACCGCCAGGCGACCGAGGGCGACCGGCGCGGTGCGGTGATGTTCGGGGACGAGATGATCGACGAGGCCAGCCGAAAGATGGCCACGAAGTTCGTGACCCGCGGCGAGCAAGCCGGGCTGCGGCGCTCCGAGTCTACGTAGCTCAGCGCGCGCCGTCGAGCAGGCGGCGAGCGATCACCTTCAGCGCCAGCGTCTCGTCGGCACCCTCGAAGATCGAGAGCACGCGCGCGTCGACGAAGTACCGGCTGACGGCGAACTCCTCCGCGTAGCCCATGCCGCCGTGGATCTGCATCGCCTCGCGGGTCACCCACTCGGCGGCGCGACACCCGTACGCCTTCACCATGGAGGCCTCCAGCGCGCCCTCGCCCTTGGCCATGAGCCGGGCGGTGCGGTAGGCGAACTGGCGGATCGCCTGGATCGTGGCCGCCATCCGGGCCAGCTTGGCCCGCGTCAACTGGTAGTCGACGACCGGCGAACCGAACACCTTGCGCTCCGAGGCGTAGGCGAACGCGGCGTCGTACGCCGCCTGCATCACGCCGAGTGCCCTGGCCGCGGTCTGCAGGCGGCCGTTCTCGAAGCCCTGCATCTGCAGATAGAAGCCCTGCCCGATGCCACCTTCACCCCCGACCAGGTTGGCGTCGGGAACGAACCAGTCCTCGAAGGCCAGCTCATAGGAGTGCATGCCCCGGTAGCCCAGCGTGTCGATCGGCCGGCCCTCGAGGCGACCGCCCTCGCCGTCCTGGGTGAGCACGAAGCCCTTGCCGTCGGCCCTGGGCTTCTCGACGATGAAGATGGACAGCCCCCGGTGGGCCTTGGAGCGGTCCGGGTCGGTGCGCGCCAGGAGCATCAGCACATCGGCCCGCGCTGCGAACGTGCACCAGGTCTTCACCCCGCGGATCACCCAGCCGCCCTCGCTCCGCCTCGCCGAGGTCACGATGTTGGCGACGTCGGAGCCGAAGTCGGGCTCGGTCACCGAGACCGCGGCCATGATCTCGCCGCTCGCCAGCTTGGGGAGCCACTCTCGCTTCTGCTCGTCGGTCCCGCCCTTCACGAGGGCCCGAGTGAGGATCTCGGGCCGGGTGATCAGCGACCCGCCGATGCACAGCGCGCCCCAGCTCAGCTCCTCGGTCGCGACGACCATGCCCATGTAGTCGCTCTCGGTGCCCGACGCGAAGCCCCCGAACTCCTCGGGGACCGACAGACCGAACCCCCCGATCTCGGCGAGCCCCGCGATGACCTCCTCGGGCACGTCGAGGTTCTTGCGGTGCACCTCCTCGGCGTGCGGGCGGACCTTGTCCTCGGCGAAGCGGTGGAAGGTCTCGCGCACGAGCTCGAAGTCCTCGTCGAGATGCGTCGGCCCGCTCTTGCCACACAGCCCGGCCAAGAACGCTGGGTCCCGGTAGGTCGAGAGGAACTGGCCGGCGGCCGCCGACCAGTTGGGCTCGACGCCCCAACTCGCCTCCCGGCCGCCGATGCGGCCCGCGAGGTCGACCAACGTGTCGGCGACGAACGCGCAGGCGAGGTCACGCTCGACATCGCCACGAGTGGCGTAGTCGAGCATGGAGCGCGCTGCCATCGCGGCCGACGCAGCATGCGCGAGGTCGTAGGCAACCACCTGCTCGTCGTCGACGCCCGGCCCCTTGGACAGCGCGTCGATCGCTGCCTGCACTGCGGACTCTGCGACCTCGACCGCGGCGCTCGCCGCGGAGAGGGGATTAAGCCGACGCCGCGGGCCATCGACGAGACCCTAATGGCCTCTACCGCGTGGGCCCACGACGACCGATGACCGTGACGAGCGGCGGGAGCACGACCGGATCCTGACCGGGGTCGACCCCGGTCAGCCCCTTCAGGTACGCGCTCACGACACCGGGTCCGACACCGGCCGGTGCTTCGGCCCACGCGTCGACGATCTCGAGGCCCGCGTCGCGCACGAGTGCCGGCAGCAGCGCGCCGATGTCGGGGTGGCGCGCGTCGGGCATCGACATCGGCCGACCGTCGATGCGTCCCGCGGACGTGATCGGTTCCTGCGCCACGACCCACCCTTCGGTGCGCACCGATTCGGTCATCTTGCGCAGGACGACCGACGGATCGAAAACATGCAACAAGAGGAACCGGCAGAACGCGAGGTCGACCGGCTCGGGGAGCGTGAGGTCCTCGCCGGCCTGTGTGATCGCGATGACCTGGCTGTGGGCGGACGCCGCCCGCGCCACCTCGTCTCGAGCCCGGGGTCCGAGTCCACCGAATACACCCGACCGGAGCGGCCGACGACCTCGGCGAGCGCGACTGACACGTCGCCACCGCCGGCCCCCACGTCTACGCAGCGCCAGCCCGCCTCGATCCCGAGACGTTCCAGCGCGGTGGCGAGCGGCCGCCGATAGACGTCGTCGCGGAGCCCCTTCAGCTCAGCCATGGCATACCCGAGCCTGCCGGAGGTCGGACATGACCGAGTCTCACCGCGGAGTCGATAACCTCGGCCGACGTGAATGTGACGATGCTCCTTTGTGACTCCGCCCAGGTAGCCGACGGCAAGCTCTACATCCTGGGCGGTGGCTGGAGCATCACCGGTCCGGATCCCGTCCCGTCCGCGGTGGCCCTGAAGCTCGAGGTCGACTGGAATGAGGCCGACATCGCGCACCACTGGGAGCTCTTCTTGGAGGACGCCGATGGCCGTCCCGTGCTCGTGGAGACCCCCGAAGGTCACCACCCCGTCGAGGTGCGGGGCGAGTTCACGGTGGCCAAGCCACCGGGGATCCCCGAAGGCTCGCCGATCGACGTCGCCCTGGCCGTGAACCTGGGACCGATCCCGCTCCGACCCGGTACCCGTTACAACTGGCGGCTCATGATCGACGGGAACTCGCTGCCCGGCGCATCGCTCGGCTTCACCACACGCCCGCGTCCCGAGGAGTTCTGAGCCGGTGTGGACGTGACTCGGACCGGCGTACTACACCCGCGATCATGACCACCTACGACCGACCCTTCGGCCGCTTTCTCGAGGACTTCATGATCGGTGACATCTACCGCCACTGGCCCGGCAAGACCATCACCGAGTCCGACGACCACCTCTTCTGCATGATCACGATGAACCACCATCCCCTGCACTCCGACGCGTGGTTCGGCGAGCACGAGGCCGTGCAAGGGCAGAACGTCGTCGTCGGCAACCTCGTCTACTCGCTGGCCCTTGGCATGAGCGTGCCGGACGTGAGTGGGTCGTGCATCGCCAACCTCGAGGTCGAGACGCTCCAGCACAAGCACCCGACCTTCCACGGTGACACCATCTACGCCGAGACCAAGGTGGTCGACAAGGTCGAGTCCAAGTCTCGAGACGACCGTGGGATCGTGACGGTCGAGACCAAGGCCTTCAACCAGCGTGGCGAAGAGGTCTGCTTCTTCCGTCGCAAGGTGATGGTCTGGAAACGGGACTCGGCGCCGAAGCGAGCCCGGCCCTACGGCGACGACGTCTGGGACTGAAGGCTCCGACCCGAGCTTCGGGCGGCTTGTCCTCGACTGGGGCGCGGGGCGCCGGCGCGTCTTCCCCTGGCGCCAGACGCGCGACCCTTGGCACGTCCTGACCAGCGAGGTGATGCTGCAACAGACCCAGACCTCGCGGGTCGTTCCGTACTACCTGGGTTGGATCGCCGAGTTCCCCGACCCGCCGGCGTGCGCCCGGGCGGGACCGGCGGCCGCGCTGCGAGCGTGGGCCGGGCTCGGGTACAACGGCCGGGCGCTGCGGCTCCATCGCGCCACGGTCGCGATCACCGAGACGCACGGTGGAGCAGTCCCGGCCGACCGCGCGGCGCTCCAAGCGCTGCCCGGCGTCGGCCCCTATACCGCCCGGGCCGTTCTGGCGTTCGCCTTCGAGGCGCCGGTGGCCGTCGTCGACACCAACGTCGCCCGCGTCCTCAGCCGTGCGGTCGCCGGCCGCCGACTCGGCGCGGCCGAGGCCCAGCGGGTCGCCGACGGGCTCCTCCCGCCGGAGGCCTGGGCGTACAACCAAAGCCTGTTCGACATCGGAGCAACGGTCTGCCGGGCCAGGGCTCCCGAATGCGCCGAGTGTCCACTGCGCGGACGGTGTGCATGGGCGGCGGCCGGGTGGACCGCCCCGGATCCCGCCGAGCGGGGGCGGCGCCAGTCTCGCTTCCAGGGCTCGGACCGCCAAGGCCGCGGCCGTCTGATGAATGCACTCCGTCAGGGGCCGGTGGCGAGGACGGGGGTCGCCGACAGCACCGGGTGGCCCGATGATCCGGTCCGATCCCTCGGCGTCGCCGAGGGACTGGTGGCCGACGGCCTGGCCCGCTGGCAGGGGGACCGGCTGACGCTTCCCTGACCCACCGCGCTCACCCGTTGGCGCGCACGGTCGTTTTGGTGGTCGTGGTGCCGCTCGCCGTTGACGTTGTCGTGGACCAGGAGGACAAGAGGCCAAGCCGCGGACCGTTGCTGCGGTGGCATCATGGCGTCCGTCGTTGCAAGAAGAACGGACGTCGACTCGAAGGCGGGGGTATGGCAGTGCACGATGGGTCGCGACGGGCTGACTTCGACGCGATCGTGGTCGGTGCCGGTTTCGCGGGCCTCTACATGCTCTACCGGCTCCGCCAGTCCGGGCTCTCCACACGCGTCATCGAGTCGGGCGGCGGCGTCGGGGGGACCTGGTACTGGAACCGGTACCCGGGGGCCCGTTGCGATGTGGAGAGCGTCGACTACTCGTACTCCTTCTCGCCCGAGCTCGAGCAGGAGTGGACCTGGTCGGAGCGCTACGCCCCGCAGTCCGAGATCCTGGCCTACCTCGAGCACGTGGCAGACCGTTTCGACCTCCGCCGCGACATCCAGTTCGACACCCGGGTCGATGCCGCCCGGTTCGACGAGGAGTCCAACCTCTGGGTGGTGACCACCGACAAGGGCGAGACGATCACCGCCCGGTTCTGCATCATGGCGACGGGGTGCCTCTCGGAGCCCAAGCTGCCCGAGGTCGAAGGCGTCGAGACCTTCGCGGGACACACCTACCACACGGGCCGGTGGCCCCGTGAGCCCGTTGACTTCACCGGACAGCGCGTCGGGATCATCGGTACGGGCTCGTCGGCGATCCAGTCGATACCGCACATCGCACGTCAGGCCGCGCACCTCACGGTCTTCCAGCGCACCCCGAATTTCAGCGTGCCCGCCTGGAACCACCAACTGGACCCCGGCTACGTCGCCGAGATCAAGGCCGACTACCCGTCGCGCCGGGAGCTGTGCCGGACCTCGCACGCCGGTTTCCCGGTGACCTCGACCGAGGAGGCCGCCAGCAAGGTGAGCGCGGAGATCCGCGAGCAGCGCTACGAGGGCAAGTGGGCCGAGGGCGGACTGCGGTTCCTCGGCTCCTTCACCGATCTCTTGATCGATCCGGCCTCCAACGAGACCGCGGCGGAGTTCATCCGGAGCAAGATCCGTGCCCAAGTGAAGGACCCCGGGACTGCGGCCGCACTGAGTCCGACGGACTACCCGTGCGGGACGAAACGGCTGTGCGTCGACATCGACTACTACGAGACCTACAACCGCCCGAACGTGACGCTGGTGGACCTCAAGGCCAACCCGATCGATCGGATCACCGAGGACTCGGTGGTGACGGCCGAGGGCTCCTACGAGCTCGACGCCCTGATCTTCGCGACCGGCTTCGACGCCATGACCGGGGCCCTGGCGCACATCGACATCGAGGGCGTCGGCGGCCGGACGCTCCGGGAGAAGTGGAAGGACGGACCCCGCGCCCACCTCGGCCTCGTTGCAGCCGGGTTCCCGAACCTGTTCTTGATCACGGGTCCGGGCAGCCCATCGGTGCTCAGCAACATGGTTGTCTCGATCGAGCAGCACGTGGACTGGGTCGCCGAGTGCATGGAACACCTGCGCTCCGAGGGCCTCGAGCGGATCGAGGCGCACGCGGATGCCGAGGAGGAGTGGGTGGCTCTCGTGGCGAGCGTCGCCGACTTCACCCTGTTCCCGCGGGCGAACTCCTGGTACCGGGGCGCCAACGTAAAAGGCAAGCCCCAGGTGTTCATGCCGTACGTGGGTGGCGTCTATACGTACCGCCAGCAGTGCGACGAGGTCGCCCGCAGCGGCTACAAGGGTTTCTCGCTTTCCTGACCCGGGCCGTTCTCGACCCCAATCGGGCGTGGTCGGCCCCAAAGGCGACGCCGTAGTCTGAGCCCGCACCGGGGGGTGCGAAGTCGGAAGGGGAGCCCATGCGAGTCCCGCTCACGATCGGCGACTTCTTGGAGCGTGCCGCCACCGTCTACGCCGACCGGGTCGCCGTCACCGACGAACCGGAGGTGGCGGGGTCGTTGGGGCGCATCACCTACGGGGCGTTGCACGACCGCGCCCGAGCCTTGGCCGCCGGCCTGGATTCGATGGGGATCGGACCGGGGGAGCGGGTCGCCATCGTGAGCCCGAACTCCGCCCGCTTTCTCACCTCGTACTTCGGGGTGAGTGGGTTCGGCCGGGTCCTCGTGCCCATCAACTACCGCCTGACCAGCGACGAGATCGCCTACATCCTCGAGCACTCCGGGACGAGGCTGGTCCTCTTCGACCCCGAGCTCGACGAGGTCATGGCGCGCCTGACCGGCGCCGAGACCGTTCGCCTCGACGGTGTGCAGGATGCGGAGCTCTTCGACCCCGAGGTAGGCCGTCGAGCCACCCCGGCGCGCTGGGAGCCCGACGAGGACGCGACGTGCTCGATCAACTACACGTCGGGCACCACGTCGCGTCCGAAGGGCGTGCAGCTGACGCACCGCAACTGCTGGCTGAACGCGGTCAGCTTCGGCTGGCACGCCGGGGTGTCGGACCGCGACGTGCTCCTGCACACGCTGCCCATGTTCCACGCCAACGGGTGGGGGATGCCCTACGCCGTCACCGCCATCGGCGGGCGCCACGTCGTCCAGCGCAAGATCGACGGCGAGGTGATCCTGACCAGGGTCGAGTCCGAGGGCGTGACATTCATGTGCGCGGCCCCCACGGTGGTCGCAAGCATTCTCGCGGCCTCCGACGATCGCCGCGCCGCTGGTCGAGCGCTGCCCTCGGGTGTTCGCATCATCGTTGCTGGCGCGCCGCCGCCCTCCAAGACGATCGAGCGCGTCGAGGGCGAGCTCGGCTGGGAGTTCATCCAGATCTACGGGCTGACCGAGACCTCGCCGCTGCTCACCATCAACCGAGCGCCCGACGAGTGGGACGAGCTCGAGCCGGCCGAGCGGGCCCGGCGGTTGAGCCGGGCGGGCGTCCCGGCCGTCGGCGTGCAGATGTCCGTCAGCGAGGACGGCGAGGTCCTGGCCCGATCGAACCACGTCTTCGAGGGCTACTGGCACCAGCCCGACGAGTCCGCCAAGGCGCTCGCTGGCGGGTGGTTCCACACCGGTGACGGCGGCTACGAGGACGGCCCCTACACCGTCATCACGGACCGCAAGAAGGACGTCATCATCACCGGGGGCGAGAACGTCTCGTCGATCGAGGTGGAGGACGTCCTCTATCAGCACGAGGCCGTCGCCGAAGTTGCGGTGATCGGGGTCCCCAACGAGAAGTGGGGCGAGACCGTCCTCGCGTTGGTGGTGCTGAAGCCCGGCGCCAGCGCCACCGAGCAGGACCTCATCGAGCATTGCCGGGACCGCATGGCCCACTTCAAGGCGCCCCGAGCGGTGGAGATTCGACAGGTCCTGGCGCGCACCGCGACCGGGAAGCTCCAGAAGTACAAGCTTCGCCAGCCCTACTGGGAGGGCCGCGACCGCCAGGTCAACTGAAGGGGTGGCCCGCGCTCAGTCGACGCGGCCGTAGTCGTCGTCGAGCCGCTCGATGTCGTCCTCGGCGAAGCTGGCGCCGTGCTGCACCTCGATGAAGACAAGCCGAGAGGCACCCGAGTTCTCGATGCGGTGCGCCGCACCGAGCGGGACGTCGACCGCGGACCCGGGTCCGACGGGGGACGTCGCGCCGTCGAGGGTTACGGTCCCCGCACCGGCGACGATGAACCAGTGCTCGGAGCGGTGCGCGTGGCGCTGATAGCTCAGGCGTTGGCCCGGGTCGACGGTCATGCGCTTGACCTTGTGGGTGGGGTCGTCCGAGAGGACCTCGAATCCGCCCCACGGCCTGTTCTCGGAGCCCACTGGATTCATTCTGTCCCACGGGGACGCGAAAGGCCCGAACCCATGCTTGGTTCCGGACCGGGTGTCCCCAGTACGCTGGGCTCGTGGAGCTGACGTTCTTCGGGGCACGCGGGTCATGCCCCTGCGCCGGCGAGCGATACCAGCGCTACGGAGGGAACACCGCGAGCGTGCTCGTGCGCACCTCGTCGGGCGAGCTCATCGTCCTCGACCTCGGCACAGGATTGCGCGCGCTGGGCGCGGCGGTTTCCTCGGACCACCCTTCGGGCGGCAATGCCGTGCATGCGACCGCGCTCCTCACCCACCTCCATTTCGACCACATCTTGGGGCTTCCGTTCTTCGGACCGCTTCGCCACAAGGACTCGGTGTTCGAGGTGTACGGGCCGCGCCAACCCGACAGCGACCTCGGTGGCGCGCTTTGCGAGGTCATGCGACCCCCCTTCTTCCCGGTCCCTCTCCAGCGGTTCCTTTCGGACCTGCGCTTCCACGGCGTGGCCGACGGGGAGTCGTTCGCGGTCGGCGACGCCCAAGTCCGCGCCCGCGTCGTCCGCCACCCCGGGGTGACGCTTGGCTATCGGATCGAGGCCGACGGCCAGTCGATCGCGTACCTGCCTGACCACCAGCAACCCGCTCGGGGCGAGGTCTGCGACGACGGCGCGCTCGAACTGTGCCAAGGCGTGGACGTCCTCGTGCACGACGCGCAGTACACAGCCTTCGAGCTCGAGCACAAGCACGACTGGGGGCACTGCACGGTCGACTTCGCGGTCGAGGTGGCGAGCCGGGCCCGGGTCCGCCACCTGGTCCTCTTCCATCACGACCCCTCGCACGACGACACCGACCTCGACGACATCCTCGAGCGGGGCGAGAAGCTGGCCGCACCGCACGGCATCACGGTCAGCTCGGCGCGCGAGGGGTCGACCTTCCGCCTGTAGGCACGCCACAGGGCGTACCCGCTACCCTCCAGCGCGTGCCGTCGGTCAACGAGTCGAGCGAGATCGCGGGAGTCCTCATCGTCGACATGGACGTCCACGGCGACGACCGAGGGACCTTTGTCGAGACCTGGCGGAGGGAGTGGTTCCCAGGTGCCGCCGACATGATGCAGGCCAGCCGCTCGGACAAGTCGGCCGGATCGGTGGTCGGCCTCCACTACCACCTGCGACAGGCGGACTTTTGGTGTGCGGTCCAGGGCCGAGCCCGGGTCGTCCTCCTCGACCTGCGAGCGAGCAGCCCGACCCGGGGCACGACGTTGCTTCTCGAGCTCACCGGGGATGGCCATCGCGGCGTCTACGTCCCTCCGGGGGTCGCGCACGGCTTTGCCGCGCTCAGCGACTTCGTCCTGTGGTACATGGTCGACCGCTACTACGACCCCGACGACGAGCTTGGCGTGGCGTGGGACGACCCCGAGCTCGCCATCGACTGGGGTGTGGCCGAGCCGGTCGTCTCCGACCGAGACCGGTCCAATCCCCGCCGATCCGAGATTCCAGAGGATCGCCTACCCCGCTAGGAAACCGCCTGCGACCTGGGGCGGGACCCACCGGCGGCGGATCGGGCCAGGTCAGAGGTCACGTGTTTCCTGTTGAATGTGGGAATGGTGTTCGTCGGTGTCCTCCTCGGCGTCGCCGTCCTCGCCGGCCTTGCGGTGTGGGCGTTCCGCCGGCGCGGGACCGACGAGATGCACTCGATCGCCGGCTACCAGCACCGGTTGGAGCGCCTGGAGGAGCTGCGGCGCCGTCAGGGCGGAGCGGTGCGCATCGTCGGCAGGAGCACACCGAGCCCTCGGGAGGAGCCCGTTGCCGGCGAGGACGGGCGGATCGAGATCTCGTCGTCGACCGCACGTCGACGCCCCCCCGAGGACACGGGGCAGCCGCAGAGGGTTGCCGAGCGGCCGATCCCCGCCACCTACCGGCGGGGACGCGACGTCTCTATCGCCCGGATGGGCCACCGGCCTCGCCGACTCGGCGCGCCGATCGCCGCCGCAGTCGCCGTGATCGTGCTGGTAATCATCCTCGCGCTCGTGGGCGCGCACTCCCGTCCCCCGCACGGGAAGTCCGACACGGGCACGAACAAGGGACACCATCGTGGCTCGACGACGACGACCACCACGACGACGGTGCCGCAGACCTTTACGGCGTCGTCGGTCAACGCCCCCGACGCGACCTACTCACTGCCCTTCGCTTCCTACACGGTCCTGATCAAGAGCACCGGGGCCGGCGGGAGCTACGTCGAGATCACCAACGCCAGCGGGGCCGTCCCCTACGCGAACGACCTCCTGCAGGGCCAGACCGAGTCGCTGGCGCTCACCGGCAACAGCGACATCGACCTCGGTCGCCCCTCTGACGTCGTCGTCGAGGTCGACCGGATACCGGTCACCCTCCCGACCCCGCTGCCAGCCCCCTTGCAGCTCCTGTTGAACCCGGCCCAGACCACCACGACACCACCACCACCCCGTCGACGACCACAACGACCGGGTAGCCGGGTCTGGTCGGCGTCGACTCGGCCCCGCTGCGTGGGCCCCCTGGGGCCGGCACGGGGCGGTATCGGGCCTGGTGGTGGGGACGTTCCGATCGTGACGCCGAGTTGTTACTATCCAGATAGGGGAAATGCCCTGCTCGCCCTCCTTGGGCGGCACGATCGCACACCAGATGCGGGAGTCCCGGAAATGGCACAGGCGGATCTCGATCTCGGTCGCTACCAGCTCGGCTGGAGCGACGAGGAGGACTACGTCTTCAAGCCCAAGAAGGGCCTGAACCAAGAGATCGTCCGCGAGATGTCGGCCATCAAGAAGGAGCCCGACTGGATGCGGGACTTCCGGCTGAAGGCGCTCGGCCGCTTCGAGCACAAGCCGATGTTCCCGCTCTTCCGGGGCATGGGGGAGCGGATCGAGCACGATCTCGCCGGCCTCGACTTCTCGAACATCTACTACTACGTGAAGCCCACCGAGTCCCAGGTGAAGGACTGGAACGACCTCCCGGACGCCATCAAGCGGACCTACGAGAAGCTGGGCATCCCCGAAGCCGAGCGCAAGTACCTGGCCGGGGTCACCGCCCAATACGAGTGCTTGCGGGGCTCCACCAGGGTCTGGACCACGAAAGGCATGCGTCGAATCAAAGAGTTGGGCGACGGCGATGTCGTCTTTTCTCTGAACGAGGCCACCAAGCAGGTTGTGACCGGCACGGTGGTGGGCGGCGGTCCTTCCGGTGAGAAGGAGATCTACGAGATCACCGCCCGTGGCCGGACGATCGGAACCTCCGGGAACCACCCGTTCCTGGTTCTGCGCGACGAGCGGGTCCCAGGGAACCGTCGGGCTCGTTACGTAGCGCGGTGGGTGGCCGCTGAGGAGCTCGCGGTCGGCGATCGGGTGGCCATCGCAACAGACCTTCCAGAGTTCGGCGCGCCCTTTGAGCTCCTCGTCCCTGACCGTCCCGACGCGGGCAGTCTCCCGACGACCACAGATGAAGACCTGTGCTGGTGGCTCGGCGTGTATCTCGGCGACGGTTACTTGAAAGACAGTGAAGGGTGGCCGACCGTGCAGATCGCGGTCGATCGAACCGACGGGGTGCTCGTCGAAGAGATCCGCCGGGTGGCCCTCGAACAGTTCGGCCTCGAGTTCCGGCTCGCGAGCGACGGCCTGCGTCTCACGGCGATCGGCACCGGAGCCCTCGCGGCGTTCCTGGGACTGAACGGGTTTGGTGGGAAATCCAAGACGAAGCGACTCCCGCCCTGGGTCTTTGGCCTCCCGCGGAGCCAACGGCTCGCGCTCCTGGCGGGGCTTTTGGACTCCGACGGCTACGTGCGGGACCATCCGACGTCGAAGGACGCCATGTTCTGCAGCGCCAATGATCAGCTCCTTCACGACGTGAAGGAGCTGACCGCTCTGTGTGGAATCGGCTCCAGCAGCGTGATTCCCGTCACCAATCGACACCCGTTTGATGGGGATCGGCTCATGCAGGCGTACCACTTGCGGTTGTCCGGTCGCTTCGATCGGATCCTTGCCCGGTCGCCGCGTCGTAGCGACCGCATGAATCGTCGCCGGTACGTGCACGGTTACCGCACGGCCAAGGGGACCGACTTCCGGCGTCACACGAGCGAGATGCTCGGATTCGTCAGCATTGACGCCATCGAGCGTGTTGGGGTCGAGGCTGTCTATGACATCGAAGTAGCCGGTCACCACAACTTTGTGGCCGAAGGGTTCGTTGTGCACAACAGCGAGGTCGTCTTCCACCGCAACCGCGAGGACCTCGAGGGCCTGGGCGTCCTGTTCTGCGACATGGACACCGCGGTGCGCGAACACCCCGACATCGTGCGCAAGTACTTCGGCACGATCATCCCCCCCAACGACAATAAGTTCGCGGCGCTCAACTCGGCGGTCTGGTCCGGCGGCTCGTTCATCTACGTGCCGCCCGGCGTGAATGTGGACCAGCCGCTCCAGGCCTACTTCCGGATCAACGCCGAGAACATGGGCCAGTTCGAGCGGACGCTGATCATCGCCGACGAGGGTGCCCAGGTGCAGTACATCGAGGGGTGCTCGGCGCCGGTGTACTCCACCGATTCGCTCCACTCCGCCGTCGTCGAGCTCGTGGCGTTGCCGGGCAGCCGGATCACCTACACGACGATCCAGAACTGGTCGAACAACGTCTACAACCTCGTGACCAAGCGGGCCCGCGCCGAGGCTGAGTCCCGCGTCGAATGGATCGACGGAAACATCGGTTGCCTCGCCCAGGGGTCCAGAGTGACCACCCCGGGTGGGGTGAAGCCGATCGAGCTGGTGAGCCCGGGAGAGCAGGTGCTCTCGTTCGACGACACGAGTGGTGAGTTGTGCTTCCGAACGGTCACCGCGAAGCGCTTCTCCGGTTACCAGCCGGTTCGGGAGGTCCGCAGCGGGACCCGTTGCCTGCGGGTGACCGACAACCACCCGTTCTACTCCTACCTCTATGACCCGCAGAGGGCGAAGAAGACCGGCCGATATGCCCTTGGGTACGTGCGGGCCGATCAGCTCGAGAAGTCCATTGTGCCCGTCACCTCGATCGACTACGGCCATCCGCACAAACTGGAGTTGCCCGAGACGACGACCAGGTTCACCGGGGCCAACCAGTACACGGAGTCTTTTGAAAGTGTGAGGGCTCGACCGGTGCGACTCGCGCCGGTCGAAGAGACGACCGACGATCTCATGTGGCTCTTCGGGTTGTTCGTCGGTGACGGCTCCATCGATCGGGCACCGGCCCTGAACGGCGGGTCGCGCTGGGCCCACGTCACGTTCTCGGTGCCACGGGAGGACCGGGCCCGGGCCCGGCTGGCCGAGGTGATGAGCCGGGTCCTGCCGGCCACCGTTCCCGGTGAGCGAGGCGACGGGATCACGCTGCGCTGGTCGTCCGTGGAGCTGGCCGAGTTGTTCGAGCTCAATGGGTTCTCGACGGGCGCGTCCGTCAAGCGGCTGCCAGAGTGGGTACTCGATCTGCCGGAGAGCCAGCGTCTCTCGCTGGTTGCCGGATATCTGGACGCGGACGGGTGTGCGCCGAAGGGTCGTCGGGGTTTGAGCATCAAGTCCGTCAACCGGCCTCTGCTCGAAGACACGGCTCAGGTCCTCACGTCCCTGGGCATCGTGTCTCGGATCTACACCGAGTTCGACGAGGACCGTGAGGTCCAGATTCTCGACTACAAGTCGACGGCTCGGGGGAGCCACCGCCTCGAGTTTCGTGCCGACCGGCGCCTCTTGGATCGGGTCAGTGAACCGTTGCGTCAGGCGGCGGGCTCGTCCAGTCCCGCATTGCAATGGTTCCGTCGTGTCGGTCGCTCACAAATCGTCCTGCCCGAGAGCGTCGAGATTCGCAAGGTTGAGGTGGGAGAGCACCTTGCCGCCGTTCCGACCTGGGACATCGAGGTCGAGGGGACGGGCAACTTCGTGTGCGAGGGCTTCATCGTCCACAACAGCCGTCTCACGATGAAGTACCCCTCGGTGTACCTCATGGGCCCCAAGGCCTCCGGCGAGGTGCTGTCGGTCGCCTACGCAGGTCCGGGGCAGCATCAGGACGCTGGGGCGAAGATGATCCACGCCGCCCCCGAGACCACCTCGACCATCATCTCCAAGTCGATCTCGAAGGACGGTGGCACCACTACCTACCGGGGCACCGTGCACGTCAACGAGGGCGCGACCGGGGCCAAGTCCTTCGTGCGCTGCGACGCGCTGCTGCTCGACGAGCAGTCCGTTTCCGAGACCAAGCCCTACATGGAGATCGGCGAGCGTGACGCCTCGATCGGCCATGAGGCGACGGTGGCCAAGATCGGCGACGACCAGCTCTTCTACCTGATGAGCAGGGGTCTGTCGGAGTCCGAGGCGATGGGGATGATCGTGAACGGCTTCATCGAGCCCATCACCCGGACCCTCCCGATGGAGTACGCGGTGGAATGGAGCCGCCTGATCGAGTTGCAGATGGAGGGCTCGGTCGGCTGAGCCGGTGTCACGATGAGGCGCATGGGGTGGCACGATGGTGTCGTGCCGATGCGCGAGGAGTGCAAGCACTTCCAGAGCAGGACGTACGCCTCCGGGGAGGTGGCCCGGTTCTGCGTCCTGGATCTGGCCCCGGAGGCCCCGTGGCGATGCCCCGACGACTGCCCGCGCTACGAGAGGCGGATGGCCGACGTCGGCTGGGTCCATGGGAGCCTGGTCGAGCCGCCGGTCGAGGACGAGCCCGACGTGCCGGTCGAGGAGATGGCCGACGTGCTCGGGCGGGCCGAGACGATCGTGAACGAGATCTCCGAGGACGCGCTGGCCGAGGCCCGGGCGCGCGACGACCGGGCCAAGCGCAAGCGCCGGTTCCGGCGCAAGGGCTGAGGCCCAGGGGGAGCTGGCCGGCGCCCATGGTGCCGGTATGAGCCTCCAGACCTTTACCTCCGACGACTCGGCTGCGCTGGGCGGCCCCGGGTGGCTGTCGGCGCGCCGCGCCTTGGCCCTCGAGCGGCTCGACTCGCTCCACCAGCCGACGGCCGACGGCGCCGAGGTGTGGCGGTACTCGCCGATCGACCGTCTCGACATGGGCGCCTATCACCCAGCGGGCCCGCCCGACGAGGGCGAGAGCCTCAAGGAGGCGCTGGCGCTCGCCGCGGAGTTCGGCGGCGGCCCACTGGTGATCGTGCGCAACGGCCGGATCGTCAGGGTGGACGGGGCCGGGCTGTCCGGTCCGGGTGCGCCCAGTGCCGCGTCGGCGCTCCCCGACCCGCCCGTCGCACTCGGGACGGTCGTCGGCAGTGACTTCTTCGTGGCGCTCAACGAGGGGTTCGGGCCGGACGTCGTCACGCTCGACGTCCCAGCCCGGGTCGTGGTCGACCAGCCCATCGTCATCGTGCACTGGTGCGACGGGGGCGTCCCCGATGGACCGGCGCCCGCGAGCTTCCCCCGCACGCTGGTGCGGCTCGGCGAGGACGCCGAGGCCAGGGTGGTCGAGGTCATCGCCGGCCCCGCCGAGGGGCGCTCGCTGGTGGTGCCGGTGGGCGAGTTCCTCGTCGGTGACCGGGCGCGGCTCTCCTATGTGATGGTGCAGGACCTGGGCGTGGGCGCCTGGCACCTGGCCCGCCTGGCGGCGAACGTCGGACGCGACGCCACGTTCAAGACCTTCACGGCCGGCCTCGGCGGCGAGTACGACCGGTGCCGCGTGGACGTGGCGGCCACCGGCGAGGGGAGCTCTACCGAGGTCACGAGCGTCTACCTCGGCTCGGGCGATCAGATCCACGATGTCCGCACGCTGCAGGACCACGTGGCACCGCGGACCGTGAGCGACCTGCTCTGCAAGGGGGCGGTGGCCGAGCGGTCGCGCTCCATCTACAGCGGCCTCATCCGCGTCCGCAACGGTGCGGTGCGCTCCGACGCGATGCAGACCAACCACAACCTCGTGCTCGATCCGACGGCGCACGCCGACTCGGTGCCCAATCTCGACATCGAGGAGAACGACGTGCGTTGCAGCCACGCCTCGAGCATCGGCCCGGTCGGGGAGGACGAGCGCTACTACCTCGAGTCAAGGGGGCTGTCACCGGAGCGGGCCGAGGCGCTCATCATCCTCGGATTCTTCAATGACATCGTCGAGCGTGCGCCGATCCCGGCTGCGATCGCGCCGTTGCGCCGGCGCATCGGCCAGCGGCTGGCCGGGCTCTTGGGCCGCGGGGGCCCGGCATGAGCGGTCGGACCGTCGTCTGCAAGAGAGACGACATGGCCTCCGGCGAGGCCCGCCGCTTCGACGTCGGCGGCACGATGATCGCGCTCGTGCGGATAGGCGACGACTTCTACGCGCTCGGTGACACCTGCAGCCACGAGAACTACTCGCTGTCCGAGGGCGACGTGTGGCCCGAGGAATGCGAGCTCGAGTGTCCGAGGCACGGGAGCACCTTCGACCTGAGGACCGGCCAGCCGTGCTCGCTGCCGGCGACCACGCCGGTTCCCGTCTACGAGGTCGAGGTGGTCGGCGACGAGGTGGCCGTGGTGACGCCGTGACGACGACGAGGACGGAGAACCTGCGGGTCTCGGGGCTGCACGCGGAGGCCGGTGGCGCGGAGATCCTCCATGGCATCGACCTCGAGGTCGCTCCCGGCGAGGTGCACGTGGTGATGGGTCCCAACGGGTCGGGGAAGAGCACGCTTGCCCATGCCCTCATGGGTCGGCCGGGGACGACGGTCACCGGCGGGAGGATCGCCATCGGCGAGACGGATCTGACTCACCTGCCGAGCTGGCAGCGGGCGCGCGCCGGGCTGTTCCTGGCGCTGCAGCACCCGATCGAGGTGCCCGGCGTCTTGGTGGAGGACCTCCTCCAAGAGGCCCGATTGGCGATCGGTGCCGACATCGACGTCGCCTCGGTCATCGACGCCGAGGCGGACGCCATCGGCTTCGACCGCCGCCTCATCGATCGCGCGGTGAACGTCGGCCTCTCCGGCGGGGAGCGCAAGCGTCACGAGATCGTGCAGCTGGGGGTGATCCGCCCGCGCTTCGCCGTGCTCGACGAGATCGACTCGGGCCTCGACGTCGACGCCCTGCGGGCGGTGGCTCGCCGTGTCGAGGCGGCCACCTCCGAGTGGGGTCTGGGGGTCCTGGCGGTGACGCACTTCCGCCGGCTGCTGGAGGAGCTGGCCGCCGACCGGGTGCACGTCATGGTCGGCGGGCGCATCGTGGCCGAAGGCGGTCCCGAGCTCGCCGAGGAGCTCGACACGGTGGGATACGCCGCCTACGCGCCCACGTCGGGCTGACCGATCCGATCGGCCCACGCCGTAAGAAGTTGGTAAAAGCCGGCGCTCGTGACGTTCCGGTGTCGGGAGCACCGAAGGGCCGCCGGGTACCGTAAATCCTGCTATGGCCGGTCGTCGTTCTTCTGGCGCCGGTTCGTCCAGGGGTCGCTCTGGCAACGACCCGCTCCGACGCCTCGCCCAGATGGGCGACGGCGGTAACACCGCGTCGGACCCCGGGCAGGTGCCGAACGAGACCGGGCTGCGCTCCCTCGGGGACCGGATCGACGGTCGCGGCTGGTCGTCATCGAGTTCGGACGGGGGCGGCCGGGGAAGGCACCGGCGCCAACGCCACCGCTGGAGCACCAAGCGCAAGGTGCTCACCGTGCTGAGCGCGATCGTCGTCCTGCTTGTCGCAGTGGCGGGTTCGGGCTACTTCTACCTCCGCTACGAGTGGGGCAAGGTCAACAAGGTCAACTGCACCTCGTGCGCGGTCACCGTCAGCTCGATCGCACCCTTCAACGTGCTCATCATCGGATCGGACTCCCGAGCCGGGAACACCGGCCAGGCCGCGCAGTCCTTCGGGAGCCTCTCCGAGGTGGGCGGACAGCGCAGCGACACCATCAAGATCCTCCACGTCGACCCCAAGTCGGGCACGGCCGAGCTTCTCTCGATCCCCCGCGATACCTGGGTGGAGATGTCCGGCCTGCCCGAGGACAGCGGGCTGACCGGACCGCAGAAGATCAACACGGCGTTCAACGACGGGCCGATCCCACTCGTCGACACCATCCAGAACACCTTCGGCATCCCCATCAACCACTTCGTAGTCGTGAACTTCACCGGGCTGATCAACGCCGTGCAGTCGGTGGGGGGGATTTCGATGAACGTGCCCTACCCGATCCGGGACTGCAGCGAGGACGGCTGCTACAACGACAACTCGGGGCTGGACATCACGACGACCGGGTGCCAGGTGCTGAATGGCAACCAGGTCCTCGCACTCGCCCGATCCCGTTACTTCGAGTACGACGACCCGGCGGAGGGTGGCTGGAACGGTGACCCCACCAGCGACCTCGGGCGGATCGTCCGCCAGAACGAGATCATCGAGGCGCTGATGTCCAAAGTCGAGTCGACCTACGACCCGCTCACGCTGCGGTCGTTCCTCGACTCGGTCGTCCACGACATCACGGTCGACTCCGGCCTCGGCCCGAATCTGCTGTTCGATTTGGCGGACCGGTACCACGCGTTCAGCCCGTCGAAGCTCGTGACCCTCACGCTGCCCACCACCCCGGCTGACAACTACGGCGGCGACGTGCAGATCGTCGAGGAGCCCGAGGCCCAGCAGATGCTCACCCAATTCCTCGGCACGGCGCCCAACACTCCGACGACGCCGCCGCTCGATGTGAACAGCGATCCGCTGACCGTGCCGACCGGTCCCGGGATCACCACGCCGTCATCGTCGACCGGCACCGGCTCGGCGGCGTCATCCCTTCCGGCCGCCACCACGACGACGATCCCGCCCTTCGACCCCACACCCTGCTGAGCGCCCAAGGGCGCCCGATCAAGCCGTGGCCAGCTCGTCGAGTCCCTGCGTCAACGCGTTCCAACTCAGCGTGGCGCACTTGATGCGGACGGGGAACTTCACGACACCCTGCAAGGCGGCGAGCTCGCCCATCTGAGACAGGTCGACAGGGCCGGGCTCGGACGCGTCCTCGGCCCCGGTGGTCCGATCGTCGCCGAGGGTCGCCTCGTGCACGGTCATCATGGTCTTGAAGGTCCTGATGAGCTCGCGGACCTCCTCGATCGACCTGCCCTTGACGGCAGCCGACATGAGCGAGCCGGACGACTGGCTGATCGAGCAGCCCGAGCCGGCGATCTTGATGTCCTGGAGCTGGCCGTAAGCCACCTCCAGGCTGAGGACCACCTCATCGCCGCAGAGCGGGTTGAACCCCTCGACCCGGTGGGCGGGCGGCACCGGCAGCTCGCCACGGTTCCGTGGCGAGCGGTAGTGGTCCAGGATGATCTCTCGGTAGAGCTCCTCGAGGTCCGGCATCAGTCCTCGTCAAGGGGCCGAAGTGTCACCCGAACACTGTACCGACGTGGTTCAGCCCCTCGATCAGTGTGTCGATGTCGCCCTCGTCGTTGTACAGGCCGATCGAGGCCCTCGCGGTGGCGCTGACGCCGAGGCGGCGCATGAGCGGCTTGGCGCAGTGGTGGCCGGGCCGCACGCACACCCCGAACTGGTCGAGGACCTGGGCGAGGTCGTGGGCGTGCACGTCGCGGTAGCCGATCGAGAGGACCCCGCCCCGATCGCCGCCGGCCGGGGGGCCGTAGATCCGAACATCCTCGCCCAGGCGCTCGTGGAGGGCGTCGATCGCGTAGGTCGTGAGGAGCCGCTCGTGGGCCACGATCTGCTCCATCCCGATGGCCGCCAGGTAGTCGACCGCGGCGGCCAGACCGACCGCCTCGGCGATCGGCGGGGTGCCGGCCTCGAAGCGCCACGGGGGCTCGGCGGCCCCGAAGTGGTCGAGCGCCACGTCGAGGATCATGCCGCCACCCCCGAGGAACGGCGGCATGGCGTCGAGCAGCTCGGCCCGGCCCCACAGGACGCCGATCCCGGTCGGGCCCTGCATCTTGTGGCCCGAGAACGCCAGGAAGTCCGCCCCGAGCGCCTTCACGTCGACGACGAGGTGCGGAACCGCTTGGGCGCCGTCGACCACCACCAGGGCGCCATGGCGGTGCGCGACCTCAGCGATGGCCGGGATGGGGTTGATCGTCCCGAGCACGTTGGACATCGCGGTGATTGCCAGCACGTGGGCACCTTCGAGGGTCCGCTCGAGGTCGCCCAGGTCCAGGCGTCCCTCGCCGTCCACGGGCAGGTACCGCAGCTCGAGCCCGATGGCGTCGGCCAGCATGAGCCACGGAACGAGGTTCGAGTGGTGCTCCATCTCGGTCAGCACGACGACGTCCCCGGCGGTGAGGTTCTTTCGGCCCCAGCTGTTGACGACCAAATTGAGTGCCTCGGTCGTGTTCTTGGTGAAGACGATCTCGCGCTTGGGGTCCGGGGCACCGATGAACCGTCCAACCTTGCGGCGTGCCCCCTCGTAGAGCGCGGTCGCCGCCTCCGCCGTCGCGTAGACCCCTCGGTGCACGTTGGCGTGCGTGGTCTCGTAGTAGTGCTCCATCGCCGCGAGGACCTGGCGGGGCTGGAGCGACGACGACGCCGAGTCCAAGTAGACGATGGGCCGGTCGTGCACCATGCGGGTGAGGAGTGGGAAGTCCTTGCGTACGACCTCGACATCGAGGGGGTCCGTGACGCTCACGCACGCCACCCCTCGTACCCGTTCGACTCGATCTGGGCCGCCAGCTCGGCGCCGCCGGTCTCCACGATCCGGCCATCCACCATGAGATGCACGCGGTCGGGCACGAGGTCGCGCAGTATCCGCTGGTAGTGGGTCACCACCAGCACGCCCATCGTGGGGTGCAACCCGCGCACGGTGGTGACGCCGCGGCCGACGACGCCCAGTGCGTCGACGTCGAGGCCCGAGTCGGTCTCGTCCAACACGGCGACCTCGGGCTCGAGCAGCGCCATTTGGAGTATCTCGTTGCGCTTGCGCTCCCCGCCGGAGAACCCCTCGTTGAGGTGGCGCTCGCCGAACGCCGGGTCCATCCCGAGGCGCTCCATCCACTCGGTCATGGCGACCCGGACCTCGAGCGCGGAGACGTCGATGCCGCGGCGTGCCGACATCGCCTGGCGCAGGAACTGGGTGACCGACACGCCGCTCAGCGCCTCGGGGTGCTGGAAGGCCAGGAACAAGCCGGCCTTCCCTCGCACCTCGGTCGACCATTCGGTCACGTCCTCGCCCTTGAGGCGGATGGCGCCACCGGTGACCTTGTAGCCGGGATGGCCGAGCAGGACGTTGGCCAGGGTGGACTTGCCGGCGCCGTTCGGACCCATGAGGGCGTGGACCTCACCCTCGCCGAGCTCGAAGCTGATCCCCTTCAGGATCTCGGCGCCGTCGGCGCTCACCCGGAGGTCCTCGACGGCGAGCAGTGGCGCCTTGGGCTCTTGTGCTCGCTTGCCCGGCATGCTCAAAACCCTACCATTTTGGTCAACTTTTCCGACCAGCACCGATGCGCCGTGGCGCGGCCAGCTTGGCCCTCGTTTACCAGCCCCTGTCGACCCATTCCTGGAGACTTGGGGCCTCGGCGCCGATGGTGGTCGAGGCGCCGTGGCCGGGCAGGACGACGGTGTCCCCGGGGAACCGGCCGAACAGCCGGCTCTCGATCGAGCGGATGATTGTCGGGAAGTTGCCGCCCTCAAACTTGGTGTTCCCGGGCCCACCCGGGAACAGGGTGTCGCCGCTGAGCAGCAGCGGCGTGCCCTCGACGAAGAAGCACATGGAACCAGGGGTGTGGCCGGGGGTCGCGATGGTCCGGATCCGGAGCTTGCCGACCTCGAGGATGGAGTCGTCCTCCAAGAGCAGATCGTAAGAGGGCAGCATGGCGGCGTCCTCGGCGGTCACCGAGACGCTGATGCCGGCCTCCCGGACCGGCACGACCGCCTGGATGTGGTCCCAGTGCCCGTGGGTCTCGACCACCTGGTTGACCCCGAGGCGCTGGCAGACCTCGAGGAGCGCCTCGTGCTCGTTGGCCGCGTCGACGAGCATGGCCTCGCCGCTCCGGCGGCAACGCAGCACGTAGACGTTGTTGTCCACGGGCCCGACCACCATGCGGTGCATCTCGCAGGTGGCGTCCTCCCAGATCCTCACGAGTTCGGGCACGACCCCAGGATCGCACAGGACCGACCCGCTGGGAACCGCTCCGGCGTGAGAACGTTCCCGTTGTGGGTCGCGGGGCAATTCTGGTAGACAGCGCCCAGAAGACGTCGGGGCTCGAGCCCTGTCGGTGGAGGGGGCGCAGGAACGGGCCCGCCGCCCACGAGAGAAGGGGGCCACGATGAACTTTGCCTTCAGCGAGGAACAAGAGGAGCTGCGGACCGCCGTCCATCGCTTCCTCCAGGAGAAGTCGCCCGAGACCGAGGTCCGACGCCTCATGGAGACCGAGGACGGCTACGACCCGGCGGTGTGGCGCCAGATGGCCGACCAGCTCGGCCTGCAGTCACTCATCATCCCCGAGGAGTTCGGCGGCTCCGGCTTCACCTACGTCGAGCTCGTCGTCGTGCTGGAGGAGATGGGCAACGCGCTGCTCTGCGCTCCGTTCTTCTCCACCGTGGCGCTGGCCGCCAACGCGCTGCTCACCTCGGACGACGACGCCGCGAAGAAGGACTTCCTGCCGGGCCTCGCCTCGGGTGAGACCATCGGCACGCTCGCCATCACCGAGGACAACGGTCGTTGGGACTTCGAGGGCATCGCCCTGCAGGCGACCGAGTCGGGCGGTGGCTGGACTCTCGACGGCCACAAGTCCTTCGTCATCGATGGACACGCGGCCAATCTCATCCTCGTCGTGGGCCGCACCAAGGCCGGCCTCAGCCTCTTCGCCGTCGATGGCGACGCGGCGGGGCTGACCCGGACTTCGCTGCCGACGATGGACCAGACCCGCAAGCAGGCGCGCCTCGTCTTCGAGTCGACCCCGGCCCGGCTCGTCGGGAGTGACGGCGCCGCGGCCGAAGGCCTGACCAAGACGCTCGACCTCGCCGCCGTGGCGCTGGCGGCCGAGCAGGTTGGCGGGGCCCAGCATTGCCTCGACAGCTCGGTCGACTACGCCAAGAACCGCATCCAATTCGGCCGCCCGATCGGCAGCTTCCAGGCCATCAAGCACAAGTGCGCCGACATGCTGCTCGAGGTCGAGTCGGCGAAGTCCGCCGCGTACTACGCGGGGTGGGCGGCGGCTGAGGACTCCGACGAGTTGCCGGTCGTGGCCAGCCTCGCCAAGTCGTACTGCTCGGAGGCCTACTTCCACGCCGCGGCCGAGAACATCCAGATCCACGGTGGCATCGGGTTCACCTGGGAGCACGACGCGCACCTCTACTTCAAGCGCGCCAAGTCCTCCGAGCTCCTCTTTGGGGACCCTGCGTACCACCGCGAACTGCTCGCCCAGCGGATCGGGATCTGAGCGGACGCAGCACCGTAGTGCTCGCGTCACCCCCGTGACGTGAGCGGCCGTTGGTCCGAAACGAACGGCCCCGCCGGAACGCTGCGCTACTACGCGTCCGGCGATTCGCGTGAGGGTTCGGCGCCGCTGCTCCTTATCTGTCCCGAGCTCCCGACCATCGAGGCCGCCCACGGTGACGTCGCGTTGCCTTACGAGTCGGTCGCCGACCGCGTCGCCCAGGAGTCGGGCTGGCACGTCGTCGCGGCGATGTTCCGCGGGCTCGATGGCTCGGAAGGCAGCTTCTCCGCATCGGGCTGGCTGACCGACGCGCGGGTGCTGGTCGACGCCGAGCTTGGCGCGCGTGAGGTCCTCCGGGCGGCGGGGTTCGGCTTCGGCGGTGCCGTCGCCCTGGCGCTCGCAGCGTCCGATCCCCGAGTGCGGGGTGTCGCCTGCTTCTCGGCTCCGGGAGCGCTGGCCGGGTGGGCCGCCGACCCGTCCGCCTTGGCCGACCGTTTTCGGGCGGTGGGCGTCATCGAGCAGGGGTTCCCCGAGGATGTCGCGGCATGGGCCGGCGAGCTCGCCGAGCTCGAGCCCGCGACGTCTGCCTCTCGGATGGGCGGGCGCCCGTTGCTCGTGGTGCAGGGTTCCAGGGACGACACAGTTTCGTCGGAGAGCGCCGCCGCGCTGGCTGCCGCCGCAGGTGCCCGTGGCGAGCTCAGGATGGTGCTCGGGGCGGGGCACTGGCTGC
The DNA here is from genome assembly GCA_963768185.1 of uncultured Acidimicrobiaceae bacterium. Classification (GTDB taxonomy): domain Bacteria; phylum Actinomycetota; class Acidimicrobiia; order Acidimicrobiales; family RAAP-2; genus Palsa-461. The sequence goes on from CAVYGS010000004.1 coordinate 926,662, forward strand.
GGGCCGACCCGCGTGCCACGGCGACCCTGATCGGATGGCTCGAACGTCAGTCCTGACCCGCGCCCGCGATCGCATCGTCGATCGCGCGTCGCAGAGCCGAGGCCGCCGCGCCGGGATCTGCGGCCTCGGTGAGCCATCGGACCACAACGAAGTGGCGCGCCCCGGCCTCGACGAGGCCCCGGACCGTGGCGGGGGTCACGCCGCCCGTCACAAAGACCGGCCACGGGGATCGGGCGACCGCCATTGACAGATAGCCGAGGCCGGTCGCTGCCCGGCTTGGGTGGGTCGCGGTTGGCACCACGGGTCCGGCGGAGAGGTAGTCGACGGGGAGCGAGACCGCATCGTCGAGGTCCTCGGGGGAGTGCGTCGAGTGCCCCACGATCGCGTCGGGCCCGAGCAGGCGTCGCGCGAGCGCACAAGGGGCGTCGTCACGCCCGAGGTGCACACCGTCGGCGCAAGCCTCGAGGGCGAGATCCGGCCGGTCGTTCAACATGAACGGCACACCGTGGGCCGAGCAGACCTCGCGGACGATCCGGGCGCACTGGAGGAGTGGCCGAGCCTCGAGGTCCTTGTCACGCAGTTGCACCACGTCGACCCCGCCCACGATGACGGCCTCCAGAAACGATGCGAGGTCGTCGCGGTCGGGCGTGCATACGTACAGGCGACGACCGCCGATGCCGATGGTCACGTGGTGGGCTTGGCGGCTGCTTTCATCGCCTTCTTGTACTCGCGCACCTTTACGAGGCTTGCCTCGTCGACGATGTCGGCGACGGAGCGGTACGACCCCGCCTCGCCGTAGGGAGCGGACGCCTGTTCCCAGCCGTCGGGGCGCACACCCAGCTGCTTGGCCAGCAGGGCGACGAAGATCCGCGCCTTTTGATCACCGAAGCCGGGCAGCGCCTTCACCCGCGCCAACAGCTCCTTGCCGTTGATCACGCCCTTCCACACGTTCTTGGGGTCGCCGCCGTAGTGCTCGGCGAGATCCGCCGCCAGCGCCTGCACGCGTTTGGCCATCGAGGCCGGGTAGCGATGGAGTGAGGGCTTGGCGGCGAAGAGTGCCGTCAGCTTCTCGGGATCCATGGCTGCCAGTTCCGCAGCTTCGAGTGGCTTCCCGAGCCGGGCCGACAGCTCGCGGGGACTCCGGAAGGCCCATTCGAGCGGGACTTGCTGATCCAAGACCATGGCAACCAGCAAATAGAACGGATCCTTCGAGATGGCGGCGTCCGCCTCCGGATCTTGGGAGATGTGCAGCTCGACTACCTGGGACTTTGGCACGTTCAAGAGTGTACCGGGCCGGTAAATGGCGTCGCATAGCCGTTCGAAGGGAGAAATCCACAGAAGGTCCCCCAGGGCCAACTCGTCGGAGGGGACCGGCCACTCGTGTTCAGTGTGTCCGAGAGCACACTCGTAGTGAAGCAACGGGCACAGACATTTTCTGCGAGCCCCGCAATCGTAGCGATACCGATATCACTACGAGCCAGGGCAACCATGTTCCACAGAACGGCCACCGACCCCAGAGTCGGGTCGCTGTCTCAGCTAGACCTGTTCTCCGCCTGTACCCAAACAGAGTTCAGGCCTGAACCCAAAGGGCCTGGAGAGGTCCACGGTGTCCAGGAGACAGTGGCCCAGATTCTTGATAGCAGCTCCGTTCGGGCGCTGCTATGTTGACCCGAAATCAGCTTAGACAGCCAGGCTGGTTGGTCCGAAAAGACCTGGTCATGCGCGAGTTCTCCAGAGAGTTCCGAGCTGAGATTGACGCTGCCGACTCCGACGCTTTAGTCAATCCGCCTGCTCCAGCCGGTCTTTCCGGCACTGGTCGGCAGTCCCCTAGGTCGGGCCCGTCTGCTTGCCAGCTGAGCTCTACGCCTCGAGCCCTTGCGTGACGAGCGACCTCGAAACCATGTCGATAGATCAGGTTGACCGCGAATTGTTGCAGCCAAATGGTGCCTTACGCGGTCCCGTGAGCGCACGGGTGTTGGTAGTGCATGGCAACCTTTTGGTTGCCCAGGCTTTCGTTTTCGCGCTGATGCAGCAGGGGTTCAGCGCCCGATTTGTCGTACCGGCGACCGCTAAGCATCTCCAGGATGAAATGGTGTCGTGGAAGCCGCGCTGTGGCCCTTTTGGACGGAAATCTCCCAAAGGGCGGTCCTGTCGTTGTAGAGATCCTTCGCCGGTCTGGAATCAAGGTCGTTGTCCAGGGGGGCAAGGGGGAACCCGCCGGACTTCGCGAATGCGTTCAAGCCAGCATTGGAGTAGTCCTCAAATCGAGTGTTGGTTTTGACGAGCTTGTCCAAACGCTGCAAAGGCTTTTGCTCGACAGTCCATCTTCAGAAAGCGATTCTTGGTCGCAACGAAAACCTGATATTGAAAGTCGGATGACGTCTCGGCCCTCACCCTTTTTGATATTGACCCCTCGCGAGCAGCACACACTGGCCGAGCTCATGGAAGAGCAAACAGCTGAAGCGATAGCGAAAGCAGATTGGATCGCACATCCGACAGTGCGTTCGCCACTGAAGTCGATTCTTCAGAAGCTCGGCGTGAACTCACAGTCAGCTGCGGTGGCCCTGGCACGGCAGCACGGTTGGACGTACTCACTGTCTTCGGAGCTGAGCCAAGGAGCCATCAAGCCGAACTCAATGAACGGTGAGCTGAGCAGCGAGAATCCGATGGCGGATAGCCTGCTCAGCTCAGATCGACGATGAGTCCACTGACGGCTTCGTAGATTCAACCGCTGCGATCAGCGACTCGAAGATTCTTCCAGCTGTTTCCGGCAGCCAGATGCGTCGCGCCAGGGAAGTACGCCGCCACTTCATCGGGTGGCAGCGGGGGAGCGAAGAGAAAACCCTGACCGTAGTCACAGCCTTGGAGCTTCAGCATGGACAGTTGGTCGACGTCCTCGATGCCCTCCGCGACCGTGCGGAGGCGGAGGAGCTGGCCAAGGTGGACGAGCGTGTCCACCAGGGCTTCGGCCGCCGCCGACGTGGTCATCTCGGCGACGAAGGAGCGGTCGATCTTGATCGAGTCCACCGCGAAGCGACTCAGGTAGCTGAGCGAGGAGTACCCGGTGCCGAAGTCGTCGATGGCCAGCCGGACCCCGAGGGCACGCAGCTTGTCGAACTGGGCGAGCGCCTTGTCGGTGTCGGCCATGACGCTCGTCTCGGTGATCTCGACGATGAGGGCGCCCGGCTCAAGGCGAGACGACCGCAGGGTGCCGCGGACATCGTCGACGAGGCGCTCATCCTGCAGCGTCCGGCCCGAGACGTTGACCGAGATGCTGATCGGGTGGCCGGCGTCGCGCCACACACGGGCCTGTTGGCAGGCCTCCACGAGGACGAAGCGTCCGACTTCGCCGATCAGGCCTGATTCTTCGAGGGTCGGGATGAACTCGGTTGGTTCGACGACGCCGCGGTGGGGATGACGCCACCGCAACAGCGCCTCGACTCCCACGACGTCCATCGTCTCGAGCTCGACGATCGGTTGGTACAGGACGAAGAATTGATCGGCCTCGACAGCGTGGCGCAGTTCGGTCTCGAGCGCATGGTGATCGCGCACCGCAATTTGCATCTCTCGCTGGAAGACGACGAATCGGCTCCGCCCCGCCGCCTTGGCCTCGTAGAGGGCGATGTCCCCGTCACGGAGGAGCTCGCTGCTGTCGAGCCGTTGCCCGACAGCGACTCCGATGCTGGCCGAGATCTGCATCGTGTGGAGCCGCTCGCCGATCCACAGTCGGAAGGGCTCGTTGAGCGCTTCGAGCAGGCGCTCGGCGACCAGCTCGGGACCCTCGGCCATGGAGAGCCCCTCGGAGAGGACGACGAACTCATCGCCGCCCAAACGTCCGACGGTGTCTGTCTCCCGGACCGCCTCGACAAAGCGCGCCGCCACCGCCTTCAAGAGCTCGTCGCCGACCTGGTGGCCGTAGCTGTCGTTCACCTGCTTGAACAAGTCAAGGTCCACAAAGAGCAGGCCGACGCCGGAGTTGTAACGGCGGTCCCTCACGAGCATCCGGTCGATCCGATCAAGAATGAGCGTGCGGTTGGGAAGCCCGGTCAGTGAATCGTGCTGTGACTGGTGGCGGAGTTCCTGGTGGAGCTGGGCGTTGCGCAACCCGACGATGGCGTACCCGGCCAGGCCCTGCAGCCGTTCGGCCAGGTCGGGCAGGTTCCGCAGGCGCCACGGTCGGTCGGCGACGTCGGCCGTGATCGCACCGATGAGCTGATCGCCGGCATACATGGGAAAGCTGACCGACAGCGCGGAGCCGATGGCCAAGGACGTCGTCGCGAAAGACGACGTGTCGTCGTGGTGGTCCTGCCAGAGGAGCGACCGCTCCGCCATTCTCCGCTCGAGGTGGGGAGAGTCTCCGATCGTCTCGCGAACGCGGGCGGCCTCCGCCGGTGTATACCCGCTCAGGGCGACCGTCGCCAAGGCAGCGGCCGAACCCTGGCGAAGGATGACGATGGCTCGGTCACAGCCGACCACCGAGGGCACGGCGTCGGCCAGCCGTTGCGCGACCTCCTCGACCGTCCCGGGCTCGACGAGAGAGGCCGACAGCTCGAAGAGCGTCCGGCTGACCGCGGCCTCGCGCCGGGCCTCGTCGAGCGCCATCGCGGAATCGAGGGCTGCCGCGGCCAGGCTCGCATAGGTCTCGAGGATGGCCTGCTCACCCTGGTTGAAGGCCTGCCCGGGATGCCGGAAGGCGATCAGCCGTCCGTAGCGGGACCGGGCTGAGGTGACCTCGCGCACCACGACGTGGGCACGCTGGCTGCCCCCCTCCTCGTCGAGGCTGGCGACATAGTGGCGGGCCGTGGACTCGTCGGTGCCTCGCCAGAACAGGTCGGTGTTCTCGGTCGGCCCCAGTTCGATCGACAGGATGTGCACCGGTGCCATCACCGTCCGCGCCGCGGCGCGGATGATCTTCGGCAGGACCGACTGGAGGCCCTCGCCCGACACGAGCTCGGTCATGGTGCGCTGCAACGAGGAGAGGCCGCCTTCGAAGCTCTTTCGATCCTCGGCTGCCCGCACCTCGGCATCCACTTTGTCGACCCAGCTGAGTCGGAATCGGCACCAGGTCGCCCCGGTGCACTGGCATGTCTCCTCGACGATCTCGGTTTGGGCGAAGCCAAAGAGCCTTGGGACGAGGCAGAAGATGCCGATGACGAAGGTGCACAACTCAGGGAAAGGTTCGTAGCCCTCGAACAGACGAAGCCCAATTCGCCACTCGTCGGGACCGATCTCTTCGGTCTGGTACTCCACGATCGGGAAGATGGCCGTAGCCATGTCCGGCGATCGCAGCACCGCGGCGGGCGAGCCCAGTGACAGCGTCGAAGATCCTGCCTCAGGGGCGAGGCCCCACTGCTCAAGCGCCGCCTCCGCGATGTTCCGAAGAACGCCCAGGCCACCGAGGGCGGCGGCCGTGGCCTCCAAGAGGCGCCGGGCCTGCCTATAGGTGCTCGAGCTGGCCGCGTCCTCGAGATCGGCGAGGGAGCGAGTCTCGTCGGCTGCCGCCAGGATCCCAGCCAGCGCGTCGGGCGCCCGCTCCTTCACGTAGCCAATGACGAGCGCTGTCAGGAGTCCGCTGAAGTCGTATGCGGCCGGCGGTGGTGTCTCGGAGGGCGCGAGCGGGGAAGGTCTCGAATCAGGGTCCGAACCATCTTCACTCGAGACAGAGTGGAGCAACGTCTGACCGGGCTCCGCCGTTGGCGACGGGTGCCCCTGGGCGTCCACCCCCGAATGGTTGTCCAGAGTATCCATTGGTAGTCCCGAGAAGTTCCCAATGATCCCACCTGGTTTCGCGGGAATCGGGTATCTCGATCGGGTGGCTGTAAGGCCGCATTTTCCCAGCTCATCGGGCTGAGCTCATCTCGTTCGAACGTTGCAGCGGCTTCTCCCGATCAAACATGGTGGCCATCGATTCGCCGAATACGAACGGGCCGACACTCATTCGCGCTGGGGAGCTAATTCCGGGCAGACCAGTTGGCTATCCCGGCGTAGAGGAGCACGCAGGCCGGGTGCTCGCGAAGAGCCGGTGCCATCCGGACCGCGCCCGGACCCGCTCCTCGTGGGAGCGGCTTGACCGTGATTCTCCGACAGGGCCCATCAAAGGGTGAACGGTGGTGCAGCATCCGGAGCGATGCCGAAACGCTCGATGGCCTGTGCCACCTCGTCCGTGCTGGCTCGTCCGTCCGCGGCGAGCGCCGAGAGCACCGCCACCACGATGTGCCCGGTGTCGACCTCGAAGTATCGGCGCAGCGCTGGGCGGGCGTCGGAACGGCCGAACCCGTCGGTGCCGAGCGAGACGAACGGTCGATGCAGCCAGCGCGCCACTTGGTCGGGCACCGCTCGCATGTACTCGGTCACCGCCACGACCGGCCACTCGTCGCTGCCGAGTTCCGTGCTCACGAGCGGCACGCGGCGGTCGGCGCCCGGGTGGAGCCGGTTCCAGCGCTCCGCGCCGATCGCATCCGCCCGCAAGGTCGACCACGAGGTGACCGACCACGTGTCGCAGTCGACCCCCCAGTGCTCGGCGAGCAGCTGGCGCGCCTCCTCGGCCGCCTGCCACATCGTCCCCGAGAAGCAGATCGACGCCTTCCGCTCGTGGGCCGAGTCGCGGGCGCGGAATCGGTACATGCCCTTCAGGATCCCCGCCTTGATGGCGTCGCCTTCGGCCCCCTCGGGGAGGGCCGGCATCGGGTAGTTCTCGTTGTAGAGCGTGATGTAGAAGAAGCGGTCCTCGGCCTCTGGCCCGAGCGTCTTGGCGACCGCCTCCTCGACGACGACGGCGAGCTCGTAGGCGAAGGCCGGGTCGTAGATGCGCGCCGCGGGGTTCGTCGAGGCGATCAGTGGTGAGTGGCCGTCGTCGTGCTGAAGCCCCTCGCCCTGCAGCGCGGTACGTCCGGCCGTGCAGCCGGCGAGGATGCCCCGGCCCCGCATGTCGCCGAGCGCCCAGGCGAGGTCGCCGACCCGCTGGAAGCCGAACATCGAATAGAAGAGGAAGACCGGCAGCATCGGCTTCGCCCATGTCGCGTACGAGGTCGACAGGGCGATGAAGCTGGAGAGCGCGCCGGCCTCGGTGATCCCCTCCTGGAGCACCTGGCCCGACGTGCTCTCGGCGTAGCGCAGCGGGAGGTCGGCGTCGACCGGCGTGTAGCGCTGGCCCTCGGGGGCGTAGATCTTCGATTCGGCGATGATCGACTCGAGCCCGAAGGTCCTGGCCTCGTCGGCGACGATGGGCGCCACCGATGGACCAACCGCCGGGTCGCGCACCAGGTTCCGAAGCAGTCGTGCGAAGGCCATGGTGGTCGAGACGGTCTGGCCGCCCGAGCCCGCCAGGAGGTCGGCGTAGACCTTGGGGTCGGGAAGTGCTCGATGGCTGGGGCGCACGACGCGAGCAGGCACCGGGCCGTTCAGCACCGAGCGCCGGGCCATGAGGTACTGGTGGGCGTCGGAACCCTCGGCAGGCCGGTAATACGGCGGAAGGTCGGCCTCCAAGAGGGCGTCAGGGATCTCCTCGGCCAGATAGAGGCGGTCCCGCAGCGTCAGCAGCTGCGCCTTGGTCATCTTCTTGATCTGGTGGGTGGCGTTGCGGGCCTCGATCTCGGGTCCGAGCGTCCACCCCTTGATTGTCTTGGCCAGGATGACGGTCGGCGAGCCCTTCTGCTCGGTGGCGAGCTTGTAGGCCGCGTACAGCTTCCGGTAGTCGTGGCCGCCGCGGGGGAGGGTCCGCAAATCGTCGTCGCTCAGGTGCTCGACGAGCCGCCGCAGCCTCGGGTCAGGCCCGAAGAAGTGCTCGCGGATGTAGGCGCCGGACTCGGTCGCGTACTTCTGGAACTCCCCGTCGACGGTCGTGTTCATCCGGTCGAGGAGCACGCCGTCGATGTCCCGGGCCAGCAGCTCGTCCCAGCGGGACCCCCAGATGACCTTGAGCACGTTCCACCCGGCGCCGCGGAAGACCGCCTCGAGCTCCTGGATGATCTTGCCATTGCCCCGGACCGGACCGTCGAGCCGCTGCAGGTTGCAGTTCACGACGAAGATGAGGTTGTCGAGGTGCTCGCGCCCGGCCACGCCGAGTGCGCCGATGGACTCGGGCTCGTCCATCTCGCCGTCGCCGACAAAGCACCAGACCCGGCTCTCGCTGGTGTCGACCAGTTGGCGCAGGTGGAGATAGCGGTTGATATGCGCCTGGTAGATCGCGGCGATCGGGCCGAGGCCCATCGACACGGTGGGGAACTCCCAGAAGTCGGGGAGCAAGCGCGGGTGCGGGTAGCTCGGCAGACCGTTGCCGCCGACCTCGTGGCGGAAGTTGTCCAGCTGCGTCTCGGTCATGCGCCCCTCGACATACGCGCGGGCGTAGATCCCCGGGGAGGCGTGGCCCTGGATGAAGACCTGGTCGCCCTGGGCGCCGTTGGCCTTGCCCCGGAAGAAGTGGTTGAAGCCGACCTCGTAGAGCGAAGCGGAGCTCGCATAGGTGGAGAGGTGTCCGCCGATTCCCTCGGTGCGCGCGTTGGCGCGGGTGACCATGACCGCGGCGTTCCAGCGGATGAACGCCCGGATGCGGCGCTCCAGGTACTCGTCGCCGGGGAACCAGGGCTCGTCGGAGGCCGGGATCGTGTTGACGTAGGGGGTCGAGACGGTCGACGGGAAGTCGACCTGCAGGCTCCGGGCGCGCTCGAGCAGCTTCATGAGCAGATAGCGCGCCCGGGTGCGGCCGTGCTGGTCGACCACGGCGTCGAACGACGACATCCACTCGTCGGTCTCGTCCGGATCGATGTCGGGGATCTGGTGGGAGACGCCGTCGAACAGCATGGCTCCATGTTCCCACCGCTGGCACGGACGCCGGACGACGCCCGACAGCGGTCGGACGAGGGGCCGCCTCGATCATGGCAACGATCTCGTCACGCCGGTCGCCCTGGGTCCGGCCAGTTCAGCTGGTGTTCGCCATGAACCGGCCGTCGCTGGTCTGACCCGATCGTTCGGGTGCCCGGTACCCGTCGACCCAGGTAGTACACATGTCGCAATGCCCCAGCCCTCCACGTCGCGCGTCGTCTACACGGACGGTTCGTGCCTCGGGAACCCAGGCCCCGGGGGTTGGGCGTGGGCCGTCCCCCATGGGGAACAGGACTCGGGCGGCGAGCCGCGCACGACCAACCAGCGCATGGAGATCACGGCCGTGCTCGAGGCGCTGGCCACGTTGACCAGGGAAACGCCCGGGCCGCTGACTGTCATCAGCGACTCGACCTACGTCGTCAAGTGCTTCCAGGACCGGTGGTGGGAGGGCTGGATGCGCCGCGGCTGGCGCAACACGGCGGGCAAGCCGGTGGCCAACCGGGATCTCTGGGAGCCGCTCTTTGACCTGGCGCTCAAGCCCGACCGGGAGATCGCCTTCAAGTGGGTGAAGGGCCACAGCGGTGACCGCTGGAACGATCTCGTCGATGAGCTCGCGGTGGCCGCGGCGATGGGGGCGCGCTCGGCCTAGTCGTGGGGTGGTGGGCCGAGAGGCCTTCGCCGTACCATCGACGCATGGAGATCGCCAACAGCTCTGCCGTCGTGACCGGCGGCGCATCGGGCCTCGGGGCGGCCACTGCCAGGGCACTCGCCGAGCAGGGCGCCCGGGTCGTCGTCTTCGATCGCAACGAGGAGGGCGCCAAGCAGGTCGCCGGTGAGGTCGGTGGCGAGTACGTCGCGGGAGACGTGACCAACGCCGAGGACTGCCAGCGGGCCGTCGACCTGGCGGCCGAGGGTGGGTCGCTGCGCGTCGCGGTGAACTGCGCCGGCACCGGGTGGGCCGAGCGGGTCATCAACCGCAACGGCGAGCCTCACAGCCCCGAAGGCTTCGAGTTCATCATGCGCCTGAACGTCATCGGCACGTTCAACGTGATGACCCGGGCCGCCGCCGCGATCGCGAAGACCGAGCCGCGTGATGACGGTGAGCGCGGTGTCATCGTCAACACCGCCTCGGTGGCCGCGTTCGATGGCCAGATCGGCCAGCTCGCCTACTCGGCGTCGAAGGGAGCAGTGGTGGGGATGACGCTCCCGGCCGCCCGCGACCTCTCGATCGTCGGGATCCGCGTGATGACGATCGCCCCGGGCCTCTTCGACACGCCGCTGCTCGCCACGCTCCCCGAGGACCAGCGCAGAGCCCTCGGCGAGTCGGTGTTGTTCCCCAAGGTGCTCGGAGTGCCTGCCCAGTACGGCCAGCTCGTGGTCGACATCGTGCGGAACCGCTACCTGAACGCCGAGGTCATCCGCCTCGACGGCGGCATCCGGATGCCGCCGCGGTGAGCGGGCACTTGGAAACGGGGTCGAGATGAAGTACCGCGAGGTCGGCGGGGTTCGGCTCTCCGCGGTCGGGCTGGGCACCTGGCAGTTCGGCTCGCGCGAATGGGGCTACGGCCCCGTCTATGCCATGGGCATCGCGCCGGAGCTCGTGCACCGGTCGCTCGAGCTTGGCGTCAACCTCTTCGACACGGCGGAGATCTACGGATTCGGGCGCTCCGAGCGCATCCTCGGTGCCGCGCTGGCGGGTCATCGCGACGAGGCGTTCATCGCCACCAAGCTGTTCCCGTTGATGCCGGTCGACCCGATCGTCACCCGACGGGCCCGTCTCAGCGCCGGCCGGCTCGGGATCGACCACATCGACCTCTATCAGGTCCACTGGCCGAACCCGGTGGTGCCGCTGTCGGCCACGATGGGCCCGCTCGCCCGTCTCCAGCGCGACGGGCTCGTCCGCCACCTGGGCGTCTCCAATTTCCCGCTCGGTCGCTGGAAGAACGCCGAAGAGCTCGTGGGCGGACCGGTCCTCTCCAACCAGGTCCGCTACAACCTGGCCGACCGCCGCATCGAACGCGAGGTGCTCCCGTGGGCCCAGGAGCACGGACGCATCGTGATCGCGTACAGCCCGCTGCAGCAGGGCCTCCTCTCGGGTCGCTACGGCCCGGACAACACCCCGAAGGGGATGCGCGCCAACACCTCGGACTTCCTGCCCGAGAACCTCCGGCGGATCGAGCCGCTTCTGGGGGTGCTCCGCCGGGTCGCCGAGGCGCACGAGGCGTCGGCCTCGCAAGTCTCGCTGGCGTGGCTGCTCAGGCGCCCCAACGTCGTGGTAATCCCCGGCGCCTCCTCGCTCGCCCAGGCCGAGTCCAACGCCGAGGCGGCGGACCTCGAGCTGACCGATGCCGAGGACGAGGAGCTGACCGCGGCCTCCGACGCGTACGCGCCGATCCGAGGCCCCCAATCGCTCGGGCCGCTCGCCAAGGGAGCGGCCGACCGGCTCGGCGAGCGCCTCCGGGGCATCGGGCGCGGCCTGCGCGCGTAAGCCGGGCTGCCTGGTCGGCACCGGTAGGGTGGAACACACGAGCGACCCTCGGGGTTGCTCAGGGTGTTCGGGCTCCGTCGGTGACGGAACCGCGGGCCCGCCTGGGAGGGGCCGGTTCGTAAGGCGCGACAAGAGGAGCTGACGAGGTGACGACCACCGGAACCGAATTCGATGTGGTCGTGATCGGCGGCGGCCCCGGCGGATATGCGACCGCTCTGTACGGCGCAGCGGCGGGCCTCTCAGTGGCGATCGTCGAGCGGGACAAGGTCGGAGGGACCTGCCTGCACCGGGGTTGCGTGCCGGCCAAGGAGTTTCTCGAGACCGCGTCGGTGCACCGCACGGTGAAGGGCTCCTCGGAGTTCGGCATCACCGCCGGGGACCCGCAGATCGACTTCTCGGTGAGCCAGGCCCGCAAGAACGCCGTGGTCGAGCGCCTGTTCAAGGGCCTCGCCGGCCTACTCAAGGGCCGCAAGGTCACGGTGCTCTCGGGGACCGGCACGCTGTTCCCCGACCGGCGGGTCCGGGTCGTCGACGGTGCCGACGCCGGTGCGGAGATCGTCGGGCGCGCCGTCGTCCTCGCGGCGGGATCGGTGCCCCGCACGTTGCCTGGCCTGGCGGTCGACGGTCGCAGCGTCGTCACCTCCGACGAGTTCTTGGACCTCGATGCCCTGCCCGAGACGGTGGTCGTCATCGGCGGGGGCGCGATCGGCTGCGAGTTCGCCTCCCTCCTCTCTGACCTCGGCTCCCGGGTCACCGTCGTGGAGGCGCTGGACGCGATCCTGACCGGTTGCGAGCCCGACGTCGCAGCCGTCGTGCACCGCTCCTTTCGCAAGCGCGGCATCGACATGCACACGGGTGCGCAGGTCAAGGGATTCGTCCCCCGACCGAGCGGCGTCGGGGGAGTGCTGCACCTCGCGGAGGGTCCCGAGATCGAGGTGGACATGGTGGTGGTCTCGGTGGGCCGGCGCCCGCGCTCCGAGGGCCTGCTCGCGGAGGGGACCGCAGTGGTGATCGACGAGCGCGGCTTCGTCGTGGCCGACGAGTACCAACGCACCGCCGAGCCCGATGTGTTCGCCGTCGGCGACGTCGTCGCCGGCTCGCCGCAGCTCGCCCACGTGGGGTTCGCCGAGGCGATCGTCGCGGTGCACGGGATCCTGGGCGAGCCGGCGGTTCCGGTCGACTACGAGCGCGTCCCGTGGGCCATCTACTGCCACCCCGAGGTCGCCTTCGCCGGCCTGACCGAGGCGCAGGCCAAGGCGCACGGCCTGGACGTCGTGACCAAGAAGGACCCCTTCGGCGGCAACAGCAGGGCCCAGATCATCGGCGACACCGAGGGGTTGGTGAAGATCGTGGCCGAGCGGGGCGTCGACGGCGGGGCGGGGCGCATCCTCGGGGTCCACATGGTCGGACCGTGGGTGACCGAGCAGCTCGGTGCCGGCTATCTCGCCGTCAACTGGGAAGCAACCCCGGACGAGGTCGCGCAGTTCATCCAGCCACACCCGTCGCTGTCCGAGAACTTCGGGGAGACGATGCTCGCGTTGACCGGAAGGGGACTTCACCTTGGCTGACGTGACGATGCCGCAGCTTGGCGAGACGGTGACCGAAGGCACCATCACGCGGTGGATGAAGTCGGTCGGCGAACAGGTCGAGCGGGACGAACCCCTCTTCGAGGTGTCGACCGACAAGGTGGACACCGAAGTCCCCTCGCCGGCGGCCGGCGTGCTCACCGAGATCGTCGTCCCGGAAGGGGAGACGGTCGACGTCGGGACCAGGCTCGCCGTGATCGGTGACGGGCAGGCGGCGGGCGCCGGGTCGGCTACTCCGGTTGAGGCGGCAGCGGCGCCGACTGATCACGAGCCCGCCGGGGCAGCTCCGAGGCAGCCCGAAACCCCACCGCAGCCGGCCCCGGTCGCGCCGGAGCCGGTGCGGGCCGAGGTGGTGCCGCCGGCACCCGAGGCGCCTGCGACCCCAGCAGCCGCTGCCGCAGCGCCGCCACGACCGTCCGACGAGCAGGCCGACGGCGGGCTGCTCCTTTCGCCGATGGTCCGCCGGCTCCTCGCGGACAATGGGATCATCCCCTCACAGGTGCGAGGGAGCGGGCTCGGGGGCAGAATCACCCGAGCCGATGTGCTGTCCTACATCGACTCGCAGTATTCGAACGGCCGCTCGTCGGCCGCCCCGGCAGAGCAGCCGTCACCGGCGCCGCCGGCGCGTCCCCCGCGTCGACCCGACAGGCGATCGTCCCCACGGCCGGCGACAGCGTCGTCCCGTTCTCGAACGTCCGCCGGCGCACCGCCGAGCACATGGTGCGCTCCAAGCAGACCTCGCCCCACGCGTTCATCGCGGCGGAGACCGACTTCGAGAACGTCGAGCGGGTGCGCCGCACTCACGGCGGGCGCTTCCGGGCCGAGGAAGGCTTCTCACTCACCTACCTCCCGTTCGTGGCACGGGCGGCCGTCGAGGCACTGCGCGAGTATCCGCAACTCAACGCGTCGGTCGCCGAGGATGCACTGGTCGTGCACAGCGAGGTCAACCTGGGGATCGCCGTCGACCTCGACTACGAGGGGCTGATCGTGCCGGTCATCCATCGGGCCGAGGAGGTGACGCTGCGCGGCATCGCACGACGCATCCGCGACCTGGCCGACCGGGCCCGCACCCGCCAACTGAGCGCGGACGACATCGTGGGAGGCACCTTCTCGATCACCAACGACGGGCCGTTCGGGACCTACTTCACCGTCCCGATCATCAACCAGCCTCAGGTGGCCATTCTGGCGACCGACGGCGTCAAGCGGCGGCCGGTCGTCGTCAACACGGCGGACGGGACCGAGTCGATCGCCATCCACTCGGTCGGCGTCCTCGGGATGTCCTGGGACCACCGTGCCGTCGACGGTGCCTACGTCTCGTCGTATCTGCGTCGTGTCGGCGAGATCCTCGGCTCGCGCGACTGGGCCGCGGAGCTCTAGACACCGCCGTGCTCAGGGTCCGGCGCCTCGGGACCGTCGGGTACGAGGAGGCCTACGCGCTGCAACGGGCGCTGGCCGAACGCGCTCGCGACGATTATCTCCTCGTCCTCCAGCACCCCCACGTCTTCACGCTCGGGGTTCGCGCCGACCCCGCGCACGTGCTCGGCGACCCGGGGGCCGTGGGGGCAGAGCTCGTGCGGACCGACCGCGGTGGCGACGTCACCTACCACGGCCCGGGCCAGCTCGTCGTGTACCCCATCGTGACGGTGCCCGATCGGCTCTCGTCGGGACGCGATCACGTGCACCGGCTCGAGCAGGTGGTGATCGACGCGCTGGTGTCGCTCGGCGTCGCCGACGTCGGGATTCTGCCCGGATACCCGGGGATATGGCTCGGGCCGAACGGCCCGCGGCCGGCCAAGGTCGCGGCGATCGGGGTGCGGGCGACGCGGGTGGCCGACGGCCGGCGGCGCACCCTGCACGGGGTCGCCCTCAATGTGGACTGCGACCTGTCGATGTTCGCCGAGATCGTGCCGTGCGGCATCGCGGACCGGCCGGTGACCTCGCTCCACGCGTCGGGGTACCCTCTCGCCATCGACGCCGTCGCCGATGCGCTGGTGGAGCGGGCGGCTGCCGAGTGGGGGACCGGCCGTGAGGAATCGGTCGTCATGCAGCGGCGCCCTCTGGCCCAGCCGGTCGAGCTGCGCGTCAGTCCCGAGCGGGCCCCGCTCCGGCGGCTCCGCCAGGCCGGGGTCGACCCGGCGGCCGGGATGCCCCTCACTGTGCGCAAGCCGCCCTGGCTCAGGGTCCCGGCGCGGATGGGCGAGGACTACCGGGCCGTCGCTCGGACGATGTCGTCACTCTCGCTGGTGACGGTCTGCGAGGAGGCCGGCTGTCCGAACATCTACGAGTGTTGGGCGGAGGGCACGGCGACCTTCATGGTGAACGGCTCCCGCTGCACCAGGGCCTGTGGCTTCTGCAAGGTCGACACCAGCCACCCGTTGCCGCTCGACCCCGACGAGCCCGAGCGCGTCGGCGAGGCGGTGGCCCGCATGGGTCTCGCCCACGCGGTGGTGACCTGCGTGGCGCGCGACGACCTGGAGGACGGGGGGGCCGGCGCCATCGCGGCGACGGTGCGCGCCATCCGCCGGCACCGGCCGGGCACCACCGTGGAGACGCTGATCTCGGATTGCAAGGGGGACCCGGCGCGCGCTTGACCTCGTGTTCGCGGCGCGGCCCGACGTCTTGAACCACAACATCGAGACGGTGGCCCGCCTCCAGAGGGCCGTCCGGCCCTCGGCCGGCTACGCCCGCAGCCTGGCGGTGCTGGCCCGGGCCGCTGACGCGGGGCTCGCGGTCAAGTCGGGACTCATGGTCGGCCTGGGCGAGACGGAGCCCGAGGTGATCTCGACGCTCACCGATCTGGTCTCGGTCGGCGTGCGGGTGGCCACCATCGGGCAGTACCTTCGGCCGAGCGGGCAGCACCTGCCGGTGGCGCGCTGGTGGGAGCCTCCAGAGTTCGAACGCCTGGGCTCCATCGGGCTGGCCCTCGGCTTCGACCACGTGGAGTCGTCGCCGCTGACCCGTTCCTCATACCACGCGCGCGACGCGGCGGAGGCGGTCCGCGATGGGATGAGTCGGTCGGCGGAGGCGGTGCAGAGCTAAAGCTGCGAGCGCGGTGCCGGTAGGGCCCTCAGAGGTTGCCCCGCCGCTCCTGCTCCCGTTCAAGCCTGGACTTTGGCGTTGATCGCCATTCTCTCGTTGAGGGCCGTCCACGTCGGCATCGTCACTCGTCGAAGAAGAGACGCCCCGGCGTGGTGACCAGGATCTGATGACGGTCGGCCTCGTTAGGTGCCCATTCAGCGAGGAGGTTCACAATTTCGCCGGTGTCCCGTTGACCGTCCGGAAGGTGCGGCCAGTCGCTTCCCCAGATCAACCGGTCGGAACGGGTGCGAACGAGAGCCTTACCGAGTGGAACAACCGAGCTCAGCGCCTTACCCTTCGCGATCCGATAGGGGCCGGATAACTTGATATGGCAACTGCCTTGCTCGAGCACGGTGAGAAGTCGCTCGAAATCGGTTTCGGTCAAGCCATCGGATTCGAGCATGTAGCCCATGTGGTCGATCACAAATGCATCCTCGAGGGTGGAGAGGAATGGCAGAAGATCGCGGACGATCCATCCTGGCGTGTAGAACTGAAGGTGCCAGCCGCGAGGTGTCGTCCGCTCAGCCATTCTCCGGATGTACGCGATTATCTCGCTGAGCGGCCAGGCCGCCCGCGCGAACAAGTCCAGACGAATACCACGAACCCCGAGTTCGTGGTATTCGTCGAGGGTGGCGTCATCCACGTCTTCGTCGATGCGGACGACCGCCCGGCACCGTAAGCCAAGTTTGCGGAGGACGTCGAGCGTCAGACTGTTGTCGTTCCCGTAGTAGGTCGGTTGGACCAGAACCATCCGGTCGATGCCAAGGAACTCAGTCAGTTTGACATACTGCTCGAGTCTCGCCTCGGGGAACGTGTACTGAGGGTCGTTCGCCGGCGGGTAACCCTCTTCGAAAACATGGAAGTGAGAGTCGCAGCTGTTCGCCGGAAAGACAAAGCTGGGCTGAGTATTCGATTCGGTGGCCCGCATTGGGGTCGTTACGGCAAAGTCTGTAGGCATCGATAGTCCTCGCGTCGATTCGGGTTAGCAGAAGTCGTAGAGCACCGAGTCCGTGCTGAAGTGAATGTCGCTGGTCAAACTGTTCGACACCGCGACGATCGGGTTGTCGCCTTGGAAGAAGACGGTCGCGTCAGTCCCACCTGACGTTGGGAATTCCTGAATAACGACCAGCTGCTCGCCATGGAAGTGGTACACCTGTGACCACAGGTCGGTCTTGGGGCTCTCCCGTCCGCCGGTGATGAAGTTGACACGAATCACATAAGTGTCCCCGCCTACCTCGATCACTTCGAATTCGCGTCCACCTGCGCCATCGAGTGTCTGATGATGGACGAACCTTTCGCCATCCCAGCGGAACAGCACCGAGTCACCTTCGATGACCGCGCAGGCCATGTAAGTCACACCCGCGACCGTGAAATGAGCAAACGCCCGCCCCGCCTTCGGCACGAGCTCTTGGTGCTCGACGAACCGCTCACCATCGAAGCGGTACAGGCGCGACGGCTCGATGTGATCGGCGTGAGCCAAGTACTCCGCCCCATCCACACTTAGTTGGCACCAGTTGTAAGCCCATTTCGACGGGATCTCCTGAAACTCGACGAAGCGGTCGCCGTCCCACTCAAAGATCACCGACGGCAGGTCGTCAGCCTCGCCGCCCGGTAACCAGACGCCCTGCGCGAGACCCAGAAAGTCACGACCCTGGAAGCCGAAGTGACGCCACTGTTTGGCGGCGAAGCACGGAAAACGTTGAAACTCCAGGAAGTTCGCGCCGTCCCACTCAAAGACAGCGGAATCGTTCGCGTAGGAGTACGGGCCGGCACCGGATCGGATGCTCGCCACCGCCAGAAACGCGCGATCGTCGATCACGAAGAACTCAGCGTCCTCGCCCCCTGGCACCGGGATTCTTTGGTGCGTCTCCCACCCACCGGTTTCGCACCTCAGTAGCAGAAGATCCGTGTTGCTGTCCCCGCCGTTCATGCCCAGCGGTGACTGGGGAGCGTCATAGGCCAGTTGCGGGATCGCAAGGTACGTGTAGTCGTCGAGCCGGAAGTGTTCGATAGCGCGGGCACCAGATGTCGGGATCCTCTCCCGTTCTCGCAGTCGGGGGTGGTTCACTTCGGCTCTCATGGGTCTCCCTGCTGGATTCGGGCGTACCACTGGTTCAGCTCGCTTACGCGGCGGCTTGCCGCCGCGAACAAGAGGTCCGAATCGGTTCCCGTGATCATCAACGCGCTCACACCGGCCTGCATCAACGATGCGATCACGGCCAAGTCAGCCACGCCGCCGATTTGGAGCGGCTTCGAGTGCTGACGGCATGCTTCGGTGACAGCCGCGACAGATTCGAGGAACCGAGGGTCCGAATACGACCCAGGTATGCCGAGTTCCATCGTCAAATCGTTCGCGCCGATACAGAGACTGTCGACCCCGTCGAGGGCGGCGATGGCGGCGGCGTTGGCGACCGCTTCAGGGGTTTCGATCAGCATTTGGACGATCGTGAGTTCATCGAGCACTGCAGCAAGGTCAGCAGTCTTGGTCGGCCGCATCCCCAGCTGAGGCACCGTGCTGACCGCCGACCGCTGACCCCGAGGCGGAAAACGGCACGCTCGACTCGCCGTCATCGCCTCTTCGGCCGTCTCGATGCGGGGAAAGATGATGCCATGGGCTCCACCGTCGAGGAGCCGCCCAATGTCGCCGTATTCGCGTTCGGGGACACGGACCAGCGGTGTCATGCCGAGGTCTGCGGCGACGGCGCACATTTGTGCCGCCTCGTCCGTCGACATTGTCGAGTGCTCGAGATCGACCATCACCGCGTGATGGCCAGTGGCGGCAGCGAGTCGCACGACCTCAGCTGTCCGGTGTGATCGGATCACCAGCATCAGCGTCAGATCTCCACGGGAGACCCGTCTGAGGAACGGGTTGGGTGATTCGGACCCGATCATGACCCGCTCAGCGTGCGCCTGAGGAAGTCAACCAGGATGTTCATCATCGGTACCGTCGTCCAGAACTTCTCCTCTCCACTCTTGATAGCGATGTCACCATGTCCGGCCCCTGTTATGAGGTAACGGGTGCTGTCGGCACCCGACGCGCGCAATGCTGCGTGAAGTAGCGCGGTCTGCACCGGGGAAACCAGACGATCATCGGTGCCGTGGAACAGCAAGAACGGCGGTGCGTTCGACGAGACATAAGTGATCGGATCCGCCGCTTTCAACGCTGCTGGACTGTCAGTGACAAACTGCGCTTGTGGCCCGTTGATATACCGTGCGATGGCGCTTCCCGGGGCGTTCGTTGCGTCAATAGTTTTCTGATCGAAGCCCTCCGCGAGTCGGTCGAGCGAGGACGCGCCGAACTTGTCGACGACGGCAGCGACAGTCGTACCATCTGGATTGAGTCGACCATCGCCATTCGTCAAGCCCACCATGGAAGCCAGATATCCTCCGGCAGACTCTCCCCAGACCGCGATGCGATCTATGTCGATCGCGTACTCGTCGGCGTGGGCTCGGAGGAACCTAATGGCAGCCCGAATATCGCTAACACCGTTAACATAGGTAGCGCCATGTCGGGTCGTCCGGTACTCGACGCTCGCGACGACATAACCAGCAGAGGCAACGTACCGGCGCATGCGAGCAGCTCCGGCCTTGGGCGAGATGACGAAACCTCCGCCAGGAACGTACACCACTAGCGGATGCGTGCCTTGGGCCTTTGGAATCAGTAGGTCGAGACCCAGGCGCAAAGGCGCTCCCTTACGTCCCGCACCCTCATGTCGCGCGTACTCAACGTTCCGCACCGTGCGCACGCTCTCGGCGCGCTTGATCTGGTGTTGTGCGTCAGCAGGGAGGACTTCGCTTCCCTCGGGGTCGAGCGGCGCCGAGTGAGAGGAGATCGGAATCCGGTGTCCGAAAAGCGCGGCGACCTTGGTCATCAATGTGGGGACATTCACGGAGAATCCTCCTTCATGGCTATTCCATCCATCTGCTCTCCTTCAGTCGATGTCGAAGAGCGCTAAACCCCGGGCTTAGGGCACGTTCGATGTCAGACCGGTAACTTCGAGCGGTCACCCATCTCTTTTGGCTTGGGGTAAGGCTCTCCGTCCAGCCCTGGCACCGTCACTGCTGTCGGGTCGTTGTTATGTTCGACAAGCTGACGAGCCGCGAAGTCAGTCACCGCCGCGGACAGGACTTGCTGGGGGTCTTCAAGCACCATGCGTAAACGGGTCGTCAGCGCGAACCAATCGTCCGCAGCCTCGATCCTCGGCATGGAGTCGATCGTCTGTATGTCCTCAGTCAGTAAAACCCCCGTCACGCGTCGCGGCACGAATGCCGGGTAACGGGAGAACATCTCGGCGGCGAGATCGGCCATAGCCACGATTTGCGACCAGAACTCTCGATACCCTCGCTCAGTCGCCGCGATCGCCGACAGGTTGGTCCCATCAAACGGTGGAAACACCGGCGCGTGGGGAGCAATCAACAGGTTCGGCACTGCCAAACGGCCGCGTGAGGCGATGTCGATGATCACACCGACGCTGTGGCTTTCCCGTGTCACCGCCCCGGTCGGTTTACCGCTGCGGCCCACCATCATGACCATCGTCCGTTCCCATTCGAGATCAAGACGATCGAAAAACCGGATAATCCGGTAGGCGATGTCGAGACCGGTCAGAAAGAACGTCGCTACCATCATCCGATTCATCGGTACCGGTAGATTCTCGCCTGGTCCTTCGAGATAGTCGTCCTGCAGATTTTCAACGCACAGGTACGAGGGATCCCTCAGTGAGCGTTGCAAGAAACGCTCTGTCACGCGGCAGCAATAGTCAATCATTTGGGCGATCATCTGCTCGCGCCCTCGGTAAGCCTCGACGGCAATCTTGTCGCGCCACAGCTCAACTGAGTTCGCTCGGCGTGCGTCTTCGCAGCGAAGGATCAGCCGCTCCGCATCAGCACGCCAAGGCCCATCGGGATCGAGCCGCTTCATCGCCATCACTGCCGCGACCGCGGGACCCAAATGAGAGACGGCGGCTAGCTCTTTGAATCCACCCGTCGCCGTCCTGATTCGCTCGACAACCGGAGCTGCACCGCCGCCGCGAAAGACCGCTATGTCAGTCCCTGTCCCGACTACAAGTGGGTTTTCTGCTGTCGCCCTGGCCGAGGCGGCGTTGAAGTGTGCGGCGACGCTCTGAGGGTGCGCGGTGTAGGTCTGGTAGAGCTCAAGCAGCTCGGGACTCTCGAAAGTATGCATAGGTTGAAGTGTCTCCGTCGGTTGGTTGCGGAGCGGAACCTCGGACGTTGCTCCCCCCTGAGCGCTGCCGACGCTGCAGTTCATGAGGCAACGTCCTTTGGTCCCGCGGCTAGTTCCTGTCGTCGGTCGTGGCACCCTCCAGGTACGCCTTCTCGATCTGCTCGATCTGTGCCGTGGCACTGGTGGCATCGCCATGGAAGACGAAGCGCCCACGCTGTAGGACATAGACGGTGTCGGCAACCCTCAGGGCCTGGCGCACGTGCTGCTCTACCAAGACGACGCCGACACCGTTATCGGCAGCGTTTTTCACGGCAACCAGGAGCCGCTGAACCATCAGCGGCGCCAGTCCCATCGAGAGCTCGTCGGCGAGCAGAACCTTCGGTTTGCTGGCCAGCGCTCGGGCGACTGTCAGCATCTGCAGCTGACCGCCGGATAGCAGACCGGCTACCCGATCCAGGTGCCCCTTCAGCTCCGGAAAGAGTTCGACGGCCTCATCTACTCCGCCACGCCCCAGCATCAGGTTCTCCCGTGCGGTCAGCCTCATGAAGACCGACTTCTCCGCCGTGACAAGGGCCAAACCTTCGCGAGCGCGGCGGAACAACGGGGAGGTGGATCCGTTACCCAGCCAGCGGACTTCGCCGGCCAGCGGCTGGATCTCGCCGGCCAGCGCCAGCAAGGTGGTCGTCTTACCGGCACCATTGGCCCCGAGCACGGCAATGACTTCACCGGCGCTTACTTGCAGGTCCAAGTCGCGAACCGCCGCCAGCGCGCCATAACCCGCCGACAGCCCACGCGCCTCCAGCAAGGGTTCGCCATCGTGACCGGTTTGCACTTCTCCGGTCCGGTCAGAAGCGACGGTGCTCATGCCTCCACCCGGCTTGCTTCGTATTCCTTGGTGGAAGGCGACTCTTGGGTGATCGGCTCGCCCAGGTACGCGGCGACGACTTTCGAGTCGTTGCGCACCTCGTCCGGCGTCCCCACGCGCAACACTCGGCCAAAATCCAGCGCCGCTATTCGATCTGAGACCGCCATCACCAGGGCCATGTCGTGCTCCACCAGCAGGATCCCGATGCCCCAGGTTTCAACGAGCATCCGGAGCAAGCTGGCGAGCTCAGCGGACTCAAGTTCATCGAGACCTGCCGCCGGCTCGTCGAGCAGAACGATGCGTGCACCTCCAGCCACCGCACGGACGATGCCGACGAGACGCCGACGTCCATATGTGAGCTCGACCGGGTGGCGATCGAGATCGGTCTCCAGTCCGAAGGCACGTACAGCAGCCAGACCCGGAGGAGAGAGCTGTGCTCGCGGAGGACGGGCCAGTGCCTGAAGGTAGCCCCACCACCGTGTCCGATCGGAGGCGACAAGAATGTTCTCGCGGACGGTCAGATCCTCAAACAGCTCCAAGGTCTGGAAGGAGCGGGCGAGTCCGGCGCTCGCCCGTTTGGCGGGGGGAAGGCTGTTGAGGGTCCGCCCGTCCAGTCGGACTTCGCCGTGTGTCGGCCGGGTCATTCCGGTGACGATGTCGATCAGCGTCGTCTTACCGGCGCCGTTCGGCCCGATCAGTCCGACGATCTCCCCCGAGTGCACGGAGAACGAGACTTCCCTGACAGCCTCGACCCCCCCGAAGTGCACTGAAAGTCCTTGCAGCTCCAGCTTGTGGCCGGTCAAGCGCGTCACGTCGGTGCCGCTCGCCGCGATGTCAGTCGCGCGACGGTCCGACGGAGGAGCACTCACTTCGCCCGGACTGGTTAAGGCAGAAGTCGAAGCTGGCCGACGGTCTTTGCGCTCTCGTCTGGCATTCCAATTCTTGAGTGCCAACGGAATGGCTCCGTCTGGTGCCTTGACGATCGCCAGAATCGTGCCGATGCCGACTACCGGCGTAATCCAGTCGACTGCGCCGGTGCCGATCAAGCCGACAAGGTATGGAATCACACCGACGGTGGCCGCGAGAGCGGCGACAATGGCGCCGCTAGTAAAGCCAAGTCCAGCGATCACGAGTCCGCCGAGAAGCACGACGCCACTGATCACATCCCAGCCTGATGACCAGTTGACAACCGGGGCCTGATAGACGATCAGCATCCCGCCGATGGTGGCAAGCACGGCCCCGATCGCGAACGCGTACAGCTTCAAGCGGGCGACGTTGAGACCAAGGGAAGCCGCCGCACGCTCGCTTCCGCGTAGGGCGATCAAGGAGCGCCCGACAGAACTTCGCCGGAGGTTTGCAACGGCGAACGCGCATACGACTACGAAGGCGAGAGCCAGCATGAAATATCTAGCGGGATGTGTTTCAGCGTTCAGAGAGAGGCCGAATAGGCTTGGCGGTTGAACTCGTGTGCCTGCGATGCCACCGGTGTAGTTGACATTCGTAATCACGACCTCGTCGACGATCACGCCGATGCCGAGCGTGACGATCGCTAGGTTGACGCCACGAGTTCGAAGCGCTGGGATGCCAGCGAGGATCCCGACGGGCACGATCCCGACGATCGCGATCGCCAAGGCTGGCCAGAATCCGAGTCCAACGACTTCCGCGATGCGAGTGCCGATGAATGCCCCCGCTCCGGCGAGCCCGAGCTGCGCCAGCGATAGCTGCCCGGCATAACCGGTGACGACGACCGAAGACATCAGGATCAACGCGAACGCAGCAGTCCCATACATCGCCCCGATGAATCCCGACGACACGAATGCGGTCATAGCGCACGTGATTACGACCCCGGCGAGAGCCAACTTCCAATTGATCCTGCCGGAACCGACCTTTGGCAGCTTCCACTGGACGAAGCTGCGTCCCGGCAACGCCTTTCCCTTGAATAGGAGAATCACAATCATGGCAACGAACGGGACCGCGTCCGGCCAGCCCTGGCCGATATTCGCCCACTGCACAAACGATTCAGCAATTCCGACCAGCACTGCACCAAAAAGCGTGATCGGGAACGACACGAAGCCGCCCATCACAGCAGCCGCCAGGGCTGGGACAAGCATGAGGCTGATTGTTTCGACCGAGATCGTAAGTATCGGGGCGATCAGGATGCCTGCTGCCGCCGCGAGGACCGAGCCCAACGCCCAGTTGGTTGCCGCTATGAGATCCGCTGAATGTCCGAGCGCAGACGCGGAGCGCCGGTTTTCCGAGATGGCGGTCGTCAACAGGCCGAACCTGGTGCGCTTGTAGACAAGGTGCAGGATGATCGTGGTCGCGACGGCGATCCCAAAAAGCCAGAAGTTGTACGAACTGACCACCTCCCCTCCGATATTGAGGCCGTGGTTGGGGAGCAGATAGGGCGGCAGTAACTGATTCTGTTGAATCCTCAGGTTCGCCAGGCCGTCGATCAGGTCGAGCATGCCGAGGGTGGCGATCACTCGGGTGAGCTGCGCCGCGGTCCATAACTGGCGCATGACGCCATAGTGCGCGACCCAGCCCAGGATCGCAGCGGCGAGCAGTCCCGCCAGCACCGCTAGGACAGCGGGGACGCCACTGTTGTGGAGCTCATACTCAACGTAGGCACCCACCAGACCGAGGCCCGAGTTAGCGAAGTTGATGACGCCGGAACCGCGGTGAATGACCACCAAACCCTGGGCGGTCAGCCCGTAAGCACCAGCGAGGCCAAGCCCCAGGATCAGATACTGGACCCAGACCATCCGAGTGTCACTCCACGGTCGCCGAGTGCAATGTGCTCTGTGGTGTGACGGGTCGCACGGACACCCCTATGCCACCACCCTTTGCTCAGGATGCAGCTGAGGCGAGCGCCTTCTTGTAGTAGTCGATGATCGCGGTACTGAGCGCCAGGACCGGCTTATCGCCGTTGACTGGCTTCACCGACGAGCCGCCCTCATACCGACCCAAGTACACCTCGTTGTTGTTGTCGCATCCCAGGCCGAGCTTGTTGTATTGATAGTGCCAATTGGGCACCACGCCCTCGAAGTTGACGGCGGCCTTCTTCATTGCGGCGGTCACCGTTGCTGCCGTGATCGGGCCTGACTTCATGGTGGCGAGCACCTGCATCGCACCCCAGGCGTCGATCCACGGCGGCAGCCCGCCAGCGTTGCCCACTGCAGACTGGTCGAGCTTGCGTATCTCCTTGTCGTAGAGCCTGATGCCCGGGATGCTCGTGTCGGTCGGCCAGACCGTTGCGTTTACGCCGTAGAGACCTTTCGCGGCCGGAATCTGCGAGAGCGCCGTCAGCACCTGAGGTATTGCCAGATCCGGGCCGAAGACGTCCGTCTTGATCCCAGGGTGGTTCTGGGCAACGTCAGCAATCAGGGTCAAGAGCGCAGGCGATGACTCCAGCAAGAACGAGCCGTCTTCGTTGCCGTCAGTCGCCTGTGCTGCGATTGCCGACAGGTTGGTCGCGACCGGGGAAACGCCGACGACTGCACCGATCTTCATACCGGCCGCGCTGGCAGCCATATCAACAGCCTGGTTGATCTCATTCGTGTTCGGGACCCCCAGGGGTTCGAGCACGCTCATGTTCTTCACTCCGGCCTTCGCCATTTGCGTAGCCCCGGCGGGGTACAAGGAAAACGCTCCTGGCACGAAACAGGCTTCGTCTGGATCGAAGGCCGCAGCTGCCGTGGATGGAGCCCCGAAGACCGGGATCTTCTGGGTCTCCAGGATGGGTGTAGTGATGCTGTCGAAGATTTCGAACGAAGGAATCGCCAGTACAACTCCTTCAGTCTTCGCATTCGCGACACAGCTCGAGGCCGTCGCAGGGTTGAACTGGGTATTGCAGGCGATGAGCTCGACCTTGCGACCTTGGACGCCTCCGGCCGCGTTGAATGCATTAACCGCCGCACGGACCGCGTCCACGAGGTCATTCTGCGGGGTCGGGAACAGGCCGGTGATGTCGCCGAAAGTCAGAACCTTGATTGGGGCCTTAGAGGCTCGCGGGCTAGCCCCACTGCTGCTAGACGCAACCGCGACAACACCAAGAAAGAGGCACGCGGCTCCCACCGCCGCGGACAGTCTGTGCCATCTATGCACCAGCTCACCCCCCATTTGGTCACGCCTGAATTGCTCATCCATTGCGTGCAAAGAGCACTGTACGAGCTTCGTACGGACCTTTTCAATAAGGTCACTGACGCTTTAGCTAACGCTGTGCGTCACCATTTACTGCGCTCGGGCAGTTCAGGTCTCGCCTCAAGCGAGCACTGAGCGACCCGTGTCCGCTGCGGCGGCTCTCTGCCGCGCGGCCTCCCCAGCGGCTCGGCGTGCGGCGTCGATCACGACTGCCAGCCGCGGCGCGGTTTCCTCTCTGGCTCGGACGATGAGCACGCTTTCGCGCTCTGATTCGAGACCTTCAAGCTGGATCCGCTCAATCGGGAGCTCGTTGACCGCTGGGGTTAGTTCGGGCGCAATTGTGATGCCCCATCCGACACCGGCGAGGCGAATTGCGATGCTGAGGTCGTCGACGAGCGCGGCGATCACCGGCTCGAATCCGGCGGCGTTGCAGAGACCGGTCGTCAGTCGGCCGAGCTGGGTGTAGTGGCTGAGAATCCACGGTTCGTCACGCAGGTCCGCGATCCGAAGGGGTGATGTGGCTCCCGCGAGGGAATGATCTGCGGCGACGTAAAGCCGTAGCTGATCGCGGCTGAGCAACCATTCCTTGAGGCCCTCGCTTGTCGCCTCAGACCAGGGGCCGAATCGTGAGACGATCGCCACGTCGAGACGCTCCTCGCGAATGTCTTCGGGGGCTTGGTCCCCGAGGATGTGCACGAGCTGTATCTCCAATGACGGGTGGCGCTGCCGAACCTCGCGCAGCGCGCGAACCATAATTCCAGGCCCCTCTCTGAAGGGGATGCCGATTCTTAGAAGTCCGCGGACCTCGCCGGCTGAGCAGTCGAGCGTCGCCTCAGCAGCACGAAGCTCGGCGAGGATCTTTTCAGTGTTCTCGACGAGGGCGGCACCCGCAGACGTCAGACTGACGCGGTTGCCGGAGCGAACCATCAGTTGAACGCCAGTCTCGGCTTCGAGTGCGGCCAGCTGCTGCGAGACAGCGGAGCGGGTGTAGCTGAGGGCGCGGGCCGCGGAGGCGATTGAACCCTCTCTTGCTACGGCTCGCAGCATCACGAGCCTGCGCACCTCAAGCATGTGCTACATCACCCTAGTGCTGCCAAGGTGAACCGGCTGAACGCAGTCACGGCGTGGTTGCCAGGGTTGGAGTGGTAAGGATCTCGGTGAGCGCTCCGCGGAGAACTTCGGCTGCGCGGTCTGGGGCGTTATCGCAGCGGAAGCCGACATGCCCGTCCGGTCTGACGATGATCGCTCCGCTCTGCGAAATCTCGAAGATCTCCTCGAACGACCCGCCGCGGTCGAGCATGACCTCGCCCTCGGGACGGATTTCGTAGACGACGAGCTCGAGTCCAAGCGCCTCAGCCACCTCGGGTGCCGCGGCCGCCCACCCACCACCCCTTGCCCCGGTGAGCACCACGAATCTGGAGCCGTCCAGTAGACCCTGTGTTGTCACCTTGGTACCGTCGGCCCGGCAGAACGTCGCCTGAGGCACCCGTGCCCCGGGAGTGGATGTCATTCGATAGTCGAAGATCGACGAGCGGACCGGCGGGCGACCATCCGGGATCACCGCCGAGGACTCGTAGATCATGCCGAACTGCTGCCCTTGTGAGTGGACCTGCTCGCGCTGCTTGGGCACCGCATCACAGATCGCCTTTCTGAGCGCTGCTCCGCGCGGCGTTTCAATCACAGACATGTCGTAGCGGTCGGACAGCCAACCCGTCTCTGCCATCTTCTTCGTGTTCAACGTCGTCTGATCCGCGTTCAAGCGAGCGACAGGCCGCCTTTCGCTCTGGTAACTGGTCAGCAGCTCGTCGCCCGCCTGGCCGCGAAGAACCGCGATCAACTTCCATGCCAGATTCACGGTGTCCTGAACGCCACTGTTCAAACCAAACCCACCGTGGGGTGGGAACCGATGTGCGGCATCGCCGGCGAGGAACACTCGGCCGTGACGCCACTCGTCTGCGACCGCGCACTCGTGGTCCCAGCGGAGAATCTCAATGATCTTGACGTCGAGGTTCACATCCCCAGACGCCGCCCTGATTCGCTCCGAGCAATACTCCTCGTCGGCGTAATCAGCCGGCCTCGATAGGTCGGCCTCGAAGTTGTAGATCCACCGGTTGTCCCAGCCCAGCGGCCAGAAGGTGCCAGGGCTGTCGGCGTTCACAATCCACCAGAGAATGTAGGGACGACCGCCCTTCAGCTCAATCAAACGGGCCGAACGGAAATACACGTTCACCGACTGACCGTACGGCTCATCGGCCTCCTCTGAGATCCCAAGAAGGCGCCGCGTTGGACTGCGCACACCATCGGCAGCCACGACGTAACGGGCGCGGACAAGCGACTGTTCGCCAGTTGACTGTGTGACCAGAGTTGCGGTGACACCCAGGTCGTCCTGCTGAAGGTGAGCCATCTCCGTGCCGAACCTGAGCTCCACCCTCGGCAGCTCGGCCACCGCTTCAGCCAGAACCTGCTCGAGGCGCACCTGGGACACCATGGTCGTCCGCTCGGCCGACTGGCGTGACCAGTCCTCGAGCATGCCGGGGTCGTCAGCGAACATGATCCGACCCAGCTCGATGCCGGTGATCCGCGTCATCCATGCGAACCCCTGAGCGTCTTCAGCGCGGAGACCGAGGTCCATAAGTTTGTCCGCGAGACCCCATTGCCGGTAGAACTCCATCGTCCGCGGCGTGCACCCCAAGCGCCTTGGGGTGGGTCGCGCGGTGAAGGCTTGCGCTCAACAACCAGTGTGCTGATTCCGGCCCGACCAAGCTGAAGGGCCATCGCGTGGCCGACGGGCCCGCCGCCGATTACCAGAACCTCAGCAGCCTCATCGCTCACCGATGCTCACTTCTCCTCCCGAACACAAGCACTCTCATTACGGTTCTTCCCGCGTGCTCTACTCAACCTCGAGCCGGAGAACCTCGGTGGTCGGATGGGATTGGCACATGAGGATGTAACCCTTGGCGGTTTCGTCGGGCTCGAGGGCGTAGGCAACGTCCATCTCGACCGAGCCTTCGACTACCCGGGCACGGCAGGTTCCACAGACCCCACTCGTGCACGAGAAAGGGGTATCCGAACGTGCCACCCTCAGCGAGTCGAGTACGGGATCGCCATCGAATGGAACTGGGATGGTCGTGGCCCGCCCGTTGAGGAGGACGGTCACCTGGCTCGTCTTTCCCTTCCAGTCGCTATGCAGCGCTGATCGGACGGCCCGGACGGTACGAGGCATCTCGCCATCGACGTGGAAAAGTTCGACGTGGATATGGGAGGCGTCGACTCCCTGTTCTTTTAGTGTCTGGCGCAGCTGTCCCACCATGGCAAACGGCCCGCAGAGGTACCACTCGTCTATTTCGTCCGCAGGTTGGAGCTCCGTGATGAGCCGCCTCACCCGATTGCGGTCGAGGCGGCCGGACAAGAGCGCTACCTCGTGCTCCTCTCTGGAAAGAAAGAACAAGAGCTCAAAGCGGCCTGCGTAGCGGTCTTTCAGGTCGCACAGCTCCTCGAGGAACATGATGTCCTGGGTGGTCTTGTTCCCGCACCAGAGGACGACCGAGCTCTGCGGCTCGACCTCGAGCGTCGTCGTGACGATCGACAGGATCGGCGTGATGCCGCTTCCGGCAGCGATGGCTACATAGCGGCGCGCGCTGGTCAGCGGCGAGCGCCGGCGAGAAGCTTCCCGTCGGAGCCGCCACCTCGACCACATCGCCGGATCGGAGTTCGTCGTTGATCCATGCGGAAACGGCACCACCTTCGAGGCGTTTCACGCCGATGCGGAGTTGTGGCTTGGTGGCGCTGGCGCAGATGGAGTATGTGCGCCTTTGCTCTTGGCCATCAACGAATCGCCGCAGGGTCAAGTGCTGCCCCGCCCTGAACGGCATGTCGCCTTCGAAGACGACAGTGACCGCGTCGTGGGTGAGATGCTCGACGGCCTTGACGCGAAGAGGGACGAAGCGGCCTGTCGTCGCCTCTGCGCCCGGTTCGGGGTTCGCTCGGCTGAGGGCTGTCGTCACAGTGTCTTGAAGTGGTCGAAGGGTTCGAGGCAAGACGTGCAGCGCCACAGGGACTTGCATGGAGTGGAGCCGAAGGCAGAGACGAGCTCTGTCTGCTCGGAGCCGCACCGAGGGCAGATGACATTGCTGATCCGCACAGCGACCGACGCCACTCTCGGGGCTGGCGGGGCGATCCCGACCCGCTGGAGCTTGCGCCGACCTTCGGGTGTGATCGAGTCGGTAGTCCAGGCAGGGCTTAGGACCCGTCGTACCTCGGCGTCGGGCCAGCCAGCGTCCGCGAGGGCTGTTTCGACGTCATGTTGGATGGCCTCGATCGCTGGGCAGCCCGAGTAGGTGGGGGTGATGCTTACGACCAAGCGGCCGGTCGCTTCGTCTTGCTCGACGGAGCGGAGAATGCCGAGGTCCGCGATCGTGACGAAGGGAATCTCCGGATCCAACACGGCAGCGGCAACTGCGGAGGCGGCAGCCAGCGCGTCGGTGTCGGCGGCAGCGGCCAGTGTCGGCGCAGCAGCCGGTGCCTCCCTCACCACGTGGCCCCTGGGTGCGAGCGATGGAGGTGCTGCATCTCCGCCAGCAAGTAGCCGAACGACTCGGTGTGTAGGCCCTTGCGGCCGCCAGCCGGGGCCCACAGGGTCTCCGGCAACGAAAGGGTCGCCTCGGCGAGCACGGTCTCGACGTGGCTCTGCCAGGGAACGCGCAGGCTGGCGCGGTCGGGCAGATCGACCCCGGCGCCTGTCGCGGCACCGGGCTCGAACAGCTCAGCGGTAAAGGGCCAGACCCCTTCAAGGCCCGTCTGCGCGCGGTCGTGGCTCTCCTCGGTGCCGTCGCCGAGGCGTACCACCCAGGCGGAGGCGTGCTCTCGGTGGTACGCCACCTCCTTCACGGCCTTGGCCGCGATGGCAGAGAGCGTCTCATCGGCGCACCTCGAAAGTGCCTCGTAGAGCTCATACTGGTAAGAGGAGAACAACAGCTGGCGCACCATGGTGA
Source organism: uncultured Acidimicrobiaceae bacterium (assembly GCA_963768185.1). Classification (GTDB taxonomy): domain Bacteria; phylum Actinomycetota; class Acidimicrobiia; order Acidimicrobiales; family RAAP-2; genus Palsa-461. The sequence continues at coordinate 957,815 of CAVYGS010000004.1, forward strand.
CGGCGAAGTCACCGTTGGGCAGCTCGACCAATTGGCAGTTGAGGAAGTCCCGCTCCTCCCGCAGGAAGGCGAGATCGTCCTCGCTCCGACCGGCGCCTTCGAGCTCGCCGGCATAGGCGAGGAGCGAACGGGCCTGTCCGAGCAGATCCAGCGCGATATTGAGCAACGCCACGTCTTCTTCAATCGCCGGTGCCTTCGTCGCCCACTCGCATAGGCGCTGGGCGAGGACGAGGGCGTCGTCGCCGAGGCTGAGGACATAGCACATGAGCCCTTGCGAGACGGCGGTCTTACTCACAGGTGCTCCACCTCGGTGGGGATCTCGTAGAAGGTCGGGTGCCGGTAGACCTTGTCGCCGGCGGGGTCGAAGAATGGTTCCTTTTCGTCGGGACTGGACGCGGTGATGTCGGACGAGCGCACCACCCAGAGGCTCACGCCCTCCTGCCTGCGGGTGTACAGGTCCCGGGCGTTCTGAAGGGCCAACTTGGCGTCGGGCGCATGGAGGCTCCCGGCGTGGGTGTGGGAGAGGCCACGGCGCGGCCGCACGAATACCTCCCAGAGCGGCCAGCTAGCGCGGGAGGTCGCGCCTTCGACGGCGTCAGGCGACATCGACGACACCTTGTGCCTGCCGTCGCGCGGCAACCTTGGCGGAGTGGGCCGCGGCGGCCTCGCGAACCCAGGCGCCGTCCTCGTGCGACTGCACCCGTCTCATCAGCCTCTGCCGGTTGCAAGGACCGTCCCCAGCGAGCACCTGCTTGAACTCGTCCCAGTCGATCGGGCCGAAGTCATAGTGTCCCTTCGCCTCGTTCCAGCGGAGGTCTGGATCCGGCAGGCTCAAGCCGAGCACGTCCGACTGTGGCACCGAGATGTCGATGAACCGCTGGCGCAGCTCGTCGTTAGAGAAACGCTTGATTCCCCAAGCCATCGATTGCTCCGAATGGGGCGATTCGAAGTCCGGCGGGCCGAACATCATCACCGACGGCCACCACCAGCGGTTGACCGCGTCCTGGGCCATGGCTTGTTGTTCCTCAGTGCCCCGCGAGAGCGTTAGCAACAATTCGAAACCCTGCCGCTGATGGAAGCTCTCTTCCTTACAGATCCGGACCATCGCCCGGGCATAAGGCCCGTAGGAGCAACGCGTGAGGGGTATCTGGTTCGTGATGGCGGCGCCATCGACGAGCCACCCGATGGCGCCCACGTCCGCCCAAGTGAGCGTCGGGTAATTGAAGATCGAGGAGTAACGCTGGTCGCCCGCGTGCAAGAGATCGAGGAGATCATCACGATCCACGCCGAGGGTCTCGCAGGCCGAGTACAGGTAGAGCCCATGGCCGGCCTCGTCTTGGACCTTTGCAACAAGGATGGCCTTGCGCTTGAGCGACGGTGCCCGCGTGATCCAGTTGCCCTCGGGCTGCATGCCGATGATCTCGGAGTGGGCGTGCTGAGCGATTTGGCGGACGAGCGTCTTGCGATACGCCTCCGGCATCCAGTCGCGGGGCTCGATCCGTTTGTCAGCAGCGATGAGGGCGTCGAAACAGGCTCGCTCTTCGCCGTTCAGCTCGGCAACGGCTGACAATCTCCCTCTACCTCCTCAATACCGACCGACCATTCGGTCGGTATTGTACCAGAAGGCAATTGCTCGGTCCCGGCGGGGTTGCGACCAGATGGAGAAACTCTTTCCCGCCTTTCGACCCAACTCTCCACGCTCGGCAAAGTCGCGCACGAGCTGGGCCAGGGCGCTCTAAGCGCCCCGCCGTAGCGGTCGACCGGCGTGCGGACAGCCGAGACGAGATGGCGCCATCTCTGTGATGGTCACCCCTCCTCCATCAAGGTGACAATCTCGGGCGGTCGGCCATCTCCTTCGGAGGCCAGGCGCACGAGCCGGACGGCCTTTCCGAGCTCGGACCTCGGGAGGGCGCCCGGAGGCCCGACCACCACGCGGGCGTGAAGCCCGAGACGTTCTGTGAGTCTGCCCGACAGCTCTCTTGCGCGCTCTTGCCGGTGACTGCGGTCGTCATGTTGCTGTCCTGGACTCGCGAGTTCCAAGGCGACCGTCATTTCGGGCATCGGACCGGTCGTGTCGAGGACGATGAGGTAGGTAGGGCTGAGGTCCCTTGAGTCGAGCACTACCTGCTCTATCTCGGAAGGGAAGACGTTGACGCCACGGACGACAACCATGTCGTCGCTGCGTCCGACGAGACGTCCCATTCGAACGGTCGTGCGACCGCACAGGCAGGGCGAGCGGTTGAGATGGGTGAGATCGCCGGTGCGGTAGCGGACCAGGGGAAGCGCTTCTTTGGTGAGGGTCGTGAGGACGAGTTCGCCCGTCTCGCCTTCTGGGACCGGTTCGCCCGTCTCAGGCTCGACGATCTCGGGGAAGAAGTGGTCTTCGTTGACGTGGAGACCGCCCAGCCCACCAGCGCGCAGCTCCTCTCTCGATTCCAAGCATTCGCAAGCGACGCCAGGACCGATGATCTCGCAAAGGCCGTAAATGTCGAGGGCCGTGATCCCGTGCAGCGCTTCGATGCGGTCTCGGAGGTGCTCGCTCCAAGGTTCGGCCCCGAAGATCCCGACGCGCAAGGGGTTCTCGTTGGGGGTGATGCCGTCGGCCACCATCGTTTCGCCGATGAGGGCCGCGTAGCTTGGGGTACAGCAAAGGACCTCGGGGCGTAGGTCACGGATGAGCGAGACCTGCCGGGCGGTCTGCCCGCCTGAGATCGGTACAACAGCGCAGCCGAGGCGCTCGCCGCCGCCGTGCAGGCCCAGCCCCCCTGTGAAGAGACCATAACCGTAAGCGTTGTGCACGACGGTGCCCGGGCCCGCGCCGGCGCCGGCGAGCGAGCGGGCGTTTACGGCCCGGAAGACCTCGAGATCGTTGGTGCTGTAGGCGGCGATCGTGGGCAGGCCTTTGGTACCCGATGTGGCATGCACGCGACGCAGCTCGCTTCGGTCGATGGCCAGCATCCCGAAGGGATAGGAGTCCCAGAGATCCTTCTTAATCGTGAACGGCAACGTCGGGAGATCGCTGAGCTCCATGGAGGGGTGGAGACGGGTCCCGTAGAACGAGTGGCCGGAGAGACGGGCAACGAGGGAGGCCCAGCGCTGCTCTTGAAGTGCTCGGAGATCACCGGGCGAAAGGGACTCGTCGGACTCGAAGACCGTCATGGTCCCTCGATTGACTGGGCCCCGAGACCGGCGAGTGCTAGCTCGACGACCGCGTGTTCCAACTCATCGACGTCCGCCCGCCCGGGTCGATACCACTCGGTGATCGAGTTGATCATCCCGAATACGAGCCTTTCAGCGAGTGCTGGCCGAAGGTCGGAGTGGAGCTCGCCGGCGGCGGCAGCCTCCTCCACGATGGCGCGGACCCGGGCGTCGAACTTGCGCCGCTGTTCGAGCGCCCAGCGTTCCGTCGGGGTGTTTCCCCTCACCCGCAGGAGCAAAATGACGTAAGGAAGTTCGGCGCAGAGGACCTGGACCTCGCGGCCGAGCACGTAGCGGAGCCGATCAACGGCACGCTCGGCCTTGGCGCCGTCTTCGTCCAACACGGCGAACAAGGCGTCGAGCGCTCGCTCCACCGCGAGGCGCAGCAATTGTTCTTTGCTCTCGATGTGGTGGTAGATCGACGACTTCGACAGCCCAGTGGCTGTCGCCAGATCGCCCATGCTCGTTCCGTCGTAGCCCCGCTCGATGAAGACCTCGACAGCGACCGCCAACAGGCGGGCGACGTCGTACTGCTGGCGTGGCGTTTGGGCGGGCGCGGTCGGCATGATCCGGATCCTCGCTCGCCTCTAGCTGCCCGAGAAGGCCGGCTGCTTCTTCTCCAAGAAGGCCTGGACGGCGGCTCGGTGGTCTTCAGAGGTGGCGAGGTGCTTCTGTAGCCGGGCTTCGAGCGAGAGCACGTCACCGATGGACGCCGAGGTGGCGTACCAGAGGGCCTCCTTCAAGGCGGCGAAAGCGAGCGTCGGCCCCTGTGCCAGCCGCTCGGCGACGCCGGCAACGTGAGAGGCGAGCTCGGCACCAACCACCACCTCGTGCACGAGCCCGATCCGCTCGGCTTCTTCGGCGTCGATCACCTTGCCGAGCATCAGAAGGCCGACCGCCCGCGACCAACCCACGGCTCTCGGCAAGGTGGCCGACAGGCCGGAGTCCGCGGTGAGGCCGATCCCAGTGAAGGCAGGGGCGAACTTCACGCCGGAAGCGGCGATCCGGAGGTCGCAGGCCAAGGCGAAGCCAATCCCCGCCCCCGCACAGGTCCCATTGATCGAGGCGATGACCGGCTTTGGCATGGTTGCCAGGCTCTGCACTATCGGGGCGTAGTGGCACTCGACCGTATCGAAGGCGTGCTCGGGATCCGCCGCCAACGCCTCGGCGTGTTCGGCGAGATCCTGACCGGCGCAGAACGCCCGGCCGCTCCCGCTGAGCACGACGGCGCGAACCGAGCGGTCGTCGGCCACCTCGCGCAGAGCCCCCAGCAGGCCCTCTTTCGCCGCCGTTGTCAGCGAGTTCATCTGTTCGGGGCGGGTGATCGTGACCGTCGCGACCGCGCCGTCACGCTGCAGAGCGATTTCGTCCATGGTCACAGTCTTGCAGACCGAACGACCGGTTGGTCCTGGGTGTAAGACTGAGCGCATGCCGCAGACGCTCGAGAGCTACGCAGAGGGCCGCTGGCAGGCGCCCTCCGACGAAGGCGTGACCCTGCTGGATGCAAGTACCGGTGAGGAGGTGGCTCGGGTCTCCTCGGCGGGCATCGACACGAGAGCGATGGCCGCCTACGCCCGGCGTGTCGGCGGGCCGGAGCTTCGAGCGATGAGCTTTCCCGAGAGAGCGAACGCCTTGAAGGCGCTGGCTCAATACCTGAACGAACGTCGGGGCGCGTACCACGAGCTCTCGTTTCGGACTGGTGCGACCTTGCGGGACTCTCGCTTCGACATCGACGGCGGGATCGGCGTGCTGTTGTCCTACTCGAGCATGGCCAGACGGGAGATGCCCAATGCCACCATGCTGGTCGACGGCGGGGCCGAGGCTCTCGCCAAGACCGGGACGTTCGTTGGCCAACACATTTGGACGGCCCGGCCCGGCGTGGCCGTACAGGTGAACGCTTTCAACTTCCCGGTGTGGGGGATGCTCGAGAAACTGGCCCCGGCCTTCATTGCCGGCATGCCCACCATTGTCAAGCCGGCGACCCAGACGGCCTACCTGACCGAGCTCGTCGTGCGGGACATCGTCGCCTCCGCGACGTTGCCCGAGGGGTCGCTGCAGCTGCTGTGCGGCTCGGTCGGCAATCTGATCGACGCCCTGGAGGAATCCGACGTCGTCACCTTCACGGGCTCGGCCTCGACGGCTCGCCGGTTGCGTGTCCACCCGGTCCTCGTCGAGCACGTTGTTCGTTTCAATGCCGAGGCGGACTCGCTCAACTGCTCGATCCTCGGACCGGACGTGGCGGCGGGGAGCGAGGAGTTCAGCCTTTACGTCGACCAGCTCGTCACCGAGATGACCGTGAAGGCCGGCCAGAAGTGCACGGCCATCCGAAGGGCCTTTGTGCCGATCCCCCTGGTGGATGAGGTGGTGGCAGCGACTCGGGAGGCACTGGCCGGCGTGCGGGTCGGACTCGCCTCAGCGGAGGACACCACCATGGGACCGCTCGCAAGCCTCGCTCAGCGTGACGAGGTGTTGGCCTCATTGAAGGCCTTGAGCGAGGCGGCCGCTGTGGTGTTCGGGGATCCGAGCTCCTTTGAGGTGCACGGTGCCGATGCGGCACGCGGCGCGTTCATGCCGCCTGTGCTGCTGCGATGCGACGACCCGGCCGAGGAGGCGCCGCACGATGTGGAGGCGTTCGGGCCGGTTTCGACGGTGATGGGCTATCGCTCGATCGAGGAGGTCGTTGCGCTGGCCGCCCGCGGCCGAGGCAGTCTGGTCGGCTCGCTCGTGAGTGGCGACGCCGACGTCGCCACTCAGGTGGTGCTCGGGTTGGCGCCATACCACGGACGGATCCTCGTACTTGACCCCACTGACGCCCGGGAATCGACCGGTCACGGCTCGCCCCTGCCGAATCTGGTTCACGGCGGACCAGGTCGAGCAGGCGGCGGTGAGGAGCTGGGGGGGCTGCGCGGCGTGCTTCACCACATGCAGCGGACGGCCGTGCAGGCGAGCCCGGACGTGTTGACGGCTGTGACCGGGCAGTACGTCACGGGATCCGCCAAGCGCCCGACGGAGGTGCATCCGTTCCGCAAATACCTCGAGGACCTGTCCATCGGCGACAGCATCACCACCGGGTCTCGCCGGGTGGAGCTGGAAGACATCGAGCGCTTCGCCGAGTTAACGGGTGACACCTTCTACGCCCACACCGACGAGGCGGCGGCAAAGGAGAACCCGTTGTTTGGCGGGATCGTGGCCCACGGGTATTTGGTCCTGTCTTACGCTGCCGGCTTGTTCGTCGACCCGGCGCCCGGTCCCGTGTTGGCCAACTACGGGCTGGAGGGGTTGAGGTTCCTGACGCCTACGTTCCCCGGTGATGAGATCACCGTCACACTGATCGTGAAGAAGATCACCCCTCGGGACGGGGCTCAGTACGGCGAGGTCTGCTGGAGTGCGGTGGTGACGAACCAGGACGGCAAGGTGGCAGCCACTTACGACATCCTGACCATGGTGGCCAAGCGGCCGGCCTAGTCGCGAGCGACTATCGGCCCGTTGGGCTCTTCGGAGTCAGTTCCGCTTGGCGACGTGCTGGGTCCAGCTCATGCCGTCCCAGTACCGGATCATGTCCGGCATGCCGCTCGGGTCCGGCATCCAGCCCGCGGGCGTACCCGGCGGTGGCGAGGCCGGCGCGCTGGGCGGCGGGGGTGGAGGCGGAGGAGGAGCGGGGGCCGCCATGCTGCCGCCGAAGCCGGCGAACGGGTCGGACTGACCCCCAAAGGACTGGCCGCCGCCGAAGCCGCCCGAGGGCAGCGTGTTGACGTCGCTGTAGTACGACGCCGCGGAGTTGGCGGCCGAGTTGGCGCCGGCCTTTGCCGGCCTGCTGTTGCGGCGGTAGAGAACGAGGACGGTCCCCAGCAGGATCACCACCACTGCCAGGATCACCACCTCGATCATCTTGGTGCTGCTCGACAGCCCTGCGACCAGGAGTGTTCCCACGGGACAAAACGGTATCGCCCCGACTCTCGCAATTCGGGGATAGCCGCACCGATGCGGCCCGGGACCGACCGGGCGGGATGCCGGGTGCGACCCGGGCCGAGGTCAGGCCACGAAGTACTTGGCGGCCGGGTGCGAGCAGATGATCGCGTTCGTCGTCTGTTCGGGTTCGAGCTGGAAGTTCTCGCTGATGCTGACGCCGATGCGATTCGCGCCGAGGAGCTCAACCACCTTGGCGTTGTCGGCCAGCTCCGGGCACGCCGGATATCCCCAGGAGTAGCGCCCGCCCCGGTACTGCTGGCGGAACAGCCCGCCCAGGGTGGGCCCATCCTCCCCGGCGAAGCCGAGCTCCTCGCGCACCCGGCGATGCCAGTACTCGGCCAGGGCCTCAGTCATCTCGACCCCGAGGCCGTGCAGGAACAGGTAGTTCTGGTACTCGTTGGCCGCGAACAGCTTGGCCGTCTCCTCGGAGACGGCGCCGCCCATCGTCACCAGCTGGAAGCTGGCCCAGTCGCCCTCCTCGGCTCCGAGGGGGCGGAAGAAGTCAGCGATGCACAGCCAAGGGGCCTTGGCCTGGCGGGGGAAGCTGAACCGCATGATCTCGTGGTCACGCCGCTCGTCCTCGAAGAGGACGAGGTCCTTCCCTTCCACGTTGGCCGGGAAGTGGCCCCACACCACTTGGGGCACGAGCAGGTCGGCCTCCTTGGCCCGGGCCAGCTGCTCGCGCAGGACCGCCGCGACCCGCTCCTTGAACTCGGGGTCGCTCTCTTGGATCCCCTTGTCGGGCCGGAACCCCCACTGGTTCCTGAACAGCGCGGTCAGGTTCAGGTATTCGGCGATGTCGTCAAGGGGGATCCCCTTGGCCACCCGGGCGCCGAGGAACGGCGGCGGGAAGAGCGGGTTGTCGGTGGCCACCTCGGGCGAGCGCGCCGGCGCGTCCTCGGCCCGGGGGGTGGGTGCGAGGCCGGCGCGGGCGGGGACCTTGCGCTCTGAGATCTCGCGTCCGAAGTCGGGGTCCTCGGTGCCGCCCTTGATCTCCATCAGCCGGTCCATCGTGCGGAGCCCCTCGAACGCGTCGCGCCCGTAGAAGACCCGGCCGGTGTACACGTTGCGAAGGTCTCGTTCGACGTAGGTGCGGGTGAGCGCGGCTCCCCCCAGCAAGACGGGGATGTGGGCGAGGCGCCGGTCGTTCAGCTCCTCGAGGTTGTCGCGCATGATGAGCGTCGACTTGACGAGCAGGCCGCTCATGCCGATGGCGTCGGCCCGGCGCTCCTCGGCGGCCACGATCATCTCGCCGATCCCGACCTTGATGCCGAGGTTGACGACCTCGTAGCCATTGTTGGTGAAGATGATGTCGACCAGGTTCTTGCCGATGTCGTGGACGTCGCCTTTGACCGTGGCCAGCACGATGGTGCCCTTGCCGCCCTGGTCGCTGCGCTCCATGTGGGGCTCGAGGTAGGCGACCGCCCCCTTCATCGTCTCGGCGGAGGACAGCACGAAGGGCAGCTGCATCTCGCCCGACGCGAACAGGTCGCCCACGGTCCGCATGCCGGCCAAGAGGAAGTTGTTGATGATGTCGAGCGCCTCGACGCCCGAGCCCAGGGCCTCGTCGAGGTCCGCTTCGAGGCCGGTGCGGTTGCCGTCGACGATCCGCTGCTCGAGCCGCCGCTCGACCGGCCAGTCCAGGTACTCCTCGTTCGAAGTCGAAGAGACCGACACGCCCTCGAACAGCCCGAGCAGCTCCTGGAGGGGGTCGTAGCCGTCCCGTCGGCGGTCGTAGACGAGGTCGAGGCAGACCTCCCGAGCGCGCTCGTCGATCTTGGACAAAGGGAGGATCTTGGACGCGTGCACGATCGCCGCGTCCAGACCGGCCTCGACGCACTCGTGCAGGAAGACCGAGTTGAGCACCTGGCGCGCCGCCGGGTTGAGGCCGAAGGACACGTTGGAGAGGCCGAGGATCGTCGAGACGCCGGGCAGCTCCGCCTTGATGCGACGGATGCCCTCGAGGGTCTCGATGCCGTCGCGCCGGCTCTCCTCCATCCCCGTCGAGAGCGGCAGCGCCAGCGGGTCGAAGAAGAGGTCCTCGGGCGCGAGGCCGTAGCGTTCGACGGCGACCTCGGCGATCTCCTTGGCGGCGCGCAGCTTCCACTCCGCCGTCCGGGCCTGGCCTTCCCGGTCGATGCAGGTGCACACGACCGCCGCGCCGAACCGGCGAGCGAGGGTCAGGAAGGTGTCGAGCCGGGTGCCGGGCTCGTCGCCGTCCTCCAGGTTGACCGAGTTGAGCATGGCCCGACCGCCGAGCCACCGCAGCGCCGTCTCGGCGACCGGGCCCTCCGTCGTGTCCACCATGATCGGCACGCTCGACTGGGTGGCCAGCCGGCTCATCAGTGCGTCCATGTCGGCCACGCCGTCGGCGCCGGTGTAGTCGACGCACACGTCGATGAGGTGCGAGCCCTCCTTCACCTGGTCGCGGGCGATTGCCACACAGGTGTCCCAGTCCGCGGCGAGCATCGCGTCGCGGAACTGCTTGGACCCGTTGGCGTTGGCGCGCTCGCCGACCACCAGGAACGAGGTGTCCTGGTGGAACGGCATTGCCGAGTAGATCGAGGCGGCCGCCGGCTCGGGGTCGGGCGAACGCTGCGCCGGGGTGGCTTTTGCGCAGCGCTCCACGACCGCCTGGAGGTGGGCCGGGGTGGTGCCACAGCACCCGCCGACCGCGCGCACGCCGAACTCGGTGATGAAGCGGTGGTGGTGCTCGGCGAGCTGCTCCGGGGTGAGGTCGTAGTGCATCGCGCCATCCACGACGCTCGGCAGCCCCGCGTTGGGCTGGCAGGAGATCGGCACGGTGCTGTGCTGGGAGAGATAGCGCAGCGCCTCGCCCATCTCGGCGGGTCCGGTCGCGCAGTTCAGCCCGACCACGTCGACCTGCATCGCCTCGAGCGTGGTCAGCGCGGCCGCGATCTCGGTGCCCGGCAGCATCCGCCCGGTGAGCTCGATGGTCACCTGGACCTGGAGGGGCACCTGGGTGCCCAGCGACGCCATGGCCCGGCGCGCCCCGTTGATCGCGGCCTTGGCGCCGAGCAGGTCGTAGACGGTCTCGATGAGGAGGAGGTCGACGCCCCCCTCGAGCAGGCCGAGGGCCTGGTCCTCGTACGCCTGGCGCAGGTCTACGTAGGCGATCTGCCCCAGCGTGGCGAACTTGGTGCCCGGACCCATGGAGCCCGCGACCCAGATCGGCCGGTCCGGGGTCTCGTAGCCTCGCGCCACCCGCTTGGCCAGCCCGGCGGCGGCCTTGTTGATCTCGTACGTCCGCTCGGCGATCTGGTACTCGCCGAGCACGACAGAGAACGCCCCGAAGGTGTTGGTCTCGATGGCGTCGACGCCCACGTCGAGGAACGAGCGGTGGAGCTGCTCGACCAGGTCGGGCGCGGTCAGCGCCAGGATCTCGTAGCACCCCTCGGCCGAGGGGTCCCCGAACGCGGACGCGTCGAGGCCGAGGCTCTGGAAGGTCGTCCCGGCCGGGCCGTCGTAGACGAGCACACGCTCTCGGAGGGCGCTCAGATAGCTCGACGAGTCCGGATCCAGGCGGCCCAGCAGCACTTCGGGGGCAGCCATGTTCCCCCCAAGGCTACCGGCGGCCCTCGGTAGCATCGGCAACCGTGCGCATCTACACCCGCAAGGGGGACGACGGCACCACCGGGCTGCTCTATGGCGGCCGGGTCGACAAGCACTCGGCGCGCATCGAGACCAACGGCGCGGTGGACGAAGCCCAGGCGGCGCTCGGGCTGGCCCGCTCGGAGGCGGAGCCGGGATCGGAGCTCGACGAGCTGCTCGTCTCGATCGAGCGCGACCTGTACGTGCTCATGGCCGAGGTGGCGACCCTGCCCAAGAACCGGACCAAGCTCCAGGCGGGGACCTCGCTGGTCACGACCGAGATGGTCGAGGCGCTCGAGGCGAGGATCGATGCTCTTTCCGAGCGGACGCCGATGCCCACCGAATTCGTGGTCCCCGGCGCCAACCGCCGGGCGGCGGCGCTCGACGTGGCCCGCACCGCGGTCCGGCGGGCCGAGCGGATGGCGTCCGCCGAGCCGATAGAGGGCTCCCAGGTCGGCCCGTACCTCAACCGGCTGTCCGACCTCGTCTGGACGATGGCGCGCTGGCAGGAGGGCGACGAGCACCTGGAGGCTCGCCAGAGCCCCAAGAAGAAGGAGAGGTCGTGACCTTGTCGGTGGAACTCATCGGACCCGAGGAGCTGGGCGACGTCGGCGTGGCCGCCGTCTTCGCGACTGCGGGTGCGGGCGACGACCCGCCCGCGCTGGTCGGGACGACCGCTCTCGCTGCGACGGCCCTCGGCGTCCCAGCGACGCTCGACGCCGACGAGTGCGCTCGGCAGGGGTTCAAGGCGAAGGTCGGACAGGTGCTCCGTCTCTCGGGGACCAACGGGGTGCGAGTGCTCGTGGTCGGGCTCGGCCCCGCCGCCAAGCTCGATCCGGAGCGATGGCGCCGCGCCGCCGCCGCCGTGGTGCGCGCCGGTGGGGAGGGTGGCACTGCGGCGGCCTTCGTGCCGGCCGGCGCGCCAGGGGCTGCGCTCGCCGAGGGAGCGCTGCTCGCCGCCTACCGGTTCGACGCCTACCGGTCCAAGCCGTCGCCCGCGGCTTTGGAGCGCCTCGTCGTCGTCTCGGAGCGACCCGACGAGCTGCGGGGTGACTTCGAGCGCGGCGTCATCGAGTCCGATGCCGCGGCGTTCGCCCGCGACCTCGTCAACACGCCGCCGAGCGACCTCGATCCCTCCGAGTTCGCGCGCCGCGTGGAGGAGCGCCTGCGCGGCCGTCCCGGCACGACCGTCGAGGTCTGGGACGAGTCCCGCATCGCCGACGAGCGCCTGGGTGGGCTCGAGACCGTCGCGCGCGGGTCGGCCCAGCCGCCGCGGGTGGTGATGGCCCACTACACGCCGGCACACCCGGCCGAAGTCGACGGCAAGGTGCCCCACGTCGTGCTGGTCGGCAAGGGGATCACCTTTGACTCGGGCGGTCTGTCGCTCAAGACCGCCGACGGGATGATGACGATGAAGACCGACATGAGCGGTGCCGCCACCGTCATGGCGGCGATCTCAGCGTGTGCCGAGTGCGATGTCCAGATCCGGGTCTCGGCGATCGCGATGGTCACCGAGAACATGCCGGGTCCCAACGCGGTCAAGCCCGGGGACGTGCTCCGGGCCCGCAACGGCGCCACGATCGAGGTGCTCAACACCGACGCCGAGGGCCGGCTGGTCCTCGCCGACGGGCTGTCGCTCGCCGCCGAGCTCGAGCCGGAAGCGATCATCGATGTCGCGACCCTGACCGGCGCCCAAGTGGTGGCGCTCGGGCGAACCATCGGGGCGCTGTTCGGCAACGACGAGGCGCTGATGGACGGCATCGAGGCGGTCGCTCGTGACGAGGGAGAGCCGCTTTGGCAGATGCCCTTGCCCGAGGAGTACGCGGACCACATCGACTCCGAGGTCGCCGACATGAAGAACATGGGGCGCCCCGGCGAGGCCGGGTCGATCGCCGCCGCAATGCTGCTGTCTCGCTTCGTGGGCGACGTGCCCTGGGCGCACCTCGACATCGCGGGGCCGGCCCGATCGGGGGAGTCCTCGGGCTATCTGACGAAGGGCGGCACCGCCTTCGGTGTCCGGACACTCATCGAGTACGTCCGGACGCGAGCCGGGTCCTAGTCCAAATAGCTCTGGTTGGCTCACACGTTCAGAAGTCCTTGCGTTGGGCCTTCCGGTGGCCAGAACACGCCCAGCACAAGAAAGCTGGTTGGGTGTTGCTCTTGGTTGCCGACGAATAGGACGGAGTCCCTGTCCTGCCAGAGGGTTTCTTCAAACTTCAGACGCATCTGATCTTGCCAATCTGGTCGCCGTCTGACGCGACGCCAGAGCGCTAGCACCTCCCAGTCCACGATCGTTTGTGTATGGCCGGCGCATTCGGGCGCCGAGCACCGAAACTCGTACTGGATTCGCCAAGGGACGACTTCGAACTCGGGCTTGCGCACTTCCGGATCGTCAAAAAGGCTCATTCGCGAAGCGGCGCCGACAGCACGACGTCGCCACTCGCGAAGCTGCGTTTCGTCTCTTTGTGTGATTTTCAGGCGCGGCGGCTCGACTGGACGGACGATCGACAAGGACGGTGTCCCCGGGCCTGAACCGGAGCGGTTGTCCTCGACCAGATCGCACATGGCTTTCTCCTCGAGGTGTGCGATGAGCTGTCGCCGCTGCGCCCAGCCACTCTTAGTGCCCATCGACTCTGCCGGGATGATCGAACCGTGGATCGGACTCCACGATTCTGGTCGGCGATCTGAGGTTGGGCGCCGCACGGATACCCAGACTGCCTGGTATTTTGCAAACTTTCGCTCGTCGTCTAGGTCCCTAAAGGGGACTGGATGGAGCCGAATCCAATGAGGATCACCCTGGTCAATGCGGAGGCCAGCGACACACATGGTCTCGTTGAGTTCGCGTGTGAGAACCGGCGAGGCCTTGACGAGCACGACAACCTTCATGCGTTCTGGTTCCATGCCTCTCCGTTCGTTGCCAGACCCGTGCGCCCGATCTGCCTCCAAGCATCGCGGCAGGGCGCGACAACACACACCCTCTACTCGCGGGTACTGGTTTCACAGCTCTTTGGCCACTAGAACGGAGCAATGGAACGGCCGGTTGGCATCTACACCGTCGGTTACGAGGACCTCCGAATCGACCAGTTCCTCAACAAGCTTGTCGAACACCAAATCGACAGCGTCGTTGATGTGCGGCTCACGCCATCAAGCAGGCGACCCGGCTACTCGAAGGGCCGGCTGAGTGCCGCCCTTTCGGCAGCTGGGATCACATACGCGCACGAATGGGAACTCGGGAACCCAGCCGACAACCGAGATGCCTTTCGTCGTGGTCCGCTCGAAGAAGGACGTCAACGCATGAGGGAAAGGCTACAGAACGGTTCCAAAGACGCGCTGACGCGACTTGTCGAGCGAGCCAGGCGCGAGCGCGTTGCCGTTTTCTGTGTCGAAGCGAGCGACGCAAAGTGCCACCGGCAGGTCATCGTAGAGATGGCACGTGAAATCGAACCCCGACTGTTCACACGCTGCATCTGGTGAAGATCCCACGGCCCGGTAGGTCGTCGACGTCTGGACGCTCATCGAGTACGTCCGGATGCGAGCCGGGTCCTAGTTCGGCTCACCCGGGGGCGGCCAGCGGCCGGTCCGCCTCACTCTCCGGGGACCAGGCCCATCGCGCGGCCTCGAAGGCGGTCGCCGGATGGACGCCTCTGCGCAGGAGGTGACGCTCGATCGACGCGTCGTCGACTCCCAGCTCACGCAGGTCCAACGCCACGAGCCGGGCCTGTCGCCGGAGCCGCACGCCCTCGTCGGCCTGCGCCTCGGCGTCCACCCAGGCGCGGTGCTGCTCCTGGAGCGAAATCGGGAGTCGGATCAGATGCCGAGGCAGGACTCGCGGGAGCCGCTCCACGACTTCGAGCCGTTCCGCTGCCGGACGCCGAGCCAGTCCGAAGCGGACGCTGCGGGCAAGCGCGCGCCGCAGAGGGGCGTGTCGGCTGGCCGAAGCACCGAGCCCGAGGCAGCCTGCCGCCTCGTCGAGGTCGAGCTCGAAGCCGTCGGGTTCGTCGTCGAACCGGTCGGCCAACCGGCGGAGCAGCCAGATCGCTGAGGGTCCAAGGACCGGCAGCCAGAACTGCTCGACGTAGCGGGCGCGAGGGTCGAAGGTTGGCCGGACGACGTCTGGTCTGTTCCACCGTTCAACGCGTAAAGCGCCGGGCTCCTCGCTGGTGTCGGGATCGATGGGCACGCCCCGATCGTGCGGCGTGCACCTCGCAGGAGACCTTGCGCGCTCAGGTGACCGACGGGAAGTTGACGACGTACCACTGGTGGCCGCCGTCGTAGGTCATGAGCATGGTGCCGTCGCCGTCGATCGCCACCCCCTGCGTCGGCGTCGTGAACCCGACCTGCTGCCACGCATACTCGGAGGATGACGCATACACGGTGCTCCACTGCGCTCCTCCGTCGAACGTGGCGAGGAGGCCGGTCCCTCCCACTCCCATGACCACGACGCCCGGCCCCGCCGTGGCGATGGGTCCGAAGGTGTCCTCGGGCAGCGTCTCGCCCGAAGGGACGAAGGTCGAGCCCCCGTTGTTCGACACGAACAGGCCAACCTGGACCTGGTCGGTCGGCCCGCCGTATGCGCCCTCCGGGCACACGGCCGCGACGTTTTCCACGTCAGACGCCGCGAGATACATAGGCCCGGTCGTCTCGGCGCACGGCGGCGTCCACGGTTCCCACGACCCACCGACGAGTGATGCTCCCGCGATGACGGTCCGGTCGACCTCGGCAACCCAGCCGACCGGCCCGTGCAGGACGATCTGCTCAAAGGGGATCGGCCCCGCTCCGACCTCCAGCGTCGTCGGCGAGACCGTCCAGTCGTCGAAGCTGACAGGGCTTGACGCGATCAGGATCGGCGCGCCGTTGAACGCGGCGAACACTCTTCCGTCGGCAGCCTCGACGTCCGAGATGGAATCAAGGTTCGAGACCCCGGGGATCGTGACGGTCCGCCAGTCGGCGCCGCCGTCGTGGGTGACCCAGAGGCCCGGTCCGCTGTTCTCGTCGTTGTAAACCCAGCCGTCGTCTGGATCCGCGAAGCGGATTTGGTCGCCCGCGAACGAGCCGGTGATCGCCGGAACGGGGATCGGCATCCAGGACGCGCCGGAGTCCTGAGTGCGCACAATGGCGAGGCAGTTGTGATCCCCGCACGCCGAGGTTCCAAGGACCCAACCCTCTTGAGGAGAGACGAAGGTCACCGACTGTGCGTGGAATGTCGTCGGCACTCCTTCTGTGGTGGTCGTCGTCGAGAGAGGTGAAGACGTCGTGGTCGTCGCCGCGGCGGCGCCCGAGGTCGTCTTCACCCCGCCCTGCGCCGGCGCCGAGGATCGTGGAGCCCCGGCACAGCCTGCGGCGAGGACACCCGCCACAGCCACCGTGAGTGCAGCCTTGGACCTGATTCGCACATCCGACCCACGCAGGAAGCTCGCTCCTCGTTGACAGCCCGCGCCGACCGGGGACGGCGAGAGAACGCTGGCGTATCGTGCTGACGTCGAGGTGAAGGAGATCCCGTGGAGCGCTTCGAAGGACGCATCGCCGTGGTCACCGGTGGCGGCACCGGCATGGGCCGTGCACTGGTCCGCCAGCTGGCGACAGAGGGATGCAACGTCGCGACATGCGACGTGTTCGAAGAGCCGGTCAAGGAGACCCAGGACCTCGCGCTCAAGTCCGCCCCGAAGGGCACTCGCGTCACGACCTTCAAGGCCGATGTCTCCGACGAGGCGCAGGTGAAGGCCTTCCGCGATGCGGTTGCGAAGAATCACTCGACCGACCACATCCACCTGTTGTTCAACAACGCCGGCATCGGCGGCGGAGGCAGCATGATCGCCGACGAACGCACGACGTGGGAGCGGACCTTCGGAGTCGACTGGGGCGGGGTCTATCTCTGCACCCGGACCTTCCTCCCGATGTTGCTCGCCGCTGAGGAGGGCCACCTCGTCAACACGAGCAGTCTCAACGGCCTGTTCGCCTCGATCGGGCCGAAGACGCCGCACACCGCTTACAGCGCGGCGAAGTTCGCCGTGCGGGGGTTCTCCGAGGCGCTGATCGCCGACTTCCGGGTCAACGCCCCGCACCTGCACGTCTCGGTGGTCATGCCCGGACACGTCGGCACCTCGATCGTCCTCAACTCGGCCGCGGCGCACGGCAACTCGGCCGACGACATGGACGCCGAGGACCTCGAGCGCGTCCGCAAGCAGCTGAACCGCCAGGGGATCCCGGCCGACGGCATCTCGGACGACGATCTGCGAAAGGGCGTCCAGATGATGGGGGAGCACTTCAGGGACAACGCGCCGACCTCCGCCGAAGAAGCAGCCAAGATCATCCTGGACGGCGTGCGGGCCAACCGCTGGCGGATCCTGGTCGGCCACGACGCCGAGGTCATCGACGCCGAGGTGCGCAGCGACCCCGAGCACGCCTACGACGTCGACTTCTGGGAGAACATGCGCTCGCGGGGCCTCTTCGGCCTCTTCGGTGGAGCGTCGTAGCTACCAACGCGACCGGTGCACGGCGCCCACACCCGGTCGGGGCGGGCGGGCGAGCGAGGGCGACCGGTGGTCCTGGCTGTCGGGCTTGCCGAGGAGCACCGCGCCGAACATCCTCCAACCGGGGGGCACCCCGAGCGTTTCGAGCAGCTCGGCCTCGCCGCGGAAGGTCCCGAGGAACGCGGCACCGAGCCCCTCGGCCGTCGCGCCGAGGAGGAGCAGCATCGTCGACATGGCGGCGTCTCCCCACCAGTAGGGGACCGGCCAAGCCGCCTCGGGGTCGTCGCTCTCGCCCCGGCCGAGGCCCGAGCCCACCTTGTCGGCCTCGCTGTAGCGCTCGATGTACTCGGTGGGCGAGCAGAGGGAGAGCGCGACGACCGGCGCCTGCGACAGGTGCGGGTATCGCTCGTAGGCGGCCCGCCAGGTCTCGTCGGTGGCCAGCTCCCAGTACGTCGTCGTCTCTGAGCCCTCGAGCACGAGCCACGCCACGCCGCGCGTATTGCCCGCGGACGGGGCACGCAGCGCGACCTCGAGCAGACGGTCCACGACCGCGCGGTCGATCGGTTCGGGGACGAAGCTGCGGATCATCCGCCTCCGCCGGATCGCCTCAGCAAGCTCCATCGATCGGTCCTCCTCGCCTGTTCCGGGCCCCGGTCGGAATCGGGAATCTTGAGCGCGCTAGTAGGGTTTTACTCGGAGCAACGCCGGCCCGAGGTGGGAGCCTGATCCATGCCAAGTCCGAGAGATCTCCTGAACGCCGCCAAGGCCTCCATCATCGAGGTGGAGCCCGAGGAGGCCGCGACCAGGCTCAACTCTTCGGTCTTCCTGGATGTCCGGGAGCCCGAGGAGTTCGAGCAAGGGGCGATCCCGGGTGCCGTGTTCCTTCCCCGAGGAAACCTCGAGTTCCAGGTCGAGGGCCGGATCCCGACCAAGGACGCTCCGATCGTCGTCTACTGCGCCGGCGGGGTCCGCTCGGCCTTCGCCGCCCAGACGATGCCGGCGCTCGGGTACACCGACGTCTCCTCGATGATCGGCGGCTTCAACCGTTGGAAGGACGAGGGCCGGCCGTGGTCCACGCCGGCCACGCTTAGCCCCGAACAGCGCAACCGCTATCAGCGGCACCTCCTCCTCCCCGAGGTGGGTGAGGCCGGTCAGCAGAAGCTGCTCGGCTCCAAGGTGCTCCTGCTCGGCGCGGGCGGCCTGGGGTCTCCGGCGGCGCTCTACCTCGCCGCGGCGGGCGTCGGCACGCTCGGCATCATCGACATGGACGTTGTCGACGCGTCCAACCTGCAGCGCCAGATTCTCCACAACATGGACCGGATCGGCGAGCGCAAGGTGGACTCGGCGAAAAAGACGCTGACCGCGATGAACCCCGACGTGAGCGTGGTCACCTACGACGTGCGCCTCGGCGCCGACAACATCTTGGACATCATCGACGGCTACGACATCATCGTGGACGGGACGGACAACTTCCCGACCCGCTACCTCGTCAACGACGCGTCGCTGTTGAAGCGCATCCCCGTCGTGCACGGCTCGATCTTCCGCTTCGAGGGCCAGGCGACGGTGTTCGACCCTTACAAAGGTCCGTGCTACCGCTGCCTCATCCCCGAACCCCCGCCCGCCGAGCTCGCGCCGTCGTGTGCCGAGGCCGGCGTCCTCGGCGTGCTGCCGGGGATCGTGGGCTCGATCCAGGCCCTTGAGGCGCTCAAGATGCTGCTCGGGCTGGGCGACCCCCTCGTCGGCCGACTCCTCGCGTTCGACGCACTGGAAGAGACGTTCCGGACCTTCAAGGTGCGGCGCGACCCCGAGTGCCCGGCGTGCGGGCCGAACGCGGGCGAGATCGTGATCGCAGAGTACGACGAGCTCTGCATGCCCCATCCTCGCTGAGTCGGTTCCCGGCCCGGCGTAACCTGGCTCCGTGAGCCCGGCGAACGGAGACGGCGACAAGAGGACGACCGACTCGGGGATCGAGATCCGCCCCGTGTACCGCGAATCCGACCTCGAGCACTGGGACCCCGCCACCAAGCTGGGCGAGCCGGGCCAGGAGCCCTACACCCGCGGCGTGCACGCCGAGATGTACCGCCGGCGGCTGTGGACCATGCGCCAGTACGCGGGGTTCGGGACCGCCGAGGCCACCAACGCGCGCTTCCAGTTCCTGCTGACCGCGGGCCAAACCGGCCTGTCGTGCGCCTTCGACCTCCCCACCCAGATGGGCTACGACTCCGACCACGCCCGGGCCGAGGGCGAGGTCGGCAAGGTCGGCGTGGCCATCGACTCGCTGGCCGACATGCGCCTTCTTCTCGCCGACCTCCCGCTCGACAAGGTCACCACCTCGATGACCATCAACTCGACGGCGGCCATCCTGCTCCTGCTCTACCAGTTGGTCGCCGAGGAGCAGGGCGTGCCGGGTGACCAGCTCGGCGGCACGATCCAGAACGACATCTTGAAGGAGTACGTGGCCCGGGGCACCTACATCTACCCGCCCCGGCCCTCCATGCGGCTCATCACCGACACCTTCACCTACTGCGCCGAGCACCTGCCCAACTGGAACACGATCTCGATCTCCGGTTACCACATCCGCGAAGCGGGCTCGACGGCGGTCCAGGAGCTCGCCTTCACCCTCGCCAACGGCATCGCCTACGTCGAGGCGGCGATCGAGGCCGGCCTCGCCGTCGACGCGTTCGCGCCGCGGCTCTCGTTCTTCTGGAACGCGCACAACAACCTCTTCGAGGAGGTCGCCAAGTACCGGGCGGCCCGTCGCATGTGGGC
This sequence comes from uncultured Acidimicrobiaceae bacterium, assembly GCA_963768185.1. GTDB lineage: Bacteria > Actinomycetota > Acidimicrobiia > Acidimicrobiales > RAAP-2 > Palsa-461. Next base: position 977,833 of record CAVYGS010000004.1, read on the forward strand.
GCGGATCATGACGGAGCGCTTCGGCGCCAAAGACCCGCGGTCCAAGATGCTGCGCTTCCACACCCAGACCGGCGGCTCGACGCTGACCGCCCAGCAGCCCGAGAACAACATCGTGCGCGTCTCGATCCAGGCGCTCGCGGCGGCGCTGGGTGGGACCCAGAGCCTGCACACCAACGGCTTCGACGAGGCGCTGGGGTTGCCGACCGAGCGCGCCGCCAAGCTGGCGCTGCGCACCCAACAGGTCATCGGTTTTGAGTCCGGCGTGGCCGACACGGTTGACCCCCTGGCCGGCTCGTACTACGTCGAGACCCTCACCGACGAGGTCGAGCGGGGCGCGCTCGAGTATCTGGGGCGCATCGACCGGATGGGCGGTGCCGTGGCCGCGATCGAGGCCCGCTACATGCAGGGGGAGATCGAGCAGGCGGCGTACACCCACGCCAAGGCGGTCGAGGACGGCGAGCGCGTGGTCGTCGGCGTGAACGAGTTCGTCGAGGAGCTCCACGAGCCGGCGGAGGTGTTCCCGATCGACGTTGGGCTGCAGCGGTCCCAGGTCGAGCGGACCCAGCGCGTACGCGCCGAGCGCGACCAGCGGGCGGTCGACGCGGCGCTCGAGCACGTGGCCAAGGCCGCGGCGGGGACCGAGAACCTGCTGGTGCCCATGAAGGAGGCCCTGGCGGCGATGGCGACGCTCGGCGAGGTGTCCGACGTGCTGCGGGCCGAGTTCGGCACCTATCAGCCGGTCTAGTTCGCGACCAGCACCCGTTGTCCTCGGGCCAAGTTGGCCTCGAGGGAAATGCCGCGATCGGCGCAGAGGCGATCGGTAGCGTCGCTCTCGCCGTGTCCTCCACGAGTCCGCGCCGCCCAGGGCCACGCGCCGAGCGATGAGCCGAGCCACCGATCGGTGGCGGAGCCGCTGGGTACTCGCGGCGGGGCTCACCATCGCCATCGCCGTGGTCCCGGTCGGCTCCTCGTTCGCCGTCGCGTACCTCGTCGAGAGCCGCGTCACGCAACCCTCCACGCTCGCAGGGTTCGGCGCATGGTGGTTGGCCATGTTGGCCGTCTGCAGCCTCACCTATGTGGGAGTTGCCTCGCTGACCCGGCGCGCGCTCCGCTCGCGGTGCTCCTCAAGCTGAACATGGCTTTTCCGGGCCAGGCACCGAAGCGGCTGGCGGCCGCTCGCAGGGTGGGCAACGTGCGCGACCTGGGCCGGCGCGTCGATGAGGCCCGCCGTCGTGGGGTCGCCACCGAGCCCGCGCTGGCCGCCGCGCAGATCGTCAGCCTCGCTGCGAGCCTGAGCGCGCACGACCGCACCACCCGCGGCCACGCCGAGCGCGTCCGGGCGCTCACCGACATGGTCGCCGACGAGATGCACCTGTCCGAACCCGATCGCGACCGGCTGCGATGGTCGTCGCTCCTCCACGACATCGGCAAGCTCACGGTGCACCCCGAGCTGCTCAACAAGGCCGGCACTTTGTCCGACGTTGAGTGGGAGGTGCTTCGGCGCCATCCCCTCGAGGGGGCGAGGATCACGGCGCCCCTCGCCGCCTGGCTCGGTCCCTGGGCGAACACCATCGCAGAGCACCACGAGCGATTCGACGGACGCGGTTACCCGTTCGGGCGAAGCGGGAGGGAGATCTCCCTGGGCGGTCGGATCGTGGCCGTCGCGGACTCCTACGACGTCATGACCTCGGCCCGCTCGTACAAGCGGCCCGTGGCTCCGGAGAAGGCCCGGCAGGAGCTGGCGGCTTGCGCCGGGACGCAGTTCGACCCCGACGTCGTCAAGGCCTTCCTCGCCGTGTCGATCTGGAAACTCCGCCTGGCCGCGCCGCTGTCTTGGCTCGGCGCGCTGCCGCTCGGGCGCGTTGCGACCACCGTCGGGAAGTTCGCCGGCTCGGCGAGCCGCGCCCTCGTCGCCGGCGTGGTGGCAAGCGTGGGCGTGGTCGGGCTCGGGGTTGCAGCGCCGATCGCCGCCTCCGTCTCCGCCGCACCACCCACCGGGAGTGGTCAGGTCGCGGGGGGAACGAGCGGCGTCGGCACGGCTCCACCTTCGTCGCACGGCACCTCGACCAGCACGACCGGCAGCGGCACCAAGACGCTCGCGGGTTCGAGCGCGGGGACACCTTCGACCGGGTCGACCAAAAAGTCCTCCTCGGGGTCGAACGCGAGATCCGGCCCGGGGACGACGACCACCGTCGTTCCCGGGAAGGGAGCCACGACCACCGTCGTCCCCGGGAAGGGAGCCACGACGACCACGACCTCAGCGAGTGGTGGCGGCGGTGGGACGGGACCAGCCACGACCACCACCACTGCGGCCGTGCCCGCGTCCTTGTCGATCGTCAACGGGCCCGGTGGCAACGCAGGGCGTCCCGAGCAGGGCGACCAGATCATCGTGGCCTACGCGGTCGCGCCCTCACCGTCCTCGTTCTGCTCCTCGTGGACGTCCAGCTCTTATCCGGACCTCGTCGACCCGAGCGTGGTGATCAACGCCGATCAACCGGCGTCGGGCGACGACGTCATCAGTTCGATCACCGACAGCTCCGACTGTCCCGGTGGGTTCCACTTCGGCTCGATCGACCTTGGCCAGCGCGGCTACTTCAACAACGCGCAGACCATCGGGGGCCCGAATGGGCAGTGCTCGGGCTCGACGACGACGGGGTGCACGAGGATCCACTGGGACGGGAGCCACACACTCACGATCACGCTCGGCGCGCCCGAGAACGGCGAGCCCACTCAGAAGAACCCGGTGGTCGCGGTGTACATGCCCGACCCGGCGCTCGGTGTTTCCGGGACGATATCGAGCTCGAAGAGCATCCTGTTCTGACTCGAGGCGGGTCCAACGCTTCCGCCTCGAGGAGCGAGGCGGAAGCAACTCGAGGCTTAGCCGCCCGTCCGAGTGAGCAGGCGGTCGCGAACCTGCGGGGTCGAGGCGGCGTCGATCGCCGTCCAGGCCATCGCCAACGCGCCGTCGAACAGGGCGGCATCCGCCGATTCGGTCACGCAGGCCGCCGCGAACTCGGGCTGGTGGTTGACCGCGCCCTTGGTCTCGATGCCGATCAGCGGGTGGATCGTCGGGACGGCGAGCGACACGTTGGCCATATCGGTCGACGCAGTGGGCAGGTCCTCGCCGGCGTCGTCCGCGGCAAAGTGCCGGCCGAGGGCCTCGGCGTTCTTCCGGTAGGAGGCGAGGAGGTCGGGGTCCGACTCCATGTGCGTGTACGCCGGCGAGAGCGCCTCGAAGCGCACGGTGGCCCCGGTCGCCAGCGCCCCGGCCTCGAAGCACCGGCGCACGCGAGGCTCGAGCGCCTCGAGGCCCTCGAGCGTGCGGGCCCGGCACATGAACCGGCCGCTCACGTGGGCCGGGATGATGTTGGCGGCCTTGCCCCCCTCGAGGACGACGCCATGGGCCTGGTCGCCGGGGTGAAACTGCTGGCGCAGCAGCGCGATGGCGACCTGGGCGACCGCCATGGCGTCGGCGGCGTTGATGCCCTCGTAGGGAGACGCCGCGGCGTGCGCCTCCTTGCCCTGGAAGTGCACGTCGAAGTGCGAGACCGCGAGGCACTGGGCCGCGAGCCAGTCGTTCGGCCAGGGGTGCACCATCATCGCCAGGTGCGCCTCGTCGAAGGCGCCGCGCTCCAGCATGAGCACCTTGCCGCCACCGCCCTCCTCGGCCGGGGTCCCGAGCAAGAGCACGGTCAGGCCGACGTCGTCGGCGACCTCGGCCAGCGCGAGCGCCGCGCCTAGCGACGACGCCGCGATGATGTTGTGCCCGCAGGCGTGCCCGACCCCGGGCAGCGCGTCGTACTCGGCGCACAGCGCCACGACCAGCGGCCCGCTTCCGGCCCGGGCCGAGAAGGCGGTCGGCAGCTCGCAGATGCCCGATTCGACCGCGAGTCCCCGCGCGCTCAGAGCGTCGGCCAGCCGCCGGACGGCGTAGTGCTCCTCGAAGGCGGTCTCGGGATGCTCGTGGATGGCGTGGCTGACCTCGACGAGGTCGTCGCGGCGCCGTTCGAGAACCGCCCGGACGCGCTCCTTGGCCTCGGCGGGTCCCCTGCTCATGGGGTCCGGTCTACTCGATGATGGCGACGACGTCGCCACCGCCGACCGAGGCCCCCTCGGTGACCCGGATCTCCCGGACGGTGCCGTTCTTGTCCGCGGCGATGGCGTTCTCCATCTTCATGGCCTCGAGGACGCAGATCGTCTGGCCGAGCTCGACCTCGTCGCCGACGGCGACGAGCACCCGGACGATGGTGCCCTGCATGGGCACGGTCACCGTGCCCGAGCCCGTCACGGCCGGCGCCGAGCGGCGCGCCCGGCGGGCCGGTTGGCGGACCGTCGAGGTGCCGCCGCTTGACGCATCGGCCGCCGGCACCCAGAGCTTCACCCGGTAGAGGCGGCCGTCCACCTCGGCGGTGACCTCGCGCAGCACCCTCTCCGGTTCGTCGGGCTCGGGCTCGGGGACCTCGCCCGGGCTTGAGAGTCCCGAGAGGTCGAGGCGGTCCTCGACCCAGCGGGTGGAGTGGCGGACCGCCACGAAGTCCGGGTGGCTGAGGATCGCCACGTCGGCCGGGATGGTGCTCGCGACCCCCTCGATCCGGGTCTCCTCGAGCGCGCGGCAGCATGCGGCGCCGGGCCGCCTCGCGGTCCTCGGCCCACACCGAGAGCTTGGCCATGAGGTTGTCGTAGTGCTGGCTGACGGTGTCGCCGGCCTCGTATCCGGTGTCGAAGCGCACGCCGGGGCCGGCCGGCGCGTCGAAGCGAATGATCGTCCCGGGCGCCGGCAGGAACCGCCCGCCGCTCGGGTCCTCGGCGTTCAGCCGCACCTCGATGGCGTGCCCGAAGCGCCGTACGTCGTGCTGTGCGAAGTCGATCGCCTCGCCGCTGGCGATCTTGAGCTGCCAGGCGACGAGGTCCAGCCCGGTTACGAGCTCGGTGACGGGGTGCTCGACCTGGAGCCGGGTATTCATCTCCAAGAAGTAGAAGGCCCCGTCCTGGTACAAGAACTCGACGGTGCCGGCGTTCGTGTAGTTGCAGGCCCGGGCCACCTTGACGGCCGCCTCGCCCATGGCGACCCGGATGTCGTCGGGGAAGTCGGGGGCGGGGGACTCTTCGATCAGCTTCTGGTGGCGGCGCTGGGTCGAGCAGTCGCGCTCGCCCAGCCACAACGTGTTCCCGTGCGAGTCGGCGAGCACCTGCATCTCGATGTGACGGGGCCACTCGAGGTAGCGCTCGAGATAGATCTCGCCGCGGCCGAAGGAAGCCTGGGCCTCGCGCTGGGCCGACGCCATGGCCTCGGCCGCCGCCGCCGCCGCCGCCACGACCTTCATCCCGCGTCCGCCGCCACCGAACGCGGCTTTGATCGCGACCGGCCAGCCGAACTCCTCGCCAAAGGCCACGATCTCGGCGGGGTCGGTCACCGACTCGGACCGGCCGGGCACCCCGGCGACCCCGGCCCGCTCCGCGGCGAGCCGCGCGCTGATCTTGTCGCCCATGGTCTCGATCGCCTCGGGCGGTGGCCCGACGAACGTGACGCCATTGGCCACGATGGTCCGGGCGAAGTCGGCGTTCTCCGAGAAGAACCCGTAGCCGGGGTGGACGGCGTCGGCGCCGCTCTGTTCGATCGCGGCGAGGATCGCGTCGACGTTCAGGTAGCTCTCGGTGGCGGTCTGCCCGCCGAGCGCGTACGCCTCGTCGGCCATGCGGACGTGCAGCGCGTTGCGGTCGAGCTCCGAATAAACGGCGACCGTGCCGACGCCGAGCTCGCGACAGGTGCGCATGACGCGCACGGCAATCTCGCCTCGGTTCGCGATCAGTACCTTGTTGAGCACCCGATCCCTCTCAGCCGCCCGGCGTCCGACCGCGGGTTGCCACCACGACCAGGCTCTCCTGTGGGCAAATACACTGGCACGGCCCCGAGGGTGGTCGCCATGTGGAACCGATCCCGGGGAAACTTGGTCATGGCTCGGCCCCGGTTCCGATGACCCCTTCGCCCCGGTCGTCGTTCACCGATATCCGCTGGTTCCAAGAGCTCACCTCCACCAACACCTGGCTGCTCGAGGCGGCAGCGTCGGGTTGCCCCGAGGGGACGGTCGTGGTGGCCGACCGCCAGTCGGCCGGGCGGGGCCGGCTGGGGCGGAGCTGGACGATGGAGTCGGGCTCGGGGCTGCTCGCCTCGATCCTGTTTAGGCCCTCGCTCGAGCCCTCCGACCTGTTCTCGGTCGCGGCGCTGGTCTCGCTCTCGGCGCTCGACGCGGTGCAGGCCGTCGCCGGCGTGGAGGCCGGGGCGAAGTGGCCCAACGACCTGGTGGTGGACGACGCGAAGCTCGCCGGGGTGTTGTCCGAGACGAGTGGCGTCTCCTCCGGCGCGCCGGCCGTGGTCGTGGGCATCGGCATCAACGTCAGCTGGCCGATGCCCGGTGCCATCGCCGACGAGCTCGGCGCGACCTGTCTGGACGCTCTGAGTGAGCAACGCGTCGAGCGTGAGGCGCTGCTCGAGGCCCTGCTCGACGCGCTCGAGCCACGCCGTCGGCTGCTCGACGACGAGATCGGCCGCGCCTCGATCGTCCTCGACCTCGCCGCACGCACCGTGACGATCGGGCGGAACGTCCGCGTCGAACTCGCCAGGGAGACCTTCACCGGCACCGCGACCGGGCTCGACGCATCGGGACAGCTGGTCGTCGACACGGCGACCGGGATGCGGACCGTCTCGGCCGGCGACGTGGTCCACCTGCGCTGAGCGTGGTCGGGGCCGCTTAGGGGGCGGCCGGTAGGCTGCACGCATGCGGCTCCTCGTGACCGGTGGGGCTGGGTTCATCGGCTCGAACTTCGTCCGCCACTGGGCTCGCGAGCACCCCTCCGACCAGCTGGTGATCCTCGACGCGCTGACCTATGCCGGCAACCGGGCCAACCTGGACGGACTCGACGTGGTCTTCGTCCACGCCGACATCGGGGACGCGGGGGCGGTGAGCCGAACGCTGGCCGACCACCAGATCGAAACCGTCGTGCACTTCGCCGCGGAGTCCCACACGAGCCGGGGAGCACTCGACCCCGGCATCTTCTTCCGCACCAACGTCGTGGGCACCCAGGTGCTCCTCGAGGCCTCCCGACGCCATGGAGTGGCGCGCTTCCACCACATCTCGACCGACGAGGTCTACGGCGAGATGGCGCTGGACGAGCCGAACCCGTTCACCGAGGAGAGCCCGTACCGGCCGCGCACCCCCTACAGCGCGTCGAAGGCCGGAGCGGACCACGCCGTGCGCGCCTACGCCGAGACCTTCGGCCTGCCGGTGACGATCACCAATGGCGCGAACAACTACGGCCCTTACCAGTTCCCCGAAAAGCTGGTCGCGCTCTGCGCGACCCGGGCGCTGGACGACCGCCCACTGCCCCTGTACTCCTCGCTTAGGAACAAACGCGAGTGGCTGCACGTCTCCGACCACTGCCGTGCGATCGAGGCGGTGCTCACCGGTGGCCGGCTTGGGGAGACCTACCTCGTCGGCAGCGGCGTGGAGGCCAGCATCGAGGAGATGGCGGACCTGATCCTCGAGGCCGCCGGAAAGCCCCAGTCGCTGAAGGAGATCGTGCCCGACCGGCCCGGCCACGACACGCGCTACTTGCTCGACTCCTCGAAGCTCCGCCGGGAGCTCGGGTGGTCTCCGACCATCGAGCTGAAGACCGGCATCGCCCAGACCGTGCAGTGGTACGCGGAGCACCGGGACTGGTGGGAACCGCTGCTCGACATCGCGACGGTCGACGAGCACGCCTGGGCCGAGAGCAGCCACTGAGCCCGGTCACGACTGCCGACCACTCGACGCGATGCGCTTCTTCGTGACCGGCGCGGCCGGCCAGCTCGGCTGGGAGGTGTCGGCTGTGCTCGAGCATGACGGCGCCGAGGTCGTGCGGGCCACCCACGCGTCGCTTCCGATCGAGGACCGGCGGGCGGTGGACGCTGCGCTCGACGCAGCCCGACCCGATGTCGTGATCCACGCGGCGGCCATGACGAATGTCGATCGTTGCGAGGAGGAGCCGCAGACGGCAGAGGCGGTCAACACGCTCGGCACCCAGCACGTGGCGGACGCCGCGGCGCGGGTCGGGGCGCACCTGTTGTACGTGTCGACGGACTACGTGTTCGACGGCACGGCCACCCGTCCCTACACCGAATCCGACGACACCAACCCGATCTCGGTCTACGGGATCACGAAGCTCCGCGGCGAGCGGGCCTGTCCGCCGGACGCCACCGTCGTCCGCACGGCCTGGGTGGCCGGCGCCCACTCGCCGAACTTCGTCACGACGGTGCTCCAGCTGTGCGACGGCGACGGCGAGCTCCGATTCGTCGACGACCAGCGCTCGACGCCGACGTTCACCGCCGACCTATGCGGGGCGCTCGTCGCCTTGGCCACCGACCGCAGGGCCGGGTGCTTCCACGTCACCAATGCCGGCGACGCAAGTCGCTTCGAACTGGCATGCGAGACGGTCGCGCTGGCCGGCGGCGATCCGGATCGGGTCGTCCCGATCTCGACCGACGAGCTCCGACCGGCGCGTCCGGCGCGGCGACCGGCGTACTCGGTGCTCGACACCGGCGCGTTCCGGACAGCCGGATACGACGCCTTGCCCGACTGGCGCGACGGTCTCGCCCGCCTGGTCTCCGAGCTTCGTTCGGCGCCGCGATGAGCGAACGAGGCGCAGCGGTCATTGTCGACTATGACGCCGGCGCGTACCTGGCCGATTGCGTGCGCTCACTGGAGACCGAGGGCGTCGCCGAGCTCGTGGTGGTGGAGAACGGCGACGCGGCTGCCGCTCGGTCGGCACTCGACCGTGACGGCCTGGCGGCGACGCCGCTGCTGGTGACCGGTCGCAACCTCGGCTACGGCGCAGGCGCAAACCGTGGGCTCGCCGCAATCGAGCGCGGGGAGTACGTGCTGGTGTGCAATCCCGACCTTGTGGTGCACGTCGGCGCATTGCGACCTCTCGAAGCGGCCCTCGACCAGCATCCGGGCTGGGCCATCGTCGGGCCGCGGATCATGACCCCCGAGGGCGTCCTATATCCGTCGGCTCGCCTGTTCCCTCCGCCGTGGGTGGCTGTCGGACACGCGCTCTTCGGGGTGCTCTTCCCTGCAAACTCCTTCACCCGCCGCTACCGCACGCCCGACCTCCAAGACCGCCCGACCGAGGTGGACTGGGTGTCGGGCGCCTGCTTTCTCGCCCGCCGGAGCGCCCTCGAAGAGATCGGCGGGTTCGATGAGCGCTACTTCATGTTCGCCGAGGACATGGACCTGTGCTGGCGGGCCGCCCAAGCGGGCTGGAAGGTCGGGTTCGAGCCGTCCGCCGCGGTGACCCATCACGAGGGCATCTCGCGCCGCAAGCACCCGTACCGGATGGCGCTCGCCCATCACCGTTCCGCTTTGCGCTTCGCCTCGCGCACCTGGTCGGGCCCGCGCCGGGCCCTGCTGCCGATCGTCGCGCTCGGGCTTGCGGCGCGCCTGGCCGCGATCTGGGCGTCGATGGCGTTCCGTGGCGTGCGCTCCACGGGCGCCGCTCGCCGGTCTGTGTAGCGGGAGCTTGATTGACCGTGTCGTGGTCAGCCAGGCCAGCGGCTCTTGGGTCGAGGTCGGAAACAGCCAGCCCCATTAGGATTTCGGGCGTGAGAGGGCGAGTGCGGTACGCGAACTCCGGGCGGCGCAGGATTCTCGTCACCGATGGTCATGAGGCCGAGGCCAGGGCGGCGCAGTTGCGCAAACGCCCGAACCGGTTTGGCGTCTTCTGCCTCCGAGTGCTGGGTTTTCGGGGCGCAATCGCCCCGCCGATGGGTCAGGGCGCCCGCGCCGCCGGGCCGTCCCACCTGCACCCAGTGCACCACGAGCACCCGACTCCCGGCGAGTAGCTGCCGCAGAGCGAGACCGCGGCGGCGTTCGCCCCTAGAGTTGGCGTGGGCTGCGTGCGGGTCTGTGGTTGAAAGTCGAGGCCAGTCGCAGGCGAAACGACCCACGTAAGGCAACTCGTGGTTGCTGAGCATGGTGCGATTTAGAGGTAAGTCCTGCCCGTCCCTCCCGAACCTCGGGTCGTGGCGGAGACGGGGAGACGCGGACCAGATCCGGGGTCGAAGGGTCTACGACCGCCGACGCCGGGGCCGCCAACTCCGCGGCAGGCGAGTGTGGGGTCAAAGACCAGGTCAGCCGCACGCAGCCCGCTCCAACCCCTCTGGGTAGGCACCTTTCTCCCGATTCGAGGCCGGTAGGATCGCTGGGAAATGAGTGTGCTGACAAAGGTCCTCAAGGCCGGCGAGGGTAAGAAGGTGCGTCGCCTCGCCGAGTTGGTCCCCATGATCAACGCGCTCGAGGAGGAGGTCGAGGCGCTCGACGACGACGCCCTTCGGCACAAGACCGTCGAGTTCAAAGAACGCCTCGACCAGGGGGAGGACCTCGACGACCTCCTTATCGAGGCCTTTGCCGTGGTCCGAGAGGGCGCCTGGCGGGTCCTCGGCCAGCGGCCCTTCGACGTCCAGCTGATGGGCGGTATGGCCCTGCACTTCGGGTGGATCGCCGAGATGAAGACCGGCGAGGGCAAGACGCTGGTCTCGACGATGCCCGTGTACCTGAACGCCCTCGACGGCCTCGGGGTGCACATGGTCACGGTCAACGACTACCTGGCCACCCGCGACGCCGGCTGGATGGGCCAGTTGCACCGTTGGCTGGGGCTGACCGTCGGCCGGGTCGGGCCTGACCTCGCCGATCCCGCGGACAAGCGCGCCGCCTACGCGTGCGACGTGACGTATGGGACCAATACCGAGTTCGGGTTCGACTACCTGCGCGACAACATGGCGCGATCGAAGGAGACGATGGTCCAGCGCGGCCACGTCTTCGGGATCGTCGACGAAGTCGACTCAATTCTGATCGACGAGGCGCGCACGCCCCTCATCATCTCGGGGCCGGCCGACGAGGCGGCCCGCCTCTACTACCAGTTCGCCGGTCTCGTCCGGACGCTCGAGCCGCGACCAGGACTACGAGGTGGACGAGGAGAAGCGGCTGGTCGTCCCGCTCGAGGCGGGCATCGAGAAGGTGGAGAAGGCGCTCGGGGTCGCCAACCTCTACGACGCGGTGGCCGTCAACTACGTCCACCAGCTCACCAAGGCCATCGAGGCCAAGGAGTTGTGGCACCGCGACAAGGAGTACGTGGTCGATCAGGGCGAGGTGAAGATCGTCGACGAGTTCACCGGCCGCATCCTCGACGGGCGCCGCTGGTCCGACGGCCTCCACCAGGCGGTCGAGGCGAAGGAGCGGGTGCGGATCAAGGAGGAGAACCACACCTGGGCCACCGTCACGCTCCAGAACTACTTCCGCATGTACGAGAAGCTCGCCGGGATGACCGGGACCGCCGAGACCGAGGCGGGCGAGTTCGCGAGCACCTATGACCTGCCGGTCGTGCCGATCCCGACCAACCTGCCGATGGTCCGCGCCGATGGGGCCGACCTCGTGTTCAAGACCGAGGAAGCGAAGTTCGCGGCCGTCGTCGAGGACATCGTCGAGCGCAACGCCCTGGGACAGCCGATCCTTGTGGGCACGGCATCGGTCGCCAAGTCCGAGCTGTTGTCGCGCCTGTTGTCCCAGCGCGGGGTGAAGCACGAGGTCCTGAACGCCAAGCAGCACTTCCGGGAGGCCGAGGTCGTGGCCCAGGCGGGCCGCCTCGGCGCGGTCACCGTGGCCACCAACATGGCCGGCCGGGGTGTCGACATCATCCTCGGCGGCAACGCGGAGCATGCTCGGCCAGCACGAGGCGACCGCCCGGGGTATCGACATCGAGACCGACGAGGGCCGGGCCGAGCTCAAGAAGCTGACCGAAGAGTTCGCCGAACGCTGCAAGGCCGAGGGCGAGAAGGTCCGCGAGCTCGGCGGACTGTACGTGCTCGGCAGTGAGCGCCATGAGAGCCGCCGCATCGACAACCAGCTCCGGGGCCGTTCGGGTCGCCAGGGCGACCTCGGCGAAAGCAGGTTCTTCCTCAGCCTCGAGGACGACCTCATGCGGCTCTTCGCGACGGGTGCGATGAGCTGGGTGATGGAAAAGGCCCTGCCCGAGGATGTCCCCATTGAGGCGAGGATGGTCACCAAAGCGATCGAGCGGGCGCAGAACACCGTCGAAGGGAAGAACTCCGAGCAGCGCAAGGACGTCTTGAAATACGACGAGGTGATGAACGAGCAGCGCAAGGTGATCTACGCGAACCGGCTCGGGATCCTGGAGGGGGAGGACCTCCACGACCGCACCGCCGAGCTGATCGAAGAGACGATCGAAGGCCTCGTGCAGCAGTCGTGTCCGACCGAGTACCAGGAGGAGTGGGACCTCGAGCACCTGGTCGCCGAGGTCACGCAGTACTTCCCGACCAAATTCACGACCGCCGACCTGGAGGAGGCAACCAACTCGGCGCAGATCACCGAGGGCCTCGTCACCGAGGCCCTCGAGTACTACGAGCAGCGCTCCCGGAACATGCCCGGCGGTGAAGAAACGGCCCGCCAGATCGAACGCGAGGTGATGCTCCAGATCATCGACCAGCGCTGGCGCGACCACATGGCGGAGATGGACTACCTGCGAGAGGGCATCCATCTGCGGGGAGTGTCGGGGACCGACCCACTCGTCGCGTGGCAGCGTGAGGGATTCACGATGTTCGAGAAGCTCGTGCAAGCGATCGACGACGACTACCTGCGCTACGTGCTCCACGTGGAGGCGGTGGTCAACCCGGTCTCTGAGCCCGACCTGTCGCGCGCCGTCTACGAGGCGGCGGATGACCCGGTCGCCGGCACGCTGTCGTTGGGTCAGCCGTTCGTCGGCGATCGCGGGCCAGTCGAGTCAAACGGGGGAGGGTTGCACGCCGCCCAGCAGGCCAGCAACGGCGCCGGCCGAGGCGGTCGCGCGCCGAGGGCCCAGGCGGTCGACGACCAGACGCTCATGCCCACGGTGAAGCCGGCGCACGCGAAGATCGGCCGCAACGAGCCGTGCTGGTGCGGGAGCGGCAAGAAGTTCAAGCTGTGTCATGGCACCCCCTGAGGTCGCGGGGGCCGAGCGTCGAGACCTTGCGGCCGAGCTCGAGGGTCTGAGCGGTCGGATCGAGGAAGCCCGCGGCTACCTCGACATCGAGTCGCTCAGTGCACGTCGAGGCGAGCTCGAGGCCGAGGTGGCCCGGCCGGATCTCTGGGATGACCCCGAGCGCGGGCGCGCGGTGACGACCGAGCTCGGCCGAGTGAGCGACGACCTGGACCGCTTCGCCGAGCTGACCGACACCCTCGAGGAGGCGCGGGTCCTCCACGAGTTGGTGGGAGAAGCCGAGTCCGTCGGGTCGTCCGACGAGGGGCTCGCCAAGGAGCTCGACGAGACGCTCAGCGGGCTCGAGACCCGAGTCGCCCGCCTCGAGCTCCAGTCGTTGCTCTCGGGTGAGTACGACGAGCGCGACGCGGTGGCCGAGGTCCACGCCGGCGCCGGTGGCACCGACGCCCAGGACTGGACCGAGATGCTGCTGCGCATGTACACCCGCTGGGCCGAGCGCCGCGGCTTCTCCATCGAGATCGACGAGGCTACCGAGGGCAAGGAAGCCGGCCTGCTCTCGGCGACCTTCATCGTTCGGGGCCGCTTCGCCTTCGGGCTGCTCTCCGCCGAGCGCGGGGTGCACCGCCTGGTGCGCATCTCGCCGTTCGACTCGCAGAGCCGGCGCCAGACGAGCTTCGCGTCGCTCGACGTGATCCCGTTCTTGGAGGACCTCTCCGACGAGATCGAGATCGACGAGAAGGACCTGAACATCGACACCTACCGCGCCTCGGGCGCCGGCGGGCAACACGTCAACAAGACCGACTCGGCGGTGCGCCTTACCCACCTCCCGACGGGCATCGTCGTGACGTGCCAGAACGAGCGGAGCCAGCACCAGAACAAGGCGCGGGCCATGCAGATCCTGGCGGCGAAGCTCGCCCAGCGGAATCGCGAGGAGCGGCAGGCCGAGATCGACGCGCTGGGCGGAGAGCGCAGCGACAACGCGTGGGGGAGCCAGATCCGGTCCTACACGCTGGCCCCGTTCCAGCTGGTGAAGGACGTCCGGACTCGCCTCGAGACGGGCAACGTCGACGCGGTGCTCGACGGGGACATCGACGCCTTCATCGAGGCCGAGTTGCGCCGCCGCAGGTCGCTCGCTTAGCGCACACCCTCGTCCACAGACCGGGTGAGCCGTTCCTCACACTCGGTGGCTCTGTTGCAGTTCTGCACTTTTTGGTGACGAATCAGCAATCCGACGAGAAGGTCCAGGCCACGCCGGTCGGGCGGTCAAGCGCCACCGGTGTTGCTCGTACGCGCCGCGGCGGCGATCCGGCCAAATCGCCTGCTCGAGGTTGTTCCCCGTGAGTGGGTCCGACTCGCTAGGCTTGGCCGGTCCGATGCCTCCTCGAACACCCACTCTGCGCGGTGATGTCCACCGGCGACCAATGTTCTCCGACGTGACGAAGCGCTGGGCATGATCCGCTTCGACAACGTCACCAAGGTCTACAAGAACGGCACCGTCGCGGTGCGCGGCGTGTCGCTCGACATCCAAAAGGGCGAGTTTGTCTTCCTCGTCGGCCCGTCGGGCTCCGGCAAGACGACCTGCATCCGCATGCTGTTGCGCGAGGAGCTTCCCGACCGCGGACGCATCTGGGTGGCCGGGCGCGAGATCATCCACATGCCCAAGTGGCGCGTGCCCTACCTTCGCCGCAACGTCGGGTGCGTGTTCCAAGACTTCCGTCTGCTCCCGAACAAGACGGTGTTCCAGAACGTCGCGTTCACACTCGAGGTGATCGGCCGACCCAAGAACGTCGTTGAGACCCAGGTGCCACAGGTTCTGGAATTGGTCGGCCTTACCAAGAAGCGCGACAACCTGCCGAGCGAGCTCTCCGGCGGTGAGCAGCAACGCGTCGCGGTGGCTCGCGCCTTTGTGAACCGGCCGCTCATCCTCCTCGCGGACGAGCCGACCGGGAACCTCGACCCCGGCACGAGCCAGGGCATCATGCGGCTGCTCGACCGCATCAACCGCACCGGGACGACCGTGGTGGTGGCGACGCACGACGCGGCACTCGTCGACTGGATGCGCCGCCGGGTCGTGGAGCTCGACCAGGGCACGATCGTGCGCGACCAGGCCCGGGGCGTCTACGGCATCGAATCGACGACCGGACCGGTCCCGAGGACCGAGGTCGCGGGCCGCCGAAGCTGACCGTGCCACTGTCCGCCGACTACATCGCCCGGGAGACCGCCACCAACCTCTGGCGGAACCGCCTCATGACGATCGCCGCGGTGCTCACGGTCGCCGTCTCCTTGGCTCTGGTCGGTGCGGCACTGCTGCTCAAGCAGGGTGCCTCCAATGCCGAGACCTACTGGCAGCGCGGTACCCAGGTCACGGTGTGGATGAAGCCGACGGCCAGCCACACCGAGAGTCAGGCGATCGGGAGCGAGCTCACGCAGCTCCCCTATGTCCACGCCTGCAGTTACCACACCCAGCTCGATGACTTCCGCGAAGCGAAGACACTCCTCTCTCCGGGCGAGTTCCAGGCGCTGACCGTCGGCACGACCCCAGCCTCTTACCGCTGCACGCCGAACCAGCCCCAGTATGCGACGGCCGTCTACAACCGCTTCAACGGCCAGCCCGGCGTGCTGAAGGTCTCCGCGCCGTTCTCGCAGATCCACACGATGGAGGAGACCATCACGGTGCTCCAGTGGGTCTTCCTCTCCGTCGCGTTGGTGCTGCTGCTCTCGGCCGGTGTCCTCATCTTGAACACCATCCGAATGGCGATCTTCGCCAGGCGGCGCGAGGTGTCGGTTATGAAGCTCGTCGGCGCCACCAACTGGTTCATCCGGCTGCCGTTCATGTCCGAAGGCCTGATCCAGGGCCTCATCGGCTCGGTCGTCGCGGCCGCCGCGGTCTTTGGCCTGCACGCGTTGCTCAACAGCTTCGCCAACCCCGACCAACCGGGCACGGTGCTGTACCAGATGCGCCTCTCGGGATGGGAGCTCTTCGGCACCGACGCCGTGGTGATCGTGATCGGCGTGCTGATCGGCTCGGTCGGCTCAGCGGTCGCCATCCGGCGGTTCCTCGACGTCTGAGTCGGTCACTCTCCGTCACCGCCGAATCCGGTGCGCGCGGACTTGGGACCATCCCCAAACTGCCTGGTCCCAGGCCATAGCGTTTCATCGACACCTAATGCGGGGTACGCGACGTAATGCGGCTACAGCCCGTGCGTGTTTCGTGCTGCCGTCGATCCGACCCGTGTGCTTTGCGCGGTGCAGAAAGCGAGGAGACTGGTGAAATCGACGTTGTTGAGCGCTCGACGGTGCTTGGCGGTGGTTGCCGTTGGACTACTGAGTGCAAGTGGGGCGGCCGTCCTTGGCGCCGGAATGGCGAGCGCAGCAGCCTCGGGTGCGAGCGGCTTTGGTATCGCCTCTCCTGCCACGGCACCGACCATCCTTACCGGGGTCACCGACCAATCGGCTTCCAATGTGACCTTCAATGTCGTGAACGATTGGGGATCGGGCACGAACACCGTGACACTCACCCTTTCCCCCCAGGGGCTGACGTCGAACAACTGCACCTCGGGCAATGACGTGGTCTTTGCTGCAACTCCCACCGCCAAGGCCACGACCGGATCGGGCGGTGAAACTGCACCAACGATTACTGTCGCGGCGACCGAGAACGGCGCTGACACCGGGTGTAGCGGCAGCACCGACGTCTTGACTCTCACCTTCACACCGGCACCGGCGACGGGTACAGACACGGACACCTTCCCGGTGACCGTGTCTGGCATCAGCTACAACGTGGGGTCGATTGCCAGCACGGGGCCGGTCACGCTCGACTACGAGACGACCGTTCCGACGGCGGTCTCGACAGAGACGGCGGCTGTGTCGAACGCAACGGTGGCAACAAAGGCCAATGCCGGGGCGACCGGCAACAACCCGCAGTCCTTCGTGACGGTAAGCACGTCCGGCTCGGTGAGTCCCATCGTGGTGACAGAGGGCACGAAGGGTCAGATCGGCGCCGAACTCTGCATCACGCCCATCACGGCTGAGACCAGCTTCTCGTTCAGTGGAACAGCCCCGACGGTGGCGGTGACCCCGAGCGGGAGCGGCATTACGGCAGCGACCGCATCCATTGTGGGAGGTGCCATCCAGGTCGCCGTGACCGGGACCTCGACCACGCCCGCCACCCTCACAATCACCGGATCGACGGTGACGGACGGCGCAACCAGCGGGTTGGCTCAAGCGTCGGTCACGACCGGTGCGACGTGTCCCGGGGCGACCGTGATCCAGTCGTCGGTTCCCGTGTTCAACTCGGCACCGAAGCTCAACTCGGCCATTGCCGGTGTCGACACCGACGCCACGGCGATCGATGAGCTCGAGACGGCCTACCCAGTCGGTGGGGGGTGCCTCAGCACCGGGCCGAACCCCCACTCGGTGATCTTGGCCACTGACCAGAACTTCCCCGACGCGCTCGCAGCGAGCTACCTGGCCGGGTACCTGGACACCGGCATCTTGCTCACGCCGACCGCCGGGCTCTCGACCGAGACCCAGACGGCTCTACAGGTGGAAGGCGTGACCAACGTTTACGTCGTTGGTGGACTGCTAGCCGTCAGCCAGAACACCATCAACGAGGTCGAGGCCACGCCGGCCTACAGCTGTGGCGGTCCGGGCGTGGGCACCGCGACCGGCTCGAACATCAAGGTGACTGGGCCGATCGCTGGCCAGACGCAGTACGACACTGCCGAGGACATCGCGGCGACTCCGCCGCTCTCGGAGGTGGCGTCTGTCGACCTCGCCGGCGCCTACGCCGGCCAGTACAACGACACGACCGGGAACGAGTCCACCACACCCGCGACCGGATCACTGGCGACCGCCATCGTGGCCTCCGGTGCCAACTTCCCAGACGCGTCGGCGGCAAGCGTGATGGCGTACCACGAGCATTTCCCGCTCCTGCTCACCACTCCGACCGCGCTGTCGTCGCAGGCCTCTGCGGGCCTCTCCGCGCTCGGGATCAAGCAGGTCATCGTGCTCGGCGGCCCGCTGGCAGTCTCCAACGCTGACGTCACGTCGATCGAGGGGATGGGGATCTCGGTCATCCGGATCGCCGGCCAGGACGCGACCGACACGGCCCAGGAGCTGGCGTCCTTTGAGCTCAATCAGCAGGGCTCGGCCTTCACCGGCTTGGGTTGGGGCGCGACGTGGGGTGGCACGATCATGGTCGCCCGCGGTGACTTCTATGCCGACGCACTGGCAGGAAGTGTGCTCGATGCTCTGAATACCGAGCCCCTCGTCCTGACGGAGAACCCGTCGACGGTCGGTCAGTACCTGGCGGCGTTCCTCGGGGCCGGTGGCAGCTCCGCCGGAATCGATGCGTTGAACAGTGTCGCGGGATCGAACGGCAACATCGAGAGGATCCAGCCGCTCGGTGGTCCGCTCGCGCTGAACGCGACCACGCTCAACACCATGGTCACGGACGTCGCGAACGGATAGCACTGGAGAGCACCTCGCTCTCGCGAAGAAGGGCGCCTTCGGGCGCCCTTCTTCGCGTCTTGACCCGCTGGTTCCTACTCGATCAGGCGAGTCCCTTGGCGAACATCGCAAGGGCCTGGTCATAGGAGCGATCCGCCGCTGGTTCGTGGTAGGCGCCGCCAGGCACCGCGAACCCGTGGTTGGCACCCTCGTGCACCTCGGCGTTGCCTCGGTCATCCAACGCGTTGGTGGCGTCGCTGAGGGGTTGGTTCATCGCCGCCGACTGCATCTGGTCGAGCTCCCCGATCCCGACGTAGATGTAGCCCGAGAATCCTTCGACGACGGCATGGGGTGAGTCGCCGTCCTCGGTGACACAGAACGAGGGGTGGAGAAGGACGCCGACGTTGAAGACGTCACCATGGTACTGGAGCGTTCGCAGCACGGAGCGAGCGCCGATGCAGTAGCCGATGCAGCCCATCGGCGCCGGGCGCGCCGCAGGGTCGGTCTTGAGGTACTCGAGCACCGCCTGGACGTCCCGCTCGACGTGGTCGTCGGTCGTCCCTCCGAAGATCTCCTGGAACCTCTCGCGCTCCTTCGGGTCGGCGTCCGGCGCCATCATCTTGTGCATGTCCATGACGACGAGCTTCCCGAACCGGTAGTAGCGGTCCGGCGAGATGACGTAGTAGCCGGCGTCGCTGATCCTGGCGATCGCCTCCCGGGAGCCGTCATCGAGGCCCGGGCCGTGGTGGAAGAACAGCACCACCGGGAACGGGCCCTCGCCGTCAAGGTGGTTGACGACGACGCTCATCTCTCCTTCGTCGGTCGTGATCGTTCGGGTCTCGTTCACTTTGGGCACTCCCTGGGCTTGACGACGGCGCAGGGTAACACGCCGACCTGGCGACGGAGCTGGCGCGGATTGGTTCTGCGGCACCGAGCCGGCGTGACATGCCCGACAAGGCCCGGGTGGGTTGGTCTCGCGCGAGGTCGGCTGCAAGGTGGACTCGTCAGTCTGGCGTCGACCGACGGCCCGTCTGAGCCCAGGAGCGCACATGACCACGACGATCACCCTCATCGGGAACCTCACGCGGGAGCCGGAGATTCGCTACACACGCGACGGCCAAGCGACGAGCACGCTCGGCGTGGCGGTGAACCGTCGCTGGCAGGACAAGACGACCAGGGAGTGGGAGGAGTCGACCTCCTTCTTCGACGTCGTGTGCTGGCGGGAGCTCGCCGAGAACGCCGCCGTGAGCCTCGTCAAGGGGATGCGGGTGGTCGTGACCGGAAGGCTCGAACACCGCAGCTGGGACACCGAGGAGGGTGAGCACCGTTCAAAGGTCGAGGTTGTGGCCGATGATCTCGGGCCGAGCCTCCGATTCGCGACCGCCGAGGTCCAACGGACGGAGCGCCGTGCCGCCGATGGGAACGCAGCGTCCGGCGAAACGCCCGAGGCAGAGGAGAAGCCAGCCGCGCCGGTCCGCCGCATTCGGCGCTGATCGACGGGACGCCTAATCTCCCGGCTCGAACTCCAAGGAAAGCGAATTCACGCAGAAGCGCTGTCTGGTCTCCGTTGGCCCGTCGTTGAACACGTGCCCGAGGTGTCCGCCACAGCGGGCGCACACGATCTCGGTCCTCTTCATTCCGAATTTCCGGTCGACGTGTTGCTCGACGGTCCCCTCGTCCATGGCACGGTCGAAGCTGGGCCAGCCGGACCCCGACTCGAACTTGTGGTCGGTCGAGAAAAGCGCCGCGCTGCACCCGGCGCAATGGAAGACCCCGTCGGAATCGACGTGGAGCAGCTTTCCGGACCACGCGGGCTCCGTCGCGCTCTTGCGGAGCACCTCGTACTGGTCGGGGCTCAGCTTCTCGCGCCACTGCTGTTCGGTGAGCTCTACCTCACGGGCCATCGTCGGTCCTCTCAGTCGGTTCCTGTGGGTGAGGGTAGCCACTCGCCGTGGGCATTCGGCCGCGGCGAGTGGTGGGCCCGATGTCATCCTGTTGCATCACGTCAATTGCCCGGGAACGGCGATTCGTCGACTCACCAAGAAGCTCGGGATGGGGCCGGCGTTGAACGCCTCGTTGACCCGCCTTAGCCGTTGGGATGGCGCCTTGGAAGTGGCGGGTTTGCTCGAGGTGGCGGTGGGTTCGGCGACGTTCCTCGAAAGCTCGGGGGATGGGGTCGGTCGGTGTCGTGGGAAACGGCGCAGGCCTCCTGCGGGGCTCAGCCACCCCGAGGCGATGGTGCGCTCGAGGGGGTGGCGGCGGGGTGGCCGCGGATGGTCACCTTGGCCGAGAACGTCCGGAGCACCCCTCTCCCCGGGCTTCGGGCCAAGGCGAGCGTTGACGCCGTCGCCGTGGTGGTCGATGGGCCTGTCGTCGGAACCCACATATTGTCCACACCTTCGCCACAGGTATCGGGGGAATTTCTCACGCATTTCAACAGGTTGCGCGCCTTCTCTGTCACAAGCGAATTGGCTCATGGTGTACGTAACCGTCGAAAGCGGGAGGGCGCCACATGGCGAGCGATTACCCGTATTGCTGGGCTTGGTGCTGTCTCAGGAATGACTTCGAGATGTTTGACCGAGCCCTGGAGGGGGACCGGGTACCCCAAGAAGCCTGCTACTTCGACGAGGCCCTCGATCGTTGGGTTCTGTTTTACGAACTGCCTGCGGGGCTGCGGGCGACCATTCTCGATCCATCTCTCTGGGACGAAATTGAAGCGCACCGCTGGGCCGACGCCCCGACACGAATTGACGTCGGGCTAGGTCCGAGGCCATTGAATCCCGCAGTCCTGGCTTCGCTGGTGCACCACGGGTTTCCCGGCGGTCACCTCCGGGGTTGGAATCGCCGGAGACTTGCTTCCGGCCACTCTCAGAGATGATCGACCAGTCTCGCTAGTGCTGTGACCACTCACCTTCGCCCGCTCTGGGCGAAAGGTGGCGGTTCCTCGCAAGAGGGTGGTTGCCCCTCTGACGAGCGACTCCCCGTCGATCTCCTCCTCGGACATCGGCGGGGCGGGCCACAGCCGGCCAGGGACCCACGCTGCGGCCACGTCTCGACATGGCCACCCGTCGTGGGTCACGCCGGGCACGGCCAGGCAGATGCCGGCCGGCTCGACGGTGCGTGATCACCAACCCAGACGGGTCGATGACGATGCCGCCCCGAGGAGATCTCGAGGCGATGTTGGCCGCGCCCACCACGTCGCGGTGGGCCCAGAGTGCACAGTTTTGGCAGGCAAAACCACGTCCCTTGGGCTTTGGGACGCGCGCGCCGCAGCACGGGCAGGTCGACGAGGTGCCGCGCTCGTCGACCAGGACCACCGCGATGCCGGCCACCTCGGCTTTGTCGCTCAGGGCCGAGATGAGCCGACCCACCCTCCAGTTGCGCACCGCGAGGTTCTGGCGCCGACCGGAGTCGCGCCCGAGCAGTCCTCTCGGGTCCCCCACCACCAGGGTGCCGATGCGGTGCTTCTGGGCATAAGCCACCACCTCGCGGGCGGCCTCGAAGCGGGCCTGGTCGAGACGGCGCCGGTGACGGGCCTCGAGGACCTTGGTGCGGGTCCGGTACTTGCGCCAGCGGCGCGAGCCGCGCTGGCCCCGCCTGGGCACGCGGCGGGCGACCGCCCGTTTCCGTCCCTTGGACTCGGCCAGGTGCAGGCGGGACTCGGCCCGCATCGCCCGACCCGAAACGACGAGGGCCCCGTCGGGGTTGGCCAAGACGTAGGGGTGGATGATGCCTAGGTCCACCCCGGCCACGTGGCCCGGGTCGGGTGCTGCTCCTTCTGGGTACACCTGCACAGGCACCTCGGCGCACACCTCGACGTAGAGACGGCGGCCCTCGGCGAGGAGCGTCACCGAGCGGACCGACGCAGCGTCATAGGGCACTGCTCTGGTGAGCCGGAGCCCCAACGGTGCGTCCCCTCGGGCCGTCGGCAAGCTGAGCCTCTTGCCCTCGAGGCTGAAGGTGCCGGCGTAGTACCGCGAGGGCACCAGAGCCTTCTTGCGCCGTGGAGAATGCGCCGTCAGGTCACCCGCTTTGCGCCGCTTGGATGCCGACATCCAGGCGTCCGAGTACCGGCGCAAGATGGACCGGGCTCCGGTCGATGACAACTCGCCGAAGCACCCCGGCCCGGCCGCCGAGAGCTCACGACACAGCGCCTGGTAGTTGGCGACTTCAGGCGCGTCGCGTCGCCGGCGGTACTCGTTGAACTCCAACACGGTCGCCCAGAGGTCACCACCCGAGCGCAGCAGCGCCAAGCAGCGACGTCGCTGCGCCGGGGTCGTGCGCAGCTCGACCCGCGCCGTGCGGTAGACGACCGGTGGGGCGTCGGGATGACGTTGACGAGGCACGGAAGCCATCGTGTCCGGCCGGTGTAACAGAGCAAAGGTTTGTGGTCAGGGCACTAGCATCGTGACCCGTGAGGGGCGTCGTGCTCGCCGGTGGCACCGCCACGCGACTGCAGCCGCTGACCCGGATCACCAACAAGCATCTCCTCCCGATCTACGACCGGCCGATGATCCAGTGGGCGATCGAGGCCGTGGTCATGACTGGGATCACCGAGGTCATGCTCGTGACCGGCGGCACCCACGCCGGCGAGTTCCTCCGCCTGCTGGGTGACGGCCACGACTTCGGGCTCGACCGGCTCACCTACGCCTACCAGGACGGGCCCGGCGGCGTGGCCCACGCGCTCGGGCTCGCTGAGCGGTTCGCCGACGACGAGCCGGTGCTCGTCATGCTCGCCGACAACATCATCGAGCGCACCGTCGCGCCGACCGTCCAGGCCTTCCAATCCGAGCCCATCGGCGGCGCGCGTCGTGTTGAGCGAGGTGACCGAGTCCGAGCACCTCCGGCACCTAGGCGTCGCCGAGTTCGACGCCGACGGCCGGATCTTGAGGGTCGTGGAGAAACCCGAGGAGCCGCCGAGCCGGTTCGCCGTGGCCGGCGTCTACTGCTACGACGCCTCGGTGTTCTCGGTGGTCGCCGGACTCAAGCCCTCGGACCGCCACGAGCTTGAGATCGCCGATGTGAACAATCACTACGCCGAGCGGGGCGAGCTGCGCTATGACGTGCTCGAGGGCTTCTGGGGCGACGCCGGCGAGTCGATCGACGCGTACTACGCGGTGAACGACTTCGTTCGCGCCCACGGCGCGAACAAGGGCTGAATCAGGGCTGCTCGGTCGCGTCGTCCGCTGCGACGCGCCGGGCCGACGAGGTGCGATCGACCAGCTGGCGCACCGTCGTTGCCACGCCGGGCCCGTCCAGCCCGAGCTCGGCCAGGAGATCGTCGGCCCGCCCCTGTGCGATGTAGGCGCGGGGGATCCCGAGGTGGGCGAACCGAGGAACGGGTCGGCCCTCGCCCTCGGCCCAGGCCCCGACGCCGTCGGTCAGGAACATGCCGGCCCCACCGAAACGCACGCCGTCCTCCACGGTGACCACCAGGTCATGGCCCGCCGCGTCGGCGAGCAGGTCCGGGTCGGTCGGGCTGACCACCCGGACGTCCCAGACCGTCGCCCGGATTCCCTCTTGGGCCAGCTCGGCCGCGGCCCGCTCGCACGCGGCGAGCATCTTGCCCACGCCCAAGAGGCAGACCGACCGGTCGCCCGAGAGGACCCGCCGGCCCGAGAGGCCCTCGCCGACCTGGTCGGCGGAGCGGCGAGACGGCGGCGGGGTGGTCGGGAAGCGGATGGTCGAGGGCCCGTCCTGGCGCAGCGCCTCGGCCAGCATCACCGGGATCTCCTCGGCCGAGGACGGCGCGAACACGCTCATGTTGGGCACCGACAGCGCCAGGGCCATGTCCCAGATCCCGTGGTGGCTGGGCCCGTTCTCGCCGGTGATCCCGGCCCGGTCGAGCACGAACACCACCGGCAGGCGGTGGAGCCCGACGTCGAGGTTGGCCTGGTCGAACGCCCGGGAGAAGAAGGTGGAGTAGACCGCGACGACCGGCTTGGCGCCACCCATGGCGAGGCCGGCCGCTGCGGTGACCTCGTGCTGCTCGGCGATGCCGACGTCGATGAAACGGTCGGGGAACCGGGCCTGGAAGGCGAGCAGCCCGGTCGGCCCGGGCATCGCCGCGGTCATGGCCACGATGGCGGGGTCCTCCTCGGCCGCTGCGATCACGGCGCGGGTGAACGCGTCGGTGTAGGTGGCGGGCGGGATGTCCGCGGCGACCGCCGCGTTCAAGGTGGCCTCGGGCGAGGGTGACCCCTCGGACGCCGCGTCGGGCGCGGACAGACGGGTGGCCTTCACGTCGTGGAGCCGTTGGACCTCGTCCTCCTCGGCCGGCGCGTAGCCGCGGCCCTTCTGGGTGAGCACGTGGACCACGATGGGCCCGTCCCACTCCGCCGCGTTCGCGAAGGCCTGCTCCATCTGGGCGATGTCGTGGCCGTCGATGGGTCCGGCGTAGCGGACCCCCAGCGCCTCGAAGAAGACGTGGGGAGCGACGATCTCGCGCAGGGCGCTCGTCAAGCCGAGCACGCCGGACGCGGCCATCTCACCGACCGCCGGGATGTTGCGGATCCGCCGCCCGACCCGCTGGCGGGCCTGGACGTAGGTGCGGTTGAGCCGCAGGCTGGTCAGGCTCTGGGAGAGGTGCGAGACCGTCGGCGCGTACGAGCGGCCGTTGTCGTTGAGCACGATCACGACGCGCCGGTCGGAGTGACCGAGGTTGTTGAGCGCCTCGTAGGCCATGCCGCCGGTCAGCGCGCCGTCGCCGACCACCGCCACCACCCGACGGGC
This sequence comes from uncultured Acidimicrobiaceae bacterium, assembly GCA_963768185.1. Taxonomy (GTDB): domain Bacteria; phylum Actinomycetota; class Acidimicrobiia; order Acidimicrobiales; family RAAP-2; genus Palsa-461. Next base: position 1,003,039 of record CAVYGS010000004.1, read on the forward strand.
CCCGCCCGAGCCCACGAGCTCCCCGTTGAGCTCGAAGGCGGTGGCCAACCCGTGCGCGTAGGACAGGGCGGTCGACGCGTGGCTGTTCTCGATCCAGTCGTGGTCCGACTCCGCCCGGTTGGGGTACCCCGAGAGGCCCCCCTCCTTGCGGAGGTCGACGAAGCGGTGTCGCCGACCGGTCAGCAGCTTGTGGACGTAGGCCTGGTGCCCGGTGTCCCAGAGGATCGCGTCGCGCGGGGACTCGAAGACCCGGTGCACCGCCAGGGTGAGCTCGACCGCGCCCAGGTTGGACCCGAGGTGTCCGCCGGTCTTCGTAACCGTCTCCACGATGAAGGCACGGATCTCGGTCGCGAGCTCGCTGAGCTGGTCGTAGCCGAGTCGCCGCAGGTCGGCCGGGGTCTCGATGCTGGGCAGGAGCATGGGCGCGGGTCGGCCCCGAGAAGTGTGGGGCAAGGCCAGGCTACCTCCCGCCAACCCGACCCTGCGGGGCGCCAACCCGACCCTGCGGGGCGCCAACCCGACGGGCCGAACACTCCCGTGCCCACGGAGGCCACCCGTCATGCCGGGGCCGCCGCCGCGCGGTGGTCCCCTGAGAATGGCCTCGGGGGGTCGGTCAGTACGATGCAGCCGTGACCGCACCCCCTCTGATCGAAGCCGACGTCCTCGAACGGGTCCTCTCCTCGTCGCTGGCCAAGGGCGGCGACATGGCCGAAGTGTTCGCCGAGGACCGCCAGACCAGCTCGGCGGTGCTGGACGACCAGCGGATCGAGGAGTTGGCGAGCGGCCGCGAGCGAGGGGCGGGGATCCGAGTGGTCGTTGGCGAGACGACCGGCTTCGCCCACACGGCGGACCTCTCGGAGGCCGGGCTGTTGGCCGCGGCGGAGGCGGCGGCCGCCGTCGCGCGCGGCGGAGGCGGTGGCACGAAGATCGCCACCCTCGCGCCCCGACGAGCCGCCGAGCCTCAGGGTGACGCCCAGCTCCCGAGCGACGTGGCGAAGGCGACGAAGCTGGAGCTGCTGACCCGGGCCGACGACGCAGCCCGCTCGGCTGGCGCCGCCATCACCCAGGTGCAGGTCGGCTACGGCGACAGCCGGCGCCGAGTACTGATCGCAACGACCGAGGGGGTGCACGCCGAGGACGACCAGGTGCGAACGCGGTTCAACGTGTCGTGCGTCGCGACGGGGGACACCGGCATGCAGACCGGGTACGAGACGGTCGCCCGCACGGAGGGCTTCGAGGTGTTCGGCCGGGTCGTCGTGGAGGAGCTGGCGACGACCGCGGCCGGGCGGGCCTTCTCGAAGCTGGCGGCGCGTGCCCGCGCCATCCGGCGAGCTGCCCGGTCGTCCTCGCCGGCGGCAGCGGCGGGATCCTCTTCCACGAGGCCTGCGGCCACGGGCTCGAGGCCGACCACATCGTGAAGGACGCCTCGGTCTACGTCGGACAGGTGGGCGAGCAGGTGGCCAGCCCTCTCGTGACCCTGGTCGACGACGGCACGGTCGGTGGGGAGTGGGGCAACTACGCAGTCGACGACGAGGGCAAGCCGGCCAAGCGCAACGTGCTCATCGAGAACGGGGTGCTGACCGACTACATGTGGGACTGGCTGCGGGCGCGCAAGGAGGGTCGCCCGTCGTCGGGGAACGGTCGGCGCCAGAGCTACCAGCACCTCCCAATGGTGCGCATGACCAACACCTTCCTCCTCGCAGGCACCGAGGATCCCGACGAGCTCGTCGCGCAGACGCCGCGGGGCGTCTACGTGGCCAAGCTCGGGGGCGGCCAGGTCAACACCGCCACGGGCGACTTCGTGTTCGGGACCTCGGAGGCCTACCTGATCGAGAACGGGCGCATCACCGAGCCGCTGCGTGACTTCAACCTGATCGGCAACGGTCCCGAGGTGCTCCGTCGGATCGATGCCGTCGCCACCGACTTCGGCATGATGCCGGGCACCTGCGGCAAGGACGGCCAGAGCGTGCCGGTCGGCTGCGGGCAGGCGACGCTGCGCATCACCGGCGTCACCATCGGGGGCACGGCGGCGTGAGCGACCTCGCGGCGCTCGCCGAACGGGTGGTCGGCCAGGCCAAGGGGGGCGAGGAGGTCGAGGCGTACGTGGCGCGCGGCCACGACGTCGAGGTCCGCGTCTACGACGGGGAGGTGGAGTCGCTCTCGTCGGCCACCACCAGCGGCATCGGCGTGCGGGTACTCACCACCAACGGAGCGCATGGCGCGCGCCTCGGCTTCGCATGGGCCGGGTCGCTCGATGACGACGTGATCGCCACGACCCTGGCCGAGGCGCGAGACAACGCCGCGTTCGCCACCCCCGACCCCGACGTCGTGCTCGCGACTCCCGACGGTGTCGAGGCGGCCGAGCTCGACCTGTGGGATCCGAGCGTGGCCGAGGTGGCGACCGACGACAAGGTGGCCATGGCGCTCGACCTCGAGCGCCGGGTGCGGGCGGCCGACCCGCGCATCCGCCAGGTCCTCTCGGCCGACTACGGCGACGAACGCGTCGAGGTCGCGCTGGCCTCGACCACCGGCGTGCGCTCGCAGACCCGGCGCACCGCCGCGTTCCTCTCGGCGTCGGCGATCGCGGGGGAGGGGACCGACAGCCACACCGGGGTCGGCTACAGCGTCGCCCGGGGCTTTGCCGCCCTGGACCCCGACCGAGCGGCGGCCGACGCGGTGCTGCGGTCGTGCCGCATGCTGGGTGCGACGAAGGTGCCCTCGGACCGGGTGACCGTCATCTTCGACCCCCGCGTCGTGTCCACCCTCTTGTCGGTGATCTCCTCAGCGCTCTCCGGGGAAGCGGTGGTAAAGGGGCGCTCGTTCTTCGCCGGCCGGCTGGGCGAGAAGGTGGCGACCGGCTCCTTCACGCTCGTCGAGGACCCGACCGACCAGCGCGCCTTCTCGGCCGCCGCCTACGACGCGGAGGGCCTGGCCTGCCGGCGCACGGTGCTCATCGACTCGGGCGACCTGCAGGGCTTCCTTTACGACACGGTCTCGGCCCGCCGGGCGGGCACCGCTTCGACCGGTTCGGCGGTCCGGGGCGGCTACGCGGGCACGCCCGGGCCCGGCTGTCGGGCCCTCGTGCTCCAGCCCGGGCAGCACGACCAGAACGCGATCCTGGCGGTGGTCGGCGAAGGGGTCTTCGTCCAGTCGGTGACCGGCGTCCACTCGGGTGTGAACCCGGTCAGCGGGGATTTCTCCGTGGGGATCGAGGGCCTCATGGTGCGCAACGGCGAGCTCGCCGAGCCGGTCCGGGAGGTCACGGTGGCCTCGACCCTGCAGCGGATGCTCCAGTCGGTCCTCCACGTGGGAGCGGACATCGAGTGGTTGCCGGGCATCGCCGCCGGTCAGACGCTGGCCATCGGCGACATGCAGCTGAGCGGGAGCTGACCGCTCCTTCTCTCCTCTATTGGATGGAGAAGGGGCGCCCGGTCAGGTGCTCGAGGAGGCGGCGGGCGCCGTGCTGGCCGGGGTCGAGGACCCACCGGAGGACGACGGCTCCTTGGCCGGCGTCTTTTCCTTGTCCCTGGCTTTTCCATCGCTGGACGCCGTGGTCGACTCGGTCTCCTTGGACTCCTTGGCCGGTCCCGAGCCGTTCGAGGACGAGCGGCCGTTGCGGCTGTCAGTCTTGTAGAAGCCGCTGCCCTTGAGGACGATCCCGACGTTGCCGAACACCTTGCGCAGCGGGCTCTGGCAGACCGGGCAGGCCGTGAGGGCGGCGTCCGAGAACGGCTGCACCGTCTCGAAACGGTGACCGCACGACGTGCAGGCGTACTCGTAGGTCGGCATGGGCCCTCCTGGCCGGCCGGGGGCCGACCGTTGGCACTCAACGATGTTGACTGCCAGTCTACCCGGAAGGGTCCCTTGGGGAGCTCGGAGCGCTGCGACGTAGTATTTCGGCGTGACGGACCGGAGCCTCACGCACCTCGACCCGTTGGGTGGGGCGCGCATGGTCGACGTCAGCCCCCGGGAGCCCACCCACCGACGGGCCCTGGCCCGGTGCCGGGTGCTCATGCAGCCCGACACAACGGCCAAGGTCGCCACCAACGCCATCACCAAGGGCGACGTGCTGGCCACCGCCCGGATCGCCGGCATCCAGGCGGCCAAGCGCACCGCCGAGCTCGTCCCGATGTGCCACCCGGTGCTCGTCGGCTCGGTGGCGATCAACTTCTCGATCGGCGACGACTACGTCGAGGTCGAGGCCAATGTCGAGACGGTCGACCGCACCGGGGTGGAGATGGAGGCCATGACCGCCTGCACGGTCGCCGCGCTGACCGTCTACGACATGTGCAAGTCGGCCGACCGCACGATGACGATCAGCGACGTGGCGCTGTGGGAGAAGTCCGGTGGCCGCTCCGGGCACTGGCAGCGCTCGCCGGCCGACGGCCACACGCCCTGACGACTCGCCCGCCGGAGCACTCGGCGGGCGAGTCCTACTTGCGGCCCTTGTGCGATGAGCGGGCGAAGAAGTCCGGCGTGATCGGGGGAACCGCGCTGTAGCTGGTGCGGTCAGTCCCGGTCCCTGCCAGGAGCTGGTCACCGTCCTCGGGCTGCGGGTCGAGGTGCGGGTCGAGCTGCGGGGAAGGCACGAGCGATGCCATCTCCCGCAGCTCGCCGAACACCTGGTCCGAGTGCACCTGCGCCACGGCGCCAAATCCCGGAGGAGCGCGGCATCGCGTCGGCACCGAAGCCGGGTGGTGGAGGCGGCATCGCGTCGGCACCGAAGCCGGGTGGTGGAGGCGGCATCGCGTCGGCACCGAAGCCGGGTGGTGGAGGCGGCATCGCGTCGGCACCGAAGCCGGGTGGTGGAGGCGGCATCGCGTCGGCACCGAAGCCGGGTGGTGGAGGCGGCATCGCGTCGGCACCGAAGCCGGGTGGTGGAGGCGGCATCGCGTCGGCACCGAAGCCGGGTGGTGGAGGCGGCATCGCGTCGGCACCGAAGCCGGGTGGTGGAGGCGGCATCGCGTCGGCACCGAAGCCGGGTGGTGGAGGCGGCATCGCGTCGGCACCGAAGCCGGGTGGTGGAGGCGGTGGACCGCCCGCCAAGGCCAGGTTGGGTGCACCGAGGCCGACCGGCGCCGCAGTCACGGGCACGTCACCAGGGTCACCGAAGCCGACCGGGGGAGGTGGGACGACGCTCAACCCGCGATATTCCCCTTCGCTGAACCCTGGCGGCGGCTGTGGCGAAGCGTCGACCCCGATGCCCGGCTCAGCCATCGAGCCACCAGCGGGTGGCGCGTCGAACTCGAAGTCGGCAGGCGAGGTCAGGTCGACGGTCCCCCATGACGAGGGTTCGCGAGCGTCGCTCGACGTGACCTCCGCGGTCTCCGTGGTGACCATGTCGAACGCGAATCCGGTCGGGAGCGGGGCCACCGACTCGCCGGCGGCTGAGCCGAGCCATCCCGGCGGTTGGGCAAACGACTCGTTCGGCAACCCGGAGGCAAAGCCCGGAGGAGGTGGCGGAGGGGCCATCGGGTCGGCCGTACCCCACCCGGAGGGAAGCCCGAAGTCGGGTGCGACCGAATCGGTGCCGAAACCAGGCGGAGGGGGCGGCGGAGGGACCATCGGGTCGGCCGTGCCCCAGCCCGGAGGCGGTGGCGGCGCCGCAGCCGCGAATTCGGCAGCGATGCGCGCCTGGGCCTGCTTGGCGGCACGCCGGCCACGGAAGCGTCGCTTCGGACGGTCCAGCTCGGCCGCGGCGGCAAACGGCGCGCCAGCGGCGAGTGGCTGGAAGAAGTCACCAGCGCTCGGAGGGGCCGCCCACGGGTCAGGCGCCTCGTAGGTCTTGGTGTAGGGGTCGATGCCTGCGACGACGCCTGGCAGGTCGACGGGCTGTGGGAGATGGGGTGGAGGCGTGCCGAAGATGGGTGGTGGGCTCCCGACGAACTGGGGCGGGGGCGAGACCGCGTCGATCGGCGATCCGAGGGCGAGGGTGCGGCCGGTGGCGGCCGCGATCTCGGGTGGGAGGGCCTCGTGGATACTTGCGACGAAACGGGCCAGCTCGGCGTGCGAGCGCTCGAGCTTTGCGATCCGCTCGAGGATCGAGTCCCACGACGGCGCTGTCGAAACGCCAACGGGCTGGACCACCCCGGGATGATCGTCTCGCCGACGGCCGATCGGCAGGTCTTGCATCGACATCGAGTTAGTTCCTCCCGACGCCTGCCCGCGACGTCCGCTGTGCCAGTCGGCAACCCTGGCGCAGGTGCTCAGGCTCGGGCGGACCTGACGTCTGCGATGTCGACCTGTCGCGGAGCGTACCGGACCCCCCGTGTGCATTCGCGGCTTTTCGTGCCTGAACTTCCCTGGTCAGAAGGTGAAAACAGGGATCCGTGACCATCCGCGAATTTGGGATGTCGGGGAGGTTACGTTTTTAGGCGAGTCGATTGGCTCGCGATTCATTGCCATATACGGACGGTATCCAACAGGGAGGATTCCGAAATGAACATCAGTAATACTCCGCGGCTTCGCGCGCGCTTTGCGTGCGGCCTACGACCGGAAGAGGGGCAAGACCGAGCTTGAGGGGGCCGAAGCTGGCTTCACCCTTATCGAGCTCATGGTCGTGCTGCTTATCATGGCCATCCTGCTTGCCATCGCCATCCCGACGTTCCTCGGGGTGAAGGGTGGCGCGCAGGACCGAGCGATCCAGAGCAGCCTGACCAACGCGCTCACGGACTCGGCTGCCGGGTACTCGTCTCAGGGCGCAGTACTCGACTGTGGCAGCGTCCGAGGTCACGTATCTGGGCTCGGCCGAGCCGAACCTGACGTTCCAGACCGGGGCGATCGCGGCGTCGGGTCCGAACACCATCTCGGTGAACGTGGCGGCCGACGGCCAGCAGATCGTGCTCGTGGGTTACTCGCAGAGCGGGTACTGCTGGGCGGTGTCCGAGGCCTACAACGACGAGCGACGGCCTGCTGGGTGCCCACTGCTAATGGTACGAAGTACAGCGGCGTGGCCGGAGACCGCCACCACCGCCTGCAACGCGGCTTCGGCCGCGCTCCCCCCGCGGGCACCGGGGTCCAGACGCTGGCAGTCCACTTACCCGGCCAACCCGTAGTCGGTCGGCAGTCTCGACTCTGAACTTCAGGTTCGGAGATAACAGCATCGAGGAGGGTCCCGCTTCGTGCGGGACCCTCCTCGCGCTGCTCGGCACGTTGTTCGACATGGGGTGGACCGATGGCTGACACGGCAGTGTGGGGGGCGAAGAAGTCGCGAGGGCGGAGTCGAGCACCTTGGTGGCGTGGATGCGCTGGCGCCGAGCGCCCCTTGTTCTCCTCGGTGTGCTCATGGCAACGACGATGGCCTTCTCGTTCTTCTGGGGCCCCGTTGTCCGCCACCACAGCTACTGGATCACCCCGGGCGACATCTGGGGAACGTTCCGCACCGCGCAGTACGTCGGCTGGGGCGACATCGGCGACGTGTACAACTCGGGGGCGGCACTCGTCACGTTCCCGGTGATCAGCGTCGTGCTGGCGCCTGTCGCCATGATTGTCGGTCACTTCAACATGTCGATCAGCTACCCGTTCGCTCTTGCCCACCCGAACGCGTGGTTCCTTCTCGGGCCGGCCGACGTTCTTCTCGGCGGCGTTGTCCTCATACCGCTCGATGCGCTAGCCGAGCGGCTCGGGCTCAGTGTTCGGGCACGCGTCCTCGTCGCCGTTGCCGAGGCCGTGGTTCTCTTCCCAGTGGTCGCGATATGGGGTCACCCCGAGGACCCGCTCGCGCTGGCGTTTGCGCTGTGGGCGCTCCTCGCGATGCTCGACGGGCGTTGGCGCGCCGGCGGTTGGCTCATCGGGCTTGCCCTCGCGACCCAGCCACTCGTCGTCCTCATGGTCCCCGTGCTGGTCGCGATGGTCCCCCTGCGACAGTGGCCCAAGCTGGCCTACCGGGCCGTGCTGCCCGCCGCAGCGCTGGTGGCGATCCCGCTCGCCCAGTCGTGGCGGCAGACCACCACGGCCCTCCTGAAGCAACCCAACTACCCCACCATCGACCACCCGACGCCGTGGCTCTCGCTCGCACCGGTGCTCTCCAAGACGCATCCCGCTTCGATCGCTCGCTTCGGGCACACCACGCTCGCCGACGGAAAGCCTGGGTTCATCGCTTCAACTGTTCGCAACGTGGCGGGTGAGACCGTGGCAGCGGGCCCCGGTCGGCTGTTCGCGATCTTCCTGTGTGTGCTGCTCGGGGTTGTCGCCTATCGGCGCAGGCCTCGCGCTCACGAGGCGGTCTGGCTGTGCTGTGTTGCTCTCGCACTCCGATGCGTGTTCGAGTCGGTGATGGACCCCTACTACCTCTGGCCCCCAGTCGCGCTCGCCCTCATTCTGGCGGTGCGCAGCCGCTGGCGGTTCGGGGCCGCGGTGCTGGCCACTGGAGTGATGACGTGGTGGAGCTACCGGTTCATCGGGCCGTGGGCGTGGTGGGCCCCGATCGTCGCCTTGCTGGCAGTCATCGTCGTGGTCAGCGCCCCGCACGGAATGTGGGCCGCTGACGCTCATGGACAGCCGGACTGCGATGTCTCCGGGGTGGCCCAGCGCGATCGCGCCGCGGCCCTGGTCTGATTCAGCAGTTGGCGGGGGAACCCACCGGTGGTGCCGCGTCGGTGGGGTCGAGCGGGTCGCGCTGGGCCCCACAATCCGCAAGCGTCGTCGACGTGGTCGACGACGGTGTTGTGGTAGACGTGCTCGTGGTGCCGTGGCCGCTGCTCGCCACCGCCGGCGGGCTGGCCGCGGGACCGCCCGAAGCGCACGCCGCCATCAAGACTCCGGCAAGGAGCACTCCCACCAGGCGGAGGGCAACCTTGACCGTTGGTTTCGAGCGAGGACGCATCATGAGTTTGTGCTGCTCGGGATGGCGGACGGCTGGGCGAAGATGTCGAGGCTGAACTCGTCGCTGAGCGCTGTCGAGCGTGTGGTCTGCACTCCACCGCCAGAGATGGTGATCTGGGTGATGACCGTCAGGCGAGGCAGTGCGTAGAGCGCCTTGATGAACGCGAGTGTCTGATCGTAGTTGCCCTTCACGGCGACCGAGACGGGGATCACCCCGACGCTGCCCCATGCGACCGCCGTCGATGGGTCGACGCTTTCTACTGCGACGCCGGTCGACGAGGCGGCGTTCGAGATGGCCGTGATGTAGTCGTAGATGTCGATGGTCGACGGAACGGCAGCGTTCAACCGGTCGCTCAGTTGCTCAAACGTCGCCGACTCCTTCGAGTACAGCTTGAGCAATGCTAGGTGTGCCAGGAGGGAGCTCTGCTCGGACTGGGCCTGCTGCACGCTCGTATTGACCGCGGCCAGCTTGTGGCCCTCCGGGCTGAACACTGCGACCAACCAGATGAGCATGACGACGAGCGCAACGGCGAAGGAGATCAGCACCTTGCGCTGACGCAGCACCGGTAGGACCTCGGCGGTATTCATCCCGGTACCGAATACTGCGCCACCCGCTGGGACTTGGCGCCATCCAAGATGTCGAGGGTCGCCGAGAAGCTCACCGGGTTGTTATTGACTCCCCCGGTCAGATCCGCGTCCTTGAAGATCGGCGAGCGCGCGATCGAGTGACCCCAGGCGGTGACGTCCGTGAGCGCCTGGGCATCCAAGGACGTCGAGATGGTACCGATCGCACCAGGGGCGGTGGGGGTCGTCCCGGTCGTCCCGGGGTTCGAGGTGGCTTCGAGCGTGAGGGTCGAGAGCGTGACGTTGGCCGGGATGTACTGGCCCAACTGGTTCAGGACGACGAGCCAGTCGACCTCCTTGTCGAGCGTGGGGACCACCTGGCCCGACTGCTTGAGGACCTTGTCGCGGAGCACGAGGGCCTTGTCGTACTTCGGGATCTGCACGTTCCGGATGGTGGCGTTCTCGGCTTGGACCGCACTGAGGTGACTCTCTGCGCCGTGAACCTGGAAGAACCGCAGCCCGGTGAGGCCAACCATCAAAAGCACCACGACGGCGGCGGCGCGCACCAGATAGCGGTGCACCCGCTTCTGCAGCGCACGCGTGCGCGCTGATTCGGGCAGAAGGTTGAACGGGTTGCCCGCCCGGATCGGGTAGCGCAAGACCCAGGGGCGCGGCCACGACGGCGTCGACCTCGGCAGCCTGCTCGGGGGTGAGCGGCATGTCCGAGAGGTCGACCCGCGACAGCGGGGACGCCAGGGCGACCGGAACTCCGGCGCTGGTCTGCATCATCTTGAGCAGCCCGGGGAGCGGGCCCCGCCGCCGGTGATTTGGATCCGGCCGACCGGCTGGCGCCCGGGGAGCGAGGAGAAGAAGCGGATCGAGTTGTGGATCTCGACGACGAGCTCGCTCACCGCCCGTTCGCAGGCCCCGGCGGCCAACGTGTCGTGGTTGCCCGGGTACGCGAGGCGTCGCTTGGCCCCTTCGGCGTCGCGCTGGGGGATGTCGAGCGCACCAGCGATCGCAGCCGTGATGGTGTCCCCGCCCGTGTCGAGCGTGCGCACGAACTGCAGGTTGCCCATGAGATGGACCACGATCATGGTGATGCCAGCGCCGATCGAGACGACTGCCTCGGGCGCCTGGAACCCCGGGTCGAACACCGCACGCGCGAGCGCAGCTGTCTGCAGATCGATCGCGACGGGCTCGAGGTCAGCCGCTTCGATCGTGGCCACCAGGGACTCGACCACCTCCGCATGGACCGCCCCGACGAGCACCCGGAGCATGGGCGGGCCCTCGGGGCTCGCGATCTGGGCGATGACCTTGGCGGAGAGCACGGTCTCCTGCATCGAGAAGGGAATGACCTCGTCGGCCTTGTACCGCACCGCCGAGTCCAGCTCCGAGGGCGGGATGAGGGGCATGTCGATCTCGCGGATGATCGCCCGCAGCCCGGCGACGCCGACGCGGACCTGGCGGTGCCCGAACCGGCCCTCCCGCCAGAGGCGCGTGATGGCCTCGGTGAGCTGGTCGCGGTCGCGGATCTCGCCCGCGACGACGCACCCCGGTGGGAGGCCGACCTGGCCGAAGTTCTCGATGGCGGGCGCCCGGCCCTCGCTCAGACGCAATTCGACGGCTCGGACGGCGCTCGTGCCGATGTCCAGACCGATGCTCTGGTTTGCCATCCGGCCCTTCCAACCCCCTCGGGGTCTCCGGGGATTCGCACGAACGGGTAGGCCAGCCTGCCTGCTCCCGCTCGGGCGAGCCCTGTTCGTCGTTGCGGTCGGCCGCCCGCCAGGCGACGCCCGAACGCTACCGAAGGCCCCTCGAAAACCGCGGATGGGGAGGGTCGGTAGGGTGGAGCCGTCCATGATCCCGGCTCTGGCCCGCATGCTCCGGTGACCTCGGCGACGGCGACTCGGCGACCCGGCGTCCGTGCGCATGCGAGGGCGCGTCGACGGCACCGTCGACGTTCAGATGGCTGACGTGGGAGGACGCCCGGTGGTGCTCGCCCGGTCCTCGTCCAACCGGCGCCGGGGCGCGCTCGGGCGCCGCGACGGGGAGACCCTGGCCGGCGCGGCACGCCTGGCACTCCGGCAGCGGACCGCCTTCGTGATGGAACTCTCCTCGAGCGGCGCAGACGTCTCCGAAGGGGTCGACGCGCTCCACGGCTGGGGCATTGCCGCGGCGGCGATCGCGAACCTCTCGGGGATCGTCCCGGTGCTGGCCGGCGTGACCGGTCCGGTGCTCTCGGGCCCCGCCCTCATGCTGGGGCTCTGCGACGCGGTGGTGATGAACGCGGATGCCTACGCGTTCGTCTCAGGGCCCTCGATGGTGGCGCAGTTCACGGGGGTGCGGATCGGTCTCTCGGATCTGGGCGGCGTGGGTGTCCACTCCCGTTCGAGCGGGCTGTGCACACTCGAGTCGGAGTCGCCCCTGGATGCGATCGCTGAGATCTACGGGTACTTGCCCCAGCACACCGACCAGGCACCCCCGATCCTCGAGACCGACGACCCGCCGGATCGCCTCGCGCCCGAGCTGCGCGAGATGGTCCCCGAGCGAGACTCGGCCTCCTACGACGTCCGCGACGTGGTCACGACGGTCGCCGATGACGGGGACCTGCTCGAGCTGTGGCCGCGCTGGGCCCCCCAGCTGGTCACCGGGTTCAGCCACGTCGCGGGCCAGCCGATCGGGGTGGTCGCGAACCAACCCCGTTCGCTCGCCGGGACCCTCGACATCCTCGCCTCGCAGAAGGGCGCGCGTTTCGTCCGTCTCTGCGACGCCTTCAACCTGCCCATCGTCACCTTCGTCGACACGCCCGGCTTCCTTCCGGGCAAGGACCTCGAGTGGCGCGGGATGATCCGCCACGGGGCGCAGCTCGTGTTCGCGTACGCCGAGGCGACGGTGCCGCGCATCGCGATCACGCTGCGCAAGGCGATGGGCGGCGCCTACATCGTCATGGACTCGAAGGGCCTCGGCAGCACGCTGTGCATCGGCTGGCCCGGAGCGCAGCCGGCGGTCATGGGTGCGAAGGGGGCAGTGCAGATCCTCCATCGCTCGGCCGGCGAGGAGGAGCGACAGCGTCGCGAGGCCGAGTACGCCGAGCGGTTCCTCGCTCCCTGGGAGGCCGCCGAGCGCGGGTACTTCGACATGATCATCGACCCGGCCGACACCCGCCGGGAGCTCGCCCGAGCGCTCCTCAACGTGGGGTCGCGGCGCGAGCGGCTGGTCGGCCGCAAGCACGACGCCGGCCCCATGTAAAAGTTGCGAAACGCCAACCCCGGATTTGTGCCGCTGAGCTGGGGCGATGGCCTGCTCACGCCAAAACCGGCCCTGAGCTGGACAAATGCGGAACGTTACCCAACCGCAACCCTCCTGAGGTGGATTTGTCTCTCCCGGGGGGCAAGCTGGTCTCGTGCAACAGACGCCTGATGTGCCGCTCGTGCTCGAGTCGTGTCACAGCACCTGGCTTTTTGACACCACCAGGATGCGGTTCCGCCGTATCCTGAAGGGGCTCAACCTCGACACGCCGAGCGCGTCGACGGCGTGGCGCCCCTACTTCGGACTCGAGCTCGACCCCTATTCGGAGTCCTTCGTCGTGATGCTGAACGCGGAGGGCACGCGCCTGCTCCGGTCGTGGCGCCACGTCGAGCACTGCCCCCAGTGCGGAGGCGAGGCCACCGCCGAGCTCTCGCTCGACGAGTTGCGCGCCGCCGCGCTCGGCTGACCAGGCCTTTCGCCGCTCTCCGCAAGGGTTCGAGCGGGGCCACGCGACTCGCTCGACTGGCGAGAGTGTCCCTGGGTCCGCTGGGGGGCCGGACCTAAGCTAAGCCTCCGTGGGCCCCGCCGAACTCGAGCGCCTTCTCACGCTGCTCGACCAGTGGGACGGCTCCGATCTGCATCTGAAGGCGGGCGCGCCGCCCCGCATGCGCATCGACGGCGAGCTGCGCACCCTCGTCGACGACCCCGCGCTCGCCCCCGAGGACACCGCGGCGGTCGCGGCGGCGATCATGGCGCCGCGGATTTCCGAATCCTTCCAGCGCCATCACGAGGTCGACTTCGCGTACTCGATTCCGGGCCTCGCCCGCTTCAGGGTGAACGCCTTCTTCCAGCGCAGCACGGTCGCGCTGGTGTTCCGCCGCGTGCGCTCGGCGCCGGCGACACGTGAGGAGCTCGGGCTCCCCGAAGTCATCTACGAGCTTGCCTCGGAGCACCGTGGGCTTGTGTTGGTGACCGGACCCACCGGATCCGGGAAGACTACGACGCTCGCATCGATGGTCGACCACATCAACCGTACCCGCCCCTGCCACGTCGTCACCATCGAGGACCCCATCGAGTACCTGCACCGCGACCAGCTCGCCGCCATCGAGCAGCGCGAGGTGGGATTCGACACCGACTCGTTCAGCACCGCGATGCGCGTCGTGCTACGCCAGGACCCCGACGTGATCCTGGTGGGTGAGATGCGAGACCCCGAGACCGCGTTCGCCGCGCTCACCGCGGCCGAGACCGGCCACCTGGTCCTTACCACCCTGCACACGATCAACACGACCGAGACAGTCACGCGGATCGTCGACTTCTTCCCGCCCCACCAGCAGCAGCAGATCCGGGTGTCCCTCGCCGGGTCCATCCGCGGCACCGTCGCCCAGCGGCTGGTGCGCCGAGCGGACGGGGCCGGGCGTATCGCCGTCCTCGAGATCATGGTGGCCAACGGCCGGATCCGGCAGTGCATTCTGGACTCCGAGACGACCTCCGAAATCGAGCAGATCGTCGCCGAGGGCGAGTACTACGGGATGCGCACGTTCGACCAGTCGCTCGCCAACCTCATGGAGGAAGGCGTCATCACCCTGCAGGAGGCGCTCGAAGGGGCGTCCAACCCGCACGACCTCCGCGTCGTGCTCGAGCGTCGCGGGCTCGTACGGACCGGGGGCGTCGGCTAGAGCGCTTAGCGGGTCGCGATCGCCCCGGCGACGATGGTGGCGATCGACACGGCGGCTGCGGCGGCATTCATCGCGCGCCGGGCGACCGCGCCACGGAGCCACCCGACGAGGACGAACAGCGCCCACACGACGCCGATGGCGAGCCCGCCGGCCCCTGCGACCCAGCCGGCGGCGAACCCCCACGCTGCGCACGAGACGACGGCGGAGCCCTGGAGGACGGTCGGATTCGAGCGGCCCACCGCGAGGTGCAGGCCGCAGGCCACGACGGCGGCCCCGGCGTCAATGCCGGCCCAGCCGAGGCGGCCCAGGTCCCCGATCGCGAACGAGACGGCGACGAGCGTCGCCGAGCACGAGAGGGCGATCCACCCGAGCGACGGCGGGACCTCGAGCCCGTCGAGGTTGATGGCGACCGTCGCGATCGCGCACGCGACGACCGCGTCGAGCGATGCGAGGGGCTCGACCGTCGGCATCGCCACCGCGAGGCCGGCAAAGAGCGCGCCGGTCACCAGCTCCACCACCGGGTAGCGCGGTGAGATCGGCGCCCGGCAATGGTGGCACCGGCCGCCGAGTGCGAGCCAGGAGAGAACCGGAATGTTCTCGAGCGCGCTCAGCTGCGTCGAGCACACCGGGCAGTGCGATGGGGGCCGGAGGATGGACTCGCCCCGGGGCAGCCGGTAGACGACGACGTTCAGGAACGAGCCGACCAGCAGCCCGACGACCCCGCTGAAGACCGAGGCGACGACCCGGGTGGCGGCGGTCTCCACCCCGGCGACTGTAGTGTCCGCCGACCCACGCGAACGTCCTGGTTGTGGGCGAAAAGTAGGTCCGACGGTCCCCCAGTTTTGAGGGGCCCACACCTATGCTCATTGGGCATGGCTCTGCCCGGGTCCAGGGACCGGGACGGGCCGCCCGAGGGGAGCTCATGCCGACGCAACAGGGCCATCGGCCGGTTTCCCCGACACGCCAGCGGGGGAGTCGTCCGAGCCGCGAACACGAGGATTGGACACGTTGACTGACACCCTGACGGCGACCGCCCGCCGCCTGGCCGAGGACCACAACCTCCGGTTCGTCGACCTGACCAACACGGCCCTCGCCCCCGGAGCGGAGTCGATCATCCCCGAGGCCGTCGCGCGCCGACATCGCGCGGTGCCGATGGGCCGCCGGCTGGGTACGCCGGTCATCGCCGTTGCGGACCCCGGCGACATGCTTGCCATGGACGACCTGCGGGCCGCGCTCGGGCGCGAGTTCTTCGCCGTCGTCGCTCGTGACGACCAGATCCAGCGAGCGATCGAGCGCCTGTACTCGCCTGAGCGAGCCGACGAGACGCCGGGGCCCGGCGTCTCGCCCGAGTCCCAGCAGCGCGTCGAGGCGAAGCCCTTTACCGGCGTCCCCCAGACCGACTGGTCCGAACCTGCATCACCGCCTCCGCCCCCGCTGCCCCTGCGGACCGCTCCGCCGGCACCGCCCGAGGGCGCGCCGAAGCACGCCGCACCCGAGCCAGCCGCTGCCCCACCGGCCCAGTCTTGGGCGTCGCACGCGGTGCCCGCGGCGCCATGGGTCCCCCCAAGCGATGAGCCCATCGCCGCGCCGCTGGCCGCCCCCCAGCCCTCCTTGCCACCGCCCCCACCGGGGTTCGGCGACCTGGCGGTCGCCGCGCAGGCGGCCGAAGGGGGTGGAGGGAGTTCATCGCTTCCGCTCGAGGCGCCTCCGCTGGCGCGGGTCCTCGTGGAGTCGACGCGGGTGTCGGAGTTCGACATGGTGGCCGCGCTCGAGCAGGCCGCCGCGACCGGCGAGTCTGTGGCCCGCCTCCTGTTGGACCGCAAGCTCGCGACCGAGGAGGACCTTGTCTGGGCGATGGCCCAGGAGGTGGGGGTCGAGTTCGTCGACCTGAACAAGGTGAACATCGACCGCACCGCGGTCGCCCTCATCCCGCAGTCGACCGCCGAGCACCACATGGTGCTGCCCATCGCGTTCGAGAACGGCGTCCCAGTCGTGGCCATGGCAAACCCGACCGACGTCTTCGCGATGGACGATCTCCGGACCATCATGGGCCGGAACTTCAAGCCGGTCGTCGCAACCCGATCACAGCTCATTCACTTCAACCGGATCTCGCGCGACTCGAACGTGGAGGTGTCGGCCCTCGCCCAGGATGCCGCGGCGGCGTCACGCCAGGTGACGGAGATCGAGAACATCCAGAGCGTGGTGGAGGACGCGCCGATCGTCCGCTACGTCAATCTGCTCATCCTCCAGGCCTTGAACGAGCGGGCGTCGGACATCCACATCGAGCCGACCCCGAACAGCCTTCGGATCCTGTTCCGGATCGACGGGGTCATGCATGAGGCGTCGACAGCGTCGCCGACGATCGCCGCCGCGGTGGTCAGCCGTCTGAAGGTCGTCGGCGATATGGACATCACCGAGCACCGGATCCCCCAAGAGGGTCGCGTCACGTTGACGGTGAGCGACCGGCAGCTCGACCTGCGGATGGTCACGCTGCCGACCGTGTGGGGCGAGAGTGTGGTCATGCGGGTCCTCGACAAGTCCAAGAACCTGAAAACCTTGCCCGAGCTCGGCTTCGCGGCCGACACCCTCGAGCGCTTCGCCCGCTCGTACACCAAGCCTTACGGCGTCATCGTGGTGACCGGGCCGACCGGGGCGGGCAAGACCACCACGCTGTACTCGACCCTGATCGAGATCCTCACGCCCGAGAAGAAGGTCGTGACCGTCGAGGACCCGGTCGAGTACCTCATCGAGGGCGCGAGCCAGGTCCAGATCAACCCGAAGGCCGGGCTCACCTTCGCCAGCGCGCTCAAGTCGATCCTGCGCGCCGACCCCGACATCATCCTCATCGGCGAGATCCGCTCGACCGATACCGCGACGATCGCGATGGAGGCCGCGCTGAGTGGGCACCTCGTCCTCACCACCTTGCACACCAACACCGCGTCGTCCACGCCGCTGCGCCTGACCGAGATGGGCATCGAGCCCTTCCTCGTCACCTCGTCGGTTGGCAGCGTGCTCACCCAACGACTCGCCCGGGTGCTCTGCACGGTCTGCAAGGAGTCCTTCGACGCCTCGGAGAAGGACTTCTACGCAGCGGGCTACAGCGACACCGACATCGAGGGCCTCGACACCTCGACGCTCTACCGCGCCGTGGGGTGCCGGAGCTGCGGCAACACCGGCTACGAGGGTCGGATGGTGCTCGCGGAGGTCATGAATGTCACCGAGGAGATCGACCGGATGATCATCGAGCAGGCATCGATCGCCAGCATCGAGCGAAAGGCATGTGAGCAAGGTATGCGAACACTGCGCGCCGACGGGTTGCTCCGAGCGGTTCAGGGTCACACCACGCTCGAGGAAGTCCTCCGGGTGGTCATGTGAGCCCGGCCTCGAGCGCCACCCGCGCCGAGTGGTCCCGACGCCTCGGCCGCGCCCTTGTGGCGGGCGCGTTCGTCTCGGAGTCCGACGTGGCCACCTACCTCGTCCAGGCGACCGAGAACAACATCCCGCTCAGCGTGATCCTCGTTCAGCGTGAGCCGCAGCTGCGCGATGTCGTGCTCAACACGCTCGGCCAGTTGGCCCGCATGCGGGTCGTGGACCTCGAGCTCGAACCCCCGGTCGGCGAGGTGCGCCAACTTCTCCCCCCCATGCTGGCCCTCGAGCACCGCGCGATCCCGTTGCGCCTGTCGGGCAACCAGGTCGTCACAGCGTTCGCCGAGCCCCCCGAGGCCGCCGACGTCGCGACCCTGGCCGGGGTCCTCGGACACGAGGTCGTCGCCGTCCTGGCCAATCCGGTCGTCGTCGACCGCATGGTGCAGCCCGCCGAAGTCCATGTCGGCAACGGGCGGGGCGTCGCTCACGACCAGGGGCCATCGGACACGGTGACCGAGCGCACCCGCCTGGAGAGTGTCCCGCCGCTCGTCGAAGAGCCCACGCCACGGCACGCGCGCGTCGACGACCGCCCGACGCCGATCCGACCCGATTTGGAGGAGCGGCCCCCCCCGCCGCCCATCCTGACTTCGGTCCCGCCTCCGCCCCCCCCGGTCGCGAAGCCCCCTGTCCGGGAAGCACCCCCGCCCCCGCCGCCGTCGGTGCCGCCCGCTCCGGCGCCGGCGCGGCGAAGGCCCAGTCCCACCCCCCCCGCCTCCTCCCGTGGCGATGCCCGAGCCGGAGGGCGCGCCTGGTGGGGCCCCGCCCTCTCTCGCCGACACGCTTGGCGGCTCGGCCTCGTTCCGCCGGCGCCGCGCCGCCGACGTCGGATTCCGGCTGCACATCGACGACTTGCTCCGCTACGTGGTCAACGTGGGCGCGTCGGACCTGCACCTGACGTCGGGTCTCGCCCCGACCGTCCGCTTACATGGCGCGCTGCGGCCGATGGACGACATCGAGCCGCTCGACGGAGAAACCCTCCAGGAGATGATCTTCGGAGTCCTGCCGGCGATGATGCGGGAGCGCTTCGAGGCGGACCACGAGCTCGACACGTCGCACTCGGTGGCGGGCGTAGGGCGCTTCCGTGTCAACGTCGCACTGCAGCGCGGGTCCGTCGCGGTGGCGATGCGGCCGATCCCTCACGACATTCCGCAGTTCGACGACCTCGGGCTCCCTGAGTCGGTGCGTAGCTTCACCGAGCTGCGGCGCGGCCTCGTCTTGGTCACGGGCCCGACGGGATCGGGCAAGTCCACCTCGTTGGCATCGCTGATCGACATCATCAACCGGAACAAGCCGCTGCACATCGTGACGGTCGAAGACCCGATCGAGTTCCTGCACACCCACAAGCGCTCGGTCATCTCCCAGCGCGAGGTGGGCGCCGACACGGCGTCGTTCTCCGAGGCACTCCGTCGGGTGCTGCGCCAAGACCCCGATGTGATCCTGGTCGGCGAGCTGCGCGACCTCGAGACCATCGCCACGGCGCTGACCGCGGCCGAGACCGGTCACCTCGTGTTCGCGACCCTGCACACCCAGGATGCCCCCTCGACGATCGACCGGGTGATCGACGTCTTCCCGCCGAGCCAGCAGGAGCAGATCCGCATTCAGCTGTCGTCGTCGCTGCGGGGCGTGATGACCCAGCAGCTGGTGCCGATCGTCGAGGGCAACGGTCGGGCCGTCGCGGCGGAGGTGCTGGTGTGCACGCCGGCGGTCCAGAACCTGATCCGCGCGGCCAAGACGCACCAGATCTACTCGCTGATGCAGACGGGCTCCCAGTTCGGCATGCAGACGATGGACCAGAGCCTCGGTCACCTCGTCCAGGCCGGCGTCATCTCCGCCGACATGGGTCTCGACCGCTGCCGCGACGAAGAGGACTTCCGCAACCACATCCGCGGGGTCGCATGATGACCGGGCTCCGGCCCCCGTCCCCCCGAAGGGGAGGAACACCGTGACCACGACATTCGACTACAAGGTCCGCGATCAGAGGGGAAACCTGGTCGAGGGTTCGCTCGAGGCCGACAGCATCCCGATCGTCGTCTCCAGGCTGCGTGAGATGGGCTACCTCCCGGTCTCGGTCGCGCCGGCGAAGGGCAAGGGCCTGAAGACGGAGATCAACATCCCGGGGATCTCGGACCGAATCAAGCCCAAGGAAGTGGCGGTCTTCACCCGCCAGTTCGCAACCATGGTCGACTCGGGCCTCACCATCAGCCGCTCGATCGCGGTGCTTGCCAACCAGACCGAGAACAAGCACTTCGCGGCGAAACTCCGGGCCATCCACGACGATGTCGACTCGGGCGTGAGCCTTTCGACCGCGCTCGCCAAGCACCCCAAGGTCTTCGACGACCTCTACGTCGCCATGGTCGCGGCCGGCGAGATCGGCGGGAGCATCGACACCGTGCTCAAGAACGTCTCGGTCAACTTGGAGAAACAGGTCGAGCTCAACCGCAAGGTCAAGGGCGCGATGACGTATCCGATCATCGTCGTGTCGGTGATCACGGTGATCGTGACCGTGATGCTGGTGGTGATCGTCCCGATCTTCAAGAAGCTCTTCGCGAGCCTGGGCGGCAAGCTGCCGGCGCCGACCCTGCTCCTCATCAAGGTCTCCAACACGCTCGCGAGCTGGCGGGTCGGTATCGTCATCCT
This sequence comes from uncultured Acidimicrobiaceae bacterium, assembly GCA_963768185.1. Taxonomy (GTDB): domain Bacteria; phylum Actinomycetota; class Acidimicrobiia; order Acidimicrobiales; family RAAP-2; genus Palsa-461. The sequence goes on from CAVYGS010000004.1 coordinate 1,023,417, forward strand.
GGTCATCGGCGTCACCGTGTTCCTCTTGCGGCGGTGGATCAAGACCGAGGACGGCAGGCGGAAGTGGGACCGGTTCAAGATGCGCCCGCCGGTGTTCGGGCCGGTGGTCCACAAGGCCGGCATGAGCCGGTTCGCCTCCACGCTCTCCTCGCTGCTCTCGGCCGGTGTCCCCGCCATGGAGGCCCTCGACATCACCGCCAACGCGTCGGGCAACTCGATCATCTCCGACGCCGTCTTGGAGGTGAAGGCACGGGTCCGAGAGGGGATGTCGTTCGCGGAGCCGATGAGTCGGCTCGAGGTGTTCACGCCCCTCATGGTCCAGATGGTCGAGGTCGGGGAGCAGACCGGTGCGCTCGACGAGATGCTGCAGCGCGTTGCGGACTTCTACACCGGCGAGGTCGACCAGACCGTCGACAACCTCACCTCGATCCTCGAGCCATTCTTGGTCGTCATCATGGGCGTCGTCATCGGGTCGATCATCATCTGCCTCTACCTGCCGATGTTCGACTACATCAAGCTGGTCCAATAGACCGGCTACTCGGGAGGGGCTCAGCCTGGCGTCGGTTGGGGAAGATGGGTCGTTCCGTCGCCTGACATCGGGGGGCGGGTCCACGAGTGTGAGGGGCTCACGGGTGCTGCCTTCAGCCCCCTTCCGCGCATGCTGAAGTGGTGTCACATCGGTTCCCACCATCGCCGGAATGGTTGGACCCGCGGATCCGCTCGGTCCCGATTTCAGGCCATCGCAGTCTCACCCAGTTCCGAGCTCAACCCGGCGTGATCAGGCAGCCCACGAAGGGGTTGACGGGCGTGGTGGTGCGTGCCGCCACCCCGAGCACGTTGGTCGGTTTCGCGACCGACACCGGGGCGCCGAAGTCACCGAAGGACACCACCATCGTGGCGTGCAACCCCGCCGTGGCGTTGCCAACGTGCTCTGCAGCCCGGTTCTCCCATCGCAGGATGCGTCCCTGCCCGTCGACCCAGAGCCACGTGGTCTCGTCCAGCTGCGTCGCCGGGCCGGCTCCCGGCGGGCACGAGGCGCCGAAGGACGCCACCTGGTACTCGGTCACCGGGACGCCACCGATCGCCGCCTCCGAGAGCCGTACGAGGTGAGGCGGCACTGCCATGGGGCCGACGAGGCCGACCAGGGGCGCGAACGGCGGCACGGACATCCCGATCGACAGCGGCTGCCACGGGCCCTCGAAGTGCGGCCCGTCCGCGCGGTCGACCGCTGGGCGTTCGTAGGCGGCGCCGTGGACCACCACCGTCTCGGTGTACTGGGGGAGCGCGCGCGGCGTCACGGTTTCGGAGATCTCGCGCCCGTCGCCGTCGGCGAAGTCGATCTCGCCCCGCACCCGCTGGAGGGCGGTGCCGAACCCCTCCGTGCGGAGCGTGATCACGAAATCGACCGTGCCCTCGGCCTGGCTGTCGGCGATGTACCCGGCCAGGCCGCTCGGCGCAGTCGGCGACTGCGAGAGGCCGAGCCACGTGGCGAACCCGGTGGCGGCCAACAGCAGCCCGATGACGGAGGTCGCGGCCAGCCAACGTCTGGTCAGCTTCACGGCGCAATCTTGACCGATCGGCTCGGCCACATCGCCCACGCCCGAGCGCTGACTGCGGTGCCCGCCGATGTGACAAGACGGTGCCGGCGTGCTGCAGTGGCGCAGTCGTCCGAATGAGCGCCGAGACCGCAGATGGCTGAGGTCCCCGAGTCGCCGTCGCCGGGCCACGACGGTGCGACGCCCGGCGTCGATCGGCCGCCGGCCGGCACGTCGCTGCGGCGCGCCTGGCCCACCATCCGCTTCGTCCTCGGGCTTGGCGGCGCCGCGCTCGTGCTCTGGGTCCTCTCCAGCCACACCGACGAGCTGTCGGGCATCGGGTCGATCTTCGACCATCTGCGCTGGGCTTGGCTCATCCCCGCCGTCGCCGTGGAGGGCGGGTCGTATGTGTCCCTCGCCCTCGTGCAGCGACGGCTGCTCGCCACCGGCGGTGTGCGGGCGCCGCTCGCCACCCTGTCGGTGCTCACGCTCGCATCGCAGGCGATCATCAACTCGGTCCCGGGCGGCGGCGCAGTGGCGACGGTGTACGGGTTCCGGTGGTTCCGCCGGTTGGGGGCAACCGACTCGCTCGCGGTGTGGTCGCTCGTCGCCACCGTCGTCGTTGGGGTGATCTCGCTCGCCATCGTCGCGGCGGCTGGCCTCGCCATCGCGGCGAGCTACGGCGCCAGCCTCGACCTGGTGCCGGTGATCGTCGGGGTCCTCCTGGTCACGCTCGCCCTCGGCGTCCTTTTCTTGTACCACCGGCCCCAGCGCGCCGTGGCGACGTGGCTCTTGCGCGCCTCGCGCCGGGTCACCCGCCGCCCGCTGGCGCGCGCCGAGGCCCGTCTCGCCAGCCTCTTGGATCAGGTCGCGACCTTCAGCCCGTCGGGCTCGACGGTCGGCGCGCTGCTGGGCTGGGGCCTCGGCAACTGGGTCTTCGACTGCGCGTGCTTCGCCCTCAGCTTCCTCGCCGTCGGGGCCGGGATCCCCTGGAACGGGCTGCTCCTCTCCTATGGGGCGGGCCAGCTCGCCGCGAACCTGCCGATCACCCCGGGCGGGCTCGGGGTGGTCGAGGGGAGCCTCACCATCGCGCTCGTCGCGTTCGGGGGCAGCCGGGTGAGCACGGTCGACGCGGTGCTCATCTACCGGCTCCTCAGCTTCTGGGCCGAGCTCGTGGTGGGCTGGTCGGCCGCCGGGTGGTTGGCTTTAGGGGTCCGGTCGGGGCGTTGGCGGCGCCAGGTGCGCTCCGCCGGCGATGGCGAGGCTGTCGCTCTCGCATCGGGCGAAGGGGGAGGGCGATGACCTTCGGGTCGTTGCGACGTCGCAGGCGCTGGGGCGCCGTGGGGGCGCTGGTGGTCGCGCTCGGCCCGCTGGCCGGGTGCAGCAGCGTGCATCAGAGCCTCGGCACGAGCGACGCCCCTTGCTACATCGCGTTGCCCACGGCGTCCAAGGCGGTCGGCCGCACCGGGCACCTGGAAGGTGTCCGCCTCAAGAAGGTGAGCGCGCTCAAGTCCGTCGGGCGCCTGGAGAATGCGCTCGAGGAAGCAGGGATCCACAGCGGCAGCGTGTGCCTCGTCGCGTTCAAGGGGACCTTCAGCGCGTCCTCGGTCTCGCACCCGAGCGGGCGCCCCGCCGGACACCTCGCAGTGGTCGTGCTGCGCTACCCCGACGGCAAGCTCGTCTCGACGGTGCTGTTCCGCAGGTTGCCCACCAACTTCGGCCACTCGCACCTCGGCTGAGGGCCTTCACGGCGTCTCCTCGTCGGGCGCGCGACCGGGTTCGGCCGGTTGCTCGTCGGTGTCGTAGCGGGGCGGGAGCCACGCGGCGCGCCGCTCCCGTCGTTCGGCCCGCTCGAGGTGCCGCTCGACGTCGGACCACAAGAGCGGGTCCGGGTCACCGCCGCCCGCCACCGTGTGCTGGGCGCGGGTCAACGAGACGAAGGCGACCGTCCAGAGCACCGCGATCGTCGTGAACTTGGCCACGAAGCCGGCGACCTGCTGGTCCATGACCGGCGAGACCCCCATCAGCTGAGGTCCCGTCGCGAAGTGCGGGTAGAGCGGATGCTTGGCGAAGATCCAGACCACCGCGAGGAACGACGGCACGATCGATTGCACGATGAGATAGCCGGCCCGCCCCAATGCGCTCGGCCGGTCGGTGCCGGGCAGCTCGGTCAGCACGGGGGTCCACAGCACGAACCCGGCCACCAGCAGCGCCACGTCGAGGCCGAGGCGCGCCCACCCCGAGGCGCCCTCCGCCTCCACCGCGCCCGTCGTGGCGGTGGCGACGGCGATCACGGTCACCACCGCCACGGCGATGGGCGGGCGGGCGCAGTGTCGCACCACCCAGTCCACCGCGCGGGGCCTGGTGAGGCGCTGAATGAGCGGGAGGGGCAGGCCGAGGATCAGGAGCGGCGGCACGCCGAGAAGGAGGAGCAGTCGCTGGATGACGAGGGCGGTGAGCGAAGTGTGCGCGGCCATGTCGGCGAGCGGCCAGGTCGTCGCCACGGCCAGCCCCAGCAGCCCGGCGACGGTGAAGGCCAGCTGGCGGGGGGAGGGGCGGGCGGTCCGGGCGGCCCCGATCGCGTAGCCGCCGGCCAGCACCGCGACCGCCGCCCAGGTGGCCCAGTGCGTGTCGTAGGCCCAGGGCGACGTCAACACCGCGGCGCGCGCCGGGTCCTACGCTGACCCCGGTGTCCCCCCTCGACCGCCTGGAACGGCTGACCGACCTCGTCTTGGTGTTGCTCAACGCCAACCGCCCGCTCACCTTGAGCGAGCTGGCCCGTGACGTTCCGGGGTACCCGAGCGGCCACGACGCGCGGCGCCAGGCCTTCGAACGGGACAAGCGCCTGCTGCGCGACGAGGGGATCCCTCTTCTCACCGAGTCGGTCGAGGGCCCCGAGCAGTTCGGGTACCGGATCGATCCGGACACCTTCTATCTGCCCGACCTCCACCTGAACCCAGACGAACAGGCGGCGTTGCAACTCGCCGTCGCCGGCGTGCACCTGGGCGATCCTAGCGGGAGAGATGCCCTGGCCAAACTGGGCGCGACGGGCCTCGGCGAGGCCCGGCCGCTGGCTTCCTTCGACCCGCCCGAGGCCCTCGTGCCACTCTTCGACGCGGTCAGGATCCGCGCCTCGGTGCGGTTCGTCCACCGGGGCGCCCGGCGGACGATGTCCCCGGCCGGCCTGTGGTTCCGGTGGGGCCACTGGTACGTCGTCGGATGGGACCACGATCGCCAGGCCGAGCGCAGTTTTCGCGTCGACCGCATCGAGGACCTGCCCGAGGCCGGCCGGGAGGGGAGCGGACGCCTCCCCGACGACTTCGACGCGTCCTCGGCCGTCCCCGACGAGCCGTGGCGCACCGGCGGGGACGACGCCGAACTGGTGGAGCTCGTGGTCGACGTGATCGAGGCGCAACGGGTGCTCGACGAGCTCGGACCGGCCAGCCTGATTGAGCGCGCCGAGGACGGGTCGGTGCGCGTGCGCTTCTCGGTCTCCAACCGCCACGCGCTTCGCTCGTGGGTCCTCGGCCTGCTCGACCACGCCGAGGTGATCGGTCCGCCCGACGCCCGTGCCGAGGTCGTCACCTGGCTCGAGGCGGTCGCCCACGCACACGACGCGCCCTCTGCTCCCGCCTCCACCGCACCGATCGAAGTGGTGCTCGCCGGGCGCGCCGCGGAGGCCGAGCCCGACGACCGCCGCGCCGGGCGCGACGTCCGCTACCGCCTGCGCCGCCTGATGGCGATCGTGGGCTGGCTGGCCAAGGTGGGCGCGGCGTCGATCGAGGAGATCGCCGAGCGCTTCGGCCTCGCCCAGGACGAGGTCGTCCGCGAGCTCGAGCTCGCGGCGTGCTGCGGCGTCCCGCCGTACTCGCCCGACGTGCTGATGGAGATCATCGTCACCGACCACTCGGTCGAGGCGTTCTTGCCCGAGGGCCTGGCCCGGCCGCGCCGGCTGACGCCGGCCGAGGGGTTCGCGCTCTCCGCCGCGGCCAAGACCATCCTCGCGGTGCCCGGCGCCGACGTGGACGGCTCCCTCGGGCGCGCCGCCTCGAAGCTCGAGGCGGTGCTGGGGGCCCGGGAGGGCCTGAACGTCGACCTGCCGAGCCCTCCGTTCCTCGCCGACGCTCAGCGGCTCGTGGAGGGGGGCCACGCCGCACAGATCGAGTACCACTCCGGTTCGAGCGACGAGGTCACCGTTCGTCGTATCGACCCGGTGCAGGTCATCTCCCTCGACGGCCACTGGTACCTCGACGCCTACTGCCACCGCGCCGAGGGCCTGCGGCGCTTTCGGGTCGACCGGATCCGCACGCTCGTCGAGCTGAGCGACGTCGCGGGCTCGCTGCCCGCCCCCCGCCCCCCGTCGGCCGACGCCTTCGTCCCGGGCCCCGGCTCCGAGGTGGTCCGTCTCGAGCTCTCGCCCGACGCCGCCTGGGTCGTCGACAGTGTGCCCGTGCTCGAGTCGAGTCCCCGGCAGGGTGGCGGCGTCAACGTCACGCTGGCGGTAGGGGGCACGGCCTGGTTCGAGCGGATCCTCTTGCAGGCCGGGCCGGGCGCCCGGGTGCTCGGGCCGGCCGAGTGGCTCGACGTCGGCCGCCGGGCCGCCCGCCGGGTCCTCGCCCGCTACCGCGGCTGACCGGGCCGACCGTTCCTCGGTGACGGGGAGGGGCCCATGCTCGGGATCGCCAAGCTCACCGACCATCGCTGCGACTACTACCTGGCGGATCTCGGCGACGAGCTCGCTCGCCTGGCGCCGGCAGGGGCCCGGGAGCGGGCCCGATGGGTCGGCACCGGGTCGGCCGCGCTCGGGATCGCCGGAGAGGTGGGCGGCCCCGCGCTCTCCTCGCTGCTCCAGGGCCACCATCCGCACACCGGGCGTCCGCTGCTCACCACGCAACGGCGCGTGCTCGGCCTCGACCTCACGTTCTCGGCGCCGAAGTCGGCCAGCATCGCCTTCGGCCTGGCCGGCGCCAGCGCGGCCGGCCACGTCCTCGAGGCGCAGGGTGCCGCCGTCGGCGTCGCACTCTCGCACCTCGAGCAGCGGGCTTGGGCGGCGCGACGGGCGACCGAGGAGGGCCGCGGCCTGGTCGCCACCGACGGCGTCATCGGCGCGGCGGTCACGCACTGCCTCAGCCGGAACGGCGATCCCCACGTGCACACCCACGTCGTGGTGGCGAACCTGGTCCACGGTGACGACGGGCGATGGAGCGCCCTTGACACCCGCGGCCCGTTCGCGCACGCGCGAGCGGCCGGCGCGCTCTACGAGGCCCACCTGCGGGCCGAGCTGACCGAGCGCCTCGGGGTGTCGTGGTCGTGGACCGAGGGCCGGGGGTGGGACGTGGCCGGGGTCGATCCCGCCGTGCGGGCCGCCTTCTCGACGCGCTCGGCGGAGATCCGGGAGCACGCCGCGGCCAGGGGGTACGGCTCGGCGGCGGCGCGCCGGGTCGCGTGGGCGGCCACTCGCCAGGACAAGCACCCCGCAAGAGACGGCTCCGAACTGCGCGCGGCGTGGGCCCGTCGTGTGTGCGACACCCCCGGCTGGCAGCTCGAGCGATCGGCCGGCGCTCCGTCGCAGCACCTGGACGAGCACCGCTTCGCGGCGACGATCGCATCGGTCGGAGGCTCGGGCGTGACCCGCCGCGACGTCATCGCGGCGTGGTCCGACGGGCTGGCCTCCGGCGGCCGGGGGCCGGCCGTCGAAGCCGCCGTCGAGCATTGGGCGCCCGCCCGGGCGCACGGACTTGGGGTGGCCGAGCCGCGCGCCGCGCCTTCGACGTACGTGCCGGCGCCCCATCTCTTGTCTGAGTTGGGACCGCGACCGTCCGCGCCCGACGCCCAGCCGGTCTGGCGCGACGCGGCGGCGGCCATCGAGAACTACCGCGGCCGCTGGGGTGTCGGGGGACCAGGCGTCGACTGCCCTCGCCGCGAACTGGTCCCGATGGGGCGGCAGCGACTGGCCGATCACCTGGCACTCGGTCGCACGGTGGCCGACGCCCGGGTCCGCCTGGGCGCTCGCTCGCCGGCCCGTCGCGAGCCCGAGGGCCTCGCGCTCGGGAGGTAGGGCCTCACGCCCTTCCGAATATCTCGGGCACCGCGCGCCGCGGCCCGATGAGCTCGCGCCAGGGTGGGTCGCGGTACGCGGGCGTCATGCGCACCCAGCCCATCTTGCGCTGCGGGTCGATCGCGAGCGCCGAGCCGCGCATCCCGCGCGCGATCGCGTCGGGAGGCAGTCGGCGCTGACGCAGCGCCGAGGCGGACATCGAGCCGTGCAGCCGGCCGTCGGGCCCTTGGGTGGTTGTGCGCGACCGGGTCACGACCTCGGCGTCGCCGGCGAGCGTGCTGAGGGCGTGCAACGTCGTCATGTCGGCGATCCCGGGGAGCACCACCGTCGTGCCGAACAGGGAGAGGAACCCTTCGGCCTCGGCCCCCCACCGCGACCGGGCCTGCGACAGGTCCTGCAGGCACGCCAGCGTCAACAGGCCCTGGCCGGCACCCTCGCTCACGATCGCGGGCAGGTCGGGGAGGGGCGCGATGTTCGCCACTTCGTCGAGCGCGAAGAGCACCGGCGGCCCGGGGTTGCCCGAGCGCGCCCGCGTGTACGCGGCATCCCGGATCTCGGCCAAGAGCCCGACGACGAGGGGCGCCAGCAGCTGTTGCTGGCGGCCGGTCGAGCACACGAACAGAGAATGACGTCCCTCGCAGAAGCCTGCGATATCGAGGTAGGGCGGCATCGTCGAAGCCAGGGCGGCGCTCGATCGGTACGCGCCGAGCACGCCCGACGCAGTCGACCAGATGCCTGATTGCTCGCGTTCGTCGGTCGCCAGGATCCCGGCCAACACGTCGCAGGCGACCTCGTCGCGGCCCAGTCCGCCGAGCACGCGAACGGCCGGAGCTCCGTCGTGACGGTCCACCCAGGAGAGCACTTCGCGCATTCCGGCCCCGTCGGTCGCCGCCGCGTGCAGAATTGGCGCCAAGAGTGATGCGGCGCGTTCGGACCAGTGGTCGTCACCAGGAGCGCGCGCTCCGCGGTTGTTTCCCGGACGGCTGCGCACCATCGCGTCGGCCATCGACAAGGCACCGTCCCAGTCGCGCGCCGCGTTGAGTGGTGACCATCCCACCCTGAGTACGCCTCGTGGCGCCTCGATGGTGCCGCTCGGGTCGAACAACATCGTCCAACCGACCTCGCTGCGCATCGACGCCGTCATCTGGAGCACATCGGGCTTCGTCGAGGTGCTGACGACCGCTCCGGGCGTCGCCAGCACATTCGGGACCACCAACGACGACGTCTTTCCCGAGCGCGACGGGCCGAGGACGAGCGTCGAGCGTTCGGCGCCGGCCCAGGCCCACCCGCCCTCGCCAACACCCAGGTAGATGCCCAAATTCGTGGGGGCCGAAGAGGGTGCCGGACCCCGCGGTGACGCACCGCTCAGCCCCTGAAACGAGCTCGGCACACGAACGGCGTCGCCGTCTCGCTTCGGATTCCCCGTCACATCCAAAGAAAGGGTCGCGACCATGTGGCTTTCGCACGATGAGCGACCGAGTGTCTTGTCAGATCCGCGCTCGATCTCCTCATTGCGGCCATGGTGTCGATGTCGGACGTGCCGAAGGCGCCTTTTGTGCCTCCTGCACGCGAACGCGTGCGTTGACGTGCCCGATCGGTGTGTTCCGTTCGTGTTTGACCACGCGCGGTGACCAAATTCAACGATGAAGACACCCATGCAATGCACGCGCACGTCGCCGCGGTGCATCGATGCAATGCAGAACGCGTGATTTCCACGTTTCGCGCATCAGAAGGGAGTAAAGTAATCACGCTGCTTCCGTGTTGTCTGTTTCAACGCGGTTCAGCTCACAACACGTCGTTGTGACTGGGGAGCTCGGAGCGTGAGGGTCATGTCGAACGAGACACAGTCTGCGTCGGCGGTCTTTCTCACTTCGGGCTCCAGAACCGGTGCAGCGATGCGGCTCCCGATGACGTCGGTTATCGGCGGCTCGCAGGCTTCACCTCGAGTCAACGATGCACCTTCAAGGGAGGTACAACTGTGGCACCCGTAAAGAGGCGGGCCCCGGCCAAGAAGGCCGCGAAGCGGGCACCCGCCAAGAAGGCAGCCAAGCGCGCTCCGGCCAAGAAGGCCGCCAAGCGGGCTCCGGCGAGGAAGGCCGCGAAGCGGACCGTCAAGAAGGCAGCGAAGCGGGCTCCGGCTCGTAAGGCCGCCAAGCGCGTGGTCAAGCGGCGGGCTCCGGCCAAGAAGGCCGCCAAGCGCGTGGTCAAGCGGCGGGCTCCGGCCAAGAAGGCCGCCAAGCGCGTGGTCAAGAAGGCCGCCAAGCGCGTGGTCAAGCGGCGGGCTCCGGCTAAGAAGGCCGCCAAGCGCGCCTGAACAAGAAGGACGCCGGCCTCCGGTCGGCGAGGATGACGGGAACGGGGACCTTCGGGTCCCCGTTCCCGCGTCTAGACCTCGAGCCGGTGGAAGCTCTCGCCAGCGGCCAGACCGGCCAGGGCGCCGTGATCGGCGAGCTTGGCTCGGATTCGTTCGCCGAACGCCGCCCGGTCGCCGTCGTCGTCCGCGTCGTGGTCCGAGCGCGTGATGCCGAGGGTCGTCTCGTGCTGGCTCCGGTGCGCGAGCAGCGCGTCGATCTTGACCTGTTCGAAGCCCGTGACGTCCTCCACGTGGTTGGACACGTCGGCCTCGAAGAGCAACAGCGCCCTCGGCCGGTGCGGCGCGAGCTCCTGGTCGGCGAAGTACAGCGGGTCGCGTGCCGCGACGAGCGCGTCGGTCACGACGTAGCCGGCGTTGCGGTGGTCCGGGTGGAGCCGGTAGCGGCGCCATGGGTCGTGTCCGAGGACGACGTCGGGCCGAATCTGGCGGATCCAGCGCGACACCTCCCACTGCTCGCGGATCGTGTTGCGCAGCTCGCCGTCGGGCCATCCGAGGAACACCACGTCGCCCCCACCGAGCCGCCTCGCCGCCTCGCGCTGCTCCTCCTGCCGGGTGGCGACGAGGGAGGCCACGTCCTGGTCCTTGTCCCAGGTCCCCTTCGAGCCGTCGGTGAGCACGAGGTGGTGGATCGTGCAGCCGGCCGCCGCCCACTTGGCGAGCGTCCCCCCGCACCCGATCTCGATGTCGTCGGGGTGGGCGCAGATGGCGAGGGCGCGCCCGGGCGTCTCCAAGTTCGTGGTGAGGGCACCGAAGCGCTGGGTCTCGCCGAACGGCTGGACGGCGGTCGCGAACCCACGGGGTTCGGAGGGGGCGCTCATGGGACCGGGAGGTCGCTCGGCAGGTCGAGGTCGAAGGCGAGCTCGTCGCGCCGGAGCACGGTGCAAGGCATCTCGATGCGGGCGCACTCCTCGAGGTGCCGCTCGAAGGAGCCCGGCCCGTAGGAGAAGCGGAACCCACAGTCGACCGGCAGGCGGATGAGGTTGGTGCCGTTGTCCTGGCGGTCCGGCACGAGGGTGACGCCCTCGAAGCGCTCGAGTGCGCCGATGCCCGCGGCGAGCGGCAGGTCCGCGTGCACGACGGTGACCGTGCGGACGCCGAGCTCTCCGAGGCGCGCCACCCCGGCTTCGACGGCGCCGTTCAGTCCGCGCCCGGGCTCCCAGACCACGAGGGCACCCTGTCGGCGCGCCCAGTCCGCCACCTCGGGGTCGTCGCACACCACGGCGACGGCGAGCGGCGCGGCCGCGGCGAGGACCCGTGCCGCCATCGCCCGCACGAGGTCGCGCCGCTCCGGATCGCTGATCGCCCCGCCGAGCCGCTGCTTGGCCGCCGCGAAGGATTTGACGGGCACCAGCACGGCCGACCGTCCGAGCGTCGTGGCGGTCTCGAGCAACACGGGCTCGTCGCGCTCGGCGGCCTTCATCGGGCCAGTGTAGGAGTCGCCTCCGATGGTCCCCGGATTGGTCGGTCCTAGTGTTGGCGGGGATGCCAGGGTCGCTCAGCGTCGTGGGCGCCGGTTCGTGGGGGACGGCCGTCGCCGCGATGCTGGCCCGCCGGGGCCCGACCATGTTGTGGGCGCGCTCGGCCGAGCTGGCGGCCGCCATCAACACCACCCACCGCAACGAGGCCTATCTGCCCGGGATCGAACTTCCCGACGCCTTGCGGGCGACCGACGATCCCGCAGCGGCGGTGCAGGGGGCCGACATGTTGCTGGTCGCCGTCCCCTCGCACGGGTTCCGCGACGTCCTCGTGGCCCTCGCGCCCCACCTCCCGCCGCATGTCGCGGTGGTCAGCCTCACCAAGGGCATCGAGGCGGGCAGCAACCGGCGCATGTCCGAGGTCGTGCGCGAGGTGCTCCCCGAGAACCCGCTCGGCGTGCTCACCGGCCCGAACCTGGCCCGCGAGATCGCCGAGGGTCAGCCGGCGGCGAGCGTCGTCGCGCTGGAGCAGACCCACCTCGCCGAGTTGGCCCAGGACGCGCTGCACGGGACCACGTACCGGGTGTACACGAGCAGCGACGTGATCGGCTGCGAGGTCGCGGGCGCCGTGAAGAACGTGATCGCGGTCGCCGCCGGCATGAGCGACGGGCTCGGCTTCGGCGAGAACACCCGCGCCGCGCTCATCACTCGCGGCCTGGCCGAGCTCGGCCGCGTCGGCACGGCGCTCGGTGGGCAGCTGCTGACCTTCGGTGGGCTGGCCGGCGTCGGTGACCTCGTCGCGACCTGCACGAGCCCGCGCAGCCGCAACCGGAGCGTGGGCCTCGCCATCGGGCAGGGTGAGCCGCTCGCCAGCGTGCTGTCGGGGATGCACATGGTGGCCGAGGGCGTGAGGACCGCTGGTCCCCTGGTCGAGCTGGCCCACCGGGTGGGCGTCGAGATGCCGATCGCCGAGCAGGTGGCGGCGATCGTGGCCGGCACGACGGGCCCGCTCGACGCGCTCGTCGCGTTGATGGGCCGCGCCGCGCGAGCCGAGTGGGACGATGACCTGCTGCGGGGACTGCTCAGCGGCTGAGGCGCGCCGTCGCGATGGCTCGGGGCCCCAGCGGGAACGACCTGTCGAAGGGCTCGGTCGGCCGACCACGCAGGTCGACCAACCATCCGGCCCCGGCGACGCGCACCGTCGTCGCCTCATCGGCCGGGTTGAAGACGCGCACCTCGAGGAGCCCGTCGTGCCGGCGCACCGAGCTCAGCTGCGCCCCCGAGATCTCGAGGGCGCTGCCGCGATCGGCCCGGGTGCCCCCACCGAGGGAGGCGACGGACTCGAGCGGGATGATCGCGTCGTCGGCCAGCGCCCACGGATCGACGTCGCCCAACGCCAGCAGGTAGGTCGTCTCGATCCGCCGGCCGACGAGCTGCAGCCCCTCGACCGGGGTGAGCGGCCCGGCCGGCACCGGTCGGTAGGTCATGCCCAGGCGCGAGAGCATCCCGGTCGAGCGAACGAGCGTCATGGCGAGCGTCCGGGCGGCCTGCCCGTCACCGCTGGGTTCGAGGTCGATCAGCTCGTGCTCGCGCACGCCGGGGTGGGCGAGGGTGAGCCCGCCGGCGACGACGAAGTCGCGCGCTGGGAAGGTCGGCAGGCCGAACTCGTCGGGGCGGCCCTCGACGGTGAGCCCCCGGGTGACCGCGCCGAACGCACTCCCCGAGTTCGAGGTGGCCGCCGGTGTCGGCAGCGAGAAGTGCACCCGGAGCCGGTGGTCACGCGACGGGTTCACGAACGAGGTGGTGACCTTGACCGTGGTCTCGTCCGCGTGCAGCTCGAGCTTGGTGGTGATCGTGACCAGGGTCTCGCCGTGCCGGCTGGACGAGTTGACCTCGGCGGCCTCCGGCCAGCGGTACTCCGCGCTGATGACGGCGCCGGCCCGGAGCGGGCCCGACTCGGCCAGTGCGATGCGCACCGCCTCGGGCTTGTCGACGAACAAGTCGTCGCGCGGCGGGGAGTAGTTGTACGAGTCGCCGAGGTCGCCCCCGTCCACCAGGCGTCCGAGCCCCCCATGGCCGTCGATCGAGAACGTGCCGTCGGAGGGGTCGATGACCACCTCGACCAGTCCGTTGCTAAGCACCGCGGCGCCGGGCGGGCCCGAGCCGTCCTGGGCGTCGGTGACCATTCGGGCCTCGACCGGATGGGCGAGCGGCGCGGGGGAGTAGCGCGCCCAACCGAGGCCGGGCACATCGGTCACCCGCGCCACGATCTGGCGGATCGGCGGCTGGTCGAGGCGGACCCGAACGACCGCGTCGGGCCGTTCCGCCAGCCGTGCCGCGAGGTTGTCCTTGAGCGCATCGAGCGCGATCCCGGGCAGCTCTGTGGTCCCCACCGCGACCGTGACGTCGATGCCGGTGTCGTCCTCGTCGATGTCCACTCCGTGGATCCACGCGTCGTCCGAGATGCGGGTGCCCTGCAACAGGCCCAGCACCGAGGACACGCTCGACGCGTCGAGGGTGATGGTGCCGGGCAAGCTGGCCCGCGACGACAGGACCTGCTCGCACGCGCCGTCGATCGGGTCGCCGCTGACGATGAGCTCGACGATTCCTGAGCGCGCCCTGGCCGACGCGTTGACCACGACGGGCCCGGGCGCGGCCATGGACTCGGCCAGGGTCGCCAGCGCGCGCTTGGCTAGGCCGTCGGCGACGCGGCGCGACTCGGCGAATCGCTCGAGGACCGAGTCGACCACGGCGTCGACCGAACAGGCACAGATCGAGTCGTGGGCCGCGTTGCGGATGACGCCCAACCAGGCGAGCTCGAGCAGCCGTTCGGGCCACTCGTCCGGCAGCGCCGAAGAGCGCCGCATAGGGCTCGGCACGCCGCTCGAGCGCCAGCTCGGTCTCGGCCGCGGCCCGTTTCACGTCGACCCGGTTGGAGGTGACGCTCATCAGCATGTTGGCCCGGACGCCCGAGCGCAGCTCGCCCCGCCACCTCGGGAGGCCCTCGGTGGGAGCCGTCGCCAGGTAGCGGGGCAGCGAGGTGATGGAGAAGGAGAAGTGGTCCTGGAGCGCGTTGGCCTCGGCCACGACGGTCCCGAGGTGGGGCTGGGGCGGCTGGTGGTCGGACCCGTTCATGTAGAGGAGGTCGTCGATGAGGAACGCGGAGACCTCCTTCTCATAGGCCGTGGCCCGCTGGACGAGCGCGGCGGGATCCTCGGGGAGGCTGGCTGCGTTCCCGTAGCCCGTGACCAGGTACTCGGCCCGCACTCGTGACCCGTCGGGGGACTCCCACCAAAAGGCGGTGCGGTCGATCGCCGACGGCACCCCCCGCCAGACCACGGCGTGAGCAAACCCGGCGGCGGCCAGGATCTGGGGCATCTGTTCGATGTGGCCGAACATGTCGGGGAGGTAACCGACGTCCATGGCCCCGCCGAACTCGGCGGCGCGGGCGAGGCCGAGCTGGAGGTTGCGCACGATGGTCTCGCCCGAGACCAGGAACTCGTCCATGAGCACGTACCAGGGACCGACCGTGAGCCGGCCCGACGCCGCGAGGTCGCGGACCCGGCCGGTCGCTTCGGGCCGGACCTCCAGGTAGTCGTCGATGGCGGCCATCTGGCCATCCATGAGGAACCACCCATAGGAGGGGTCCGACTCCAACAGCTCGACGACGCCGTCGAGGGTGTCGACCAGCCTCAGCCTGAAGATCTCGAAGGACTCGTACCACTCTCGGTCCCAGTGGGTGTGGGGGACGACGGCGACGTTTCGGGTGGCCACGGGAGCCAGGTTAGGGCGCGCCAGCCAATAGCCCGCGTCCGTGATGACCAGGTGGTGTCACAACCCTCTGGCACGGTCACCGGAGTGATCGCCTCCGACCGCCAGGCTGCCAAGGTGGGCTCGGCCCTGCTCGTGGTCGACGGCACCGACGAGGTGCTGGTCCGTAAGGCGGAGTTTGCGATCAGACCGACCCGGAACCAGGCCCATGTCCTGGAGCGCGGTCTTCTCCAACTCTCCCGGGACTCCTACAACGCCGCCCTGCAGCACCGACGCGACGCTTGGCGTTGGGCCAGGGTCAGCGTGACCACCTTCGAGCAGTTCGCTGAGATCGACGAAGAGCTCCGTCAGGCGCGCCCGGAGATCACCCGCTTCGGCATCCAGCCGGTACGTTCGTCCATCCGTCGAGCCGACGAGGCCATGGCCGGGTTCTTCCGCCGGGTCAAAGACGCTGAGACCAGGGTTGGCTACCCACGCTTCAAGTCGCACCAGCGCTGGCACACCGCCTTCTACGACGAGCCGGTCTCGTGGGCACTGCGCCGGATCGGTCCCGGTGAGACCGAACCCTTCCTCTACCTCCAGGGCATCGGTGAGATCGAGCTCTCCGGCTCTGCCGCCCGTCAGCTCCGCCGTCTCATCGACCGTGGCGGGGAGGCTCGCACGTTGAGCCTCACCAAGCTGCGCTCAGGAGGATGGCGAGCCTGTGTCGGGTTTCGTGGCGTGCGGGCCGAGAAGCTTCAAGACTCCAACGCCATCGGCGCGCTCGATCGTGGGGTCACCGTCACCGCAGCTCTCCCCGACGGCAGCCTGCTGGTGATGCCCAGGTTCCTGGCCGATGCCCGTGACAAGATCGCAGCCCTCCAGTGCGAACGGGAGACCAAAAAGAAGTTCTCGGCAGGGTGGAAGAAGGACAACCGTGCCATCGCCAAGGCCTACCGCAAGGCCCGACACCAGTCCGAAAACTGGGCCCGGCACACGGCGAAAGAGATCGTCGGGCGCTACGGGGTCATCGCCCTCGAGCGTCTGGATCTCACGAACATGACCAAGTCGGCCAAAGGGACCATCGAACGACCGGGGAAGAACGTCAAGGCCAAGTCCGCGCTCAACCGGAGCCTGCAGGACGCAGCCCTCGGTCGTCTTGGCTTTTGGGTCTGTGTCAAAGCGGAAGAAGCTGGGCGCAGAGTGTGGAAGGTGGATCCGAGGTACTCCTCTCAGGAGTGCGTCGCCTGCGGGCACACCGAGAGAGCCAACCGGGTGGGCTGCCGATTCGCCTGCACCAGCTGCGGGCACCGGGCCCACGCCGACGTCAACGCCGCCCAGGTCCTCACCTGCCGGGGTGCACAAGCAGAGGCCCTCTGGCGAGAACTGGGCAGCCCAGCCAACCACCGCCCCGAGCCCCGACTCCGTCGGAGAAAGGGCAACCCTCTCGGCGAACAGGAGATCATGCAGTACGGGGCCGGGTCGGCTCCTCACGCGGTAGCTGTGTAGTCATCTGACTGCGCGAGTTATCCTGCGGCAGACCCTTACGACCCCGGTGCGGCGGTCGGGTCGCTCGGGGACCCACCGAGGGGGGCACACCCTGGAACGGTGAGGCCGTGCGGGTCGCGCTGGGCACGGAGGAGGCCGCGAGCGATCGGGGCCGGCGGCCGCGCGCGTAGTGCGCGCGCGTACAGTGAGCGTGAGGCCCGCCGTGCGCGCGCGAGAGGGCCCCGAGGGGCGGGCGTGGGCGGCGCCGTCGCCCAGGTCCTCACCTGCCGGGGTGCACAAGCAGAGGCCCTCTGGCGAGAACTGGGCAGCCCAGCCAACCACCGCCCCGAGCCCCGATCGTCGGAGAAGGGCAACCCTCTGGGCGACAGGAGATCATGCAGTACGGGGCCGGGTCGGCTCCTCACGCGGTAGCTGTGTAGTCATCTGACTGCGCGAGTTATCCTGCGGCAGACCCTTACGACCCCGGTGCGGCGGTCGGGATCGCTCGGGGACCCACCGAGGGGGGCACACCCTTGGATACGGTGAGGCCGTGCGGGTCGCGCTGGGCACCGACGAGTGGACCCCGCTCCTCGCCGGCCTGCGGTCGTACCTGGAGGGGGAGGGACACGTCGTCGTGACGGTGGCCGACGCCACCGATTGGCCCGAGGCCGGCGCCTCGGTCGGCCGGGCCGTCACCGACGGGACCGCCGAGGTCGGCGTGGTCTGCTGCACCACCGGCACCGGCGTCTCGATCGCCGCCAACAAGGTCCCGGGCGTCCGGGCGGCGCTGTGCACCGACGCGGAGACGGCGCGGGGCGCCAGGCGGTGGAACGACGCCAACGTGCTCGCGTTCGGCCTCCGGCTCACCTCCGAATCGGTGGCCCGAGAGATGGTCGATGCGTTTCTGGCCACCCCCTTCGACCGTGACGAGGCGCGGCACGTGGCCGAGGTCGAGTCGGCGACCTGATGGCGACCACTCGCCCACCGCGCCCGCTCAGCCAGGGCGCGGCGGTCCGCAAGCCGCTCGGGTCGCGTCCCACGCTCGACCAGGAGCGCCTCTTGTGGAAGAGCGGGCACGAGTGGGTGGGCGGCCTGGACGAGGTCGGCCGGGGCGCGTGGGCGGGACCGGTGAGCGTCGGCATCGCCGTGCTCCCGAACGGCATTACCCGTCGCAACATGCCGCTGTGGCTGCGCGACTCGAAGCTCCTCCACGAGGTCCGCAGGGAGGCGATCTTCGATGACGTCGCCGGGTGGTGCGCGTCGTGGGCCGTCGGGCACGCGAGCGCGGCCGAGTGCGACGCCTGGGGGATGACCGCCGCCCTCCGGCTGGCGGCGTTCCGCGCCCTGGCCGAGCTCCCGGTGACCCCCGGAGCGCTGGTGATCGACGGGCCCTATGACCTCCTCCGCCGGCCGCCGGTACAGCTCGGCTTGTTGGAGGAGGACGCGGCGCGCGCCGAGGGCCCGCTCCTCCCAGCGGTCGAGGCGCCGGGCACCGTCGTCCCGCTCATCGATGCCGACGCGTGGTGCGCCGCGGTCTCGGCCGCCTCGGTGCTGGCCAAGGTGGTGCGCGACCGGCTCATGCGCGACGAGGCGCCGCACTACCCCGTGTACCAGTTCGAGGAGAACAAGGGCTATCCATCTGGTGCCCACAAGCGCGCGCTGCGCGGGTACGGGCTGTCGGCCATCCACCGGAGGAGCTGGGCCTTCGTGAGCGGCCTGCCCTGGGGCGGGGGACTGCCCCACCCACACAACGACCCGCTGCCCCCTAAGACACCTCCCCTAACATGAGGTGGCCATGGTTTATGTCCTGGCTTTGGGGGCCGCCTTCGCGAACGCGCTGACGAGCATCTTCCAGCGCATGGCGGTGGAAGATGCACCGGCGCGCGCCACGCTGCGCCTCAGCCTGCTCGTCCACGCGCTGAAGCGCGGCATCTGGGTGGCCGGCTTCTTCTTGATGATCCTCTCGTTCGTCATGCAGGCGGTCGCCCTGCACTTCGGCCGGTTGACCCAGGTGCAGCCGATCCTGACCACCGAGCTCTTGTTCTTGGTCTTCCTGCTCGGCTCGTACTTCGGGTTCCGCATCGGCTGGCGCGAGTGGCTGGGCACGGCGGCGGTCGCCGGAGGCCTGGCCGGGTTCCTCGTCTTCGCGGCGCCCAGTGGTGGCAACGTCATTCCGACGAGCTCGGAGTGGCTCGAGGTCGGGCTGTCCTGCGGCGGGGCGGCGACGATCGCCGTGCTGCTCGCGCTGCGCGGCTCGCGCTGGCGGCGCGCCGCGATGTTCGGCACGGCGAGCGCGATCGGCTTCGCCTTTACCGCGTCGCTCACCAAGGTGGTTTCGAACTACGCGGCCCACGACTGGGCGTCGATCGTCCGGCACTGGGAGACCTACGCGCTGGCCGCCTGCGGCGCGCTGTCGCTCTTCCTCGCCCAGAATGCCTTCCACGCCGGGCCCATCGCCGCATCCCAGTCGACCCTGGTCATGGTCGACCCCCTGGCGAGCATCCTGATCGGCGTCAGCCTGTTCGGCGACCAGCTCCGGACCAGCGGTGCGTGGGGCCCGCTCGAGGCGATCTCGCTCCTCGTGCTCTTCGGCGGCGCCTTGCTGCTCTGCCGCTCGCCGCTCGTGCGCGGCGTCAAGGGGAGCGAGTCCGAGGACCAGGTGCTGCTCAGCCTGCGCTGGCGCACCCACCACGCAGCGGCTGGCGGCGGCGACTCGCCCCAGGTCGTGCCCCCGTCGGCCGCTGGGGGATGAGTCAGTGCGCCAGCGCCAGCGCGCCGAGTGAGGCCGCCATGGTGACGGGCACGACGACAATCCCGAGATAACTGCAGCGCCGGACCGACGGGGTCCACCCCGCGGCGCGTGCCGATTGGAACCACAGCACGCCGGCCAGCGAGCCCCAGAGCGCGAGGTTCGGCCCGAGATTGAGCCCCACCAGCAGCGCGGCGGCGTGCGCCGGGGGTCGCGCCGCCAGCAGCGACGCCGCGGGCAGGTTGTTGACCACGAGCGCGGCGCCGGCGCCGACCAGTGCGCCGGCCCAGGAGTCGAGGTGGGCGAGCAGGTGGGTCGGACCCGACCAGACGCGGCCGAGCGTGCCCAGCGCACAGGCGACACCCAGCAGGCCGACCAGCAACGGCGCGTTCAGATCCCCGACCGACGAGGCGAGCGAAACCGCTCCGAGCGCGAGGTCGAGCGCCAAGAGGGCGAGGCCGAGTCCGAGCACGCTGAGCGCGGCGGCACCCGGGGAGAGCGTCACCATGGCCACGACCGCCGCCCCGACCGCTGGCGTGCTCCAGCCGACGCGTCGTGGGTGCGTCTCGGGTGGGCCAGCGGCGTCCGAACGCGTCATGCGTCGGCCGAAGAGCACGGCGATCACGACGAGCGTCGCGACGACCGACGCAGCCCACGGCGCGGCGAGCGCCCGGACGAACGCGCCGCCCGAGGCGTGGGTCTCGCCGAGCACGATGAGGTTGGTGAGGTTGGAGCCGGGGAGCAGCAGCGACGCGGCGTTCGACATGGCGAGGACCAGGTAGGCGAAGGGCTCGACGTCGCGGCGCTGCCGGCGTGCCGCGGCCACAACCACCGGGGTCACGAACGTCACCGACGTGTCCAGGTTCAAGGTGACCGTGACGAGGGCCACGAGGATCGCCGAGCACAAAAGGAGTGAGACGCCGCCGCATCCGACGCGGGCCACCGCCGCGGCCCCGAGGTCGAAGAGCCCCTCTCGCCGGGCGACCCGACCGATCAGGAGAAGGCCGGTAACCAGTACGAAGGCGGGCCAGTCTTGTCGCAGCGCGTCGAGGGCGGCCTGTCCGTCGAACCCGGCGGAGAGTGTCGCCCCGACGGCGCCCAGAGCGAGCAGCGCCCACCCGGCCGTCCCGGGTCGTGCTGCGCTTGCTGCTACGGGTTCGGGCTCAGCCGTCAGAGCTTCCGGCCGCGGCGCCGAGCGGGTCGGCGTCGGCCGCCCGGGCCATGGTGGTCCGCACGAAGCGGGCGAACGCGTCGGGATGCGTGAGGTGCGCACCGTGGCCCGCGCCGGCGATCTCGACCATCTCGGCGCCCGGCACGTGCTCGGCCAGCCAGGCCAGATGCTCCTTGTGGTAGCGGTCCGAGTCACCGCCGCCGCCGAACACCGCGGGCACCCGGAGCTCGGTCACATCGAAGAGCGGCTCCCTGCCGATCGAGGCGAGTTCGGTGATGAGCGCCGGCCCGTCCGCCAGGCGGTCGGCTCGGGCGGCCGGCTCGAGCCGGTCCCACGCCTCGGCGCCGACTTGCCCCCGGAAGAAGGACTCGACCGCGGCGGCGGGGTCGTCGTGCGCCATCCACGCCGGGCGATCGTTACCTCCCTCGACCGGGATCCAGCGGATCGGAGCCTCGAACGCCCCGACGGCCGAGACGCGCCCGGGCTCGGCCATGGTCGCGCCCAGGGCCACCAGCCCCCCCAGGCTGTGACCGACGACGACGGGGGAGCCGCCGATCTCGGCCAGGATGCCGAGCAGGTCCTCGATGTGGCGGTCCACGCCGACCGGCGGTTCGGCACCGCGGGACTCCTGGTAGCCGCGGCGGTCGTAGGTGACGACGCGGACGTCTTCGAGCCGCCGCATCGTGCGGCGGAAGCTGTTCCCCCTGTCCAAGGTGCCGTGCACCAGGACCACGACCGGACCGTCGGCCGCCGGCCCGTCGTCGAGGTACCCCGACATCGGCGGTCGGTCGATGATGAACAGGCCCTCGGGGTAGCTCACGCGGCGAAAGGTTATCGGTCGACGGTCCGCCAACCTCCTTGTGCGCGCGTCGTTCCTGGTCGTCCTGGGCGCGAGGCCCGCGCCGGTAGGGTGGGGACATGGCTGACGCGGGCGGTTCGGAGCGCGTCGAAGACGCTCAGGTCGACCCGTCGTCCACCCGCGTGCCCGGGTCCTTCGGGCCCAACGTGTGGCTAGTCGACGACATGTACGAGCGCTTCGTCGCCGACCCGGGGTCCGTGAGCGAGAGCTGGCGTGAGTTCTTCGCCGACTATCACCCAGCGCCCGTCCCTGCACCCGCGGTGTCACGCCAGCCCGCCGCACCGGCCCGGGAGCCCGCGGACCCGGCGGGGACGTCCGCGGCACCACCGGTGACCCGCGTCGTCCCGGTCGTCGCCGACGCGGAACCGGTGCCACTACGCGGTGCGGCGTCAGTGATCGCCAAGAACATGGAGGCGAGCCTCGGGGTCCCGACCGCCACGAGCGTGCGGACGATCCCAGCGCGCCTGTTGGAGATCAACCGCCAGATCCTGAACAACCAGCTCGCCCGGACCTCGGGCGCCAAGGTGAGCTTCACGCACCTGATCGGCTACGCCGTCGTGCGCGCGCTGGTCGAGGTCCCGGCGCTCAACGCGAGTTTCGTGCCCGACGTCGACGGTAAGGGAAACCCCGGCGTCATCCGACACACCCACGTCGGGCTGGGGCTGGCCGTCGACGTGGCCAAGTCCGACGGCTCGCGCACGCTGCTGGTCCCATGCGTGAAGGACGCCGACACCCTCGACTTCCGCTCGTTCGTCCTCGCCTACGAAGAGCTGATCCGCAAGGTGCACTCGAACCGGATCGGCCCCGACGACTTCGCTGGGACCACCGTCTCTCTGACCAACCCCGGCACCCTCGGCACCCTCCAGTCCGTCCCGAGGCTCATGCCTGGCCAGGGCGCCATCATCGGGGTGGGCGCGCTCGGGTATCCGCCGGGGTTCGAGGCGGCCGACCCCCAGGTCATCGCGGAGCTCGGCATCGGCAAGGTCGTCACGGTGACCTCGACCTACGACCACCGGATCATCCAGGGGGCCGAGTCCGGCCTCTTCCTGGGCCGGGTCGTCGACTTCTTGGAGGGCCAGGACCGCTTCTACGACTCGGTCTTCGAGTCGATGGGCATCCCCTACGAGCCCGCCCGTTGGCACACCGACACGAGCGCCGGGTTCGACGCCCCCGACGCCGCGCACGACCGGTTGGTCAAGCAGGTCCACGTCCAGACGCTGATCAACATGTACCGGGTCCGGGGGCACCTGATCGCGTACCTCGACCCCCTCGAGGTGGAGCCGTCGCGCTCGCATCCCGAGCTCGACCCGCTTACCTACGGGCTCAGCATCTGGGACCTGTCGCGACGCTTCGTCGCCGACGGCCTGGCCGGTCGTGACGTCGCCACCTTGGAGGAGATCCTTCATCTGCTGCGCGACGCCTATTGCCGGACGCTCGGCCTCGAGTACATGCACATCCCCGACCCCGACCAGAAACGTTGGATCCAGCAGCACGTGGAAGGGGTCGACCCGAGTCTCGACGCCGACGAGCAACGCCACATCCTCGACCGCTTGAACGCGGCCGAGGCCTTCGAGCGCTTCTTGCACACGCGCTACGTCGGCCAGAAGCGCTTCGGCCTGGAGGGCGCCGAGTCGGCGATGGTCCTCCTCGACACCGTGCTCGACGAGGCGGCGGACTCCGGCTGTTCGGAGGTCGTCCTCGGCATGGCCCATCGGGGTCGGCTGAACGTGCTGGCCAACCTGGTCGGGAAGTCCTACCAGGAGATCTTCGAGGAGTTCGAGGGGAACCTCGACCCCGAGTCGGTCCAGGGCTCGGGCGACGTCAAGTACCACAAGGGCGCCGTCGGCAAGTTCGTCTCCCGCTCGGGCGTCCCGCTGTCGATCACGATGGCGTCGAACCCCGCGCATTTGGAAGCGGTCGACCCGGTCGTCGAGGGTATGGCGCGCGCCAAGCAGGACCGGATCGTCTCGCACCAGACCGACGGGACCTCTCACACCTCGGACCCCGACGGCGACTACCCCGTGCTCGCGGTCCTGGTCCACGGCGACGCCGCGTTCGCGGGCCAGGGCGTCGTCGCCGAGACGCTGAACCTCTCGGGCCTGGCCGGATATCGCACCGGCGGCACGGTCCACGTGGTGATCAACAACCAGCTGGGGTTCACCACCGCGCCGCAGGCCGCCCGCACCTCGGTGTACCCGACCGATGTCGCGAAGATGGTCCAGGCGCCGATCCTGCACGTGAACGGCGACGACCCCGAGGCCTGCGTGCGGGCGGCGCGCCTGGCGTTCGGGTTCCGGCAGGCCTTCCACAAGGACGTCGTGATCGACCTGGTCTGCTACCGCCTCCACGGGCACAACGAGGGCGACGACCCGAGCTACACCCAGCCCCTCATGTACAAGCGGATCGACGCCAAGCGTTCGGTCCGCAAGCTCTACACCGAGGCGCTGGTGCGCCGGGGTGACATCACGCTGGAGGAGGCTGAGCACGCGGTCGACGACTTCAACGCCCGGTTGCAGTCCGCGCTCGACCAGGTGCGCGCCGAGCCGCCGGTCACCCCCGAGCTCGTGCAGGTGGAGCCGGCCCGCCCGGTCGCAGTCCCGGCGACCGGCGTGCCGCGCGAGCTGCTCGAGTCGCTTGCGCACCTGGTGCGCAGTGTTCCCGAGGGATTCACGATCCACCCCAAGCTGGAGCGGCAGTTCTCTCAGCGCGACCAACTGGTTGCCGACGGCGTCATCGACTGGGCGTTGGGCGAGGCGCTCGCGTTGGGCAGCCTGCTCGCGCGAGGGCGTCGACGTGCGGCTCAGCGGACAGGACACCCGTCGGGGCACGTTCTCGCAACGGCACTCGGTCCTGGTCGACTACGCCACCGGCGAGGAGTACGTCCCGCTGGCGCATGTCGACTCGCTGCATCCCGACAACGGGAAGGTCCGGCCCGGGCGGTTCACCGTCCTCGACTCTTTGCTCTCCGAGTACGCCGCCCTCGGCTTCGAGTACGGCTACTCGGTGGAGTCCCCCGGGGAGCTGGTCGCATGGGAGGCCCAGTTCGGCGACTTCGTGAACGGGGCTGAGATCATCATCGACAACTTCCTGGTGGCTGCCGAGGACAAGTGGGGCCAGCGTTCGGGGCTGACGCTGCTCCTGCCGCACGGCTACGAGGGCCAGGGGCCCGAGCACTCCTCGGCCCGCTTCGAGCGGTTCCTCGCCCTCTCCGCCGCGGCAACATGCGCGTGGTGATCCCCTCGACCGCTGCGCAGTACTTCCACCTGTTGCGGTCTCAGGCGCTCCTCGCTCACCAGACCCCGCTGATCGTGGTCACGCCCAAGTCGCTGCTGCGTTCCCCCGCCTCGCGCTCCTCGCTCGACGAGCTGACCACCGGCGCCTTCACCGAGGTGCTCGACGATGGTTCGGTCGCCGACCCCCTCGGCGTGCATCGAGTGGTGCTCGCGAGCGGCAAGGTGGCGTTCGAGGCGATGGAGCGGCGAGCCGAACGAATCGGCACGGGCGTCCCGGGGGCGGCGCCGGCCCCCGAGGCGATCGCCATCGTCCGGGTCGAGCAGCTCTACCCCTGGCCCGAGGGGTCGATCGAGGGCGCACTCGATCGATATCCGAACGCGTCAGAGGTGATCTGGCTCCAGGAAGAGCCCGAGAACATGGGCGCCTGGTCCTTCGTCCACAACCGGCTGCACCGGATCCTGCGGGAGCGCTACCGGCTGGTGCACGTCAGCCGGCCCGAGTCGGCGAGCCCGGCGACCGGCAGCGCCGCCCAGCACCAGCTCGAACAGGCCGACCTCCTCGACCGGGCGATCGGCTGAGCTGCCCCGACGGGCCACCTGGGCCCGCTGGGGTGGTTGACTGAGGGCCGATGCCGGCCGCCCACCACGTCGTCGTCGACGGCTCGAACCTCGCAACCGAGGGCCGGACCACGCCCAGCCTCCGCCAGCTGGACGAGGCGGTCCGGGCGTATGTGGCCGAAGACCCCTCGGCCCAGGTGGTGGTCGTGGTGGACGCCTCGTTCAGCCACCGGATCGAGCCGGCGGAGCGCGCCCAGCTCGAGGCGGCCGAGCTGCACGGCGAGCTGGTGGCGCCGCCCGCCGGCGCCATCGGGCGCGGCGACGCCTTCGTGCTCCGCATCGCCGAGCGGACTGGTGCCGTCGTGCTCTCGAACGACTCCTTCCAGGAGTTCCACGACGAGCACCCGTGGCTCTTCGACGAGGGTCGTCTGGTGGGCGGCAAGCCGGTGCCCGGCGTCGGCTGGATCTTCACCCCTCGCCGGCCGGTGCGCGGTCCGAGGAGCAAGAAGTCGTCGCGAAGCGACACCGGTGACGTCGATGACGGTCTCTCGGCTCCTCGCAAGGCCGCCGAGGTGGCCAAGGCGCTGAAGCGGGCCGCCAAGCCCGCCACCCGGGCCAAGGCCGAGCCCAAGCTCCCGGTCACGAAGCCCGCCAAGAAGAAGGCCGAGAAGGTAACGGCACCGGCCAAGGACGCGAAGCGCAAGGACGCTGCGAAGAAGCAGCGGACGACCGCCAAGGCGGCCACCGCCGGCCGATCGACCACGACCAAGGCGAGCGGCAAGCAAGCGGCGAAGGCCGCGTCCGTGGCCAAACGAGGCGGAGCGGCCGAGCCGGCTCGCAAGGCGGAGAAGTCGAAGAAGACGACCCCGGGTGCGAAGCCGGCGAAGGCCGCCGAGAAGAAGTCCAAGGCCACCAAGGCGTCGTCGCGCGTCTCCAAGCAGCCCGCGCCGGTCGCGCTCCGCGCCGCGATCGACAGGGCGACCGAGGAGGTGCTCGCTCCGGTGCCGGCCGAACCGGCGGCGTCCAATGGGGCATCGGCCAAGTCCAAGCGACGCCGACGGGTCGCGCCGCCCCCGGCGGTCAACGAGCCACTTGCGTTCATCAACTTCGTGGCGGCCCACCCGCTCGGATCCGTCGTCGAGGGCGTGGTCGCGTCGTTCACCTCGCACGGGGCGATGATCGATGTCGGGCTCGATGACGGCGGGGTCTTGCACTGCTACGCCCCATTGGCCGGCCTGGGGTCGCCCCCGCCACGCGCCGCTCGCGACGTCCTCACCCGCGGCGAGCACCGTTCGTTCACGTTGGCCGGCCTCGACCCGCCGCGCCGCATGGCCGAGCTCGCGCTCGCCGAAAAGGCCGGGTCACCGAGGAAGAAGGCGGCCAAGTAGCAGCCGAGCGGTAGCGTGCCCGTTCAGTGGAGCCCGCCGACGTCCTTCCACACCGAGATCCGTTTCTGTTCGTCACCGAGGTGGTCTCGGTTGACCCCGGAAGGGGCGCCGTCGGGCGCTGGGTCCTGAGCGGCACCGAACCGTTCTTCGCCGGCCACTTTCCCGGTCGCCCGACCCTGCCCGGCGTCTTGATGTTGGAGGCCCTCGCCCAGCTGGGGGGGATCGCCGTGCTCAGCGACCCCCGCTACGCCGATCGGCTCCCGCTCTTCGGCGGGGTCGACAAGGTGCGCTTCCGTCGCCAGGTAGTGCCGGGCGACACCCTCGAGCTCGAGGTGACTGTGGGGCGGCTCTCGGCACGGGCCGGCACCGGTCACGGGCGGGCGCATGTCGGCGGAGAGACCGCGTGCGAGGCAGACCTCCTCTTCGTCCTGGTCGACCGGGGGGCATGAGGTGCGACTGGCGACGTGGAACGTGAACTCGCTCACGGCGCGCATGCCCCGCGTGCTCGGCTGGATCGACGAGCACCAACCGGACATCCTCTGCTTGCAGGAGACCAAGCAAGCCGACGCGGCCTTCCCCTCGTCCGAGTTCCGCGACCTCGGCTACGAGTCGGCGCACCACGGCGACGGCCGGTGGAACGGCGTCGCGCTCGCTCAGCCGGGTGGGCCTCGAAGACCCTGTGCGGGGCTTCGGGACCGCCGAGGACGAGCACGGCGCGCGGATCGTCGCTGCGACCTGCGGCGGGATTCGCGTGCACTCGGTCTACGTGCCGAACGGACGGACGATCGACCACGAGCAGTACGGGTTCAAGCTGTCCTGGCTGGCCCGTCTCGGCTCCTTCCTCGCCGAGACCTGCGATCCCGCCTCCGACGTGGCCGTGTGTGGCGACTTCAACATTGCTCCCGATGACCGCGACGTCTGGGACCCCGCGGCGTTCGTCGGTGCCACCCACGTGAGCGAGGCGGAGCGTCGGGCCCTCGGGGTTCTCCTCGCTTGGGGCCTCGAGGACGTGTACCGGCGACACCACGTCGAGGGCGGCGTGTTCTCCTGGTGGGACTATCGCGCCGGAGACTTCCACCAGGGCCGCGGCATGCGCATCGACCTGGTGCTCATGAGCCGCTCGCTCTCCGAGAGGTCTACGTCGGTGATGATCGATCGAAACGCCCGGAAGGGCCAGAAGCCTTCGGACCACGCGCCCGTTCTCGTCGAGCTCTCCTGAGCGATTTGGTCAGGAGACGAGCGCCCTGAGGCGGGCCACGTGCGCCGAGATCGCCCCGGTGCTCGGGGTTGCCCGCTCGTGCTCGAGCTCGTTCCGGGCTTCCTCTACGTCGGCGAGCCAGCGACACCGCTTGCGGGTGCCGCTCTCCTCTGAGGCCCGGGCCCACGTGCACGACAGCTCGTCCTCGGCACGGGTCATCGCGACGTAGAGCAGTCGCCGCTCCTCGGCGAGAGCGGACTCGGTGCGGGCGGAGCGCAGCGGCACCAGGCCCTCGCTGAGGCCGATCACGAACACGCATGGCCACTGCAGGCCCTTGGCTCGGTGGAACGTGCTGAGGACGACGCCGTCGGCCCCGTCTTCTTCGCCCGTCGAGTCCTGGTCTTGCTCGCGGACGAGCCCGTCGCGAGCGGCAGTGAGGTCGCTCGCCGGACCGAGGTCGCGTCCGGCGTGGCGGAACGGGATGTGCTGGGCGCGCAACGCCTCACCCACGACCTCGAGTTGTGCGTTCGTGCGGGCGAGCACGGCGATGTGCGACCAGCGGCGCCCAGGACCTCTCGCAAGCCAGGTGTGTCGGGCGACCCAGCGCGCCTCGGCCTCGTCGTCGTCGTGGACCGCGATGCGAGGGAGAACGCCCTCGGGGCGCGTGGCCTCCGGCGGCTCGCGGGAACCGAGTGCCGCCGAGGCGAGGGTCGCGATGCCCGGCGTCGAGCGATGGTTCTCGTCGAGCCGGATGACTCTCGCGTCGGGGAAGACGGCGGGAATGTGCTCGAGTAGTCCCGGGTCGGCGCCATTCCATCCGTAGACGGACTGCGAAGGGTCGCCGACGAAGAACACGTCGGGATCCTCGGAGACGAGCGATCGCAAGAGGCGGAACTGCGCCGGGTTCAGGTCCTGGGTCTCATCGATGAGCACGTGCCGGTGGCGCCACCGGATGGCCTCGGCGAAGTCGGGTTGGGTTTCCATGACCTCGGCCGCCTCGATCAGGAGGTCGTCGAGGTCGAGCAACCCCCGGCGGGTGCGTTCCTCTTCGTAGGCGGCATACAGCTCCGAGATCACTGCGACCGGGATCCGCACGGTCCGGCCGGCCGACTGAACGGCGTGGGCGTACTCGGACGGCGACACGAGCTTCGCCTTGGCCCAGCCGATCTCGCCTCCGACACCGGCGAGAGCATGCGAGCCGGCCCGGTCACCGAGCACCGACCCGATCAGGCCGTCGCGGTCTCCCAGCACAGAAGGCGCAGGCCCCCCGGTGCAGCCACGCCAGTCACCGAGGAGTCGGAGGGCGACCCGGTGGATGGTGCCCGCGGTGACCCCGGAGACGCCGAGGCGCCAGAGCCGGGTGCGGAGCTCGTCCGCCGCCTTTCTGCTGAACGTGCAGACCAATGACCGGTTGGCCGCCGCGGTGCCGTCGAACGACCGTCGTGCGACCCGGAGTGTGAGAACGCCGGTCTTCCCGGCGCCCGCCCCCGCCAGGACGCACAACACCGGGTCCTCGGCGAACACCGCCTCGCGTTGGGCGGCCGTGAGCGTCGGCGGGAGCCCCGGAAAGGCCTCGGTCACCAGGTCAGAGGGCTCGGCGCGGACGGTCATCGAGGACCACGGTAACGATGGGGTGTCACAACCCGAGTGATGTCCCACGGTCCACCGAGCGGCCCTGGATATGGTGGCCGTGACCAGGAGTGACGGCGAGTGAACCCGAACCAGACAGTGGCCGGCCGACGTCGCGGCTCGTCGACCCGGGAGGGCCTCGATGCTGCGCGCCTTCGCTGAGGGCTCCCTCATGGGGGAGGTGTTCGGGTCAAGCGACCCGGTCGTCCTCGCACTCCACGGGTGGTCCCGGTCGCGCCGGGACTTCTTTGGGGTCATGTCGCCGGCGGGCGCGAACCAGTTGGATGCCATCGCGCTCGACCTTCCTGGGTTCGGAGCCAGCCCTCCTCCACCCGCGGCTTGGGGCAGCCCGGAGTACGCGGATCTCGTGGCCGGTGTCTTGGATGCCATGCGGGTCCCGGTCGTCGTCCTCGGTCACTCCTTTGGTGGCCGGGTCGCCCTCCACCTCGCGTCGGCGAGGCCCGATGCCGTCGTCGGCATGGTCCTGACCGGAGTCCCGTTCCGTCGACCGGCGGGACCGCGCCCCCGGTCACCGATGGCGTTTCGCGGTGGTCGCTTCCTTCATCGTGTGGGCTTGGTCTCCGAGCCCCGGATGGAGACGCTGCGGCGCCGCTACGGCTCCTCGGACTACCGGGCGGCCGAGGGAGTGATGCGACAGGTGCTCGTGAAGTTGGTCAACGAGACGTACGACGAGATCATCCCCACGATCTCGTGCCCGGTCACCCTCGTGTGGGGCGAAGACGACGACGTCGCTCCGATCTCGGTGGCCCGGAGCGTGCTCGACAAGTTTCCTCGAGCGACGCTTGTTGAGTTGCCGCGGGCGGGTCATCTGACGCCACTCACGATCCCGACGGCGCTCCGCGATGCGGTGAGCGCCCTGCTGCCGTCCGGCGCTGCTTGAGCGGATGACCGACCTCACGCCGGCGACCTGGATCGCCGCGGCAACGTGCTGGATCGGGCTGGTCCCGTCGGGTCTCCGGTGGCTTCGGGTCTCCCAGCGGGAGCACTACTTGCCAGGGTCCGTGAGTCGCTTCGCCTTCCGGTGGTGGATCGGCGTCCGCGTCAACGTGCCCCTCGCACTTGGCGCTGGCGCGGCGGCTGGGCTCTCATGGCGGTATCCGCTCTTCGCTTGTGGCGTCGCGACGGCGGGTGTCGTGGGACCCGTCGGGCTCTCGCCGCGCGGGAGGACCTCGCCCCTTGCCTGGACGAGGCGCTCGCGCTCGCTGGCCGCCGGTTGGGCGCTCCTTGAGGTCCTGATCGTCGTGGTCGGCTTTCTGGCGCACAGAGCAGCCTTCGTGTCCGCCCTTGCCTTGGTGACTTCGGCGCCGGCGATCGACCTCGTCGCTCTCTTGATGCGCCCGATCGAGGGTCGACTGGCGTCGAAGTACGTGTCGGCCGCGACCGCTCGCTTGGGGGCCGTAAGTCCCCGTGTCGTCGCCATCACGGGGAGCTACGGGAAGACCTCCACCAAGAACTACATCGCCCACCTGCTCACCAGTTCACTCCGGGTCGTCGCCAGCCCCGCTTCGTTCAACAATCGTCTCGGCCTGGCCCGCGCCATCAATGAGAACCTGATCGAGGGGACCGACGTCTTCGTGGCAGAGATGGGCACCTATGGGGTCGGAGAGATTGCTGAGCTCTGCTCGTGGTGTCCGCCGGAAATCGCCGTCATCACCGCCATTGGCCCCGTCCACCTGGAGCGGTTCGGCAGCGAAGAGAAGATTCTTCGGGCCAAGTCCGAGATCACCGCCCGGGCGGCGACCGTCGTGT
Organism: uncultured Acidimicrobiaceae bacterium; assembly: GCA_963768185.1. Taxonomy (GTDB): domain Bacteria; phylum Actinomycetota; class Acidimicrobiia; order Acidimicrobiales; family RAAP-2; genus Palsa-461. Next base: position 1,054,592 of record CAVYGS010000004.1, read on the forward strand.
TGAACGTCGACGATGAGCGGCTCCGCGGACTCGCCGACCAGCTGGAGCGCGAAGAGGTTCATCCACGCGTGGTGCGCTGCTCTGTTGTGAGTCCGGGTGGCCACGTCAACCTGACTGAACAAGACGGGCAATTCGAGATCTCGATCGGTGGGGAACGCGCCGGTGTTGTCGCCCTACCGGCGGGAGTGCAGCCGACGAATGTCGCCTGCGCGTTGGGTGTTGCCAGTCAGCTCGGCGTGCCGGTTTCCACGTTGGTCAATCGCTTGCGCGAGCTGCCCACCGTGCCTCATCGTCTCGCGCTCGGCACAGCAGCGAGCGGTGTCGTGGTCATCGACGACACCTTCAACTCGAACCCTGCGGAGCGCGAGCTGCCCTGAGTGTCCTCGCTGGCACCACTTCTGAGCGGGCGGAGAGTCCTGGTCACGCCGGGCATCGTGGAGCTCGGTCGACGTCAGGGCGAGGAGAACCGCGCCTTCGGGAGGGCCTCCCGAGACGCGGCAACCGATCTGCTCGTCGTCGGGAGGACGAACAGTGGAGCACTCATCGAGGGTCGAGCCGAAGACGGCACCCTGAGGTTCAGGACGCGGGAAGATGCCGTCCAGTGGGTTCGGGAGAATCTGCATCGCGGCGATGCGGTCCTGTACGAGAATGATCTGCCTGACCACTACCCTTGAGCGGTCGAAGCGAATCAGCTCGCATCTGGAGTGGAGTAAGACGTTTGCCTGAAGTTGGTGTCATCTTTGGGGGTCCCTCACCCGAACACGACGTCAGCGTCCTGACCGGGTTGCAGGCTGCTCGCGAGCTCTCCCATTCATCGGACCATCGAGTACGTGGTCTCTTCTGGTCCAAGTCGGGGGATTGGTTTGAGGTCGATCCGGGGCTCGAAGCCGCGGACTACATCGACGGGAGACCCAGTTCGGCGGTGCCCATCCAACTCGTCCTCGGCCATGCGGGAGGTTTCGTTACCGAAGGGCGTCGAGCGAAGCCAATCTCTGTCGATGTCGCGTTGGTTTGCTGTCACGGTGGCCCGGGCGAAGATGGATCACTGCAGGGAGCGTTGGATCTGGCTGGAATGCGTCATGCGGGGCCATCGGTGGCCGGCGCCGCGCTCGGAATGGACAAGCTCGCCTTCAGCGCGCTTGCAATGGCTGCTGGAGTTGCCGCGCTTCCCCGAGTCCTCCTCCATCCTGAGCGTGAGATCGGGTTCCCCGGTCCCTACATTGTCAAGCCACGTTTCGGTGGCTCCTCGTTGGGGATCGAGGTCGTTTCGGATCAAACAACGGCTCTGACACTCCTAAAGACGAGTCCTCATTTGGCGAGAGGCGCAGTCGTGGAACCGTACAGGCCAGAAGTATTCGATCTCGAGATCGCAGTCCGTTCGTGGCCCACCATCCAACTGTCCGCCATAGCGCGTCCACTCAAGATTGAGCCAGAAGGTGTCAGCAGGGACGGACAAATCCTCGGATATCGCGACAAGTACGCGGGCGGCGAGGGGATGGTGAGCGCACCCCGGGAGCTTCCGGCAAGTATCTCCAGAGCCGCGGCATCTGCTGTCTCTGACGCGTCAAAAGAGTTGGCTCGGCTTGGAGATCTGCGAGGCATCACCAGAATTGACTTCCTCTCGGACGGCACCGATGTCTGGGTGAATGAAATGAACACAGTTCCCGGCTCGCTGGCCCGCTATCTCTGGATCGACCCGCCGCTTTCGTTTGGGGCCCTGCTTCGGGACCTGATTGATGAGGCTCATCAGCGGCCTTCGCGCTCCTGGCAGTCATCAGGAGCGGACGGTTCCATCCTCAAGGGGGCATCGTCTATTGCCGCAAAGCTCGCTTAGTGGTTGACATGTGGAGCGCCGATGACTGCCGATCTGATGGCGTACGATTCGGGAGCGAGAGAAATGCCATTCTGGAGTCACTTCTCGCTGGGGGTATCTCCGTTGCGTAGCGAGCTGTGAGTGATGGTGGGTGGTCGAGACAGCCAACGCGGATGCACTATTTGGGGGCCGATGGAATGTACAAACGCTCCAAGTGGTATTGCCTAGCCGCGTGCCTTTTGATTTTGGTAGAGGCGCACCACCAGGGTCGAGTTCTCTCATTCGTCGGACACACTCGCTCCACTCTTTGTGTAGGCGAGTCTGATCTCCTGACGCAGCAGCGGCCGTCATCGCAGCTCGACTGAGGGGTTCGCTATACGGGTCGACAAGGCGAGACTCGATCCAACAGCCGTGTGGTTATCTCGAAGAACTCGTAGGAGATAGCCAGTTCAACCGCCTTACAGGCTGCTTCTACGACCGCAGTCATAATCCGGGCCTCATGTCCTTCGCTCGCCACCATGAATAGCCCGACAGGACTCCAGCCAGCGGTTCCCCGCTGATCAGGTCTAGCCCACTTCTATAGAAGGCCAGTCTCGCTTCGGGCGACTCCGTCCTCCTCGCAAGCTCAAACAGATCTGAGCGCCCGGACCACGTCAACTCCCACAAGCGCCGACAGCCTGTAGTGGCCATGGCGTGAGGCATTCGGGAGATATGGCGAACCCGCGGGGTCAAGGCCGAGAGCCTGTTGCGCGGCACGAACTGTGTTGAAAAGCGTCTTGGCAGCGGCGTCGGCGTCCGGGGTTCCAAGGACACGAGTCCTCAAGCGGTCCCCGCTCACCGGGTCGGCTGGTGAATTGCGGGATATGCAAGAAGCTCGACTACACGCCGTGCCCGCTTGGGTGGAAGCGGATTAGGGAGGCCTTCGATCCAGGGCATTGAGGATAGAAGCTTCACTTCCACGTGACCACTGAACGGTTGTTCTGGGTGAGTAGCGGACAACCGGACCAGCGGGAATTGGTTCACCAAGGACGCGACTTTGTGCGGGTTCCTGGGAACGTTGGCGGAATGGGGACAATGTCACCCCTTGCGGGTGGATCGTCGCTGCGTGCTCGTCGATCACGATCGTCAAATCGGCTTTGTCGGTCTGACGAGTTGTTATTTGGGCTCCGTGGGTATCCGAGCTTGCTCCGGCCCAGGTAAGTAAGACTCGACCCGCGTCTGAGCGTGCTCGAACAGGCTCAGACCACTGCTGCGATAGATCGGCGCTACAAAGAGTAACTACGAGCTCGTCGGCACGAGGACCGAGGACCGCGACCGAGTCACGCCAATACAACCCCCAGAGTTCGATTGGCCGGCGCCGACTGGAACGACGATTCGGGAGGCCGAGGGACCACTTGCGGACCCTGCGATAGCTGGTCGTCGCGACCTCTTTGCGCATCATCCAAGATGTGCCGTTTGACTCCAGGGTCAGGCCGATTGGAGCCCAATCGACTCTGGATCCCAAGAAGAACTCGAAGCCTTCCGGCCCCACCCTGACGAGGCGAATCGATGGAACCAACGGCCCACTGTCCGCCAGCAGTGCGTCGATAGCGACTGCAGCTGACTGGAACACCCGATCGTCCGGGACCCATGGTTCGAGCCCATCTCTCGTTCGATTGTTCTTTCGCTGACGCAACCAGAGTTGCCGACCAATGGCAACGGTGCCCAGGCAACAGAGTCCAACTGTCGCGAGGTCGGATATAAGGCTTGCGGTGTTGATAGACGCGATGGGAGGAGACGGCTCATCGACAGTGCGCTTCCGATCGGCAAATCGGTGATCGGTCGTTACGGTTACCGATCTCTTGAGGGTCGGTAAGGAGCTTTCGCCTCCCGTGCGTCGCTCAACGCCAGCGAATGGCGCGGTGGTCCAACCGATTGTCGACGATTGGATTTTGTGCACCACGGTGATGGAGGCGCGTGTTTCACAATTCCCCAGACGTTGCTGCGGCGGCCACAGACCGTACTCCGAATACCGAACTCAATGAGAGGAGCGCCAGTGTGATCATCACCGCGGCCCGATCGACCCAGCGTTCAGCCAACCAGGGCGAGATGTCTGCTGTTTTCAGACGCCAAATCACGCGTCGAACTATCGGGTAGACGCATCCAATCCAGCAGATCCATGATGAGAGGACAGCGCAGTTAAGTACCCAGCGTAGGGAGAGCCAAGGTCCGTCAATGAGAGGCCACAGAAGGTAACCCAAGAGTCAGGAGTGCTACGGGTGTCACCACAAGCAGCGTGATGACCGCGGCTCCGTGAACCGAGTTATGGAATTGCCTAGGTTGTTTGCCCCGTGGCCCAGGAAGAGTCAAGGTTCCAGAACGTTCAACGTATAGGGAACCGGTTCCAATACAGGCAACTGTTCATACAACCGGATAGTGCATGGTGTATTGACGGCAGATACGGAAACCCGTACGGCAGCGGTGCCGAACATCGTTTGACTCGAAGATGAACATGCGATCGAAAGCTCCAGTGAGGCACCGGTTGACCACATGTGAGGCGGTAACCACTCCAGCCGCTGCGGGCACAGCGATGAAGCTCTCTATTTCCGGATAGCTCAAGTACCCATAGAGCGTCTCCGTACCCGACGTCGGGGCCGCTACCGGCTCTGTGGTTCGACCCCCCGGGCTAGCGGAAGACGTCGACGGACTCGGTGAATTTTGGGTTGCGGGTCCCGTCATCGACTTTTGATTCGACGCGCTCTGATCGAGGGGTGCGTGGCTGCTGGACTGCCCGTTCACTTTCGATGAGTGGAGAGGCAGGTTCGGAGCGCTTCGGGTGTCTCGGTTGGTGGGGACGACCGGAAGGGCGATGACGGTCGCGAAGGGACGATTCACCAAGAGGGCGAGGCCACTGCGACCACGGCCAAAGTGATCTTGAGCAGGATCCATCCTTGTAGACCGGCTATGAAATCAACGATTGGTATGTGGGCGTCGACCGGATGGCATCAGGCGTTGATTGTCACTTCAGGTTCTGCGCAGAGCTGCTGTTCCGCTCGCTTCTTTCGGTCCGCAAGGAAGCGCCGACTTCGCCCGGTCATTCTTGCCATTTCCGTCATTGAGAGCCCTAGAACTCGGAGCCCGTAAAGGACCGCCGTGTCAGTGGGATCTAGCTGACTATGGGAGAGATCTGGATCGCCCTCGCTAAGACCTCCAGGTCACTAAGTCCCGAGTAGGTGCTCACTGTCAACTGCCGCTCTAGATCCGAACCGAGCGGGCGTTCCCTCGCAGTCCGACCACCGACTACCTGGCGCCGCATTCGACATCGGACCGCCGACAGGAGATCGAAAAGGGCATAGGGCCGGTCATCACCTCTCCAATCATTGATCACCTCCCATGCCGTCGTAAGGAGATCTGAGAAGAACGTTCCACCATCTGGCCACTCGCCCCCCGAACCCGAAGACAGACGACGAGCAACGGTGACGAGGTCGGGGAGAATCGCCTGAAGGATCGACCTTGGGATTAGGGGGCGGAGCGATCCGGATCGCAACATCGCCTGCAGCACCCCCGGTGCCCATGTTCCCCCTTGATCGCCGATGGCCCCCCTGAGCATCGCGACGAGTTCATGGAGGTCGCGGGCGCCTGTCGAGGCGACGGCGGACTCCTGCAACGCGAGCAGTGTAAGGACTCGCTCCGATTCGGCCCCGCGGCCGACCGCTTCCCAGTCGATCGTCAGCTGGTCGATCGGTTGAAAGTGCTCACGCATGGTCGGATGGTGAAAAGCACTGTTCCCCCATACCTCCCACCACGGATCGAAGCCGGAGTAGAGTCTAGAACTGTTGCTGGGAATCTCTTGCGTCACTTATAAAGCTGGGAGCATCCGCAGTAAGCGTGACCTGGCATGAATATCGAAGAGTTCTACGATGCCGATGAGCGACGTCGGGAATCGCCCGAGGTGGAGCTTGGAACCGAGTGGCGCGACGCTAAGGGCGTTCGCTACGAACTCAACTGGGTGCAAGACACTGGCGAGCTTTACGTCATGGTGGAGCCACCCCCTCCTGAGTGGGAGGGCCCGTTCGGGGACATCCATGTTCGGACCGGCGACAATGCCCCGGTGACCGGGATGTCCGTGTTTGTGGTCGCGCATATCCAGTCTCATAAGGAGCTCGAACGGGTTCTGAGTGGCTGGCAGGGGGCCATGGCGGAACCCGATGGCGTGAGTTGGCTCGCGGGTCGGCTGTCCTCGGAGGGCGTTGCCGATCCCGGGTGGACCGGCGAGCCACCGAGTTGACGACGGAGTGCCGGGTTACGGCGAGACGTATCCCGAAATGCGGGCTCGGTGCGCGCCGGTGTCTGCGAAGAACTGATCGGTTCCGGTCTCGACGACGCTGAACCCGGTGCGGTCACCGTCGCCGTTGACCACGTCGGGGCCGCGTTCTCCTGGAGAGACCGAAGTCACGACAGCAACGTGCACCGCGGTCAACGCGGCGACGTCCAACCCGTAGACGGCGACGTCTCCCGGTTGGGGCCGGTAGGTCGATCGGTAGGGATGCCAGGCCCCGTGGGCGACGCCCCACTCGTAGAAGCTGGCGGAGGACGAGTTGATGTCCCCGTTGATGAACTGGTACGTGAAGGACACACCGGCTTCATGCCACACCCAAGCGGCGAAATCGGCACACCACTCCTCGTCCCGGTTGCTGTTCCCGCAGTCGGCTGCCCCCGAGTACCAGAACGCGCTGTAGCGGTTGCAGTATGTATCTGCCGGGTCGGTTCGGTATCCGAGCTGGCTCTCGGCGATCGAGACGATCCGGTTCTGCAGGGGTGTCAGCGGGGGGGCGCTGTGGCCGAGCCCAACGAGGTCTGGATCGAGGATAAGCAGAGCGGCGACAAGCGCCAGGCCGATCACCAGAAGCGTGCGACGGATCCGGATTCGCTGCCGCCGTGACCGTCGGGGGCGTCCATAAGGGACAACTCTCCGCTCAAGCGACTGCATTACTCGACTCCCGACAAGAGATATCGGTCGCGGCGACCACCGCAAGTCACAAGATTACCGACGCTTGCCGCAGAAACGCCGGACGCCCTCTCAACTGGGAGCGTTAGGAACCTCGGGGTTCGAACTGGTCGCGACAGCACACTGAGCGCGCAGGGCGGCGATGAGATGAGCCTCGTCCACCTGCCCCATCTCGTTGAGCGTCGTCATCAACGCGTTCCATTGGCCATCGGACGAGGTGGCAGCTGCGGCCAGGGGTTCAGCCTGGGTGAGATCGTTCGTGGCTGTCTGCAAATCTCGACTCTTCGTCGCAGGGTTAGAGGCGCTTCTCGATGCTTCGTAAGCCACGATCGACGAGTGGACCTTGGCGCACGCCTCGCGAGCCAATGCGGTTCCCGATTGTGAACTGCACGCAGAGAAACCGATGGACGAAACGGTGATTGCCGCCGGGAGTACTAGTGCCCGCAGCTTCACTCGACTAGCCGAGCCAGCCGCCCGCCGCTTCCAGCAGGAAGCGGCTCACTGCAAGACTGCGGTCAAAGACTTCACAGAGCAGTTCCTCGCCCGCGAGCACTTTGGCAAGAGAAACCTGGTGCTTCGCGACAACACCCAGACGGCGTTCCGGTCCATCGGTTGCCGAAGCGAATGAGTCGATGGCTGACACCTCGAGTGGAAGTTCCATGCCTCCGACCCCGGCGAGGTCGATCGCAAGGCGCAGCAGATCGGGCCCGTTTGGGAGTGGGGGGAGGGCCCAGGTGAACGTCAAGGGAAAGTGAAACTCATCACTCGGTTCCTCGTCGTCCGCCAGGGCGAGAACCGCGTCCTCGAACGAGAGGAGCACTCGGGGATCGACCTCCAGGGCGAGGTGGAGGTCGAGCGGTCCGCCGCAACCCTCCTCGGGGTGCAGGTCCACCTCCCAGACCTGTCGGAGGGAGTACGTCTCGACGAAGTGTCTCTCGTCGTGGACGTGGAATCCGTGGTCGACCGAGTGGTCCTTCAGATCGGCCACGTAGCCGGCAACGTCAATAGCCGCCACCACCGGGAGCCTAGTGGGCATCCGACTGGACTTACCCGGCCGCTATGGTCACCTTGTGGACGACTTGTCCCTGGTCGAAGTCTTATTTGACGCGTCCCGAGCCGCACGTGCGGCGCTCGATGGCCTCGACGACTGGGGACCCAACGGGCAACGTCCCGGCCAGTATCGGCTCGACGTCGTCGCCGATGAAGCGGCCGTTGCGATCCTCAGCCAGGCCGGCCTCACGGTGCTGTCGGAGGAGTCGGGGACGACCGAAGGGAGGTTGCCCCTCGTGGCGGTCCTGGACCCGATCGACGGCTCGACGAACGCGCATCGAGGAATTGCAGCGTATTCGACGAGCATCTGCGTGTTCGACGATGTTGGCCCTCGCGTCGGGACCGTCGTGAACCACGTGACCGGAACGCGCTACCACGCGATCCGAGCCGCCGGAGCGTGGCGCGACGGAACGGCGGTCTCGCCGTCGGGGTGCGAGGACCTTCGGCGATCGATCGTCGGTGTGTCCGGACCGGATTCGGGGCTGGGTGCGTGGCAGTTCCGGACCCTGGGGTGTGCCTCGCTCGAGCTGTGTGCCGTGGCCGAGGGGAGCTTGGACGGCTTTGTTCTGGGTCAAGGCATCACCCTGTACCCGTGGGACTACCTGGCTGGATTGCTGCTCTGTGTCGAGTCGGGCGCGACAACGGCCGAACTCGATGACCAAGACCCTTGGGTCGCCGAGTCGGTTCCAAGACGTCCGATGGCGGCCTCGACCCCTGCGCTGCTGACGTCGCTCCGTTCAGCGATCGGTCGGTAGCGGCCTTTCTTTTGACGCGAGATCGGTCAGCGCACAGCGAGCGGCGTTGGTGCCGGCACGCCGGCCGAACACCGCGCCGCTGGTGAGCCCGGCTCCGCCCGGGTAGTTGAAGTAGAAGAGCCCGCCGACGAGCTCGCCGGCCGCGAAGAGACCCCCGATGGGCCTTCCGTCGACGTCGATGACCGAGGCTTCAGGGTCGATACGGAGTCCTCCGAAGGTGAACGTGATCCCACACGTGACCATGTACGCCTCGAACGGCGGCTCGTCGATGCGGTTGGCCCAATTCGACTTCGGGGGGTCGATTCCGGCGGTCCCACGACCATCCTTGACGTTTGGATTGAAGGCGATGTCCGTCCGGACTGCCGAGTTGAAATCGTCGATCGTGCTGAGCAACTTGACCGGATCCAACCCCTCGAGTCGTTGGGCGAGTTCCTCGAGGGTGTCCGCTCGAACGCGCGTGACCTCCCGGATCCGGTACTCGGTCCGCAGAAGGGGCGAGACCTTGGCGTCGAAGATCTGCCACGCGACGTGTCCAGGCTGCTCAAGGATGCGCCGGCCGTACTTGGCATAGGTGAAGTTCCGGAAATCGGCTCCCTCGTCGACGAACCGCTCTCCTTGCGCATTGACCATGATCCCCAGCGGATAGCTGTGTTTTTGATATCCGTCGCCGACGGCCAGATCGCCGAACTCCGGAGCATTGATGTCCCAGGCGACCGCGTGGCAGCCCGACCACTGCCCGGCCGGGCTCGCGCCAATGTCCAGGGCCATGCGGATTCCGTCGCCCATGTTGAATCTGGTCCCACGCACCTTGGCAAGATCCCATCCGGGGCCGAGGTACCGCGTTCGCCAGTCGACGTTGGACTCGAAGCCTCCGCATGCGAGCACAACGGCTCCCGCTTCGATATCGGCGGCTCGAGCACGGGACCGGACTCGTACACCACGGACAGCCTTGCCATCGAAGAGCAGGTCGGTGGCTCTCGTCTCGAAGCGGATGGCGATGCCAGCATTCCGAACGGCCCGAAGCAGCTGTTCGACAAGACCGGGTCCACCGCCGTTGACCTCGACGGCAAGGCCTCCCCAAAACTGGAACCGACCTTCGACTTGAAACGCCTGGCGCCCGTATGACGGTTGGAATCGGACGCCCTGTTCGCGCATCCATGTGAGTGTGGGGAGGCTGTCGTCCACCAGAACTTCTACGAGATCCGGATCCGCACGGTCCTGGGTCATCCGAGCCATGTCACCGAAGAAGTCGACCCTCGAATATGCGCCGAAGTCAACATCTTGCCGTTCTGCCGCGGTGAGCTCGGGCATGAGTTTCAGCAGGTCATCGACTCCGCCGTACACGACGCGCATCGCGCCCCCCGTGAACGCGGAGTTACCTCCTGCGAGCGCCTCGGGTGCGCACTCGACGACCTCGACCGAAGCTCCAGCCTCGACCGCGGCGAGAGCGGCGCAGAGGGCCGCATTGCCCGCTCCGATGACCAGAACGTCGGTCCCCACTCGGCTGGCATCATAGGGCCGAGCGCTTGACGGTCCGGTCGGCGCTGCGGTCAGTTCGGACTGGGATTGGTCTTTGCGCACATGCTGAGCACCCTGTCTCTAGGGTCGGGGTCGGTCGGTCTTGCGCTCGGAACGGTAAGCAACGTTGGCCGGAACGAATTCCGGGCCGGGCGCTCGTGTCCAGAAGCGAGTGTCGGAACTGTCTTGCGGCGGAGGACTCAGCCATGGCCGAAGTGAAGTCAGTCGTCCTTTCGGTGTCGTGCCCCGACCGGATCGGCATCGTGCATGCGGTCACCGGTTATCTCGGGGAACACCACCTCAACATCGTGGAGAGCCAGCAGTTCCGCGACGCCGATACGGGACGGTTCTTTCTCCGAACCCAGGCCGACGCGATCGATGACCCGCTCTCCTTGGAGCGGCTTCGAGACGACTTTGCACCGTTGGCGGCCCGTTTCGACATGACGTGGGGTCTCCATGACCCAGCTCGGCGGCCTGCAATCCTGTTGCTTGTTTCGAAGCTCGGGCATTGCTTGAACGATCTCCTGTATCGGCACCAGACTGGCGCGCTGGCCGTCGAGATCCCGGTGATCGTTTCCAACCACCGCGATCTGGCACCCATGGCGGATATGTATGGCATGCCGTTTCGATACCTGCCGGTGACCGCCAGCACGAAGCGAGCCCAAGAGGACGCTGTGCTCGGAATGGTGCACGAGCTCGGCATCGACCTGGTCGTGCTGGCCCGCTATATGCAGATCCTCAGCCCGCTCATCGTCGGCGCGCTCCCAACGCGGATGATCAACATCCATCACGGGCTCTTGCCCGGTTTCGAGGGGGCGTCACCCCATCGACAGGCCTTCGAGGCCGGAGTGAAGGTCATCGGCGCAACTGCTCATTATGTGACCTCAGAGCTCGACCGAGGACCCATCATCGAGCAAACGACCGCACGGATCGACCACGTGGCCGACCCAGGTCGGATTATGTCCGTGACCCGTGAACTTGAGTGTGTGACTCTGGCTCGTGCGGTGCAGTGGCACATTGAACATCGTGTGTTGCGCAACGGGGCCAGAACAGTTGTGTTCGCCTGATCGGTGTCCGGTTGGTGTCAATAACACCGCGATGGAAGAAGCGAGGTCGAATCGTGCCTGCAAGCTGATCTATAGACGGACGGGAACGGTCATATGGAGGAGACTTGGTAGACCGTTTAGCAACGGGCGCTTAGCTCAGTTGGTAAGAGCAGCTGGCTTACAACCAGCAGGTCGGGGGTTCGAGTCCCTCAGCGCCCACCATGTGGGCTTGACCCCGTTCAGTGGACCACGGTTATGACAACGTGGCCGGCTGGATGTGGGTTGAGTGTAGATCCTCGAACTCGTTCGGGGTCAGGTAGTCCGGGGCCACCACCAGCTACGGCTGGGACCAGGCCGGCAACCTGGTGTGCGCAACCGCCGCCAACACCAGCGGATACAGCTGCGCCAGCCCCAACGGCTCGGTCACCAGCACCTATGGCTATAGCGGCAACGGCCTGAGGATGTCCGACACGCCCGCTGGGGGCTCGACCCAACAGTTCACCTGGATCACTACTTCGTCAACAGCGAGCTTGATCGAGGATGGAACCAACTTCTACCTCTACGGGCCGTCGATCGGATCAGCGCCGATCGAGCAGATAAATATCTCCGGCTCGACGCCTAGTTACCTGGTGTCAGACACCACGGGGGTTCGTGAACAACTCAACGGCTCGGGTTCTGTCACCGGTTCGATGAGCTACGACAGCTTCGGCAACCAATGTTCATCGTGTTCGATTGCCACTCCCTTCGGCTTTGCGGGCGGCTACACGGATTCGACCGGCCTGCAGTACCTCGTCGATCGCTATTACGACCCGACTACTGGCCAATTCATCTCCGTAGACCCCGATGTCTCGGTCACTGGTCAGCCATACATCTACACGGCCGATGATCCGGTGAACGAAACCGACCCACAAGGTGACATGCTTCCCATTGCCGTCACATGCCCGCATGGGGTCTGTGAGGCTGAAACATCTAATGGCTTGGGAAATGGAGGGTCCACCCCTCCGCCTCCTGGCCCCGCTTCGACGCCACCAGCCACGGAGACGTCTCCGTCGACCACGGCTACCTCGACTCCGGACGACGCCGACTCAACGTCTTCGGAGCAGACCGAACCGTCGGAGACAGTGACATCGCCGCCCACCGACTCACCGACACCCGTTTGGACGAGTTCGTTGCCGGACGACATGGAGTGGGAGGGTCTGACAGGGATCAATCATTCCGGCGTGGAGAAGTTAGCTCGCTGCGTCGCAGCTGTATTAGGGTGCATCGGTCTTGCCGGGCAGTCGAGCGCTGGAAAGAATCAAAAGGTGGGCGACGACGATGGAAGGACGACAGTAGTCATTCCGGGACCAGGTCCGCGTGGAAACGACACGACAGAGACAACCGTGCCTGGTAACGACGAAGAGGACGGTGGCTGACCCGCCTACGTTCGAACGTGCGAAAATTTCCGCTAGTGGCTCGGCACCGCCAATAACAATAGGCTTGGTTCGAATGGACCGGGTTCCGAGTAAATGATCTCCCCGATGAATGAGCGGTCCGAAGGCGAGCCAGAGTTACTTTGGAAAGTCATCTGGCTTCGTCGTTACCTGGATCGAAATGACTCTCTGTCAGCATTGCGGGACATCGAGTGGTTGGCACAGCACTGTGATCAGCAGGGCATGTGGGAAACGGCCGCAAAGTTACGGCGCGAGATTCTGGCCAGTTGTAACGGTTACGCCATGGACGGGCCCGCGGGAGAAGAGACGCTTGTCATCAGGACGCATCTTGCCTTCTCGCTAATCGGTGCCGGAAGGTTCGAGGACGCGATCAGCGAACTCGAGAGTTTGCTCCAGATCCAGGCGATCAGCGAACACGACCAGTCAGACCGGACTACGACTATGGCCTTCTTGTCCGATGTGCTTGAGGTCGTTGGACACCGAGACGATGCCCGGCGCTATCGGGACGCAGTGTTGAAACTACGACAGGTCGATCAATCTCTGGAGCCGTGGATCTCGCCCATTGGGCCCTTAGCCCAACAGTCATTTGCGCGCGCGTCGCGCACATCGACATCTTCGGGACTCGGGGTGCTCGTTCCGGAGCCCACTTCCCGCCTCGATGGGCTCAACCAACTCAAGGATCTCGAGGAACAGCTATTGGCCGTAAGAGAGCGCGAACTCGGGGAATCCTCGGTGCGAACGCGACGAACCAGGGGCGATTTGACCTTCACGCTTCGTCAACTCGGAAGACTGTCCGAAGCACGATCACTCAACAATCGGTCAGTGTCCATAGCTCGCCGCGAGTTCGGTAACAACAGCCCGGTGGTGGCCAACGTTCTGGAGACCCTCGCGATAATCCTCCGCGACTGCGGAGAGTACACCCAAGAACGCGCGACCTGGACTGAGGTCGTGTCCATTCGAACGGAGGCGTTCGGCGCCGAAGACGATCGGTCTCTCGAAGCGTCCGCGAGCCTTGCTCTCGTGCTGGCACGCTTGGATGAACCAAATGACGCGGTTGACCTAGCAGGAAAGCTCGTCGATCAACGAACGGAGATGCTCGGAAGGCGCCATCCGGAGACGCTCGATGCGCTCGAAATGCTGGCGATGGCCTACAAGGCTCAAGCGCGATTCCTAGACGTGCGGGACATCGAGAGCGAATTGGTTGATCTGAGAACGGAGATCTTGGGGAGCGAACACGAAGACACGCTCAGGAGCAAGGCGAACCTCGCCGTCGCTCTCCGCCAACTCGACCAACTCGATCTGGCACGCCGCCTGGACGAGGACTTGCTGGTGACGAGGGTTAAGACCGACGGCGAAGGAAGTGCCAACACGGTCAGGGCAAGAACCATGCTCGCCACGGATCTGCTAATGGACGGCGATGTCGTACACGGCCTGGAGGTTGCGGAGATCAATTTCACCGTTGCCACGGAATCGCTTGGTGCGGATCACGCCGAGACCCTCATGGCCGCGACGGTGTACGTGGGTGCGCTTGAGCTTGTAGGGAGGAACGAGGAGGCTGTTCATTATGCAGAGAGGAACCTTGCGATTGCGCAGGGCGTAAAACTCGGTCCGGATTACCCAGTTGTTGCAGCTCTTGAAACAGCCTTGGACACACTCAGGTCGGACGATCGCTAGATATGTGGCGCGCTCTAGAGCAGGCCTAAGGACCTCAGCAGACATCCAACGTCCGTTCGAGCTGAAGCCCAAAACCGACTAGCTCGCCAGTTCGAGCAGCTTTCTCAGACGTTCTCCCTGGTGAGAGCGGTTCGAAAGCATTGTCATTACCTCGAACGAACGCCAGGAGGCGTGAAACTGGGATTCCCGAGTGTCCGCCTCGGCATCGGATGTTCCCGAGTCGCGTGGGAGTACGTAAGAAAAAAAATTCGTCACTTGACACAATCCGCTTGCCCGCCACGATTTCATGGCGACGGTGATGACCGCGATGGCCAACGACGGCGTATCGGTCGTGCTTTCCTCGCATGTGCTCGCGGAACTCGAGCGGGTGGCCGACTACCTCGTCCTGTTGTCGCGGGGAAGGGTACAGGTAGCCGGCGAGGTCGAGGTCCTGCTCGCCGGCCACCGCCTGCTCACCGGCCCCGCTGTCGAAGCCGAGAGCTATTCCGAACGCCTGAGCGTCGTGCACGCGTCGCGCGGCGGAACCCAGGTACATCTGCTCGTCAGGCAGAACGGGACAGACGACCCGGTACCACCGGGCTGGGAGGCGCATTCGGTCGGCTTGGAAGAACTCACCCTTGCCTACCTGCGCGAGCCCGGCGCCTCGGCGCTACCCGGTCCCGCCCGCGGCCGAGACGCCGAACATTCGGAGGTGACGACATGACCACGCTGACGACGCGGTCCGTGCCCGTCCTTCTGGAGGAGGACGCGAGTCTGCAGGTTTTGCCGTGGCGGAGGATGGCCTGGGTCACCTGGCGCCAGCACCGCGTGGCGCTCGTTGGCCTCGCCGTTCTGCTGGGAGCGCTCGCGTTGTACCTGTGGCTCCAAGGCCGCCAGATGCACCACGCTTACGGAACCGCCGCGTGCCACCCAGCCAGCTCAGGTGCCTGCGTGAACGCGATCAATTACTTCACGAGCACCTACAACCTCACCGCGCGGAAGATCCCCCCGTTGCTGCTCCAAGCGGTCCCGGCGCTCATCGGGGCGTTCCTCGGGGCTCCCGTGCTGGCCCGCGAGCTGGAAACGGGCACCTTCCGCTACGCCTGGACCCAGGGCTTCGGGCGGTGGCGCTGGACGCTCGCCAAGCTCGTGTCGCTCGCAGTTCTCGCCGCGGCTGCCGCTGAGCTGTTCAGCCTGCTGTTCTCCTGGTACTACCAGCCGTTCATCGCCGACGGTCAGACGAACTCACTCGGGGCCTCCGTCTTCGACCTGCGCGGCGTCGCGTTCGCCTTCTGGACGCTGGTCGCCTTCGCCATCGGCGGCTTGGCCGGCCTTCTCATCCGCCGTGTCGTGCCCGCGCTCGTCGCCACCCTGGCCACCTATGCCGGGCTCGTCTTGGTGGTCGGGGTGTTCCTGCGTCAGCACTACTTGACGCCGCTGATTGCTCGCCAACAAAGCCTGCCTCTCTCCGCGTGGGTGACTGGCAACTGGGCGACGAAGGGTGGCCGGACCGTGTTCTCGTTCACCGGCGAGCCCACGGGCAACCTCCTCGGGCAGTTCTGTCCGTCCGGGGTGACGGTCAAGCCATCGTCGGGACTAGTGGGGGGATTCGCGCAGTGCCTCAGCCAGCACGGCTACACGCTCTGGGCCAGCTACCAGCCGGCCAGCCGGCCAGCCGGCCAGCCGATTCTGGCCCTTCCAGCTCATTGAAGGCGGCTGGCTGCTCGCCCTGTCAGTGCTGCTCATCGCCGCGACTGTTTGGCTGGTCCGAAGGCGGGTGGCCTGAAGGGGCTGGCTTGCTTATCCCTCCGTCGACCCTCGCTCCAACGGCGCCGTCGGCCCGTCCCGAAGATCGCGAAACCCCCGGTCCATATCCTGAAGCTCCGCGAGCAGCCGGATCGCCTCCTCCCGACTGAGGCCAGCCGACTCCGAGGGGAGCATGGCCAAGCTGCGGCGCAGGTGCTCGATTTCGAAGCCTTCCATTCTACAAACATATGTTCGTAGGATGTCGGAATGCAAGGGCTGCCTGGACCCCGAGCGAGCGACGCATGCCATTCGCAAATCACGGGTAGGAAACGCGCATGCCTACGGCCCTCTATGACTACGAGTTCACGATCTGGCCCCAGGATCATGAACGGGAGCGTTCCGTGTTCGAGGTATTTCGTCGCGTCACGCCCCGCACCTCTGTGACCATGACGGAAGGTGAGTTCTGGGAGTTTCTCTGCCAGCTGCATGGAAGCGGCCTCGCCGTTCTAGAGGCGACCAAAGTGCGACACCGCGACGGCACCGGAAATTCTCACGGGTCGGGTCGAGCGGCCTAGGAGCGACAACCAACCTGGTCGTGCGCTGACTGGCGAGAAGCTGACAAGGAGTGGCCCATGATCGCTCTCCATACGACCTGATGAGGGCGTTGAGTGCCACCGTGCGCAGGGCATGCTCGCTATCCGGCAACGTGCAGGTGTCGAGCCAGCTCGCGGTTTCGCTCCCCGAGTAGTAGGTCATCACTCCGTTGGCCGGATACGGCCCGCCCGAAGGGTTTCCGTCACCAGCCACGCCCGGCGGATCCTCGAAACCGATTACTCCAGAGCTGATCTGATCGGTGGACTCCTCACTCGGTCGCGCCTCGGGACAGTTCATCTGATAGTCGTTGAGACAGTCCGTCGCCGCTGATGAAAAGAGCGGGCACGCCTGGATCTCTCGGCAGCCCACACAAGCGGAGGTTTGTGAGCCAACGATCGCCTCCTGTTGCTGCGCCGAGAATGCCGATCCGGTAGGGGAATGTCTGACCGGGGGGACAGGTAAGTAGCCTGAAAGTTAACCCTGCTTCCTGCCAGGACCTCGCACCCTCCGAATCCCGGCGGGCCACCAAGGAGACCGCCCATGCCGAAGGCAGTCGATTGCTTGCACATGAACCACATCAACTTCGTGGTCGAGGACTACCACAAGAGCGTCGATCACCTCACCAGCTTGTACGGAGCGCAGTTCAACCTCGACCTGCCGAGCGATCACTGGCACGCATGCCTCATCACAGTCGGCGGGGTGATGTTCGAGCTCTTCGCGCCGACTGTGTACCTCCTCCACGCACGGCTGGGACCCCACTACGTCGGTGTCGAGTACCAGGTGCCCGATGTCGATGCAGCCCGCACTGAGGTCTTCGAAAGAGGGATGCGTGTCATCCGTGAGTTGAACGTAGCCATCCACGTCCACCCTGCCGAGGCGTTTGGCGTCGCATGGGAGTTCTTCGGTCGGAGCTTCCAGGATCGAGAGGATCCACCCGTTGCTTACCCCGAGCCCATCTGGTCGGCTGATCGATTCGCTGAGCACCCCATCGGCTACACGGGGCTGAGGCGTTACAGCGTCGTCGTCTCCGACCTCGACGCAGCGCTCGACTTCTCCCAGACATTTCTCGGCGCGAATGTCGTCTACCGAAATGAGCGCCCCGCCGTCGCGGCGCAGGCGGTTGGCCTCAGCCTCGGTGACGGCGTCCTGGAGCTTCTGACGCCCACCGGCGCGGGGCCGATCGAGACCTTCCGGGCCCGCTACGGCGACGGGATCCGCTCAACTGTCTTCGCGGTTCGAGACTTGGAGCAGACGAAGCGGTACTTCTCCAAGCAGGGCGTCGCGTTGCACCCCGGAGACGCTCCCGGCTCAGTCGCCGTGGCGCCAGAGGACAACATGGGCCTCATCTTCGAAATTCACCGACTAACGCTGGTAGGAACTCGAAGCCGGTCAGTTCGAACAGTCCATCGAATGCCTACACCGGAAGACCCAGGAAACGGCATCCGTGACTCCCGGATGCAGCCGGGCCGATGGGTGTCACTTCCTCGTCTTGATCAGCGCCTGAAGACGACGTACAGCCCGACGCCGACCAGGACGGCGCCCGCGCCGCACCACAGCCAAGTCCCCCGTTCGGCTGGTGGACCCACCGTCTCGGCGAGGAGGGAGGGGTGTTACAAGTCGCCCCCCCTCCTTTTCTTCGCGTAACCGGCAATCGTTCGACGCTGGGCTGACATATCGGGCCGGTAGGGTTTGGTCTGTCTCCTGGCACCGAGGTACCACCCCCCTCCCCGGGTCCCCGGTGCCGCCTGCGAACGAGCGACCCCCTCCGGGTCGCTCGGTTCGCCGTCTGAAATCTATGATGGGCGGCGTGTCGGGGACGTATGCGGAGCCGGGGAGTCGGACGTACCACGTGGAAGCTCGCGCCCAAAGACAGGCCGTCGCGCGTTGCCGGCACTGTGACGAAGACATCCTTCTGCATTCCACGCCAAGAGGCCCCGAGTGGCGCCACCTCTCGAACGACGACCCGAGGTGCCTGCTCGCCGCAGCGCCCTTCGAGGTCAGCGCCTGACGCCCCTACTGCGCATCGACTCGGTCAGGGTTCGAGGTCACTACCGGTTAGGTGGGCGCTTCTGAAGGTGAAGGCCTCCCGGCCCCTGGCCAGCCAGCGAGACGGCGCCGGGGCGAAGAAAGCTGAGCTACGCGACACGCTGGTTACGGCGCGACCTAACGAAGGCGGTAATGCCAAGCGCAATCAGTAACAGCACGCAAAGTGGGCCGATGAGCCATGACGGGTTACCGTTCTTACCGCCGATGTTTCCGATGCCGAAGAGAAACACGGCACCGACGACAACCAGGGCAATCGCCGTTTTCCAGCTTACCAACGTCCAGTTCGACAACATCGCGGCCCCCTTTTGCTGTGACTTCTCCGCCTCCCCATCAGAGTGGTCTTTGCGCCGGTCATCGTAAAGGGAGTCAGCCCGTGTCGTAGACCCGTGGTAGCACCCCCGGAGGGGGACTCTTGCTTCGGAGGACCGACCGGAACGCACTCCTGTCGTTGCATCCCCGCTCCTGGCCCGCCCGCCGTTCGATGGCTGGCTGCCCCTCGTGCGCCCCGCCCTCTCGGCGGTCCTCTTGGGCGTGTCCCCCTTCGCGTCGCCTCGGGGTGTGGACCCCTCTCTCCCCACCGATTGGACCTTTGCGCGAACCGCCTTCCCATTCCTGGTTACTTCAGGCACCCGAAACAGTGTCGAATGGCACGACGGCTCTCGACGCGGATCTCGTGAATGAGGGTTCCGGGCAGATCCTTCACGATTGCCGGCCACGCCGCCGGTCACGATTCCGTGGTGTCGGCCGTTGTCGAGCACCTAGACGAAACGGGCGCCGTCCAGGGATCCCCTGGCGGGCAGGTTCGAGAGACCTCGAACCCAGTTTCGGGGGTCACGGGTCCGACACTCGCCGCCATGCCCTTCGTAGGATCGGTCATCGGCGCGCGAGATGACCGGACGCCGCATGCGGGAGGAGAACACGACGTCGACCCCGGCTGCGGTACCCCAATCCCGACTCATGAACGCCTTCGTCAGACGGCAACTCTCTCACTATCCCCGAACTGGGGCGCGCTACGGCTACCTCGCGATCGTCGTGCTGACCACCATCACTCTGTATTACCTGTACTACGTAGAGGGAGCGGTTCTCCCGCTCTTGCTGCCGTCCTACCACATGTCGTTTCAGTACTTCTTGTACGTGATCGTCGTATCGAACGCAATCGGCGCGTTCACCGCGTTCATCGGCGGTCTGTCGGACAAGATCGGCCGAGCCAACCTGACCATCTACGGGACGCTGGTGGTCGGCCTGATGCAACTCGTCGCCATACCCCACATCGACACCAAGTTGGGCTTTGCGGTGGCATACAGCGTGATCGGCTTCGCGGAAGGGATCATCCTTGTCTCGACGCCGGCGCTTATGCGCGACTTCTCCCCCCAGATGGGGCGCGGCGCCGCGATGGGCTTTTGGGCCCTCGGCCCGACGATGGGGGCCTTGACGGCGAGCCTGGTAGCCACGCACACACTGCCTCACCTGCCCCCCTGGAAGGACCAATTCGTCATCTCGGGACTTATCTGCATCGGCGTCGTGGTCATCGCTTTCATCTTCTTGCGAGAGCTGGCACCTGAACTTCGGGACCAGCTCATGGTGTCCGAGCGCGAGCGGGCGCTGGTGGAGGCACGTGCCCGGGGCATCGACGTCGAAGCGGCAATCGCTCACCCTCTTCGCTCGATGATGAAGATCGATCTCATAGCGTCCTCGGTGGGGGTGTCGGTGTATCTGCTGTTCTATTTCGCCTCAGTCAGTGTCCTCACGCTGTACTGGGTCGTTATCTTTGGCCGAAGCACCCCGAACGCGGACGCCATCAATGTGTGGTACTCGGCTTTTCTGTCGGGGACGCTCGTCCTGTTCGGGGTGCTCTCAGACCGGCTTCGCGTTCGCAAGCCCTTCATGTTGATCGGAGCGGCCTCAACGAGCGTGACAATGGTCTTTCTGATCCTGCAAATCGATGACCCCCACGTCGGCTACTACTCCAACGTCTTGATCGTGGTGCTCTTGGCAATCACCATCGGCTGCACGTACTCGCCGTGGATGGCCAACTACACCGAGCAGGTCGAGGCGCACAACCCCGCACTGACGGCGACCGGACTGGCGGTGTGGGGCTGGACCCTGCGGATCGTCGTCGCGGTGTCGTTCCTGGTGTTGCCCAGGGTCATCACGACGTCGACCACCCTTGTGGACAACCAGCAGGCTGCGGGAGTTCTGCAGACGATTCAGGCCGCCGTGCCTTACGCCCCTGGCGCATCGGGATGCTCCGTCAAGCCGGCGCCGGCAGGAGTGATCATCGCCCTTCGGGCCACTGGTGAGCCGGGCCCCCGGACGCTTGCCGACCTCCTGGCAGGCTGCGATCGCACGCACAGCCTCACCCAGGCGCTGGCAGCCGCTGGCGGCCTGACCAACCCCCAGGTCGAAGGGCTTCTCGCGTACAGCCCACTCGCAACCGACATCTCTAACGGGACGCCGGTGAGCTCGGCCGAAATCGCGAGCAAGGTCGGTGTGCACTCGCGGAACCTGGCCAACCTCTTGTTGGCGGAGAAGAAGGTCGTGCCGGCGGCGCAGGCCGCCCCAGGGCAGTGGAAGCGGTGGTGGTCCGTGTGCATCGGTGGCCAGGTGGTGTTCGCGCTCCTCATCTTCGCGATGCGTGGGCGTTGGAGCCCCCGGGCCGCGAAGCGGGAGCTCGAGATCCATGAGCGTCGAGTCGCAAAAGAGCTCGCGGAACTCACATCGGCCCGCGTGAGTTGATCGAAGGGCGGTTGTTGCCCGGTCACACGATTGGCCCTAGGTGAGCCGTGCGAAAAGCCGGGGGCTGGCTGGTTCTGGGCGACGCGGGGCGGAGCGAAACGCGCCTCTGACCCGGCCGCCCTCTCGCTGACAGGCTGGTCGCCGGCGTGGACCCGGCCTGTCCCGTAACGAATGTTTGCGTCCCATGAGTTGTCGGAGACAGCGACGGGACGGGGTCCCCTTACCCTTCTCGCAGGGTGTGAAGCGATGAACCTGAACCCGTGATGGTCGCCTGAGGGTTCTGAGGGAGCGAAGGCGAAACCGGCGCGCCCAGTGCTGATCGACCGTCGGTCGGCCGCTTGGAGACGATGCCGGACAACGCCCCTTCTTTCGACGCGCACGGCCGCGATGGCCGACACCGCTGGTCCTCGTATGCCCTGGTCTCGGTCTTGGTGCTCGTCATCATTGCGCTCGCTCTCGTCCTTCTGCCAGCACAATCACACTCGGATCCGAAGGCTCTGCCGTCTCGTGAGGACGGCTCGGCACCCGTGCGTTCGACCACGCCGACGACGGCCCTGCCCGTAGCCGCCAACGCTTCCTTCGACGAACCGCAACCATTGGCTGAGTCGCCTGGCCCGACCCCGCCCACTCCAGCCGGCTACGGATGCGCTGCCGCTCTCGCCTATCTGTCCGCGAACGCCAATCCGGAATTCACCTTCAGCTGTCCAGG
Source organism: uncultured Acidimicrobiaceae bacterium (assembly GCA_963768185.1). Taxonomy (GTDB): domain Bacteria; phylum Actinomycetota; class Acidimicrobiia; order Acidimicrobiales; family RAAP-2; genus Palsa-461. The sequence continues at coordinate 1,076,678 of CAVYGS010000004.1, forward strand.
GTACGCAGATGGCAACGAAGCGATGACCTGCGTAAACATCGCCGGACTCTGTGGGGGCGAGCACTTAATCGTGATCAACGACCCATGCCCTGCCGCCTACATGAACGAGGCGTACAACTCCCAGAGCTGGTCGGACTCCGAAGGGCGGTTCACTCGGCCGATTGATCCCTACGGAGCCTGTTGACGGCCTCCTCCCAGAACACTTCCGGCCGGCCGCGGGACCACTAGCTCTGGGAGGCTGGCCCCGGTGTCCCCGCTTCCCCGTCTCGGTTCCACCCCTCGCTCGCGTGTCCCACCTTTGGCCCGTCCGCTGGCTGGCCCCTCGCGTTCTCGGCTCTCGGGCTCCGGCCGTCCCCTCGGTGCGCCCCTCCGGGTCTCGGTCTCGCGTCGCCGTCTTTGGCCCGTGCTGCCCCTGTGCCCCTCTCCCCACCGAGTAGCCATGCCCCCACTCCGAGGACGACCTGACCTGAGTCCTTCGATTTGTGCCTCTCTGACTGCGACGTGAAGCGTGAGCGGTTTGACCACGACAGAAAGTCCTCGGATTCCGACAGACCTAATCTCGGCTCCATTCACCTTGGAGGTGTCATGGAGCCCGTCAAAGAGGACTGGGAACACGCCCTCGCTATCGTCGCCCACCCCGACGATCTGGAATACGGAGCGGCTAGTGCCATCGCCCGCTGGACCTCCCAGGGCAAGGAGGTGTCTTACGTCCTGGCCACCAGCGGCGAGGCGGGCATCGCTGGCCTGCCGCCGGATAAGACAAGACCGCTCCGAGAAGAAGAGCAACGCCGGAGCGCGGCTGTCGTCGGGGTCCACCACGTCGAGTTTCTCGGGCACCCCGACGGCGCTGTCGAGTACGGGCTCAAGCTGCGCCGAGACTTGGCCGGAACACTCCGACGGCTGTGCCCCGAGGTGGTCATCGGAATGAACTTCGACCTCACCTGGGGCGAGGGTGGCGACGTGAATCACGCAGACCATCGAGCCGTCGGACTGGCGGTCCTTGACGCGTGTCGAGACGCCGCCAACGAATGGGTCTTCCCGGACCTGGGTGCTCCCTGGAACGGGATCAAGGCGACCTACATCGGTGGCACGGACAAAGCAACCCACTATGTGGACGTCACGGACACCATCGACGCGGGGATCGCCTCGCTACGTGAGCACCGGGCATATATCGAAGGATTGGGCACGGAGTTCGACCCGGATACTTTCTTGAGGAACATTGCCGGGTACGCAGGTATGGCGGTCGGTTGTGAGTACGCCGTCTTGTTCCAATCGTTCAGCACGTAGATCGACGCAACCCTTCGCGAGTATGGGAACCCGATTGGCTGGTGAGCCATGGAGTCCGCCGAACTCGGGCGCGATGAGCGTTGAGAGGGACAGAGTTGAGGCTCATGACGTGCGACAGGCGGCACCCAGCCCCCCCGGGTCCCCATGTCATCAGCGTCAACAGCCCACGCCACTATTCCGGGGCCGGCTGGGGCGGCTGGCCCGCCCGTAGGGTGGGCGGCCGAAGTGGCGGGATCGTCGCGATCGGGTGCTGACGAGGTCCCGACCACAACGCCGGTGGCGCGTCGACAGCGTTGGCGAGGGCGTAGGCGGCCGCCTCGTAGTTGACCCGCCAACCCACGAAGTCGAGCCATGCCTCCTCGCTCGAGCGCTCGAGAGGAAAGTCCACCTTCCGCAAGCGGTCGATGGCGTCGACGAACTCCTCGTAGGTGAGAGCGATGCCGTCGTTGGGATCAGCCTCGTCGGAGATGGCGAAGCCACGCGCCCGGGCGATCGCCGCTAGGCAGGTGAAGCCGCCGCGTAGGCAGAGGCGGGCCGATATTGCACTCGGAGCGTCGGGCACCAGCGAGAGATAGAGCGCGGCAGCATCCAGCACGGCCAGTTGTGCGGTGACCCAGGAGGAGAGCGGACGTGGGGAGCGGAAGTTGACGAGAGTCAGGTAGGTGGTGTGGCTCTCGGCCACGTCTGCCGACCAGCGCTCCCACTCCTCAAACAGCTCGGGCAGCTTTCCCACCGCCGAGACACCGGAGCCCAATCCGTAGTGGGTCCGGGCCAGCAGTTCGGGACCCCAAGAAGGCACCCCGGCTCGGGAATCCAGCAACGTCACGAGCGCTTCGCGCCGGTTGAAGGCGGCGTAGAGCGTGGGAAGGTAGCCGATCTGCAGGGCCACCGTGCCTAGACCGCAAAAGGCGGCGAGGGGGTCGAGTGCGGTTTCGGGGCTCGAACGCGGCGCCAGGAAGCCCAGGGTGCACAGGGCGGACCCAGCCTGTTCGAAGGCGCCGGCCAGACCTGCGGTGCCGACGAACGGCCACATCAGCAGGCCGAAGCCGAGCTCGAAGGCCGCCAGCCACGCCACGATCTGCAGGATGAGTTGGATCGGAGCGTGGGCGGCCAGAATCCGATCCCGGGTTTTGTAGGAGGCGAACTGGTCCGCGACGAAATGGAAGGTTGAGCCGACAGCGATCCCGACCAGCCGCGGAAGCCGGCTGCGGATCCGGCGGGGGACGACGACCGTGCCGATCACGCTCCACCCGGTGGAAAGAATCAGCAGCGCACCCGCCACCGCCGCCAGGTCGCGGACGAAAGCCATGACGCAGCTTCCCATGGATGGTCCATGTTGCGACCGTCCGCCAGAGTGTGGCGGGACATCTCATCCGGATGAGGTGTTCCCGTTCAGACCCAAGGCGGGGATTGCCGCAGGTAACAGGCGGGGTATATCAATCAACGACGTGAACAAGCATGTTCCCGAAGGGACGAGTCTCCGATGAGCGTTGACGATTGGCGCGGCACGACCCTCTCCCGGATTCGCAGATGGATCAAACAGGCGGATCCCGAGGTCGTTGAGGAGCGGAAGTGGGTAAAGCCGACAAATCCCGACGGTGTTCCGACGTGGTCACATGCCGGCATGATCTGCACCGGCGAGATCTACAAGGACCACGTGAAAGTCACCTTCGCAAAAGGTGCCTCCCTGAAAGACCCGTCGCGCCTATTCAACTCGAGTCTCGAGGGCAACGCTCGCCGTGCGATCGACGTGCATGAGGGCGAGCAGATTGATGAGAAGGCATTCAAGGCTTTGATCCGAGCGGCCGTGGCGCTGAACGAGGCCTCGGTTCGCAAGTGAATCGAAGGTAGAGGTCAGCGGCCGCAACCATCGCACAGGCGCTGAGGGCCCACCCTTACTCGAGTTCCAGATCGAAGAAAGATGGCGAGGGTCGCAGAGCCGCGAATGCGGTCGCCACGGCGAGCAACCGAGCAGCGTGGCTCTTGTGCGTCAGGCGAGCGATATGTCAGTCGCTGTGAAGTCTTCGCCGACGGACAGAAGGGGCTCATTGGCAAGCTGCGCGACAGCGTACGAGAGGCAGTCACCGAAATTGAGGTTTGCGCGGTGGCGGCCGCGTCCGAACCGACGATAGGCGGCGAGCGCCTCGCGCCAGTGAACAAGTCCAGGGAAATTGGCGGCCTAACTCCCAAGAACCGAGTCTCGGGCTGATCGGTCCCGCACGTCGTCGTCGGCAAACCGACTAGGTGGCTGGTGTTGAACGAGTGTTCAATGTGAGGAGTTGAGCCGCCGACAGCAGTCGACGGCGCCTCGCATTCTCTCCGTGTGAACCGCCACAGATCGTGCGAACAAGGGCGATTCTCCCAAGAAACCGGCGTTCGGCGGCGCTCACGGGTCTATTGCCCGCCATTTCCCGGTCATCCGGCCACTGCCCACCCTCCGCCGACGGTCGAGCGGGCCCCAAGCGTCGCGAGGCGTGCAAGGTTGGCCGCCGCGGACAGGAGACTGAAGTCGGCACCGACCCGGAGCGTTCCGCGCACCCTCGCTCGCCGTCCGCCGTGCCGGCGTCGCATCAGGTGGCCGAGCTTGCGCTCGACCTTCGGACGCGTCGCCCGGTAGTCGGCTCGCCACTTCGGATCGGTCTGCTCCGCGCGTGCCCGTGCGAGGGCGGCTTCATTCACTCCGACGCGGACCTTTCGCCCGAGCCCTGATGTCGTGCACTCCGCTTTCAGCGGACAGCTCGCACATGCTCGCCGAACTTCGCGACGCCCGTGTTGTCTTTCAGTCGTCCGATCTTCACCGTGGCCCCGGCCGGGCAGGTCACCGTGTCGGTCTCGAGGTCGATCCTGAACCGGTCCTTCGCGAACAGCCCGTTCTTCCCAACAGGTGGCTGGGTCTTCAGCTTGGAGTCGATCCCGGCCTCGGAGAGGAGGGACTGGAGCTCGCCGGTCCCATAGGCCGCGTCGCCATAGACCGTGGCCCGCTCCTGCTCCGGCGCGGCAGCTCGCTCATCACCATGGCCAGCGCTGTCGTTCCGGCCGCGTCGTCGCCTGCAAGAGATCGGTGATCAGTTCTTCGGCGACGCTCGCGTCGCCGGCGTTGCCCGGGCTCACCACGGTCGCGGTGATGATCTCTGTGTCCGGGTCGATCGCGACATGGCCCTTCCACCCGTCGAAACCGTGCGCAGAGGTCTTGTGACCATGGCGGGCCTCGGGGTCGACGGTGGAGATGACCCGGTCGACAGCGACACGGCGGGCGATGGCGAAGGTTCCGTCCTCGGCCCTTTCCAGGTCCTGCCCGGTCACCGTCGCGAGCAGCGCCGCGGCCTCGGCGACGGCGGGGTCGAGCTCGCGTCCAGCGAGGAGCACGAGGCGGCGTAGGCGTCCTTGCGCGGCTGTCGATCAGCTCGGCTTGGGCCTCTTTGTCGTCCCAGTCGATCTGGGGCTTCGCGGAGCTGGCGTAGTCGTCCCCGCTCGAAAGGACCGAGCGCAGCTCGGCTCGAAGGACGTCGTCGGCGAGCTTCAACAGATTGCGGATCGCCGATCTGATGAGCGTGATCGTGTCCATCGTCGCCACCGCGTCATAGAGCGGCGTCGAGTCGAGGACCCGCTTTGCGTCCGACGAGACCGGCCTGCTTCGCGGCATCGAGGGCGATCTCAAAGACACGGTCCGGAGTTTTGGAATGCCGCAAGCGCTCGCGCATGTCGACGAAGACCGTGTGGGAGAAGATCGTCCATCCTCCGGTGTCGTAGCTGCCGACACCGGCCGCGTAGCGCCAGCGGGTGTCGAACGCGTAGCGCTCTGCCGCCTCGCGATCCGACAGGCCTTCCAGGCGCTGCAGCACCATCGCGGTCGCGACGATCGAGGGAGGGACCGAGCGCCGTCCGTCGTCCGCAGAACAGATCCGCGAAGGCACTGTCGGGGAAGAGCCGCTCCCGCTCGCGGTGCAAGAACGCGTAGATCGAGTCGGGAGGAAGCGTCTTGTCGCAGAAGGCGCTCATGTCGTCGAGCAAATTGCCTTGGGGGTCCGCCACGCCGAGGGTCATCGGTCGCTCCTCACGAAGAGTTACACCGATGTCATTCTCCTACATCGCTGGTCGGATCGCGAATCCAAAGGACGCGAAAGACACCAGCCACCTAGGAGCGTGGGTCAGAATCCGCCAACAGCCAACTGCGACACCCGTGGACCCCATTGCTCGCCATGATCAGGTGCCATGCGGAGCGGGAACGGGTCGCGGAGTGATATTCGTAGCGGCGTGCAATCAGCCGCTCGGGCTCAGGCGACCCTGAGCGCCATTGTTCCCCCTGCGTTCCCGAGCTTCCTGAGGTTGTGGCAGATCGCGTGGAGCGTCCACTCGCCTTGGGCACCCGCGAGTCCGCGCAGGCGGAGCTGGCCGGCGTGCTGGCGGACCTTCATCTGCCCGAAGGCCGGCTCGACGATCGCCTTTCTCCGCGCGTAGTCCGCACGACCCTTCTTCGTCCGGAGGCGCCGGGCCATGCGCTCCCGACGCGTCGCGTCCTTCGGGATGCGGCCCCGCGGCGTCGTTGGGAACTTCTCGCCGTGCTGTTGGCGACCGGTCGCACAGAGCACGTCGGGGTTCAGGTCCTCGGCCTCCTCGAGGTTCTCCTCCGAGCAGTAGCCGGCATCGGAGAGGAGCTTCTCGGGGGAGCCCCCAACCGCTGCGTCGGCGAGGTTCTCCTCGGTCCTTTCGGCCATAGGGACGAGCTGGTTGACGTCGCTCGCCTCCTGGGTGACCTCGGCGGCGAGGATGACTTGGCTCTCCTCGTCGACCACGGCCTGAGCGTTGAACGCGTAGTCGAAGCCGTGGTTCGTCTTCATCATGCGACTCTCGGGGTCGGTGAAGTTGCGCTGGGCCGAGGGCTTCGGCGTGGCCCGCTCGGCGGCCGCCTTGCCGGCGGCCTCGATCTCGTCTTCGGCCTTGCCCTGCTCGGCCGCCCTCTTCTGTGCCTGTGCCTCGGCCTTGTCCCGGGCGTCCTTCTCGATCGCCTCTTTCGCGGCGCGGAGCTTTTCGAGACGGCTCTCCCGGCGGGCGAGCCCTTGGGGGACCTCGTCGCCGCGGCGGTCCTCCCCATAGGCCTCGTCCTCTGCTGCATCGGTCGCTTCTGCTTCGGCGAGCATCGCGTCGACCTCGGCCTGGAGCTGTTCGATCTTGGGCACGATGTGGTCATAGCTCATCGCCTTGTGGCGCGACGCGTTGGCGTCGAGCTTGGTGCCGTCCAAGGCGACGCGACCCAATCGCACGAGGCCGGCCGTGGCGCACATCCCGAGCACTTGGAGGAACAACGGCCGGAGCGAACCGAGGTGGCGGCGGCGAAAGCGGCTGACCGAGCGGTAGTCGGGTGCCTCGTTGGCAGAAAGCCACCGGAAGGCGACGTCTCGTTTGCAGCGCCGCTCGATCTCGCGCGACGAGGTGACGCCCGTGGTGTAGCCGTAGAGGAGGAGCTTCAGCATCATGCGGGGGTCATAGGGCGGCGCACCGGAGGCCGACTCGTAGGCGGCGTAGATCGCCGAGAGGTCGAGAAGGTCCTCGACGACCTCTGAGACGAAGCGGGCCTCGTCGTCTTCGTCGAGCCACTCGTCGAGCGATGGTGGGAGCAAGAAGCACTGGGACTGGTCGTAACGGCGGAAGGTCTTCGCGTCGCCGGCTGGAGCCGCGGGTCTCGGCGTTTCTGCCTCACCCATCTCCACGTCGAAGAGCCGTGCTGTGGTGGTCGTCGTCATGGGTCCATCCTCGTTGTCCACCAGGCATTTCGCGAGCATCACGACCGAATGAACGCGCTGGTCCAAGGACTATTTCAGCAATCGGTCCCGCACGGTCGACCTGGCAAGGTTCTGACCCACGCTCCTAGGAAACCGTTCCTTGCGTGGAGATCGCCTTGTTGGCGGAGTACCCAGCCGCCGACACACCCATCAGCGTCAGCAAAGCTGCAGGTACTGGTGGGAGCCCGCTTGTTGGGCTCGAGATCACCTGGGCGCTGAAGCTGACAAGCGCAATGATCGTGAACAGGAAATATTGCAGATCGGGCCATGCCAACGCCCCGCTGTCGTCGGTCACCAGTTCCGCCAACCCGAGCCACAAGCCCTTGACGCCGGGATCCACGGGATTGCGCACATACACACTGGTCGTCTTGTCTAGCCCAGCCTCTTCACGCCGGCATTGTGAACACAGTCGGGAACGATTGAACGGTGCCCGCGTCCCCGCGTGGCGATGATTTCGGCTCGTGGAACGGATGGCGCCGGGCGATGGAGGCATTTGGGGGGGTCAAAAGCGACCAGGCACCTGCGTTGGGACGCGTGTGGCCAAGCTGGTGCCGACTGACGGGGTCTGAGATCGTTCAGGTGATGAGGTCGACGCGGCGGTAAGCGCCGAGGAGCACGTCGGTGGTGGGCCAGTTCTCGATGATGCGCACCATGCGGCGTCGCGCCGAGTGCACGAGACGGCCGGGAGCGTGGAAGATGCCCCACCGGAGTGCTTTGGGTTTCGCGTCGCGCCAGGCGCCTTGCAAGCAGAGGAGCTGGAACCACCGCACGAGGTCTGCGGCCAGGGCGACGACCATGAGCCAGGTGGCGTTGTCCTCGAAGCTCGCAAAGGGGAACCGACAGAGCCCCGAGTCCTTCAGGCGGCAGATGTGCTGTTCGACGTGTGCGTGGGCGCGCATGGTGACGTCGAGATCTCTCGGGTCGCCGTCCTGGTCGGTATAAAAGCCCCAGTAGCGGTAGTCGAGGGAGGGGAAGAGGCTGCGTTGGGCACCAGGGTGCAGCGGTTCACGCCGGACGATGAGTCGGGTGCCACTTGGGAACCGGGCACCGTCGATCAAGCTCGTGAGCTCGGCCACCGCCGCGCCGTCCTTCTCCTCGCCATCTTGGGCGAGGCCAGCAAGCCACACCTCTTCGATCCCGATGGCGTCGAAGATGGCTGCGGTGATCTGGGCGTTCTGCCGGGCCGAGACGTAGAAGCCCACGTGGCGCTCCCGGCACGCCTTCAAGAAGTCCTCGGTGCAACCGGCCGAGTCGGCCCGCACCACTACCTCTCTTTCGACCAGCTCTTGACCGTCACCGGCCCGATGTCCGGCGGCGACGTCACCAGGCAGTTGGGCGATGGCTGAATCGAGCACGCTTACGTGATCGGCCACCGTGTTGGCCCCGGCGTTGCCCGGCCGAAGCAGCGCGGAGAGCGTCTCGCCGGTCGCATCCGCGAAGCAGAACATCGGGTGGAACCCGTAGCCGCCCTTGTAGGTGGGAGCCGCCTGCTCCTTGTTCTCCGAGTGAATCTCGACCAACGAGGCGTCGATGTCCAAAACGACCGGGTCCTCGCCCTTGGTCGCCTGCGAGCGCCGCCAGACCTCTTGGCGCACCCGGGCCACCGCGTCCACGAGTGCTGCTCTTTTCGCCGACGTGATCTCGTGGAACGTGCGCGTCGACCGTCGTGTCCGAGGGCACCGCACCGAAGAGATCGCCGCCGGTGCGCAGGAACTCGATGTCGAGGCAGCTCTCGCCACCACCCGCCAGCATGAGCGCCACCTGCACGAGCACCTTGCCGCGGTCGTGCAGGGGAATCCCTGCACCCGCCCACGGCAGACAAGACGAGAGCGCATCGCCGAGTCCCAACCGGTCGGCAAAGGTGCCAAGGGCGTGCAGCCCGACGTGGGCCGCCACGCCGGTCCCACCGGGTTCCACCACGACGCGACGGGTGCTGTTAGCGTTCACTTTGGAGATGCCCTCCTGGTTCGGGATTTTGCTGTCTCAGCAACAACAGTTTCCCCTACTCGGAGGGCAATTCCGCGGACGCGCGGCGATCAGCTCAAATGGCGGCGTGAAGAGGCTGGGCTAGTGCCTTCTTCAGCGCCACGGCCGCCGTCGATGTCACTGAGGTGACGTGTGCCGAACCCACTTCGTTGACGTCCGCGGCCTGGATCGTCTTGAGGTCGTCGGCGCTGACCGGTCCGACCCGGCCGTTGCTGCCGGCGACCGTGGCCTTCGCGACAGTCGCCGCGGCCACCGGCAAGCCGATCAGGACCAGATACTCGGGGCGCCAATTCGTCGAGACGGCGCTCGAGAACAGCGTTCCTCCCGGGTAGGAGCGGGTCAGCACGAGGAGGTAGACGAAAGCCGCAATCAAGAAGGCCGTCCACAGGCATACCTGCGTCTTGCTGGTCGACACTCGACCGTCTTGTCCGACGAAGGCCGCTTTCAGGCCTTGGCGCCTGAACTGAACAGTTGCCGTGGAGGGGCCCGGTGGAAGAGCCGGTATGGGCGTCTCTTGGGGGCCTTGCGACTGGTACGACAACAATCCAATGTGAACGGCCAACCCAATCGCCCCAACCAAGAACACGGCCACCAGGGCTGCAGCAGCTCGATGGCCGGCGCTCGCCGACGTCAGCGTCGCGACGAATCCAACGAGGCCGCCGGCGACAACGAGGATCGTGAGAGCGAGGGAGACCCGACCCCATCCGGGCTTGGGGGGAGGCGGGACCGTAAGGGGTGTCTCTGCTGCGGCCCCCGCGGCCGCCACTGCTCCGCCTCCCGCGGCCGCGCCTGCTCCGGCCCCCGCGAGTGCCCCTGCTCCGGCCCCCGCGGGTGGGACAGCGGGCGGACCGGGAGCTCCGATGGCCATCAGCAAGTTATAGGCCGCGATCACGCTGACCGATAGTCCTGGACGCGAGAACTGCGTTGCGGCCCGGGGCCGCCGACATTACGAGGCGCACCCTCCGCTGGTGTCTGTGATTGGCAGGCCAGCCGCCGACTCGAGCAGATAGCTCCAGACAGGGACGTATATGGAGGCGCCGTTCGGGCAGAGCGGCTGCGCACCGTCGACCGCCGTGCTGTCGTGAGTCGCGAGAACAACCGACGGGAGGGGAGCCGATGAGATCAGCTCATGGCTCATGTCATAGGGAGGATCTGATGTGTCGACCGAGACAATGGGCCCAAGCGCATCGAGGCCCATCGCCGTCCAATCCGCCCTGATCCGGGCGTAGAAGGGATCGCCGAAGTGGACGAAGGCGTAGTACCGGTCAAGTGGGGTCTTGCCAGTGGCCACTCTGGCGAGCCACGGCGCGGCCTCATGTAAGTCGTTGGTATCGGGCGGTGACGAGAGGGTGACGACGCCGCTGACCGCCCGTTCCGTTGCGATGAACGCCGCCTCTCCGCCTCCTTGCGAGTGACCGGCCAACACGATGAGGCGGTACACCGGGCGGTCAGCCGAGACGAAGCGACCCCAGCCCTCAGCGGGGAATCGCCGGGCCAGGTACTCGAGAAGGGTCACCAGTCGATGCTCGATGCCGTCCAGGGGTGGCAGAGAACTCAGCGCACTCGCGTCCGTGCCGTCGAACACGTTCTGGCGCACCGTCGCATAACACGAAAGGTCATTGAGGCATCGACCGCCAACCGAGGTGGCGTTGTCATAGGTGAGCCCTATGGCGTGGAACCCAAGCGAAGCCGCCTCGGACAGGAACATTGTGCAGCAGGCGGGCTGGCCGCCCGAACCGGGCAGAAAGACGACGAGACGGCCATTCCACGAGCGGTCCCGGCGGACGAAGACCAGGTTTGGCGCGCTCGGACCGGTCGCACTGGGATCGAACATCGTCGTCAAGACCGCGTGCGAAACCAGTGAGCTGCCAGCCGCCGGACCTGCTCCCGGCAGCCAAGTCGCCATGCTGGCGAGGGCCATTCCGAGGCCCACGACCGCTGTTCTCACGCGCCTTCTACGGATCGCACTCATCCCAAAATAGTACAGTATATTTACTAAATGGCAGGAGACACATGGGCGAAAGCCGCGAATCGCGCTCCCACGCTGGGGATGCTCTGCCGCCAGCTGGCCCGGAGGGTGACCAACGAAGCGCGAGCGGAGATGGTCAGGTCAGGTTTTCCGGATCTCGCGCCAGGTCAAAACGCAGTTCTTGTGCTCTTGTTGCGCGCCCCGAAGCGAGCTGGCGATCTCGCGGCCGAACTCCGCCAAACGAAACAGGCACTGAACCACATGCTCAACGAGCTCGAAGCACGCGGTTACCTCAGACGATCCGTGGATCCAGGGGACGGTCGAGCTCGCATCATCGAGCTGACTGCACGAGGCCGTCGAGCTGCCGGTGTATCCGTCAGCGTTGCAGAACGTGCCGAGCGTCGCTGGGCCAAGGTTCTCGGGCCGACCGAACTCGCCCAAGTCAAGCACTCGCTTTCTCTGCTTTTGGAGACAAACAGTTGAGAGTCGTCAGCCTCCAAACAATCGGGTCAGGGGTCCGTTGGCGCGAGCGGGCCCAGAGGCCACTGGTTGAACCGAGTTGCGTCCGCATTCGAGGTCGAGGATTGTGGCGTCATGCCGATCGATCCCAGCGCCGCAAATGGAGAGTGGGGGGACTGGACCGAGCGGTCCTGGACCTCCAAGGACGCGCTCCTCTACGCCCTCGGGGTTGGAGCCGGAGCCACCGACGCGACGGGGGCCGAGCTCGAGTTCACGACCGAGAATTCCCGCGGGATTGCACAAAAGGTCCTCCCGACCTTCGGTGTGCTCATTGGCGCTGCCGGAGGCGGCGCCGGGCGAGTCGGCAGCTTCAATCCGGCAATGCTCGTCGACGCCGGGCGGCGGGTCGAGTTGCTCCGTCCGATCCCCGTTGAGGGGAAGGTGAGAAGCCGTGGTCGCCTCGTCGGCGTCTACGACAAGGGTTCGGGCGCCCTCCTGACCAGCGAGTCGGAGACGGTCGACGCGGAGACTGAGGAGCCGCTGCTCCGCCTCGGTTCGAACATCTTTCTTCGCGGTGAGGGTGGCTTCGGCGGTGACCGGGGCCCGAGCGGGGATGAGAATCAGCCTCCGGACCGCGAGCCCGACCATGTGGTCACCTACCAGACCCGTGCCGACCAGGCGCTGCTGTACCGGCTGTCGGGGGACCGAAATCCACTGCACTCCGATCCCGAATTCGCGAAGTCGGCCGGGTTCCCCAAGCCGATCCTGCACGGCATGTGCACCTACGGATTCACCGGCCGCGCCCTGCTCCACTCGCTCTGCGGCTCCGATCCAGCCCGGTTCCGCTCCATGGAGGGACGGTTTTCCAAGCCGGTGTTCCCCGGCGAGGCCCTCACCGTCAAGGTCTGGGTCGATGGGAACCGAGCCGTGTTCACGACCGAGTCGAGCAGTGGCCAGGTCGTCGTCGACCGAGGTGCGTGCGAGTTCTTGTCGGCGTAGCTCGGACTGAGCGGCGCGGCCGTTCAGAAGACCGTCCTCGAGGCGGTTGTTGACCCGACTCGCTCGACGTTGTTCGAAGCTGGTGCACGAGGCCGGGAATCGGCCGTTGGCGCGATCTCAGCGCCTTGGCGAGGCACGTCCCAACTCCAGAAGGCCCGCCTGCAACCGGAATTCGGGCCCGCCACCTCCGGGAGGTTGTGGTTCGGGCTCGCCGCGGGGAACCGCGAGCTCGACCAGACCTAACCTCGAGAAGGCCACCTCGGCCCACGACCTCACGACTCTGGAGAAATCATGACCCTTGGCGACAAGACACTGCACTTCCAGGGCAAGGGGACCGACCTGACCGTCCTGCAGCAGAAGATCGAGGACTATCTGAAGTCCGATGGGTTCACGGTGCAGACGTCGGCACCGAGCGGGCAGGGAACGGTGTTGCAGGCCAAGAAGGGCGGCTTCCTCCGGGGAGTGGTTGACGCCGATCGAGCGCTGTCGATCCTGATCTGGTGCGAAAATCACCATGTAGGTAGTGCACACGCTTGGGCGCGCGGGGTGGGGTGCGGGGCGGAGCCCCGCTCGAGACGGAGTCCCGAGGCATGTCAGGCAGCAGGGCTCAGCGTGACTGCGTGGCCGAGAGCGGCGAGCTGTCGAACGAGTTGGCGCGTGCGGCGCTCTTTGTCGACCTTCTTCTCGTAGAAGTCGGAGCCGAGGTCAACGAACCGGGTGGAAGGGTCGGCGAGGAGGTGCCAGATGATGATCAAGATGGAGCGCTCGACGGCGACGAGCGCCTTCATCTTGCCCCGCCTTCGTGCGATCCGCCGGTAGCGCTCGCCCAAGAAGGTGTCGGTCTTGGCTGCCGCGGTCGCTGCCTCGCCGAGCGCGCGCTTCAGGTAGGGATTGCCCTTGCCGGTCCCTTTGGTATGGCTCCTCGGGCCGGACTGGACGGTGCGCGGTGCGGTCTTGGCCCAGGACACGAGATGGCCGGCCGTCGGGAACTGAGTCATGTCGAGGCCGAGCTCGGCAACGATCACCTGTGCGCAACGAAGCCCGATCCCTGGGACCTCGTCGAGGCGTTCCAAGACGCCCACTCGGGTGCCGGTGATCTCGCCGGTCTCGGGGTCAGCTGTAGGCCGGTCGTCGGCCAGCGCGTCCACGAGGGCCTCGACGCGCCGAGTCAGCTGGTCGATCTGGGCGCTCAGGGAGTCGATCTGGTCGAGCAGCATCCGGGCAAGCTCGGCGTGATGGGCGTCGAACCTGCCGTTCAGGGCGTGGCGCAACGCCGCGGTCTTCTTGCGCATCTTGCCGAGGGCGAGATCCGCGAGGACCTCGGGATCGCGCTCTCCTTCGATGAGGGCTTCGAGCATCGCCCGGCCCGACTTGCCGAAGATGTCGGTCGCGACCGTCGAGAGCTTGATCAGTGCGTCTTCCAGGAGCTTCTCCAGGCGGTTCTTGTAACGTGATCGGTCCTCGACGAGCTCGGCCCGGAGCCGGGTGTAGTTCCGCAGCTCACGGATCTCCTTCGGCGGAACGAACGATGGCCGGAGCATGCCGCGCTCGTTCAGCTTGGCCAGCCAGATCGCGTCCAGCTTGTCGGTCTTGGGACGTCCGGGGACGTTCTTCACGTCCCTGGCGTTCACGAGCCACACGTTGAGGCCTCTCGCCTCCAAGAGGTAGAGGAACGGTCGCCAGTAGTCCGAGGTGGCTTCGAGCACCACGCGCTCGATCCGAAGCTCGGCCAGCTCGTCGGCGAGGGCCATGATGGCCGTGGTCGTCGAGGCGACGTCCCAGACCTTCGTGACCTTGTGCTCTGCTCCTGGGATGCGCACGCACACTTTCGCGGAAGCCTTCGCGACGTCGATCGCACCGGCGCGTTCCAGCACCTCCTCCGTCTCGTCTGCGTCGATCTGTTCGACGTCGTGGCCCACGGCCCCTCCTTCCGTCTCATCGGTTGCGGTGGGCAGCCCGGGGGCCTCGGTCGATAAACCGAAATTCTGGTGCTCGTCCTCGTGGGAACAGTGCGCGACCCTTCACGGTCGGGCCCCGGCGCCAGACTCAGGTACGGTCTCGTGACCAAGGATGCGTCGACGTCGACGGGCGTGCCCGGTACCATTTTCATGCCTGCAGGGCGCCCTGGCCAGGGGCATGGGGACTCAGGTGAAGCCAGCGACTTCACCGTCCGTGTCGGAATCGGCAAATGGCTTGAGCACCTCGGGGTGGCCGCCGTGGAGACGCTCCTCATTTCCGATTTGTTCCTGGTCGTTGATGTCGCCGAGTCGGCGTGGAACATCGAAATCGAAGAGAAGCTCGTGAAGCAGATCGAGTCGTTGGTGGGCTGAAGGACGAGGGCGCCCGGTGCGCACCACCTCAAGGCAAGGAGGGTGCGTCCGGCGCCGCCGAATGGCGAGCCGACCGGTGTTCCGAGCACTCCACGTCGCGATCACGCAGCCTGCGGTCGGTCATCATTGCAGGGAGCGGCTCGGGGCCATTAGGGTGAGCGCCCGAAGACCTCCCATGGCCATGGCCACGTACGCCTCCACCAGCGCTTCGGCCTGGTCGCCAGTCCGGCGACGGCGCCACTCGTCCAGGACCACCCAGAGCGAACCGAGCGCGATGCGGACGCCGGCGGCGGCAGCCGACTCTTCTAGGCCGAGCTCGGTCACCGCCTGTCGAGTGAAGAACCGAACGGTGCGGGCGTCACGATGTCGTTGCACGCCCCTCTGCCCAGCTGGGCGCCCACCCTGCGAAGCTAGGCCGGCGAATGTGGCACCCCGCGATGCTTGGGCCGCCAGGGACCCCTCGACGAGGGCGCGGAACATCTCCTCGAGATTCCGACACTTCCCCACCGCCACGCTCAGCTCGGCATGGAGGAGCGCGGACTCTCGCTCGTAGAGGGCGGCGAGCAGCTCGTGTCGGTTGGCGAAGTGCTTGTACACCAGCGCCCGGCTGACGCCGGCGGCCGTGGCCACCGACTCCATGGTCACTGCCTCGACGGCTCCGGTCAGCGACCATCCCCCGGGCGACGTCCAAGAGCGCGTCACGACGACCGCCTGGGCGAGTCCCGGCTCGGGCGGCGGACGCTGTTGCGGGGAGAGTGGCCACAGGGCATTATGACGCGGTGGGGTGACAAAATGTCACCCACGGAGCTCGAGGGCGGTGGGGACGAGATGACGACCTACGCAGATGGCCGCGTGATCCTGGACGCTGACAGCCACGTCATGGAGCTGGCGGACTTTCTCGACGACTTCATCGGGCCCTCCGAGCGGGACCGGCTGCACCGCCGGGGCATGGACGCGCTTCGGCCGGTCCTCGACGACGCGGTGCGCCGGGCGGAGCGACGCGGCTCGGACGCCGAGGCCGCTGCTCAGGCAGAGGAGCGCCTGATGCAGGACAAGGGCTGGATGGCCATGGGCGGGTTCGACCCGACGGAGCGCAGCCGGGTCCTCGACCTACTGGGATTCGACGGTCAGCTGGTCTTCGCCACGTTCGCGACTTCCATGTTCAGCCTGCCCCGGAGTACCCGGCGCTACGAGGACAAGGCCGAGCTGGCCCGGGACCTCGACCTTCTCTACGAGGGGAGCCGGGCCCAGAACAAGGCCGTGGCCGGGTTCTGCGCCGCAGATCCGCGCCTGCTGCCGGTCGGCTACGTCTCGCTCGTCGACCCGGCGCGCGCGACCGACGTCGCCGCCGAGGCCATCGCAGCGGGGTGTGCGGCCATCATGGTCCCGTCCACCCCGGCCGGCGACCTGGCCCCGACCCACCCCGACCTCGACGGCTTCTGGGGTCTCCTGGAGCGAAGCGACGTGCCCTTCGTGTTGCACGTCGGAGGTGGCGGCCGACTGCTCGATCGGGCGTACCACAACAACGCCATGCCGGTCACCGACCACTTGGGCGGTGGCGAGAACATCCGCTCCAAGGACTTCCTCGCGATCAACCAGTCGCCCGCGATGTTCCTCGGCGCGCTGATCCTCGACGGCTTGTTCGACCGGTTCCCCGGATTGCGCGGGGGCTGCATCGAGCAGGGGGCCAGCTGGGTGGTCTCGTGGTTGCACCACCTGGACTATGCGCAGCGGGCGTTCCGGCGGACGGAGGAGCCGCTGGAACGGCTCGAGGCCAAGCCCTCCGAGTACGTGCACCGCCACCTCAAGTTCACGCCCTTCCCGGGCGAGCCCGTCGGCTGGATGATCGAAGAGGCCGGAGCGGACCTGTTCATGTTCTCGACGGACTACCCGCACCCCGAGGGTGGGCGCGACCCCCTGGCCAAGTTCGAAGAGGAGCTCGGGGGCGTCGGGGCCGAGGACAGAGACCGCTTCTTCCGCGGAAACATGGCCTCCCTGATCGGGTCCCGGGGTCTGGTCGCCATCGGCGCCTGAGGCGAGAGCAACTCTCACGACGCCGCTCCCGTGGAGCCGCCCACCCGCGTCGTCGTACCCGCTAGCCGCGAGCCGCGAACCTCGAGCCGCTCGAGAAGTTGCCACCAAATCGTCACCTTCCGGTGACGTCGACGGAGAGAGTCGGGTCCTTGTCGCAGCCGGGTGCCGTCCCGTGGACCGCGGCCGAACTCAATCGAAGTCGATCGCCACGACGGTGGCCAGGTTGTCCAGCAACCGGTCGGGGATCTCGATGGTGATCGTGCCCACTGGGTCCGGCATGAGGCTCTCGATGATCCCGGTGCGGGTGGAGAACAGCAGCGCTTCGCCCGAACGAACCTCTCGGACGGACCGCACGCGACGGACGGGCACTTCGCGCACGTCCACCGTGTCGTAGGGGCGCATCAGGAGGTGTAGGTACACCGTGTCCCCCGCGGTGGTGCTCGGGCCATAGAACTGCGCTGCTCGGAGCCCGGCCGACGTCCCAGCGATGGATTCGCCGTACGCTCGCCACCAGTGCGTCAAGCTCTCAATCCGTCGGATCTGCTCTTCGGGGAGCGATCCGTCGCCCCGCGGACTGACGTTGAGCAGCAAGTTGCCGCTCTTGCTCGTCACCTCGCACAAGGTATGCACCAGTCGGCGGTCTGACTTGTATTGGGTGTCCTCGGGATTCCATCCCCAGCTCTCGTTCATTGTGAGGCAGGTCTCCCAGCGCCCGGTCGGCGCGGTTTCGGGGACGAACTGCTCGGGTGTCGCGAAGTCGCCGACGCCGGGTAGCCGGTCGTTCACGATGATGGCCGGCTGGAGCCGCCGGATGGTCGACTCGACGCGTTGGGCATCCCAGTCCGGGCGCTCCCATCCGCCGTCGAACCAGAGCAGGTCGATCTGGCCGTAGTTGGTCAACAGCTCGGTGAGCTGATCGATCATGAAGTCGAGGTATTGGTCCCAGGTCTCGGCGTCTGGATGCGGGGGCGAGGAGCCGAGCCGGTAGGGCTTGTCTGCCTCCGTGAACGCCGGATAGTCGGGGTGGTGCCAGTCCGACAGGGAGAAGTAGAGGCCGACCCTCAGCCCCTCGGCCCTGACCGCGTCGACGAAACCGGCCACGATGTCCCGGCCGTAGGGGGAGTGCTCGACCGAGAAGTCCGAGCACCTCGTGTGCCACATCGCATACCCCGAATGATGCTTGGCCGTGAGAACGACGTAGCCCATGCCCGCTTCCCGGGCGAGGCGGGCGAGCGCCGCCGGATCCCAGGCCTGCGGGTCAAATGTGGCGGCGGAGGAGTGGTACTGCTCGACGCCGACCGACTGACAGCGGGGGAGCACCGAGATTCCCCCGACCAGCGGCCACGACAGCTCGAGACCCTGTTGGCTCGCGTGATCCCAGTGGACGAACATCCCGAAGCGGGCGCGGTCGAACCAGTCCCAGGCCTCCATGGGCCGACAACCTAGAACGGCATCCGGATGGTCGCCGGGGTCAGGCCGAGTAGGGGTCCCACGCGATGGCGGCCCCGGCCAGGTGGGCCTCCAGGTGTTCTCGGAACTCGCTCAGGCTGAGGGCGCTTTCGGTCGCGCCAACGAGGAAGAGCCTCGGGATTAGGAAGTCCGCGCCCTCGAACTCCCAGCGTGACCCGGCTGGTTCGAGCTCGGTCAGCTCGGCGGCCAGGGGATGCAGGTCGACCCGAGGGTGGGGGCGTCGCGACCGGTACTGCACCCAGCTCTCGTAGCGGTAGCAGAACTCATACGAGCTTCCCCGCGCGCTCAAGAGCCCGAGCCGGTCGGTGGCATTGCACACGGCCATGGGGTGCAGCCCGTTCGCCCAGAACCCGGCGAAGCGATGGCCACCCTCGACCGGCGCGTCGGCCGAGACGTGGACGACGGCGAGGTCGAGCTCGGGCACCTCCTCGATGGCGACCGCGCCCGAGGCGACCGCCTCTTCGCTCCTTTGCAAGATGGCGTCTTCGGCGGACCACAGGTCGGCGTAGTGCTCGACGTGCTCGAGGAGCTCGGGCATCCTCGCGAGCGACTCGCGGTACAGCGCGCCGATCCGATCCTCCCCTTCGTCGAGCCCGAAGGGGGAGCGGGTCTCGTCGGCGAAGGCCGCCAGCACCATCGAGATGCGAGCCGCGGTGCGTGAGCGGTAGGTCGCGAAGTCCCCGGCCGCGGCGACGTCAATCAGAAGCTCCCGGTGTGCGGCGGCCAGCTCAGGATCGCTGAGCGCAATGATCGACACCAGCCCGTCCTGGTCGAAGTGGTTGTTGGAGACGATCTCGGCCTCGCCGTGCAGATCGAAGCAATCGAGATAGGCGAACGCGATCTCGGCCGAGAGGTCGGCCTCCAAACCCGCCGGGACGATGGAGTGCGGCCAGTGCGAGAGGGTGAGGACGGTCCCCTCCGCCGCTGAGCCGTCGACGATAACGTTGGGCCGTCCGCCGAGCTCGCTGTAGGGGACGAACCTGAGGGGCGACGCCATCCTCCGTGTCTAATGGCGCCCGGCGGCCCCGAGGCGCGTCGGTGGCCGAGGCCCGATCAGGTGCGCTCCGAACCGACGACGCCGACCACGTTGCCCTGCGGGTCGCGGAAGCGGGCGATGGCGCCGACGCCGGGGATCGCCGTGACCGGGAGCTCGAGCTCCGCGCCCGCCTCGAGGGCGCGGTCGAGCATCGCCTGGGGATCGACCACCTCGACGTAGATGGTGACGACCGCGGGTTCACCGTCGGCCAGCTGTCCCACCCCACCGCCGATTCCCTCGTCGGGAGCCGGGAGATAGGCGTAGCTCTCGTATCCGGTCATGGGGACCTCGCGCAGCTCCCATCCGAAGAGGTCGCGGTAGAAGTCCATGAGCCGACGGCCGTCGGTCCCCAGGATCTCGAAGTGGACGACCGGGTTTTCCACCTTCGCCCGCCTACCGGTAGGCGGCCATGGCGCGCAGCACCATCGGTGAGCCGAGCGTGATGATCCCCTCGGAGGCGAGCTCCTCGATCGCCTCGGGCCCGTAGCCGACCTCGGCCAGGACCTCCGCGGTGTGCTCGCCGACCCCGGGCGGCCGAAGGGTCTCGTGGTGCTGGGTCCTCGAGAAGCGTGCGTAGCGGCCGGGCACCAGTGTCGGCCCGTCCTGGCGCTCGAGCGTGTTGAACAGCTCGGCCCGCTCGTACTCGGGATCGGCCAGCATTTCGCTGAGACGCCGGACCGCCGCCGCCGGCACGCCGGCCGAGAACAGCCGCTGCAAGGCCTCGTCGCGGGTCACGCCGCCGATCGACTCCGCCAACTCGAAGGCGAGATCGTGGTCATTGCTCGCCGTGCCGCTCAGGAGTCCTGCAGCAACGAGCGCATCGAGCGATTCGGGCGAGGCCTGGATTCGGATCCACCGCTCGTCGCGGGTGGCGTAGAAGTGCTCGAGCGGGTTGGGCCCGGCGAAGTCGCGCCCGCCGACGATCGGTGCGGTCCGCCCCGCCATCTCGATCAGCTCCTCGCTCTGGGCGAGCGCCGAGGTCCCGGCGAGGGAGAGCCAGACGTGCTGCCCCTCGCCGCTCCGGCCACGGTGGAAGAGGGCCAACAGCGCCCCGAGCACCGCCGAGGCCGCCGTGACCACGTCGTTGACGGCGACGCTCATGACGACGGGCTCGCTGTCTCCGCCCTGGGCGGTCATCATCCCGCTGCGCGCCTGGAGGAGGGGGTCGAAGGCAGGCTCGTCGGAGAACGGGCCGGTGTCGCCGAAGCCGGTGATCGACACGGTGACGATGTCGGGCCTGACCTTCACGAGGCATTGGTGGTCGATCTTCAGGCGACCGAGCACGCCGGCGCGGTAGTTGTCGAGCACGACGTCAGCCGAGCGGACCAGCGCGTGGAAGGCCTCGAGTCCGCGATCGGACCGCAGGTCGATAGCCAATCCCCGCTGGCCGCGGATGTAGACCATTCCCCGCTCGCGCCAGCTGTCACCCGACGTCGTCTCGACCTTGATGACGTCTGCGCCGAGCTCGGCGAGGAGCGTTCCGGCATAGGGGCCGGCGAGGATGGCCCCGAGGTCGAGCACCCGCAGGCCGTTGAGCGGAGCCGGCTTGGGGGAGGACGAGCCGGTTGCTGTGCGCGGCGCCCAGTCGGCGCCCGCTTCGGGGTGACCCCCGAGTCGGGGCGCCGGGGCCGCGATCACCGCCGGTGTGGAGGTGAGGTTGATCGAGTTGCCCGGAATCACGACGCGGCCGCGTTCGGGGTCGTCGATCTCGGTCCGCATCCCGACCGCCTGGATCCGGTCCGAGTCCAGCCAGCCGTCACGCTCGAGCACGGGACCGGCGGGCACGTCGGCCTCCCGCAGGATGGCCAGCCACTCGTCGCGGGTCTTCGCCGCGAAGACGTCCACGAAGCGCTGGCGCACCCAGGCCCGGTTGTCGGCCAGGAGCATCGCATCGATCCGGCCGCCGATGCGCTCGTCTTCCAGGACGTCGGTCAACCCGAGCACGTCGATCGCGCAGTGCTGGAACTTGGGGGTGAGGGTGGCCATGAACACCCACTCGCCGTCGGCGCACTGATAGCGCGTGTACATGGGATGGGGACCGCCCGGCCCGTAGTTGGCCCTGATCTCGGGTGCCTTCGGGTCGACCGCGAGCGAGGCGCTCGACGCGACGATCGCGGCGTGCGCCCCGCCGACCGTCACCACCTGGCCCAGGCCGGAGTGCTCGCGCTCGAGCAGCGCCGCCATGGCGGCGGTCGCCGCCCACACGGCGTGCATGTAGAGCATGTAAGGGAACACCGGATCGATCGGTCCGCCGTCGAAGGAGCTCTGGCGGAGCGACATGCCGACGTGGGCCCACAGCAGCCCTGGTGACTCCGCGCCGCCGGCCCACGGCGTCTGCTCCAGGACACGCGGCATGGACAGGTACACGAGCGCCGGGTTCGCGGCCAGTGCGGCGTCGGGCCCGGCCACCGATGCCGCCGGTCCGTCGAGGGGACCGGCCACCACGAGGTCGGCCCCGGCCACCAGCTGGGCGAGACGGGGTGGCCCCTCGGTTGACCCGCAGTCGATCACGACGCTCCGCTTGGCCCGGTTCCACATGGCAAACCCGGGGCGGGACCGGGCGGGGTCGCCGCCGGGCGGCTCGACCTTCACGACATCGGCGCCGAAGTCGGCGAGCAGCATGGTCGCCATCGGGCCGGCAAGGCCGGTGGTGACGTCGAGGACGCGCAACCCCTCCAGCGCGTGGCGCCCCGCTGCCGACGGTGTCTCAGCCATGTGCCCTATTCGCTCCCCGCCGGCTCGAACCGGTACAGGGCGCTGCCCTCACCGGTGTCGTGGAACACGACCCGGACGGGCAGGCCCACGCGCACGGCGTCGGGCTCGCAGCCCACGATGTTGGTCATGATCCGCGGCCCCTCCTCGAGCTCGACGTAGGCGACCACATACGGAGTCGCCTGTCGGTAACCCTCGAGGTTGCTCCGGTGGACGATGGTGAACGCGTAGACCGTGCCCTGCCCCGACGCCTCCGACCACGACGTGTCGAAGGTCCCGCAGTCGGGGCAGAAGGTGCGCGGGTACCAGATCGGGTTGCCGCACTCGTCGCAGCGCCGGAGCAGCAGCTTGTTCTGGGCGGTTGCCGCCCAGAACTCCTCGTTCTCCGGGGTCCGCCTCGGGGCCGGCGTCGGCAGCGGGGCGCTCATGCGTCTGCCCTTCCCAAGATGACCGTCGAGCTGCCCATGCGGGTCGCGATCGAGCCGCCGGTCCCGTGCGCGAGCGCGACCTCGCAGTCGGGCACCTGGACCTCGGGGTGCGTCTCGCCGCGCAGTTGGCGGACGGCCTCGATCACCTTGGTCATCCCGCCCCGGTTCGAGGGGTGGTTGTTGCACAGGCCGCCGCCGTCGGTGTTGAACGGCAACTTGCCATGCGGCGCCACCAGCGTGCCGTCAAGGACGAACCGCCCGCCTTGGCCCTTCTCGCAGAACCCCAGGTCCTCCAGGGTCTCGACCACGGTGATGGTGAACGAGTCGTAGATCGACACGTAGTCGACGTCGGCCTGGGTCACTCCGGCCTCCTCGAACGCGATCGGTCCCGAGACCACCGCGCCGGTGTAGGTGACGTCGACGCGGCCGTTGTCGGCGTGCTTCACGTGCTCGCCGTGGCCGAGGATCTTGACCGTGGTGCGCTCGAGGTCGCGGGCGACCTCCGGGGACACCACGACCAGGGCACCGCCGCCGTCGGTCACCACACAGCAGTCGTCGCGGTGCAGCGGCCAGCTGACCATGGGGGAGTCGAGGACCTCCTCGACGGTCATCGGCTTCTGCAAGAACGCGTTGGGGTTGTGCTGCGCGTGCAGCGACGCCGCCACCTTCACCTCGGCCAGCTGCTCGTTGGTGGTCCCGAACTCGTGCATGTGGCGGGAGGCAGCCATCGCATACCCGGTGACCGCGCCAGACATCCCCCAGAGCCCCTCGAAGACCATGTCGCCGGTCGGGTCGCCGCCGCCCGGACGGCCGCCCATCGCGCCGCTGCGGGGGCGGCCGGCCAGCGTGATGAGCGCGATCTGACACTTCCCGGCGGCGATGGCCTCTGCAGCGTGGCCCACGTGGATGACGGGGGAGGAGCCTCCGGTCTCGGTCGAGTCGATGTGTCTGCACCGCAATCCCATGTACTCGGCCATGGAGATCGGCCCGAAGCCGGCTGAGCCGTCGCAGAAGTAGGCGTCCACGTCGGCAAAGGACAGCCCGGCGTCGGCCAGCGCGCCAGCCGCGACCTCGGCGTGGATCTGGCTGGTGGTGCGGTCGGGGATCTCACGGCGCGGGTGTTCGTAGGCCCCGGCGATGAACGCCTTGCCCCGAATGCTCACGTGTCCGTGCCCCCTCCCTGGCGGGACCGCCCACAGCGCGAGCTCGCCCGTGATGCCCGACCGCCGAGGCCTTTCTAGTGTCCGACGCCCGAGGTCTGCTACTGGGCGCGCCCGAGCTGGGCCCCCAGCCACTCCTCCTCGTCGCGCAGGCAGCGCCGGGCCAGGTCGACCATGTCGCCGAAGCCGTCGAAGGCGTGCGGTCCGCCCGGGTAGACGTGGAGCTCCACCGGCACGCCGGCCTGGTTGAGCCGCTGGGCGTAGTCGATGACCTCGTCGCAGAAGAGGTCGAGGGTGCCGACGCAGAGGAAGGCGGGCGGCAGGCCGCTGAGGTCGGTCGCCCGGGCCGGCGCGGCGTAGATCGGCACGTCGCTCGTGCCGTAGAGGTCGCCGAGATACGACGACCAGCCGACCTCGTTGCTGGCCGGAGACCAGATCGGCACATCCCATCGGCTGGTGGGCGTGATCCGCCGGTCGTCGAGCATGGGGTAGAGGAGCTGCTGGAACGCGACGGGGACCTCGCCTTTGTCGCGGGCGTACAGGGCGAGCGCCGCCGCCAGGCCACCACCGGCGCTGGCGCCGAGGATGCCGATCCGACTTCGGTCGACACCGAGCTCGTCCGCGTTGTCGTGCACCCACTGCAAGGCGGCGTAGGCGTCTTCGAGGGCACCCGGGTACGGCGTCTCGGGCGCGAGTCGGTAGTCGACCGCGACGCCCAGGTACCCGAGCTTCGGGCAGAGGCGATCGTGACGTGCGTCCTCGTTCTCGTAGGTGCCGACGACGTAGCCACCGAGGTGCAACGAGACAATCGCGGGGAGCGGCCCCGCCACTCCCTTCGGCCGGTGCAAGCGCACCCGCACCGGCGGGTCTCCGGGGACGTCCCGGTCGGTCCGTTCCACCGCGTCGGAGAGCTCGACCGGCACGCCGAGCCCCTGGGAGCGCACGGTCGTGATGTCCTCGGGAGTGCGCAAGAGGACGAAGTCGGTGATCGCGTCGCCGAATGCGGCGATGGTCGGGTCCAGCCGCTCGGCGACCTCGGCGCGGCTGCCGACGGGCAGGGGACTCTTCATGCGGCGAACCGTACCGGTTGGGTGGCCAGCGTTCACCGTGGGCCAACACCGGGAGAGAGCGACCGCACGACGTGCTCTCGGCCAGAACCCGTCGTGATGCAAGCTTGCCCGAGGGATGCGGGTCATCGCCGTCGGCCAGTCATTGGTCTTCACGGCGCCATTTGATCTGTTGCTCTGCCTTGCCGAGTTGGTCGCCGGCTTCCTGCCTATGGTCGCGATCGGGCATGTCCGGAGCGACGGAGTGGTCGGACCGGCGCAACATGCACAAGCAGGTTGTACGTCACCAGGCCGATGGCCAGGTGCATCGTCATCAGCACGGCAACCGCTTTGATGGGTTGGCCCTGGTGGAGGATGTAAAGGTCGGGGAGCCAGAGGACCAAGGTGACTGCAATGGCAAGCCGGAAGAAGAGCCAGCGTGGTCTCGATGTCACCCTCGTCACTATCGGCCACGCCACGGTGGCGACGATTACTCCGATCACCGTGAGCTTGCCGTAGTCGGAGAGCTGGAAGTGCCCGTACCCCTTCGTGCTCGGAAAGATCGCCTGCCCGATCACCACCAGGATCGCATCGGCCACAAGGGAACCGACGATGGACGCCACTCCGGCCAGGACCACTCGTCCACCAAGCGGTTGACCGTGTTGGGGGGAAAAATCGAGATGCACGAGCTCCGCAGCGCGCCTGAGCACGGCCATCAGCTCTTTGGTCCCCGTCCCGAGCGACGGCACCTGGCCAAAGAACTGCCTGTCCCCGAGGTGGGCACCGTGACCTCCGTCATGGTGCGTCCTTTCCAATCAATTCCTCAAGCAGTGCTTGGACTCGGCAATCGATCTCATCGACAATCGTCCGAACCTGGTCCGTCGGTCTGCCGGCTGGATCCTCCAACTCCCAGTCGAGATAGCGCTTCCCGGGGTAGACCGGGCAGGCATCCCCGCAGCCCATGGTGACGATCACATCGGCGGCCCTCGCTCCCTCGTCGGTCAGCGGTTTGGGAGACTCAAGAGTCGGATCGAGGCCCCTCTCCCGCAGAACGGCCACAACGGCCGGGTTGAGCTGGTCGGCGGGGTCGGAGCCAGCCGAACGGACCTCCAACCGACCCTGGGCGTAGTGATCGAGCAAGACGCGGGCGGCCAGGCTCCTCCCCGCGTTGTGCACGCACAAGAACAGCACGACGGGCCTGTCGGTCACGCGACGTCCTCCGGCTCAATGTGGGAGGGCTGCCGGCCGAGCCCGGGCCGCTCTTCGTCATCGTTGGACGACGTTGCGAGGTGGGGCACGGTGACGTCGGCGGCCTGACCTGGCGTCAGCCTCGGATAGAGGACCTTGATGAAGGCGAACGCGACAAAACCTCCGACGACCTGAGCGCCGATGAAGCTCGCGGCCGACGAAGGGGCGATGCCGGCGAAGGTGTCCGAGAACATCCGCCCCACCGTGATGGCCGGATTCGCGAAGCTGGTCGAGCTGGTGAAGAAGTAGGCCGCGCCGATATAGGCACCCACCGCAGCGGGAGCCGACCGGCCGCGACCAGTCCGGGCGAGAGCGAAGATCACGAGCATCAGCCCGAGGGTGGCGACGATCTCGGACAGAAAGTGAGCCCCCGAGGCTCGGTGGTCTGTCGAGATGCTGACGGCGGCTCGTCCGAACATGAGATTGGCCAGGATTGCCCCGCCAATGCACCCCGAAACCTGGGCTGGAACGTAGGTCGCGGCCGACCGCCAGCTCATGCCGCCGAATGCCGCATCGAGAAGGGAGACCACCGGATTGAAGTGACCCCCCGAGACCGGGCCGAACATCAAGATGATGGCGAACAGTCCCAACCCGGTTGCCGCTGCGTTCTCAAGCAGCTCCAACCCGACATCACCAGGTGAGAGGCGCTGAGCGGCGATCCCCGAGCCGATGACGATGGTGGCAAGGAAGGCGCTGCCAATGCACTCGGCAGCCAGACGGCGTGACAGGTGGTCAGCCACCGACGGTTCGCCTTGCCCGGTATGCCTCGGCACTCAGCAGCAAGACGATGTGGGATTCACCGTGCCCGATTCGGGCGGTGTGGCGCAGCACACCGCGCCGCTTGGGCCGCTGGACCGAAGCTCACCATCCGGCATCTCGACGTCTGCAAGCACGGTGTAGATCTCCCAAGGCTCACCGCCGGGACCGTCAACCCAGACCTTGTCCTGCACCGCGTAGCAGCAAGCCACCTGGTCCTCGGTCACCGTCTCGAGGTCGGCGGCGGCCAGGCGAGCTCGGGCGGCGACGACATCGTCGGTGGTCCCGACCTCAATCCCCAAGTGGTTGAGCGACCCAGGAACCTGGGCGTCACCTTCGATCAGCACGAGCTTGAGCGGTGGGTCGACCACCGCGAAGTTGGCGTAACCGGGTCGGACCTTGGCCGGTTCCGTGGCGAACAGCTTCGAGTAGAAGCTGATTGCTTCATCCAGATTCGCGACATTGAGGGCCAGTTGCACTCGGGACATCAGATGCCCTCCTGATATATTCACGTTGGTCAATCTTCAGTATCCTCAGATATCGACCCTTGTCAATATCTGAGGAGCCGGGTGCCCACGAGCAAGACCAAGGTGATCCCCCTCACGATGGACACCGGTCTGTGCTGCGCCTCTGTGGTCGATGCTCCGCTCCCCGAAGCTGAGGCGGTCGAGCTGGCCCGTGTGCTGGGGGCGCTGGCCGACCCGGTGCGCCTTCGATTGCTCTCGCTGGTGGCGTCCCAAGCGGAGATCTGCTCGTGCGATCTCGAGGCGCCGCTGCAAAAGAGCCAGCCGACCGTCTCGCACCACACCAGGGTCCTGGCCGAAGCGGGCCTCCTCGTCGGTGAGAAACGGGGACGATGGATGTGGTGGCGGGTGGATCCGGCTCGCCTTGCCGCCGTGCGAGCGGCACTCGGCGGCTGAAGCTCGAGCGAGACCACCAAGCCTTCTTGGCGCGGTATCTCCCCTTGATTACACGGGCACCCCGGAGAGCGCAATGACGACTCCGATCACCCCGGCGAGGAGCAGACCACTCACCACGCCGCGCCGCAGCGCGAAGAACCAGAGCAGAGCGCCCGCCAGGATCGGGATTTGCCACACGTGCTGAAGCGAGCGACCCAGCGGGATCGCCGATCCGGCGATGGCTCCAATGACCGCGGGGCCGGCTCCAGCGAAGAATGAAGCGACACTGACGTTCGCTCGGATCTGATCGAAGCGCGGACCACCCAAGAGCACAAAGGCGAACGACGGCGCGAACGCGATCAATGCGGCGAGGAGCCCACCGACGATGCCCCGGGCCGCGTATCCGACCACGGCCACCGTCTGGACGACCGGGCCCGGCGTCACCTGACCGAGGGCCACCGCATTGAGGAACTGTGCGCCGCTCATCCAGTGGTAGGTCGTCACCGCGTCGTGCTGCATCAGCGGGACGATGACGAACCCGCCGCCATAGGACAGAGCCCCGACCTTGAAAGCCACCCATGCCAGAGCGCCGAGGCCACCGACGCCGGCCAGATGCACGACAACCGCAAGAACCGCCGATCCAGCCGAACCCGGGGCCATTGGCCGGCGGATGACGATTTCCGTCAGCCCGCAGGCGACTAACACGAGGACCAGGTAGGGGCCGATCGTCGTCGCGGCTGCCGCTCCAAGGAGCGCATAGATCACCCATCGGACCTCCTGGGATCGCTCGTTGGAGATGCGGCGCCAACTATTCGGGGCAAGCCCCGATGCAGCGTTCAGCGCGACCGCAGGAACAGCGGCTCCGGCACCCGCGGCAGCCCCAAGAATCCAAGTTGCCGGGTGGCGGGCCAGGAACACGGCCGACAACCCAAGGATGAGGACGAGGCCAGGAACGATGAAGCAGAGCCCGCCGAGAATGGCACCCAGAGTTCCTCGCAATCGCCAGGCACAAAAGATCGCCAGCTGTGTCGAAGCGGGACCGGGCAGCAGGTTGGTGGCGGCGACACCGTCCTCGAACTCCTTTGCCTCGATCCACTGACGCTCCTGAACGCACAGGCGTCGAAGCAACGCGATATGCGTTGGCGGTCCCCCAAACCCGATGCAACCGAGACGAAGCCATTCCGAGGCGATAGTGCCGAGCGACACACGCTCCCTGGGCGTTCGAGTTCCCTCGTGTGCACTGCTACTCACCGGGGGTCGCCGAGAACCTCGTCAGCCAGCTCGCGCAGCTGTCGCTTCGTCGACTCCAATGTCCGGGGTCCCTTCGCCGTTGCGACACCGGGATCAAGGAAACCAGAATCCGGACGTGCGCACGTCGGATTGGTCCGATGGCCGAGCCGAGGTTGCCCCCGTACCCTGACGAGGAGCCAGACACCAACTCGGGACCAACGTTGCCCGACGATCCCCTGTACCTCACCGCCGAATCGGTACGGTGGCGCGCCATGGGCGATGCGCCGATGCGCGGCCGGGATGACGCCGTCGCGTGGGGCATCCCCTCGCCCGTGGAGCCTCGATGGCCGGCCCAGCTCGCAGTGCTTGGCGCGATCTCGTTGCAGCTGGTCCTCCCCGACGTCCTCATTCGAGGGCTGGGGAATCGGGCCCTGATCCCTGCCCTGGAGGGCGGGTTGATCGTGGTCCTCCTCATCGTCAATCCCGGAAGCATCTCCGCTGAGCAGTCGCGCCTGCGGGTCATCGGCGTGTCGTTGATCGCGCTCATCACTGTTGCCAACGTGGTTTCGCTCCTCGAGCTGATCCACGCCCTCCTCTATGGAAGCTCGGCCAGTGGTCGCTCGCTGGTCTACGCCTCCGCGCCGATCTGGCTGACGAACGTGATCGTGTTCGGGCTCTGGTACTGGGAGCTCGACCGAGGTGGACCGGCATCCAGGCGGCTTTCCTCGCACCGCCAGCCCGACTTTCTCTTTCCGCAGATGTCCACCCCGGGCGCCGCTCCGGGCTGGGTGCCAGACTTCCTCGACTATCTGTATACGTCGTTCACCAACGCCACTGCGTTCAGCCCGACGGACACCATGCCGCTGACCGCCTGGGCAAAGCTGCTGATGATGCTCCAGTCCCTCGCCTCCCTGGTGACGGTCGCGGTCGTGGTCTCTCGGGCGGTCAACATCCTTCGCTAAAGATGCTTGGCTGCCTAGGTCCCGATAGCGGAGCGCGAAATCGCCGCGTCCTCAACCCCTGTCTCAGCGCGCGCGTGGAAGGAGCTCACCTCGTCCAAAGGAGAGAAGGATCGAACCCTCCGAAGTCGCGCCGGGCTCCGCCACCTCCACTCGGCCTCAGGCCAAGGGCGCGCGTGATGCGCCGTCGTCCTCGATTGATGGCCAGACCACAACCGTCCGATCCGGGGGAGAGGGCCGCCAACTCGGATCGTGCCGAACGCCCTACCAGGCGTAGGCCTCCGGGGCCTGGCCGCCCGGTCCGGGGAAGATCTCGTCGAGCTTCCCGAGCACCTCGTCGTCGAACTCGACCCCGAGCGCTCCGAGCGCTCCCTCGAGCTGCTCGAGGGTCCTCGGCCCGATGATGGGCGCGGTGACGGCCGGGTTGTGGAGCAACCAACCGAGGGCGACGTCGGCGGGCGGCGCGCCCATGTCCGCGCAGAGCTTCTCCCACGCCTCGAGCTTGGACCGGTTGGCCTCGATGGTCCTCTGGGCGCGCTCGTTGGATCGCCGGCCGGTCTCGGCCTTCTGCAGCGCGCCGCCGAGGATGCCCCCGGCGAGCGGGCTCCAGGGGATGACCCCCACCCCGTAGTCGCGACAGGCCGGGAGGACCTCCAGCTCGACCATGCGGGCGTTCAGGTTGTAGAGGCTCTGCTCGGACACGAGACCGAGCGAGCCACGCTCGCGGGCGCGCTCATTGGCTTGCGCGATATTCCACGCCGCGAAGTTCGAGCTACCGACGTAGAGGACCTTGCCCTGCTGGACGAGCAGGTCCATCGCCTGCCAGATCTCCTCCCAGGGGGTGTCCCGGTCGACGTGGTGCATCTGGTACAGGTCGATGTGGTCGGTCTGCATTCGGCGCAGGCTGTCCTCGCAGGCCTGGCGGATGTGGAGGGCGGACAGCCGGTTCGTGTTGGGCCAGGGGTCCCGACCGCCGTAGACCTTGGTGGCGAGGACGACCTTCTCGCGCCGGCCCTGGCCCTGGGCGAACCAGCGGCCGATGATCTCCTCGGTCTTGCCCGCACCGCCGTACATGTCGGCGGTGTCGAAGAAGTTGATGCCGAGTTCGAGGGCGCGGTCCATGATCCCGTGCGACTCGGGCTCCTCGGCGGTCATCCCGAAGTTCATGGTCCCGAGGCACAGCGGGCTGACCCGCAGGCCCGTGCGTCCCAGTCGGCGGTATTCGATCGTGTGCTCGGTCATGCCTCTGTCCTCCGCTCGCGTCAGCCTTTTGGTCGAGTCTGCCGCATCCCGCGAGGGCCGGTGTCAGCGGTGTGCTCAGCGGTTGTCGGCGACCAGCGCGCCCGCGACCAGCGTGGCGGCCACGTGCTCGGCTGAGGGCGATCGGAGGGCGTCACGCAGCGGGAGGAAGAGGATGCAGAGATCGGCGGGGGATCCGACCTGCAGGCGCCTCGGGGTCGCCGGTTCCTCGGCCGAGCCCAGGAACAGGAAAAGGGCCGTCCGGGGGTCGACGCGCTCGCCCTCCCCGAGCGTGCCGCCGGAGGCCGTTCGGCGGGTCGCTGCCGTCCGGATCGACACCCAGGGGTCGGCCGGACCGAACGGGGCGTCGGTGCCGGCCGCCACCCGGACTCCACCTCTGGCCAGGGAGGCGCAACGGTAGAGGTCTCCCCGGTCGGCCTCGTCCACGTCCACCGCATACCGGTCACCGCGGGCCTCGATGAACCCGGGGTTGGTGACCACCGTCACGCCGAGGGCGCCCAGCCTCGGGACCATCCCGGCCGGGATCACGCTCCCGTGCTCGATGCGGTCGCCGGATCGGGCCCCGGCGACCTCGAGGGCGGTGACGGCCAGGACCGTCTGCACGCGGGTCACGCAGTGGATGGCCACGTTGCGGCGTTGCGCGTGCGCGTCGGTCACGAGATGGGCGAGCTCGTCCAGTGTCGGCAGCGCCACGTCGTCGAGCAGTACCTTGATCGGGCCGAGCGACAGGGGAGTGGGACAGTCGACAGCCGCGCCGAACGCCGTCATGGCGGTGATCCGTTGCGGCAGGCCCGCGTCCGCGAGGATGCGCAGTTGTTCGGTGCAATTCGCCGGTGTGGCGTCGGTGAAGCCGGTGACCCCCGCCCTGGCGGCGGCGTCGGCCATCCGGGCCAGCGGAAGGATGGGGCGCTCCATCTGCTCGCCCAGCCACCCGTCCATCCGAAACAGCCGGCCGGTGGGCGCCCCACCGGGGTCACGCTCCACCCCGGCGTCGTCGGTCTCCGCGACCGACAGCTCCTCGAGGGCCCGAGTGTTGAGCACCCACTGCGCCCCGCTGCGGTGCTGGATGCGCACGGGCCGGTCTGCGATGAGCACGTCGAGGTCAAGACGGCCGATCGGGCCGGCGACGCTCTCGTGGTAGCCGACCCCCCGGAGCCAGGCCCCCTCGGGCAGGTGGCGTCCGGAGGCGTCCAACGCCTGAGCGAGCTGCGCGTGGTCGACGACGGCCGGCGGACCGACCTCGACCGAGTCGAGGGCCGCGGCCGCCGCCGCGAGGTGGACGTGGTGGTCGTGCAGCCCGGGCAGGACGGCTCCGCCCTCGGCGTCGAAGACCTCGCAGCCCTCCGGGGCGACGACCCGGTCGGCGATTTGCGCGATTCGTCCACCCGACACCAACAGCTCGTCCAGGCGACCGTTGCCGAGCGCCGCACGCGTGATGACGAGGTCAGCGATCGTCAAGGAGCACCTCGCTCGGCGACCGCACGGGCGCGCACATGTCGTCATGGGTCGCGAACCACCGGCCGTCGGCGCCCTGCCGGACGCCATGGGTGCCGGCACAGCGCGGACCTCGGCCGAGGAACGCCGCCGCCGCGCTCATCGAGACGTCGACGTGGAAGCCACCCCCCGCCGTGAAGGCGGCGAGCCCGCCGAACGCTGCGAACAGGCCGCTTGCCGGATCGGCGATGGCGTCGGCGACGAAGACCGGCCGCCCGGCCGTCCACGCGACCAGTCCGCCGCCCACGGCGGCGTCGTCGCCGAAGGCCGCCCGGTTGGCGCGCGCTCCGCTCCGCCCGTATCCGGTGATGCTGAGCCAACATCGCCCGGCGCGGGAGCCGAGGAAGGCCTCGGGGCCGAGCCCGAGCGAGCCCAGCGCCCGCGGGCGGGACGACTCGATCACGATGTCGGCCCGCCCGACCAGGCGGTGCAACTCCCGGCGGCCAGCGTCCGACGAGAAAGAGATCCGGGCGAGTCGATGGCCGCGATGAAAACGCTCGTGCATCGCCGGGTCACCGAGACGTGCGCCGTCGGGGCGCGCTGGGTCCTCGACCGTCACGACCTCGGCACCGCAGCGCCCGAGCACCTGCGCACACAGCGGCCCGGCCCACATGGCCGAGAAGTCGACGATCCGGGGCCGACGTCGAACGCTCCCCGAGGCGCCCAGGCGCACGAAGCGGACGGGATCCTCGCTCTTCGATTCGCCCAGGACGGCGGCGGCGAGGCCGAACAACTGCAGGCGTCCGGCGATCGAGTAAGCGTCGGACTGCGCAGCTGCGACCTCCAAGGCGCGCCACGGGTCCGCCGGTGGATCCTCGTGGCCGAGAGCCGCCGCCAGGAGCACCTCATCGTCGCGACGCGGGAGGTTGCAGGCGATCCAACCGTCTGCGCACTGGAGCAGCCGGCAGGACCCGTTCGCCGACGTTGCGCCCAGGCGGCGGAACCCCCGCTCCGCTGCCCGCTCGAAGAACACGGAGCGCTCGTCGAGCATCACGGCCGACCCCACTCGCGCGCTCAGATCGCCCGTGGCGCGACACAGCGCTCTCGTACGCCCCATGAGCGGGAAGTCGATGATGGCGGGCCGTTCGACCGCACCGGTGAGCCATAACGCGCCGGACGCTGCGCCCTCCAGGTGCGGACATCCGAGGTCGTCGGTCGACCAGTCGCCGATGTCAATGCCGACACCTGCTGAAGACGCGAGGGCGACCAGCTCAGACGCCGGGTTGGTGGAGCGGACGTCGAGCGGGGTCACCGCGGCGCGACACTACAGTGACGTCAATGCCGCCGCCCCGGCCGGGCCACGCGGAGGTCATGCGTCCGTCCGAAGCACTGGCCCAGGCGCGAAGCGTCTTCGTCCTCGGGCTCTCCGACCACCCGACCGACCAGCCCTCGATGCTCATGGTAGAGGTCGACGAGGGCCCCGATGTCGCACGGCTCAACGAGCTCGCACCGACGCTCCCGTGCGTGACGATCGGCGTCGCGGCCGGGCCCGTCGGCGATCCGCCTCTCGGCTTCGACGTACTGCTCACGACCGGCGCCGGCTCGCCTCGGCCCTGGGTCTCGTGCGCCGACCTCGATCGCAGCGTCGCGGAAATGGGGGACAGGATCACCGGGTCGCGGTTGGCGGCCGTGGCGTTGGTGCAGCTCCTGCGCATGGGCGAAGGCTTGTCGCTTCGCGACGCGGTCGTCGCTGAGTCGTTCGTCTACTCGATGCTCCAGGCCGGTCCCACCTTCAAGAGCTGGCTGGCGAACCGGCGACCGGGTCGTCCGGAAACCTCAGCGTCACCACCGGTGCTCGTCACGCGCGATGGCACCCACTTGGAGATCGTGC
This sequence comes from uncultured Acidimicrobiaceae bacterium, assembly GCA_963768185.1. GTDB lineage: Bacteria > Actinomycetota > Acidimicrobiia > Acidimicrobiales > RAAP-2 > Palsa-461. Next base: position 1,111,051 of record CAVYGS010000004.1, read on the forward strand.
TCAACCGCCCCTCGGTGCGCAACGCGCTCAACGGGGCGATGCGAGACCACCTCATTGACGCCCTCCAGGTGGCGGCGACGGACGCCACCGTCGAGACGGTGCGGATCAGCGGGGCGGGACCAAGCTTCTGCAGCGGTGGGGACCTGAACGAGTTCGGGCTGGCCGAGGACCCGGCGACCGCGCATGCGGTGCGCGTCGGCCGCTCGGTGGGGTTGGCGCTCGACGCGTGTGCCGGGCGGGTTGCCGTGGACGTGCACGGCTCGTGCGTGGGGGCTGGCATCGAGTTCCCGGCGTTCGCTGGGCGAATCCGCTCGAGCGCCGACGCGGCCTTCTCGCTCCCAGAGGTCGCCTTCGGACTCATCCCGGGGGCCGGAGGGACCGCGAGCATCCCTCGGCGCATCGGGAGGCACCGCGCGGCTTTCATGGCACTCAGCGGGGCGAGCGTGAGCGCGTCGACAGCGCTCGAGTGGGGCCTCGTGGACGAGATCCGCTGACGGCGCCGGCTCGGCGGCCCAGGATTGGCGAGCCTTGGCCGGAGAACCCCGGTCCCGGTCGTCGCGGCGACGCCGGCGCCGAGCGGAGAATGGACTGGCGCGATGTCCAGCTGTCCTACCACCTGTACTACCATTGGGTCGTGGCGCAGCGGGACAAGCGTTCGGTGTCGTTCCCTCCCGAGCTCGCGGATGCCATCGACGCCGCGGCAGCGGAGGCCGGATCGACCTTTAGCGCGTGGGTGGCCGAAACGGCGGCGCATCGGCTGGCCCTCGAGGCTGGGTGGAGCGGCGTGGCAGCCTGGGAACGTGCGCACGGCGCCTTGAGCGAGATCGAGCTGGCCGAAGGGCTCAGCAGAGCACGGGCATTGCTTCGTCGCTCGTCGGTGTCGCGCCGACCGGCCTGATGGCTGGGGTCACCTACGACACCGGCGCGTTGATCGCAGCCGAGCGCAACGATCGGGCGATGTGGGCGTTGCACGTGGGATTCCTGGCCGAGGAGGTTCTCCCGGTGGTGCCAGCGCCAGTGTTGGCCCAAGCGTGGCGTGGTGGCTCCCGACAGGCCAGCCTGGTGCGCCTGCTCGCGGGGTGCCAGGTCGATGACTTGGACTCGGAGCGGGCGAAGGCCGTCGGACGGCTCGTGGGTCGATCGGGCGTCGATGACGTCGTCGACGCCAGCGTGGTCGAAGGTGCGCTTCGTCGTGGCGGCGACGTCGTGGTCTCCTCGGATCCGGCCGATCTCCACCAGATCACGAGGTCCACGGGTCGGCGACTACGGATCGAGCTCATCTAGTCGTCGTCATCCTGCGTGCACCAAAGGGTTCCTTTTGTGCCCGGTCGCTCCAGTGCTGCTCTACGAGCCGTGCCCGAGCGTTTCGGTAGCCTTGGCAACGTTCGCCACAAGGGGGTCGGACTCAAATGTCGATCGAGGTCAAGAAGCTGGGCGGTTCCATCGGAGCGGTCGTCTCTGGCGTCGACCTGTCGGTCGAGCTGACACGCAAGCAGGTCGACGAAATCCGCTGCGCATGGCTTGAGAACCTGGTCATCTTCTTCCGTGACCAGCACCTGAGCTCCGACCAGTTCCTCGCGTTCGCCCGGCTCGTCGGCCGTCCGGTGCCCTATCCGCTGCTCCCTTCGATCGAGGGGTACCCCGAGATCATTGAGGTCTTGAAGCTCGAGCATGAGCGGGTCAACTTCGGGGGCGTGTGGCACAGCGACACCGCGTACCTCGACGAACCACCGATGGCGACAATGCTGCTGGCGCGACAGATCCCACCCGCTGGCGGCGACACCATCTTCGCGAACGGATACCTGGCATACGAGACCCTCTCGGACGGCCTGCGTGAGATCCTCGACCGCCTCGATGCGGTGCACTCATCAGCGCTGGCGGACGTGAGCAAGACCCGAGAGGACCGTCAGGGCGATGCAACGACGATCGACTACGAGTCCGTCCACCCCGTGGTCCGGGTCCACCCCGAGACCAAGCGCCGCTCCCTCTATGTCAGCCCCGCACACACGGCCCGCTTCGCCAGCCTGACCGAGGAGGAGAGCCGGCCCCTCCTCAGCTACCTCTTCCAGCACCAGATCCGACCCGAGTTCACCTGTCGATTCCAATGGGAGCCGGGTTCGATTGCGCTGTGGGACAACCGCTGCGCGCTCCACAATCCGGTGAACGACTACCACGGTTATCGGCGAGCGCTTCACCGCATCACGTTGGCCGAGGACAAGGTCGCGTTCGTCGGTTGAGGATGGACCGGTAGCAGATCCGTCACGACCGGCGGTCCACTCCTTTGACGCTCGGTATCGAAATACTCGGACTTCTCACCATTTGAACAAGACCGATCTTGGCGACCCGCACGGCGCAGGCTCGACCAAGCGAGAAAGAGACACAACATGACAACCACGATCGACCAGCCGGCGATCGACCAGCCTGCCGCCGACCGCCAACCGACGCACGGCTTCACGAGGTTCGGTCAGGCGGTGCACAAGCGGACCCTCGACCACTTGCCGACAGAGTCGAGGTACCAGCGGCTCAACAAGGCGGTCGCCGTCGGTCTCACGAAGTACGTCGGAACCATGACGTGCTTCTGGGTGTTCTGCCTCCTCGCGCTGTTCTCGCTGCCTGCAGTGCTCTCCGGCTTCCACGTCTTCCATAGTGCCTTCCCGGCCGTCCTGATCAAGGCGAGCATCATCGCTCTGGTCGCGTGGGTCGCCCAGACATTCATCCAGCTCGTTCTGCTCCCGGCACTGATGGTCGGCCAGAACCTGCAGAACGAGGCAGCCGACGCTCGTGCGGCAAAGACCTTCGAGGACGTTGAAGATGCGCGTAACTGCATCAAGCAGGCGCTCGTGCTCTTGGACGTGCACACCGAAGGCGGGATCAAGATCCTCCTCGACGCGATAGACAGCCTGCGCACGACGCAACCGGACCCGCCTCTCTCTACTCCCCCGGCATAAGTCGCCGATACTCCATCGCCGCTGGACTCTCAAAGGCGTCTGTGTCGAGGTCGAATGCAAACGTTGCTCCGTCTGTCGCAGAGAGCTGAATCACGTCTCCCCTCGCGGACATGATCGAGAGCGGTCCGTCGTCGGTCCCTGTGGCGTAGACGGCAGGGATGTGTTGCGGCGCACCCACTCCTTCGGTGATGAGGATCTCGCTCTTGTTGGTGTCGCCACCGCCACCGCTAAAGAGCCAGGGGGTCTGGCCGCCGGCGAACACGACCGTGTATTGGCCGCCGATATACCCACTCCACACGTTCGTTGGGGCAAAGCTGAACTGCCCCGGCGGGTCGGCGTCCTCAGCGGGACGGATGCCGGTTGGCTGTGGTGGGGACCGGACGTCGCACAGTGCCGCCGCCGACTTGTCGTGTGCAGAGCCCGGGGCCGCTCCCTTGGTGTACATGCAGATCAAGTCACCGAGCGGCGCCTGCGGGCGGCCACCGGGGCCGACCATCGATCGCAAGAGGGTCGCAGGATCCTCGGCTCGGCACTTTGAGTGCACCCAGGTTAAGAAGGGGTCCGTTTGTCCGTCCACAACTGCGGCGCTGGCGTGCCGGCAGAGCCAGTCCACTTGCGCAATCGGACTTTGCGCGAGCGGACTGAGCGCGGCGTCCGTCCGCTGTTGCCGGTGTAGGAGCGCGTTGTTCTGGTCGCGCCGCGAGGGGCTGCCCAGTGCACCGACGAGCGCGCTTGCCGCCGCGAGCACCCCGACTCCGACCATCAGCAGCCTCGTGAACACGGCAGACGTCAGGGCGACGACATTCCTTCAACTCGGACGAACGGCCGCGGGCGACGGCTCCCTGTGTGCCGGTCGCATCGCTGGCGGCCCGAAGGAGCTCTTGTCGGCGCGTTGGTTCGTCTTGACTGATGGGAGTCACGACTCGGTGCCGCGAAACGTTGACGTCGAGGCGTGATCTTGGCGTGGTCGGGCCCTCAGGGCCCTCGGTGAGTTGATCAGCGGGCGTCGCCATCTGACGGGCTCTTGGCTCCCAACCGGCTTGTGTTCGCACCGCCAGCCTCCAGCGACCAAGTCGGTCCGGCGAGTGGTGCAACTGCGGCTGTCGGCCCGAATGGGACCTTTGGCCCCCTTTCGGGTGGACCTTTGCCCCTAGGGCAGCAGCTCTCCGGCGCCCACGATGACAGTGAGGTCCGCGGAAGCCGGACCAGAAGGAGGAAGGTCTAATGAAGAATCCTGTCGCAGTTCTCGGGAACCCATCCGAGCTGACGAATCCACGGCCTCTGCAGTGGCTGGGGCAATCGAAGATCATGGCCGTCGGCTGGACTGCCATGCGGGTCTGGCTCGGAGCCATGTGGATCGAAGCCGGGGTGGCCAAGCTTTGGGGTGCGGAAAACGCCGCTTTTCTGCACAACAACGGGGCCGGAGTGGCCGGGTTTGCCGCCCACGGCACCCCCGCCTACAGCTGGTGGGGGTCGTTCCTGCACGGGTTTGTCGTGCCGAACTCGGGCTGGATCGGCATCCTGGTCGCGGTCGCTGAGTTCGCCGTCGGCATCGGCCTCTGCCTCGGGCTCTTCACCCGGGTGGCGGCGCTGGGCAGCCTGGCCCTTCTGTTCACCTATGTGATGTCGGGAACGGCCAGCGTGTGTGCGTTCTACGCATTGTTCGCCATCGTCATCCTGGCCACGTGGAGAACCGCAAGCTGGATCGGAATCGACGGGTTGGTCGCCGGCTATCGCCAGCGTCGCAACGACCGCCGCTCCATCCCGCAGAACGCGACCGGGATCGTTACATTGGCCAGCAAGGCTGCTTAGACGGTCTGCTTCCACGGTCACGTACGCCAGATGCGGCCTGCAGAAGCGGGCCGCATCGGCGCGTTCCCGAAGGGTGTGGTCGTTTGTTGCTTGACCAACCGATATGTCTTTTCCGGTCAATCGTGACGCTTCGCCGAGTCGCGTGAATTTTCGGGAGCGGCATAGAGGCGGGGTGCACGGTGGCGCCCGCTTCCGTCATGATGGAGGCGTGGCCCACCCAGACGCCTCCGGCTCCCAGAGCAGCCCACGAAACCCGGCTCGGGCACAGACCGCCAAGGTCCTTACCGAGCTTGGCGAAGCCGAGTGCTACGAGCTCCTGGCGGGCCAAGACCTCGGGCGACTGGCCATCGTTCGCGACGGGAGGCCAGAAATTTTCCCCGTCAACTATGGCCTGGACGGTCGAACCATCACCATCCGAACGGCGCCCGGTGTCAAGCTCTCCTCGGCGTCATTCGCGCATGTCGCGTTCGAAGTTGAACAGATCGACCCAGTGACGCGCGAGGGTTGGGTGGTCGAAGTGCGAGGCTTCGCCGAGGACATCACTGACGCCGGAGACCAGTGGTCGCTCAGCGCGCGCAACGCGCCGGTCGAGCCCTGGGTCGAAGGAGTTCGAGACCACGTGGTGGCTATCTCACACGGCAAAGCGTCGGGCCGGCGCCTATCAACGCCCTAATGGTGGTCACTCGGGAGTCGTCACCCGATCCTCGCGGTCCTTGGTGATGGGCATGGCGGCCGACCCGGGCCCGCGGTCGGGCGCCATCGTGACCGGCGCTCCGCGCTCAGGTTCGGGCCGACCGGCGAGACGGTAGATCTCACTCCCGTCGACCGTCTCCTTGGTCATCAGGAGTTGGATTACACTGTCGAGCACGTCACGATGGTCCTTGAGCACCGCCGTCGCGCGCTGCTCGGCCTGTCGGAGCAGCTTTGCGACCTCGTCGTCGATGAGCGCCTGGGTGCGCTCGGCGAATGGCCGTGAGGAAAGCCCCGGGCCACCCTGATCGAGGAACACCGATCCACCTTCCGGGTAGCCGACGGGGCCAACAGCCGACGAGAGCCCAAACTCCCTGACCATCTTGGTCGCCAAGTCGGTGGCTTTTGCGAGGTCGTTGCTCGCCCCGGTCGAGCCCTGTCCCAGCACGACCAGCTCGCTCGCCCGTCCCCCGAGGAAGACCGCCAGCATGTCGTGGAGGTAGTCCTCGCCATAGAGGTGGCGTTCGACGATTGGGAGCTGTTCGGTGACCCCAAGGGTTTGGCCGGCCGGGAGGATCGTGACCTTGGCGATTGGGTCGGCCTTGGGCGAGTACACGGCAACCAGGGCATGACCGGCCTCGTGGACGGCGACCGCGTGCTTCTCCTCGTCCAACAGCACATTGGAACCCTCGCGTCGCCCGAGGATGATTCGGTCCCGCGCCTGGTCGAAGTCAGCGGCCACGATGATCTCGCGGTTGGCACGCACTGCGACGATGGCCGCCTCATTAACAAGGTTGGCGAGGTCGGCGCCGGAAAACCCCGGTGTGCCCCGCGCGACGACGTCAAGGTCCACGGTGGCATCGAGTCGCTTCCCGCGCGCATGCACGGCGAGGATCGCGGCTCGCTCGGCGAGCGTGGGCAGCGGAATGACGATCTGTCGGTCGAAACGACCGGGACGCAGGAGTGCGGGATCGAGCACTTCGGGGCGGTTGGTTGCGGCCAGCACAATGATGCCGGTAGCCGGGTCGAACCCGTCCATTTCCGCTAGGAGTTGATTGAGCGTCTGCTCGCGCTCGTCGTTCGAGACCATCGCACCGGTCCCGCTGCGTCGCTGGCCGATCGCATCGACCTCGTCCACGAAGATGATCGCAGGCGCCCGCTTGCGCGCCTGCTCGAAGAGGTCACGCACACGGGCGGCTCCGACACCGACGAACATCTCCACGAAGCTCGAACCAGTGACCGAGAAGAACGGGACGTTCGCCTCGCCGGCCATCGCGCGTGCGAGCAGCGTCTTGCCGGTTCCAGGAGGACCGACCATGAGGACACCACGCGGGGCCATGGCCCCGGCCTTCGCGTACCGCTCCGGCTGGCGCAGGAAGTCGACGACCTCGCGGACCTCAAACTTGGCCCCTTCGTAGCCCGCCACGTCGGAGAACTTCGTGTTGGGCCGCTCCTCGTCGAAGACCTTTGCCCGCGAACGTCCAACACCGAACGCACCCTGCAGCCGCCCCGCCGACCTCTTGGAGAGGCGCCACCACAGATACCCGAGGATCGCGAAGGGAGCGAGCAAGATCACCCAGGACAACACCTCCGATCCGAACGACGACGCAGAAGTGCTCGCCGTGATCTGTACGCCGGAGTCCTCCAGTCGATTGAGGAGGCCCTGACCCGCCTCCGGCGGGATCGCGGTGGAATACGCGTTTCCGTTCTTCAGGGTCCCGCTGGCGCTCCCGGTCGTTGCGATCGTCACGGTCTTCACCTTGTGGGCCGAGACGTCGTGCAGGAACTGCGAGTAGTTCAGCGTCACCGTCGTTTGCTTGGTAGTGGGGAGCGTGAAGAAAAGTACGAAGAACGCGCCGAGGGCAATTACCCAGAGGTAATGGCGCCACCAGGGAGGCGGGGCCGCGGCAGTCGGCACGCCCTTCTCGTTGGTGGGCGGCGCCTTGGCGTTCTTGGTCATCTCGGGAGGGCTGCGTGGACGGCGGATCTAGCCCACGCCAGCCGAGACTTTGCGCCTATGGCAAGAGGCATTGCCGAATCGTATCGACGGGGAGGGGCTGTTCAAGTGGCCACGCCGACGCAGGTTTGCGTCGAGCATCGCGACCGCCCACCGACGGCGAGCGAGTGCCGGACGTCTACCCCTGGACAACCTCGGTTATCAGCGCGCTCGATGCGACCATTAAGCACGGTGGGCAAGGTCCTGAAGCACTCCGGCACCTGACCGGTCAGCGCAATCGGCCGGCACGGTGGGCGTCAAAGACGCCGGGACCGCCAGGGACCTTGGACTCTGGTCGCCGTGGCGACGGAGGCCCAAGGTTGTAGGTGAGCACGCGAGCCGGGAGGACCCGCCATGAAGGCACTCGTATTCCACGGACCTCACGACCACGCGTGGGAGGAGGTTCCCGACCCGGTCCTTCTGGAGGACACCGATGCGATCGTTCGCGTAGACACGACGACGATCTGCGGGACGGATCTGCACATCATGAAGGGCGACGTGCCCGAGGTCACCCCCGGCCGCATTCTCGGCCACGAGGCGGTTGGCACCGTCGAATCCGTGGGAACGGGCGTGAAGAACCTGCGACCCGGTGACCGAGTCCTCGTCTCGTGCATCACCTCGTGCGGACATTGCCGCTTCTGCCGTGAGGCCCACTATGGCCAGTGCCGGGGCGGTGGCGGGTGGATTCTGGGGCACTTGATCGACGGGACGCAGGCCGAGCTCGTCAGGGTCCCGTTTGCCGACACGTCGACCTACCCGGTCCCGAGCGGCGTCAGTGACGACGAGCTGGTGATGCTGGCCGACATCCTCCCGACCGGCTACGAGGTCGGTGTGCTCAACGGCAGGGTCCAGCCGGGCGACACGGTGGCGGTCGTCGGCGCCGGCCCCATCGGGCTGGCCGCAATCATCGGCGCCAAGCTGTACTCACCGAGCCACATCATCGCGGTCGATCTTGCCGAAAGCCGCCTCGAGGCGGCCAAGCGGTTCGGGGCGGACCTCACGGTTAACAGCTCCAACCAGGACGCCGTCTCCTACATCCAGGGGGTCACCGGCGGGCTCGGCGTGGACGTCGCGATCGAAGCCGTGGGTGTGCCGGAGAGCTTCGAGCTGTGCACCTCGTTGATCCGCCCAGGCGGACATGTGGCCAACATCGGGGTACACGGCCGCGCTGCGACCTTGCATCTCGAGTCGTTGTGGACTCGCGACGTCACCATCACGACTGGACTGGTCGACACCTTCTCTACAGCCACACTTTTGCGCCTGGTGGCGAGCCATCAGATCGACGCTTCGTGCTTCGCGACCCACCACTTCAAGCTGGCCGAGATGCTCGAGGCGTACGACGTCTTCGAGGACGCCGGGACCACGGGTGCGCTGAAGGTCGTCTTGGCCGCTTGAGCCGACCGTCGGAGGCGCACCCGTCGTGCCGGTGCACCGCCGGGGCAGGGAGGTTGACCGGCGGGATAGCCTGCGCCGCCCCGAGCGGCGCTCGAGAGGAAGGAAGGACACTATGGCTGCAACCGCGACCACCCACGGTCATCCAATCGTGGTCGGGTACGACGGCTCGCCGTCGTCCAAGAAGGCACTCGAATGGGCGGCAGGCCAGGCCGAGGTCACCGGCGCCGAGCTGAGGGTGATCATCGCGTGGATGTGGCCGTCCTCCTTCGGAGTACCGATCGCGCTGCCTGACTACTTTGATCCCACAGCTGCCGCCCAGGCGGTCCTGGACGCTGCCGCGGAGGACCTCAAGGAGAAGCACCCGGGCGTCGCGGCAAGCCTTGACAACTTTGAGGGCTCCGCCGCGCCGCTGCTCGTGGAGGTTTCAAAAGGAGCTGCCCTGCTCGTGGTCGGCTGCCGGGGCCACGGAGAATTCGTGGGCATGCTGATCGGGTCGGTGAGCGAGCACTGTGTCGCCCACGCGCAGTGCCCGGTGCTTGTGCTCCGGGGTGGATGAGAGCGATCGACCCCAGATCGATCCACTGATCCGCGTCGGAACGTCAGTCAATCGAACCGACTCGGAGGCGGCTGGAACCACGAGGAGGGGCTGGCGCGAACGGGGCGCCTTTAGTTGATCAACGGGTCGCGGGGGAGACCCAGGATGCGCTCTCCGATCTGGTTCCGCTTGATCTCCGACGTCCCGCCGGCGATCGACATTGCGCGGTGCGAGAGCACGAGGGTCCCGGCCATCGCAAAGAGCCCGTCCATGAAAACGGTGTCGGGACCCGAAAGCGCAGCGACCATCGCCGCCATTTCGTGGCCGTTCTCCGAGAGCACCAGCTTGGTGATGTTGCCCTCCGGGCCAGGCCCGACCCCGGCCACGGCGCGGTGCGCGCTCCGGAGGTTGAGTGCGTCCATCGCCTGTTGGCTCGCGACGTAGCGGCCGATCCGGCCGGCGCCACCGGGGAGCCGGTCGGGGTGCGCGTCGTGCATCTTGATCACGCCGTCGGCCGGCATGCCGGAGGCGTATCCGCCGCTCCCGATGCTCACGCTCTCGTTGCCGAGCGTGGCTCGCGCGACTGTCCAGCCATGGTCGATGGGACCGACCACGTCATCGTCGGGCACGAGGACGTCGGTGAAGAACACCTCGTTGAAGTCCGACCCCCCGGTCGCCTGCTTGAGCGGTCGGACTTCGACACCCTCACCCTTCATGTCGATGACCATCATCGTGATGCCATCGTGTTTCGGCGCGTCCGGGTTCGTCCGGACGGTCGCGAGCCCTTGTTTGGCGACCTGGGCGCCGCTCGTCCAGACCTTCTGGCCGTTGACCAGCCAGCCCCCGTCGACCCGGGTGCCCTTGGTCTGGATGCCCGCCGCGTCAGAGCCGGCGTTGGGCTCGCTGAACAGCTGACACCAGATCAGCTCCTGGTTGAGCGCGGGGCGCACCCAGCGGGCAACCTGGTCCTCGGTCGCATACTGGATGAGGGTCAGGATCACCCAGCCGGTGATGCCGTAGCCGGGGCGCCGGACGCCGGCTGCCGCGAACTCCTGCTCGATGACCAGCTGCTCGACCGCGCCGGCGTCGCGCCCCCAGGGCTTGGGCCAGTGCGGCATGGCGTAGCCGTCTTCGATCATCGCTGCGCGCTGGCCCTGCTCGTCGAGGCCCCTGATCCGCTCGACGAACTCGCGCACCGTGCCCCGGATCGCCTCGGCCTCGGGGGGAAGGTCAACCGTGCGACCCCTGGTCACGCCCTGGCGGGCGAGGTCGGTGACCGCCAGGGCGGCGTCCTCGGCGCTCACCACCGACTCGATCGCGGTGGCGCGGCGTAGGTACAGATGGGCGTCGTGCTCCCAGGTGAAGCCGATCCCCCCGTGGACCTGGATGTTCAAGTTCGCGTCGAGGTCGGCCGCGGGCATCGCCAGCGCGGCGGCCATCGCCGCCGCGTAGGAGAGCTGGTCGCCCCCGTGCTCGGCGGCCCGCGCCGCGTCCCACACCAGGGAGGTCGCGAGCTCGACCGCCACGGCCATGTTGGCGCAGTGGTGCTTGACCGCTTGGTAGGTGGCGATCGGGCGGCCGAACTGGTTGCGCACCTTGGCGTAGGCGGCGGCCAGCTCGGTGCACTCGCGGGCCACCCCGACGGCCTCCGCCGCGTAGATGAGCCGCGCGTAGTCGAGAAGCGTCTGGCGGGCGCCCACCAGCACCGTCGCCGGCGCGCCGTCGAGGGTTACCCGCGACGCCCGACGGGTGGGGTCGAGGTTCTTCGGCGTCTCGACCTCCACGCCGCCGGCCGAGCGCCGCACGACGGCGACATCGTCGCCGGCCGGGACGAGGAGGACCTCGGCCAATGCCGCCCCGATCACGGCCCCGGCCGGGCCGCTCGCCTTGCCGTCGTGCACCTCGACCGCGCCGCCGAGCGCGACGGCGCCGATGACCGAGCCGTCGGCCAGCCCCGGGAGGAACTCCGAACACACCTCGGCGCTGCCGGCAGCGGCCAGCACGGCGCTCGCCGTCACCGTCGGGACGAACGGGCCGGGTGCGACCGCGCGGCCGAGCTCCTCGAGCACCACGACCAGCTCGGGCAACCCGAAGCCGGAACCGCCGTGCTCCTCGGGGAGGTGGAGGCCGAGCCAGCCGAGGCTGCAGAGCTCTCCCCAGAACCTCGGCAGTTCCTCGGTCTCGGCCTCGAGCAGCGCTCGCGACAACCGACGCGCGTCGTGGCGGTTCAGGAACTCCGATGCTGTCTTCGCGAGCGCGACGTGGTCATCGGTGATGGCAATCGACATGCTCGAACAGTACGCCCCTGTTCCCGAGCCCGCGACGCCGAAATCTGTGATCGGGGCGCGGCCCCCGGAAGCTGCCCTCGGCCTTGCCTGTCCTCGGGAGGTCGCCGGGCTACCGGGGAGCGAACCGCTGGCCGGCGTCGAGCCGGATGCACCCCCCGTTGAGCATCGGGTTCTCGACGATGGCGACCGCCAGCCGCCCGTACTCCTCGGGGCGGCCCATCCGCTTCGGGAAGGCGGCGTCCTTGGTCAGGGCCTCGGCGCGCTCGTCGGTGACCCCCCGGGTGATACCGGTGCTGAAGAGGCTCGGCGCGATGGCGACGACCCGGATCCCGAGGCTGCCGAGGTCGCGGGCCATCGTGAGCGTCATCCCGGCGATGCCGGCCTTGGACGCGGTGTACGCGACCTGTCCGATCTGGCCCTCGAACGCGGCGATCGAGGCCGTGTCGATGATGACGCCCCGCTCGCCGTCCTCGGGCTCGTTGGTGGACATGTGGAACGCCTGCAGCCGGTTCAGGTTGAACGTCGCGACGAGGTTGAGCTCGACCACCCGACGGAAGTCCGCCAGCGGGTGCGGCCCCTCCTTCGAGAGGGTTCGCCTGCCGATGCCACCACCAGCCGTGTTCACGGCGATGTGCAGCCCCCCGAGCGACTCCACCGCGGCCGTCATGGCCTGCTCGACGTTCTCCTCATCGGTGATGTCGACCGGATGGAAGGTCCCGTTGAGATTCGCTGCAACCTCGGCCCCGGCCGACGTGGGCAGGTCCAGGATCGCGATCGACGTGCCCTTGGCCCGGAGCTGCTCGGCCGCCGCCCGCGCCATGCCGGAGGCGCCTCCGACGATCACCGCCTTCTTGCCGTCGATCTCCACAGTCGGTTCCTTTCGGGGTTTGGGCCCGCACAGCAAAGCACCCGGAGCATGGCGCCCGGCCGCCGTCGCCCGCAAAGTGGGGGAGTGGGACTGTTGTTCAGTCGGTGTCACCACCCGTCTCTATCTTCGAGCGGTGATGGCCGGGTGCCGCACCTACAAATACCTACTGAAGCCGACGAACAAGCAGATTGCGACGCTCGAGCAGCTCTTCGTTGGGCAACGGGAGCTCTACAACGCGGCCCTCGAAGAACGACGAGGTGCCTGGAGCATGGAGCGGCGCTCGGTCACCTACAACGACCAGTGCCGGACGCTCACCGAGCTGCGCTCGGTGCGGCCCGACATCCTGGCCTTCGGGGTCACGGTCGCCCGGGGCACCCTCAAACGCCTCGACCGCTCGTTCCAGGCCTTCTATCGCCGGTGCCGAGAAGGGGAGGACCCGGGCTATCCCCGCTTCAAGGGCGCCGGCTCCTTCGACTCGGTCCAATGGGAGGACCGAGACGGCTGGGCCCTGTATGAAGCTGCCGGTCGCCTCCGGCTCCAGGGTGTGGGCAACATCAAGGTCCGCCTGCATCGCACAACAAAGGGAATCCCCAAGGCCATCACGGTCAAGCGCTCCGGCAGGCGTTGGTGGTTGAGCGTCCGCTGCGCCGAGGTCCCGGCCGAGCCGCTACCGGCGACCGGACAATCTGTCGGTCTGGACCTGGGCGTGGGGGTGCTGGTCGCCACCAGCGACGGTGAGCTGTTCGGTGGGCCCCGGTTCGCCAAACGCTCCGAGGACACGTTGGCCCGGGCCCAGCAGGCCCTCGACCGAAAGACCCGGGGCTCCAAGCGCCGCCAGTTGGCCAAGGAACGAGTGGCGGCCATCGACCGCAAGATCGCCAACCAGCGTCGCGACGCCCGCCACCAGCTCTCCCGCCAGTTGGTCGACCGCTACGACCTGATCGTCTTGGAGGATCTCAAGATCATCAACATGACGAGGCGACCCAAACCTCGTCCCGACGGAAAGGGAGGACACGAACCCAATGGGGCCAGCACGAAGGCCAGCCTCAATCGATCGATCCAAGATGCCGGGTGGGGAATGCTCCGGGCCATGGTCGCCTACAAGGCTGAAAGCGCCGGTCGGCAGGTCATTCTCGTGGACCCCCGCGACTCCTCGCGTCGGTGCGCCAGCTGTGGGCACACCGAGAAGGAGAACCGGCACAAGGCCGCGTTCAAGTGTCTTTCCTGTGGGCACGAGGCCCACGCGGATGTGAACGCCGCCTGCAACATCCTTCGGGCCGGTAGGGCCCAGCAGCTGGATCTGGCTGCGTAGCGTTGAATCTGACCCACTACCCAAAGTGGGCGGTGGGTCATCGAACCCGCTCGACGACCTGGCCCATGTGCGGGTCCCAAGACCCCCGTGGTAGGAAAAGGTGTCCTGATAGAGCGCTGAAAGGCGGCTCGTGGCCAAGCAGATCCCCCTCGTCGACTACCTCCACCTGGAGCCCGAACCCCACCTGGTCGCCCACGAGTGCGACGCGTGCTCGGCCCGGTTCTTCGACCACCGCATCGCCTGTGCCTCCTGCGGCGGCCAAGGCTTCCACGACGCCGACGTCGCGACGACCGGGGAGGTCCGGGGCTTCACAATTGTGTCGTTGGCCGCGCCGGGTATCCCCGTGCCTTTCGTCGCCGCTGTGGTGGACTGCAGCGGGACGAGCGTCCGGGGCAACCTGATCAACGTCCCGCCGGATCCCGAGCACGTGTCGGTGGGCATGAAGGTCCGGTTGGCGACGACCGTCGTCGGGGTCGACTCTGAAGGGACCGAGGCCGTTGGCTTCGGGTTTGAACCACTGGAAGGGGCAAGCTGATGGGCGCTGACGACATCTGGATCCTGGGCATTCGCATGACCAAGTTCGGGAAGCACCCGGACAAGGACACGGTCGACCTGGCGTCCGAGGCGGTGATCGCCGCCCTTGCCGACGGCGGCGTGACGATGAAGGACATCGGTGTGCTCGCCGCGGGCAACCTCATGGGCGCCGGCGGGTCGATCGGCCAGCAGGTCCAAAAGCAGGTCGGCCAGACCGGCATCCCGGTCTTCAACGTCTCCAACGCGTGCGCCACCGGCGCCACCGCCCTGCGCACCGTGGTCATGGCGCTCAAGGCTGGCGAGTGCGACATGGGCCTCGCTTTCGGAGTCGAGAAGCTGGCCGGCGCCGGGCTGCTTGCCGGCTCGTCGAGGAGCGCGGACGGCGACACCTGGGAGCCCAAGGGGCGCTTCGGGGCGGTCGCAGCGGTCGACGGCCGCATCGGCACCGAGACCATGCCCGGCGTGTTCGCCCAGATCGGCACGGAGTACGGGCACCGCTACGGCGGGGTCGACTTCGAGCTGTTCGCCAAGATCTCCGAGAAGAACCACGCCCACTCGACGCTGAACCCGCTGGCCAGCTACCAGAAGCGGTTCACCCTCGAGGAGATCATGAACGACGTGATGATCGCCTACCCGAACACGCGGCCGATGTGCTCGGCCAACTGTGACGGGGCGGCCGCGGCCGTGGTCGTGACCGACGCCAAGCTGAAGACGCTATCGCTCGAGCAGCAGAGGCGCGCCGTGAAGATCGCCGCCTCGGTCCTCACCACCGACCCGTGGGAGGAGGCCTGCCAGGTCCTTCCCAACGTGAACACGCTGACCCGCAACGCGGCCAAGCAGGCCTACGAGGCCGCCGGCATCGGCCCCGAGGACCTCGACCTGGTGGAGCTGCACGACTGCTTCGCGACGGCTGAGCTCGTCCACTACGACAACTTGATGCTCTGCGAGGAGGGCGGCGCGGGGGACTTCTTCCGCTCCGGGGCGACCTGGCGCGACGGCACGACCCCGGTGAACGTGTCCGGCGGTCTCGAGTCCAAGGGTCACCCGATCGCCGCGACGGGCATCGCCAACATCTGGGAGGTCTGCCACCACCTGCGCGGCGAGGCCAAGGACCGTCAGATCGAGGGGGCCAAGGTCGGTCTCGCGCACGTCATCGGGCTTGGGTCAACTTGCGGCGTGCACATCCTGGAGGCCGCCGCCTAACCCTCGTGAGCGTCGCTCAGGCCGACACCTCGGCACCCAGCTCGAGAGCGATCTCGTCGACGCGGTCCCGGCCTGCTCCGTCGTACAGGGTGCGAATTCCCGGGGCAGCAAGCCGCCAGCGGCCGTGTTCGGGCCCGAAGCGATCGCAGAACACGACCAGCACCTCGGCCGGTTCCGATCCGGCGAGCTCCGCCTGTCGAGAGTGCCAGATCAGGCCGTCGGTGCCGCTCCGGTGCAGCCGCTGGGCCCAGCGCCGCGTGCAGGGATAGTGCTCGGCCGGCGACGAGACGAGCTCGTCGCGGCGGACGGCCAGGCGGGTGAGCTCGTCGTCTCGGAGATCCACCAGGTCGAGGTCGTCGGGGACGAGGACCTTGGCCACCAAGCGGTCGAGGAGCTGCACCTCGTAGACGATCCTCGACGCCTGGTGGTGAACCTCGTGGAACACCGTCTCGAGGAGCGCGGCGGTGTCGGTCGCGGCAAGGTACATGGTGGGGACGCGTTGGCCGGTTCCGAGCGCGTCGAATGGCGCGAAGCGGGTGTCCCCGAAGCCCGGGTTCGGTTGGGCGTAGCCCCATTGCGCGTCGTAGCTGCGGAAGAGCGCACGACCCTTTTCGATCCGGTGTTGGCGGGTGTCGAGATCCCGGGTGGCCAGGACGGGACACGCAGCGGGTTCCGGGCAGGTGAGGTCGTCCGAAGGTGCGCTATCCACCAGGGGCCAGCTGGGCGACGAAGCGCAGCGCGGCACGGGTGGCGCGGGCCGGGTTCGTAGCGGCCACCGCCTCGGGGACTTCGCCTGAGAGCAGGTTGCTCGGGCTGGTCAACCAGGCCCAGAGTTGCCAACCGTCGACACCGCCAGCCAGAAGGGCCTCCAACAAGGGCCGAAGGTCGGCCCGTGGTCGACCCTCCGGGTCGAACTGGAAGGCCGGGATCACCGTCCGCCCCGACTGGGTCACGCTGAAGAGCGACCGCTCCTGGCGGCGCCGGTGGAGCCAGGTGCGCACCGAGGAGGTCGAATCGATGCCGATGAGGTCTCCCAGCTCCTCATACGAATAAGTCGGCTGCGCCAGCAGCGAAGCCCGACGGGTCGCCAGCCGCTCCGCCTGGATCAGGGCCGGCCCGGTCGCGAGCGGCATGCCGGCGTCGATCGCTGCGGCCGTGAGCTCGTCTCGCACAGCGGCGGCGTGCTCACGCTGCCTGGCCCGCACGCGATCGAGCAGGGTGAGGGCATCGCGAATCTCGTCGGCGGTGGCGCCGACGACCTCGACCCGGTCCGGGCGCTCGGCAATCTCGTACACCATGGTGTCCCGTTCCCTCTGTAGCGATTGTAACAGCGATCAGGACCATTTCATACGCTACGGGCCGAGGACGAGCCCACCGAGCCGCTCGGAGCGAAAGGCCCTGCCCGCATCCGGGTCGCCGATGCTGGAGTTTTCTGCTTGTCTTTGGGACCTCGTCGCTGTCTGACCAGGTCAGCGGCTGAAGTACCAAAAGGGGGGCGTCGTGCCAAGTCCCGCAAAACGCGTCGCCGGGCAGGCCGACCACTCGGGGAGCCGGGGCAAGAACGCCAAGAACAAGACCGACGTCCGTGCGACCGCGATCCTCGCCCTCGCGATCGTCTTCGTCGGGTTGGCGGTGCTGCTCTTGTTGGCGATCATCGAGCTCTGGCCGTCGGCTGGAAAGACCGCCGGCTCGTACATCACCTCGCACCGCTTTCTTGGATTCAGTGCGAGCCTCAGCCTTGACGACAACCTTCTGCTGTTGGCCGTCCTGGCGGGGGCCCTTGGCGCGGTCATTCACTCGGTCCGGTCGATCGCTTGGTACGTCGGTCAACGCAACCTGAAGCGGGCATGGACGCTGTACTACGTCACGCTCCCTGTGGTGGGGGCGATGTTGGCCCTCCTCGTCTACCTCCTCATCCGTGGGGGCCTCATCTCCAGCGGGTCGACGGCGGATGTCAATCCGTACGGGATCGCGGCTATCTCGGCGCTTGTCGGGCTCTTCTCCCAGCAGGCGGCACAGATGTTGCTGCAGGTCTTCAGCACGATCTTTGCGAAGGACCCGAAAGGCAAGAACTCTTCGCCCGCGAAGTGAAGTGAACCTCGGCCGGCCGGTTCCCGCCTGAGCCATCCACCGGGTTCGGTAGGCTCGGCGCTCCGGAACGATCGACCCCTGACCGCTTGGAGGCGTCTCGCATGGCCGAACTGAAGCCCGGAGCCCGGCTCCGGTCGGTGACCTGCACGACCGAGGTGGTGATCGTCCGCGCCGGCGGGGAGGACCTCCGCTGCGGCGGCCAGCCGATGGTCGACATCGCGACGGCGGGCGAGCCAACCTCGCAGCCCGCGGCAGGGTTCGACGGGGGCACCGAGATCGGGAAGCGCTACACCGACGAGCCCGCCGGGCTTGAGGTCCTCTGCACCAAGGCCGGGGCCGGCTCGCTCTCCCTCGGCGACACCCTCCTCGTCATCAAGGGCGCGAAGCCGCTGCCGGCATCGGACTGAGGGGGCCCCCGTTCACGTTGGGATGGTCTTCGAGATGTCGGCCGACGGCCTGGCTGGGCGCGTCGCGCTCGGGTCGCGCGCCAACGGCCTGACCTTCGAGGAGGTCGGCCACCGCGCCAGGCGGGCGGGCACCCTGTTCGCCGGGCTCCCGGGCGAGCACGTCGTGCTGGTGGACGAGAACTCCTCGGCGGTGCCGCTCGCGCTCTTCGGTGCGGCGGCCGCCGGCAAGCCCTTCGTGCCGGTGAACTACCGACTCGCCGATGACCGCCTGCGGGCGATCGTCGCCCAGGTCGCACCGGCGACGGTGATCGCAGGGCGGGGTGTCGCGGAGCGGCTGGCCGGCGTCGACGGCCTCGAGGTGATCGAGCGGGCGGACTTCCTGGCCCAAGTGGAGGACGAGACGCTCGACGAGCGCGACGGCTGGGGGTGCGACCCCGACGCCGTGGCCGTCTTGTTGTTCACGAGCGGCACAACCGGGGAACCGAAGGCCGCCGTCCTCCGCCACCGCAATCTCGCCTCCTATCTCGTGTCCTCGCTCGAGTTCGGCGGGGCGGGGGAGGACGAGGCGGCCATCGTCAGCGTGCCGCCGTATCACATCGCCGCGATCGCGTCTGTGCTGTCCACCACCTACACGGGCCGCCGCGTTGTGCTGCTCGAGTCCTTTGACCCCGAGCTGTGGGTCCGCACCGTCCGCGCTGAATCGGTCACCCACGCCATGGTCGTTCCGACAATGCTGGGCCGCATTCTCGACGTGGTCGAGGCGGACGGATTGGGGCTGGCGTCCTTGCGCTCGCTCTCCTATGGCGGCGGCCCGATGCCGCCCACGGTCGTCGAACGCGCACTCACTCTCTTGCCCGGGGTCGACCTCGTCAACGCCTACGGGCTCACGGAGACCTCGAGCACCATCGCCCTGCTCGGCCCCGAGCACCACCGGGCCGCGTTCGCGAGCGAGGACCCGGCCGTTCGGGCTCGGCTCGGCTCGGTCGGCCAGCCCCTTCCCGGCGTCGAGATCTCGATCCGCGGCCCGGCCGGCGGGCCGGTCGGAGCCGGGGAGCAGGGGGAGATCTGGGTCCGAGGCGAGCAGGTATCGGGCGAGTACGTCGGGCGCTCGACTGTCGACGGCGAGGGGTGGTTCCCCACCCGCGACGCCGGCCACCTGGACGCCGAGGGCTTCCTCTACGTCCACGGGCGATTGGACGACGTGATCGTCCGGGGCGGCGAGAACCTGTCGCCCGGGGAGATCGAAGAGGTGCTGGTTGCGCACCCCGCGGTGGACGCCGCCGCGGTGGTCGGGATCCCCGATGTCGAGTGGGGCGAGCGAGTGGTGGCGAGCGTGGTGCTGGTTCCTGGCGCCGAGGTGAGTGAGGACGTGCTCCGCCGCTATGTGCGGGACGTGTTGCGGTCAGCGCGCACGCCCGAGCGCATCAAGTTTGTCGATGAGCTCCCGTTCAGCGAGAGCGGGAAGCTGCTGCGCAGGGTGCTGCGCGACGAGCTTGCTGCGGAGTTTGCAACCGCAGAGCGCCCCGAGGTCTGACCCATCGACCATGTTGTGACCCAGGGCATCA
The DNA here is from genome assembly GCA_963768185.1 of uncultured Acidimicrobiaceae bacterium. Classification (GTDB taxonomy): domain Bacteria; phylum Actinomycetota; class Acidimicrobiia; order Acidimicrobiales; family RAAP-2; genus Palsa-461. The sequence continues at coordinate 1,130,695 of CAVYGS010000004.1, forward strand.
CGACGATCACGGCGGGCCGTTCGGTCTCGACGTGGCCCACCCTCCCAAGTGGTTCCCCTTCGCCGCGGGGCCACCCTGACACAGCCCGACGAGGTCAGTGCGACCGTCAGAACCCGGACAGTCCTCCGACTTATCAGCCTGGGCTCGGCACCACGACCACGGGCACGCTCGAGTGTCCGACCACCTCGAGACTGGTGCTTCCTAGCGGCAGGCCCTGATCGAGGTGGTGGTCACGCGTTCCGACGACAATCAGGTCGGCACAGAATGGCTCGTCGATCGTCTGAAGGAGCGCGGTGCAAGGGTCACCCTCGCTGAGGTGCCACCTCACCCGCCCAGGCGAGTCGGCGATCTCGGAGGACAAAACGAGAGCAGCTTCTCGAAGGTCGGCCAGCGCATCGGGTTCCTGAGCCCTCTCGATCATCCCGACCCCGTGAACAAGGAGGACGTGAGCGTCGAGCTGATTTGCCAGCGCCAAGCCCCAGCGGAGCGCTTCGCAGGACGAAGGTGATCCATCGAAGCCGATAGCGATCTTGTGCGGCATTTTAGTCATTGTGAGCATCGCTGAAATGCGCCATCTTTCGACGCTTGTCGATCGCTGCCGTGCGCGTCTCTCTCAGATGACGGATTGCCTCCTTGACGTCGACACCCGTCGTTGTCGGCTCCGTCTCAACGTCGACGCCCAGCAGGGACCCAACGGTCGCTGCCGTGCAAGCGCGCAGTGCCGACTCGTCATAGCCACCCTCGAGGAAGAGAACGAGCCGCCCGTCGCGGGGAGCGAATCCGGCGACGACTCGGGCCAAGCGGGCAAAGTCTCCGCTTGAGAATCCCAAGTCCGTCAGAGGGTCGTCTCGATGGGCATCGAAACCGGCCGACACGAGCACCCACGAGGGTCCGAACGTTTCGATGGCCTCCAGGGCTACCTCGTCGATGGCGCAATATGCGAGGTCACCGGTCGCCCGGAGTCCAATCGGGAGATTGATTGTGTAACCGATCGCCTCGGGTCCGCCAACCTCGCTTGCACGGCCGGTTCCTGGAAAGAGTGGCCACTGATGTGTTGAGACGTACAGGACTCGACGATCGTTCCAGAAGATTTCTTGGGTTCCGTTGCCGTGGTGCGCGTCCCAGTCCACGATCAGTACGCGTTCACCGGCCGACGCGAGCTTGGCCGCGGAGATCGCGATGTTGTTGAGGAGGCAGAACCCCATAGCCCGATCGGGAAGGGCATGATGGCCAGGCGGGCGTGCGACGACCAGTCCCACACCGGCGCCCGTTCGAATCAGTTCCTCGATTGCGGTGAGCCCTGCGCCAGCAGCCAAATGTGCGCTCGTCCATGAAGCCCGAGTCGCGTACGTGTCGGGATCGAGGTCGCCGCCACCGCTGCGGGTGAAGGCAGCCAGTTCCTCGAGGTAGCTGCCGAGATGGACTCGAGTGATCTCTTCTCGCGTCGCCAGCCGAGGCTGGACGATTCGCAGTTCTTGGCCGAGATGAAGGTCGTCGACGCCCGACATCACGGATTGGATCCTGTCCGGGCGTTCTGGGTGACCAATCCGCAGGTGTGAGGGAGAGGCGACGGGGCCGCTCAGGATCAGCACGCGGGCCGCCTCTTGACTAGGCCGTTGGGGTGAGAGTGGTCGTAATTCGGCGCAACCGGGAACTCAACCTCGACCACGCCGGCTTCCGAGTGAGCCAGAACGTCGAAGCGCGAGTGGATGAAGACCTGCACCATGTCTCGGTTCTCATGGAGGACCGAGGCCACGAAGGTGTCGATCCCACAGAAGTACGCAGCGGACGCTAAGAGGTCCAACAACAGTGTTGCGATCCCGTGATGCTGCCAACGGTCGGCGACGACAAAGGCAACCTCGGCTCGGCTGGTCCCCGGAATGTGGTCGTAGCGTCCGACGGCGACCATCTCGTGGTCGATCTCAGCGATCAGCGCCAACCGATCCCGATAGTCCACGCGGGTGAAGTGTTCAAGTTCCGAGGGCCTCAGATGCGCATGAGGCGAGAAAAAGCGAAAGTAGATCGAACGCTCGCTCAGCGCCTCGTGGAACGTGGTCAGTCGGCTCGCGTCGGCAGGAGTGATCGGGCGGACGTGCACCGTTGTGCCCAACATCGTCGAGACGTCGCACTCGAGCGTCTTGGGATACGGGGGAACTGTCTCCTTTGCTTCTTCGCTGACAATCTCAGATGTGTTCATGACATTCACCTGTGCGACAGGTCAGCTGCCGCGTCGGATGATCCGGCCGGTCGTCTCGGTCGGAGAGATGCGCACGTAGAGGTCGCGATCTCCTGCGGCCCATGGCTCAATCGGGAGCGCCTGAAGGTGGTTGAGTTCCTCAGGCTCCGTGACAATTCGAGCGTCCCCAAAGATGAAAACGCTCCAACCTTCCGAGAGAGCGTCGTCGATTCGGTCTACCTCAAACGAGCAACAGCTCCCAGCTGCGCAGGCAGCGAGCGACGAGGGCGCGGTGCGAAACACAACGTCCTGATCGACAATCCGGAAGTTGACTGGGAGTGCCACAGGACCCTTGGGGGATGAAACGACGACCCGACCAACCCCGCCGTCTGCGACCAACGCTTGACAGCCCGGCTCATCGATCAGCTGGATCTCGTATGGTCCACTACTTGGTCGTCCGGGTCCCAAGGGCGCAAGCATTCCGCTGCCCTGCAGGGCAGCCGTGGTCGTGTTGAGCGCGGCCGCCAGCCTCCTCAGGGCGGAAGGTGTGAGATGGGCCGCTTCACCGAGCTCGAGCGACTTGAGATATGCAGGGCTCATCGCGGCTCGCGAGGCGACCTCTCGAACGCTCAACCCCTCCGAACGCCGCCGCTCGGCAATTCGTCGTCCCAAGTCTCCAACCTTGGTCATGGCGAACTCCTCATCTCCGGGACCTCTATCAAGGTTGGCTGGATGCCGATCCAGAAAACAGGGCCATTCGTCCCAACCCGCGATCGCCCGCAGGAGGGCCCGACACGGCTGCTGATTCCACCCGGAAGACTGCTCATGGTTTGACGAGTGCTTGAGCAACGGTCCGCTGATGCGTCGGCAGCGGATCTTGGTGATCACAGTTGGCCTGGTGCGTCACCAACACCGGGCACTTGGCGTGTGTGACGCAATACAGACTCACCGAACCGAAGAGAGCTCCTACCAACTGTCCATAGCCTCGGCAACCGACCACGAGCAGGTCCGCTCCCTCGGCCAGTCGGAGCAGCCCGTCGGCGGGCTTGTCGACGATGGCCTCGATGCAAATTGGAAACTCGGGATCAGAACCCACCAGTTCGCGGACGATCTTGGTGACGCCCAACCTGACATTTTGAACTGGGTCCCAAGTCTGTTGGCCAAGGGCTGGCATCCAGAGCAGATCGTCGTCCCAGATGACTGCGACCTCAAGAGCGCTGCCCGTGAGCGAGGCTTGAGCTGCGGCCCACAGGAGGGCGGCTTTGGAGGACTCTGATCCGTCGACGCCGACCACGATTCTGTTGCTCATTCGGCCTCCTCACCAGCGACTCTTCAGGTATTGAACCCTTTCGGTGACGAGGTGACCAGGGGCCAAAGTCATCATTTCCGTGATCAAAGGCTGAAGGCACCCGAAGCGCTCCGCAAGGGAGATCGCCGATCTCAGTGGAATGACGCGATAGATCCCGGGGCCGAGTCGGGTGGGGCAAGCTGGAATCGTGACAATGGACACTCCAAAGCAACCGCTGTCGTCAACCGATGCAGAGCGGATGGACGCCTACTGGCGGGCGGCCAACTATCTGTCCGTTGGACAGATCTACCTTCTCGACAACCCCTTGCTTCGCGAGCCCCTACGTCCGATCCATGTGAAATCGAGACTGCTCGGCCATTGGGGCACGACGCCCGGGTTGAACTTTTGCTACGTACACCTCAACCGAGTGATTCGTAACTGGGACTTGAACATGATCTACGTCGTCGGTCCCGGCCACGGGGGGCCGGCCGCGGTGGCAAACGCCTATCTGGAGGGCACTTACAGCGAGGTCTACCCACACGTCGGCCGGGACGAGGCGGGGCTGCGGGCGCTATTTCGTCAGTTCTCCTTTCCTGGCGGCATCCCTTCGCACGTCGCCCCCGACACTCCCGGCTCGATCCATGAGGGCGGCGAGCTCGGCTACTCCCTCGGCCACGCCTACGGAGCCGCCTTCGACAACCCGGATCTGGTGGTGGCCTGCATCGTCGGGGACGGCGAAGCCGAGACCGGCCCGTTGGCGACCGCGTGGCATTCGAACAAATTCCTGAATCCGGTCACCGACGGGGCGGTGCTTCCCATCCTCCACCTCAACGGCTACAAGATCGCGAACCCGACCGTCCTCGCCCGTATTCCCGAGGACGAGCTGACGCGGCTCCTCGAAGGCTACGGACACCAGGTGCATTGGGTGTCCGGAGATGATCCGGCTGAAATGCATCAGGTCATGGCCGCCACCCTCGACACTGTCGTCGAAGAGATCGGGACGATTCAACGCGCCGCGCGCAAAGGCGGTGATCGCAGTCGGCCGCGCTGGCCGATGATTGTGTTGCGCACGCCAAAAGGGTGGACCGGCCCCAAGACGGTGGACGGTCTCCCTACCGAGGGCACTTGGCGGTCGCACCAGGTGCCGCTGGCCGAGGTGCGCACCAACCCTGAGCACTTGGCCGCCCTCGAAGTATGGCTACGAAGCTACCGACCCGAGGAGCTATTCGACACCGAGGGCGTGTTGGTTAATGAAATCACAGCGCTCCCGCCGAAGGGTTATCGGCGAATGAGCGCCAACCCGCACGCCAACGGTGGCCTGCTTCGCGAGGACCTGACACTGCCAGACTTTCGGGCTTACGGCGTGGACGCCGCCAAGCGAGCGACGACCTTCTCCGAAGCCACTCGCGTGCTCGGCGAATTCCTCCGCGACGTCGTCCGGGCAAACCCGGAGCGGTTCCGGATCTTCGGCCCTGACGAGACCAGCTCGAATCGACTCCAAGCCGTCTTCGAGGCAACCGAGCGACAGTGGGTTGCGGAGATCCTGCCCACAGATGAGCACCTCGCCCGCGAGGGTCGGGTGATGGAGGTGCTTTCTGAGCACCAGTGCCAGGGCTGGCTGGAGGGTTACCTGCTGACCGGTCGGCACGGGTTGTTCAACTGCTACGAGGCCTTCATCCACATCGTTGACTCGATGTTTAACCAGCACGCCAAGTGGCTCAAGACGACCCGGGAGATCCCCTGGCGTCGGCCGCTTGCGTCGCTGAACTACCTGTTGTCCTCGCACGTGTGGCGACAGGACAACAACGGCTTCTCCCACCAAGACCCAGGCTTTATCGATCACGTTGTTAACAAGAAAGCCGAGATCATCCGCGTGTACCTTCCGCCCGACGCGAACTGCTTGCTGTCGGTGTTCGACCATTGTCTGAGAAGCCAGCACTACGTCAACGTCGTCGTCGCGGGCAAACAACCAGCGCTGAACTACCTGTCGTTGGACGAAGCCGTCCTGCACTGCACCAGGGGCCTCGGCATCTGGGAATGGGCATCCAATGACGACGGTGATCCCGATGTCGTGCTTGGGTGTTGCGGAGACATCCCCACCTTGGAAACCATCGCCGCCACCGCCATTCTGCGTCACGAGCTCCCCGACCTTCGGGTCCGGGTGGTCAACGTGGTCGACCTGATGCGTCTGCAGCCCGAAAGCGAACATCCACACGGGCTCTCCGACGTCGAGTTCGACGCGCTGTTCACTCCCGATCGCCCTATCATTTTTGCCTTCCATGGTTATCCGTGGCTGATCCACCGCCTCACCTACCGACGCACCAACCATCACAACCTGCATGTGCGCGGCTACAAGGAGGAAGGGACCACGACAACCCCCTTCGACATGGTCATGCTCAACGATCTCGACCGGTTCCACCTGGTTATGGACATCATCGACCGCATACCGCGACTCGGCTCACACGCCGCGGAGTTGCGCCAGAGCATGGCGGACGCCCGGGTCCGCGTCCGCGCATACACCAGAGAAGAAGGAGAGGATCCGCCCCAGATCCGCGACTGGACCTGGCCCGGGTAGGGCGACCGATCCCATGCGAGTTCTGGTGGTCAACGTTGGCTCATCGAGTCTCAAACTGTCTGTGCTCGATGAAGAACTCGAACTCCGGGCGACCTCGCTCCCTTGCGAAGGCGCTCACGTCGAACCCGCCGCCATCGCTCGATTCGTCGACGACGCGGGCGCCGTCGACGCAGTTGGGCATCGGATCGTGCACGGCGGCACTGACTTCACGGGGCCCGTTCTTGTCGATGCAGGGGTCCGACAGCGCCTCGAAGCCCTGAGCGACCTGGCCCCGCTCCATCAGCCGAGGTCACTTGCCGGGCTCGACACCGTCACGAGGCTGCTCCCCGAGATCCCGGCGGTCGCGTGTTTCGACACCGCCTTTCACGCGACCATTCCTCGAGAGGCGGCTACGTACGCCCTGCCGGTCGAGTGGCGACGGCGGTGGCCACTACGTCGCTTCGGTTTTCACGGCCTCTCGAACGCCTACATCGCCAGACGAACCCCACAGCTGCTCGATCACATCCAAGAACCACTTCGGATAGTCAGCTGCCACCTTGGTGCTGGTGCCTCGGTGACAGCGATACGCGACGGCATTTCCGTCGACACCACCATGGGCTTTACGCCGCTCGACGGCCTGGTTATGGCCACCCGCTCCGGCAGCGTCGACCCCGGACTTGTCCTCTGGTTGGAGGAGCACGTCGGCATGCCACCCGCCGAGCTCGCCGCCACGCTCGAACACCGATCCGGACTGCTGGGGCTTGCCGGCAGCGGCGATCTCAAATCTGTTCTCGATACGGAAGCGGCCGGCGATGGCGACGCCGCCCTGGCGGTGGAGGTCTACCTTCACCGCCTACGCGCGGCTGTCGCCTCGATGGCTGCGGCCATGGACGGCCTCGACGTCGTGGTCTTCACTGGAGGAGTCGGCGAGCACGCTGCCCCAATCCGGCAACGAGCCATCGCGAGGCTCGGCTTTCTCGGCGTCCACCTCGACCCAAACCTCAACGAGACGGCGAGGCCCGACTGCGAGATCACTGCCCCCGGGTCCCACGTCCGGACCTTGGTCATCCAAGCCAGGGAAAACCTTCAGATTGCCGCAGAAGTCCAGCAATTGGTGGCGTAGTTTTCGTCACGCGACGCGTAAGGGACCAGCCGGCTTCATCCCGCGTATCCGGTGGCGTCGTCGCTGGCTCATGGAGGCGCAAGTCAGCGCACTAGGCCGGGAGATCGGGAGCCGCGAGCTCTCTCGCGATTGGGACGATCGCGTCACTAAATTCGACCACAAGGGCCACCAGCAACTCGTCCACCGAGATGATGCCGGCAACTTCGCCCGCCTCCAGGACCGGAAGACGCCAGGCTGCCGCCTGGCGGAACTTCTCGAAGGCATCGACGACGTCCGCTGATCCCTCAATTGTGACCGGGTGTCGGGTCATTACCGCGGTCACGGGGTCGGCGACACTCATCCCCGCACCGATTCCGCGCACGCAGATGTCACGATCGGTGACGATCCCGAGCAACTCACCCCCGCTCACCACTAGGAGAGAACCAACGCCGTGGTGCGCCATGATCCGGGCGGCTTCGCCCATGTGACAAGTGGGGGGGACGGTTTCCGGTGCGCTGTGCAAAATCTCCCGAACCAGCATGAAATTTCCTTTCGGTGCAGCGGCCTAACGCCATCGTGGAGGATGGGGTGCCCCTCCGACAGAGCCGATGGTCCCGTACCGGGGAGGTTTTGCTCGCCAAGCAACGAAGACCCTCAGACCGGTGAGGGCGGATCGTGAGGCCGAGCAGGAACCTCAGCCATTGCGCGATCACCCGGGTTCGATCAGCCGGCGGTACTTGGCGGCTATGCCCTTGGACTCTGCGACGTCTCGCCTGCCGGCACCGTCCAGTTCACTTGGGTGCCCTGAGCGGACGAGTTGATGAGCAATCGCCCTCCGAGCTTGTTGGCGCGCTTCTCAAGATTGGACAAACCGAGTCCACCTTCGGGTCGGCTATCGGGGATGCCGATGCCGTTGTCCATGACGACGAGCGCGCATTCACGATCTCGAACACTCACGGACACCGACACCGTTGTCGCTCTCGCATGCTTTGCAACGTTCGTCAATGCTTCCCGCAACACGAAAAGCAGGTGATCCTGTGACTCTGGCGCCATTGCTGAGTCGACGGGCCCCTCGAAAGACACGTGCACCTCGAATCCAAGCACCGGGTCCAGTTCATTCACCAGCCGAAGGACACGGGCCCGCGCCCCCTCCTCGTCCCGCACCGAGGAGAGTTCGAAGATGGAAGATCGGATCTGGCGGATCGTCTCATCGATATCGACGATCGCACGATTGAGACGATCCGATATCGACGCCGTTGTGATTGATCGCGTGATCCCTTGAAGGGAGAGCCCGATCGCAAAAAGGCGTTGAATCACGGCGTCGTGCAAATCCCTCGCGATGCGGTCGCGGTCATCGAAGACGGCGATCTCTCGCACGCGACCGTGGAGGCGAGCGTTATCGATGGCGATGCCAGCTGCTTGAGCCAGGGCCATGACGAGTTCTTCGTCGTCCTTGGTGAACTCCGACCAGCCAATCTTCTCGGTGAGGTAAAGGTTCCCGTAAACCTCGTCACGAACAGCGACTGGAACTCCGAGAAACGACGTCATCGGAGGGTGACTTGGGGGGAATCCGTAGCTTTCTGGATGATCCTTCAGGTCAGCCAGCCGGAGCGGCCTGGGGTCCGTTATCAAGAGCCCCAGGACCCCCTTGCCCGTGGGTCGATCTCCGATAACCCTCTCCAAACCTGGTTCGATTCCAACGGTGATGAACTCAGACAGGCCCGTGCGATCTTCATTGAGGACTCCGAGCGCGCCGTAGCGGGCACCGGCCATGGAACAGGCTTCTTCGACGATATGTCGAAGAAGGACGGGAAGGCTCAGGTCAGCCTCGAGCAGAAAGACCGCTTCGAGAAGCCGGCGCAGCTTCGCCGGATCTTCAATGTTGCGGAATGGCACCGCTGGAACGATACCGGTGGGTGCCCCGCTGGTTCGACAGGCCTGACCGTCGCTGATGGGTTGAGGTGAAGCTTTGGTGACGAAGGGCCCTGGCATGGGAGGCTTGACTATCCGAAGATGGTCTTGGGTGCCGATCGGCCACCCATCTGCGATCCGTCGGTGTCTCGGCGACGGTTTGGCAACAGTCGCAGCGGGGAACTCGGAGGCGCGATGTCCATGTACAGGGACCTCCTGATGAGTTCCTTCGGACTGAGCGTCGTGTCTGGGCAAGCGCTCGACGATTGGGCTGAGCTTTTGGACCATACGCTCGACTGTCGGCGTCGGTTGCCGGGGGCTGGATCGGTGGGTGATTCGGAGATCGAGGGCGACATCGCACGCCATCTCGACTACGACCTTGCGTTGCTACGACTCGGTACAGCCACCGGGATCGAGTGTGACGCCGAGCGGTTTGGCCGTCCGCGCCTTGAGCGCAAGCGCCTTGAAGACGAGCTAGCGACGCGCGGCATCGACCTAGACGAACTCGGAACGCCCTGAACTCAGGTCCCCTGCGTGTCGGCGGGTTGATCGGCGTTCTCGCGCCGTTCGGCGAGCCGTGTGGCAAAGACTGCGGCCTCGGTGCGGCGTTCCATGCCTAGTTTCGCCAGTAAATTTGAGACGTAGTTTTTCACGGTCTTCTCTGCGAGGAAGAGAGCTTCTCCGATCTGCCGGTTGGTGCGACCCTGAGCGATCTGATCAAGGATGCGCCGCTCTTGGGGGGTCAGCGACGCGAGGCGGGTGTCTTCTTTCGGCCCGCTGCGGATGCGCTCCAACACGCGTTGGGTCAGGCTGGCATCCAGCAAGGAACCGCCTGATGCGACCGTTCGGATGTCAGACACAAGAGCCCCGCCGCTGACCTGCTTTAGGACATATCCCGCCGCTCCTGCCAAGACCGCCGCCAGCAAGGCTTCGTCGTCGGCATAAGACGTCAGCATGAGACAGGCGATCTCCGGGCTGTCCGAACGGATCTGCCGGCAGACCTCGACCCCGCTGCCATCGGGCAACCGCACATCGAGAATCGCAACATTTGGATTTGCCAATGGGATGCGGATGAGCGCGTCAGCGACCGTACCCGCCTCTCCGACCACTTCGATGTCGTCTTCCATTTCGAGTAGTGCCCGTAGGCCGGTTCTGACCACCTCGTGGTCGTCGACGAGGAAGACTCCGATCGGCACCTGGGAATTGTGCCACGTTGAGCGTCAGGGTCTCGCACGCTTGGGTATCCTCACGACCCCTCTCGAGTCCGTTGGCCTCGTGTCACGGTCCAAGCCGTTCGCGCACCGGCCCCGCCCGAAGGACCGAGCGGGGCCGGTGGTTGAGTTCGATGCTCAACGCTTAGTTCAGGCGATCTTGCTCTCGTCGTGCACGGTGTGCACGCCCACGAGCTCGTCTGACTCGTCGGTGCGGCGCGCGTGCCAGACGCCCAGCCCCACAAGAAGCAACATCACAGAACCGAGAGACCACGACACGATGGCACCCCAGAAGGCAATCTCACCGAAGACGGAGAAGGAGTACGCTTCGAGGAGCAGGCCCCGAAGCGTCGTGCCTTGGAACACTGTCTGGACGACCGCCTCTGCCTTGGTTGCAGCGGCCGAACCCTGGGGCAACGCCCGAGCGGCCGTGCTCAGCTGCGCGTAGGTCTTTCCTCCGCCAATCTCCTGAAGATGAATGGCGATGAAGTGGTCGGCGTACGCCTCGGCCTGTGGACCGGTGGTGAGCTGCTCGCCGGCGTACTTATAGAGATAGGAGATCATCCCAGGGGTGATCTCCGTCCCCGGCTTTGCCTGAGCGAACGCTGCCTTCGATGGGAAGACAATCTGCTGCTCGGCCAACTGGCTGTGCACGTTGGAGTTCGTGAAGCTGTAGCCCCAGAAAGCCAGGGCGCCAGCCACGATCAGGACGACGGCAACAACCATGCCGCCCCCTGACGCGAGGACGTCAAACGTCTTGCGCCTCATCTTGGACATCTCCTTGTTCATGGTCCTGTCGTGACCCGGTGGTCGATTTCATGATCTGCTCCCGACCGGAGGTCCGGCAGGGCCGAAAGCACCCGATCAAAAAGGACCAAAGACCCTGAACGGTCTGAACTCTGGCAGCCTGGCCCTTCTGTTCACCTATGTGATGTCGGGATCGGCCAGCGTGTGTGCGTTCTACGCACTGTTCGCCATAGTCATCCTGGCCACGTGGAGAACCGCAAGCTGGATCGGAATCGACGGGTTGGTCGCTGGCTATCGCCAGCGTCGCAACGACCGCCGCTCCATCCCGCAGAACGCGACCGAGATCGTTGTGTTGGCCAGCAAGGCTGCTTAGACGGTCTGCTTCCTCGGTCACGTACGCCCGATGCGGCCCGCAGAAGCGGGCCGCATCGGCGCGTTCGCGCACGGCGGGACGTTTCGCCTGCCTGGCCAACCAATATGTCTTTCCGGCCAATCGTCGCGGTTAGTCCAAAGACGCGGTTTTCGCGACGCCACCACACCTTCCTCTCGGCCGCCACGAGCGCATCCAAGCGGGTCTTTGTGCTCTGGTCCCGGGTTGGTGGTTCCGGCAAGCTCGAATCAAAGGGCCCGGGCTCGCGTGCCTGGTTAGGAGTCCCGATGCTAAAAGTCCAACCCATCCCAACGGTGTCCGAGCGCATCAACGAGATCCGGGGTCTCACCGCCGACATCGTCAACAAGGAAATCCTGCCCAATGAGAACTTGCTCTGGGCGGTACGGACCAACCCCAGCGCTGCCGAGAGCGACATTGCGGCAAGCAAAGAAACGCGTGAACACATCGAAACCAAGGTCCGACAGGCCGGGCTGTGGGCACCCCACCTGCCAGAGGAATACGGCGGCGCGGGCCTAGATTTCCTGGAGCTCGCCTATATAAACGAGGTGCTCGCCTACGCGGTCGGCGGCGCGGCCCTCTTCGGGATGGTGGCCCCGAACTCGGGAAACCAAACCCTGCTCGTGAGGTATGGGACCGAGGAACAGAAGCAGAAGTGGCTGGTCCCCCTCGTCGCGGGGAGGCTCCAGTCGGGCTTCTCGATGACCGAGCCCGACGCAGCGGGTTCCGATCCACGCTCCCTGCGTACGACCGCCCGCCGGGACGGCGAGGAGTGGGTGATCAACGGCCACAAATGGTTCACCTCGAACGGCAAGCGGGCCGACTTCTTCATCGTCATGTGCCGAACCGAGGACCCCGAAGGTGACAGCAGGGACAACGGCACGATGACCCAGATCATCGTGCCGCGTGACACCCCCGGAGTCCACGTGCTTCGTGGCATCAACGTCTGGGGCGTGGAGAGCGACCACTGCGAGATCGTCTACGAGGACGTCCGCGTCCCAGTCGAGAACCAGCTCGGTGCTCGGGGGAGTGGGCACCAGGCTGCCCAAGACCGCCTCGGGGCGGGCCGCATCTACCACTGCATGAACTCGATCGGCCAGATGTGGCGCGCCTTCGACCTCATGGTCCAACGCGCCCGGGAACGTGAGGTCCACGGCGGGTTGCTCCGAACCAAGCAGTTCGTCCAGGGTTTCATCGCTGACTCCTACATGGATATCCAGGCTTCTCGGCTGATGACCATCCACTGTGCGGAGCGGATCGCTAACGACGATGACGCTCGCACCGATATCTCGGCCATCAAGGTCTTCGTGCCGAACGCGTATATGCGCGTGGTCGACCGCGCGATTCAGGTCTGGGGCGCGGCGGGTGTGTCGGGGGACCTGCCGTTGTATGCGATGTTCCAGGGGGCGAGGACCCTCCGGCTGGCCGACGGGCCAGACGAGGTCCACCGGATACTGATCGCAAAGAACGTGCTGACCCAGTTCGACCAGGGGGTCGGCTGGGACTTCGGCAACTGAGCCGCAATCTGAGGATCGCCGCGCACCCGGTGAGCGACTCGACACAACGCGCTGCGCCTGCCATGTCCGAATCGTGAGCGGGCTGTGAGCAGGGAATTGACCCGCGCCGATTTTGGAGGGTCCGAATCACAGGCTTCGAGATGGCTTGATTCCCAGTCGCTGCGTCAGAATTTAGAAACTGCGGGACTTTCGTCCCTAGCTGGGACCGCCCAACTCCATCAAGGTGGGTGAGGGCCTGTTGGCGCGACCGCGAGGGGGGGTCATCGTGACGTCATTGGACGGAGATGGCGTAATCGAAGCCTCCGCTTCTAGCCCATTTGGGGCGTCGTGACTCCTTTGCTCGCCAGTGCGATAAATCTCGATGCCCCTGGCCGGTATCTGCACTGGTCGATCTTCACGGTCTCCGTGGCCAACCTGGCGCTCATCGCAGTGATGGTGGTCATCTTCGGCCTCGCACTGGTCATGCCGTTTCCTGGTCGTCGGCGCGGCGAGGACGAGTCCGTTGGCTCGTCGGCTGTTGGCCCCGCGCAGTCGGAGCCCCCATCGGTGCCGGAAGACACCCCTGCTGGCGGAATGTGGACCGCACGAATCCGAACGCGTGCTGTGTCGCTCCTGCCGCCCGGCAAGCTGCTGCCCGATCGTCAGCCCGCCTACGTCTCGTCGTGGGTCTATGTCTTCGGCGTGGCCACCCTGGTGGCACTCGGCATCGCAATCGTGTCTGGGTTCGCGATCGCTCTGGGAGGGCCCGACTGGTGGCATACAAACCCCGTCGGACACTTCTTCAACAGCCTGCACCTGTGGAGCGTCGAGCTGTTCATGGCGTTCATGGTGATCCACCTGTGGGGCAAGTTCTGGATGGCTGCTTGGCGCGGTCGCCGAGCGCTCACCTGGGTGACCGGCATTGTGGCCTTCATCGCATCGGTGGTCGAATGCTTCACCGGTTACTTGTCCCAACAGAACTTTGACTCCCAATGGATCTCGACCAACGGGAAGGACGCCATCAACGCCACCGGCCTTGGCGCCTTCTTCAACTTGATGAACTTCGGTCAGATGCTGCTCTGGCATGTCGTGCTGATCCCAATCGTGCTGGTGGCAATCGTCGGGGCACACATCCTGCTCGTCCGAGTCCGAGGCGTGTCCCACCCTCTTCCGACACGTCCAGCCCACGGTCGCGCGGCGCGGCGGGCGGCCGCAGCGGCCGATGCCGCGGAGTGGCGCGGTCCGACCCGGCGCTACGACATCGTGAAGGAAGCCAGCATCGCGGCGATCGTCGCCCTGGTGCTCGTAGTCTTGTTGTCGGCGCTGCTGTCATCGCCAGATGTTCCCCCTGTCACCGTGGCGAGTTGGGCCAAGGTGGCGCCGGCAGACTTCATTGCCACGGCTGCATCCGAGCTCGCTGGTACGAGTGAGACCGCTTCATATGGCCCGCCTTACAACCACGCATCGGGCGACGTCCAGCGCATAGGCGTTTCGTGGCAACTCTTGGTTGGGGTGCGACAACCGATCAATGCTGCCCAGACCTTCGTGCTCTCCCCCCTCTCAACGGACTCCCCAACCGACCCCGCCCTGGCCCGCGCGCTCCGTGTCTACGAGGCGGCCGCGGGCGCGCAACGCCAGGCCTGGGACCAGGCGTACCTGAAGGCCGTCGACCACGTCACCTTCCGCTCGGGCATGCCAGTTCTTCCGGCCGCGAACGACGGCCCGGTCCCGGTCTTGATGTCGACCGAGCTCACCTTGGCCCGCTCGGGAGCGCTCGACGCCGACCTTCTGGCCCAGCACCCCTTCTACGGGACCGACTTCACCAAGCCGCTGCTGTTCTTGGAGGACGGGAGTTACTTCTCCACCCTGGCAACGGCCCAACACCTGACCGGGGCCCAGTGGGGAGTCACGAACGAGACGGGGAGCTACCCCGGCCAGCCGTGGCTCTGGCTGTACACGCTCTGGTACCAGGTGCCCGGGTTCCGTTCATCTGCCAACGTCGACCTCATCGCCATCTACCTGACCGGAGTGGGGACCCTCCTGTTGCTTGCGGTGCCATTCATCCCTGGACTGCGTGACATCCCCCGATGGATCCCCGTCCACCGTCTCGTCTGGCGAAGCTGGAACCAGAGCCAGGGTGGCGGCCCTCCATCCAGGTCGTCGGACTCCGTCGTCGCGCCGACGGTCAGCGAAGGCCCGACCGGGCGTCCCTGAGCTGGCCTGCGCACCTTTCGGGCCGCGAGAAAAGCAGCCACCGCTGAGTCTGAACGACGATCACATGTGGAGAGTCGAACCATGCCACCCGAGCACGGCATAGGGCAGGAGTGTTCGTTTGGCATGCTTTGGTGATCCACCTGAGCCCGGCGGGATGCCAGGACGACGATGCCGTCTTCCAACGTTCCATCCTCCAGAATTAGATCGCGATCCCAATCTGGATTACGACTCGCAGCTCTGATCCGGCCCGGCAGTACTCGTGGGGGGCGGCACCGCGACGTGCAGGGCAGCGCGGTCCGAGCGGCGGTCCTCGGAGCCGGCGACGGACTCATCACCAACATCTCGCTCGTTCTAGGAGTGGCCGGTGCCAGCACAAACGTGAGCGCCGTGCGGGTAGTGGGCGTGGCGGGGCTGCTTGCTGGGGCCTTCTCAATGGCCGCGGGCGAACTTGTATCGGTGAGGGCTCACGATGAGCTCGTGCAGCACGAAATCGACGTGGAGCGGGACGAGTTGGCGGAAGACCCCGAACGGGAGCAGCGCGAGCTCGCCGGAATGTATCGAGCCCGGGGTGTGCCAGCGGCCGACGCCGATACGGTCTCCCGGATCCTCATGGCGAACCCCGAGGTCGCGCTCGACACCCATGCCCGGCTCGAGCTGGGTGTCAACCCTGACAACCCCGGCTCCTCCCGGCAGGCCGCGATCGTTTCGTTCGCTTCCTTCTCGGTGGGTGCGATCCTCCCGTTGCTGCCGTGGTTCTTCACGAGTGGTGTTGCCGCAGTACTCAGCTCCGTCGTGATCGCCGCGATTGCCTCCGTGTCGCTGGGGGCAACCATCGGCTCGTTCTCGGGCAACGGCGTCTGGCGCACCGCCGGCCGTCAGTTGGTCGCCGCTGTCATCGCCGCCTCAGTCACCTACGGCGTCGGCCATCTGCTTGGGGTTCGCGGTCTTCGATAGAGCCAGCGGGGAGCGCGTGATGATCGCCCAAGCTCCGTGCACTCGTCGCTATGCATTGCAACACGACCTGCCACCTGGTGCCCGCGACCGGTCCCGCTGGATGAACCGGTTCCCGCGCGACCGGGTGCCGCATTCCCCATCACTGCGGGAGCCCGGTCTGCACGCGGGCCCGGGTCAGGTACGCACCGGCGCCAGGTCGTTCCAGATGAGGCTGGACAGTCCCTGGATCGTCTGGATCCCGTCTTCCTCGGTTGGTTCGCCGTTGGTGAGCACCGCGATCACATAGTCTCGTCCGGCCCCCGAGACCCACCCGATGCTGTTGACCTGCCAGATGTTGTCGTTGTTGGGCAGCCAGCCATTCTTGATCGCGACGCTGACCCCGGCCGTCGGGCCCGAGGAGATCCCCCAGGCCTGTGAGGGGTCGACATTGTGTCATGAGGCCGAGCTCGTAGTCGCGCGACAGTTGGTGTCGAGGAGGCTGTTGGGGAAGGCGATCTTGCGCAGCAGCGTGACCTGGTCGGCCGCGGTGGTGGTCGACAGTCCCCAGTAGCCCTCGGTGTTGGGCGCGGTGTCGGTCATGCCCACCGTGGCGTCGAAGGCGCTCACCGCGCTCGAGCCGCCCTCCAGGTCCCACAGGTCCTGCGCGTCGTCGTTGTTGGACTCCTCGATCATGTCCTCCGCCAGCTCCTGCTGGTCGGCGGGGAGCGCGGTCAGGTTCTGCGCCTGGGCTTCGGACATGAGCGTGGCCAGGATGTTCACCTTTATGATGCTGGCGCACTGCTCGGTGACGCCGGGCCGGTATAGCGAGGTCACGCCGGTGGTCGCGTCGTAGACCGCCGCGGTCACGTTGAAGGTCGAGCTGTCCAGGTAGGTCGCGATGGCGGGCAGCGTGAAGAGGTCCTTCGTGCCGTCGTTCACGGTCGTGGTCTGCTTCGTCGAGGCCACCTTCGCCCTGGTGCGGGGGCGCGTGGTCGTGGTGATCGCAGCGGTCTCCCGGGACGGCGCCGTCACGTGGCTGATCACGACGAAGAGCCCGAGCGCGAGCACGATGGCCATCACCAACGTGCGGACCAGCCGCAGGGCCCGACGACGACGACGGCGGCGCATGACCGCGGCCCGCCGAACGAGCGTCGCGTGGTAAGGGTCATAGCCCCCGCGCTCGGCGCGGGTCGGCAAACGAGGCGGCCCCCCCACGGGCCAATCGTAACGATGCAGCTCGGCGAGTCCGGGGCAGGGGTCGCCCTACTCGGGTGAATCCACGTAACTCTCGGTGAGCCAGTTGCGGATCTCGTCGTCGACATCGTCCGCGCTCTTGAGGTTGAACACGTGGAAGTACCGCCCGTGATAAGGCTCGACCTTGCGTGTGATGAGCGGATGGTCCACCCGGTGGCGCAGGGAAAGGGACAGCGCGACCCAGCGCTGCTTGGGCCGGAGCTCGGCGAACGATCGCGCTTTCTTCAAGAAGATCCCGACCGAGACCGGCTCGACCTGCACCGGCCCGACGGTCGCCAGATGCGCCATCACCGCCTCGAAGATGGGCCGCTCGCGCTCGGGGCCGGTCGAGAAGTACTCCTCGAGCGACATGGCCGGAGCGCACTCATGGGACTGCCGGGCCCTCCCGAACTGGCGGCGGCACTCCGGGCAGACCCACGCCGTCATCGCTGCGGCCCGGGCCTCCTGACTAACGGGGCTGCCACGCGTCGGGCTTGGAGACCAGCGTGGAGATGTGCCGCGGCAGCTTGCCGGACACGACGTCGGCGATCGTGATCTCGTCGAGCACCTCGCGCAGGCACGCCCGCACGGCGACCCAGATGGTCTGGAGGTTGCTCGCCGCCGCGTCGTAGCTGGCGGCCTCGGGTCGGAGCCCCCGGACCTCGGCGAGGGGCCCCTCGAGGCGCCGGAAGACCTCGCCAATGGTGATCTCGGCGGCCGGGCGGGCCAGCTGGTAGCCGCCCTCGTTGCCTCGGTGGCTGTTCACGATGGCGGCGCGGCGCAGGTCGTTGAGGATCGAGCGCAGGAACCGGACCGGGAGGCCCTGGGCCTCGGCCAGCTGGTCGGCGGTCTGAGGCACCCCGGCCGAGGCCAGGGTGCAGAGGGCCCGGAGCCCGTAGTCGACCTTGGCCGAGATGTGCACGGGTCGAATTCAAGCCGAGATCGGTCCGGCCGGCGGATTCAGGCCGGGCTGGGGGCCGGCTCGTCGGCGACGCCGTCTCGGGTCGTCGCCCCGTTGGTCGCCTCCGCGGGCAACACGTGGACCCGGTCGCCGGGCTCGAGCGACAGCAGGTTGGCCGTGTCACGGTCGAGCTGCGCCCAGGCGAAGTGCTCCTGCCCGTCGCCGTCGTGCTCGGCGTCGAGGCGCACCTCGACGCGGACCTCGAAGCCGAGATGGGCGACGCGCAGCACCGTGGCGGGATGCGACCCGGGGACCGGGGTCCGGCTGACCGAGACGTCGTGGGGCCGGAAGTACTCACCCCGGATCGTGGTCGCGGGCCCGACGAAGGTGAGCACGAACTCGTTCACCGGCCGGTCGTAGAGCTCGCGCGGCGTGCCCACCTGCTCGAGGCGGCCGTGGTTGATGACCGCCAGGTGGTCGGCGACCTCCATCGCCTCTTCCTGGTCGTGGGTGACGAGCACCGTGGTCACGTGCACCTCGTCGTGGAGGCGCCGCAGCCAGGCCCGCAGCTCCTTGGAGACCAGGGCGTCGAGTGCGCCGAAGGGCTCGTCGAGGAGCAACACCCGGGGCTCGACGATGAGGGCGCGGGCGAGCGCCATGCGCTGGCGCTGGCCGCCCGAGAGCTGGCTCGGGTAGCGCTTGGCCTGGCCGTCCAGGCGCACCAGCTCGAGAAGGTCGGCGACCTTCTTGGCGACCTCGTCCTTCGGGCGGTGGCGCACCTTCAGGCCGAACGCCACGTTCTCCCACACCGTCATGTGGCGGAACGGCCGCATAGTGCTGGAAGCAGAACCCGATGCCCCGGTCCTTCGGCGCGAGGCCGGTGACGTCGTCGCCGTCGATGAAGACCCGGCCGGCGTCGGGCGTCTCCAACCCCGCGATGACCCGCAACAGCGTCGACTTCCCGCAACCGCTCGGCCCGAGCAGGGCGGTGAGCGATCCGGCGGCGATCTCTAGGGAGACGTCGTCGAGAGCAACGACATCGCCGAATCGCTTCGAGACGCCGCGAACCTCGATCGCCACGAGCTTCCTTTCTCGGACCTCGACCGGCTGAGCACCAGCAGCACGGCCAGGGTGATCACGGCGAGGATGACCGCCCCGACGTCCGCACCGACCTGGTCGAGATCGCTTTCGAAGAGGTACCCAACGTACAAGGTGAGCGTCTGGGTGTGACCCACCACGTCGCCGGCGACCACGCTCAGGGCGCCGAACTCCCCGAGCACCCGGGCGGTGGTGAGGGTGACCCCGTAGGCGAGCGCCATCCGGATCGAGGGGAGGGTCACCCGCCAGAAGATCTGCCAGGGTCCCGCGCCGAGGGTGGCCGCGGCCTGCTCCTGGTCGGTACCGATCTCCTGGAGGACGGGGAGCACGGCGCGGGCCACATAGGGGATCGAGACGAAGGCCGAGGCCATCACGATGCCCGGGATAGAGAAGATGACCTGGATGCCGCGGGCGGCGAGCCACCCACCGAACCACCCGGTGCGGCCATAGACCAGCACAAGCGCGAGCCCCACGACCACCGGGGAGACGGCGACCGGCAGGTCGATCGCCGCGTCGAGCAGGGCCGCGCCGGGGAACCGGTGGCGGGCCAGCACGATCGCCGCCACCACGCCGAAGGCGGCGTTGAGCGGCACCGCGATCACTGCCACGATCAGCGTCAGCACGAGCGCGTGCTCGAACCCGCTCGCGGCGGCGCCGCTCGGGTTGGCCAGGTCCCGCCACGCGGTCGTGAACCCGTGCTCGAAGGCCTTGTAGGTGATCGCGCCGACGGGGACCACGACCAAGAGCGCGAGATAGGCGAGCACCGCGCTGCGTAGGCCGTAGCGGGCGAGGCGGGACCTCACGAGCTGACCTCCGGACGGGCGAGGCGTCGACGGAGCGCGCCGAACAGGATGAGGACGAAGAGCGAGAGGAGCAGGAGCGCCAGAGAGACGGCCGCCGCGGCCGACTGGTCGCCGCTCTGGTAGAGCCCGAAGACCCGGACCGACGCGACCTCGGTGGAGAAGGGTCGGTCGCCCGAGATGAACACGAGCGAGCCGTACTCGCCCATCGCCCGGGCGAAGGCCAGCATCGCTCCCGAAAGCATGGCGGGGGCCAGGCTCGGCAGCACGATGCGCCGCAGCACCGTCCGCGAGTTCGCCCCCAGGGAGGACGCTGCTTCCTCGGCGTCGCGCTCGAGCTCGGCCAGGACGGGTTGGACGGCGCGCACCGAGAACGGGAGCGTCACGAAGGCCAGCGCGATCCACACGCCGAAGCGGGTGCCCGCGGCGTTCAGGTGGAAGGGGCTGTCGGGTCCATAGAGGCTGAGCAGCGTCAGCCCGGCGACGATGGTGGGCAGTGCGAACGGCAGGTCGACGAGCGAAGCGACGATCCGCTTGCCGGGGAAGTGGTCTCGCACGAGCACCCAGGCGATCGCGGTCCCGGCCACGGTGTTCAGCGCGACGACCACCAGCGCGCTGATGAGCGTGAGCTTCAACGCGGCCCACGACTCGGGGTCGCGCACCGCGGCCCAGAACGCCGACCACCCGCCGTGGAAGGCGTTGGCCGAGAGGGCCGCGATCGGGATGAGGACCAGGAGGCTCAGGTAGATCATCGCGGTCCCCGGTGCGATGATCCGGGTGGCCGCCCTGGCGATGGTGCGCAGACGCGACCTCGCCCCCGACGAGGACGCGTCGGGGATGAGGACCGGGTCGAGCGCCCCGGTGGCCAACTCAGCCGCTCGCGGTGCTCTGACCGAGACTCGCCTCGATCTTGGTCACGATGCCCGACGTCGGATCGAAGAACTTGGACGTCACCTTGGTCCAGCCCCCGAGCGCGGTGATCGTGAAGAGCTGGGGCGGGTTGGGGAAGGTCACCCCGACCGCCGCCGCGGCGCCCGGGAGGACCGGCCGGTATCCCTCGAGCGCCCACAGCTCCTGGCCCCTCTTGGACAACAGGAAGTTGACGAAGGCCTTGGCGCCCGCCGGGTTTGTCGCGTCCTTGGTCACCGCGATCGGGTTCTGGATCAAGATGTCCTGCTTCGGGATCACGTAGCTGATCGGGTCCTGCTTGTTCTGGGCCGCGATCGCGTCGTCCTCGTAGTCGAGGAGCACGTCACCGGTCCCCGCCAGGAACGTGGCCAGCGCGGTGCTCGCACTCGTCGGCTGCGACACCGTGTTCTTCAGCAACGCGGAGAGGTACTTCTGCGCCTGCGCGGGGGTCTTGTCCAGCTGCAGCTGGGCGCCGTAGGCGGCGAGGAGGTTCCAGCGCGCTGATCCCGAGCTGAACGGGTTGGGCGTGATGACCTGCACGCCCGGCTTCACGAGGTCGGCCCAGCTCGTGATGTGGTCGGGGTTCCCCTTGCGGACGATGAACGCCACGACCGAGTCGGTCACGATGCCGTGGTCGGGACCGACCGTGTCCCAACTCGGCGACACGATCCCGGCCTGGACGAGCTTTTGCATGTCGGGCTCGATCGAGAAGTTCACGACGTCGGCCGGCTGGCCGTTCACCACGTTGGTGGCCTGGGTGCCCGAAGGTCCGTAGGAGCCGGCGATGGTCAGGCCCTTGCCTGCCGGGAGCTTCGAGAAGGCAGTCCCGATGGCCGTGTAGGCGGCGGCGGGCGTCGAGTAGGCCACCAGGTTGACGGTCCCCGTAGCGGCGCCGGCGGGCAGCGCACTCGAGGCGACGATCGCGGTCATGGCCGCCCCCAGGGCGACCGCCCGGACGAAACGCTGGTGGACGAAGCTGCTGGTGAATCTAGGCATTTGACGAAATTACTAAAGTTGATGGGACTAGTCAACTTTTGTGAAGGATAGGTCTCGGATCGGTGACGACACCGCCGGCTGGACTAGGTGCCTGGGGATCCCCCGCTCTTCTTGGGACGGGATCGATAGCCGAGGACCCTCAAGATCAGGGAGCCAGCCCGGCCGATCCGCCACTGGCGAGATCGAGCTTCGGCTTCGTGCGCATCGCTTCCACCTCCGCCGAACCGCCAGAGGCCTTGCATCGCCCCGGCCGGCGAGTACGGGTCTGCCTCAAAACCCGACGACGGCGATGGCCACATCACCGGAGGTTCGTCGATATGGCGAACCTTCCCTCGCAACGACGGGAGTCGACGACCCGGCTTGCGTTTCCGAATGCCCTTTGAACCCATGTGTTCGACGACCCCCTGACGCCGCAGATCATCGAGCGTCTGTGCCGGCGGTTCAACTACGGCTGAGTTGACTCATGAAGTTCGGCTGCGGCAGACGGCCTCAATGTTGTGGCCGTCGGGGTCCCGGACGAAGCAGCCGTAGTAGTCGGGGCCGTACTCGGGGAAGACGCGGGCCTCGTGGAGGATCTCCGCTCCGATCGACCGCGCGGCGGCCCCGAACTCCTCGACGGTCGCCCGGTCCAACGCCGCGAACGCCAGGTGCAGCTCTCGTTCGGCGCCCCGCTGGGCGGGGGAGAGCCAGAAGCACGCCCGGCTCCCGTCGCTGAACCCGACGGCGGCGCCCACGTCGAAGGGATGCAGTCCGAGGGGCGCCAGCAGACGCTCGTAGAAGACGCGGCTCGCCGCGACGTCGCTCACCTGGAGCGACACGTGGTCGATCACTCCGGCCTACGCCTCGACAGCCGTCCCGCTCGGGTCCTCGAGCAGCCCGTCGGCTGGGTCGCGCTCGGCTCGGCTCGTCCGAGTGACCGGAACCTCTCCGACCCGCTGGCGCCACGACGCCTCCCAGGCCGAGGTCCGTGCCGGTCGACCACCGATGGTCCCGATGAGTTCCGCCGGCACCGGGAGGCGGGACCCGCTCGATTGCCTAGAAAAGCGGGCGTCGACCCGCTTGCCGGCTCGCTCCTCGGAGTGCATCCACTGGAGGTAGATGGGGAGGAACGCCGCGAGGGCGAGGACGTCGGTCCCGGCCCAGAGCAGGCCGCCGCCGGCGCGGCTGCTCGACAGGGTGTACATCGACGCGATCGGGTGCGACAGGTTGAGGATGGCCACGCCCAAGAACGCGTCGATGGCCGAGCCGACGAGCACGAAGAACATGCGAGCGCCGAAGCCGAGCTTCCAGTGGATGATCGGGTCGATGCCGACCATCGGCCACCAGAACAAGAGGCCACCCGTCAGGAAGAACACGTTGATGATGTCCATGAGCCACATGTGGGTCATCGCGAGATTGATGAGCGACGACAAGAAGAAGATGAACATCACGCCGTAGTAGAGGAAGGCGACCAGCGCCGGGTGGGTCAAGACCGCGAACGGACGCGACCTCAGCACCGCGAGCCACCGCTCCTTGGTGGACCGCTTGGCCGTCTGGAGGAACAGCGTGGAGGGGGCGCCCATGGCGAGCAGGGGTGGGGCGACCGCCATCAAGAGGAGGTGCTGGACGATGTGGGCCTGGAAGTAGGTGCCGGTCATCGTGGCGACCGGGGACTGCAGGGCCAGGTCGATCGTGGCGAGCCCGGCGAAGAAGGCCACGGTTCGTCGGGTCTTCCAGCGTCGCCCCCGCGACGCCAGGGTCCAGTCGGCGCGCAGGTACCACACTCCCGCGGCGACGAGTCCGACCACGACGAGCAGCGGGAACGCGCTGACGTCCCAACGGGTGAAGACGTCGTGGGGTGTGAAGGCCACCCTGGGCATCATCGAGGGCATCAGTCACTCGATCCGTACTGGATGTTGACGTGAAGCCGCTGGGATATGACCCAGGTATGGCTGGCCTGGTCGAGCGTGTAATCGATGAGGGTGGAGTCGTGGACTGTCACGGCATCTGTTCGTCCGTTCGAGAAGGCCGCCCCCACGGTACCCCTGGGCGGTGTGGGAAGGACATCCCAGGAGGGTGTGGCTGAGCCGGGGTCAACGTCGACCAACTCCGGCTCGCCGTGCTGGCCCGCTCCGAGGAGCACGAACATCCCGCCAGCGGCGGTAGCACCCGTGGCGACCAGCCGCTTGCCGGACCCCAGCGTGAGCGGCGCCGAGAGGGCGAAGGTCGACGCGCCGGTGGCCAGCCACCCCGCCCGCAGCTGGGTGGAGCTGCCGCGCTGGGCGGAGAACAGTCCGGCCACGCCGCTCGGGGTCGAGACGAGCCGCAGCACGGAGACCGCCGTCCCGCTGATCGGGGCGACGAGGGGGTGCACCGAACCGCCGTTCAACGCGAAGGCGGCCGCCGCGTCGCTCCGGTGGCACGCTGCGCCGACCAGCTCGTCGCCGTCGGGGGCGACGGCCACGGCGGTCAACCGTGCGATCCCACAGCGAGCGCCGGCCCGGGTGCGGTTCAGCTCCCCGAGGGTGGTCAAGCGCTGCCACGAGCCCGTCCCGATCCCCGTCGTCAGCACCGTGCCGCTCTTGGCTTGACCGAGCGCCAGGCTGGCCCCGTCGGTGGCCGTCGCCAGCGCGTCGGGGACGGCACTCAGCGCTTCGGGGAAATAGGAGCCCTGCCAGCTCCGGCCGGCGTCGGTGCTCGAGCCAAGGGGCGAGAACGTCAGGTCCTGGCTGGTCAGGAAGCCCGCCAGGACGCGGCCACCGACGGCGGTCACGGCAAGACCGCCGTTGTCGGCGACCCCCGGTGGCGTCACGGTTGCCCAGCCCGACCCGGTGGGCGAGCGGACCAGCAGCTGCCAGAAGGTGTTGAGGAGGTTGGACAGGTGTCCCATGGGCACCACGAGCCAGGTGTCGCCGGCCTGCTCGAAGGACGAGTTGAGCGGAGCCGCCGGCGCGCTCCGCTGTGTCGTTCCGGCGGCCGTCGCGCCGCTCGCGGTAACAACGGGTGCGATGACCGACAGCGCGGCGACGACCAAAGACCCGACCAGGCGACGTCGCATTGCGTCTCCGCTCAGCCGGCGGACGTCGGGGCCATTGCCTCGTGGATCTCGGTATCGAGGAGCGACGCGAACGACGACTGCAGCACCGGGGTCGCCGGTCCGGGGTCAGTGCTGAGCACGGTGCGGATGTGGCCCGTGCCGTCGATCACCATGGCGAACTCGCTGTGGTCGACCATCGCCCCGGCGGGCTCGACGATCGCCGAGGCCCCGAGCCGGTTGAGCGCGGTCGTCAGCTGCCCGTCGGTGCCCGTCAGGAAGTACCAGTTGGGGACGGTCGAGAGGTACTCCTGGCGGTCGAAGGCCCTCGTGAACTGGATGGAGTTGTAGATCGGGTTCGACACGATCGCGACCATTGCGACCCGCGCCGACTGCGCGCCGAGCATTTTGTCGGCGGCCCGGAGCTCCTGGGCGATCACCGGGCAGTCGCTCGTGCATACCGGGTCGAGGAAGGTCACCACGACGGTGCGGCCCCGGAAGCTCGACAGCGTGACGGCGTGGCCGGACTGGTCGACCAGGTCGAAGTTCGGCGCGGGGACGTCCACCTGCTCGGGGACGCCGTTCAGGGCCTCCTGCAGCACCGGGTCCGCGTTGGAGCTCGCCGCCGACGCGGCCATCGGCACGGCCCCGATCAGCACGACGACCAACGCCCCGATGGCGGCGGCCGCCCGGAACAGGTACGAGGGCTCCAACGCCCCGAACGCGCCGACGCGATCGCGAGCGGCCACCGGTTGGGGAGCGGCGACCGGCACCGCCACCCGCGAGACCCCGAGGTAGCCCCCCACGAGGAGCAGCCCCAGGGGGACCATGCTGTTGGGGTCGGTCCCCACGCCCCCGAAGAACCCCAGGTCCTGCACGAGCACCCAGGTCGCGAGGCAGAGCGCGAGCGCGGCACCGACCGCCAGGCGCAGCACGCGCGGCCTCGACGACCACAGCGCGGTCCCGATCACGGCCAACGCGACGACGACGAACAGATTGACGGCCCAGCCGTGGGCCGCGTCGAAGCGTCCGAACGCCGAAAGGAGGCTCGCGATCGGGCTCGGCTGCGACGTCTGGCTCATCGTGTGGACCATCGCCTCGAGCTGGCCGGGAGTCGAAGACGGCGAGCGGGTCTGACCCTGCCAGAATCCGCGCCCGGGCCACGCCTGGAGGACGGCCATGCCCACGAAGAAGAGCCCGGTTCCTCGGAGCAGCCACCGCCCGACGCTCGGTGTCGTCCAGGCCCGGTCCGGGAGCATCAGCACCGCCCCGGCGACCACGTACAAAAGGGCGGCACCGGGCGCGCCGAACAGCCAGCTCGCTCCGGGGGCCAGGATCCCTCCCAGGGCCTCGCCGAACACCCACACCAGGAGCCCCCATCCGACGCTGACCGCCCCGGCGAACCGCGACCAGCGGCCCCTCGGCGCGACCAGGAGTAGGAGGCCCACCCCGACCTGGATCCACACCGCGGCCGCCGCCGCAGTGACCGGATGGTCCGACCAGAGGTTCGCGCCGAACGTGACGAGGTGGACCACCCACGACGGGGACCCGGCGGCGGCCGGTTGGAGCACCTGGGAGGGCAGGCTGAGTGGCATCGCCGACTGGCCCTGAAGGATCCCGTCCAGGACCCAGAGCAGCCCGAACCCGACCCGCAGCAACCGGCGACCGGTTGCTTCCGAGGTCGCCGTCGGCGCGTGGACCACCGACTCGGCGCCAGTCCCCGCCGCCGCCCTGAACTGCCGGGCCCGTAACGCCGAGCGCATCAGCGCGAGGAGCGCGCCGATGGCCAGCACGATGAGGAACTGGAGCCACAGGGCGTGGTGGAACGCGTCGACGATGAGCGTGTTGGTCGAGCTGAGGTTCTTCCCCATGCCGGGCACGGTTCGCCCTCCTTCAGCGACTGACCAGGTATGCATACACCCGAGGGTCGCCACCGCTGCCGCGGGGTCGTCACGGCTCCGCCGTGATGGATGGACGCCGAGCCATGATCAGCCGCCGATCTGCAGGGGGCAAATCGGGTTCCGGACGCTCCTCGCCGGGTCGCGCAGGTCAGATGCCAGACTCTTGGCGTGAGCGACGAGCAGCAGCCCGAGTCGCGGCGCACTCGTCTGTTCGAGGTGGCGGCCGACCGGGGCATCCCGCTCGGCACCATCCTCACCAGCGTGGCGGTCGTGGTGGTCGTGTACCTGGTGGGCATCCTTCTCTACAAGTTGCGCGAGATCCTGTTGATCGTCGTGGTGGCCGGGTTCATCGCGCTCCTGCTCAACCCGGCGGTGGTGGGCCTGCGCCGGATCGGGGTCAAGCGGCGGGGCTACGCCGTGGCCATCGTGTCGATCCTCGCGGTGGCCGCGTTCGGCGGCCTCGCCTTCGCTTTCGGCTACCCGCTCGTGAACGGGCTGACCCACCTGGCCAGGAACCTGCCCAAGTACGTGTCCCAGGCCGAGCACGGCAAGGGGACCATCGGCCACCTCGTGCGCAAGTACCACGTGAAGCACTGGGTCGAGGTGAACCTGGCGCCCAAGCTCGCCACGTTCGCCAAGAACCTGTCCAAGCCGGCGCTCGCGGTGGGCAAGGGCGCGGTGACGCTCATCATCGCCCTCGTGACGATCTTCGTGCTGGTGCTCCTGCTCCTCCTCGAGGGGCACAAGCTGCGCAGCGGCATCCTGCGGATGATGTCGCCGGCCCGGGCCCAGCGCTACAGCAGGATCGCGGGCGAGGTCAGCCGGTCGGTCACCGGCTACATGATCGGCAACTTCATCACCTCGATCATCGCCGGAGTGGTGGTCTTCGTCGCGCTGACCGTCATGGGCGTGCCGTTCGCGCTGTTGTGGGCGCTGTGGGTAGCGCTGCTCGACTTCTTGCCGATGATCGGCGGGGCGGTCGCCGGGATCCCGACGGTCCTCTTCGCCTTCGCCCACTCGGTCGCAGCCGGGATCGTCGTGCTGATCGTGTTCCTCGCCTACACCCAGATCGAGAACCACGTGCTCAACCCCATCGTCATGAGCCGCACGGTCAAGATCAACCCGCTCCTGGTCCTGATCGCGATCCTGTTCGGGGCGAGCGTGGGCGATCTCATCGGCGGCTTCTTCGGCGGCTTCGTGGGCACCCTGCTGGCGATCCCCATCGCCGGCTCCATCCAGGTGCTCGTCCGGGAGGTCTGGCAGGCCACCGCGCCCGAGCCGGCGCCAGTCGAAGCGGTCAAGCCGGTGGCGATCCTGCCGCCGGTCCCGCACAGCCCGGTCGGGGGATGAGGGCGGCGGCCGGCGAGCCCGGCCCACCGATCCTGGAGTTCGACCCGGCGCCCGACGCGCTGATCGAACCCGCCATGGTGGTGCGCCCGGTCGAGGGGATGCCCAGAGCGACGGTCATCTGCTTCTTCTCCGAGATCGTCGACGAGGTGTGCGGCGAGGGGCGGGCCGAGCACCTCCTCACCCTCGGGATGGAGTCGCCCCGGCCCTTCTACGTCCTCGAGACCGGCCGGGCGGGGCGCGG
The DNA here is from genome assembly GCA_963768185.1 of uncultured Acidimicrobiaceae bacterium. Lineage (GTDB taxonomy): Bacteria > Actinomycetota > Acidimicrobiia > Acidimicrobiales > RAAP-2 > Palsa-461. Next base: position 1,159,157 of record CAVYGS010000004.1, read on the forward strand.
TCGGGGTGCTGCACGCCGGGGTCGGCGCCCCCATGGTGACCGCGTTGATGGAGGAGGTGATCGCGCTGGGCAGCCGGGCCTTCGTGGCCTGCGGGGGCGCCGGCGCCATCGTGGGCGACCTGGCGCTCGGCCACGTCGTCGTGCCCGACCGGGCCGTGCGCGACGAGGGCACCTCGTACCACTACCTGCCCCCGGGGCGCGAGGTCGAGGCCGATCCGGCCGACGTCGCGGTCGCGGTGGCGGTGCTGGAGCGCAACGGGGTCCCCCACACCGTGGCCAAGACCTGGACGACCGACGCGCCGTTCCGGGAGACCACGGCCCGGGTGGCCAGGCGACGGGACGAAGGCTGCGTCACCGTCGAGATGGAAACCGCGGCGTTCTTGGCCGTCGCCCGTCACCGCGGCGTGCGCTTCGCGCAGTATCTCTACGCGGGCGACGACCTCTCGGGCGAGGCGTGGGACCACCGCTCCTGGCAGCGGTGGTCCTCGCGCCGGGCCCTCTTCGACCTCGCGGTGGAGGCCGCCCTGGAGCTGTGACTACGCGGCGGGCCGGACCAGAGCCACGTCGAGCTCGATGGTGACCTTCTCCGAGACGAGCAGGCCGCCGGCGTCGAGCGCCATGTTCCACCCGAGGCCCCAGTCACGCCGGTTCACGACGATCGAACCCTCGAAGCCCACCCGGTACATGCCCCAGGGGTCCGGGGTCGACCCGGTGAGCTCGAGGTCGAGGGTGACCGGACGGGTGATGTCACGGATGGTGAGGTCCCCGGTCAGCCGGTAGCGGTCCTCGCCCACGGCCTCGGCCGCCGTGCTCTTGAAGGTGATGGTGGGGAAGCGCTCGACGTCGAAGAAGTCCGCGCTCCGCAGGTGCTGATCGCGGTCGGGCTGCTGGGAGTCGATCGAGGCGACCTGGATGGTCACCTCGGCGGTCGAGCGGGTCGGGTCGTCGGCGTCCAGGTGGATCTTCCCGTCGAACTCCTTGAACAGGCCCCGGACCTTGGTCACCATGGCGTGACGGGCGATGAAACCCACCCGGCTGTGGGCCGTGTCCAGGGTGTACTCGCCGGAAAGTGTGCTGAGATCGGTCGAACTGGTGGTCGTCATGACGCCTCCTAGATAGATGCTTGTAAATGCAAGTATAATCAAGGGAGACGGACAACGCAAGGGGGCCCGGCGATGGCAGTGGAGAGTGGTTCGGGCGAGGCGGCGGCACCGCTGCGCGGCGAGGAGGAGCGGGCCTGGCGGGCCTTCGCCCGGGCCCTAGTGGTCGTGCCGCGGGTGCTCGAGGCCGACCTGCACGCCGCCCACGGGGTGACCATGACCGAGTACTTCGTGCTGGTGAACCTGTCGGAGGCCCCCGAGCGCCAGCTGCGGATGAGCGAGCTGGCCGAGCGGGGGGCCATGTCGCTGAGCGCCATCAGCCGGGTCGTCGATGGCCTGGTTCGCCGGGGCCTCGTCGAGCGGGCGCGCTGCCCCTCGGACGGCCGGGGGTTCCTGGCGGTGTTGACCGACGGCGGGCTCGCGCTGTTGGAGGACGCCTATCCGGTCCACCTGCGCAGCGTCCGCGAGCACGTGATGCGCCACCTGTGCGGCCTCGACTTGGGCGGGTTCGCCGACGCGGTGGGGCGTTTCGCGGGCGGGGAGCCTGGCCCCGAGATGGCCGATTAACCGACCAGCGCCGCCAAGCGCTCCAGGAAGGCTGCCTGGGCGCTGCCCAGCTTGGGCGCGGCGGCCGACATGGCGAACCACGCCGCCCGGTCGACCTCGGGGAACGTCGCCCGCCGCCCCGAGCGCGGCGGCCACTCGATCTCGAAGGTGTTGCTCGTGATGTGCTCGGCGTCGAAGTCGCCGCGGACCGCCCACGCGAGCACTCGCTTCCCCCCGGACTGGCGCACCTCGCCGAGCTCGACCCACCCCTCGAGCGGGGGGTCTTCTCCGAGCTCCTCGCGGAACTCGCGCGCCGCCGTCGCGACCGGGTCGTCCCCCTCGTCGAGCTCGCCCTTGGGCACCGACCACACGCCGTCGTCGCGACGGACCCAGAACGGGCCGCCCGGATGCACGAGCAGCACCTCGAGCGCATCCCCGTCGCCGCGGTAGAGCAAGAGCCCGGCGCTGGTCTTCGGCACCCGTCCACACTGCCACCGGCGCCGGGTCGCTGGTCAGTGCGCCGCCGGCAGCCTCCGACTCACGGTGAACCTTCTGCGTCTGAGTGGAGGGGCCGAACCATCCGCCGCTCGGTGACCGGATCCCAGCGCGACGGCCCGTCGTCGCCGAACCCGTTGTGCCGGTAGAGGGCGATGGCCGGGGCGTTGTGCTCCCGGACCGCCAGGGCGACGCGTGAAACGCCTTGTTCGGCCGCCCAGCGGGCGACCGCCTCGATGAGGGCGTCACCGATGCCGCGACCGCGAGCGTCGGGGGCCACCCACATGGAGATCAGCTCGACCTCGTCGTCGGCCGCTGCCATCGCGCTGACCATTCCGACGGGGCGGCGGCCGATCAGGGCAACGAGGTTGAGCGGCACCGCGTCGAGGCGGTCCCGCCAGCGCGCCTCGGTGTCGCCGGTGCCGGACCACTCGGCGAGCGTCGAGGAGAAGGCGTCAGGGGCTTCGGCCAGCGCGGCCCGCCGCAGCGCCCGCCAGCGCCGCCAACCGTCGGGCCCGGTCGACGACAGCGTCACCGGTGACGCGCTGCTGTGTCCGACCTCGGCCATCGAGGACCATTGTGGTCGCACCCACCCCCGGGGCCGCCGGAGCCCGCCGTAGGATTTCTGCGGCACGGCGCACGGCGCGCCGAGGAGGCGGAACCCGTGGGCTCCTGGCAGGCGGCGTTCGACGAAGGCCGGTCCCTCGACGGGCCCGTGTCCAACGTGGAGGCGAAACGGGCCGCCGCGGCGCGGATGGTCGAGCGCCTGCGCCCCGGTGACGTGGTGGGCGTGGGTTCGGGGAGCACGAGCCGGCTGACCCTCGACGCGCTCGGTGGCGCGCTCGCACGCCGAGGGGATCGCCTGGACGGCGGTGACCACCAGCCTCGAGATCGAGCTGGCCTGCGGGCAAGCCGGGGTGCCCATCGCGTCGCTTTCTTCGGTCCGACCGGACTGGTCGTTCGACGGCGCCGACGAGGTCGATCCGGCGGCCAACCTCATCAAGGGGCGCGGCGGCGCCATCCTGCGGGAGAAGCTCGTCATGGCCGCCTCGCCGGAGCGCTACGTCGTGGTCGACCCCTCCAAGCTCGTCGACCGGCTGGGCACGCGCTTTCCGGTCCCGATCGAGGTGATCCCCGAGGCGGTCCGGCTCGTCGGTGACGCGCTGGCCGCTCGCGGGGTCGCCAGCGTGTCGCTGCGCCATGGCACCGGCAAGGACGGCCCGGTCATCACCGAGCGCGGGAACTATCTCCTCGACGCGCACTTGGGAGAGATCACCGAACACACCGAGGCCGAGCTCAAGGCGATCCCGGGCGTCGTCGAGTCGGGGCTCTTCATCGGCTACGCACCGCAGGTCGTCGTCTCGGGCTGAGCAATCTCAGCGGGCGAAGAAGTGCCAGCCGGCCCACGCCCAGAAGAGCAGGACGGCCACGTACCCGAGCCGGTTCGACTCGAGCCAGCGCACCACCGCGCTGACCCGGGCGAGACGCGCCCGCCCGAGGTGCGCGATCGGGACCGCGGCGACCGCCAGTGCGGCGAGTGCCGCCCAGATCGCGTCGGAGACGACCTCGACGGTCACGCTCGCACCAGTGCCGCGCCGCCGCACAGCCACACGAAGAAGCACGCGGCCTTGAACGCCTGCCAGTGGGCCGCCGAGTCGTAGAGGGAGCTGATCGTCGGGTGGGCGACGCGCGGGCCCAGGAAGAGGCAGACCAGCTCCCACGCCACCACGACGAGGGTGAGCGCGAGCCACGGCCACCGGCGGCCCGGCGCACCCACCGCACCACCGGTCACCGCCATCGCCGCCGCGTGCCGCCGGCGCAGCGCGACCTCGACGGTGACGAGCCCGATCCCGACCGCGGTCACCGCATTGGCGTCGGCGGTGAACGGCATGGTCGTGGCGGCCCATGCGGCGAGGCCGGCCGCCGCGATGGCGCCGAGGGCCACCAGAGCCCGCCGGCGGGCCCGCTCGCCGAGCTCGATCAGGTTCGCTCCAGGGCGAGCCGGGCCCAGACGGGTCGGTGGTCTGAGCCCGACTCCGGCCAGACCCCCGAGTCCGAGACCGAGAGCCCGCGGACCAAGAGGTGGTCCAGCTGGCTGTGGGGCCGCCACGCCGGCCAGGTCTTCCCCTTCACGGCGCGCTGCCACTGGCCGAGCAGGGCGTGGATGGGCGGGCCCCAGAGGTTCATGTCGCCCGCCAGGAGCACCGGCTCGTCGCCGAACACGCCGTCCACCATGCGGGCCACGGCCCGGAAGTGCAGGGCCGAGCCGTGCGAGAGGTGCGACATGTGGGTCCCGGCGACACCGACCTCGCGCCCGGCGACCTCGACGTTCAGCGCGACCACGGCCCGGTTGGCCCGGTCCCGCCGCAGGTGCTGGAGGGGGAGTACCTCGGTCCGGCGCACCGGCAGCCGGCTGAGCACGGCGATGCCCCAGGTGCCCTTCTCCGCCCCCTGGAAGCGGGGCGACTCGGTGATGCGGCGGGGGAAGGGCCGCTCGCTGTCCAAGAACAGCGCGTGACTGGCCGTGCGCCAGTCGAGGCGCCGCATCCAGCGGTCGCTCGCGTGCGGATGGGGCCCGGCCCGGCGCCCATGCGCGAGCGGCACCTCGGCCACCTGATAGCCGAGCGCCTCGGCGACCTCGTCGGCCAGGCTGGGGCGCCCCTCGGGTCGCCAGGACTCCTGGAGGACGAGCACGTCGGCGTCGATCTGGCGGCAGACCCCGACCACGTCGTGGGGCCGGCCCCAGCCGTCGACGCCCGAGTGCGCGTTGTAGCTGGCCGCCACGAACTCGCTCCGGCCGGCACACATCGCGGCGAACCTAGACCCCGAGAGGTCCCATGGCCGGGCACGTGACCGGGTGTGGTAGGGATTTCTCAGTGATGGGACGTGCCGAGTTGGTCGAGCTGGTGGCCGCGCACGAGCCCGCCGACCAGCGCGAGCGCGACGCCAAGGCACGGTTCTTGTCCGAGCTCGAGCGCCTTGAGCGACCCTGGGACCAGCACGCCGACCGGGTGCACGTGACCGCGTCGGGCGTGGTGGTCGGCCCCCGTGGCACGGTCCTGCACATGCACCGGCTGTTGGCGAGGTGGCTCCAGCCCGGCGGGCACCTGGAGGAGGGGGAGTCGCCGCCCGACGCAGCGCGCCGTGAGGCGGCCGAGGAGACCGGGCTCGAGACCAGCCACCCCGGCGGCGCCCCGTTCCTCTTGCGCGTCGACGTGCACCAGGCCGGCGCGGCGCTGGATCACACGCACCTCGACCTGTGCTACCTGCTGGACGGTCCGGACCGCGATCCCGAGCCCGGCCAGGGCGAGAGCCCCGTCGCTCGCTGGTGGAGCTGGGACGAGGCCCGCGAGGTCGCCGACGAACCCCTGCGCGCTGCGCTGGCCGCGGCGCAGGCGGCGACACGGTGAGCGACACTGCGGCGTCGAGCGCCGACAACCCGCTGACCCGACTGCTGCGGGTCCAGGACCTCGACACCTCGATCACCCAGCACGAGCACCGCAAGGCCGCGCTGCCGGAGCGGCGCGAGCTGGCCGAGCTGAACGGGCGGGCGGCCACGATCCGTCGGCGCTCGGCCGACCTCGACGAGCGCGCCGGAGAACTCGCGACCGCGCTCGCGCACCTCGAGGAGCAGACCGCGGCCGTGGTGGCGAGGCGCAAGGTGCTCGAGGACCGCCTCTACGGGGCGCGTGGCGCGGCGGGCCGCGACCTCACCGCCATCGAGTCGGAGATCGCGCAGCTGGCTGGCCGGATCGGGCAGCTGGAGGACGAGGAAATGGTGCTCTTGGAGGAGCAGGAACCGCTCGACACCGAACGCGACGCCAACGCGGCCCAGCTCGCCGAGCTGGCCGAGCGCGCCGGCGAGCTCATGAGCAGCGTCGCCGACACCGACGCCACCATCGACGCCGAGCTGACCCAGCTCCGCGCCTCGCCGCGCCGCCCAGGCGGCCACGCTCCCCGAGGCCCTCGCCAAGCGCTACGAGGATCTGCGGGCGCGACTCGGCGGGACGGGTGCGGCGCGACTCGTCGGGGACCGCTGCGACGGCTGCCACCTGACGCTGCCCTCGGTGGAGGTCGACCGGATCAAGCGCCAGCCGGCCGACGCCGTCGCGACCTGCGACCAGTGCGGACGGATCCTCGTGCGGGCGTCGCTCGCCGGCGACGCCTGAACGCCGCGGTGTTGACCCTCGTCCGACACGGCGAATCGACGCGCGAACGCCGAGGGGCTGTTGCTCGGTCGCACCGACGCGCCGCTCACCGAGAAGGGGTGGCGCCAGGCGGCCGCCCTGGGTGCGATCGTCGGACCGGCGACCAGGCTCATCTCCAGCCCGCTGGCGCGGGCCCGCGACACCGCCAGCGCGCTGGGCCTGTCCCTCGAGGTCGAGATCGACACGCGCTGGATCGAGGTCGACTACGGCGAACACGAGGGGCGGCCGCTCGGCAGCGTGCCCGCCGAGATCTGGCAGCGCTGGCGGGCCGACCCCGGGTTTCGTCCCGAGGGCGGGGAGTCCCTGGCCGAGGTGGGCGAACGGGTCGCCGAAGCCTGTGAGGAGCTGTTCGCGGCCGACGGAGCGGGGGCCCGCCGGGACGACGGGGACGTGGTCGTGGTCAGCCACGTGTCGCCGATCAAGGCGGCCGTCGCCTGGGCCATCGGCACCGACGCGGGACTGGCGTGGCGGCTGCACCTGTCGACCGGATCGCTGACCCGGATCGGCTGGGGCGCCGCCGGAGCGGTGCTGCACCTCTACAACGAGCAGCCGCCGTCCTCCTGAGCGCCGCCCGCCCGGCGCCCGACGATGCGCCCGGCGGCCATCTCGACCACGTTGCCGAGCCGGACCGCCTCCTCTTCGCGGTGCGAGATGACGAGCACTGCTCGTTCCGACGCCGCCTCCAGCACGCCGCTCAGCACCCGGTCGGCCATCGCCGCGTCGAGGCCGGCGGCGGGCTCGTCCAAGAGGAGGACCGGGCGCGCCGCCAGGAGCGCCCGGGCGAGGGCGACCCGCTGTCGCTGGCCGCCGGACAAGAGCGCGCCCCGCTCACCGACCTGGGTGTCGAGGCCGAGGGGGAGCTCGGCCACCCAGTCGGCCAACTGCGCGCTCTGGAGGGCGCGCGTCGACGTCGGTGTCCTCTGCGTCGGGCCGCCCCAGGAGGACGTTGTCCAAGATGCTGCCCGCGAAGAGGTAGGCGTCCTGGTCCACCGAGGCGATGAGCGCCCGGGCGTCGGCTTGTTGCATGCGGTCGATCGGCACGCCGTTGGCCGAAGCGGTCCCGGACTCGAGCGGCCAGAACCTCAGGAGCGCGTGGACGACGCTGCTCTTGCCGGCCCCGCTCGGGCCCACCAGCGCCGTGGACGAGCCGGGCCGAAGCGCCAGGTCGAGGCCGTCGAACGCCGCGGCGCGCTCGGGCTCGTAGCGCAGTGTCGCCTCCTTGAGGCAAACCTCGACGGTTCCCGACGGCGCGGGCAGCGGATCGGTCGGATCGACCACCGCCGCCGGGAGATCGGCGATGGCGAGAAGCCTTCGGCCAGCGGCGGCCACCTCGGCGGCGCCCAGCGCGGCGGCGGCCAGCGGCGCCACGACCTCGAAGGAGCCCAGCGCGGTCAGCGGGAGGACGGCGAGCATGATCGGCTCGAGCCGGTGGCCCCGGAGCGCGTCGATCGCCATGACCGTCACGAGCGTCACCGCGACCGCCGCGCACAGCGCCACGAGCGCTGCCACGGCCCCGGTCCCGATCGACCGCCGCCTCGCTGACCCGGCCAGGGTGCGCGCCGCAACGTTCGATCCGCTCGAGGTGGTCGCCCGCCCGCCCGAGCGCGACGAGTTCCGGCGCGCCGTGCACGAGATCGACAACGTCGGCCGCGAGCTGTCCGGCCGCCGCCCGGTCGGCGTCGGTCGGTCGCGACCACCACGCGATGACCGGGGCACCGACCATCGCGACCAAGAGCGCGATTCCGAGCGCGACAGCGCTGCCCGGCACGAGCACGCCCACGACGGCGATGGCGAGGGCGGCGACCACGATCGCCTGGACGAGCGGGCTCAGGCCGCGTAGGTACAGGTCCTGGAGCGCGTCGACATCGGCCACCGCCCGCCGGGCGAGGTCGCCCGAGCGCCACCGACGGAGCGGCGCCGGCGACAGCGGCTCCAGTCGGTCGAAGAGCCACACCCTCCAGCGGGCCAGGGCCCGGAACCCGGCGTCGTGCGCGCCGAGGCGCTCGGCGTAGCGCAACGGCCCCCGGGCAACGGCGATGACCTCGACGACGGCGAGGAGCCCGGCGATCGCACCGAGCCCCGGCCGCGTCCGCGGCCTTGTCCACGAGCGCCCCGGAGCCCGCCAGCAGGGCGATCGTGGCGCCGGAGGCGGCGACGCCCAGCGCGATCGCACCGCCGAGCCGCCGCCACGGCGGCGGGCTGACCGCGATCAGGCGACGCAGCGTCGCTCGGGTCCGCAGCTCACTCACGGCGCGCCACCGGCGGCGGACGCTTCAGCGGTGGTCCCGAGCAGGACGACGTCGTGCAGGTCCGCGACCAGGTCGGGGTGGTGCGCGGCGACCACGACCGTGCGGCCGTCCAGCCACGGGGCCAAACGGTGGGTCAGGTCCACGCGGGCGTCCGGGTCGAGGTGTCCGCCGACCTCGTCGAGGAGCACCAGGTCGCCGCCGTGCAGCACGGCGCGCGCGATCGCGACGCGCTGACGCTCGCCGGAACTCAGCCCCGCGCCCCCTTCACCCACCTCGGTGTCGAGACCCCGAGGCAGGCGGGCCAGCACGTCGTCGAGTCCCGCCGTCTCGGCCGCCGCTGCGAGTTGGCCGGGCGACGCTTCGGGGTCGGCCAACACCAGGTTGTCGCGGATCGTGCCGGAGAACAGGTGCGGCCGCTGCGGGACCCATGCGACCTGAGTGCGCCACGCGTCGAGGTCGACCGCCGAGAGATCGATCGAACCGACCAGGACGCGCCCCGACGACAGCGCGACGAGCCCAAGGATCGCGTGCAGCGCGGTCGACTTGCCCGAGCCCGAGGGGCCGATCAGCGCGACGTGCTGGCCCGGGGCGACAGCGAGGGTGAGCGGTGCGAGGGCGGGCCGCCCCCGACCCTCGAACTCGACGCACGCCGCGTCGAGCCGGAGCGGGTGGACCCCGACCGGCGGTGCGGTGGCGCGCCCGTTGGCTCGCTGCCACGACCGGGACTTCCAGCGCGGCGGCGATGCGCTCGCCGGCGTCGCGACCTTCGGCTGCCGCGTGGAACTCGGCCGAGGCCCGTCGCAGCGGCAGGAACACCTCGGGGGACACCAGCAACACGGCGAGGGCCACGTAAAGAGAGGTGTGGCCGTCGAGGAGCCGGAGCCCGAGCACCATCGCGACGAGACCGGTCCCGAGCCCGGCCAGCAGCTCGAGCGCGAGCGCCGAGAGGAAGGCCACCTGGAGGGTCCGCAGCGTCGAGCGGCGCAGCCCCTCGGTCGCCTCGGCCACTTCTCGCCGCCCGTAGTCCACGCGACCGAACGCGCGCAGTGTCGGCAGGCCCTGCACCAGCTCGAGGAGGTGCGCCGACAGCGAGGCGAGGCGACGCCACTGACGGGTGGTCGCCTGGGTGGCGCGGCGCCCGAAGAACACCATGGCGGGCGGAACCAACGCGACCAGGACGAGGAGGATCAACAGCGAGATCCAGTCGGTGGCGCCGACCCAGGCGAGGATCCCGAGGGGCGCCAGCGCGGCGAGCACGAGCTGGGGCAAGAAGCGACCGACGTAGATCCCCACGGCATCGACCCCCCGGGTCGCACTCAGCGCGAGCTCGCCAGCCCGTTCGCCCGCGAGCCAGCTCGGGCCGAGACCGACGAGATGTGCGAGCAGCCGCCGGCGTGCCGAGCCGGCGACGGCGGTCGCCGTCCTGTTGGTGGCCCACTCACCGATCCACGCCAACGCACCGCGCGCCGCGATGGCGATGCCGAGCCCGACGAGCTCGGGCACGAGCGTTGAGGTGGTCGTGCCGTGTTGGAGCGCACGCTCGATGATCGTTGCCAGGAGCACCGCTTGGACGACGACCGTGGCGCTCTGGCCGAGGCCGGAGAGGACGGCCAGCGCGACGAGGCGCCGAGCTCCCGCCGCGTCGGGCCCGAGCGTCTCTTCGATCCGTCCGGTCGCGCGCCGAACCGCCCACGAGAGGGGGGTGGTCACGTGCCCGACGTTACCGACGACCCAGGCCTGGGCCCCCATCGCGCTCCGAGCACACGGGTGCGGCCCCGGAGGTGCGTCCGATCTCGTCGGTCGATCAGAGATCCCTGTGGTATCGCAGCTCGGGGATCGCCTCACCGCCGACCTCGAACAGATGGTGGGCCCCATCGGGCGACCAGCCAGCCGCCTCGTAGAAGCGCCTCGCCCGTGCGTTGGACTCGAGGACCCACAGGGTGGCCGTGCGGAACCCGGCGGCGCGCAATGCCTCGGTGGCGCGTTCCATCAGCGCCGGACCGATTCCGGTGCCGAAGCGATCCGGCAACAGGTAGATGCTCGTGACCTCGCCGGTGCCCGCTCCGGCGTCGCCGTCGCGACTTGGACCGATGTCGGCGAACCCCACGATGCGGTCGTCTTGCACCGCGACGAAGGTGGCTTGCGTCGCCCCCGCCGCAGCGAGGATCGACGCCCAGCGCTCGGTCCGGTCAGCGATCGAGAGCGAGGCGAGGTGAGCCTCGGGGACCTGGCCCCGGTAGGCGCCCTGCCAGCTCAACACGTGCACCTCCGCAAGGCCGGCCTCGTCGCCCGGCCCGGCGAGCCTGATCAGCACCGGACCATTGTCGCCGAGCGCCGTTCGGCCCAGCCGAGACGGCTGAATGGTCCTTGCCGGGCCGAGGGCCTCAGCCGACTGCAGCGCCGTGCCCCGTTACTGGCCAGCGGTCCCGCGCCGGTCGCGACCCTCGGTCAAAGAGCTCGCTGCGTTGCACCGTCGCCCCTAGGGCGGCTACACCCTCACCGTGGGTCCTGGGGAGCAATGACCGGCGACGCGGGAGACCCGCTCGATCCGGACGGGTCGGTCGTCGTCGTCGGCGCCTCGCTTGCGGGGCTTCGGAGCGCGCAGGCGCTCCGACGCGGGGGATTCCGTGGCGGACTGACGTTGGTCGGGGCCGAGCCGCATCTTCCCTATGACCGTCCCCCTCTCTCCAAGCAGGTGCTGGCGGGCACCTGGGAGCCGGCGACGACCCGGCTCGTCGACCAGCCCACGCTCGATGAGCTGGGCATCGACGGTCGGTTCGGGCACCGGGCGATCGCCCTCGACGCGGACGCCCGACGGGTGAAACTCGACGACGGGGCTCAGGTCGAGGCAGATGCGATCGTGGTGGCGACGGGGGCGGTCCCGAGGCATCCCTTCGCTGAACAGGGTGTCCGGGTGCTTCGCATCGTCGAGGACTGCATCGCCCTGCGCGAGGCCGTCGTGGCGGGGGGCGAGGGGTGCCGCGTCGTCGTGATCGGTGCCGGGTTCATCGGATCGGAGGTGGCCGCCACCTGTGCCGGCCTCGGCTGCACGGTCAGCGTGGTCGAGATGCTCCCAGTGCCGATGTCCCCGGTGCTCGGCGAGACGATCGGAGCGGCCGTCGGCGCGCTCCACGCCCGCAACGGGGTCGACCTTTTCACCGGTGTCGTGGTGGGAGGGGTCGAGCGGCTCGACGGCGGCTTGGCCGTGTCGTTGGGTGACCGCACGCTCGAGGCCGACGTCGTGGTCGCGGGCATCGGGGTCGTGCCCGAGACCGGCTGGCTCGAATCGTCCGGTCTGACGCTCGAGAACGGGGTCGTGTGCGACGAGTCCCTCTTCGCCCACGACGGGATCGTCGCGGCGGGCGACCTCGCCCGCTGGCCCTTCCGCGGCGCGCTCACCCGCATCGAGCACTGGCAGATGGCCGCCGACATGGGGGAGGCCGCGGCGCGGGCCCTCCTGGCCGGGCGGGTGCAGGCCCAAGCGTTCGTGCCGGTGCCCTACTTCTGGTCGGACCAATACGGGGCGAAGATCCAGGTGCTCGGGCGGCCCGACCCCGACGACGAGGTGGTGGTGGTCGACGGATCGCTGGACGACCGCTTTGTCGCCCTCTACCGCCACGGGGACTCGCTGAGTGCGGCGGTGGCGCTCAGCCAGCCCCGGCAACTCATGGCGTACCGGAGGCTGCTCCAGGCGGGAGTGTCGTTCGACGAGGCGATCGCGGCGTCCAAGAGCTGATCACGTCGGCAGTCCTGATCGGGTACCGCGTCGCGGCGAGTTGAGCGGCGCGATCAGCCGTGCTCAGGCCTGTTCGATGCGCAGCAGGTTGCCGGAGGGGTCGCGGACGGCTGCGTCCCGGACGCCCCAGGGCTGACTGGCGGGCTCCGACAGCACCTCGACGCCGGGCGTGCCGGCGATCTTCTCGAATGTCGCATCGAGATCGTCGGTGCGGAAATGGACGGGGCGCAGCTCACCCTTGGCGAGCATGGCTGCCAGGGCGTCCCCGTCCTCCTTTGAACGGCCGGCCTGCGGTTGCGACAAGACAATCGCAATCTCGGGCTGGCTGTCGGTGGCGAGGTTGATCCAGCGGTAGCCGCCGTTGGCCGCCTCGAAGAGCACCTTCAGACCGAGAGTGTCCCGGTAGAAGGCGAGAGCGGCGTCGGGGTCGTCGACGAAGATGTGCACGGCGCTGATTGAAACGGTCATGACTTCGACGCTACGCGGATCCGGCGACGGAGTCTTCTTCGAATCTGCTCCGTTCGGCGCCGATCTGACCCCCGTCCTGGCGCGGCCTGGTCAGGACCATCGCCTGGCACGTCGGCAAGATGCGCATCTCGTGGTGGTCGCGGGCGCGGTAGGTCGACGGCGACTCCCCGACGAGCTCGGTGAAGCGGGCCGAGAAGGAGCCCAGGCTCGTCCAGCCGACTGCGAAGCAGACGTCGGTCACGCTGCGGTCGCCCCGACGCAGGAGCGCCTTGGCTCGCTCGATGCGCCGGGTCATGAGGTAGGAGTACGGGGACTCGCCGTACGCCTCGCGGAACCGGCGGCTGAAGTGCGCCGGTGACATGAGCGCCGTACGGGCGAGCGCCGGGACGTCGAGCGGCTCTGCGTACTCGCGGTCCATCCGGTCGCGGGCCTGGCGCAATCGACGCAGCTCATCGATGTCGGCATGCATGCGCCCCATTTTGCCTCGCCGACAGCGACCAGCCGAAGGAGCAGTTCGCGGACTAGAGGGGACCGATCACCAGGCGCGTTTCTCCGACGTGCGAATGACCGCGTTCTCACCGTTTCTCAGCGACGGTGATGGGCTTTACCGACGGGACGGCAATTCCGATGACCTTCCCGCCTCATCGACACCAAAGGCCGCCTGCCGGTCAACATTGTGCCTCGACGGTCGCGCTTTGATCGCATTCGTTGAGCTCTCCTGCCTCGACACGCTCGCAGGCCGATGTCACCATCATTGAAGGCGTCACTTGAACTCCACCACCGACAGCGAGGTTTGCCCAATGAAGATTCGGATCGTGTTTGGCGAATCGGCAAGACCCGAGGGCCCCGTGCCCGCAGACGTCGTGGTCGAAGCGGATGGGCTGATTGTCGATGGGGAGTGGCTCGACGTCTTTCTCCAGGACGTGTCGAACTCGTACTTCCGCGTCAAAGAGCGGAGCGTGAAACACCTCGAACTCGTGCACGACGACGCTGGACACGAGGAGCATGAGGGACAAACCGAGGGCGATCACGGTTCATCGGAGCAACCGACCGACGAGCACGACTCCTCCGACCATCACGAGGGCTATTAGGTAGGAGCCCGGCAGTCTGCACCCTGCTGCTCGGGCGGTGTGACGCCGGCGCCTGGCGATCCGCACGAGGGCCTGGTCGCCGCGCGGTCTTGGCCGAAACCGAAAACGCCGCGGTTCCTCTTATGGGAGGTTGCCGCGCAACTCCCACCGATTGCCCGCAGGGTCCTTGCACAGGACGATCCTGCGTTCACTTGTGTCGACCGCCTCGTAGACATAACCGGCCTGATCGAACCGGCGCTCGAGATCCGCCAGTCCATCGCCGAGCTCGACGGCGACGTGCGCCCGTGCCGCCGGCTGATGATCGGGGTCCTCACTCAGGTGGATCTGTTTGCCGTCTTCGCTCTCAAACCATCGAGCTTGAGGCGGATCGAGAGCGGTGAGGGTCACCCGGTTGTAGGTGAGGAGGTCAACGAGAAATGCAGCCTCGGCCTCCGCTCCGCCCACAGGCACACCCAAGTTCACGTGATGGAAGCGCAACATGGCAGCGAATCTACATTCGCCGCTCGTGTCGTGGGTTCCCGGTGGGGCTTGGCCCAGACGGGCCGACGAGGCGGATAGCCACCTCCCTGCAGTGCCGTCGGCTAGAAACCCGAGTTGGTCGATGAGGAGGTGAACAAAACGTGGTCATGAGACGTTCGATCCCCGCTCGGGCGGTGCTGCGTCGCCCGAGCCTGAGCCCTGCGGATCTCCTCGTGGGCGGCCTGTTGTTGGCTCTGTTCTACGTGGCGATTCGACTCGGCCGATCGATGACCATCAACTTCACCCCAGGTCACTCGTCGGAGCGGATCTCGACCAACTTGAGCGACCTGCCGTATTACGCGGCTCGTTCGCTCACCCGAATGTTCATCGCGTTGGCCCTCTCGACCGCGTTCACCTTCGTGTACGGCACTGCGGCAGCCCGGCTGAAGCGAGCGCAAAAGGTCCTGGTGCCGATCCTCGACATCCTCCAGTCGATCCCGATTCTGGTGTTCCTGCCGGTCGCGCTGACCATATTCATCAACCTGTTCCCCAACAGCCTGCTCGGTCTCGAGGCGGCCTCGATCTTCGTGATCTTCACCTCACAGGCATGGAACATGACCTTCAGCTTCTACCACTCGCTCATCACCCAGCCCGTCGAGTTGGACGAGGCAGCCCGCATGTACCGGCTGACCAAATGGCAGCGGTTCTGGAAGCTGGACGTGCCGTCATCGATGATCGGGCTGGTGTGGAACGCCATGATGTCCATGGGTGGGGGTTGGTTCTTTCTCACCGCATCGGAAGCCGTGACGGTCTTCATTCATGGCAAGGGAACGCCGATTGACCTGCCCGGCATCGGCAGCTTCATGGGCGCGGCAGTCCAGGAAGGTTCCTACGGGAAGGTGGTCATCGCCATCGTCGCGATGGTCATCCTGGTGGTGGGGACCAACTTCGTGGTGTTCCGGCCGCTCGTGGCGTGGGCCGAGAAGTACCGGGTCGAGACGTCGGCGTCATCGGACACGCCCCGCTCGGTGGTGCTCAACGTGCTCCGGCGCTCCGCCGTACCCGGACTGCTGGGCCGATTGACCCGTCCCGTCGGGCGCGGGTTCGATCGGGTCACCCGACCCTTTGGACTCGCGGAGTATCCACTGGCGGTCGACCAGCGTCGCCGGCGGTTTGGCGACGCCGTGTTTTGGTTGGTGGTGGGAGGAATCGCCATCTGGGCCAGCTACGCGGGACTGTCCTATCTCGGCAGGGTGGTGGGCTTCGGCCACTTTCCCTATCTGTTCGGACTCGGGTTCATCACCTTTGGTCGTGTCGTTGTGCTGATCGTCCTGTCGAGTCTGCTTTGGGTGCCCGTCGGAGTGAAGGTCGGCATGGACCCCAAGCTCGCCCGCTATGCCCAGCCGGTGGTCCAGGTGCTGGCCAGCTTTCCGGCCATCTTGCTCTTCCCGCTGATCACCTTGGTCTTCATTGATTTGCACATACCGCTCAACGCCGGAGCGATCTTGCTCATGATGCTCGGAGCCCAGTGGTACATCCTGTTCAACGTCATCGCCGGGGCCAGCTCGATTCCAAACGACCTTCGAGAGATGGCGACCAACATGGGCCTGTCCCGTCGTCTTCGATGGCGACGGGTCATCCTGCCGGCGATCTTCCCGTACTACGTGACCGGCGGCATCACCGCTGCCGGGGGTGCCTGGAACGCGTCCATCGTCGCCGAGATCGTGACGTGGCACCGGACGACGCTGCACTCGGTCGGGTTGGGGAACTACATCGCCATCGAGTCGACGAAGGGGAAGTTCGCCTTCCTGCTGGCCGCGGGACTGGTCATGAGTATCTTCGTGGTCGCCGTCAACAGGCTCTTCTGGCGTCGGCTG
The DNA here is from genome assembly GCA_963768185.1 of uncultured Acidimicrobiaceae bacterium. Taxonomy (GTDB): domain Bacteria; phylum Actinomycetota; class Acidimicrobiia; order Acidimicrobiales; family RAAP-2; genus Palsa-461. Next base: position 1,175,386 of record CAVYGS010000004.1, read on the forward strand.
TACCGCCTGGCGGAAAGCAGGTACTCGATGTGACGTCGATCGCTCCGTCGGCCGCCAACCGGTCTCCGGCGCCCCAGGGCCCGGCGATCATCGAGGTGTCCCATGTCACGAAGACCTTCATCTCGCCCGACGGCAGCCCGCTCCCGGTGCTCGATGACATCTCGCTGTCGCTGCACGAGGGCGAGATCCTGGCCCTGCTCGGCCGCTCGGGTTCGGGGAAGAGCACCCTGCTCCGCTGCATCGCGGGCCTCATTCCACCCACCTCCGGTGAGGTGTCCTACCGCGGCACCCCACTCACCGGCGCCAATCCCGGCGTGGCCATGGTCTTCCAAAGTTTCGCCCTCCTCCCGTGGCTGACCGTCGTCCAGAACGTCGAGCTGGGGTTGGAGGCCCAGGGCGTCGGAGCCGCTGAGCGGAAGCAGCGAGCTGAGGCCGCCATCGACCGCATCGGCCTCGACGGCTTCGAATCCGCGTTCCCCAAAGAGCTCTCCGGAGGCATGCGCCAACGGGTGGGCTTCGCCCGCGCCCTGGTGGTAGAACCCGACGCGCTCTTGATGGATGAGCCCTTCTCGGCGCTCGACGTGCTCACGGCCTTGAACCTGCGAGCCGAGCTCCTGCGACTCTGGTCCGAGTCGGCGTTTCCCACCAAGGCCATGCTGATCGTGACCCACAACATCGAAGAGGCGGTCGTTCTCGCCGACCGGATCCTCGTGCTCGGATCGAATCCGGGCCGCATCCGGTCCGAGATCACGTGTCTGTTCCCCCAGCCGCGCAATCGACACGACGAGGCGTTCGGAGCGTTGGTGGACGAGATCTACGGCATCATGACCGAGAGCTCGACCGGGGTGCCGGCCCACATCTCGACCGAAGTCTCGCCGGGGGAGGGCTCACCGACCGAGGTTCCGCTGCCCGAAGCGACGGTGGGAGGGATGTCGGGGCTGTTGGAGATCCTGGAGGCCCGCGGCGGTCGAGACGACTTGCCAAGGTTGGCCCACGACCTGACCTTTGAGGTGGACGACCTCCTCCCGTTGGTCGATGCCGCGCAAATGCTCGGACTGGCCCGGGTGGCGAATGCCGACATCGAGATCACCCCGGAGGGACGCAGCTTTGTCACCGCCGACATCCTGCACTCGAAGGAGATCTTTGCGCATCAGGCTGAAGAACGGGCCCCGCTCGTCCGAGCCATCTGTCGGAGCCTGCGTTCGACGAAGGATGGGACCCTCGGCGAAGGCTTCTTCCTCGATCTACTCCGTCGCGGATTCTCCGAAGAGGAAGTACGGCGACAGCTCGACATCGCCATCCAGTGGGGTCGCTACGGTGAGCTGTTCGACTTTGACGCCAACAGTGGACAGTTCACCCTCGAACCTCAGGCCAAGTCAGCCGAGCCATAGGAGAAGGCGAGCACCCCTCTCATTTGCCTCCCGACGTCTTCGCGTCGAATCCCGCCCAGATGGCTCACGAGCGGGACAGCGTCGCTTGTACCCAGATAACCACCTCTTCCACCGTCGACGCTTGCGCCCCGGCGGGTTGCTCCGGTCGGCGGATCATGATCACGGGAATGCCGAGTCGATGCGCCGCGGTCAGCTTCGCCTCCGTCGCTTGACCACCACTGTTCCTGGCCACGATCACATCGATGCGCTGCTCTCGGAGCAGCGCAGACTCGGCTTCGACGGTGAACGGACCGCGTTCGAGGATGACCGTCACATCCTTAGTCGTCGAAGACGGGGGTTCGATCGAGCGCAACACCAGCTCCACGTTGTTGAGGTGCGCGAACGAGCCCACTCGGCTCGAGCCGATCGAGAGGAATGCTCTTTGCACCCCGAGCCCTTTGAGCTGTTTCGCGGCCTGGTCGAGATCGTCGACCTCGTACCAGCGGGCCCCCTGCAGAGGTCGCCAGGGTGGCCGAAGCAACCGCACATGGGGGACCCCGGCCATTCGGGCCGCCGCCACCGCGTTCTGCGCCATGCGAACGGCGAACGGGTGAGTGGCGTCGATCAAGAGCGGGTATCCCCGTTGCTGGAGCTCGCCGACCAGGCCTTGCACACCACCGAATCCCCCGATGCGTCGTTGCACGGGCGACGGCGGTAGGTCCCCGAGGTTCGTCCTGCCGGCGAAGGACATGACCACGCCCCGGCCCCTCGCGGTCAGCTCCCGGGCCAACTCCGTGGCCTCGCTGGTGCCGGCGAGGATGAGGATCGGAGCCGATTCCGTCTTCGTCAAGGCGTCCGTCGCAGGAGGTAGGAGTCGAACATCCAGCCCTTCTGGGCCCGGGCCACGGCCCGGGCCCGTTGGATCGCTTCCCCGCAGCCCTCGATCGTGCCTGAGATGAGGATCTCGTCGGGGGTGCCGAGATAGGCCCCCCAGTAGATGGTGGCGCTCTGGTCGTCGAGCGCCAGGAACGAGCAGTCGGCGTCCAGCATGACGACGACGTCGTTCACGCCGTCGGGCCAGCCTTTTGCCAACTGGCGACCGGTCGTGACGAGCACCGAGCCGCCGATCGGGGTCAGAGGGATCCCGTGTCGAGCGGCCAGGGCCTGGACGGCGCTGATTCCCGGGACCACGTCGAGATCGAACTCGACCACGCCGCGAGCTCGGACCGCGTCGAGCACCCGCAGGGTGCTGTCGTAGAACGCGGGGTCTCCCCAGGCCAGGAACGCGCCGACTTGGTTGTCGGTGAGTTCGGCTCCGAGCAGCCGCTCGTAGAGCTCGATTCGTTGCTGGTGCCACCCGGCGATCGCGTCGCCGTAAACCGGGCCGGTCAGGTCGCGCTCCGGACTGGCGATTTCGACGATTCGGTATTGATCGTGCTCGATGTAGCGCTCGCAGATATCGTGCCGAAGGCGGACCAGGTCGTCTCGGTCTTCACCCTTGTCAAAGAAGAAGAAGACATCGGTCCGGTTCAAGGCTTTGATCGCCTGCACGGTGACGTAGTCAGGATCACCGACCCCGATGCCGATGACGCTCAGATGTCTCACGCCACGGATCTCCCCTCGGGTCGGTGCGCGATGCTGCTCAACCACTCTTGCTCAGCGGCAGCGTCCCGATTATCGGCCAGATGGCAGAGGGCGTGGCGACGCACTCCCGAGACGCGCCGGCTCTTTCGTCCCTCGGGAAGATCGCCTACCAGGAGTGCGGCGACGTGGGAGCTCCGGCAACGTGTTGCAACAACACTCGAACGAGCTCATCGGCGAGTTCATAGCGGACGATGCGTCCGTCGCGGCGTGCCACTACGGTTCCCGATGCTCGCAAGAGGCGAAGTGCTTGGGACACGGTGGTGTCGTTCATGTCCACGGCCACCGCCAGGTCGGTCACGCTGATCGGACCGGCTTCGGCGATCGACAGCAAGAGTGCCAGCCGACTGGGATCGCCCAAGAGCGCGAACCGGGCGGCCCAGGCCGAGACATTGGAGAGGTCTCCGACCGCATCGATGGCCTGACAGACCCGCTCGTCTTCGAGGATCTTCCGGTGCCGACGCTCGGCGGGGACCAGATGCACCCGCCAATGCTTACACGCGAGCCTTGATAGCTGCTCATCCGCTCAGACTTGACGGTGTGTGGGGTGTCACCTACGTTGACGTCGCCCGGTCGAAGACCGGGGCGGTGCAGTCGCAGCGAAGTCCGGTGAGAACCCGGCGCTGTCCCGCAACGGTGGTCCCCTTCGGGGGCGAGCCCGGACGCCTGCGCTGCATCGACGAAGTGGCCCTCGGAGGAAGGGCGGTTCGTACGAGGCCCGCATGGCTCGCTACCGACCTCGCGTCCTCCGTTCGTTCTTGGAGGATGACCGGTGCGGCAGGGGGATCAGCAGGTGCCCGCGCCGTCGGCTTCTCCCTCGATACCTGCGCTCGGGGGCCGAGATCGAGAAGTTCCGATCCGGCAGGTAGCCCCGGTTGCCGAAAGGGCCGACCGACCCGGTTGACGGGGCGTCGACGCGACCGCATGCCTCTGTGGATCGTGCTGGTCGGGTGTGCCGTCCTGCTCCTCGTCACCATAACCCTCGGGGTCGGCATCGGGTCCGTCTCGTTGAGTCCCCGAGCGGTGTGGCAGGTGATCGTGGACCACCTGGCCGGCCATCCGAAGGACACCGTGGCCGACGCGATCGTCTGGGAGATCCGGCTTCCCCGGGTGCTGCTCGCGGCAGTCGTCGGGGCAGCGCTCACCACGGCGGGCACGGTGGTCCAGGTGCTGGTGCGCAACGCGTTGGCGGATCCGTTTCTTCTCGGGATCTCCTCGGGCGCGAGCGTCGGAGCGACCGCGGTGCTGCTGTTCGGCGCCTTCGCCTCACTCGGAATCTGGGCCGTCTCTTTCGGCAGCGTGCTCGGAGCGCTGGCGCGCGATGGCGGTCGTCTTCCTCGTCTCCCGGACCCGCCGCCAACTCGCGCCGACCCAGCTCATCTTGGTCGGGGTGGTGCTCTCGGCCCTGTTCGAGTCGGTGACCAGCTTCTTGATCTTTCGGGGCAACCCCCAGGCCACCCAGTCGGTGCTCTTCTGGTTGCTGGGCTCGTTCGGCAACGCCAACTGGCCGCAACTCCCGATCCCGGCCATCGCCTTGGTCGTGGCGATGGGCTATCTGCTCGCCCAGGGGCGGCCCTTGAACGCCTTCGCCATGGGTGCTGAACCCGCCGCTTCGCTTGGCGTCGACGTGCACCGACTCCGGCGCAACCTCTTCATCGTCACCTCGCTCATGGCTGGGGTGGCCGTCGCGGTGAGTGGAGTGATCGGGTTCGTCGGTCTGGTCGTCCCCCACATCGTGCGCTTGATCGTGGGATCGGATCACCGCCGGGTCTTGCCGGTGGGTGTGCTCTTCGGAGCCGCGTTCATGGTGCTCGGCGATCTGTTGGCCCGAACCATCGTCGCCCCCCAGGAGATGCCCATCGGCGTGATCACCGCCTTCCTCGGCGCCCCGACCTTGATCGTGCTGATCCGCCGACGGCCCTACCTCTACGGGGCGACGCAGTGAGCCTCGACCTGGTTGGCCTGTCGGTGGACATCGGCGGTCAGCGAATCGTCCGCGACATCGAGATCACCGTGCCCGACGGACACTTCGTGGGACTCCTCGGGCCCGAACGGGAGCGGGAAGTCGACGATCTTGAAGGCCATCTACCGGGTCCATCGCCCGGCCACCGGCCGGGTGCTCCTCGACGGGACGGACCTGCTCTCGATGCCACACAAGGACGGCCGCTCGCCGGATCGCTGTGGTCGCCCAGGAGTCGACCGTCGAGTTCGACTTCACCGTTCTCGAGATGGTGATGATCGGCCGGACCCCGCACAAGCGGGCCATTCGACCGGGACGACGACGACGACCGGGCTGTCGTGGCCGAGGCCATCGAGCGGGTCGGATGTGAGGACCTGACCCATCGCAGCTTCAACACGCTCTCGGGCGGCGAGAAACAGCGGGTGCTCATCGCCCGGGCCATTGCCCAGGGCGCCGACCACCTCATCCTCGACGAGCCGACCAACCACCTCGACATCCGCTACCAGCTCGAGGTCCTCGAGCTGGTCGCCGGGTTCGGGATGACCGTGCTGGCCGCGCTGCACGACCTCAGCCTGGCCGCACTGTTCTGCGACACCGTCTACCTGCTCGCCGACGGCGTGATCGTCGCGAGTGGCCCCCCGACGGCGGTGATCACCGCCGAGATGGTCCGCCACGCCTACGGCGCCGACGTCCTCGTCGTCGCAGCACCCCGAGACTGGGACGCCGCACCTCATCCCCCGACGATCCGTCCGAGACGGTTCGCCGCTCGGTCGCCATCAAGTCCGACCCACCCAGCTCCCGTAGCCGAGAGGAAACCTTGCCGTTTCTCTGCCGCCCCCACCCGTCGCGTCGTGCTCCTGTTCGGCGCGCTCGACCGGAGCCCTTCTCATTGCCAGTGGGGCGTTCCCGATCCTTGCTGGATCTACACCCTCGGCCGGGGCGGCCACGTCCAACTACCCGGTGACCGTCACCAGCTGCGGGGTTCCGGTCACCTACACCAAGGCCCCCACCCGGGCGGTCTCCAACGACATCAACACCACCGAGGACATGCTGGCCTTGGGCCTCGAATCCCGCATGGTCGGTGACTTCGGGGTGGAGGGCGACGGTCCGGTCGGCAAGCCGATACCGAGCCAATATCTGGCCGGCTTCCGCAAGGTCCGAGACGTCTCGAGCGACTACTTCACCCTGGAAGAGCTGGTCGGGCTCAAGCCCGACTTCCTCTTCGCCGGATGGAACTACGGACTGCAGGTCGGGACCCGACCTGACACCGACAAGCCTGGCCACGTTCGGCATCAAGACGCTGGTGCTAACCGAGTCCTGCGCCCACGTGCAGCCGTCCAAGCAGACGGTCTCCATCGACGACACCTACCAGGACCTCACCAACCTGGGGGAGATCTTCGGCGTGGAGCAGACGCGCGCAACAGGTGATCGCGGGGATGAAGGCCCAGGTGGCCTCGGTGCAAAGCAAGGTCGCGGGACTCCCTCCGGTCACCGTCTTCGACTACGACAGCGGCACGTCGGCGCCCTTCACCGGTCCCGGGCTGGCCATGCCCAATGCGCTGATCAGTCTGGGCGGGGGGACCAACATCTTCGCCGGCCTCAAGCAGAGCTGGACCTCGGTGTCGTGGGAGCAAGTCGTGGCCGCCGATCCCCAGTGCATCATCATCAACAACTACGGCACACCGACCGCTGCGGCCAAGGAGAAGTTCCTGGAGACCAGCCCGATCACCAAGAACTTGACGGCGGTCAAGAACCGATGCTTCCTACCGCTCAGCTACGACGAGGTCACGCCGAGTCCTCGCAATGGCACCGCAGTCGTGGCGATCGCGCACTGGCTCCACCCGGCCGCGTTCGGCCTCGCCGCCTGATGGGTCGTGAAGTGACGATCGATGCCGTGCCAGAACCGAGCGCGGTCGCGCGCCTTTTCCGGAAGGCGCGGCCCACGTGGCGCCGCTGATGCCTGTGACGACAGGCAGTGGACTCGGCTGAGGCTCCATTCCCAGTGGTGGTGACCGCGGCCGCCCGAGCCGCACACGAAGGGGCGTTGGCTGCCGGCACACCGACATATGTAGATCCCGACACCGGTTACTCGGTTCTCACCGAGGCGACGTTGCGCGCTCGCGGCGAATGTTGCGCGAGCGGGTGCCGGCACTGTCCATATTCGCAAGAGGAACAGCTCAGAGCCGGTCGTCCTGGCGCGGAGTAGCCGGTGCGGGATGATGGGGCGGTGAAAATCGTCTCACTGCTTCCCTCGGCGACCGAGATCGTCTTCGCCTTGGGCCTCGGAGACCAGCTCTCGGGAGTCAGCTTCGAGTGCGACTATCCGCCCGCGGCAAAGTCGCTGCCGGTCGTGTCAGGGACCAGGCTGCCGACGGACGGGTCTCTCAGCGCTCAGGAGATCGACACCGCGGTCAGTACCGAGGTGGCGGCTGGACGGTCGATCTATACCCTGGACGATGCCCGAATCCGGGCCATCGATCCCGATCTCATCTTGGCCCAGGATCTCTGCCAGGTCTGTGCCGTGCCGTCGGGGGCGGTCGAACAGGCGCTCGGCGTGATCGGCTGCCAGTCCGAGGTGTTGTCCCTCGATCCGGGACGCCTCGATGAGGTCATCGGGTGCGTGGGCATGGTCGGCGCCGCCACGGGAACCGCGACCCGCGCCGAGACCTTGATGGCCGAGCTGCGGGCAAGGGTGGACGCGGTCCGTTCTCGCGTGCAGGGCCGCCGGCGACCGCGGGTGCTGGTGCTCGAATGGCCCGATCCACCGTTCAATGCCGGGCACTGGGTTCCCGAAATGGTAGAAGCGGCTGGAGGTCATCCGGTTCTGGCTCAGAGCGGTGCACGATCGCGACGACTCGACTGGCAAGAGATCGCGAGCGAATCGATCGACGTCACCATCTTCATGCCCTGTGGTTTCGATCTCGATGGAGCGGTGGCGCAAGCAGAGTCCTTCCTCCACCGTCCCGAGGCAGCCGATCTAGGCCAGATCTACGCGGTCGATGCCAACGCGTACTTCTCACGACCCGGGCCCCGCGTGGTCGACGGGGTGGAGCTTCTTGGTCAGCTGCTGCACCCGCAAAGTGCTGACGAGCTTCCCTCGGGGGCCCGCCCGTTACGGGCTCATTGAAACGCTGATGCGCGGTGAGCGCCTCGCACATCGCCGCGCATCGGATTGTCCGGTCGAGTGGGGGCACACGGTCAGCGTTCTCCTCACGCCGTGGAACGCTGAAAGTAGTGGCCCAGATCGAGATCGTCGATGAGCCCCGGGTGCGTCGGGTGCCAATCGAGCAGTTCTTGGGTGAACTGGCTCGACGTGGGGTTGTCGAGTGAGACGAAGAGGGCAAGGAAGCCGAAGTACTCAGCCGCGTCCTCCGGCGCGATGCTGATAACTGGAAGCTCCAGATGGCGACCGATGGTCGTCGCGATCTCGCTGAAGGGCACGCCCTCGTCACCGACGGCGTGGAGCCGTGATCCCGCCGGTGCTTCTTCGAGCGCCAAGCGGTACAGGCGCGCCGCATCGAGCGTGTGGCCTGCGGGCCAGCGGTTCGACCCGTCTCCGACGTACCCGGCCATGCCCTTTTCGCGGGCGATGTCAATGAGGGTTGGGACGTAGCCGTGGTGATCAAGCGAGCTGTGCACGGTGGGTGGGAGACGCAATACCGAAGATCGGACCTCGCGCGCCGCCAGGGCCACCACTGCGTTCTCCGCGTCGATACGCGGTCCGGACTCGAAAGTGTCGGCTTCGGTCCCGATGCCCTGCTTTCCGCCGAAGGCGAGCATCAACGTTCCCGAGGTGCCCACAAAGGGCTTGCCGGTTCCGTAGAGCGCGTCGGCCATCGCCTCGATCGCGCGCCGATCTGCATCGATCGCTCCTTCGAAATTGCCCGACCGCATCTCCTCGTGCTTGAAGGCCAGGTGGATGACCCCGTCCGACGCGGCAGCCGCCTCTCGCAGGTCCTCGAGGTCGTCGAGGGATCCGCGGTGTACCTCGGCGCCAAGGGCGGTCACGGCTGAGGCGGAGGCGTCGGAGCGGGCCAGGCCGACGACTCGGTGTCCCGCCTCGAGGAGCTCGGGGATGACGGCAGAACCGATGTGTCCGGACGCGCCGGTGACGAATACCTGCATTGGAATGACCTCCCGCTGCTCGGACGCCACATGGGGACGACCGAGATAACCATTGATGACAGCTACTGACATCAGTATACACAGATCCATGACAGCGTCTGTCATCACGGTAGGATCGGGACGTGGGTCGATGGGCGCCCGACAGCGCGGGGTCGCCTTCAGCAGGCGGCGCTCGAGCTCTACGGCGAGCGGGGGTTCGAGAGCACCACCGTGGCGGAGATTGCCGATCGTGCCGGGCTCACCGAGCGAACCTTCTTTCGGCACTTCACCGACAAGCGCGAGGTTCTGTTCTGGGGCGCGGGGGCGTTGCAGGAGTTTCTCGTGAGCCACGTTGACGGCGCACCCCCTTCCTCACCTCCGATTGAGGTGATCTCGGCAGCTCTCGAGAGTTCCGCGGAAGAGATCTTCGAGGAGCGGCGCGAGTTCGCACGGCAGCGCCAGGCCGTCATCGCTGCCAACCCCGAACTTCAAGAGCGAGAGCTGATAAAGCTCGCTTCGCTCGCCTCGGCGCTCGCCGACGCGTTGCGGCGTCGAGGAGTGAGCGATCCGTTCGCGAGTCTCGCCGCCGAGGCAGGGATCGCAGTGTTCAGGATCGCCTTCGAGGCCTGGCTCGACGACGCCGGCGAGCGCACCCTGTCGGAATGCATCCGAGCCTCCGTCGAGGATCTGAGGCACGTCACCGGAGGACTCAGACCGGCTGCGCGTCGCTGAGACCGACCCTCAGTTGAGGAGCCGGAGGATAGACACATGAATCCTCGGCGGAACACTGGTGACGGTCGGGTCCATCACCTGAGCCGGTCTCGGCGTTACCGTGCTCACGCCACCAAAGTGAGCCCGAAGTACGGAGACCCCATGACCAGGGCAGAGGCCGCACACGTCAAGGAGCTGTGTCGGCCCGGCCGTCTCCGGTCAGTGGTACAGCCGATCGTGCGAACGGCCGACGGGGTGATCATCGGGTACGAAGCGCTGGCTCGGATGCCGGTCGAACCAGTGCGACCGCCCGACTGGTGGCTGGATCGCGCTGCAGAGGCCGGGCTGCGTGGGCGGCTTGAACTTGCGTGCCTGTCCGCGGCCGCCTCGCTCGGCCCACCACCCGCCGATCGCATGTTGTTCGTCAACGTCAGCCCGTCCACGCTGACCGATCCCATGGCGATTTGGCTTCTCGAGAAGCTGCCGTCCCGGTTGGTCATTGAGATCACCGAGCAGGAGGCGGTCACCGACTACGAGGCGCTGCGCAGCCACTTGGCCCCCTGGTTGTCCGAAGGAGTTCGGCTCGCCGTCGACGACACCGGGGCGGGGTATTCGAGCCTCCGGCACGTCATCGAGCTTCAGCCCGACTTCTTGAAGCTCGATCGCGAGCTGATCCGGGAGGTCGACCGCGACCGGAACCGCCTGGCGATGCTCCGCGCCGTCGTCGCGTTTGCGTCCGAGGTTGGAACGAGCGTCATCGCCGAGGGGGTCGAGACCCAGGCCGAACTGGACACGCTCCGAGATGCCGAGGTGCATCTGGTCCAGGGATACCTGTTGGCACGACCGGCGGAACCATGGCCGAGCCTCATGGGCGCCGACCATCTGGGCGCGGGTCTCCCGCCAGGCGTCGAGCGAGACAACCTGGCCCGACTCCGCGGCGCCTTGGATCGGGCAGCCGACCGAACCACGGCCTGCTCGCTCGTCGTCGAGCACCTGTTCAGGCAGGGCCAACTCCTGCCAAGCCTGTACCTCGAGTCGCAGGGCCATCTGCGATGCGTGGCGCAACGGGGCCTGTGGCAAGTCCTCGACGGCATGCCGGGTTCGGTCGGCGTCACCGGGAAGACCTGGAAGAGCGGACGGCCGACCGTCGCCGGCGATGTCGCCCGGGACCCCGACTACCTCGAAGCCATTCCCGGTGTCGTGGCCGAGATGTGCGTGCCGGTGGTCGTCCAGGGCGTCCCAATCGGCGCGCTGAATGTCGAGTCGTTGAGCCCCCTCCCAAGGGAACTACTTGGTCACCTCGAGGAGTGCGCGGAGCTTCTCGCCGATCGCTTGCGAGTCATCGGGGAACGGCGGCATGGCGCTTCCGCGTGGCAGCGGGCGGCACGGGCGTCGTCGGCCATCTCGGGTTTGATTGACGGCGTGCTCGTGGTCGACAAGCTGTTGGCCGTGCTCCGCGAGGCGTCCGACATGGACTCGGCTTGTCTCATCTTGGACGCCCCGGACGGGCCGAAGGTCGCCGCGATCGTCGGATCGCTGGCTTCCCAGTTGAACGATCTGTCGGTCCAAGAGCTCGAGGCGCTCTCGTCGCTTGTCGGGGACATCCGATCCTGTTACACAGCAGGAGATGCATCCGGGCGCGGATTTGTCGGAACGGCCTCGTTGCGCAACGGCGGGGCCAGGGCGATCGCAGTCCTGCCGCTCTGGGCACGCCGGCAGCGAATCGGCACGCTCGTCTTCGCCCACTCCAAGCCACTTCGCCTGACTGGCGAAGACATCGAACCCCTCGAGATGCTGGCTGACACCGCCGCAGCACTGCTCGTCGACCTCGTCGCCACCGATGAGGGAACCAACGCCCAGGCGCCTCTCGCTGCAGGCTCACGATTGCCTGGTTCGGGTCGGGTTCGGAGTTCGAGCTGGGGCGCTGCTCGGTCGGGAGCGAACGCCCTTTCGACCCGACCGGGACGTTGAGGAAGTCGCTGACGACGAGCCGACCCGGAGCGCGGTGTGGAGCGGGTAGCGGGGGAGCGCGACGGTCCGCGAGGGGTCATAGGGCTCTCAGCGTCGGCCCAACCAGGCGGGCAGGAAACGACCTTCCCGATCACGAGGGATAGGCCCCGCCACCTCTAATCGCCGATGATCGGCTCCGGGAGAAAGGCAGCGTTGGTCGGAAGACCATCGTGACCCAAGCTGACGTCAAGGAACCTCTGCAGCATTCGCCAGCACCCCCCGCAGCCACGGCCAGCGTGGCAATTCGCGGTGATGTCAGGGATGGTGCGGGCTCCGGAGGCGATCGCCCTTCGGACACCCCAGTCGGTGACCGCTCTGCAGTGACAGACGTACATGTCCCCACCGTTCTATCCCGGAGCGATACCCCGCCCAGGGGATGCCGAGCGCTGATTCACCCGGTCCAACATTCGGTCAGCCGAACCCCATCTCGCGGTCGGCGTTTGTTCGGCGAGCGAGGCTCGCTTGCTGCCTCGCTCGCCGCGAAGACCCTCATGAGAGAGGTTGCCGAGGAGCACCGGGCTCCGAGCGCCGCGGTTCTCGACACTCGAGGACATATGTAGTACTATACCGAGTATGCTAACGAAGTCGAGACTGCTGTGAGTGTTCGCCACGCCTTGCTGGCGCTGCTGAGCGAGGGCCCAAAATACGGTCTTCAACTGCGGCAGGAGTTTGAGGCCCGGACTGGCGAGGTCTGGCCGTTGAACGTCGGCCAGGTGTACACCACGCTGCAACGCCTCGAACGCGACGGGTTGGTCGAATCCGACGACGACGCCGAAGACGGTCCCCAAAAGGGTTTTCGTCTCACTCCTGAGGGCCGGTTGGAGCTCGAAGATTGGCTCCGCACGCCCCCCGACCTCAGCTCGCCTCCTCGCGACGAGCTGGTGATCAAGGTCATGGTGGCGCTTCGGATGCCGGAGACCGACGTCCACGAGGTCATCCAGGTGCATCGCCGGTACCTGATCCAACTCATGCAGCAATGGACGCGGCTCAAAGAGGACGAAGCTCAGTTCGACCTCGGATTCGCCCTGGTCGTCGACGCCGAGCTGTTTCGTCTGGACGCTCTCGTTCGGTGGCTTGATTCTGCCGACGGCCGGATCAAGCGCGAGGCGCTCGAGCCCGCTCGCCCCGAGTCCCTCCCGATGCCAAGGCTGCGACGCCGGGTGGGAGTGCGGCCATGAGCATGCTCGAACTCCGGAAGGTCTCCAAGATCTACGGCGAGGGCGCGGCCCAGGTCCATGCGCTGTCCGACATCGATCTGTCGGTCGATCCGGGCTCCCTCGTGGCAGTGATGGGGGCGAGCGGATCGGGCAAGAGCACCCTGTTGACCATTGCCGGGAGCCTCGAGACACCGACCAGTGGGGAAGTGGTCGTCGGCGGGGCCCTGCTGTCCGAGATGACCCGTAATGACCAGGCCCGCCTGCGTCGGCGCTCGATCGGCTACGTGTTCCAGGACTACAACCTGCTGGCCGGGTTGACCGCCGTCGAGAACGTGTCGCTTCCGCTCGAGCTTGACGGCGTCTCGGCCAAGAAGGCTCGGGTCGCGGGAATGGCCGTGCTTGAAGAGCTGGGACTGGCCGACCGGGCAACGAGCTATCCCGACGAGCTGTCGGGCGGCGAGCGCCAGCGGGTCGCGATCGCCCGGGCCGCGGTCGGTGATCGCCGCCTGCTCCTGGCCGATGAACCGTCTGGGGCGCTCGATTCGACCAACGGCGAGACGGTGATGCGGCTGATCCTCGGGGCCTGCAAGCGCGGCATGGCAGCGGTGGTCGTCACTCACGATGCGCAGTTGGCCTCGTGGGCTCATCGGGTGGTCTTCCTTCGGGACGGGCGGGTCGTCGACCAGACCACGCCGCCGCCCAGCCCTGAGTCGGTGCTCCAATCCGTCCCGCACTCATGACGACGACGCTCGAGCGGCCGCCCGTCCAGGCGCTTCCCGCCGATGGAGGACTGCCGGCACGCCGCGCCGTGGTGCGGTGGGCATGGCGCCTCTTCCGGCGCGAGTGGCGCCAGCAGCTGCTAATTCTGGCCCTCATCATGGCCGCGGTCGCGGCGACGATCGTCGGCTCGGCCGTGGCGACGAACAACCCGCCGTCCGCCAACTTCGGTTTCGGGACCGCGCAGGACGCCGCGTCGTTCACGACCGACAACGCGCACACGGCGAGCGTCATCGCAAGCCTGGAGCACCGCTTCGGCCGAGTCGAGGTCATCGAGAACGAGACACTCTCGGTCCCGGGGTCGATCAACACCTATGAGCTGCGTGCGCAAGACCCGCACGGACCCTTCAGCGGCCCGATGCTCTCGCTCGTCTCCGGTCGTTTCCCCTCGGGTGCCGACCAGGTCGCGGTAACGAACGGCGTCGCGTCGGCGTTCCACCTGAAGGTGGGGGCCACCTGGCGAGTTGACGGTGTCGAGCGCCAGGTGGTGGGCATCGTCGAGAACCCGCAGAGCCTCCTCGACGAGTTCGCGCTCGTCGTGCCGGGGCAGGTCAAGCACCCGACCGGAGTGACAGCCTTGTTCGACGCCCCGGGCGTCGCGGTGAACTCGTTCGGCAAGGGCGTCGCGGTCGAGACTCCGGCATCGGTCGCGCAGTCCAATCCGATCAACCCCGAGACGATCTCGCTCGTCGCCCTGGTCCTCGGAATGCTGCTCATCGCGCTCGTCTCGATCGGCGGCTTCACCGTGCTCGCGCAACGGCGAATGCGCTCTATCGGGATGCTCGAGTCGACGGGCGCGACGGACCGCGACGTGCGGCTCGTCATCAGCGCAAACGGCACCGTCGTCGGGGTCGTCGGTGCGGTCCTCGGCTTCGCCCTCGGGCTCGTCGTCTGGCTCGCCTACCGAGCGAGTCTCGAACAGAGCTCGCACCACGTCATCGGCGTGCTCGCGCTCTCGTGGACCGTGGTCGCGGCCGCGATGGTCCTTGCGGTCGTCGCGGCGTTCTTCGCGGCGTCCCGTCCGGCGCGGGCGATCACCAAAGTGCCGATCGTCCAGGCGTTGTCGGGCCGGCCGGCGCCCCCTCGTCAAATCCGCCGTTCCGCGCTTCCTGGCATCGTGCTCCTCGTCCTCGCCTTCCTGTTGCTCGGCTACTCCGGTGGCACGAACCACGGCAACGGGAGCGGTGGTACGCCCGAGCTCCTCTTCGGGCTCCTCGTCCTCGTTCCCGGACTGATCCTGCTTGCCCCGTTCTTCTTGTCGTTGACGGCGCGCCTCGGCCGTCGCTCGCCGATCGCCGTCCGGCTCGCCCTGCGCGATCTCGCTCGGTATCGGGCCCGGTCGGGTTCCGCTCTGGCGGCGATCAGCCTGGGTGTGCTTGTCGCAGTGATCGTGATGCTGGCGGCCGCGTCACGCTATGGGAACGTCCTCGATTACGCGGGTCCGAACCTCTCCTCGAACGAGATCGCCCTGCACGCGAACACGCCACCACCGCCCGGATCGGTCCTGATTGGGCCGAACGGTCGTACTCAGGTGGCTGGGCAGCCCACGACGAAGCCGGCGACTCCCGCGCAGCTCGCTGCGGGCGCTGAGAAGATCGCGAAAGGGCTGAACGCGCAGCTCATCGCCCTCGAGACGCCGAATGCGCAAGTGAACGGGACCAATCTCGGTCGGCAGTGGGACGGGGCGATCTACGTCGCGACACCGCAGTTGTTGCGGGCCTTCGGCATCAAGGTCTCCGAGATCAACCCGAATGCCGACATCTTGAGCTCACGTCCGGGTCTCTCCGGCGTCTCGGGTCTCGTCCTCAACTACGCATCGGGTAGCAAGTCTGCGCAGGCCCCGGGCGCTCCCGGTGGGGGACCGTCTTCCCCGAGCTGTACAGCCGCCACGGGCTGTCTCGCCCACCCGGTGATCCAAGAGGTTGGGGCGCTCCCAAGCGGGACGTCGGCGCCGAACACGCTGATCACTGAGCACGCGATGCGCGAGTTCGGCATCCAAGCGTCCACGAACGACTGGCTGGTCCAGGGATCGCAGCCCTTCAGCGCGGCTCAGATCAGCAGCGCAGAACTCGCCGCGTCGACAACCCAGCTGTCGGTCGAGGCGAAGAACGACCAGCCGACCTCGTCTTCGGTCGTCGGCTGGGCGACGATCTTCGGGATCGTCGTCGCCCTCGGTGTGCTCGGTATGTCGATCGGACTCGTCCGGAGCGAGACGGCGGGCGACCTACGCACGCTCACCGCGACCGGTGCGTCTACTTACACGCGGCGCACGCTGACTGCCATGACGGCCGGCGCGCTCGGCTTTCTCGGTGCGCTCCTCGGGGTCGTGGGCGGTTACATCGGTATGATCGGTTGGCTGCGGAGCAACTCGTTGAATGGTGGGATTGCCGCACTGGGGAACGTTCCGGTTGCTTACCTCGCCCTCATCCTCTTCGGCATGCCGGCCTTCGCAGCGGTCGTCGCGTGGCTCTTCGCTGGTCGACAGCCCGCCGCCGTGGCCCACCAACCGATCGAGTGAATGAAAGAAGCGGCGCTATCGACCATCGCCCCCGGTGCCATCCACGCTCAGGGGTTTGCCTACGCTCCGGGGGCCCATTCAGCGTCGATTGGGGCTGACACGATCAGCCACCCGAACCTGGCGGGCCTCGTAGCGCTGATCGGATGGAGAGCCCAACCTTCGTGTTCCTCCACGGGTGTAACCAGAAACCCAAGGGGTGGGAACGAGTTCGAAGTCTCCTGACTGGGCCGGCCAGCAAAGCTTGGCCGTCGATCCGAGCGGTCACAGCCCAGAACGGTCAGCCAGAGTTCCTGGGGGAGCTGCTGTCTCGAATCGCGGGTGGCTGATTCTCTAGACGGCTCCTGCGCCGCGATAATCGGTCGGTGAGCCGACATCGCTTTCACGGTGACCCTGCTCGGTTCGAAGCCGTTGCTCGCTTCGTCAACGACCGGTATGGGAGGTCGGTGACCTTTGTCGCCGATGTCGCCGGGGGGCAAGGCATGCTCACCAGGATCCTCCGTAAGCACTACAACTATGACGCCGAGGTAGTCGATCCGCGTGGGCTGGGCGTTGCGCGGAGTACCAGTCCGACAGAAAGCGTTCACCTCCGAGTTGGCCACGTTCTACGACCTTGTCATCGGACTACATCCCGATGAGGCACTTCCAGCGGTTGTCGAGGCTGCCTCAAAACGGTCCACCATCATCGTTCCCTGTTGCAACTTCTTGGATCGGACGCGTCGTTTGGGCCGGGACGATCTGTTGGAGGCAATCGAGAGACGATTGACGGATGATGGGGTTCATGTCGAAAGAAGGACTCTTGAATTCCGCGGGCCGTTTAACATCGCTCTGCTGACCGACCTCGACGCTACGTTCCGTAGCTGCGGAGCGAGCTCTCTCTGAGAGTCGTTGCGGAGTCGGGAAGGGTGCAGTGGTGAGCAAGGCCGAGGAGTTGATGGTCTTCGCTCGTGCGCACTGGCTACCTCCGCGACGAGCTGATCAGCCTGATGCGAGAACTCGCTTGAGCGCCAAGGTGCTGCAGGCGAACGTCACTCTGACCCACAGCTAGCCATCCTGGATATCCGGACGGGCGATCGCCAGGTATGTGACGAAGACCAACACGACCGCGGTGAATACCAGCGCGGTCGGGCCGTCGCCAAAGCCGATGCCGCTGATATTCGAGGGCTTGCTGATGTAGTCGGCGAAGGACGCACCCAAAGGACGGGTCACGACGTACGCGAACCAGAACGCGACGATGGAATTCAGCCCAAGACGCCAGCGCGCCAGCGCCGGAACCAAGATGACCACGCCGAACAAGATTCCCGAGGCCAGATAGCCGAGACCGAGCGAGGTCGCGGTGAAGTCTCCTAGCGCAGTGCCGAGGGCAAAGGTGGCGAATACGGTGGCCCAGTAGAAGGCTTCCCGTCGCTGGGTGGTGATGCTGTGGATGGACAGCGTCCCCTCGCTGCGGTACCAGGTAAAGAAGACGGCAGCCAGAACGACGGCCCACAAGAGCGTCGTGCCGGCGTAGGGGATCTTGACGTCGAGGTGGAGGAAGTCCGAGACCCCGGTGCCGAAGATGGCGATGGCATAGGCCAAGAACCAGTAGGCGAACGCCCGGTACCGGCGGGTTCCGAACTGCACCACGAGTCCGAGGACGAAGAGGGCGATTTCGGTTCCGCCGCCGCGGATATTCCCCCACGTCTTGAAGTAGTCCGAGGTGGCCTCGCCACCGGCCGTCGTGAGGATCTTGACCACCCAGAAGACGAAGATGATCTCGGGGACCTTGGCGGCGGTCGGTGCGGGAAAGATGCGACCGATGATCGGAACCTGGCCCGAGCCTGCCGAAGCCTTCGTCTTTGAACCCACGGGGACTCTTCGGGGACGACCTGACGGTGTCATGCGATTGGGATTCGCTGGCGCACTCTCATCGCCCCCGGGTGGCGCGACGGAGAGACACAACCATCAGGGCGACCACTGCCGCAGGTAAGAGCCAGTACCAGTTCCGCCCGTGATGGGTGACCAACCAGGTGAGGGCGAGGGCCACGACCACACCGAGCGCCACCGTCCAGTCATCTCCGAACACGAAGTCGGACCAGAATCGGCCGAATCGGCGCAGAACGGTCACGACGGAACCTGAGGGACGCGGATCCGCCGGTGTTGGCGTCGGAGAGCACCCGCAAGAAGAACGCTTGTGCCAGCCATAAGCGCGATGAGTACGAGAATGGCGCTTTCGCCGCCTGGCCAGTGGACCCCGGCTCCCTCGGCCGACCAGAACACCCCGAAGGACGTCAGGAGTATCCCGACGGTGAACTTCAGCGCGTTCTCGGGTACGCGGGTCAGCGGTCGATGAACGAGAACCCCCACCATCGCGACGGCGACCACGGTGATTGATGCAGCCAGCGCACTTAACGCGAGCCGATGTTGCGTGGCCCCGAAGGTGAGGACGATGAAGACGACTTCGAGGCCCTCGAGGAGGACGCCCTTGAAGGCAATGGTGAACGAGTAGCCGTCGAAAGATGCTCGTCGAGGTGCCTCATTGGCGGCACCCCGTGTCGAGGCGTAGATGGCGTCTTCGTCGTGCATCTCCTTGTACCCACTCGAGCGAAGAATTGCTTTCCGGGTCCACTGCGTGCCGTAGATCAAGAGCAGAGCGCCGACGATCAGGCGCAATGGCGCGAGGGAGAGATGGCTGATGGCCGGACCGACCACGGCCACGACGACCGCCAGCACCACCAAGGCAGCCCCGACACCTGCCACCGTGGCGCGCCACCCGCGTGTCACCCCCACGGCGAGCACGATCGTGAGCGCCTCGACCATCTCGACGGCCGTTGCGAGCACGACTGCCAGAACTAGGAGGACTTCGTTCTTCACGAGTTCGCCCTTGTCGCAGGGTGTAGCATTTGCTACATATGGTTCTAGGATCTGACGAGAACACTACATCCTTGGCTGCGAGGTCGGTGCTTCTCAGCAGCCCGATCGAGCGGTCGGTGGTGGAGTTTCTGCTGGCGACCGGACCTCGTGCGGGGGCGATGTCCGCTCGTGAGATTGCCCAAGCGATCGGGACGAGCGATGCCACGGTGATTCGCACTGCGCGGTCCCTCGGATTCGAGGGCTTTCGAGATTTGAGGCGATTCGTCGCGGGCCAGAGCGCCGAGGTCCCCATCGAAGAGCGACTGCGCAAGAGTCTCGACGCCGTCCAGGATCCGGATGCTGAGTTAGGGGCGAATATCGAGCGCCAGCGCGAGGCGCTCATGACAATGGTTGAGAGAATCCCCGAGTCGGAGTTTCGCAAAGCAAACCAGATCATCGAACAGGCCTCGTATGTCTGGTGGAGTGGGGTCGGGCCTTCTGCGTTCCTCGCCGGCTATGCCGCGTTCCTCTTTCGCCGACTTGGCAAGGACTCCGGTGCTCTGACCCACGCGGGGTTTGATGGTGCCGATGAACTGTTGAGCGTGAAGCCGGGTCACGCTGCTGTGGTGCTTGCCTACGGCAGACTGCACCGGCATGTCCGAGTGCTCCTCGAGAGAGCGGAGGAGGTTGGGTGCGATGTCGTCTTCGTCACAGATTCCGTGTCCTTGTCTGCAGAGTGGCAGGTCCCGGCGCGTCTGCTAAGTGGACGCGGGCGTCAAGGAATGTTCGCCTCACACGCGACGACGATCGTCCTCATTGAGGCATTGGCACTTTCGATGGCTGCAAAACAACCTTCACGAGCGCAGGCATCGGTCAGACAGCTCAACGCTCTTCGCGGGGCAATCGCGGGTCGACCGCTGGCTGTCGACCCCTGAGGGTCCCTGGCCGGACCAGGTGCAGGAACTGATCACAGATTGGACCTGTCGCCCAGGTATGACGGTGAGCCGGCCTGTAGGCGGGGTTCTGTCGTCCGAAGGCGCTCGTCTACCGTTACCAGGGATTTCAGTCGGACTCGGCAGCCCCAGGACACGGAGCGGACACGGCAGCAAGGAGCACCTCGTCGACGGCGGCCCTAGTGCGATCCTCGGAGTCGGGCCACAGATGCGAGTACGTGTCCAGGGTCTCGGCCGCGGTTGCATGGCCGAGCCGGGCCTGGACGGTCTTGACGGACTCGCTGTGGCGGATCAGGAGACTGGCGTAGTAGTGCCGCAGGGCATGGAATCCGGTCTCGGCTGGCGCTCCCGCTTTCGCCACAACCGGCCGCCAGGTCCTGGAGAAGCTCGTCCGTCGGATAGGGTCGGCCGTCCTCGTCAGTGAAGATGAAACCCTCAGCACCGGGCGGGAACTTCGCCAGATGGATCGCAAGAGCATCGAGGACGACCTGGGGGAGCGGGACCGTCCGGTAGCTGGCTTTGGTCTTAGGCGGCGCCAGGGTGGGCTCCTGACGGGGCATGAGTAGGAGCTGGCGATCCACCCGGAGCTGACGGCGCAGGAAGTCCACCCGGTCGACTGTCAGACCGAAGCACTCACCCTGCCGCAGACCCGTGCCAGCGGCCAGGATCACGAGCGCCCGGTATCGCTCAGAAATGTTCGCCACGAGCGCCTCGACGATCTCGGTCGCAAGTGGCTCGATCTCGACCACCTCAGGCTTCGGTCGTTTGATTGCCACGGCGGGGCTAGCCGCGATGATCCGATCTGCCACCGCTGCACGAAAGACCGCCACGACATACCGGTAGACCAGCTCGACGGTGCCAGCGCTCAGCACCTCGGATCTCCCTTGCACCCATGACTGGATTTCGCTTGTGCGAATCGAGCCGATCGGGCGATCGCCAAGGAAGGGATAGACGTGCCGTCGCAGATTCGTCTCGACCTGAGCTGACGTTGACGGTCGATGGACCTGGCAGGATCGCCACTTCTCGCCATGAGGTGCGGAACGTGATCCGGCCCGCTCGAAGGATCGACGTAGGCGCCCGTCAATTTGCCGTTTTCGACACCCGTGAGCTAACGCTGGGCGTCGACTCTCTTGGGAAACGTCTTGGACCGTGAAGCGCCGTCTGGAGTGCGCCAACGCGCTTTCCACCCGTTCGGCATCCTGTCAATACTCGCCATTTCAGCCTCCTAGCTCGATCTTGACCTTGATCTGTTCGACCAGCTCACGCGTCACACGGCCGCGCAACGCCCGACGTACCCGAAGATCGACATCGGCTCCGACCCGCTGGGCGACAACCGCGTCGCGCTCCTCGCTCAGCGACCGACCCCAAAGGACGTACGCAGCGCGAGCGATCGCGCTGGGCTCGACGCCAAGCTTCTCGGCTGCCCGGCGTTCGGCAAGTTGAACATCGGCGGTCGATCGTCTCGGTGATCGTGAGAGGCGGCCAGGTGCCCCTAGATCCGCGGGGGAGCTGAGCAGCCGGCGCAGAAGTGGCAGGGGAGCGGTGCGTTCGCCGACTCTCACTCTCCCCTTGCCAGCGAGCAGATCAGACACTGCCCCGCCAACTACCAGGCCGTCCTCGTCCTCATCGGCTAGCGCCCAGGCGAACAGGATTAGCTCGTCCAGCTCGAGGTGCCGCTCCTCAGCCTCGATTGACGTGATGACTTGCCGCGACCACCCCAGGCCAACTGTCCGGCAGTTCGCCGCGATCTCGTCTTGCGACCGGCGCCCGCGCAGCCGCCGAGCGTTCTCCGCGATCACACGTCGCACAGTTCGAGGCTCACTTGCCATCACCTGACAGCCTATCGGCTCATGTGCGGAAATGCCAGCCTTTGACAACTTGGCGTGGTAGCCTCATATGCTGTGATCGACAACACACGAGGAGCCCGTTATGGCTGAGCCGAAGCTAATGACCGTGCCGGCGCTGGCCGTGTACCTTCGAGATTCCGGTCGGGACCCTGTACCAGTGGAACCACCGGGGCATCGGACCCAAGGCGCTGAAGGTAGGTCGTCATCTGAGGTATCGGCCCTCGGACGTAGAGCGCTGGCTGGAGAGGTCGGGCGGACTGGGGTCGCCGTGGTAGGGCGTTGACCCTGCCGCGCGTCCTCGCCGACCTTCGTGTGGTGTGGCGACGCCACCAGGTCCGGGTTGCGCTAGCCCGGTCTGACGGCATCATCGACGGTTCGCGGTGCGAGGGGCGCCTGATCCGCCGGTACGACCCGCTTGTCCGAGCCGAGGGGCACCGACGTGCGAGGTAACGCTGCGCGCGATCTCGCACGAGCCGGCTGGCCAATTTTCCCCTGCCACGGCAAGGTGCCGCTGAGCGCGCACGGACACAAGGACGGGACCACCGACCTCGAGGTCGTCGAGCGCTGGTGGCGGCGCTGGCCGCAAGCCAACATCGGCGCCCGCGTGCCCGACTCCATCGTCGTGGTCGACGTTGACCCACGCTCAGGTGGTGATCAGTCTTTAGGGCTCCTCGAGGCCGCCCACGGACCGCTACCGTCGACCCTCCGGTCCTTCACTGGCGGCGGTGGACAGCACCTCTTCTACCTGCGACCGGCTGGCCCGCTGCGCAACGGGGCCCACAAGCTCGGCCCCGGGCTCGACGTAAAGCTCGGAGGTCGCGGCTACGTCATCCTGCCGCCGAGCATGCACCCGAACGGCAAGCCCTATCGCTGGGATGACCCGAGCACTCCCATAGCACCGATGCCCGCGTGGCTTGCTCGCCTACTTCGGCCCGATCCCCCGAAGCCGCCAGTCGCTCGGCCCGCTTGCACCTTCGACGGGCCGCGACCCGGCGACCAGCTCGCCGAGTCCGTGTCTTGGGTCGAGATCCTGGAGCCCCACGGCTGGCGACAGGTCGCCCAACGCGGCGAGGTCGGCTACTGGTGCAGCCCGGGGAAGCGCGAGGGCGTCGAGCGCGACCACGAACGCGCTCGGCACCGATCGGCTCTACGTGTTCAGCTCGTCGGCCGCTCCGTTCGAGCCAGACGAGTCCTTCTCGAAGTTCGGCGCCTGGGCGCTGCTCAACGCGGGCGGGGACTTCTCCGAAGCGGCCCGCCGACTCCGCAATCGGAGCATCGGCGCATGACTGCTCCCGTCGTCCCCGTGGCCAAGCTCTCCGAAGCGGTGCTCGACGAGGTGGAGGCGTTCACCTCGCGGTTCATCTCCTACCCGAGCGATCATTCCCTTGTCGCTCACGTGCTGTGGATCGCCCACGTGTACCGCATGGACGCTTGGGAGTCGACCCCGCGGATCGCGTTCCTCTGACCCGAGCCCGGGAGCGGGAAGAGCCGTGCTCTTGAAGTGACCGAGCTGCTCGTGCCGTAACCCGGTCCACGCCGTGAACACCACGCCCGCCTACCTGTTCCGCAAGGTCTCCGACGAGGCCGGACCGCCAACGATCCTCTACGACGAGATCGACACGGTGTTCGGCCCGCGGGCAAAGGACAACGAGGACATCCGCGGGATGCTCAACGCCGGGCACCGACGCGGTGCCAAGGCCGGCCGCTGCGTCGTGCGGGGCAAAGAGGTCTTCACCGAGGAGCTGCCCGCCTACTGCGCCGTCGCCTTGGCCGGGCTCGACGACTTGCCCGACACCGTCATGAGCCGGAGCGTGGTCGTGCGGATGCGCCGCCGGGCCCCGCAAGAGGTCATCGAGCCGTTCCGCCACCGAGTGAACGCCGAGGAGGGGCACGCCATCCGAGACGGTCTGGCCGGCTGGGCGAGCACCATCAGAGTCGGCAACTGGCCGGAGATGCCGGCTGGGATCGAGGATCGAGACGCCGACGTGTGGGAGGCGCTGCTTGCCGTGGCCGACGCGGCGGGTGGCGACTGGCCGCAAACGGGCCCGATGTGCCGCTGTGACGCTTGTGACGGATGCTAAGGCAGCCCCTCCCAGCCTCGGGGTCAGGCTGCTCGCGGACGTTCAGTCCATCTTCGACAGCGATGGTGGCGAGCACCTCTTCACCGAGGACCTGGTGGCGGCGCTTGTGGTGATGGACGAGGCGCCGTGGGCCGACATCAGGGGCAACGTGCTCGACGCCCGTGGCCTGGCACGTCGGCTCTCTCGGTACGAGGTCAAGCCCCGGACGGTGCGGATCGGCGAGCGCACCTCGAAGGGTTACAGCCGGTCCGATCTGGTTGACCCGTGGTCCCGCTACGTCCCCGACGTGACGGACGTGACGCAGACAGGGAAGGACGGACACCCGGTCTCTCGGCCGCACATGGGGAACGTCACAAGCGTCACACCGTCACAGGCCGAGGTCGAGCGGGTGCTGGCATGAGGTTGCCCGGTCGCCACCAGGACGAGAGACGCCGGGGGAGTAGTGCCGGTGGTCGCTCACACTCCCCACGCCCGCAAGGTCGGACCCCCCCGGGGGGTCGAGCTGCGGAGGGAATCACTGCAGGACCCCGCAGTTTTCGTTTTCCCCCCGGAAATTCTGCTAGGGCCGCGCTTGGCTCCCATCAGACTGTCTACCAGGACTTTTAGCTCGAACTCGACCGTTTTCCGTCACAGTCTGAGGCGACTCTGATGGTGAACCTCTGCTGCGACTGCAAGCAGCTCTTCACTAGCCGTAAGTCGCGGCTTTGGTGCGACGACTGTGCAAAGGTCCGGGAACCTTGGCGCCTGCCAGAGAAGGACGAGGCCACCCGCGAAATGGGAGCGGCAGCAGGCCCGGAATCGGCGCATCCGCCTTGGCCAGCCGGCCATCCGCCTCTGCCGCCGCTGTGGGCGCCCAGCGTCGTCCTCGAGGTCCTGGTACTGCGTCGAGTGCCGGTCGGTAGCGGTCGCCAAGCACCGCCACACCCACACGAAGTCGGCCACCGAGCGCGGGTACGGCGCCAGCCACGTCGCCCTTCGCAAGCGCTGGGCCCCAGAGAGTCGAGCGTGGAGAGGTCACCTGCGGGCGGTGTGGGCTGATAATCCTGCCCGGCTCGCCGTGGGATCTCAGCCACCCGGGTGACGACAGAACGATCCAACCGGTGCCTTGGCACCAGCGGTGCAATCGCCAGTTTGCGGCCCAGTGGGGGAACCGTCAACGCTCACCCCGAGGTGGCGTCCCATCCCTGGTGTAAATGAGCAACGGGCGTAGGTTCCTTCAAGAGCTACCAACTCACAGAAGGAGGACCTACACCCGTGGCACCACGAGTATCGCCCAGCGAACGCGTCCGCGCAGAGATCGACGCGCTGTTCAGCTCCGACCGCGACCTGACCAGCGTCCTGGAGGAGGTCGGGCGGCTCACCGTCCGGCTCCTCATGCAGCAGGCGATCGAGGCCGAGGTCGACGTCTTCTTGGGCCGGCGCCCTATGAGCGCCGGTCCGAGGAACCCCGCCGGGCTCCCGCAACGGCTGGCAGCCGCCCGTCGCGGTGAAGACGACGATGGGCCCGGTCGAGCTCAGCCGCCCCAAGCTGCGCGACACCGACGAGAAGTTCTGCTCCCAGCTGTTCGGCGCTCGGGGTGACCCGCACCAACGCCCTCGAGGCCCTCGTCATCTCGGCCTGGGTGCGGGGACTGTCGGACCGCGACGTCGAGGCCGCGCTCAGCGAGGTCCTGGGCGACGAGGCCGCGCTAGCCGCTCGACGGTCAGCCGGATCTGCCAGCAGATCAAAGACGAGTTCGCCGAGTTCGCGAGCGCGTGACCTCTCCGGGCTCCGCCTCGACTACCTGTTCCTCGACGGCACGAACTTCAGGTTCCACGAGCACTCGCCGGCCGAGCCGGTGCTGTGCGCCTGGGGCATCGACACCGACGGCAAACCCCATCTCGTCGGCCTGGCCGCGGCGGCCTCGGAGTCGACCGACGCCTGGCGGGACTTCCTGCGAGGACCTCGTCGCCCGAGGGTCTCGCCTCACCGCTGCTCGTCGTCTCCGACGGCGCCCCCGGGCTGATCGCCGCCATCGAGCAGGTCTTCCCGCGATCGCTCCGCCAGCGCTGCGTGATCCACCGCCTGCGCAAGCCGTCGCCAAGGTCTCCAAGGCCGACCAGGACGCCTTCAAGGCCGACTGGTGGGAGGTCTTCGACCAGATCGAGGAGCCCCCGGCGAAGCGCGCCGTCGCCGAGGCCCGCCGGCGGATGGACGGCTTCCGGGCCCAGTGGGAGCGCGCCTATCCCGGCGCCGTGGCCTGCCTCGTCGAGGACTTCGAGACCCTCACCGTGCACCTGCGGTTCCCCGCGGAGCACTGGAAGCGTTGCCGGCACACCAACTTGATCGAGCGCACCTTCGGCGAGACCAGGCGGCGGACCAAGGTGATCGGCCGGCTGCCCGGCGAGCGCACCTGCGTCGCCCTCGTCTTCGCCGTGCTCGACCGCCAGCGCCGCGGCTGGCGCGGCATGACCATGACGCCGCGGGCGCTCCGCCGGCTCCAAGACCTCCGCCGCGAGCTCTTCGCCGATCGAGCGCGCACACCGAGCTCGACGACACCGTCACAGCCGCCGCATAAGCTCTCAAACCGGAGCCTGCGCCCCGAGCCAATTACACCACCCGTGGGACGCCACCCACCCCGAAGGAGGACCTCTCAACAATGGTGACGTTGTGAGAGCGGCTCGCCCACTACTGGGCGAGGTCGACCGCCGATCCGATGTCTCACGAGGACGCGAATACCAACTGCTCAACCTCACCGCTGAGCTGGTCGGCCGACTCGAAAGGCTGGAGAGCAAGGTCTACCCAGGTCCAGCGTGTTTAGGGTGATGCCAGGATCGTCCGCACCGATGCCGTCGCCCCGTAGGGTCCCGATCTGGGAGTCTCGCAACTGTCCGAACCGTGCGCAATGATTGGAAAAAAATGGACCTTCTACGACAGAGAGTTCTACACGGTAGCGAGAGCAGCGGCGCTGCTGAGGTTCCCCCAAAGACCCTTGAGTATTGGCTTGAGGGTGGCGTCAGACGGGATCGGCCATAATTTTTTTTTTTTTTTTTTTTTTTTTTTTTTTTTTTTTTTTTTTTTTTTTTTTTTTTTTTTTTTTTTTTTTTTTTTTTTTTTTTTTTTTTTTTTTTTTTTTTTTTTTTTTTTTTTTTTTTTTTTTTTTTTTTTTTTTTTTTTTTTTTTTTTTTTTTTTTTTTTTTTTTTTTTTTTTTTTTTTTTTTTTTTTTTTTTTTTTTTTTTTTTTTTTTTTTTTTTTTTTTTTTTTTTTTTTTTTTTTTTTTTTTTTTTTTTTTTTTTTTTTTTTTTTTTTTTTTTTTTTTTTTTTTTTTTTTTTTTTTTTTTTTTTTTTTTTTTTTTTTTTTTTTTTTTTTTTTTTTTTTTTTTTTTTTTTTTTTTTTTTTTTTTTTTTTTTTTTTTTTTTTTTTTTTTTTTTTTTTTTTTTTTTTTTTTTTTTTTTTTTTTTTTTTTTTTTTTTTTTTTTTTTTTTTTTTTTTTTTTTTTTTTTTTTTTTTTTTTTTTTTTTTTTTTTTTTTTTTTTTTTTTTTTTTTTTTTTTTTTTTTTTTTTTTTTTTTTTTTTTTTTTTTTTTTTTTTTTTTTTTTTTTTTTTTTTTTTTTTTTTTTTTTTTTTTTTTTTTTTTTTTTTTTTTTTTTTTTTTTTTTTTTTTTTTTTTTTTTTTTTTTTTTTTTTTTTTTTTTTTTTTTTTTTTTTTTTTTTTTTTTTTTTTTTTTTTTTTTTTTTTTTTTTTTTTTTTTTTTTTTTTTTTTTTTTTTTTTTTTTTTTTTTTTTTTTTTTTTTTTTTTTTTTTTTTTTTTTTTTTTTTTTTTTTTTTTTTTTTTTTTTTTTTTTTTTTTTTTTTTTTTTTTTTTTTTTTTTTTTTTTTTTTTTTTTTTTTTTTTTTTTTTTTTTTTTTTTTTTTTTTTTTTTTTTTTTTTTTTTTTTTTTTTTTTTTTTTTTTTTTTTTTTTTTTTTTTTTTTTTTTTTTTTTTTTTTTTTTTTTTTTTTTTTTTTTTTTTTTTTTTTTTTTTTTTTTTTTTTTTTTTTTTTTTTTTTTTTTTTTTTTTTTTTTTTTTTTTTTTTTTTTTTTTTTTTTTTTTTTTTTTTTTTTTTTTTTTTTTTTTTTTTTTTTTTTTTTTTTTTTTTTTTTTTTTTTTTTTTTTTTTTTTTTTTTTTTTTTTTTTTTTTTTTTTTTTTTTTTTTTTTTTTTTTTTTTTTTTTTTTTTTTTTTTTTTTTTTTTTTTTTTTTTTTTTTTTTTTTTTTTTTTTTTTTTTTTTTTTTTTTTTTTTTTTTTTTTTTTTTTTTTTTTTTTTTTTTTTTTTTTTTTTTTTTTTTTTTTTTTTTTTTTTTTTTTTTTTTTTTTTTTTTTTTTTTTTTTTTTTTTTTTTTTTTTTTTTTTTTTTTTTTTTTTTTTTTTTTTTTTTTTTTTTTTTTTTTTTTTTTTTTTTTTTTTTTTTTTTTTTTTTTTTTTTTTTTTTTTTTTTTTTTTTTTTTTTTTTTTTTTTTTTTTTTTTTTTTTTTTTTTTTTTTTTTTTTTTTTTTTTTTTTTTTTTTTTTTTTTTTTTTTTTTTTTTTTTTTTTTTTTTTTTTTTTTTTTTTTTTTTTTTTTTTTTTTTTTTTTTTTTTTTTTTTTTTTTTTTTTTTTTTTTTTTTTTTTTTTTTTTTTTTTTTTTTTTTTTTTTTTTTTTTTTTTTTTTTTTTTTTTTTTTTTTTTTTTTTTTTTTTTTTTTTTTTTTTTTTTTTTTTTTTTTTTTTTTTTTTTTTTTTTTTTTTTTTTTTTTTTTTTTTTTTTTTTTTTTTTTTTTTTTTTTTTTTTTTTTTTTTTTTTTTTTTTTTTTTTTTTTTTTTTTTTTTTTTTTTTTTTTTTTTTTTTTTTTTTTTTTTTTTTTTTTTTTTTTTTTTTTTTTTTTTTTTTTTTTTTTTTTTTTTTTTTTTTTTTTTTTAAAAAAAAAATGTGTTCGTCAAGAAGACGGTAACCAAGCGCGGCGAGAAGCGGTATGAGTACCTGTCACTCGTCGAGGCCGTACGCGAGGACGGGAAGAACACCCACAGAACGCTGCTGCGCCTCGGCGAGGTGACCGAGTTGCGTTGTAGTCCGGGCAGTTGGACCGGATAATCAACGCTCTTCGCAACTATGCCGAGGGGAACTGGTTCGAGGCCGGCGAGCTCGCCGCTGAGGGTGCGCCCAGCCTCGGCGGGTAGTCGCCGCCTGCCACGAATACTTCCGGCGCCTCGGCATTGAGTCGCATTTCGACGCCATCGGCATAGTCGCGCAAGTACCTCGTCGCTGGCGGACGACGGTGTTCGTGATGCTGGCCAACCGCCTGCTGGAACCGGGCTCGAAGCGCCGCACGGTCACCGAGTGTCTCACGACAGTGGCACTGCCGAAAGACGTGGGGGAGCCGAGCCTGGCTCGTACCAGTGCTACCGGGCCATCGACGCCCTAGCCGATGCCAAGGAGGCGACCGAAGAGCACCTGTATCGCCGAGCTCTGCAACCTGACGAATCTCGACCTTCGCCTCGTCTGCTACGACCTGACGTCGAGCTACTTCGAGACCGACAAGGCACCGACAGGCGAGAGTTCCTCGACTCTCGGCGCTACGGCTACAGCCGCGACAAGCGAGGGGACAGGTCCCAGATGGTGATCGGCCTTTTGGTCACGGGAGATGGCATCCCCATCGCCCACCAGGTCTTTGCAGGCAACACCTCCGACGTCACCACCCTGCCGATGGTCATGGCCGATCACCAGGAGCGCTTCGGCGTCGGGCGCATCGCCTTGGTCGCCGATCGCGGCCTCATCAGCAGAGGACAACGTGGCAGAGGTGGCCGCCGCCGGCTTCGACCATGTGCTGGCCACGCGCCTACACGACTCAGACGACGTGCAGGCGGCCTTGGAGCCCGCCTGCCGGCCCGAGGCCCATTGGGTTCCGGTGAAAGACGCCAACACGGCAGCTTGTGAGGTACGCGTCGGTTCCGAGCGCTACGTGGTGGTGGGCATCCCTCCCGCGCCTGACCGCGACAATGCCCGGCGAGAGCAGCTCCTCGTTCGGGCCGAGGACAAGCTGATCGCCCTCGAGGAGCACGTGCGGGCCGGGCGGCTCGCCGACCCGGCCAAGATCGGTGCAGGCAGCCGACCGGATCTTCCGCGCCTCGGGAGTCGGCTCGCTGTTTCGAGACCACCACCCGAGAGGCCTGGTTCTCCTGGGACTACGACCAAGAGGCGCTGCACTACGAAGAGGACCTCCTAGCCGGGCGTTACGTGATCGCCACCTCGCTCAGCCCCGAGCAGGCCTCGACGGAGAACGTCGTGCGCTACTACCGGGCGCTGCAGCGCGTCGAGAGGCGCTTCCGGGTGTTGAAAGACTTCATCGGACTGCGCCCCGTCTACCACTTCACCGAACGACAGGTGCACGGCCAGCATCTCCCTATGCGTGCTGGCCGCGACCATCGAAGCGGTGATGACCAAGGACCTCGCCCAAGCTAGCGTCATGGACCCCGACCTCGAAGGCCAGGTGCTCACGGCACGCCGAGCCCTTGCCGAGCTCAACCGCATCCGTCGGGTCGAGCTCGACGCCGGGGATAGCTGCGTCAGCGTCGTCACCAGGAGGAACACCCTCCAGACCCAGATTCTGGCCGCCTTCGGGGTGGATACCAGCAACTGGGACGGGGCTGCAATGGCCTGACCAGGAACTATTGCGATTCTGTAGGGGAAACACCCGTCATGCGCGCCCCCATCTACCTGGGATTACGCGAAGGGGCCGCCAAAGTCCGCTCCGACCGACTGGCCAGTTCCGGAGATGCCCATGGTCGGGTCCCCTCGGGGTACGAGGAGCGGCACGTACGCACGGTCAGGTTCGGAACAGGAGAGGCCCGTCTTGCCAGCCTCGTCAGCAAAGACCGTCGGGATAAGCCAGTGGTGTAACTCGACGGAGGCAAGCGGGAGTCCGACGGGGTCGTAGTACCTGTGGATGTAGGCGACGTTCTTCGACAGGACCAGGGAAGGGCCCCGACTTCGGTCACGCCAGTCATGAGGGTACGTGCAAGGGGATGCCGGGGACCGCTCCGGCCCACTTCCCCGACGGGCGTTCGCTCGTCGTCAACGCACCACAACCTCGACGCTGGCTGGGGGCGACGGCCAAGCCGGCGCGACCCAGGTGCGTTGCTGTCCCCGTGGTCTTGCGGGCTGACTCCCCGCAAGCGACAGCAGCGTCGCTGGTTCGTCTCGCCGGCGTACCCACGCCCAGACGACCGTCGGTAAGCCGTGTGCGGGAAAATCGCACGCACGGATTGAAATAGGGACGGGGAACCGGCCTTCATTGGCACCGCGCCCCTGACTACCAATGGCGTCACCCCGACCAATGTCCGCCGAGGATCTGTCGGCTGTTCCCGATCCCCTAGCGAGCTTGCAAATGGCCCTCGTTGAAATGGAGAACGCTCGGACGCTGATGGAGCAGTTGGCCGAGACTCGCTGCCAAGGCGGTGTACGAGCTCTACCAGGAGCACGGAGCCACTAAGGCGGCCCGACTATTGGGCATCAACCGTGTGAACCTCTATCGGATCATTCGACAGCTTCCCGAGGTTCGCGATTAACACCTGAGCGTGGCGCTTGGCGTTACGGAAGCCGTAGTGACGGTGCTGTCATCGGCGAACACCCGCAATGACTTGGACGACTGATTGCCGCGTCGTAAGTCCTTCCGATCCCAGCTCTACCGAGGCGCCCGCGACCTCGGCAACCTCGAGGCTGCCGAGAAAGGCCCCACGTCCCTCGGCAAGCGGTACGTCCGGCGTGCGGCCTACCGCAAGACGAACACGGGCCTGCGGGCGTTCGGGCTCAGTGGGCGTAGGCGGTGACCGTGATTTCGTGCCCTGGTAAGTACGACCCGCTCCGCGACCATCTTCTCCGGGCCGCCGCCGGAGCTGTCGAGATGACCTTCGCGGAGATCGCTCGGCGGACGACATGTGCAGGCTGCCGCGTGGCGTGACGCGGGACGAACGGTCGTCAAGGCCGACCGCACCGGCAGACGTGTCCGATTCAGCGGGACGGACCGCCAGCCCGACTAGCCCGTGGCCATCCTTCCGCACTACGCCGAGGCCGTCTTCTCCGAGCGTGGGCGATGTTGGCGGATGGTGCACCGGAGCGACGCCGAGGGGCAGCCGACGCATTTGCACTGAGCCGTTTCGTTGGCGTGGTCATCTATCGACTGGCCAGCGGGAAGTGTGTGGCCGTGTGGTCGTGCGATGGCCACCTCGAGGGAGATGATCGAGCCGCTGCCGTGGCCGTAGAGCCCGAATCGTGTTGACATTTAGCATCGTGGCCTCGTGCCGACTTACGTCTATATCGATGGTTTCAATCTGTACTACGGCGCTGTAAAGGGGACACCGCATCGGTGGTTGGATCTCGAGGCCCTCTGCCGTCAGTTGTTGCCAAATGAGGACATCGTCAAGGATTCGATACTTCACGGTCTCGCGTCTCAGCTCGACCGAACGACCTCGGCGCCCCTGCTAGGCAGGACGTATTTCTACGTGCTCTTCGTACCCTGCCTCTGCTCGAAATCCATTACGGGACATTCCTGACGAACAATGTGTGGATGCATCTCGTTTTTCTACCGCGTATCGGCAAGAAAAAGGCGCATGTCATCAAGACCGAAGAAAAGGGTTCAGATGTCAACCTTGCGTCGCATCTTCTCCTCGATTGCTTCCGTAACCGCTGTGACACGGTCGTGGTGGTGTCGAACGACTCTGACCTAGCGGAACCGCTGCGTATAGCTCGTTACGAACTTGGTGTGCGTGTCGGTGTCATCAACCCTCACTCGGCGCGAAAGCGTAGCCAGACGCTCTCTAAGGACGCCCACTTCCGGAAACAGTTGAGCCCCAAGGTGGTCGCAGCGTGTCAGTTCGCACCGACGCTCGTGGATGCCACGGGCACGTTCCACAAGCCCAAGGAATGGTGACCCCAGAGACGCAGACACCCGCCTTTCGGCGGGTGCCGCACTCAGCCACCGAAGCGACTGAGTGGATGCGCTCACTATACCGTGTGGCCGCGACACCGATCCGCGGATTCCGCGGCGCGGACCCTTAGCGTTTTGCCCTCAAGGACACAGATTGGACACGCTGAGGGTGAAAAACCCCGGCAACTGACGGCAACTGACGAGCAGTAAAAGCCCCAGGTCAGACCCGTTTTTCCAATCGTGACCTTGGTAATTGACGGTGAGCCGGCCTGTAGGCGGGGTTCTGTGCCCTCCCTCGCGGGAGCCGGTGGCCATCCATCTGAGCGGCCTACCTGGGGATTGCCCTCTCGGAGCGGGCGGGCCACCCATGTCCCCCGCTTGGCCTTGCTCCGGGTGGGGTTTGCCGAGCCGACCGGGTCGCCCCGGATCGCTGGTGCGCTCTTACCGCACCGTTTCACCCTTGCCTGTGCGGGCGGAGCCCGTCATCGGCGGTCTGTTCTCTGTGGCACTTTCCTGCGGGTCGCCCCGACTGGCCGCTTAGCCAGCACCCTGCCCTGCGGAGCCCCGACCTTCCTCGACCCGGTCCGCAAGCGGTCCGCCGCGGCCACCCGGCCGGCTCACCGTCGACACCAGTGTGACAGGCCCCGGGCCCGGCCGCCGATCCGCTCTGGCGCTAGTGGATGTCCCGCACCAGGGGAAGAAGTGCTCGATGGGCACGGTGTCGTAGTCGGGGTCGAAGAGCCCGCTGGTCGTACTCCTCGCAGAACTCCTCGGTCAGCTCGAAGTGCCGGTGGTCCCGGCATGGCGGTCCCGGGCGTTGCGGTCACCGCCCGGTAAGTGGCCGAAGTAGTAGAGCTGGAACTCGCCGTGGTGCTTGACCATCCAGTGGAGATCCTCGGGCAGGTGCGGGCGCAGCATCGCGCCAGCGACCTCAGAGTGGTTGCCCGGACCCAGGATGTCGCCGATGTCGTGCAGCACCGCGGCGAGCACGTAGTCGTCGGACGCGGCCGGCGCGCTCGGCCCGGGTGGCGGTCTGGAGGCTGTGGGTCGGTCCGTCGACGGCGAACCCGCACGGCACCTCGCCGATCCTGCGGAGCTGCTCGAGCATGCTCTCGGACAGCGGCACGTCAGACTCGAGGCCGAGCGGATGATTGCCAGTCCTCGAGGGTCCCCTCGGACATGGCCCTGAAGGTCGCCTTCGCGGGTGGGGCGATGAGCTCGGTCATGCTGCCTCCCCTTCTCGTCATCGATCCTATTTCGCCTCGGGCGCCGGCCTTCGCCGAGCCGGGCTCTCCAGGACCTCGGGGTTCACGATGGTCGCCGGGACCTCGCCCTTGAGTGCGACCACCACGTTGGCCACCGCCTTCTCCTGGAGCTCGCGGACGGACTCCGCCGAGTAGAACGCGGCGTGCGGGGTGAGCACGACCCCCGCAGCGTGGCGAAGCGGATGCTCGGGCGGTGGCGGCTCCTCGTCGAGCACGTCGATCCCGGCGCCGCCGAGGCGGCCGCTGCCCAGCGCCTTGAGCAGTGCGCTCTGGTCGACCAGGGCGCCGCGGGCCGTGTTGATCAAGAACGCGCCCGGGCGCATCCGCTCGAACCGGTCGCGACCGATGAGGTGCCTGGTGTCGGAGGTGAGTGGCGCGTGCAGCGACACGATGTCGGCGCGACCAAGGAGGTCGTCGAGCGATTGGGCGACTTCGATCCCCTCGGGGGCCGAGGTGGCCAGGCTGGGCGACCACGCGACCACGTCGAGACCGAACGCCCGAGCCTTCTCGGCGACCCTTCGGGCGATCCGCCCGAAGCCCACGAGCCCGAGGGTGCGGCCGCGCAGGCGGTGCATCACCCCGAACTCCTGGTTGTCCCACCCCCCGGCGCGCGTCTGATCGGTGAAGTCGACCAGGCGGCGGGCCAGCGCGAGGAGGAGCGCCATCGTGTGATCGGAGACTTCCTCGATGCAGTAGTCGGGGACGTTGCTCACAATCATCCCGAGCCGCGTCGCGGCGGCCACGTCGATGTTGTCGAGGCCCACGCCGTAGCGCACGATGGTGAGGCAACGCGGCGCGTGCTCGAGCACCGTGGCCGTCACCGGCTTCCAGTTGGTCAGGATGGCGTCGGCGTCCGCCGCGAGGGACGCCAGCTCGTCCTCGTTGCCGCTCTCAGCGGCGACGATCTCGCATCCCGCCGCCGCGAGGAGCTCACGCTCGACGTCCAGGGTGGGCCAGGCATAGTCGGTGACGAGGACGGAAGGCACCAGCGGGATCTCCGATGCGCAGGCGTGGCCGTGGTGGGCGGGGCGCAGCGTACATCGCTCCTTCCGACACAGCTCGAGCGTGGCTGTCCGTGCAGATGGTGTTGGGTGCAGGGCGTCTCCTTTGAGTTTGCTACCCGGGCTCGCCCAAACGGGCATAGGTGTCCTTGCTCCGGCTTCGTGCACGTCAGCCGGCAGGCGGCCCCGAAATCCCCGACACTGGTTGGGTGCGCGTCCACTCGCGGCGCGAGTTCTCAAGAGGCCTCGTCGAAACACCCTCTGCCTAGATTCCGACCAGTGGGCTTGATCGAACCTTCGGAGTCACGGCAGCGACATGCGATCGCCAAGGAAGTGTTTGGGACGCTTAACAGCGGTTGGAGTCTGTCAACTCGGTGGCGGGAGTCCTTGCTGGCTTCGGGGAGTTGTGACCACCCTCGTGGGCACCGTGACCACCCTCGCGACCTACACACTAGGAGAGGCCGGAATCGCTGCAGCTGGGCTTTCGGTCGTTCTGGCTGTCATCGGACTGATGAGCGTGCGGCCGGGCCGAGAGCCAATGGATCCGGACCTTCTCTTGGACAGCATTCTCCATACGGGCGACGTCACCTTGACTGAGGACGTCCTTCTGCATATGGATGTCGCTGCCGCAAAGCGAAACGACGGACGGCTGAAACGAAAACAGGCATGGATCTTTGGCGCCGCCGCCTAAGCTTGCAATTAAACCTTCGATCTCACGCTGACTGATTTTTCCTCGAGGCTGATCTCGCCGGCCTTTGCCGCCACCTGGCGCATCTGGCCGATGAGACGGCGCATCCGCGGTCGTTGTCGATCCACTCCCTGGTAGAGCTTCGCTTCGGCGCAGTGAGTCGACGGGTGACGGTCTTGCCGCTCACCTTGGTCGTCCACTGGC
The DNA here is from genome assembly GCA_963768185.1 of uncultured Acidimicrobiaceae bacterium. Taxonomy (GTDB): domain Bacteria; phylum Actinomycetota; class Acidimicrobiia; order Acidimicrobiales; family RAAP-2; genus Palsa-461. The sequence continues at coordinate 1,211,427 of CAVYGS010000004.1, forward strand.
AATACGGCCCGTGGGGCTGGGGTGGGTCGCGTGACAGTGGCAGCCCGGCGTCCCGCAGCGGGTGAAGCGGCGGGTGACGGCTGCCCGAGGCGATGAGGCCGATCTCGGCCAGCTGGGCGGCGAGCTCGCGATAGCGCTGCTCGTAGTTAGCCAGCCGTCGCGCAGCGTTCATTCGTGCCATCGGTCCTCCAGGCGCAAGTATCCCAGCTGCTGATCCCTGACAGTAGTCATACTGTCTGGGACATGGCCAGCCCCGGTGACCAGACGACCTGGACCGCTTCCGGCCCGGCCTCTATGGCTGTTTCACTCGCTGGGGCGACGCCCTGTTCGAGCTCGCCGACGCGGTGCTGGTGCGCCCTCGGCCGGTCGGCTCGGTCCCAGCGTTGAGCCTCGAACCCGAGTTCCGCCGGTCCCACGGCAGCCTCTACAAGGCGCTGGCCCGGGGCGGCATCGACGAGGAGCGCTCCGCCGGCTGCTCGTCGCGCACCGGCCGAAGGCCTGGCCCCTGGTCTTCGCCGTCGACGCCTCGACCTGGGACCGCTGCGACGCCGAGTGCAGCCCCGAACGGGGCTTCTACTACTCGGCGTCGAGGCACTCGGCCGGCCAGCCGATCGTGGCCGGCTGGCCCTACCAGTGGATCTGCCAGCTCTCCTGGGCGCCCGACAGCTGGACCGCCCCGGTCGACGCGATGCGCATCCCGCCCCAGAGCGACGCCACGACGGCGACCATCGACCAGGTCCGCCGCCTCGTCGGGCTCCTTCCGGTCGATCGAGAAGTGCCGCTGTTCGTCTTCGACGCCGGCTACGACCCGATCGCCATCGGCCACGACCTCGCCGACGTCGGTGCTGAGGTCCTCTCTCGCATCCGCGACGACCGGGTCTTCTACGCCGACCCTCCGCCGCGCCCCAACCGACCACCCGAGACCGGCGGCCGCCCGCCACGCCACGGCAGGCGCTTGAAGTGCTCCGAGCCGGCGGACCTGGCCCGAGCGGTCGCCCAGCCTCGTCGCGACCGACCCCCGCTACGGGACGGTCACCGTCACCGCCTGGCACGACATGCACCCGCGAGCTCATCGGCCGCGGCCGCTGGGCCGGCGACCGCATACCGCCGATCGTGAAGGGGCACGCGTCATCCGCGTCGAGGTCGAGCACCTCCCCAAGCCGACGGCCCGCACGAAGAAGACGCTCTGGCTGTGGTGGTCCGGCAAGGCGAGCCCGACCTCGAGCTGTGCTGGCGCGCCTACCTGCGTCGCTTCGACATCGAGCACACCTTCCGATTCGCCAAGAACACCCTCGGATGGACGACGCCGTCACTGTGCACGCCCGAGCAGGCCGACCGCTGGACCTGGCTCGTGGTCGCCGTGCTCACCCAGCTCCGACTCGCCCGCGGCCTCGTCGCAGATCTCCGTCTTCCCTGGGAACGCCCCGCGAGCCGACGAAACTCACGCCGGCACGGTCCGCCGGGGGTTTCGTCGACTTCGTGCAACGATCGGCACGCCGGCCAGTCCGCCGAAACTCACGGCCGGACCAGGACGGCCGAAAGGGACCCGAAGACCGCCGAGAACCCGCTATCCGGCCGTCAAAAAGGCGGCGTGAGCAGGCTGCAAGGGTTTAATTGCAAGCTTAGAGCGCGGGCCAGTTGGTCAGCGTGACACCTTCCGAGCGGGAGCTCGGTTTTAGCTTGCGATGAGGAGCCCGCTCGGGGTGCGTTGATCCCCAGCCAAGACGCCGATCGATTCGGCGACTGCCGAGGTGAAGAGAATCGACTCCTCTACGGTCGAGCTCAAAGATGGCCATGGCCGCAAGCGGAACGGAGACTCGTCCTTGATCCCGTAGTGCAATGACGGCCTGGGCAAGGTCGATCCGACGCTCCACGGAGTCGACTGTCGGCATCACCTCGGCGAGCACTCGGTCGAATGTTTCATCTTCGCGGTCTTGCAGAGCACTGATCGCCTGGTCGATCTGCGGAGTGATGATCCCTGGGCAGCGGCACCTGCAAGGTGAGGTCGAGCTTGGGCAGATCGAACAGCTGATCGAAGAGGGCTCGCAGTTCGATCACGCTCTGAGCCCGCAGGACCGAGAACGCGTCTTCGGTGAGGTCGAGCGGCATGACGCGAACCTCGATGATCTGTTCGGGGCGATAGCAGCAGCGTTTGGCCTTGTTCCCGCTCCCGCACGGACAGGGCTGGTTGCGTTGCACCTTGGCCATGACCACCTCCTTGGTGGCCATCTTTTCCGGCTGGACCCACTGTTGGGGGTGGACCGCCGCTGTCCAGGGAGAAGGGTCCACCGGTCGTTGTGTCGGAGCCGAGATGATCCGGCTGCGTACCCGACCCAACGAACCAGTGGAGGCTCCATGCTCGCACTCGATCCCGATGTCGTCGACGCCGTGTGGCAGGCATTCGCCGCCTACCTGCCTGAACGCGTGGAAACCAACCCATCCGCTCGGTTGTCACCGTCGCCGGATCTCGGACCGGGACTGCTTCGAGGCCATCTTGTTCCGCTTGGTGACCGGGTGCAGCTGGGACGTGGCCGGACGCCTGGGCAAGGGCGGCGAGACCACGCTTCGTCGTCGACGTGACGAGTGGGTGGCGGCCGGCGCCTTCGGGCGCCTGGTCGAAGAGGCCATCGGTGCCTTCGACAAGGTGATCGGTCTGGACCTCTCGGAGGTTTCGGTCGACGGCTCATTGCACAAGGCACCCTCGGGCGGGGAAGGCACCGGGCCGAACCCCACCGATCGTGGGAAGACCGGCTGGAAGTGGTCGGTCGCCACCGATCGCAACGGCGTGCCGATCGGCTGGGTGACAGATGGGGCCAACCGCAACGACTGCGTGCTGCTCCCTGCCACCCTCGACGCGGTTGGCGGGCGCGGTCTTCTCCAAGAGGTCGAGACCCTGCACCTGGACCGGGGTTATGACAACAACGTTGTTCGATCCGAGTGCACGGCACGAGGGGTCGAGGACTTCGTCATCGCCGAACGACGCAAGACCGGAACCGCCGACAAGCCCAAGCGGGTCCCGCTCGGCATGCGCTGGCCGGTCGAGCGGACCAACTCGTGGCTTTCCAACTTCGGCCAGCTACGACGAAACACCGATCGGTTCGTTCCCCACCGCCTGGCCCAGTTGGCCCTAGCCGTGGCCCTGATCATCACGGTCAAGCTCGTGAAGTGGGCCAAACGGTGGGAGCATCTGACAGCCGCCTAATGGCGCGCGCTCTTAGCTTGCAGTTAAACCTCCGGTGTCACCTGGCTGAGGTTTCCTCGAGGCGGATCTCGCCCGCCTTGGCCGCCACGTGGCGCATCTGGCCGATGAGACGGCGCATCCGCCGGTCGTTGTCGATCCACTCGCGATAGAGCTTCGCTTCGGCAGCATTGAGTCGCCGGGTGACGGTCTTGCCGCTCACCTTGGTCGTCCACTGGTAATACGGCCCGTGGGGCTGGGGCGGGTCTGCGTGGCACTTGCAGCCCGGTGTGGCGCAGTGCGTGTACCGGCGGGTGAGGCTTCCAGAGGAGATGAGGCCGATCCCGGCCAACTGGCCGGCCAGCTCCCGATAGCGCTGTTCGTAGTTGGCCAGCCGTTGCGCAGGGGTCATTCGGGCCATCGGTCCTCCAGGCGCAGTATCCCAGCTTCTATCCCAGACAGTAGTAATACTGTCTGGGAGATGGCCAGCCCCGGTGCAGGCGACCTGGTCCGCTTCCGGACCGGCCTCTACGGGTGTTTCACTCGCTGGAGCGACGCCCTGTTCGAGCTCTGTGACGCGGTGCTGGGTGCGCCCTCAGCGGTCGGATCGGTCCCAGCGTTGAGTCTCGAACCAGAGTTCCGACGATCCCACGGCAGCCTCTACAAGGCGCTGGCCCGGGGCGGCATCGACGAGGAGCGCGTCCGCCGGCTGCTCGTCGAGCACCGGCCGAAGGCCTGGCCCCTCGTCTTCGCCGTCGATGCCTCGACCTGGGATCGCTGCGATGCCGAGTGCAGCCCCGAACGCGGTTTCTACTACTCGGCCTCCAAACATTCGGCCGGCCAACCGATCGTGGCTGGCTGGAGCTACCAGTGGATCTGCCAGCTCAACTGGGCGCCCGATAGCTGGACGGCGCCTCTCGATGCGATGCGGATCACGCCCCAGAGCGACGCCACGACGGCGACGGTGGACCAGGTCCGCCGCTTGGTGGGGCTCCTTCCGGTCGATCGAGAAGTTCCACTCTTCGTCTGCGACGCCGGCTACGACCCGATCGCCATCGGTCACGGCCTCACCGACGTGCGGTGTGAGGTCCTCACCCGCATCCGCGACGACCGGGTCTTCTACTCGGACCCTCCACCGCGCCCCAATCGACCACCCGAGACCGGTGGCCGCCCCCCTCGCCATGGCAGACGCTTCAAGTGTTCGGAGCCGGCGACCTGGCCCGAGGGGTCGGCCAGCCTCATCGCGTCTGACCCCCGCTACGGCACGGTCACCGTCGATGCCTGGCATGGCGTGCACCCGCGACTCATTGGCCGGGGACGCTGGGCCGGCCACCGCATACCGCCGATCGTGAAGGGGACGGTCATCCGCCTGGAGGTTGAGCACCTGCCCAGGCCGACGGCGCGCACGAAGAAGACGCTGTGGCTGTGGTGGTCGGGTCAAGGTGAGCCCGACCTGGAGCGGTGCTGGCGCGCCTATCTGCGTCGCTTCGACATCGAGCACACGTTCCGATTCGCCAAGCACACCCTCGGGTGGACGACACCATCACTGTGCACGCCGGAGCAGGCCGACCGCTGGACCTGGCTCGTGTTGGCGGTGCTCACCCAGCTGCGGCTCGCTCGTGGCCTCGTCCAAGACCTCCGGCTTCCCTGGGAACGACCCCGCGATCCGACGCAGCTCACGCCGGCACGTGTGCGACGGGGGTTTCGTCGACTTCGTGCAACGATCGGCTCGCCGGCCAGTCCGCCGAAACGTTCACGGGCCGGACCAGGACGGCCCAAAGGGACTCGACGACCACCGAGAACCCGCTATCCACCGGTCAAGAAGGCGGCATGAGCTGCCGGCGAGGGTTTAACTGCAAGCTAAGCCGTCGCGGTGGCTCTGATTGTCGCCAATACACTGGTGCACGGATCGTCATAGGGAGGAATGGCCATGGCGCAGGATGAGGGCCAGGCATCGCAGCCGCCGCCCCAACAAGTGGCCCAGCCGTCAGCCGAGACACGCGAATCGCGGTGGGACAGGGCCTATCAGGAAGTTGAGCGCGCCCGCGAGGCCCATGACCACCCCGATCTGTCGATCTTCACAGAGCTCACCAAATCCGCCGGAGGTAGCAAGTAATTTCCCAGTCGCGGGCCGGTGTGAGTGTCAGCCACCTGGTCGAACTGGTAGATGGCGGCAGAGGACGTCGCATGCTTGGGCCAGCAGCTCGGTCGACGGAAACCCGAAGCTGGCTCAACGAGTCGCGGAAGTGCTTGCCAGTGGACGTCCGCTCTCTGTCGGGTTCGTGAGGGAGCGGGGTTCAAGCCCCCTAATGGGGATCGACGACACGCAAAGGGTCATCGATCGAATCTCTCGGCAGCTCGAGTTCCGCCGCATACCTGGCGCGCTGAGCGGGTAGGCCGACCCGATAGCTTCGAGGGGCGCCTTTGGCGCGCCCGCAATGAGCACAGAGGAGTACCGATGGGACAACGACGCGTGGCCAACCAACCGATCCGGCTGGCGGCTGGCTCCTTCATCCTCAACGCCGGCATCGGGAAGCTGAGCGCCGACGAGGAGCGCTCGGCCGGCCTCCATGGCATGGCCAAAGGCTCGTTTCCCTTCTTCGAGAAGGTGCCCCCCCAGCAGTTCGCCAAGGCACTTGCCGCATCGGAGGTCGCGCTCGGTGCTGCCCTCGTGCTGCCCGTCGTGTCGGACCAGCTGGCCGGACTGGGCCTGACCGCCTTCGCTAGCGGCCTCGTTTGGATGTACCTCCACACCGACGGGATGCATGAGGAGAACAGCGTCCGCCCGACACGCGCCGGCACCGCGCTGGCCAAGGATGTCTGGCTGCTCGGGATCGGGCTCACGCTGCTCGCGGGCGGGCGGCGTAGGAAGGGCGATCGGTCCTAAGGGGCGCACAGCCCTGGCGTACATTGCTCCCGTGACCCGTCGGGAGCCCCGCTTCTCCTTGAGAGGGGGCGGACCTCGGTGAGCCCGGCCTCGATCGGTGGCCGCCGAGGAGCCGGCGGTGCGCTCGCACCCGAAGCGGACGCGGACGTCCTCTCCATCGCCCAGCTCTACGCCCGCATCGACCGCGCGCTCATCAACGAGCTGCCGCCCCGTGTACCGATCTGGGTGCGCGGTGAGGTGCAAACCCTTTCGGACCGCACTGGCCACTGCTACATCGACCTGATCGACCCCGAGCAGTCGGGCGACCGCCAGGCACCAGTACTCAAGGTCCGCTGTTGGCGACAGACCTGGGGTCCGCTCCGGGCGCAGCTGGCGCGGGCCGGTTTGGAGCTCAGTCCCGGGACTGTCGTCCACCTCATCGGTCGCGTGGAGTTCTATCGGGCTCGGGCCGAGGTCAACTTCGTGATGGCCGGGCTGGACGTCACCGCGCTCCTCGGGCGGATGGCCGCCGAGAAGGCCGCCCTGTTGGAGAAGCTGCGCGTCGAAGGCCTGCTCGAGGAAAACCGCTCGAGACCGGTCCCGGCCCTGGCGTTGCGCATAGCGCTCGTCGCGAGCCCCGAGACCGAGGGCTACCGCGATTTCGTCGGCCAGCTCACCTCGTCGGGCTACGCGTTCAATGTCGAGGTCGCCCGCGCGCTGGTCCAGGGGACGGATGCGCCGCGCTCGATCGCCCGCGCCATCACGCGCGCTGGCACGTCGGACTGCGACCTTGTCGTCGTGGTCCGCGGCGGAGGATCCAAGGCGGACCTGGTCGGCTTCGACTCGGAGCCCGTCGCACGAGCGATCGCCCGGTGCCCGATCGCCGTGTGGACAGGCATCGGGCACACGGGCGACGAGTCGATCGCCGACATTGTGGCGAACCGATCCTTCGTCACACCCACCGAGTGCGGCCACGAGCTTGCGCTGCGCGCCGACGCGTGGTGGCAGCGCTCGGTGGCCGGACCGGCCGACGCGATCGCGCACCATGTCCAACGCCGGATGGAGGTCGCCGACCGGCACCTCTCGTCGTGCCAGGGCCGGGTGTCGGGGACGGCACGCCAGCAGGTCAGGTGGCACCGAGAACGCCTGGGGACCCGGGTCGCGGCCCTGGTGCGCGGCGCGCCGAGCGCCCTGGGAGCCCGCGCCGCAGCGCTCGAGGCGCGCGTCGGGCGCCTGGGACCGGCCGCTGTGCGGGCCATGACCGACGCCGAGGCCCGTGCCGCGACCTGGCGGAGGCTGCTCGGTGCCTTCGATGTCGAGCGCCAGCTCGAACGCGGCTACACCTTGACCATGAACGCCGACGGCAGGATCCTGCGCTCGGGTTCGGGGCTGTCCGTTGGTGACGTGCTCCTCACCCGATTCGCCGACACCACGAGTCGCTCCGTGGTGGAGGACTCGGGGGGTTCGGCGTGACCGCCGACGGGGTGGTGAACCCGGTCGTGCCGGTCGCCGAGCTCAGCTACACCGAGGCCAGCCGGGAGCTCGACGAGATCGTCGCCTTTTTCGAACAAGGAGATCTCGACGTCGACCAGCTCGTCGGCCACCTCGAGCGGGCGGCCGCCATTGTCGACGAGCTCGACGGGCGCCTGCGACGCACGCGGGCCCAGGTGGAGGCGCTTGTACCGCGGCTCGAAGCGGCCACGGCAGCTCCCCGCGACCTCGACGAGGAGGTCCCAGCGGAGGACGACGAATCGCCAGGGCTCTTCTGATGCCGGAGGACAAAGTGACAGACCGCCGCCTCTACTTTCGTCAGCTGCTCTCGGGGCAGGACTTCGCGACCGACGACCCCGTGGCGCGCCAGATGGTCAATTTCGTCTACCTGATCGGCGATCGCGAGACCGGTGAGGCCGTCATCGTGGACCCGGCCTACGCCGTGGGCGACCTGCTCGACATGCTCGCCGCAGACGACATGGCCTGCACCGGGGCGCTCGTCACGCACTACCACGCCGACCACATCGGCGGCTCGCTCGGTGGTTGGCCGATCGAGGGTGCAGGCGCGCTCCTTGAGCGCGTGAGCGTGCCGGTCCACGTCCAGCGCGACGAGGTGCCCTGGGTGCAACGCGCTGCCGGCCTGTCCGCGGAGGACCTCGTTCCCCACGACAGCGGCGATGTCGTCTCGGTGGGTGGGATCGACGTCACCCTCGTGCACACGCCGGGCCACACGCCGGGCAGCCAGTGCTTCCTGGTCGAGGGCCGGCTGGTGTCGGGCGACACGCTGTTCCTCGAGGGGTGCGGGCGGACCGACCTGCCGGGCAGCGATTCGGTGTCCATGTACGAGTCGCTGACCACCCGGCTCGCCGCGGTGCCTGACGACACGGTGCTCTACCCCGGCCACCGGTACTCACCCGAACCCTCGGCACCGATGTCGAGGGTCAGGCGCGAGAACTACGTGTTCGTGCCGCGCTCGGTCGACCAGTGGCTCGCCATGTTCGGCGGCTGAGCGCGTCCTAGCGTCGCCCATCCGTCGGCGCACCAGCGCGCGCTGGCTCCGGTCTCGAGCGCCTGGTCGGCCTCGGGATCCGACGGAGCACCGCGCGCGCCTCTCGTGCCAATCGAGCCGCCACCGCTGCGGTGATCTCGCCACCGCCGAACGCCGCGCTCTCCGCGACGGCGGCGAGAGCGGCCGCGCTGGGTTCGCCGTTTCTGGGCGGGGCCACCGCGTCGAGTCGTGCCCCGAGTGACGCGAGCGACTCGGCGTCGCTCGGTTGCAGCCTCGCCCGGCGCGCCGCGCGCTCGAGCGTGTCGCCGAGGGCTGCCGCCGGCGTGGCCGGCCGCTGCCTGCGCCGCTGCAGCAGGACGGCGACCACTGCCAATGCGCCGGCGACCGAGACGCTCGGCACGACCGGGATGCGCCGCACCGCGCCCAGCACGTCGTGCCCGATCGTGTCCGCCGGGGAGGGGTTGGCCAGGGGCACGTACGCCGTGGGGTCGAAGCTCTGCCAGCCGTAGCCGGGGAACCACACCTGCACCCAGGCGTGCGCGTCCTTGGCCTCGATGTTGTAGAGGTCGGTGATCGGGTTGTACTGGGCCGGCACGTACCCCGTCGCCTCGCGGGTTGGGATCCCGAGCGTGCGCAGCATGACGGCGAGCGAGGTGGAGATCTGCTCGCAGAAACCCCGCCGGTTGCCGAAGAGGAACTCGTCGACGGTGTCGACCCCCTTGGGGAGCGGCGGGATGTCGGTCGTGTAGCGGGTGTGGTTGCCCATCCAGGCCTCGAGTGCCAGCACCTTGGCCTCGGTCGTCGTCGCGTGCGCAGTGATCTGTTTGGCCAGCGCGGCGACTTGGGGGTAGGGGTGGGGGAGCTCGGTGAAGCGGGCGAGGTTGACCTTGTCGAGCGTCGGGCCGCTCGCCAGCGCCAGGGCCGCCGCGCTCGGGGTGTCGACCGAGGAGACCACCGTGTAGATCGAGCCCGACCCCATCGACGTGCCCGAGCGGATGTTGCCGTCGCGGTCGACGTAGAGCCGTTGGGCCGGGAACCACACCTGGCTCGCGGTGTCGGCATGGAACACGAGGTTCGGACCGGGTTGCACGAGATAGAACGTCTGGATGTCCTCGGCGCCGGGCGCGTCGCCGACGCTCGGGCCGATGTCGAAGGGCGAGGATCCGGTGAGCTCGTGCCACGCGAGCCCCGCCGGCCCGGTCTCGAGCCAGCTCTGCCCGTTCCAGTCGTCGAAGGTCTCGGCCACGAAGAAGGTGGGCCGGCTGGCCCGCACCCGGAACACGAGCTGGTTGCCGAGTGTGCCCCGCAGTGCGGTGTCGAGCGGGCCGGCGAACCCGAGATAGCCGCCGACGGCGGTCCGCCCGTTCGCCGACCCGGCGTGCACCGGGAAGGTCGCGCCGGCCGCGGTGCCCTCGAGGCCGGCCGGCGAGGCGAGCGCGACATCGCCCGAGATCGAGGAGGGGAACACGAGGCGGCTGGAGACCGACGGCGCAGGGAGCACGAGGAGGCAGCCGACGCCGACGGCGAGCAGCACCGCCCCGCCAATGAGTACGGCACCGATGCGAGGGCGACCCCCGCTCATCGAGCCCCACATGGACGCCAGGCCGACCAGCATGCCGGCGGCCCAGGCAAGCACGAAGAGCGCGAAAGCCATGTCGAGGGCCTGGACAGCGGCCGCCGCCATGAGCGTGACCGAGCCGGCCAGGCTGAAGGCGAGGTCGCGTCGACTGGGCACGTCGAAGGAGTGGGTCACCTGGATCCAGGTGAACAGGACCGCGAGCGGCCCCTCGACGGCGCCCAGGTTGGTCACCCCGTCGGCCTTGGAGATCTGGAAGAAGAACCACCAGAACGCGATGACCGCGACGACGGCCAGGACCAGTTTCAGCCACGGCAGGGGCCTGCTCCGCCGCCAGTAGGAGAAGAGGCTGCCCGCACTGAGGGCGACGATCGCCAGCGCCGCGGTCGACGCGGCGAGCTCGCCCTCGGCGGCGCAGGCCGCGATCCCGACGGCGACGGTCCACGCGGCGGCCACCCGCAGCGCGACCGAGTGCTCGGGCGGTCCGGGCTTGTTGGCGGCGCGGATGCGCCCGAGTGCGCTCACCGGGTCAGTCCGGGCGCGACGGCGCGGGCCAGGCGGCGGCGCGCGTCGGCCGGCCCGTAGACGGGCTCGGTGCGTGGGCCGTCGCGTTCAATGGTCGAGACCATGACGGGCGACGAGCGCTGCAGCAGCGCGAGCACGGTGCCGAGCGCTTGGCCGGCCACCGCGTCACCCGCCGGGCCGTTGTCGGGCAAGAGGACGCGGACCTCGGGCACCGCCGCGTCGGGGTGCTCGGCCTCGCGGACCATGAGGTGGCCCCGATGCGCCGTCGCCGGCCAGTGGACCATGTGGCGGAGATCGCCCGGCTCGTAGCCCCGCACGCCGCGGGGCTCGCCCACCCGACCCGGTCGCGGGCGGTGCTGCTCGAACGCGCTGCCGCTGGCGGCGCCGACCACGAGGGCCGGGTCGGGCGCGCGGGGTGTCGGCGCCACCCACAGCGGCCGCGCCAGGGGGACGCGGACGCGCCTCGTCCACCAGAGCAGCCCGAAGGGTGCGGCCGACGACACCACCAGGTGGAGCTCGCCGAGCGGACCGCGGCGGGTTGGGACGACCTCGAGGGACACCGCGCCCGACCCGGCGGCCGGTTGCTCACTCCGCGGGCTCGTGCACTCGAGGCGGGCCGGCCGGTTGGTGTGGAGCACGACGGCGACCGGATGGCCCGACGTCGCGTCGATCGGATTGGAACGGACCGCGACGGCGACCCGTGACACCGCGAACGCGGGGCCGAGGAGCCCCACCACGACGAAGCCGGCGAGCAGGCAGCCGAGCGCCTGGACCCAACCGGACCCGCTGTTGTGGGCGACGATCGCCCACAACCCCAGGGCGAACAGCGAGCCGGCGATCGGGCCGGCGGCCTTCCTCGGGCGGGGAGCGCGGCCCCGCCCGCTCATGGCCTCGGCGCGGGGAGCTGTGAGAGCGTGGAGGCCACGACGCTCGCCGCGAACCGTCCGTCCCCGTCGACGACCAGGCGGTGGGCCAGGCTGGCGACCGCCATCGCCGCGACGTCATCGGGCGACACGTAGCCGCGGCCCGACACCAGCGCGAAGGCCTGCGCGCTTCGCACGAGGGCGATCGACGCCCGGGGGCTCGCGCCGAGCCGCACGCCCGCCGCTTCCCGGGTGGCCCGCACGATCGCCACCGCGTAGGCGGCGATCTGCGGGACCACCGTCACCTCGCCGGTGGCCGCGATGGCGGCCGCCCACTCGGCGACGGTGCAGACGGGTCGCAGCGTGGCCATCGCGTCGCGTCCGCCGTCGTGGAGCGCGAGCCGCGCCTCAGTCGCCGCGTCCGGGTAGCCGACGGTGGTCGCGAGCGCGAACCGGTCCAGCTGGCTCTCGACGAGCGGGAAGGTGCCGAGCTGGCCGACGGGGTTCTGGGTCGCGAGCACGAGGTGAGGCTGGGGGAGGGCCCAGGTCTCGCCGTCGACGGTCACCTGCTGCTCGTCCATCGACTCGAGCAAGGCGGATTGGGTGCGCGGCGGCGTGCGGTTGAGCTCGTCGAGCAGCACGACATGGCTGAACACCGGGCCGCGGCGGAACTCCCAGGAGCTCGTGCGCTGGTCGTAGACGGTGACGCCGGTCACGTCCCCCGGCAACAAGTCCGGGTGGCCCTGGATGCGGGAGAGCTCGGCGCCGAGCGAACGCGCCAGGGAGCGGGCGAGCACGGTCTTGCCGACGCCGGGCACGTCCTCGATCAACAGGTGGCCGCCGGAGAGCGCGGCCACCACCGCCACCCGCAGCGCCTGGGGCGCGCCCCGGACGACGGCCGTGAGGTTGGCCTCGAGGCTCTGGGCGAGGGCCGCGGCGGCGCGCAGGCGGTTCGAGCGCGCCGGGTCGCCCTCGCCGGGGGCGACCCGGGCCGCGGGGATGCTCTGGGTTGGTGCCCCTTGGGCGACCTCGGTCACGCACGCTCCCTGGTCGTGCGGGCCCTTGCGGGACCCTGGTCAAGACCCATTGTCGCCCAGCGGGCCCGCCGGATCGGTGATGGCGGTCCCGGTCGGGTCCTCAGAACGAGATGGCCGAGAGCTCGGGGATCGTCTGCAGGGCGCGGCCCCGGGCCTCGAGCCAGCGCTCGCGGCGGGCCGATCGGACCGCCTCGGTGACCGCGGGCTCGACGGTCCGGGCCGGCGCGTAGGAGTCGGCCACGTCGCCCTCGTCCCGCCAGATCCTGGCAGCCATGCCGGCGAGGTAGCCGGCGCCGAGCGTCGTGGCCTCGAGGGTCGCCGACAGCTCGACCGGCCGCCCGATCGCGTCGGCCAGCGCCTGGACGAAGACGGGGTTGGCCGACATGCCGCCGTCGACCCGCAACGCCTGGACCGGCCGGCCGCTGTCGGCCTCCGCCGCCTCCAGGAGGTCGGCGCCCCGGTGGGCCACGCCCTCCAACACGGCGCGGACGATCTCGGGCCGGCCGGTGCCGCGGGTGAGCCCCAACAGCGCGCCCCGGGCCCCGAAGTCCCACACCGGGGTGGCCATGCCGAGCAGGGCGGGCACGAACCAGACGTCGCCGGTGTCCTCGCAGGCGGCCGCCACCGCGGCCGAGCTCGCCGCGTCGTCGATGAGGCCCAGGTCGTCACGCAGCCACTCGACGCAGCTGCCGGCCGACAGCATCATCGCCTCGACCCCGTAGGCGTTGGCCCCGTGGCGGCGCCAGGCGACGATCGGGAAGGTGCCGCCTGCGCTGCGGTCGAGCCCGCCGGGCACCACGTCGCCGGTGCACTGGTCGAGCATGCCGCCGGTGCCGAAGGTCGCCTTGGCCAGCCCCGGCCGCGTGCACCCCTGGCCGACCAGCGCGGCCTGCTGGTCGCCGGCCATGCCCGAGATGACCGGCGCGCCCGGGAGCGCCCGGGCCTCGCCGATGGCACCGGAGGAGTCGACGACGTTCGGCAGCATCGCGGCCGGGACCCGCAACACCTCGAGGGCGCGTTCGTCCCACGCCGTGCCGGTGGGGTCGCTGAGCGCGGTGACCGCGGCGTTGGTCGGGTCGGTGACGTGCAGCGCCCCGTCGCTCAGCACCCACGCGCACCACGTGTCGATCGTGCCAAAGCACAGCTCGTCGGCGGCCCGCGCCCGTTCCGGATCGACCTCGTCCAAGATGGCGGCGAGCTTGGTGGCCGAAGCGTTGGGCGGGAACCGGAAGCCCTCGGCCTGGAGCGCGAGGCAGGTCCCGACCGTGCGGAGGTCTTGCCAGCCGAGCGCCGGGCCGACCGGCCGGCCCGTGGCGCGCTCCCAGACGAGCGTGGTGGCGCGCTGGTTGGCGATTCCGACGCCCGCTACCGAGGTCACCTCGGCGAGCGCCGCAGTGGCCGTCGACAAGACGGCCTCGGCGATGCGGGAGGCGTCGACCTCGACGAGGCCGGGTGCGGGGGTCGACGGCAGGACCGCTTCGTGGTGGACCCGCCCGACCGCCCCGTCGTCGGTGACGATCGCCGAGCGGACCCCCGAGGTGCCGACGTCGACGACGAGCAGCTCGCTCACGGCCAGGGGGGCGGACCGAACGGGGAGTCCAGGCCGAGCTTGCCCGGGTTGAGGATCCCGGCCGGGTCGAGCGCCCGCTTCACCGATTGCAGGACGCCGAAGGCCGGCCCGAGCGCGTCAGCCAGGAACCGGCCGCGGTTGAGCCCGATGCCGTGGTGGTGGCTGATGGCCGCGCCGTGCCCGATCACGCAGGCCGTGGCGGCGTCCCAGGCCCGTCGGTAGTAGGACTCCTGCCAGGATGCCTCGTCGTCGGCCGCGCCCTGGTCGTTGCTGCGCCGGCCGGCGAAGGTGAAGTACAAGCAGGCGCCGTCGCGATACGCGTGCGACTCGTGCACCGACGCCGCGAGGGTCCCGTCGATCCCGCGGAGGGCGCCCACCACGTCCTCGGCGAGCTGGGCGAGGACCGACCACCGCCCGGCGATCTCGATGGTGTCGACGACGATGTCGGCCTTCCACAGCGGCCCGAGCGCCGAGGTGTCGTTGCGCTCGCGCAGCCAGCGGGCCACCAGCTCGTCGTCGAGGCGATCGGTCCCCGCGCACACCTCGTCGCAGATGGCCATGGTCGCTTCGAGCACCACCGGGTCGGCCTCGTCGAAGAGGATCATCACGCAGCAGTGCTGGTCGAAGTTCCGTCTCGACTCGGTCTGGTCGTACAGGCGCACGACCGCCGGCGTCGCACCGCGGCGCAGCATGCGACGCGACGCGTCGAGGCCCTGGGCGAAGGACCCGAATGAGAACGCCCGGCGGGCCTCGGCGGTCGGCTTGGCCGAGATGCGCAGCCGCGCCTCGGTGACGACGCCGAGGGTCCCCTCGCTGCCCAGGAACAGCTGGGTGAGGTTGGGACCGGTCGCCACGCGGGGCGCGGCGCCCTCGGTGCGCAGTACGGTCCCGTCGGCCAGCACGACCTCGAGGCCCTGGACCAGGTCCTCGATCTTGCCGTAGCGAGTGGAGTACTGACCCGCGCCCCGGCAGGCGACCCAGCCACCGACCGTCGAGATGTCCATGGACTGGGGCCAGTGCCCGAACGTGTAGCCCGCCCCGCTCGACCCGAGCGCCGCCTCGAGGTCGGGACCGAAGGTGCCGGCGCCCACGTCGGCCAACAGCGAGGACTCGTCGAGGTTGCGGACGCCCACGAGCGCGGTCAGGTCGAGCGACACGCCGCCGAAGACCGGGATCGAACCGCCACACACCCCACTACCCCCCGCCGTCGGCGTGACCGGCACCTTGGCCTCGTTGCAGCGGCGCAGCACGTCGGCCACCTGCGAGGCCGCCGACGGCCTCGCCACCACCGCCGGGAGAGCCGGGACCGCGCCCCGCGCCACCCAGCCGATCGAGAGTGGCCACCAGTCGCGGGCGAGCTCCGATCGCGTCGCCGCGTCGACCGCCACGGGCACACCGTCGCTCTCGAGCGCGGCGACCAGCGCGTCGGGGACGGCGACGCGTTGGGTCTCGAACCGCTCGGAGACGTCGTCCGGTCCGACGTCGAGTGCGCTCGGCCGGGCCCGACCGGCCTTCAACTGGCCGCGCTCCGAGAGCTCTCGGTCGTCGTGACCCCGGCGGTCTCGAGCTCGGACTCGACGGCCTCGATGAACTGGGCCGCCTCGGCGCTCGTGCGGGCGTCGTCCCAGCCGAGCTCGTCGGCCATCAGCGCGGCGACCGCTCCCGCGGCCCGGGTGCTCGCCCTCGCCTGCTGGATCGACGCCCGGGTCCGGCGAGCCAGGACGTCGGAGACGTGCATGGCCATCTCCTCCCGCACGGCGTAGAGGACCTCGACCCCGAGATAGGGGAGGCCGTCGACAACCGGCTGGAGCAGGGTGGGCCGGTCGTTTGCTAGCGCGGCGACGCGGCGGGCCAGGGTTCCGTAGCGGTGCTCCAGGTGCGCCGGGAGCACCGAGCCCCCCGCCTGCTTCGGCGCGAGCCCCGGTGACCCCTCGAGGTGGAGGGCCTTGGTGACGCAGCGCCGTGTCGGTCCGCCCAGTCCCTTCACGGCGAGGTCGACCGTGTCCTCGGCCATCTTGCGGTAGGTCGTGAGCTTCCCGCCGGTGACCGTGACGACACCGTCGTGGTCGCGCCAGACCTTGTGGCGCCGGGAGAGGTCGGCGGTGCGCTCCGAGACCCGGCCGTGTTTTGCCGTGAGCAGCGGGCGCAGCCCGGCCCACACCCCGGTGACGTCGGCCCGGGTGAGCCCGGCGCTGCTCACCCCGTTGGCCGCGGCCAGCAGGTAGTCGACGTCGTTCTCGGTGCAGCGCGGGTCGTCGATGTCGCCGTCGTAGTCGGTGTCGGTGGTGCCGAGGTACACGAGGTCGGCTTCGGGCCACGGCACCACGAAGATCGACCGACGGTCCTTGCGGACCGGGATCACGGCCGCGGTGTCGGCCGGGAACCGGCTCGCCGGCACGGTGACGTGCACGCCCTTGGCCGGCCGGAGCGAGCGGGTGGGGGAGGCCTCGCCGAGGGCCCGGACGTCGTCGGTCCACACGCCGGTCGCGTTCACCACGACGCGGGCCCGGACCTCGAAGGCTGGCGCGGTGAGGTCCTCGAGGTCGTCGACCGTTGCGCCGATCACGGCGCCGTCGGGGCCGCGGAGGAACCCGGTCACCGGCGCGTAGTTGGCCGCCGCGGCGCCGAAGCCGTCGACCGCGGTGCGCAGCACGGTGAGCGTGAGCCGCGCGTCGTCGGTGCGGGCGTCGTAGTACAAGAACCCGGCAACCAGGCGGTCCGTGTCGAGCAGCGGCAGGTGGGCCAACGCCTCAGCACGCGTCACCCGCCGGTGGCGCTTGCCGATGCGGAACCCGCCGGTCAAGTCGTAGAGCCACAGCGCCGTCGAGTACGAGCGGGCGACCGCGTTGGAGACGACGCCCGACTGGCCGAAGAGCGGGATGAGGAAGGGGAGAGGCGAGACCAGGTGGGGTGCGTTGTCGAGGAGGTGCTGGCGCTCGGCCAAGTTCTCGTAGACCAGGCGGAACTCGCGCTGCTGCAGGTAGCGGAGCCCGCCGTGGACCAGCTTGGAGGATTTGGACGAGGTGCCCGAGGCGAAGTCGGCCTTCTCGACGAGCGCCGTCTTCAGCCCACGGCTCGCCGCGTCGAGCGCCACGCCGGCACCGGTGATCCCGCCGCCCACGACCAGCACGTCGAACGCCTCGGTGGCGAGGCGCTCGAGATTGGCCGCGCGCGAGAACGAGGACCGACGCTCCGTGTTGGCCACACGGTCAGCCTGCCACAGCGACCGGGCACGCTTGCCCGACTCACACCGCCAGCCAGGGCAGCACGATCGGCTCGGCGAACGCCTCACCAGCGGCGACGCGACGAACCAGGTCGACCAGTCCCGCCGGCAGGACCAGCTCGGCGGTGCTCTCCAGCTCGTCGATCGTCCACCACCGCCAGTCGCGGTGCAGCTCGTGTTCGAGCGCCGTCCAACGCGACCGATCGGGCTCGAACGCGGCCGTCCGCCGCGCGAAGAACCAGTCCTCCGAGTACAAGGGGGTCCCTCGGAAGACCCAGTCGCCGCGGGTGACGGCCACCGGGGGACCGAGAATGTCAGGCGTCACCGCCAGCCCGGTCTCCTCGCCGAGCTCCCGTGCCGCCGCATCGGCCGGCGACTCGCCCGCTTCCAGGCCGCCACCAGGCGTGATCCAGACGGGTGGCTTGACATCCACTGGGTCGACGATCTGGAACAGAAGGACCCGTCCGTCGTCGTCGACGACGACCACGCGGGCAGACGGCCGGCTGAGCCTTCCCTCGGTCGACCCGCGCATGGCGGGGCGACCGTACCGCTTGCGCTGAGACCCGGGCGGCATCGGGGACAATGATGCGATGGAAGAGCCCGCTGCGACCCAGAGACGTTCCGTCGAGATCAACGCCAGCTACGCGGCCTACGACGAGCACCCACTCGACGAAGTTGACGAGTGGGAAGACCTGGCCTCGTTCCACGAGGCAGCCGCTGCCTCGTGAGCCATTGTCGGCTCAGGGCGAGGTGTGGTGGTTCGAATTCCCCCAGGTGTCCCGACGACCTGTGGTCGAGCTGTCCCGTGACGGAGCCCATCGCGAAGTTGTTGCCGACGCTGGTTGGTCCTCGTACGACAACGATTTGTGATCCCGCCGGCGAATTTGTTTCTTGTGTCCCCCACGGCAGTTCCCCAACAAGCTGGTGGGAACTGCCGACAGAGATTTCAACAATGATTGTCAGAAAACAACAATTGTGTACTCTGGGAGGGCGATGAGGACGCCAGAGGAGTTGACCGACCTGTTCAGGGTCAGCGGCCGCAAGGTCACCGCGCAGCGCCAGTGCATCTTCCGCGCATTGCAGGGCAACGAGACGCACCCATCGGCCGAGACCGTCTACGAGACGGTGCGGGGCGAGATGGAGACCATCTCGCTGAAGACCGTGTATCAGACCCTCTACGAGCTGGCCGAGCTGGGCGAGCTGCTCACCTTGGACGTCGGCACGGGCGCGATGCGCTTCGACCCCAGGGTCGAGGAAGCGCACCACCATCTGGTGTGCCGGCGCTGCGGCAAGGTGCGCGACTTGCACGTCGACTTCGGGGGCCTGGACGTGCCGCGACGCGCCATGCAGGGCTACGACGTCTCGAGCGTCGAGGTCGTGTTCCGGGGGCTGTGCGAGGAGTGCAAGGGCGTGAGTGAAGCGCTGGCCGGCCTTCGCAGCGGATGAGCGATTCAGATCTGAAAAACGAAGAGAGACGGAGAGGGTAGGCATGGCCGAGCTGAAGGGTTCGAAGACCGAGAGCAACCTGAAGGAGGCATTCGCCGCCGAGAGCCAGGCGAACCGCCGCTACCTGTACTTCGCGCAGAAGGCCGACGTGGAGGGCTTCCCCGACGTCGCCGCCTTGTTCCGCTCCGTCGCCGAGGGCGAGACGGGCCACGCGTTCGGGCACTTCGACTTCCTCCGCGAGGTGGGTGACCCCGTCACCGGGCACGCGGTCGGCGCGACCACCGACAACCTGGCGTCCGCCATCGAGGGCGAGACCTACGAGTACACCGAGATGTACCCGGGCTTCGCCAAGACGGCCCGCGACGAGGGCTTCGAGGAGATCGCCGAGTGGATGGAGACGCTGGCCCGCGCCGAGAAGTCCCATGCCGGTCGCTTCGCCAAGGGGCTCGAGTCGGTCTCATGACCCCCGGGAGCGGCCACCCCGTGCGCCCCCTGCGACTCGACGACATCGCGGACCTGCGGGCCTATGAACGCGTCCGCGACGACTATCGCCGCCGGGTCATCGAACTCAAGCGCCGCCGGCGGGTGGCGCTCGGCCCGATCATCTCGTTCGTCTTCGAGAGCCCCGAGACGGTGCGCTTCCAGATCCAGGAGATGGCGCGCGCCGAGCGGATCACAACCGACGAGGGGATCCAAGACGAGCTCGAGGTGTACAACCGGCTTCTGCCCGGCGGCGGCGAGCTGTCGGCGACGATGTTCATCGAGCTCACCTCGGAGGCCGAGCTGCGGAACTGGCTGCCTCGGCTCGTGGGCATCGAGCGGGCCGTCGGGATCGAGCTCTCCTCGAGCGAGGTGGTCGCGAGCGAGCCGGAGGCGAGCCACGCCGAGGCCCTGACCCGCGACGAGGTCACCCCGGCGGTCCATTACGTGCGCTTCGCCTTCGACGAGACCCAGACCCAGGAGCTCGCGCAGGGCCCGGCCGCCCTCGTCGCAAGCCACCCCGAGTACGAGGCGCGGGCCCCGCTCGGTGACCAAACGCGGGCCGAGCTTTTGGCGGACCTCACCAAGCCGGTTGCCCTCACACCGCTCGGCTGACTGGGAAGGCTCTTCACCAGGGCGTTCTCGGGGACCGGCGCCGGCTCTGACCTTTACAGTGGCAGGTGCCTTGGTCCATAATTCTCGTTCGGCCGATTTCCCGACTCCCCCCCGGGTGGCGGGCCGACCGGCGGAGCCAGTCCGTTAACCGCTTCTGACAAGGAATGTTTTCAATGAGTGCCACCACGTGGCGCAAGCGTGCCGCCTGCCGGGGTCTCGACGCCGAGATCTTCTTCCCCGGAACAGACGAAGAGGCCGACGCGGCCGAAGCCAAGGCGATCTGCGCCGTGTGCCCGGTCCGCCAGGCATGCCTGGAGCATGCCCTGGCCTCGCGCGAGCGCGAGGGCGTCTGGGGCGGCACCACGGAGCGGGAGCGCCGGCGCATCGTTCGCCAGCGCCGCAAGTCGGCCTGAGCCAACCTCCCTCCCGGCCTTTGGGCCCGCCGGGAGTGGCGCGCGCCCGGAAGTAGGGTGCGGCCGTGGATTTTGAGCTAGCCCCCGAGCTCGCGGAGTTCCGCGACTCGGTCCGACGCCTCGCCCGGGACAAGGTGAAGCCTCGGGCGCGCGAGATCGACAAGTCCGGCGAATACCCTGTCGACCTCTTCGAGGCGTTCCGGGACGCCGGGCTGCTTGGCCTGTGCATCCCCGAGGCGCTCGGTGGCTCGGGGGCGGGCATCCTCGGACTCACGCTCGCCATCGAGGAGGTCGCCAAGTACTCCAACACGGCCGCGCTCATGCTGCTGTTGACTCGCCTCCCGACGGGGCCGGTCATGATCGCGGGCTCCGAGGAGCAGAAGGCCAGGTATCTGCCCGGCATCGCCGACGGGTCGCTGCGGGCCGCCTTCGGGCTCTCCGAGCCCCAGGCCGGGAGCGACGTCATGGGCATGCGGACCCGCGCCGTGCCCGACCCCGACCGAGACGGGGGTTGGGTGCTGACCGGCGGCAAGTGCTGGATGTCGGGGGTTGCCGAGGCCGACTGGTACACGGTCTTTGCCAAGACGGCCGAGCCGACCAGCCGCGCCCATGACTCGATCACCGCCTTCATCGTCGAGCGCCAGTGGGACGGGGTTTCGGTGGGCCGGCGCGACCACAAGATGGGCGTGCGCGGGGTGGACACCGGCGAGCTGCTCCTCGACGGCGTCCGGGTGCCGTCCGAGAACGTGATCGGGGAGGTGGGCGGCTTCCGCCTGGCCATGCTCGGACTCAACTCGATGCGCCCGATCGTCGCCGCACGGGGCATCGGACTGGCCGAGGGCGCGCTCATGTACGCGACCGACTACGTGAAGCAGCGCCAGGCCTTCGGCAAGACGATCGCCGACTTCCAGGGCATCCAGTGGGAGATCGCCAAGTGCGCGGTCGACATCGAGGCGGCGCGGCTGCTCACCTACCGCGCCGCGGCGATGGCCGATGCCGGGAAGTTCACCAAGGAGTACGTGCCCTTCCTCTCGATGGCCAAATACCACGCCACCGAGCTTGCGGTCCGGGCCTCGGGGCTCTGCGTTCAGCTGCTGGGGGCCGCCGGCTACATGGAGGACCACCCGGCCGAGCAGTGGTACCGGGATGCCAAGCAGCTGACGATCGTGGAGGGGACCTCGCAGGTCCAGTTGGGCCTCATCAGCAGGGGAGTGCTCGACGGCGACCTCTGGTGGGACTGAGTGATCACGTTCGCCAACCTCGGGGGTTGGCCCGGGGTCCTCGCCCGGCTGGTCAGCGGTGAGTCGCTCGCCCTCGACGAGGCGGAGTGCGTGCTCGGCCAGGTGCTCGAGGGTGAGGCGACTGAGGCCCAGATCGCCGCGCTGGCCATCGCGCTGCGGGCCAAGGGCGAGACCGTGGAGGAGATGTCCGGCTTCGTGCGCGCCATGCTGGCCCGCGCCGAGCCGCTCTCGATCGACGGCGAGGTGCTCGACGTGGTCGGCACCGGCGGCGATCGGCTGGGGAGCATCAACGTGACGACGCTCGCCGGGCTCATCGCAGCCGGAGCTGGAGCCCGGGTCTGTAAGCACGGCAACCGGGCCGCATCCTCCTCGGTCGGCTCCGCCGACGTCCTCGAAGCGCTCGGCGTCGTGGTCGATCTCGGCCCCGAGGGCGTGGCCGCCTGCGTGGCGGAGGCCGGCATGGGGTTTTGTTTCGCGCCGCGCTTCCACCCCGCCTATCGCCACGTCGCAGCGGTACGGCGCCAGCTGGGGGTGCCCACCGTGTTCAACTTCCTCGGTCCGCTGGCCAACCCGGCGCGGGCTCGGCACCAGCTGGTCGGGGTCAGCGACCCGGCGATGGCCGAGAAGATGGCCGGCGTCCTGGGCGCCAACGGGTCCGCGCACACGATGGTCATGTACGCCGATGACGGCCTGGACGAGCTCAGCGTCACCTCGCCGTCGACGGTGATCGAGCTCATCGGCGATGGCGCAGCCTACGAGCTCAGCACGTGGCGGTTAGAACCGGCGGACCTCGGGATCGAGCGGGCGACGATGATCGACCTGTCGGGCGGTGACGCTGCGTTCAACGCCTCGGCCATCCGACGCGTGCTCGACGGCGAACGCGGCCCCCACCGGAACATCGGCGTCCTGAACGCGGCGGCCGCGCTGGTCGTCTCCGGGCACACGGTCGATCTCGCCAGTGGCCTCGCGATCGCCGGCGAATCGCTCGACTCGGGTGCCGCCGCCTCGACGCTCGACCGGCTGGTCGCGACCTCCGTGCGGCTGGCTGCCGGACCGTCCTGAGCGCGAGCTGGTGACCGGCGACACCTCGGCGGTGGCGGTGCGACCCCGCACCGACGCTGACCTCGAGGTCTGCGTGGAGCTGGCTGCCGAGGTCCACGCCCGCGACGGGTACCCGCGTTATGGGGCCGACGACCTGCCGGGTTTCCTCTCGTTGTCCGACGCGCTGGGCGTCTGGGTGGCCGTCTATGGCGACGTACTGGTCGGCCATGTGGCGCTCCGGCCCACGGCCCAACCTCCCGAGATGGGCGAGGTGGCCAGCCGATTCCTCGAGCTCCCAGCCGAGGAGCTGTGCACAGTGACGCGCCTGCTGGTCGCGCCGTCGGCCCGGCGGCTGGGTGTCGGGGTGCTGCTGCTCGAGACGGCCATCGACGCGGCACACGGTCGCCGCCTCGTGCCGGTGCTCGGGGTCGACGAGGGCACGGGAGCCGTCGCCTTCTATGAGCGATGCGGCTGGCGTCGTGTCGCACCGCTCACCGTGCGGACGCCCTCGGGCGAGGACCTGGTGCAGGTCGTCTACGTGGCGCCCGCCTGATCGGCACGCCGGGCGAGCGCCAGGATCGACAGGTAGCGGCGGACCACCTCGCCCCCGAACTGGTCGTTGATCATGTCCTCGATCGCGGAGAAGAGCGCGCCTCGGGGACCAGGATCGAGCCTGAGGTAGGGCGAGTGGGTCGAGAGCAGGGTCACCGCCTCGCGCACGCTGTAGGGGTGTTCCCATAGGTGGGTGCGCACGGCCGGCGCCTCGTAGAAGCGGCCTGCGGGAACCTGCCCCGACTTGGGGTCGACCACCCACCACACGAGGCCAATGTCGTGCGACCCCCGCTCGAGCGCGGCGATCAGCTCATCGGAAGATGGAGATGGACCCTCGTCGGCCAGGTCGGGCGCGTAGCGCTGGTGCAGCTCCTGCGACCGGGCGTAGAGATCATGGAAGGTGTTGCCGGCCACCGTCCGATGGGTCATCAGCGCGAGGTGCCCACCCCGTGTCAGCACGGCCGCGGTCTTGGCCCACCGCACCTCCGGGTCCACCCAGTGAAACGCAGTTGCCGAGAACACGAGGTCGAACCGTGTCGCCGCGGGCTCCCAGTCCTCGAAGGTCGTCTCGTCGACGGTCAGCGCTTGGCCGGCCAACATTCGGCGCGCCATCTCGGCCATTTCCGCACCCGGCTCGATCGCGTGGACGTGCCAGCCCCGCTCGAGGAGCGAGCGCGTCGCGGTTCCCGGGCCCGGGCCGATCTCGAGCACGCTTGCGTCTGACCCCAGTCCTGCGAGTGCCGCCAGCTCGTCGAACAGCTCCGACGGATAGCCGGGTCGCACCGAGGCGTAGTCCGCGGCGACGGTCGTAAAGAGCCGTCCGACCTCGCGCGGGACCTCGTGATTGGTCGAGGGGTCCACTGCTAGACGAGGGTCAGCTCACCTCGGCATTGGCAAGAAACAGTGGACCATCAGCGATCTTGGCCCAGGCGCCAGCGTTGACCCGAACGGCCTCTTGGGCCTCTTCGAGACGGCCATCGGGGTTCTCCGTATAGATGACCGTGGCGACGTCAGCGTCTCGGAACATTTCGAGCACCTCAACACCTTCCGGGCCGGCGGTGTAGTAGTAGGGGTGACCAGCCTTCACCGAGAAGATGTCTCCGGGTCGGAGCGTCTCGGTGCCCATCAGGCCATCGAGCGATCCGGATATGACGATGTAGAGACTGTCCACGTCATGCATGTGCCGGAATAGCGGGAAGTTCGGCTTGAAGAACAAATAGACCATCGATAGGCCGCCCTCCTCACGGCTCTGATGGAGCAGGAGGCGGCTTCGAGAGCACTCCGAGCTGGCGAGCTTCAGTGCTGCTTCGCGCAGTTTCGTGTTCGCGCCGAAATCGCTGACGGCAGCGCCGCTCTCGTGGAGGTCGGGTGCCTCCGATCCGCGGTAGATGCGGATCCCCTCGTTGGCGCCCTGTGACGTAGGTGGCATCTGAAGCCCTCCCGGTTCTGACTCATCTCAGCAAAGCGCTTGGTCGCTCGCAAGCTACCTCCTACCATTGTGGTCAACCAGCACAAGCGAGCCCTGTGCGATCACACCACGAGCAGCCGAAGTCCCTTCTGATCGGGCGGTCGACGTCCCAATAGTCCCTGATTCTGCGCACGACGGAGGAACCACAAGATGCCAGTGCAAGGCCTCGATCACGTGGCGATCACCGTCAACGACGTGGAGCGGACCGTCCGGTTCTACAGCGACCTTCTCGGAGCGGAGGCGCTCTTCTTGGACAAGTTCCGTCATGAGAACTTCTCGGTCGTGAGTCTGATCATCGGCTCGAACCGGATCAACCTCCATCCCACGCCGCCGCGAACGCCCGCCAAACTGTTGGCCCGTCAACCGGTGCCGGGTTCGGCTGACCTGTGCTTCCGTTGGGATGGCCCGATCGACGAGGTGGTGTCCCTGCTGTCGGCTCACAGTTTGCCCCTCGTCGAGGGACCCGTGCCTCGCCCTGCTGCGGATGGAGCGGACGCCACGTCGGTCTACACGCGGGACCCCGACGGCAACCTCATCGAATTCCTTACCAAGGGTTAGGCGCATGACCTTCGTCGTCCTCGTCGGCGAGTCCCACCACGCCCCGGGTCGGGTCGTCGGCCCGTTCACGGACGAAGCGGTCGCATCCGACTGGGCGCAGACCCAACCGGGTCCCCCCGAGCGCTACGCCGTCGTCGTGGAGCTCGCACCGCCGGACTGATCGTCGCTCGTCACCGGCGCTGACAGCTCCCGGACCCACACGCCCGCCGAGGGCGAGACGTGCCAAGTCCGGACCCCGAGGCGCACCTCGGCATCCGGTTCGCACAGGACAAGCACGGATCCGCCGAAGCCGGCGCCGGTGAGGCGGGCGCCGTAGACGCCGGGCAGCGCGCCGGCCTGTTCGACCAGTCGGTCGAGCGCCGGAGTCGAGACCTCGAAGTCGTCGCGCAGCGACCGGTGGCTCTCTGTCATGAGCGCTCCAGCGCGCTCGAGGTTGCCGTGTGCCATCGCCTCGGCGAACGCTCGGACGCGCCCGTTCTCGCTCACGACGTGGGTGGCCCGGCGCCGTTGGACCGGGTCGCTGAGGCGCTCCAGGTCCCTCGGCCGAGCGTGCCCGAGGACCAGTCCGAGCGACGACCCGGCCGTCTCGCACTCGGCCCGACGCTCGGCATAGGGGGAGGAGTCCAACAGCCTTGGCCCGCCGGAGTCGATGACCACGAACCCGGCGTTGCTCGGGATCGGCAGCGGCCGGATCGCGAGCGTTGAGAAGTCGATCTCGAGCGCGTGACCGGCGGCGCCCGACATCGAGACGAGCGGGTCCATCAGTCCGACCGGCGCCCCGATCGCGTGCTCGGCCCGCTGGCACAGCCTCGCCAAATCGAGCGGCAGCGGCTCAGCGCCGAGGGCTAACGCGAGGGCGACGCCAAAGGCCGCACTCGATGAGAGTCCCGCGCCCACTGGGAGATCGGAACGGATCCGTACTCGGCCACCGCCATGACCAACGCCTCTCGCAACTTGTCCGGCAAGGCGCGCCCAAGGCGGGACGACGTCTTGCTCCGGCGACGTGTCGGGATGGATCGTCGCCGAGCCGAGGTCGGACTCGAGGATGAGGACGTCTTCGGCGGTGGCCTCGTAGGTCACCTCGACCCCGAGGCCGATCGCCATCGGGAGCGCGAGACCCTCGTTGTAGTCGGTGTGCTCCCCGATGAGGTTGACTCGACCCGGCGCGAAGGCGATTCTCCGGATGGGCGTGCCGTGCACGGTCCGAGCCTGCCATCCGGTCTGGGTTGACCGCGCCTGGCTTGGACAGCACGATCGGGACCATGAGCGGACCTCTGAGTGGCGTGCGGGTCATCGAGCTGGGCGGGATCGGCCCGGTGCCCTACGGTTCGATGCTCCTGGCCGAGGCCGGCGCCGAGGTGCTCCGGGTGACCCGCCAGGAAGCAGCGGCCGGGCAGGGCAGGGGCGGGCCCGACCTTCTGCTGCGCAGCCGCCCGTCGGTTGGCGTCGACCTCAAGTCGGAGCGCGGCGTGTCGCTGGTGCTCGACCTCGTCGAGCGGGCCGACGCGCTGGTCGAGGGGTTTCGCCCCGGGGTTACCGAGCGCATGGGCCTCGGCCCGACCGAGTGCCACGCCCGAAACGAGCGCCTCGTGTACGGCCGCATGACCGGGTGGGGCCAGAACGGGCCTTGGGCCAACAGCGCCGGCCACGACATCAACTACATCGCCACCGCGGGCGCGCTCTGGCCCATCGGCCGCCAGGGCGAGCGCCCAACCCCGCCGCTCAATCTCGTCGGCGACTTTGGTGGCGGCGGCATGATGCTGGCGTTTGGCGTCGCCGCCGCGCTGGTCGAGGCTGGCCGAACCGGCAAGGGCCAGGTCGTCGACGCCGCGATGGTGGACGGAGCGGCCTCGCTCACGACGATGCTGTACGCGCACCGTGCCATGGGGCTGTGGCAAGACGAGCGCGGCAGCAACATGTTGGACACTGGCGCGCACTTCTACGAGGTCTACGAGACGGCCGATGGCCGCTACTTCGCCGTCGGCGCCATCGAGCCGCAGTTCTACGCGGCGCTGCTCAAGGGGTTGGGCCTCGACACCGAAAACCTGCCCGGCCAGCTGGACCGCGCCCACTGGCCCGAGATGAAGGAGAGGTTCGCCGCGCTCTTCCACACCAAGACTCGCGACGAGTGGGCGGCGGTCTTCGATGGCACCGACGCCTGCGCGACGCCGGTGCTCGCGCCGGTCGAGGCCTACCGCCACCACCACGTGGCAGCGCGCCGAACATTCCTCGAGATGGATGGCTACCTGCAGCCGGCGCCGGCGCCGCGCTTCGATCGGACGCCCGGCGAGGCGGTGCCGGGGAGCTATCTCACCGGGGAAGACGCCGACCGCCTTCTCGGGAGCTGGGGGGTCGCGCCGGCGACGTTGAAGGGCCTACGGGAGGCCGGCGCCCTCGCCTGAGGGGATGGGCGTCAGAGGTTGACGACCGGGCAGGTCACCGTCCGGGTGATCCCCTCGATGCGCTGGACCTGGGAGACCACGAGCCGGCCGACCTCGTCGATCGATCCCGCCTCCAAGAGGGCGATGACGTCGTAGGGGCCGGTGACGTCCTCGGCCGAGACCACGCCGGGGATCTCGCGAATCAGCCGGGTCACGTCGGCCGCCTTGCCGACGTCGGTTTGAACGAGCACGTAGGCGTGAACCGACATGGACGGCTCCTTGTCTCGACGAGGGCACCACGTTAGTTCGGGGTCCGGCGTCGCTCACCGGGTATCCGGGCGTCTCGCAGGCGCGGTCGCGACGAGAACGCCGAGGTGCCAGTACCGATCCCGAGTCGGCCCACGTGCGGTGAACGGGTCGCCGGGCCGCACCTACTGTGGGTCGGTGGCCGTCGGCGACCGCGTGGACCAGTTCCGGGCACTCGCCCGTCAGGCGTTCGCCGACCTCTTCGACCAGAAGAAGCCCTTCGGGCGCCTGGCCCTCGTCCAGGTCCTCATGCTGGCCGGCGACACCCTGGTCACCTTCTCGCTCGCCAAGTCCCTCTTCTTCTCGATCTCACCGCACGAGGCGAAGAACAAGGTCCTGCTCTATTTGTTGTTGACGCTCGCGCCGTTCGCGGTCGTCTCGCCGCTCCTCGGCCCGTTGATCGACCGGAGCAAGGGGGCGCGCCGGGCCACGGCGGTGTCCGCGGCGGTCGGCCGGGCGATTATCTGCCCGTTCATGGCGGCCGACATCAAGACCCTCCTGCTGTTCCCGGAGGCCTTCTTGGTCCTGGTCTTCTCCAAGCTGTACCTCGTGACGAGGGGCGCGCTCGTCCCCGAGATGATGGCGCTCACTCCGGCGCCGTCGACGCCCCCGCCGAGCCCCGGCCCCGAGGCCTTCGGCCCGGGCAACCCGCACGCCGACCCGACGGTGCCGCCCGGCGGCGAGCCAACTGCGCCAAACGCTGCGCCAGCCGCGGCGACGCCCGGCTACGCGGCCCTGAACGCGCGGCTCACGCTGCTCGGGACTCTCGCTGGATTCGTGGCGGCGATCCCCGGCGTGCCGATCCTCGACCTCTTCCATGCCTCGGGTCTGTTGGTGTTCGACACCTTCGTGTTCGTCGCAGCGGCGATCGCCGCACTGCGGCTCCCGGTCAGTCGCCCCCACCGCACGCGCGGTTCTTCGACCGCTCGGCTGCAGGGTCAGCCGGCGACGGCGGCCGACCCCGCCTTCGACCCCGATCTGGCGAGCCTCCAGCCGGTCGCCGAGCCCCAGGTTCTCCTCGGGTTGACGGCGAACTCGCTGCTCCGGGGGATCGCCGGGTTCTTCGTCTTCCTGCTGGCCTTCGGGCTGCGCCGTCTGAACGCCGACCTCTTCTGGTACGGGTTCGCCCTGGGTGCCAGCGGCATCGGCTCGCTGCTCGGGCTCTTGATGGTGCCCCGTCTGCGGCAACACTTCGCCGAGCAGCAGATCCTGACCGCCGCGCTGTGGCTCGTGGCCGTGATCGGCACGGCGACGGCGCTGCTGGGCGATCTTCCCGCTCAGGGCCTGCTGGCGCTCGGCATCGGCATTGCCGGATCGCTGGGTCAGCCGTCCTTCGACGCCATCACCCAGCGCAACGTGCCCGAGGACCAGCAGGGACGCGTCTTCGCCAAATTCGCGACGCGCCAGCAGCTGGTCTGGGTGGTGGGTGCGCTCATCCCGGTCGTCATCACCATGCCGCTCGCCGCCGGCGACGTCGTGATCGCAGCGACCGGCGCGATCGGCGGGCTCTTCTATCTCACCAGCCGGCGCGCGCTGCACACGCGAGCGCTGCCGCGCCAGTTCCGGCGATCAGAGGGCGGGTAGCCCCCGTCATCCGATGCCGGGCCAGGCTACGGCCCCGCCCTTTGGGTGATCGGGGGTGTCTGGCCGGGCGGGAAGTTCCCTTGCTCCGCACCGATCTTCTTGGCGATGTTGGCGACGTGGAGGTGGATCTCGTCCAAGATGTCGGTTGCACCCTTGACCTTCGCCGTGAGCTCGGTGTTCTCCTGGATGAGCTTCTTGATGTCGTCGGTGTTGTGCTCGGTGTGGACGGCGATCTCAGAGGAGATGGAGTCCTCGCGCTTGGCGGCGATGAGCAGGGCGGCGGCCTGTACGCCCGCCAGCATTGAGAGGAACAGGTTCAACAGGATGTAGGGGTAGGGGTCGAACGCCTTGTGGTGGAGCGCCCGCTCGAGGATGAACGTGTTCAGCACCGCCCAGATGATCATGACGGCGAAGAACCCGAACACGAAGGGCCAGGAGCCCATCACGTTGCGCATCCTGTCGGCGGCCCGCTCCCCCAGGGAGAGGTCATTTCCCGAGCGGACGCCCGGATGCCGGTGCCAGTGGGTCGGCCAGGACGACGCCATGGCGAGATCGTCGCGCACGGCGTGCCACGAACGAGGGACTCAGCTCGCCGCAGCGATCTCCAAGACCGCGTTGAGGCCACGCCGGGGGGTCAGGATCTCGTCGATCATCCCGTAGGTGAGCGCGTCCTCGGCCGACATGAAGTAGTCGCGGTCGATGTCCTTCTCGACCTTCTCGACCGGCTGGCCGGTGTGGTGGGCGATGATCTCGGCCATCCGGCGCGTGGTCGCAAGCACCTCACGCAGCTGGATCTCCATGTCGCTCGGCGCGCCCCGGGTGCCGGCCGAACCCTGGTGGATCATGATCCGCGAGTTGGGGAGGGCGAAGCGTTTGCCCGGCGCGCCGGCGCACAGGATCATCGCGGCGGCGGACATGCCCATGCCCACACAGGTGGTCGAGACGTCCGGCCGGATGTGCTGGATCACGTCGTAGATCGCCATCCCCGCGTACGCCACGCCGCCTGGCGAGTTCACGTAGAGATGGATGTCCTTGTCGGGATCCTCGGCCTCCAGGTAGAGAAGCTCAGTGATGACGACGTTCGCGATCTGGTCGTCGATCTCCTGGCCGAGGAACACGATCCGCTGGCGCAACAACAGCGAGTAGAGATCGAACATCCGGTCGCCCCGCGTGCCCTCGTCGATCACCGTTGGGATGAGTGTGAACCGGGCGGTCATCGGGCCTCCTTCGCCGAAGGTCATCTCACCAATGCTATCTCAAATATGAGATAAGCTGGACCGCGTGTCCGACCGCCGACACGAGACCGTGTTCCCGGGATTCGCCCAGATGGCCGAGGCCCGGCGCGCCCTCGGGGAGGAGCTGGTGGCTCGGCGCCACGAGCTCAGGCTCTCCCAAACCCAGGTGGCGGCGCGGATGGGCACGTCGCAGTCGGCGGTGGCCCGGCTGGAGGCCGGCCAAGGCGACATCCGCCTCTCCACGCTCGAGCGCTACGCGGCCGCGCTGGGCTCGTCGGTCACCTGGCAGATGACCGACCCGTGACGTCGGGCTTCGTCAGCTTCCCGCCCGAGCCGAGCGACTGGGGTGCCTCGCTGCGCGCCCGAATGTTCGACCAGCGGATCGTCTTTCTGACCGGCCCACTCACCGACGAGGCCGCCGGGCGCGCCGCCATGGAGCTCATGACGCTCGACGCAACCGGCGACTCGGTCGTGCAGTTGCACATCGAGTGCCCGGATGGCGAGCTGGGCGCGGCCATGGGCGTGATGGACGTGATCGACACGATGGGCGTGAACGTCACCGGTGTCGCGATGGGGCTCGTCGGCGGGCCGGCCGTCGGCGTGCTGGCGGCCTGCCGCCACCGGGTGGCGATGCCCCACGCCCGCTTCCACCTCTGTGAGCCCGAGGCCTCGTTCACCGGGGACGCCCGCACCGTCGAGCGCTGGCTCGAACACCGTCGCCACCAGTGGGCCCAGTACTGCGAGCGGCTGGGCCACGCGCTCGCGATGCCGACCGAGGACGTCGAGGCGGTGCTGGCGGGCGGCCCTTACCTCGGAGTCGAGGAGGCGATCGCCCTCCGGCTCTTGCACGAGGTGGCCCGGGCCAAGGGCGAGATCACCGCACTGCGTCCCGGGTATCGCCACGACGCCTGAGGGCGCCGAGCTGGCTCAGCCGAGCCGCTCCTCCAGGGTGTCGACCGTCCGGGCGAGCTCGCCGGGGAGCCGATCGCCGAACTGCGCGTAGTGCTCGCGGATGCGCGGCACCTCCTGGCGCCATTCGTCGTTGTCGACCCGAAGGAGCTCCTCCATGTCCTCCTTGGAGACGTCGACGCCCTCGATGTCGATGGCCCCCGGCGCCGGCACCCAGCCGATCGGGGTTTCCACCGCCTCGCCGCGTCCGCTCGCCCGGTCGAAGACCCACTCGAGCACCCGGGAGTTCTCGCCGTAGCCGGGCCACAGAAACCCGCCGTCGGCGTCCTTGCGGAACCAGTTCACGTAGAAGAGCTTGGGCAGCTTCTCGGGGTCCGTCTTCTGTCCCGATGCTGAGCCAGTGCCCGAAGTAGTCGGCCATGTTGTACCCACAGAAGGGGAGCATGGCGAAGGGGTCCCGGCGCAGGTTGCCGACCGCACCGGCCGCCGCCGCCGTCGTCTCCGAGGCCATGATCGAGCCGAGGAACACGCCGTGGTTCCAGTCGAAGGACTGCACCACGAGCGGGACCACCGACGCCCGGCGCCCGCCGAAGAGCATCGCCGAGATCGGGACGCCCTCGGGGTCCTCCCACTCGGGGGCGATCGCGGGGTCCTGGGACGCGGGGGCGGTGAAGCGGGCGTTGGGGTGGGCCGCCGGCTTGCCCTTCTCGGGGGTCCAGTCCTCGCCGAGCCAATCGGTGCAGTGGTCGGGCCGGTTCTCCATGCCCTCCCACCAGACGTCGCCGTCGTCGGTCAAGGCCGTGTTGGTGAAGATCGAGTTGGCGGCGAGCGTGAGCATCGCGTTGGGGTTGGTGTGCGTGTTGGTGCCCGGCGCCACCCCGAAGAACCCGGCCTCGGGATTGATGGCCCGCAGCCGGCCCTCGGCGTCGAACTTCATCCAGCAGATGTCGTCGCCGATCGTCTCGACCTTCCACCCTGGCAGCGTCGGGATGAGCATCGCCAGATTGGTCTTGCCGCACGCCGAAGGGAACGCCCCGGTCACGTACCGGGTCTCGCCCTCGGGCGAGGTGAGCTTGACGATGAGCATGTGCTCGGCCAGCCACCCGTCGTCGCGGGCGATGACCGAGGCGATGCGAAGAGCGAAACACTTCTTGCCGAGCAGGGCGTTGCCGCCGTAGCCCGAGCCGTAGGAGATGATCTCCCGGGTCTCGGGGAAATGCACGATGTATTTGTTCTCGGCGTCACACGGCCAGGCGACGTCGGCCTGGCCCGGCTCGAGCGGGGCTCCGACCGAGTGCAGGCACGGGACGAACTCGCCTTCGCCCAGCACCTCCAGGGCGCCGGCGCCCATGCGGGTCATGATGCGCATCGACACCGCGACATAGGCGGAGTCGGTGAGTTGCACGCCGATGTGGGCCTTGTCGGAGCGGAGCGGGCCCATGGAGAACGGCACCACGTACATCGTGCGGCCCCGCATCGAGCCCTCGAAGAGCGAGCGCAGCGTGGCCCGCATCTCCTCGGGGTCGCGCCAGTTGTTGGTGGGCCCGGCGTCGCCCTCCTCGAGCGAACAGATGAAGGTGCGGTCCTCGACGCGGGCCACGTCACCCGGGTCCGAGTGGCACCAGTAGCTGTTGGGGCGCTTGGCCTCCGCCAGCCGGGTGAAAGTGCCCTGGTCAACAAGCAGCTGGCAGAGCCGGTCGTACTCTTCGGCTGAGCCATCGCACCACTCGACGTGCTCGGGCTGGGTCAGCGCTGCGATCTCGCCCACCCAGTCGATCAACTTCTTGTTCGCGGTGGGAGCGCTGGTGGTCGGGGGCATCCGGTCACACCCTCCTTCGGGATGACTCGATCGGCTCGGGTCTCACAACGGCCAGAGATGCAGGTGGCCGGCAATGCTAGGCATGGGCGGTGGTCCACCCCAAACAGGCACCCGACAAGGGTGACCGTTTACCAACCGGCGAAGATGCCGTCTTGGAGCGTATCCGAACTCGCCTGAGGGCAGGGTTCGGAACGCCCCCGCCTGGGGAAACCTGGAGTGGCGACGACGCCGCCGTCGTGTGGGCGGGGGAGGGGGCCGAGCGGTCGCGCCTGCTCTTGACCACCGATGCCGTCGTGGAGGGCGTGCACGTCGATCTCGCGCTGGTCACCCTCGCCGATGTCGGTTGGAAGGCGCTCACGGTTGCGGTGAGCGACATCGCCGCCATGGGTGGGGTGCCGACCGGCGCGGTCGTGACGCTCGGCGGGCCCTCGGGCACCGACGCCGCCGCCGTCGCCGAGGGGATCGCCGAGGCGGCGGCGCGCTGGGGCTGCCCGGTGGTCGGCGGGGACCTCACCGTTGCGGCACAGCTCGTCGTGTCGACGAGCGTGATCGGGCGCCTAGAGGGCGGCCGGCCGGCGGTCCTCCGTAGCGGCGCCTGCCCCGGTGACGCGCTCTTCGTCACCGGTCCGCTCGGCGCCTCGACCGCCGGGCTGCGGAGGCTGCGAGAGGATCCCGCCTCGGCCGACCCGGCGCTCGCCGCCGCCTATCGGCGGCCCGAGGCGCGTCTCGGTGAGGGCGCCGCCGCCAGGGCGGCCGGAGCCACGGCGATGATGGACATCTCCGATGGCCTGGGTCTCGACCTGCACCGCCTGGCGCATGCTTCGGGCATCGGCTTCGAGCTCGACCAGGTGCCGATCGCACAGGGCGCGACGCTCGAGGAGGCGATCGGTGGCGGGGAGGACTACGAGCTAATCGTCGCCACCTCGGACCCGGTCATCCTGGAGGACGCTTTCGCCGCCAAGGGCCTGCGGGCCCCGGTCAGGATCGGCACCTGTCTCGGCGACGTCGGTCGCCGGGTCCTCGGGGGCGAACCGCTCGCCGCGTCGGGCTACCAGCACCCGATCTGACCGAGGCGTCGCCGGGCGCCTCAGGCGGTGGGGATCGAGCGCTTCGGCGGCTTCACGATCCGCCCGGCGCGGAGGCACGAGGTGCAGACGTGCACCCGCTTGGGGGCGCCGTCGACCATCGCCCGCACCCGCTGGATGTTGGGGTCCCAGCGGCGCTTGGTCCGGCGGTGCGAGTGGCTCAGGTTCATGCCAAACGACGGCCGCTTGCCGCAAAGCTCGCACACCGCTGCCATGGCCGATCCCTTCGTGAGCTGCCCCGATGGGGCGGGCGACGACGACCACGAGGTCGTCGAGAACGGGCCCAAGATTAGCATCGCCAAAATGGTGGTCCCCACCGAGCTGAACGCGGAGATGCTCCGTGAGGCGATGGTGCGGTTTCGCGATGGCCTGCGCTCGCACCAGGAGGTGATCAACCGGCTGAACGTCTTCCCGGTCCCTGACGGCGACACCGGCACCAACATGATGCTGACCGTCGACTCGGTGGTCGAGGAGCTGGGCGCGCTGACTGGTACGGCGACCATGGCGGAGGTCTGCGGCGCCGTCGCCCACGGGTCCCTCATGGGGGCACGGGGCAACTCCGGGGTGATCCTGTCCCAGCTGCTCCGCGGCGTGAGCTCGCGCTTCGCCTCGGCCGCGACGGTGGGCTCGGTCGACGTCGCAGGCGCCCTGGTCGAGGCGGCCGCGCTCGCCCACAAGGCGGTGGTGAAGCCGGTCGAGGGCACGATCCTCACGGTCGCCCACGCGGCGGGCGAGGGGGCCGAGGCCGGGTGCGCCGGAGGGGAGGGACTCTGCGCCACCTTCGAGGCGGCCCGGGAGGCCGCCCAGCGCGCCCTCGACGCGACGCCCTCCATGCTCCCGGCGCTCGCCCAGGCCGGGGTGGTCGACGCGGGAGGCGCCGGCTACCTGCTCATGCTCGACGCCTTCCTCTCGGTGCTCGACGGTCGGGCGTTGCCCGAGCCGCCGGCCCTGGCCTCGGTCGCTGCCGGTGCCTCGGGCGCGGCGGACGGCCAGGTCGTGCACGGGGATGCGAGCGGGCTGCGCTACGAGGTCATGTACTTCCTCCAGGCGCCCGACGAGACGATCCCGTACTTCAAGGACGTCTGGGCCGGGATCGGCGACTCGATCGTCGTGGTGGGGGGCGACGGCACCTGGAACTGCCACATCCACACCGATGACATCGGCGCGGCCATCGAGGCGGCGCTCGACTGCGGGCGGCCGACCAAGATCCGGGTCACCGACCTGAGCGAGCAGATCGAGGAGGAGCGCTGGGTCCGTGAGCACGCCGCGGCGGCGTCCGACGAGCGCTCCGGCGAGGTGCCGACCACCGACGTCGTCGCCGTGGTGACCGGCGACGGGGTTGGGAGGATCTTCCGCTCGCTCGGTGTCCGCCATCTGGTGGCCGGCGGGCAGTCGATGAACCCGTCGACGGCGGAGATCCTGGCCGTCGTCGACGCCCTTGAGTCGTCTCAGGTCCTCGTGCTCCCCAACAACAAGAACATCCGGCCCGTCGCCGAACGGGTCGACGAGCTCAGCGCGAAGTCGGTCCGCGTGGTGCCCACCGAGTCGATCGTGGAGGGCTTCGCGGCGCTCCTCGCGTACGACCCGGCCGCCGACGCCGAGCCCAACGTGCTCGCGATGACCTCGTCGGCCTCGCGTGTGCACTCGGGCGAGGTCACCCGCGCCGTGCGCGACACGGTGACCGACGCCGGCCCGGTGCGCAAGGGGGACTGGATCGGCCTCACCCGTGACGCCGTGGTGTCGATCGCCGACTCGCCGTCGGGTGCCGCCTGCGGGCTGCTCGCCCATCTCGTGGCCGACCGGGAGCTCGTCACGGTCATAGAGGGCGAAGACGCCTCGCGACCCGAGACCCGCCGCATCACCGAGTGGCTGAACGACAACTGCCCGGACATCGCGGTCGAGGTGCAC
Organism: uncultured Acidimicrobiaceae bacterium; assembly: GCA_963768185.1. GTDB lineage: Bacteria > Actinomycetota > Acidimicrobiia > Acidimicrobiales > RAAP-2 > Palsa-461. Next base: position 1,247,806 of record CAVYGS010000004.1, read on the forward strand.
CACGGAGGCCAGCCGCTGTATCCGTATCTCTTCGGCGTCGAGTGACCCCGGCGCCAACCGCCACCGCCGGGCGCCGGCTCGCGCAGCTGGCCGAGATCCCGGTGAGCCAGCTGGAGAAGGTCAAGCCGCGCAAGGCCCAGGCCCTCGAGGAGTGGGGCGTCGCGAGCGTCCTCGACCTGCTCACCACCTACCCGCGCCGCTACATCGACCGCACCAAGGCAGCCGACGTGGCCGACCTCGCGGTCGGCGACGAGGCCGTGGTCTTCGCCGAGGTCAAGAAGGTCCGCGCCAACCGCAACCCCCGCGGTCGGCCCCGCGTCGAGGCGGTGGTCGCTGACGCGACCGGCGACCTCTCGCTCGTCTTTTTCAACCAGGCCTGGCGGGAGGAGCAGCTCAGCGTGGGGTCCCAGCTGCTCGTGTGGGGGAAGCTGACCGAGTACCGCGGCAAGCGTCAGATGGCCCATCCGGTCGTGGACCTGGTGGCCCGCGTGGAGAGCGGCGCGGCCGAGAGCCGGATGCTCCAGATCATCCCGGTGTACCCGGCGTCGGCCAAGGCCGGGCTGACCAGCTGGGAGGTCGGCACCTACGTGAAAGAGGCGCTGGAGCGGGCGGGCGAGATGGCCGACCCGCTGCCGGCCGAGCTGCGCCGCAGGTTCAAGCTCCGGGGGCGCACCGAGGCGATGCGCGCCATCCACCGGCCCGAGACACCGTCGGACCCCTGGCCGGCCCGGGACCGGCTGGTCTTCGACGAGCTGTTCCGGTTGCAGCTGATCCTCGTCTTGCGCCGGCGCGCCCTCGAACGTGCCGCCCGGGCGATCCGTCACGCGGTCTCGCCCGCCGAGGCGGCCCCCGGCCCGGACCCCTCGACGCTCGTCGAGCGGTTCGTCGGTGCGCTGCCCTTCGAGCTGACCGGGGCCCAGTCCCGCGCGCTCCAGCAGATCTTCGAGGACATGGCCGGCCCGCTCCCGATGCACCGCCTGCTGCAGGGCGACGTCGGCTCGGGCAAGACCGTGGTCGCGGTGGGGACCATGCTCGCCGCGGTGCAGGGCGGGCACCAGGGCGCGCTGATGGCGCCGACCGAGGTGCTCGCCGACCAGCACTACCTCGGCGTCCGGGCGCTCACCGAAGGGCTCGAGGTCGCCGACCCCGACCGGCTCGGCGGATGGCGCCCGGTCGCCGTGGGCCTGCTCACCAACAAGGTCCCGGCCAAAGAGCGCGCCCGCGTCGTCGACGGGCTCGCGTCCGGCCAGATCGACATCGCGATCGGGACCCACGCGTTGTTGACCGAGGACGTCCGATTCCGTTCCCTCGGCGCGGTGGTGATCGACGAGCAGCACCGCTTCGGGGTCGAGCAGCGCGCCGGGTTGCGGGCCAAGGGACGGGTCGGTTCGGTGGACCCCGACCTGCTCGTGATGACGGCAACGCCGATCCCGCGGACCGCCGCGATGGTGGTCTTCGGCGACCTCGACATAACCGTCGTCGACGAACTGCCGCCCGGCCGCGCGCCGATCGTGACGAGCTGGGCGCGTGGCGCGCTCGAGGAGGCGGCGGCCTGGCAGCGGGTCCGCAGCGAGGTCGCCGCCGGACACCGTGCCTATGTGATCTGCCCGCTGGTGGAGGAGTCCGAACGCGTCGCGGCGCGCTCGGCGGTGGACGAGCACGAGCGGCTGTCGACCAGCGTCTTGAAGGACCTGGAGGTCGGGCTCCTCCACGGGCAGATGCCCGCCGCCCAGAAGACCGACGTGATGGAGCGGTTTCGGCGGGGGGTGATCCAGGTGCTCGTGGCGACGACCGTGATCGAGGTGGGCGTCGACGTTCCCGAGGCCACCGTGGTCGTCGTGGAGGACGCGGAGCGTTTCGGCATCGCGCAGCTGCACCAGCTGCGGGGGCGGGTCGGCCGCAGCTCGATGCCCAGTTGGTGCTTCCTGCTCGGCGAGGGGACCTCGGAGGGTGGAGCCACCCGCCTCGGCGCGCTGGAGCGCACGACCGACGGGTTCGAGCTCGCCGAGGTCGATCTCGACATCCGAGGGGAGGGCACGATCTTGGGCGAGCGCCAGACCGGCTCGAGCGGCCTGCGACTGGCGAAGCTCCGCCGCGACAAGGAGTGGGTCATCGCGGCGCGCGAGGCCGCCGAGCGGATGGTGGAGGAGGACCCGGGCCTGGCCGCGCATCCGGCGCTCTTGGACGAGGTGCGTTTCATCCTCGACGAGGAAGACGCGGCCTTCTTGTTCAAGAGCTGAGGAGACGGTGAGCTACCACGACAAGCTCGGTTTCGATCCCGGCGCCGTGTTCGACGGCGTGGCCGTCGACTACCAGACGTGGCGGCCGAATTATCCCGGCACGCTCTACGACGCGCTCGAGTCGTCGGTCGGGCCGCTCGCCGGGAGGCGGGTCCTCGACGTCGGGGCGGGCACCGGGATCTCGGCCCGGGCCCTTCGACAGCGCGGGGCGGCCGTCGTCGCGCTGGACCCGAGCCTGTCCATGGCGCGCTCGCTGCGCGCCGCGAGCGCCGGCCTGCCGGCGACCCTCGGACGCGCCGAGGCGCTGCCGATCGGGGGCGGAGCCGTCTCACTGGTCACCTGCGCCCAGGCCTGGCACTGGGTCCGGCTCCCCGAAGCGGCGCTCGAGTGCCGACGGGTGCTCCAGCCGGGCGGGCTCGTCGCGTTGTGGTGGAACGTGAGCGAGGACGAGGGCGCGTTCTACGACGTGCTGGAGTCCGAGTGCGGGATCAGCCGATACGGCGGACGCTGGCGCCAGGACGACGACGAGAGCCTGCTTCGGATCGGCGGCTTTGCCGAGGTGCGCCGCTCAGCCATCCGCTGGCGCTGGAGGGTGCCCCTCGAGCACTGGATGCAGAACATCCAGACGCGCTCTGAGCTGGCCAAGCTCGGCCCCGCAGCGGTCGATCGGCTCGGGCCGATCGAGGCGGTGGCGCGCCGTTTTTTCCCCGAGGGCGAGGTGACCGAGTGGTTCACGACGCGCCTGTCGGTCGCCGTTCCCTGACGAGTCGATGGGATTGCAGCGGTATCGGTGTGCATCACGGTTCAGCCACAAGTCCGGGGGGTTCGACCCCGGTCCAGTCCACTCGCTTCCTGTCACAGCGTCACCGGTGTCCGTCGCGCCGGTCTGAGCACGAGTCGGGAAGCAACTGCCTTATGGCCGCGTCGATAGAGGCGCGCTGGTGGACTATGCCGCCGTTGACTTCGGGGCGGGCATAATGGCCACCAAGGGGATCGGACGATTGGTCTTCGCCTGATAAGCGTCATACCGCCTGCTGTTGGTCCCATTCAAGAGTTCCCAAAGCCGCGAATAATCGACATCCGTCGAGTCGATAACGGTGGCGGTTCCGGCGAACCGCGTGCGGCCTACCTGGATCTCGACCTTCGGCGTGGCGCGCAAATTGCGGAGCCAGGCCGGGGCGTGGTCCTTTCCGTCGTTCGAGGCGGCGAGGATGATCCGACCACCGTCTCGCGCGAATACCAGAGGCGTCAACCGCGGCTGACCGGTTTTACGCCCGACGGTTCGCAGAAGGAGCGTCCACACTCCGAGCATTCCGGGACCGATCCGGCCATCACTCCGGACATAGATCCACTTGTGGAACCGAAGCATTGCCGCAGGTCCACTCTTGGGTGCAGTCAACCTGTTCATAGTCCGGGGGAGTAGCGGCGGCAGCTTGTCGCCCCCGATGGTGAGATCGCTTTTCGTGTTCATCGATTCCTCGCTTTCGTGTCCTGCGTCGCTCCCGTCCGGATGCGATTTGTACCGAGTCAGGCTTTGTGGGCCGGATCGGTGGAAGGTCGGGCCACCAGGGCCGGCATGAGCAGAGCCAGCACCTCCTCGGTTCGCTCCTCGAGGTCCTTGCCACCGGAGTCCAAGAGCGACAATGAGTCCACCCCGACCAGCCAGGCGAAGACCGTCCGAGCCGTTGAGAGCGGATCGAGGTCCGCTCCGAACTCTCCGGAGCGGACTCCTCGCTTGATGACTCCGGCGACCGACCGAACCCCCAGCTCTTGGAACGAGGCATACTCCGAGCCGGGGCCGGATCGGACGTTTAGGTCGGCACCCAGTCGGATGACGCAGCGCATCGACGGATCGTCGGAGAAGAGCCGTGCCCGGCGCCGCAAAGCACTGGCTAGCTCGTCGCTTGCCGAAGCGCTGGGGTCCGCATCGGCTTGGAGTCGAGCGATCATCTCCTGCTGCTTGGCCCGAAAGGCGGCGAGGGCGACCTCTTCCTTGCTCGAGAAGTGGAAGTAGAACGCGCCTTTGCTCATCCCGCTGGCGAAGATGAGATCGTTGAGGGAAACACCATCGAAGCCGTGCTCGGCGAACTCCCGGGCTGCTGTGTCGATGATGCGCGAACGTGTTCGCTCGGCGCGCCGTTGACGGCCCCCGTTTTCCCTTTCCGGCACCGCATTATCAAAACATACCAACCGGTCGGTATGCAACCTGTAGCCCGGAACTCCGCCCGCAATTTGCGCGATCCGGAGGACTATTCGGCCAGCGGCCTGTCCCCGAGACTGGAGTAGAGCCCGTCCACCAGGTTCCAGAAGTCGGGGTTTAAGCGTTGTCCGCTCAGGACCACTGGCCCCGTTGGCGGATCTCGTGTGTCATATCTGTTCAGGGGTGAGGTCGGCGTTCTGATCGCTCACCGTGGCCGTCACACGAAACTCTCGGGCGGCGGTTGACCCGACCTTCACGGGAGTCTCTCGATCGTCAAGGTTGCGACCGCAAATGGGAAGACATGGTCATACGGGCGCCTGAAATCGATCCTCTGTTCGATCCGGCAGTCATGCAGGATCCGTTCGAGTACTACCGGTATCTGCGCGAGAACGATCCGGTCCATGAGATCCCCGGTACCGGCGCCTACCTCGTGACACGTGCCCAGACGATCTACGAGGTCGTCGGCAATACGGATGTCTTCTCGTCGGTGTCGGGTGACTTCCTCCACAAGGGCGAGTGGGAGAAGCCCGGACTCCGTGGCTTGAGCACCGCGGGATACGCCGCCGGTGAGGGCGGGAACGCCGGTGGGGGCGTGGCAGGTGCCGATCCGCCCGACCACACGCGCCAGCGCAAGGTTGTCGCCCGAAAGCTGTCGACCGCCCACATGCGTGCGATGGAGCCGGAGTTCCGCGCCCTCATGGACGAAGCGATGGCTGACATTCCACCGGACGGTCGTTTCGAATGGATGAGCCGGGTCGCCGAGCCGCTCCCAATGGTGATGGTCGCCCGCATCTTGGGACTCTCCGATTCGCTTGCGCCGCAGCTCAAGAAGCAAGGGTACGAGTCACTCGAGCGGATCGGCGGTTTCGTCTCGGAAGCCCGGGTCCATGAGATTGAAGGGCACACCATCGAAGACCTCACACCGCTCATAGAGGCCTATATGCGGGCCAAGGAGGACTCGACGCCCTTCGCGGGCACGATGATCGGGATCCTGGCCGAGGCCGTCGTCGATGCTGAGCTGAGCGACATCGAATCGATGGGCATCCTGACCGTGCTGATCGCTGCGGGCGGTGAGTCAACCACGAGTCTCACCGGCACCGCGGTGCGAATCCTCGCCGAACGGGCCGACCTCCAGCATCAGCTCCGTGGCGATCCGTCACTGGTCCCGGCGTTCGTCGAGGAAGCGTGCCGCTTCGATCCGCCGTTTCGTGGTCACTACCGGACGGTCAAAGAAGACGTTGAGCTCGAGGGCACGACGGTGCCGGCCGGATCGCACCTCGTGCTCGTGTGGCCAGCCGCCAATCGCGATCCGGCAGCCTACGACCACCCTGACGAGGTGCGACTCGACCGCCCCAACCCACGGCACCACGTGGGTTTCGGGTGGGGCATCCACCTGTGCGTTGGCGCGCCCCTGGCGCGGGTCGAGGCAAAGGTCGCGATCGAGACCTTGCTCGCCAAGACGCGGTCGTTCCGAGTCGACCCAGGGGTTCGGCCGCTGCAGTATCACCTCAACCTGATGGTCCGGCGCCTCGTTTCACTCCCACTGGTCCTCGAGCTCGCCCGGTGAGCTTGATGGTCGCCGAAGGTCACAGGTGGGTTGGTCAGCGCAGGATGGTTCCTTGCCTGTCGCCGGCAACGGATGGGTCCCTGATCAGGATTCGCGGTGGCTCACTCAGATTCGCGCCCGGCGTTTGGATGAAGAGCACCGAGTCGCTACGTTTGTTCGCATTACCGAAGGCGAAGGAACGCCTGGGGGTTCCAGGACGACACCCATAGGAGGAAGCCGATGAGCAACGTGGACTTGGTTCGAGCTGCATACGATTGCTTCGGCCGGGGCGACATTCCCACCCTGCTCGGCATGATGGACCCCAACATCGAGTGGAGCGAAGCAGAAGGAAATCCGTACCAGCCGAGCGGTAAAGCTTGGAAGGGACCGGACGCCATCGTGCAAAACCTCTTCATGAAGATCGGAGCGGACTTTGATGGCACGTTTGTCGTCCACCCCAAGGACTTCCACGATGCGGGCGACACCGTGGTCGTCGAAGGGCGGTACACGGGGACTTTCAAGGCCACAGGCAAGAATCTCGACGCTCAGGTCTGCCACATCTTCAAGATCCGTGACGGCAAATTGACGAGCTTCCAGCAGTTCGTGGACACGGCTCAGCTTCAGGATGTGATGGGAGCCCGATAGCGCCCCGAGCCTGACCAGGTGGTCGAAGCGCGCATCTTTCGGGCTTGACCCAGGGAAGAGGCTCGAGTCATCGGATGTCGGTCGATTCGCGGGGCTGCTGACCGATGGCGTGCGAGTCGGACATCTCGTTGCCTGGTGACGTCGTCTTGGCCACTGACAAAATGGCTTGACCCGGGCTTCGATCGACGAGCCGCCGGTCGCGACGGATTCACCGAATGACGGGGGACCGCACGCTACGGTACGGGCGTGCGGGTCATTGGCGGCCGCAGCCGAGGGAGGCGTCTCTCGGGCCGCCTTCCCCCAGGCGTCCGGCCCACCTCCGACCGCGTCCGCGAGGCGATCTTCGACGTGCTCGGCTCCATGGGCGGGGTGAACGATCTGGGCGTGGTCGACCTGTTCTGCGGTAGCGGCGCCATGGGCGTGGAAGCGCTGTCGCGGGGTGCCGCGTCGGCCACCTTCGTCGACCACGAGCCCGGCGCGCTCGAGGCGGTGCGGGCCAACCTCGCGGCCGTCGGGTTGGAAGGCGAGTCGGCCACCGTGCTGCGCGCCGAGCTGCCCGGGTGGCTCGAGCGTTCGGCGCCCTTCGACATCGCGTTCTGCGACCCGCCCTATGCCTTCGACGACTGGGGGACCCTGCTCGGGTGGCTCCAGGCGGACGTTGCGATCTTGGAATCGGCCGACGAAATCGCCGTTCCCCACGGGTGGGACGTGACCAGATCTCGACGGTACGGCAGTACGCTCGTGACCGTGGTCCGACAAGCTCCATCGCCAAGCGTGATCGGTTCGTGACCCTCGCCCTCTACCCAGGCTCCTTCGATCCCTTCCACAACGGCCATCTCGAAGTCGTCGAGCGGGCCGCTCGGATCTTCGACGAGGTCGTGATCGCGGCCCTCCGCAACCCCCAGAAGAACCAGGCGCTCTTCGACCTCGAGGTGCGGCAAAAGATGGTCGAGAAGTCGGTCGCCCATCTCGACAACGTGCGGTTCATGGCAATGAGCAAGCTCGTGGTCGAGGTCGCCCGGGACGTCGACGCTTCGGTCATCATCCGCGGCCTGCGAGTCGTCTCGGATTTCGAGAACGAGCTCCAGATGGCCCAGATGAACCGCGAGCTTTCGGGCATCGAGACGGTGTTCATCCCGACGAGCTCCTCGCACTCCTTTATCGCGTCGCGACTCCTGCGGGAGGTGGCCACCTTCGGCGGCGACGTCAGCCCCTTCGTGCCGAAGCCAGTCGCCGTGCTGATGGAAGAGCAGCTGCGCGAGCACGGCTCGGAGGAGGACGGGTGATCGACGCCCCCGACGGTCTGACGCCCGAGGATGGGATCACCAGCCTCGACGCCGAGGGGCTCGTTCGCCGGTGCCTCGACGTGGTCAACGCGGCCAAGACGATGCCGCTGTCGGCCTCCGTGCTGGTCTCGCGCGACGAGGTGGTCGAGCTCCTCGCCCTGGCGCTTGACCGGATGCCCGACGAGCTGCGCGAGGCCCGCTGGTTGCTGCGTGAGCGCGACGAGTTCATGGCCGAGAAGGAGCGCGAGGCCCAGGCGCTCATGGACGAGGTGCGCGCCCAGGCCGAGCGCATGGTCGCCCGTACCGACATCGTGCGACAGGCCAACCGGGTGGCCCAGCGGATCCTCGATGACGCCAACGAAGAGACCCGCCGGATGCGTCACGAGACCGAGGACTACTGCGACCAGCGCTTGGCCGGCATGGAGATCGTGCTCGACCGCACCATCAAGACCGTGCGCTCGGGACGCCAGAAGTTGCAGGCCATCTCGTCGCCGGCCGACCGGCAGCGCCCGGCGCCCCCGCTCGAGCCCGACGAAACCGACGCAGAGAGCTTCTTCGATCAAGACCAAACCTAGGAGGCCCGCCGTGGCTGTCGGCCCGTTGGTGGTCCATGTCGCTCGGCTCCGTCGTTCGCTCGGGACGACCCTGCGGGTGGACAAGAGCGTTCCCTTGGACGACGAGCGCCTCGCACCGGCCACCCCGGCCGACTGCCGGGTGCCCGAGGGCGCCGAGGCCGACTGCGACTTCCGGCTCGAGTCCTATCCGGGCGGGATCATGGCCACCGGGACCGTGCGGGTGGGGTGGGCGGGGGTGTGCCGCCGGTGCACCGCCCCGGTCGAGGGGACGCTCGACCTGTCGCTGAAGGAGCGCTACTGTGACCCGCCGGCCCGGGGCGAGCCCGAGGACGAGGACGCCTACCCGATCGTCGACGACGCCATCGACCTCGGGCCGATGGTCCACGAGGCGATCCTGACCGAGCTCCCGCTCGCCCCCCTCTGCCGCGAGCACTGCCGAGGCTTGTGCCCGTCGTGCGGGATCGACCGCAACGAGGAGACCTGCGACTGCGTGGCGCCCCGCGACTCGCGTTGGGCTAGCCTCGATGTGCTCCGGTCGACCTCCTAGGTCGCCGCAAGCTTCGAAGGCCCGCCCGCCGCCCGGCAGGGCCGCCCGATCGAGCAGCCTGGAGAGCGACGATGGCCGTCCCCAAGAAGAAGACCTCGAAGGCCAAGGGCCGCAGCCGGCAAGCCGCCGCGTGGCGGCTGGAGCGGCCCGCCCGCAGCGTGTGCCCGCACTGCCAAACCGTGAAGGTGCCCCACGTGGTCTGCCCCAACTGCGGCTGGTACAAGGGTCGGACGGCGGTCGAGGTCGACTGACTTGGCGAAGGATCGCGAGCGCCCCTCGGCCGAGGCTCTCGCGTCGCTCCCCGTCGCCCTCGACGCGATGGGAGGGGACAAGGCGCCGGGTGAGATCGTGGCCGGGGCGCGCCGGGCGGCCGACGCCGGTGTGCCCGTGGTGCTCGTTGGGCCGCCCGATCTGGTCGGTGACACCCTCGGTCTCGAGCTGATCCCCTGCACCGAGGTCATCGAGATGGCCGAGGACCCGACGGCGGCGGTCCGGCGCAAGAAGGACTCTTCGCTCGTGCGGGTCGCGGAGCTGGTCCGTGACGCCAAGGCGTCGGCCATGGTCTCGGCTGGGAACACCGGGGCCGCCATGGCCTCGGCGCTGTTGCGGATGGGCCGCCTGCCCAAGGTCGCCCGCCCGTGCATCGCGACGCCGATGCCCCGGCCCGGTCGTGCCCCGGCCGTCCTCGTCGACTCGGGGGCGAACGCCGAGTGCACGCCGGCCATGCTCGTGCAGTTCGCGCAGATGGCGTCGGTGTTCGTGGCCGAGCGCTACGGCATCGAGAATCCGACCACCGCGCTGCTCTCTATCGGCGAGGAGGCCTCCAAGGGCACCACGCTCGTGAAGGAGACCCATGCGCTGTTGGCGGCCGGGGTCCCCGGGGTGGACTTCGTCGGCAACGTCGAGGGGCGTGACCTGCTCGACTGCCGCGCCGATGTGGTCGTGACCGACGGGTTCACCGGGAACGTCGCCCTGAAGACGGCCGAGGGCTCGCTCCGGTTCGCGATGCGCCTCGTGCTCGGCGCGTTCGGAACCAACGAGGAGACCAAGGCAGCCGGCGACGTACTGCTCCCGCACCTGCTCGAGGCAGCCGCCCAGGTCGACCCGGAGGCCACCGGGGGGGCGATGCTGCTAGGCGTCGACGGTGTGTGTGTCATCAGCCACGGCTCGTCGTCGCAGGTCGCGATCGACAACGCGCTGCACGTGGCCTACGACCTGGCGAGGGCGAACCTCTCCGGCCGCCTCGCTGACCTCATCGCCGCCCCGGTGGCTCCGCTCGTCGCCGAGGGGTGATCTAGCCGAACCAGCGAACAGAGCTGTTGGCATGCCTTCGCCAATCCGGCGTCCAGCCGGTGCTCAAGGTGGTCCGATGAGATCCCATCGGTTGCCGGCGATGTCGAGGAAAACCGCGACGCGACCGTATGGTTCGGTTCGCGGGGAGGTCACGAACCTGACGTTGGCCCCGGTCATCCGCTCGTAGGCGGTCTTAAAGTTCTCCACCTGCAGGAAGAAGCCCACTCGTCCGGCGACCTGGTTGCCGACTACCGCTGACTGGTCATCACCGTCGGCTCGGGCCAGCAGAATTCCCGTCTGGGCGCCGGGCGGCCGAACAACGACCCACCGTTTCGGGTTGCCGGCGTTGGTCAGCGATGGCGAGTCTTCGATCAACTCAAAGCCGAGCCCGTCAACGAAGAATGCGATCGCGGGGTCGTAGTCGTCAACGACGATCGCTGTCAGCTGGAGAAACGACATCTGAACAGCATGCCGCGTCCGGTTCGCACCAGCCCGAGGTCCGATGCGCCGTCCATTCCGGACCGCTGTACTCAAACGCCGATCCCCGACAGGCCTGTCACGTCAGATCACCCGAGCAACACACCTGAGTCCCCATGCCCCTGGCCAGGGCGCCCTGCAGGCATGAAAATGGTACCGGGCACGCCCGTCGACGTCGACGCATCCTTGGTCACGAGACCGTACCTGAGTCTGGCGCCGGGGCCCGACCGTGAAGGGTCGCGCACTGTTCCCACGAGGACGAGCACCAGAATTTCGGTTTATCGACCGAGGCCCCCGGGCTGCCCACCGCAACCGATGAGACGGAAGGAGGGGCCGTGGGCCACGACGTCGAACAGATCGACGCAGACGAGACGGAGGAGGTGCTGGAACGCGCCGGTGCGATCGACGTCGCGAAGGCTTCCGCGAAAGTGTGCGTGCGCATCCCAGGAGCAGAGCACAAGGTCACGAAGGTCTGGGACGTCGCCTCGACGACCACGGCCATCATGGCCCTCGCCGACGAGCTGGCCGAGCTTCGGATCGAGCGCGTGGTGCTCGAAGCCACCTCGGACTACTGGCGACCGTTCCTCTACCTCTTGGAGGCGAGAGGCCTCAACGTGTGGCTCGTGAACGCCAGGGACGTGAAGAACGTCCCCGGACGTCCCAAGACCGACAAGCTGGACGCGATCTGGCTGGCCAAGCTGAACGAGCGCGGCATGCTCCGGCCATCGTTCGTTCCGCCGAAGGAGATCCGTGAGCTGCGGAACTACACCCGGCTCCGGGCCGAGCTCGTCGAGGACCGATCACGTTACAAGAACCGCCTGGAGAAGCTCCTGGAAGACGCACTGATCAAGCTCTCGACGGTCGCGACCGACATCTTCGGCAAGTCGGGCCGGGCGATGCTCGAAGCCCTCATCGAAGGAGAGCGCGATCCCGAGGTCCTCGCGGATCTCGCCCTCGGCAAGATGCGCAAGAAGACCGCGGCGTTGCGCCACGCCCTGAACGGCAGGTTCGACGCCCATCACGCCGAGCTTGCCCGGATGCTGCTCGACCAGATCGACTCCCTGAGCGCCCAGATCGACCAGCTGACTCGGCGCGTCGAGGCCCTCGTGGACGCGCTGGCCGACGACCGGCCTACAGCTGACCCCGAGACCGGCGAGATCACCGGCACCCGAGTGGGCGTCTTGGAACGCCTCGACGAGGTCCCAGGGATCGGGCTTCGTTGCGCACAGGTGATCGTTGCCGAGCTCGGCCTCGACATGACTCAGTTCCCGACGGCCGGCCATCTCGTGTCCTGGGCCAAGACCGCACCGCGCACCGTCCAGTCCGGCCCGAGGAGCCATACCAAAGGGACCGGCAAGGGCAATCCCTACCTGAAGCGCGCGCTCGGCGAGGCAGCGACCGCGGCAGCCAAGACCGACACCTTCTTGGGCGAGCGCTACCGGCGGATCGCACGAAGGCGGGGCAAGATGAAGGCGCTCGTCGCCGTCGAGCGCTCCATCTTGATCATCATCTGGCACCTCCTCGCCGACCCTTCCACCCGGTTCGTTGACCTCGGCTCCGACTTCTACGAGAAGAAGGTCGACAAAGAGCGCCGCACGCGCCAACTCGTTCGACAGCTCGCCGCTCTCGGCCACGCAGTCACGCTGAGCCCTGCTGCCTGACATGCCTCGGGACTCCGTCTCGAGCGGGGCTCCGCCCCGCACCCCACCCCGCGCGCCCAAGCGTGTGCACTACCTACATGGTGATTTTCGCACCAGAAGAGCCTGTTGCAGAAACCTCCCGGCGGCGATCTAGGAAGGTCCAGGTAGCGCGCGCGTGATTGCCGCCACCTGATCGCGCCGATCGCGGAGAATTGGTGCATGGCGTACAACTTCTTGGCTGTCGAGCGTGACCAGGTGTACCTGCTGCCGCCTTCGGTGGCCGACTGGCTTCCCGAGGATCATCTGGCCTGGTTCGTGCTCGACAGCGTGGACGAGATGGACCTTGCCCCCTTCTACGCCGGCTATCGCAGCGACGGCTGGGGAGCAGCGGCCCACGACCCCAAGATGATGGTCGCCCTCGTCCTCTACTCCTACTGCCTGGGCATCCGGTCGTCCCGCCAGATCGAGCGGGCCTGCCACGTCGATGTCGGGTTCAAGGTGGTGGCGGCGAACCAGTGCCCGGACCACACCACCATCGCCCGGTTCCGCCAGCGCCATCAAGGCGCCATGGCCTCGGTCTTCACCTCGTCGCTGCGTCTGTGCTCAGAAGCGGGGATGGTTAGCCTCGGGGTGGTGGCGCTCGACGGGACCAAGATGGGGTGCCCGGCCGCCCTCGACGCCAACCGCACCAAGGACCACATCGAAGCGGCGGTGCAAAAGATGTTCGAAGAGGCCGAGGCGGCCGACGCGGCCGAAGACGCCCTCTATGGACCCGATGCCACCGGGGACGAGCCCCCGGCCCATCTGCGGGGCCGCGAAGCTCGCCGCAAGCGCCTGGCTGAGGCCAAGGCCGCCCTCGACGCCCAAGACAAGGCAGCCAAAGAGGCCCACCAGGCCCACCTGGCGCAACGGGCCGAAAAAGAGCAGGCCAGCGGCCAAAAGCTCCGGGGCCGCAAGCCCAAGGCCCCCGACACCTCCGAGGCCAAGGCCAACGTCAGTGACCCCGAGAGCCGCATCATGAAGACCAAGGACGGCTACCTCCAGGGTTACAACGCCCAGGCCGTGGCCAACGAGGAACAGGTGGTCGTGGCGGCCGATGTGACCGACGAGCACAACGACATGGGCCAGCTCCACCCCATGATCGAATCCACGAACCGCTCCCTCGAGGACGCCGGCATCACCGAGCGGCCGACCAAGCTGCTGGCCGACGCCGGCTACGCCTCCGAAGACAACCTGTCCCGCCTCGGCGACAGTGATCCCGACTGCCTCATCGCCACGCGGAACATGAACAAGAATCCCGAGCCGCGGAACGGGCGGCGAGGACCGCTGCGGGCCGACGCCACCCTGGTCGAAGAGATGGACCGCAAGGTCTCGACCGACTCGGGACGAGCCATCTACAAGAAGCGACAGCACATCATCGAGCCGGTCTTCGGCCAGACCAAAGACGCCCGGGGTGCCAGACGGTTCATGCGCAGGGGCAAGGCGGCCGCCCAAAGCGAGTGGAAGCTGCTCATGGGCACCCACAACCTCTTGAAGATCTACCGTCGCTCTCTCACCGACGCCACCATCGCACCGTGGTCCCGCATGGCGGTCATCAGCGGGTGAAAGGGGTCCGTCCGGACCTCATCGAGCGGCAAGCAGCCCCCCAGAACGGCCCTGAGTTCCCCCGATAGGGACCGCCAGCCATTCTTGGGTCCAACCGAGCAGCCCTGACACCGCATCCACCAGGATGGTTCTCAGCGCGCAGCCGTTACTGCAACGGGCTCAGAAGAAAAAGGATTAGCTGCAGACACCTCCGGCACGCCCGTAGACGCTCCGTGACGCGGCGAGGACCGGTGTTTTTGCCTTGGCCGCGGTGCCCTCGATCTCGTCGCCCACGAAGAGCATGCAGCGTCCGAAGGCCATGTAGTCGTCGCTCTCGAAGACCTTGCCCGAGGAGGCGATGAATGCGTCGGAGCCGTCCATTCCCACCCGCAGGGGGTGGACCGTGGAGCCCTTAGGGAGCTCGGCCTCCGCCCTCGCGAACGCCGACTGCAAGAAGCCGCTGGCGTCCTTGGCGTTCTCGAACATCCACACCTGGGAGGCGGCGACGCCGTCACGGGCGCGGAGGTACTCGTTGGCACCGCCCGTGAACCCCTCCGCCTCGAGCTCGGCGACGTCGCTGGTCGCGGCCGAGCCGGTGACCTTGTAGATGTTCGCCACGAACGCGGCCGGGGTCGTGCCCATGCCCGGCGTGCCGTCGATCGAGAAGCCCTGCATCTGACCCTTGTGGACGAGGAGCGAGCGCAGTGCCGAAGAGGCGGTGGCGCCGGCGGGCGAGGCGGCCAGGCCAATCGCGAATGCAGCAGCGCACCACAAGGTGCTCAGTCGACGCACCCCTCCCCTTTCGGGCCCTGAGCGGGGAACGGGCAGGAGACCGAAAAATCACGCCCCGTCCTGGGCGCCCCCCTTGCGCAGGCCCTGGCAGCAGATCCCGATCAGGCGTTCGGCCGTCGCGGCGTCGGCCCCCATCCTGCGCACGCCGTGGCAGGTGCCCATCACGAGGCCGATGACGTCCTTGGCATCCACGTCGGTGCGCACCGCGCCGGCGGCCGCAGCGCGCTCGAGCAGCCGTTCGATGCCCGCATCGAGCCGCTCGACGCTCGCCGCACAGCGGGACTTTACGTCCACCCCCGCCGACTCCAGGGCGTCGAAGAGGTCGTGCTTGCTGGCCGCCTCGGAGGCGAGCAGGCGGATGAAGTCGAACAGCGCGCGGTCGGGGTCCGACGCGTCACCGGCCGCCACCGCGGCGTCGGCGAGGTCGTCGACCTTGGTGGCGACGATGGCCTCGAAGAGCGCCTCCTTAGTCGGGAAGTGGCGGTAGAGGGTGCCCACCCCGACCCCGGCCCGTTCGGCGACCACATCGATCGGGACCGCGACGCCTTGGGTGGCGAACACGGCCGCGGCGGCCTCGAGGATCCTCTGCCGGTTCTTCACCGCGTCGGCGCGCATTGGACGCGCCGCCGCCCCCTCGGATCCGGCCACCTCGGTCACTGCCCGCCCCTCGGCCATCCACCGCTCCCTTCGGCCCCTGATTGTGGTCCCTCGGAGGGGTCCGCGCTGCCTTGACAAACGGAACCATAGTTCCGTATATTGCTAAAGGGAACTACCACTCCGATTATAGACCGGTCCACCCCGTCGGGGTGGAGACCAGGAGGTCCACCGATGGCAGTCACCGAGATCCAGGACAGGGCGGAGCGGGCGGCGGAGGCGGGGCGCAAGCGCTGGGCGCTGGTGCTGATCGCGATCGCCCAGCTCATGATCGTCCTCGACACCTCCGTGGTGATCGTCGCGCTGCCGTCGGCCCAGCGCGCCCTGCACATCTCGGTCGCCGACCGCCAGTGGGTGCTCTCCGCCTACACCCTCGTGTTCGGCACCCTGCTCCTTCTGGGCGGCCGCCTCGCCGACTATCTGGGCCGTCGCCGGATGCTCCAGATCGGCCTGCTCGGGTTCGCCACGGCGTCGGCCCTCGGGGGACTGGCCCAGAGCCCGGCGATGCTCTTCGGCGCCCGCGCCCTGCAGGGCGCGTTCGCGGCGCTCATGGCGCCGGCATCGCTGTCGCTGCTCACCGTCACCTTCACCGAGGCGCGCGAGCGGGCCCGGGCGTTCGGCGTCTACAGCGCGGTGGCCGGGGGCGGCGTCGCCATCGGTCTCGTGCTGGGCGGGACCCTGACCGACCTGGCCTCGTGGCGCTGGACGCTGCTCATCAACGTCCCGATCGCGCTGGTCGCCGCGTGGGCGACGCGTCGGGTGCTCAACGAGAGCCGCGAGGCGTCGGGATCGAGCTACGACCTGCGGGGGGCGGCGCTCGCCACCGTCTCGATGTTCCTCCTCGTGTACGGGTTCACCACGGCCGGGACCGAAGGCTGGGGCTCGGGCACGACGATCGCCCTGTTGGGCGGCGCGATCGGGGGGCTGGTCGCGTTCGTCGCGAGCGAGCGCCGGGTGGAGAACCCGCTCCTGCCGATGCGGGTGGTCCTCGACCGCCAGCGGGCCGGCGCGTTCTTGGCCTCGTTCTTCGTCGGGATCGCGATGCTCGGGACCTTCTTGTTCCTCACCTACTTCCTCCAGGCCATCCAGCACGACTCGGCGCTCAAGGCGGGGTTCTCGTTCCTGCCGCTCTCGGGCGGGATCATCCTCGGCGCGGCGATCGCGAGCCAGCTGCTGCCGCGCCTCGGGCCGCGCCTTTTGATGCTGGGTGGGCTCTCCATGAGCGCGGTCGGCCTTGTGATGTTCAGCCGGATCTCGGTCACGAGCTCCTTCGCCACCGGCGTGCTGCCGGCCGAGCTCGTGATGAGCCTCGGGCTCGCCCTCACCTTCGTTCCGATGAGCTCGACCTCGCTGACCGGCATCTCCCATCGGGACGCCGGTGTGGCCAGCGCACTGGTCAACGCGACCCAACAGGTGGGTGGCTCCCTCGGGATCGCCCTCCTGAACACGGTGGCCTCGTCGGCCTCGGCCGGCTACCTGGCGGCCCACGCCCGGGGCCTCTCGGCCCGGGCCGTCGGCCGGCTCGTGCCCTTCGCGGCGGTCCACGGTGACGTCCGGGCCTTCGAGGTCTCGACGGTCATGGTGGTGGTCGCCTTCGTGGTCACGGCCGTGCTGCTGTCTCGACGGGGCCCGGCCGGCGAGGGCGAGCAGATCGCCGCGCTCGAGCCGGCCCAGGTCCCCGAGGCCGCCTGACGGACCCCGGCTCGGCCGCAGGTTGTGGCTGACCTGGGCATTCATGGTTATCCACAGGAAGAGAGCAGCCTGGGGAACGCCGTCGAACTCTCCGTGCGCCCAGTAGACTGGGTGCGACATATCCCCAGCGTGCAGGAGCTCTTGTGCCCGCAGAGACCCATATCGACCGGCCGCCCCTGGACCGCCAGGGGGTGTTCGAGCTCATCCGCGACCAGCTGGCCGACATCTTGGAGACCGATCCCGCCACGATCACCGAGACCTCCTCGTTCGCCGAGGACCTGAATGCCGACTCGCTCGCGCTGATCGAGCTGGTCGAGGCCCTGGAGGAGGAGCTCGGGGAGCGGACCGTGGGGTTCCGGATCGAGGACGAGGATCTGGAGGACCTGCGCACTGTCCGCGACGCCGTCGACTACGTCGTCGCCAAGCTCGGAGCCGGTTGATCGAGGCCACGCGGGAGGTCACGGTGTCGGGCGGCGAGGAGCCGGCCGGACACGAAGGGCTCGATGCCCGGGCGGGCGAGCAAGCGCTCGCCGACCGGCTCGGGCATCAGTTCTCCGATTGGTCGCTGCTGCACCAGGCGCTGTCGCACCGCAGCTGGTGTGCCGAACGCGAGGGCGCGCCCTCCAACGAGCGCCTGGAGTTCCTGGGCGACGCGGTGCTCGGGCTCGTCGTGGCCGCGCACTGCTACGCGGCGTACCCGGGCTTCGCCGAGGGGCAGCTGGCCAAGTTGCGCTCGGCGGTGGTCAACGCCCGCGCGTTGGCGCAGATCGCGGAGTCCCTCGGGGTGGGCGAGGTGCTGCTGCTCGGCAAGGGCGAGGAGTCCTCGGGCGGGCGCATGAAGAGCTCGCTCCTGTCCGACGCCACCGAGGCGCTGATCGGCGCCGTCTACCTCGACGCCGGATGGCAGAGCGCCCGGGCGCTCGTGCTGCGGTTGATCGGCGAGCGCATCGAGCGCGCCGCGGCCGATCCGGAGCACTTCGACCACAAGAGCCGGCTGCAGGAGGCCACGGTCCGGCGGGGCGACGGCGTGCCGGTCTACGCGGTCCGGGGTTCCGGTCCTGACCACGGGCGCCGGTACCGGGCCGAGGTGTTCGTGGCCGGTGACCGGTTGGGCCACGGCGAGGGGACTTCCAAGAAGGACGCTGAGCAGGCGGCGGCGGCCGACGCGCTGGGACGGCTGGTCGATGCCTGAGCTCCCCGAGGTCGAGACGCTGCGCCAAGACCTCGCCAAGGAGGTCGTCGGGCGAAAGGTAAAGCTGGTCGCGGTGGGCAACGGCCGCTCGGTCCGACGGCATCCGAGCGCCAAGCACTTCCGCGCGCTGTTGGAGGGCCGTTCCATCAAGGGCGTGGGGCGGCTGGGCAAGTACCTGCTCATCAACCTCGACAACGGCTCGACCCTCGTCGTGCACCTGGGGATGAGCGGGCAGCTACTGCGGGTGAAGAGCGCCCGGGAGGCCAAGCCCAAGCACACCCACGTCGTGATCACCTTCACCCAGGGCGGCGAGCTGCGCTACGTCGACCCGCGGACCTTCGGCGAGATGTTCGTCTCGGCGGCCCGGCCCGAAGGGGAGAAACCGGCCTCCTCGACCTCGGTGAACGGGGCCTCGCCGGCCTCGACCGTCCCCATTCGCCAGGCCGTCCCCGAGCTCGCGCACCTCGGCTTCGACCCGGTCGAGGACGTCATGAGCTGGGAGCGCTTCGCGCTGATGCTGCGGTCGCGGCGCGGTGGCATCAAGGCGCTGCTCATGGACCAGCAGTTCGCGGCGGGCATCGGCAACCTGTACTCAGACGAGATCCTCTTCGCCTCGGGGCTGCGCTACGACCGGTTGAGCGACAGCCTGTCGCCGACCGAGGCCCGGCGGCTCTACCGGGCGATGGTCGAGACCCTCGCCGAGGCGATCAAGCACCGGGGCTCCTCGCTCGCCGATGAGCAGTACCGGGACCTCTTCGGCGAGGTGGGCGACTACCAGGGCCAGCACCAGGTCTACGACCGGGAGGGTCAGCCCTGCCGGCGCTGCCGGAACCCCATCGTGCGGGCCAAGACCGGTGGCCGGTCGACCTTCTACTGCGAGCACTGCCAGGTCTGAAGCGCTGGGTCGGTGGCAGAACGCCACGTCCGTAGTTGCCCGCTGGGCGGTTGGTAGGGTCGCCCTCGATGTTCTTGCGGTCTCTCGGCATGAAGGGTTTCAAGTCCTTCGCCGACCCCACCGTCCTCGAGTTCGAACCCGGCGTGACCGTCGTCGTGGGCCCCAACGGCAGCGGCAAGTCCAACGTCGTCGACGCGGTGACCTGGGTGCTGGGCGCCCAAGGCCCGCGCGCACTGCGCTCGGCCACGATGGCCGACGTCATCTTCGCCGGAAGCTCCACCCGCCCACCCCTCGGCCGGGCCGAGGTGACCCTCACGATCGACAACAGCTCGGGCAAGCTGCCGCTCGACATGGCCGAGGTGACCATTACCCGGACCCTCTTTCGCACCGGCGACAGCGAGTACGCCATCAACGGCGCGCCGTGCCGGCTCCTCGACATCCAAGAGCTGCTGAGCGACACCGGCGTCGGGCGCCAGCAGCACATGATCATCGGGCAGGGCCAGCTCGACACGGTGTTGAACGCGCGCCCCGAAGATCGGCGGGCGATCATCGAGGACGCGGCCGGGGTCCGCAAGCATCGCCAGCGCCGCGAGCGCGCCGAGCGACGGCTCGAGGCAACCCAGGAGAACCTGGAGCGCCTCGGTGACCTCGTGCGCGAGGTGCGCCGCCAGATCCGCCCGCTCGAGCGCCAGGCCACCGCGGCGCGCAGCCATGCGAGCCTCGCCGCCGAGCTGAACGAGCTCCGTCAGCACCTGGCCGGGGTCGAGCTGGCCGCCCTTGCCGAGCGCGGTCGATTGGCGAGCTCGTCGCTGGCGTCGCTGCGCGACCAGCAGGACCGCCTGGTGGGCACGCTGGCCGATCTCGATCGTCAGGCGTCGGCGGCCGCCGCTGACCTCGCTTCGCGTCGCGAGGAGGATCTCGCGGCCTCCCTCGGACGGGTCCGGGCGCTGCGCGAGCGGACGCGGGGCACAACGCAGGTCCTGGAAGAACGCCGTCGGGCCCTGGCGGCGTCGCTCGATGCCGCGGCCGACGTCGACGTCGTCTCCACACTCGAGTACGAGGCGGCTCGGCTGGCCGGTGAGATGGCGATGACCGACGCCGAGCTGGGCGCCGGCCGGCCCGAGCACGACGAGCTGGCCCGCGCCGAGGCCGAGCTCGCCGCCGATGTCCAGGCCCACATCGCGCAGTGGGGGGACGGCGGGGAGGTCGCTGCGGCCGAGGAGGCGCTCGAGGTCACCCGAGCCCGGGTCGAGGTGCTCCGACGGACCGGTCAGCAGGCCCAGGCGGGCCTGCGCTCCCTCGAGCGACGCATCGAGGGCCTGGGCGAGCGTGACCGGGAGCTCGACGCTGCGCTGCGCCAGGCCGAGTCGATGCGCAGCTCGCACACCGAGCGCGGCGCCGAGCTCGAGGACGCCGCACGCCGGGCGGACGCGGCAGCACGCGCCGCTCGAGTCGAGGCCGACGACGCCGAGAGGGCGCTGTCCGGCGCCGAGCAGGAGCGCCACCGCTCAGCGGCGCGTGCTGAAGCGCTGTCGCGCGCGTTGCAAGAGCTGCAGGGTTCGGGCGGACGCGAGGTCCTGAGTGGCGACGACGGTGTCGTCGGCGCGCTGGTCGAGCTGGTCGAGATCGACGCCGGCTTCGAGGCCGCCTTCGAGGCGGCCGTGGGCGCGTCGATGGCCGCGGTCGTCGTCGAAGGTCGCCATGCCGCGAAAAACACGCTCGGACGGCTGCGGAGCCAGGGGACCGCCGGCATCGTCCTGGCGGCGTCCGGAAGCGCCGCGACCCCCGGCATCCTCGGCCTGCCCGGTGATGCCGAGCCGCTCCGACCCCATGTGCGGACGCGGCGCGGCGGCATCGCGCTCGACGCGGTCCTCGACGCGGTCCTCGGGCCGGCCGTTGCCGTGGAGGGCTGGGAGCGCGCCATCGACCTCGCCCTCGACCGGCCCGACCTGGTCATCGTGACCTCGGAGGGAGACCGTTTCGCGCGCAGCGGCTGGCGGGCTCGCTCGTCGAGCAGGCTCGTCACCGTCACCGCGGTCGAAGAGGCCGAGGCGCGCGCGCTGCGGGGCGCCGAGGAAGCGGCCCGCTCGGCCGAGCTGCTTGACGCGAGCCGTGAGGCGCTCGAGGTCGCCCGGTCCGCTTCGCTTGCCGCGACCCGTGCGCTGGACCGTCACGCCGCCGAGGTCTCGGCGGCTGAGGCCGAGCACAGCCGTATCGCGCATGACCGAATGCGGCTCGTGACCGAGCTCGACGACGTTCGCCGGACCCAGGTCGAGGTCGCGTCGTCGGCGGAGTCCGAGGCCCAGGTGCTCGCCGAGTACGAGGAGGCGCTGCCCGGCCTCGAGGCGTCGCTCGCCGAGGCGTCCCGCCGCGTCGAGCAGTCCGAGGTGGGGCGCCGCATCCTCGACGAGCGCCGTCGCGCGCTCGTGGCGCAGCGCTCGCGCATCGAGCTGGCGGACGCCGGGCTGGCCGAACGCGGTCGCGTGCTCGCCGCTCGCCTCGCCGAGGTCGAGCGGCGGCTGGCCGGTCACGGTGACGAGCGTGACGCGGCGGCAGCCCGTCGGTTGCGACTCGAGGACGACGTGCGCGCGGTGGCGCGGCTCACGGGCGTGGTGGCCGGAGAGCGGACGCGGCTCGACGAGGTGCAGCGCGCGCTCGAAACGGAGTACCGGCGACAGATCGAGGTGGTGCGCGCAGGTGGCGAGCGGCTCGAGTCGTTGCAGCGCGACCGGGGCATCGCCGAGCAGGTGCTCAACGAGGCGCGCGACCAGATGCGCTCCCTCGACCACGAGGCGGCCGAGGTCGAGGTGCGGACCGAGTCGCTGACCGAGATGGTCCGCCAGCAGTTCTCGCGCACCGTTGCCGAGGTGATCGGCGTGCCCTGCCCCGAGCTCCCCGCCGGCGTCTCGGCGGCCGAGCACGCCGAGGCCCTCGCAGCGAAGCTGGCCCGGCTCGGCCCGATCAACCCGCTCGCGCTGGAGGAGCTCGGGACCCTGGAGGAGCGCCACCGCGAGCTCGAGACCCAGACCGACGACGTGCGCTCGGCGCGCCGGGAGCTTCAGGAGGTCATCCGGACGCTGGATCGCGAGATCGCCGAGACCTTTGCCGCCGCGGTGGCCGACGTGAACGAGCACTTCTCGACGTTGGCCTCGACGCTCTTCCCCGGCGGCACGGGCCGGCTGGTCCTGACCGAGCCGGAGGATCTGCTGAATACGGGAGTCGAGATCGAGATCCGCCCGGCGGGTCGCAACGTGCGGCGTGTCTCGCTGCTGTCGGGTGGCGAGCGGTCGCTGTCGGCGCTCGCGTTCTTGTTCGCGGTGTTCAAGAGCCGGCCGTCGCCCTTCTACATCATGGACGAGGTCGAAGCGGCGCTCGACGACGTCAACCTGCACCGGTTCTTGGACATGGTGCACGAGTTCCGCGACGAGGCGCAGCTGATCATCGTCTCGCACCAGAAGCGCACGATGGAGGCCGGCGACGCCCTCTACGGCGTGACGATGGCCCCCGGGGGCTCCTCCCAGGTGGTGAGCCAGCGGGTCGACGACCGCAACCCCCAGGCCGAGCGCGCCGCCTCCTGACCTCCGGGCCACCGGCTCCGCCTCGGTAGGCTCCTCTCTCCGTGATCGCGCTCTGGATCGTCCTCGGCGTCGTCGTCCTCGCCCTTGGGGCGTTCGTCACGACGCTCGCTCGGCGTCGGCGGCGTGCCGCTTCGACCGAGCCGGGCCGAAGGACGCCCGCAGCTCAGGGCCAAACACAGGCGACTGCCACCGTCGAGGCGGCTCCCGAGCCGCCGGTCGAGGCGCCCGAGCCGGCTGCCGGCGAGCCGCCGCTGCGGGAGCGTCTGGGCCGCGCCCGCAGCCTGTTCGCCCCGCTCCGGGCGCTGGGGGCGAGGGCCGACGGGGCGGCGGCGATGGAGGCAGCCGAGGAGGCCCTCCTCCGGGCCGACGTCGGCGTCGAGACCACCGAGGCGATGCTGACCGGGCTGCGGGCCAAAGGAGCGCAGCGCGAGGGTGCCGACGCGGTGCGCTCCGGGTTGGCCGAGCAGCTGGCAGAGGTCTTCGCCGAGAACCCCGACCGGTCGCTGCGTCTCGACGACGAGCCCGGTGTCGTCAACGTCTGGCTCTTCGTCGGGGTGAACGGCGTCGGCAAGACCACGAGCATCGGCAAGATCGCGTTGGCCCGGCGCACCGAGGGCCGCTCGGTGCTGCTGGCCGCGGGCGACACCTTCCGGGCCGCCGCCGCCGACCAGCTGGCGATCTGGGCCGAGCGTGCCGGCACCGAGATGGTTCGCGGGGCCGAGGGCGGGGACCCCTCGGCGGTCGTGTTCGACGCCGTCCAGCGGGCCAAGGCCCGTGGCAACGACCTCGTGCTCGCGGACACCGCGGGCCGCCTGCACACCAAGGTGAACCTCGTGGAGGAGCTGCGCAAGATCCGACGGATCGCCGATCGCGAGCCGGGGCGCGTCACCGAGGTCCTGCTGGTCCTCGACGCGACGACCGGGCAGAACGCGCTCGTCCAGGCCCGTCAGTTCACCGAGGCCGTCGGAGTCACCGGTGTCGTGCTGACCAAGCTCGACTCGACCGCCAAAGGTGGCGTCGTGATCTCCATCGAGCGCCAGCTGGGGCTCCCGGTGAAGCTGGTCGGCGTCGGCGAGGGGACCGAGGACATGATCGCCTTCGACCCGGAGGCCTTCGTCGACGCGCTGGTCGGCGACGAATAGGCCTCCGATAGCCTGAACCTCCCATGTTCGACGCCCTCTCTGACCGCCTCGAGCGCGTCGCGGGACGCCTGCGCAACCGGGGTCGCATCTCCCCGGCCGACCTCGACGCCGCCCTGGGCGAGATCCGCACGGCGCTGCTCGAGGCCGACGTGGAGCTCGGTGTCGCCCGCCACTTCGTCGACGCGGTGCGCGAGCGCTGCAGCGGGGAGATCCTGAACCGGAGCCTCAGCCCGGGCCAGCAGGTGGTGAAGGCGGTCCACGAGCAGCTCGTCGAGGCCCTAGGCGGCGAGGCGCTGCGCCTGACCTACGCGCCGAGGCCCCCGACGGTGGTGCTCCTGGCCGGTCTCCAGGGCTCGGGCAAGACTACCGCCGCGGCCAAGCTCGCCCAGTGGTGGCGGGGGCAGGGGCGCAACCCGCTGCTCGTCGGCGCCGACCTCCAGCGGCCTGCCGCGGTCGAGCAGCTCCGGGTGCTCGGTGCCCAGGCCCAGGTCACCGTGTTCAGCCAGCCGGGGGACCCGGTGACGACCGCCGTGGCCGGGGTCGAGGAGGCCCGCCGGCTCGGTCGGGACCTCTGCATCATCGACACCGCGGGCCGCATCACCATCGACGGCGCGCTCATGGACGAGGTGCGTCGGATCTCGGAGCGGACCGCACCCCACTACACGTTCCTCGTGATCGACGCCATGACCGGGCAGGACGCGGTCTCGACGGCGCGGGCCTTCCACGAAACCCTCGCGCTCGACGGGGTGATCCTCTCCAAGCTGGACTCCGACGCTCGCGGTGGCGCCGCGCTGAGCGTGAAGGAGGTCGTCGGCCGACCGATCGTGTTCGCGTCGACCGGGGAGAAGCTGGGCGACCTCGACCTGTTCCACCCGGACCGCATGGCCGATCGGATCCTCGGCATGGGCGACGTGCTGACCCTGATCGAGCAGGCCGAGCGCACGATGGACCAAGACGTCGTGCAGCGCTCGGCCGACCGGCTCATGTCGGGGCGGTTCACCCTGGACGACTTCTTGGAGCAGCTCCACCAGGTCCAGAAGATGGGCTCGCTCGGCGGGATCCTCAAGATGATGCCCGGGATGTCCAAGGAGCTCCGCCAGGCGGCCGATCAGATCGACGACTCCCAGGTGTCCCAGGTGGAGGCAATCGTGCGCTCGATGACCCCCAAGGAGCGCGCCGAGCCCGCCATCGTCGACGGATCGCGGCGCGTGCGCATCGCACGGGGGAGCGGGACCTCGACCCAGGACGTCAACCAGCTTCTCAAGCAGTTCAAGGAGATGCAGAAGATGATGCGCGGCATGGGCGCGGGCAACCTGCCCGGCATGCCCTCGGGCCGCCTCGGCCGGCTCGCCGCGGCCCGGGGTCTGGCGGCCGGCGGGGGAGCTGAGGAGTCCCTGACCGAAATGTTGTCGAGCCGCAGCGGAGCTGCCCCGCCGCCCGCCGTCCGCCCGTCGGGCGCCGGCAAGGGCCGGGGCGGCAAGAACAAGAAGAAGGGGGGCCGGGTCACCCCGCCCAAGGGCCGCTGAACGTGCTGGGCGGGGGGCCGCCCGCATCTGCGAGAATGGGCGCCGGAGCGCCACGGGACGAGTCCCGGGTCTCCGAGCGTGGTCGGCACACCCCCAACGCCAGACGCCGACCCGACCCAGGGCGCTCCTCGCCCGGACAATCCACGGAGGAATGAATCGGTGGCAGTGAAGCTCCGCCTCGTGCGGATGGGAAAGAAGAAGCAGCCCACCTACCGGGTGGTAGCCGCGGACAGCCGGTCGCCCCGCGACGGGCGTTTCCTCGAGATCCTCGGGACCTACGCCCCGCGCGGGTCCTCGACGGCGGAGCCCGATGCCGTCGTGAAGATCGACAACGCCAAGGCCCTCAAGTGGCTGGGCCAGGGCGCCCAGCCGACCGAGCGCGTCGAGCGGCTCCTCAAGACCTCCGGCGCCTGGGACGAGTTCACCGCGAGCAAGAAGAAGTGAGCGGCGAGTACGAGGCCGGCGACATCAACACGATCGCCGGGGCGGACCCCGACGACGTGGACGAGGTCGACGACGACGACGACGAGGACGAGGTCGACTACGAGGACGGCGACGTCAACGCGAGCGGGGGGTCCGGGCAGGGCCACGACGACATGGCCGGCAACCGGACCGACACCTCGACGCCGGTCGCGGTGCTGACCTATCTGGCCCGGTCGCTCGCCGACGAGCCCGACGCGGTGGTGATCGAGACCGAGCGCCGCCGCGGCTCGGTGGTGTTGCGGGTGCACGTCGCGCCCGAGGACATGGGCCGGATCATCGGCCGACGTGGCCGCACCGCCCAGGCGATCCGCACGCTCGTCGGCGCGGCTGGCGCCCGCGACGGCACCCAGGTGAGCGTCGACATCGTCGACGACTGAGATGGCCCCGACGCCCCCCGCCGATCCGACGGGGGAGCTCGAGGTCGGGCGCATCGGCAGGCCCCACGGCCTGACCGGCGAGGTGTACGTCGATCTCTGGAGCGACGAGTCGCGGCTGGTCGCCGGATCGGTGCTGGCCACCGATGGCGGACCGTTGACCGTCGCCCGGTCCCGACCCCAGCAGGACCGCCACCTCGTCACCTTCGAGGGCGTGGCCGACCGCAGCGGTGCCGAAGCGCTGCGGGGCCTGGTGCTCCGGGCCGAGCCGCTGCAACTGCCCGACACGCTCTGGGTGCACGAGCTGGTCGGGGCCACCGTGGTCTCGACCGACGGCCGTGAGCTCGGCGTGGTCGGCGCGCTCGAGGCAAACCCGGCGAGCGACCTCTTGGTGCTGGAGGGCGGGGGACTCGTGCCGCTGCGATTCGTCGTGGCCCACGAGCCCGGCCGCCGCGTCGTCGTGGACGTGCCCGAGGGGCTCTTGGACTGAACCGTGCGCGTCGACGTCTTCACGATCTTCCCGGACCTCGTCGAGAGCTACTGCTCTTCCAGCCTGCTCGGCCGGGGGCGCCAGCGCGGGCTGGTCGAGGTGCGGGTCCACGACCTTCGCGCCTTCGCCAACGACGCGCGGCGCTCGGTCGACGACTCGCCGTTCGGCGGCGGTCCGGGGATGGTGCTCATGTGTGAGCCGCTCTTCGCGGCCGTCGAGGCCGCCGAGGCCGACGGGGGCATCGCGCGCCCGTTGCTGCTGCTCGCGCCGGGGGGCCGGCGATTCGACCAGTCCGTCGCGAGCGAGCTCGCGACGGGCGAGGGCTTCTCCCTGCTCTGCGGCCGCTACGAGGGGGTCGACCAGCGGGTCAGCGACCATCTGGTCGACGGGGAGCTGTCGGTCGGTGACGTCGTGCTCTCCGGCGGCGAGGCCGCGGCCTTCGTGGTGATCGAGGCGGTGCTGCGACTCGTGCCGGGCGTCCTGGGCAACGACGACTCGGCGCTCGAGGAGAGCTTCGCCTCAGGGCTCCTCGAGTACCCCCAGTACACCCGGCCGGCGGAGTTCCGGGGGTGGGGCGTCCCCGAGGTCCTTCTGTCGGGGGACCACGGGGTGGTCGCCCGCTGGCGCCGCACGGAGTCGCTCCGGCGCACCCTTGCCGAGCGGCCGGACCTGATCGAGGCCCGGGGCGGACTGAGCGACGAGGAGGTCGCCCTGCTCGAGGCGGCCGGGGCGGGGCGGCTCCTCGCCGAGCGCGGGTACGATAAGAGGCCCGGCTGAGGGGCGCTCGCCCTTCGCCACACCCCGCCACGAGGTTCGAAATGCACCCGACCGAGATCATCGACCGCGACTCGCTGCGCGACGACATCCCGGACTTCCGGCCCGGTGACACCGTGAAGGTGCACGTGCGGGTGGTGGAGGGCACCCGGGAGCGGGTTCAGGTGTTCCAGGGCGCGGTCATCCGGCGCCAGGGCTCCGGGGTCCACGAGACCTTCACGGTGCGCAAGGTCAGCTTCGGTGTCGGCGTGGAGCGGACCTTCCCCGTCCACTCGCCGTCGATCGCGAAGATCGAGGTCGCCACCTTCGGGGACGTCCGCCGGGCCAAGCTCTACTACCTGCGCGATCGCGCCGGGAAGGCCGCCAAGATCAAAGAGCGGCGCACCGCCCGGACGTGACGACCTGCTCGGGCCCGGCCCGGGTCCTCCCTTGAGCGAAGAGGACCTCGAGCAGTACGAGGCGGACATCGAGCTCGCCCTGGTCCAGGAGTACCGGGCCGTGCTCCCGATGTTCTCCTACGTCATCGAGACCGAGCGCCGCTTCTACCTCGCCAACGAGGTCTCGATGCAGGTGCGCACCGAATCCTCGCCGCCGTGCATCGAACTGGAGCTCACCGACGCCTGGGTGTGGGACATGTACCGCCCGGCTCGCTTCGTCCCCTCGGTCAAGGTGGTGTCGTTCCGCGACGTGAACGTCGAGCGGCTCCCCGAGAAGGAGCTGTAGGGCTCGGGCGTCTCACGGACCCAAGCAGTTCAGTAGGAGTGCTGGTCGCGGGAGAACCGGCGACGGCGGATCCGGCTGAAGAGGAACAGGCACAAGACGCCGAAGACCAACCAGGACAGCCGCGGCATCCAGAACCAGTGGAACGCCGGCCACGGGAACGCCACCGCCGAGATGAGCACGATGAGCGCGGCCCACACCGCCACATGACGGCGGCGCCGGTGTGGCTCCGGCACCGCCGTCCGCAGCGGAGGGAGATCGTTCATGAGCCCGGACAGGTCGCCGCGGGTCTTGGCCCCGATGGCCTGGTCCAGGCGCTCCTTCAGCTCGTTCGCGTCGAGGCGTCCCTCCGAGTAGTGCTGCGAGAGCGCCTCGGCGACCTTGTTGCGGTCCTCGTCGGAGACCCGCAGGTTCGGATCCGAGCTCCGGGTCCGGCCCGAGGGCCACATTCCGCTACCTCCGCAGGTCATGGGTGCTCCTTTCCACGAGAGCTCGATGGGTTCGCCGGTCATCGGGTGTGCAGGCGGTCGAGCAGGCCGTCGGCGATGGTCTCGTCCGCGCCCTCCTCGGGGACCAGCAGCCACGCCGCGACGTACAGGGGGAGGCCGAGTCCGCCCATGAGGGTGAGGGCCACGAAGACGATGCGCACGATGACGACGTCGACGTCGAGGTACTCGGCGGCCCCGGCGGCGACGCCAGCCACCATGCGCCCCTCGCGGAGCCGGTGGAAGGGTCGGGGAGCGACCTCGGTCGCTGTGGTGTCGGTGGTGAGTTCCATGCGTCGATCCTGAGCGCATCGGGCCGGGAGTGACATCGGGATCGACCCGCAAAGCACCCTGAGTGGGCGACTGCCGAATCGGGGAGGACCCTGATGGTCGCCCCCGGCCTGCGGCGCGATCATCGGGTATCCCCGAACCGCTCGACCCCAGCCCCCCCGGCCCCGACCGAGGCGCCACGCGGACCGACCCGGCGGGCACCGCCACCGAGCGGCCGCCCCCGTCCTGGGCTCCGCCCGGCGCGGGCGGATGGGATCTGGGTCCCCCGCCGTGGGTGGCTCGTCGGGCCGCCCACTGGCACGCTCGGCACCAGCGGTTCCACGGGCGGGCCAGGCGCTGGGGTCCCTGCCGGCGCAGCGCCGAGGACCGGTTGTTCGGCGGCGTCGCCGGCGGTCTGTCCCGGCGGACCGGGATCGACTCCACGCTGTTGCGGATCGGGTTCGTCCTCGCTGCGCTGGCCGGCGGGTTCGGCGCCGCGGTCTACCTCGTGCTCTGGCTCATCCTCCCCATGGAGGGGGCGACCCGCTCCATCGCAGCGCGCGCCACCCGCGACCGCCGGGGGATCTTGCTCGCGATCTCGTTCCTGCCGCTGTTCGTCTTGACCGCGGTCTTGGGCCACGACCTCGACGTCGGGTTCTTGAGCTCGTTCGCATGGCCGCTGTTCATCAGTGCGGCGGCACTCGTGCTCATCTGGCGCAACTGCGACGACGACGAGCGCACCTGGCTTCGCCACGTCGCTGACCCGATCGTGCAGATCGGGGCCCCGACCGAGCACCGCTGGCGCGCACTGTTCATGCGGTGCGCGCTGGGCGCGCTGTTGCTCGCTGGCGGCACGACGACGCTCGTCGTCGGCCACCCGAGTCGCGCCGTGCTCCGCCCCCTCGGCGGTGCACTGCTCGTCGTCGCCGGGTTCGCCGTGGTCTTCGGGCCGTGGTGGCTGCGTCTCGCACGGGACCTGGTCGCCGAACGTCAGGCTCGCGTGCGCGCCGAGGACCGCGCCGACATGGCAGCCCGCGTGCACGACTCGGTGCTCCAGACGCTGGCGATGATCCAGCGCTCGGCCGACCGGCCCCAGCGGGTCGTGCAGCTGGCCAGGGCCCAGGAACGCCAGCTGCGGGCCTGGCTGTTCGAGGGCGAGCTGCCCGGAACCGTCGGCGGGGACGACCTGACCCTGTCGGCCGGTGTCCAGGCGATCGCGGCCGAGGTGGAGCCGGCCTACGGCGTACCGGTCGACGTGGTCACGGTCGGCGACTGTCCGCTCGACGACCGGCTGCGGGCGCTGCTCGGCGCGGCGCGCGAGGCGACGGTGAACGCCGCCAAGTGGTCGGGCGCGCCGAGCATCTCGCTCTTCGCCGAGGCCGAGGCCGAGCGGGCCTCGATCTTCGTGCGCGACCGCGGAAGGGGTTTCGACCCCGAAGCGGTCGGCGACGACCGCCGGGGGATCGCCGAGTCGATCCTGGCCCGGGTCCAGCGACAGGGGGGACGGCCGAGATCCGGAGCACGACCGGGGAAGGGACCGAAGTGGAACTGGCGATGCCGCTTTCCGGGG
The DNA here is from genome assembly GCA_963768185.1 of uncultured Acidimicrobiaceae bacterium. Lineage (GTDB taxonomy): Bacteria > Actinomycetota > Acidimicrobiia > Acidimicrobiales > RAAP-2 > Palsa-461. The sequence continues at coordinate 1,278,476 of CAVYGS010000004.1, forward strand.
CCCGCCGGTGAGCCCCGGTGAGCGGAGACCGCGCGTTTTCCTCGTGGACGACCACCACCTGTTCCGGGCGGGGGTGCGGGCCGAGCTCGGCGACACGGTGCAGGTGGTTGGCGAGGCCGACGAGGTGGCGGCGGCCGTCGAGCTGATCGCCGAGCGTGAGCCCGATGTCGTCCTGCTCGACGTGCATCTGCCCGACGGCGGGGGGCAGGCGGTGATCGAAGCGACGAGGGGCGACCATCCCGACGTCCGGTTCCTCGCGCTGTCGGTCTCCGACGCCCCCGAGGATGTGATCGCGGTGATCCGGGCCGGCGCCCGCGGGTACGTGACGAAGGCCATCTCGGGGCCCGAGCTGGTCGAGGCGATCGAGCGCGTGGCGGGCGGCGACGCCGTCTTCTCGCCCCGTCTCGCGGGCTTCGTGCTCGACGCGTTCGCCGGCATGCCGGCCGAGGAAAATCCGTCGTCGGTCGACCCCGAGCTCGACCAGCTGACCTCGCGCGAGCGGGAGGTCCTCCGACTGATCGCCCGCGGCTACACCTACAAGGAGGTGGCCCGGGAGCTGTCCATCTCGGTCAAGACCGTGGAAACCCATGTCTCCGCGGTGCTGCGCAAGCTCCAGCTGACGAGCCGCCACCAGCTCACCTACTGGGCGACCAACCGGCGGCTCGTCTAAGCGATGGCCGACTGCACGACTGGCTTTGGCTACCGGAGCCCCTCACGGATCAGCTGATCCCATCAGTATCATCTCTCACCTACCGACCGGGTTCAGGCGTTCTCCGGCATTGCTGACGGCGAAGGAAGAGTCGTGTCAGATCACCCAGGACCGGTTCGCGAACGGTGGGCACACTTGCTCGGTATTCCCCCTATGGAGGAATACCTGTCGTTCTTGATTCAGGCTTCGGCAGAAGGAAACGCTGATCTGTCGGCCGGAGCGGCTCGATGGCGCGACGCCGCCGAGAGGCTCGCGGGCTTGGCGGTCGCCGAAGCTGGTCGTGTGGAGGGGCATGCCATCGAGACGTTGCCAGATGCCCATGCCGAACGGAGCAAGGAGTTCTTGTCGTCTCCTGAGGTTGCGTCCGCTTACATCACAAGCGTACCGAGGCTTGCCGTTGTACCACTCGGCGCACTGATCGTGTTTCAGCGCCGGTTGAATCTTCGCTATGGGGCAGAACTTGCAACGCGAGTGGGCAATTGGTCACTCGGTGCTCCGGAACTGTTCGAGTTCTGTCTCGCGATCGATCGGGCACAACCAACCGTCGACGGGATACAGACCAACGCGAACACCTTTGTATTCTCGTCTCCTTCGACCGATGCCAGATTCCTCGGGGCAAGGTTGATGGATTCCCGGCAAGTCGGCGGGTATACCCCACCTGGACGGCCGACGATGGCCGTGGTGCTCTATGTCGGCTACAGCGTCAATGCGATCAACGTGGTGGAGATCAACGGACGGCTTGTCCTGAATAACGGTCACCATCGGGCATACGCGCTGTATACGTCAGGAGCGACCCATGCGATCGCGGTGGTCCAACATCTGTCACCCAACGATCTGAGCGTTGTGCCGGCCGTGCAGCAGACGCCTGCTCTGTACTTGGAGTCGCCTCGGCCTCCGATGCTGGCGGACTTTCTGGACCCGGCGCTCACAGATGAGGTCAGCATCCCTCATCGAGTCCGTCAGATCCGACTGCAGTTTGGTTCCGAACAGCTTGATGCTCCCGGTTGAGCCCGTCCTGCTCTAGGGAGCTGAGCCTCCCCCAGTGTCCGTGGCCACGAGAAAGTCCGCAGTTTTGGCCATGAAATGTCCGCACTGATGGCCACCAGGAGTCCGCAGTTTTGGCCACGAGAAGTCCGCACCCCTCGCTGAAGCATCCACGAGAGGGTCCCCCCAGCCGGTCACGGTGGCGGTGCAAGCCAACCGCCGCAACCGACCGAGGGGATGCCTCCATGAAATCAGCGAGGGAACGGATGGACATGAATGCTGTCTTCGAAGACGTCGGCTCGTATCGAGCGACCGCGGCCATCTGCGGCACCAGCGACAAGACCGTCAAGCGTGCCGTGGCCAAGGCCAGAGCGACCGAGGAGGCCGGAGCGGGCGTCGAGGCGTCGGTGGCCCACAACTACGACGACGTGACCGCCATCATCGCCAAGCGGGTGGAGCGAACCGACGGCCGGATCTCGGCCAAGCGGCTGCTGCCCGTGGTGCGTGCCGCCGGCTACCAGGGTTCGGCACGCAACCTGCGCCGTGCGGTGGCCGAGGCCAAGGCGAAGTGGCGCGTCGATCACCACCGAGGACGTCGACCCGGGGTGTGGGCGCCGGGCGACGTGCTGGTGTTCGACTGGGGCGAGATCGGACCGCTGTTCGTGTTCTGCGCCGTGCTCGCCTGGAGCCGGCTCCGGTTCGTGTCCTTCGCCGACAACTTGAGGGCCGACACCACCATGGCCGCGCTGGCCGAGTGCATGGAGACGATCGGCGCGGTCCCCAAGACTCTGCTGACCGATCGCATGGGTTGTCTCAAGGGCGCCACGGTGGCCGGGCTGGTCGTCCCGACGCCGGACTACGTGCGCTTCGTCACCCACTACCGCACCCGGCCGGACTTCTGCGAGGGAGCGGACCCCGAGTCCAAGGGTCTGGTCGAGAACCTCGTCGGCTACGTGAAGTCCGATCTCATGATCCCCGAAGAGCTGACTGTCTCGGACCTGGCGGAGGCCAACGCCAAGGGCAGAGCGTGGTGCACCGAGGTGAACGGCCAGGTGCACTCCGAGATCGCAGCCATCCCCTCCGAGCGCCTCGAGATCGAGCGCCCGCTCATGGGCGAGTTGCCCTCGCTGCGGGCCCGCATCGGCACGGTGGTGGTGCGCAAGGTTGACCGCCTCAGTTGCGTCCGCTTCGGCTCGGCCCGCTACTCGGTGCCGACGGCCCACATCGGGCGCCAGGTCGAGCTGCGGGTGTCCGACGGCACGGTGCTCGTGGTCTTCTTGGGCGAGATCATCGCCAGCCACGCACTCGTCGCCCCTGGTGAGACCGCTGTGCTCGACGACCACTACGGCGGTCCCCGGCCCTCGCCAACGCGCGCGGTGCGCCCCAAGACCCCGGCCGAGAAGGCCTTCGTGGCCCTCGGCCCCGCCGCCGAGGACTTCATCAAGGGGGCGGTGGCGCGCGGGATGACGGGGCTCGCCGCCGACCTCGTCGAGCTGTGCGCCATGGAGGCGGCCCATGGCAAAGAGGCGCTCGTCGCCGCGATCGAGCGGGCCGTCGAGTTCGGGCGGTTCCGGGCGCGCGACGTGCGCTCGATCCTCGCTGCGGGCACGGGGGTGCCCCGACCGAGAAAGCCCGGTGAGGCGCTCATCGTCGATCTGCCGAGCGTGGCCGTCCGCTCGCTCGATGACTACGCCATCGGTGCTGACCAATGAGCACCACCCCGCCGCCGCTCGCCGCCGACCTCGAAGCCGGCCTCCGGCGCCTGCGCCTCGGGGCCATGCGCCGACTCGGTCCCGAACTGCTGGTGGTGGCCAAGACCCAGCGCTGGCGGCCCGAGGAGTTCCTGCGCACCTTGGTCGAAGCCGAGATCGCCTCGCGTGACGCCTCGAACGCTCGGGCCCGCTTGGTTGCGGCTGCGTTCCCGGTGACCAAGACCCTCGACGAGCTCGATGTCGAGGCGTCGTCGGTGCCACGTGCCACCTTCGACTACCTCTCGTCGCTCGAGTGGATCGGGGCCAAGGAGAACCTCTGTCTCGTGGGTCCGGCGGGGACGGGCAAGTCGCATCTGCTCGTCGCCCTCGGCCACCACGCCGTCGACGCCGGCAAGCGGGTCCGCTACTTCACCGCCACCGAGCTCGTCGAGACCCTCTATCGCGGTCTGGCGGACAACAGTGTCGGGCGGGTCATCGAGCAGGTGTTGAAGGCCGATCTCATCGTGATCGACGAGATCGGCTTCGCCCCGATGGACGACACCGGAGCTCAGCTGTTCTTCCGCGTCGTCGCCGCGGCCTACGAACGACGGTCCCTCGGCATCGCCTCACACTGGCCGTTCGAGGACTGGGGACGCTTCCTCCCCGAGCACACCACCGCGGTCAGCCTCCTCGACCGGCTGCTCCACCACAGCGTGGTCGTGGCCACATCGGGCGAGTCGTTCCGCCTCAAAGAGGCCCGTCAGCGAGGAGGTGCGCCGAAGCTCGCATAGGGTTGAACATCACCGCGAGGGGTGCGGACTTCTCGTGGCCAAAAGCGCGGACTGGAAACCGGCCACGGACACCCAGACCTGAAGATGAGACAGACCGACGTCGTGATGTGATCTTGAGGCAGGAGGGGAGTGCACAACGCGCCGTCGTTGTGGATGTAGTACTCCGGATTCGACGTCAACACGATACTGATCTGATTTTCCGGGATGGCTCCCGCACTCTGTGTGTTGAGTAAGGCCAGAGGAGCAAAGGCAGCTCCGCCCACCGCGGCCCCCACGATGGCCGTTTTGGCCAGGTCCGAAAGGCGCACTCCGTTTCCCCCCTCAACAGACGGTCCCATCGGGCCCGCTTCCAAGACTCGTGTTTCTAGCCGAAAAAGGACCGACATCGACGATTCGTCGAAACGTCGGGCCCACTGAAGCGGCTCTTGGCAGTGCGTCGGCCGCCCATCCGGGGGCTCGCGTGGATGACCGGCCAGCGTCACCGGACTCGGAGCGTCGGACTCTAAACCCCCGACCCCCCGAACACCTCGGCGAGCTCGATCGGCGCGACCACCTCGAGCTGGTCGAACGTGCAGGACCGGGCCTCGCGGTCGGGGCGCCACCGCCGGAACGACGTCGCGTGGCGGAACCGGTCGCCCTGACGGTGGTCGTAGGCGACCTCGCAGACGAGGGTGGGCCGGAGCGCGTGCATCTCGAGCTCGGCGTCGGACTTCCAGCGGCTCCCGGTCGGTCCAGCGCCCTTGAACTCGCGCCAGGGGTGCGGGTCGTCCTCCCCGAGCAGGAGGGGCGCCAGCTCGTCGACCAGCTCCTGGCGCCGCTTGGTGCTGAAGCCGGAGCACACCCCGACGTGACGGAGCCCGCCCGCTTCGTCGTAGAGGCCGAGGACGAGCGAGCCGACCCCGCCCTGTTTGTGGTCGCGGTAGCCGGCCACCACGCAGTCCGCGGTGCGCTCGTGCTTGATCTTCCACATGACCCGCTGGCCCGGCCGATAGGACAGCTCCGGCGACTTCGCGACGACGCCGTCGAGCCCCGCGCCCTCGAAGCGCTCGAGCCAGTCGGCAGCCAGGGTGACGTCGGTGGTCTGCGGCGTCAGCTGGACCGGGTCTCCCGTGCCGCGGCCGCCCAGGATCGCCTCGAGGCGTGAGCGACGCTCTCCGAACGGCAGACCGGAGAGGTCCTTCTTGCCCTCGGCCAGGAGGTCGAACGCGACGAACGAGGCCGGCGTCTCGGCCGCCAGGCGCTTGATGCGCGACTCGGCGGGATGGATGCGCTGGAGCAGCGCCTCGAAATCCAGGCCATCGTCGGTGGCGATGACGATCTCTCCATCGACGACGCATCGCTTCGGCAGCGCAGCAGCCAGGAACCCGACGAGCTCGGGGAAGTAGCGCGTGAGCGGTTTGCTATTGCGGCTCGAGAGCTCCATCTCGGCGTCGCAGCGGAACACGATGCTGCGGAAGCCGTCCCATTTGGGCTCGTAGCGGAGGTCGTCGCCCGTGGGCAGCTCGCTCGTGAGCTTGGCCAGCATCGGGTCGAGAGGCGGCGAGAGGGGGAGGTCCATGGTCCTGGCTATCGCCCGAGCAGCGGGGCCATGAGGTCGCCATGGTCCTCGACTCGTTTGAGCACCTCGTCGGGAAGGAACCGCAGGCGATCAGCCCTACCGTCGCCCGCCAGCTGCTCGACCTCTTCCCAGGTCACCGGAGTCGACACCGTGGGTTCGGGCGCGCCCGCAGCGAGTACGGGGCGATCGTCGTCTTGGCGACGTGGTTCTGGCTCCAGTCGATCAGGACCCGGCCCGTGCGCAGTTCCTTCTTCATGTTGGCGACGACGAGATCCGGGCGGGCCCGGGCGAGCTCCTGGGCGATGGTGCGGGCGAGTTCGCGCGTGCCGGCGTCTTCCCACTGGCGTTGGCGGTCCTTCTTCGGCAAAAGCACGTAGAGCTGGAGCCCCTTGGAGCCGCTCGTCTTCGGGTAGCACGCCCAGCCGTGCTCGTCAGCCACCTGCTTGGCGAGCATCAGCCCGACCTCGGCGCATTCGACGATCGTGGCCGGCTCACCGGGGTCGAGGTCGAAGACCAACAGGTCGGGGACCTCGGGCCGGCCGTTGCGGTTGACCCGCCACTGGGGCACATGGAGCTCCAGCGCGGCGAGGTTGGCCGCCCAGACCAGGGTCGCCAAGTCGTCGAGAATCACGAAGTCGACGCCGTTGCGGTCCTTGGCCTGCGGGCTGGCCAGGAGGCGCTCGCTGCGGACCCATGTGGGTGCGCTGCGGGGCCGATGCTTCTCGAAGAACGAGTTGGGATCGTCCACGCCGTTCGGGAACCGCCGCATCGTCAGGGGCCGGCTCCGGACGTGGGGGAGCAGGACCGGGGCGATGCGGACGTAGTAGTCGATCACCTGTCCTTTGGTGAACCCCCGCTCCGGGTAGAGGACCTTGTCCAGGTTGGAGAGGGCGAGCGTGCGGCCCTCGATCTCAACGACGGGATCGTGGTTGGCGTCCTCGAGCGTCTCACCGAGCTCGTTGATCGCCCGCGACGAGGCTCCCCTGGGCACGAAGCGCACCCTACCCGGTCCTTTGCTTTGACCTGTTGGGCGCCGCCCCTTCGGGTCGCCGGGCCGTTAGCGTCCAGAAGGTGGTTCGGCGGGTGCTCTGTGTCGCAGCGTTCGGCATCCTGCTCTCGTTGATTGGCGTCGCGCCGGCGGTCGCTGTGGTGCACGGCACGGTCAGTCCGGCAGCACAGGGCACCGTCTCGTGCATCGTCCAGCAGACGCACTGCGTCCCCGTGTCGCCCACCGGGACCCCGCCACCCGCCACACCGCGCTGGATCGGCATGCTCGCGCCAGTGATGGTTGGTGTGATTGCTCTCGCTTGGGCGCGGCGTCTCTTCAACGTCGGAACCCGGCCACCCCGCGGGGTTTCCGCAACCCTCCTTCGTCCTCCTCAGCTTTCGGTCTCCTTCTCAACGCGCTGACGGCTCGGCGTACCGCCGAAGCCGCGCGCGGTCCCATGACCGAAACGCCGACGCGCACCGCGTGTCGGCCTCACAGAGGAGATCGCAATGACCAACGCCGGATCGGGCCGTACGCAGACCGACAAGGCACGCAGCAAGCAGATGTCGCGCCCCGTCAACGCCGACCAGAGCGGTTGGCGCACCGGGCGCCAGGCCAACAACCGGTCCACCCAGCAGCGCCAGGGCGGGCCGAGGCGAAGCGACCCCCGCTCGGGCCGCGCCCGACCGCCGGGCGGCCGTCCCCCGGGACCGACCGCATCGAGACCCTCTTCGGGTCCGTCCAGACGGTCGCCGAGCGCGCTGCTCACCTGGGGCACCGCGGCCATCGTCCTCGTCATCGTCGTCGTGCTGGTCGTCGTCAAGGTCACGGGCACCGGTACCCTGTCGCCCGGCCCAGGGGTGTCGCCGGCCTCGCCGACCGTCGTCGCCGAGGTCAGCCACATCCCCAGCTCGGTCTTCAATTCGGTCGGCGTCAACGCGCAGGTCTCGCCGATCAACCCGCCGATCACCGTCGGGGGTCAGAAGCCGCTCACCTTCACCGCGGCTGACGGCAAGTCGCTGCCCGGCGTCTTCTTCTACGGCGCCGAGTACTGCCCGTTCTGTGCCGCCGCCCGTTGGTCGATCGTCGTCGCGCTGTCGCGCTTTGGCACCTTCCACATGCTCGAGACCGCCCTGTCGAGCACGTCCGACTCCTTCCCGAACACGTCGACTTTCACCTTCGCCAAGGCCACGTACTCAAGCCCCTTCATCGTCTTCAAGCCCGACGAGTATCTGAGCAATCAGCCGAACGCGGCGGGCACCAGCTACAAGGTGCTCATGAAGCCGACGAAGTTGGAGCGGTCCCTCGTCGACATGTACGACACGAACACGTACTTCCCGGGGCTCCCGGCTGACCAGAACGGGTTCCCGTTCATCGACTTCGGCAACAAGCTGCTCCAGTCGACGGTGTACGACCCCTCGATCCTCCAGGGCTTGAGCTGGAACCAGATCGCGAGGGGCCTCACCAACCCGACGAACCCGATCACCCAGGTAATCGTGGCTGGCGCGAACTACCTGAGTGCGTCGATCTGCGACATGGACGGCCAAGCACCGGACGCTGTTTGCACGAGCAAGGGCGTCACCGCTGCCGCAAGGGTGCTCAAGCGTGGCGTCTCGTCGCAGGGCGCGCGGTAGGCGATACAACAGGCCGTTCCGGTTCGTCGGTGGACGCGGACTACCAAGGGCACGTTCTGGCGCGGTGCAGGTCAGTCGGAAGGCAAGGACTGGTCAGGATGAGGAATGGGTCGCACGTCGAGCCCGTCGACCCCGGAAAAGTCGCTGGGGTTCACGGTGTAGAGGGGAAGTTCGTTCGCCATGGCCGTTGCCGCGACCATGGCGTCATAGGTTCGAGCTTGAACTTTGCGGCCAACGTCCCTGAGAGAAGCTGCGACCCGGCCGAACACCCTCGCCGATTCGGCGTCGAACGGCAGAGGCTGAAAATCTGCCTCGGTCTGTTGGAGTACCGCTTGGCGAGCGGTTCGTTCCTTGCGGCTGGACGCCACAAGCGGACCAACCGACAGTTCTGCGAGGGTGACCGACGTGATGACCGGTTCGTCCGGCAGGTCGTCTTGGTGCAAGCGGCCGAGGAGGACGACGGTGGACGTGTCGAGCACCCCTCGCTCTGTCATAGGCGGGCGTCGATCGCCTGATCGAGGTCCCGGCGAAATTCATCGGGATCGAAGCGAGGCAGCCGGGACCAACGCTCGACGAGCACGCCGGCCTTGACTGGGAGCCGATCGAGAGGCCGCAGTTCGGCAACTTGGCGTCCGTCGCGGGTGACGGTCAGGCGTTCACCGCGCTCCACGCGTTCTATGACGTCGCCTCCGTGATTGCGTAGTTCCCGGATCGTGACCTCACCCATTTTCCCGAAGCGTATCACCGGTGAGACATGGCCTGCCAACTGCCCCCCGGCAGTGACCAGGGCGGTGGCGGCGTGGACCGGAACAGGTCGGGCCTCGCGCACCTTCGGCGCCGGTAGCGTCACGACCGCCGTGCGTTCCGCCTTGAGATTCGGCCTCGAGATCCCCGCCCTGAGTGCCGGCGACGGGCCCGACGGCGAGATGACGCTCCACGAGGTCGCGCATGCCGCCGAGGCGGAAGGCCTGGACACCGTCTGGCTGGCCGAGGGCGGTGCGGGTTCGATCGATCCGATCCCGCTCGCCGGGGCATTGACCGAGCAGACCGCCACCGTCGCGGTCGGGGTGCTCTGCCGCCCGAGCCACGGCCGGCACCCCTCGGTGCTCGCCCGTGACGTCACGACGATTGACCTGCTCTCGGGTGGGCGGGCGGCGATCGGCCTTCTGGACGAGGGCGGTGCACCATCGGACCTCGAGCGGCTGGCCGAGGCGGCATCCCTGCTCCACCGCCTCCTCACCCAACAGGAGGTCACCGTCTCGGGGCGCTTCTACGAGGTCGCCGAGCTCACCCTGCGCCCCCGCCCGGTGACCCCGGGCGGCCCGCCGGTGGTCGCCGGACTGGAACGGGCGCCGGTCGGGGGGGAGTCGGTCGAGGGTCCGTTGATCGAGGCTGGGGTGGACGCGGTCGTGGTCGGCGGCACGGCGAGCGATGTGGAGCGGGCCCGGGGCCGCCTCGACGGTCTCGCATCGGCAGGGGGAACGCCAGCGCTCCTCTGGCGCGGCGTGGTGCCGTCCGATGCCGAGGCGACCCGCACCTGGCGGTCGCTTCGCGACGCGGGGGCCGACGGCCTGATCGCGCTGGTCGAGCCGGCGGCCGTGCGCGGGTTCGGCTTCGTGGCGTCCGAGGTCGAACGCCTGATGGGCGCACTGTCGACCCTGGCCGGTCCGCTCGGGTGATCGATGTTGGCCACGGGCTGGCAAAACGGACCCACTACCCTGAGGTGGACCGGGGGACAGCCAGCAAGGGGGCGAGGAGGCAGCGGTGACGACCCGCATCGAGACCGACAGCATGGGCGAGATGGAAGTCCCCGCCGACCGCTACTGGGGCGCCCAGACGGCACGCTCCCTCCACCACTTCCCGATCGGCACCTCGACGATGCCGCGTTCGGTGATCCGCGGCTTCGGGATCCTGAAAAGTGCCTCGGCCGCGGTCAACGCCGACCTCGGCAAGCTCGACCGGCACCTGGCCGAGCTCATCGCTCGGGCGTCCGCCGAAGTGGCCGATGGCCGCTTGGACGACCAGTTCCCGCTGCGCATCTTCCAGACTGGCAGCGGCACGCAGACCAACATGAACGCCAACGAGGTCATCTCGAACCGGGCGATCGAGCTCGACGGCGGGATCATGGGCTCGAAGAAGCCCATCCACCCCAACGACCACGTCAACATGTCGCAGTCCTCGAACGACACCTTCCCGACGGCGATGCACATCGCCGCCGCCGAGGAGATCGTGCACCGACTGGTGCCGCCGGTCCGGGAACTGCGTGACGCGCTCGACGCCAAGGCGCGCCAGTACGCGCACGTGACCAAGATCGGGCGCACCCATCTCATGGACGCGGTGCCGCTCACCCTGGGCCAGGAGCTGTCGGGCTATGTGGCCCAGCTCGACGCCGACCTCGAGCGGATCGACGTCGCCCTGCCGGGCCTGCTCGAGCTGGCGCTAGGTGGCTCGGCGGTCGGCACGGGGCTCAACACCCATCCCGAGTTCGGCGAGCGCGTCGCAGCGCGGATCGCGGACATGACCGGGCTCGCCTTCGTCACCGCGCCCAACAAGTTCGCCGCCCTCGCCGCGCACGACGCCCTCGTCTTCGCGAGCGGTGCCCTGCGGACCCTCGCCGTCTCGTTGACCAAGATCGCCGACGACTTCCGCTGGCTGGGGTCGGGGCCGCGCAGTGGGCTGGGCGAGCTCCGCCTGCCGGAGAACGAGCCGGGGTCCTCGATCATGCCGGGCAAGGTCAACCCGACCCAGTGCGAGGCGATGATCATGGTGTGCATCCAGGTCATGGGGAACGACACAACGATCGCCATCGCCGGCTCGCGAGGCAACCTCGAGCTCAACGTGTGCAAGCCGGTCATCATCTCCAACTTCTTGGAGTCGGTGACCCTCCTCGCCGACGCCTGCGGGACCTTCCGCGAGTTCCTCGTCGAGGGCTTCGAGCCCGACCTCGCCCAGATCGACCACCACCTGCACAACTCGCTGATGCTGGTGACCGCGCTCACGCCCTCGATCGGCTACGACAAGGCCGCCGAGGTGGCCAAGAAGGCGCACCACGAGGGGACGACGCTCAAGGAGGCGACCCTCGCCCTCGGCTACATGAGCGCCGAGGAGTTCGACAAGGTCGTCCGGCCCGAGGAGATGACCAAACCGTGAGGACGCGACGTGCCTGAGGTGCTCGGGGGAGACGCCGTCGACGCGGCGATCGCCGAGCGGGCGCTGGCCTGGCGTCGCGAGGGCGACCAACTGGTGAAGGTGGTCAAGCGGGACCGCTTCGTCGGCGCCCTGGACTTCGTGAACCGGGTCGGCGCGCTGGCCGAGGCCGCGGACCACCACCCCGACATCGACATCCGGTGGGACACGGTGACCCTGCGCCTCAGCACCCACTCGGCGGGTGGGCTGACCGAGAAGGACCTCGCGTTGGCCGGCGAGATCGACGCCATCGGATGAGCTATTCGAGGAGCGACGCCCGCAGCGCCTCGATGGCGGCGGGCGCGACGCCGATCGAGACGACGTACTCCTCGACGGAGCCGTGCGAGGCCCGCAAGGCCTCCAACAGCGCGTGGATATTGGACGGCTTGGCCGAGAACACCTCGCTACTCAGCTCCTCTGAGCGCAGCCGCCGTTCGGGCATCGCCTCGGCTCGGGCCCGCAAGGCAGCCATCGCCAGGTCGCTCAGCGCGTAGTCCTGGGCGATCGTCTCGTCGTCCACGCCCAAGAGCGCCAACACGAGCGAGATGACCACGCCTGTGCGGTCCTTGCCGGCCAGGCAGTGGACGACGATCGGATGGCCCTCAGGCTCGGCCACCAGGTTGATGGCCCGGGCGATGTTCGCCGCGCCGATCCGCGTGTAGTCCTGATAGCGGGCCGCCATCATCCCTTCGGGGAGCGAGTAGCGGGTCGGATCGAGGACCTCTTCCACGATGGGGAGGTGGTGCAGCGCGACCGGGATGTCCTCGACCGGGAAGGTCCCCGCTTCCCATTCGGCGGTGCTCCGCAGGTCGAGGACCGTCCGGATCCCGAGCTCACGCAGCACGAGCAGGTCGGTCGCGCTCAGCTCCGAGAGCCCGCCGGCCCGGAACAGCCTGCGCCACCGGACCCGGCGGCCCCCGGGGGTGGCATAGCCGCCGACGTCTCGGAAGTTGACGGCGTTCTCGAGCTCGATGTGCCGCTCGTAGGCGGCGGGCGCGGCGGAGACGGGGGAGGAGTCAGCCATCGGCCGGAGTGTATCGAGGGTCTCCGCGACGAAAAGATGAACCTCTGGTGTCCTCCGCGCGCCGCCGCGACGGGCCCTCAGCGTGACCAGGTCGGACGGGCCAGCGCGAACTCCGCCTCGGACTCGTAGATCTCGGTCTCGCACTCCATGCGGGCGAGGGCGCCGATGGCCTTGATCTGGGAGACCTGGAAGTCCCACGACGGCGGGCTGTGGTCCAGCCACCCGAGGAGCTCGCCCATCCCGTTGGTCAGGATCAGGTAGCGCAGCGGCCGGGTCCGTGGCGCCCTCGAGCGGTGGCGGATCGTGACCAGCACGATGCGGGTCGCGACCGGCTCCCCGGGGTCGACGACGTCGGTGGCCCGTGGTGTCCGGACGGCGTCGCGGTCTCGGCCGTGCACGGCGATCAGCTCGCCGCGCCAGAGCACCAGGGCCGCCTGCTCGTGGAGCCGTCTCGGCATCGAGTCGAGGATCTGGAAGTCCTCGCCGGGCCGCGCGATGAGGCAGTCGTCGGGACCGAGCTCGGGCACCTCGAAGTCCGGATAGCTCGCCTCCGGGCCGGATTCCTCGTCGTCTTCGGGGTCGTCGAGCTCCTCGAGCTCCTCGGCCAGCGGGCCCGGGTCCTCGGACACCTCGGGCTGGCCCCAGTCCTCGCGCACGGTGCAACCGTACGGCGGCTCAGCGGTGCCGGGTCGGAGTCAGTGGACCGGCGAGTCCCACAGGGGGAACCAGCGCGAGAGGTCGGGCTCGAAGGGGAGGTCGGACCCGACCACGGCCTTCACCCGGAGCTCGATCTCGTTGTCCCGGCGTTCGTTGGTGAGCGGAGCGAACGGGTAGAAGGTGCCCCGCTTGAAGAGGTAGACGAGGAAGAAGGGCTTCGCGTCGGGCGCCGCGCCGGACGCCGGCTTGAAGCCGAACACCGAGCACAGGAGCTGTTGCCCCCAGCCGGCGTCGCTGAGCGTGCTGTTGGCGAGGTGCACCCGCGTCACGAGGTCGTCGATGTCGGGGTCCTCGATCAGGAGCCAGCGGTAGCCGTAGGAGTCCTCGGACTGGGTGAACTTGCCGACGCTCGTCGGGGTGGACGCGGCGGCGTCGGTCGGCGGGCTCGTCTGGTCGTCGTCGGGCAGGTCGAGGAGCTCGCCGATCTCCTTCTCGAGGTCTTCGGCCGGTTGGCCGGCCGGTGGCTTCCAGCACACGCCGGCCGACCCCGAGGAGACCAGTCCGGCCGCCGTTTGCAGCGTGACCGCGGCCGACGGCAAGGCGAACAGAGCATCCAGGTTGGCCCGGACGGGCTTGGTCCGTCCGAGCAGCGTGTCGAGGAGACCCACCCCGCGGCTGGGTTAGCTGCTGGCCTGGCCGAGCTGCGCCTCGAGCTGGGAGAGCTGGGCGAGCCGGCGCTCGAGCGTCGGGTGGGTCGAGAAGAGCGCCGAGATCGAGATCCCGCCCCGACCCTGGGTGAGGGCGGGGGTGAAGAAGAAGGCGTTGAAGGCCTCGGCCTTGCGCAGGTCGCGCGTCGGGATCTTCGACATCTCGCCGGTCACCTTGATGAGCGCCGACGCGAGCACCGACGGCCGGCCGATCAGGATGGCACCGGAGCGGTCCGCGGCGAGTTCCCGATAGCGGGAGAGCGCCCGGGTGAGCAGGAAGCTGATGGCGTAGACGACCATCGAGACCAGCATCACCGCCAGCTCGATCAGGACGAGCTGCTGGCCGCCCTGGTTGCCGCGGCCCCCGCCTCGTCCGCCGAACCCGCCGAACAGCCCGGCGTACAGCATCATCCGGGTGGTCAGGCCGGCGATCACCCCAAGGGTGCTCGCAATGGTCATGACTGCGACGTCGCGGTGCGCCACGTGGGAGAGCTCGTGCGCCAACACGGCCTCGACCTCGGGCTCGTCGAGCCGGCGGAGCAGGCCGGTCGTCGCGCAGACCACGGCCGCTTTCGGGCTCCTGCCGGTCGCGAAGGCATTGGGCATGTCGACATCCGCGATGGCGACCCTCGGCTTGGGCATGTCGGCGAGGGCACACAGCCGGTCGACGATCCCGTGGAGCTCGGGCTGCTCTTCTGGGGTGACGATGTGGCCGTGCATCGACCACATCGCGATGCGGTCGGAGAACCAGTACTGCGCGAAGAGGAGGAGCGCTGCGATCACCACGATCGCGGCGAAGGACAGGCCGACCCGCCACAGGATCGTGATGAACGCGCCATAGAGCGCGACGAGCATCAGACCCGTGAAGAACATCCGGAACGTCAGCCCCCGGTCGGGTGCGACGTTGCGTGCGACTGGCATCAGCCCTCTTTCCCTTGGGTGGCCGCCGTGCTGTCGGTGTCGGCCCCGGCCTGGCCCCCATCTTGCTCCAAGCCCCCCACGATCTCGGCGTCGGCCGGCGCGTCGTCGGTGCCGTCGCCAATGGCCGCTGGGGCGCTCGCGTTGAGCTCCGCCTTCAGCGCCGCCAGCTCGCTGTCGACCTGGCTGCCCGAGGACACCTTGTCGAGCTGGGCCTGGATGTCGTCGACGGGGTGGTCGAGGTCATTCAGTGCGCCCGACGCAAGGAGCTCGTCGATGGCGCCGGCGCGCGCCTGCATGCTCGCGATCTTGTCCTGGGCCCGTTGCATCGCCCCGCCGGCGTCGCCCATCGACTTGGAGATCCCCGAGATCGCCTCGCCGACCTGGGTCTGGGCCTGCGCCGCGGTGTAGCTCGCCTTCAGGGTCTCCTTGCGCGTCCGGAACTGTTCGACTTGGCCCTGGAGGCGCTGGGAGGTCTCGACCAGCTTCTCCTGCTGGTCGGTGACCTGCGCGTGCTGGGTCTCGAGCTCGCTCAGCTGCTCGCCGATCGCGGCGCGCCGGGACAGCGCCTCGCGGGCGAGCGTCTCGTTGCCCTGCGCCAAGGCCTGCTTGGCCTGGTCCTGGAGCTTGTCGGCCTGCTTCTGGAGCTGGCCCGCTTGCAGCTCGATCCGCTTGCGGGCGGTCGCGACGTCGGCCACGCTGCGGCGGACCTTGGTCAGGCTCTCCATCTGCTTCTCGTAGGAGAGGTCCAGCGTGTCACGCGGATCCTCGACCCTGTTCAAGACCTTGTTCGTCTTGGCCTGGAAGATGGTCGATATTCGACTGAAAACACCCACTGCGCGGACCTCCTCGGCGGCATTCCGCCAGGCCTTTCTCAATGCTGAGCATAAGTCCCACGGAGGACCGGAGGGGCACGGGTGGTCCGGTAGGGTCGGCCCATGGCGGAACGAAGGTGCCTGCTCGCCGTCCATGCCCACCCCGACGACGAGGCGTCGAAGGGGGCGGCCACCGTGGCGCGCTATCACGACCAGGGGGTCCACACGGTCCTCGTGTGCTGCACCGGTGGGGAGGAGGGGGACATCCTCAACCCGGCGATGGATCGGCCAGAGGTCAGGGAGAACATCGCCGAATACCGGCGCAACGAGCTCAAGGCGGCGACCGACATCATCGGTTACGACGAGGTGGTCATGCTCGGCTACCGCGACTCGGGCATGCCCGGCTCGGAGGCCAACAAGAACCCCGCATCCTTCGCGATGGCACCCCAGGAGGAGGCAGTGGGCCGCCTGGTCGAGGTGATCCGGCGGGTCAAGCCCCAGGTGATCGTGACCTATCCCGACGAGCAGACCCGCTACCCGCACCCCGACCACCTCCGGGTGCACGAGATCTCGTTGGTCGCCTTCGACGCCGCGGGTGACCCCGACGCCTACCCCGATCTGGGCCCGCCGTACGCGCCGGCGAAGATGTACTACACGGTCTGGTCGGTCGGCCGGATGAAGGCCATGCACCTGAAGTACGTCGAGCTCGGGCTGGAGTCGCCCTTCAGCGACGAGCGCGTCCAGCGCATGCTCGAGGAACCCGAGCCGAAGTTCTCGACGGCGATCGACATCACCGGTTACGACGACGTCCGGGCCGAGGCCCTGAAGGCGCACGCGACCCAGGTCGACCCCACCTCACGCATGTGGTTCGGCGTGCCGCCCGAGGTGCAGAAGGCCCTTCCGACCTCCGAGGACTACCAGCTCGCCCGGAGCCTCGTCGGTCCGGTCGACGTCACCGGGGAGGAGGACCTGTTCGCCGGAATCCCGGCGGCCGGTTAGGAGCGGGCCAGGTCGCGCAGCGCCCGGAAGCCGATCACGGTGGCGCCGGCCTTCTCGGCGATCTGGCGCAGGTTGGGCGTCCCGCAGAGCAGCTTGTGGTGGGCGACCCTCGTCGTCCAGTCCGTCGTCAGCGCGCGCAGCTCGGGGGAGTCGACGGCCGGACGGAGATGCAGCTCGGTGACGCCGGGGTCGAGGGCGCCGAGCGCCGCTTCGACCTCGCGCAGCGTCGCACCCTGGGGGAGCGTCAGCGAGCGGTCGCTGAAGATGGCGCCCTCGTGCAGCGCCAGCTCGGCGGCGGGGAACCCGAGGAGCCCCGCCAGCGGGTCGCTCACCAGCCGCAACGGCAGCTGGAAGTCGATGGCGAGCTCGAGGTAGATGTCGAAGAACTCCGGACGGAGCTGGAGCGTCGTCAGGTGGGCGTCGACATGGCTGACGTCGAAGCCCCAGAGGATCGCCCGCTCGACCTGCGCCCGGCACTCGCGCCGGGTCTCGTCGAGATCGGCGTGGTCCCAGACGTCTTCCACGGTCTTGGGGAACCCTCCGTCGCCACCCAGCAGCGACGGTGCCTGCGTGATGGGTCCCCAGCGGTACAGGTCCTGGTCGGCGTTGAGCGTGAGGTGCACGCCGATGTCCTCGCCGCGGTAGCGGGCGGCCGCCTCGCGGCCCCACGGGCACGGGACCATGAGCGAGGCGCTCGACGCGCCCCCCGAGTGCAGCGCCTCGTAGACGCCGACGTTGGCCGCGTGGCAGAAGCCGAGCTCGTCGGCGTTCACGATCAACAGGCGCGCCTCGGCGCCGTACCCGAGTCGTTCGTTCAGCGTGGCCACCGACCGCGAGGGTAGTGGCCCTACCTGGCTCCCCCTCCCTGGAGACCGGCGTCCTGCTGGCGCGCCTGGGCCGCCAGGTCGGCCTGGAACGCCTCCATCGCCGCGGCCAGGTCGGGGTCGTCGCCGGCCAGGATGCGTACGGCGAGCAGCCCGGCGTTGCGGGCGCCGTTGACGGCGACGGTCGCCACCGGGACCCCCTTGGGCATCTGAACGATCGAGAGCAGCGAATCCATCCCATCGAGCGTGCCGACCGCCACCGGCACCCCGATGACCGGCAGCCGGGTGACCGACGCGAGCATCCCGGGCAGGTGGGCCGCGCCGCCGGCGCCGGCCACGATCACCCGCAGGCCGCGGTCGGCGGCCGCCTTGCCGTAGGCGAGCATGTCCTCGGGGGTCCGATGCGCCGAGAGCACCCGGGTCTCGTGGGGGACCCGGAACTCCTCGAGCGCCTGGCTCGCCGCCTCCATCACCGCCAGGTCGGACGAGCTCCCCATCACGACCGCGACGAGCGGCGTCGGCTCGCTCACGGGGTGGCCGCCGGGCGCAGCAGTGGGGAGGGCATCGGGGTCCCGAGCTCGTGCGCCGCCTGCCAGGCGCGGTTCTTCACGTCCTTGGCGTCGTGGCCGCAGACCGTGACGTGCCCGAGCTTGCGCCCGGGCCGCGCTTCTTTGCCGTAGAGGTGGACATGGGCGCCGGCCACGCCGAGCGCCCCTTTGAGCGAGTGCATCGGATCCGAGCCGTCGGGCGGTCCGAAGACGTTGACCGTCGCGACGTGCGTGTTCCTCGCGTCGGTCGTGCCGAGCGGCAGGTCGAGGACCGCCCGGACGTGATTCTCGAACTGGGAGGTGACCGCGCCCTCGATCGTCCAGTGGCCGGTGTTGTGCGGGCGCAACGCGACCTCGTTGACCAGGAGCTCCCCGCCGCTGACGAACATCTCGACGGCCATCACCCCGACGGCCTCGATGGCATCGGCGATCCGGGTCGCGATGACGCGGGCCTTGGTCCCGAACTCGGGGGTGACCCGCCCGGGCATGAGGACCTCCCGGCAGACCCCGTCGATCTGGGTCGTCTCGACGACCGGCCACGCCAGCGTCTCGGACGGGCGGCGCACCACCAGCGCGGAGAGCTCGAAGTCGATGGGGACGAAAGCCTCGACCAGCATCGGCACGCCGGATTCGCCGGCCGGCCCCCAGACGGCGACCGCCTCTGCGAGATTGGCGACGGGCCACACGCCCTTCCCGTCGTAGCCGCCGCGGCTCGCCTTCAGCACGAGCGGCCACCCGTGGATCCCGGCAAAGTGCTGGATCTGCTCGGGTACGCCGGCGAGTGATTTCGGATCCAGCTCGGCGTGCGGCACGGTGGGCAGGCCGAGCTCGCGCATCGTCGCCCGCATGTGCGCCTTGTCCACGCCGAGGCGCATCGCGGTCACCCCGGGCCGCACGGCCACCCCGGCGTCCTCGAAGGTGGTGAGCATCTCGAGATCCACGTGCTCGTGGTCGAAGGTCACCACGTCGCAGCGCGCCGCCAGCGCCCAGAGCTGACCGGCGTCGTTGGGCGCGCCGAGCAGGACGCGCGAGGTGATCTCGGTGGCGGCGCCGCCCGGGTCCTCGGCCAACAGCACGACGGGAACGCCGAGGGCCGAGGCTGCCTCGATGGTCATCCGGGCCAGCTGGCCGGCCCCCACGATGCCGATGGCCCGGCGACGCTTCTCGGACGGTCCGCTCCCGTCGGCCCGCTCGATCACCCGGAGAAGGTTACCGGCGACGCCCACCGGCAACCGGAACCGGATTGGCGGTCGTGTGCCGACCTACTGGAACAAGACCGAGATGCTCTCTCGCCGGGCGATCCTGCGGATCGCCTCGCCGAAGAGCCCGGCGACCGAGACGACCTCGATCTTGGGCGACAGCTCGACGGGTTGGGTCTCGACGCTGTCGGTCATGAACAGCCGCTCGATCGGGCTCTCCTCCAACGACTCGATGGCCCGGCCGGTGAGCAGGCCGTGGCTGATCGCGGCGTAGACGCCGACGGCGCCGCGCTCGGTCACGATCCGGGCCGCGTCGACCAGGGTGCCGGCCGAGATCGAGAAGTCGTCGACGATCAGCGCCGTGCACCCCTCGACCGATCCGATGAGCTCGACCACCTCCGCTCGCTCGGTGTGGTCGACGCGCCGCTTGTCGGCGATGGCGAGCGGGGCGCCCAGGCGTTCGGACCACTGTCTCGCCTTCTTCGCGAACCCCGCGTCGGGGGCAACGACGACGAGGTTGACGAGCCCCTTGGCCTCGATGGCGTCGCACAGCGAGGGCATCGCGTAGAGATCGTCGACCGGCACCTTGAAGAACCCCTGGACCTGCGGCGCGTGCAGGTCCATCGTGACCACCCGGTCCACCCCCACCGCCTCGATGCAGTCAGCGCACACCCGGGCGCGGATCGACACCCGGGGCTCGTCCTTCTTGTCTCCCTTGGCGTAGCTCAGATAGGGGATGACGGCGGTGACCGACGCGGCGCTCGCCCGTTTGATCGCGTCGATCCAGAACAGCAGCTCCATGAAGTTGTCGTTCGCCGGGAACGCCGTCCCTTGCACCAGGAACACATCACGGCCCCGCACGTTCTCGAGCACGCGCACGAACAGGTTGCCCTCGGAGAACCGCAGGGTCTCCGACGCGCCGAGCTCGCAGCCCAGGTACTCGGCGATGGCAGCCCCGAGGCGTCGGCTCGCCGAACCCGCCAGGAGCACGAAGTCATCGGCCACGGGGCCCAACGTACCCGTCGCCCGGGCACCGTCCGGACGGTCAGAACGCGATGCTCGTGTACTTGAACTCGTTGATCTCGGGACGCTCGTCGATCATCGCGACGACGTGCTCGATGGTGTCGCGGGCGAGCTTCGCGTCACCGTTGGGTCGGGTCATGAGGCGCACGAACACCGCCCGATCGCCGGTGACGAAGGTCGGAACGCCGAACATCTTGTGGGTGTCCACCTCCCGCTCGTGGGTCCGACGGACCTCCTCGTTGACCCACGGCTCCTTGAGTTCGGAGAAGACCGCGTCGGCGTCGACGCCCGCCGATTCGAGCGCACCGCGCACCACCAACTCCTCCCGGAGATCGCCCGCCTTGTCGTGCCGGGCCGCGAAGAGCGCCTCATGGGCGTCGAGGAAATGCTCGGGGAACCGGTCCCGGACGACGACGCCGGCGTTGAGGGCCAGGAGGTCGCCCGCCTTGTCGGGGTCGTCCCACACCGAGGGCCCGCCCTCGGGCACGTGGGTCTGGGTGAGCGAGAACGGCGAGAACGTCACGTCCCAGTCGATCCCGGACCGCAAAGCCACGATCAGGTGTTCGTGGGCGTTGCGGGCGAAGGGGCAGCGGTAGTCCCAACTGACGCTAAAGGGTGGAAGTGCCATGTTCGGAGCAACGTCCTTTCGCGGCGGCTGATTCCGGACCCGGTGGAACTCCAGCCTATGAGGCGGCGGCCTCGGTCGCGAATGCCGGGCAGAGCGCCCGGAAGTTGCAGAACCGGCACAGACCAGACGGGCGCGGCCGGAAGTCCTCTTTCTCACAGGCCCGTTCGATCGCCGACCACACCGCCGTCGTGCGCTGGCCATGTCCCCGGATCGACTGCTCGGTGGGGGTCGCGATGATCGCGACAGGGTCACGCAGGTACAGGAGCTTCACCTGGCTCGGCGGCTGGCCGAGGACGCGCTCACAGAGGAGCGCGTAGGTGTGGACGCCGTTCAGCCTGGACTTCTCGAACTGGGCGCCCGGAGCCCGGCCGGTCTTGTAGTCGACGACCACCAACTCACCGTCCTCGGTGAGGTCGAGCCGGTCGATGATCCCGCGCAGCACCATCGACCCCATCCCGGTCTCGAGGCCGAGCTCGACGCCGATGGCGCGCACGGCGTTGGGGTCCTCGATCCGGAAGTAGTTGTGCACCAGCACCTCGGCGTCGGCCCGGAACTCGCTCGCCTCGTCGATGTCGAGGCCGAGGCCCACGAACTCGGGGTCGTCCTGGATGTGCTCCCAGGCCGCGTCGAGCGCCTCGAGCGCGGCCTCGATGGTGCGATCGCCGGGGAGCCGGTCCCAGAAGAGTCGCTCCAGGGCAGCGTGGACCAGGGTGCCCTTGACGGCGTGGGGCGAGGGGGGCTCGGGGAGGTGGTCGATGATCGAGTAGCGGAACGCGAGCGGGCAATCCGTGAATGCGGAGGCCTTCGAGGGGGACAGCGTCCGAGGGAGCTCGAGGGCCATTGGGCGAAGGTTACGGCGGGGTTGTGACGCGAAGTGAGATCCCTGGCCAGGGCCCATCGCCGGAAGGCCAGAGTAGAAATGTTCGGTGGAACATTTCCTCCAGTCCTGGGGCTACGCCGCGGTCTTCGTGCTGGCCCTGGTCGAGGCCGTCTGCATTCCCTTTCCGTCCGAGATCACCTTCGGGTTTGCCGGCGCTCTGGCTGCCGAAGGCCATTTCGACCTGGCGGCGGTGATCGGGATCGGGATCACCGGGGAGTTCATCGGCTCGATGATCGGTTACACGGTCGGACGGACCGGCGGTCGTGCGCTCGTCGACCGCTACGGCAAGTACGTCTTGGTCTCGGCGTCCGACGTGGAGCGCGCCCACCGATTCCTCGAGCGCCGCGGCGACCCCGCGGTGGCGGTGGGCCGAGTGCTGCCGGTGGTTCGGACATTCGTCTCCCTGGTCGCCGGCATCGGCGGGATGGGCGTCGCGCCGTTCGCCTTGTTCACGTTGATCGGCACCGCCGTGTACTCATCGGCGATCGCGGCCGCCGGCTACGGGCTGGGTTCGAGCTGGCACTCCCTGGTGAAGGGCTTCACGGACGCCTCGTTCGTCGTCCTCGGCCTGGCCGTGCTCGTGGTCGCCGGCTATGTCTGGCACCGTTGGCGCGGGGCCAGGAGCCCACAATGAGCGCACCGATGTCGCCGCAAAGCGCAGGGCGCAGATGAGGGACCCGCTGCGGATCGCCTTCTTCGCAATCGGCGTGGCGATGGTGCTGCTCACCTTGATGAGCGTCTTCACCACGCTCGTGATCCCGCGCGCCACCTCGTCGCTCCTGTTGCGCTCCGTCTCGCGGATCCTGGCCAAGGTGATCAAGCCGATGCTTCGCCGGCTGGACACCTACGAGGCGAAGGACCGGGTGATGGCCCTCGTCGGACCGTTCGGGCTCCTGGTCCTCTTCGCGGCCTGGCTCGGCCTGCTGGTGGTCGGCTTCGGGTTCATGATCTGGTGGGTGAGCGGCGGAACGCTCACCTTTGCCCTCGGCGCGTCCGGGTCGTCGATCTTCACCCTCGGCATCATCGGCGGCTCCCGCAGTGCCAACAAGGTGCTGGACATCGTCGAGGCGGGAACCGGGTTCCTGACGATCGCCCTCGAGATCGCCTACCTGCCGTCGCTCTACTCCTCTTTCTCTGCACGCGAGACCGAGGTCACCCTGCTCGCGGCGCGCGGCGGCGTCCCGACCTGGGGGCCCGAGATCCTGTCGCGCCACCAGCGGTTTGTGACTTTGGACGAACTGCCCGGGCTCTACGCGACGTGGGAGCGCTGGGCGGCGGCCGTCTCGGAGAGCCACACCGGGTACCCGTCGCTCTTGTGGTTCCGCTCGCCGGAGCCGACGCGTTCGTGGCTGCTGGCGCTGGTGGCGATCATGGACGCGGCGGCCCTGCATCACTCGGTGGCGCCGAGCACCGCCCCGCGCCAGGGCCGCCTCTGCCTGCGCATGGGGATCAACTGCCTGCGCTCCCTCGCCGACGCGCTGCGAATCCCCTACGAGGCCGACCCGATCCCGGGCACTCCGATCCGGCTCACCGAGGACGAGTTCGCCTCGGGCTACGACCTGCTGGTCTCGGTCGACTTCCCCGTCGAGACCTCGAGGGAGGAGGCCTGGCGGCACTTCTCGGGCTGGCGGGTCAACTACGAGTCGATCGCCGATGTCCTCACGCGGCTGGTCATGCCGCCGCCCGCGCCGTGGCTGCTCCCACGGCCCGAGGTGGGCCCGGCCACGTTCCCCTTGATCCGGAACCGCACGCCGGAGGACCCCGAGGGCCTGATCAAGCCGAAGGGGTTGCGCACGTCCCGCACCCGGCAACCCGACTGAACTACACGCGTGCGGCGCGCAGCGCCTTGCGCAGCACCTCCTGGTAGAGCTCGAGACCCTCGCGGGAGATCCGGGCGACGGGCCCGGCGGCGATGGCGACCCGTTCGGGGATGACCCCCCACACCGGGATCTTGGCGCTGGCCCACTCCTCGACGGTCGCGTCGAGGTCGTTGGTGCCGAGCCGGGCCGCGCAGACCACAAGGCCACAGGGGATGTCTTCGGGCGTCATCTCCAATGTCGCGAGCACGCGGGACGGCTCGACCCCACCGGCCCGGGTCGGGATCACGACGGCGTCGGCCCGGCGCAGGGCGGCCCGAACGATGCGCTCATCGCCCGGAGGCGTGTCGACGACGACGATGCCCTCCGGGTTGGTGAGGGCCCGGACCACGGTCCGCTCCGAGGGTGCTTCGACCAGGTCGACGCCCTCG
This sequence comes from uncultured Acidimicrobiaceae bacterium, assembly GCA_963768185.1. Classification (GTDB taxonomy): domain Bacteria; phylum Actinomycetota; class Acidimicrobiia; order Acidimicrobiales; family RAAP-2; genus Palsa-461. The sequence goes on from CAVYGS010000004.1 coordinate 1,302,487, forward strand.
ACGGGGTTCTGCTCGAACCACTCGGCGGCCGATCCCTGCGGGTCCGAGTCGACCAGCAGCACCGGCTCTCGGCCCCGCGCCGCGGCGGCCGCCGCCAGATAGACCGCGGTGGTCGTCTTGCCGACCCCGCCCTTCACGTTCCCCACAATGATGCGCATCGCCGACCTCCTGCGTCCCCGAGCGCCCCGAACCAGGGGCGGAGCGGGAATCTACCGGGAGATGGGGTCAGCGGGAAGTGTCGGCGGGAGGCCACTCCGGGTCGAGCTGGCGCAGGAACACCGCGCAGCGCTCCTCCTCGTCGCTCTCGCCGATTTCGCCCGCCGCCGACCGCAGGGCGTCCAGGCACCGCAGGAACCCCCGGTTGGACGGGTGGCGCCAGCGGACGAAGCCCGACCCCCGCCAGCCGGCCGCTCGGAGCGTGTCGAGCCCGCGGTGGTAGCCGACCCGGGCGAAGGCGTAGCGGTCGATGGGTACCTCGGCGTTCTCGGCCAGACCGGCCCAGGCCTGGAGGCACCTCGGCTCTTGGGCGGCGATCGCCGCGAAGGCCGCTCGGCGCTCGTCGGGCGGGAGCGCGGCCGCCCGGTCGAGTGCGTCGGACAGCCCGGCGGGGACCGGGGGGAGCACCGTTTCGGGGGTGCCGGCGGTGAAGTTGACCGATGACGCCGCGCTCATGGGGAACCGGGTCCGGGCAAGGCCGTGAGCCTCGGCCGGCGGGGGCTCGCTGCCAGGCTGCGATCACGCTCGTCGGCCAGCCGCACGGTCTCCTCGGAGACCGGGGCGGCCAACACCGAGGTGACCAGGTCGACCAGGTGGCCGACGAACAGCCGGTCATCGGTGTGGGGCCCCGAGGCGGCGCGCCGACCCAGCTCGGCGAGCGCCAGGCGGATGGCGGTGAAACGACGGTGGAGCCGGACCGCCTCGGGGTCGAGCAGCGGCTCGACCTGGGCCCGCCAGCGGTCGAGGCTGCGGTGCGTGCCGGCTCCGACGGTCTCTTCGCCCCGGGGCCGGTTGAGCAGCTCGGCGTAGATCTGGAGGAACTGCGGACCACCGTCGGCGTCGTCGAGCTTGGCCGCCCAGGGCATGACGAGGGCCGCCGTCATGGCGCGCAGGTCGGCGCCACCGTCGGCCTCGTACACGTCGAGCAGCGCGTTGCGTCGCGCGTCGACGTCGGCCAGGTGTTTGGCGAGGATGGCCCGCAGCACGCCGCCGCGGTCCTTGAAGTGGTACTGGAGACCGACGGTGTTGCGGGTTCCCGACGCCCGGGTGATCTCGCGCAGACTGACGCCGTCGACCCCGTGCGCGGCGAAGAGCGCTTCGGCGGCCGACAGGATCCGCTCCCTCGTCGGCTCGGTCGGGCGATCGGTTGCGGACACGGTCGGGACGCTAGTCGCTGGCCCGGGTCGATAAGGCGCCTGACTGGTATTGTCAGGCAGCCGCCTTAGCCTCCTCCGGCGGCCGGCACACCACCACGCGACGCGCAAGGAGCACGCCATGGCATGGGACTTCTCCACTGAGCCCGAGTTCCAAGAGAAGCTCGACTGGGTCGAGAAGTTCTGCAAGGAGGAGATCGAGCCGCTGGACCTCGTGTTCCCCGGAGCGGTGCGCTCTCGTCACCCTAAGGTGAAGGCGATCGTCGACCCGCTCAAGCAGCAGGTGAAGGACCAGGGCCTGTGGGCGCTCTTCCTCGACGAGGACCTGGGCGGCCCGGGCCTCGGCCAGCTCAAGCTGGCCCTCATCAACGAGATCCTCGGTCGCTACGGCTCGGCCCCGGCGATCTTCGGGACGGCCGCTCCCGACACCGGGAACATGGAGATCCTCGCCGCGTACGGCACCGACGTGCAGAAGGAGCGCTGGCTGTATCCGCTCATGCGCCAGGAGATCTTCTCGGCGTACTCGATGACCGAGCCCCAAGGCGGCTCGGACCCCAACCTCTTCAAGACCGTCGCGGTGCGCGACGGCGAGGAGTGGGTGATCAACGGGGAGAAGTGGTTCACCTCGGCCGGCCGGGCCGCCGACATCCTCTTCGTCATGTGCACGAACGGGATCTTTATCGTCCCGAGAGAGACGCCGGGCGTCGAGATCTTGCCGTACCCCTCGACCCACAACCACATCCGCTACAACGACGTGCGCGTCCCCCTCGACCACCTGCTCGGGCCGGAGGATGGGGCCAAGGTGCTGGCCCAGCGGCGCCTCGGCGGCGGGCGCATCCACCACGCGATGCGCACCATCGCACAGTGCAAGCGGGCCTTCGACATGATGTGCGAGCGGGCGCTCAGCCGAGAGTCGCACGGCAAGGTCATCGCCGAGCACCAGATGGTCCAGGAGGCGATCGCGAACTCCTACGCCGAGATCAACATGCTGCGGCTCCTGGTGCTGTGGACGGCCTGGACGATCGACAACTCGAGCACCCAGGCGGCCCGCACCCAGATCGCCGCCTGCAAGTACACCTGCGCCAAGGTGTTGCGCGACGTCTCGTACCGTGCGCTGCACATCTACGGATCGCTCGGGACGACAAACCTCACCCCGCTGCAGGCGATGTACGCCGGCGCCCCGACGATGGGCATCGCCGACGGCGTCGACGAGGTCCACAAGGTGACCGTCGCCCGCAACGTGCTGAAGGACTACAAGCCCCAGGAGGGCCTGTGGCCGACCGAGTACCTCCCGGCCAAGCGCGAGGTGGCCCGCAAGAAGTACGCGGACCTCATCGCGACCGAGCCGGACCTCGCGGCCTACGCCGATGCGGCCGAGCGCCGGGCGATGAGGGGCTGAATCGTCTCGGGGCCGACCGCCGGCCTCGGTTCACTGCTCCATCGTTGCTTGGATGCTGCGCCCGTGGAACCGGCGCACGATCGCCGCCGCCTCCTCCTTCGGGCGCACGGCCACCACGGCCTTGCCGGTGTGGTGGATCCGGTCGGTCAAGAGCTCGGCGCGGGCCAGCGAGTGGTTCAGGATCTCGACGAGTGCCTTGATGACGTGGTTGAACGTGTTGACGTCGTCGTTCCAGACGACGACCGCCCACATGTCCTCGTCGTCGACGAGCTGATCGACGTCCTCGTCAGTGATGACCACATCGAGCGTCTGGGTCATGTTGAGCTCCGCGCCCCGGATGCGACCTGCGTTGCAACCCTAATCCCCGGGGGCGATCGGGTTTGGGGGAGCGGTGCGTTCCACCGTCGGCCCGAATCGGCCCAGTAGGGTCCGTCACGTGTCTGATGTCGCAGGTCACGGGGCTGACGGTGGCCTCGAGGGGCCCGTCCTGCACGCCGTCGAGCGGGGCCGAGGGCCCCGACTCGTGCTCGTGCACGGCGTCGCCGGGAGCCACATGGTGTGGGAGGACGTCGCCCCGTATCTCGACGCGCACTTCACCCTCGTCATGGTCGACCTCCTGGGGTACGGGCACTCGCCGAAACCCCGCATCGAGTACACGCCCGCGGTGCACGTCGAAGCGATCCGGCGGACTCTGTGCCGCACCGGGGTCGAGCCCCCCTACGCCATGGTCGGGCTCTCGATGGGGGTCGACCTGGTGCTGGAATTCGCCCGACGGTGGCCGGCGGAAGTCGCCGAGCTCGTCGGGATCGGTTTTCCCTACTACGCGAACGAACAGGTCGCCCGGGTCGCGCTCCAGCACAACTCGTGGATTCGGCTCACGCTGCGCCACCCGCTCGTCGCGGCGGTCGCGACGCCGGTGTTGTGGCGACTCGGTCGCCACGCCGCTCGGCTCTTCAACGGGCGCTCGACCCTGTACTCGCCGACGGTCGCGGCGGATGCACTGCGCGCCCGCTACTTCGCCTTCCGCTCGAGCCTCTTCCACTGCATGGTCCACTATCGCCAGGACGAGGTGCTCGAGGCCTCGGGGCAGATGCGGCGCTTGTTCATCCACGGCGACGACGACCAGTGGGCAGCGCCCGAGACCGTCGAGAAGCCGCTCGCCCGGTACCCCAACACGACCATGGAGATCATCGAAGGCCCGCACAACCTCGTCATGGCTCAGGCGCAACGGACGGCCGAGCTCATCGTCGGCCACCTCGGCGCGCTGACGCCCCCCAGCTCGTAGGGGCTGAAGAGGAAGAACGCCGGCGCGGGTCCCTGGTTGGCGGGGACCCGCCCCATAGCATGACGGGCGCGTTCAGAACCAGGTCGGTGGCGATGAGGTCTCAGGCTCCGGCGTCGTGGCGCCAGTGGGCAACCCCTATTCCGGTCGCAAGCTCGGCGACCAGTGCTCCGCTTGGTTCCCACGCGCCCGTGCGCAATCGCCTCCTCCCAAAGACGCGCTCGTGGTTCGCGCTCGACGCGCCGCTCACGCTGTTGAGTCCGCTTTCGGTCCTCCGGATGATGTTCCTCCTGGCCGCCGTCAGCTGGAGCCTCGCCGCGGTGCTGTGGCCGGCCGACCACCACCGCGTCTGGGTGGTGATTCTCACTGCCAGCGCGCTCGTGGCGTGGGTCGGCCTGCTCGAGGTGCGCCGCATCCGTGTCGGCTGGTGCGCGGCGCTTTCGGTCGCGTGGATCGCACAGGTGTCGGTGCTCGTGTGGATCGGCCAGGGGACCGGGCTCTTGATCGCGGCCGCAGCGTTTTACGTGCCGGTGGGCGTGTTCGCGGCCCTGTTCTTCCGGTTCCGCCAGGTCGTGCTCTGCCAGAGCGCCATCGCGGTGTGCCTGTGGGTGACCCGCATCGGATCGATGGGACTCGGCCGCGCCGCGTTCGTCGCGTTCCTCGGGACGGTCTGCTTGTCGACGGCGCCCTTTACGGTGACGCTGTTCAACAAGTCGATCAGGCGTGCCGGGACGATCGACCCCGACACCGGGATCCCCAATGGGCTCGGCATGGTGCGTCGGCTCGATGAGCGGGACCCGGCGCAGGTCATGATCGTCGTCTCCACGCTCGTGCGCGGGGTGGACAGCGCCCGAGAGGCGCTCGGGTACCAGGCCGGGAACGAGCTCTTGCGCCGCGCCATCGAGAACGTGGGCCAGGTGTTGCCTGCGCAGGTCACTATCGGGCGCGCCGAGGTCGACGAGCTGGTGGTCGTCCAACCACTTCGGGATCTCGTGGTCGACGTGCCCGATGTCCCGACCGCTGCGATCGACGCAGCGATGCACCTCGCCGAAACGGTGAGGCGCGCCGTCTCCGCCGGGCGATACGCGGTCGACGGAGTGGAGATCGCGCTGCGTACCCACGCCGGGATATCGATCGCCCCCTGGGACGGGACGGACTCGCCGGAGCTCCTTCGCCGCGCCTCGCTATCGGCCAAGAAGGCCCTCGCGGACGGCGTCGACGCGGTGACATGGCTCGCCGACGGCCGCACGCTGACCGCCGACGACTTGGCGTTGCTCGCCGACCTGAGCGCCGCCGTCGAGCGCGACGAGCTGAGCGTGGTGTTCCAGCCGCAGACCGACAGCCACACCGGTGCCGTCGTCGGTGCCGAGGCACTGCTGCGCTGGAACAGCCCGACCCGAGGCAGCGTGTCGCCCGGTGTCTTCATCCCGTTGGCCGAGCGGCTCGGTCTCATCGACCGGCTGACCGAATGGATCCTCCCGCATGCACTCGACGCACAGGTCGCCTGGCGGCATGAGGGTCTGTCCGTCTCGACCTCGGTCAACCTCTCGCCGGTCACGCTGACCCGCCACGACCTCCGGGAGTGGGTGGCTCAGGAGCTCCGGTCACGGGGTCTGCCGCCCACCTGCCTGACGCTCGAGATCACCGAGACCGTGTTGGCAGACCTGACCCAGGCCATCACCCGACTTCGCCCCCTCCAGGAGATGGGGGTGCGGATCTCGGTCGACGACTTCGGCAGTGGCTACACCTCCCTGTCGTCGCTGCCCGGGCTGCCGCTTGGCGAGCTCAAGGTGGACCAGCAGTTCGTCCGCCGCTCCAACGATTCGCACAACGACTTGGTCATCGTTCGGACGGTGGCGGAGCTGGCGAAGCGCCTCGGATTGATCGCCGTCGCCGAGGGAGTGGAGACCGCCGAGGTCGCCCGGCACATGGCCGAGCTCGGCTACGACGTCCTGCAAGGATTTTTCGCTGCCCGGCCCATGCCGGCCGACGAGCTGCTCGAGTTCGCGCGAAACCAGGCGCCGAGCGGCCTGGCGAGGGCCTGAAGGACCCCGGCGCTGAGCTTCGCCTTTGGACGCCAAAGGCGAAGCGCTTCCTGTGTCGGCTCTCCTGAGCTGGGTGCTTCGTCCTGTCGGAGCCACCGGTATCGCCCAGGTCTTCCATCGATCTTTTGACGACGAAATCAGTCGCGGCGGCGCCGAGACGTCCTCGTGCGCTCGATTGCTTTCACATGATGTGACAAGGAAATGTAAGGGACAGAAGTATGGGGTAGTGGGTCAGGTCGACCCTACGCAGCCAGATCCAGCAGCTGCTGGGCCCTACCGGCCCGAAGGATGTTGCAGGCGGCATTCACGTCGGCGTAAGCCTCGTGCCCACAGGAGAGGCATTTGAACGCTGTCTTGTGCCGGTTCTCCTTCTCGGTGTGCCCACAGCTGGCGCACCGACGCGAGGAGTTGCGGGGGTCCACGACGATGACCTGCCGACCGGCGCTCTCAGCCTTGTAGGCGACCATGGTCCGGAGCATTCTCCACCCGGCATCTTGGATCGATCGGTTGAGGCCGGCCTTTCGACTGGCCCCATTGGGTTCGTGTCCTCCCTTTCCGTCGGGACGAGGTTTGGGTCGCTTCGCCATGTTGGTGATCTTGAGATCCTCGAAGACGATCAGGTCGTAGCGGTCGACCAGCTGGCGGGAGAGCTGGTGGTGGGCCTCGCGGCGCTGGTTGGCGATCGTGCCGTGGACTGCCGCGACGCGCTCCTTGGCCAACTGGGGCGCTTGGAGCCCCGGGTCTTTCGGTCGAGGGCCTGCTGGGCTCGGGCCAACTTCGACTCGGAGCGCTTCAAAAAACGGGGTCCGCTGAACAGCTCGCCGTCGCTGGTGGCGACCAGCACCCCCACGCCCAAGTCCAGACCGACCGATTGTCCGGTCGCCGGCAGCGGCTCGGCCGGGACCTCCACGCAGCGGACGCTCAGCCACCAGCGTTTGCCGGACCGCTTGACCGTGGTGGTCTTTGGGATCCCCTTGGTCGGGCGATGCAGGCGAACCTTGATGTTGCCCACACCCTGGAGCCGGAGGCGACCGGCCTGTTCATCCAGGGCCCAGCCCTTGCGGTCCTCCCACTGGACCGAGTCGAAGGAGCCGGCTCCCTTGAACCGCGGATAGCCCGGGTCCTCCCCTTCTCGGCACCGCCGATAGAAGGCCTGGAACGAGCGGTCGAGGCGTTTGAGGGTTCCCCGGGCGACCGTGACCCCGAAGGCCAGGATGTCGGGGCGGACCGAGCGCAGCTCGGTGAGCGTCCTGCACTGGTCCACGTAGGAGACCGAGCGCCGTTCCATTCGCCAGGCACCCCGCCGTTCTTCGAGGGCAGCGTTGTAGAGCTCGCGTTGTCGGACGAGGAGCCGCTCGAGCATCGCCACCTGCTTGGTCGTCGGTTTCAGCAGGAACTTGTAGGTGCGGCACCCGGCCATCGCTGCTCGAAGATAGAGACGGGTCGTGACACCGGGTAAAACTGACCCACTACCAAGTTGGCGAACGCGTTACCCTCGGCCAAAACTTGAGGCGAGGGTCACGCCGCCCGGAAGGTGAGTGGAACCAGATCACGAGGACGGCTGAGAGATGAGAAGGTTTGGCGCGCTGCGGCGTATCGCCGCATTTGCGTCTGCCACCGCCGTGATGGCGGCGGTGTTGATCACGGCTACCTCGGTCCCGAGCAGCGGTGCGATCCGCGTGAAAGGCGGGACCGTCACCTTCGCGGAACCCCCAGGTGCGGCTCCCAACTACATCTTCCCATTCGATCCGACGACGAACTCATCGATCGACAACGCGAGCCAGTTCCAATACCTGATGTGGCGTCCACTCAACTGGTTTGGCACCGACGAGACGGCGATGCAGCTCGACAAGAGCCTCACGCTGTACAGCTCGGTCACATACTCGAATGACGCGAAGACGGTTACAGTCGTCCTCAAGCCCTACAAGTGGTCCGACGGCGATCCGGTGACGAGTCGCGACATCGAGTTCGCGATGGACCTCTACAAGTGCAACAAGGCGCAGTGGAGCCAATACTCTCCGGGCGAGATCCCGGACAACGTGGTATCGATGTCGCTGCCCAACGCGCAGACGATCGTTTTCACTTTGACCCATTCGGTGAACGAGACCTGGTTCACCGACAACGAGCTGGGGGTGATCACCCCGATGCCGCAGCACGCCTGGGACAAGACCTCGGCCATCGGCCCCATCGGCAACTACGACCTCACCCAGGCCGGTGCGGTCGCCGTGTTCAACTTCCTGAACGCACAGGCCGAGGACCTCAGCACCTACGCCACAAATCCGCTGTGGCGGGTCGTCGACGGTCCATGGAAGCTCTCGGCCTTCACCAGCCAGGGTGAGGCGACCTTCGTGCCGAACCCGAACTACTCGGGGCCCGTGAAACCGTCAATCTCCAAGTTCATCGAGCTTCCCTTTACCACCAACGAGTCCGAGGTGAACGTGCTGCGCTCGGGCCACTCGATCGACATTGGGTACCTCCCAACCTCGGACCTCGGACAGAGGTCGGCCCTCGCCGGTGAGGGCTACCAGCTGGTGCCCTGGGAGAACCTGGGCGTCGACTTCGCCATCTACAACCTCACCAACCCCACGGTCGGCAAGATCCTGAGCCGGCTGTACGTCCGTCAGGCGATCCAGCACACGGAGAACCAGCCGGAGATCGTGAACGACATCTATCACGGCTACGCGTTCCCGACCTATGGCCCCATCCCGCTCGAGCCAACGAACAACCTTGTATCTGCCCAGGAGCGGGCGAACCCGTACCCATTCAGCATCTCAGCAGCCACCTCGCTGCTCTCGAGCCACGGGTGGAAGATCCACGCCGGCCGCGTTGACGTGTGCGAGAAGCCGGGCGCGGGGGCCGGGCACTGTGGTGCCGGCATCGCCAAGGGCGCCCAGCTGAGCTTCCAGCTGCTCTACCCGAACGGCAACGAGGACCTCACTCGTGAGGTGGAGACGATCCAGTCGTCCGCCAGCCAGGCGGGAATCAAGCTCACGCTCAAGCAACAGCCGTTCAACGACGTCGTCTCGACCGTTGAGCCGTGCCCGACCAGCTGCAACTGGCAGATCGAGCTCGACGGCGGGATCAGTTACAGCACGCTGCCCACGGGCGAGGGTCTGTTCCTTCCGGGCGCTGCCCTCAACGCGGGCAGCTACTCGGATTCGATCAACACGGCCAACATAGAGGCGACGCTGACCTCGAACAGCTCCGACGCGTTCTTCAAGTATGAGAACTACTTGGCGAAGGAGCTCCCTTGGCTCTGGATGCCGACTCCCGTCTACCAGCTGACGATGATCAAGTCGACCCTGAAGGGCGTCGCGCCGCAGAACGGATACCTCGTCCTGACCCCGGAGAACTACTACTACACGAAGTCGTCTCGACCGGACGCCGTCCGCACTCGACGCGGGTCAGATCGATAGAGAAGCCACGCAGACCGACCCCGTCCCCGTCGCCGAGCCCCTCTTCGAGCGGATGCTCGAGGCCGTGGGCCGCGCCATCCGTTCCCTCGCCGACGAGGTCCGGCCGACGGCGCACGGCTGGGTCGCGCGGACGCCGTCGCTCCCCCAAGTGTGGTCCCTGAACGAGGTGCGGATCGTCGAGCCCGTGTCGTTCTCCGAGGCGGTCGCGATCACCGACGAGGAGCAAGGCGGCCTCTCGTTCCGTCACCTCGTCATCGAGGACGACGCCACTGGGCGAGAGCTTGAGGATGCGTTCGCCTCGGCCGGCTGGGCCGTCGACCGGGAGGTCTACATGGTCCTCGGCGATGCACCGCTCGCTCGCGTCGACGCTCGCAAGATCGTGCCCTTGACCGAGGACCAGGCGCTGTCGCTGATCCGTGCCTGGGGAGCCGAGCGCCATCCCAGTGCCTCGGTCGACAGCCTCGACCAGCTGGGCGAGTACTCACGACGCGAGGGAAGGTTCTGGGCCGAGCGCAGCTACGGCGTTGTCGACGAGCGCGGCTCGCCGCTCGCCATGACGAAGCTCCGGCTCGACGACGGCTTCTCGTGGGTCGAGGACGTCTTCACGATGCCGGCGGCCCGCCGCCGCGGACTCGCTCGGACACTCGTCACCCACGTGACTCGGCTGGCTCAGGAGGCCAACAGGCCCTTCACGTTCATCGCGGCCGACGACAACGACTGGCCCAAACATCTGTACGCGAGCGTCGGCTTCCGTCCGGTCGCGTGCACGTGGACCTTCCACCGCAGCCTCTGACCCTCCGCTGGCGAGGCCGCGGCGGCTCTTGGGAGAACGCGAAATGCGGACCTCAGGCCGACCCCAATTTGGCGGCGTCGACCGGTACCTTTGCGGCCGGGTCGTCACGCTCCCGCAATGAGTGACACGGTCCCACAGCGTGTTGTGGGCCTGCGCCCACGACGGAGGGATGCCAGTTGATCGAGCTCATTGGGATCGGGATCGTTGCCGGGATGGTGGCGGGGATCTCGCCCTGCATCGTCCCGGTCCTTCCGGTCATCCTGGCGACAGGCGTCACCACCGAGGTCGACGGCAGCACCGGGTGGTGGAGGGCGCGGGCACGGCCAATCGCCGTGGTGGCCGGACTCGTGCTCAGCTTCAGCTTGCTGATCCTTGTCGGCTCCGAGATCATCTCGCTCTTCCATCTCCCTCCGAACTTCCTGCGCGACGCGGGGATCGTCCTGTTGGTGGTGGTGGGACTCAGCTACCTGGTGCCACCCCTGGCCACCCTGCTCGAGCGGCCGTTCATGCGGATCCGCTCCCGCCAGCCGAGCGCCCGGGCAGGTGGTTTCGTGATCGGCCTCGGCCTGGGGCTCGTGTTCGTGCCCTGCGCCGGCCCCATCCTGGCCGCCATCACCGTGGTCGGTGCGACCCACCGAGTCGGCGTCACCGCGGTGTTCGTCACGATCGCTTTTGGGATCGGAGCGGCCGTGCCGCTGCTCGTGATCGGGTTGGCGGGAACCGAGCTCACCAAGCGCGTGAAGACGCTCCGCGTGCGAGGCCCACGGCTCCGGCAGGTGAGCGGCGTGATCCTCGTCGGGATGGCGCTCGCGATCGGATTCAACGCGTTCGCAGCGCTCCAGCGGGACCTGCCGGGCTACACCGACGCGCTCCAGAACCGCTTCGAAGGGTCGGGCACCGTCCGCCAGGAGCTCGGCACGTTGACCGGCAACGGCCACTCATCGCTTGCCAGCTGTCCCTCGGACACTTCGGGGCTGGTCAACTGCGGTGCCGCGCCCCAGTTCAAGGGGATCGTCAGCTGGTTCAACACGCCCGGAGACCGGCCCGTCACGCTGAGCTCGTTGCGCGGCAAGGTCGTGCTGGTCGATTTCTGGACGTATTCGTGCATCAACTGCCAGCGTTCCTTGCCCCACGTGGAGGCTTGGTACAAGGACTACGCGAAAGATGGGTTCGTCGTCGTCGGGGTGCACACCCCAGAGTTCGCGTTCGAGCACGTGATCTCGAACGTGAAGGCTGAGGCGGCACAGCTCGGGGTCCGCTATCCCGTTGCGATCGACAACAACTACGGCACGTGGGACGCCTACGACAACGAGGATTGGCCGGCTGAATACCTCATCGACGCGAAGGGTGATGTGCGCCACATCGCCCTCGGCGAAGGCGACTACGGGGGGGACGAACAGCTGATCCGCAAGCTGATCACCGACGCGCACCCCGACATCAAGCTGCCTCGCCCGACGGACGTGCCGAACCGGACGCCCACGACGCCGATCAACCAAGAGACCTACGTCGGCTACGACCGACTTGAGTTCTTGGTGCCCGACAACAACGTCGCCCAGAACACACCGGCCACCTACGAGTTCCCGAGCTCGCTGCCGCTCGGGGGCCTCGGCCTTTCGGGGATCTGGACCGACCACGCCCAGGAGGCCACGGCCGGGGCGAACGCCGAGATGGAGCTCGGCTTCCAGGCGAACGACATCTATCTCGTGCTGGGCGGGAGCGGGACCCTGGACGTGTCCATCAACGGCGTGCAGACGAAGACGATCAGCGTCTCGGGCATCCCTCGGCTCTACACCCTGTTCCAGTCCGGGCCGAGCCAGACCGGTGTGCTCCTGCTGAAGGCGTCCCCTGGGATCCAGGCCTACGACTTCACCTTCGGATAGGCCGGTCGACCGGAGCCTCGACGCGACCCAATCCACGGCTCTCGGAGGGAACGTCGCGGGTTCCTCTGAGGTTCCGATCTCGGAACGCTCAGGTCAGGTAGGGGGCACGGAGCGTCGAGAACATTGGGAAGTGACCAATGTTGGTAGTGAGAAGCTCGGCGTCCAGGACCGAAGCAGTGGCAGCCAGCAGGTAGTCGACGGCATCGATCCCGCTGTGCGATCTGCGATACTTGGCGGCGAGTCGGCCGGCGACATGGGCAATGTTTTCGTCGACCGGCACCCACGAGAGCACCAAAAAGAACGCCTCGGTCGCCTCGGCTTCCTCTGGACGCGTCCCGGCCAAGAGTTCGAAGCGCGTCATTTCGCTTGCGAGGAGGATCTCATCGTGCTCGAGGATGTCCTCGAGCACCTGGGTGGCGGGGGAGTGACCTCGGAGATGGTCGACGGCGACAGTGGTGTCGACGAGCTTCACGAGTCACGGAGCCGGGCAAGGCGTTCGTTGACGTCGCCTCGAATCGCGTCGACGTATTGCGTCCCCGTGTCGCGATGACCACGCCACCCACCGGCGGAAGACCGCAGTGCCAACGTCCGCGCGTCGCGGGTCGTCTGCCCATACTGGGCTCGAATCGCGCGGCGGATGAGCTCCGAACGGCTTGCGCCCGTCCTCGTGGCTGCGGCGTCCAACGCTTCCACTTCGGCATCGTCCAGGTAGATTTGGGTCCGGAATATGACATCATATACATCACTATACATCACTAGACTCCTCGGCGTATCTGGACCCGGTCGCCGTGGTTTAGGACGCTCTCAGGGAGCGTTTACAGGGCTCGGACATCCGGTATCCTTACTCAGGACAAGAAGTAAGGAGGACTGTCGTGGATGTTGCGGCGAAGGTGACATCAAAAGGACAGGTGACGGTTCCAAAAGTCGTCCGTGACGCGCTTGGCATCAGGGACGGGGATGAAGTGATTTTCCGTGTCGAGGGCAATCGAGCCGTTCTGGCCCGAACGCCCAACTTTTTGGACCTCGCCAACACGGTGAGTGTGCCGGCCGCCAAGCGCAACGTGGCGTGGGACGAGGTGATTCGCAGAACCAGGTCGGCACGAGCCGCAGCCCGTAGGTGACCGCTTTCCTCGACACGAACGTCATTGTTCGGCACCTGACGGGCGACCCACCAGAAGCGGCTGCTCGCGCAACGGCTTATCTGCAGTCCGAGAGCGACCTGCTTCTCACTGATCTGGTGGCAGCAGAGACGGTGTATGTGCTCGAGTCCTACTACGACGCGCCTCGAGACCAGGTTGCCCAGGCAGTCAGATCACTGGTGGCGTTCGACTCAGTCGTCTCTGTCGATCCAGCACTCTTGTTGCGAGCCATCGAGGTCTACCAAATGGACATAGTCGACTTCGCCGAGGCCTATCTCGTCGCCTGCGCCGAGAGCACCGGCGTTGAGCGAATCGCTTCGTTCGACGGCTCGCTCGATCGAGTTCACAGCATCGAGCGGATCGAACCACCGACCCTCTGACGAACTCGGGTCACCGCCTCACGGCCGGCGATCTGTGGCAGATGCCGGGTGCTTCGAGGGCACGATCTTGCGCGCGTTTGCGGAAGGCCGAAGCTGTCCAGCCGTAGGATTTGGGGGTGCGAAGATCCCAATCGCTTTTGCCTGTCGGCTGACTCCCCCAGAGCTCACAACGAGCGGGTGACGGGAATCGAACCCGCATGACCAGCTTGGAAGGCTGGGACTCTGCCATTGAGCTACACCCGCGCGGTCCCCGCAGGGACCGTCTGCAGTGTATGAGGCGGCCAGAGGGCGACCGGTGACGCCTCGAGGGCGTCTACGGTCGTCGCGATGGGCACCCTGTATGAAAGGGTCGGCGGTCAGGGGTTCTTCGACGCGCTCGTCACACGATTTTATGCCGGGGTCGAGAACGACGACGTCCTGCGCCCGCTGTACCCCGACGACCTGCGCGACCCGATCGAGCATCTCGCGTTGTTCCTCGGCCAGTACTGGGGCGGCCCGCCCACTTACAGCGATGAGCGGGGCCATCCGCGGTTGCGGATGCGCCATGCCCCTTTCGTCATCGGCCTGACCGAGCGCGACGCGTGGTTGCGCCACATGGTGGAAGCGGTGAGGGGGTCGGGTGTCGACGAGGGGACCGAGGCCGAGCTCATCGCCTATTTCGAGATGGCCTCGCGCACCCTCATCAACTCGATCTGATCCGTCGAGGGCATCAGCCTCCCCTGAACGCGAACACCTGGTCCAGGGCCGGCGCGAACAGCCGACCGTCGCCGACCGACGGTGTGGGGAAGTGGTTCGCGACCGGGCCGATCGGGAACTGCTGGACGATGGCGCCCGTCGCCTCGCTCAGGGCTTCGAGGGTTCCGCTCTGGCTGATTGCCCACACCTCGTTGCCAGCGACGATCGGCGGCCCTCCCACCCCCGAGGCCTGCCAGAGGACCCGGAGCGCCGGGGGACTGGCGGTCGCTCGAACGGCCTCGACACCGCTCTGGCAAGGCATGTAGACGACGTTACCCACGACCGCGTTGCCGCCGTCAACGTTTCCTCCACAGAACGAGGTGAGGGTGGTGAGCTGCCCGCCGATCCCTCCGAGCCGCGTGATGGAGAGGAGATAGGCCTGCTGGGACTTCCCGGCCTGCACGACGAGGCCGTTGGCCAGCAGGGCCGGCGCGCCCGAGCCGAGGTCGCGGTCGTGCGCGTTGTCCGCAGCCCAGTCGAGAGGGGCGAAGAACTGGAGAAGCTTGAGCGAGGGTGAGAGCTCGACGACCGAGTCGCTCCCGTCGTAGGCGGCACCGGTCGAGTCGACGGAGCCGTTGCCCGCCGCGAACCACACATTGCCCTGCGCGTCGATTTCCGGCGCGGCACCACCGAGCCAGACGGCACCCTGGTCGTCGCCGGGCGCCGAGTCGACCTCGTAGGTCTGCATGGGCCCGCCCCGCTCGGGGACCGACACGATCCACCCGTGGTATCTCGAGCAGTCGCCGTCGTTCCCCCCGTACCCGAACAGGACGCGGCCCGCATCGAGCGTCAGCGCGACCCGCTGCAGCGCCGCCGCGGTGTTGATCCCCGGCGGGTCGACGTCCTGGCGCAGCACGACCTTCCCCGACGACAGCCGTAGGCCGAAGAGGATGTGCTCGGGTGCGTTTGGGCCTGCGACGTCGCCGACCACGAACACCTCGCCGCGGATTGGGTCGATCACCGGCGTCGACGTGATTCCGAGGGTGGGCGTGATGTCCCCGCAGGGGAGAGTCGACGAAGCCACCGGTGTTCCCACATGGGTCGACCATCGGACTTTTCCGGTGGCCGCGTTGAGTGCGTAGACGGTGTCATTCTCGGTGGCGACGACGACGGTCGCGCCGTCGATCAGCGGCTCGCCGTAGAGCTCCCCGTCGAGCTGGGGCGAAACCCACACCTGGTGGGCCGAGGACAGGTCGATCGCCGGTGCGACCCCGTGGCCCTCGGGGTCGTGGTGGTACACGGTCCAGTTCGTCGGTCGGATCGTTCGGGTGGCCGCGGGGGCCGGCGTCGATCCAGTGGCGAGGGCCAAGACCGCCGCACCGGCCATCGCCCATCGGAGCCGGCGCGGCCTGCCCAGACTGGCCATCACGCCATCTTTACCCGGATCAGCCAACCGGAATCTTGCGGTCGAGGGTCGATTCCCATTACCGTTGACGTGAACGGAAAACCCACGGGGTGGTGCATCAGCGCGTGACGAACGGGTGAGCTTCGGATTCAGGCACAACGGATCCAACGGGTCGAACGGGGCTGTCCACACGCTGGGAGGCGGAGCAGGACGTCGATTTCGGCCGATCGAGAACAACGACCGCTACAAGTGGATCGCCCTCACCAACACCACCCTCGGGGTCTTCCTGATCACGGTCGACTCGTCGATCATGCTGATCGCCCTGCCGGACATCTTCAAGGGCATCCGGCTGGACCCGCTCCTCCCGGGCAACAGCTTCTATCTGCTCTGGATGATCCTGAGCTTCCTCGTCACTACGAGTGTGCTCGTCGTGAGCCTTGGGCGTCTTGGCGACATCTACGGCCGGGTCCGGATGTACAACTTCGGGTTCGCGTTCTACACGTTCTTCTCGCTGCTGCTCACGATCACATGGATGTCGGGCACGACGGCCGCGCTGTACCTCGTCATCATGCGGGTGTTCCAGGGAGTCGGGGCGGCCTTTTTGTGGGCGAACTCGTCGGCGATCCTGACCGACGCCTTCCCCGAACACCAGCGCGGCATGGCCCTGGGGGTCAACCAGGTGTTCGGGATCGCCGGCATGTTCATCGGGCTGGTGCTCGGCGGTGTCCTCGGCCCGATCCAGTGGCGGCTCATCTTCTTGGTGTCGGTCCCGGTCGGGCTGTTCGGGACCGTCTGGGCCTACCTCAAGCTGCGCGAGGGGCCCCGGGTCTCCAACGCGCGGGTCGACTGGCTGGGCAACCTCACCTTCGCGGTCGGCCTGATCCTGCTCATGGTCGGGATCACCTACGGCATCCAGCCGTACGGCACCTCGAGCATGGGATGGATGAGCCCCTTCGTCCTCTCGACGATCTCCTCGGGGGTGGCGCTGCTCGTCTTGTTCGGCTTCATCGAGAAGAGGGTCCCCGATCCCATGTTCCGGCTCTCGCTGTTCAAGATCCGGGCGTACACCGCCGGCAGTGTGGCCACACTGCTGAGCGCCATCGGTCGGGGCGGCTTGATGTTCATGCTCATCATCTGGCTGCAGGGGATCTGGCTGCCCCTGCACGGCTACAACGCGATCCGCACGCCGCTGTGGGCCGGCATCTATATGCTCCCCCTCACTGCCGGGTTCCTCCTGGCGGGCCCGATCTCGGGCATCCTCTCGGACCGCTTCGGGTCCCGTCCGTTCGCGACGGGGGGCATGCTCGGGGCCGCGCTGAGCTTCTTCTTGCTGGAGCTCTTGCCGGTCAACTTCTCCTACGAGGTGTTCGCGCCCCTCCTGCTCTTGAACGGGCTTTCGATGGGCGCATTCGCCGCGCCCAACCGCGGCCGGGGTGATGAACAGCCTCCCGGCGGCCCACCGCGGGGTGGGCTCGGGAATGAACACGACCTTCCAGAACGCCGCCCAGGTGCTCTCGATCGGCATCTTCTTCACGCTCATGATCATCGGGCTGAGCTCGACGCTGTCGACCAACCTGTACAACGGGCTCATCTCCCAGCACGTCCCGGTCGCCGCAGCGACCCGCGTCGCCCACCTGCCGCCGGTCTCCACGCTGTTCGCGGCGTTCCTGGGCTACAGCCCGATGCAGCACCTTTTGGGGGCGAACGTGCTGGCCCATCTGCCGAAGGCCGACGCCGCCCGCCTTCTCGCCCGCAGCTACTTCCCGCACCTCATCTCGGGCGCGTCTCGCGGGGCCTGCACACCGCGTTCGACTTCGCGGTGATCGCCTGTCTGATCGCGGCGGGGGCGTCGTGGATGCGGGGTGGCAAGTTCATCTACTCCGAGCCGGCGCTGACCCCGGCGGCTGACGCGGTCGAGGAGGCCCCGGCGGTCCTGCAGCCGGCGGGCGTCGAGCGCTGATGACAATGGCCCGGCCCGAGGCCGAGACCCCGACGCAGGACGAGCCCCGGCTGCGCATCGGGGAGATGGCCAAGGAGACCGGCCTCACCCGCGGACGCTTCGCTACTGGGAGGAGATCGGGCTGCTCCAACCCGTCGGCTACCGGGGGAGCGGCGAGCGCCTGTACTCGGTGGCCGAGCGCGAGCGGGTGGTCCACATCCGGGAGCTCCAGGACCTGCTCGGCCTCACCCTGGCCGAGATCCACGACGTACTGGCTTCGGAGGATGCGCTCGAGCGGGCGCGGCGGGCCGCCCGGGCCAGCGCGCCCACCCCCAAGCGGCTGCGGCTTCTGGCCGACGCCATCGAAGCCAACGAGACCCTCCTCCAACGCATCAACGAGCGGCTGGCCAGGATCGGCGAGTTCCGCGACGAGTGCGCCGAGCGGGGTGAGCGCATGCGGGCCCGCCGGGTCGAGCTCGAAGCCGAGGTGCGGGCCTCGGACGTTCGCTCCAAGCCCAAGGGTCGATAGGTCTAGCCTTCGGGCCGTGGCGCTGCGGATCGTCCTCGCCGAGGACAACTACATCGTGCGCGAGGGGGTGGGGAAGCTCATCGCCTCCGAAGACGACCTGGAGGTCGTGGCGGCCTGCGCCGACTACGACGCGCTGATGCGGGTGACCGCCGCCGAAAAGCCCGACGTGGTCGTCACCGACATCCGGATGCCCCCGACCGGGACCGACGAGGGGATCCGGGCCGCCAACGAGCTGCGCGAGCAGCTCCCCGAACTGGGCGTCGTCGTGCTCTCGCAGTACTCCGAGCCCGCGCTACGCGCTCGACTTCCTGGAGCATGGCTCGCGGGGCCGCGCCTACCTGCTGAAGGAGCGGGTGTCGGACATCGGCCAGCTGGCCCAGGCCATCCGGGAGGTGGCCCGGGGCGGCTCGGTGATCGACCCCGAGGTGGTGGATGCGCTGGTGGCGGCCCGCTCGCGGGCGGCCGACTCACCGCTGCGTTCGCTGACTCCCCGCGAGACCGAGATCCTGGGCGAGATGGCCCAGGGCAAGAACAACGCCGCGGTCGCCGCGTCCCTTGTGCTGTCCGAGCGGGCCGTGGAGAAGCACATCAACTCGATCTTCTCCAAGCTCGACCTCTCCCAGGAGCCCGACGTCCACCGCCGGGTGAAGGCGGTTCTCCTCTTCCTCTCCGCCCAAAGCTGACCGGCGCGTCCGGGCGCCGGGGGTGCTGCCACCCCCGGGCGGGGGAGTGCTGTCCGTGTAGGCCACGCCGTCACGGCAATGTCAGGATGGACGAGTGTCCGACCAGGTCGTGAGGGTGCTGGTCGTCGACGACCAGGCGCCGTTCCGGGTCGCGGCCAAGGCGGTGGTCGCGCGCCACCGCGGGCTTCGAGACGGTCGCCGAGGCCAAGTCGGGGAGGAGGCCGTCGACCAGGTGGCCGAGGCCTCGCCCGACCTGGTGCTCATGGACATCAACATGGAGGGCATCGGCGGCATCGAGGCCACCCGCCGGATCACCGAGGCGCACCCCGAAGTCCGGGTCGTGCTCCTGTCGACCTACGACGCCGAGGACCTCCCCGACGACGCCCGGCACTGCGGCGCCGTCCGCGTACGTCCACAAGGAGCAGTTCGGCCCGGACGTCTTCGCAGGACGCGCTGGGATCCGGGCCGGAGCACCCGACCGCACCGGCGACTGGAGCCGAGTGGCTGACCCAGTGGCGACGGTGGGCTGGCTCGCCGTGTGAGGTCGGCACCCGGCCGGTGACCGTCGTGCCCTTGCCGACCACCGCTGTCTACCCGCAGGGTGCCGCCGACCGCGCCCACGCGGTCGCTCATGTTGACGAAGCCGGCCCCCTTGCCGGCCGCGCCCGTTCATGTCGAAGCCGGCCCCGGTGTCGGCCACCTCGAAGGCGAGCTGGTCGCCGTCCTCGCCAGACTCGAACGGTCGCCGAGGCGCCCTCGCCGGCGTGCTTGCCGGCATTCTGGAGCGCCTCCATGCAGCAGAAGTAGACGGCCGCCTCCGTCTCGGGGGAGTACCGGCCGAGGTCGGTCGCCTCCACGGTGGTCGGGAGCGCGGCCCGCCCGGCGGCGGCCCGCAGCGCCTCCTCGAGGCCCCGGTCGATGAGCAGCGGCGGGTAGATGCCGTGGGCCAGCGCCCGCAGCTCCTGGACGGCGTCTTGGAGGTCGAGGCCCAGCTGGTCGAGCAGCTCGAAGGAGGACTCGAGGTCGGTCTCGGCCAGCTTGCGGGCCAGGCGCACGTTGACCGCCAGCGCGACCAGGTGCTGCTGGGCGCCGTCGTGGAGGTTGCGCTCGATCTCGCGCCGGGCGGCGTCGGACGCCGCCACGATGCGGGCCCGGGAGGCGCTGCAGCTCGTCGGCCTGACGCTGGACCTCCTCCAAGGACTCCTGGAGCGCGGAGTCGAGCTCGACGTTGTGCAGGGCCAGCCCGACCTGGCGGGCCAGCTCGGTCAGCATCGTGTCGTCATCGGTCGTGAACTGGTCGCCGCCCGGCGGCCGCACGGCCACGATCAGACCCAGGACCTGGCCCGAGTGCGTCGTCGGCGCGACGCGCAGGATCGAGTCCTCCCGGCCGACCAACATGGCGGGCAGCCAGACCTCGAGCCAGGCGGTGCCGGTCACCCCGGCCCGGGCCACGACGAGCTGCTCCTCGTCGCTGATCGTGAGGCGGGTGACGGGGACGTCGGGGACCGACACCGTGCGCTCGAGCCGGCCCCCCGAGCCCGTCCACACCTCCGCCGCCGCTCAGCGCGAGCGTCTTGCGCAGCGACTCGGCCACCTGCAAGAGCAGCTCGTCCATCGGGATGGCCCGGGACAGCCGGCTGCCGAAGGTCCGCAGCACCGCGTCGGGCGCCTCGCGCTCGCCGTAGACGATGCGGTTGGCGATCTGACCGAGCCGCTGGCGCGCCGGGCCGTAGATCAAGGCGGCGATCGCGGCGGCCGCCATCGAGAGCCCGAGCAGGACGTGGTCCCTGCACTTGTGGTGTGGGGGTGTGGCCAGCCCGAGCACGACGACCAGGTAGACGACGACCACGATGCCGGTCAGCCCGGCCAGCGACACCGTGTGGGCGAGGATCCGGTCGATGCGGGCCGCAAAGCGCCGAGTCCCGGCCATCACGATCGCCACCGCGACGGGGATGCAGCGCGACCGAGACCACGAGCGACGGTCGGTGGCGGCCAACCCCACAGCAGTCGCCCGCCGATCGCCACGAGCAGCGTCTCGACGCGTGAGCGCGGTCGCCCACCCGAACCACTGCATGCGCTGGCGCTCGAGCCCGGCCGAGCGCGCGTAGCGACGTTGGGACACCGACGAAGCCGATCCCGAGCGCGAGGACGAGCTCGATGAGGATCGGCCAGAGCGGGAGCGAGGGGCGCCGGGTCCACAGCGTCACGCCGACCGCCGGTGCCGACCAGATACCCGATCCCGATCGGCGCTGCGGCTGAAGCGGCAGCTGCCGTCGGGGAGGCCAAGCAGGAAGTGCATGACGGCGACCGGGAACAGCGCGAGCGCGACCGGCTCGCCGACGCGGGCGAACTGGATGAAGAGGCGGCCGCGCCGCTCGCTCCGTGCGGGTTGGCCGAGATCAGCGCGCTGAGCGCGGTGGCGGCCCCGGCGAGCGCCGCGCACAGGAGGGCCAGGATCGGCTGGCGCTCCGAGGGCCGCCGGGAGAGCGCGAAGGTGCCGGCCAGCGCGAACGTGCGACACGACGACGCAGCGCACCACTTGGGTGGCCAGGTCGCCGTGGGGGTCGACGAGCGGGGCCGAGATCGCCGCCGGCCAGCGCGACCGCGCCGAGCAGCGCCGCCGAGCAGCGCCAGACCGGGCCGGGCGGCCTCGCGCGGCACTCCTCTCGCGGCTGCGCCCGAGCTGGCTGACGATGATCGGGCGACGGCGCCGTCGCTCACTCTGCTGCCCGCGGGTGCCCCCGCCGTGACGGCCGCGGCGTTGCCCCGACCGTCGTCCTCGACCCGGCCGTCGCGCATCCGCACGATGCGTGACGCCGGGTGCGGCCACCTCCTCGTCGTGGGTGACGAGGAGGATCGCCTGGCCGCCCGCATGCAGGCGGCGGAACAGCTCGAGCACCTCGAGTCCGCCCTCGGAGTCGAGCGCGCCGGTGGGCTCGTCGGCCAACAGCAGCGTGGGGGCGTTGGCCAGCGCCCGGGCGATGGCCAGGCGCTGGCGCTGGCCGCCCGAAAGGACGCCCGGGCGCGCTGCGTGCCTTGTCGCCCAGGCCGAGCAGGTCGAGCAGGTCACGGGCCCGGCTCTCGGCCTGGCGGCGCTTGGTGCCGGCGATCACGGCCGGGCAGGGTCACGTTCTCGAGCACGCTCATCCCCTCCAAGAGGTTGAAGAACTGGAAGACGATGCCGATGTGGCGCCGCCGCATGCGGGCCAGCTCGTTCTCGTCCTTGTCGGCGAGCGACTCGCCGGCCACGATGATCTCACCCTCGGTCGGCGCGTCGAGGCCGGCCACCAGGTTGAGCAGGGTCGACTTGCCGCAGCCCGAGGGTCCCATGACCGCGACGAACTCGCCCTCGTCCATGGTCATGTCGAGCCCGCGCAGCGCCCGGACCGGGGCCCCTTCGGACTCGTAGGTCTTGCGGACCCCTTTCGCCTCGATGACGTTCATCGGTTCTCCTCGCTCAGCCCGAGCCCAAGGGCGCGGGGGTCGGTCTCGTCGCCGCCGCGATGCGCCACGCGGCGACCGGGGTGTCCCGGCCCTTCACCAAGGCGGGGGGGAGCTCCTCGGCGTCCGGCGGCGTCGGCCAGGTCGCGGTAGGTGGCCTCGGACAGCACGGTGTCGCCGGGCTCGGCCCACTGCTGGAGGCGCTGGGCCAGGTTCACGGTGTCGCCGACGAGGGTGTACTCGAGCCGCTCCTCGGAGCCGAGCAGGGCGGCGGCCACCGGGCCGGTGGTCACGCCGATGCCGAGGCCGAACTCGGGCAGGCCCTGCTCGATCCAGCGCTCGTTCACCTGCGTCCTGGGCCTCGTGCATGGCGAGCGCCGCCTGGACGGCCCGCTCGGCGTGGTCCTCCATGGCCACGGGCGCGCCGAAGACGGCCATCACCGCGTCGCCGACGAACTGCATCACGGTGCCGTCGACCGAGAGGATGGCCTTGTTCATCTCGCCGCGGTGCACGTTGAGCTGGCCGGCCAGCGCGCTCGGGTCCGCGTGCTCGGCGATCGTCGAGTAGCCGCGGATGTCGGACATGAGCACGCTCACGACGAGCTGCTTGGTCTCGCCGGCCTCCCGCCCCTGGCTCCGCAGCATGTCAGCCACGCCGCCGGGGAGCAGGCGGCTCAGCGTCTCGCCCTGCTCCTCGCGGTTGACGATCGCCTCGTGCAGCATGCGCAGGCGGCGCAGCGAGCTCTGCCCGCCGGCGCTCGCGTCCTGGGCGACCCGCAGGAAGAGCTTCTCGACCGCCTCGGACGCCGCTGCGGGAGTGATCCCCTGGGCGGCAGCGATGGCCTTGATCGGGCGTCCCTCGGCGACGAGCCGGAGCAGCTCCTCGTCGTGCTCGCCGAGGTCGCCGGTGTCGGTGACCGGGTGGACCATGGCCTCGACGATCTGGGGGTCGAGCACCGAACCACCGGTCGCGACGGTCCGCACGGCGCGGGCCAGCTGGTCGCCCTCGGCCACCCGGTCCTTCAAGAGGTAGCCGTAGCCGGCCGCCCCTTGCTCCAGGAGCGAGATGGCGTACTCGGGGTCGTCGAACTGGGAGAGCACGACGACGCCGGTGCCGGGGTGGCGCTTGCGGATCTCGTGCGCGGCGTCGATGCCCTCGCGCTGGAAGGAGGGGGGCATGCGGATGTCGGTGACGACGACCTGGGGGGCGGTCGCGCTGGCCCCGGCCACCAGCTCGTCGTAGTCGGCCGCGGTGCCGACGATGGTGAGGTCGGGCTCGAGCGAGAGCAGCGCCTGGACCCCGGCCCGCACGATCAGGTTGTCGTCGGCCAGAAAGACGGTGATGGACTGGTCGCTCGCTCCGCCCGAGGACATGCTCAGCCCTCTTCCTCGCGCCGGTGCCCCGAGGACAGCTCGACCAGCGCGTCGCGGTCGATCTCCTCCGCGGTGGCGACGGCCAGCTTGCAGTCGGTGACCGCAGTGACGGCGGCAGTGCGCTTCCCGCCCTCCAGGATCGCCCGTTCGCCGTGCATCGAGCCCGGCCCGTACTCGGCCAGGCGCTTCCCGTCGACCTCGATGCGTACCACCCCGTCGAGGACCAAGACCAGCTCCTTGCCGTCCTCGCCCTGGGTGAAGATCGCCGCACCTTTCTTGTACGTCGCGGATCTTGGGCTTGGCCGAGCCCTGCATGAGCTCGCTGGAGAGCTGGCGCTCGAGCGCCGACTCGACCTCGGTCGTGAGCGCGGGGGAGTCGCGGTCGCCCCAGGGGCTGTGCTTGCCGAAGGCGCGGCGGTACCAGGTGGAGAAGTCGATCACGCCGCTCTTGGAGAGCAGCTGGCCGTCGCTGCCGTAGACCCAGTGGCGCGGGAAGGGGCTGGCCCCGGTCATCTGCTCGGGTCACGGTCCCATCGGCCCGCAACGTGAGCGAGAGCGTCGTCCAGGCCAGCGGTGCCGAGAACTGCACGAAGGGTGGGCGGCGCACCCGGCGCGGGGCGGGGACGCCGGTCCGGCCGCCGGCGGTCTGCACGAAGGTGACCTCGGTGTCGCCGACGGTCGGGGCCGGCCGCAGGTCGCTCAGCGAGACGGCTTGGAAGGTGGCCTCCTTGGACCCGACGCGCAGCGTGGTGGCGCCGATGATCCCGCCGCCCGCGCTGCCGTGGCCGACGATCTTGCCGTCCTCGACCTCGATCCAGCCCTTCAGCTGGTTGGCGAAGCGGAACCGGTCGGCCGCCCGCAGCGCCTCAAGGTCGGTCACCACGTCTGGCGGCGCCTGGTCGTAGTGGGCGATGCCCATTTCGAAGGGGAGCTTGGTCGAGAGCCCCGAGATCGCCTCCGAGGGGATCCAGGAGATGGACGTCACCGAGCCCTGGATGCGGTTGTTCTTCTTGGTGATGCGGTCTGGCTGGCTCATCTCGACCCCCCCGGTTTCCCCGGGCCTCGTGTCTCCCTCAACGCTACGTTTCGCCAGGCAGCGGGCCAAGGGTGATGCCCCGTGTCCACCCGTGGGGCTGGCACCCCCCGGCCCAGGGTCGGCTCGCTACCCCTTTTGCAGGTCGGCCAGGGCAGTTTGGGCGGCGGCCAGGCCGCACATCCCGTGCACGCCCCCGCCCGGCGGGGTCGACGCCGAGCAGAGGTAGACCCCTTTCACGGCGGTGCGGTAGGGGTTCCAGCGCGGCGTCGGGCGCAGCACGGTCTGGCGGAAGTTGGACAGCCCGCCGTTGATGTCGCCCCCGATGTAGTTGGGGTTGTAGGCCTCCATCTCCACTGCCGTCATGGTCGAGCGGGCCAGGATCAGGCGCCCGAACCCGGGAGCGAACCGCTCGATCTGGGCCTCGATCGCTTCGGTCATGTCGGTCGTGGACCCCGAGGGGCACGTGGCAGTACCCCCACAGCGTGTGCCGCCCTTCGGGGGCGCGGCTCGGGTCGACCACACCGGGCTGGGCGACCAGGCAGAAGGGCCGCTCGGCGTGGCGGCCCGCGCTGACCTCAGACTCGGAGCGCTCGACCTCTTCGAGCGGGCCGCAGACGTGCACCGTCCCGGCCTCCCGGCAGACCTCGGCCTCCCAGGGGACGGGGCCCGACAGCGCCCAGTCGACCTTGCACACGCCCGGTCCGTAGCGGAACCGCTCGAGCGGCCTCCGGGCGCGGCCCAGCCGATCGCCGGCCAGGTCCAGGAACTGGCGCGGGCGAGACGTCGAGCAGGACGGTGCGAGTGCCGGACAGCTCGTCGAGGCTCTTCACCCAGCGGCCGGTGTGCACACGGCCGCCGAGCGACTCGAGCTCCTCGCAGAGGCCGGTCACGATCCGCTCGCTCCCACCCGCGACGACGGGCCAGCCGAGCGCGTGCGCCACCGTGATGAACAAGAGCCCGAACGACGAGGTGAGCGGGGCCGAGAGGGAGAGCATCGAGTGGGCGGCCGCGCCGGCGATGAGCGCCTGCGCCTCCTCGGTCCTGAAGCGCCGCGCGGTCCGTGACGCCGGGACAAGGCCGAGCAGCCCGAAGCGGGCCATGGCGAGCGGGGGCGGGGGCAGCGGGCGGATCGGCCGCAGCACGGCGGGGAGGATCTTGTCGACGTTGCGCACGAGCGGGCCGAACAGGCGCCGATAGGTGCGCGCATCACGCCCGAGGGTCGCCGCGGTCTCGGCGACCGAAGGGAGGACCGCTGCGGCACGGCCCCCCTCCAGCGGGTGGGCGAAGGGCACCTTGGGCATGCAGAGCTGCACGCCGCGCGCCTCGAGGTCGACGTCGCGGAAGAACGGCGAAGAGATGAGGAGGGGGTGCACGGCCGAGCACACGTCGTGGCGGAAGCCCGGCAGGGTGAGCTCGGCGGTCCGGCACCCGCCCCCGGGCTGCTCGGCTCCTTCGTAGACCTCGACCGACAGGCCCGCCGCGCCAGCGTCACCGCTGCGGCCAGTCCGTTGGGGCCCGACGCCGACGACGATGGCCTCGGCACGCCGAGCGCATGCGTAGCGTTCGGCTCAGGCACCGCCCGGGGCGACTGCGACGGTGGCGTGACGGCGGGGCGCGATGCACCGAACGGGCGGCTCCGCCATACTGCGGGCCATGGTGACTCTTGCCCCCGCGACCGACCGAGCGACGCGACGCCGGCCCTCGCGGTCCTGCGTCAGCGCAGACCTCGAGCCGATCGTCGACATGGTCGGGTGGTCGCCCTCGCCAGACACCTACGAGGTCGCCTCGGCCGAGGGTCACGCGGTGTGGTGCCGGCGGGCCGACGGCGGGTTCGACATCCAGACGCTCGAGCGGTCGAACCCCCTGGAGACCAGGACCCGACCCGCTTCGCCGACCTCGCTGCCGAACGGCCGTGCCGCATCCTCGACGGGCCGAGAACAGTTATCCCTTCGCCTACTCGCAGTTCGCGCAGCTCTTCGACCACCCCTCGGCGCCCGACCTCTGCGTCATCCACTCGGCGTCGCACAACTGGGAGGACCAGGGCGGACACCTCGGCGAGCACGGTTCGCTCGGGGTCGTCCAGGCGCGTGCGCCCGTTCATCGCCTGCCGGCGCCGGGGTGGCGCCAACCGGGGGCTGGCCGACATCGGCTGCCGGCTCATCGACGTCGCGCCGACGGTGCTGCGACTTCTCGGCGTCGAGACGAACGGCGCGCCGATGCTCTCGCATCAAGACGGCGAGGTGTTCGAGCCGATGCTCGCCGACCCCGGACGGGCCAAGCACCTCATCGGGTTCCTCCTCGACGGCGCCAACCCCAACGTGCTCTACGACCTGGCGGCACGCGGCGAGGCACCGACGATCGCCCGTCTGATGGCGGAAGGGACGGCGTGCCGCTACGGCGCGCTGGCGTCGTTGCCACGGTCACGCTGGCCAACCACACCGGGATCCTGACCGGGGCCCACCCCGGCCACCACGGGATCCTCCACAACGCCTGGGTCGACCGGGCGACGGGGGACCAGGTGATCACCAACTCCCCGGCGACGTGGGCCAACGCCATGCAGTGGCTCAACCCCGGCGTGGAGACGCTGCACCACGCGTGCAAGCGGTGTTTCCCAGGCACCAGGACTGCGTCGATCAACGAGCCCTGCGACGCCGGGGCCGACTACTCGACCTTCGGGGAGGTGCGCGCGGCCGGGCCGTCCCGCCCGCTCCGGGTCCGGACGACCTGCCCGACGCGACCGAGCGCTTCGTGCGGCCGAGCAAGGACTACCGCTGGGGCTCCCGGATCGACCACACCGCAGTCGAGCAGTTCCGCTCGGTGTGGCGGGGGGCGGGCGATCACCCGCCCGCGTTCAGCTGGGTCAACTTCACCCTCACCGACTCCGCCTTCCACGCTGGGCGGGCCCTACTCGGACATGGCGGCCTCGGCGGTGCGGGACACCGACGCGCGGCTCGCCCGGATCATCGAGGAGGTGGAGCGGGCCGGGGTCATGGAGGACTGCGCCCTCTTCCTGGTGGCCGACCACGGCATGGAAGAGTCCGACCCGGCGGTCAAGGGCGACTGGGACGTGGCGCTGCGGGAGGCCGGCGTGGCGGTGCGCGACGAAGGTTACGGGTTCTTGTACGTGGCCTAGGCCCAGGCGTTCCCGGGGGCGTTCCTGGGTAGAAGTTGAGGATGCCGCCCTCGAAACGCCAGCTCAACGCGCCCAGGCACCGGCCGCATCCGAACGGCGACCGTCCGGTCTCGCCGAAGCCGCCGGCCCGCGACGTCATCGCGCCGGTGGCGTCGCCCCTGGTCGGCGGCCGGTGGAGGCTCGAGAGCCTGCTCGGGCGGGGTGGGATGTCCGACGTGTACCGGGCCACCGACGAGGCCGGGTCTTGCGGGACGGTGGCGCTCAAGGTGGTCCGGACCTCGGAGGCCTCGTTCGCGAGGCGTCTCGCCGAGGAGGCGAGGGCGCTCGAGTCCTTCGACCACCCCGGCCTCGTCCGACTGCTCGCGGCCGGGGTCCACGACGGGCAGGCCTACCCTGGTGACCGAGCTGGTCGAGGGGCCGACACTGGCCGACCGGCTGCGTGACGGGCCACTTTCACCCGCGCGCACCGCGACGCTGGCCGCCGCGCTCGCCAGCGTGCTCGCCAGCGTGCTCGCCTACGTGCACGAGCGCGGCATGGTGCATCGCGACATCAAGCCAGCCAATGTGCTGCTCGGTCCGGGCCTGCGGGTGCGCCTGGCCGACTTCGGGATCGCGCGCCTCGTCGACTCGGCGTCGATGACCATGACCGGCACGACGCTCGGCACGGCCGCCTACATGGCGCCCGAGCAGATCGAGCATCACGGCGTCGGCACCTCGGCCGACGTCTGGTCGCTCGGGCTCACCCTCCTCGAGTGCCTCATCGGGGCGCGCATTTTCGAGGGGACCCCGAGCGAGGTCGTCGCCCGTCGGCTCGCCGGCTCGGTGCCGCCGCCGCCGGATCTCCCGATGCCCTGGCGGCTCGTCCTCGCGGCCATGCTCGAGCCCTCCCCGGAGCGGCGCCCGAGCGCGAGCGAGGTCGCGGGCATGGTGGCGGGACCCGCGTTCAAGGTCCGCTGGCACCCGAGCGAGCAGACCGCGGCGCTAATCGTGCCCACCTATCGCCCTGACCCCGAGCGGGCGCTCGGTGCCGACGCCGACCGGACGGTCCCGGCCGCAGCACCAGCACCGGCCGACGAACCGTCGACCTCGGTGATGCCCGCCGTCGGTGCCGGCGCGGCGAGCACCGGCACGCCGGTCGTGCGCGCCCGTCACCGGTGGTCATTCGACCGCCGCCTTGTCCCCTTGGCACTGGTCATTGTGATCGCAATCGCCCTCGGCGGCTGGGCCGCGTCGGGCATCGGCTCGCCGGCCCATGCGACCAAACGGCCCCCTGCACGCGCTGCGCCCGCCTTGACCAAGATCAAACGGTCGACCACCCCGACCTCCACCCCGACGACCGTGCCGACGGTTGCCGACGCGGCCGGCGAACTGGTGCGCGACGTGCAGAACGGCATCACCGACGGGTCGGTCGGACCCGACCTTGGCGCCCAGATCCTGCGCCAGCTGGACCAGGTCCTCGTCGTGGCGGACGAACAGAACGACGACCCCAACGCAGTGGGCAACGAGCTCGGCCAGATCGATGAGCCCGACCGAGGCTTCGATCCTCACCGCGGACGTGGCGGCGCTTTTCAATGCGCTCGGGACGTCGGCGACCACGACCACCACCACGGCGCCTCCACCGGCGGAGACGCCGACGCCCGGAGGGGGCGGCCCGGGTGCGGGCTCGGGCCAGGGGCCGGGTCCGCCCGGCAATGGCGACTAGTGCTGTAACCACACGCTTGCGCCCGCTCTGGGCGAAGGGTGGCGTTCCTCGCGAGAGGGGGTGGTTGCCCCGCTGGCTCGGGCGGGTCCCTGAGGCGAGGGGTTGAAGTCTCGTTCGGCGAGCTACCACCACCGCGTTAGGTGTGCACGCCTAGTGGTGCGGCCCGGGCCGGCGTGCGAGAACAGAGGGGGATGAACCGCCCCGAGGTGCCGCGTGCCGCTCTCGACCTCGTCTTCTTCCGTTTGCGGGCCACCCTGGGGTCCCGGCTCGGCGGCTACCTGAGTGTCCTGGTGCTCATCGCCCTGCTGGGCGGCGTCTCGCTGGCTGCGGTGTCGGCGGCCCGGCGAACCGATTCGTCCTATCCGAGGTTCCTCGCCACCACCAACCCGTCGGATCTGACCGTCCAGCCCAACCCGTCGAATCTGACCGCCCAGCCGACGACGGAGGGCCCGGCCGACTGCGGGACCGCCTTTTTCGGGGATCTGACCCGGCTCGATCACGTCCGCACCGTTGAGTGTGCGTCGGCGCTGAACGCCGAAACGATCACGCCGCAGGGTAAGGAGGGCACCGCCCTGATCACCCAGGTCGAGCTCATCGCCAGCGCGGATGGGCTCTACTCCGACCTCGACCGAGTGACGATCACCGAGGGCCACCGGCCAGACCCGCGCATCCTCGACCAGGTGGTCGCGTCCCCCGCCGCGGCCTCGTTGCTGCACCTTCATGTCGGGTCCACGCTCGAGGTGGCCATCGACACCTCAGACGAGCTGGGTGGGCTCGCGTCCCGATCGGGTCCTCGACCTGAATCTGCACGTCGTCGGGCTTGGCGTGTTCAACCACCAGATCGTCCAGGACGACATCGACCGGGACCACACCGGGATCCTCCTCGGATCACCCGCTCTCGCTCACCGATTCACTGCGTGCTGCACCGCAGTGGCCTACGACGCGCTCAAGGCCACCAACCCCCGCGACGTCACGGCGGTTGATCACGAGTACGCCTCCCTCCTCAGGAGAGTCATTCCCGGGTCCCCGCAACTCCTCGTCTACGAGTCGTCGGTCAACGAGGGCGCGGTCCAACGAGCCATCCGTCCGCAGGCGATCGCGCTCGGCGTCTTCGGTGGGATCGCCGGGCTGGCGGCGCTGGTGATCGCCGCGCTCGCGGTCACCCGCCAGATCCGGTCGGGGGAGAGGACGCCGCCGTCCTCCGCTCGCTCGGCGCGTCTCCGGTTGCAACCTTGGCCGACGTGCTGATCGGGCTCGAGATCGTCATCGTCCTCGGCGCGATGGCTTCGGCCGCCATCGCCTTCCTCCTCTCGCCGGTAACCGACTTCGGCCCGGTCGGCGCGGTCGACCCCGCGCGGGGCTGGAACGCCGACTGGACGGTGCTCGGCCTCGGCGCGCTCGTGTTGGTGGCCGTGATGGGATGCACCGCCGCCCTCGTCGCGCTGCGGCAAGCACCCCAGCGGGTGGCACGACGCGAAGCGGAAACGAGCGGCCGATCGGTGCTGCTGCGTTGGGCAGCGGGTTCGGGTCTCCCGCCGAGCGGCCTGGCCGGCCTGCGGTTCGCCATCGAGCCGGGTCGCGGACGCAGCGCGGTCCCCGTGCGCTCGACGATGATCGGCGCGCTGCTTGCCGTGGTTGTCGCGGTGGCAACCCTGACGTTCGGGACCAGCCTCGACAACCTGATCTCGCACCCCGCGCTGTACGGGTGGAACTTCGACGACGCCCTCTTGTCGACGAGTGGGTTCGGGCCACTGCCGTCGTCCGTGGTCACGCCCATTCTGTCCAAGGACCGCGACATCTCAGCCATGACGGACGTCTGGTTTGCCAACTTCCTCGTCGGCGACCAGACAGAACCGGCGATCATCGTCCCGCCGCATGCCGCGATCGCGCCCAGGGCGCTCAGCGGTCACGGTCTGGAGACGGGCCACGACATCGTGCTCGGATCGACCACCCTGCACGAGTTGCACCTGTCACTGGGTGACACGGTCACGGTTTCGGGCGACGGGTTGGCGCCTCTCCGGCTGCGGGTCGTCGGCACGGCGGCACTGCCGGCGATCGGCCCGACCTTCACGACGCATGCCTCCATGAGCACTGGTGTGTTGATCCCGAGCACGGCCATCCCGGCGGCGGTGCTCGACGAGGGGGTCCCGGCGCAATACGCGGGGCCGAATGCCATCTTCGTGCGCTATCGGCCGGGCGTCGAGCGCGGCGGCCGGCCGGCGGTCGCTGCAACACGCGGTCGGCGAGTTCCTGGCCTTCGCGCACTCGCCGACGGTCGAGGCGGCGACCGGCGGGGTCTCGGCCCTCGTCACCGTCGAGGACCTCGGCGTGCAGCGGCCCGCCGAGATCGTGAATTACCGGTCGATTGGGGCGACACCCGGGGTGTTGGCCGGGGCGCTGGCGGCCGGCACCGTCGTCGCGCTGGGTTTCATGCTCGTGGCGTCGGTGCGCCGGCGCCGCCGCGATTTCGCGGTCTTGAAGACGATCGGGTTCACCGGTCCGCAACTCTCCCTCTCGATCGCCTCGCAGGCGAGCTTCGTCGTCGTGGTTGGGCTGATCGTCGGCATCCCGGCTGGCATCGTCTTCGGCCGGTGGCTGTGGGATCTCTTCGCGCGGCAGCTCTCGGTGGTCGTTGAGCCCACCGTCCCGGTGCTCGCGATCGTGCTGACCGCGGTGATCGCCCTGGTGCTGGCCAACCTCATCGCGGCGGTGCCGGGCCGGATGGCGGCTCGCACATCGCCGGCGGTGATCCTCCGCTCGGAGTGATGGGGCGCCGATCTCGGGCTCTGGGCCCGGCGGCTGACGCGCCAAGCGGCTGAGCGGGCACTCTCGGATCTCATCGCCAATAGCGAGCGGCCGACGCAAAGGCGCGCCGGGCGAACTCGGGGACCGGCAACTCGCGCAGGTCCCGGCTCAGCACCTCCACACTGACCAGTCCCTCCCATCCCCGCTCAAGCAGCGTGGAGGCGAACCGGTCCAGCTCGAGGACGCCATCGCCGGGCATCGCTCGGCGGTGCATTGTTTCGCGGCCGAGGTGCTCGGATTCGGGTGCCAGGGCATCGGCGAACTGCACGTACGCGATCTGCTCCAGCGGGACGGTCGCGAGGTCGCGCCACGTGCTCGCACCCATGCAGAAGTGCCAGGAGTCGATCATGAGGCCGGCACGCTCGGGGCCGACCGCCGTCACGACATCGAGTCCCGCGGCCAGCGTGGGCACCGCGCCGAGCGGACTGAACTCGACCGCCATCTTGGCCCCGGCCTCCGAGAACAAGGCCGCGCAGCGCCTCATGACCTCGACACTCCGAGCGCTCGGCTGCGCCTGGAAGACGGTGAGCACCCACTCGGCCCTGACGATCGCCGCCGCCTCGGCCAGCTGGGCTGCATTGGCCGTCGTTGCGTCCTCGTCATCGGCGACCAGTAGCGCCAGCAGTTCATGACAGCGCAGCCCCATCGAAGAGCACGCCTCGTGGGCCGCCCGATCGGCGCGGCCCACCGAGAGTCCCACCGCCGAGAACCCGGCGTCTCGTACGGCGCCCAGGAGCTCGGGCGTACCGATCTCCCATCGACCGTCCGGGGTGAGCCCGAGCTCGATGTTCATGGTCGTCTCGATGGTCGCATCAAAACGGTGCCACAGGGCGAGGCGTAGGGCGGAAAGAAGAAGGACGTCAAGGCGGCCGTCGTGATCCCGTTTGCCAGGATTTTACGCTGCCGTTTGCCAGCCTCAGGAACCGATACCGACCCGCCGATGTACGGCCTTTTTGAGGCCTGATCCTCCAGGCTGCGCTTCTCGCCAAGAAAGATTGGCCTGACCTCGCGCCGAAACGCCCCCTGTCCGGACGGTCAAGCGACCGGGGAAACCACCCCGAACCGGTACGACGAAAACCGCGACGACCTGCGACTAGAGCGCTCCCGGTTGGGGTGATGTGCGGGTTCCAAGGCCCGGCGGTGGTCGACCAAGACGTTCCCCTGGTGGGGCGCCCCCGGACCGCGGCATCGGTCACCTTCCACAAGACGGCCAGCTCGCTAGAGGGTCCAGGGGCGGTTCACCTCCTCACGACGTTGCACCCCCTTCTCGCTCGGGGTGATTCCAAGAGCGTGTTCGATCCGGTCAAGCAACCCGCACATCACCCGGTTGGAAAGCGAACATGTGTTCGATACACTCCGCCGGTGGCCGGTACCCCCTCGACCGCCGTGCCCCTCCAGGGCCAGGTGCTGTCGGGCGAGCGGGTCCTCCCGGCGCCCGTGCCGCTGGTCCCTCTCCTCCCGGGGGCCGGCCTGCGGCGGGGGAGCCTGGTCCAGGTCACGGGCCGGGGGGCCTCGACGCTGCTGCTCTCCCTCCTGTCGGCACCGCTCGCCCAAGGCTCGTGGGCGGGGGTGGTCGGCCTGCCCGACCTCGGCCTCGAGGCAGCGGCCCAGATGGGGGTGGACCTCGCGAGGATCGCCCTCGTCCCCGACCCGGGGTCGGGCTGGGCCGCTGTCGTCGCCGTCCTGCTCGACGCCCTCGACCTGGTCGCGGTCCGCCCACCCGGGCACTGCCGGCCCGGTGACGCCCACCGGCTCGCGGCACACGCCCGCGAGCGGGGCGCGGTCCTGCTGGTCGCGAGCGGTGATGGGCCGCCATGGCCTGAGCGCCCCGACGTCGAGCTCACTGCCGAGGCCGGGCGCTGGGAGGGGCTCGGCCGGGGATCCGGCACGCTGCGCCGCCGGCCGGGGAGGGTCGTGGTCTCGGGCCGCCGTGCCGCGGCCCGACCAATGGCGGTGAGCTGCTGGTTGCCGGGGACCGACGGCCGGCTGGCCGCCCGGCTTCCCCGGGTCGAGCCCTCGCTCGCCCCGGTGTCGCGCGACGCATCCGAGACGATCGCGTGGACGGGATAGTCCGCACCCTCGTTGTGTGGTGTCCGGACTGGCCGGTGGTCGCGGCCGGCTTCGGTGGGGACGAGCCGGTCGCAGTGCTGTCTTCGGGACGGGTGACGGCCTGTTCGGCCGTCGCGCGCGAGCGAGGGGTCACCCTCGGGATGCGGCGGCGCAGCGCGGAGGCCCGATGTGCCGGCCTCACGGTCGTGCAGCGCGACGAGCCACACGAGGCGCGCGCGTTCGAGCCCGTGGTCGCCGCGGTCGCGCGGCTTGCCCCTTCGGTGGAGGTCACCCGGCCCGGGCTCCTCGCGCTCGCCACGCGAGGACCTGCCCGATACCACGGGGGCGAGCGAGCTCTGTCCGCGGCAGTGGCCGAGGCCGCGCGCGACGCGCTGCAGAAAGCATGTGGCGTCGCGGTGCCGATCGGCACCGGCGTGGCCGACGGCCCGTTCGCGGCCACCCTCGCGGCACGTCGCGGGGTGGTGGTCCCACCCAGAGCGTCGGCCGAATTCCTGTCCGGGTTCCCCGTCGACGTCCTCGACCGTCCCGATCTGGCCGATCTGCTCGTCCGGCTCGGGGTGGGGACACTCGGGGCCTTTGCCGCGCTCGCCCCCGCGCTCGTCGCGGCGCGTTTTGGTACCGACGGCGAGTTGGCCCACCGGCTGGCACGGGGCCTCGACGGTCGCGCGCTGGCGTCGTCCCCGCCGCCGAGCGAGTTCGTCGCGGAGGCCGAGCTCGACCCGCCAGCCGAGCGGGTGGATGTCGCGGCATTCGCTGGGCGGAGGCTCGGTGACGACCTCGCAGCGCAGCTCGCGGCGCGGGGGCTCGAGTGCACGCTGCTCACCATCGAGGCCGAGACCGAGCACGGCGAGTCCCTGAGGCGCCACTGGCGGGCCGACGTCGCCTTCGGGTCCGAGTCGATGGGGGAGCGGCTGCGTTGGCAGCTCGACGGGTGGTTGTCGGGAACGGTCGCCGAGGACGCGCCGAGCGCGGGGATCACCCGGCTCTCGTTCCGGGCGAGCGAGGTGGTGGCGGCTGGGGGGGAGCAGTTGGGCTTCTGGGGCGGGATCTCCGAGGCCGACCGTCGGGCCATACGCGGCCTCGACCGGCTCCGGGGCATGCTCGGCGAGGGCCGGGTCTTCACCGGCGCGCTGGTCGGCGGCCGCGGTCCCGGTGACCGGGTGGCGCTCGTCACCTGGGGGGACGGCGCGCCGGAGAAGAAGGAGAAGGGCGGCCCGTGGCCCGGCCGCCACCCCGACCCCGCGCCGGCCGTGGTGCACCGCGCCGCGTGCTGGGCCCAGGTGAGCGACCGCGCCGAGCGGCCGGTCGAGGTGAGCGCGCGCGGCCGGCTGAACGCGCTGCCCGAGCTCGTCGCGCTGGAGGGTCGGCCGGCCCGGGCGGTGGTGGCGTGGGCCGGACCGTGGCTGCTCGACGAACGGTGGTGGGACCCACGCGCCGGGCGCCGGCGGGCCCGGTTCCAGCTGCTCACCGAGGACGGGGCGGCGTACCTGTGCTTCGTCGAGGGCAACCGTTGGTTCGTCGAGGCGACCTATGACTGAAACCCACGACTACGCCGAGCTGCACGTGCACTCCAACTTCAGCTTCCTGGACGGCGCGTCACATCCCGAGGAGCTGGTCGCCGAGGGGGCCCGGCTCGGGCTGGGCGCCCTCGCGCTCACCGACCACGACGGGCTCTACGGCGTCGTCCGGTTCGCGGAGGCGGCGCGCGTCCGGGGCTCCCGACCGTCTTCGGGGCGGAGCTGACCCTGGAGCTCACCCGCCGCCAGAACGGGATCGCGGATCCCGAGGGGGCCCACCTCGTCGTGCTCGCCCGGGATCCCGAGGGCTACGCGCGGCTCAGCCGCACCATCGCACAGGGCCAGCTGGCGGGGGGGGAGAAGGGGAACCCCACCTTCTCGTTGCCGAAGCTCTTCGACGCGCACAGCGGGCACTGGCTCGTGCTCACCGGGTGCCGCAAGGGAACGGTCCCCGCAGCGCTGGCGAGTGACGGCCCGTCGGCGGCGGCACGCGCGCTCGACCGGCTGGTCGAGGGGTTCGGGCGCGACAACGTCGCCGTCGAGCTGTTCGACCACGACGAGCCGCTCGACTCGGCCCGCAACGACGCGCTGGCCCGCCTCGCCGTCCTCGCCGGCGTCGAGCCGGTCGCCTCCTCGAACGCGCACTACGCCGCGCCGTCCGGGCACCGGCTGGCGAGCGCGCTGGCCGCGGTGCGGGCGCGCCGCTCCCTGGACGAGATGGACGGCTGGCTCCCGGGCGGCCCGAGCGCGCACCTGCGCTCGGCGGCCGAGCAGGCGCGGCGCTTCGCGCGCTTCCCCGGCGCAGTCGAACGGGCCGGTGAGCTCGGCCGCGCGCTCGCCTTCGACCTCCGGCTGCTCGCCCCAGGGCTGCCGCCGTTCCCGGTCCCCGACGGCCTCGACGAGATGCGCCACCTCGTCCGCCTGGTGGAGGAGGGGGCGAGCCGGCGCTACGGGCCCCGCCATGCCGAGCGGGTGCCGGGGGCCTGGGCGCAGCTCGACCACGAGCTGGCGGTGATCGACGCGCTCGGGTTCCCCGGCTACTTCCTCGTCGTCTGGGACATCGTGCAGTTCTGCCGGCGCAACGACATCTACTGCCAGGGGCGCGGCTCGGCGGCCAACTCGGCGGTCTGCTTCGCCCTCGGGGTCACCAACGCCGACGCCGTCACGCTCGGCCTGTTGTTCGAGCGGTTCCTGTCGCCCGAGCGCGACGGGCCGCCCGACATCGACGTCGACATCGAGAGCGGGCGGCGCGAGGAGGTCATCCAGTACGTCTACGAGCGCCACGGCCGCCTGCACGCCGCGCAGGTGGCCAACGTCATCACCTACCGCACCCGCTCCGCGCTGCGCGACGCGGGCAAGGCGCTCGGGCACCCCCAGGGGGCGATCGACGCGTGGTCGCGCTCGGTGGAGGCGCGCGACTCGCTCGCGACCACCGCCTCGGTCTCGCCCGGCGCGATCCCCGCCCCCGTCCTCGCGCTGGCCGGGCACCTCGCCGGGTTTCCCCGGCACCTCGGGGTGCACTCGGGGGGCATGGTGATCTGCGACCGGCCGGTGGTCGAGGTGTGCCCGGTCGAGTGGGCGACCGCCCCCGGCCGGACGGTGCTCCAGTGGGACAAGGACGACTGCGCGGCGATCGGGCTGGTGAAGTTCGACCTGCTCGGCCTCGGCATGCTCGAGGCGCTGCACCGCACCGTCGATCTCTTGGCCGACTTCGGCGGCCCCGCGCTCGACCTGGCCGAGCTCCCCCAGGAGCCCGAGGTCTACGACATGCTCTGCACGGCCGACACCGTCGGGGTCTTCCAGGTGGAGAGCCGGGCCCAGATGGGGACGCTGCCCCGCATGCGCCCGCGGTGCTTCTACGACCTCGTGGTCGAGGTCGCCCTCATCCGGCCCGGCCCCATCCAGGGTGGCTCGGTCCACCCCTACCTGCGCCGACGCAACGACGAGGAGGAGGTCACCTACCTCCATCCGCTGCTCAAGAGCTGTCTCGAGAAGACCCTCGGGGTGCCGCTCTTCCAGGAGCAGCTGATGCAGATGGCCATCGACGTGGCCGGCTTCACCCCGGCCGAGGCCGACCGGCTGCGCCAGGCGATGGGGTCCAAGCGCTCCAAGGAGAAGATGGAGGAGCTGCGGGGGCGCTTCTATGAAGGCATGGCCGAGCGGGGGATCACGGGCGAGGTCGCTGACCAGATCTTCGCCAAGATGGCCGCGTTCAGCGCGTTCGGGTTCCCCGAGTCCCACGCGGTGTCCTTCGCCTACCTCGTCTACTCCTCGGCCTAGCTGAAGCTGCACCATCCCGCCGCCTTCTGTGCCGGACTGCTCAACTCCCAGCCGATGGGGTTCTGGTCGCCGCGCAGCCTCGTCGCCGACGCGCGGCGCCACGGTGTGGAGGTGCGCCGGCCCGAGGTGAACGCGAGCGCGTTGGACGCGGGGCTGGAGGCGACCGGTGACCCCGGCCGGCCGGCGCTGCGCCTCGGATTGAGCAGCGTCCGCACGCTCGGGGCAGCGGCTTCCCGCGTCGCGGCCGGTCGCCCCTATCGCGACCTGGAGGACCTGGCGCGGCGGGCCGAGCTGACGGTGCCTCAGCTGGAGGCGCTCGCCACCGCGGGCGCAACGGCCAGCCTGGACGGCGGGGACCGCCGGGCCGCGCTGTGGGCGGCGGGGCCATTGGCTCGGCTCGGCTCGGGGCTCCAGGGGATCGCGGTCGGGGCGGACGCGCCGGCGTTGCCCGCGATGGACAAGGTGGAGGAGACCGTGGCCGACCTGTGGGCGACGGGGGTGTCCGTCGACTCGTCGTTGACCGAGCTCGTCCGCGACGAGCTCGACGCGATGGGGGTGGTCACGGCGGCCGCGTTGCGGGGCGTCGAGCACGGGACGCGGGTGACGGTGGCCGGCGTGGTGACGCACCGGCAGCGGCCCGAGACCGCGGCCGGGATCACCTTCGTCAACCTGGAGGACGAGACCGGCCTCGTGAACGTGATCTGCTCGATCGGGGTGTGGGCCCGCCACCGCAGGGTCGCGCAGTCGGCCTCTGCGCTCATCGTCAGAGGGACCGTCGAATCCGCCGGCGGGGTGGTGAACGTCGTCGCCGAGCGGATCGGGCCCCTATCCCTTGCCGCGCCGAGCGTGTCGCGCGATTTCTGCTGATCGACTGGCCACGCGGCATACAAGGCAAAATGACAAACCACCTTGTACACTGACCGCATGACCACGAGCGGTGATTTGCGGCTCTCCTCACGGGGGCAGATGAGCCTCCCGGCATCGGCTCGTCATCGCTGGGGGCTCGACGATGGCGGCCGGGTCGGCTATCTCGACCTCGGCGAAGCGATCGTCCTCGTCCCCGGCGGCGTCACGGCGCTCCGGCGATCGCTCCTCGAAGCGATTGACGACGACGCCTGGCACGCCGCGCAAGCGGGCTTTGGCGATCCCGAGCTCACCAACGAGTGAACGCTCTCGTCGACGACCAGCTCCTCGGGGCCGTCCTGCGCGGCGATCCACCGGGTTTTCTCGCCGACGCTGCCCTCCACACGACCGGTTGCTGGTACGTCCGCCTCTGTCAGGCGGCCCTTGGCCCCGGCGCTTCACCCGGGGTCCTGTCGCGACCGATGCTCGCGCTCCCGCCCGAACTGCGACGCCGAGCGCTGGCCGCGGTCATGGCCCTGCCGGAGGAGATCGGTCTCCTCAGCCTCCGCACTCTTGCGCCGCTCATCGGCGAGCTTCGGCGCGCCTACGACATGAACCTGCTGGGCATCGAGGCGCTGGCGGCCGCTCGCCATCTCGGCGCCTCCGTCTTCTTGAGCGCACGATCGCCGCGCCTCGAGGCCGCCCTCGAACGTGAGGGGGTGGAGGTCCGGCTCGCCTGAGCGTGGTC
Source organism: uncultured Acidimicrobiaceae bacterium (assembly GCA_963768185.1). Classification (GTDB taxonomy): domain Bacteria; phylum Actinomycetota; class Acidimicrobiia; order Acidimicrobiales; family RAAP-2; genus Palsa-461. The sequence goes on from CAVYGS010000004.1 coordinate 1,342,371, forward strand.
GGCTCAGCGATCCCGCAGGCCGAGGTACCGGTCGCGGTCGCGCATCGGGCTCTCGATCACCTCTGCCGACAGCCCGGCGGCGCGGAAGGACGCCTCGTACTCCGCCGGTGTGAACAGGGTGCACTCGTGCCGGTCGACCAGGTGCTCGATGCGCTCGGGAGTGGCGACGAGGTGGTGCATCTCGAGGCTGGTCGCCCGGCCGTCGCGCGCCGAGCGACTGACCCGCACCACCTTGATCCCCTCGCGTTCGGCGACCTCGAGGTGCATGGTGCCGTCCCGCCAACGGTCTGCTCGGACCCACCCGTCGACGACGAGCACGCCGCCGGGGTTGAGGTGCTTCGCCATCGCTCCGATCGCCGCGTCCAGCTCGCCGGTGTCGCGCATGTACCCGATCGAGCTGAAGAGGCACACCACCGCGTCGAAGGAGCGGCCGAGCGACAGCGTGCGCATGTCGCCCCGGACGAGCGGGACCCCGGGGAGCTTCGCCGTCGCGACTTCGAGCATCTCGGGCTGCACGTCCACGCCCGTCACCTCGAAGTGGTCCCGCAGGTGCACCAGGTGGGTCCCGGTGCCGCAGGCGACGTCGAGCAGGGTACGTGCGCCGGGGTTTCGCTCCTCGACGATGCGGCGGACGGTCTCGGACTCGGCCGCGTAGTCCTTGCCGGCCGCCTCGTAGATGAGGTCGTAGAGGTGCGCGGTCGAGCCGAACACGACGCTCAGGCGACGGGCTCGAGCAGCTCGGGGGAGTCGTTCTTGGGGCTGTTCACGAGCCCGGAGACCTCGACGAGCTGGAGGCGGTCCGGTGCCGATGGCCGCAGCAACGCGCCGGCTTCGGCCGGCTCGAGGGGCCGCGGCTCGAGCCACCGGGCCCAGTCGTCGTGTTCGACGAAAACGGGCATGCGGTCGTGCACGTCGGCCAGCGGGCCGCTGGCGATCGTGGTGATGATGGCCACGGTCCGGAGCACCCGGTCGTCGGGCCCGTGCCAGATCTCCCAGACTCCGCCCAGCGCGAGCAGCGAGCCGTCGGGCGGCCGCGCGTAGAAGGGCCGTCCCGCACCGCGCCCGGACTCGGGACGCAACCACTCGAAGAATCCGTTGGCCGGGACGAGGCATCGGCGCCCGTCGAAGGCCCGGCGGAAGCTCGCTGCGCTCGCCACGGTCTCAGCGCGGGCGTTGATCATCTTGTTGCCGACGGAAGGATCCTTGGCCCAGCTGGGGACCAGCCCCCACTTGAGCGTGCCCAGGCGCCGCCTGGTGCCGTCGCGCGAGCACACCACGGCGAAGATCTGTTGTGACGGGGCAACGTTGAATCGGGCCTCGGGTTCCCCGGGTGCCACGTCGTCGACGCCGAACGCCCGCGCCACGCGTTCGGACGGCTCATAGAGGGAGAACCGTCCGCACATGGCCGGCCGTCAGCCCAGTTGCGCGAACGCCTTCGCGATGGGTTCGAGCACTGCCGCGCGGTGGGGTGGCAGGAGCGTCGCGATCGCGAGGTCCAGCCCGAACTCGGCCATCTGCGCCGCCTGCTCGACCGCGGGACCGGGGTCACCGTCGGGACCCGGCCGGACATGCGCCGAGATCATGATCTCGGCGGGGTCGCGGCCGATGTCGTGGCAGTGGCCGTGCAGGATCTCCACCTTGCGCTTGAAGTCGTCGACCGGACCGCCCACGTAGTTCCAGTGCTGCGCGAAGCGCGCTGCGGTGCGCAGGGTCCGTCGCTCGCCGCTCCCGCCGATGCAGATCGGTATGTGCGGCTGCTGGGGGCCCTTCGGCTCGTTGCGGGCGCCGGTGAGGGTGAAGTACTTGCCCGTGAAGTCGGTCGTCTCGTTGCTCAACAGGCCGACGAGCACCTCGCACGCCTCCTCGAAGCGGTCGCTCCTCTCCCGGGGGGTGCCGAGCGGAATGCCGTAGGCGCCCGACTCCTGCTCGTTCCAACCCGCACCGATGCCGAGTTCGAGGCGGCCGCCCGAGACGATGTCGAGCGTCGCGGCCATGTTGGCGAGGACGGCCGGGTGCCGATAGTGGATGCCGGTGACGAGCGTGCCGAGGCGGACCCGCTTGGTGGCCTGGGCGAGCGCGGTGAGGGTGGTCCACCCCTCGAGGCACGGCCCGTTCGAGTCCGAGTGGATCGGATAGAAGTGGTCGAACGTCCACCCCGACTCGAAGGCGTCGATCTCGTCGCCAGCCCTCCAGACGTCGAGCATGTCCGACCAGGTGGTGTGCTGGGGTGCGGTCTTGAAGGCGAGGCGCATGGACCCAACTTTAGGACCTGGCCCGGTCCGCCGGTTCGGCCCTACAAGCAGAGTGTCGGGGTGGTGACAGATTTGGCCGAGCTCGCGGCCGTCCCGCCAGGCGCGTTCGCCACGATCTCGTAGGTGTAGGTGGTGCCGAGGCCGGTGACCGATGTGTCGTCGTAGCTCGTCGTGCTGGGCGAGACCTGTGCGACCTGGCTGTAGGCGCCGCTGCCGCTCTTGCGCATGATCGAGTACGAGGTCACGAACGAACTCGGGCTCGCGGTCCAACTGAGTTCGACCTCGGGCCCGAGCACGATGGCCTGACACTCACCGTCGGCGCTGAGACCCGTGGGCGGTTGTGGCACCGGCAGCGTCGTGGTGGTGGTGGTGGTGGTCGTCGTCGTCGTCGTCGTGGTGGTCGTCGTCGTGGTCGTCGTTCCCGTGGTCCCCCCGCTGCCGCTGCCGCTGCCGCTTCCGCTTCCGCTTCCGCTTCCGCTTCCAGTCCCGGTCGACTTCGTGGTCGTCGTGCCCGTGGTCGACTTTGGGGATGTCGTGGTCGTGGTCGCCTTCGACGTCCCGTCGCTCGTCGTGGCCGTCGTGGACTTGTTCTTGGCCGTGGCCGTGGCCGTGGCCGTGGTCGTGGTCGCCTTCGACGTCCCGTTGTCGGTCGCTGACGCCGTCGAGCCGTCGCCCTTGGGCCCCGACGAGTCGCTGCTCGCCCCAGGGGTCGTGCTCTGGCCGTGCACCGGTGCGCTTGCGACCCCCGGCGGCGGCGAGGCAGCCGACACGGTCGGGCCCGTCGCGATGAGCCCGAGCACCCCCACGCCGGCGGCAACGCCGGCGAGGACCGAGTGGCCGGTGACGGTGCTCAAACGGGTCGCCGCCCCGACGACCTTGTCCGACGTCAAAGAGCCGAGCCAGGAGAGGGGCGCGACGAGCCGCAGCCTCCAGACCGACACTGCGAGAAAGGCGCGTACGACCTCGGGGTCGAACTGTGATCCGGCGCACGCTGCGAGTTCCTGACGCGCTTTCTCAGGTGCCATGGGCTTCTTGTAGGAACGCACCGACGTCATCACGTCGAAAACGTCGGCCACCGCGACGATGCGACCACCGAGCGAGATGTTCCGCCCGGCGACCCCATAGGGGTAGCCCTGGCCGTCGTAGCGCTCATGGTGTTCGACGATCGTGTTGGCCCACTCGCCGAGCCACCCCGCGATCGGGGCGGTCAGGCGCGCCCCCTCGAGCGGGTGGCGCTTGATGATCTCCCACTCCTCGTCGCTCAGTTCCCCCGTCTTGTTCAAGGTGTCGGGGTGCACCGTCAGCTTCCCGATGTCGTGGAGCAGCGAGGACCACCGGAGCCGGTCGCGGTGCGCCTGGGGGAGGTGCATCTCTTCGGCGATCATGTCGGTCAGCGCCCGCACTCGTTCGGCATGGCCACGGGTGGTGCGGTCGTGGGCGCTCAGGCTCGCGGCCAGTGTGACGATCTTCTCCGCGGCGACCGAAGGCTCGTCGTACATGCCCTTCGTCCGAGCGTCTTGGACCCGGCGCTGGAGGTCCCGGACGCTGCCCGCCCGGCGAGCGACCGCCAGGCGCTTGGGGGCCCGCCCGGGGAAAGCCATGCCCATCTTGAGGAGGACGGCGAGGGGGAGAACCCGCCGAGCAATCCGCTCGGTCGCCAGGAACACGAGGGTGCAGACGGCGAGCGTTCCGAGCCACCACAGGCCGAAGCCGACCACCGTCGCGGGCGCCGACACGAGCTGCTGGGCACCGATCGCGGCGCCGACGGAGCAGGCGACGGGGAACAGCCAGATTGCGACACCGATCGCGCCAGAGAGGACCCGCCGGTCCTTCCAGCGCTCAGTGCCGCGCCCTGGGGGCATGGGGCCTCCGTCCGACCCGAAGCTGTCCGCGCCGTACGACGGACCTCGAGGGCCAGGTCGAGCGGCGACCCCACCCCCGCGAAAATTACGGGGTGCGGGTCTCGAGCTGGTGCATGGGCACGAGCATTGCTGGACCAGCATATAACTGAGGAGCTATGTTTCTCGGATGAGCGACGCCCGTGTCCTCGAGGTTCTGGCCGAGCCCAGTCGGCGTCGGATCCTTGACCTCCTGCGCGACGGGGAGCGCCCAGTCGGCGACCTGGTGGAGTCGTTGGGACTCACTCAGCCGGCGGTCTCCAAGCACCTCCGGGTGCTCAGGGCCGCCGGATTGGTGGAGGTCCGGCCCGACGCGCAACGGCGGCTCTACCGGGTCCGGGGCGAGCCGCTGGCGGAGCTCGACGCCTGGCTCGAGCCGTACCGCGCGTTGTGGAACGCGCGGCTGGACGACCTGGAACGACACCTCAAATCGGAGGAGGGGTGATGCACGACGCGACGCTTGGAACGGGTGGGCCGCGCCCGGTGCTGCGCCTCGAGCGGCGTCTCGCCCGTCCGCCGGCCGCCGTCTGGCGTGCCCTCACCGATCGCGAGGAGCTACAGGAGTGGTTCCCCTGCGACATCGACACCGACGAGTGGAAACCGGGCGCCCGCTTGCGCTTCGTGTACCGGTACGCCGAGTGGCCCGACCTCGACGGCGAGGTGCTCGAATACGACGAGCCGCACGTGTTGGCCTTCACCTGGGGGCCCGATACGTTGCGTTTCGAGCTCACTGAGGAACCGGGCGGCACGCGCCTCGTGATGACCGACGAACTGGACTCCGAGATCGCGGCGCGCAACGCGGCGGGCTGGGAAATGTGCCTGGAGCGACTCGACGGGCGCCAGCCCGGCGACGAGATGTGGACGACGCGGTTCGATCACTATGTCGACGCGTTCGTCGCGATCCTCGGGCCGCAGGAGGGACCACCGCCACGCGAAGCATGACGGGCGCGGCCGGTCGCGTTGGCGCGGCATCTAGCGTCCCGCGTGCGCCGGAGGGTCGGCCGTGACGGAGGGCGAGCGGTGGAGCGCAACGAGGTGGAGCGAAACAAGTCGACGATCACTCGCCGCCGGTTCCTGGCCGGCGGGCTTGGCCTCGCCGGGGCGGGCCTCATCGAGTCGCTCGGGGCCGGTCCGGCCGGTGCCACGAGGACCAAGGCGGCCGGCAGCGACCTTGGCGCGGTCGACCACATCGTCTTTTTGATGCAGGAGAACCGGTCCTTTGACCACTACTTCGGGACGTACCGGGGAGTGAACGGCTTCGACGCCGACGCGTCGAACTTCGAGCAGCGCTGGCCCGTCGGCCGCAACGGGGCCACCACGCTCTTGCCGTTCAACTTGGCGAGTGCGACCGCGCAGCTGTGTTCGGGGAACACCAACATTCCGACGCACGACTGGGCGCCCCAGCATGCCAGCTATGCCGGAGGGACCAACGACGCCTTCGTCGCGGTCCACTCGGAACCTAAATACGACGGCATCGTCAACGCACCCATCGTCATGGGCTACTTCACCCGCGCGCAGCTTTCCTTCTATTACACGCTGGCGGACGCCTACACGATCTGCGACAACTACTACTGCTCGGTCCTCGGTCCGACGCACCCCAACCGGCTGTACTTCATGACCGGGACCGTGGACCCGGCCGGTGTTGCCGGCGGCCCGATCCTGGAGACGGCGTCGTTCACGGGCGCACCGGCGTTGGTCGGCTCGCTGCACTGGGACACCATGCCCGAGGTCCTGGAGGACAGTGGGGTGTCCTGGAAGATGTACCAGCCACCGGACACCATCGCCGAGTCGAACCTCGGCGTCGGGCTGTCGCTCGGCTTCAACGTGATGCTCTATTTCCGTCAGTATGTGTCGGACGCGTCGTCGTCCCTCTACAAGAAGGCGTTCCTTCCGAGCTGGCCGGAGGAGTTCGCCAGGGACGTGGCGCAGGACACCCTGCCCCAGGTGTCCTGGATCCTGCCGCCGCTCGCCTACTCGGAGCACCCGAACAGTTCTCCGGCGTCGGGGGAGTGGGTCAGCCACCAGATCGTGAAAACGCTGCAGTCCAACCCAAAGGTCTGGGCCAAAACCGTTCTCGTCATCACCTACGACGAGAACGGTGGGTTCTTCGACCACGTCATCCCACCCACCCCTCCGCCGGGCACGCCCGGCGAGTTCGTGACGGTCCCCACCCTGCCGAGCGACGCCGGCGGCTACGCAGGCCCGATCGGACTGGGATTCCGCGTACCGACGCTCGTGGTGTCGCCGTTCTCGGCCGGTGGGTATGTGGACTCCACGCGACTCGACCACACCTCGGCACTGCGCCTCATCGAGGAACGCTTCGACGTCCGGGCGCCGAACCTGACCGCCTGGCGGCGTCAGGCGGTGGGCGACCTCACGACCACGCTCGGCTTCACCTCGCCGAACGACGCGAAGGCCGCGCTGCCGGCGACCCCGGTCGACCTGCCGGCGGGATGTCCCACGCCGACCACCCTCGGCAACTACCTGTCTCCACCCGAGCCGATGACGATCCCGGTGCACCAGACCATGCCGCTCCAGGAGCCCGGCATTGCCAAGCGCCGCCGGCTTCGCTGAGGAGGTTGCCCCGATGAACACCCAAGAGCTGCTGGTCGAGGCGCTCGGCCGGATCGGCGACGTTGTCCACGCCGTCGTCGAGGGCCTCTCCGAGGACGGCCTGGCTTACCGGGTGGACGAAGAAGCGAACTCGATCGCGTGGCTGGTCTGGCACCTCACCCGGATCCAGGACGACCACGTCGCGCACGTTGCCGGGACCGCCCAGGTCTGGGTCGCGCAGGGGTGGACCGACCGCTTCGGGCTGCCGCTCGACGTGACGGACCATGGCTACGGTCACACCTCGGCGCAGGTGGCGTTGGTGAGGGCGACGTCCGACCTGCTCACCGGCTACTACGACGCCGTCGAGCAAGCGACGCTCGCCTTCGTACGCGGGCTTTCCGACGCAGACCTCGACCGGGTCGTCGACACTCGCTGGGATCCGCCGGTGACCCTCGGCGTGCGGTTGGTCAGCGTGATCGACGACGACGTGGCCCATGTCGCTCAGGCCGCTTTCGTGCGCGGGCTGCTCGAACGCCACTAATAGGTCCACCCGGTTCCGCGTCGGCTCGCCGTGTCGGTGCCATACGCTTTCGCGGTTGCACTTGTGCGGGCCACCCAACTATCAAGGTTGGTCGACTCTCCAGCGGAAAGGACCGATGCCTCCCTCACCAGCGAGCGCGATGGATCACGTGGTGCTCGTGCTCTTCGAGAACCGCTCGTTCGACAACCTCTTTGGGCGTCTTTACCAGCCCAGCGAGGTGGAGACATTCGAAGGAGTGATCGGGAGGGATCTGAGCAACCCCATCCCGGCGTGGGCCGAGCACGGTGCGGGCGGCGTCGTGTCGTACGGGATCGCCGCCAGCATGGACTCCCCGAACCCCGACCCCGGGGAGGAGTACCCCCACACGAACACTCAGCTGTTCAACGTGCTCGACGAGGCGAATCGTTTCAAGGACGCCACCGAGATGGTCCCCCCGTACAATGCGCCGCTCGAGGGGCAGCAGCCGACGATGGACGGCTTCGTAGCCGACTACATCAGCTTTCTCACCGTGGAGTTGGGGCGCCAGCCCCTCTACGACGAGTACAGCCAGATCATGACCGGCTACACCCCAGAGCAACTTCCCGTTCTGAGCACGTTGGCGCGGAGCTTCGGCGTCTTCGACCACTGGTTCAGCGAGGTCCCCTCGCAGACGATGGCGAACCGCTCCTTTTGGACCGCGGCGACGTCCTCGGGATTCGTCGTGAACCGACCGATGATGAACTTCATGCGCCACAACACCGCCGAGACGATCTTCAATCGCCTCGAAGCACACGGCCGGACGTGGAAGGTGTACGTCCTCGAGCCCGACCCGATCTCCTTTACTGGGTTCATCCATATGCACCGACTGAGTGATCGGTTCGCCACCCATTTCGTACCGTTCTCCGAGTTCGAAAGGGACGCTGCCGAGGGCACGTTGCCGGATTTCTCCCTCATCGAACCCAACCTGCTGGCCGGCCACGGCGACTACCACCCGGCGTTTGGGCGCGCCATATTGTCCGGGCTGGAAGTGCTGATGGACCCGCCCTCGTCGATCCTGGCCGGTGAGGCGTTCCTGAGCCGGATCTACGATGCCGTCCGATCCGCAGACTCGTCGTCGGGATCCAACGCGCTCAACACGTTGCTCTTCGTTGGCTTCGACGAGCCGGGTGGCACGTTCGATCACGTCCCCCCTGGGGCGGTGCCGCCTCCAGAACCCGGTGGTCCGCCAGGTCAGCTCGGGTTCGCCTTCGATCGATCCGGCTACCGGGTCCCCGCGGTGATCGTCTCTCCCTGGGTCGAGGAAGGCTCCGTGTACACCGAGGAGTTCCGGCACACGTCGATGTTGGCCACACTGCGCGAGGTGTGGGATCTCGGGTCGCCGTTCACCGCGCGCGACGGTTCCGCCCGCAGTTTCCGGCACGTCCTTTGTCGGGACACGCCGCGCGAACCCACCTCGTGGCCCGAGGTCACCCCGTTCCCGGTGCCCGCCTATCAGGACGAGCACGTCGCGGCCCGAAAGGCGTTGTGCACGTTGGGTCGTCATCTGTGCCACGCCCTCTACGAGGACGCAAAGCGTGGGGGCGCGCTTGCAACCCCCCCCGACCAACCACCTGATGTCTCGCCGTCGTTGGCCATCAACTTTGCCCACCACGTGGGAGCCAGGTTGTTCCCGCTGTTGGCCCAAACCGCCGAGCATCGCCAGGCGTAGACCGCCTGGAATCGGCTCGTGGGTGGTGCCAACCGACCCCTGATTCCGCTGCTGTAGTACAAACCGGACGGTGAAGGTCGCGATCCTCGACGACTACCTCGACACCGTTCGGTCGCTCGAGGCCTTCTCCACGCTGCGCGGACACGACGTGACGGTCTGGAACGACCACGTCGACGACCTGGACGTCTTGGCCGATCGACTGGCCAACACCGAGGCGCTGGTCCTCATCCGGGAACGCACGGCGATCGGCGGGGAGCTGCTCCAGCGCCTGCCACATCTCGCCCTCATCAGCCAGCGCAGCGTCTACCCGCACATCGACGTCGATGCCTGCACGCGGCTTGGGATCGTGCTCTGCTCCTGCCTGCACGTCGACCAGCCGTCGTACGCCACGGCCGAGCTGACCTGGGGCCTCATCGTCGCGGCCGTGCGCCAAATCCCCGAACAGGTAGCCGCGCTGCGGGCCGGCATCTGGCAGACCGAGGTGGGTCGGTCGCTACGGGGCAAGACGCTCGGCGTCTACAGCTACGGGCGGATCGGACAGGTCGTGGCGCGCTACGGCGCCGCCTTCGACATGGAGGTCCTCGTCTGGGGGCGCAAGGCCTCGTGTGAGCGCGCCCGGATGGACGGCTATCGCGTCGCGCAGAACCGCAGCGAGTTCTTCCAGTCGGCCGATATCGTCTCCCTGCACTTGCGTATCGTTGACGCGACGCAAGGGATCATCACTGGGGCGGATCTGGCCGAGATGAAGCCGAGCGCTCTGCTCGTGAACACGAGCCGCGCCGGTCTGATCGCACCTGGTGCGCTCGAAGCGGCACTGCGGGGTGGACGCCCGGGCTTCGCCGCCGTCGACGTGTACGAGCAGGAGCCAGTTACCGGTGGGACCCACCCCTTGCTCACGCTCGACAACGTGATCTGCACGCCCCACATCGGCTACGTGACGATCGACGAGTGGGAGCTGCAGTTCGCCGACATCTTCGAACAGGTCAACGCCTTCGCCGCCGGCAGCCCGATCAACGTCGTGAACACCGCCGCGCTCGACCACGCGCGCGGCGTGCGCGGCTCGCCCGAGGAGCCCTAAAGCGTCGCGAGAGTCATCTGCGCCGTCGCGGCCCCGTCGTCATCGCCCGGTGCGCCCGTCGAGGAGCTCGCGGGTGAGGTCCATGTGGCCGCAGTGCCGGGCAAGCTCCTCGATCAAGTGGTAGACGACCCAGCGCAGCGTCGTCGGCCGGAACGCACCTGAGGAGTCAAGGTCGAAGGACTCCGCAGCGTCGAGCACGCGGTCGGATGCCGCGATCTCGGTCCGGTAGAACGCGATGACGTCCCCTCTCGACCAGCCGTCGGGGAGCTCGAACATGTACTGGCGCCAGGTCATGTCCATCGCCTCGCCAGCGAAGATGGCGCGGAGCCACAGGCGTTCGGCGTACCCAAGGTGCACGACGATGGCGCCGAGGGAATTCGCGCCCTCGGCGGGACGCCACCGGAGCTGCTCGTCGTCGAGATCCTCCAGCTTGTAGATGGCGCTCTCCCGCAGGTGGGTCAGCCAGCCCCGCGCCATGGCCATCTCGTCGGCGGGCACCGACTCCTCGGGGCGCGCGACGGCCAGCTGGGGCCGGGCGTTGTGGTCCGGTGGCGACGACGAGGCGCCCACCGGGCTCACCTTGTCAGTGTCCGAGAAGGCGGTCCACCCGGGCGGCGAGGCGAGACGGCCGCCCGGTGCGCTGCTCGGAGCGGTCAGCGAGGCCGGTCGCCCACAGCGCGGCGTTGATCCCGAGCCAGCGCAGGGGCTCGGGTTCCCAGCGCCGGGAGCGGTGGCCGACCCACGGCAGCACGACCAAGTCGCTGTCGCGTCCCAGGATGAGGTCGGCGAGCGTCCGGCCGGCGAGGTTGGTGGTCGAAACGCCGTCGCCCACATACCCGCCGGCCCAGGCCACACCCGAGGCCCGGTCGAGCCCGACGCTCGAGTGCCAGTCGCGCGGCACGCCGAGCGGGCCACCCCACCGATGGGTGACGGCGACCCCAGACAGCTCGGGGAAGAGCTCGACCAGCGTCGCCCGCAGCGCCTCGTGCACCCGGGGGGCGCGGTCGAACCTTGCCTCGATCGCCGAGGAGAAGTGGTATGGGGCGCCCCGGCCGCCGAAGGCAAGACGCCCGTCGGCGGTGCGTTGTCCGTAGATGATCAGGTGGCGGTGGTCGGCGAAGGTCTCACGGTGCGCCAGTCGGCCGTTGGCCCAGAATCGCTCGGGGAGAGGCTCGGTGGCGATCATGAGCGAGTAGATCGGCGCGAGCGAACGCCGTTGGCCCGGCAGCGTCGAGGTCCACCCCTCGGTGGCCCGCACCACCACGTCGGCGCGCACCGTCCCGCGGTCGGTACGCACGGTCGGCCGCTTGGCGCCGGCTCCGGGCTCGATGCTGCGGACCACGGTCCGCTCGTGGAGCGAGGCACCCCGACGGACCACCGCGTCGGCCAGGCCGCGTGCCAGGCGCGCCGGGTCGATCGCCGCGCAGTGGGGGGTGAAGGTCGCCCCCAGCACGCGGTCGGCGCCCAGGCGCTCCTCGGCCTCCGCCCGTTCCATCCACCGCAGGTCGTCTTCGCCAAAGCCGAGCGACCGTGCCTCGTCCAGCTCCGCCCGCGCCCGCGCGACCTGGGCGGCGGTGCGGGCCGCCACGATCGTGCCGCCTTTGGCGAGCCGGCAGTCGATCCCCTCGGTCGAGGCCGTGTCCGCGACCGCATCGATGGTCCCCTGCATGGCCCGTCGCATGGCGCGGGCCTGGCCGATGCCGTGCTCGCTGGCGATGCGCGTGTCGGAGGTCGCGAACAGCGCTGAGCACCAGCCGCCGTTGCGACCCGAGGCGCCGAAGCCGGCGACCTCGGCTTCGAGCAGTCCGACCCGCAACGACGGGTCGGCGATCAACAGGGACAGCGCGGTCCAGAGGCCGGTGAACCCCGCTCCGACGATGGCGACGTCGACATCGGCGTCGCGATCCAGAGGAGCACGGGCCATGACCGGCCCGTCGAGCGAGTCCCACCACAGCGACAGGTTGCGGTAGCGGTCTTCCTCCGCGTCGGCGGAGGTCACCGGGTCCTCAGGCTCTCTGGGAGTGGCGCGCGCTCAGATCCGGCGCCACGCCTCGCTGAGCACGTTGTGCAGGATCTCGACCATGAGGTCGATCTCCTCCTGGCCGCAGATGAGCGGCGGCGACAGCTGCACGACCGGATCGCCGCGGTCGTCGGCCCGGCAGATGAGGCCGGCCTCGAACAGCGCACCAGAGAGGAAGCCACGCAGCAGCCGCTCGCTCTCGTCGTCCTCGAAGGACTCCCGCGTCGCCTTGTCCTTCACGAGCTCGATGCCGTAGAAGAACCCCGCGCCGCGCACCTCTCCGACGATTGGCAGGTCAAGCAGAGTCTCAAGCGCGCCGCGGAACGACGCCTCGGTGGCCCGAACGTGTCCCAGGATGTCGTCGTGCTCGAAGACGTCTAGGTTCGCCATGGACACGGCGCAGCTGACCGGGTGGCCGCCGAAGGTGAATCCGTGGGTGAAGCTCCGGTCTCCGTGCAAGAACGGCTCGACCAGCCGGTCCGTCGCGATCATCGCCCCGAGCGGCGCATAGCCGCTGGTCAGGCCCTTGGCCACCGTGATGATGTCGGGGAGGTAGCCGTAGCGGTGCGCGCCGAACCACTCGCCGAGGCGGCCGAAGGCGCAGATGACCTCGTCGGAGACGAGCAGGACGCCGTGGCGGTCGCAGATCTGGCGGACCCGCTCGAAATACCCGGGCGGGGGCGGGAAGCATCCGCCGGCATTCTGCACCGGCTCGAGGTAGACGGCGGCCACGGTCTCGGGTCCCTCGCGCTCGATGGCCCGACCGATCTCGTCGGCGGCCCAGCGGCTGAAGGCCTCGAGGTCGTCCCCGTGCTCGGGAGCCCGGTAGAAGTTGGTGTTGGGGACTTTGACGCTGCCCGGCACCAGGGGCTCGAACGGCGTCTTGAGCGCCGGGATGCCGGTGATCGAGAGTGCGCCCATGGTGGTGCCGTGGTACGCGATGTCGCGGCTGATCACTTTGGTGCGAGTGGGCTGGCCGGTGAGGCGGAAGTACTGGCGAGCGAGCTTCCAAGCGGACTCGACGGCTTCGGAGCCGCCTGAGGTGAAGAACACCCGGTTGAGGTCGCCCGGGGTGAGCGACGCGAGCCGCTCGGCCAGCTCCACCGCGCGAGGGTGCGCGTAGGTCCAGAGCGGAAAGTAGGCGAGCTCGGCCGCCTGTTTCGCCGCGGCCTCGCCGAGCTCCGTGCGCCCGTGACCGATCTGGCTCGTGAAGAGCCCGGCCAGCCCGTCGAGGTACCTCTTGCCGTGCTGGTCCCAGACATAGGCCCCCTCGCCCCGCACCATGATTGGCACCTCGTGCTTCGCGTCGTAGGCGCCGAGGCGGGTGAAGTGCATCCAGAGGTGTCGTTGGGCGCGCTCGCTCAGCGAGGCGTCGGCTGCGTTGACTTCGGGTCCGATGGTTGTCATCTGGTCCCCCAGGTGTAGGTCTGCTTGGCCAACTTGAGGTACATGAAGGTCTCGGTCGCACGGACGCCCGGGATCGAGCGGATCGAGTCGTTCAAGATGTGCAGGAGGCGCTCGTCCCCCTCGCAGACCACCTCGACGAGGAGGTCGAAGGAGCCCGCGCACATCACGACGTAGTCGACCTCGGGCAGGGGCACGATCTTCGCGGCCACCGCGCGCACGTCGCCCTCGACGCTGATGCCGATGAGCGCCTGGCGGTGGAACCCGAGCTGGAGCGGGTCGGTGACGGCGACGATCTGGATGACGCCACTCGCCCGGAGCTGGTGCACCCGGCGCCGCACGGCGGCCTCGGAGAGGCCGATGTCCGAAGCGATCTGGGCGTAGGGCCGGCGCCCGTCACGTTGGAGCGACTCGATGATCGCCCGGTTGGCGTCGTCGAGCAGCCCGGTCTCGCCCGGAATCGCCCACATCTGCTCGGACCGGAGCTCCGCTCCTTCGCCGAGCTGAAGGTCCTCTTCGGCGTCGGTCGCCGCTTTCACCGCACCCATCTCCCTGCCCGTCGATCCGACCCGACGACGGATTCCTTCACCTTATCCGTCTCAGACGACTGACACCGTTGGAGATAGATCGATCCATAGCGGAATCCCTTTGTGAAGGGCTCGATCTTCTGCGATATTTGTGTGCACAACCGGTCCCCGAGAGGTCGGTGGCTCGAAGGCTGGGGAGTGGGTCTGAGACAGCTGCGGAACTTCGTGGGCGGCGAATACGTCGAAGCGCTGAGCGGATCGAGCGCACCGATCGTCGACCCGAGCACCGGCGAGTCCATCGCAGAGGCGCCGGTATCGGGGGCCGAGGACATCGATCGGGCCCTCAAGGTGGCGCGCGAGGCGTTCGCATCGTGGCGCCGGAGCACGCCTTCGGAGCGCGCGCTGGCGCTGCTGCGCACCGCGGACACGATCGAGTCGCGCGCCGAGGAACTGGTGCGGGCCGAGTGCGAGAACACCGGCAAACCGTTCGGGCTCACCATGTCAGAGGAGATCCCCCCGATGGTCGACCAGGTCCGCTTCTTCGCGGGTGCGGCGCGCCTCTTGGAGGGGCGCGCGGCGGCCGAGTACATGGCCAGCCACACCTCGTACGTGCGCCGGGAGCCCGTGGGTGTCTGCGCGGCGGTCACGCCGTGGAACTACCCGATGATGATGGCGCTCTGGAAGTGGGCGCCCGCGCTCGCCGCGGGCAATGTCATGGTGCTCAAGCCCTCCGACACCACGCCGATCAGCACGCTGCTGCTCGCCGAGATGCTGGCCGAGCACTTCCCGCCCGGTGTCTTCAACGTGGTGTGCGGGGACCGCGACACCGGTCGCGCGCTCGTCTCACACCCGATCCCCGACATGGTCTCGATCACCGGCAGTGTGCGTGCCGGAATGGAGGTCGCGACCGCGGCAGCCGGAGATTTGAAGCGGGTGCACCTCGAACTCGGCGGCAAGGCGCCGGCGATCGTGTTCGACGACGTCGAGCTGGCGGGCGCTGCCGAGGGGATCGCGGGCGCGGCGTACTTCAACGCCGGACAGGACTGCACGGCCGCGACGAGGGTCCTGGCCGGACCGAAGGTCTACTCGGACCTGGTGGACGCGCTCGTCGAACAGGCCGAGGGCACGACGGTCGGGCCCTACGGACAGGACGACGCCGACTATGGGCCGCTCAACAACGCGAATCAGCTCGACCGTGTGCGGGGGTTCTTAGCGCGTGCCCCGGACCACGCCGAGGTGGCGACCGGCGGGCGCCCGGTCGGCGAGCGCGGGTACTGCTTCGCACCGACCGTGGTTTCGGGCCTGCACCAGGACGACGAGATGATCCAACAGGAGATCTTCGGGCCGGTGATCACCGTCCAGCGTTTCGACGACGAGGCGCAGGCGCTCGAGTGGGCGAACGGCGTGCAGTACGGGCTCGCCTCGAGCGTCTGGACCAAGGATCACGGTCGGGCGATGCGCATGGCGCGCGACCTCGACTTCGGCTGCGTCTGGATCAACACCCACATCCCGCTCGTCGCCGAGATGCCCCACGGCGGGTTCAAGCACTCCGGGTACGGCAAAGACCTCTCGGTCTACGGCTTCGAGGACTACACGCGGATCAAGCACGTCATGAGCAACATCGAGGCCTGAGAGGGGCGTGGGTGGGGCGTCGACGCCCAGCCCGGGGGGAGGGGATGTGACAGCGATCAGCGGATTGATCAGCACGGAGGCGGGGTTGGCCGAACGGGCCGACAAGGGCCTCAAGACCGGCGCGCTCGGGCTCATCTCAAGCACCGTGGTCGGGGTCGCCTCGACGGCGCCGGCCTACAGCCTGGCGGCCACGCTGGGGTTCGTGGTGGTGCTCATCGGCGTGCGGGCGCCGATCGTCACGCTGCTGGCCTTCATCCCGATGCTGCTCATCTCCTTCGCCTACAACGAGCTCAACAAGGCCGACCCCGACTGCGGCACGGTCTTTACCTGGGCGACGCGGGCGTTCAACCCGAAAGTCGGATTCATGGGTGGCTGGGGGCTCGTGGCGGCCGACGTGCTGGTCATGGCGAGCCTCGCCCAGATCGCCGGGCAGTACATCTTCTTGTTGTTCAACACGAAGAGCATCGGGGGCCAGGCGGCCAGCGGTTGGGTCCTGCTGGTCGGCATCGGATGGATTGTCGCGATGACCGCCATCTGTTATGTGGGCATCGAGGTCTCGGCGAACTTCCAGAAGGCGCTGCTCGGCATCGAGATCACGATGCTGGTCATTCTCTCGGTGGTGGCCCTGATCAAGGTCGGCAACGGCTCGGCTCCGATCGGGCACCTGTCGCCGAGCTGGTCCTGGTTCAACCCCTTCGGC
The DNA here is from genome assembly GCA_963768185.1 of uncultured Acidimicrobiaceae bacterium. Classification (GTDB taxonomy): domain Bacteria; phylum Actinomycetota; class Acidimicrobiia; order Acidimicrobiales; family RAAP-2; genus Palsa-461. Next base: position 1,358,663 of record CAVYGS010000004.1, read on the forward strand.
GGGCACTTCTCTGCCTTCGTCGACGGGCTCACCCTGATGCTGTTCATCTACTGGGGCTGGGACACCGCGGTCTCGGTGAACGAGGAGACCGCCGACAAGGCGGTCACTCCGGGGAAGGCCGCGGTCATCTCCACGATCGTGCTCCTCGCGGTCTACGAGCTGGTGGTGCTGTCGTCTCAGTCCTATGCGGGTCTGGGCAAAACGGGCATCGGCCTCGGCAATCCAGCCCACGAGGGCGACGTGCTGTCGGTGCTCGGCCGGTCGGTCTTCGGCAACTCGGGGTTCGGGAGCTTCCTCACGCACCTGCTGCTCCTGATGGTGCTGAGCTCGGCCGCCGCCTCGACCCAGACCACGATCCTGCCCACCGCCCGGACCACGCTGTCGATGGCCGTGTACAAGTCCATCCCTTCGGCGTTCGCCAAGATCCACAAGCGCTTCTTGACTCCGACGATCTCGACCGTGGTCATGGGTCTCGTGTCGATCGCCTTCTACGTGGTCATGAACTACACGTCGAAGGGTCTTGTGATCGTCGACTCTGTGACCGCGCTCGGTGTGCTGATCGCCTTCTACTACGGCCTCACCGGCCTGTCGTGCTTCTGGTACTACCGAAAGAACCTTCGTCAGAACACCCGCGACCTGTTCATGCAGGGCATCTTGCCGTTGCTCGGCTGGGCGATCATGTGGGCGATCGGCGGCTACAGCCTCGACCAGGACTGGGGCACCGGCAGCAGCGACACCTCGTGGACCGTGCCGGGCGTCCACTGGCACATCGGTGGCGCCTTCCTCCTCGCGGCGGGGTCGATGGTGCTTGGGGTCGTGTGCCTCTACATCTACCGGGCGGTGAACCCACCCTTCTTCCGGGGCGAGGTATTGAATAGGAACACAATGACGCTCGTCCCCGAGGACGTGGGTACCCCGGTCGGCCTCTTCGGCGTCGACCCCGCGGGCGCCCACGAAGATCCGGCACCCCGATGATCATCGGTGTTCCGAAGGAGCGCTTGGTCGACGAATACCGAGTCGCCACGACGCCAGCCGGAGTCCGGGAGCTGACCGCCGCCGGCCACACCGTGTACGTGGAGCAGGGGGCCGGGACCGGTTGCTCGATCCGCGACGAGGAGTTCGTCCGGACCGGCGCGAAGATCCTGGGCGACCCCGACGAAGTGTGGGGTTCCTCGGAGCTGATCTTGAAGGTCAAGCAGCCGATCGAGGAGGAGTACGGGCGCCTCAAGCTCCGCAACGACCAGGTGCTGTTCACCTATCTCCACCTCGCGGCGGACCGGGAATGCACCGACGCGCTGGTGGCCGCCGGCAATACCGCCATCGCGTACGAGACGGTCCAGCTGCCCGACGGCTCGTTGCCGCTGCTCATCCCGATGAGCGAGGTCGCGGGTCGCATGGCGCCGATCGTGGGTGCCAACCTTCTGATGCGCCCGGCTGGGGGGAGCGGGGTCCTCGTGTGCGGGGTCCCCGGGGTTCGCTCCGCCAAGGTCGTGATCCTGGGAGCCGGAATCTCGGGGATGGCCGCGGCAACGCTCGCAGTCGGTTTGCACTGCGAGGTCTACGTGCTCGACCGGGACCTCTCGAAACTCCGCGCCGTTGACCACCACTTCCGTGGAGCGCTGGAGACGATCGCGTCGAGTGCGCACGCGATCGAGGAGACCTGCGTCGACGCCGACATCGTCATCGGGGCCGTCCTCGTCGTGGGGGCCAGGGCGCCCAAGCTCGTTTCCGACGAGCTGGTCGCTTCGATGAACCCCGGCTCGGTGCTCGTCGACATCGCGGTCGACCAGGGCGGGTGCTTCGAGTCCTCGCACCCCACCACGCACTCGCACCCCACCTTCGAGGTGCACGGCACGATCTTCTACTGCGTGGCCAACATGCCCGGCGCGGTGCCGCACAGCTCGACCTACGCCCTGACCAACGCCACGCTCCCGTACGCGCTCGAGCTCGCGCGGCACGGATGGCGCGCCGCGGTACGGTCCGACCCCGCGCTTGCCAAAGGCGTCAACGTCGTCGACGGCAAGGTCACGTACGCCCCCGTCGCCGAGGCCCACGAGATGGCTTACACGGAGCTCGGTTCGCTGCTCTGATTCGCCGCCGGCCACCCGCTGGCGGGCTGTCGAGATCCAGCGGTTGACGCTCGGCCTATCGCGCTGGCTCAGTAATCGAAATCGAGACTGTGCAATCGGGCACCTTGGAGCCAATCGTGGCGCCGTTCGGTCAGGTCCAAGGTGAGGTCGACGTGTCCGCCAAGGGTCCGAAAACCAGCCTCGTGGAACCGGCGGATTGCACTGACATTCCGGGCCACCGGTCGGATAGCGAGGTACTCGTACCCGCGCGCCTCGGCTTCCCGAATGACTCGATCGATCAGCTGTCGCCCCACTCCCTCGCTGCGCAACCCCTCGGTGACCACCACCGGCTCCACCTCCGCGCTCGTACCTCGATCCAAGAGGCCGGTCAGGCCGACCACAGCCCCTTGTGTCTCAGCGACCCACGATCCGACCCGCTCCGGGGCTGCCAGATAGGGATCGATGCCAGAGCCGGGATCGTCTCCACCGATGGAGGGGTCCCCGTAGATTCGCCGGTGGTGCTCGGTCAGCTCGGCCCACAGCAACCTGCATGCGGGGTAGTCGCTGTTGTCGTAGTTACGCACGAGAACGTGGCTATCGGGCATGCACCTGCCTCCTGCTCTTGTCATAATCGGTTGCGACGAGTGGCCGGCTGCCGCCGGCTCGACCTTCAGGTGATCGCCGGGTCGCATCATTCGAACGTCGCGTTGAAAAGGGGGGCCATGGAGTACAACCCGTTCGCTCGCGAGACGCAGATGAACCCGTACCCGGTGTATCGCTGGCTACGCGATGAGGCCCCCGTCTATCACAACTCCGAGATCGGGTTCTATGCCCTATCTCGTTTCGAAGACGTGCTCCAGGCGCACAAGGACGCCGAAACGTTCATCTCTCGTTACGGACCCACGATCGAGCGGATGGAGCAGGGTACGGCCGACGTACTCATCGCACAGGATGCTCCGGAGCACACGTGGCAACGCAAACTGGTCTCACGCCTCTTCACCCCTCGAGCGATCAGCGACCTCGAACCAAAGGTGCGGGCGATCGCGGTTGCCGTGCTTGACGAAGCCCGCGAACACGGCGAGCTGGACGCCGTGATCGACTTCTCCGGTTACCTCCCGATGATGGTCATCGCCGAGATGCTTGGACTCCCCCAAGAGGCGCGCGGTGACCTCCGCAGGTTGTCGGACCGAATGCTCGACCGAAGCGACACCGACGAGACCGGCGAAATCACCGAGGGGGCAACGGTCGCCATTCGCGAGGCGCACGAGATTCTCGGCCAGATCGTCGAGGAGAAGGCAAAAAGACCAAGTGACGACATCGCCTCCCTGTTGCTCACGGCTACCGTCCCGGACGGAGATGGCGTCGAGCGCCGTTTAACACGACAGCAGGTTGTCTTCCGTCTGATGGAGCTCGTCGCCGCGGGGCACGAGACGACGGCGAAACTGGTTGCAAACGGGATCGTCGCACTGACGTGGTACCGGGATCAGCGGGCTGAGCTCATCGCCGACCCGTCGCTCATCCCGCAGGCGGTCGAAGAGATGCTCCGCTGGGACCCACCGTCGCATTACCAGGGCCGCTGGGTCGAGCGGGACGTGACCCTTCACGGAACGACCATCCCTGCGGAGTCCCGTGTCATCCTCATTACCGGAGCCGCCAACCACGACGACCGTGTGTTCGAGGACCCCGAGCTCTTCGACATCCACCGCAAGATCGAGCGCCACGTTGCGTTCGGGTTCGGCATCCACCTGTGCATCGGTGCGGCGCTCGCCCGACTCGAGTCGCGCATCGCATTCGAGGAGTTGCTGGGGCGATACCCGAACTACGAACTGACCCAGCCGATAAGGCGGGCGTACTCGAGCAATGTCCGCGGCCTCTCGAATCTCCCGATCGTGCTCGAACCGGCCGCCTGACCGGGCACCGGCACGACGAAACGGGACGGCTTGTGCGCACGCCCTGACGCTGGCGTCGGACTCACAAGGCCCAGCCCGAGCGCGGCTCCACATGAGAACCGGTCGGCGTGGTGCGCACCTTCACCGCGGGCAGTGAGGGCACGGCCACGAGAGGCATGAGATGTGACTGATCGATCCAACGGTCCACTGATCCTTGGCGTCGACCGGGGTGCATCGGGAGCCATATGCTCGCTCCGATCTCGATGCTCCCTTGCTGCCGGGCCCGGGTCGTCGACTCGATCGACGACACCCGACGACATGCCTGGGCGTACGGTGTCAACGAGCTAAATGCGCTCCCGCTCCCCTCGCAGACGGGGGGCAGCGTGGGACGGACAAGGGGATGAGCATGGTCGACCAGTTGGCCCCGATCGGGGCGCGTTCGATCGGGGCGCGCGTGCTGCGCTCGGAGGACCCGCGCATCCTGACGGGTCGGGGTCACTACGTCGACGACGTCGTCCTGCCGGGGATGCTGCACGCGGCATTCCTGCGTAGCTACGTACCCCATGGCCGGCTCCGTTCTGTGGACGTCGAGGAGGCCCGGCAGCTCGACGGGGTGGTGGCGGTCTACACGGGCGAGGACATGGTTCGGCTGACGCAGCCGGCGGTGGCCGGATCGGCCATCGGCATCAACATGATGCCGGGCCTTCGGTCGCCGTCCTTCTATGCGCTGGCCACCGACAAGGTCCGCTACGTGGGTGACCCGATCGCCTTGGTGATCGCCGAGGACCGGTACATCGCCGAGGACGCCCTCGAGCTCATCGTCGAGGACATCGAGACGCTCGCGCCCATCGTGACCTACGAGGACGCTCTCGACCCTTCCAAGCCCCGGGTGTGGGACGAATTCGACGACAACGTGGCGCTCACCGGCGAGATGGCGGTCGGGGACCTCGACGGCGCCTTCGCCAAGGCGGACCGGGTGGTCCGAGCGACCGTGTTCGTTCACCGTCACCAACCGGTTCCGATGGAGTGCCGTGGCCTGGTGGCGTCCTGGGACGCTGACAACGAGCACTTGACGATCCACTCCTCGACGCAGTCTCCGCACATGCTCCGACTCTTGCTGCCGCCCCAAATCGGCGTGCCGATGGAGAAGATCCGTGTCTTGGCCGCCGACGTCGGCGGAGGGTTCGGCCTGAAGAACGGTGTTTCCAGGGAGGAGGTGGCGGTGGCCGCGGCCTCGATCGACCTGGGTCGGCCGGTCAAGTGGATCGAGGACCGTCTCGAGCATCTCGCCACCGGGGGTCAGGCCCGCGAGGAGATGGCCGACCTCGAGGCCGCCGTCACGGCCGACGGGGTCCTCCTCGGTGTCCGCATGGAGGTGAAGCTCAATGCGGGCGCGTATCCTGGCGACCCCTTCCCCGGTGCGATGTTCGTCGGGTCAATCGGTGGTGGCTTCCAAGGCCCGACCCGCATCGAGGGGCTCTCGGCCACCAATCGGGCGGTGTTCAGCAACAAGGCCACCTATGTCTCCTATCGGGGACCCTGGGCGACGGCGGACTTCATGCGCGAGCGACTGCTCGACATCGTGGCCCGCGAGCTCGACATCGACCCTCTGGAGGTGCGGCGGCGCAACTACGTCGAGCGCGGTCAACCGCCGCTGGCGATGCTGACCGGCCAACCGTTCGAGTCGGCGACCACCAAAGAGCAGGTCGAGCAGGCGGCCAAGATCGTCGACTGGGAGGGTTTCCGCCAGCGCCAGGCCGAGCTACGGGCCGAGGGTCGCTACGTCGGCATCGGCATGGCGTCTTATCTCGAGGCGGCACCGGGCCCCAAGATTCCCGGGGCCGTCGACCAGGCGGCGAGCATCCTCGGCAACGAGGTGACCCACGTGTCGGTCGACCAAGACGGAACGATCGTCGTCGTGACCCGCCAGCAGCCTCACGGTCAGGGTCACGAGACGACGCTTGCCCAGGTGGCCTCCGACGTTCTCGGCGTCCGGTTCGAGGACGTCCGGGTGGTCTTCGGTGACACCGATGTCACGCCGTTCGCCTTGGTGGGCACCGGTGGCAGCCGAGCGGCCACCATGGCCAACGGGGCGGTCCTGCACGGTTCCCGGCTGCTCCGCGAGAAGATCCTCTCGCTTGCGTCCGAGCTGCTCGAGGCGAACCCCGCTGACCTCGAGATCAGCCAGGGGGTGGTGAGCGTCCGGGGGACGCCGGAGGCGAAGCTGAGCCTGCGCGGACCTCGCGAGGACGGTCGCCGAGGAGCCGGGCCGGCTCCCCGAGGGAATCGACACCGAACTGACCGTTACCTACACCTTCGACGGCGGGAGCAGCGGGTGGTCGGGGGGCACGCACTGCTGCCTGCTCGAGGTCGACGTCGAGACGGGTCTGGTCCACATCGACCGGTACGTGGTGGTCGAGGACTGCGGCGTCCCGGTCAACCCGGCCATCGTCGAAGGACAAGTCCGTGGTGGCGTCACCCAGGGCATCGGTGCCGTGCTGTTCGAGCACTCCGCCTACGGCGAGGACGGGCAGTTCCTCGCAGCGACGTTCATGGACTACTTGATGCCGACGACCACGGTGGTGCCGAACTTCGAGATCCACCACGTCGAGACCGTAAAGACCGACCCTGACGTGAACTTCCGGGGGGTGGGCGAGGGCGGGATGATCGTCGCTCCGGCCTGCATCACCAACGCCATCGAGGACGCGCTCGCTCCCCTCGGGGTCAAGGTGCGCGAGCAGCACCTGCCTCCGGCGAGACTGCTTGAGCTGATCGGAACGGTGCGCCCTCGATGAAGACGCCCCGCTTCGAGTACCACGCCCCGCGCACCGTGGAGGAGGTGCTCGGTCTGCTGGCCGAGCACGGCGACGAAGCCAAGGTGCTGGCGGGGGGGCAGAGCCTCGTCCCATTGTTGGCGATGCGCCTCGCCCGGCCCGCTCATCTCGTCGACATCAACGACGTCGAGGGTCTCGCGGGGATCGCCGAGCGCAACGGCGTCGTCGCCTTCGGGGCATTGACCCGGGAGCGCGAGGCCGAGGGCTCAGCGCTGGTGTCGCAGCACGTCCCGGTCATGGCAGAGGCGCTGCCCCACATCGGCCACATCTCGATCCGAAACCGGGGCACGGTCGGCGGGAGCATCGCCCACGCCGACGCGTTGGCCGAGCTGCCAGCGGTGGCCAGGATTACTGGAGCCGAGATGGTCGTGCGGAGCAGCACCGACGAGCGGGTCGTCTCGGCAGAGGACTTCTTTCAAGGACACTTCACGACCGCGCTCGGCGACGAGGAGCTGTTGACCGAGGTCCGGGTGCCGAAGGGCCCGGCCGGCGCCGGCTGGGCCTTCGAGGAGGTCGCCCGCCGTCGTGGCGACTTTGCCCTGGTCGGGGTGGCCGCGATGGTGACCCTCGACGGAACGGGCAAGGTCGGCGAGGCCCGACTCTGCATCATCGGTGTATCCGATCGCCCGTTCCGGCCGAGTGCCGCCGAGGCGGTATTGGTGGGGAAGGAACCCTCCGGCGAGGCCTTCGTGGCTGCGGCAGAAGAGGCGGTTCGGGACCTACAGCCGGCGTCGGACATCCACGGCTCGGGTGACTACCGGCGTCACCTGGCTCGGGTGACCGTTCGGCGGTCGCTCGAGGCTCGCGGCCTCACGAGCTGGGAGGGCATCATGAGCGAGACCATCGAGTTCGATGTGAACGGCCAGCGCCGGAGCGCCGAGGCGGATGTCAGGATGACGTTGGCCGACTTCTTGCGGGAGCGGCTGGGCCTCACCGGCACGCATCTGGGCTGTGAGCACGGTGTCTGCGGCGCCTGCACGGTCCTGGTCGACGGAGTGGCCGTTCGCTCCTGCCTCATGCTGGCGGTCCAGGCCCGCAGCCGTCAGGTCACCACCGTCGAGGGTCTTGCCGATGGGGAAGAGCTGCATCCGATCCAGCAGGCCTTCCGGGAGAGCCACGGGTTCCAGTGCGGCTTCTGCACTCCCGGTTTCGTCATGATGACGACCGCGCTGTTGCAGGAGAACCCGCACCCGAGTGAGGAGGAGGTCCGCGACGCGCTTTCGGGCAACATTTGTCGTTGCACCGGCTACCAGAGCATCGTCGAGGGAGTCTTGCGCGCGGCTCAGTCAGGGGCTGGCGCCGTGGCCGGCGGTTAGGACTTCGTGGCTGGAGGATGTGGCCGCTGTCAGCTCGACGGCCTCGTCACGTTCCAACCCCGACGTTGCAGCTCGTTGGCGAGCTGCTCGGCAGGCAGACGGCGCATCATCTGCTCTTGCGCGGACAGTCGCTCCCCTCTGGAAGCGACGGGCATGCTCTCCTCGGACTCCGCAGTCTCTAACCGGTTGATGAAGGCTTCCGCCTCGTCCTGAGTGAACCTGCCAGCGGCCTGGCGTTGTGTGAACCCCATTGGACCGCGCGCATCGCGGAAGTCGGTGTGACCACAGCCTTTGAGGAGGGTCAGCAGGTCCCTCACCTGCTTTGCCGAGGCCGGTGGGCCTGATTGTTGACCGAAGGCCATGGCTGTGAGTCTTGTCGATGTGGTGACCGAATGTGTTGGCTGGCCGCTTCGACGCGGCGCGGTGGTCAAAGTGGCTGACCGATCCCGGCAAGGTTCGCTCAGGGGTTGTTGGACGTGATGAAGGCCACCATCGAGTCGATGTACTGCTGGGGGATGAACCCGCGCATGATCGCCGAGAGGTGGCCCTTGCCAGGCAGCACCACGTTGGTGAAGTTCCGCGCCTCGCGCCAGAGCCGGTGGGTTTTCGCATAGGGGCGGTCGTACTCGCCGTTGATGGCGAGGATCGGGAACTCGAGCGCGGCCAGATCGATCGCCGCCGACAAGGCCCGTTGGCGCGCCAGGAACTCGGACCGCTGGCCGCGGGGCGGGCCCGCCGGCCGGCGTGCCGCATTGCCGACCTCCTGGCCGGGAACCTCGGGCCGGTCGCGGAACTGGGTGGTTGCCGCCGCCTCCTCGGGAGCCAGTCCCTCCTTGTCCACCGGCACGCGTTCGGCCCACTCCTCGGTCTCGATCAGGCCCGAGCCACCGAAGCTCGCCGAGAGGAACCGCTCGGGGTTGGTGGCCAGGATGCCGGCCGTGACGAACCCGCCCATCGAGTAGCCGCCGATGTGCGCCCTGTCGATCCCCTGCAGGTCCATGAACTCGACGACGTCGCTCGACATCTTCTGCCGCGCGCCCTCGGGCCCCTGCTCGCTCAGCCCGTGCCCGCGCATGTCGATCCCGATGACGCGGTTGGTGGGCGCGAGCGCCGGCGCGATGCCGTTCACGAACCAGTTGCCCACCCCGCTCCCGCCGGCGCCGTGGATGAGGATCACTGGCGTGTCCTCGCCCACCTCCACCCAGTGGAGCTTCGTGCCGTCGCTCACGGTGAAGTAGTGCTCGGTCCAGGTGTCGGTGCTCGGCATCTCTCGCCCTCCGTTGTCGTCGGCGAGACTGTAGAGAGATTGTGAGAACGTTGCCAGCGCTCTGAACTGCTCCCTCGCTGGATCCTCTCGAGACGCCGGCCGAGGACCTACTTGAGCAGCCGGAGCCCACCGCCAGGCCCGAGGGGTGGCCACGGGAAGACGCGATGGACCCACGCCACCACCCGGGCTCGTCCGCGCTGTCCCGGATGCTCGAGCGAGGGTCGAGAGAGGCTCGCCGCCATGCCGTCGGCGAGGGTCGCGATGAGGCGCGACGAGTCGGCGGTGGGAAGCCGGAACGTCCCGGTGCATCGCTGGCCCTGCCACAGTGAGACCACGACGACACCCTCGTCGGGGTGGGTGGAGACGCTCATCCTCCGCTCGGGCGACCTCGGATCGAAGAACCACACCCGGCGGCCCACCGGCAGGTTGGCGATAACCATGCCGGAATCGTCGCGCCGCGGGCGACCGAGGGCCAGTGGTTCGGCCGCCTGAGACTTAATACATCATGCGTGGGTCGACGTAGTGCTTGAACTCGATCAGGTTGTTCGAAGGGTCGCGCAGGACCAGCGTCAGGTGCTCCTCAACCTTCCCCTCGAAGCGACGCTGTACGTCCTGGAACACCGTCAGCTCTCGCAGCGCCACGAGCCCCAGGAGCCGGTCGAAGTCGGCCCGGTCATGGAAGGTGACGCCGAAGTGGCGCGAGTACAGCGTTGGGTCCTGGTCGATCCGATCGCTCAAGTGACAGACCAGCTGGTCGCCGAAGAAGTCGAGCGTGATCCGGTCGGCGTAGCGGCGGGCCAACTTGCAGCCGAGCCCGGCGACGTAGAACTCCTGGGCCTCGTCGAGATCCGCAACAGGGACCGCCAGGTGGAAGACGTCCTTCGTGTCACGCACCGGCGGCGAGCTCCGTTGCATGCTGTCGTTCGAGTTCGAAGTGCAGCAGCGTGTCGGACCGCAGGCCGAGCCGAAGGGTTTCGCAGCCGATCACGTCGGCGGGAGCCACGTTGGCCAGATTCACCTCCGGGCCGATCCGCTTCACGAAGTAGGACTGCATCTCTTTGGTGGGGGCCTCGAACACGAGGTCGTTGGGGTCGATGCCGCTGGACAGAATCCGCTCGATGAGATCGAACCGGAGCGTGCCGTCGGGCCGACAGATCCCGCTCTTACCGCTCTCTCGGGCCTCGGTGATGACCCGGGTCGCGCCTGCCGCGAGGTCCTCGCGGATGCAGCGGACCCAGTCATCGGCGGCGAGTTGCAGGCAGCGGTCATTGTCCTTGTATCCCACCTCGCTCAGCACAGTGAACCGCTTTGCGGCCCGCTCGATGTAGCGGGCCTTCTCCCGGTTGGGCATCGGGATGGTGCCGTTGGAGATCTCGACGACCTGACAGGCGTGGTCCCGACAGAATGTGAGATACGACTCGAAAGCACCTTGGACGACGAACTTCTCGAAGAGCGTGCCGCCGAAATAGAAGGGGATGCCGAGCCGACGCAGCGCGTCGATCTTCTCGCCCAGCCTGGGCGTCACAAGCGCGGTACCCCATCCGAACTTCACCGTGTCGATGTAGTCGGGGCAGCTCTCGATTGCGTCCGTGAACGCGCGCAACGGCATGCCATTGTCGATCACCATCGTCAGTCCCTGGCTCCGAGGGCGCACGCTCCTCATCGGCAGGCTGAGCTCGGTCGGGATCGCGGTCATCGTCGACCTCCGGTCGTCCCCGCCGCTTCGAGCTCGAAGAGCTCGGTCAGGCGCTGACGCGCCACCTTGCCGGTGGCCCCCACGGGGAGCTCGTCGGTGACGAAGATCTCGGCCGGCCGCTTGTAGCGGCTGAGCGCTGCCGCGCACGACCGGTTCAGCTCCTCGGCCAGCCGGGCCCGATCGTCGGGCGCGATCGATGTCGCCACGAAGGCCACCGGCTGGGCACCGAGCGAAGGGTGCGGGCGTGACGTCGCCACCGCGTTGCTCACTCGCTCGTCGCGCAGCAGCACTTCTTCGATCTCCCGGGGATAGACCTTCTCGCCACCTCGGTTGATCACGTCGTCCGTCCGGCCCACCAGGTAGAGAAATCCCTGGTCATCGAGTCGACCGAGGTCGCCGGTCGCGAACCACCCATCGGCGTCGCGGGCCGACATCCAGTCGATCCGACCCGGGAGGAGGTAGCGCTCGATCACCGTGCGCCCGCGGATCTGGACCTCCCCGGTCTGTCCCGGAGGCACGTCCTTCCGCTCGGAGTCAGTGACCCGGAGCTCGATGCCGACGGGGCGTCCGACCGATCCCGGTCGGCGGTCCTCCGGCCGGCGGGGATTGGCGGTGATCTGGCTCGCCGCCTCGGTCATCCCGTAGGTCTCGAGCACGCCGATCCCCGAAATGGACTCGAACCGCTCGCGCACCGCGTCGGGCAGGGGGGACGACGCAGAGCGCGCGAAGCGGATCGAGCCGTTGGACGAACCCGGCGCGCCGTGTCCGGTCACCGCTGCGATGACCGCCGGAACGAGGTTCAGCCACGTCACCTCGTGGCGCGCCGCGACCCGCCAGAAGTCGTCCCTGGCGAAGCGCTCTTCGACGACGAGCGAGGCGCCCGACACCAGCGTGGACAGGATCCCGACGACCTGCGCGTTGACGTGGAACAGGGGGAGTGGGCAGTAGCCGCGGTCGTCCCTCCCGATCGAGTGGTGGTCAACCACCTGGGTCGCGACGTGGACGAGCTGGTCCTCGGACAGCGGGACCAGTTTGGGCCGGCCGGTCGAGCCCGACGTCGCGAGCACCACGCTCGGGGCCGAACGCTTCGGCGGGGCCCACCGCTCGGCGACATCGGTGACGAGCTTGAGCGCACGGTCGCTGACGGTCCACACCCGAGCTCCTGCTTCGGCGACCGCCTCCGCCTGGGCGGCATCGAGCCCGTCGCCGACCACGTCGGTGAGCGCCAGGATGCTCGTTCGTTCGGCGAGCTCGTCGGCGGTCGCACGAGGATCGAGTGGCGCCACCGGCGTGCCGTTGGCCAGCGCCGCCAGGTACGAGCTGCAGAAGAGCGTCGGCGAGCCCAGCACCAAGCCGACCAGCACCGAGCCGTCTTCGGCGGGTCGGACGAACTGTGCCCCCCAGCGCTCCGCCCGGCGGACCAGCTCGCCCCAGGTGACGCTCTCACCCGATCTGCCGTGGACGAACGCGACGCGCCCGGCGTCGGTCGCCACCCGGCGACACAGCAGTTCGTGGACCTGGCTCATGTGCGATCTCTCTGCGGCCCACCCACGCGGACCGCTGCACACAGTGTCCACGACAGACCTGGAAAAACCCTGGGCTGGCTCTGGGAGCCGTCTTTGCGCAAGCTGCTTTTTGCCTGAGAGTTCGCCTTGGGACAGGCACGAGCGCCCATTTGCGTCCGCGATCTGCCCAGCTGTCTCCCAGGTTCCTCAGATGACGTTCCCAGGCGCGATACCTACGCTCGATTGGTGACCGCGGTCCTCCCCAGTGGCGCCGACCCGCCGACGCTGTCGCGAGGTCAGCTCACCCGCCAGCGCCTCGACCACGTCGACGCCATGCGGCCCGTGAAACAGCTCGGGGTGGTCGCCACGCACTCGCTCATCTTCTTCGCGCCCGCCGGGAGCGGCCTTGCTGCCGGCGCGATTCTGATGCTCACGCATGCGACGAGGGAGGCGTTCCTCTTCATCTCGGCTTGCATGCTCACGTACAGCTACTACGACCTGAAGCGCTCGGATCTCAAGCGGTTCTGGCGCCGGCGGTTCGTCACCGTTGGCGTCCCGTATCTCTGCTGGACGTTGATCTACTTCTTCGTCGGTCTCCCGGGCTCGGACCGCTCGGCTCTCGCCGACCTCCGGCACCTCGGTTTCTTGGTGGAGACGGGCTACTACCAGCTCTATTTCCTGGTCGTGCTCCTGCAGTTCTACCTGTTGTTCCCGTTGTTCTTGATCCTGTTGCGGCGGACGGCCGGGCACCACGCGCTCGTGCTCGGGGTGAGCTGCGCCATCCAGATCACTTACTTGGCCCTGATGCGGTGGTCGGTGCTCCCCGAGGGGCTGCGCGGCTTTTCCGCCAGCCGGGAGATCATGTCGTACCAGTTCTATTTGGTCGCAGGGGCGCTCGCCGCCCTGCACTACAAGGAATTCGACGTGTGGGTCCGTCGGCGGCGGCGCCAGATCGTCGTCGCGACCATGGCAACCGCGGCGATCGCCGAAGCCTGGTATCTCGTGCAGGCGACGCACACGTTCCAGTTGGGCAACGGGCTGGCCTCGGACCCCTTCCAACCGATCACCGTGGTCTACAACGTCGCGGCGATCCTGGCCATCTATCTCATCGGCGTGGCGCTGGTGAGTCCGGACCGCTCGAGGCGCACCGTGGTGCTGGCCCACATGGGATCGGACGACTCCTACGGCGTCTACCTGGCGCAGGTGCTGTTCATCGATGCGCTCATTTGGCTCGGGTGGAGGCACCTGAACAACGTGGTGCCGTGGCCGATCGTGCTCATCGCCACCGTCCCGCTGGTCTTCGTGCTGTGTTGCCTGCTGACCGAGGTCCTGGCGCGCACGCCGATCTCCGAGGCCCTGACCGGGCGCAAGCAGGAGCCGTGGCACACACTGGTGCCGGGCTGGGTCCGGCGTGCCCGCGACGCCACCGCGCCCAGAGATGCCCCCGACGCGCCGCCGCCTGAGGCGCTGGAAGTCCAGGACCCGATCTGAACGTGGCCGATCGTGCAGAGAAGGGCCCCATCGTGTGGTTCGCTCGCCACGCCGAGAGCGTGTGGAACGAAGCTGGGCTGGTCCAGGGTCAGGCCGATGCACCCGGCTTGACCGAGACCGGGGTCGTCCAGGCGCGTGAGCTGGCGATCCGGCTTGCCGGTCGCGGAGCCCAGGTGGTGGTCACCAGTGACCTCCGGCGGGCCGAGGAAACTGCACGGATCATCGCCGAGGCGCTCGGTGTGCCGCTCGTGACCGAGGCGCTGCTCCGAGAGCGGGACCTCGGCAGCACCGAGGGTGGCTCGCAGGCACAGTTGGTCGGCCAGCTCAGCGGTCACGACGGCACCACGGTGACCGACGCGGATGCCCGCCCGATCGGAGGTGAATCGCTTCGCGACCTCTACGCGAGAGTCGCGCGCTGTCTCGAGGGCTTTGCGAACTCGCCACCGGCCTGGTGCTTCGTTGCGGTGACCCATGGCGGCTTCCTGCGGGTGGCAAAGAACCTTTTGGAGGGCCGAGCCGTGGAAGCCATGAGCTGGCCATCGACCCCCAATGCGGTGCTCTGGCGCGTGGACCTCTCGTCAGGACGTCTGGAGGAGGTCGGAGGGTCGAGCTGACCGCTACTCGGCCGGACCCACCGTGGACTCGACCAGGCGCTTCAGCCGATCGAGGTCGTCGGCGAGGTCCTGTGTGCGATCGCCGTGCGCCGGCATGACGATCGGGATGCCCCATTCCATGACCTTGGGCATCTTCACGATCCGGAAGGATTCGGTGACCTCGCACCCTTCGGCCGTCGCCGCGATGCCGAGGCGCCACTCGACCGAGTCGAGATATGGCCCCGATGGCACCGTTCTCCACACGAGCTCGTTCGGAGCCTCGGCGCGGACGATCTCGTTCAGCCGGGTCCAGCGGATGCCACCCCGACGGTTATGCCCGCGGAATCTCGCACCGGGGGCGACGTCGGAACCGCCGACCCAGACACAGCCGCGGCACTCGCCGCTCCACTCGCCGACCCGCGTGACGTCGGACACCACGGACCAGACCGTCTCGGGGCCAGCTTCGATCACGACGCTGGCCTGGCACTCTCGGCGCATCGAACCTCCGACGGTCCGGCGGAGCCGTTTTGCCGGCCCGCCGCCTTTTCGGCGCTCACAGTAGGTCGTGGGTGCGATTCGACCTTCTGCGATTCGAGCACTCGGCAAGGTGCGCTCCGTTGGAGTGGTCGAGCTGGCCGCCGGGGGCGCCCCGACCAGGGCGGGATTCGGGGGCGAGCCGCGACATCATCCAGACGCGGCCCCCGCTCCGAAGAGCTGTACAGTCGCTGTTGCGAGTTCTTCGCAACGCGGTCGGTCCCAGAATCGAGGAGGGTCGTTGGTGGTCAGTCCCTACGTGAGACTGCGAAGAATCCGTCAGGGGCTCACCCCCAAGGAATGGACGCGGGTCGGCGGGATGGCCCTGACGATCCTTGCGCTCAACATCGTGGGCTGGGGCATGCTCTCGGCTGCCCTGAGCGGCCACTACCACATCAACAAGACCCAGCTCTTCGGATGGGGGACCGGCATCCTCGCCTACACGCTCGGGATGCGTCACGCGTTCGACGCCGACCACATTGCCGCGATCGACAACACGACGCGCAAGATGATCAACGACGGCAAGCGACCTCTCAGCGTCGGGTTCTTCTTCTCGCTGGGCCACTCCACGGTGGTCTTCTTGTTGGCGGTGCTTCTCAACTTCGGCATCCGCGGACTTGACCACCAAGTCAAGAGCGGCAGTTCGGGCCTTCAGCACACGACCAACATCATCGGAACCTCGGTGTCGGGGGCGTTCCTCTACCTGATTGCGGCCCTCAACATCGTCATTTTGATCAGCATCGTAAAGATCTTCCGCGACATGCGGAGCGGCCGGTACAGCGACGCCGAGCTCGAGGCGCAGCTGGACAACCGAGGATTGATGATGCGGTTCCTTCGGCCTCTTGCTCGGCGTGTCGACACTCCATGGAAGATGTACCCGATCGGGTTCCTCTTCGGCCTGGGCTTCGACACCGCGACCGAGGTGGCGCTGCTCGTCCTCGCCGGGACCGCTGTCGTCGGCGGGCTGCCGTTCTACGCCATCCTCTCGCTGCCGATCTTGTTCGCAGCCGGGATGAGCCTGTTCGACACCATGGACGGGTGCTTCATGAACTTCGCCTACGACTGGGCGTTCGCGAGGCCGGTCCGGAAGGTCTATTACAACCTGACGATCACCGGGCTCTCCGTCTTCGTGGCGTTCTTCATCGGTTCGATCGAACTGCTGGGCCTCCTCGCCCAGGACACCCACCTGGGTGGCGGGTTTTGGTCCTTCATGGAGAAGTTCAACATCAACACGGCAGGTTTCTTCATCGTCGGCGTGTTCGTGGTCACCTGGGTCATCGCGCTGGCCGTGTGGCACTTCGGTCACATCGAGGAGAAGTGGGACTCGGGCATGGGACAACCGCCTCGACCGGCGGTCGAGTAGTTCTCGGCCTTTCGCTTCGAGGGGTCTCGAACGCATATTCGCCGTATCCTGGGCCCGGTGAGCGGCCGGGCCCAGGAATCCCACAGCCACGTTGCTGGCTTTGCCTCGGTCGACGAGGTGCTGGAGCTGGTCCGAGCGCGCGGTGGTCGGGCCACGTCGTCTCGCCGGATCCTCCTCGAGGTGCTCTTTCACTCGAAGGACCACATGACCGTCGAGGCGTTGGCCGAGGCCGTCCAGGCTCGTGCCCCCGACGTGCACATCTCGACCATCTATCGCAACGTCGAGGACCTCGAGGACCTCGGTGTGGTCGTCCACTCGCACCTCGGGCACGGCCCGGTGACCTATCAGCTCGCCGCGTTGGCGCATGCGCACCTCATCTGCGAGGACTGCGGGTCCCGGATCGAGGTGTCCGACGATCTCTTCTCGGGGTTGGTCCGGACCGCCAAAGCCAAGCTGGGATTCTCGATCGACCCGCACCACGTGGCGATCCAGGGCCGGTGCCGGGACTGCGAGGCCAAGCTGGCCGCGTCCCAACACGCGCACTAGTCGGGTTCGGGTAGGCGAATGGGGGGCATCGGTGCGTGCTGAGGCGGTTCGTCGCGCGGTGCAGCTGGCGGGCATCGAGCTCCCAAGCGATCTCGATTTCGAAGTGGTGGGCGAGGAGCCGATCCTTCCCTCACCCCACCGCCTCGGCGAGGGCGCGGCGGTGGCCCGGCTCTTGACCGGGGTGGGTGCGTCGGAGATGTGGCGAGCCCGCACCGGGACGGGCCAGGCACTCAGCGTCGACGCTCGCCACGCCGCGGCTGCACTGAGGTCGTACGTGCACCTCCGGCTCCTCGACGCCGCCGATCCCCCCGCCTCGTCCCTTCGGCCCGAACACTTCATCGTGAGGATCGTGCCCTCCCGCGACGGCCGCTTCATGCAGCTGCACTCGTCGTTCCACGACCGTCCGAGCCTGCTCGAGGAGCTGGGACTGGGTGAGGACGCGGCGCCCGAGGAGGTCGACGCTGCGGTCTTCGCCCGCGACTCCTACGAGCTGGAGTCGGCGTTCATCGCCCGCAAGATCTGCGGCGGGGTGGTGATGTCCAAGGAGGAGTGGGCGGTGCACCCGCAGGGACGGGCCATCGCCGACTGGCCGGCCGTGCGGGTCACCAAGATCGCCGACTCGCCGCCCGAGCCGCTACCCGAGGGCGAACGGCCGGCCACCGGGATCCGGGTCGTCGACCTGACACGGGTCCTGGCCGGGCCGACGTGCGCGAAGACCCTCGCCGAGCACGGCGCCGACGTGCTGCACGTCACCGCGGCCCACCTCGACAACGGGGGACTGTTCGACATCGAGACGGGGATCGGGAAGCGACAGGCGCGCCTCGACCTCAATGACTCGGCGCAGGCCGAGATCATGCGCGGGCTGCTCGCCGGCGCTGACGTGTTCTCCCAGGGGTACCGGCTCGGCACGCTGGCTCGCCGGGGGTTCGACCCCGAGACCCTGGCCGCGTTCCGCCCCGGCATCGTGTACGTCTCGGAGAACTGCTACGGGCACGCCGGGCCCTGGAGCGAGCGACCGGGCTTCGAGCAGCTCGGCCAGGCGGCGACGGGGATGTCCCATCGAGAGGGCACTGCGTCGTCGGAGCGGATCCCGCGCCTCGCACCGGCGGCGGTGAACGACTACTCGACCGGGTACCTCGCCGCCTACGGGGCGATGATCGCCCTGGCCCGCCGGGCGACCGAAGGCGGCTCGTGGCACGTGCAGACCTCGCTGTCGCAGGCCGCGATGTGGTACCAGCGTCTCGGGGACGACAACGACATAGACCACGCCGACCCCGGCGACGTGAGCCAGTTCCTGGGCGTCATGGACACCGAACACTTCGGGCGCCTCCAGTACCTGCGGCCGGCGCTCTCCATGTCCGAGACGGCGCCCCGGTGGGACCTTCCGCCGTCGCCGAGCGGTACGCACGAGCCAATCTGGCTGTCCCGCTGAGCCGTCGCGGGTCCGTTTTCGGGCTGAGCGCCGGCCTGCCCATGCAGCGCCGGCAGCTGAGCGTCACGTCTCGGTGACGTTTCGGTCCTTGTCCGACGCCTGAGCGTCAGTCCGATGACCGCTCTTGCGGACACCCCGTCTGAGCTGGAACGGTGGGCCTGGGCCGTTTGCTCGCCGCAAGGGTCGGGTACGAAGCCAATGGAGGAAGGTCGGGTCGCAGTGATCTTTGGCGGCGGCTCGTAGTGCGGGCGCGGCCTGTTCAGCTCATGGAGTCCGTTCGATTGCCGCCCAAGCTCGCCATCCCGCTCCCGCCGTCGGGGCGCCAGCGGCTCGTGATCGCGGACATCCGGCCGCGGGTCGACGCCGGAGCGTGGCCCCCCAAGGTCGCCGTCGGTGACTGGGTCCCGATCAAGGCCGATGTGCTCATCAACGGTCCCGATCTCGTGGCCGCCGAGGTTGCCTACGTCCACTACGGCGACCAGCTCTGGACCACGGTGCCGATGCACGACATCGGGAACGACCGGTGGAGGGCCGAGATCCCCATCACCGAGATCGGCCCCTACCGCTTCGTGGTGCGGTGCCGGCCCGACGCGTTCGAGACCTGGCGCCGCGACCTCGCCACGCGCCTCGATGCCGGCCAGGACGTTGCGACGGAGCTGCTGATCGGCGCCGCGCTGTTATGGGACGCGGCCGCCCGGGCGACCGGACCGGACCGCCGAAAGCTCGCCACGACCGCCGAGCTGTTGCGCGACGCGGACCTCGGCGGCGACGCTCCGACGTCGCGCCGCGGCGCGAAGGTACGAGAGGCGGCCTCGGTGCGGACGAAGTTGTTCTCCGAGGAGCTCGGGCGGCTCGTCGAGCGCTACCCCGACCCAACCTCGGTCGTCGTGTCGGAGATCCACCATCTCTTCGCCGACCCGGAGCGGGCGCGCTTCAGCGCCTGGTACGAGCTGTTCCCCCGCTCGGCCTCGCCCGATCCGCGTCGCCCCGGCACCCTGGCCGACGTCGAGCGCCTCGTGCCCTACGTGGCCCGGCTCGGGTTCGACGTCTTGTACCTCGCCCCGATCCATCCGATCGGGCGGACCAACCGCAAGGGCCGCAACGGCGCCCGGGAGGCCGGGCCGGGCGACCCCGGGAGCCCGTGGGCGATCGGCGCCGCCGAGGGTGGCCACACGGCCATCCACCCCGAGCTCGGCACGCTCGAGGACTTCCGCTCGCTCGTTGCTGCGGCCGCGGCCCGTGGCATCGACGTGGCCGTGGACCTGGCGTTCCAGGCCTCGCCCGACCATCCCTGGGTCAGCCAGCACCCCGAGTGGTTCCGGCGCGACCCCGACGGCCAGATCCGCTACGCCGAGAACCCGCCCAAGAAGTACGAGGACATCTACCCGCTCGACTTCGACTCGGCCAACTGGCCGGGGCTGTGGGCGGAGCTGCTCGACGTGGCGCGGTTCTGGGTCGACCAGGGGGTCCGGGTCTTCCGCGTCGACAACCCGCACACGAAGCCCTTCCGGTTCTGGCAGTGGTTCATCGCCTCGCTCAAGGCCGAGCACCCCGAGCTGATCTTCCTGGCCGAGGCCTTCACGCGCCCCAAGGTGATGTACGAGCTGGCCCGGGCCGGGTTCACCCAGTCCTACACGTACTTCGCCTGGCGGACGGAGAAGTGGGAGATCGAGAGCTACTTCGACGAGCTGACCAAGACGGAGGTCGCGGAGTACTTCCGACCGAATCTCTGGCCGAACACCCCGGACATCTTGACCGAGACGCTGCAGTCCGGGCACCCCTCGGCCTTCGTGGTGCGCCTGATCCTCGCCGCGACCCTGGGCGCGAGCTACGGGATCTACGGACCGGCGTTCGAGCTGCACGAGCACGTGGCGCGCGAGCCGGGATCGGAGGAGTACGCGGGTTCCGAGAAATACGAGGTCCGGCACTGGGACCTGGCCCGGCCCGACAGCCTGGCCGAGCTGATCGGGCGGGTGAACCAGATCCGTCGGGTGCACCCCGCCCTTCACCACGACCGGACGCTCACCTTCCACCGGGTCGACAACGAGCAGATCCTGGCCTACTCCAAGCATTCGATCGGGACCGAGCCCGCCGACGCCGTGCTGGTGGTCGTGAACCTCGACCCGGTCCACACCCAGTCCGGCTGGGTAGAGCTCGACCTCGGGGAGCTCGGCGTGCCGCCAGCCTCGACGTACGTGATGCACGACCTGTTGACCGACGCCCGCTATCGCTGGGAGCGGAGCCGCAACTTCGTGATGCTGGACCCCTCGGGGAGCCCGGCACACGTCTTCAGCGTCGAGCCGGCCGCCGGCGCCGACGGGGCCGCACGGTGACGACCCAGGTCGAGCGGCAGGCGACGACCGCGGCAGCGGCGACCGCCGACGCCGCGTCCTGGTACAAGGACGGCGTCTTCTACGAGGTGCACGTCCGCGCCTTCCGGGACGGCAACGGGGATGGGGTCGGGGACTTCCGGGGCCTGCTCGAGAAGCTCGACTACCTCCACGAACTGGGCGTGACCGCGATCTGGCTGCTGCCCTTCTACCCCTCGCCGCTGCGTGACGACGGCTACGACATCTCGGACTACCGACGGGTCCACCCCGCGTACGGGACCCTCCAGGACTTCCGCCGGGTGCTCCGAGAGGCCCACCGGCTGGGCATGAAGGTCATCACCGAGCTCGTGCTGGCCCACACCTCCGACGAGCACCCCTGGTTCCAACGGGCCCGTCACGCGCCGGAGGGCTCGGTGTTCCGGGACTTCTACATCTGGAGCGACACGCCGGACCGGTTCAGCGAGGCCCGGGTGATCTTCACCGACTACGAGACCTCCAACTGGACCTACGACCAGGTGGCCCAGGCCTACTACTGGCACCGCTTCTACTCGCACCAGCCCAGCCTCAACTACGACAACCCGGCGGTGCGCCAGGCGATGTTCGACGTCGTCGACTACTGGCTCATGATGGGCGTCGACGGGCTCCGCCTCGACGCCGTGCCGTACCTGTACGCGCGCGAGGGCACGAGCTGCGAGAACCTGCCCGAGACCTTCGAGTTCCTCCGCGAGCTGCGCGCCCACATCGACAAGCGCTTCGAGGACCGCATGTTGCTGGCCGAGGCCAACCAGTGGCCCGAGGACGCGGTCGCGTACATGGGCAACGGCGCGATGTGCCACATGGCCTTCCACTTCCCGCTCATGCCCCGCATGTTCATGGCCGCGAGGCAAGAGGACCGGTTCCCGATCGTGGACATCCTGGCCGAGACACCGACGCCACCGCCGGAGTGCCAGTGGGCGCTTTTCCTGCGCAACCACGACGAGCTGACGCTCGAGATGGTCACCGACGAGGAACGCGACTACATGTACCGGGTCTACGCCCAGGACCCCCAGGCGCGGGTCAACGTGGGAATTCGGCGCCGGCTCGCGCCGTTGCTCGGCAATGACCGCAAGCTGATCGAGATGATGAACGGACTCCTCTTCTCGATGCCGGGCACGCCGATCATCTACTACGGCGACGAGATCGGGATGGGCGACAACATCTATCTCGGCGATCGCAACGCGGTGCGCACGCCGATGCAGTGGGACAGCGACCGCAACGCCGGGTTCTCCGAGCGCCAACCCCCAGCGCCTCTACCTGCCCGTCATCATCGATCCCGAGTACCACTCCCAGGCGATCAACGTCGCGGCCCAGCAGGAGAACCCCAACTCGCTGCTGTGGTGGATGAAGCGGCTCATCGGCCTGCGCCAGCGCTACCGGGTGTTCGGGCGGGGCTCGCTCGAGGTCCTGCGCTCGGACAACCGCAAGGTGTTCTCGTTCCTGCGCACGCTCGGTGACGAGCAGGTGCTCGTGGTGGTCAACCTGTCGCGCTTCGCCCAGTGCGTGGAGCTGGACCTGTCCAAGTATCGGGGGAAGATCCCCGTCGAGCTGTTCGGGAACCTGCCGTTCCCCGCGATCGGTGACCTGCCGTACTTCATCACCCTCGGTCCCCACGGCTTCTACTGGTTCTCGCTCGAGCGCGAGCGCCAGGAAGCCGACGCACCCCTGCCGGCCTTCAGCGTGCCGGGGGAGTGGTCCACGCTGTTCACCGGAGCGGCCCGGCGCCAGTTCCAGTCCTTCCTGCCCCGCTACATCGCCGAGCGGCGCTGGTTCACGCACAAGACCCGCACCATCACCTCGGCGACCGTGCTCGACGCGATCCCGGTGACCGGAGGGGGCGCCAGGAGCGCGCCGCCGCTGGCGCAATTCGTGATCCTCCGGGTCGAGCTCGACTTCGGCGAGGCCGAGCACTACGTGCTCCCGCTCGCCTTCAAGTCCGGCCCCGAGGCCGATGAGGTGCGCCGGTGGCACTCCGAGTCGGTGCTGGCCGAGCTGCACGCCTCGGGTACCCGGGGGGTCCTCTACGACGCGATCTTCGAGGGGGACTTCACGCGGACCATGGTTGAGGTGTTGGCCAACCGGCGCACGCTCACCGGCGAGGGGCGCCTGGTCGGGATCCCCACCCCGTTCCGTCGCATCGTCGGCCGAGTCGGGGCCGACACCGCGATCACCCCGCTCTCCGCCGAGCAGTCCAACAGCTCGGTCAACGTGGCCGACCGCGCCATCTTCAAGTTCATCCGGCGCTTCGAGCCGGGGGTGAACCCCGGCGTCGAGCTCGGCCGCTTTCTCGGTGAGCGAGCCCACTTCACGCGCTCCCCCCGGGTCGTCGGGAGCATCGACTACCAGCCGGCGAGGGTGGGTGCAACGCCGTCGACAGTCGCCGTGCTGGAGGAGTTCGTCGCCAACGAGGGTGATGGCTGGAGCCTTCTCGTCGACGCGCTGGTGCACGGTCTGGAGGACTTCCTCGCCACCTCGCACAGCGACGGGGTGGTGACCGAGACCCCGCCCCGGCTGCTCGAGGTGGGCGGCCGGGCGCTCGCCCCCGGGCACCCGCTCGTCGGACCCCACGTCGAGTTCGCGTCGCTGCTCGGGCGCCGGACCGCCGAGCTGCATCGCACGTTGGCGTCGGACCGGGTCGACCCCGACTTCGCACCCGAGGCGCTGACCGCCATGGACCGCCAGGCCATGTTCCACGGGGCGCGGATCCTCGCCCGCCGGGCCTTCCGCCAGGCGTCGGGGCTCAAGGAGCGCTCCGGTTTGGTGAACGAGGTCTTGGCCAGGGAGCCCGAGATCATGGAGCGCCTGCGGGCGTTCGTGTCGCTCCCGCTGGACGTCGAGCGGATCCGCTGCCACGGCGACTTCCACCTTGGCCAGGTGCTCTGGACGGGGAAGGACTTCGTCATCATCGACTTCGAGGGTGAGCCGACGCGCTCGATCGGGCAGCGCCGGTTGAAGCGGCCCGCCGCGACCGACCTCGCCGGGATGGTCCGCTCGTTCCACTACGCGTCGCGGGTGGCTGCGCTGCAGGTGACCCGAGAGCTGCCCGGCTCGGTCGCCTCCGTCGAGCCGGCCCGGCTCGAGAGCTGGCTCACCCACTGGTACCGGTGGGTCGCGGGCACCTATCTCGCCTCGTACCTCGAGGGGTCGGCGGAGGACGCGTTCATGCCGACGGACCGGTCCCAGCTGGCCCACCTCTTGGACTTCCTCCTGCTCGAGAAGGCCATCTACGAACTGAGCTACGAGGCCAACAGCCGGCCGGACTGGGTCGACGTGCCGGCGCGCGGGCTCCTCGACATGCTGGAGACGCCCCCGTGAGGGCCCAAGGCTTCCCGAAGGACCTCGACGCGCTGGCCCGCCTCAACGGGGTGCGGCCCGAGTACCGCGCCTTCGACGGCACCAAGGTGCGGGTGGACGCCGAGACGGTCGCGGCCGTCCTGGGCGCGCTCGGCGTGCCGGTGGCCGGCTCGGGCGACGCCGCCGGCGTGCTGCGCGAACAGCGGGCCGCCCGGGACCGCCGCGTCCTCGAGCCCGTCCTCGTCCACCGCGGCGGCGAGGCCTCGGTCGCACTCCGGCTCGCCGAACACGTGGACCCGGCCGGCTGCTCGCTCAGCGTCACCTACGAGGACGGCCGGGTCCGACACGAGCGCCTGGGGCACCTGCTGCTCGGTCGGACCGAGGAGCACACACTCCTCCGACTGCCGGCTCCCGACGGCGGGCCGATGCCGCCGGGGTATCACGACGTCGAAATCGAGGGACCGGGGTTCGCGGCGCAGGCCTTGCTGATCAGTGCGCCCCGCTGTCCGGAGCCCGAGCGCAGCTGGGGCGTCTACATGCCGCTGTACGCGCTGCGCACCGACGCCGACTGGGGCGCCGGCAGCTACCCCGACCTGGCCGCGCTCGGCCATTGGACCCGCTCGGTGGGCGGGGCCTTCGTCGCCGTACTGCCGCTGTACCCGGCGTTCCTGGACGAGCCCTGCGACCCCAGCCCGTACCTGCCGGTGACCCGGCTCGGGTGCAACGAACTCTACGTCGACCCGACGTCGCTGCCCGAGCTGGCCGCGGCGCCGGCGGCGCGCCAGGTCCTCGCGTCGGCAGGCTTCCTCGAGCGTGTGCAGGCCGCCCGGCGCTCGCCGGGAGTTCCCTACGAGGAGCTGTCGCGCTTGCGCCGCGAGGTGATCGGGCCGCTCGCCGACGACCTCGTGCGCACCGGGCGAGGGGAGTCCGAACTCCGGGGCTTCGCCGAGCGGCGACCCGACATGCTCGGGTACGCGCGGTTCCGGGCGACCGGGGAGCGCCACGGGCGCGACTGGCGCTCGTGGACTGCCGCGGTCTCGGCGCAGTGCGCGGGGCTCCCCTTGGCGGATCCGGCGGTCCGCTACCACCTGTGTGCCCAGTGGCTCGCGCACCGCCAGCTCGCCGATGTGGCCGCAGTCACCCCGCTCTACGGCGACCTGCCGGTCGGCGTCCACCCGATGGGCTTCGACCCGTTCTGGGAGCCGGGGGCCTTCGCACCGGCGGCGCACGGAGGCGCCCCTCCCGACACCTTCTATGCCGACGGACAGGACTGGGCGCTCCCGCCGATGCATCCGACCGGCATCCGCGAGCAGCGTTACCGCCACGTCATTCAGATGCTGCGGGCGGCCTTCGCGCACGTCACCACGCTGCGGGTGGACCACGTGATGGGGCTGCACCGCCTCTACTGGATCCCCGAGGGGCACGACGCCCGGCACGGGGCCTACGTGTCCTATCGCGCCGACGAGCTCCGGGCGCTGGTCGCGCTCGAGGCGCACCGGGCCGGCGCGGTCGTCGTGGGGGAGGACCTCGGGACCGTCGACGACTCAGTCCGGGCGGCGATGGCCGAGGACCGGATGCTCCGGACCTGGGTCTTCGAGTTCAAGACCTCGCTGGCCGATCCGCTGGCCGATCCGCCCGCCGACTGCATCGCGTCCATCGGCAGCCACGACCTGCCGCGGTTCGCCGCCTTCTACGTGGGCGCCGGACCGGGCGAGCCCAACGTGACCGAGGACCTCGTGGCGGGATCGCTCGAACCGAGCCGCACACTCGAGCGGGGCCGCTGGCGCGACGCGCTGACGAGGGCCCTCGGGCCGGGGCCGATCCCCGAGGCGCCGCGCCCGGGGGAGGGCGCGCAGCCTGACGCCGAGCGCGTCGCGTTGGCCGGGTGCCTCGCCCATCTCGCGGCCAGCCCGGCCGCGCTCGTGCTGGTGGACCTCCAGGACCTGTGGGGCGAGCTCGAGCAGGACAACCGGCCCGGGACCGGGGTCGAGGCCGGCAACTGGCGGCACCGCAGTGCTCTCGACCTCGACCAGCTGCAAGCCGACCCCGGGGTCGCCGCACTGTGCTCGCTCGTGGATGTCCGTCGCGAGCTGCCGGCCGCCACCAAGGCGAGCGTGCCATGAGCTCGCAGTGGCCCCCGGCCATCACGTCGGACAGCCCGATCACCGACGCCGACCTCTTCTGGTTCAACGAGGGCACCCATCGCGGACTCGCTCACAAGCTGGGCGGCCACCTCGCGGCGCGACCCGAGGACGGTGCGACCTTCGCCGTCTGGGCGCCCGCGGCGCGCCAGGTCTCGGTGATCGGGGACTTCAACGACTGGGACGCCCAGGGGCATCGCCTCGAGGCGCGTGCCTCGTCGGGGATCTGGGAGGGCGTCGTCCCCACCGCTCGCGCCGGCGACGTCTACAAGTTCGCCGTGACGACGCGCGACGGCAGACGGCTCGAGAAGGCCGACCCGGTCGCGATGTTCTGCGAGGTGCCGCCCAGGACGGGTTCGGTGCTCTGGGACCTCGGCTATGAGTGGCAGGACCACGGCTGGATGGCCGGTCGCGGGGCGCGGGTGAGCCTGGCCAGCCCGATCAGCATCTACGAGGTCCACCTCGGCAGCTGGTGGCGCGCCTCGGGGCAGCCCGACCGGGTGCCCGGCTATCGGGAGCTCACTCAGCCGCTCGTCGACCACGTGCTCGCCCAGGGGTTCACCCATGTGGAGTTCCTGCCCTTGATGGAGCACCCCTTCTACGGATCGTGGGGCTACCAGGTCACCGGGTTCTTCGCGCCGAGCAGCCGGTACGGGACGCCCCAGGAGCTGATGGCGATGATCGACGCGCTGCACCGGGCCGGGATCGGGGTCATCCTCGACTGGGTGCCCTCGCACTTCGCCACCGACGCGTTCGCGCTCGGTCGCTTCGACGGCACCCACCTCTACGAGCACGCCGACCCGGGGCGGGGGATCCACCCCGACTGGAACAGCTACGTCTTCAACTACGGGCGCCACGAGGTCCGAAGTTTTTTGGCGTCGTCCGCCGAGCACTGGCTGTCCGCCTACCACGCCGACGGGCTGCGGGTGGACGGCGTCGCGTCGATGCTCTACCTCGACTACTCGCGCCAGGCCGGGGAGTGGACTCCCAACGTGCACGGCGGGCGCGAGGACCTCGACGCTGTGAGCTTCCTCCAGCAGCTGAACGCCGGCATCTACGCGGATCACCCCGACGTGCAGGTGATCGCCGAGGAGTCGACCGCCTGGCCGGGCGTGTCCCGCCCCACCGACGTGGGCGGGCTCGGCTTCGGGCTCAAGTGGGACATGGGCTGGATGCACGACACGCTGCGCTACCTCGCCCATGACCCGGTGCACCGCCGCTACCACCACGGCGAGCTGACCTTCCGGGCGATCTACGCGTTCGACGAGCACTTCGTGCTCCCGCTCTCCCACGACGAGGTGGTGCACCAGAAGGGGTCGCTCGTCAACAAGATGCCCGGCGACGGTTGGCAGAAGCTGGCCAACCTTCGGCTCCTGTACGGGTACCAGTACGGGCTGCCGGGCAAGAAGCTCCTCTTCATGGGGGCCGAGCTGGCCACCGGGCGGGAGTGGGACCACGAGAGCGGACTGGACTGGGGCCTCCTCCAAGACCCGGCCCACGCCGGCATCGCCCGGTGGGTGGGCGACCTGAACCGCCTCTATCGGGCGCACCCCGCCCTGCACGAGCGCGACTCGGAGCCCGCCGGGTTCGAGTGGGTCCACCACGACGACGCCGAGACCAGTGTGCTCAGCTTCCTCAGGCGCTCAGCGGGCGGGGTGGTGCTGGTGGTCTGTAACTTCACTCCGGTGCCCCGCCACAACGTGCATGTCGGGGTCTCCGAGGGCGGGCGCTGGGCCGAGCTGCTCAACAGCGACGCCCACCACTACGGCGGGAGCGGCCAGGGCAATTTCGGCGCTCTGGAAGCCCAGCCGGTCCCCTGGCACGGTCGGCCGCGCCTTTTGACCCTCACGGCCCCGCCGCTCGGCTGCCTGTTCCTGTCGCCGGAGTGACCCGGCCGATCAGTGAGATGTCGTTCCCCGTGGTGATCGAGAACGGCCTGGCGGCGCGGCTCTCCGAGGGAGGGCGCGCCATCGGCTCCACCCCGCTGCTCGACGGGCGGACCCGCTTCGTCGTCTGGGCGCCGTTGGCCGGGCGCGTCCAGGTCCGCCTGGTGGGCGACGGACGGCTCGTCGACCTCGAGCCGCTGGAGGAGGGCTACCACGCCGGGGTGGCCGAGGACTGCCCCCCGGGGGCGACCTACCGCTACCGCCTCGACGGCGGTGACGAGCTCGCCGACCCCGCGTCGCGCCACCAGCCCAAGGGCGTGCTCGGGCCCTCGGCAGTCGTCGACCTTGCCGCACACGGCTGGACCGACGACGGGTACCGGCCGCGGCCGCTCTGGGAGCACGTCATCTCCGAGGTCCACATCGGCACGCTGAGCCCGGGCGGCACGTTCGACTCGGCGCACGAGGCGCTCGAGCGGCTCGTCGAGGTCGGCATCAGCGCGCTCGAGATCATGCCGGTCGCCCAGTTCCCCGGGTCGCGCAACTGGGGCTACGACGGCGTCTTCCCGTTCTCGGTCCAGTCGACCTACGGCGGGCCGGCCGGGCTGCAGCGCCTGGTCGACGCGTGCCACGAGCGCGGCCTGGCGGTGATCCTCGACGTGGTGCACAACCACATCGGGCCGCTCGGCAACGTGCTCGCCTCCTTCGGCCCCTACTTCACCGACCGCTACCGCACACCGTGGGGACCGGCCCTCAACTTCGACGGCGCCGGCTCCGACCACGTGCGCGCCTACTTCTTGGAGAGCGTCGTGCAGTGGTTCGTCGATTATCACGTCGACGCGCTGCGGCTCGACGCGATCCACGCGATCCTCGACACGACCGCCACCCCCTTCCTCGTCGAGCTGACCGAGCTCGCCTCGCACCTCTCCGAGCGCCTCGGCCGCCCCTGCGCGCTCATCGCCGAGAGCGGCGACAACGATCCGAGAGTGGTGACGGGGCGCCCCTCGGGTGGGATCGGCATGGACGCCCAGTGGAACGACGACTACCACCACTCGCTGCACGTCGCGCTCACCTCGGAGCAGATCGCCTACTACGCCGACTACGGACGGGTCGAGGACCTGGCGCGGGCGATCAACGACGGCTTCGTCCTCCAGGGCGAGTACTCGTTGTACCGGCAACGCCGCCACGGCGCACCCTCGGGGTGGATCGACCCCGAGCGCTTCGTCCTGTTCGCGCAGAACCACGACCAGGTGGGCAACCGGCCGCGGGGCGAGCGCCTCTCCACCCTGGTGTCGCTCGACGCCCAGCGGCTCGCCGCCGGGCTGCTCTTGCTGAGCCCGGGGGTTCCGCTCCTATTCATGGGCGACGAGTATGGCGAGACCGCACCGTTCCCGTTCTTCGTCGACCACCCCGACGCCGAGCTGAACGCCGCGGTTCACGAGGGGCGGACCCGGACGCTGCGAGCGATGGGGTTCGGCGAGGCGCCGACAGACGAGGCGGCCGCAGCCACCTTCGCCTCGGCGATCCTCGACCCGTCGCTCCGGGAGGCGCCGGGCCATCGCGAGCTCTACACGTTGCACCGGGGCCTCATCTCCTTGCGGGAGGCTCACCCGGCCTTGGCGCGGTCGCGTCGGGTCGACGTGTCGGCCTCGGTGCACGGCTCGGTCCTGACCCTCACCCGGCGGGACCCGGCGGGCTCAGCGGTGTCGTTGTTCAACGTGGGGCCCGCGCCGTCCGTCGCGCTCGCCCCCTCGCTCGTGGCCGGGGCGGGCCCGGCCGGCCGCACCCGCTGGCACAAGCTGTTCGACTCGGCCGACCCGGTGTACGGCGGTCGGCGGCCCGAGCAGCCCGCCGAGGCGCTCCCGGGGGACTCGCTCTCGCTCGCCCCCTGGGCCTTCTGTGTCTATGCGAGCGCGCCGGCCCGGCCGGGTGGCGAGCCGTGAGGGTCTGGCCGGGCAGCCCGCACCCCCTCGGCGCGACCTGGGACGGTGGCGGGGTCAACTTCGCCCTGTTCTCGGAGAACGCGACGTCGGTCGAACTGTGCCTGTTCGAGGACCCCCACTCGGGGGAGCCGACCGCCACCGTCGTCATGCCCGAGTCGACCGACCGGGTGTGGCACGCCTATCTCCCCGACGTCCAGCCCGGCGCGCTCTACGGCTATCGGGTCGACGGCCCCCACGAGCCGGAGCGGGGGCACCGCTTCAACCCCAACAAGCTGCTCATCGACCCCTACGCCAAGGCGGTCACCGGCCCGATCCAGTGGTCCGACGAGCTCTTCGGCTACACGATTGGGGACCCGGCGGCCGACCTCTCGTTCGACCCGCGCGACTCGGCCGCCGGGATGCCCAAGGGCCAGGTGATTGACCCCGCCTTCACCTGGGGCGACGACCGCCCGCCCAACACGCCGTGGAACCGGACCGTGATCTACGAGGCCCATGTGCGGGGCATGACCATGCGTCATCCGGGAGTGCCCGAGCACCTGCGGGGCACCTATCTCGGTCTGGCCTCCGACGCGGTGATCGACCACCTCCTCCACCTGGGGGTGACCGCGGTCGAGCTGATGCCGGTCCACCAGTTCGTGGCCGACCGCCACCTGGTCGAGCGCGGGCTGACCAACTACTGGGGCTACAACTCGATCGGCTTCCTGGCACCCCACGTCGGGTACGCGACCGGTGGGCTCGGCCAGCAGGTCAGTGAGTTCAAGTCGATGGTCCGGGTCCTGCACCGCGCCGGCCTCGAGGTGTTCCTCGACGTCGTCTTCAACCACACCGGTGAGGGCAACCACCTGGGACCGACGCTCTCGCTGCGCGGGATCGACAACGCGGTCTACTACCGCCTCGTCCCCGACGACCCCCGCTACTACCTCGACTTCACCGGGACCGGGAACAGTCTCAACATTTTGCATCCGAGGACCATGGGCCTCATCACCGACTCGCTGCGCTACTGGGTCACCGACATGCACGTCGACGGGTTCCGCTTCGACCTGGCCCCCGTCTTGGTGCGCGGGTACGAGGCGGGCCAGCCGAGCGCGTTCTTCGAGATCATCCAGCAGGACCCGGTGCTCGCGACGGTGAAGCTGATCGCCGAGCCCTGGGACGCCGGGCCCGACGGCTACCAGCTGGGCCGGTTCCCGCCCGGCTGGTCCGAATGGAACGGCGCGTTCAGGGACTGCGTGCGCCGCTTCTGGCGTGGCGACGCCGCGGCAGGTGCCCGAGCTCGCCTCACGCCTGACCGGCTCGCGGGAGATCTTCGCCCCGAGCGGCCGGCGCACGTACGCGAGCATCAACTTCGTCACCTGCCACGACGGGTTCACCCTCACCGACCTGGTGAGCTACGACCACAAGCACAACGAGGCCAACGGCGACGACAACCGCGACGGCGCCGAGGAGAACAACAGCCGCAACTGGGGTGTCGAGGGGCCCACCGAGTCGGTGCGGACCCAGCGGGTGCGTGACCGGATGAAGCGCAACCTGCTGACCACGCTCATGTTGTCCCAGGGCGTGCCCATGTTGCTCGGCGGAGACGAGATCGGGCGCACCCAGTCCGGCAACAACAACGCGTACTGCCAGGACAACGAGACGAGCTGGCTCAACTGGGAGGTCGGGGCGACCGGACGGGACTTCACCAACTTCGTGCGCTACCTGATCCAGACGATGCAGAGCAACCCGATCCTGCGTCGTCGGAACTTCTTCACTGGTGAGGCGATCCACGGAGGGCCGACGAAGGACGTGACATGGATCCGTCCCGACGGCCATGAGATGACCGACGCCGAGTGGTCGGAGTCGGAGAACCGCAGCATCGGGATGCTCCTCCTCGGCCGGGCGGCCGACGAGGTCGACGCGCTCGGCCGTTCAGAACGCGGCGACACCCTCCTCGTGCTGCTGAATGCCGGGCACAGCTCGCGCTCCTACACCCTGCCCACGATCGACTCGCCCGGGCACTGGGACGAGTTGCTCAGCACGCTGCGCCCGATCGGCTCGTTCCCGCGGCCGGTCCGGGGAACGGTCGTCAACCTCGGCGCCCAGTCGAGCCTCCTCCTCAGGCACACCGCGCGGCCCGACCCTTGAGCCCACGGCCGCGCCCTTTGGGGTCGACCTACCGGCTGCAGCTGCACGGGCTCGGGTTCGAGGGCGCCCGCCGCCTCGTCGGCTACCTGAGCGACCTCGGCATCGAGACCCTCTACGTCTCGCCGGTCCTCGCCGCGGTGCCCGGCAGCACGCACGGCTACGACGTGGTCGACCCGACCTGGCTGGACCCCGCCCTCGGCACCGCCGAGGAGTTCGGGGGGCTGCTCGACGAGCTGGGGGCGCACCGGATGCGGCTCCTGTTGGACATCGTCCCCAACCACATGGCCACCGCGCCGGAGAACCGGTGGTGGTGGGACATGCTGGCGCGGGGGCAGGACTCGCCGAGCGCCATCTGGTTCGACGTCGACTGGGAGCGGGGGGGCGGCAAGGTCGTCCTGGCCGTGCTCGACGCGCCGCTGTCGGTGCTGCTCGGTGCGGGGGCGATCGCGTTGGACCGGCCGGCCGGCCTCGTCTCGGTCGCCTCCGGCTCGTACCCGCTCGATCCCTTGGCGATGGTGGGCGAGGACGACGTGGCCTCGGCGCTCGAACGCCAGCACTACCGGCTGGCCTTCTGGCGGGTCGGGCCGCGTGAGACCAACTACCGGCGGTTCTTCGACATCGACCAGCTGGTCGGGGTGCGGGTGGAGGACCCCGACGTCTATCGGGCGACCCACGGGCTGGTCCTCGAGCTGGTCGCCGACCCGCGGGTCGCCGGCCTGCGCGTCGACCACGTCGACGGTCTGGCCGACCCGGCCGCCTACCTCGGCCGCCTTCGGGCCGATCTCGAGGAGGCACGGAGCGAGCCGGCGCAGGTGGTGGTGGAGAAGATCTTGGGGGTCGGCGAGTCGCTCCCCGCGGACTGGCCGGTCGAGGGCACCACCGGATACGAATTCGCATCCCTGGTCACGCAGTTGTTCGTCGTCCCCGACGGCGCGGCGGCCATCGAGGAGCTGGGCGCCGCCGTCACCGGCGAGACGCGGGGATTCGAGGAGATCGCCAAGGACGCACGCGCCGAGGTGCTGCTGGGCCTGTTCCCCGGCCCGGCCGACCGGTTGGCCGTGCTCGCCCACGGCGCCCTGTGGCGGCGCGACCCGGGATGCGACCTGACCTTCGACGCGGTGCGCCGAGCCATCGGCGCCCTCGTGGCGAACCTCGACGTCTACCGCACCTATCTGGACGGCGGGGCCAGCCCAAGCGACCGGCGACGCCTCGAGGAGGAGGCGCCCGAGGCGCGTTCGGACCTCGACGTCGAGGGCGCCCGCGCCCTCGACGCGTTGGAGGCGTTGCTCCTCGACGACCGCAGTGAGCCGGTGGTCGTGCGGCTCCAGCAGCTGAGCGGCGCGGTCGCCGCCAAGGGCGTGGAGGACACGGCCTGCTACCGCTATCCCGGCCTGCTTGCCGCGGCCGAGGTCGGAGCGTCGCCGTCGCGCCCGGCCGTCGACATCGACGGGTTTCACGCGGCGCTCGGGGCGCGGGCGAAGCGGGCGTCCGGCGCGCTCAACGCGCTGTCGACGCACGACACCAAGCGGAGCGCCGATGTGCGGGCCCGCCTGGCGACGCTCTCTGAGCTGCCCGAGGAGTGGGCGCGCCTCGTCCGCCGCTGGCGCCGCCGACTGGAGGGGGCCGGTGGAAGCGCGGGACCGGACCCCTTCGACGAGCTGTTCTTCTTCCAGAGCGCGTTCGGTCTGTGGCCGCCCGGGGGCGGATCGGTCACCGACACCCTGCGCGACCGGCTGCAGGCCACGATGAAAAAGGCGGCCCGGGAGGCCAAACGCGCCACCAGCTGGCGCGACCCCGACCCGTCCTACGAGGCGGCGCTCGAGCGCTTCGTCGACGCGGCGCTCGACGATGCCGAGATGGCGCGCGACCTCGACCGGCTGGTGGCGCGGACCGGCCCGGCGGCCGCGAGCTACTCGCTCGCCATGACGGTGCTGGCGGCGACGGCCCCCGGGGTGCCCGACGTGTACCAGGGGAGCGAACGGTGGCAGCTCGCCCTCATGGACCCCGACAACCGGCGACCGGTCGACCACGGTGCTGCCGCCAGCGCGCTGCGGGCGCTCGAGGGCACCGCCGCCATCGAGCTGGTCAGCGGGTGGGTCGACGGGAGGGTGAAGCTGCACGTGACCGCAGCGGTGCTCCGCCTCCGCCGACAGCATCCCTCGCTCTTCGCCCGGGGCGACTACGTCGCGCTCGAGACCCGGGGGCCACAGCGCGACCGGGTGGTCGCGTTCGCCCG
Organism: uncultured Acidimicrobiaceae bacterium; assembly: GCA_963768185.1. Taxonomy (GTDB): domain Bacteria; phylum Actinomycetota; class Acidimicrobiia; order Acidimicrobiales; family RAAP-2; genus Palsa-461. The sequence goes on from CAVYGS010000004.1 coordinate 1,393,185, forward strand.
CCGCGCCGGCACGGACTGGGCGGTCACCGTCGTCGCGCGTCGCGTCGTGCCGTTGACCGGACGGGGACGCTTCGCCCTCGGCGCGGCAGCGTGGGCCGGCACCACCATCGTCCTGCCGGACACAGCCCCCGGCGCGTTCAAAGACCCCCTTGCCGGTGCCGAGGTCAAGGCACGGCGAGGCCGGCTCGACGTGGCCGGTCTCCTTGGCGCGCTGCCGGTCGCCGTGCTGACCGGGACCTCCCGCCCGGTGGTCACCTCGCCGTAGGGTCCGTCCGTGGACGACGCGACCGTCGAGATCTACGAGCGGCGGGCCCGGGAGTGGATCGAGCGGCGTGGCGAGGCGACCGACGGCCTCGGGCTCCGGTTCCGCGCGCTCGCCGGCGCCGGCCCCGTCGCCGACCTCGGATGCGGCGGCGGCCGCTACGTGGCCGAGATCGGCCCGCCGCTCCTCGCGATGGACGCGAGCAGCTCGATGCTCGAGCTGGCCGCTCGGAGCGGCTGCCCGCTCGTGCGGGGCGACCTCGAGGCGCTGCCGTTCACGGCCGGGAGCCTGGCCGGCGGCTTCGCCCGCAACGCCTACCTGCACCTGCCCAAGGAGCGCCTGGGCCCGGCCCTGGCCGAGCTCCGCCGGGTGTTGCGGCCCCGCGGGCTCCTGTTCGTGACGATGCTCGAGGGCGCCTACGAGGGACGGGACCTGCCGGGCGACGACTTCGCGGGTCGCTACTTCTCGTGCTGGGACCCGGGCCAGCTCGAGGCGCTCATCACCGCGGTCGGCTTCGTCGAGGTGTCGGTCGAGGAGTTCGGGCGCCACCGCGGCCACGAGCGCGGCCTGCTCGCCACCGCCCGGCGTCAGGGCTCAGGCCACCTCGGGCTGCAGGTCGAAGGCCCGCCACATCGTGGCGTAGGACCGGCCGGCCGCCACCAGCTCGTCGTGGGTCCCCTCTTCCACGACCCGTCCGGCGTCCATGACGAGGATGCGATCGGCGCGCTTGGCGGTCTGCAGCCGGTGCGCGATCAGCACCGTCGTGCGCCCGCTCGAGACCACCCCCATGGCGCGGTTGACCTTGGCCTCGGTCGCGAGGTCGAGGTTCGAGGTCGCCTCGTCCAAGAGGAGGATTGCCGGGTCGACCAGCTGGGCCCGGGCCAGGCACAGCAGCTGGCGCTGGCCGATCGAGAGCGAGCGTCCCCGCTCGGAGACCTGTTTCAGATATCCGCCGACCGAGACGATGAAGTCGTGGGCCCCGACCGCCCGCGCCGCCGACTCCACCGCGGCGTCGGTCGCCTCCGGACACCCATAGGCGATGTTGTCGCGGATCGTGCCCCGGAAGAGGAACGGCTCCTGGGGGACGTATCCGAGCTGGCGCCGGTACGCGCCGAGGTCGAGGACGGCGAGCTCGAGGCCGTCGACGGTGATGGACCCTGCGGTCGGGTCGTAGAAGCGGGCGATCAGCTTCATGACGGTCGACTTGCCCGCCCCGGTCTCGCCGACCAGCGCGACGGTCTCGCCCGGGTGCGATCTCGAGGTCGACGCCGCGCAGCGCGTCGGTCACCGTCGCCGAGTAGCGGAACCGGACCCCGCTGAACCGGACGCGCCCGGTGAGCCGCCCCGCTTCGATCGGGTGCTCGGCCTGCGGCGTGTCGATGGGCGTGTTCAGCACGCCGCTGATCTTGCGGAGCCCCGCGGACGCCTGCTGGTAGGTGTCGAAGACCTGCGAGAGCTGCTGGACCGGGGCGAACAGGAGCGTGAGGTAGAGCAGGAATGCCGTGAGCGCGCCGATGGTGAGCGTGCCGGAGTGGATCTCCTGATTGCCGACGCCGAGCACGATCAGGATCGCGATGTTGCCGAGGAACGCCGCGAAGGTGAAGTAGATCGACGACACCTTGAGCGAGCGGAGGCCGGCGTCGCGATAGCCGGCGGTCAGCCCGACGAAGTTCCCCTTGTTGTGGGTCTCGCGGCGGAACGCCTGGGTGACCCGGACGCCCGACATGTTCTCCTGGAGGTCCGCGTTCACCGCCGAGATGCGGTCGCGCTGGCGGTCGTAGGCACGGGTCGACTGGATCCGGAACCACACCGTCGCGATCGCGAGCGGGGGCACCACCGTGAGCACCAGGAGGATCAGGTGGGCGTTGCGGGTGGAGAGGATCACGACCACGCCGAGGAACTGCACGACGTAGACGAGCGCGTTGAGTAGCCCCGACTGGAGCAGCTGGGACAGGGTGTCGACGTCGGAGGTCATGCGGGTGAGGATGCGCCCGGTCATCTCGTGGTCGTAGAAGTCCATCCCGAGCCGCTGGAGGTGGGCGAAGATGCGCAACCGCATCGAGTAGAGCATCCGTTCCGAGGTGCGCCCGGTCCAGAAGGTCTCCGCCCACATATCGGCCCAGTCGATCATCGTCACAAGGAAGAACACACCCGAGAGCACCCAGAGGATGGTCTCCTCGCGGTGCAGGAACACGCTGTTGACCGACTCTCCGGTGAACGCCGGACCCACCAGCCCGGCCGCCGCGTCGATCACCACGAGGAGCACGCCGACCAGCAGCTGGGGCAGGAAGGGCCGCAGGAACGCAAGGAAGCGGAACGGCTGGCGGAGCTTGGTGTTCTCCTCGGCCAGGATCGGCTCGGGCTCGTCGACGACGGGCGGCAGCGCGTCGATCGCGGCGATGAGCTCGGGGGTGGGAGGGGCGCTCAGCCCGGCGCGCATCCCGCCGCCGCCGCCCATGCCCCGGCCCATGCCCATCCCCATGCCGCCCCCGGTCGCTCCGACCGAAAGGCCAGACGCCGACTGCAGCGTGAGCGCGTCGGTGTCGTCGCTCGTCCAGGCGGACGCGGTCACCTCGGTGCCCGGGGTGCGCCCGTCCAGCTCGACGCCCTCGCCCTCAGCGTCGTCTCCGGGCCCCGACAACAGGTCGCGGTAGAGCAGGCAGCGCCCGAACAGCTCGTCGTGGGTTCCCGAGTCGACCACGCGGCCCCGTTGGAGCACCACGATGCGGTCGGCGAGGTGCAGCGTGGACCGACGGTGCGCCACGAGGATGGTCGTGCGCCCCACCATGAGGCGGCGCAGCGTGGCGTGGATCTCCTCCTCGATGCGGCTGTCGATCGAGGAGGTGGCGTCGTCGAGGAGCAGCACCCTCGGGTCGGTGATGAGCGCCCGGGCGAGGGTGATGCGCTGGCGCTGGCCGCCCGAGAGCAGCAGCCCGCGCTCGCCGACGATGGTGTCGTAGCCGTCGGGCAGCTCCATGACGAAGGAGTGCGCCTCGGCCGCCCGCGCGGCCGCTTCGACCTCGGCGTCGGTCGCGTCCGGTCGGCCGTAGGCGATGTTCGCCCGCACCGTGTCGGAGAACAAGAAGGCGTCCTCGAACACGACGCCGATCTGGCGGCGGAGTGAGTCGAAGGTGACGTCGCGGACGTCGATGCCGTCGATCGTCACCGTGCCCTGCTGGACGTCGTAGAAGCGGGGGAGGAGCAGCCCGACGGTGGACTTGCCCGAGCCCGAAGTCCCCACGAGCGCGACGGTCTCGCCGGCGGACACCTGGAGGTCGAAGCCGTCGAGCACTGGCTCGGAGCGCAGGTACCCGAACGACACGTCGTTGAAGGCGATCGCACCCTCGATCGACGACAGCGCCGCGGCGTCGGGCTTCTCGGTGACGTCGGGCAACGAGTCGAGGAGCTCGAGCACCCGCTCGGCGCCGGCCCGGGCCTGCTGGGCCACCACGAGCACGCCGGCCATCTGGCGGGCGGGCGACACCAGCTGGGTGAGGTAGGCGAAGAAGGCGACCAGGGTGCCGACCGTCACCCGGCCCTCGAACACCAGCCAGCCGCCGAGGGCGAGCACGGCGACCTGGCCGAGCGCCGGGATCGTCTGGAGGGTCGAGCGTCCGCCGGGAACGCAGGCGCCAGTTGCGCATGCGCGACCCGTAGAGCACGCCGAGGGCTTGGCGGACCCGGGAGAGCTCGCGGTCCTCCTGGCCGAAGCCCTTGACGACACGCACCCCGCTCACGGCGTCGTCGACCGTGCCGACCATCTCGGCCATCCGGGCCTGCATCTCCCAGCTGGAGGGGTACACCACCCGTCGCATCCGGAACGCCAGCACGAACATGAGCGGCATCAAGGGGACGACGACGGCGGTGAGCAGCAGCGAGAGGTGGATCATGATCACCGACCGCCACCAAGAACTGCAGGACGTTCGCCAACACGAGCGGGAGCTGGGTGAGCAGGGTGCGGATGAGCACGAGGTCCGAGTTGGTGCGCGAGACGAGCTGGCCGGTCTGGAGCTGGTCGTGGCGCGCGAAGTCCAGGCCCTGGAGGTGGCTGAAAACCGTGTTGCGCAGGTCGTAGTCGATGTCCCAACTGACCCGTCCGGCCGAGAACCGCCGGATGCCGCTGAACACGAACTGCAGCGCGAAGACCCCGGCCATGATCGCGAGCAACGGCTCGATCCGGTAGGTGTGATCGCAGGATCGCTCCGTCGATCACGATCTTCTGCAGGTACGGCGTGACGGCCAGGGTCACCGACGAGATCACCGACGCGATCAACGCGACCGCGACGACTCGTCGGTGCGCCCACCACAGGGGCGACAGCCGCTTGAGCCAGCCTCCGCCGTCAGGCCCGAGGGGTCGTGTCCCCCGCGTTTGCGGCTCCGGCGGGGTGGCCGGAGGCCCGTTCCCGGCGGGCGCCGCAGTGACCCGTTCGTCGGCAATCGATTTCATGCTGGCCGTGAAGTGTAGCTGGTCAAACTATTCGACTACCTAATCACTTTGGCGGGCTCGAGAGCGCTCGATCGCCAGTTCGACGAAGCGTGCCGCGGCGGGCGTCAGTGGGCCGTCGCGGTGGACGAGCGCGACGGCTCTGGACACCGCCGGCTGCGGCTCCACGACGACGCAGCCCAGCGCGCTCGCCACCTGGGCGAGCGGGCGCGGCAGGAGTCCGGCCCCGGCCCCGGCGACGATCAGTGGCAAGAGCGCCTCGCGCTGTGCGGCCTCCACCACGATCGATGCTCGCCCGGCCGAGCGGGCCAGCGCGTCGTCCAGCAGTCGGCGCGTCGAGCTGCCCCGCGGGGTCGCCACAAGGGGGAGTGCGGCCAGATCACGCAGCCGGAACGGTCGCTCTGCCCGTGAGCCGGGCGGAAGGACGACCAGGAACTCCTGGCGCCCGACGGGCACCGTCACCAGACCCTCGGCGCGGACTGGCTCGACCAGGCCAACCTCCGACTCGCCCGAGCGCACGAACTCGAGCAGCTCGGCGGTGTCCTCGGGGTCCGAAAGGGCGATCACGACACCGGGATGCTCGGCGCGGAAGGCACCCACGAGTGGAGCGAGGGGGGCGACCGCGAGCGTCGGCAGACACGCGAGGTCGAGGCGCCCCGCGGCCAGCCCGGCCACCTCCGCGACGGCCCGTCGGCCGGTCTGGAGGTCGTGGGCGGCCTGGCGCGCCGGCAGCACGAGCGCCTCGCCGGCCGGGGTCAGCTGCACCTTCCGCCCGATGCGGAGGAACAACCTCGCGCCGAGGTCGGCCTCCAGCTCCCGGATCGCCTGAGAGACGGCCGGCTGCGAGATGTCGAGGGCATCGCCGGCGGCGGTGAAGCCGCCCTCCTCGACGACCGCGAGGAAGATGTCGAGCCGCCGGCTGTCCATATGCGATGGCTTATGCATTCATAGGAATCTACTTCTTTGACCTTTCCTTGACGGGTAGCGAGCATGGACCGGTGGTGCCTGACCGCCTGCGCGCTGGTGGAGCCGGCCCGACCGGCATGGGTGCGAGAGCGTCCCAACGCGCATTACTACGCGCTGGCGGCCGTGTGCATCGGCGCCTTCATGGGCCAGCTCGACGCGAGCATCGTGACGGTCGCGTTCCCCACGCTCGCTCGGGCGTTCGGCGCGAGCGTCGGCGCGGTCACCTGGGTGGGCCTCAGCTACCTGATCGTGGTGGTCGCGGGCGTGACCGCCGTCGGTCGGCTCGCCGACATGGTGGGGCGCAAGCTCCTCTACACCTACGGCTTCGTCGTCTTCATCGTCGGCTCCGGGTTGTGCGCGATCGCGCCGAACCTCGTCCTTCTGGACGCGTTCCGTGCCCTGCAGGGACTGGGCGCGGTGATGCTGCAGGCCAACAGCGTCGCGATCATTTATCTCGCGATGCCGCGCGAGCGGCTGGTACGCGGCATCGGCATCCAGGGTGCCGCGCAGGCGCTCGGTCTCGCGCTCGGGCCGACGATCGGCGGGATCCTCCTCGCCGCCGGCGGCTGGCGGTTGATCTTCCTCGTGAACGTCCCGGCGGGGATTGTCGGCGTGGTCGCCGCGTGGGCGCTCATCCCGCGCAGCCGCAACCTCCAAGCGCGCGTCCCCTACGACTGGGCTGGGCTCGCACTGTTCGTGCCGGCGGTCGCCGCGGTGCTCGTCACCGTCTCGTTCGCCAACGGGTGGGGCTGGACATCGCCGACAACCCTCGTCCTCCTCGGCGCCATGGTCGTGTGCGCGGTCGCCTTCGTGCGCCGGGAGCGACGAGCGACCGCTCCGATGATGGAACCGTCGCTTTTCGGTCGACTCGCCTTCACGGCCGGCGTCCTGAGCGGGATGCTCTCCTATTTGGTGCTCTTCGGCACGATGTTCGCGGTCCCGTTCTTCTTGGAGCGGGGGAGGGGGGTCGGCGCGGGCGAAGCGGGTCTCGTGCTGAGCGTCCTCCCGTTGGCCATCGGCGGTGTCGCGCCGTTTGCCGGACGGTTGGCCGAGCGCTTCGAGGTGCGAGGGGTGACAGTCTTGGGCGCGCCGATGAGCGCGGCCGGGCTGCTGTTCGCCGGGCTGGCGCGCCCAGGGTTGGGAATGCTCGCCGTCCTGTTGGGCGTGGTCGGTGCCGGCATCGGGCTGTTCACGCCAGCCAACAACGCGGGGATCATGGCCGCGGCGCCCCCTGACCACGCCGGGGTCGCCAGTGGAGTGCTCAACATGACCCGCGGTCTCGGCACCTCGCTCGGGCTCGCGTTGACGGGCCTCGTGTTCGGTTCCGCGACCGCCGTGACCCGAGCACAGGTCGGCGGAGGGTTCGAGAGTGCTGCAGTGTTCCTCGGCGCGATGGCGCTGGCTTCGGCTGGGCTCGCGGCGCTGCGGCCGCGCGTCGAGGCAGCCTGACGGCCCGAATGCGGCCCTCGCTCCCCCTACCAGCCGACGCTGCCGTCGACCATCTCGCGGATGAGGTCGGCGTGGCCGTTGTGGCGCGCGTACTCCTCGACCATGTGGACGTAGATCCAGCGAAGCGAGATGGTCTCGCCGTGCCAGGTCCCGGTGTCGTCGAGTGCGAACGCGGCGGCGGTCCGGCGGCTCGCCTCGCACTCGGCCTGCCACGCCGCGAGATCGTCCTCCCAGTCGGCGTCGTCCAGCGGCACCAGCTCGCTGTCGGGGACGGCCGGATCGCGCCAGATCCGTGGGATCTCGGGACGTGAGAGCAGCGTGCGTTGGAACCAGCCCCGCTCGACGTCGGCCATGTGCCGGACCAGGCCGTGGAGCGAGAGGTTGGAGCTCGCCACCGGGCGGCGCTTGCGATCGGCGTCGTCGAGGCCCTCGCACTTCAGCAGCAGCGTGGTGCGGTGGAACTCGAGCCACGACTCGAGCATCTCGCGCTCGCTCAGGACCCCGCCGGGCTCCTGGCGCCGGGGGTCAGCCAGGTCCTCAACCACGGTGCCACGCCGAACCGAACACGAACAAGGGGGTCTCTTTGATCTCGGCGTCCCACCCCTCGGCGTCGAGCAGGGCCGTGAGCTCGTCGGGTTGGTAAATGATCTTGACTAACCGGTGCTCGGACCCGTCGTTGAGCGTCCGGTGGTGGACCTCGTGCGCGACGTCGATGACGTGCGGCTCGACCTTGGCGAACTCACGCGTCGCGTTGTCGATGAGGAACGCCCGCCCCCCGGGGGCGAGGCAATCGCCGACCAGGTTCCAGAACGCGCCGAAGCGTCGGCGCGGGACGTGGGAGAGCCAAAACGAGAAGAACACGACGTCGAAGGCGCGCGGTGGCGCCCACGCGAACAGGTCGGCCACGACGAAGTCGACGTCTGCCGCCGAACCGAGGCGGGCCTCGTTGATGGCGAGGGCCTCGGGCGCGGCGTCGACAACGGTCAGCCGGTCAGCCGTGCGAGCGAGGCGCTCGGACCACCAACCGGTGCCGCCGGCGAGCTCGAGCACCTGACCGGTGGCGCCGAAGGTGTCGAGCGCATCCGCGAGGATCGCGACCTGGGCCTCCCAGTCGCGTCGGGCCTCGTCGCCGCGGTCGTAGCGACCGACGCGCTGCCACCACTCGTCGTATTCGGGGCGCGGTGGCGGTAGTAGGCGCGCTGGTCGGCGAGCAAGGTGTCCTCGTCCACCTCGGGTGCGTCGGGCATCCCAAGGACGCTACCGTCCGGCGCGCTCTCCAGGTCTAGGGCTCAGGCTGGGACGCTGTCGGGGGATTCGGCCCACTTCTGGCCGTCCCACGCGAGCTGCGCGGTCCAGCGCGACCCGTCCCAGTAGCGGAGCTTCGATCGGTCGCCCTCGATCGGATGCCAACCGGGCGTGATCGCGGGGAGCACCACCTCGGCAGCGTGGAACGTGGGGAGTTTCTCGGTCGACTCCTCGATGAGGCCCGAGCCGCGCCATGCCTCGTCCGTGGTGGGGAAGGTGTGCGTCGGTGTCGTGGGCGCGGCGGTCGCGTCGGCGCGCCGCCGCCGCCGGATCCGGAGCACCAGCACGACGGCGAGCAACACGACGATGGCCAGGCCGCCCTCGATGAGCTGGACGTCGTGGGGGGTGAGGTTGAGCGACTTGGTGATGCTGCCCGGTGGCGGGGTATCGGGCGTGAGGCGGATGAGGGTCGACTGCACGGCGCCCGCGCTCGAGGCGGGGATCAGCGCGGCGGCCGCCGTGAGTGCGCCGAGTGCGGCGAGCGTGCGTCGCTGAGGCATCCGACCCCGTCCCTTCTCCCCCCCAAGGGGCACGACCAAGCGTCGGTATCCTGCCAGATTTACCACTAAGGGTGATGGATACTCACTCCAGGTGACTGTTTGTCCTGGTCTGGACCGACCGCCGAGCGCGGCGGGCTCTCAGAAGCGCGCGTCGGCGCCCTCACCACGGAACTCGAACATGGTGTGCCCCGGTCGGAACGGCAGGGGATCGGCGACCAGGCGAGCGACGCCGACGCTGAACGAGCGTCCATCCTCGGTGTCGAACGCGACCTCGGCGAACCCGGCCTCGGCGAACCAGGCCCGGATCGAGGGGGTGAGGTCCGGTGGCCGGGTGTGCCGAGTCCAGATCGCGACCGCCCCCGGCGAGGCGAGTCGGCGGAGTGCGAGGACAGTAGTCCGGACGTCGTCGGGGGTGATGTTGCCGAAGACGCCGCACGCCATGATCACGTCCGCGGGGACCAGCCCCTCGTAGGCGGAGGTCGTCGAGGCGTCCCCCTCGACGACCTCGATGCCGGACAGCCCCGCCGCCCTGGCGGCGGCACGCGCGTCGGCCGCCAGCACCGGGTCAAGCTCGACCAAGCGCGCCCTCACGTCGTCGCGGCGCGGGTGGTCGGACAGGGTGCCGATCACATCGCGCCCCTGGCCGGCGCACATGCTGATCACCGTAACGGGCCCCGCCGGAGCGGCGCTGACGGCCTCGCCGAAGCGGCGTCGGACCACGGCCAGGCGGCGGCTGAGGGAGGAGGCCCGGTCCTCGTAGGCACGGTGCCAATTGCTCCAGTGCGAGTCCACGGCCACCGCTCGACCCTATCGACCGGTCGTCTCGGTCACATCGAGCGGCACTGCGCCGGATTTGCTACGAAGGAGCCATGGCCGACATTCCCACTTCAACCTTTGGACGCACCGGGCTCACCGTGACCAAGCTCGGGTACGGCGCGATGGAACTGCGCGGACCGGACGGCATACGCGGGCGCGAGATCGACGATGCCACGGCTGGGGAGCTGCTCAACCAGGTCCTCGACTCGGGCATCACCCTGATCGACACGTCGCCGGACTACGGGCGCTCCGAGGAGCTGATCGGTGCGTCCATCTCGTCGCGACGCGACGAGTTCACCCTCACCTCCAAGTGCGGGTGCGCGGTGGCCACCGACGGCGCCCCCACCGCGTTCCGCGAGCACACCTTCACCCGCGAGAACGTGCGGGCCGGAGTTGAGCAGAGCCTGCGCCGCATGCGGACTGACCACGTCGACGCCGTCCAGTTCCACGCCAGCCCGGCCTGGAGCACACTGCAGCAGAACGACTCGGTCGCCGAGCTGGTGGCCCTGCGCGACGAGGGCAAGATCCGCTTCATCGGCATGTCGAGCACCTTGCCCAACATCGACGAGCACATCGTCGACCAGGGTCTTCGACGTCTTCCAGATCCCCTACTCGGCCGTCGAGCGCGAGCACGAGTCGGTGATCAGCGACGCCGCCAGGGCCGGGGCCGGGACCATCATCCGAGGCGGGGTCGCCCGCGGCATCCCGGCCGCCCGGCCCGAGACAATGGAGGCGCTGCCAGAGCGCTTCCGCGAGACGTACGTGGCCCGGCGGGACCGCTTCGACCGGGCCGAGCTCGACGATCTCCTCGACGGCATGTCGCGGATGGAGTTCATGCTGCGGTTCACCATCAGCCATCCCGACATGCACACGACGATCGTGGGCACCGCGGACCCGGGGCACTTGGCGGCCAACCTCGAGGCCGCGTCGAAGGGCCCGTTGCCTGACGACGTGTACGAGGCGACGAAGGCCAGGTTGGCGGCCGTCGGCTGAGCGGGCCGTCGCAAGCGCGCAGGTCCGAGGTCCCATTTCACACCACGATCCCGTCGGGTTCGGGCGCCGCCGCCAGCTGCTCGGTATGGTGCACCGGTCCCGACCGGTGGTCCGGGACCGGTCCGGAGTGTTGGGGGAACCATGACCGAGACGGAGTGGGGCCTGGCCGAGATCGTCCGCCGCCACGGCCGCGACCGGCCGGCTTCGCCCGTCATCACCTGCGGCGACCTTGTGATCGACTGGGGTGAGCTCGAGGCGCGCTCCAACAGAGTCGCGGCCGCCCTCGGTGCCGAGGGCGTCGGTGTCGGCGACCGCGTGGCGTTTATCGGCAAGAACGGTCGTGAGCACTTCGAGGTCCTGTTCGGGGCGGCCAAGCTTGGGGCGGTCACGGTTGCGGTCAACTGGCGCCTCAGCCCGGGCGAGATGGCCCTCATCGTGAGCGATGCCGGGGCGTCCGTGCTCGTGCTCGACGCCGAGTTCGCCGGCCCGCTGGGGGAGGTGCGCGACTCGCTCACGACGATGAAGCAGGTCGTCGTCTTCGGGGCCGCGCCTTCGGGCGGGTTCTCTGACGCGGTGCCCTACGAGGACTGGCTGCCCGCCTCGGCCGAGGACCCCGGACACCGTGCCAGGCCTGAGGAGATTGCGCTCCAGCTCTACACCTCGGGGACGACCGGCCTGCCCAAGGGGGCCATGTTGAGCAACTTCAACATGAACTTCATGTACGGCGCCGCGGAATACATGTTCGGGATCGACGACGACTCGATCAACATCGTCGTGCTTCCGACCTTTCACATCGGGGGCGCCGGCTACGCGTTGGCCGGGATGGCCCAGGGCTGTCACACGATCCTGGTGCGCGACTTCGACCCGTCCGCCGTTCTGGAGGCCATGGAGCGGCACCGGGTGACCAACGCCTTCTTCGTCCCGGCCATGCTGGCCGCGCTGTCGGCGGTGCCCGGCGCGGCGGACCGCGACTACTCGTCGCTGCGCTCTATCTTGTACGGCGCCTCGCCGATCACCGAGGAGAGCCTGCGGAAATCCATCGGCACCTTCGGATGCGAGTTCGTTCAGGGCTACGGGATGACCGAGACGACCGGGGCGATCACCCAGCTGGTGGCGGAGGACCACAACCCAGACGGCGAGCGCTCGCACCTGCTGCGTTCAGCGGGGAAACCCTTCGAGTGGATCGAGCTGCGCATCGTCGACACCGACACCGCGGAGGACCGCGCCATCGGGGAGGTCGGCGAGGTCTGGACCCGGTCGCAGCAGAACATGGTCGGCTACTGGAACAACCCCGACGCCACGCGTGAGACCATCACCGTGGACGGGTGGCTGCGCACCGGCGATGCCGGCTACATCGACGCGGCGGGCTATCTCTTCCTCACCGACCGGGTGAAGGACATGATCGTCACGGGGGGCGAGAACGTCTACCCAATCGAGGTGGAGAACGTGCTCGCCTCGCACCCCGCGGTTGGCGACGTCGCGGTCATCGGCGTGCCCGATGCGCGCTGGGGCGAGACGCCGAAGGCGGTGGTGGTGCTGAAGCCGGGCGCCGCCGCCGAACCAGCCGAGCTCATCGCGTTCTGCCGGGACCGCATCGCGCACTACAAATGCCCGACGTCGGTCGACTTCATGGGCGTCCTGCCCCGAAACCCCTCGGGCAAGATCTTGAAACGCGAACTACGCGAGCCCTACTGGGTCGGCCGCGAACGGCGGGTGGGCTGACCAGAGGGACGTCAGTCGCGCCGGGCGGCGGTCCGGACCGCCTCGATCACCTCGCTGTTGGAGGCCCCGGGGCCGAGCACGGCGGCGATCCCGGCCTCGGCCATCGCGGGGAGGTCGATGTCGGGGACGATGCCTCCCACCACCACCGGGGTGTCCAGCCCCGCCTCGCGCAGCGCGCTGACCACGGCCGGCGCGAGCGTGAGATGCGCACCGTTGTGCATGGAGACGCCGACCACGTCGACGTCTTCTTCGGTGGCGGCGGCCGCGATCATCTCGGGGGTCTGGCGCAGCCCGGCGTAGATCACCTCGAACCCACCGTCGCGCAGGATCCGGGCGACCACCCGCAGTCCCCGGTCGTGCCCGTCCAGCCCGACCTTGGCCAGGAGCACCCGCACGCGCCGGGTGTCGTCCACTAGGCGAAAGGACGCTCGAACCAGGTGCCGAAGACCGTGCCGAGCGCATGCATCGACTCGCCGACGGTCACCTGGTTGGCCGCGGCCTCGATCAATGCCGGCATGAGGTTGATCGTGGGGTTGGCTGCCTCGGACACGAGGCGGGCCAGTGACCTGCGCACGGCGTCGTCGTCGCGGGCCTGTTTCACCTCGGCCAGTCGGTCCAGCTGGCGCTGCTCGACCGCGGGGTCGATGCGAAGGGTGGCCACCTCGTGGTCGTCGCCCTCGGTGTAGCCGTTCACCCCGACCTGGATCCACTCGTCCTGGGCCAGCTTCTGTTGGAACCGGTAGGCGGCGTCCGCGATCTCGAGACCGAACCATCCGTTCTCGATGGACTCGACGACGCCGTCGAGCATCGAGCCGGACCCCTCCTGATCCAGGTGGGCGAAGATCTCCTCGGCCTGACGCTCGAGCTCGTCGGTCAGCGACTCGACAAACCACGATCCCCCGAGGGGGTCGGCGACGTGCACGACGCCCAGCTCCTCGGCGATCACCTGCTGGGTCCGCAACGCCAGCCGAGCCGCCCGCTCGGTGGGGAGGGCCAGCGCCTCGTCGAAGGCGTCGGTGTGCAGGCTCTGGGTGCCTCCGAGTACGCCGGCCAGCGCCTCCAGGGCGACGCGGGCCAGGTTGACCTCCGGCTGCTGCGCGGTGAGCGAGACGCCGGCGGTCTGGGTGTGGAAGCGCAGCATCTGGGAGCGCGGGTCGGTCGCGCCATAGCGGTCGCGCATCCAGCGGGCCCAGATGCGCCGAGCCGCGCGGTACTTCGCGATCTCTTCGAAGAAGTCGATGTGCGCGTTGAAGAAGAAGCTGAGCCGAGGCGCGAACGCATCGACACCGAGGCCCGCGGCCAGGGCCGCCTCGACGTAGGCGAACCCGTTGGCGAGCGTGAAGGCGAGCTCCTGGGCGGCCGTCGACCCGGCCTCGCGGATGTGGTAGCCGGACACCGAGATGGGGTGCCAACGGGGGAGCTCTGCGGTGGCGAAGCGCACCAGGTCGGTGACGAGCCGGACCGAGGGCCGCGGCGGGAACACGTACTCCTTCTGGGCCTGGTACTCCTTCAAGATGTCGTTCTGGATGGTGCCGCTGAGCGCGGCGCGATCCACACCCTGACGGTCGCCGACACCGACGTACATGGCCATCACCACGGCGGCCGCCGAGTTGATGGTCATCGACGTGCTCACCGATCCGAGCGGGATCCCAGCGAAGAGCTCCTCCATGTCGCTCTGAGTGTCGATGGCGACCCCGGCCCGTCCGACCTCCCCCTTGGCGAGCGGGTCATCGGAGTCCCGCCCGAGGAGCGTCGGCATGTCGAAGGCGGTCGAGAGCCCGCTGCCGCCCGACGCCAGCAGCTCCTTGAAACGCTGGTTGGTGTCCTCGGCGGTCCCGAACCCGGCGAACTGGCGCATGGTCCACAGCCGCGAGCGGTACATCGAGGCATGGGGCCCTCGGGTGTAGGGCCACTGGCCGGGGAACTCGCCGTCGTCGGGGCCGTAGACGGCGTCAAGCTCGATCCCCGACATGGTCTCGAAGGGGACCTTGCGCAGGGTCGAGCGCTGGTACGCCTCCTGCCATTGTCGGCGATCACCCACGAAGGAAGACTACCCAGCTCATCCGCTGCATACGTTGGTGCCGCTCCGCTGACCTGCGCCCTCCGATGGCAGACTTCACCGGCCGCGCCGGCCGAATGAAGGGGAGAGACCTGGGTGACGGAGGCCACAAATGCCGGCCCGCTCTCGGGCATCCGGATCCTCGACCTCACCTCGGTCGTGATGGGCCCGCTCGCGACCCAGGTGCTGGGGGACCTCGGCGCGGACATCATCGGGATCGAGAGCGGGCGTGGCGACACAAACCGGGGTATGGGTCCCGGTCCGCACCGCCAGCTCTCCGACGTCTCGCTCAACCTGCTGCGCAACAAGCGCAACGTCGCGCTGGACCTGAAGGATCCCGCGGGGATCGACGCGCTGCTCAAGATCGCGGCCACCTGCGACGTCTTCGTGACCAACCTGCGTCCCGGCCCGCTCGCCCGCCTCGGCCTCGACTACGAGCGGATCGCGGCGGTGCGGCCCGACGTCGTGTTCTGCCGGGCTCAGGGCTTCCCGACCGACAGCCCCGACGCCGACGAGCCCGCCTACGACGACATCGTCCAGGCGGCGAGCGGCATCCCCGACGTGGTGCGCCGCGCCACGGGGTTGGCGGCGATGATGCCGATCCTGCTCGCCGACAAGGTGTCGGGACTCAGTGCTCACCTATGCGATCCTGGCGGCCCTGTTGCACCGCGAGCGGACAGGGGAGGGCCAGGAAGTCGAGGTCCCGATGCTCGACGCCGTGCGCTCGTTCGTGCTCGTCGAGCACTCGGCGGGCGCGATGAGCGGTGAGCCAAGGGCCGACCGTAGGACCGGCTATCAGCGGATCCTGACCCCGTTCCGCCGGCCCCAGCGCACCAAGGACGGCTGGATCGCGATCTTCCCGTACCTCGACGAGCACTTCACGACGCTGTTGCAGGCCGGCGGACGCCACGACCTGGTGGGGGACCCGCGTCTCACCCGAGCGGGGCGCCAGACCAACTCCACCTACGTATACGAGACGCTCGAGTCGATCGTCGCCACCAGGACCACCGCCCAGTGGCTCGAGTTCTGCCGAACGGAGCGGATCCCGGCCGCCGAGTCGGTCGACCTCGACGACGTGATCGACGCGCTGCCCGAGCGCGACCACCCCGTGGCCGGCCGCTACAGGGTGGTCCCGCCGCCAGTGCGATTCTCCCGGAGCCCGGCCTCGGTGCGGAGCGACGCGCCGCTGATCGGCCAGCACAACCGCGAGGTGCTGGCCGAAGTGGGGATGAGCATGGAGGAGATCGAGAACCTGGAGTCGCGCGGCGTGCTCCGGACCCGGGGCACGGCCGACTCGATGGTCCCGGCTCGCCCGAGCGACGAGCGCCTCGACTGATCGTTCAGCGGAAGTGCGCCGCGACCTCCTCCATGAAGAGGTCGCAGGTCTCGGCGCGTCGC
Organism: uncultured Acidimicrobiaceae bacterium; assembly: GCA_963768185.1. Lineage (GTDB taxonomy): Bacteria > Actinomycetota > Acidimicrobiia > Acidimicrobiales > RAAP-2 > Palsa-461. The sequence goes on from CAVYGS010000004.1 coordinate 1,409,099, forward strand.
GTCGGTGAGCCGAGCGTGAAGTCGGGGACGATCAGCTCGTCGGCGCCCGCCTCGGCGTACCGCCCGACGATGTCCGTCACCTCGGCCGGCGTGCCGACGATCGCGGCCTGCCCGATGTCGCCGCGCCGCTCGGCCAGCCACGACTCGTCCGTCGAGAGGAACAACAGGGCCTGGGTCGACACGTGGATCTCGCCGGGGTCGCGTTTTGCCTCCGCGCAGCGGTCGTGGAGCACCTTGACCTTGTGCTGCGAGCACGTCGGGGGTGGTCCAGGAGTTCCACTGGTCGGCGTACCGGGCGGCCACCCGCATCGTTCGCTGCTCACCGCCCCCGCCCACCAGGATCGGGAGTCGGCTCTGGACCGGCACCGGCTGGTTGGGGGCGTCGGCGACCGAGAAGTACCGGCCCTCGAAGGTCGTCCTCGGCTCGTGCAGGAGGGACTCGAGGATCTGGACGGCCTCCTCGAAGCGGTCGAGGCGCTCGGTCACCGAGCCGAGCTCGATCCCGTAGGCGGCGTGCTCGTTCTCCTGCCAGCCGGCGCCGACGCCCAGGACGAGCCGCCCGTGGCTGATCTGGTCGACCGCCGCGGCGATCTTGGCCAGGACGGCCGGGTGGCGGTAGGTCACACTCGTCACGAGGGGGCTCAAGGTCAGCCGGGGCACGGTCGCCGCCAGCGCCGCGATCACCGACCAGCACTCCAGGGTGTTGCCGTCGAGCGGCGTCGCGTCAGGGCCGTTCGGCATGAAGTGGTCGGCGAAGTACACGCTGTCCCATCCCGTCGCCTCGCAGTGCGACACGAGCTGCGAGGATCTCGTCCCAGGGTCGTTGCGGTGAGGGCCAGATGCCAAAGCGCATCCGGCGTTCCTAGGCGATGGACGGGTGCCGGGCAACTCGGCGCTGAACGTGACCGGCGGTTCGCCGAACGGCTCTATCGTGCGCAGATGCGTCGGATCGAAAATGTCTCGCGGTGCGTTCGGACAACGCCGTGCTCCTGATCGTGCCGGACGATCCACAGGCGCCCGATGTCAGCGCACTGCTCGATCGCCACCTCGCTCTGATGCACTCGGCCAGCCCGGCCGAGCACGTGCATGCCCTCGGCGTGGATGGCCTCGTGGATTCGGCGGTGGTGTTCTTCAGCGCACGGGACTGCGGCGAGCTCCTGGGGGTCGGCGCGATCAACCGGCTCGACGCGACCCACGCCGAGCTGAAGTCGATGCATACGCTCGAGGAGTTCCGAGGCCGCGGCGTCGGACGGGCCATGCTGGAGCACCTGCTGGCCTATGCGGCAGCGTCGGGCTATCGCCAGGTGAGTCTCGAGACCGGGACCATGGAGGCGTTCGCGCCGGCGCGCTCGCTCTACGCGACCGCCGGCTTCGAACCCTGCCCACCGTTCGCCGCCTACACCTCCAACCCCTACAGCACCTGCATGACCCTGCGGCTCGCCGCAGGGTCGCCCTAGACAAGCCCGCCGTCCTCGAAGCCCAGCGCGGCCCACTGGATCACCCCGCGGGTCTTGGGGTCGGCCATCCCGTTGACGGTGATCCCGTTCCCACCGAGCTCGTCGGCCACGAACACCGCCGTGACCCGGTAAACGCGGGCAGCCAACGCGAGCAGGTTGTTGAAGGTCACCAGGCGCATCGACAACGAGGTGTGGCGCCATTCCCAGGTGACCGAGTTGTACGAGTCCTGGATCTCCCGTGCCTCCCCGACAGCCAGTCAGGCCACGTCACGCGCCGTTGCGCGATTCGTTCTGGTTGAACGGCGACCGCGGGCCGACCAAAGTGGGCGCATGGACACCGGTGCCGGTGACATCGAGGTGGAGCCGCTCAGGCTCGATCGCCGCACGCTCGATTCTGCCGCCGCGGTGGCCACGGAGGCCTTCGTCGACGACCCCTTCTTCTGCTTCCTCAGCCCGAGGACGCGCATCCGACGCCGCGGATTGCGGATCTACTTCCGGGCAGCCGTCGCGTACCTCGGGGACCGGGGCCTCGTGCTCGGGGCGCGCCGAGACGGACGCCTGGTGGGGGTGGCCGCCTTCATCCGGCCTGACGGCTACCCGCTGCCGGTCGGCGCCCAGCTCCGCCAGGCCGCCGCCTCGTTCCGGGCGCTCGTGGCGCACCCGCCGGCGCTCGTCGCCGGGTCCAAGTACCTGATGGCCATGGACAAGGCACACCCCCGGGAGCGCATGTGGTACCTCGAGCTACTGGCGGTCGACCCATCGGCGCAACGCCGCGGGTACGACGGAGCGCTGCAGGCGGAGCTCTACACACAGGCCGACCGCGAGCAGTTGGCGAGCTACCTCGAGACCCAAAAGGAGGCGAACCTCGCGTACTACCGGCGCTTCGGATACGAGGTCGTGACGGAACTACGCCCGGTGCGCAACGGGCCCCCGCTCTGGACGATGCGGCGCGAGCCCCAGGGTTGAGCAGCGGCATCTGGCTCGGCTTGGACGCCCCCTCCACGAGACGGAGGAAGGTCGACGACGCCCGGCCACGATGACCGCGCCGGCAAGGGCGGCCGGCGATCCCGAAGCATCTTTCTCAGTCATCCTGCGGACCGCCGCCGCGACCATCGCGGGTCGGCAACGATCCGGGCGGTAGTTTCGGCCGCCGGTGGGGGACAGCGGCCCGGTGAGCTCCCCGTCGGCATCGGCGGAGGCCTCGTCGATCCGGCGAATCCAGCGACTCGAGCGCCTGGAGCGGGAGCGGTTGGAGGAAAAGGCGCGTCGCGACGAGCGTCGGAGCGGCGCGATCGATGCCGCCCGGCCGTCGGGCGGGCGCAACGACGTCGTGGACGCCGTCGAGCGGGTGACCAAGTTCCCCCTGGCCATCATCGGTCTGGTCTGGCTGGTCCTCGGCATCATCGTGGTGACCACCGACCGGCACAAGAGCGCGCCGACGGCCCTCGTCGCCATCGTGTTCGTCCTCTGGGCGGTGATGCTGCTCGAATACGCGGTCCGCCTCGTGATCACCCCGGACCGCAAGGGCTATCTGAAGCGGCGGTGGGCCGAGCCAGCCACCGTCATCGTGCCCCCCTTCCAGGGGTGGCATCTCATCGGCATGGAGAAGGTGAGCCTCCTCATCTACGAGGCACGCCTCCGGGTCGAGGTGATTCTGCGGCACCACAGCCTCTTCCGGGTGTTGATCGCAGCGACGGGCACCCTGTTCGTCGGCGCCTGGCTCGTGCTCTTGTTCGAGGAGAACTCGAAGACCGCCAACATCCACAGCTACCCCGACGCGCTGTGGTGGGCGATCGTGACCGTGACGACGGTTGGCTATGGCGACCGCTACCCGGTGACCGCCGGCGGGCGTGCCGTCGCAGTGGTCCTGATGCTGATTGGCATTGGCCTCATCGGGATCCTCACCGCGACGGTGGCGTCGGTGTTCATCAAGGAGCACACCGACGACAACAAGGACGAGATCAAGGCGGGCCACGCCGACCTGGGCCAGCAGCTGTCGTTGATCGGCGACCGGTTGGTCGACGTCGAGCGGCGGCTCGGCGCGACTCCTGAGGAAGTTGCCGCTCTGGCCGCGCCGGCCCCCCTGGGCGACCACGACCAGGGAGCATCCACCCAATAGGCCCAGGCCGGGTGGATATTGTCCCCATGAAGGGGACCATCACCCAGGGCGACACGACCATCGACGCCACCACTGCCTTGGTGCAGCAGGCAGTTACCGGCGGGCAGTCGTTCTGGCTCGACCTCGATGTCAACGACCCGGGCCCCGACAACGACGTCAGTGCTCTGTTGATCGACACGTTTCACTTCCATCCCCTCGCGGTGCACTCGGCGGCGCAGTTCGGCCAACGGGCCCGCATCGACGACTACGACGATTTCGTCCACGTCGTCACTTTCGGTATGGCGGCCGACGGCAAGAACGTGGCCGAGGTCCACTGTTTCATCACCGGCACCTCGATTGTCACGCTCCACCAGGGGGAGTGCCCGGCGCTAGCCGACGTCCGCGACAAGGTCAAGAGTCACCACTCTGCCGACGTCACCCCGCCCCAGATCGCGGTCTTCTACCTGATCATGGACAACTTGGTCGATTCGTTCTTCCCCGTGCTGGCGACCTTCGACGACGCCATCGACACGTTGGAGAACGCGATCTTGAAGAATCCGACCGAGGAACAGCTCGGCACCCTCTTCGATATGAAGCGCCAGATCATGGCGATCCGCCGTGTCGTGGCGCCCCAGCGCGACATGATTGCCACGCTGAACGCGGGGATGATCACCCTCCCGGGGCTGAGTGACCAGGGCGCGGCCTACTTCCGGAACCTCTACGACCACCTCATCCGCATCACGGACCAGGTCGACACCTACCGCGACCTCGTCTCGGGCGCGACCGACACCCACCTCTCGATGGTGTCCAACCGCCTCAACGTCGTCATGAAGCAGCTGGCCGTGATCGCGACGGTGTTCCTGCCGCTCGGGTTCCTGACAGGCTTCTTCGGGCAGAACTTCTCCTGGCTCGTCAACCACGCCGAGATGGGCGGCTACTACTTCGTCATCCTCGGTATCGGGACCGAGCTGGTCGCCCTGACCCTCCTGTTCCTCCTGTTCAAACGGCGGGGCTGGCTCGGGAGCGGCCCGACCGCCTGAGCCGGTCCCCGGCAGTTCCGGGCCCCGTCTTCTAACCTGGCCGCCAGGTGAGGTGACATCGCCACCCCTGGATCCGGAGGGTTCCATGTTGGTTCGGACACCGAGGAGCCGCGCCGTCGCGCGGGCCGCGGCGGGCCTTGCGCTCGGCATGAGCATCTTGTTCACGACCGTGCCATTCACGAATGCGGCAGGCGCCTCCGGGCTCACGCAGGCAAAGGGGCACCTGCTCGGGCTTTCGGACATGCCCAAGGGCTGGAAGACCGAGAAGGGGACCGGCGGCAGCGGCGGGTCGAGCACCTTCCCCGGCGCCACGCAGCTCGCGAGCTGCATCGGCGCTCCCGCTCAGCTGATCACGGCGAACCCGCCGGAGGTCAACAGCCCCTACTACGAGAACAAGAGCGGTACTCTCGAGGTTCAGGACACGGTCACCGTGTTCCCCTCCGCGAAGAACGCGAAGGCCGAGTTTGCCGTCGTGTCCAACACCCAGACCCCGACGTGCCTGACCTCGATCGTGAACGGGCAGACCTTCAAGTCCCAGCTCGCCGGGGCAAGCGGCAAGGGCGCAGTGATCGGGTCGATCACCGTGGTCAAGAAGGGCACCGCGAACTACGCACCTGGGGTGACGAGCGTGGCGATGTCGATCCCGATCACCTACCAGGGCATCAACATCACCGCGCAGCTCACCGAGGTGTTCTTCATCAAGGGCAACCTGGGCCAGCAGATCACCTTCAACTCTTACGACACGACCTTCCCGGCCTCACTGTCGAGGCGCCTGACGGCACTAGCTGCCAGCCAGCTCTAGAGACCGCGCCCGACCCGCTGCGTCGGCTCAAAGAGACACCGACGCACTCAGTTCAACAAGACTGATGCAGCCCCGTCAGTTGTCGGTGCATTGGCGACCAGGCCGGGGCAACTGCTCGAGGGGGCCCGGGGCAGCGAAGAAGTAGTAGTAGTAGTCCTGGCCGAGCGAGACGCCCCGGGCTCTCCACAACGCGCAGTTCCTCGGCGCGCTCGATGGGCTTCGGCGGCGATGACCGGGCCGGTCTCCGCGGTGAACGCGAGCGAGGGCGCGAGTTCCGAGCGGACAGGGTCTTGGTCGATCCCGATGGTGACCTCGCGGTCGAGTTCGATGAACTCCGGTCCGAGCTTGGAAATGTCTCCAGCACAAAGTTGCTCGGCTTCGTCTACATAGCGTAACGCGGACAGTTGAGCCAAGCTCCTATTTGCGAATCAGTGTCGGTAGGCTTTTCCAACCGCGAACCGCGGCATTGTCGAAGACCGCATTGTCGTAGTCGACCTCCCAATCCGCGAACCGGTTGAATACCTCGTCCAAAGCCAGACGACCCTCTAGTCGGGCGAGCGCCGCGCCCAAACAGAAATGGATTCCGTAGCCGAAGGAAAGGTGGTGCCCGAAGCTTCGGTGAATGTCGAAGACATCGCCGTCCGGCGGAAAGGCGCGGTGATCGCGGTTGGCTGAGCCGGTCAGGAGCATCATGACGCTTCCTTCCGTTACCGTCTGCCCGTAATACTCGACGTCTCGAGTCGCGGTCCGGCAGACCTGGATTGCGGGCGGTTCGAAACGGAGGATCTCCTCGACAGCGTTGTCGATGAGGGACCGGTTGGCGTGGAGCTCACGACGCTGGTCGGGGTGGTCAGCCAGAATCTTGCCCGTCCAGCCAATCAGGCGGTTCGTGGTCTCATTGCCGGCCGTCGCCAGGATGTTGATGAAGATCAGCACCTCGTCTCGCGTCAGCTTGCGCACCGAGCCAGTGTCGTCGGTGAACTCGGCTTGGAGTAGCGCGGTCATCAGATCGTCCGACGGGTTGGAGGCACGCCAGTCGATGTAGTCGGCGAAGAACGTCTCGTCGGCGAATTTGTGCTCGGTGCTCACAAAGTCTCCCGGCTGACCGGGCTCTCGGCGCAGAGCCTTGTCCTTGTGTTCGCGCACGGCCTGCAGATCGTCCAAGGGGATGCCCAGGAGCATCCCGATGACTCGCATGGGCATGACCGCGCCAAGATCACCAACGAAGTCGAAGCGGTCACCGCTCGCGAGCGGGTCTAGGACTTGGGCGCAGAACTCGCGTATCTGCGATTCCAAGGCGTTCATCCTCTTTGGTGTAAAGACCCGGGACAAAATGCCACGGTGCGCACTGTGTAATGGCGGGTCCTCGAAAATGAACACTCCCGATGGCATGTCGATGTTTGCCTTGATGATCTCGAGGACTCCACCCTTCGCAGAACTGAAGGTCGAATGATCGACCAACCCCCTCTCCACGTCGTCGAAGCGACTGAGCACGTAAAATCCGTGTCTCTCGTTGAAGTAGAGCGGGGACTCCTCCCGAAGGCGCCGAAACACCGGGTACGGGTCTGCATAGATATCGGCATCGTACGGGTCGTAATACACGCTGCTCACCGCGGGGGTAGTCAATGCCTCATCCCTTTCATGTCCTACGCCACTCTCCGACCAGCGATGCGAGTGCCGAGAAGTGCGTCCGGCCAGATCATGTGGTCAGTCGGTACTTCTGGTTGAACCCGCGTCGTGCCTTTGGTCAGCCCAACGACAGATCACACTCGCTTTCGCAGGGTTCGAGAATCAGATCTCTTCCCGTCAGGCAACACAACTGAGCATCAAGGCCTTGTCCTCGGGCAAGAGAACCCGACGCTTGATCATCTCGTCGAGTGTCGCACTTACCTTGTCTCGGTATTCCTCACGGCTGCCATAGAGCTCCTCCATCTGCGACTCGCTGAATCGCTTCATCCCCGCTCGTAGCGGGTTACTCTCGGAAATCCTGGCGACGTAGCGAGCGTCGGGAACGTCCACCCAGGGAGTGCGAAGTCCGCCAAGAGCGTTGCCATGGACATCCCTCGCGATGCCGTCCGCGCTGGTCGAATCTCGGGTGATGCGTTCTGCGTGGGGCATCGGGACGCTCTCGTCAGCCCAGTGGTACATGGCGTCCCAAAGGGCCCAAATAATCGGTGCATTGAACTTGTCATAGGCTTCGTACTCCTGCGAAGAGCCGCGCTCGTTGAGTCCTTGGATACCTGCGGGCAACACGTCGCTATGACTTCCGGTCTCAAGCAACGATTCCGGAGCTGCGGAGATCATGTGACCGGCACCGGGCAGTTCGTAGTAGCGGAATCGCGGATCATCGGTGTCCTCGTGAAGTTCCGTGCCGTCGGCCACCTGGCGCGTGGCTTCCGCCTCCGATTGAAGTACAGCCACGATCGCGCCGCGTGGGCGGGTGTTCGGCACATTGCCGACAGTGATGAAGTAGCCGTCAATCGCTGGCTGATCCCCAGAAATCATGTGTTGATTGTGGTGATAGTCGGCGAGCGGCCGCAGGATCAAAGTGGCGCCAGACGACCCCGATGTAAAGACTCGCCGTACTTCGAATCCCGGCAACACAGTTTCGTCTTCGGAGCGTAAGCCGTGGACGACATCAAAGAAGACGTCAGGTCCCTGTCCATAGCTTCGGTACAGCTCTTGGGTAAAGACCTCCATCTCGGGACCCTGCTTTCCGAAGTTCAGCGTTTCAAACGCCTTTCCCAGCGCGCCGGGGGTGAGTTGACCCCAATCAGAGGGCTCCCCGCCAGCAAGGGTCAGATCCCCATAGCGATCCGGATTGACCTTCCGGAGGTTCGCAACACCTCCACTAGGAATTTCCTGTGGTCCAAAACGGGTTCCCGAACACACCTCCACGCCCAACCAGGCATCACCATGCCGTAGATGGTTCCGTTCGACCGTCGCTTGAGCAAGGAGGTTATGGAACGGTATGGCATGAACGATCCCTGAGAAGACACGCACGTCCAGCGGTCGGATCACCAGCACTCGTGTCTTGTAGGGGACGTCCGTCCTTTGAACCGTAGACAGTGGTCTGAGGGCCAACGTCCCCTCACCGGGTTGCAGGCTCCGCGAAGATTCAGGTCCGTACACGTTCGCAGTACCAGAGATGAAGAATTCCTCCTCGATGTAACCGAACTCCTCCATCAGCCCGGCCTTCTCCTTGCTCGCCGTTGCGGTTCCGAACGGTGTTGACTCACTGGTCGGAATAGGGCCTTCGATCTTCATCTTTTGCTCCTCGTCGAGGGAACCTTGCAACCTTGCAATTGGTAGACGGTCAACCTATGAGTGGTGGCGGATTCGCTGTGTCACTGCGAATCCAACGCTGATCCGAAAGTCGCATCGGTCTTTCGACTGCAAGGATTCGCTTCTCTTGCTCACTCCACAACGACCCGGCAACGGCCGAGGTTCATGACCCGGGCGTGGGGATCGTCGGCATCTCCTTCGTGGTGGGCTATCACGCGTACGGCGGGGAAATAGGTCCCGGGCTGGTCAAAGCGGTGGCGAGTCTCGTGAAGCAGCAAGGACCCCGGGGTCGACTCCACATGGATCTCCGACCAGGTTCCACTGCCTTCGTAGTCCCATGCGATCTCAACGATGGACCCGGCACCGGCCGGGGCTTCCGCAGCCGCAGAGAGGGTGACCTCTTCCCCGACCCCGACATCGGCCCGGATGGCGCCATTGGCCGCAGCGGTGACTAGCGGCTGGATGCCGCCCCGCTCGCTTGCGCTAGCCGACAGGCACACCCGATTGTCCTCGACGTCGAACGCATAGTTGGTCGACGTCGGCGGTGTCACTCCGCGCTCGATCCAGGCGACCATCGCGTCCAGGCCGGCCTCATAGGCGCCGGCGTAATCAATCAGGCGGCTCGTGGGAGCCGGATTGGCGCGGGCGGGAATCGCCGACGCCGAGATGTGTTCGGCGTTGTCGACCCACCACAGCCTGAACTGAGAATCGGTGCGCTCACCCAGATGAGCCCGCACGTCGTTCTCGCACGCCAACGCGCCGGAGGGCCAACCGGACGTGTCAAGTGTGTGTTGTAGGAGGAACACGGGGCTTTGGATCGCCCCGGTGCGCTCCACAGTGCCGAATACCGGCGAACTGAACGCGTGGGGTGAGACAACGACATGCTGGGGATAGATCGAGTGGCCATCGATGTAGAGCCGACGCGCCGACTCCATCGAAGGGCTGTGATGACGGTAGTAGTAGCAGTAGGCCAGGAAGTCGCGGTTGTCGAGGGCGACCTCGTCGCCGGCCTCGACGCCGTCGAAGAGAAGGGTCTGGGCCTCACCGATCGACGAGCCAACCAGCAGACCTTCGGCCTCGTTCGTGCAGTACAGCCGGCGGCCCGCAGCGGCACCACTCAAGACCGTGATCCGCGCCCCTTCCACATTGGAGGGGAAGTTGCCCTCCAATGTGATGCCGACGCGTTTGTGGGGCGGAGCCTGGAGCAGCATCCTGCCGAACCCACTCAACGGATACGCCTTGGATTCTTCGGGCGTGACCACCTTTGCAACTGTGGCCTTGGTGTCGATGACGTGCCGATTGAGCAGGCCGTCGGCCCCGGCGTGGCCGCGTTCGGACCAAAAGGTCTCGAAGTACTCGGGCTGGTGCTGGATCAGGAGGTCGGCGTTCCACGCCCAAAGGGCCAGCCCGGCGTTGAGGCCCTGGGGAACGCTCCGTTCGCCCCCCCTGGGGAAGCCGGATGCGTAGAGATGGGCCAGGGCTTCACGCTGTTCAGTATCGAGATGTTCGAAAGGATCGCCAGAGCCCCCGGGCTCTGCCGCATCAACCACGTGCTCGAACCGTGAACCGAGAACACGTCGGGCGTTGTTCATGGCCGCGTAGTCGCGGAAGGTGTTCGGGGCGCCGACCACGCCGGCCACCCCACCGTCCCACACGTCGTTGACGAACTCCATGCAGCAGAGCGTGCGGTGACCGCCGCCGCTGAGCCCGAAGAGGTAGCAGTGCTTCGGACCCTGACCGTAAATGGCAGCGGCCAGGTGGCGCGCCAGTCGGGCGCATTCGGCACTGGCACGGTAGGCGTAGACGCTGGCGTTGCCGCCGGCCTTCGGGCAGGGTTCGGCGCCTATATGGCCCTGGTTCGACTCGACGAAAAACCCTCCTCTGCTCGCCGCGTAGGCGAGGCCGAGAAACGCTCCGCCTGTGAAGCTCGAGGCGTTCTCATTGCCTCCGTAGCCTCCCTCGAGGTACTGGAAGAAGCGCCCCTCGTAGTGCGGTGGAAAGTAGAAGGAGAACCGGGTGGCAGTGCTCGAGAACCCGCCATGGAGATAGCGGTGCGGCACCGGCACTGTTCGCTGTTCGTCGATGTCGATATAGGGCGCTCCAAAGAACGAGTCAGTGGACCTAAAGGTGTCAAGTGCATCTTGCATATCTGACTCAGCGTGTTTTCAGGGCGGCGTACGAAGGGTCTTGGCGGTCGCGCCGTCCGAGGCCTGGAGAGGTGGGTGGGAACGATCCACCTGCGGGTAAGAGTTGAGCGTGCTCAACAATCACGAGCCGGTGGGCAATTCTCCAGTCTCCGTCGCGCTTTTCGAACCGGTCGATGTAGCGGCCCAGGGCGAGCAGCATGCGCTCCTCCCCGTCGTGTTCCATGCTCTGCCAGGCCGTGAAGTAGCTCTCGCAAGCGGCTCGGCCGACGCCCTGCAAGTCAACGGTTTGGTTGGTGATCTGGTGCAGGCTGACTCGGCTACCACTGACCAGCTCGATGATGCCGGGGGCGATTGCGTCCCCCTCGAAGTGCGCGATCCCGTGCTCGTCCACGGCGTCTGGGTGGTAGGCGGAGGCGAGCAGTTCCGCGTCGGCGCGGTCCACTCCTCGGCAGTACCTGAGGACAGTCTCCTGGATGGCTGTCCTATCGACGAGTTCCTGCACCGCGATTTCGCTCACGATGAACGGACCCCCTCCATGAGATCGGGCATCGGCTGGGACCGCAGTTTCGGCGTGACCGAGCGTGGCTCCAACGTTTCGGGGACGAAGTGCCTAGTGAGCACTCCGACCTCTTCTACTTCGCACACAGCGTGATCAGCGACCTTCGCATCAGGGGCAAGAAACGGATTCCCAAGAGCGAACACGTCCCTTAGATCGAGGCTGATCCGATGGCTTATGTGGCTGAGGTCGCCATTGGGTCGGGTCATTGACGCGTTCTCCTAGAGAATGACGTGGGACTGCTTCAGTGACCCGAGCTCATCCCACGAGAGTCCGAGCTCGAGCAGGACCATTTCAGTGTGCTCCCCTAGCTCCGGCGCCCGTTGCGGCTGCGACAGATCTGCGTCGAACTGCACTGGAGCCGCAACCACCGGCAAGGAGAAGCCGTCCATCTCGATGTTGGGCATATAACCGTTGGCAATCACCTGCGGGTCGTCGGCTAGCTCGTGCGGGTGCATGGAGGTCACCCACTCGCCCGGAAAATCGGCGAGGATCTTCTGCCATTCTGCGAGCGTGCGTTCGGCAAACACGCTGTCGAGCCATTGGATACAAGCCCGTCCGTTCTCCCGGCGGGCGTCGATGTTGGCGAAGCGGGGATCAGAGGCCATCTCGGGCTGGCCAAGAGCCTGGCAGAGATCGCTCCAGAAGCGGTCGGGTGACAGCATCTGCAAGCCGAGAAAACGCCCGTCGCTTGTCCGGTAGGCCAGCATCAGCGGGTTGGGCATCTGGTCTCGGCCGGGATGCTGACGGGGCGTCTTTTCCTCGGCGATCGTGGCACTGACGACGTCCATCTGCACCTGCCACATCCCGAGAGCAAGCAAGGAAACATCGAGGATCGAGGGCTCCCCGGTCATTGCTCGCCGGTAGAGGGCCGCACTGATGGCACCAGCGATGGTCAGTCCGCCGACGACGTCTCCGAAGGCAGGCCGCGGGCTGGCCGGCCAATCCGAATCGGGCGAGGTAAAGATCGACTGCATGCCACTACGGGCCCAGTACGCTCCGGCGTCGTAACCTCCTCTGCTGGCTTCCGGGCCCTTCGGCCCGAACGCGGTACCACGGAGGTAGATAACTCGTGGATTGTCTGTTCGCACTTCCTCGGGATCAATGTGAAGGCGCCGGCGGGCGTCGGGGCGCAGGTTCGTGACGAACACGTCCGATCTTTCGATCAGGCGAGAGAGCAGTTGGCGACCCTCAGGTTGTTTCAGGTCAATGGCCACCGAGCGTTTTCCACGGTTCGTCATTTGAAACTGGACGTCCACGCCGTGGTGCAGCTTGTGCAGACCCGATGTCACCAGACCTCGGTACGGGTCGCCCCCGTCCGGAGGTTCGACCTTGATGACCTCGGCACCCCAGTCACCGAGTACTGCCCCCGATATCGGCACGAATACATGAGTGGCCACCTCAAGGACGCGAACGCCCGACAGGGGGCCGGACATTAACGGCGAGCCTGTTGGGCGAATTCTCCGAGGGTGAGAATGCGGTGTTCTTTGACTCCCCGCGCGACCAAGGACACGTCGTGGCCCGCCGCCTTGCGACGCAATGCGCCCACCGTGCACTCCTCGCGCGGCATGAACGAGAAGGGGTCATAAGAGAAGAGACGCATCGCGTTGAGATGGGTGACCCTGTCGATCTGGTCCTTTTCCAGACCCCCGACAGCGCTCCACGCTGATTCCGGCGAGGTGGGCCAGGTGCTGTCCGAATGGGGATAATCACACTCCCAGCAGACCATGTCGATGTTCATGTGACTGAGGTTCCGCAATCCGAAATCATCGGCGATGAAGCAGGTGATGACGTGCTCGCGGAAGATCTCGCTCGGCAGGCGGCCGCCCAGGTTGGGCCGGGTCCAAGCCTTGTGGTGCTCGTAGGTGTAGTCGGCCCGCTCCAGGAAGTAAGGAATCCAACCGATGCCTCCTTCGGCCAAGGCGATCCGGATATCCGGGAACTTCTGGAACACCGGTGACCAAACGAGATCGGCCGCGGTCGGATAGATGTTGATCCCTGAGCATGTGATCCGCACGTTCATCGGCGCATCCGGCGAGGTTTGTACCTCGCCAACCATGCCCGAGCCGATGTGCATCGTGACAACCGTGTCCGTCTCCACGCATGCGGCCCAGAACGGATCCCAGTGATCGGTGTGCAGTGACGGAAAGCCGAGGGCGTGAGGGTTCATCGAGAAGCTGACGCAGTGCGATCCCTTGGCCGCGGTCCGACGGATCTCCGCTGCCATGAGTTCGGGATCCCAAACCGGCGGGATCATGCAGGGTATGAACCTTCCCGGGTGGGCGCCGCACCACCCTTCCAGGTGCCAGTCGTTGTAGGCTTGGAGGACGGCGAGAGCCAGACCGGGGTCCTGAGAAGCCCGGCTGGCGAAGAACTGCCCGCAGAAACGCGCCATCGACGGAAAGTTGAGAGACCCCAGCACGCCATTGGCGTCCATGTCCTTCACCCGCTCGTCGACGTCGTAGCAGCCAACCCGGATCTCGTCGAAGCTCGCCGGCTCGAGCCCGTACTCTTCAGGGGGCCGGCCGGCAACCGCATTGAGACCGGCGTTTCGTGCCTCGCCCTTCCCAAAGATCCACTTGTCACCGGTCTCGTCGGTCACCACTCGCGGCGCTTGGTCGGCGTACTTGGCCGGCAGCCGGCCCTCGAACATGTCCGGAGGTTCGACGACGTGATCGTCCACGCTGACCAGTATCAGGTCGTCCATCTGCATTAGTGCGCTCCTCTCGAAGAGTTTTGCCACGATTCGGGTGGCTCGACGATCTTGTACAGACGGGTGGCGTTTTCCCAAAGAATCTTGTGCTTGACGCTCTGATCTAGATGGCCGAGACCCGACTGGATGGTTTCCTGGATGTTGCCGAACAGGCACGTGGTGTGGGGGAAGTCCGTCTCGAAAAGGACGTTGTCGACGGGAACAACATCCAAGAAGTGCCTGGGGGCGACAGACTCGAACCAATAGGTCACAAAGACGCTCTGACGGAACAGACTCAGATGGCAGGACGTCTTCGGCGGTGCGTGCCCGTCCAGGCCGGAACGCCCCGAGCCAGCTGTAGTCGGTCGCTTCCAACATGAAGGGCAACCAGCCGATCCCACTCTCGACCGAGACGAACTTCAATTCCGGGTAACGGTTGAGCACGCCGGAGGTGATCAGATCCGAGCACTGCACCCCGTTCTTCATGAACAGTGACACGGCGGTGTAGGACTGAGCGGCTGCGACCCCGTGCTCGGCGTAGCGCTGCGGTGAGGCCGCCTCCAAGGTCGAGCCGGCATTGCCGATATGGAAGTGAATCGGAAGGCCGCTGTCAGTCGCCACCTCCCACAGCGGGTCCCAGTGGCGGGAACCGATGACCGGCAGGTCGTAGCGTTGCGGCTCACCGGTAAAGAGAATGCCCCGCGCCCCGAGTGAGCAGCAGCGTTCTATCTCCTTCACCGTGGCATCGACGTCCCAGAAGGGGGTGGCCACCACCGGCAGCAGCCGCTGGAGATCCGCCCACGCCCATTCGAGCAGGAAGTCGTTGTACGCCTTGACGCACAACAGTTTGAGGTCTTCGTCGTCAATTTGCAGGAAGTTCTGACTACCGAAGCCTCCGACGTTCGGGTAGAGAACCTGAGCCCAGATCCCGGCCTCATCCATGTATTCGAGGCGGGCCTGGGCGTCGTAGGCACCCGGATGACAGTCTTCGTACGTCGGGGGGTATTCGGGGGGGAAAGTCGGCCACCCGGCCGGAGCCGTGACCCCGACCGGGGTTAAGGACTCCTCTCCGAGAACCCATATGTCCGCGGGGCCCCGGCGAACGACATGCGGGACGTCGTCGCGGTACTTCGCCGGAACCCTCGCGGTCCATACATCTGGCGGTTCGGTGATGTGGCTGTCCGCATCGATGATGGTTTCCGCTTGCATGACCCGATGGTGTACCGTCCGTGCTGTGAGCGGCGCTGCGCGATCGGCCAAGTTCTTGACCGGATCGGCCAGAGCGACGCCACCCGCTCTCGGCGCCGGTCCCGTTCGGGCGGGTACGTACTGCGTAGAGGTCGGCGACGAGGTGGTCACAGGCTGGCACTCACACGACTTCCATCAGGTCGAATACGCCTTCGAAGGGGTCGCCGACGTCCAGACCGACAGCGCCCGTTTCCTGCTCCCGCCGCAGCAGGCGGTGTGGATTCCGGCCGGGGTGGAACATTGCAGCACGCTCACTCGAGTCAAGGCGGTTTCCGTCTTCTTCGAGCCCAGCATGGGGTTGCCGGTCGGCGATCGTGTCCGCATTCTGGCCGCCGCTCCGGTGATCCGAGAGATGATCCTCTACGCCCGAAGGTGGCCGATCAACCGGCAATGGTCGGATAGCACCGCTGACACCTTCTTTGCCGCCCTTGCGTCTCTCGTCACGGAGTGGTTGGACTGCGAGACTCCGCTCTATCTCCCGACGGCTCGGGATCCGCTCGTCGCAGCGTCCATGGAATACACCTGGGCACACCTCGACGAAGTGACGATAGGGGCGCTTTGCGATGCGGTTGGCACCTCCGAGCGGTCGCTGCGCCGGGCTTTTCTTGCCGACACCGGCATGTCCTGGCGTCAGTACCTACAGGAGAGCCGCTTGCTGAAGGCGATGGCATTGCTCACCGAGAACGGCCGGAGTCTGCTCAATGTCTCGAGCGCGGTCGGATACGAAAGCGCAAGTGCATTTACCCGAGCCTTCCGGCGCTACACCGGCGAGTCACCGAGGGAGTACCGCCGCCGCGTCGAGACCGCACCCAACGACGCGGTGAGTCTCAATGAGACCTCGAACGAGGAGGCCGAGAGAGTGATCTTCGGATGGTCCAACGTTCGCCGACTGGGCTCCAGCGCCTGAACCCCGGGCTCTCATTGACGACCTCGGCCGTCGGCGTCAAGCCCGCGTCGCAACGAAAGCCGGTCTTTTCACGAGCCCAGTTGGGAGAAGGCGCGATGAGCGCCTTCGAGAGATCCCGTCGTGAGCCGAACCCCGAACGACTTTCGTGCGACGAACGACCGCCGGTCGGGAGTTCTGGTGAAGGGACCCGGGGTCCTTGCCTCCGCGAGTGCTGCCTGCCATCGTCCCGGCCCGGCCGCCCACCGATCCGACCTGCAACGCTGTGGCCGATATTGTCAAAAAGCTGGCCGACTGTGCAGTGACCTCCGATGTCGGCCCTACAAGGATGCAACTGGGGAGGACAAGCGATGACTTTGACCGAGAACCGTCGGGCCGGGGCCGCCGACGTGCCTTTCGCCATGAGCGATCCCTTGCACGTGCAGCGGGAGCGCTACTTCGACCGCTCCTTCTTCGAGTTGGAGAAGGAGCGCCTGTGGCCGCGGGTGTGGCAGATGGCGTGTCGGCTGGAGGAGATACCCGGTCCCGGGGACTTCGTTGAGTACGAGATTTGCGACGAGTCAGTACTGGTCATCCGCCAGGAGGATATGTCAGTCAGGTCGTTCTATAACGCCTGCCGGCACCGGGCGACGCAGCTCTGTAAGGGTTCTGGACGCCTCCCGGGAGGACAGATCAGCTGCCCGTTCCACGGCTGGCGCTGGAACCTGGATGGTTCCACGTCACGGCTCTACGGTCGGGAAGGATTCGCGGAAGAAGTCATGCAGCCCCAGGACATTCGGCTGCAGGAGTGCCGGACCGAGATCTGGGGAGCGTGCGCCTGGATCAACATGGACCCGAACGCCCGGCCGCTGCGCGAAGCGCTCTCACCGGGCGCCCAGATCCTCGAGGACTTCGGGGTGGACGACCTGCGGGTGTACTGGTGGAAGGAGGCCATCATCCCGTGTAACTGGAAGCTTGCCCAGGAAGCCTTCCACGAGGGATGGCACGTCATGGCCACCCACCCCCAGCTCACGTTGGGAGCCGGCGAGAATTACCGTCCCGATGGCGCGGAGGTCACCGCCTTCGAAAACGGCCATTCCCGTTTCCAGGGCCGGCAGGAACCGGGGACGACGGGCGCGAGCGCCAGCGCGGGCAAGGGCCGTGGAGCGGAAGCCTTCCTCGAGTCGATGCGCCTCCTCTGGGAGGGCCAGGACGCCATGGTGTTGAAGCGTGACGTCGACATCTTCGAGAGCGTTCGCACCCGGGTGACCAACGACGAGGACTACCCAGCCGCCGCCATCGGTGCGTTGATCGAGTACTCGGCCGGGGCGGGCATTCCCCTACGGGCCACCCCCGAGAGCATGCGGCTCTGGGGCGGCGAGATATTCCTCTTCCCCAATTTCTTCTACCTTCCGATGTACAGCAACTCGCTGTCGTACCGGGTTCGTCCGTACAACAACGATCCGGAAATGTGCCGCTTTGAGGTGTGGTCGCTCACCATGCCCCCCGAGGGCCGTAAGCCCTCCCGGGCCCGGCTCGAGGGCCGGTTCGCCACCGATGACGCCGAGCACTGGGGGCGGATACCACGTCAGGACTTCAGCAACTTGGCCCGCCAGCAGCGGGGCCTGCACTCGCGCAGCTACAGCCAACATCGCCTGGCCACCGAATGGGAACGGGCCATCAGCAACATGCACGAGGAACTGGACCGATACCTGGCCGGCTGACGGCCGTCAACGAACCGCACAGGAAAGCGACGGGCGTCTGCACATGGACAGGGCAAAACAGTTGCGCCTTTACGAGCTGATGACGCTGATGAAGGCCGCCGACGACCGGCTGTCGAAGGGGATCGGCACCGGTGAGATCCAGTGCGTCTATTGGCCGTCGCGGGGCCAGGAGGCGATCGCCGCCGCGATGGGCGTCTGCCTCAGAACGGAAGACCAGCTGGTCACGACCTACCGCGGGCTGCACGACCTCATCGGCAAGGGCGTGCCGCTGGTCGAGATCTACGGCGAGATGATCGGCCGTCAGGTCGGCGCCAGTCGGGGCAAGGGCGGCACGATGCACATCGCCAAACCGGATAACGGAGTGATGCTCTCGACCGGGATCGTCGGCGCCGGGCCGCCGGTGGCCGTCGGCCTGGCGATGGCGGCCGAACGCAAGGGCCTCGACCGCGTCGCCGTGGTGAGCTTCGGCGACGGGGCTACCAACACCGGCTCGTTCCACGAGGCGGCCAACATGGCGGCGCTGTGGGATCTGCCGGTCGTCTTCGTGTGCCAGAACAACCTGTACGCCGAGATGACGCCCACCAGCCACACCATGAAGCTCGAGCACGTCGCCGACCGGCGGCCGAGCGTACGGCATGCCCGGCGTGCGGGTCGACGGCAACGACCCGATGGCGGTCGTCGACGGCCTTCGAGCGAGGCGTTGACCGGGCCCGGTCAGGCGGCGGCCCCACGTTCTTGGAGTGCGTGACGTTCCGATTCCGCGGCCACTACTTCGGTGACCCTATGGCATACATCCCCCAGGAGCAGATGGCCGCGGCCCAGCTGGCCGACCCGCTCCCTCGATACAGAAGCTCCTTGGTCGCCTCCGGGCGTCTGCACCGAGGCCGAAGCCGACGAGATCGAGGCGGTCGCAGAAGAAAAGGTCGAGGAGGCAAT
The DNA here is from genome assembly GCA_963768185.1 of uncultured Acidimicrobiaceae bacterium. Classification (GTDB taxonomy): domain Bacteria; phylum Actinomycetota; class Acidimicrobiia; order Acidimicrobiales; family RAAP-2; genus Palsa-461. The sequence goes on from CAVYGS010000004.1 coordinate 1,427,967, forward strand.
GTCTGCGGTGCTGAGCCGCGCCGACTCACCCTCGCTCGACGAGCTCGACCGTGACGTGTACGCCACCCCGCTCAAGTTCCCGGTTTGAGAGTCGCAGAGATGGACACGCACAGACAGAGATGACGATGCGCGAGGCGCTGAACCTCGCGCTGGACCAGGCGCTCGGACCGATCGACCGAGTGTTCCTGCTCGGGGAGGACATCGCCGACCCGGGTGCTTCGGGGCCGACCAAGGGCTTGTCGACGAAGTACGGCGCGGACCGGGTGCTGGACACCCCGATCTCGGAGGCAGCGATCGTCGGGGCGGCGATCGGCGCGGCGATCGACGGCATGCTGCCGGTGGCCGAGATCATGATCATGGACTTCATCGGCATCGCCGTCGACCAGATCATCAACCACGCGGCCAAGCTGCGATTCATGTCCGGCGGCCGGACGACGGCGCCGATCACCATCCGCACCCAGGTCTACGGCGGGCTCGGGACCGGCGCTACGCACTCGCAGTCCCTCGAGGCGTGGTTCATGCACATCCCGGGGCTGAAGGTGATCGTGCCGGCCTCCCCGCAGGACGCCAAAGGCCTGCTCACCTCGGCGATCTTCGACCAGGACCCCTGCATCTTCGTCGAGACGATCAGGCTGCAGAGTTTGCGAGGGCTGGTTCCTGTCGACCCGGCTTTCGCCATTCCGCTCGGGCAGGCCGACATCAAACGGCCCGGATCCGACGTGACCTTGATCAGCTACGGCCGCGGCGTGCCCGAAGCCCTCACGGCGGCCGCCATGCTCGAAGCCGATGGCGTGAGCGCCGAGGTCGTCGACCTGCGCACTCTGGTGCCTCTCGACGTCGCCACGATGGTCGAGTCGGTGCGACGGACGACGCGAGCCGTCGTCGTCCACGACGCGGTCCGATTCGCCGGCCCTGGAGCGGAGATCGCCGCCATCGTGCAGGAGGAGGCCTTCGATGACCTGACCGCGCCCATCGCCCGGGTTGGTGCACGATTCGTCCCCAACCCGGCGGCGCGCAACCTCGAGGCCGCTGTCTACCCGAACGCCAACCAGATCGCCGAAGCAGCCAAGGCCACCCTGAGGCACACCGGAAGCACATCGCGCCGCCGTGGCTGATTTCACGGTGCGCATTCCCCGCCTGTCGGTGGCGATAGCGGAGGCGACCCTGCAGGAGTTCCTGGTCGAAGACGGCGCAGTGGTCACGGAGGGGCAGCCGCTGTTCGTGGTCGAGACCGAGAAGGTCGCGACCGAGATCGATGCCGGCGCGTCGGGCCGGGTGCGCTGGACCGGTATCCCGGGAGAGGTCTACGAAGTCGGCGCTGAGGTTGGCAGGATCGAACTGGTTGGAGGAGGCACGAATGACGACATGGCAGGAGTCAGCAGATCTCGTCATAGTGGGTAGCGGAGGCGGAGGGCTTGTCGCGGCGATGAGCGCGCTCGACAGTGGCCTCAAGCCGATCGTTCTCGAGAAGCAAGCCGTGGTCGGCGGCTCCACTGCTATGTCGGGGGGGGTCGTGTGGATCCCCAACAACCCGTTGGTGCACGCCGATGGCGTGGCCGACTCGCACGCCGACGGCCTTGCCCATCTGGAGGCGGTGGTCGGCGACGCGGGACCGGCGTCGTCACCGGCCCGGCGGGAGGCGTTTCTGACCGAGGGCTCGGCCATGGTGACGTTCCTGCTGCAAAAGGGGATACGGCTCGAGCGGTGTCGCGGGTACAGCGACTACTACCCCAACCACAAAGGCGGCAACGCCGACGGCCGGTCGATTGAATCGCGACCATTCGACGCCCGGGAACTGGGTGAATGGCACGACAGGATCATGCCCGGCATGGCCAAGGGGATCGGCATGGCGGTCAAGACCAACGAGATCCGTAGCATCCAATACTTCAACCGAACGCCCGGTGCCTTCGCCATCACCACGCGGGTGTGGCTGCGGACGCAAGTCGCTCGCCTACGCAAACAGGAACTCCTGACCAATGGCGCGGCACTAGTCGCCCAGATGGTCAAGGTCCTTCTTGCCGCGAATGTCCCCCTGTGGACGGAGTGCAAGGTAGAGGACTTGGTCGTCGAGGACGGACGGGTCGTCGGTGTGAGGGCGGAGAGAGACGGGGCGGAGATCCTCATCGAGGCGCGGCAAAGGGGTGCTCCTGGCTGCGGGCGGTTTCGCCCGCAACCCCGAGATGCGCCGCAAGTACAGCGGTGCGCAACCCAACGAGGCGCAGTGGACGATCGCCAACCCGGGGGACACCGGCGAGGTGCTCGACGCGGCCATCCGACTCGGGGCTCAGACTGACTTGCTCGACGAGGCTTGGTGGTTGCCCTCGACCGTGCCGGCCCTTGGAGCATCGACCGTCGGTCAAGCTCGCCAGCGCCCAGGGGCCATCTTCGTCAACCGCGCCGGGAAGCGGTTCTGCAACGAGTCCAATTCGTACGTTGAAGTGGGCAAGGCCATGTACGCCAACGATGCCGTCCCCACGTGGCTCATCTTCGACGACGGTTACCGGCGCCGTTACGCCGCATCTCGCTCCCTGCCCGGCCGAATGCCGCCGGAGTGGATCGACCAGGGCCTGATCCACAAGGCAAGCACGATCGAGAGCCTGGCTGGTCAGATCGGTCTGGACGCGGCGGCGTTGACCGAGACGATCCGCCGGTTCAACGCCGACGCCGCCCAGGGACTGGATCCAGACTTCGGCCGCGGTCAATCTGCCTACAATCGCTGCCTCGGCGACCCGGGCTACAAACCCAACCCCGCCGTTGGCCCGTTGGACCGAGCTCCGTACTACGCCGCCGAGATATTTCCCGGTGACGTGGGCACCTGCGGGGGACTGATCACCGACGAGGCAGCCCGGGTGCTTGACGTCGACGGCCGCCCCATCGCGGGCCTGTATGCCACGGGAAACATCACTGCCACGGTCATGGGTCGCACCTATCCGGGAGCTGGCGCCAGCATCGCCAACACCATGGTCTTCGGGTACGTAGCCGCTCGGCACGCGGCCAAATAGGCACCTCCAGCCCGGGAGAGACATACAACTATCCGATCGATAGTCGACGGACCCTTGCTGGCCGATCTGGCACGATCAGAGCGACATCGCCCCGCCCGCCCGCCCTGCTGCGAATCGCGAATCGCCGGACAGCACCGCCGGTCGTCGCCGCAGCGGTCAAGTATTTGGCCGAACGAGCATAGAACGCGCAGCGGTGGGCGCCGTACGATTTGTGGGCAGACGCGTGAAGTCGTGCTGTTGGGAATTACTGACCAATTGCGTGCGTTGGGTGGGGCATTCGGTCTCGGCGTCTTCGTTGTTGGGCACCCTGCTCTTGGGCGTTGATCGCCGGTCGAGAGAGCATGAGGCTCGTCACGGCTGCCGATTAGGGGTGGGTGGGTCATGAAACGGTACGCGACGATCGCCGGAGCGGTGGTCATGGCGACGGCACTGAGCGGATTCCTCGGAACCGGTTCGGTAGCGGCAGCTTCCACCCAAGGGGTCACCGCGACGACGATCCGTGTAGGAATTCCCGTACGTAGATGTCGCCGCTCTGAAAAGCCTCGGTGTGAACCTCAACTGGGGCAACGTTCCCGACGCTTACATGGCGATCATCGACAACATCAACGCCCACGGAGGGATCAACGGTCGGCGCATCGTTCCGTTCATCATCGGAGTGGACCCAGCGGGCACCGCTCCCGCGGCGACAACGTGCACCCAGCTCACCCAGGACGACCACGTCTTCGTGGTCATGGCTGCGCTGGAGCCGACGTGCTATCAGGAGCACAACACGCCTGTGCTGATGGGATTGTTCACTGGGCCAACACCTGCTGGGGCGCAACCTGACTTCACGCTCACGCCGCCGGACTCCGCCTTCGATCCGCTTCAACTCACGGTCTACAAGAAGCTGGGCTACTTCAAGAACAAGAACGTTGCCCTCTTCGCGGGCAACACTGAGGATGAGGCAGAGCTGAAGATCGTGGAGGCAGCGTTGGCGAAGCTCCACGTCCACGTCATCCAGACCGCGGTTGATTCTGCCTCCCAGGGTGACCTTGATGCGGAAAATGAGCAGGTGGCCGTGATCAGCCAGAAGTTTCTCGCCGCGGGCGTCAACGAGGTTGTCGCCGTCGGTACAGGTGCGAACATTTGGCCTGAAGGGTTGGGAGCTATCCAAAGCACCTACAACCCTCCCTGGATCGGGATCAGCGTCAGTAACCCAGCGGGAACTTTGACCGACCCTGAGGTGCCATACATCAAGAAGATGACATACGCGATTGCGACCCCCCCGGGTGAAACGGTGTGGAAGCAAAGTCAGAGTTGCGTCAGCACCATTCGAAAGGCCTATCCCGGGGACGCCATCAATCCCTACCGGCGAACTTGACAGAATCCGAAATCACGTACACCGGGCCCGAGAACGCTTGCACCGACCTCGCGTTGTTCACCGCGATTGCCAAGGCCGCGGGCAAGCACCTCACGGTCGCCAGCTTTGATCGAGCTGGCTACGGGCTCCGAAGCGTCGTGATTCCTGGGGCGGGTGGTGCAGTTTCGTTCGGCCCCGGGCGGCCTTACGCAATCGGAGGTATGTACATCGGTCACTACGAGGCCAGTGCCGGCACCGTGGTGTACCAGACCAAATCGGCCACTAGCTGAACTCAACTGGAGTCGGGTTGCGTTCTCATAACGTGAATCTTCGAGACCTCTGGGAGGTAAAGGCGCATGCGAAATTTATGGGGCGGACAGAGACCAGCCGTGCGATTTGCGACTGCGGTGCTAGCGATGTGCGGGGTGCTCCTAGTCATCCCGACCGGAGCGCTACCTGCGGGCGCTAGTGCGGCTCCGATCACTATTGGCCTGATCACCGAACTTTCGGGAGGGGCCGCTTCCCAGTACATCGGAGCGCAATATGGCGTCGAAGCACGATTCGACGCGCAGAATGCCAAAGGTGGAGTTAACGGTCACCAACTGAAGGTGGTAACAGTCGACGACCAATCCACTTCGACTGGTAACCAATTGGCAGCTCAGGACCTCGTTGAAACCAAAGGGGTCTTTGGGGTTATTGACGATTCTACGGTCGTTTACGGTGCCTCTGTGTATCTCCACCAAGCCGGCGTACCGGTTGTGGGAGATGGTAATGACGGACCCGAATGGGGCCAGCAGCCCTATTCAAACATGTTCGGTCTCATACCACCTTCGACCACTACCTTCAACGGTGTCACGTATGGATATAACACCGACGTTGCTTTCATGAAGGGTATCGGGGTAACGAAGCTCGCCATCATCTCGGTCGATGTTCCAGCAGCGATCACGGCCCAGATGTCGACGATAAAAGAAGCCAGCGCAATCGGCATCAAGAACTGCTATGACAACGATACGCTTCCTATTGCCGATGTCGACTTCACCGCGGTGGCTCTTTCCCTTAAATCATCGGATTGCAATGGTGTGATACTCGAAGGGGTTCCCGAGCAAGTCGTCTCTCTTAGCGAAGCGATCCGGGAAGCGGGGATCAGTCTCAAGCAGTTCTATTACACCCTCACATCAAACCTATTGACCCAACCAGCCGCGCACCAGGCATTGATCGGCGGCTATGCGTTGCTCACGGGAATTGACTTGACAGACCCGACTCCTGCCCAAAAGGCCATGGTGGCGACCCTCAAGAAGTACATACCCAATTTCTCCGAAATCAATGACCAGGCGGCGTTTTTGAGCTATGAGGCGGCAGATCTCATGATCAAGGGACTGGAACTTGCCGGGAAGAACCCGACACGTGGGGCCTTCATCTCCAATCTCCGGAAGGTTTCCGGCCTCTACACGGCTGGCGGCCTCCTACCCCCTCCGGGAGTGACCTTCCAGCATTTCGGGACCAGTGGCATGCTTCCCAAGACGTCCTGTGATCAGTTCCAGGTGGTCACCAAGAAAGGGCTCATTCCGTACGAAAACGGCAAGGAAATTTGTGGCTCGCGCGTTACGGTGACTCCGGCGTCGTGACAGGCGACGAGCGATCGGACGAGGAACCACTAACGCGGTGTCCTTCGAGGGGGCTGCGACTCCCGTGGCGATGGGTTCCGTAAAGCCGGGTGGCGTTGCCCAGCGGCATCGGTGATTTCGACCAGCCGATCGAAAACGTGCAGCACCTGTTCCGCGCCATGGGAAGGTTCGATCTCCGGCGAGCGGGCGGGCTGAGGTCATCAACGTCCACATCCCGAAAGACCATCCGGTCGACGGTCCGCCACGTGCAGGCGGGTCGCGTTCGAGTGCGGCCCGACCCGTGGTGCGGGGTCTGGAGCACGGCGGGCTTTGTGAGGAGATCGTGCTCGAGCTGGGCTTCGGCCGGAAGGAGATGGGCGAGGTGAAGGGTTGACCATCAGGTGACGAGTCCCACGGTGACAGGCGGGCGTGCGTCCTTCCGCGTCGTCGGCGCGCAGGCCCCGGATGTTCTTGACGACAACGTGCTCGCCTTTCTCAAGCGATTAGAGCTCAAGTTCGGTGACCGTCGGCGGGCCCTGCTCAATGACCGGGCGCAACGCGCACGGGAGATCGCCGTAGCGGAAACGCTCGACTTCCTCGCCGAAACGGCGGCCGTCCGCTCGGACCTGGCGTGGCGGGTGCCGCCGCCACCCCCTGACCTTTTCGACCGGCGGGTGGAGATCACCGGCCCGACGGACGCCAAGATGGTGATCAACGCACTGAACTCGGGTGCCAGGGTCTTCATGGCTGACTTCGAGGACGCCAACACGCCGTTGTGGGCGAACCTCGTGGAGGGCCAGCGCAACCTTGCAGCTGCCGTGCGTGGCGACCTCCATTTCGAGTCGCCGGATGGCCAACGCTACGAACTGGGTGACCATGTCGCCACGCTCATGGTCAGGCCCCGCGGTTGGCACCTCGACGAGCCCCGGGTCCTTGTCGACGGCGCGCCAATGTCTCGTTCGCTTTTTGACTTCGGCGTCTACCTGTGGCGCAACCACGAAGCGCTCGCTGCTCGGGGGAGTGGGCCGTACTACCTACCCAAGCTCCAGCACCACCTCGAGGCGAGGCTGTGGGCGGATGTGTTCGCCGCCGCCGAGGACGAGCTCGGCCTCGCTCGAGGCACCGTCCGGGCGACGGTGCTCATCGAGACGATCACGGCCGCGTTCCAGATGGAGGAGATCCTCCACGAGTTGCGTGACCATGCGTTGGGGCTCAACGCTGGCCGGTGGGACTATCTGTTCAGCATCGTGAAGACGTTTCGAACGTGCGGCAGCCACTTCGTCCTGCCCGACCGCAACAGCATCACAATGGCGGTGCCATTCATGCGTGCCTACACAGAATTGCTGGTCGCAACCTGCCATCGCCGCGGCGCGATGGCGATCGGGGGCATGTCCGCGTTCATTCCCAGTCGGCGCGATGCGGAGGTCAACGCCCGGGCTGTCGCCGCCGTGCGCGAGGACAAGACGCGTGAGGCTGGCGCCGGTTTCGACGGCACGTGGGTTGCCCATCCCGATCTCGTGGTCATCGCGACTGAGGTGTTCGACGCCGTGCTCGAAGGGCGCCCCAACCAGCTCGACCGCCAGCGCGAGGACGTGATCGGCGATGTCAGCGCCCTGCTCGCGTTCGACAGCGCCGGCGGCAGCGTGACGATGGCAGGTGTCACGAATAACGTGCAGGTCGGGGTGGACTACCTCACCGCCTGGCTCGGCGGCCAGGGCGCGGTAGCCATCAACAACCTCATGGAGGACGCAGCGACCGCCGAGATCGCCCGTTCGCAGCTGTGGCAGTGGATCGCCAACAGCACCGTCACTGCCCGAGGGCACTGCCGTCACCGCAGATCTGGTCACAAGGCTCGTCGACGAGCTGGTGGCCGAGCGCCGCGATCACGCCGACCCGGACCGGCTCGGCGCAGCAGCCAACCTGTTCCGTCAGCTCGTCCTCGGTGAGTACGTGGACTTCCTCACGGTTCCGGGTATGGGCCTACTCCGGAACTGACCGAGCGAAGAACGGAGAGAGGTCGTGACGCTTCTGGCCAGGGCCCTGATCGGCGATATCTCGTGCCATGGTGAGATCGAAGACGGCCGGTTCCACGTCGTGGTCGGTGACGTGTTCGGTCAGCACCGCCGGAATGGCCAGTCGTTCGCGCTCGACGACATCGACCTCGGTGTGCCCTTCGACGATGTGCGGTTCGTCAATGTGATGGGCGGGTTCAATGCGCCCGGCTCGAGTCGCCCAGCGGACCGCGTGCCGTGGTGGCTTCCGAAGGCGACGCGCTATCCGAGTGGCGACCACTGCGAGGTTCAGTACCTGGCTTCTGTGACCGGCCCCCTCAACATGGAGGCTGAGCTGGCCGTCGTCGTCGGGAAGCCGCTGCGAGCGGCGTCGACCGACGAGGCGCGCGACGGGATCTTCGGCTGGACCGTGTTCAACGACTGGACCGCGGCCGAGTTCGGCGACTTCTCCTTCGTTGGTCTCTGGGCCACCGGCAAATCGATGGACGGGTTCACCTCGTGGGGTCCGTGGATCCGCCGCGACCTCACCGAGGAACGGGTGATGCAGGGCCTCGCCATCAAGGGATACGTGAATGGGGAAGAGGCCCAGTCCGGGACGACGAAGGACTACACCTTTACGCCGAGCGAGATGCTCAGCCACGTCAGCCACCGCATCAGCCTCTTCCCGGGTGACGTCGTCGCGTTAGGGACGCCCTACCCGGCGCCAGCCGTGCAAGTGGGGGACGAGATCGTCTGCGAGGTGGAGGAGGTTGGCATTCTGACGAATTACGTCGTTGCCGACAAGGGTGAGCCGCCGACGCTCCACCCGCGCTGAGTGCCACTGGCATCGTGATGTCGCACCACAGTGCCAGGGAGTTCGAAGGACAAGGGGAGAACGTTGATGACCGAAAGCCAACTCAGGCGGTGATCTCCCCGCCGGCAACGACCGGCACCGAGGCGCGCGCCCTGACCGCCATGGTGGGCGCAGCGTCTGCGTCGCTGACCCGCATCGCTAACCCCGCGCCGACGAGCGACGCCACGACACCGGCGGCGAAGGCCCAGTGGAAGGCAGACACCGGCGGCCGCCCGTGCACGACGTTGCCGCCGGCCAGCGCGAGGACGGTGGCCAGCAGCGCCACTCCCATCGAGCTCGAGGCCCGTTGGACCACCGAGTAGATCGCCGTGGCGTGCCCGGTGTCCGCCGAGGAGATCCGGGCGAACGCGGCCGCCTGGCCGGGCAGCATGATGAACGAGGCGCAGACGCCGAGCGCGAAGGTGAGCGCCCGGATCGTCCAGAGGCTGGTCCCCATCCCGGCCCCGGCAAGGGCCGCGGTCACCGCGGCGAACCCGAGAAAGCCCGTCGTCATGAGACGGCGCGGACCCACATGCGGGTACAGGCGCGACACCACCTGGGAGCTGAGACCGATCGCCACCGCCTCGGGGAACGTGGACAGTCCAGAGTCGATCGCCGAGATGCCGCGGGCCTCCTGCAAGTAGAGGGTGACGAACACGAGCGAACCGAAGAACGCGATCGACTGGGGGCCAAGGGTGCTCGCGCAGCGGCGCAGGGTCCGATCGTGCAACAGCCGGAGGTCGAGCAGCGGGTGCTCGCGCCGGAGTTCCACGAATATGAACGCGACAACGGCTGCCAGCGCCACGAACAGGGTCACGAGGACGGTCGGCGATCCCCAGCCATCCGTTGGGCCCTCGCCGACTGAGTAGAGCAGCAGCCCAAGGCCAAGGCCGCCGAGGAGCGCGCCCCACCGGTCGAATTGCCCACGGGGCGGCTCGCGGTGTTCCTCCAAGAAGGCGAGACCGGCCGCAAGTGCGAGCGTGCCGAAGGGGATGTTGACGAGGAAGATCCACCGCCACGACGCCCAGGTGACGAGCGAGCCACCGATGATCGGCGCGGTCGCCGGTGCGAGCACCATCACCCCGGTGATGATCCGCGCCACCGAGACGCGGCGCTCGGGCGGATAGGCCCGATAGAGCATGGCCATCCCGGTCGGCACCATCATGCCGCCGCCCAGACCCTGGAGGACCCGAGTGGCCACGAGCTCGGGCAGGTTGGCCGAAGCGGCGCAGAGCGCCGAGGCAACGGTGAACCCGCCGATCGCGCACAGGAACACCCGTTTGGTCCCGAGGCGGTCGCCGAGCCACCCGGACGCCGGCACGCAGATGGCGATGCTCATGAGGTACGCGGTGATGACCCACTGGGTGGACGCGAGCGTCGCGTGGAAGTCCCGGCTCAGCGTGGGGAGGGCGACGTTGACGATCTGGGTGTCCATGATGCTCATGAACATGGCGACCGTGTAGACGAGCGCCGCCGCCCGGGCGTGCGAGACCGGGCGCGTCGAGTCGACTTCGGCGCCCGTGCTCACGTCATCCAGATTCGCGCGATCGCACCGCTAGAAGCCGGTTGAGGAGAACGGCGCCGGCCGGCACCCGAACACGGCGTCCGCCCGGGCCAGCGCTCCGGCGACCAGTTCGGTGACGCGGCCAGGGGCGGCTCTCGTCGCGAGGTCCTGACCACCGAGGAGCGCCGCCCCGAGCTCGGCGACGCCGAGGTGGATCTCAGTCGTCTCGTCGCTCCGGGCGGCCCGGCAGCTCGAGCCGGCTGGGTTCGCCTCGAGTACCCATCGCCCGGCGGCTGGGTCGGGACCGGGCTGGCCTTGTCGGTCAGTCCAGTTCGGCGCGGGCTCGACCTCGAGCACGAGCGTGTCCTCGGTGCGATAGCGGCGTGCGGTGAGCGCGGCGGGAACATCGAGGACGCGAATCCACAAGAGGTCCCGCAGCCCGGTGACCGCCAAGCTGCGCGGGTCTTCCAGGCGCCAGCGAATCGGCTCGTCGACCGGGCGTCCGGCGGTGATCGTGTCGACGAGGTCCACCCCGAGTAGGTACTGCCACAGTCCGGCTTCGACGTCGGCCGACGCGCCGAAGAGGTCGTCCACGCGAAGCACACTGGGCTCCGACTCGTTCCAGCTGTTCTTGCCCCGATACGCGATGTAGCCGTCGTCGCCGATCACGAAGAACCGCTTGGACGCGCCGCCGCGGCGCTCCTTGGGGTCCCGCCAGATCTCGCCCCAGTACGCGTCGTTGCGATCGACTTGGCCGGGCCGCGTCCGCCGAAGCCGATCGAAGAGCGCAGGGATGCGCTTCTCGGCCTCTTGGGAGTCGCAGAGCACCAGGTCGAGGTCCGGCGCCGGCGTCCGCAGGCGGCTCGTCCGCCGAGGCAACGTTAGGTCAAGGGTGGTGGTGGCCCAGCCGAAGCCGAAGCGACCGCAGATGGCCGCCTCCGAGGCCACCAGCCCCGCGATCGGCTCGCCGCGCTCGATCCCGTTGGTCAGCATGCGACCCATCATCTGGCGCAGGAGTCCCTGTCGGCGGTGCGTCGTGTGGACGCCGACGCCGCTCACTGCGGTCATCGGCACGACCGGTGCCGGCTCGCCCTCGAGGCCCGGAAGCGTCACGTTGCGGGTGAATACGCAGCTCGTCCCGACGAACCGGTCGCCATCGACCGCGACCCAGGTGCGCTCAGGTTCGACGTGGGCGCGCCAATGGAGGGTGGAGTCGTCGTCGGCCTGGGCGAGGAACGGCATGTGGAGGGCGCGCGCCCACGCGTCGATCTCACCTGGGTTGATGGTTCGCACCTCGGTTTTCACCGAACCAGTCTGGTCGCTCCAGCGCGACCGGGCCGGAGCCCGGCCGGGCTGCACAGGACCGAACCCGAGGACGGACCGTAGGGTTGGACGCACGACAAAGGGGGCGGCGATGACCAAGGTGGAGACGGCATCGGGTGCGTTGGAAGGCGCCCGTGAGGGTGGGCTCGACGTGTACCGGGGGATTCTCTACGCACAGCCCCCGGTCGGGGAGCTGCGCCTCCGTCCCCCGCGGCCGCCCCAACCGTGGTCCGGCGTCCGGTCGGCGACCGAGTTCGACCCATGGGCGCCGCAGAACGCGGCGGGGGACCCGCTGACCGGCGAGACGGCGGCGGCCCAAGACGAGGACTGTCTCACCCTCAACGTGTGGACGCCGGGCTCGGAGGGCTCGGGGCGTCCGGTCATGGTCTGGATCCATGGGGGTGGGTTCACCGGGGGATCGGGCGCCTCCGCGCTCTACGGCGGCGCGCGGTTGGCCGAGCGCGGCGACGTGGTCGTCGTGACGATCAACTACCGGCTCGGGATCCTCGGCTTCCTCGCCCACCCCGACCTCGCCGACGAGGAGGTTGGGGGAGCAGCCGGCAACTGGGGCCTGCTCGACCAGGTGGCTGCGCTCGGATGGGTGCGCGAGAACATCGCGGCGTTCGGCGGGGATCCCGACAACGTGACGATCTTCGGCGAGTCGGCGGGTGGGATGTCGGTCACCGACCTCCTGGCCATGCCGAGGGCACACGGACTGTTCGGGCGAGCGATCGTGCAGAGCGGCCCGCCCTCGGGGGTGTCGATGGCGACGGCCGAGGAGCACGCGTCCAAGCTGCTCGCGGAGTTCTCCTTCACCGAGCCCGCCCAGCTCCGTTCGCTGCCCGTCGACGCCCTTCTCGCTGCCCAGGCGACCGTGCTGACCTCCCGCGCAGGGGGAGGGCTCATCCTCGTTCCCGTCGTCGACGGGGCGAGCATGCCGATCGCACCGCTGCAGGCGTTCGGCGACGGTTCGGCAGCGCGGGTCCCGTTCATGGTCGGGACCAACCGCGACGAGGCCAAGCTCTTCATGGTTCAGGACCCGAAGAACCGCAATCCCGACGACGACCTTGTGCTGCGTCGCGTGGACCGGGGGCTCGCCTTCGCCGGGATCGAGCTCAGCCCGGCCCGACTGCTCGACGCTTATCGGAACGCGCGGGCCGACCGTGGCGACCCGACCGACCCGCGCGATCTGTGGTCCGCCATCGAGAGCGACCGGATGTTCCGGATCGGCTCGTTGCGGGCGGCCTCCGCCCAGGCCCGGCGGCAACCAGAGACATACTGCTACCTGTTCACCTGGGAGTCACCGGCCATGGGCGGCGCGCTCGGCGCGTGCCATGCCGTCGAGATCCCCTTCGTTCTCGGCAACCTGGATGTGCCGGGTATGGACCGCTTTGCGGGCTCGGGCCCCGAGGCCGTCGCGCTCAGCGAGCAGATGATGGACGCCTGGATCGGGTTCGCCTGCTCCGGGAGTCCGTCGCACGCCGGCATCCCGGCGTGGCCAACCTACGACGAGACGACCCGCTCCACGATGGTGTTCGGGCGCGCGACGCATCTGGAAGACGCCCCCATGGAAGCCGAGCGCGCGCTGTGGGACGAGGTGGGCGTGTGAAGCGAGGTCGGGGCTCGGCGAGCGGTTGCGATACGGTCCGCCTGTGAGGTTGGTGACCGGCGTCGGGGGTTGGCCGAAGCAAGCTCCCGAGTCGGCACGGCGGGCCGAGGAGCTCGGCTTCGACATCGTGACCTGCGGGGAGTTGGCGCACGACTCCATGCTGACCATGGCGCTCGCCGCGACGACCACCGAGCGGGTGGAGCTCCAGACCTCGGTCACGATCGCGTTCCCCCGCAGCCCGATGGTGCTGGCGATGGAGGCGTGGGACATCCAGCACCTCTCCGGCGGCCGGTTCAGCATCGGGTTGGGCACCCAGGTCAAGGGTCACAACGAGCGGCGCTTCGGCGGGACCTGGACCGCCCCGGCGCCTCGGATGCGCGAGTACATCGACATGATGCGGGCGATCTGGGACTCCTGGCAGCACCACACCATGCCCAACTTCGTCGGCGATCAGTACCGCTACACGCTGATGAGCCCCAACTTCGACCCGGGCCCCATCGAGTACCCGTTCCCCAAGATCGGCCTCGCCATGGTCGGGTCGGGGATGGCGCGCGTCGGCGGCGAGCGAGCCGACGTGATCATGCCCCACGGCGGGATCATGTCCGACCGCTACATGCGCGAGGTGCTCCTGCCGGCCGTGCGCAAGGGCCTGGACTCGAGCGGGCGGAGGTGGTCCGACGTCGAGATCGCGGCCAGCGGCTACCTCGTCCTCTACGACGACGAGAAGGAGATCGAGGAGAAGATGCTCGGCATGCGCCAGGCGCTCTCCTTCTATGGTTCGACGAGGACGTACCACGCGGTCCTGGAGCTGCACGGGCTCGGGGAGCTCGGACAGAAGCTCCACTCGTTGTCGCTCCAGGGGCGCTGGGACGACATGCGCGAAGCGGTGCCGATCGAAGCGATCGCCGAACTCAGCCAGGTCTGCCGCTTCGACGACTTGCCGAGCTTCATCGCCGAGCACCGGGAGTACGCATCGCGGATGAACCTCGCCCTGCCGGTCCGCACGGAAGCAGAACGCGAGCGGGCGGCGGAACTCATGCGGCGGCTACAGGAGGTCGAGACGCCGCGGGTCCCCGTCGGCCTCGGGTAGTCGCCGGACCTCGCGACGGCCCGGCGGAGGCTCCTACTCTCACCTTGTCAAATGACAGGGCAGTCAACAAGGCGTAATGGGGGTTGATGGATTTGCGGTCGCAATCCGGCGGCTGCCTATGAAACAGCCGCGCTCTGTGCAGAAGCGAGGACCCGGTCCGTGTTTGACTGGGCAATCCGGTGGCCGAGAGCAGCTTGGTCCTGGGCCCATGTACTTCCGCAATCCCAGTCACCCGCACGAATGGACGCGCCTGTAGCCAGCTTCTCAGCTACCGAACGCGACGCGTGGAGCATTGTCCGAAATTCGACACCGTTGAGAGTCAGCAGGCGTACGGGTGTGATCGAGCCGACGTTGGCCGTTCGGCGAACGGCACCCAAGAGCGCCATTTCTCCGAATATGGCCCCGGGTCCGAGGGTGGCGAGCTTGGTGCCGTCTCGGTCGACCGTGACCTCACCCTCCAGAACGATGAAACACTCAGCGCCGACGGCACCCTGCTTACATAGCGTCTTGCCAGCGGGCACGTCCATCTCCGTCGTCAAGGTTCCTACTTGTCTCAACTCGGTTTGGGTGCAGTCGGAAAAGAGGTCCAGCTGGGACAGTGACCTGACTCTTGGATCGTTGGCGGTCCGGTGGAACATGGCGCCCCTTGAGCTCGTCGTGATATCGCTATCGCGACGATGACCGGATGCGCAGAAAATGTCTGTGCCCGTTGTTTCACCAGGAGTGTGCTCTCGAGCACACACCAGTGGCCTCGCGAGGTGCAGCCAGTGTCGGGGGCGAGCGGGTTCAGGTTAGCGGGCGATATCGCCCAGCCGGTCCAGGTCGGGAACCTCAATTGGGCCCTGACCTCGGCTCGTGAGAGTCGGGATCAGTAGGCTCCCGATCCATGCGGATAGGACTCAGCGGGGGGGGCAACACGGCGGAGCGAGCCATCGAGCAGGCGACCGAGGCCGAAGCAGACGGCTTTACCAGCCTCTGGTACGCGGGAGCGGCGGGCGGTGGAGACCCTCTTATCCAAATGGCGCTGGCCGGTCGAGCGACCACGTCTCTCGAGCTCGGCACCTCGGTGCTCCAGACCTACACCTCCCATCCGGTGCTCCAGGCCAACCGGATCAAGGCCGTCGCGTCGGCGATCGGGCGTCCCGTCACACTCGGGATAGGACCTTCCCATCAGATCGTGGTCGAGCGCCTCGGTTTCTCCTACCGAGGTGTCGCCCGCCACGTCGAGGAGTACGTCTCCGCGGTCACCGAGTTGCTCGGGGCCGAGATCCCGGTCCTCGTGGCGGCGCTGGGTCCACGATTGCTCGAAGTCGCCGGTCGACTCGCCAACGGCACGATCCTCTGGATGGCCAACGCGCAAGCCATCCGGACCCATGTGGCTCCGCGGATCACCGAGGCCGCGAGTGCGGCGGACCGACCGGCACCCCGCATCGTGGCCGGGCTCCCGGTGGCCGTCCACGACGACGTTGACGAGGCGCGCGCCGTCGCTGCCGAGCAGTTTGCGGCGTACGGGACCCTGCCCAACTACCAGAGAATCCTCGCGCACGGGGGCGCAACGTCCCCGGCTGAGGTCGTAGTGGTCGGAGATGAGGAGTCGGTCACCAGCCAGATCGAGGAACTGTTCACGGCAGGAGCCACCGATGTGTGGGCGGCGCCGTTTGTCGTCGGGGAGGACCGGTCCGGCTCACGCCGCCGAACTCGCGCCCTCCTCAGCGAGCTTGCGCACCGAAGCCACTGACTCCGTCGAACTGCTCGCGGTTGTGCTTCTTTTTCTGGTCCTTCCGGGTTTTCCATGGGTCCGAACTCATCGGGTTGAGCGCTCTGTAGCGAGCTGAGATCGTCGATCGGCCCGCCCCAGACGTCCGGGGCCGGTTGGTTCAGGTCGGCGGTTCAGGTCGGTTCTTCTCGACGCCTGTAGTGGTGCCACTCCTCACTCGGTGTCAAGGGTCGCTGCGAGCCTCCGCCTCTCGCTGCGGTTCTCGCTCGGGCTTCGCCTGCCCCCTTGACACCGGGCTCGCCGTGGCAGAGAGACCGAGGCGGGAGCGACACTGGAGCGTCGCTCCCCGAAACAGACTGGAGACAGCGATGCGCGACATCGAGTTCTACGCCCAGGTTCTGGGTCTGGTCGACCCGTGGTTCGTCGAGGGCGTCGACCTCTCGATCGAGAACAAGCGAGTGGACATCGTCGTCTCGCACCACGAGGGCCGCCGGTGGGCCTGTCCGAAGTGCGAGGTCGAGCTGCCCCTCTACGACCACGCCGAAGAGAGGGCCTGGCGCCACCTCGACACCGGCGGGTTCCCTACCTGGCTCCACGCCCGCCCGCCCCGGGTCAAGTGCCCGACCGACGGGGTGCGCCAGGTGCACCTCCCTTGGGCCGAGCCCCGCAGCCACTTCACCCGAGCCTTCGAGCGCTTCGCTATCGACGTGCTCAAAGAGACCGACATCTCCGGGGCGTCCAACATCTTGAAGACGTCATGGGACGAGTGCTGGGGCATCATGTCCCGGGCGGTCGCCCGGGGCCGAGCAGCCAAAGAACACCAGGTCCCGGCCCTGATCGGCGTGGACGAGAAGGCGGCCCGCAAGGGCCACTCCTATCTCACGCTGGTCTATGACATCGCCGGCGGCACCGTCGAGTACATCGCCGACGACCGCAAGCAGACGAGCCTCGACCCCTACTTCGAAAGCTGCAGCCCCGAAGAGCGAGCGGGGATCAGAGCGGTCGTCATGGACATGTGGCCGGCCTACATCAACTCGGTCGAAGCGCACCTGGTCGATGCCCACGACAAGATCGTCTTCGACCGCTTCCACATCATGAAACACATGGGTGAGGCCGTCGACACCGTGCGCAAGCGCGAGCACCGAGAGCTGCGCTCGACGGGGATCGACACGCTGACCGGATCGAAGTACCTGTGGCTCTACGCCGAGAAGAACCTGCCCGACAAGCACAAGAGCGCGTTCGGATCCCTCAAGGCCCTCAACTTGAAGACAGCCCGGGCCTGGGCCATCAAGGAGTCGCTCTCGGTGCTCTGGCACTACCGTCGTCTCGGCTGGGCCACCAAGTTCTACACGCAGTGGTTCTTCTGGGCCACGCACTCGCGTCTACAACCCGTCATCGACGTCGCCTACATGATCAAGCGCCATCTCTACGGAGTGCTCAACTACTTCTCGGCAGCCCGCATCACCAATGCTGCTGCAGAAGGGCTCAACTCGAAGATCCAGACCATCAAGAAGATGGCCTACGGCTTGCGCAACAAGGAGCACTTCAAGACGGCCATCTTCTTCCACTGCGGTGGGCTACAGCTTTACCCAGCTACCCACGGAGAAGCCGGATGACCCCTTTTTCTAACGCCCCTCGGTTGCCGCCTTGGCGAGCTCCTGGGGGCCCGAGGCCGGGTACCCCTTGGCCTCACGGATTGCCGCTCCCCAGCGCGAGAGGATCGAGACGAGCTCATCGAGGTCGTCACCCAGGGCGTCGACAAGGCTCTTGCATTGCGCGTCCGTCGCCACCTCGATCCGTTCGCGCTCGGCCAAACCCTGGTCGGTGAGCCCACCATCGGCGAGCCACCCTCGCGCAATCAGCTGGGCTTCGGCGATGTCGAAGTCGGCGTCGCTCCAGGCTCGGGTCCGGCTGTACGAGCGGAGGGGCAGGGCCCAGTACGACTCGGTGAACAGGCACATCTCGCACACGTTGAGACCGGCCGACGTCCACACGTTGATGTGGGAATCTCCGCGGTACTCGCGCAGCATGTCGGCGCGCCGCCACATCGCACCGACCGGATCGGTGGGCAGGTCCAACGATGCCAAACCTCCGTACAACGGCCGGCCCTCGGCGCGCAACGGCTCGACCGACCGTGCCAACAACTCGTTTGCACAGTCCAGCCCGTCCGGCTGCTCCCCGACGATGCGCACTAGCTGGGCAATCGCACCTTCGTCGCGTGCTGCGCAGATCGCCTCCGCACTGGTGAGCGACCAGCCGCGGTCGATCAGACTGACGACAACCACCGGATTGAACACGCCGAAGGCCGCAGCAACGACTTCACCGGGTACCTGGCCCATCACCGACCCGCGAGAGGTGAAATACGCCGCCATCTCGGGTGCCGCGATGCCGGAGAATTCGCCCGGGCTCGGTCCGAACCCCAACTGCTCATAGTTCGCGTGCGCTTCGGGCGCGAAGTACACCTGCGCGGCCACCGGCTCGAGGGCGGCAGCCAATGCCCGTGCCCTCTTCGACAGCTCGTCCACGGCAACCTCCTCGATCAGGGCGAAATCTAGACTTCGGTCGTGCCGGGGCTCGGACGAGGCGAGTCGAGCTCCCTCAGTTCCGGCCCCACCCCTTCCGTTCCAGACGGAAAGCCAAGGTGCGATACCGGCCCACTGGGACCAGGTGCACGCCTTCGAAGGCCCCACTCGTCCGGATGTCAAGCATCAGCGAGCAAGCCAAGTCGACGCCGGCATCAGGATCGCGGTCTAGGTGGTCCAACAGTGTGCCCGGGACTTCGATCTGGCTGGTTGCCTCGGCGAGCCCCTTGGCCATCGAAACGCTCGGCACGACCATGATGCCCGCGAAGACCGGGCCGTTGAAGTGCAGTGACTCTCGCCACCGAAGCAGCGCGTCAAGGTCGAAGGAGGCTTGAACAAACAGAAAGTCGGCCTCGAGCTTCCAAGGCGGCAGCGCCGTGAGACGAGTGGTGACACCTACGGAAAACGGGTCATGACCGGCGAAGGTGTGTGAGCTGCCGAAGGTTCGGACCTCGTCGAGCATCCCCTGCACGTTGAGGTCCGTCGAACGAGCTCCCGATACTGGCTGATCGCCGTAGACACACAGGAACCGGTCGACGCCATAAGCGGCAGCCGTGAGGAGGTCTCGCCGGAAACCAAGCCGGTTGCGGTCACGGCAGTTGAGGCAGGCGATTGCTGTCGCCCCCATGGTCGCGACCTCGTGAGCCACGGCAACGCTGGAAACGGTGGCCCGTCCCAGGTGATTGTCCGGGATGAGGAAGGAGTCGGCGATGGGGGAGAGCACCTCCACTTGACGGCGCACACGAGCCAAATCGGGCGTGGTCGCCGGCTCGACCTCGGCGATGAGTTCAAATCGCGAGCCGCCCATGCAAAACGGTACCGTCCGCTGGTGCGCTGCGTGTCTGCTCGACACGGGATAGACAACGAGTGGCCGAGAGCCACCCGATAGTGCATTGGGCAACAGCTTGGGAGGCGATTGGGATGCGCTTGGGAATCTCGCTTGGCACCACCTATCGGCCGGGAGACCCGGACGGAGCCACGTCGGTCATCCGCCAAGCTCGAGCGGCACGCGAGGCTGACCTCAACACGCTCTCGGTCGGTGACCACCACGCGACGGGGCCGATGCCCTACCTGCAGAACGTTCCCATGCTGGGACGCCTGTTGGCCGAATGGGACGACCAGCCAGCCGGCTGCCTGTTCCTGGTGCCGTTGTGGCATCCGGTGCTCCTGGCCGAACAGGTCGGAACGCTTGCCGACATCGCGGCGGGACCATTCATCATCCAGACCGGCTTGGGGGGTGGTTCGGCGCAGTTCCGAGCCATGGGTGTGTCCACGGCCGCTCGGGCCAGCCGCCTGGAGGAGGCCATCGGCCTCATTCGGGCGTTGTTGCGCGGCGAGACCGTGACGAGCGCACTCTTCGGGTTCGAGGATGCGCACGTCGCGCCCTTGCCGATGAAGGGCACCGAATGGTGGGTCGGAGGCGGGACACCCAAGGCGATCGACCGGGCGGCCAGGCTCGGCGACTGCTGGTACGGGAACGCCGATCTCACCGAGGTCTCCGCTCGGGAGCTGATGGAGGTCTACCGAGAGGCCTGTGCACGCCACGGGTGCGAGCCAGTACGGATCCCTATTCGAAAGGACGTGTTCGTCGCCGAGACAAGGGCCGAAGCAGAGCACCTGGGCGACGCGCTGATGAGCGCCGGATACCGGGGATTCGATCGGGGTGCCGTTGCCTACGGGGACCCAGAGACCGTTGCTGAGCAACTGGCCGTGTTCGGAGAGCTCGGGTTCACGGACGTCATCATCCGCACGATGCCTGCTCCATTGGATGAGGCAGTGCGATCGGTGGAGCTGTGCGGGGAGGTCCGAGTTCGACTTCAGTCGGCCTGACGTGTTCGAGGCCTAGGCGCGATTCGAAGGTCCTCCGACAAGTGGGCGGCAGATCTCAGGAGCCAGATCGAGGATCGTTCTGTCATCTGTCACGAGAGAGAGCTGTCGCTCCTCCGCCAGAGCGACATAGGCGGCGTCGTACGCAGTAAGTCCAGCTGCGACCCAGGAGGCCACAGATTGCGATTCCGGCTCTCCCACCTCGAATGAGAGCGCCTCGAGATCCGCCGCAAGCTCGAGGAGGGCGTCCCTATTCCATTTCCACCTGCGGCCTGCCACATCGAGGAGCTCCAGAAACAGGAGGGCTGGTGCGACCACACAGAGCCGACCGGATTCGTATTCCCGGCGGAGCTCACGAGCTTCGGAAGATCCGCGCTGCTCGGTGGCAAACCACTTGAGGACAACCGAAGCGTCCAGGACGGCTTCGCTCAACGAGCGTTCCGATCGGCTCGTACGGCCGCAGTTGCATCCTCCTCGGAGGGCTGGGCGTCGAACAGTTTTTGGAGTCGAGCGAGGGCGCGCCGGGCTTGTTGACTGGCTCCGGGCCCGCGATCTTGACCCAGATCGCGGGCCGCCAGTCGAGCCAGGTAGGCACTTCGGGTCAGTCCCGCCGATCGTGCGGCACGGTCGATCCTGGCGAGCAGCTGGTCATCGAGAGATACAAGGATCTTGCGCACCATGCCAAGGATATCCGGATATCCGACCTTGACGACGCGCCTCCGTGGTCCCAAGTAAAGGTGGCGGTCGACGGCATGTGCAGTTGGGGAGTCGCCCCCGGCCGCCAAGGTCTCCCAGCCAGAAGAAGGTGTCCTACAAGCGATGCCGCACCTCGCCCGCCGTCGGCCAGGCGAGTCATGTGCTACCGTGTTGAGCGCGTGCTCAAATAGACCGCTCAATAAGAGGGGCTAATGGCGAGATCCGGAAGCGCGAGCCGGCCGATGGAGCGCTCGAGCGACACCCGTCGAGCACTCGTGGAGGCGGCTGTCGACGTGCTGCGTCACGACGGTTTCGCGGCGGCGACGGCGCGGACGATCGCTGCTCGTGCCGGCGTCAATCAGGGACTGGTCTTCTACCACTTCGGTTCGGTGGTCAGCCTTTTGCTCGCCGCCCTCGACGAGGTGAGCGCGCAACGCCGGGAGAGACTTGAGCGTTCGCTAGCCGACGTTGACCGCCCCAGTGAGCTCGTCGAGCTGGCGGCGCGGGTCTTCAGCGAGGATCTCGACACCGGCGACGCCGCACTGCTCGTCGAGATGATCGCCGGGGCCGCGTCCACCCCGGGCCTCGGTGCCCAGGTCAAGTCACGGATGGATCCCTGGACGGAGTTCGCCGTCGCTGCCCTGGACCGGGCTCTCGACGGCTCCCCCCTTGCCAGCGTGGTG
Organism: uncultured Acidimicrobiaceae bacterium; assembly: GCA_963768185.1. Taxonomy (GTDB): domain Bacteria; phylum Actinomycetota; class Acidimicrobiia; order Acidimicrobiales; family RAAP-2; genus Palsa-461. The sequence goes on from CAVYGS010000004.1 coordinate 1,449,787, forward strand.
GAGCCCGCCGAGATGGCGCATGCCGTCGTCGCGTTGTACCTCGGGCTGGAGTTGCTTTCGCATCTCGACGGTGATCGCACCGCGGCACTGGCGCTCTTCGACCGAGCCCGCCAGTTCGCTTCCATCGCCGATCTCATTGCCGGGGCACCGCTCGCCCCGGTTCGGACGTCGAACGCATCAGAGGAGGAACCGTGAACCCCACCGCACCGCCATCGAGTTCGAGGGCACCAACCATCAGCTCAGAAAGGCGAGTCGGGAACGACGATTCGGGCCTCGACGCCGTCACCGGCGCCTTCAGCTACTCGGGCGCGGCGATCGCCCGTCAGCTGATTGCCGCGGGCCGTCGGGTATGCACGCTTACCGGTCATCCCGAGCGGTCCTCGGACCAGTCCGGCATCGACGTCCGACCGCTCGACTTCGACGACCCTGCGGGGCTCGTCGAATCGCTGGCCGGAGCGACGACGCTGTACAACACGTACTGGGTGCGCTTCGCGCACGGCGGGATTGATCACACGCTCGCCGTCGAGAACTCCCGGACGCTGTTCCAGGCAGCCAAACGGGCCGGCGTCCGCAAGATCGTCCACGTGTCGATCCTTCACCCATGCGCCGCTTCCCCGTATCCGTACTTCCGGGGCAAGGCGCTCGTCGAGCGCGCGCTTGCCGAGACCGGTCTCGGGTACGCGTCTCTGCGCCCTTCGGTGCTTTTCGACGAGCGAGGGGTCCTGCTCAACAACATCGCGTGGCTCCTCCGCAGACTGCCGGTGTTCGGTATCGGCGGGCGGGGCGACTACCGACTTCGGCCCACCCATGTCGACGACCTTGCCAGGCTCGCCGTCGAGGCCGCCCAGTGGCCGGAGGACCGAGTGGTGGACGCCGTGGGACCCGAGCGACCGACCCTTCTTGAACTCGTCCGACAGATTCGAGCCGCCGTGGGCAGCCGGTCTCGCATCGTCCGGGTGCCCGCGCCTCTCCTGCTCGGGGCGTCCAAGGTGATCGGGGCAGCCGTGCGCGACGTCCTGCTCACCGCGGACGAGTACCGCTCGATGGCCGAGGGTCTGGCCGACTCGGATGCACCGGCCACCGGCACCGTCCGGCTCTCGGAGTGGTTGGCCGACCACGGAGACGCCCTCGGCATTCGATATTCCAACGAGCTTGCACTTCACTTCGATCGCTAACGGGAAGGCGGTCCCGGAGATGGGGGACCGTCGGATGTGCAGCGACAGGGATGACAGACTCGAGCGTCCCTCCATCCACGCAGTGAACTGAGTGTCGCGACTGCCGAGGCGGCACGAAGATCATCCACGGTGACGACCCGCTCGGCCAGGTGACCCGCCGCCAGCATTCGAGCCCGTTCCACCCCAGGCAAAAGGCCGCAGTGAAGCGCCGGCGTGTACCACTCTCCACCCAGGCGCACCGCGAGGTTCGCCCGAGTGGTCTCGGTCACCTCGTTTCGCTCGTTCACGAGGACAACGTCGTCGGCGGCCGAGTGCCGGTGCATTCGCTCGTCGTAACGCCTGCGGTCGGTCGTCTTGTGGAACAGCATCACCTCGGAAGACGACACAGGCTCGAGGTCCACGCACAGGTGGAGTGTGGACGCTGCGATTTCAAGGTCCAGCGCTGCCGTCTCGATCTCGAGAACCCCGGTCGCTCGCAATACGAGGCGGACGAGCGCTGGCGTGCTCAGTCCCGCGACGGCCTTGGCAATCGTTTCTTCTCCGTCGGGGGGACATGCAAGGCCGAAGTACCTCGCGGAGGCCTTCAGGCGGGCAAGATGATCGCGGAGGTTGCGCACGGCGCCGCCTCGCCCGTCGGTTTCGAAGGCCATCGTCTCGATCAGGCCCTGGTCGGCTCCCAGGGTGGTTGGGGGCGGCCCGACGAGCGCTCGGGCCTTCAGCAGCACCTCGGCCCACTCACGGCTTTCGAGCGATTCGCAGGTGATGCCGCCGCCCGTACCGTATTCGCCCAGGCCCTGCGCTTTGTCGATGACCGCGGTCCGGATGGCGACGGCGAAACGAGCAGTCGGGTGCCGATGTGGCGGTCCTAAGTGGGGCTCGAGGAAACCGACGGCGCCGCAATAGATCGAGCGGGGTGACGGCTCGATGTCGGCGATGACCGACATGGCTGAGACTTTGGGAGCACCCGTGACCGATGCGCAGGGGAAGAGCGCGCCGAACACTTCGGCCAGCCCGACATTGCCCGCCGTCCTGGCGGTGACGGTAGAGGTGAGCTGCCACAGGCTCGGGTGTTGCTCGAGGCGCCAGAGGTTGGGAACCTCAACGCTGCCGGTGAGCGCGATGCGGCCGAGATCGTTGCGCAGGAGATCCACGACCATGACGTTCTCGGCTCGCTCCTTCGGAGAAGTGCGCAGCATGTCGGCGCGGCAGGCGTCGTCGAGCGACCACAGTCCTCTCGGTGCGGTGCCCTTCATCGGGCGAGTGGTGAGGATGCCAGAAGAGTGTTCGAAGAACAGCTCGGGAGACCCGCAGGCGACCGCCCACGAATCGGTCTCGAAGAACGCGTGATAGCCACCGCGGTAGCTCGCCGTGAGTCGGGAGTACAACTCGAACGGATCGTCATCAGGAGACCAGGGTCGACGGAACCGGGTCGTGTAGTTCACGAGATAGGCATCACCTCGGGCGATGACATCACGGATCGTCTTGACGGCTGTGGCGTGGGTATGCGGGTCGACCTCGCAGTCCCAGCCCGGGACGCCGCCCTCCTCGCGTGCTGCGGTGTGCATTGCCCGAGGCAGTGAGGGCACGGGCTCGGCGTCGGCGAAGAGCCCGAACCATGCAAGCGGAAGGGTAGCGATCGCTCGACATTGTGGACTCGAGGTTGAGACCCGGAAGGCAGGATCAAAGGCCGGCGCGGCGTCGTAGGCGACGAAGCCAGCCACGTACCGTCCTCGACGAGCTGCCGCCTCGGCCTCGGCCAGGATCGCCGTCACGTCCGAGATCTGTCGGGATGCGAGCTGCCCGAGCGGGCGGCGCAGCTCAATGGAGCCCGCTCCTGCGGCGCTGTGGTCGATACGGCAGCGCATCAGCATGCGTCGAGTCTGGTCGCTGGCTTGCGGCGTGCGAAACACTCACGGGCCGGACCCCGCGGATGTGACCGAGCGCGATCGGAGCAGGTTCGGCCTCGTCCGGGCCAGTTGGCCGCGAAGAAGTTACGTGTTGGCTGGAAGGGCAGTGCCGGGTCCACGTCGGCGGAGAGCGACAAGATCTCGGCGAGCCGCCGGCAAGGACCTCTCCTCCTGTCCTTCGACAACGAATCCTGCGTCCGCGATCATCTGCAGATCCATCGAACCCGCCTGACCCTCGCTGGTGAGGTAGTCCCCCAGGAAAATCGAATTGGCGAGGTGGAGACCAAGACTCTGTAGGCCTCGGAGGTGGATCTCTCGCCCTCCAGCTATCCGCACTTCGACATTCGGAAAAAAGAACCGAAAGAGAGCGAGGATGCGGAGGCATCGCAGAGGAGAGAGCTGCCATTGTCCTTCAAGCGGGGTGCCATCGAATGGGATGAGGAAGTTAATCGGCACGGAGTCCGGATCGAGCTTGTGTAGGTCGAACGCCAGGTCGACGATCTCGTCATTCGTCTCACCCATCCCGAAGATGGCCCCCGAACACGGGGAGAGGCCCGCCCCCTGAGCAATGCCGACGGTCTCCACCCGATCGGAAAATGTGTGCGTTGAACAAATCTCGCGGTAATTGGCTTCGCTAGTGTTGAGGTTGTGGTTGTACGCATACACGCCGGCCGCCAAGAGACGTTCCGCTCTCTCCTCGGTCAGGAGCCCGAGGCTCGTGCAAATCTCGACATTCGGGTGACGCTCTTTGATGACCAGTACGGTTTCGGCGACCCGGACGATGTCACGGTCCGATGGACCCCTGCCGCTCGCCACGAGGCACACTCGCTTTGCCCCTCTTGCGACCGCCAGGTCCGCTGTTGCAGCGGCTTCGATCGGATCGATCCAGTTGTATTTGAGTACGTCGGCGTTAGAGCCCCGTCGCTGGGAGCAATATGAACAGTCCTCGGGGCATAGACCGCTCTTCATGTTGATGATGAGGTTGAGCTTGACCCGATTCTGAAAGAAGTGGCGCCGAACCCGACTTCCGGCTGCCACCACCTCCAACGTGTGCTCGTCGCCGCATTCCAAGACCGCGAGTGCTTGTTCTCTGGTCGGGGGTCGTAGATCGACAGCTTGCTGAACAACTTCTTCGAGGAGCTGCGCTAGGTCCCGTTCCATCGCATAAGAATGCCACCGGCGGCGCTGTCCAGCGAAAGCGCTTCAGCGACGAACACGTTGATGCTTGTGGATGGAACGCCAACACGACGGCACAATCGATCGCGGTGGTCGCGCAACCGAAAACGCAAACCGGTGCGTTCAATTGCCTGTTATGAGACGCTTGCCGAAGGGTTGGACTTCACGCTTTCTCGGGCCACGCTCGAGGCGGCGCGCCAAGATCGGAATCGGATCGTGGCGGCCGATGGAATGACTCCAGAGCCCAAGCTCAGCATTTGGCGCGTACCCGCTGCTAGTCCCGCTCAGTCCTCCGGAGCCCACGCTCGGGTGTCCATGACTCGACGACGAGTTTGGTGGCCTCGCCGTTGAGACCCGTGATGGCGACTTCGGTGATTTCGGCGACGAACGTCTCCCCATCAGGTTGCTCGCTCACCTCGTTGGCGGGAACCGGGCTGGCTGGCATTGCCCATCCGGCGATCTTCGCCTCGCCCGGCCAGTCGCTCTCCTTGCCTTCCTCTGGGTGAAAGGTTGGGCCGTGTAAGGCGAAGCGGGGATCCCGCTTGAGGTCCGTCCCTTTGCGCGAACCGGTCATCGAACCGAAGCGCAGTTCGCCGTCTACGAACTCGCACTCGATACCCGAAATGCGTGGCGAGCCGTCAGCGCGCAGTGTTGCAATGGTCTTGTGGCGACCTGCGTCGAACAATCGCACTACCCGCCGCGGCGAACTCAGGCTCGGCCTGCTCGATCACCCTCCACGCTGGCACGGGCGGGCAGCGTATCTGGCACCCGACCACCCGTGCGCTCAGGGTGCCGGGCGGTCGGCGCGGCCGTCGGAGCCGGAGCGCCGCGTAGCAGCCCGGGTGGCGTCCAGCGCCAGTGCAGCCACACAGACGGCGGACCGCAGCTGGGGAGATAGCGGTCGAATCCGCCAAATCCGACAGGCCTGACTAACTTCGGGTCCGTTCGGCGCTTGCAGGCGATCGTCAACGAGACGGATGAAGGGTTTAGGGGCGCCCTCTTCGCCAGAATGCTCCCCGAGTCAATGGTCGCCCCTGCGACCCTGCCCGAAAATGCCATAAGAAAGGACAGCAATGGCCAAGGTGTTGTGTGTGCTCTACAACGACCCGGTCGACGGCTACCCCGATGTGTACCCCCGAGATGAGATCCCTCGGATCGCTTCTTACCCCGGTGGGCAAACCACACCGTCGCCCCATTCCATCGACTTCACTCCGGGCCAGCTGCTTGGCAGCCTGTCTGGTGAACTCGGTCTAAGGAACTACCTCACGAACGCCGGGCACTCCTTCGTTGTGACTTCCTACAAGGATGGAGACGACTCCGAGTTCGACCGGGAACTCGTCGACGCCGACATTGTCATCTCCCAGCCGTTCTGGCCGGCGTACCTCACCGCCGAGAGGATCGCCAGAGCAAAGAACCTGAAGCTCGCGATCACCGCGGGCATCGGGTCAGACCACGTTGATCTCCAGGCGGCGATCGATCGGGGAATCACGGTGGCCGAGATCACCTACTCGAACAGCATCAGCGTCGCCGAGCACGTCGTGATGATGATCCTGTCGCTGGTGCGCAATTACATTCCTTCGTACCAGTGGGTGGTTGGGGGCGGCTGGAACATCGCGGACTGTGTAGAGCGTTCCTACGACCTCGAAGGGATGGCGGTGGGTACCGTGGCCGCTGGGCGCATCGGGCTTGCGGTACTGAAGAGGCTGCGGCCGTTCGACCTCGACCTCCACTACACCGATCGGCACCGCCTCTCGCCGGAAGTCGAGGGCGAGCTAGGTCTCACATTCCACGAGAGCACCGGAGCAATGGTGCCGAGCTGCGATGTGGTCACGATCAATGCCCCGTTGCACCCCGAGACTGAGAACCTCTTCGACGACAAGCTCATCGCCACGATGAAGCGTGGCGCATATATCGTGAACACGGCCCGGGGAAAGATCTGTGACCGGGACGCGATCGTGCGAGCCCTCGAGAGCGGACAGCTTGCGGGCTATGCCGGCGATGTGTGGTTCCCTCAGCCGCCTCCCAGCGATCACCCCTGGCGGACGATGCCGCACCATGGCATGACTCCCCACATCTCGGGCTCGTCCCTGTCGGCTCAAGCCCGTTATGCGGCGGGGACACGCGAGATCCTTGAGTGTTGGTTCGAGAACCGGCCGATCCGGGAGGAGTACCTCATCGTTGACTCCGGCCACCTGGCTGGCGCTGGTGCACACGCTTACACGGAGGGGGACGCGACGGCGGGTTCGGAAGAGGCGGTTCGCTTCAAGGACCAATGAACCGGTCACTCATGTCCATCGAGCTTGCCGAACGTTTCCTTCCTCCAGCCGTCAGTCGACGCTCAGGCAGGGCAATAGCGATCGATGAAGCTACGAACCTCTCGGTCCAACTCCTTTTCCTCTGGTGATGTCCCCCCGAAGAAGCCGTGAGGTGCCGCTTCGAGGACGTGCAGGTCCGCCGGTACCCCCGCTGCTCTCAGGGCCCGGTGCATCCGGACTGTGTTTGAGAGCAGCACGTCGCGAGTGCCGCTGGCCAACAGAGTGGGTGGGAAACCCTTCGTGAAGTCGCCGAAGAGGGGCGAAAGGTAGGGGTCCCTCGGATCGTGGCCGCCCGCGTACAGGAGAAGTTCGGTCCGATCCGCGTTGGTAAGGACCGTGTCGACGCCGAGATTGCTTCGGAACGTGTCGCCGGAATGGGTCAGATCCGACGCCGGAGTGAGGAGAAGGGCTGCCGCAGGCATAGGCAGGCCCTCGTCGCGAGCCCGCAAGACGAGCGCGGCTGCCAGGTTGCCTCCCGCCGACACGCCTCCGACGACGACGTCCTGAGGGCGGCGATCGCGTAGGAGCACCTTGTACGCGGCCAGGCAATCATCGACCGCTGCCGGATAGGGATGGTCAGGAGGCATGCGGTAATCAACGGTCCACACATGCAGTCCAATCCGGGCGGCCGTCCTGATGCCACCGGCCTTGCACAGCTCGCCTCCGCCGACGATGAACGCACCTCCGTGTGCATCGAGGTAGACGCGTCGGTCATTTGGATCGAGATTCGGCGGTTCGATCGTGTACACCTTCGCGTGATCGAGTGCGATCTCCCCGACCTCATAGCCGGCCGGAGCAATCCCACCCCGTTCGGCCTGCATTTTGAGCATCATTTCGTCGATGGTCGCGATCCTCGTGCGCCACCCCGCAATGTCTTGGAGGGGCGGGTTTTCCGGGACCTGAAGCGGGCCACGCGCCAAGTACGCCTGGGCCTCGGCGCTCACCGATGTTGGGACCGGGAGCACCCGTGCCGGGACCTCCAGCCCAGGACGGGCCGCGGGTTCTGCGCTCATAGACGATTCCTTTCCCACGCTGTTCTTCAGGAGTCCGGCGTTCGGCGAAATCCCGTGACGAGGAGGGCGCTTCCGCCGAGTTCCGTCGGCTCACTTCCGTCGCCCAACCGAACCTAGTCGACTGATCGTTCACTTTGTTATCCTGGGTTTCGTCCTGAGTCCAGCGGAGGAAGGGAGCGCCGATGGAGCACACCTCGAGCGCGACCGAGTCTCCATCAGCTGGAGCCGTTGCACTGGGTGACAAATGGTGGTGCGAGCATTTCGACCATGCCTCGCCGCCGGTGGCGGCCCACCTCCACGAGGTGTTGCGCGAAATGCGCGTTCATTGTCCGGTCGCGCACAGTGAGGAGTACGGCGGTCATTGGGTGTTCACCCGGTACGAAGACGTCCTGAGGGTCGCCCAGGACTGGAGGACCTTCAGCTCCGCCAAGGGAGTGGGGCTCACGGAGACGACTCCGGTCGTCCCTCCCATACCCGAATGGTCCGACCCCCCGGTCCAGCGGGAATACAAGCGCCTGATAAACCTCTACTTCACGCCGGCGGTGGTCTCTCGCTATGAGGGACCGATACGAGCGCTGGCGACACGGCTGATCGACGAGTTCATCGAGCGCGGGCACTGCGAATTCATGTCCGAGTTCGCCCGCCCATTTCCGGCGCTTGCCTTCTTTGACCAGGCCCTGCACGCGCCTGCTGACCAGATCGGTGAGCTCAACGACCTGTCGACCGCCGCGGCAACTCCCAACCACCCCGGAGCCCGTGACGCGTGGGCAGCGATCTTCCGATGGATCAGCGATTTCGTGGCCGACCGGCGCAAGATGCCGCCGCGACACGACATTGTCGACGCGATCCTGGGCGCCAAGATCGAGGGACGACCGATCACCGAGGAGGAGGCCTTTGGGCTCATCCAACTCCTGATCTTTGGAGGGTTGGACACCACCGCCGGAGCGCTCGGTCAATTCGTCGTCCGATTCGCCCGGGAACCGGAGATCCCCGCCCTCCTCCTGAGCCAGCCCGAGCTCATTCCCAATGCGGTCGAAGAGCTCTTGCGGTTGGACGGTCCTTTCGTCTTCATTGGGCGCTCTGTGACGACCGACACGAACGTGGCGGGCCACCGGATCTGTGCTGGCGAGAAGGTGCTGATCTCATGGGCGTCGGCCAACCGCGACGAAGCGGAGTTCGCCGATCCGGAGAGGTTCGACCTCTCACGCCCGAAGAACCGCCACCTCGCCTTCGGGGCAGGACCTCATCGATGCGCGGGTTCGAATTTCGCCCGGATGAACCTTCGGATCGCGCTCGAGGCGCTTCTCCACCACCTTCGGGACATCCGTCTCACGGAAGGCGAGCAGGCGATCACCTACCACTCCGCCTTCAATCGGGCGCCCCATCGCGTGCCCCTCACCTTTGCCCCGGGGCCTCGTTCCACCAATCCTGACAGAATCCACCCCACCTAACAGAGAGGAGGACCTGCTATGTCGCGGGTACCGATTTTCGACGCCGACAATCACCTGTACGAGACACGTGACGCGTTCACCAAGTTCCTGCCGGACCGCTACAAGTCGGCGATCCGAGTACGTCGAGGTTCGGGGACGTACCAAGATCGCGGTGCGGGGACAGATCAGTGACTACATACCCAACCCCACGTTCGACGTCGTCGCCCGACCGGGCGCCCAGGAGGAGTACTTCCGACGCAGGGCAACCCCGATGGAAAGAGCCGCCGGGAGCTCTACGGGGAGCCGATTCGGGCCATCCCGGCATTCCGCGAGCCCGGCCCGCGAATGGAGATGATGGACGAACTGGGCGTCGACCGCACGATCCTGTACCCGACTCTCGCCAGCCTGCTCGAGGAACGGATGAAGGACGACCCGGTTTTGACGCACGCGGCGATCCACGCGCTCAACGAGTGGATCTATGAAACCTGGACGTTCAATTTCAACGACCGCATCTTCGCGACCCCGGTCATCACATTGCCCATCGTCGAGCGGGCGATCGAGGAGTTGGAATGGGTGCTCGAACGGGGCGCTCGCGCGGTGCTGATCCGTCCTGCCCCGGTCCCCGGCGATCGCGGGAACGCGCTCGTTCGCCAAGCCCGAGTTCGACCCGTTCTGGGCCAAGGTGGCTCAGGCCGACGTGCTCGTCGTCATGCACGGGTCCGACAGCGGCTATGCCCGCTGGGCGAACGAATGGACCGGCCAGGATCAGGAGATGCAGCCCTTCAAGTCGGGCGTCCCGACGGCATTCCGACTGCATGCAACTCCACCCGGCCGGCCGAGGACGCGGTCGCTTCGATCGTCTGCGAGAACCTGTGCTCTCGGTTCCCGACCCTCAAGATCGCGGTCGTGGAGCTGGGGATGATCGTGGATGTTCCCGCTGATCGACCGTCTGAAGGACATCTACAAGAAGGTGCCGCAGGACTTCGAGGAGAATCCGATCGACGTGGTCAAGCGCAACATCCACGTCTGCGGGTTCTGGGAGGAGGACTTCGGAGCGCTCGCCGGTTTGCTCGGTGACACGCAGGTCATGTTCGGTTCGGACTGGCCCCACCCCGAGGGTCTTGCCCGACCCGCCGATTTCGCGGACGAACTTGCACACGTGCCGGAACCGAGCCTGCGCAAGATCATGGGCGAGAACATGGCCCGGCTGATGAAGGTTCCGAGCGTCGCCGTGTGAGGGAGGTCGGAATCGAGCTCCCGCGATGCCGGTTTGCCGCCGCCGCCGGGCGACCCCGACTGCAGCGGTCACTTGGGCTCACGCCCGAGGATCACGCACGAGAAATGAGCTGCTCGTGCGTGCGGCCACGGCACGCCCACCGCGCAACCGGGGAACGCCCGGGCCACAGCGTTCGGATGCGGTTACCAGTGCATCTCGCCCCCGGAGAAGCCCCGGCCGGTGCTTCTCCGGGCCGAATCAGCCGCCCGAAGACGACGAGATGGCCCCTTGACCGAAAGCGAGCGCTCAGTTAGTTTCGCCGCGTGACGATCGCGAGGGTGCCCGTCAAGATCGACGGCGCGCATCTCGAGGAACTGTCCATCGGATACGACCTCATCGGCGATCGGGGTCGCGTCTGGGCCATCACGCCGGGGGGTCGGTTCAATCGCAACTACCCCGGGATCCGCGGAGTACGCGACCGCACTGGCCGAGTTGGGCAATCGGGTCCTGATCTACGACCGGCCCAACACCGGAGAGTCGGATGTCTGTTTCGTGGGTTCCACCGAATCGGCGATGCAGGCCGACACGTTGGCCGCCCTCTTCGCGCGTGCTGGACCTGGCACCCGCCGTCATCACCGGTGGCTCCGGCGGCTCTCGGGTTTCGCTGCTGACGGCTTCTCGGCATCCTGACGTGACGGCCGGCCTGGGGGTCTGGTGGATCAGTGGGGGAGTGTTCGGGCTGCTCACCATCGGGACCGGCTATTGCGCCGAGTCGATTCGGACCGCCTGGACCGGGGGCATGGAAGCCGTCGTCGCCATACCCGAGACCGTCCAGGGCAACTGGCAGGAGGTCATGAGCCTCAACCCGGCGAACCGCCAGCGCATCTTGGATCAGGATCCCAAGGAGTTCATCGCCACCATGGAGCGGTGGTTGCTCGCCTACTGCCCGTGCGGCGACGAGGTGGTCCCCGGCCTGCCCGATGCGGCGACCAAGGCCATGACGATGCCGGCGATCGTGTTCCGCAGCGGGGAGAGCGACCCCTTCCACACGCGGGCCACGTCGGAGGCGGTGGCCAGTCTTCTTCCCAATTCCGAGCTCGTGGAGCCCCCGTGGGACGACCGAGTGTGGCTCAAGACCAAGCCCGGTCGTCGCTTTGACGTGTGGCAGAGACTGGCCCCCATCCTCAATGGCTGGGCCGACCGCACGCTCGGCTGACCCATGTCGATCCGTCTCAGTCCCGACGAGGCGTGGGAGGTGATCGACGCATCGCACACCGGGATCCTCAGCACCCTGCGCGCCGACGGGTCCCCGGTGACGCTGCCAACGTGGTTTGTCGTCTTGGATCGGACCATCTGCATGTCCACCCCTAGCCAGACCAAGAAGGTCCGCCGTATCCGTCGTGACGCCCGGGCGTCGTTCCTGGTCGAATCGGGCCTGCGGTGGGCGGAACTGTGCGCCGTCCACGTGAGCGGGCGGATCGAGATCGTCGAGGACGAGGCGACGACGGTCCGTATCAGCGGGGCTCTGGACGACAAGTACGCGTCCTTTCGCACCGCCCAGGCGGCCATGCCCGAGGCGACGAAGGACCACTACGCCAGCCGAACCTTCCTCCAGCTCGTGCCCGCAGGGCGGATGCTGACGTGGGACAACAGTCGCATCTCCTTGGCCCAGCCGGGATGAGCCACCTGGTCGTAGACGACGCGGCGGGAATCCGGACCATCACGTTCAACCGACCCGAGGCGAAGAACGCCCTGACGGTGGCGATGCGCCGTGAGCTGTGTGAGCTGCTCGACGACGCCGACCGCGACCCGGGCGTGCGATCGGTCATCCTCACCGGCACCGATCCGGTCTTCACCGCTGGGGTGGACTACAAGGAGGTGGACCCCACCTTCGATCCGCGCCAGCGACGCTTCAGCGTGAACCCCGGACGAGCGCTCCGAGCCATGCGCACGCCCGTGGTCTGCGCGGTGAACGGGCCCTGTGTGTCGGGCGGCCTCGAGATCGCCCTCAGCGCGTCGTTCGTCGTCGGCTCGGACCGAGCCCGCTTCGCCGACACCCACGCCCGGCTCAACGTGGTGCCGGCCTGGGGACTGACCGCCCTCTTGCCGAGGGCGGTCGGGGTGCGCAAGGCCCGCGAGCTGTCGATCACCGGCAACTTCGTCGACGCCCAGGAGGCGCTGCGGATCGGGCTCGTGAACCACGTGGTTCCCCATGACCAGCTCATGGTCTTCACCCGGCAGTTGGTCGGTCAGATCTCCGACGCGCCGGCGGTGGGAGAGGTCCTGTCCCTGTACGAGCAGGGGGACGACCTGTCCTTAAGCGGGTCCCTGGCGCTCGAAGCGACCCGGGTGGCTGACGGACCCGAGTGGGACTCGGCCGCCTTTGCCACGGCGGGCCGAGCTGCGGCGACCCGCCAGCGCGAAGGGAGCTGACCCGCCCGAGCCGGCTCGATCGGTTCAGCGGCCGAGGATGCGCCGATGGGCCAGTGTATCATAAATAAGTGAACGCTCACCCTCAACTATGAGAGGATTGCCAGGTGCACGTTGGATTTGGGCCCAATTTTCAGAACCTCGACGGTCAGCTAACCGATCTCGCGGTCTATCGAGCGCGACCTTGCCTTGGCCGCTCGCGCCGAGGACGCAGGCTTCGACTCGGTGTGGTCGTCCGAGCATCATTTCTCGGACTACCAGCTGACCGCCCAGATGCTCATGTTCCTGGCCTGGTTGGCAGGGCAGACCAAGCGCATCAAGCTCGGCACGATGGTGACGGTCCTGCCCTGGCACGACCCCATCCGAGTCGTGGAGAGCTTCTCGGCGCTGGACCATCTCTCGGGAGGTCGGGCCATCCTCGGCATGGGACGCGGGCTCGGCCGGGTCGAGTTCGACGGATTCCGGGCCACGATGGGGGAATCTCGTCGGCGCTTCACCGAATACGCGCCGGCGATCCTGAACGCGCTCGAGACGGGTTGGATCGAGTCCGACGGTGAGATGTACAAGCAGCCCCGCACCGAGATCCGCCCTCGTCCGTTCAAGACCTTCAAGGGGCGCGCGTTCGCCTCTGCCGTCTCCCCGCAGTCGATCGAGTTGATGGCTCGTCTCGGCGTGGGGATCATGGTGATCGCGCAGAAACCGTGGGAGACGGCCGAGGCGGAGCTGGCCGACTACCGGGCGCGGTTCCTCGAGCTCAACGGCTTCGAGGCGCCGAAGCCAATTCTCGTGGTGGTCGCCGGGGTCACCAAGACCAAGGCGGAGGCGCAACGGATGCGCGACGTGCATCTGCAGCGGTGGGCCCGCTCGACCGTCGAGCACTATCAGTTCGCGAACCCCGGCTTCGCCGAGATCGAGGGCTACGAGTACTACGGGGCGCTGGCTCAGAACATCGAGCGTCACGGGCTGGACAAGTTCTGCGGCTTCCTGGCCGACCTGCAGGTGTGGGGCACCCCCGATGAGGTGACCGAGAAGCTCCTCGACTACGCGCGCCGGACGAACGCCGGGGCACTCGTGGTGCCGCTTTCCTTCGGCAGCCTGACGCCCGACGAGACTCGAGCCAACTTCGAGCTCTTCGCCGCCGAGGTGCTCCCCGAACTGCACCGCCACGACGTCGGTGGGGACATCGGCGTTCCCTACGACGCGCCGATCCAGGAAGCGGTGATCGCCGCCGAGTAGCGCCCGGCCGAACCTGGCACCCCGGATGCGGCATCGGCTTCTGGGAGAAACGACCGATGCAATCGACTCGGCCGGCGCTCCTCAGGAGCGGATCAACTGGCCGGGTGCGACATGCGGCAGGGCCTCGCCGTGCTGCCAGATCGGCTGGCCGTTGACCCAGACGTGCTCGATCCCGGTGCTCCGCACGACGAGGCGGTCGGCGCCGCCGGGCTGGTCGTGCACACGCTCAGGGGCGGTGATCCCGACGGTTGCGGGATCGAAGGCGACCAGGTCGGCGTAGTACCCCTCGCGCACGAGCCCTCGGTCGGCCAGGCGGAAGGCCTGGTGAGGGTGACCGGTCAGCCGCCACACTGCATCCTCGATGGAGAGTGAGCCGCGCTCACGCACCCAGTGGGCCAGCAGATGGGTCGAGAAGCAGGCGTCGCAGAGCTGGCTGGCATGGGCCCCGGCGTCGGACAGGCCGAGGAGCGTGCGCTTGTCGGCCAGAAGGTCGCCCAGTTCGTCGTAGCCGTCGTTGTCCATGATGATGCGAAAGCGCGTCGGCACATCGTCGGTGAGCGCCAGGTCGAGCATCAGGTCGAAGGGGTTCGTGCCGCGCGCCGCGGCCACCTGCTCGAGCGGGACGCCGGCCACCTCGCGGTGCACCGCCGTCTCCTGGACCGCCATCTTGGCCCACCGGTGGCGCCATCGCTCCAGGGTCGGCTCTCGGGCCCGGTCGCGCCACACGGCGTCGCGGTAGATCTCGGCTCTGGCCTCGCGCGGCTTGGCCAGCACCTCCTTCCACTCGTCGACCTCCGCCAAGGGGGTGGGGTCGGCGAGATTGACCTGCATCACGATCTCCCGGCACGCGAGCTGCGGGTACACCTCGCCGGGGAGGGCCGAGGCGCGGGCGAGCGTCCGCAGGGCCGCGCCGGGACGCTCGGCCCGGGCCAACAGCGCCGTCCACGTCACCGGTCTGTCGTTGGCCACCGCCAGCTCCGAGAGCTGCTCGATGAACACGCCCGGGCCGACGGCGGCTTGCACCACACCCTTGTCGAGCTCACCGAGCACGCTGGCGAGGGCGAAGACCTCGTTGACGTCGGCGAACCGGCTGGGCACCGGCCGGCCGAACGCGCCCTGGTGTTGGGGGGCCCGGGAGGTGGACAGCCCGATCGCGCCCGCCCCGACCGCCTCGCGGACCAGCTCGCGCATGGACTCGAGCTCGTCGGGTCGGGCGGGTCGTTCCTCGGGGCCCATGACGAACAGGCGCAGGGGCGAGTGGCCGACGAAGGCCCCGACGTTGAGCCGCTTGGGGCGGCGCTCGATGGCCGACATGTAGTCGGGGAACGATTCGAAGCTCCAGTCGATGCCGGCGTTGAGGGCTTCCATGGACATGCCCTCGACGTTCTCCAGGGTCCGCACCACAAGGTCCCGGTGCTCGGGTCGGGTTGGGGCGATCCCGAAACCGCAGTTCCCCATGATGACGCTGGTGACCCCGTGCCAGCTGGAGGGGGTGAGGTCTGGGTCCCAGAGGATCTGGGCGTCGTAGTGGGTGTGGACGTCGATGAAGCCGGGGGCGAGCACGAGACCGTCGAGGCGCACCTCGATCCCACCGGTCGGCACGTCCAGCTCGCCCGGGGGGCGCACCGCCCGAATGCGGTCCCCGGCCACCGCCACGTCGGCGGGGCGGCCGGGCGAGCCAGTCCCGTCCACGAGGGTCGCGTCACGCAGCAGCAGGTCCACAGCGCTCCGATCCTGAAGTCGAGTAGCCACCGCGAGTCAAGCTAGTGCTGTGACCACTCACCTTCGCCCGCTCTGGGCGAAAGGTGGCGGTTCCTCGCAAGAGGGTGGTTGCCCCTCTGACGAGCGACTCCCCGTCGATCTCCTCCTCGGACATCGGCGGGGCGGGCCACAGCCGGCCAGGGACCCACGCTGCGGCCACGTCTCGACATGGCCACCCGTCGTGGGTCACGCCGGGCACGGCCAGGCAGATGCCGGCCGGCTCGACGGTGCGTGATCACCAACCCAGACGGGTCGATGACGATGCCGCCCCGAGGAGATCTCGAGGCGATGTTGGCCGCGCCCACCACGTCGCGGTGGGCCCAGAGTGCACAGTTTTGGCAGGTAAAACCACGTCCCTTGGGCTTTGGGACACGCGCGCCGCAGCACGGGCAGGTCGACGAGGTGCCACGCTCGTCGACCAGGACCACCGCGATGCCGGCCACCTCGGCTTTGTCGCTCAGGGCCGAGATGAGCCGACCCACCCTCCAGTTGCGCACCGCGAGGTTCTGGCGCCGACCGGAGTCGCGCCCGAGCAGTCCTCTCGGGTCCCCCACCACCAGGGTGCCGATGCGGTGCTTCTGGGCATAAGCCACCACCTCGCGGGCGGCCTCGAAGCGGGCCTGGTCGAGACGGCGCCGGTGACGGGCCTCGAGCACCTTGGTGCGGGTCCGGTACTTGCGCCAGCGGCGCGAGCCGCGCTGGCCCCGCCTGGGCACGCGGCGGGCGACCGCCCGCTTCCGTCCCTTGGACTCGGCCAGGTGCAGGCGGGACTCGGCCCGCATCGCCCGACCCGAAACGACGAGGGCCCCGTCGGGGTTGGCCAAGACGTAGGGGTGGATGATGCCTAGGTCCACCCCGGCCACGTGGCCCGGGTCGGGTGCTGCTCCTTCTGGGTACACCTGCACAGGCACCTCGGCGCACACCTCGACGTAGAGACGGCGGCCCTCGGCGAGGAGCGTCACCGAGCGGACCGACGCAGCGTCATAGGGCACTGCTCTGGTGAGCCGGAGCCCCAACGGTGCGTCCCCTCGGGCCGTCGGCAAGCTGAGCCTCTTGCCCTCGAGGCTGAAGGTGCCGGCGTAGTACCGCGAGGGCACCAGAGCCTTCTTGCGCCGTGGAGAATGCGCCGTCAGGTCACCCGCTTTGCGCCGCTTGGATGCCGACATCCAGGCGTCCGAGTACCGGCGCAAGATGGACCGGGCTCCGGTCGATGACAACTCACCGAAGCACCCCGGCCCGGCCGCCGAGAGCTCACGACACAGCGCCTGGTAGTTGGCGACTTCAGGCGCGTCGCGTCGCCGGCGGTACTCGTTGAACTCCAACACGGTCGCCCAGAGGTCACCACCCGAGCGCAGCAGCGCCAAGCAGCGACGTCGCTGCGCCGGGGTCGTGCGCAGCTCGATCCGGGCACTGCGGTAGACGACCGGTGGGGCGTCGGGATGACGTTGACGAGGCACGGAAGCCATCGTGTCCGGCCCGTGTAACGGGGCAAAGGTTTGTGGTCAGGGCACTAGCAAGGGCTCCTCCCGGCAGGCGCCAGAGCGGGGAGACGACGGCGGACGACGCAGGGTCCGCGTGCGGTGCGGCGGTTTTTCGTCGG
Organism: uncultured Acidimicrobiaceae bacterium; assembly: GCA_963768185.1. GTDB lineage: Bacteria > Actinomycetota > Acidimicrobiia > Acidimicrobiales > RAAP-2 > Palsa-461. The sequence continues at coordinate 1,467,046 of CAVYGS010000004.1, forward strand.
ATCGTCCGTCGAGGCGGGTGCGCCTACCAGATCGCGAATCGTCGAGCCTGCTCCTCGTCCTCGTCCTCGACCGCGCCTGAGTGGGCGAGGCGACGGACATCGAGTCTCGTAGTGTTGCGGCGTGCAGCACCCAGTGAGCCGTTCACGAGCAGCCGGCAATCGCGCCCGCGCGGTCGTCGGTTGAGCGCCGAAGTTCGACGGAGGTCGATTCTTGAAGCGGCTCGTCGCGCCTTCAGTGAGACTGGCGACGTGGGCGGCACGACCATGAAGGTCATCGCCGCGTACGGCCAGATAAGCCCGGCGATGATCTACGAACTGTTCGAGAGCAAGGAGCAATTGTTCTTCGAGGCGGTTGTGGAGCCCCTTCGGGACGCGGTGGAGGAGCTGGTTGCGGCAGCGGAGACCGTCGATCGCGACCAGGCGCTCACCGCAGAGCGCCGTCTCTCGACCTTGAGCGGTCTTTTCCGGCAACTGATCTCCACCCTCGAGCGCGTGATCCCGCTGCTCGGGCTGGTGCTCTTCGGCGACCCCCAAGTGGCTCGCCGCTTCTATTGGGAAAATTTCGTGGTGGCGATGGATCGCCTCGGCCAGGCATGGAAGGCAGTAGAGGAGCGTCATGGGCGCACGCTGGAGTTCCCAGACATCACGGCGAGGGCGGTGATGGGAACCGCGCTGATGCTTGCCCTGGAGCACCATTACACCGAAGACTTTGACCTCCGACGAGCCGTCTCCGCCGCGAGCAGTGGCTTTCTCAACGGCTTCTCGGCCACGGAGTGACGCCCGCACAGCCGCTGGTTCGGCCGCGTGCGAGAGCTCCTCTGAAGACCGGACTGTCAGGTCGCAAGCAGGTAGTCGTGCTTCCCCGCACGATCGGACCCTTCGGAGTTTCAACGAGATGGCGACCCAAATAGGCTTCCGAGACATGGCGAAGCTGATGGCGATCGATTCTGCACTGGGCAGTGGGCCATGGGGTACCACGGCCGACACGCTGCCGACGGGCGCAACGGAGCAGGAGTGGCTGCTCGAGGGCGAGGCGACTCGGTACCGCCTCGTTGGCGAGTACAGCCATGATGGTCGGTGGACCGTGGAGCCGGCGGAGACTGCTTCGTACCTCACTCGGATCCTCGTCGAATGCCCGCCCGCCTCGCGCTTCAACGGGATAGTCGTGGTCGTGTGGAACAACGTGTCGGCGGGCTTCGATGGCATGTTCGCGGGCGCGCCGACGCCGGTCATGCTGCAGGACGGATATGCGGTTGTCGGCGTGAGCGCTCAGTACGTCGGAGTTCACGGCGAGCGCGGGCTTGTCTCGAGTGACCCGAAGCGATACGGCACCTTGCATCATCCCGGCGACGACTACTCCTACGACATCTTCACCCAGGCGGTTCGCACCGTTTCCGGTCGCAACGGTGCTGACGATGTCCTGAGCGGCCTCGGGGTGCGCTACGTCGTCGCGAGCGGCGCGTCGCAGTCCGCAGCTCGGGTCGCAACGCTCCACAATGCGCTGCATCCCGCAGGGGAAATCGACGCCTATCACCTTCCGGTCTACTTCGGGGCCGGCACGGTCGTGGACTCGACCGCGGGGGAGGCGGCGGTTCCTGGCGGGTCCGCGAATTGGCCGATGCACATGCTCCGCCACGGCACGCACGGTCTCCGCCAGGACGTTGGCGTGCCAGTCTTCATCTTGAACTCGGAGTCCGAAGGCCAGGTGTTCACGACGAATCGGCAACCCGACTCCGATCACCTTGTCATCTGGGAGAACGCCGGCGCGTCTCACATCGGCTCGACTGCTGGCGATAATCGCTTCGGCCTTCCTGAGACTCGCTGTCGGGGTTCCTTCGCTCCAGCGCAGCGCGCCGTCTGGCACCACCTGCGGCGCTGGCTTGAGGAAGGGGTCACCCCGCCCTCACAACCCCGGCTTGAACGGGCCCCAGACGGATCGGTGGCCCGGGACGAGCACGGCAATGCCCTTGGTGGCATCCGTTGGCCGCACGTGGTGGTGCCGCTCGGCATCCACCGGGCCGAGCCGCCGTCGGGAGGACGCGCCGACCTCATGGGCACGACCACGGCATTCGATCCAGAGAAGGTGCGGAGTCTCTACGGAAGTCGCGAGGAGTACGAGAAGCGCTTCGCCGAAGCCGTCACCGACGTGGTTGCGACAGGCGTCGTGTTGCCCGAGGATGCCGACTCGGTGGGCGACCCGCTGATGTGATGAAGGAGCGCAGCGCCGCTCCCGTGTGACGGGTCCCGGTGAGCGCACCGGCCCGAGCGCCGAGCACGTGGGGGTCTCGTGACCGCCAAGACCGTCGTCCAGCCCGGCCCATCCGAATCGAATGCTCCACGGGAATCCTCCCGCCGACCGGAACCAAGTGTGCCGAGCACACTTGGGGTCACCAAACCAACCCGGAGACGGCGAGAGGAGATTCCCGTGGAAGAGCAACAACAGTACGTCGGCATCGACTTGCATCGACGGCGCAGCGTGATCGTGCGACGCAACGCTGTGGGCCAGACCTTGGAGACGGTCCGCATCGACAACGATCCGGTGGCGCTGGCGGCCGAGGTGGCCAAAGCCGGTCCGCACCCTGAGGTGATCTTGGAGGCCACGTACGGCTGGTACTGGGCGACCGACGTGCTCGAAGAATGCGGTGCCAAGGTGCACCTCTCGCATCCACTCGGCAACAACTGGGGCAACCGGCGGGTGAAGAACGACGAGCGAGATGCAACGGACCTGGTGGACCTGCTTCGATTGGGACGCCTCGCCGAGGCTTGGATTGCCTCGCCACCGCTCAGAGAGCTCCGTGAGCTCATCCGCTACCGGGCCAAGCTCGTCCAGCTTCGCTCGAACCTCAAGGCTCAGGTTCACGCCGTGCTGGCCAAAGAGGGGGTGGCCGTGCCGATGACCGACCTGTTCGGGGTCCGCGGCCACCACCTGCTTGACCAGGTGCATCTGGCTGACGCCTACCGCATCCGCGTGGAGTCCCTTCGGGACCTGATCGAACTCTTCGACCGGGAGATCGCCATGCTGGAAAAGCAGATCAACCCCTACTTCGCCGGCGATCTTGGCTTCCACGCCGTCCAGGCCATCCCGGGCGTCGCACCGGTGCTGGCCTCGATCTTCGTCTCTGAGATCGGCGACGTCTCGAGGTTCAAAAGCCCACGGCACCTGTGCAGTTGGGCGGGACTCACTCCAACGCACCACGAGTCAGACGAGAGGGTCCGTCGGGGTCACATCACCAAGCAGGGATCGCGCCTCGTGCGTTGGGCCGCCGTCGAGGCGGTCGCCCGCCAGCGCGGCGATACGCCCATCCGAGCGCACCACCTCAAGGTGAGTGAGCGTCGCGGCAAGCAGATCGGGCGAGTAGCCGCAGCCCGCAAGCTTCTCACCTTCGTCTACTACGGCCTGCGCGACGGCGAGATCCGTTGCCTGGCCGAGACGGGATGAGACCGGGACGGACGCAACCCGGTGCGAGCTCGACGGATTTCATGGCCCCCGCTTGTCGGTCCGGCCGCGCCACTGATTGAGCCCACCGGGTTGCGGCCGAACCACTCCATGTCGCCTCGCCGCGACGAAGAGATGAACGGCACCCGGATCTTCGGGCATGCCCCGCCAGCACCGCCTGGCCTTGGAGAAGGACCGCAACGCGCCCCCGGACGCGGCAGCGCCAAGGGGACGAACGTGACGCCCTGACCGGACTCGCATCACATTGCCGAACGACACTTGCCCGGATCACGGGCTCGGCTCGGCGCGCCCTCACGCCCCGAACCAATGAGCCAGAAACCGCCAAACGAGCCGACCCTACGGGTCAGCGCCCCTTGACAAGCAGCACTCCTTCAGAGATGAAATCCACCGCCTGGGAGTGACGGCGCCCGGTCGGCGCCACCCAGTCAGCATCTGCGAGCCACCGATCGTTCCCTCGCCTTGGCCCGCCTTGTACCTGTCGCGGCCAGCGGAACTCCACGACTTCAGGAGGTGGTCTCCACACACCCAGCTCCCGGGGCTCTCCCCGAACACTGCGGTGGGCTGACGATCCAAGACACATCGTCCTTCTGTCAGTGATGGCTGATGAGTGCTGCGATTCGGTCATAGCGGGGATCCTCGTCACCGGCGATGCGTCCAACCCATCGGAGCACTTCTGCCGAATTGATGTCGGTTCCGGCAGCCAACATTGCATCAATGTCGACCCAGTCCTTCGGTCGGTTGAAGATGACCTTGCAGACGACAAGGTGATCGGCCGAAAGGATGGGAATCGTGTCATCGGCGAAAGGAACCCGGTGTCGGGCAGCGCCGGCGGCTTTGTGGAACGCGTCGTAGGAAAAGAAGAGGTCGATTGGCGTTGCCTCCCACATGACTCGCGCCTGACCATCCCGCCGGATCAGTTGCTCCAGCGAGGGATCATCGACAGCGACGCCAAGCCCGAGGAGCGGCGCGGCGACCGTCTCGAACTCATCAGGAGCGACGAAGACGTTGAGATCAATGTCGATGGTGGACCGGGGCTCGGCGTAGTACGCGAGAGCAAGGGCGCCTCCGAAGGCGTGCGGGATGGCACTCAGGGCGTCTTCGATGGCGACCACCCGTTGCGCCAGCGTCAACATCGCTGCCTCGACACCATCCGGGGAGCAATCAGGGTCGATGGCCGTCGACGGGATGGGATGGCGTCGGCCAAGGTCAATACGTCTGCCAGGCGGCGAGCATGCTCATCGATGTCTTCGCACGGCGAAGGTCCAGGAGCCGGCGCGAGTGCGTCAACGAGCAATCGTTCGCCGCCGGCCTCCACGAGCTTGCGCAGCGTCTTGAGTGTGGGATCGCGGTGTCCGTGCTCATAGGCCGAGATGACGGGTTGGGAGGTACCGGCGCGGCGTGGCCAATTCGGCTTGAGTCAACCCATGCCGTCGTCGAACCTCCTGAAGGAGTTGTCCGGCCTGCATTTCCTCAGTATATCGACTTGTCTATAAGACCTGGCCGCCAGGGTCGGCTCGCTGGCCAGCGCGGCCGGTGGAACAGGGAAGGTGTCGAGCGCGCGAGGGCGGGTGAGCCTCCAGGGAGGAGAGGCGTTCGTGCTGGCCGGGCGGGTATCGCTGTCGTGCGACATGACGACTGGTGGCCTCGCTGTCGTCGGCCGAGGCCACTCGCTCGAGCGACGCGTTAGGGCCCGGCGACCAGCTTCTCGAGGTTCTTCAGGCTGGCCTCGATCTCGGCCCGCCAGCCCTGTCCCTCTTTGACCGCCTCCCGCAACCAATCTGGTGATCGGGTGCAGTCAAAGAACTCGGTGACCCGAGTGTGGTCGGCGTCCAACGCCTCGAGCTGCCATCCCCACTGGTGGTATGCCGGGTCACCGACTCGGGACTGGAGTTCGGGTTTGGCGACCGAACGCATGACCGGCTCCCACACGATGCGCCGATCCGGCTCGAACTCGACCACGGTGTTCTCCATGACGTAGTCGCCGATCTGGTCGTTGTGCATGTTCAGCGCGAAGACGTCGCCGACCTTCGAGATGACCGTCTCCCCGAGAGCGGTCCGCACCATCCCGGATCCGTCCACATCGGAATGACGCATGGGGCGGGCCAAGACCGAGAAGATCAGCTCGGCTGGCGCCGCGATGTCACGTGAAACGGAGATCGAGGGCTCAGCCATTGTTCGCCCTCACCCTTGCGGTCTGTCCGGCAGAAGCAGTTTTCGCCTGGTCGTCGGATGTGCCGAGCTCGCCGCAGCAAGGCGCTCGGTTGGGAGGTGGGGTCCTGGTCGTCATGGCGGTGGCTCCGTTTCGTGCTCCGTGTCGTCAGATGAGACGGACCAACCTGCCGAAAGTCATCGTCACTGTCAACCGTCTTGTGACCCAGCCGACGGGCTCTCACTTGCCTTCGTCTCGAGGTCCTCGCCCCACTCCGCCCCGAGCCAGTTGAGAAGCTCGGTCTGCGGCCCGGCCTCCGGCCCACCCATGGGACGGTGGGCACGGACGCGAGCGATCGCGTCTCGAGGCGTCTCACCCATGGTCACCAGAAGGCCTGCGGCAATGGTGCCCGCTCGGCCGATGCCCGCACCGCAGTGCATGAGCAGGCGTTGGCCATCGCCCAGGCGGGAACGAAGCTGCTCGAAGAGCTGGAGGGCGGCGTCACGATCGGGCACCGAGAGGTCCGGAATCGGCCACCACAGCGCACGGGTCGTCGGCTGGGACCTGAGCCACTCCACATAATGCGGATAGCGACCCAATTCGTTCGGCTCGTTCAGGCACACGACGGCCGTGCCGTCGACGTACGCCAATGCCGCTTCGGGGTTCGGGCCGATGAACCGCTTTCCGCAGAGCCACAGCCGCCCGCGAATGCCAGCGGGTAGGGGGATCTCGTCCACCCCACCGTGGTTGGAGCGCTCCTCCGCCCAGTGCGTCCCAGGCCGCGTCCCGGTCATCGGCGCGGCATCGTAGGCGTCACCGGGGAGCCTCGGGCATCCGAGGTGTCCGCCGTGAGACGCGGGGTCATGGTGTCGGGTTCACCGTCGGGTACGCGAGAGTTGCCGGATGGATGAGCGCGCCGGGGGCTTTCCTTTGGGGTTCTTTGACCGGGCGGATCCCGGACCGGATTCCCTGTTCTACGAGCCGGCCCGACTGGTGACCCATATCGACGACGGCGCGATCGCCGCGGTGGGGGCGCTCTACGACGAACTCTCGCTCACCGGTGACGTGCTCGACCTCATGGGCTCATGGGTGTCGCACTTTCGAAGCGCCCCCTCGTCTCTGACCGTCCTCGGGATGAACGCCGCCGAGCTGGCACGGAACCCCCAGGCTCGGTCGTGGGTGCTCCACGACCTCAACGTCGATCCCGTCCTGCCCTTTGCGGACGAGTCATTCGACGCGGTCGTCTGCTGCGTTTCGGTCGACTACCTCATCAGACCGGTCGAGGTCTTCACCGACGTCGCCCGCGTGGTGCGGCCCGGTGGCTCCTTCGTCTGCACCTTCTCCAACCGATGCTTTCCAACCAAGGCGATTCGGGGTTGGTTGTACGCAGATGACGAGGGGCGCTGCGCCATCGTCGCCCGCTATTTCGAGCTCAGCGGCCGCTGGGCGACTCCGGTCGTGCAGCGCCGGCCCACTTCACCCATGAGCGATCCCCTCTACGCGCTCTGGGCCCGCCGTCGGTAAAGGACGGCGCCGGCGGGTCTCGTCCGCCACGGTGCGACGACTCACGAGGTCCGCCGGTCAGAGGTGGACCGCGACAACCTCGGTGGGCTGGTTCCGCCGGATGAACGGGCCGGTGAGCGCGCCGAGGAATGCCACCGCGCTGCCGATCAGGAGCGCCAGGTGGAAGCCCGAGATGAACGCCGCATGACTGGCCTGGGTGACCCCGGACGCCCGGCTCACCGAGAGCCCCTGACCCACAAGCGCCGCGTTGGCCAATGCGTGGTGGGTCATGGCGGGGCCGACCCCGGCCGAGGCAAGCCGAGCCGGCAGCACGCTCGTCGCCCGGGCCGCCACCACCGAGCCGAGCACCGACGCCCCGAGCACCCCGCCCAGCTGTGCCGCCGTTGCCTGCAGCCCACCGGCCAACCCGGCGTCGTCGACGGGCACGCTTCCGACGATGGCCTCGGCGGATGCCACGACCACCAGACCGAGCCCGACCCCGAGTCCGGCGAGCGAGGGAAACAGGACGAGATAACCAGAATGTGGCTCGAGAACCGTCATTCCGAGCAGCGCCCCGGCCACCAGTACGAGGCCGATCGAAATGGTGGGGCCGGGGCCGAGCCTCGTGGTGATCCGGGCGGCCCGAATGCTCATGAGAGCGAACGCCAGTGTGAGCGCGAGGGTGCGCGTTCCGGTCGCAACCGCGCTGAGCCCCTGCACATTCTGGAGGAACAGGCTCACGAAGAACAGTACCGCGAAGAGCGCGAAGAAGCTGAGGACCACCGTGGTGCTCCCGAGGGACACCGACCGGATCCGGAAAAAGCGGGGCGGCACGAGCGGGGCGGTCGCTCGCAGCTCGACCCAGACGAACACGACCATCATCGCGAGGCCCCCGCCCAAGAACCCGAGCGTGCTCGAGTTTCCCCATCCCCAGGACTGCGCCTTCACGATCCCAAAGACGATGGCGAACAGTGAGATCGAAAGCGTGAGCACACCTGTCGAGTCGACGCGCTCACGCACGCTCTCGCGACTCTCGCTCAACGTCAACGCGCCGACCGCGCAGGTGATGATGCCGACGGGGACGTTGAGGTAGAAGACGCTCTGCCATGAGACATGCTCAACTAACAGCCCGCCGACGATCGGCGCCCCGGCAATCGCTAATGCGGACGTCGAGCTCCAGATGCCGATGGCGCTGTTGAGCTTGTCGTCGGGAAACGCCACCCGCATGAGGGCGAGCGTGTTCGGCACAAGGAGCGCCCCGAAAGCCCCCTGGAGACCGCGCAGGACGATGGCGCCAGTAATGGAGTCGGCCAGCCCGACGCCGACCGAGGCGAGGGCGAACCCGACGACGCCGACGAGGAAGATGCGGCGGCGCCCGTAACGGTCGCCCAGCCGCCCACCCACCACCAAGAGGACCGCCAGCACCAACAGATAGGCGTTGGTGATCCACTGCAGGTCCGACAGCGAGGCGTGGAGGCTGCGCCCGATGAACGGGTTAGCGATCGCAACAACGGTCGCGTCCAGACCCACCATCACGATCCCAAGCGACACCGTGATGAGGGTCCACCACGGGTTGCCTCGCATGCGCGCGCTGGCACCCGGGGCGGTGAGGCGTCTATCTACTGCCGTCATGTTCTCCCACTGTGTCCGGGACCGTGTCCTGGGCTCGGAGGTTTCTTTGTGAGTTCGCGATCAGCGGGCGGCCCGATGCGCCCGGATTCGGTCGGCGGAGCCCCCTCGGCGGCTTCGCGCGGTGCGGGTGATCAGCTTTCCCGCTCGACCTCGACGGCGGTTCCCTTGCGCACCGGCGCGTTGCTCCATCCCGCCGGCGTGTTCTCAATGAACGCCACCATCGGGCCGATCAGCCTGCGATCCGGTGGTCGAGATCGACGAAACTGACGACGAGTTCCACCCCGAGAGCTTCGGCGACCCTGTCGAGGGTGGGAAGGCTCGGGGACACGTTCCCAGCCTCGAGTCGTGCGACCGCAGATTGGGTCGTGCCGAGACGCTCGGCGAGTTCGCGCTGGCTGAGTCCCCGCTTCTCCCGAAGCTCGTGGATCTCGGTGGCGATTCGGATCGTCCGCCCGGCCCGCTCGCAGCCCCGGCGACGAGCGGGGGAGTCTGCCCGCTCTCTCTTCACTTCTTCCCACGTCTTGCGAGTCATTCGCCGTCCTCCGCGGTGTGGCCTTCAGCGATGCAGACCTGCATCGCCTTCCATGCCCGTTGGACCTCCAGGCGCTCTCGTTGGCGCGTCTTCACGAACACGGTAAGCAGCACGATCTTGCGGCCGGTGGCGATGTAGTAGGTGATCCTCGTCTGCTGGCGACCGAGGTGGAAGCGAAGCTCCCGGAGCTTCCCTCGGAGCTGCCGGGTGAAGGGCTCGCCTAGATGCACTCCCTCGTCGGCGAGCAGGTCGATGTACCTTTCCGCTTGTCCGAATAGCTCGTCCGGAAGCGCCAAGAGCCATGTCTCCACCTCTTGTTCCAACTCGATGGTACCCCAGACCATAGCAGCGATGCTATGGGTGAGATGTGACGCCGTCTCGGCTCGTCCCAGGTCTCGGCGGTGATCGCGGCGCCAAGCGGCACGGTCACCTTCCTCTTCACGGACGTTGAGGGCTCCACCGGCAAGTAGGCAGGCGGTTCACAGGGTGTCCTCCACGCTGGCCGCAAGCAGAGGGTCCCAATCGCACACCGCACAGGCGTGGGAGACAAAGGATCGGCCGAACGCCAGCGCCTCGCCGAATGGGTCTTCGGAGGCGATCACTTCGTCCCAGTCCAAGAGATACTCGCCGAGCTCAGAGTTCCATCGGGCGGCCGACGGTGAGAGGTCGCCGTTGGCGAGACTGTCGGGCGCCGGGAAAGCAAACCCGAAGAAAGCGGCCCGCGGATAGCGAGCGTCTCCTGGCCACCAGCCGACCTCCACCTGCTGAGCGTCGGCCGAGTTGCGCATGATGAAGTCGCTGGACGGGGGGCTTGCCGGATGGCCGGAGAACAAACTCACCGCGAGATCGAAGCTTCCCCACCAGGCGTTCACGGGACTGGAACGGCCACGGAACGGGGCGCGCAACGCGGCGAGGACGAGCGCGGCCCGCGTCGCGACGGAGAAGTAGGTCGCCACCTGCTGTGGGTTATAGGTGCAGTGCTCGTAGTCCATGTCGAGCGGCACGCTCCATGGGACTTCCTGCGGGTGCGGGTTGATCTGGACCTTGCCAACGAGCGTCTCGATGACGCCGAGGACGTCGTGGGTGACCTCTGCGACCGGGCGGTTCGGTGTTAGGGGAATCCGATGGACCGTGCCGTCGCTGTGCTCGACCACGACCTCGTGGCTCCGCAGATCAAGCGCGGTAACCAGCGCTCCTGAATGGTCCGGAACGGGCAGTGGCGCGGTCTCCCAACCCCGGGCGGTCAGACGGAGCGCAGCGTGCTGCAGTTGAGGCTCCGGTGGCGCCAAGGCGACCGCCAGCTTGCCGAGCAGCTGGGTGTGCGCGTGGAGCGTGTCGCAGGTGGCACTCCACTCGTCGTAGGGCAAGGCCGGCCATGCGGGATGCTTCGGCGGCATCTGTCGGGGCAAATCGTGTGTCACGGGTTCTTACCGGTCGCTCAGCTCCTCGAATGACTGGTTCGGGTTCTGCCCGCGACTCTAAACCGAGGGATTTGAGCGTGGCACCTCCCGTTCGCAATCGCCTCGCATGACCTCGTTGATGCGGTCGGAAGATCCGATCTCTTCGCCAGGTCGCTACTGAATGGGCTTGTCACCCGGCACCGTCGTTGGGGAAGAATTCAATTGCCATCGAGACGTTGATGGAGCTCCCGCTCTACTCGGCGAGGCCGACCGGTGTGCCGTCGATGATCTGATCAAGGTACTCGGACAGCCCGTAGCCGACGCGGCCGTCTTCAAGCTCCCAGCGCGTCATGCCTTCCGAGATGCGGGTGACGAGTTCGTTGCCCTGATCGTCCGTGCGGCGGTTGCGCAGCGGGATGAGGTTGAGCACCGTGCCGTGCACCTTCCAGGTCCGCTCAGCGCTGGTCAGCTCGGCCTCGATCTCCCGGTGGTACTGGCCCACGTCCGTCCACTCGGAGCGGATGGCGAAGTCCCGGCACAGGTGGAGCGTGTCTCGGTCCCAGACGAAGCCGCCCCGGCTTCCCGGTCCCTCGCGGCGCGCGATCCGCGACCCCATGAACCCGAAGTCATTGCCGAAGTTGGCCGTCAGCCACCGGTAGTACCAGGGAGCCTGCCAGTACCGGGGGCCCCAGCTGTGGTCGCGCAGCCCGTGACCGTGGAGCTCCCATACCTGCGCTCCCACGCACACCGTGCCGCTCGCCGCGACGAGCTGCTCGTAGTGACCGCGCGCGAACTCCTCGCCCGTGGGCTCGGCACGCTCCTCGGGCTCTCCACCGACCATGGCCGACACTCCGGTGTAGGTGAGCTCGACGGTGCAGTGCTGGCGGGGGTTCTCCGTGAACGCCCGCCTCGGGTCGGCCATCTCGAGCGGGTCGGCCAACATCGTGACCTCCCCCTCGTAGCTCACCTCGAGCTCCTCGAACGGCGTCACGACATCGAATCGCATTCCCCCGGAGGCGAACGCATCGTTGGTGGTGACCCGGGGCCTCATGAACATGAACCCGACCCGGCCGTCGGGCAGATACAGGCAGATCGTCATCTCGCCCGATCCCTCATTGGCCCGGTTGCCGAGCCGAAAGAACCCACCCAAGGAGGCTGCGGGGTCATAGACGTTGAAGTACATGGACTCGTTGAAGTTGGGCTCGGGGCCCAACTCGTGCATGTACTCGTCCTGAGGTTCGAGCCTGATCGTGATGGGGTGAGCCTATCGGCGGCCGCGGAACTCGGTCATTAGTCTGCGCGGGTGGACGCCCAGGGCCTCGACCAACGGCTCGCGACGGTCGTTGGTGACGCGCTCGGTTCGCCGGTCACGGTCCACCACCTGGTCCGACTGCCCGGCGGCGCCTCCAAGCAGACTTGGAGCTTCACGGCCCGGGACGCTGCCGGCAAGGAGCGCCGGCTGATCCTCCGGGCCGACCGGGGCCGGCCCCGCAGCGCGGGAATGGCGGTCGAGAGCTCGGTCCTCGCCGCCGCGGCGCGCGCCGGAGTTCCCGTCCCGGCCATCGTCGCCGAGGGCGACGGCTCCGACGCGCTCGGCATGGGGTATCTCGTCACCGACTTCGTCGACGGAGAGACCATCCCGCGGCGGATCCTGCGGGAGGAGGCGCTGCGCGACGTCCGCGGTGAGCTCGCCAGCCACTGTGGGCGGATCCTCGCCCGCATCCACTCCATCCCGACCCATGCGGTCTCCGGCCTGACGAGCAGCGACCCCCTCGACCAGCTGCGGACCCAGCTCGAACAGCTGGGCCAGCCCCACCCCGCCTTCGAGCTGGGGTTGCTGTGGCTTGCCGAGCGCCGACCCGACCGCCCGCCCGACAGCGTGTTGCATGGCGACTTTCGCAACGGGAACCTGGTCGTCGGGCCCGACGGCGTCCGGGCCGTCCTCGACTGGGAGCTCACGCACTTGGGGGATCCCTTGGAGGACCTCGCGTGGATCTGCGTGCGCGCCTGGAGGTTCGGCTCGCCACTGCCCGTCGGCGGCTTCGGCACGATCGATCAGCTCGTCGACTCCTACGAGGAGGCGGGAGGCGAGCATGTCGACCGCGACGGCCTGCACTGGTGGATCGTGGCGGGCACCCTCCGCTGGGGGATCATCTGCATCGCGCAGGCTTTCACGCACTTGAGCGGTGCGTTCCGGTCGGTCGAGCTCGCCGCGATCGGGCGACGCGTCTGTGAGGTCGAGTCCGACCTCTTGGAGCTGCTCCCATGGGGTTCGGGCAGCGTCGACACCCGAGTGGACGCGCGACGTCGAGCGGACTGGGCGCCGCATGACGCTCCCTCGGCCGTCCAGCTTCTCGACGCGGTGCATGCCTTCATCGAGTCCGACGCCATGGCGGCGACCGAGGGCAGCGTCCGCTTTCACCTCCGCGTGGCGGCCAACGTGATCGCCATGGTCGGCCGCGAGATCGAGCTCGGGCCAGCGCAGGCTGCCGAACATACCCGTCGGCTGAAGCGTCTCGGCGTCGCCAGCGAGACGGAGCTGGCCCGTGCGATCCGGGACGGCTCCTTCGCCGATCGGCTCAACGAGGTGACCGACGCCGTGCGAGCGACGGTCGTTGACAAGCTGGCTGTGGCGAACCCCACATACCGCGAGGAACGCGAGATCGACTAGCAAGCGACGATCCGGATCGCCCAATGCCGGTCCTGCATCGTGGACTGGCATTACGTCAATGACGCGGGTGCCTGACACTCGTCCTCATCGAGTCACTCATCCTCGGCTCGGTTGGACGCTTTAGCAACGCCCGGTTGGGAACCACACTGATCTGGGACAATGGGGCGGTGGAACCCCTTCGTATCGGTTGTCTTGGCGCCGCCAGAATCGCTCCCGCGGCGCTGTTCAAACCGTCTGCGTCCAACGAGGGGGTCGTGGTCGCCGCGGTCGCGGCGAGAGACCCAAGCCGGGCCCGGGCGTTCGCCGCCAAGCACCACATCGCGAAGGTGCACGAGTCGTACGAGGCCCTGTTGGCCGACGACGAGCTCGACGCCGTGTACAACCCCTGCCCAACGGGTTGCATGGTCTGTGGACGCTACGGGCGTTGGCGCAGGGCAAACACGTGCTCTGCGAGAAGCCCTTCACCGCGAACGCCGACGAGGCGCAACGGGTCGCCGACGCCGCGGCCGATTCCAATCTGGTGGCCATGGAGGCATTCCATTGGCGGTATCACCCGATGGCGGCCCGGATGCTCGCGGTGATCGCCAGCGGCGAGCTCGGAGAGGTGCGCCGGATCGAGGCGGCGCTGTGCTTCCCGTTACCGCTGTTCAAAGACATCAGATGGCAGCTGTCGTTGGCGGGGGGAGCACTCATGGATGCAGGCTGTTATCCGGTGCACATGGTGCGAACGCTGGCAGGAGCGGAGCCGACGGTGGTCAGAGCGTCAGCAAAACTGCGTTCGGCCGGTGTGGACCGGCGTATGGAGGCGGAGTTTTCCTTCGCCGACGGGCGTACCGGCGGAATCTTGGCCTCGATGTGGTCGTCCACGTTGTTGCGGCTGCGGGTGGTCGTTACCGGCTCGCAGGCGACGATGCGGGGTTTCAACCCGACGACTCCCCACATGTTCAACCGCCTTAGCGTTTCTGGGGAAAAAGTGCGACGCCACGAGCGGGTGCCCGGTGGCCCCACCTACGACTATCAGCTTGAGGCGTTCCGAGCCGCGGTACAAGAGGGGGAACCAACCCTCACGCCACCGAGCGACGCGGTCGCCAACATGCGTGTCGTCGACGCCACCTACCTGGCGGCCGGGTTGGGACCCCGCGCAGCAGCAAGCGAGTACGCGTGACCTGCCGCTCGCCACGGGTCGATCCTTCCTGAACACCTGCAGCTGACGAGTGAAGCCTTTTGGGAGCCCGACCGGCCCTGTCCTTCGCCGGGCCTTGCCGGCGATCCCTTGCAACGGCCGGGCAACGTTGCTAGGAAACGTTGACGATCTGGTGCTAATCCAGAACAGATCAATCCCAAGACGAGACCGAGGGTACCGATGAACGAGGCTGAACTCCAATGGGTAGTTGACGAACTCCAGATCCGAAATATCCTCGCTCAGTTGACGCTGCTCTCGGATATGGGTGACATCGAAGAGTGGGGCAACTTGTTCGCCGAGGATGGGTCGTACACGACAGCCTCTGGAGTGGGATGGCACGGTCGGGATGCCATCATCGAGAGCGGCCGCCAGCGACGGAGGAATGGCACGCACGGCCCGGGGAGCAACAACCGACACATGAGCTCTAGCGTCTACGTCAGACAGACGGGCCCGGACACCGCCGAGGCCCAGTCCTATCTCGAGATGTTCCAGGATCTAATTCCTGAGGGCGCATCGGCAGATGATCCTGGCGTGAAGAAGCACCCGACGTTGTTGGTCACGGGCTACTACCACGATCGTTTTCGTCGGACTAGCGAAGGGTGGAAGGTCGCCCAGCGGGAGTTGGCAGCAAGCAGTCACACCGAGCGGTGGCACGCCATGCAGAAGGCGGCCAAGTAGCACCCCCGCGTTGGGTGTACACGAAACTCTCTGACCCGGTGTCCGTCACACCTGAACGCGGAGACTCCACAGCTTAAGGAGGGGTGTCTCCGGTGTCTCCACAACGGCAGGTCAATCCGACCATCGGCACGCAGGCGTCAAGTTGTCACACGTTTCCTGCACACTGCAGTCAGTGTTTCCTGAACACCTAGTAGGCGTGGCGTGTTCAGGAACCCTCTGGCCCCGAACTACACCAGCGTCCCCGGAGACTCCACAGCTTAAGGAGGAGAGTCTCCATACGGGCAGGGTGGGACTGCGATCGCCTCATTGTCAACTGTGCCCGGTGGCCCAGTCGATTGACCTCATCTGGGCGTCGACGCCCGCACCCCACTCCGCTGACAGCCAGTAGAGAACTCGGTTTGCGACGGCAATGTCGGCGCCAAGACCGAGCGATATCGTGCCCAGATGACGACCGATTCGCGCTGGAACCTCGCTGACGTGTGGGAGGCGGCGGCGGAGCTGCTGCCCGGACGAGCGGCGCAGCGAAGCGGGTCGCGACTGTTCACGTGGCAGGACTTCGATCGGCGAGCCAACGCGTTGAGCAACGATCTCCTGGTGGCCGGGCTCCGACAGCAGTCCAAGGTCGGCGCTTATCTCTACAGCTGCCCCGAGTACCTCGAGGCCTACCTCGCGGCCATGAAGGCGGGGATGGCGCCATTCAACGTCAACTATCGCTACGGACCCGACGAGGTGCGCTTCATCCTTGACGACGCGGATGCCGAAGCAGTCGTCTTCCACGCGAGCTTCGGCCCGGTGCTGGAAACCATCAAAGAGCGGCTACCCGCAGTGAAGCGTTGGTATGCGGTGGACGACGGATCCCCCGTTCCGGGCTGGGCAACCCCATACGAGGCGATCGTGGCACTCGGAGCCGAGCGTCCCGAGGCGCCGTGGGGTCGCACCGGTGACGACCTAGTCCTGCTCTACACAGGGGGCACGACGGGCATGCCCAAGGGCGTCATGTGGGAGCAGCACGAATTGTTTCAAGTGATCGGCGCGGGCGGAGATCCCTTCACCGGCACGCCGCCGGCGTCGAACATGACCGAGTTGCGCCAGCGCTTCGAGGAGGCCGCCGGCGAGCCCGCTTTCGTGCTGCTCCCGGCGTGCCCTCTCATGCACGGTACGGGCCAGTTCAGTGCGTTCGTCGCTCTGAACCGGGCGGGCACGGTCGTGACCCTCCCCAGTCGGCGATTCGACCCCGACGAGCTGTGGCGGGCCGTTGACGAGTACGAGGTAAATGCGGTCGCCCTGGTTGGTGACGCGTTCGCCAAGCCGCTCCTGCACGAATTGGACGACCACCGTGACCGCTACGACCTTTCCACCCTCGGGCTCCTCAGCTCGTCGGGCGTGATATGGAGCCAGGCGACCAAGAACGGTTTGATCGGGCACCTGCCCGGCGTGATGATTTTCGACAGCCTCGGCTCGTCGGAGGCGGTTGGAATGGGTGCCAGCGTCTCGGTCGGGAGCAACGTGGTCGCTACGGCCGAGTTCACCCTCGGTCCGGGGGTGAAGGTGCTCGGGGCTGATGACGAGGAGGTGGAACCCGGAAGCGGGACGCCCGGCTTCGTGGCGGTACCGGGTCACGTGCCGGCCGGGTACTACAAGGACCCCGAGAAGACCGCCCGGACCTTCCGCACGATCGATGGGGTCCGCTATTCGCTGCCCGGTGACTTGGCTCTCGTGCGGCTGGACGGCGCAATCGAGTTGCTCGGACGCAGCAACGCCGTGATCAACAGCGGGGGAGAGAAGGTGTTCGCCGAGGAGGTCGAAGAGGTCATCAAGCGTTTCCCCGGTGTCGTCGACGCTGTGTGCGTCGGGATTCCCGATGACCGCTTCGGCCAGGTGGTAACCGCCGTGATCGAACTTGACGGCGACCGCCAGGTGGAGCGCGACGAGCTCCGAGCGTTCGTCAGCGCTCAGCTGGCCTCCTACAAAGCGCCCCGCAATGTGTGTGTGGTTTCGAGCATTGGACGGAGCCCATCGGGCAAGGTCGACTACGCCCGGCTAACCAAGCAGGCCATAGCCTCGCTAACGAGTGGTTCGGGTGATGGTTCGAATACGTCCGCCTCATCGGTCGCAACGAAGACCGACTGATCGCGAAACTCGCTGTGGTGCTGAAGACTCGAGCGAAGCGGCGGCTCGGCACCTGTGCCGATTGCATCCCCACTGGCCCGAGCCCGATGCCGACGAAACCGAGAACGAACGCGTTCATCTTTGCGCGCCTAGGCACCTGAGCCGACGGCCACCGCGGAACAAATCGCCGGCCCTCTGGCCGGCGATTTGCACGTTCCGGATTCCTGAACATGAGCCCAACGATTTCCTGAACACCTTTGCGTCTGCGTGGGGTGTACAGGAAACTCCATAACCCGGGACGACACGAGCCTTGCCGCGGAGACTTCACAGCTTAAGGAAGGGTGTCTCCACAACGGCACCCACCACCGCTGGCACCGGCTCATTTTCTCAGTGATGAGCGCCCATCCAGGTATGAAATGAGTTCTCCGATGAGATCTTCGGCATCGGCCCGGGCACCATCGATGAAGCTCGACTTGCGCCGGCGCAAGAATGGCATGCCCAACAGGTACATCCCTGGCGAGTCCACGACGCCTCCGTCATGCCGGATCATGCCTTTGGCGTCCAGCACGTCGACATCCAGCCAGGAGTAATCCGGCCGGAAGCCACTTGCCCAGATGATTGTCTTGATCTCCCCGCTGCGCAGATCAAGTTGGAGGGGTCTGCCCCCACTTCAGTTGACTCGTGGGGTTGACAGCCTTCACGCCACAGGTGCGACGCTGTAGATGGTTTCATACTCGATCGGCGTGAGCTTTCCGAGGGCCCGTTGGCGACGCCGGCGGTGATAGGTCCGCTCGATCCAGTGCACGATGCTGAGGTGCAGCTCCTCGCGGGTCGCCCAGGACTTCGAGTTCAAGACGTTCTTCTGGAGGAGGGAGAAGAACGACTCCATCGCGGCGTTGTCGGCGCAGGCGGCCACCCGGCCCATCGATCCCCGCAGGCCGAAGGCTGCCAGAGCGCGCACGTAGACGTGTGCGCGGAACTGACGATCCCCTGTCCGAATGAACCACTGTGGCGCCGGGTCCTCGAAGATCGACGGCATGATGCAAGGCCCTGACAGCGAGCTGCGCTGTCATGTGCGAGTCGGTGGCGTAACCGACAATTCGGTTGGACCACACGTCTTTGACAACGCAGCAGTAGAGCTTCCCCTCGGTGGTCCGGTGCTCGGTGATGTCGGTGAGCCACAGCTCGTTGGGCACCGATGCGCTGAAGTCCCGCTCGACCAAGTCGTCGTGGACCGGCGGTCCCGGGCGCCGGCTCAAGCCCCGCTTGTGGGCGTGCGCCGACCACAGGCGTTGGGCCGAGCACAGACGCTGGATCCGGTTCTCCGACGCCTGGTGTCCCCGACGGCCGAGCTCGTCGGCGATGAACCGGTAGCCAAAGGCCGGATCGTCGTGGTGGACGTCGACCGCCGCGTTGGTGAGATAGGCGTTGTCCAGGTCACGTCCCGAGCAGGGGCGGCGGCGCCACTTGAAGTAGCCCTGCTTGGAGAAGCGCAGCACCCGGCAGGTCACCGCCACGGGGACATCCTCGGCGGCCAGGTCACGGACCAGCGGGTACATCATTTTGGGGAGCTGCCCTGGGAGAGGTAGGCAGCCGCTCTGCGCAGGATGTAGTTCTCCTGCTCGAGCGCCTTGGTCCGCTTGCGCAGCTCCCGCAGTTCGGATCGCTCGGCGGCGGTCACGCCGTCTTGGACCCCCTCTTCGACGTCGGCGTCTTTGATCCAGCGATGGAGACACGACTCGGAGATCCCGAAGTCCTCGGCGATCTTGCTCTTCGGGACCTCACCGCGCCGGGCCATGGCCACGACGTCACGACGGAACTGCTCGGGGAACGCCTTGGGCATCCCGGGCTCCTCTCCTGCAAGGCGATCCTCGCAAGGTTAGGAGTCAACCGATATGGGGGCAGACCCTACCCAGGCACTGCCCGCCGCGGCGGACAGCATCACCAGAAGTACGAGGCTGGTCCGACGTCGGAGCGTCACGTGGCAGCCGCCGACCCACCCACGTTTTGACTGTGGATCAGCACGCGCATCCGATCAAGGACAAGGGGTCGAACAGTTCTACTCACAATCTCTCGTCGATCTCACCAAGGCAGCAGGCTCGGATCGCCACGTCCATGCGGAGGGGGTCCTCGGTCCACCACGACGCCAGCGCTCGGAGCGTCTCACACAGCGTCGGATCTGCAGCAATAGCCGCGGCCGTGACTGTCCCGCGGGCGATTGAGAAACCGTTGAGCTCGCTTCGAATGAGCGAAACGGCCGTTGCGTCATTTCGTCTCACCAATCCGGTTAACGCCTCGCCGCGGACCTCGGGTGAAGTGTCAATCACTCGCCTCCGGAGCGCATCGATCACTGTCGTGGAAGTCCGGGCGAGGGCCTCGACGTCGGAGTAGATCAGCTGCGTACCCAATCCGAGGGTTGCCCAGTCCCTCACGTCCTCGTCGTCGTCTCCAGATAGGTTGACGAGCGAATACATGATTTGTTCGCCATTCTCCGCCGAGACGACATAGGGCAAACTTGTGTTGGTGCAACGAGGAGATGACCTTCCCGTTCACCGTGTCGAGCGCGGCGAACAGTGACGTGGTGCCGTGACGCACGTAGTCGTGACTCCGCCGCTCAGGGACACCGGGCAGCATGGGGAGGACCGGTTGGAATCGGTTGAGCGCCTGGATCTGGGACTTCTCATCGACCGCCAGGACCACGGCCCGCTCGGGCGGGTCCAGGTAGAGACCCACGACGTCTTTCACCTTGTCGACGAACAAAGGGTCAGTGGAGAGCTTGAAGGACTCGGCTCGGTGGGGCTGGAGCCCGAAGGCTGACCAGATGCGACCGACGCTTGCTGGCGAGATTCCCGTTGCCTTGGCCATCGATCGCGTCGACCAGTGGGTGGCATCGAGCGGGATCTCCTCCAAGGTCTTGACGATCACCGCCTCCACCGTGTTGTCGCTGATGCTGCGAGGCACGCCGGGCCGGGGGTCGTCGCTCAGCCCGTCCAGACCCTCGGCGACGAATCGCGAGCGCCACTTGCCCACCGTCGCCGGGCTGACGCCCAAGATGGCCGCCACCTCGAGGTTGGAGACCCCCGACGCGCACAGCAGCACGATCCGACAGCGCAGCGCCAAGCGCTGCGCGCTCTTGGGTCGACGCGCCCAGCGCTCGAGCGTCTCTCGCTCGTCGTCGCTCAAGATGAGCTCTGCCTTCGGCCGGCCTCGGTCTGCCATCGCTGCCTCCCATCGTCGCTGATGAAAGGCACAACGTGCCGACACCGACCAAAATTCCTATATCCCTAGGAATCTCTGAAGCGGGACACTAGGTCATGGATGGTCTGTGCTTCGGGTTCGAATTCGACCAGATCAGCAAGGTATTGCGCGAGCGTGCCCGCTTCGATGTAAAGAAGGCGTTCTTCGTCGCCATGCCACTCGAGGTTCCAACGGCGGTCGAACTCAGGGAACCTCGCTCTCAGATGGTCGACGAAGAGTTGAGCCTCCACTAACCATTCTGGGACCACCATGACTCAGGCTCCGTGGCCCTGCTACGAGGCCCGTTGGAATCGCTGCCAGCGCCGATCCAACAGGCCCCCGTCAGGCCGCGCCGCTGACCTCTTGGGCAGTTGGATCATCGAGCCGTTGATCTCCTGCAGTGTGTACTTGAGAGTGGGCCCGTCGATCTCTTCGAGCACGTCGGCCCGAACGCCCACTTTGTAGTCGGGGCTGATCCCGAAGATGTCGACGTCATAGGCGGCGTGATGGATCTTGCACATGGCGATGCCATTGGTGACCACCGGCGCTCCACCTTCTGAGTCTGGGAGCACGTGGGCGGCATCGAGGAGACGGGTGTGGCGGAGCCGGCAGATCGAACACTGGTTGGCGTAAGCGACGAGCACCCGCTGGCGGAAGAGCGGCTGGTGGAGCCGGGCCTTCACGACTCGCTTGGCGTACGCCTGGACCAGGACGGGATCCTCGCTGCCGAGTTCCTCACGGAGTCGGGCGGATTCGGTGTTGAGGGCGACCACAAACTGTTGTTCCCTCGGTTCCTCGGCCACCAGATACACCGGATGGATGGGGTGATAGGCCGCCGAAGCCACACCCCGGAACCAGATGAGCGGCAGCCCGAGCGACATCGCTCGACGAAGCGCCTGGTTGTCGGGGTGTTGGGGGTCGGTGCCCCGCCATTTGTAACGGAGGTAGCCGTCCGGTCCGACCTCGTCTTCATAAGGAGCCTTTGTCGGGTCCGAGGTGAACACGGTCCGGAAGCTGAGCGCAGCGTTGAGGAACTTGGGCTTGCAGATCCCTTGTTGGGTCGCCATCAGCCGCACGGGCGTCCCGTCGAAGGAGAAGGCGGCCAGCTCCTTTTGGCCGACCAGCGTCAGTCCTTCATTCGTCGCTCGGTCGAGGTAGGCGAAAGCTACGGCCCGCAGCCGTGCGTCGGTCTCGGCGGGGTGTACCACCGAGCGGGAATCTAGCGAGCGTGGTCGCCTTGAGCTCGGTCGTTCGATCGAGGTGTCACACCCCCGGACTACGACTGCACCCACGCCCTCGCGGCGTATCGGTGCGAAGACCACCTGAGGCACTCACTCGACAATGAGGAGGTTTCGAGGTGGCCCGTTCCGCCCGTTCGCATCGCACGATCACGCCGCACCCGGCGATTCAAACCCTCGTCGTCGCCTCGTCGACATGGACCCCGGTCGAGGCCTTCGTCGACGCGATGGCCACCGACCTCGGGCTCAGCGACTGCTCGAGCGACCGGCGGACCCGTCGCCAGCTGCTTCGCCTGAGCCAATGGGCGACCGGGGAGGGGATCCCCCTCGACCGAGAGCGCATCCTCGACCCCGACACCGTCGAGCGTTTCGTGGTCCACGGGCTCGGCAACGAGCGCTCGGCCTCCACCTACCGCGCCGTGCTGCGCCGGGTGGGGCCGCTGCTCACGAAGAGAGCTCCCTGGGAGCCACGGCCGGCCGCCATCCCGCGCCGCCAACTCGCCCCTCCGTACGAGGCCGGCGAGGTGCTCACCCTCATGGAGGATGCGGTCGACCAGCCGAGCTGGTCCCGCCAGCGCGCCGCCTGCGCGTTGTTGGTGCTCGGGCTCGGGGTGGGATTGGACGGTCGGTGGGTGACCCAGGTCAAGGCGACCGACATCAATCGCGATGGCGACGCGGTCACCGTTCAAGTGGGGAAGCCAAACCCTCGGACCGTGGTGTGCCTGGCCTCAATGGAAGAACAGCTGCTCGCGCTGGCTGTCACCGCGGGCGACGCGTTCTTGGTCGGTGGACACTCGACATCCAAGAACCGGGCAGGGGAGCTGGCGGCGCGCCTCGCGGTGCCGACGGGCCATCCGCGACTCTCGCCGGCCCGGTTGCGTTCAACCTGGCTCCTCTGGCACTTGGAGTCCGGCACCCGGCTCCCCGAACTCTGCAATGCCGCCGGACTCCGCGGCACCCAGGTGCTGGGCGATCTGTTGCCGTACGCGGACGAGCTCTGCTCTGACCGCGCGACTCAGATGTTCCGAGAGGCGCGGTGAGCCGGGCGCCGCTCGACGTCTCAGGTGGGCACCCGGTCGGCACCGGGGAGTTCGAGGTCGCCCGCCAGCTCATCGCGCGTTCGGGCGTGGTCGAGCCGATCTCGCACGCACTCGCGATGAGCTGGCGGGCGACCTCGCGAGCTGACCCTGGAAGCCCTCCTGGTGGCGTTCCAGATCAACGCGTTGCGCCGGCATCACCAGGCTCACCTGGTGGAGGCGGCCCGGGTCCTCAACGCGATGACCGACGGCCAACGAGAGCGCCTCGGCGTGACCCGGTGGGACCCCGCCGAGACCTATCCGCGTGTCGAACGGCTCTTCGTGGAAGTCGCAACCGTGCTCGAGACCGGCGAGGCCGGTGTCGACGCGACCTGGTTCGCCAATCAGCTGGCCCGGGCCGCCATCCCCAAGGACGTGCTCACCAGCCACTCGGTCGCCGTCGACGGCACCGACCTCGAGACCTGGGGTCGGCTCCAGGGCTCGACCATCACCGTCGAGCTGGACGGGGAAGCGGCCGACACCCAGCTCACCGATGATGCGCCGCGCCCTCAGCTCACCAAGACCGGAAAAGTGAAGACGGCCAAGGTGTTCGCCATCGGGCCCGACGGAAGAAAGCAGTACACGAAGGACCCCGACGCCCGGGCCGGCCACCGATCGGCCAAGGGGAACCGGAACAGCGGTCCCTACGTCGGCTACGAGCTCCACCTCGCGGTCCAGACCCGTGACGTCCGATGGACCAACCACGTCGACAAGACGACGCTTGGACCCGAGGTGCCCAACGTCATCACCACCTGCAACCTGGTCCCGGCCGGATCGCACCGCGGCGAGGCGATCGTGGGGGAGCTGATCGCCTCCAAGCCCGAGGTCCAGGAGATCACCGACGTGGTCTGGGACCCCGGGTACTCGCTCTGCCAACCGGGCACCACGGCCTATCCGCTGTTCCAGTCCGGTATCGAGCAGACCCTCGAGATCGTCACCCACCAGCGGGGCATCCGACCCTTCGCCGGCGACGCCCTTCTGCTCGACGGCCAGCTCTACTCACAGTTCCTCCCGAAAGAGCTCCGGGACCTGGCCATGCCGCCGCGCTCTGCGCCGGCGCCGCTCCGCTCCTCCTATGAGAAGGAGTTCAACCGCCGCGCCAGTTACCGCTTCGTCCGTCACGCCAAGCCCAACCATGATGGCGTCACGCGCTGGAAGTGCCCGCTCTGCGCCGGGCTTCTGCGGAGTCGTCAGCTGCCGTCGACCATGCGCAACTCGCGCACTGCTCCGTTGGTCGAGCTCCCCGAATGGGTGACTCAGTGCTGCAATGGGACGCTGTCAGCGCCTCCGGCCGAGCTCCCGCTCACTCAGAGGATCCCCTATGGCACGACCGCCTGGCGGATCTCCATGTACCGCCGCCAAGCGGTCGAGTCGGTGAACGCCGCACTCCAAGGCTCGTTCACCAATATCGCCCGCGGGTTCGTCCGGGTCTTCGGCGTGGTCAAGATCACCATGCTCCTCGGGTTCACGGTCGCCGCGTTCAACATCGACCGAGTTCGGAGCTTCCGGGCCAAGCTCGCCGAGTTGGCCGGTCGACCGAAGACTCGGGCGAAGCGGCGCCAAGGGACTTACGCCGATTGCATCCCGGCAGACCTTGAGCAGGTTGACGACCGGACCGAGGGTCCACCCGGCTGACCAAACCGGTCGTGCAATCGAAGAGCACGACATCCGATCTTCTCAGCGCGTCCAAGTAGCGGAACACCGCGGTTCTGAATGACAAACCGCCGGCCCTCGGGCCGGCGGTTTGTGTGTTTTGGGAGTGGCAAGCGAATCTACGACCCGCCGCCACCTTCAACGAAGGGTTTCCTGAACATGAGCCCAGGAATTTCCTGAACACCCTCCCTTGGAGGTGGCGGGATTCGAACCCGCGTCCTTGAGCACCTCAGTGAGTCTTCTCCGAGCGCAGCCGACGAAGTGTTGTCGGGAGGTGTCCTGTCGCCGGCGGCTGGACTCTCCGTATCCGATGTAAGTGTCCTCGTAACCCTACCGGAACGGACTAACGAGTAAGCCCCACTAGATGACGCCCGTGACCGGCCCGTGGGGCAAAAACCGGACGAACGTCGCTACCTAAGCAGCGAGCGCGAGCTGAGGCTCGGCGTTTGTTTTTGTTCCCGGCTCTTTAACGTGGCTCCGGGGACCACGGCTCGCTTCTCTCACCTCGACAACCCAAGTCGAAACCATTCACCCCCTTGTGGAGCCATGGACCCTCCAAGGCGATACCGATTGTAAGGCCATTCGGACGATCCTGCGGCGCGCAGTGGCAAGACAACTGGAGAACCGGCTCCCGGAGTGGGATTCGTGCCTGTCGTGGCATCGGCGATGTCACGGGTGTTGCGTAGGGTCCCTCCATGCCACATGTACCGCGGGTGAGCGGTCGAGAGGTCATCACGGCGCTCACTCGGATGGGCTGGGAGATCGCTGTCCAGAGGGGTTCACATGTCCAGCTCAGGCCTCCCGATCGCGGTGGTCGGGGTGACAGTGCCCGTGCATGCAGGGTGAGACGATCGGGCCCAGACTGCTTCGGTCGATCCTCAATCAGGCCGGAGTCACGGTCGAGGAGTTCCGAGACGCCCTATGAGAGGATGAGCGAAGTGCGTACATACACAATCGTCGTGGAGCCCGAGGAGGGTGGGGGTTACTTCGTCATCGTTCCTGCGCTTCCCGGATGCTTTACCAGGGCGGCGACGGTCGAGAACTGCCGCGAACGAGCGATTGAGGCTATTGAGACGCATATCGCTGGACTTAGGGCGGACGGCGAAAGCATCCCTACTGAGGTGGGAGTCCCTCAGCTTCTGGCTGTGACCGTCGCTGCCTGATTCTTCGATGCACGACACGAGTCGAACGGTTATGTGGTCGCGGTCTGTTGCGGCGAGTCGACCGCAAGCTGTCCGTTGCCTGAGTGTTGACCGATCCACGCCCGGTAGAGATCGCTGTAGCGGCCGCCGAGCGCGATCAACTCGGTGTGGGAGCCCAGTTCCAAGAGCCCGCCGGCGTCGACCACTCCCACCCGGTCAGACCTTTCTGCGGTCGAGAGGCGGTGCGCGATCACGATGACGGTCCGCCCCGTCATGAGCCGCGTCAGGGCCTTCTCGACCACAGATTCGGTACCCGGGTCGAGGCTCGAGGTCGCCTCGTCGAGGATGAGGACCTCCGGGTTGGCCAGTGCAGCCCGGGCCAGCGAGACCAGCTGGCGCTCTCCGGCCGAGAGCCGTGAGCCGCGTTCGCGGACCTCGGTGAGCAGGCCCTCGGGCAGCGCGTCGAAGCGTTCCTCGCAGTCGATGGTGCGGAGCGCTCGCCGCACGTCCCCCTCCGTGGCGTGGGCGTCTGCGAGACGGACGTTGTCCAGGATCGTGCCGTGGAAGAGGAATCCTTCTTGGGGGACGACCGCGATGCGGTGTCGCACCGAGGCAAAAGTCGCATCCTTGAGGTCGACGCCGGCATAGCTGACCTTCCCTTCGATGGGGTCGTAGAAGCGGGCCATCAACTTCGCGAGCGTCGACTTGCCGGCTCCGGTGGGACCCACCAGGGCCACTCGTTCGGCTGGCGCCACCGTGAGGTTGACGCCGTGGAGGACCGTCTCGGTCTCGCCCGGCCGGTAGGAGAAGCTCACGTCCGAGACGACCAGGTCCCCGCGCTCGGGTAGGTCGACCGCACCGGGCTTCTCCGAGACCGTGGGCTCAGTGTCGAGCAGGCCGAACAGCTTCTTGAGAGCGGCGGCGGACTGTTGGACCAAGTTGAACAGCTGGCTGAACTGCTGGATGGGGTCGATCAGGTATGCCAGGAACAGCACGAAAGCGCTGACCGTCCCGATGCTGGTGCGGTGCCAGTGGACGAGCAACGCACCGAACCCGATGATCACGGCGGTCGCGGCAGCGTTGGTGAACTCCACGATCGGGAAGTACCGGGCCGAGAGCCGCACCGCGTGGACGTTCGCGTCGAACTGCGCGTTGTTGTGGTCGACGAATCGGGAGAACTGCGACTCCTCCCGGCCGAACGCCTGGACCACTCGGATGCCCGCCAGAGACTCCTGCAAAGTCGAGAGGGTCTGGCCGATGGCGTCGCGCACGACGAGATACGCCGTGTTGGAGTCCCGACGGAACTTGCGGCTCGAGATGATCACGGGGGGCAGCACGACCATCGTCGCCAGGAACAGCAGCGGGGACAGCACGAGCATGATCACGAGCACGCCGAGCACGAGGAACCCACTCGTCACGAAGATCACGACGCCCTGCTGGACGAGGTTCTCGAGCGCGTCGATGTCCTGGGTCATGCGGCTGACGAGCCGGCCGGTCTGCTCGCGGTCGAAGAAGGACATCGACAGCGACAGGAGGTGCGCGAACACCCGCTTGCGCAGGTCGCGCAGGAACGACTCGCCCACCCGGTTCACCATGCCGATCTGCGCCCGCTCGAGCAGCCCCATGGAGATCGCGATGACCAGGTAGACGGCCGCCGACCACAGGATGACCCGGCGGTCGAAGTGGTGCGGAGTGAGGCCGTGGTCGATCGCGTACCCCACGATCACGGGGCCCGCGACCGTGGTGAGCGTGAAACCGACGAGGACCACCAAGGACGCGAGAAGGCCTCGTTGGTAGGGCTTCATCATTCGCCAGGTGCGCACCACGATTCGCCCCGCCTCGGCGCGGTTGACCCGGTCCACGTCCTCCACGAGCCCTTGGGCCCAGCCCGGCCCGCCGCCCATTCCCATCAGCCGGCCACCTCGTCGACTTCGGTCGCCGGTTGCGCCGAGCCGGCCGCCGCAAGGGCGGCCTGCTGGGCGAGGACCTCCTGGTAGCGGGCGTTGTGGATCCTCAGCTCGTCGTGGGTCCCGGTGGCGACGATCCGCCCCTCGTCGAGGAGGACGACCCGCTGCGCGAGCCCGATGGTGGCCGGGCGGTGGGCGATCACGATCGTGGTCCGATTGGTCATGACCTGGGTCAGCGCGTCACGGATCTCGTGCTCCTTCGTGGCGTCGACCGAGGACGTGGCGTCGTCGAGGATGAGGACCCGGGGGTTGGCCAAGATCGCCCGCGCCAGGGCGATGCGTTGGCGCTGGCCACCCGAGAGGGAGAACCCGCGCTCGCCGAGGATGGTGTTGTAGCCCTCGGGGAGCTCGGCGATGAAGCTGTCGGCGCCGGCGAGCTCAGCGGCTCGCCGAACCTCGTCGAAGGACGAGGCCGGCTCGGCGAACGCGATGTTCGCGGCCACGGTGTCGGTGAAGAGGAATGTGTCCTCGAACACGACCGCCACCGCAGCGCGCAGCTCGTTCATCTTCAGATCCCGAACGTCCTGGCCGTCGAGGAGCACGCGCCCACTGGTCACGTCGTAGAAGCGCGGGATCAGCCGTGCCACCGTTGTTTTGCCCGACCCGGTTGCACCGACGATCGCGACCGACTCTCCGGCGGCGACAGTGAGCTCGAGGCGGTCGAGGATGGGTCGTGACCCGGGGGCGTAGGAGAAGATGACCTGCTCGAAGCGGACTTCGCCCGGTCCCCCGCCGAGGCGTCTCGCGTCGGGCCGCTCGGTGACCTCGGGGAGCGCCTCGAGGACCTGGCTCACCCGCTCGGACGAGGCGACGGCCCGCTGAGCCTGGGCGATGATCTGGCCGATCGAACGCAGCGGGTTGATCAGCATCGTGATGAAGAGGTTGAATTCCACGAGCTGGCCGACCTCGATCCGGTGGTCGATCACGAGGATCCCGCCATAGGCGAGGACACCGACCATCGAGACGGCGGGGATCACGTCGAGCAGGGGCTGGAACCGCCCTCTGATGGCAGCCAGGTGCACGATCCGATCGAAGACGCGGTCGGCTCGCCGGGCGAGCTGGTCGTGCTGCCCCGCTTCCGCCCCGAAGCCCTTCACTGCCCGGATCCCGGTCACCGTCTCCTCGACCACGGTCGACACCGTCGAGAGCTCCTCTTGGAGCGACATCGAAACTGGGTGCAGCCGCGTCGAGAAACGCTTGGCGGCGACGTTGACGAACGGGAGGCAGAAGAGCGCGAGGAGTGCGAGCTGCCAGTCGATGACGAGGAGGATGACGGCGACCAGCACGACCGTCAGGACGTTGGCGATCGTGATCGGGATCATCGTGCAGAACTGGTTGATCTGCTGGAGGTCGGTCGCTGAGCGGGCCATCAGCTGACCCGTTTGCGCGTTGTCGTGGTACTTGAAGTCGAGCTCCTGCAGGTTGGCGAACATCGCCTGTCGCAGGTCGGTCTCGACCGCGTAGGCGACCTTGAACGCGTGATAGCGGCGGAACCCCGAGCAGGTGGAGGAGAGCGCTCCGAGCACGAGGATCGCGGCCACGTAGACCAGGAGGTTGGCAGGGTGCCAGCCGTTCTCCATGTCCTTGTCGATCGCCGACCCGGTCAGGGTAGGCACCACGACCCGGATGGCGCTCCAGAGCATGCCCGCCCCGACGCCGGCGAAGACGGCCCGGCGATGCCGGAGGATGGTCCGGGTCAGCAGGCTCCAGCCGACCGATTTCCCCGCTGTTCTGTTGCCCCCCTCGACCACTGCGAACTGCCCGATCCGATCCGTTGACGCGCCAAAATGAGGCGAAATTGCCCCGGTTGTCACGACATTCTAGAAGTCGTTACGGACCCGCCGGGAAGCCAGCGCCGGTCGGGCGGAGGGAGGCCCGGTGGAGGATGAGCTCGAGCGATTCGTGGTCGCCCAGGACCGAGGCGGCACCTACACGCAGGCGGTCGCGGAGCTGCGCTCCGGGCGAAAGGTCAGCCACTGGATGTGGTTCGTGTTCCCGCAGGTGGCCGGGCTGGGCCAGAGCGCGACCTCGCAACACTTCGCGATCGCGGACCTCGACGAGGCCCGCGCCTATCTCGCACACACGCTGCTCGGGTTCCGCCTCAGGGAGTGCGCCGGGATTCTCGCTGAGCACGAGGGCGGTGACGCGCGGGCGATCCTGGGCTCGGTGGACGCGCTCAAGCTCCGCTCGTCGATGACGCTGTTCGGACGCGCCGATCCGACCGAACCAGTGTTCCAGGCGGTCTTGGACCGCTTCTTCGATGGGGGAGCGGACCCGGCCACCGATCGCCTGCTCGGTCGGAGTCGAGAGAGCTAGTGCTGTGACCACTCACCTTCGCCCGCTCTGGGCGAAAGGTGGCGGTTCCTCGCAAGAGG
The DNA here is from genome assembly GCA_963768185.1 of uncultured Acidimicrobiaceae bacterium. Taxonomy (GTDB): domain Bacteria; phylum Actinomycetota; class Acidimicrobiia; order Acidimicrobiales; family RAAP-2; genus Palsa-461. The sequence goes on from CAVYGS010000004.1 coordinate 1,497,048, forward strand.
GTGGTTGCCCCTCTGACGAGCGACTCCCCGTCGATCTCCTCCTCGGACATCGGCGGGGCGGGCCACAGCCGGCCAGGGACCCACGCTGCGGCCACGTCTCGACATGGCCACCCGTCGTGGGTCACGCCGGGCACGGCCAGGCAGATGCCGGCCGGCTCGACGGTGCGTGATCACCAACCCAGACGGGTCGATGACGATGCCGCCCCGAGGAGATCTCGAGGCGATGTTGGCCGCGCCCACCACGTCGCGGTGGGCCCAGAGTGCACAGTTTTGGCAGGCAAAACCACGTCCCTTGGGCTTTGGGACGCGCGCGCCGCAGCACGGGCAGGTCGACGAGGTGCCGCGCTCGTCGACCAGGACCACCGCGATGCCGGCCACCTCGGCTTTGTCGCTCAGGGCCGAGATGAGCCGACCCACCCTCCAGTTGCGCACCGCGAGGTTCTGGCGCCGACCGGAGTCGCGCCCGAGCAGTCCTCTCGGGTCCCCCACCACCAGGGTGCCGATGCGGTGCTTCTGGGCATAAGCCACCACCTCGCGGGCGGCCTCGAAGCGGGCCTGGTCGAGACGGCGCCGGTGACGGGCCTCGAGGACCTTGGTGCGGGTCCGGTACTTGCGCCAGCGGCGCGAGCCGCGCTGGCCCCGCCTGGGCACGCGGCGGGCGACCGCCCGTTTCCGTCCCTTGGACTCGGCCAGGTGCAGGCGGGACTCGGCCCGCATCGCCCGACCCGAAACGACGAGGGCCCCGTCGGGGTTGGCCAAGACGTAGGGGTGGATGATGCCTAGGTCCACCCCGGCCACGTGGCCCGGGTCGGGTGCTGCTCCTTCTGGGTACACCTGCACAGGCACCTCGGCGCACACCTCGACGTAGAGACGGCGGCCCTCGGCGAGGAGCGTCACCGAGCGGACCGACGCAGCGTCATAGGGCACTGCTCTGGTGAGCCGGAGCCCCAACGGTGCGTCCCCTCGGGCCGTCGGCAAGCTGAGCCTCTTGCCCTCGAGGCTGAAGGTGCCGGCGTAGTACCGCGAGGGCACCAGAGCCTTCTTGCGCCGTGGAGAATGCGCCGTCAGGTCACCCGCTTTGCGCCGCTTGGATGCCGACATCCAGGCGTCCGAGTACCGGCGCAAGATGGACCGGGCTCCGGTCGATGACAACTCACCGAAGCACCCCGGCCCGGCCGCCGAGAGCTCACGACACAGCGCCTGGTAGTTGGCGACTTCAGGCGCGTCGCGTCGCCGGCGGTACTCGTTGAACTCCAACACGGTCGCCCAGAGGTCACCACCCGAGCGCAGCAGCGCCAAGCAGCGACGTCGCTGCGCCGGGGTCGTGCGCAGCTCGATCCGGGCACTGCGGTAGACGACCGGTGGGGCGTCGGGATGACGTTGACGAGGCACGGAAGCCATCGTGTCCGGCCCGTGTAACGGGGCAAAGGTTTGTGGTCAGGGCACTAGTGTGCCGCCTCAGAGATTCGTGAGCAATACCGTGCGAGGGAAGCCAGGATCTCATCTGCGGTCTTGACCCAGACGTAGGGGCGAGGGTCCTCGTTCCAGGTCTTGATCCAACCTTTGATGTCGCTCTTGAGGTGTGCGACCGAGAGATGGGCCCCGCGCTTGATCTTCTTGGTGGTCAGCTCGGCGAACCAGCGCTCCACCAGGTTGAGCCAACTCGATCCGGTCGGGGTGAAATGCAGATGGAATCGGGGGTGGCGCAACAGCCACCGCTTGATGGCCGGGGTCTTGTGGGTGGCGTAGTTGTCGAGAATGAGGTGGACGTCAAGGTCTCCGGGCACCTCGACGTCGATGCGCTCCAAGAACTTCTTGAACTCAATGGCCCGGTGGCGTTGGTGCAACGAGGAGATGACCTTCCCGTTCACCGTGTCGAGCGCGGCGAACAGTGACGTGGTGCCGTGACGCACGTAGTCGTGACTCCGCCGCTCAGGGACACCGGGCAGCATGGGGAGGACCGGTTGGAATCGGTTGAGCGCCTGGATCTGGGACTTCTCATCGACCGCCAGGACCACGGCCCGCTCGGGCGGATCCAGGTAGAGACCCACGACGTCTTTCACCTTGTCGACGAACAAAGGGTCAGTGGAGAGCTTGAAGGACTCGGCTCGGTGGGGCTGGAGCCCGAAGGCTGACCAGATGCGACCGACGCTTGCTGGCGAGATTCCCGTTGCCTTGGCCATCGATCGCGTCGACCAGTGGGTGGCATCGAGCGGGATCTCCTCCAAGGTCTTGACGATCACCGCCTCCACCGTGTTGTCGCTGATGCTGCGAGGCACGCCGGGCCGGGGGTCGTCGCTCAGCCCGTCCAGACCCTCGGCGACGAATCGCGAGCGCCACTTGCCCACCGTCGCCGGGCTGACGCCCAAGATGGCCGCCACCTCGAGGTTGGAGACCCCCGACGCGCACAGCAGCACGATCCGACAGCGCAGCGCCAAGCGCTGCGCGCTCTTGGGTCGACGCGCCCAGCGCTCGAGCGTCTCTCGCTCGTCGTCGCTCAAGATGAGCTCTGCCTTCGGCCGGCCTCGGTCTGCCATCGCTGCCTCCCATCGTCGCTGATGAAAGGCACAACGTGCCGACACCGACCAAAATTCCTATATCCCTAGGAATCTCTGAAGCGGGACACTAGCGGGTCGCGTGCACGAAGGCTTCGACTGCGCCGTGCGAACCCGCGACCGGTGACTCGAGTCTCGCGTTCACCGTCCAGCCCGATCGCACGAAGGCTCCTGCGACACGCTCAATCGCCGTCGCGACATTTTCTTCCGACGCCGCGAGGGCGCCTGAGCGCAGTTCGAAGGTGGGTTTCACCAGGACGAGCGCCTGGGTTGGCTCATTCAGCGGGATTCGGTCGAACTGTGGGATCGCCGCCGCCAGCGACAAGTATGAGAGGTCGGCGGTGATCAGGTCGATTGGCTCGGCGATGTCGCCTCGTTCGAGCGCCCCGAGGTTCGTCCGCTCCAAGTTGACCACGCGCGGATCCGTCCGGAGTGAGCCGCGCAGTTGCCCCACGCCGGCGTCCACCGCGTAGACCACGCGCGCGCCGGCGTCCAGCAGCGCCCGAGTGAACCCGCCCGCCGCGGCGCCGAGGTCGACCGCCGCGAGATCCCGCACCTCGAGCCGGGCGGTCTCGAGCGCGTGCGCGAGCTTGAGTGTGCCCCTGAGCGGGCGGTCGGCAACGAGGCGCACCGACGCGTCGGCGCGCACGCGGGCGTCGGGGTTGAACGACGGTGCGCCGTCGACCAGGACTCGCCCGTCGCGGATCAGACCTGCGGGATCGGTGGCGGACGGGTAGCGCCGGCCCAGGAGCTCACCGAGCGAGACGAACGGCGCGCGTCTCTTCGGAGGCATCGGCAACTCCCTCTCGGACCAGATGCCCGAACGCCTACTCGACCCAGTGCGAGCTATGCCGCGTCAGCCGCGCCGCCTCGCGCTCGGCCTCGCGGGCGGCCAACACTCGCCGCTTGTCATAGAGGCGACGCCCTCGGGCCAGGGCGAGCTCTACCTTGGCGTTGCCGTCCCGGAAGTACAGCCGGACCGGGATCAGGGTGAGCGGCTGTTGCTGGGTGCGCCCGAGCAGTTCGTCGATCTCGCCGCGGTGGAGGAGGAGCTTCCGGCGGCGGTCGGGGTCGTGGGCCCCGAAGCCGGACGCGAACTGCCAGGGCGGGATGTGGAGGCCGAACAGCCACATCTCTCCGTCGCTGACCCGGGCGTAGGCGTCGTTCATCTGGGCCCGCCCGGTCCGCAGCGACTTCACCTCGCTGCCCTGGAGCACGATCCCGCACTCGAAGGTCTCGAGCACCTCGTAGTCGAACCGGGCCCGCCGGTTGGTCGCGACCACGCGGTCCGAGGTGGCCGCCTGCTTGGCCGCGGCACGCTTGGAGATGGTTTTCTTGGCCCGGGCCATCAGGCGTCCGAGGCTACTGGCGGCCCCCTCCGGGCACGGTCCCCGAGCAGGTCACGGGCAATCGTTACGCTTTTGTTTCGATGCTGCGAATGCCGACGGACGTGCACCTGGCCATGGTGGCCCACTGCCTGCGGGGCCTCCCCGAGGAGGCCTGTGGGCTGCTGGCCGGCGACGCTGCCACCGGCCAGGTTCTGGGGCTCTACCCGGTCGAGAACATCGCCCACTCGGCCCGCGTCTACACGCTCGATCCTTTGTCACACCTCCGGGCGGACAGGGACGCCGAGGCCCACGGGCTCGAGGTCGTGGGGGTCTTCCACTCCCATACCCACACCGACGCCTATCCCTCGCCCACCGACGTGGACCAGGCCCCCGACCAGGGCTGGCACTACGTGATCGTGTCGCTCCGCGACGACCAGCCCGTCGTGCGCAGCTACCGGATCGCCGACGGGGCGGTCGAGGAGGAGTCCGTGGTGCTGCGGACCCACTGGGCGAGGGCAAGCTAGCCACCCTTTCCCAGGTTCGTGCAGAATCGGCGCCTTCGTGCGCTGATCGACAAAGGGGTGTGCGGTGGAACCGCTCAGCTGGTCAAGCGAGGTCACCGAGCAACGCGTCGTCGAGCGGGCCTTCTCGCTCAAGGTGGGCAACGAGGAGGTGCCGGGCCTGGCGTGGAGCCCGGAGGGTAAGGACCGGTGGCCGACCATCCTGCTCGGGCACGGCGGCACCCAGCACAAGCGCACCCCCGGGGTGCTGTCGCTCGCCCGGCGCCTCGCCCGTCACCTGGGCTATGGGTCCGTCGCGATCGACGCGCCCGGCCACGGCGATCGTCGCACCGAACCCCCGGAGCGCTACGACCCCGCCCGGGTACGTGAGCGGGTGACCGCCATGACCGGGGAGCAGCGCGCCGCGATGTCGGCGAGCAACCAGCAAGCGGTGGCCGAGTGGCACGCGGTGCTCGACGCGCTGCAGGCGACCCGGGGTTTTGCCGAGGGTCCCTTCGGCTACTGGGGCGTCTCCATGGGGACGGCGATCGGTCTTCCGTTCGTGGCCACCGACCCGCGGATCTCCGCCGCGGTCTTCGGCCTGGCCGGGCTGGGCAGCGGGTGGGACGGGGAGGGCCTGGGCGACCGGGCGCGGGCCTTGCGCATCCCGGTGCTGTTCTTGTTCCAGTGGGACGACGAGCTCATGGACCGCGAGCACGGGCTGGCGCTGTTCGACGCGATCGGCTCGGCGGAGAAGACCATGCACGTCAATCCGGGTGGCCACCTGGAGACGCCCGCCCACGAACGGGACGCGGTCGAGGCGTTCTTCCGCCGCCACATCCCGGCCAACACCTGATCGAGGCGTCCTCCCCGACCGGCCCCGGTACAATCCTCACCTGTTCGGTCAACAATCGGGTCGGCCTCGGGCCGCTCGAAGAGGAGGCGCCGTGGCAGTCGAGGTCCGCTTGCCGACCGTGCTTCGGTCCCAGGCCGGGGGCAGCTCCAGCGTGTCGGTCGACGGTTCGACGGTCGGCGAGGTCCTCGACGCTCTGCTGGCGGTCCACCCCGGGATGTCCGAGCAGGTGCTCAACCCCGACGGGACCCTGCACCGCTTCGTCAACGTGTATGTGAACGACGACGACGTGCGCTACCTGTCCGCGCTGGAGACGCCCGTCAAGGAGGGCGACGAGATCTCGATCCTGCCGGCGGTCGCGGGGGGCTGACGGCAGCCGTGGGCGTCGCGAGGAACGTCCTCGAGCTGATCGGCAACACGCCGATGGTGGACATCTCGGCCCTGAGTCCGAACCCCGACGTCCGCATGGTGCTGAAGCTCGAGGGGCGGAACCCCGGGGGCTCGGTGAAGGACCGGGTGGCCCTTTCCCTCGTCGAGCAGGCCGAGGCCGACGGCGTGCTGATCCCCGGATCCGGCCAGGTCCTGCTGGAGCCCACATCGGGCAACACGGGCATCGGGCTGGCGCTGGTCTGCCGGGTGCGGGGCTACCGCCTGAAGGTCGTGTTGCCGACCAACGTCTCGGTGGAGCGCCGGCAGCTCCTCGAGGCCTTCGGCGCCGAGATCATCGAGTCTCCCGGCGAGGAGGGCTCCAACGGCGCGGTACGCAAGGCGCTGCACATCGCCGAGGAGCATCCCGAGTGGACGATGCTCTACCAGTACGCCAACGAGGCCAACCCGGCGGCGCACTACCGCACCACCGGGCCCGAGGTGTGGCGGGACTGCCCCGAGGTGACGCACTTGGTTTCGGGACTCGGCACCTCGGGCACCCTGCTCGGTGTGGGCCGCTATCTGAAGGACCAGAACCCGGCCGTCCAGGTGTGGGCGGTCGAGCCGCCCGCGGGCGAGCGGGTCGATGGGCTCCGCAGTCTCGACGACGGCTACGTCCCGCCCATCTTCGAGAGCCTGGGCGGCGCCCAGCTGCTCGACCGTAAGACGATCGTCCGCTCGCGCGACTCGCTCGTCGCGACGCGCCGCCTCCTCGCCGAGACCGGCCTGTTCGTCGGCATCTCGACCGGAGCCGCGCTCGCCGGCGCGATCCGCTGCGCGAACCAGCTGCCCGAGGGCACGGCCGCTACCATCGTGATTATCTCGGCCGACGACGGGTGGAAGTACCTCTCCACCGGGGTGTGGACCGACGACCTCGACATCGTCACCAAACGGGCCGAGAACACCATCTACTTCTAGGGTCATGCCCCCCGCCACCCTCACCGTCCTCGGCTGTGACGGCGCGCACCCCGGAGCCGGCGGTGCGGCCAGCGGCTATCTCGTGCGCACCGCGGCGGCGACGGTGTGGCTGGACGCCGGCTCGGGGACCTTCGCCCGGCTCCAGGAGGTCTGTTACCCCGGGACGGTCGACGCGGTGGTGCTCACCCACGAGCACCCCGACCACTGGAGCGACATCGAGTCGTTCGCAGTGTGGCTGCAGCTCCAGAGCTCGGCCGAGCCCGTCCTCGTGCTGGCGCCGCCGGGCCTGCGTCAGCGCTCGTACTTCGCCGACGACCGCGCACTCGAGTGGCGCGAGATCGAGCCGTCGTCGCGCGTGGAGGTACACGACCTGCGGCTCAGCTTCGCGCCGACCGACCACGGCCCGCCCACCATGGCGGTGCGGTTCGACAGGGTGGGAGCCGCCGCCGGCGAGGCCCCGCTCGCGTACTCGGCCGACACCGGGCCCGAGTGGTCGGTCGAGCAACTCGGGGAAGGCATCGGCACCTTCCTGTGCGAGGCCAGCTACACGAAGGAGCGCGAGGGCGACCACCGCCACCTGAGCGGGCGCCAGGCCGGGATCATGGCGCACGCCGCCGGCGTGGGCGAGCTGGTGGTGACCCACCGCTTCCCGACCGTCGAGGCCGAGCCGTTGGCTTTGGAGGCGGCCGAGGGCTTCGGGCGCCCCGTGTACCAGGCGGCACCGGGCGTCATCTTCGAGTGGTGAGTCGCCGGGCTCGCCCGGCGCCTCAGCCATGGGCGAAGCTGGGTCGGTGAGCACCCAGACCGACCCACGAGCGCGGCGCGACGACGGGCGCACCCTCGACCAGCTGCGGCCCGTCGCCTTCGACCGCGACTTCACCGAGTTCGCCTCGGGCTCCGTCCTCGTCACCATGGGCCGGACCAAGGTGCTATGCACCGCGTCGCTCGAGGACCGGGTGCCGCCCTGGATGCGGGGCACCGGGCGCGGTTGGGTGACCGCCGAGTACTCGATGCTCCCGGGCTCGAGCCCCGAGCGCGTCGATCGAGAGGCGGCGCGGGGGCGACAGTCCGGTCGCACCCAAGAGATCCAGCGGCTCATCGCGCGTTCGCTGCGCTCGGTCTGCGACCTGACGTCGCTCGGTGAGAACCAGATCACCGTCGACTGCGACGTCCTGCAGGCCGACGGTGGGACCCGGACGGCCTCGATCTGCGGGGCCTACGTCGCGTTGCATGACGCCTGCTCGCGTCTCGTGCAGGCGCGGGTCATCGGCACCCACCCGCTTGGCGACGAGGTCGCCGCTGTGTCGGTCGGGATCATCGGCGCGATTCCCATGCTCGACCTCCCCTACAGCGAGGACTCCCAGGCCGACGTGGACATGAACGTGGTCATGACCGGCTCCGGACGCTTCGTCGAGGTCCAGGGCACGGCCGAGAAGATGCCTTTCAGCCGGGGCGAGCTGGGCGAGCTGCTGGAGCTGGCCGAGAAGGGCATCGGCGAGCTGGTGGCCGCCCAGCGCGCCGTGTTGGCCGAGCCACCGCGGCCGAGGTGAACGACGAGCCGACCCTCGTGCTGGCGAGCGCCAACCCCGACAAGACGCGCGAGATCCGCGAGATCCTGGCCGCCGACGGCGTCGCGTTGCTCCCACGCCCACCCGAGATCCCCGAGGTGGCGGAGACCGGCACCACCCTCTTGGAGAACGCCCGCCTGAAGGCCGAGTCGATCCAACGGGCCACCGGCCGCGCCGCGGTGGCCGACGACACCGGCCTCGAGGTCGACGCGCTCGACGGCGCGCCGGGCGTGTACGCGGCGCGCTACGCCGGGGAGCATGCGACCTACGCCGACAACGTGCACAAGCTGCTCGGGGCCCTCGCGGGGACGGCTCCGGCCGAGCGCACGGCGCGCTTTGTGACCGTCGCCCTGGTGTCGTATCCCGACGGGTCCGAGCGCTCCGCCGAGGGCGCCGTGGCCGGCCGGATCGCCGAGGAGGGCCGGGGGAGCGGGGGGTTCGGATACGACCCGGTGTTCGTCCCCGACGAGGGCGACGGCCGTACCTACGCCGAGATGAGCGCGCCGGAGAAGAACGCGCTCAGCCACCGGGCGCGGGCGTTTCACGCGCTCGCAACGCAACTGCGCGCCGCCTCGCGCTGAGCGCCGCTGGTCACGGGGTTTTCTGTCGCCGCTCTTCCCAACGCCGCGGCCCGGGTGGACAATGGCAACAGCGCCGGGCCGAGTGGCCCGACCTTCGAAGAAGGGAGCTTGCCTATGCATGTGACGAGCTCGAACGAGGAGGGGTTTCCACCGGGGGAGTCCCGCCCCCTCCTTTGAGCCGAGGGGGCTTCCCGAAGAACCGCCGGCCCACCAGCCGTCTGTCAACGGCCGTCGACGGGAGACGTCCAACGGGCGTCACCGGGCGAAGCGGTCCCGACACCATGCGACGAGGGGCGGCCGGCCGGTTCGGACACAACTGCATAGCGCCCTGGGCGCACATCGGAGAGCCGGCCAGCAGGGCCGGCTCTTCCGCGCGAGCGGTAGCGTCACCCGGGTCAGCGAGAGGGGACGACGTGAACCAGCTGCACCTCGAGCTCTGCTCGAGCGCTGAGTGGGCCGACACGGTCCGCCAGTTCGTGATCCCGCACGTCTTGGACGGCCTGGACCTGGGCGACGACGTCCTCGAGGTGGGGCCGGGACCCGGCCGGACCACCGAGGTGCTCGTCGAGCTCGTCCCCAAGCTGACCGCGGTCGACCTCGACGAGGACCTGGCGGCGGCCCTGGCGGCCCGGCTGGCTCGGCCCGGGTTCGCGGTGGTCCACGCCGACGCGACCGCGCTCCCGCAGCCGGCCGGCACGTTCTCGGCCGTCCTCTCCTTCACGATGCTGCATCACCTGCCCACGCCCGAGGCCCAGGACAAGGTATTCACCGAGGCGGCGCGCGTGCTGCGTCCGGGCGGGGTGTTCGCCGGGACCGACAGCCTGGACAGCCCCGAGTTCCGCGAGCTCCACGTCGACGACATCTGCGTGCCGATCGATGCCGACACCCTGGGCAAGCGCCTCGAGCGGGCCGGCCTCACCGGCGTCGACGTGGACGCCAACGAGTTCGCGACCCGCTTTCGCGGGTGGAAGCCCGAGGGATGACCGCCTCGCCTCGGGCCGCCCGCCCTGGCCGACCCGAGAGGGTGCGATGCCCCAGACACTGATCGTCGGGGGCGGCGTCGTCGGGCTCGGTCTTGGCATGCTGCTGGCCAAGGACGGCCACGCCGTCACGCTGTTGGAGCGCGACGCGCAGGGTCCGCCACCCGATCCCGAGGACGCCTGGGCGAGTTGGGAGCGCAGCGGGGTGAACCAGTTCCGCCTCCCGCACTTCTTCCTCGGCGGTTACCGGGAGATCCTGGAGGCCGAGCTACCCGAGGTGGTCGCGGGGCTCGAGCGAGAGGGCGCGGTCCGGTTCAATCCGGTGCAATCAGCGCCGGACTTCATCACGGGCGGGTCGCGTCCGGGTGACGAGCGCCGGGAGCTCATCTCGGGCCGCCGGGCCATGGTCGAGCGCGTGATGGCGTCCGCTGCCGAGGCCACGGCGGGATTGGAGGTGCGGCGCGGTGTGGCCGTCGCCGGGCTGGTCATCGGGACCGAGGCAGTCCCCGGCACCCCGCACGTGGTCGGGGTGCGCACCGACGCCGGCGAAGAGCTCCGAGCCGACCTCGTCATCGACTGCTGCGGCCGGCGTTCGCCGTTGCCCGCCTGGCTCGGGGGGATCGGGGCGAGGCCGACGACCGAGGTGCGTGACGACAGTGGTTTCATCTACTACGGCCGCCACTACCGTTCGCCGGTCGGAGTCCTCCCGGCGCATCTCGGGCCGGGTCTCCAGGACTGGGGGTCGATCTCCTCGCTCACGCTTCCCGCCGACAACGGCACCTGGTCGCTCGTCCTCGTGGGGCGCGCCGGCGACCGCCCGCTCCTCGGCCTGCGCGACGCGAACCGCTGGGAGGCAGTGTTCCGGTCGCTTCCGACCGTCGCCCACTGGTTGGAGGGCGCGGAGCCCATCGAGGAGAAGGTCGTCACCATCACCAAGATCGAGGACCGGCACCGCGACCTGTGGCCCGATGGCCAGCCGGTCGCCACCGGCGTGGTCGCCGTCGGCGACGCGTGGTCCTGCACCAATCCCTCGCTCGGCCGCGGCGCCTCGATCGGCATGCTGCACGCGCGGGCGTTGCGAGACACGCTGCGTCATGTTGGCCCAGACCGGCCGCTGGCCCTCTCGGAGGCTTTCCGCGACGCGACGGCATCAGAGGTGGAGCCGTGGTGGTCGTCGACCAACGGCGTCGATCGGCACCGCCTGGCCGAGATGGAGGCGATCGCCGAGGGCACCGACTATCGGCCGGCGGACCCGAGCTTCGAGCTGTCCAAGGCGCTGACCGCATCGGCGGGCCAGGACCCCGAACTGCTCCGGGCCTCGATCGACATCGCCCTGGTGCTGGAGCAGCCAGGCGCCGTGCTGTCCCGGTCCGGCCTGATGGAGCGGGCCATCGAGCTCGGCGCCGACTGGCGGAGCCGGCCGAGCATCGGGCCCGACCGGGAGCAGCTGCTCGCGATGGCGGGCGGGTAGGCGAGGAGGACGGTCATGCGGGTCGACAGTGACGGCGTCGGGATCCACTACGAGGTGACGGGGGAGGGGGCGCCCGTCGTCCTGCTCCACGGGTTCCCCGACTCGGGCGCCCTGTGGCGCCACCAGGTGCCCGCCCTCGTCGACGCCGGGTACCGGGTGATCGTGCCGGACCAGCGCGGCTACGGGCAGTCCGACAAGCCCGACTCGGTCGACGCCTACCACATGCTCTCGATCGTGGCCGACGTGGGTGCGGTGCTGGCCGATGCCGGCGTCGAGCGCGCCCATGTGGTCGGCCACGACTGGGGCGCGGCGGTCGCCTGGGTGCTGGGGGCGGTCGCGCCGCAGGCGGTGGACCACCTGGTGGCCCTGTCGGTCGGCCACCCGACCGAGTTCCGAGCTAGCGACAGCTACGAGCAGCACGAGAAGTCCTGGTACATGCTCCTGTTCCAGTTCGAGGGGATCGCCGAGCAGTGGCTGTCGGCCAACGACTGGGCGAACTTCCGGGCCTGGAGCCGATACCCCGAAGCCGACACGGTGATCGCCGAGCTGGAGGCGAACAAGTCGCTTACGCCCGGGCTCAACTGGTACCGCGCCAACATCACCCCGACGAGCTATGTCTCGCCCCCGATCGAGCTCCCCGACATCCAGGCCCCGACCATGGGTGTCTGGAGTGACCGGGACCCGGCGCTGACCGAGCGCCAGATGCTGCGCTCGGCAGCGCATGTCGCCGGGGAATGGCGCTACGAGAAGGTGAGCGGGGCCGGGCACTGGATGCAGCTGGAGAAGCCCGACGAGGTCAACCGGCTGCTGCTCGACTTCCTGACCACCGAACGCTGATCTCCTGAGGAAAGTCGCGCGTCGCCGGTCGTCTTCGACGGCCGCTGGCGGCAGCGTTGCGCGGATCCTCGGTTCATCGCGGCCGTCCCGACGCTGCTGTTTCGGGTCCCCAGGGGTCGCGTCCAACGCGAGGAGGACCCCTGACCGGCGGCGTGCTGGAACCGGTGGTGTCGAGGCGCAGCTCAGGGCACAATTCGGGCCATGGCTGGCACCTCGGGGACGGTGACGTTTCTCTTCACGGACATCGAGGACTCCACCCGCCTCTGGCAGCTCGACGAGACGGCGATGCGCGCGGCGGTCGCGAGACACGACGAGATCGTGCAGTCCGTGATCGGTGAGTTCTCCGGCACGGTGTTCTCCACGATGGGCGACGGAGTGGCCGCGGTGTTCGCCAGCGCCGGAGCCGCGGTCACGGCGGCCGGGGAGGCGCAAAGTCGACTCAAGGACGAGCCGTGGCCGACCGCCCAAGAGATCCGGGTCCGCATGGGACTCCACTCTGGGGAAGCCGAAGTGCGCAGCGGGGACTACTTCGGCACCGCGGTGAACCGAGCCGCTCGGATCATGGCCCTCGGCCACGGCGGCCAGGTCCTGTGCAGCAAGGTCACCGCCGGGTTGGCGAGCGAGCGGCTCGCACATGGCATGGGACTGGTCGATCTCGGCTCGCACCGGTTGCGCGATCTCAGCGGACCCGAACAGATCCACCAGCTAGTGGCCCCGGGCTTGGCGCGTGACTTCCCGCGGCTCCGCTCGCTCGATGTGCTTCCGGGCAACCTTCCCGTTCAGCCGACCGCATTCATCGGGCGGCAACGGGAGGTGAAGGAGCTGGCCGACATGATCCTGTCGGCTCGAATCATCACCCTGACCGGGGTAGGCGGAGTGGGCAAGACCCGACTGGCGTTGCAGGCGGCCGCCGAGGTTCTCCAGTCCTTCCGAGATGGCGTCTGGTTGGTCGAGCTCGCCGGCGTCGGGAGTCAGGACTCCGTGCAGGATGCGATGGTGTCCGCCCTGAGCGCCACCGGGGGCATCGCGCCGGGGACGGGCTCGATCGAGGAGCAGCTTCGCTCCAAGGAGCTGCTCCTCGTCCTTGACAACTGCGAGCACCTGCTGACGCCAGTTGCTGCACACGTGGAACGGATCGCCCAACACGCGCCCGACGTTCGGGTCCTCGCCACCAGTCGCGAGGGCCTCGGCGTGGCCGGCGAGCATCTGTGGACGGTGGGGTCCCTGGAGTTGCCGCCATCAACCGAGGGCGCCGCCGCGATCCTCGCCACGGATTCCGCCCTGCTCTTCCTCGAGCGTGCACGCGAGGCCAGCTCGAGCTTCAGCTTCTCCGACGAGCACGCCACCGCGGTGGCCGAGATCTGCCGTCGACTGGACGGCATACCGCTTGCCATCGAGCTCGCGGCGGCCCGGGTGCCCGCCCTCACACCGGCCGAGATCGTGGGCCACCTGGACCGCCGGTTCAAGCTGCTGACGGGGGGTCGCCGTGCGGCCCTGCCCCGTCATCAGACGCTCCGCAACGCCATCGAGTGGTCGTACCAGCTCCTTGACCCCGACGAGCAGGCGGTGCTGGAGCGGCTCTCGGTCTTCTCCGGAGGCTTCGACCTCGGTGGAGCACAGGCCGTGGCATCGGCCGACGACCTGGACGCTCTGGACGTCCTCGACCTCGTCGGCCAGCTCGTCGCAAAGTCGCTCGTCGTCGCCGAGCCCCGCGATGCGTCGACCCGCTACCGACTGCTCGAGACGGTCCGGGACTTCGCCTGGGAACAACTGGGGAGCCGAGGAGAGGTCGACACCGTGGCGCGGCGCCATGCGGCGCACTTCGCGGCGTTCGCACGCGCCGCCGGAGCGGGACTCCGTGGCCCCGAGGAGGCGATGTGGCGTGGTCGGCTGATCGCCGAGATCGACAACCTCCGGGCCGTCCTGTCCTGGGCGATCGCCGAGGGTGAGATCGGCCTCGTCTTGGAGCCCATCGCGAGCCTCTCGGTGTTCGGGGATCGGTCTCCGCCCTATGGGCTGCTCGCCGAGGAAGCGGCGCGCCTCGCCGAGGACCACCCCTTGGCACCCGTCGCGCTCGCCGCGGCGTGTTTCGCGGCGAGCCAGCAGGGAGACGGCGACCGGGCCTGGCAGTTGGCCGAAGAGGCGCGTCGGCGGACCGATGCGCTCGCACCCTCCCCCGACCGGCTGTGGGTGCGGTGCCGGGTGGCCAACGGCTGTTGCTTCGCCGAGGGCAGCCGAGGCGAATGGGTCGCCTACGGGCAGCGCTGGCTCGCCGACGCTCGCGAGCTCGGCGACGAGTGGTCCCTGTGCGAAGCCCTGACCTTCACGGTCGGCACCGTGGAACTCGAAGAGGCGGTGGCCGCGGGTGAGGAGGCGCTGCAACTGGCGCGCCAACTCCGGTGTCCCAGCCGCATCTCGTTGGCCGCCGTCATCCTCGGTGGTCGCCTGGCGGACTCGGATCCCGAGCGGGCCGAGGAGTTGATCGCCGAGGCCAATGACGCCGCGGTGACCTCCGGGAACGACTGGACGGAGTTCATGGGAGGAACGGCGGCAATCCTGATGCAAGTGAGCAGGGGCCAGCACCGTGCCGCCGCCGACGTAGCGATCGACGCCATGGAGCTGTGGCAGGCGAGGGGGGTATCGGGCAGCGTGACGCAGTTCGCCCTCCAGCTCGCGACCCTGCTTTACACGATGGGCGACAAAGAGGGCTCCCTTGTCCTGGTGGCGTGGGGTGAGGGGCGCGGGATGAGGTTGCAACCGCTCAATGGGTTGTGGAATGCACTCGGCACGGCCGAGCTCGCTGCGTTTCGAGATCGGCAGTCGGCCGCGGAGCTCAGCCGAGTCGCCCGGCGCGCGACGTCGTTGGACGAAGCGGCCCTTGTCGCATTCGCGCACGACCGCCTCGCGTTCGTGGACGACGGCGCGTTCCATTCGCAATGACGAAGCGTGTCGGCCCGGGGCGCTCCCGAGGTCCCGTGGATCGGTCGTCGGTCGAACATGCCGTCAAGACCGTTTCCAACTCGGCTTCTGATGCCTCTCAGAGTCCCCCGGTCGACAACGCGTCGGCGATGGCTGCCGCGATCGTGCGGTAGCCGTCGTCGTTGGGGTGGAAGTTCGGCCCGTAGGGGTCCGCGGCGCACATCCAGGTGAGCCCGCAGGCCCGCGTCGCCTCGGCAGAAAGCCCGTCGGGTGCGTCGTCGGACCGTTCGCCGAAGGCTGCGGCCACCTCCACCATCGGGACCCCGAACCTGCGCGGAGACGTGTTGCTTCTCGTCGTTGACCCGGGTCAAGGACTGCTCGCTCGCCGCTGTCAGAGGCGACCAAAACTCTCCCTCTCGACCGCCTGTCGCGCTAGCTTGTCCTCCTCCCGCGAAGTAGCGACGGGTGTCTGCGTCTGACCGGTCGCAAGAATTTCCGTTTGACGATGGGAGAGCTTCGTCGGACCTGCTCGAATGTCGTTGCGGCTGCCCCAGTGTCAGCTGGTGGCGGCAACCTGAGCACCGTGCAGATTGGAAGGAAGTTCCATTGGCGGACACTCGAAGCGAGATACCCCGAGGGCGAGCAGTGGTGGATCGACTCAAGCCGCTAGCCCGCCGCTTGCCGCCCTCGATTGCCCGGCCATTGCGAGCGATAGTTCCACGACCGTGGCTAGGCCCGATCCTTGTTGTCGCGCCGCGTCGGCCGTCTCCACCGAGGCCGAAACCGCTTGAAATCGTGCCCTCCGTGCCGGGTCGGTTGCCCCTCGGGGTCTGGCCTGAGGCCCCCCCACCCGGATACCTCGGCCAACTGGACCCAACTTTCCAACGTCAACTCGAGGCGCGCTGGGCCGACGTCAGACTGGAGGATTGTTGGTTTTATCACTGCGTTCGGCTGCCCGACGGCACTTTTGTGGAGGGGCCGTGGGACCTTCTGGATAACGAACGTGAATACCTGGGTGGGATCGACTTTGCGGGAAAAAGAGTCATTGAGTTTGGCCCCGCAAGCGGATGGCTCACGCTCTGGATGTCCCAGAATGGAGCAGAGGTCGTCGCCCTCGACCTTGGCTGGGACTTGGCTAGCGACGTGATGCCGTTGTCGACGATCGACGTGGAAAAGGCGCGAGCGGAATCAGTCTCTTTCGCCACTCAGGTCGAGAGTGCGTGGTGGTACTTGCGACGGGCGTACGGACACTCTGCGAAGGCTGTGTACGCGCCGATTTATGATTTGCCGCGCGATCTGGGGCGGTATGACGTGGCGGTCCTCGGCGCCATCCTGCTTCACCTGCGGGATCCGTTCAGTGCCTTGGAGCAAGCGGCGGCCTTGACTGATGACACGATGGTGGTGGTCGAGCCCTTGAACGTCTCGATCAGCGATGCCGATAGGCCCATTCTGGTTTGGAATCCCAGCCGTGGCACGAACTGGAGCGGTTGGTGGTATTTATCACCCGGCGCCGTCACCGACATGCTGGGAGTGCTCGGGTTCCCCAACTCCACTGTCAGCTACCACCGGCAGTTGTATAAACCCCCGGGCGTTCCAAATGCCGTACCAACCGAAGTTACGGTCTTCACGGTGGTCGCCCGACGGCGCTAACCGAGCACCTTCGGTATTAGGAATCGAGCGGGTGGGTGTCGTTCCCCAGTGCTGAGGCGAGAGCCATCTGTAGCTGCAATGCATTGACCGACAGTTCAGAACGGGCAGCGACCTTGAACTGTGTGGCCATTTCCCCTGCGCCCGGGCACCGGATTGATCTTGAGGCGGTTCGTTGTCCCGGATGCAATCGGACGATCACACTGTGGTTCGGCGCCTCCGACGATGAGACGCAGGTGACAATCATTGATCCCGATGCCACCTGACCTTGGAGGCGGTAGGAGAGCCTCAGCGAGTATGTGCCGGGGATGATTTCCTGGAATTCGACGATCGGCGATGCAGCAGGGTGCGAGTGCCCAACGACAGGAGTGCCTAACTCCGTCGCGCCAAAGGTCAGTGTGGTTGCCGGCGTCAGGGGCTTGATGACCGCCAGAGCCACCACGACGAACGTGGCAAGGATCCCAACTACTCCTATTGATAGTCGCGAGAACTGTCCAGCTTGGGCGTACTGCGCTGAGGCAACAGCCAGAATTGTTGCGAGAGCCACGACAACGACGACGGCGATGGCCGGGGCCCCTAGAGGACGTCCCAGCAGGTCGAACTGGGGGAGAATGCGGTTGAATCCCGGCCACCAGCCGGGCCATGAAGCGGGATCCCATGGAGGGAGCTTGCTGAATGCGTTGTAGTAGACGTGCGCGCCATCGAGAATGGCGATGCCTTGGTAGGCCCACAAGCCCCCAACAATTATCGTCGGCCACCGCATCGATCGCCGAGCTTGGTCCCAGCGTGCGAGGACCACTCCGATCCATGCGACGAGGGCGGGGATCGCCGTCCACATGAACCGCCCGGCTAACGACAACCCACCATAAGGGGTCGTGGTGTAGGTGCCATTCAGAACCAGAATGGACCCAACGCTCAGAACCGTCGCGACCACAGAAATCGGCAGTTTCTTGCGTGCGATCCACAATCCGACGAGTCCAACGACGGCGATCGGCACCTGCACAAATAGGCCTTGGTCTCGGTCAAAAAGCAGCCCGAGGGTGTACTCAATACCGTCTCGATTGAGGCCTGGTGCTTGCTCGGGCAAACCGAGGAGATGTCCGAAGTATCGTTGGTTGTAGACAAGTAGCACTCCCCACGACAGCAGACACAACACAGTCAGCACTGTTGTGTTCTCCCATTTGGACCTGGTGCGACCACGGGCGATAACGAACGCAGCGAGCGCGACGATCGCGGGGACCAGATTCTTGATCTGCAGCCACGGCAGATAGGCCAGTGACACGACGACTACCACTGTGCTGAGCCGATTCGAGGTGCGGGTCCACTCGATAGACGCAATCTCGACGACCACGCACGCGAGGAGAACGCCGGAGAGAAGGTCGGGATAGATCTGTGTCGCGGCCAACAACACCGATGGTCCGGCGAAGGCCAGACCGAGGAGGACCTGGCCGGGATGTCCCAATTTTGCCAACCGACTGACTCTTCGGTGCAGATAGATCAGGCCGGCTGTGTTGAGCACCAGCATTCCGATCGTTGGGCCGAGAACGAGTCGACCCGTCGCGACGAATGGGATCAACAACAGTCCGAGACCCGGCTCAAAGGGACTAATCATCCCGTGCGGACCGGTGAAGGACTCCACTGCGCTGACTGGCGTTCCGACTGAATAGGCGGCGAGCGAGTGAGCAGCCAGGTCTGTCTTGACGGTCGAGAGAATATTCGGCCTCAAGTGGAGATATGCCTGCGCCTGAATGATGTACGAGGGCTCGTCCCCTGTGACGTTTACCCCCTTGGTGTGGATGAACCACGCCACGACCAACTCCACCGCGAGAGCGACCAATAGCGCTGCTGCACATGCAAGCAGCTCAAGGCGCACCGGCGGCAGCCGGCGAGGCTCTTGTGTGGCAATACGAACGGGCGAGGAGTTCAATCTGTGGGTGCCAAGAGGTCTTTTGCCTCGCGGTAGTTCAACAGACAGAGCCTGTCCGTTCCTTCAGACAGCAAGTTGTGACTCTTGGGTAACTTTACTCTTCGCAAGCTCATCCAGTGGTGTAACTCGAACCAGCACGCCATATCGTGCGTCTCCACCTCCAGGGAAGAACATGTTTGCCGCGTCGAGCGCTCGCTCGACGTACCCGCGAGCGTTCTTCGAGGTCTAGGGCCAAGGTGGCCCCCTACCGATGCCATCGCGCGCCCACGCCGTCCCCAACGACTGCGTCGACAAGGGCGGCAAGTTCACACCGTGGACCATCCCTAATGGCTCGGCGGCACCAGTGCCGAACGGATCTCACCGGCCCGCGGAGTCCGCATTCCTGGCTGATCGGGAAATCGGAGCGTCCTCGGCCACCGATGAGACGCTCCATAATGTTCAACGCAGGCGGATCTTCCATTGCAAAGCAGCCACGCAGCGTCCAGGGGGCTAGGGATCTCGTCCCGGCGTGTCCGGCGTCACCACGCGGCAGGCGCTGGAGTGCGGGCGAGAGGATTCGAACCTCCACCCCCGAAGGGACCGGGACCTAAACCCGACGCGTCTACCTATTCCGCCACGCCCGCTGGAGCGACGAGTCTACGGAACGCCTGGTTGAGCGGCCGGGAGGGCGCTGGGATCGGACTTCGAGTGCATCGTGGCCCACTAGCCTCGTGGCCATGATCAATCCCTCGGTCTCGCCCCTCGTACGGGCAGCCAGTCTTAGCCCGGACCCCGGCGCGGAGATCTTCCAACGCCTCTTGAAGGAGCGCATCATCTTCCTCGGCTCTACCGTCAACCAGGAGGTGGCCAACTCCATCTGCGCCCAGCTGATCCTCCTCGAGGCCGAGGACCAAGAGCGGGACATCTCGATCTATATCAACTCGCCGGGTGGGTCGGTCACCGACGGCCTCGCGATCTACGACACGATGCAGTACGTCCGGCCTGACGTGTCCACCATCTGCCTCGGCCTCGCCGCCTCGATGGGGCAGTTCCTGCTCTGCGCCGGCGCCCACGGCAAACGGTTCGCCCTGCCACATTCGCGGATCCTGATGCACCAGCCCTCGGGCGCGATGCAGGGACAGGCCGCCGATATCGCGATCCAGGCCGAGCAGATCGTCTACCTGAAGCAGATGATGGCCGAACGGATCGCACTGCACACCGGGCAGCCGGTCGAGCGCATCGAGGCCGATTCGGACCGGGATCGGTGGTTCACCGCCGATGAAGCGCGTGAATACGGCTTCATCGATCAGGTGATCGAGCGCTCAACCGCACAGGTCGGCGGGAACTGAAGATGGCGCTCGAGGCTGCGGCCCCGAGCGAAGGCGTCGGGCGGGTCAAGACCACCCGAGTCGTTTCTTCGCACGTCAGCGTCCCGAGGCGAGTCGTCGAGATCTGGCGTTCTCGCCAGCTTCTCTTGAATCTGGTCCGCACTGAGATCCGGGTCAAGTACAAGAACTCAGTCCTCGGGCTCCTCTGGTCATTGCTTTCGCCTGCGATGGCGGTGCTCGTCTACACGCTCGTCTTCTCCATTGCACTCAAGAACGGCATCCCGAAGTTCGTTGTCCTCCTGTTCTCCGGCCTGCTTGCGTGGAACCTGTTCCAGACGTCGGTCCTCTCGGCGACCGGGGCGATCGTGAACAACGCGGGGCTTGTGAAGAAAGTCTCATTTCCGAGGGAGATCCTGGCTCTCGCATCGGTCGGCTCGGCGTCTGTGTTCTTCTTCTTCCAGGCCTGCGTGATGGTCGTGTTCCTCGCGGTCTTGCACTGGCGTCCGGCTTTCGCCGACCTCTGGTTGCTGGTCGTCGCGGTGGTTCCGTTGATCGTGTTTGCCGCAGCTGTTTCGATCCTTCTGGCGGCGGTGAACGTCTACCTGCGTGACACTCAGCACCTGGTGGAGGTGATCGTCGGTTCGGCCTGGTTCTGGGCCTGCCCGATCGTCTATTCGTTCCAGGAGGAGGTGTATCCGAAGTTCCTGGCCCACCACCTCCCGATCTGGATTTATCTCTTGAATCCGATGACGCCGATCGTGCTCACCTTCGAACGGGTCATCTACGCAAGAACTGGGCTCGTGCACCTCACCACGATTGGGCACCCCCTGGCCCAGCTCCTGCCGGGCTGGGGAAACATGACCTACGTCGAGATGGACGCGATTGTCCTCGGGGCCTCGCTCATCCTCCTCTCCATCGCGATGGTCGTTTTCGGCCGCCTGGCCGGGAACTTCGCCGAGGAGCTGTAGTGAAGGACGTGGCGGTCGAAATCCAGGGCGTCTCCAAGCGGTTCCGCCTGTACCACCAGAAGTACACGTCGCTCAAGGAGAGGGTCATCCACGCGGGGCGAACCCCGTACACCGACCTCTGGGCGTTGCACGACATCGACTTCCAGGTGGAGGAGGGCGACACCGTCGGCATCCTCGGGCGCAACGGGTCGGGGAAGTCGACGCTCTTGAAGTGCATCTGCGGCGTGCTCCAGCCGACCTCAGGCCAGGTGGTGGTGCGGGGCAAGCTGGCCGGGTTGCTGGAGCTCGGGGCCGGGTTCCAGACCGACCTCACCGGTCGGCAGAACATCTACCTCAACGGCTCGCTCCTCGGGCTGACCAAGAACCAGATCGACAAGATCTTCGACGACATCGTGGCCTTCGCCGAGCTCGACCAGTTCATCGACAACCAGGTGAAGTTCTACTCGTCGGGCATGTACGTGCGGCTCGGATTCGCGATCGCGGTGAACGTCGACCCCGACGTACTGGTGATCGACGAGGTGCTGGCCGTGGGCGACGAGCGCTTCCAGCGAAAGTGCCTCGACCGCATCCGACAGTTCCAGGACGAGGGTCGCACGATCGTCTTCGTGACGCACTCGCCCGACCAGGTGCGCTCGGTCTGCAACAAGGCGCTCGTGCTCTCCGACGGGCGCATCGTCGGTCACGGGCCGCCGGGCGAGGCGATCCGGACCTTCCGGGAGCACCTGCTCGAGGCGGGCGGGATCCTCGGCCTCGGGCACGGCGACGACGGACCGATCGTTCGCGAGCTGGTCTCCCAGCCCGTCGAGGTCACCGACGCGATGCACCCCATCCGCATCACCGGGGTGACCTCGAGCCACGCCGGCAATGGCGACCGTCCCTACGCGGTGACCGGCGAGCCGCTCACGATCACGCTGCACTACACCTCGGCCGAGCCCAGCGAGTCGGCGTCCTTCGTGGTCGAGATCCGTGACAAGGAGGAGACGACACTGCTCCGCACGGTTTCCGGTGACCTCGACGCGCACCTGGTCATTCCGGCGGGCCGGGGCTCGGTCTCGTTCCACTACGCCTCGTTTCCCTTCCTCGACGGCGCCTACACGGTGTCAGCCGGGGTCGAGCAGCACACTGGCGGGGAGCTGTCCGACTGGAAGGAGGCCGCGGCCAAGGTCGAGGTGATGAACCCGACCAAGTCGGTGGGGCTCGTGAGCCTGCCGGTCTGCGTGAGCGTCGAAGGCCCGTGACCAGCCAGCCCGACCCGGCCGGCGTCTCCGCCGCCGGCGACCTCGTGGAGGCCGATCTCTACTTGGCCACGGTGATGGCCGAGATCGACGAGGAGGTCATCCGCCGCCGGGCCTCGGGCGACCTGCCGCAGCGCATCGAGCACGAGCTCGACGAACTCTTCCTGAGGTTCTCGCCCATGGGCGGCAACGGGAGCCTCGAGGAGGCCCTCGGTGTCGTCGAGTCGACGAGCTTCGTCGACCCGGTCGTCCCGGTGCACTCGTCGAAGGCGGGGGGGGCGGTGGTCAAGCGCACGATCCGCAAGGCGAGCCTCTGGTACGTCGGCTGGGTCACCGCGCAGATCAACCAGTTCGCGTCGGCCACCAGCCGCACCCTGCGGGCGCTCGACGACAAGGTGCGCGCGCTCCAGAGCGACTTCGACGCCCAGCGGTCCCCGCCGGCGCCGGTGATCGAGACCCCCTGGGCGCACGGGCCGAGCGCGTGGTGGGTGGAGCGCGTCGTCGAGGTCCTGTCGGGCTCGGGCGGCCGGGTCCTCCACGCGGCGGCCGCCGACGGCTGGCTGGTCCGTCTCCTGGCCGGGCATGGACTGGACGCCTATGGCGTCGAGTCGCGGGAGGGTCGCATCGACCGCGTCGAGATCGAGGGGCTCGACCTGCGGGAGGAACCGCTCCTGGATCACCTACGCGCGGTCGCGCCCGACGCCCTGGGCGGGCTCGTGCTCTCCGGGGTCGTCGACGGGGTGACCGCTGCCGAGCGGGACGCGATGGTCCACGCGGCGGCCCGCGCCGTGGTCGACGGCGGGCACGCGGTCATCCACTCGCTTTCGCTGGCCGGCTGGGCCGCCGACGACGCGCCGATCGAGGCCGACCTGGCGTCGGGTGCCCCGCTCCGGCCGCGGAGCTGGGTCGCCGTACTCGAGGCGGTCGGGTTCTCGGCCGAGGTCGTAGACGGCCCCGACGGTCGTGACTATCTGGTGATCGCAACCGCCGACCGGGGTGGGGGGGAACCCGCGAAGGCGAGATGAAGGTCGTCTTCGTCACGCCCCGCTACGACCCCGCGGCGATCGGAGGTGCGGAGGCCGCGGCGCGCCTCTTAGCCGAGCACCTGGCGGCCCGGCCGGGCTTCGAAATCGAGGCCTATTCGACGTCCGCGGTCGACTACTTGAGCTGGAAGAACGAGCTCCCGGCGGGGCGCTTCGAGATGAACGGCGTCGCGCTCACTCGCTTCCCGGTCGCCAGCGAGCGCCAGTACGAGTTCTTCAAGTACGACAGCCGGCTCCGCCGCTCGCCGCGCCACGTCACCTGGGACCAATCCCGGCGCTGGCTCGAGCTCAACGGCCCGGACGCGCCCGGACTGATTGACGCGCTCGCCGAGAGCGACGCCGATGCCGTCGTGCTCTCGCCGTACCTGTTCGCAGTCACGGTCGAGGGGGTGCGGGCGTCGCGGGCGCCGACGGTGCTGCACCCCGCGGCGCACGACGAGCCGCCGCTCTACTTCCCGGCCATCGGCGACGCGTTCGCGACCGCCGACGCTCTCTGCTACTACACCGCGGCGGAACGGCGCCTCGTCCAGCGGGTCCACCCGGTCGCCGAGAAGCCCCAGATCGTGCTCGGCATCGGCGTGGGCGACCCTGAGGAGGGCGGGCGTCCCGGCGGCGAGATCCTCGGGCTGGGCGACCGTCCCTACCTCACCTTCGTGGGGCGGATCGACCCGCACAAGGGGGCCGACGCGCTTGACGGTTTCTTCCGCCTCTACAAGAGACGCCGGCCCGGGCCCCTGGCGCTCGCGCTCGTCGGCCCGCTCACCACCGAGATCGAACCGCACCCCGACATCGTCACCACCGGAGCGGTTGACGAGCCGACCAAGTGGGACATCCTGCGCGACGCCACCGCCTTCGTGCACCCCGGCGCACTCGAGTCCTTCTCGCTCGTGATCATGGAGGCCTGGCAGGAGGGCGTGCCGGTCGTCGTCAACGCGCTGTGCGAGCCGACTCGGGATCACTGCGCGCACTCCTCGGGGGGCCTGTGGTTCGGCTCCTACCGACAGTTCGAGGCGGTCATCGACCGCCTGTGCGCTGACGCCGAGCTGCGCCGGTGGCTCGGCGGCAACGGGCGCGCCTATGTCCGCGAGCACTTCCAGTGGCCGGCGTTGGTCACCCGCTACGGGCGCTTCTTGGAGTCGGTGGTCGCTCGGGGGTCGGTGGCCGCGCCTGAGGGCGGCGCTCAGGCGGCCGTCGCCTCGGCCAGGATCCCGACGAAGCGCGCCGTGGAGGTCGCCCGGTCGAAGTGCGCCACGCGCCGAGCTGCGGCCGCGGCCAGGCGAGCCCGCAGCTCGGCGTCGCCCAACACCCGGGCCACCGCCGCGGCGAAGCGGAGGGGCTCCTTGGACTCGAGCAACAGACCGGCGTCGCCCACCGTCTCGGGGACGGCGGTGACCCCGTAGGCGACGACCGGGATCCCGTGCCCCATGGCTTCCACCACCGGCACGCAGAAGCCCTCGTGGTCCGACGCGCTCAGGTACGCGTCGGCCGCCCGGAAGTACGCCTCGAGCCCGCCGGGGTCGAGCGAGCCGACGAGGTTGACGGCGTCGACGAGGTCCAGCCGTTCGACGAACGCGCGCAGCGCGGGTCCGTAGCGCTCACCCAGGGGGGAGCCCACCAGGTGCAGCCGGGCCCTCGGGTCGTAGAGGCGGCGGTAGACGGCCAGCATCTTCACCAGGTCGTGGGGGGCCTTGTGGGGCGAGATCTTGCCCACGTAGAGCAGGTCGGCCCCGCCGCCGTCCTTGGCCGCCGCCAGCCGCTCGGCAACGATGGGGTCGGGGTCCTGGCCGGTCGAGGTCATGTCGATGAGGAGGGGCACCACGTCGGTCCCGTGGTAGCCGGCCCCGACGAGCTCGCCGCGGTTGAACTCCGAGTCGGCGACCGCATGCCGGCACTCGGGCGCGAGGCGCTCCAGCTGGGCGCGGCCGAGCGACACCTCGTAGGTGACGATGGGCGCCCAGCCCTCGAGCAGGTGGGCGGGGGTGATGTTGTGGTAGTTGACCAGCTTGGGCTCATCGCGCATCGCGACGAAGTCGTAGGCCGGGCTCCCGATCGAGGCGTGGTACAGCAGCCAACGGTGCTTGGCGAAGCGCCCGAGCTCGGTGACGGGCCGTCCCAGCCCGGCCACGTCGGGCGTGCAGGTCCCGTAGTAGATGTCCGAGTCGAACCCCGCCTGGCGCAGCGCGTCAGTGAGTGCGAGCGAGTGGACGCCGATCGCGTCCCGGCTGGCCAGGGAGGGAAGGACCTGGTCGATGCGCACGGCGGGAGTGTACTGAGCGGCCCCGGCGGGCCGACGCCTCGAACCCCTCAGCGCGCTGGGGGCCTCGGGTTGGTCTGCCGGACGTGCCCGGACTCGACGGCCGCCAGCGTCGGGAACCGCCGGAGCGAGCCGAGCGGACCGAGACGGCCGACGTCGACCGCATGGTCTGCCGCGCCCAGCAGCCACGCGTCGCCGCGGCCGTTGCCGTAGGCCCACAGGACCGCCTGGGCGCGACCGGTGCCGGCGAGACCATTGGCCCGCATCCAGCCGACGACCCGTGCGTATTTCTCGGCGCCCCGGCAGTTCTTGCCGTCAAAGCGCCCCGAGAGGATCCCCGCCGCGTCGACCGCGAGGCGCGTCGCGAGCACGCCGTCGACGCCGAGGATCTCGCCGGCCGGCGCCACGTAGTGCTCGAGCGATGCCGAGACCAGCACGACGAGGTGGCCACGGTCCCGGTGCCACTCGATCCGGCGCCGGACCTCGGGGCGGAGGCGCAGCTTCAGGTGGTTGGCCGCGAAGCTCTTGCCCTTGCGGGCGAGCTCCTCGTCGGTCATCCCGCGCAGCAGGTGGACGAAGAGCTTTTCCTTGTAGCTGTCGGCGGCGGCACCCGAGAAGATGGCCGCCCGGACGAGCCCGGGCAGCGTGCGCAGGACGGCCGCCGCCACCGGCAGGGCGCCGCGGACTGCGATCAAGAACGGAACGGTGCTGGCGCCCCGGGTGACCGTCCCGTCGAAGTCGAAGGCGGCGACGGTCGTCGGCTCCTGGGCGTCGTCCCCGGGTCCCTCCATGGTCACAGGGCGGTCCCGCCTCGGCCCGCCCCGTCCGAAAAGCGCTGCGCCCCGGCCAGGGTCTCGCCGCTCTTGATCACCTCGCGACCAAGTCGCGCCTCGACGATCGCCGCATCCTCCTCGGAGAGTCCCCATTGTTCGATCGCGGATCTCCGGTCGCTGCGCAGGCAGGCCTGGGGGAGCGCGGCGAGGTGTTCGGCCAGCTCGACGGCGGTGTCGAGCCCGTCGCCGGGCGGGCACAGCCGGTTGGCCAGGCCCATCGCCAAGGCTTCGGGTCCGCTGACCCCCCGGCCGGTCAGGATCATGTCCATCGCCCGGCTGGCACCGATCAGGCGGGGGAGCCGGACGGTGCCCAGATCGACCAGGGGCACCCCGAAGCGCCGGCAGAACACCCCAAAGGTCGCGTCCTCGGCCGCGACCCGGAGGTCGCACCAGATCGCGAGCTCGAGGCCACCGGCCACCGCATACCCCTCGACGGCGGCGATGACCGGCTTGGAGAGGGTCATCCGGGTCGGCCCCATCGGCCCGGGCCCGGCGTCGTGGATCGGTCGCCGATCCCCTTCGGAGAGCGCCTTCAGGTCGGCGCCGGCGCAGAAGTTTCCCTGGGACCCGGTCAGGACGGCGACTGCCATCTCAGGGTCGGTGTCGAAGGCGGCGAACGCCTCGCGCAGGGCGTCGGCGGTCGCCGAGTCGACCGCGTTGCGTACGCTCGGGGCGATCGATCGTGACGACCGTCACCGGCCCCCGGCGCTCGATGCGGACCGTCGGTCGCCCGGCGGGCGCGTGTCGACGATCGGCATGCTCAGGCATTGCAACGGATTTTGGCATGACCCGACGGGCACCTCGACCATCCGGACTCCCCGAGACGCTTCGCGGGGATCCGAATCTTGACTTACTGAGTCGACTATTGCCGGGGCCACCGCTAAGGTGGAACCGGACGACGCAGGGTCCGGCTCGAGGGGACATCGATGGCCCCCGGCCAGGGAATAGGAGGACCTCCACTCATGGCTATCCGACTGGGCGACACCGCCCCCGACTTCACCGCCGACACCACCGAGGGAACGATCAACTTCCACGAGTGGCTGGGTGACGATTGGGGGATTCTGTTCTCCCACCCGAAGGACTTCACGCCCGTCTGCACGACGGAGCTGGGCGCGTTCGCCAAGGCCAAGGGCGAGTTCGACAAGCGCAACGCCAAGCTGATCGGCCTTTCGGTCGACGGCGTCGAGTCCCACAAGGGCTGGGCCGGCGACATCGAGGAGACCCAGGGTTCGGCGCTGAACTTCCCGCTGATCGGCGACGAGGACCGCCGGGTAGCCGACCTCTACGACATGATCCACCCGAACGCTAGCGACACGATGACCGTGCGCTCGGTGTTCATCATCGGCCCGGACAAGAAGGTGAAGCTCACGCTCACCTACCCGGCCTCGACTGGCCGCAACGTCGACGAGGTCCTCCGCGTCCTGGACTCGCTGCAGCTGACCGCCGGCTACCAGGTGGCCACGCCGGTCAACTGGAAGGAGGGCGAGGACGTGATCATCGTTCCGGCCGTCTCCGACGAGGACGCCAAGACCAAGTTCCCGAAGGGCTTCAAGGCCCTCAAGCCGTACCTGCGGGTCACGCCTCAACCCAACCGCTGAGCGGGCCGGCGGCCCCGACGGGCCGACCACACGGCGGCGTTGCCCGCCAGGTCCAACTGCTCGTTGCGGCCGCCCCGGCGCGCTTCAGGCCGGGGTTGGCGGGTGCTCGCTGGCCTTCTTGAAGATCGTCTGGCGGTAGTAGGCGAGTTCGGCGACGCTCTCTTTGATGTCGTCCATGGCGCGGTGAGTGGTCTCCTTGCCGGGCGCCTTGGTCAGGACCTCGGGGTACCACCGGCGGCACAGCTCCTTGATGGTGGAGACGTCGACTGAGCGGTAGTGGAGCCAGTTCTCGATCTCGGGGAGGTAGGCGGCGAGAAACCGCCGATCGGTTCCGATCGAGTTACCGGCCAGGGGGACGGAGCGCTCCTCGGGGATGTGCTCCTTCAAGAACGCGAGCACTTGGGCGCCGGCCTCTTCGAGTGTGGTCGTCGAGGACCCGATGGCTTCCAGCAGTCCCGAGCGTGTGTGCATGGCGCGGACGATGTCCTCCATGCCGTCGAGCTGGGCCTGGGTCGCGCTGAGGACGATGTCGGGCCCCTCGGCCACGATCGCGAGTTCGTCGTCGGTGACGAGCACGGCGATCTCGACGATGACGTCGCGCCCCGGGTCGAGGCCGGTCATCTCCAGATCCATCCACGCGAGCACGCGGGCATGCTACCGAGGGCCGGTGACGCCGCTGTGGTGCAGGCTGGTTCCACGATCGGCCCCGGACAGCAGCACTACGTTGCTCGGTGATGGTCATCGTCCCGCTACACCAGCTGGACCCCGAGCTCCCCGTGCCCGCCTACGCGCGCCCGGGCGACGCCGGGGCCGACCTTCATGCGCGCGAGGACGTGCTTCTGGCCGCCGGAGGCGGCCGGGCGCTGGTGCCGACCGGCATCGTGCTCGCGCTGCCGATCGGATATGGCGGCTTCGTCGTCCCCCGCAGCGGGCTGGCCCTTCGTCACGGCGTCACCTGTCTGAACACGCCCGGCCTTGTCGACCCCGGTTACCGCGGCGAGATCGCGGTGCTGCTGGTCAACACCGACCCGGCAGCGCCGTATCAGGTGCGCCGAGGCGACCGCATCGCGCAACTCGTGGTGCAGGCGGTCGAGCGTGTCGAGTTCTGCCTGGTCGCGCAGCACGAGCTCCCACCGTCGGCGCGAGGGGAGGGCGGCTTCGGGCACTCGGGTCGTTGAGGGGCGCCGGGTGCCTCGGGGTAGTCTTGGAAAACTGCGGACGTGGCTCAGCTGGTAGAGCATCACCTTGCCAAGGTGAGGGTCGCGGGTTCGAATCCCGTCGTCCGCTCTCGGAGGAAGCAGCAGGAAGCAGCAGGTAGTGGTGGTGCAAGGGGCCAGAGCGGGCCCCTTGTGACGCGTCAGGGGGCCCGGCCATACCACATTTGCACCACACGCGGAGGGGGTGACCCTCACATTCGCGCGTTAAGGGTCCACGGAAGTATAACTCGCGCGATATAGCCTCCGGGAGTGGAGGTGGCCGAGGCCCAGCTGGCTGAGTTCTTCTCGGTCGTGATGCCCCTGCTCGATGAGCGCCAGCGACGTGTGGTCTCGGGAGCGGCAGCGAAGCTGCTCGGTCGGGGTGGAACGACTGCGGTGGCTCGTCTGGCATCGATGAGCCGCAACACGGTGATCACGGGAACCCAAGAGATCGACTCGGGGATGGCCACACCCAACGAGCGTGTGCGTCGAGAGGGTGGCGGCCGCAAGCGCTTGATCGACAAGGACCCGAACCTGCTCTTGGAACTCGACGACCTCGTCTCCCCCGAAGCCCGCGGCGATCCGATGTCCCCCCTGCGTTGGACGGCCAAGTCCACCTATCGACTCGCTGACGCACTTGGTGCCAAAGGCTTCGAGATCAGCCCCAAAACCGTGGGGGACCTGCTCGCAGAGATGGGCTATAGCCTCCAAGGCACCTCCAAGCAGAAGGAGGGCGCCCAGCACGTGGACCGCGACGCCCAGTTCGCCTACATCAACGACACGGCGGGACGGTTCTGCTCCGAAGGCCAGCCGGTCATCAGCGTCGACGCCAAGAAGAAGGAGCTGGTCGGCGAGTACTCCAACGCTGGTCAGGAGTACCAGCCGGCCAAGAAGCCCACTCGCACCCAGGTCCACGACTTCATCGACCCCGAGATGGGAAAGGCCATCCCCTACGGCGTCTACGACTTGGGTGCCGACGAAGACTGGGTCTCGGTCGGCAACGATGCCGACACGGCCGGCTTCGCCGTGGCCAGCATCGGCCGGTGGTGGGCTCAGATGGGCAGGCACCGTTACCCCGACGCCACCAAGCTGCTCGTCTGTGCCGACGCCGGGGGTTCGAACGGCTATCGCCTTCGGGCCTGGAAGGTCGAACTGGCCAAGCTGGCGGCTGACACCGGGCTTGAGATCACCGTTTGCCACTTCCCGCCGGGGACCTCCAAGTGGAACAAGATCGAGCACCGCATGTTCAGCTTCATCACCATGAACTGGAGAGGGCGCCCCCTCACCTCTTATCGCGTCGTCGTCCAGCTCATCGCCAACACCACGACCAAGAAGGGTCTCAAGATCAACGCCGAGCTCGACGAGGGCTACTACCCGACCGGAGTCAAGATCACCAACAAGGAGTTGGCCGCCGTCCCTCTCACCCGCCATGAGTTCCACGGTGACTGGAACTACACCGTGCATTCCCAACCGCTCAACTAATTTTCACGCGGGCCCTTAGAGATCTTTGGGGACGAGAAACGGCTCGAATCCATTCGTGCGCAACGGCTGTATGCCATAGGTGTGCTGAGCGACGAGTTGCTCCGCTGCTTCGAAGTCCACCCACCCTTCGTCTACCTGCGCGTCTCAGATGTGCCTGCCGCCCTCGTCCTTGAGAACCATCACACCTACGACTCGGCTTGCCGATTGCTCAAGACCGATGCCGCGCGATATCGGCGTCGTCGTCTACGGCGCTGGCGGGGCCTTCTGCGCATCGGTGACCTACCTGGCCGAACTGGACCCGGCCGTAAAGCAGGCCTACTACTTCGGCGATCCTGACATTGCTGGCCTATCGATTCCGGCGCGTGCCCACTTGGTCGGGCAAGCGGCCTGTACCGCTTCGGTGATTCCAGCGGTTGGGTTGTATCGGGCGCTGTTGGCATCCCCGCATCGACGGCCCGCTGCCCCGGTTGCCGCCGCGGCGGCGTCAGGGTTGGTCGCCTGGCTCCCCGAAGAGCTACGTGCCGGGGCCTCCCAACTTCTCATGTCTGGTCACTGGCTGCCCCAAGAGGCCGTGGGTCTCGAAGTGATGAGCTCCATTGACCGCTGGCTTTGACCCGGACGGTGGGCGATGTCCGGGATCCAGGTCGGTTCGCGAAGGTTCAACGGGTGGGCCAGGGACGTGGGGTTGACGGACCTCCGGGGGTGAGGAAGCACTGCTCGGTGCGGCTGGTGTGGCGAGATTTCGTGATACGTTTTCTTGCACGTGGAGATCGCCGACTCGGCCCGCAAACATCAAGTCGAGGACCGCTTCAATGACGGCGACATTGTTCATGTCCTGGAGCATCCGCTCTATGTCGCCGATGACGCGGACGACTGGGACAAAGCGCTGTACCTGGGGCCCGATCGAGCCGGGCGGCTGCTCGAGGTGGTAGTCGCTGTTCGAGCAAACGGGACCGAGGTTGCGATCCACGCCATGAAAATGCGTCCTATGTACGAGTCCCTGCTCCGACAGACCGGAGGAGAAGATGCCTGACCGCAAGCGTTCCTATGGCAAGAGCCGAACTGGCGTCGAGTTGACCGAGAAGGTCATCGAACGGATGGCTGCAGAAGCTGAAACTGGTCTCGATGTTTCGAAGCTTCGCCGCCGGCCGGGCCGTCCTCGAATGGGGGCCGAACCAGCCGAGGGACTGCCGGTCCGCTTCGAGCCAGAGCTGCGTGAGGCTATCGAAGTACGCGCACAGACCGAGGGCGTGTCTGCTGGAGAAGTTGTCCGTCGAGCTGTCCGCAAATACCTGAAGACAGCGTGAGTGTGCAGCTGTTCTTCCGCTGAGGGCGTCCAGGTTCGTGGTGCATGTGGTGCATGTGGTGCATGATCGCGTGGTACATGCACCACATCGGTACCACGCGCCATGGACAACTACGATCAGTAGCGGTCAACTACGGTGCAACGAAACGGTAATCGTGCTGGCTTATTTCGTGAAGTAGCAGGTAGTCGAACTGGACGTGTTTTTTTTGCCAAGGTGAGGGTCGCGGGTTCGAATCCCGTCGTCCGCTCCAAGTGATCAATCAGGGGCCCTTTTCGGGGTCCCTGATTCGTGTCCAGCGGACGTAGTGTCGAACCCGTTACCGGGAGGATCTCTCATCCGCAGCGTGGCCTAGTCATTTGGCCTTTGGCTTGACGGAGACATCGTCGGGCAGCGGCCCTCCCTTCTTCCCCCAGCGTGAGCGCCGGGTCGATCTCGAACTCGTCTATTCCCGCACCTTCAGGTCGAGAGTCGTCTACCTTCGCCATCGAGTGGCGCGACAGCCGGATATGGGCAAATCGGGATGAGGTGAGGGGCACCGACTAGCGCAAGCCCCGAGGAGAGCCGAATGACGACATTGATGACGTTGGAGCATCCGGCTGAAGACGATGTCCCACTCAATGGGGCCAACTACGACCGGCGGTGGTGGATCCTCGGCGTGCTGGGGATCGCGCAGGTGATGGTCATTCTCGACAGCACGATCGTCAACATCGCTCTCCCCACCGCTCAGCGAGATCTGCATTTCTCCACTGCCGATCGCCAATGGATTGTCACGGCGTACTCACTCGCCTTCGGCAGCCTGCTCCTCTTGGGCGGACGCATCGGTGACCGTGTCGGGCGCAAACGGGCACTAATCATCGGGCTGCTCGGCTTCGCGGTGGCCTCGGCCATCGGCGGGTCGTCGGTCAACTTCACGATGCTGGTCATCGCTCGAACGGTTCAAGGTGCATTCGGGGCTCTCCTTGCACCTTCGGTGTTGGCTCTCCTGACCACCACGTTCGTTGACCCCCAAGAGCGTGGAAAGGCGTTTGGTATCTACGGAGCGATCGCCGGCGCGGGCGGGGCGTTGGGGCTCCTCCTCGGAGGAATCCTCACCTCCTACGTTTCGTGGCGATGGACGCTCTTCGTCAACCTCGCGTTCGCTGCTGTCGCGGTCGCCGGTGCCCTGATCTGGCTGAATAACGATCAGGGAGCTGATCACGATCCATCCGACCTGCCCGGCTTGTTCCTGGTTGGCATTGGGCTGTTCTCGCTGGTGTTCGGGTTCTCACACGCGGAGACCACCGGATGGAGCAACCAGTACACGATTGGATCCCTCGTCACAGGGTCGATCCTGCTCGCCATATTCGTGTTCATCGAGACTCGAACGAAGTACCCGCTGCTCCCGCCTCGGATCGTGCTCAACCGGACGCGGGGTGGATCGTTGTTGGTGGCGCTCTTTGCCTCCGTCGGGATCTTCGGCGTGTTCTTTTTTTTGACCTACTACCTCCAGGGCACGTTGGGATTCAGCCCGATGAAGAGCGGGATCGCGTTCCTTCCGCTCATCGTCGTCCTCATCGCTGTCGCCCAGGTGTCCAATCGCATCCTGCTGCCGCGATTCGGGCCCAAGCCAATGGTGCCGATCGGACTGCTTGTATCTGCTGCTGCGCTGTTCGGTCTCCATGAAGTCGGATTGCACTCGTCCTACTTCAGCCACGTGCTTCCGTTTCTCGTCGTCCTCGGCATCGGGTCGGGACTGAGCGTCTCTCCGTCGTTCAGTACGGGCACCCTCGGGTTGGCGCCCCAGGACGCTGGTGTGGGATCGGCAGCGCTCAACACGGCGCAGCAGGTTGGGGGGTCTATTGGGACCGCACTGCTCAACACCCTGGCCGCCAGCGCTGCGACCTCTTATTTGGTCGGTCGGACGCACTCAACGGTCACCATCGAAGAGGCTGCGCTCCACGGTGAGACCACCGCCTTCCTCTGGTCGGCTTTCGCATTCATTGCCGGTGCCATCGTTGCTTCGCTGGTGCTGAAGCGCGGTTCCCTCGCGGTGCTCATGGCTCAACACGAGGTCATGACGGTTGAGGGTGGTTCAGCGACTCCTGCGCGAACCGAGATCGTCCAAGTACCGATTGGCTGCCGTGCCTGTTGAAATCCGACTATCCCAACGGGACCAGAACGCGAGGCCTAGAAGGGTCCGTTCGAGTTCTTCCAATGACCACGTGGCGGAATGGGTGTTCCGATCGATGGCAGTCAGATCTTTCTTCTGAAGGATGTCGATCAGTATTTGGCGGAGCCTTGACGCCTAAGTCCGCTTGGGGCGTCATGAACTAGACAGCTCCTTTTCTTGGTCGAATTGTCACGGCCTGTAGCTCCCAAAACGCGAAGCAAGGGCAGGTGTCGCCAAAGCGGTGGCTCCAGAGGTATTGGGAACCACCGACGTGCAGGTGCGCGCCGCCGGAACTGAGCCACCTCCACGGCAAAGCTGGTCCGCGGCTGGGCGTGAGCACCTCCGAATTCAGCGATCGGCGACCAGCCGGGCTCCACAGGGATCAGCGCTCGAAGCCGATGTCTCAAGACTCAGATCGTCCTGACGGAGAGGACTGCGCGGGTTTGTCGGGTTGCCCTGCGCCTTGGGGCGATGCGGTCCGCTGGGGTTGCGGGGGCTGTCCGGATTGTGTCCTCTGAAAGCCCTGCCAGCGCTTCCACGCCCTTTCAGCGGAGATTGCGCCGAGCTGCCGATAGGCGTCGAAGTGATCCCCATCGTAGAGCTGGTCCAAGGTGGGATCGCTCGGAAACTTGGGATGCTGTTGCGCGAAAGAGATGATGTTCCAGGGCGTATCTGCTTCGCTGCCGACGCTCACGCCAGTGCTTCCACTGTTCTCTCCATCGCCACCGGCGTCCCCATCGTCATGGCCCTCCGCCCCGGCACTGTCGGTGGAGTCGATCGGGACACCGGCCTTGATGTGAATCAATGTGCCAGTGCCCCCATCGGGATAGTGGATCGCCCCGAAGCAGAACGGCTGCTTCACATATTGCGGCATGGCGCCCTTGGTCTTGGCAGGCTGAGGATCCATGTCGCGGGCTGGGTTGATGTCGATCGAGATCTGGAGCTCAGCTTGGGCCAACTGGAGGGCTCCTCCCAAGGTGTCGAAGGTGTCGACCCGATCTCCGGCCGCGTCGATGCACCAGATCGTCTCGCATTTGCGACGCAACAGCTCCACCAGTCCGAGGTTTTCGTAGTGACCGCCGTCAGTGATGTAGAGGAACGGGGCATCAAGGTGGTTCCTTCCGAACATCTCGCGCACGAAATACTGCGGTCGGGGTAACACTTGGTGAACCACGTTCCGACCCTCAAACTTGTCGAGACGTCTGGGGTTCGGTACCCACACTCCCAGCCGCAGATTGGCCAAAGCCAGGAAGAATCGGAATGGGATTCGGGTCATGCGACCCATAGAGGGCGCAAATGCCGCTCCCGAGATGGCCATCGCCGTCGGCAAGGTGGTGAATCGCGACTGAGCTCGGATGCCCACCGCCTGCTCGTACTCGCTCGTCATCTTTGCACCGACGATCGGGCCTCCGATCCACTGTGAGCTAAATGTGAAGCTCGTTACATTGGAGCCGGCGGGGGTTGCGCCATAGTCGCTCACGTTCGCGGCGGCACAGATGATCACCTCGGGAAAGTCGTCCGGTTGACATTCCGTCAGCTTGTACGACTTCGAATACGGCCGCTCGGAGGCGTCGAATCCGCACACCGAGGTAGGGGTTTGGGAACCGTCGACCTTGGTTCGGCGGAGGACGAAGCCTGCGGACAGACGCCTGCGATACATGGGAAAGAGTGACCATGCTGTGACGTCGGCACGGAACCACAGGATGCCGAGCAAGCCCGCCGTGCCGACCCATGCAAGTATCTCGACGAGGCCAGCACCACTTCCGCCCGGCGCGTATGCCGATCCCCAATACGCGAGGATGATGATGCCGGTGAGGACCAGCAGCGGTCCCGCGATCGTCGCCACAACGTTCACTAGGAGTGTTCGGTGTGTCTTCGCGAAGCCGCCAACGCCTTTGACGATGTCCCCCTCGATTCCCTTTGGGGTCGCGAGCAGGCGCCCAGCCGCCGCAAGCCACGATCCCAACAGGCCGGCCAATCCCACAGCGGTGACCACCACGGTGCTCGTCTTGGTGGTACCTGCCCTGGAGGGCGCGCTGGAGGTCAAGTAGAAGGGCCGGGCCAAGTGAATGATGGACGGAATGCCAACAAAGAACAGCAACATCAGAAGGGACACGACGACCAGAACTCCGGTGGTCCATGCCCAAGCTGTGCGCGTCCATTCCGCTTTGAACCGCCACGCCAACCACACAAATCCGCTGACGAATGCCCCACTTGAGACGACGATCACAGACAGCCAGAGCAGCCACGGTAAGGCGAACGCCGGACCCACAGGACAGTCCACTGGACATCCGGCGTGGAGTGCTGGCCACCAAGTGGCGTACAGCCAACCTAAGGGAACGAAGATCAGCGCGAGTGCAAGCGTGATGATCGTGACATTGAACGTCACACCAAGAAGGACCCTCCACGCCACCCCGGGAATTCCGGCGCGCCCGTGCGTCAGATAGAGCGTGTGACCCCGCAGGTAAGTTTCTTCGGGACTGCCATGGGCGAACGGGGTGAGATCTGGCTCCCCTTCGGTTCGCTGACGAGGCGGCGCAACTGTCGGACCATCCTTCGCCGCGTCACCGTCACCAGGGAGCGGGCCCCGCGTGACCATCGCCAGTGCCGTCGCAATGTAGGACCCCCCGGACACCGAGGTCAGGTATTTCGCGTGTCCGTCACCGAAGAGAAGGCCCTCTCGACCGAGGCTCTGGAGCGCGCCGAGGCAATAGGACGCTGATCGGATCCCGCCACCCGAGAGGCATATGCCGACGCCATCGGGGTCGATGCCCCAAAGAGGCGGTCGGGGCGGGGGAGCGGGTTCCTTGCCCGCGAGCATCTGGACTTGTAGTTCCGCTCGCTGGAGTCTTCGCCGCACAAGTCGCTTGCGCTTTCCCGGCTCCGCAGGTGGGTAGACGGGTAAGGAACCGCTCACGCTGTCGAACATCGGAATGCCCCCTTCCAAAGTGCGAACTGCACTATTGGCTATCTGGCGAGAAATGCCCTCAGACCCGCTGTCTCGGCTGCATCGATGCCTCCCGGGAGCGCACCGAACCTCTGGGCACCTGGCACCCGTTCGTGGCCCTGTGCTCACAGGTTGAGGTTCGCGGCTACCTTTTCGGCTTCTTCGTAGCGGGCGGACGACTCGGCGGGTCGCAACCCCCCGGCCGCGACGAGCTCGTCGACACCGTGGCGGTACGCGTCAACGTACGCGGCGCGCGAATGGTAGAGCGTGCGCAGCTCGTCCCGCGAGAACTGGCGCGCCCACCCGTAGATCATCAGGAGCCCCGACCGCTCGTCGTCACGTCCGTGGTACTCGGCGATCGGTGCGACAAGCTCGGGGAGGCGCATGCCACCCCGCCCGTTTCCGTGCTCGTCGCGCACGATGGCACCGTCGGCGCCGAGCTCGATCGGCGGGAACCGCGGCGGCTCTATGCCCTCGACCAGCCAGCGGTGCATCGCCCCGTACGCCGCCGACAGGACCAGTCGATGCGACAGGGGGTTGTCGACGCGACCTTTCTGGTGTGGCTCGGGCGGGGGTGCCTGCGGCAACGTGTGCGGCGCGCCGGTCACCTCCCAGAAGCGGTAGCGGTCGCTGTCGGCACGCCGCGTCGGCCCGAAGGCAACGGTCTCCTGTTCGCTGTTCACCACGAAGACCGGCACGTCGAGATCGTTGCGGTGACGGCCGTGGATGTGGCGCCGTGCGGTGTCGAAAAGCGGTACGTCGACCGCGACCGCCTGCAACAACGTGCCACCCGCGGCGGTGATCGTCGGCATGAACCCGTCGTACACCTGCACCATCGGGTGCACCGCGTTGAGGTAGGTCGTGAGGCGCCCGCCTGACTGCGACGCACCGGTTGCCACCAGCCGCTCGACCGCGACCCCACCCGTCACCGCGCCAGAACGGATCACCGCACCCGCCTGGGTGAACATGTCGTAGGAGAATTCGTCGCCGGGATGCACGAGCGATCCATAGCGCTCGGGGTCCCATACCTTCAGCGGATCCCCCGGAAGGCTCCGCCCGGCGTACCGCGGCGCCTCCGGCGCGAGCCCGTCAATCCCCACCTGCTGCACAGAAACACCAACCCACACGAACCCCGAGAGCAGCTCCTCGTCGTCGGCGCTGCCCTTCTCGTAGCCCGCGGTGACGTTAAGCCAGTGCACCACCGCGGTGCCGTTGGTCGCCGCTGGATCGACGGGACGGACC
Organism: uncultured Acidimicrobiaceae bacterium; assembly: GCA_963768185.1. Taxonomy (GTDB): domain Bacteria; phylum Actinomycetota; class Acidimicrobiia; order Acidimicrobiales; family RAAP-2; genus Palsa-461. The sequence goes on from CAVYGS010000004.1 coordinate 1,535,119, forward strand.
ACGAGCATCCGGGTGCGGAAGTCGGCCGAGCCGTGCGCGACAGCCTCCCACTTCCCGTCCTCACCGAATTCTGCGCCCGGTGCGGGCGCGTACGACGTCGCGGTGCCCTCAAAGAAGAACTCCTCGGCGACGTAGCCCCTCGCCGCGAGGTCGACCTCCGGGAGCGAGAACGCACTGCCCCGCACGCCGCCGGTCACCGGTCCGCGGACGTCAGCGGTCACACGAGAACCCCCGTCGTCACGCTCATATGATCGGCCATCGATTCCCCTAAAGCCACTGACCGCTCGACTCGCGATCAAAGTATCCATCCCCAGGGGGTGGAACAACCCCTGAAGAGTCCGCTCTCCCGTGTCGTACGGGCATCCCCCATCGGGGACCGTTCGCTCGGCGCTGACGCTCCCGCGCCGTCCTAACATCGCGCTGCAGTGAAGAACCTGGTTCGCCCGGTGGCCATGGATCGGCGTCGCTAACCCTCATGATCCCGCCCCGCGTCGATGTGCTCCTCGTGCTCGGAGAGGAGCGTCCGCCGCGCCCGGTGGAGGCCCGGGCCCACCGGGTGGTCCGGTTGCCGACCTGGTCCGCCAAGGCGATCATCGGTGAGCTGCGGGGTCTCCTGCCGAGGTTGGTCGGGATCTTCGGTGATCCGGCGATCACCGTCGACATCGCCCGCGATCTCCACCAAGCAGGCCTGCCGGCGATCCTCTTCGCCGACGGGATCGACGAGGTCCCAGACGGGGTCCAGGTGTGCCCGCTCACCGACCCCGGCCCGCCCATGGGGGTGGTCGGCAGCCCGCTCGAACTGATCGGATCGACGCCCCTCGCCCGTCTGGACCGGGTCGGTCGCGATCTGCCTTGTCTGCTCCTGGCCAAGCTCGAGTACCTGAACCCTGGTGGGAGCGTGAAGGACCGCCCGGCCCTGGCCATGCTCGACGCCGCCGAGCGCCAGGGCCTGCTGGCTCCCGGGGGCACCATCGTCGAGCCGACGTCGGGCAACACCGGGCTCGCGCTGGCGATGATCGCGGCCCAGCGCGGCTATCGCTGCGTCTTCACCATGCCGGACAAGATCTCCGAGGAGAAGCGCCAGCTCCTGCGGGCCTTCGGGGCCGACGTGGTGATGTGCCCGACCGCGGTGGCTCCCGAGCACCCCGACTCCTACTACTCGGTGGCGAACCGGCTGACCGAGGAGACGCCCGGCGCCTACCAGCCCAACCAGTACCGGAACCCGGTCAACCCCCGGGCGCACGAGACCGGGACCGGGCCCGAGATCTGGCGCCAGAGCGCCGGCCGGGTCACCCACTTCGTGGCCGGGATCGGCACCGGGGGGACCATCAGCGGCATCGGCCGGTACCTGAAGTCCATGAACCCGGCCGTCAAAGTGATCGGGGCTGATCCCGAGGGCTCGATCTACTCGGGCGGTGGTGGCCGTCCGTACCTGGTCGAGGGGATCGGCGAGGACTTCTGGCCCGAGACCTTCGACCCCTCGGTCGTCGACACGGTGGTGTCGGTCACCGACCGAGACTCGTTCCTGACCGCCCGGCGGGTGACCCGGGAGGAGGGCATCCTGGTCGGTGGCTCGACCGGCACCGCCGTCTGGGCCGCGCTGCAGATCGGGGCCTCGCTCGGCCCCGACGACGTGATCGTCACCCTGATCCCGGACTCGGGCCGCGGGTATCTCTCCAAGCTCTACAGCGACGAGTGGATGGCCGACCACGGCTTCTTGCGTGCCCTGGGCGCCACCGTCGGGGAGGTGCTGGCGGCCAAGAGCGACCGGCTCCCTTCCCTCGTGCACGTCCACCCCGACGAGACGGTGCGCACCGCCATCGCCATCTTGGAGGAGTACGGGGTGTCCCAGCTGCCGGTGGTCAAAGCCGAGCCGCCGCTCGCCCTTGCCGAGGTGGTGGGGTCGGTGACCGATCGCTCGTTGCTCGAGCGCGGCCTGCACCACCCCGAGATCCTGGACCAGACGGTCGGCTCGGTCATGGAGCCACCGCTCGCCACCGTGGGCCAGGGGGAGGAGATCGACCGGGCCGCCGAGCGCCTCCGGACCTCGCCGGCCGCCATCGTGCTTGACGGTGGCCACCCGGTCGGCATCCTCACGCGATCGGACCTGCTCGCCTACCTCGAACGGAGCTGAGGTGACCGACGACCGACGGCTCGGCTTCGAGACCATCGCCATCCACGGTGGACAGCCTCCCGACCCGGCGACCGGTGCCGTCGTGACGCCGATCTATCAGACCTCCACCTACGTGCAATCGGCGGTCGGGGTACACCGGGGCTACGAGTACAGCCGGTCGGGCAACCCGACCCGCAGCCGCGCTCGAGACCTGTCTGGCCGCCCTCGAGGGGGCGGCGCACGGCCGTGCCTTCTCAAGCGGGCTGGCCGCCGAGGACGCCATCCTGCGGTTGCTCAACCCGGGCGACCACGTGATCGTCGGCAACAACGTCTACGGGGGCACCTATCGGTTGCTCACCCAGGTCTATGCGCCCGTCGGCGTGAGCTGCACGCCGATCGCCACCGAGGACCGCGCCGCGGTGGAGGCGGCGTGGCAAGCGAACACCCGGCTCCTCTGGATCGAGACGCCGTCCAACCCCTACCTGCACATCGCCGACATCGCCGCCCTGGCCGAGCTCGCCCATCGGCGCGGCGCCCTCGTCGTCGTGGACAACACCTTCGCCACCCCCTACCTCCAACGACCGCTCGAGCTCGGCGCCGATCTCGTGGTCCACTCGACCACCAAGTACCTGGGGGGACACAGCGACGTGGTGGGCGGCTTCGTGGCGACCACCGATGCCGAGCTGGACGGGCGTGTTGGGTTCCTCCAGAACGCCGCCGGTGCGGTGCCTGGGCCCTTCGACTGCTTTCTCGTGCTGCGGGGGGTGAAGACCTTGGCGATCCGCATGGAGCGTCACTGTGCCAATGCCGCCCGGGTGGCCGAGGCGCTGCTGGGCCATCCCGGCGTGGCCCGAGTCTTCTACCCGGGCCTTGCCGACCATCCCGGCCACGAGCTGGCAGCGACGCAGATGCGCGGCTTTGGCGGAATGGTGTCCTTCACGGTCGCCGGTGGCGAGTCCGACGCTCTCGCCGTTGCCTCGGCGACGTCGATCTTCTCCTTGGCCGAATCGTTGGGCGCCGTCGAGTCACTGATCGAGCACCCGCACAAGATGACGCATGCCTCGGTGGCCGGCACCGCCCTCAGCGTCGATCCGGCCCTTCTGCGGCTGTCGATCGGGCTGGAGGACGTGGGCGACATTGTGGCCGATGTGCTCCAGGCTCTGGATCGAGTGAGCACCGCCAAGGACTGAGCACCGCCACGCCTGATCGGCGACCCGAGCATCCCGTGAAAGCGAGCGGCCCTACCACCCGATTCCGAGTTGTGGAAAGGCCTCGCGCAGAGTTCTTTGCGTCTCGGAGAGCCCGTTGAACTCGACACCGACCCTCAACCGTCCACCCGATGTGGGCAGCGAGTGTCGGATCGTGCCGATCAGGAGAAGGCCGATCGTCGTGCCACCGGCCGATGGGTGAACCTCGATAGTGATTTGCCTGCCGAGCGGATCCGTCGGAATCTCAGTGAAGAGTTCAGCGCCAGCGCCGATCACCGAGACGTCGACGACCTCGCATCCGCCCCACCAGGGATCGTCGTCGAGGTGATATCGACCGAACCAGCTGACACCCTGACGCGGGGCTCGCCTCCGGCGCGCCGTCGACGGCGTTTGGAACTCCGCTGCCCGCGCAATGGAGCCTCCGATTTCTCGCCGTCGCTGATCGGGACCTTCTGACACTCTCCGATGATGGAGAGATAACTCCGGTCCATCAATAGGCGCTCCGCTTGAATCGATAGACACAATCCGCGATGGCAGCTGACATCTGTCATCGGGTCCGAAGGGCGCGGCCTGATGGGCGAAGCCGCTCCAGCAAGGCCGACTGCGAATGGACCCCGAACCTTCGGAAGATCGTAGCGAGGTGATTCCTCACCGTGCTCGGGCTCACAAAGAGCGCTGCGGCAATGGTTGCGACGCGCTCACCCTGAAGCAGCCGATCCAGGATCTCCCATTGGCGACTGGTCAGTTCACGGAGCTCCGGAACTTCCGCTGGTGTCATGACACCGCCGAAGTTGTCCAGAACCCCAGCAGCCCGCACCTCTGCGGCAATCCGTCGGAGACGGAACTCGAGCTCGGCGACCCGGTCGGTGGGGACTGCGTTCGAGAGAGATGGCCCCACCACAGCAAACGACACCCGCTGTCCCTCGTCATCCCAGGGGGCCAGGAGCACACAACCCTCGATCCAAGTATCGCCTTTCCCGCTCAGCCGGATGTGGCACCGCGATGTCGCCTCCGCTGGTGGGGCGCTATCGGGCGAGCTGAGTCGTGCGACGTCATCTGGATGCACGATGTCGAGCAAGTTCACCCCGGTGAGCTCCAGTGGGGTCCGGTCGATGACCTCTTGGATATCGGCGCTGACCGCCTCGATCACCCAGCTCTGATCGATGATCCCCACTGCGATAGGCACCAGGTTCCGCCAGGGCGTGGACAGGTCACCGCCCAGTCTCCCGACATCGGAGCTCTGGATGACGAGCGTGATCCCACCTCGCACACCATCGAGTTCGATGGCGCGCGTCCATACCCGCACCGCCAATGTCTCCTGGTTCGCGTGCCATATCTGGCGCCTTCCCCCGAGCTCCTCAACCTCGTCGGAGGTGACCGCAGCGAGAGCCCGTTCGACCGCGTCGCGTGGGGAGAGCAACTCCAAGATGGACTTGCCAACCAGCTTCTCGAGCGGCATGCCCACCAGATCGGCGGCAGGTCGGTTGGCCAGCTTGATCATCCCGGTCGGCGACACCCAGACGACGAGCGGGAACTCACAGGCCGACAGAGCAGATTCAAGTTCTGGCGAACTGGCCTCCGCCACCGTCCGAAAGTTCGATGCTCGATCCATCGCGTCGCGAGGGAGTCCCGAGCTCTGCGTAGCCCCGGTCTCCCCGTGAGCTGCCATCGTGACTCCATCTGGCGATTGCGCCCATTTGGCCGGTGACCGGAATCAACGGGTCGCATCAGGGAACGGTCTGCCCTGGCACCCAATGTCAGGCAGGTCGACCTTTCAACTCGGAATGGTACGACGGGTCCATTGTCATACTGTCTACGATCCCTGTATGACAGTGATGATCAGCTTTCGGCTGAGCGAGAGCGAAGCGGTCGAAGTCCATCGGCGGGCACGGGAGTTGGGCGTGGACCGATCGGAGCTCCTGAGAGATGCGCTCCACCGACACTTGGTGAAACTCGCCGGCGAGGACGACGCCAAGGCTTGGGAGAAGGTTCCGCCCAGTCGCGACGAGGAGTCGTTCGCCGAGGTCGCCGACTGGGGCCCGGCTGAGGACTGGTCGGACTGGGCCGATGCAACGGGGTGAGATCTGGTTTGCCGCAACGCCGGGAGGGGATCGACCGGTGTTGGTCCTCACCCGAGACCCGGTGGCGGATCGAATCCAGTCCGTGGTGGTGGCCGCCCTCACCCGCACAAAACGCCATCTTGTTTCCGAACTAGAGCTCACCGTTGCGGCCGACGGTGTTCCGAGCGACTGCGTCGTGAACTTCGACAACCTTCACACGCTTCCAAGATCGGTGTTTCGACATCGTGTGTCGACGCTGACACCAAGGCGAATGGCTCAAGCCAGTCGAGTCTTGAGGGACGCGACCGGTTGTTGACGCTGAACGGTCAAAGGCGCGTCGAGCCTCGACCCGCCGAGACGGAGCGATTGCACTCCCTAGTAGCGACGTCTCGCATTCGACCTGCCCTTTCGGGCACTTGACGAATGGCACGGACCCTGTGACAGTAGAACGATGCTCTACACACGTTGGCCCCGCCTGTCGGCGTCGTGACATCGCGCGAGATCCTCTCGGAGCGGCGATCGTTCGTCGCCGGACGGTGGGTGGAGGGATCCGACCCGCTCCGGGTTGAGGACCCGGCCGACGAGTCGATCGTGACCGAGCTCTCGGTCACGCCACTCGAGGAGGTAGGGCGGGCCATCGCCGAAGCCCGCCGCAGCTTCGACGACGGGGTCTGGGCCTACCGCGCTGCTCGGGATCGGGCGGCCGTGCTGCACGCCTTGCTCGACCATCTCGAAACGCTCAAGGATCCGCTTGTCGCGACCATGGTCGCTGAGGCCGGACAGCCAGCCATGTTCGCCGAGCGGGCCCAGTACGCATCGGGCCTGACCTTGGCGCGCAACACGATCGAGCTGTACCTCTCGCTCGCCCACGAGGAGGCGAACCCCGTGCCGCTCGCCGACCTGGTGACCGGGCGGGTGGCCACAAGCGTCCGTCGCTACGAGCCGGTGGGCGTGGTGTCGGCGATCACCCCGTACAACGGGGCGATCATCATGGCCTTCCAGAAACTCATCCCGGCCCTCATGGCCGGGAACTCGGTGATCCTGCGGCCGAGCCCGCTCACCCCGATCTCCTCGTTGGTCTTCGGGCTGGCCGCCGAGGCGGCCGACTTGCCACCGGGCGTTCTGAGCGTCGTGGTGGAGCAGGGATCCGCCGCCGCCGAGCTGCTGACGACGGACCCGGCGGTCGACATGGTGTCCTTCACCGGTTCGACCGCGGTGGGCCGCCAGATCCTGGCCCAGGCCGCCGCGACCGTGAAGCGGGTGGCCCTCGAGCTCGGGGGCAAGTCGGCCCAGATCTACCTGCCCGACGCCTTGCACCGGGTGGGCCCGGGCGCGGCGCAGGTCGTGGCGTTGACGTCGGGCCAGGCGTGTGTCGCGGCGACCCGCATGCTGGTGCCCGAGGAGCACAAGGACCAGGCGCTCGAGGCGGCCTGCGGCGCGTACTCGGCCATCAAGGTCGGCCCCCCGAGTGACCCGAGCGCGTTGATGGGACCGGTCATCACGGCGGCCCAGCGCGAGCGGTGCGAGCGGTTCGTCGCCCTTGCCGAGGAGCACGGTGGCAAGGTCGTGTGCGGCGGCGGCCGACCGGCGGAGCTTGAGCGCGGTTACTACTTCGAGCCGACCGTGCTGGACCTCCCGGACAACTCCAACCCCGCAGCCCGGGAGGAGATCTTCGGACCGGTGCTCGGTGTGATCGGGTATCGGGACCTCGACGACGCGGTTCGGATCGCCAACGACAGCGACTACGGGCTGTCGGGCCAGGTCTACGGCGGGGACGTCGCCGCGGCCACCGCGGTGGCCAGACGGATCCGCACCGGGGCCGTCAACGTCAACACTTCACTGTTCAGCGCGTATGCGCCGGCCGGCGGGTACAAGCAGAGCGGCCTTGGCCGCGAGCGCGGGGTCGACGGCATCCGCGCCTTCCAAGAAGTGAAGCACATCTGCGTCGGCGAGCTGCCGAAGTAGCTCGCAGGACTGGGGGACTGACATGACGATGGTGCGGGATCTGGACTGGTTGATCTCGGTCGACGACCACATCCTCGAACCGCCGAACCTCTGGGTCGATCGTGTGGCGGCCAAGGACCGTGACCGCGCTCCCCACATGGAGGCCATCGACGGGATGGACTACTGGGTCTACGACGGGAAGCGGTTCCCGAGCTCGGGCCTGAGCGCAGTCGCCGGCAAGTCGAAGGAGGAGTTCAGCCCCGAGCCCCTCGCGTACTCCGACATGCGCCCGGGCTGTTACGACGCAACGGCGCGCCTGGAGGACATGGACCGGGCCGGGATCCTGGCATCGCTCTGTTTCCCGACCGTGACCCGGTTCTGTGGGCAGCTCTTCATGGACGCGAGTGACCGCGAGTTCGGCTTCGAGTGCCTCCGGCACTACAACGACTGGCTCGTCGAGGAGTGGTGCGGGGCCGCCCCGGGCCGTTACATCCCCCTGATCCTGATCCCGTTATGGGACCCGGCGATGGCGGCCCGGGAGATGGAACGCATGGCGGCCAGGGGAGTCACCTCGTTCGCCTTCTCGGAGAACCCGGCACCCCTCGGCCTCCCCACCATCCACGACAAGGACCGCTACTGGGATCCGGTCATGTCGACGGCCAACGACGTCGGCATGGTGGCCTCGATGCACGTGGGCTCGTCGTCCCAGGTCCCACAGATCGCCCCCGACTCGCCGTTCATGGCCAACCTGGCCTGGGGGGCGATCCGCACCTCTGGGGCCATGCTGTCGTGGTTGTTCAGCGGCATGTTCCAGAGATTCCCCAACCTCAAGATCGCGCTGTCCGAGGGAGAGGTCGGCTGGATGCCCTACTTCTTGGAGCGGGCCGAGCAGGTGCTCGACAAGCAGCGCTACTGGGTGATGCGGGGTCAGAAGTTCATGGATCACGCCACGACCGACGTGGACCTCGACACGCTCAACCTTCGGGAACTGTTCAGGGAGCATGTCTTCGGCTGCTTCATCGAGGACTATCACGGGATCGCCAACCTGGAGGAGATCGGCGAGGACAACGTCATGTGCGAGACCGACTACCCGCACTCGGACTCGACCTGGCCCAACTGCATCACAGCGGTGAAGAAGGTGATCGGCCACCTGCCACCGGAGACCCAACACAAGCTGCTGCGGGGGAACGCCGAGCGGCTCTACCGCTTCACCGCTGCCGAGCCGCCGGTGAACGCCGGTGCCTGAGGGCGGCGGCCGGCTCTCGATCTCGGTCGACCGGGACCTGTGCATGGGCAGCGGGAGCTGCATCCTGTATGCCCCGTCCACCTTCGCCCACGACGACGAGACGAGAGCGATCGTCATCGATCCGATGGGGGACTCCGTGAGCGACATCCGCATCGCAGTGGAGGCGTGCCCCACGGGCGCGCTCTCGCTGGTTCTAAAAGAAGAAGAGGGAGCGTGAGCCAGGTGCAGCTCGAGGGAAAGGTCGCCATCATCACCGGGGCCGGCTCGGGAGTCGGCCGCGCCTCGGCCGCCCGCTTCGCCGAGGAGGGTGCGTCGGTGCTCTGCGCCGACATCGACCAGGACCGCGCCGATGAGACGGTCAAGCAGGTGTCCAACGCGGGCGGGACGGCCTTCTCCCAGCGCTGCGACGTCGCGCAGGACGCGGACGTCGCAGCGCTCGTCGGGGCCGCCGTCGAGCGTTTCGGGCGCCTCGACATCATGTTCAACAACGTGGGGATCCCCACGCCTCGGCTCGGCATGTCCTTCGAGGACCACAGCCTGGAGGACTTCGAGCGGCTCACCTCGGTCAACTTCCGCGGGGTGTTCTTGGGCTGCAAGCACACGGTCATCCAGTTCAAGAAGCAGGGTGACGGGGGAGTCATCTTGAACACCGGCTCGGTGGCCGGGCTCGTCGGCTGGGGCGGGACCGTCTACGGCGCCACCAAGGGGGCGGTCCACCAGCTGACCCGCGCCGTGGCGATCGAGGCGGCGCCGTTCGCCATCCGGGTGAACGCCATCTGCCCGGCCGGCATGCCGTACACGAACTTCATGGCCGCGGGCGGCATGGACACCGCCTCGGTGGACATCGAGGTGGTGGCCAAGCACACCGGCTCGATGCACCCGCTGGGCCGGCCGATCACCGCCGAGGACTGCGCCGAGGCGGCCGTCTATCTGTGCTCTGACCGGGCGGCCAATGTCACCGGCGTGCTCCTCCCGGTCGACGGCGGATACGTCGCTCGATGAGCGGCACGAGCCAGCTGCTCGACCAGGATCGGGTTCGAAAGCTCTTCGACCTCGCGAGCAACTACAACGAGCGCAACGGGGGCACCTACCGGGGCGACCCCTACCCGATCTGGCGCGAGCTGCGCGAACGTTCGCCCGTCCATCCAGGCATCGTGCACGAGCTCTCCGGGGTGGACGGCGACCTCATGTTCCACGGGCTGCCCTCGGCCGACCGCCCGCACTACTCGGCGTTCGCTTGGGACGCCTGCGACGCGGCCTACCGGAACCCCGAGCTCTTCGCCTCCTCACCCGAGGCGGTCGACCTCGAGGGGGGCGAGGTCGGGCCCACCAACTCCTTGCTGTCGATGGGTGGGGAGCAGCACCGCCGTTACCGAGCGCTGGTCCAGCCGTCGTTCTCGCCGGTGAAGGCGTCGTGGTGGATCCAGAACTGGATCGACAAGACCGTCCACGCCCTCATCGACTCCTTCGAGGCGAACGGCCGGGCCGAGCTGAACGTGGAGTTCTCCGCGGCCATCCCGGTGCTCACCATCACCGGCAGCTTCGGCGTGCCGGTCGAGCGAGCCCTCGACATCCGAGAGTCCATCTCCCGCCCCCGCGAGATGATCGAGATCATCGCTCCGATCGTCGCGGCACGACGGGAGCGTCCAGCAGACGACCTGATCAGTGTCCTGGTCGAGGCCGAGATCACCGACGAGGACGGGCGGACCCACCGGCTGAGCGATGCCGAGATCTACTCGTTCTCGGTCCTCTTGTTCGCCGCCGGTTCGGGGACGACCTGGAAGCAGCTCGGCATCACCCTGGCGGCTCTGGTGCAGCGGCCCGAGCTGCTCGACGCCGTCCGGGCGGACCGCGGCCTGCTGCGTCCCGTCATCGAGGAGTCCTTGCGGTGGCAACCGACGGACCCGATGTTCTCCCGCTGGGTCACCCAAGACACCCAGTTCTTCGGCGTCGACCTGCCCAAGGGGGCGGTCCTGCACATCTGCCTCGGGGCCGCCAACCGCGACCCCTCCCGCTGGGAGCGGCCCGACGAGTTCGACCCCTCCCGGCCGCCCAGGCCCACCTTGGCCTTCGGCAGCGGCCCGCACGTCTGCCTGGGCCAGCACGTGGCCCGGGCCGAGATGACCATCGCGATCAACGCACTGCTGGACCGGCTCCCCAAGCTCGCGCTGGACGCCGCCGCCGCGCCGCCGCAGTTCATCGGCTTCTACGAGCGGGGGGCCACGGCCATCCCGGTCGTCTTCGGATAAAGGGGAGGACGCCATGGCCGAAGAGCAGTACCGGGCGCCGGATCTCGCGCTGGTCGGACCCGAGCACGTCCGCCGGTACCAGGAGACCGACGGAGAGGTCGGCTACATCTGGAACGGCGTCCCGATCCTCCTACTCACGACCACCGGGCGGAAGTCCGGAGAGCCGAGGACCAACGCCCTCATCTTCGGGCGCGACGGCGCCGACTACCTGATCATCGCCTCGATGGGGGGCGCCCCGACGCACCCGAACTGGTACCGCAACCTCCTGGCCGCGCCAGACGCCGAGATCCAAGTCCGCGGCGAGCAGATCGCCGTCACCGCGCGCACCGCGCAAGAGGAGGAGAAGCCCCGCCTCTGGAAGATCATGACCGAGGCCTGGCCCAACTACGACTCGTACCAATCCCGGACCGAACGGGTGATCCCGGTCGTGGTGCTCACGCCCAACCCGTCGAGCTGAGCCGTCGATGTCCGATCAGCCCTTCGAAGGCGTCAGGGTCGTCGAGCTGGCCCAGTGGGTGTTCGTCCCGGTGGCCGGCGCGCTGCTGGCCGATTGGGGAGCCGAGGTCGTCCACATCGAGCCCGTCGAGGGCGACCCCTATCGCGGGCTCGCCTCCCAGGGCATCGGGAGCGACCGGGGAGGCGTCAACCTCTCGCTCGCCCTGGCCAACCGGGGGAAGCGCTCGGTCGCGCTCAACATCCAGAGCGAGGAGGGCCTGACGGTCCTCCACCGACTGCTCGACTCGGCCGATGTGTTCCTCACCAACATGCGGCCCAAGGCGCTGCGCCGCTTGCACCTCGATGCCGACGCGCTGTCGGCGCGCTACCCGAACCTCATCTACGCGCGCGGCCACGGCTTCGGGGTCCGCGGACCCGATGCCGATCAGGCCGGCTACGACGCCACCGCGTACTGGGCGCGCGGCGGGATGGCGCACGTGCTCACCCCGCCCGAGCGGGACTATCCGATCGGACAGCGTGGCGCCCTGGGCGACCGCAGCGGCGCGCTGGCGCTGGCCTTCGGGGTGGCCGCCGCGCTCCTCAAGCGGTCCCGTTCCGGAAAGGGCTCCGTCGTCGATGTGTCCCTGCTCGGCACGGCGATCTGGACCCTGTCCTCCGACGTGCTGGCCGCGCTGGGCGGGGACGAACCCAAGGCGTCCCAAGGGCGCGGGCCGATGCTCAACCCGCTCATCGGGTCATACCGGACCAAGGACGGACGGCACATCCAGCTGGTCTTCCTCCAACCCGACCGGTACTGGGGGGACTTCTGCGCGCTGATCGGTCGCGACGACCTGGGGACGGACCCGCGGTTCGCGGACATCGTGGCCCGCAGGGAGCACGGGGCGGCGTGTGTCGCCGAGCTCGACAACGAGTTCGCGTCGCGGACCTTCGCCGAGTGGAAGGAGCTGCTGGCCCGCCTCGACGCCCCGTGGGCTCCGGTGCAGGCCGTCCAGGAGCTGCTAGAGGACCCCCAGGTGCAGGCCAACGGGTACATCGGCGACGTGGTGATCGACGGCGAGCCCGCCTACCGTCTCCCGGCGGTGCCGGTCCAGATCGACGGGGAGCCGCCCGAGCTGCGCCGAGCACCCGAGCACGGCGAGGACACCGAGCGCGTGCTCATCGAGCTCGGATACGGGTGGGAGCAGATCTCGGGTCTGAAAGAGGCGGGCGTCATCCCGTGACCACGCTGCACCGTCCTGTCCCGGTTCCCGATGCCCTGTCGGCGCCCTTCTGGACGGCGGCTGCGGCGCACACCCTCGCGCTGGCCCGCTGCTCTCGCTGCGGTGTGTTCGCCCATCCGCCCGACATCGTGTGCCCGCACTGTGCGAGCACCGACCCGGCCTTCGTGTTCGTCCCGGTCGACGGCGCCGGGACCGTCCGGTCCTGGACGGTCATGCGCCAGTCGTTCCTGCCAGGATTCGACGCGCCGTTCGTCCTCGTCGACGTGGAGTTGTCCGCCCAGCCCGACCTGCGTCTGATCGGCCGGCTCACCGACGGTCCCGACGCGCCCCTGCGCATCGGCGCCGCGGTGCGCGTCGCCTTCGAGGACATCGCGCCGGGGGTGTCGGTGCCCGCGTTCAGCCTGGCGAGCGACGAGTCGTGAGGCGGTTCGAGGCCAACAGCCGAGTGGCGATCGTCGGCTACGCCCAGAGCCCGGTGAAGCGCCACGCCGAAGAGACCCTTGGCGCGCTGACCGTCGAGACCGCCCGGCACGCCATCGCCGACGCCGGGCTGTCCGTCGAGCAGGTCGACGGCTTCGTGACGGCGAGCCTGTTTCCGACCGCCGGGGCGCACGTCGCCGAGGACGGGGTCAGCCTGGTCACCGCCAACTGGCTGGCCGAGCACCTCGGCGTGAACCCGCGCTATGCCGCTGGCTTTCAGGGGTTCGGTCAGCTCCCCGGCTCGGTGTCGATGGCGGTCAACGCCGTGGCCAGCGGAGCCGCGGACTACGTCCTCGTCCACCGGGCCCTTCACAATCCCCGCGGCCGCTACCACGAGAACCCCATGCAAGAGGCCGGAGGCGGCCGGCAGTGGACGGTGCCCCAGGGCTACTTCGGGCCGCTCGCCATGATCGCCCTCGCCTACAACGAGTACCTGCAGCGCTACGGGGCGACCCGCGAGGCCATGGCAATGGTCGTGGCCGAGGCCCGGAAGAACGGCTCGAGGATCCCGTGGTCCCACTGGCACGGCTCGCCGCTCTCGGTCGAGGAGTATCTCGCCGCGCCGATGATCAACGACCCGATCTGCCGGTTCGACTGCGACATCCCCGTCGACGGCGCGGCGGCCTTCGTGTTCACCTCGGCCGAGCGCGCCCGGGACCTCTCGCACCGTCCGGTCTACGTCGCCGGCTACGCCACGGGCGCTCCGGCGAAGCACCGTCTGCCGCTGCACTGGCCGCTCGACGACATCATGGAAGTCGGACAAGAGACCGGTCGTCGCCTGTGGGAGGCGAGCGGCGTCGGTCCGAGTGAGGTGGACGTTTGCCAGGTCTACGACGGGTTCTCGCCCTTCGTCTACTTCTGGATGGAGTCGCTCGGCCTGTGTCCGGTGGGCGAGGCGCATCGCTTCGTCCTCGATGGCGGCATCGACAGCGACCGCTCTGGCGCGCTCCCCGTCCTCTCGGGTGGTGGGGCCCTCGGGAACGGGCGGATGCACGGGGTGCCCCAGATGCTCGAGTGCTACCTGCAGCTCGCGGGCCGAGCCGCAGAGCGCCAGCGCCCCAACCCGTCGATCGGGGTCGCATGTCACTCCTCGCCCCACTTCGGTGGCGCGGTCGTCTACAGCGCCGAGGAGCTCTGAGGAAGGTGTCGGACCGCGCGCCGACTCCGGAACCGACTCCGTCGGGCCGATCGCACTCGACGCCGGATCTCGCGCAGGTGAGGGCGCATCTCGACCGGGCCGGGTCGGCGTCGGGGAAGCTGCAGAAGTTCGTGCACCGAGAACGATTGGCCAAGGACCGATGACCCGCGCGACGCCGCACGTGCCCGACACACTCGAAGAGGTGCTGTCTCCGGAGTGGCTCAGCGCGGCGCTCGGTGGGCAGTTCCCCGGGATCAAGGTGACCTCGGCCACGCTCGGGCCGGTGATCTCCCGCGTGTCCACCAACGCCAGATTCCAGATCACTTGCGAAGGCGACGCGCCGCCGGAGTGCCGGCCAACCTGTGCGTCAAGGGGTACTTCACCGACTGCTCGGAGGTGGCGGCGATGAGCCGGTCGGCGGGGGAGCCCGAGGTGCACTTCTACCGGGAACTCGCCGAAGACGCCGGCGTGCGCACCCTCCGAAGCCTTTACGCCGATGTCGATCCGCTCACTCACCATGGCGTGGTGATCACCGAGGACGTGGCGCACGAGGGCGCCGAGTTCCTCGATGCCCTCAGTTCCTACACGCCGGATCAGGCGGCGCAGAGTCTCGACCAGTACGCGATCCTGCACGGTCGGACCTGGCGATCCGACGCTCTGGGGGCGCCGTGGCTCGCGCCGCGGGTCGAGGCCACCCTCAGGGCTCGGGGGATCCCCGAGATCAGCGGCAATTTCGAGGGGCCGATCGGCGCCGGGGTACCCGAGGGGATCCGCGACGCCGAACGGCTGGTCGCGGTCATCCGGACGCTCGCTGGCGTGTTGCCCCGAGCCCAACCGCGATGCCTGCTGCACGGGGACGCCCATGTCGGCAACCTGTACCTCGACCCGCTGGGGCGTCCGTGCCTGGTCGATTGGCAGCTTGTTCAGCGGGGCCCGTGGTACCTCGACGTCGGCTACCACATCGGTTGCGCCGTGGCCGTGGAGGATCGCCGACGGACCGAGCGCGACCTCCTCTCGCACTACCTCGAGCGCCTGGTCGCCGAGGGCGGCGAGGCGCCTCCCTCGGAAGAGGCGTGGCGGAGCCTCGGCGTGGGGATCGTGTACGGCTTCTTCCTCTGGGCGATCACCCTCAAGGTCGCGCCTCCGGTTACCACGGCGATGCTGGAACGGCTCGGCTCGGCCGTGGCCGACCACGACGCCTATACGAGCGTGATCGGGCCCTGAGCGCCCCCGGAACGACAGTGGACCGAGGGTTCGGCGCCCCTGGGTGACCACCAGAAATCAGCCGTGCGGATGGGCTTCGGGGAGTACCCGCCCCCGTTTACTCCCGGGATCGGCGGCGCTTCGGACGGAGGTTCGGATCTCCGCCGATGCCGGCCCAGCACATGCGCCACACGTGCTCGGCCACGACCTCGGGCAACTCGTTGAGCCCGCCGCCATGCACTGCATGGGCCATCGTCTGGACGAAGTGCAGGATCAGTGATGCGTCAAGGTCAACGTCGTCGGTCCTCGCGTGACCGGCTTCGCACACCGCCACGATGGCGTCGGCAACCAACACGCGGTACGGCTCGTAGACGGCCTCAACCGCGTCGGGAAACGTCTCGAGCAGCCGTTGGCGCTCCCGACCTCGCCAACGGATGATCCGCTGCTCGTGCTCGCTGTAGGTCATGAGAATGGGCTGGGTGATGATGTGCTTCAGGCGCTCGACGGGCGGCGCCGACGGCACGTCGAGGAGAACAGCGCCCTCGTACATCGACTCCTCGAGCATGGCGAGCAGAAGCTCGTCCTTACTGCCGAAGTACCGGTACAGCGTCTGCAAGGCAACGTCGGCGCGCTCGGCCACCTGCTTGACCGTGAAATCGAGGATCTCGTCTTTTCCCACCAGCTCCGAGGCGGCCTCGATGATGTCGTTTGCGATATCCCGGCCGTTCGTCTCCGCAGCCCGAGCCATCCGTGCGGCCGCCCGTGCCTCCCACTGCTTGGGCGGGAGCGCCGGCGGACGGCTCCGATCGTCCCTGCGACCGGTGTCGCTCGGCGATGCCTTCCGAGGCAACGTCTGGCGCCGGTTCGCCGCGATGCCGGGCCGAAGGGCAGCGCGTTGAGCTGCCCCGGGAGCTTGGCGGCTAGGCATCAACGGGAATCCTGCCATGGTCCCGAGATCCCGTTGGAATGGTCCCGCTCACTCTCGTCCTCCCTCAATACGGGTTGCCCCGCGAGTCGAGATAGTCCTCGACTGCGACCTGGTCCCTGATCAGTCGGTCGTATGCGGCGGCGTCGAGCCCTAAGACCTCGCGCATCACGTATTCGTTGTCCTCCCCGAGAGCCGGGGCTCCTCGCTCCCATGCCATCGGAATGCCGCGGAAGGGGTGCCCGGAATGGTGGAACGATCCGACGTCCCGGCTTGTGAGCGGCCGGATCCACTTGCGGGAGACAACCTGTGGATCGGACGTGAACGAGGCCTCGTCCAGCACCGGTGCCGCGGCGATGCCAACCGCCTGCAGTTCGTGGAAGGCGTCGAGCACCGACCGCGTCGACGTCCACTCGGTGATCGCGTCGTCCAGCTGGTCGTGTTCGCGCTGGCGTCCCACCGCGCTCGCCAGGCGAGCGTCCTTGGCGAGGTCGGCACGACCAATGACCCGCGTGAGCGCTTTCCAGGCCTCGTCATCCACGACGGTCATGGCGATCATCCGGTCGTCGGCGCACCGATAGAGCCCCTGTGGCGCGCGGTCTCGGTCCCGGTTGCCGTGGCGAAGGGGCTCCTCCCCGAGTTGCAGGTTGACGAACACGTCGCCCAGCTGAGCGAGGACGTTCTCACTCTGCGCGAGCTCAATGACCTGCCCGCGCCCCGTCGCGGCCCGGTAGTGCAGCGCGGCAAGCACAGCAAAGGCACCCGCAGGACCCGTCGCAGTGTCCATGTACATGGTCGTGGGCGTCTCGAACAGCTCGGTGCCGGCATGCCCGCACAACGAAGCGAGGCCAGTCAAGCCGTCGAATTGGCCACCGAATCCCGTGTAGTGGGCCCAGTCGCCGGTCAAACCTGTCGGCGGGAGACGCAGCACAATCAGGCGCGGGTTGACGGTCAAGAGCTCCGTTTCCTGGATCCCCATTTGGTGCAGGGTCGTCATCTTGAGGTTCTCGACGAAGACGTCGCTCACCGCCACCAGCCGCATGAACAGCTCTCGCTGCTCGGGACGACGGACATCGAGCGTGCAGGACCTCTTGCCCCGGTTGACTGAGTTGTACATCGAATGCCGGTTGTAGGGACGGTCGACTTTGCCTTCGGCGAGTGGACCGTATCCACCGACCAACACCGAGAGCAGCATGGCCGGGTCCGGGCGGGGCTGGAGGCCCCGGGTTGTCGGTGGGAAGACGTGGGGGCTCTCGACCCGGATCACCTCGGCACCGAGGTCAGCGAGGTGCAAGGTAAGGCACGGGCCCGACCAGACGGTCGTCAGGTCGAGGACGCGCAGTCCGCGTAAGGGTGGGACATCGGGGTCGCGGGCGACTGCTGCGGGTGCGCGTTCCGATCTCTCGACAGGATCCGAGGGGAACTCCGACTGCCCGAGCCTCGGGGCGCCGTGTCGGATCCTCCAGCCTCCTTCGGCGTACCGATACGGGGCGCCCGGCATGAGCACCGGCCCTATCTCTGGATCGACAGTATGGACCCAGAAGCCGCGCTGGTGGAGGTGGTCGGCCGTCAGCAACTCCTCGGCCTTGTGGACCGGCGCGACCGGCCATCCCACCGACTGCCCGGTTTCGGTGATCTCTTGCCGGGTCCGGCTCAAGAGCCACGGGTAGAGAACGCCGTCCAGGATCTCTTTGGTCTCTGGGCGAGTGAAGGCGTCGGGACGGGCGAAGGCTTCCGTCAGTTCCGGACTGTCCAGGACCGCCAACATCTCCGTGAGCTGCTGGCTCGTCATCATCAGCGCCACGTATCCGTCGGCGCACGGATGGACCCCGTTAGGCAGCAGAATCGAGCTGCTGTCGAGCGCCCTCGGGGCCAGGTACTCCCGACCGCGGTATTCCCACCCAAGGTGCAGCGCGATGTTCGTCGGATTCGCGGCGAGCGCCTCTGCCGCCGCGCAATCAACAAATGCACCCACGCCGGTCGCCCGGGCGCGGAGGATCGCCGCCAGCGCACCTTCGGCCGCGGTGTGACCCACTGTGCACTCTCCGATCGACATGGGCAGGCGCACCGGGCCATGTCGGTCCCGGAGGAGCACCCCGGCGAAGGCCTGCGCGACGAGATCGGACCAGGCGTAATCCGCGTACGGCCCTTTGGCACCAAAGCCTGTGATCGCCAGGATGCACGTTGGTTTGTTTCGGCTGAAGACTTCCTCGCGGTCGATATCCCAGTCCCCGAGCTCGGCCGTAGCCGGTGTCTCGATCACGAGATCTGCGTCGGCAATCAGATCCCACATCATCGGGGCGGCGACCGGATCCACTTCGGTCACGACGCTGCGCTTGTTCATGTTGAGATGGGCGAACATGCCCGCATCGGCTCGGAGTCGGTCGCCCGCAGGCGACTCCACCTTGACCACGTCGGCACCGAGATCCGCAAACGCCTTGCCGCACCAGCTTGCCGCGACGCCGCGGCCGACCTCGATGACCCGGACATCGCTCAAGACTTGACGCATGACAACTCTCCGCGATCCGTGGGGTTCGGTGTTTCGGGCCTCAACGACCCAAAATGCTCGGAGTCATTACTCCACTGCCCAGCCGAAGTAGAACCCTTAGGGTCGGCGGGCGAGGTGGCACGACACACCGCCTCATCCCGGTTCGGCCGATGACGGGTGGAGACGTCGACGTCGGTCGGCCCGACGCTGTTGGATCATCAGGAGAGCCGGTACAGAGTGGCTGCGTTCTCCCACAGGATCTTCCGCTTGTCGGCCTCGCCGTACTCTGTGAACCATTCGTCGGTCAAGGCTTTGGAGTTCGGCCAGGTCGTCTCGGAGTGCGGGTAATCGCTCGCCCACATGATGTTGTCGATACCGATGTGGTGCCGCTCACGCAGGCCGACTGGGTCCTCCATGAACGTCGCGTAGACCTGGCGCTGGAAGTAGTGGCTCGGCGGCTCCTTCAGCTCGCTCTTCGTCCAGTACCTGTGTTTCTCCCACAGGTGGTCGGAGTAGTACTGGAAGAAGGAGATCCAGCCGATCTGACTTTCGACGGCCACGAACTTGAGGTCGGGATGACGCTGCATCACCAAGCCGTGAATCAACTCGGAAAGCGACTCGGCCATTGTCAGCTTGCTCATCACAAGCCCAGTCATGAACCGAGGAGCACTTTCGTAGATACTGACCTGAGGCGTGCCCGGACGACGGCCGCCGACGTGCAACCCGACTGGGAAGCCGACATCGCGGAACGCTTCCCACATCACGTCCCATTTGGCGTCGCCATAGTCACCCTCCGGCGGGAAGAGTGGGATGTAGCCGCTGACGAGGCCGGGCTGCGACGACGCGAACGTGATCTCCTCGGCCGCCCGTTCAGGCGTGTCGATAGGGATCGCGGCCACCCCGAGGAGCCGTCCGGGCGCCTCTGAGGCGTAATCCGAGAGCCAGCGGTTGTAGCCACGCACGCTGTTCAGGCGGAGCTCCGGGTCCTTCGACGCGAGCGGGCCCCCGACATAAAGCACCTCAGCATCGACACCATCGACGTCCATGTCCTTCACCCGCTCGACCGGATCCCAGGCGCCGGCCCGCTGCTCCTCGAGCTTCCGGACGTTGAGCGTGAACTCCTCAGGCTTCTTCCCGGCAAGGTTGTCGAGCGTCATGATCGGGGTGCGCTGCCCCTCAAAGACTCGGAAGTCACCCTCCTCGGTGTGCTCGATCCGCGGCGCGCAATCACGGAACTGCGGATCGAGATAGGTCTGCCACGCTTCAACTGGCATCGAGACATGTGAGTCGGATGAGATGAGGCGGTAGTCAGTCATTGGCCTTTCTTGCCTTTCCACGCGCGTCCTGCGGTCAGACGATGCCGTCCTGCCGCTCGAGTGACCGTCGCTGTGAGCCAGGGTAGATCACGGTTCTACCGGCTGTCTAGGGTCGCCGTCGTCCAGGTACCTTGGCTTCTGGCCGGCTTCCCGCAAGCCACGCTGCGGCGTCGGCCAAGTCCTCCGAACGTCGAAGAACAGCGTACGTGGCTTGGGGTTGGTTCATGTCAAGTCCTCCTCATCGATGGCTCGACCTCGCCGTCTCCAACTCCCTCGCCTATGCCCCACGTCCTCCGAGTCACGTTGCGGGTCGCGACCTGCAGTCGTTCGGCGACGCGAGGCACGTCGCGTGACGCGACGGCCTCGTGAAACCCAACGATCGTGATCGCGAGTCGGACGGTCCCTTCCGGATCGAAGATGGGTGCAGCAATGTGGGTGATCGGCAGGCGCTGCGACTCGTCGAGTTGA
Source organism: uncultured Acidimicrobiaceae bacterium (assembly GCA_963768185.1). Lineage (GTDB taxonomy): Bacteria > Actinomycetota > Acidimicrobiia > Acidimicrobiales > RAAP-2 > Palsa-461. The sequence goes on from CAVYGS010000004.1 coordinate 1,555,633, forward strand.
AACAGCAGGTAGTCGTCGATGTCACCCGTCATGCTGAGCCGCCCCAGGGCGACGGAGTAGCCACGATCGCGGACCACCGCCAGTGCGTCGAGGAGCCGCTCACGTTGGGCGGCGCCGCGGTCGCCGGCAACCGCCGCCAGCCAGCGGCGCACCTGCTCCCTCCCAGCCCAGGCGAGGAAGACCGTTCCTAGCGGCGGCACCAGGGAGAAGCGCGTGCCGACGCGGACGTTGACCCCAAATGAGCCCGGTGACGACGTGTGGGCGAGCACGATGATCTCTTCGTCGACGACCGCGCTCGCCACGCAGTCGAGGTTCAGATCGTGGCTCAGCGCCGCCATCTCTACCCGGGAGTGGGGGAGGGCGTCCTGGTCCCGCAGGAAGCTGTTGGCGATCGGGAGGATCGCCGGCCCGAGCGAGTACGTCTTGTCGGCGTGGCGGATCAGGTAGCCGCGTTCGGCGAGCAGGGTCAGTGTGGCATGGCAGCTCGCCTTGTTCATCGCGAGCGACCTGGCGATCTCCGAGAGCCCCATGAGCTCCTGGGGACGGTTGGCGAGGAGTTCGAGGATGCCGATCGCTCGCTCGACCGCTGGGACCTGGCGACTCACGCGTTACCCCGGTCCCTGCACGCCGAGCGGCCATTCGCAGTGGGTGCGGACTGCGCCGCGTCCGGCCATCCCTTACAACCGGCCTGCTCGAGCATCGCCTCGAGTCCAGCCGTGCGGTCGCGGTCGCTCGCGGCGCCCAGCGCTCGGCTGAGTTCACCCCACGACCGCGCCGACGCCATGACCTTGAACAATGCGAAGTCGTCGGGTTCGACAAGGACCTCGGGCCGCGGCCGGCCGGAGTCGACGCTGAGGTACATGAGCTGATGCCCTTCAGCTCTCCAGCTTCGGGATGACGCGCCTGCCCATCGCCTCGATGGACGCCATGACCTCGTCGTGCTTCAGTTGGCCGAACTGCATATAGCAAATGACCGAGTCGCAGCCGGCGGCCTCGTACTTCTTCAACTTGGCGAGGCACTGCTCTGGGTCGCCGACAATGATCATGTCCTGGTCGTTGAAGAACCTCGGGTCCCTCTGGCCGGCCTGGATGGCGCGGAGGCGGGGGAACAGCTTCTCGATCTGCTCCTCTGGCATGTCCGGTGGCAGCTCCCAGTCGATGATGAACTGCGCCTGGTGGTCGTACCACCAGGCCACCGAACCCCAGAGGCCGTAGGCCTCTGCCTTGTCCATGTCCTCGGCGCAGTGCACGAGGGTGTAGGGCGCCGCGTTCGTGTTCTTGACGCGGGTGAGCTGCTCGGTCGAGCGAGCCGCCGCTTCTCGGTAGATCTTGATGCGTTCGGCCAGCGCCTCCACCGGTTGCATGATCGTAAGCGCAAGCATCCCGAGACCGAGCCGGCCGGCCAGTTCGACGCTGTCGGGGCTCACGGCCGCCATCCATGCCGGTGGGTGAGGGTCCTGGTACGGCTTTGGGGTGATCGAACGGGTGTCGCCCTCGTATGAAGGGAAGGCCGGGAACTTGAGGAACTCCGAGTCCCAGCTGAACTTCTCCTGCTCCCACATGGCGACGATCGCCTCGATTGCCTCCCGCCACGAGTCACGGCTGGTGGTGGCGTCGACGCCGAAGGCTTTCTGTTCATGGGGGATGGAGCGTCCGGTGCCCCATTCGACCCGGCCGCGGCTCAGGACATCGACGGCGGCGACGACCTCGGCGGTGCGGACTGGGTGACGGAACTTGTGCGGGGTGAGCGTGACGCCGAACCCGAGCCGGATCTGCTCGGTGACCTGGGACAGGGCGGCCAGGAAGACCTCGTTGGCCGGCATGTGTGAGCGCTCGATGCGGAAGTGATGCTCGACGACCCAGACGGTACCGAAACCCAGCTTGTCGGCGAGCTTGATCTGCTCAATTGCCTCGAAGTATGCAGCCGCTTCCGCTTCCCGCTGGTTGTACGGGTATGGCTTGTCGGGCCAGGGCTTCGGGGCTTGCACCTCGTACAAGAGGTCGAGCTTCATCGTTGTTCTCCTATCGGTGCCGTCGGTCGAGCGGCTGGGGAGAGGGCGGCGTACGTCACGTGACACCTCCTGCGGCGCTCGCCGAGCCGTGGCTCGTCCCGGTCGCCGTGACCTCGAGGTACCGGTTGTGCTCGTCAGGGTCGTCATGAATGAGCCTGCTCGAGGACCGCGATCCCGAAGGCGTCGAGACCGGGGAGCTTCTTGGGTTGTCGCTCATCAGGATCGCGCGAGGGCCCAGGTCGGCGACGCCCTCGATTGATGAGAAGGGCGGCGTCGTCATGCCAGCTTCATCACGCCAGCGATGGCGTTGGCAATTTCGGGGCCGAGGGCGGCGGCGAGAAGCATGTGGCCCTTGTCGTCTGGATGGATGCCGTCGGCGAGGTACTCGTCCGGAACGAGCGCCTCGCCCTCGACGAGGAGCAGGTGCGGATCACCCATGGAGATGCGTTGGCGCACCACGCCCTCGATCACCGCCCGCAGAGACGCCAGGGTGGCACCGAGCCGGTTCGGCGCGTCCTCTGCGGCGGGACGACGGACCGGCGACACGACGACGATAGGGGTGGCGGGCTGACCCTGGCGCAGGATCGTGAGGAACGCGTCGAAACCGGCGGACATCATCTCGTCAGAGTGCGGGATCATCGACCAACAGTTGGTCCCGTAGCTGAGCGAGATCACCGACGCCTCGAGAGACGCCACGGACTCGGCCGTGGCGATCTCGCCTCGCGCCGAGCCGGCATAGCCAAGGTTGACTAGGTCGAGCCCGGCCGAGCGGGCCACGAGCGCCGGCCACGCCAGGGCCGGCGCGCTCGCGACCCAGCCCTCGAGGATGGAGTCGCCGTACGCGAGCCAACGCGGGCGTGGGGGACCCGGCACGATCCCGCCGCCGACCGGCCGTAGCCCGTGGATCGTTGGTCGCATGCCCTCGGGCAGGTGGATGGTGGCGGGGGTGGTCCGTGGCCCGAGACGAAGCTCGGCCAATCCTTCACCGACGACGGCGTCGACGATGTCGAGCCGATCCCCGGCGGTCCATGCCTCAAACGTGCGCCCGCCCCCGGCGCCGCGGGACCCGAGATCGGCCGTGAGCGTCGAGTACCGGATGACGACGGATGTGGCGTCACCGTCGAGTTCGAGGCGGACCCCGGCGGGCACCGTGGCCGCCTGCCACGTCGCCGCCGGCAGACGGAAGCGGTCGGCGGGCGCCGCGCGCGGGTACGGCACGTCGTCGCAGGGCGGGAAGGGATTGCCGCGCAGGAACGGCGTCGGATCGAACTCGGTCACGAACGGCGGGGCATCGGCGTGCCCCACGGCGTCTTGATGCTGGCACCCCCATCGACGGGCAGCGACTGTCCCGAGATGCCGCTGGCGAGGTCCGACACGAAGAACACCAGCGCCTTCGCGATGTCGTCCTTGGTCGGGTGTCGCAGCGGCTGCACCGGTCCGCCGTAGACCCGCGGCTCGTCGTCGGGGACCTCGATGCCCACCGCGCCGGGGAGGACGGCGTTCACCCGGATCGCGTATTGTCCGAGCTCCTCCGCGAACGTCCTGACCAGGCTGAGCAGAGCGGCCTTCGCCGCGCCGTAGGCGACGTGGTTCCTGGCCGCGAACAGCGCGTCGACGGACGAGACCACCGCCATGGCGCCGCCGCCCGCCTGCTCCACCATCTGGTTGCCAGCCGCCTGCATGAGAAGGAACGCCTGGCGGAGGTTCGTACCGAGCGACCACTCCCAGTCTTCGTCGGTGAAGTCGAGGACCGAACCCCACCTGGCCTCGCCGATGATGTCGACCGCGATGTCGAGACCGCCGAAGGCGTCGACGACCTCCCGCACCGCCCTCGTGGCTTCGGGCCGCGTCCGCAGATCGGCGACGACGACGATCGCCTCGCCGCCAGCGGCGCGGATCTCCTCTGCGACCGCGCTCGCACGGCCCTCGTCGAGGTCGACGCACGCGACGCGAGCCCGACCCTCGGCGAGCGCGAGGGCGGTCGCGCGCCCGATACCCGGTCGCGGCGGGCGGTGCCCGGCCCCGGCTACGAGCGCTCGTCGTCCAGCCAGGCCGAACTCGATCACCGTTCCCTCCTCCGGCAGTGGTCGCTCAAGCGATCTTTGATTTCGCTGGGTAACCTAAGAGCCTCACTCGAGTTCGTCAACGTGGGGCCAAGAAGGCGAACGGACGGGCCAGCCGGTCGCTGTGGCGAACGGGCATTGACCTCCAGCGGTCGGGCGCCGATGATGCGCGCTAATCGAAGAGAGGTAGGGCCAGCGGCTCAGGCTCGGCCCGGCACCGTACTGCGTGCCGGTCGGGACACCGGGGAGATTGCGACCAGCTAGCCGGGACCGCGGCCGGCAGCGGCGTGCTCGCGCACGGCCGGCATCACCTGGTCAAAGAGGACATCGAGGACCGGCCGCGTGTCGACGCCGAATGTCGCCGGGCTGAAGACGAAGTGCCGGGCCCCGGCGTCGTAGTACGCCACGATCTTCTCGGTGACCTCCGCCGCCGTCCCGGCCGCCGCCACGCTGTCGACCATCTTCCGGAAGTCCTGGTCGTACGTGCCGCCCATCGTCCGCGCCGCCGCCTCCCTGGCGGCGTCGCCGTCGCGGTCGATGTTGACGAACACCCACACGAGCCACTGGAACCCGGTGAGGTCGCGTCCCTCAGCGGCGGCGATCTGCTCGATCGTCCCCACCGACGTCGCATAGCGGCGAGGCGAGTACATGTAGGGGAACCACCCGTCACCTAGTGTCACCGCTCGCCGCATCGCCGGCTCCTGTCGGCCAGCTACGACGATCGGCGGACCGACGGCCTGAACTGGCGCCGGATGGATCCGGACGTCCTCGACGTCGTAGTAGCGGCCGCGGTGCGTCACGGACTCCCCCGTCCAGAACCGGCGAAGCAGCGGGATGGCTTCGTTGGCCCGCCGACCACGCTCCTCGATCGGCACCTGCATCGCCCTGAACTCCTGGGGGTACTCGCCGCCGATCCCGACGCCGAGGACGACGCGCCCGCCACAGACGTTGTCGAGGTCGGCCGCTTGCTTGGCGATGAGGGCGGGAGGATAGAGCGGCAGCAGGAGGATGGCGGTGCCGACGGTGACCCGCTCCGTTAGCGCCGCAAGCCGGGCGAGGTTCATCATGACTTCAGGGCTCGGGTTCCGCGACGCGATGTGGCCACCGGTCCAGAGCGAGTCGATGGGCCGCTCCTCGAGCCGCCGCACCTGGGCGGCATTTCCCCCGCCGACGAGCCCGACCTTGATCTCGCTGGAAGTCATGTGAGCACCTCGCTCAGCTGGGCGCACTCCGCCTCCGACAGACCGAGCAGCGTCCGGAGCACGTCATCGTTGTCGTGACCGATCAGTGGCCCGTGCTTCGGTGCGACCTTGAGGTCGGAATAGAGCCACGGCGCCCGCATTACGACAGTACGGCCGATCTCGGGGTGCTCGATCTCGACGAAGACCCCTCGCGACTCGAGATGCGGGTCACTCGACAACGCCCTGTTTGTCATGACGGCCATGGCCGGGACGCCGGCCGCCTGCAGGGTTTGGAACGCCTCTCGGGAGCTCAGCTGCCGCGTCCATTCCGCGATCGCATTGTCGATCTCGCCCACGTTTCGACGGGCGCCGGCATTCGGCCATCGCCCGACCCACTCCTCGTGCCCGAGCAGACCACACAAGGACTTCCACTCGAGCTCGTCCCCGACGGCGATGGCCACCCAGTCGTCATCATCGGCAGCGGGGTAGACGTCGTGGGGCGCCATCTCCCGGTGCTGGTTACCGACCCTTGGATCCCACGGCACCCCGAGCTGGTGGGCGAGGAGTGCGTCCGGCGAGCTCGCCGCCACGACCTCACGGCTCGCCAGGTCGACATGCTGGCCCACACCCGTCCGGGCCCGATAGAGGAGAGCGGCGAGGATCCCGACGGCGAATGCGTTCGCGCTCCGGTAGTCGGTCGACTCGCCGACTTCGCACGGTGGGCCGTCGGCGTAGCCGGTCTGTTCGGAGAGGCCCCCCGTCGCGCCGAAGACGCTCGCGTACCCGGCCCCTAGCGCCTCCGGTCCTGTGGAGCCGTTCGCCGACGAGGACGCCACAACCAGGTCGGGGCGAACGGCGAGGAGCGTGCTCGCGTCGAGGCCGAAACGGGCCATCACCCCCGGCCGGAAGTTGTCGACGACGACATCGGCCCACTCGGTGGCGAGCCGGCGGGCGAGCGCGAGACCCTCCGGCCGCGAGAGGTCGACCTGGAACGACCGCTTTCCCATGTTGATCTCGTTGAAGTTCGGCGACCGGTCGATGCCGCCGTAGTCGGCGAGGAACCCGCGTCGGGCCGGATCGGGGCGCTTCGTGGACTCCACCTTCACCACCTCCGCACCGAGGAGCGAGAGCAGGGTGGTGGCGTACGGGCCGGCGGCGGCCCATGTGAAGTCGAGGACGCAGACGCCTTCGAGACCGCGGCCCGGTGGGAGGACGGACTCGACCACTGCCCGCTCGCCGAAGCCGGCTGACGAGCCGAGCGCCGGTACCGGGCCGACCTCGGCTGGCGTCGTTGACAGGCCGTAGGGCGGTCCCGGGATCCGAAGTGTCCCCCCGCGACCGTCGCCGAGATCCGAGAGGAACCCCCGATGCGCGAGCTGCGCCGACGCCAGGAGGTCTTCGGGGCGGGCGTAGCCGCCGATCGCGGCGCCGACGCCACCGAGGAGCCGAACCACGTCGGCGCGGTCGTGCTCGGCGACCCAGGACACGAACGCCTTGGCGGCAGCGGTCATGTCGGCTTCCCTCACTTCGGCGGTGGCGTGGCGGGGGTCGGCGAGCGGGAGCGCCTCGGGCGAGGCGGCGAGCGCGTCCCACTGCGCCGGCGTCATCATCACGAGCTGAACCCAGCCGTCGCGGCACTGCAACATCCCGAAGAACCCGTATCGGTTGCCTTCACGTCGCAAGGTGATGCCGTCGTTGTTGAAGCGGCTCAATCGCGTGCGGTTCAGTGTGAGCTGCGATTCCTGTACCGATACATCCACCTGCTGCCCCCGCCCGGTGCGCAGGCGGTCGTAGCAGGCGGCGAGGGTCGCGACCGCCGCGTTCCAGCCGGCGTCGAACTCGGCCACGTCGCTGCCCAGCTGTACTGGAGCCCGGTCGGGAAACAGCTTGAAGGCGCTTCCGCTCGGGAGGATGGCCCCCTCGCCGCCGCCGTGGAAGGTGATGAGGTGGTGGGCCCGATAGTCGGCGTAGGGGCCGGTCGAGCCGAACGGGGTGATCGACACAACGGTCGTCGTCGCCGGCACCGAGCCGAGCACGCCGAGATCGGTCGTCCTGCGGTCGGTGATGACGACATCGGCAGTCGCCGCCAACCGGCCCAGTGCGACCTCGCTCTCCACGACAACGCTGCCCTTGCCGGCGTGCAGGTAGATGAACCGGCCACCGGGTTCGTCATCGCCGGCATCGGCGCGACGAGGGCCGGATCGGCGCGATACACGGCCGCCCGGAGGCTCGACCTCGAGGACCTCGGCGCCCAAGTCGCCCAGTACCCTTGCGCAGAAGGAGGTGGGGACGCCGTCGCCGACCTCGAGAACGCGCCACCCCGCCAGCGCACCGGCCCTCTCTCCTGCCATGAGCGGTCCCCCTTGGCGTCGATCCGCGGGTAGTGAACGTCGTTCTACTCGACGCGAGCGCGGGGCTCGCTCGTGCAGACCGAGCCAGAAGTGAGGCTGTCAACCTCGGATCAGAGGCCGTTATCCACGGTTCAGCACCTCTACCTCTGTATTCGCTCGTAGATCGGAGCCGCGTCGAGCGCTACTGCAATCAGAGCCGGCGTTTCCGGCCTGACGGCCGACTTAATCAAGTAGAGCCCCGCGACGTTCGCTATCAAGGCGGTGATCAACAGCCAAAGCCACCACAGGTGGCCCACGGTCGCAACCAGGACAACGAACGTGGCGAAGTAGATCGAACTCGTGATCTTGAGCCATGTGTAGAGCGTTGGAGTACCGGTGCGAACCCGAGCGAGAACAGAACGGAACTGCCGGGCTTCCATCGTGAGGACACCTTCTGGGAATCTGATCAGCGCTATCGCACCCAAGCCGAACGCGATTGCGGCGAAGTTGCCGAAGAAGTTTGGCAGATAGACCTGCGAGATTCCGAGGATCACAGTTTGGCTCAACCCCGCGAAGAGGGCCGCTACGTTTGACCGAATACCTTGGGTGACTAAGACAATGAGCCAGACTTCGGCCCCCAAGGTCGAATAGTTTCCGGTGTTCGCCACTCCGAGGGTAATTGCCAACATGCCGCCACCGATACCAGCGACGAAAGCTGCCAAGCCAGCGGTTAAGAGCTTCATCTGGACGACGCTGATGCCGATGGACCTGGAGGCGATGGTGCTGGAACGAATTGCGCGCAATCCGAGCCCAGTCGTCGAGCGGCGGAAATTTACGGTCACGAGTGCGACCACTGCGAAGGCTCCAATGGCCAGGTAGACCAGCGCACGGTCGCCCGCCGCAAACTGCGGAGGAGTCACGTTGATGCCGATCCCGTTGTTATCGAAGATTGCCCTGGTCCACACCACGTTTTCAACCAGCAGCCCAAAGGTGAGCGTGACCAGCGCGACGTACAGGTCACCCATACGGATGGTGAACCATCCGATGACGAGGCCGAAGGGGATTGCCGCGAAGCCACCGATGAGCACTCCGAGGAGGATCGGCACCCCGTCGTGGACCGCGAGCAACGCCGCCGTCATTCCACCAGCGCCGGCGAAGGTTGCCTGGCACAGCCAGATCATTCCGCCCTCGCCGGTCACCAGGCTGAAGGACATGAAGAGGATCGCGGTACGCGACCCCCTCGGCTAGGAGCCCGATCCAGATGCCCTTTAGAAGGAGCGGCAATCCGAGGAGGCACGCGAACGCAAAAAGCGACGGACGCCAACTGAATCTTTCGGCGCCCGACCCCCTGCCAGCCTGAACCGATTGTCTGTCATGGGGCCTTATCGCTCGATCAAGCGTTCCGCCCACGCCCGTGACTTCAGCCACAGACCCCTGTCGAATGATGAAATACGCAAGGAAGCCCACCATCGTCAAGAAGGGGATCGCATACAGAAGGTCAGCGGTGTAGACGCTGGCCGGAGGCAGGCCGTATTGCACGAGCGCGCTCGCCACTCCCATTCCCAGTCCGACGCCGGCGGCGATGGGGAGGCTGCGCAGTTTCCCGGCTAGCACTGCAGCGAAGGCTGCCACCATGAGCAGCGACATCTGGCCGGGGTCGAGCCCATTGATGGGCGCGACGAGCACTCCGACGAGCCCGGCAATGGTGCTGCTCACTGCCCATACTGCTGTGGACATCCGCCCGGGGTTGGTTCCCGAAAGGGCAGTCATAGCCGGGGAATCAACGAGCGCGCGGATCTGCAGTCCGACGTCGGTGTATCGCAAGATCACGAACCCGCTCACCAGGAGAACGACGACGACGATGTAAACGATTACCTGATCAAGAGTGACCGGTACGCCGAGGAAGTTGAACACTCGCACTGGCAGAGGGGCCAGGCCCGGAGCCTGCAGGATCGTCTGATTTCCGAAGATAACGGTATCCGTCGCAGGCAGGGCGACCGAGATGCCAATCGTCGCCAAAACCTTCACCAGGGTCGAACAGACGCGAAGGTGTCGGAACACCACGCCGTAGAGAAGGAGACCCAAGGCGGGCCCGAGACCGAGGATCGCGAGCAGAGCGGCGGGAACAATCGACCACGAGTGCTCAGTGTTGAGGAAGTAGTAGAAGCGGGCCACCGTGAACGCCATGGCTCCGAAGGCGAAGTTGAGCACGCCGGCGGACTGGTAGGTCACCACCAATCCGGTGGCTGCGATGGCATAGATACCGCCCAGCACCAGGCCCGCAACCAGATACTGAAGCACTGCCCTCCCCGCCTCAGCGCAGGCGCACTGTCCACTCACAGAGCCGCAGCTCGGTGAGCTCCCGAGGTCAAGCTTTGCATCGGCTACCCGCGCTGTCCAGAACGTCGTTCCACCTGAGATCGAACGGCGCTACCCGGTTCGCGTCTTTGGGTTCGCCGCGCCGATGAAGGTCACCCAGCCCGTGTCGCGGATTCGGAGCTTCGACGACAGCGTCCCCGAACATGATCGGACCCGACGTCGTGAACGGACGCCGGGTCGAACCGACAGCAGTCGCGACAAGTGGGTCCGTCGATGACATCGCGTCACCGGAGAAGCCCCTGCGTTGATCCTCGTTTGCCACGCTGATGTGCTCGGGGTACGTTGAGCTAGAACGTCGCTGCGACTTTGGTGCAGCCTTGTTCCAAGGGGGGAGATCGTCCATGGGGAGAGGCATCCGACTGGGACGAGCGGGTTTGGTCATGCTTTGTTTGGCAAGCGTCGTCGTCGGATTTTCGGGAACCGCCGCCTCAGCTGCGGGACATAAGGCGCCGATCGTTCTCGGCTTCATCACCGACGAGACAGGTGGGGCCTCATCGTCGTACATCGACGCTCAGGACGGGGCGATCGCTCGGATCGACGCCCAGAACGCTGCCGGGGGAGTGAACGGACACAAGCTCGAACTGGTGGTCGAGGATGACCAATCCACCGCGAGCGGCAACCTGACGGCTGCCAAGGACATGATCGAAGACAAAGGTGCGTTCGGCATCATTGACGATTCGTCGTTCACCTACGGCGCCGCCTCCTACTTGAGCGCGAACAAGATCCCAGTCACCGGTGCGGCGATCGACGGACCAGAGTGGGGGCAGCAGCCGAACAGCAACATGTTCAGCGTGAGCGGAACCACCACGACGCCGATCGACGGAAAGACATACGGCTACAACAACTCCGAAGAGTTCTTCAAGCAAATGGGAGTCACGAAACTCGCGCAGGTGGTTTACAACATCTCCTCTGCGATCACCGCGGCGAACGGCATCTTTGCCGCTGCGAAGCCGCTCGGTATCAGCGACTGTCTAGACAGCGTCATCCCGTTCGGTGACGTTTCATTCACGACATTTGCATTGCAGATGAAGTCCTTGAAGTGCAACGGCTTAGAGGTCCTCGGACTCCTATCGAGCTGTATCGCCGTAGCGAACGCCATCCAGCAAGCTGGGTTGAAGGTCGTCGACTTTTGTATCACCGGTTATGACGAGAGCGTCCTCAGTCAGCCCAGTGCCTTGGCGTCCATGCAAGGGGTGTACACCATGGCCACCGTCAATGTCCTTGGAAACAACCTCAACGCTCCAACGAAGCTCTTTCTCAGTCGTCTAAAGAAGTACACAAGCTGGCCCGGCGGTATCCCCAGCCTCAACATCGATTACGGGTACGAAGCCGCCGACTTGATGATCACCGGGTTGCAGCTCGCGGGGCCCAGCCCAACACGTCAAGGATTTATCTCCAAGTTGCGCACAGTCTCCAGCTACACGGCAAGCGGACTCATCCCGGCCCCTGGTGAGAACTTCACGCATTTTGGGACCTATGCAGGGCTGCCGAAGACGTCATGCGCGCCGTTCTACGAAGTCAAGGGCCACACATTTGTGCCAACGAAATCCATATGCGGAAAGCTGGTGGTCACCGGTTCGGGGTAGCCCAGCAGTACTGCGGTCCGGGGTCACTCGAGAAACCGAGGGGCGGTCTGTCCCCGGGACCCGTCCGGCTGTTCGGCGGACCGAAAGTCAGGGTCCCTGAGCTTCCAGACCGATCAAACGGTCGTTGAGAGTGCCGCGACTACGAGGGGCACGACCTCTCGCCAGTCGGCCACGATGCCGACGTCGGACCAATCGAAGACGGGAGCACCAGGATCAGGGTTTATCGCCAGCACGGTGCCGGCGCTTCGCGATCCGACCATGTGGTTGAACTTGCCCGATATGCCGATCGCCACATAAAGCGCGGGATCGACGCTGTGGCCCGTGACGCCGATCTGCCGGGCTCTCGGCAACCAACCATTGTCCGTGACTTTGCGGGACGCTGCGAGCTCGGCATCGAGGACCTTGAGGAACGGACCGAGCTCGTCGTAGTCGTCCGGCGCCACCCCCGCACCCACCGCCACCACCGCGCGCGCTGACAACAGGGCCTCGACATCGTCGTGGCGCTCGGTGGACAGGACGTCGAGACGGCCCCGGGAGGGTGCCTCGAGGACCTCGACGTTAATACCGGCTTTCACCGAGCGGGGCCTGCGAAGCGCCAGCACCCCCGGACGGACCGTCGCGAGCTGCACGTCGGAGGTCGCGGTGATCGCGGCCACGAGCCGGCCTCCGAAGGCAGGCTTCCATGCCACGAGCCGTCCGGCGTCGACTCCGAAGCCGACTGCGTCCCCGGTCAGCCCGGCACCGAGGCGCGCCGCCGTGCGCGCCGCCACCTCACGACCCCACAGGGTTCCGGGCACCAGCACAGCCCACGGGCGCGCTGACGCACACCAGACGGCGAGGGCATGGGCGACGTCCTCTTCGACCTGCGCACCTGCAACGCAAAGCGCCGAGTCAGCTCCCCAGGACGCGAGCTCGCGCCCGGCCGGAAGGTCCGGGCCGACAGCCCAGACCGCGCCCTCGAGGTGCCGGGCCAGTTGCACCGCCTCTCCCAACAGTTCTCTGTTCACGCGTGGGCGACCGGGCTCGACGACCACGGCCACCATGGGCGCGGCGCCCGAAGAAACCGCCGGGGGACTCACGACATCGCCTCCCGGGTCGAGGTCGGCTTTTTGACTCGCTCTGGGTCGCCCGAGCGCCCCCCACTCGCAGAGGAGCTCGAGCGCATGCTCGACCTGTTCGGCGGGGCTGCCCGAGAGCAGCTGGTGATGACGGGCGATCTCCATCGTCCGCACCTCTCCCACCACAGTGGGGCTGCCGGCGGCTCCCCATGGTCCGGGGCCGAAGTCGCGCGTGCTCAAGTGGCTCAAGCGCTCGGGCGATACCTGGGCGTGTCCTTCGGGTGACACCTTGCAGGGCTCGGTCAATCGCTCGGCCACCGAGAGCACAGCAGGCAGCCGCACGCGAAGGGTCCTCCAGCCGTCGTCTAGCTCGCAGCGGACCTCACACGTTCCATCCGTGATCTCGAGCTCGCGCACCCCCGAGGCGAACGGGAGGTCGAGCAGCTCGGCGATCTCGGGTCCTACCTGCCCGGTGTCCGCATCGATCGAGTTCCGACCGGCAAGGACGAGGTCGAATGCCCCCCGGGTCTCGAGGGCGGCGGCCAGCGTCCGCGCCGTCGCAAGAGTGTCCGATCCCGCGAAGGCGGGATCGGAGACGAGCACCCCTTCGTCGGCTCCCCAGGCGACCGCCTCACGCAGCACATCCTCCGCCGAAGGAGGCCCGAGCGTGAACACGATGCAGCGGCCGCCGAACTCGGCGGCGAGCTCGACCCCTTTTGACACGGCACGCCTGCAATATGCGTTCATCTCGAGCTCGACGCCGTCGCGCCGCAGACGACCTCCCTCTCCGAGCGCCATGTCCTCGACGCGAGGCACCTGTTTGACGAGCACCGCTATTCTCAACCGACCTCCTGGAGGAGCAGACGACTTTTGTTTCTCGAATCCTGGCACGTGCCCCCTCAGTTCCCGCGTGCAACATCTACGAGGGTTGGCTCGGCGCTGATCTGATGATCACGGGGGCTCGAACTCGCCGACCCAAACCCGACCCAGGCATTCGACGATTCTTCGGCTACGGTCCTGCCCAGTGCGAGTGATACATGGTGGCTCGCAAGCACGGTTTCGTGCCCCTCTCGACGCAGCCGATCTGCGGAACGGACACCCCGGAAACCTCCGTGGCGTCTATTTCCTGAGCAGGTAGCTCGGGAGCCGATCGAGGCGAGCGATGTACGCGGCCCTCCACGCCCGGTCCTTTCCCGACCAGCCGCTCTTCATCATGGGCGACAGCGGGATCAGCCTCACCTACGCCGAGTACGAGCGTCGATGCAACCGGCTGGCACACCTCTTCCGGGAGCTGGGGCTGCGACGTGCCGACCACGTCGCGTTCTTGATGGAAAACAACCTCCGCCTCCTCGAGGGGGAGGGGGCGGCGGAGCGGACCGGCCTCTATTACACGTGCATCAACAGCTACCTCTCCATCGAGGAGGCCGCCTACGTCGTCAACGACTCAAGGGCGGAGGTCTGCATCTCCTCAGCGGCGAAGGCCGCGGTGGCGGCGGAGCTTCCCGCCCGTTGTCCGGCCGTCCGGCGGTGGTTGATCGTCGACGTCCCGGCCGAGGCGGAGCTTCCCGAGGGCTTCGAGCGTTACGAGGACGTGGTCGCGGGCTTCCCGAGCGAGCCCGTCGGTGACGAGCAGCTCGGCGCGGCGATGCTCTATTCATCGGGCACCACGGGCCAGCCCAAGGGCATCCTGCGGCCGCTCCCGGACCTCCATCCGGCCAGCCCGCTACCCATCATGGAGTTCGCCAAGTTCCTCTACCACTTCAGAGAGGGGATGACCTACCTGTCGCCGGCGCCGCTGTACCACGCGGCTCCACAGGCCAGTGTGTCGCTCGCCGTTCGGCTGGGCGGCACCGCGGTGATCATGGAGCGCTTCGATGCGGCTCGTTTCCTGGAGCTCGTCGACGAGCACGCCGTGACGCACTCTCAGATGGTGCCGACGATGTTCTCGCGCCTGCTCCGGCTGCCGGCCGAGGTCCGGGAGCGGGCCGACCTCTCGTCGCTGGAGGCGATCATCCACGCGGCGGCGCCGTGCCCAGTCCCCGTCAAAGAGCAGATGATCGAGTGGTTCGGCCCGATTGTCATCGAGTACTACGGCGCCACCGAGGCCAACGGATTCACCCAGTGCAACTCGGAGGAGTGGCTGGCCCACCGGGGCACGGTCGGACATCCGGTGTTGGGCGAGCTCCACATCCTCGACGACGACGGGGTCGAGTGCCCGGTCGGGACGCCGGGCACCGTGTGGTTCAAGGGGGCGACGAACTTCGAGTACTTCAACGCTCCGGAGAAGACCGAGGAGTCGCGGGACGCGAGCGGCACCACGAGCACGGTTGGTGACGTCGGCTACGTGGATGACGACGGGTTTCTCTATCTAACCGACCGCAAGACCTACATGATCATCTCGGGAGGAGTGAACATCTACCCCCAAGAGACCGAGAACCTCTTGATCACCCATCCCAAGGTGTTCGACGCGGCGGTGATCGGCGTGCCCAACGAGGATCTCGGCGAAGAGGTCAAGGCCATCGTGCAGCTGATGCCCGGGATCGACCCCGGACCCGAGGTCGAAGGCGAGCTGATCGCCTTCTGCGCCGAACACCTCGCCGGCTTCAAGTGCCCGCGCAGCGTGGACTTCGAGGACGAGTTGCCGAGACTGCCGACCGGGAAGCTCTACAAGCGCCTGCTTCGGGACCGGTACTGGGCCGGCCACGAGACGCGGATCCTCTGAGTTTCCGGGCCGGCGGGACCGTGGGACGACACGTCTGGTTCGGTTCTGTCAGTCGCGTTAATGCTCCGTAAGCTCGAGACGATGACCGACCGAGTGGCCCTGGTCACCGGGGCGAGCCGGGGCATCGGCGCCGCGCTGGCCGTGACCCTCGCCCGGGAGGGGTTCGCGGTCGCATGCGCGGCCCGGGCGACGCGCGAGAACCCGCAGGCGACGCCAGGGATCCTCGAGGACGTCGTGGATCGGATCCGAGACGAGGGCGGGACCGCGGTGGCAGTGCCGGTCGACCTCGCGCAACGCGACGATGTCGCCGCCATGGTCGAGACCGCCGTGGCGGCGCTGGGTCGTCTCGACGTCCTGGTCAACAATGCGGCGACCGGGAGTCTCGGCGGGCTCGACGTCGCCCTCGACACACACGACCAGATCATGGCGGTCGACCTCGACGCCCCGTTCATTGCCTCTCGCCAGGCGGCGCCGCACCTCCGGGCGGCGGGGGAGGGCCGCATCCTGAACGTGTCCTCCTTCGTCGCATTGAGGGCGCTGCCGATCTCCATCACGTCGATGTCGTACGGGATGGCGAAGATCGCCCTCGAACGGATGACGGTCGACCTGGCCCGCCAGCTTGCCCCGGACCAGATCGCGGTCAACTGCTTCCGCGTCGACGCGGGCGTGGCGTCCGAAGGGGCACGTGCCGCGATGCCCGACGCCGACTTCGGCGATTGGGAGTCCCCCGAGGTCGCCGCCGAGGGCATCGCCTGGATGTTGCGCCAGCCGGTCAGCTACACGGGCCGGTTGGAGAGCATGACGCACCTGGCGCGGCGCGAGGGCATCATGCCGAGCGTCGCGGCCCGGCCTGGCCGCCTCCCGCCGACGGAGTTTGGTTGATCGTTCTCGGCGATCCCGACCAAACGAGACCGTGAGCGCCCGATGGACGCCCATCGTCCTGATCCACGGCGGGGCCACCGACAGCCGCTGCTGGGACCTTCTCCTTCCGTTGCTCGACGGCCCGGCACTGGCCGTCGACCTGCCCGGCCGAGGGGCGCACCCGGCGGAACTCGAGTCTGTCACCTTCGCCGACTGTGCCGACTCGGTGCACTCGGACATCGATGCCGCGGGGTTCGACGAGGTCGTGCTCGTCGGGCACTCGCTGGCCGGCTGCTCGATGCCCACCATCATCGGCGCTCTCGGGGTGCGGGTGCGTCGCGCCGTGTTCGTCGCGTGCACGGTTCCCGCCAGCGGGCAGAACGCGATCGAGACGTTGGACCCCGACGTCCGGGCGACGCTCCGGGGCCGCCAGGAGCCCTTCTGGTCGCGCGCCCTGGACAGGTCGAAGACCACACTGGTCCTCGGCGACGATCTCAGCGACGAGCAGATCGCCTGGTGCCTGGCAAGGGTCGTGCCGGAGGCGCCGCGGCTCACCTCGGACCCAGTCGACCTGTCTCCCCTCGAAGGTCCGATGCCGCGGTCGTGGATCTGCACGTCGCGGGACCTGATCATCCCGGCCGAGAAGCAGAGGCGGTTCGCCGACAATGTCGGCCACTGCCCCGTGCTCGAGCTCGACGCCGGCCACATGTGCATGGTCACCCAGCCGTCGGTGCTCGCGGCCATGCTGAACGAGCTCGCCGGCTGATCCCGCGCCCGCTGGGTCCCGACGAACTCCGCCCCGACGTCCGCTAGGTTCGGCGCGCGGGTGACCGAAGCTCGCTCGGAGGAGATGTCTCGTGGGGGCATTAGTGGAGTTCGGGATCTACGTCCCCCAACTCGGCTTCGCCTTCGACGACCTGCTGAGCCGGGCGCTGCTCAGCGAGGAGCTTGGCTTCAGCTCGTTCTGGCTCTACGACCACCTCTACGCCCCGGGCCTGCCCGACGTCCCGGCCCTCGAGGGGTGGACGGTGGCCACCGCGCTGCTCGCCAGGACCACGAGGTTGCGGGTCGGGCACCTCGTGCTCAACGCGAACTTCCGCAACCCCGTCCTCTTGGGCAAGATGGCCACGACCCTCGACGTGATCTCGGGCGGCCGACTGGAGCTCGGCATCGGGAGCGGGTCCTACGAGCTCGAGCACCGCGAGGGCGGGTTCGCGTGGGGGACGCTCCGGGAGCGATCGGAGCGACTGGCCGAAACGCTCGAGATCCTCACCCAGATGTTCGCCGGCGGGAGGACGACCTATGCCGGCGCGCACTACCGCGCCGACAACGTCCCGAATCTGCCGGCCCCGGTCCAGGTGCCGCGCCCGCCGATCCACGTCGGCGGCGTCGGGGCGCGTTTCACCCTCCCGCTGGTCGCCCGGTACGCGGACGTCTGGAACGTGCCGACCTACGGGCTCGGCCGGTGGGAGGGCCTCGTTCCGGTGCTCGACGCCGAGTGCGAGCGGATCGGCCGGGACCCCGCCTCCATCCGCCGCGCCCTCGAGGCGGTGCTCGTGCTGGCGCCCGACGAGGCCAGCCTGGGTCCGCTCCGGGCCCGGGCCGAGCGGCGCTACCCGGGACCCGGCTGGGGTCTCGAGGAGGGCGGGTTCATCGGGACCCCGCCGGCAATCGTGGATCGCATCGGGGCCCTGGTCGACCAGGGCGTCTGCCTGTTCGTGTTCTTCCTGCACGACCGGGGCGAGCCCGAGACCCTTCGGCTGCTGGCCGAGGAGGTCGTGCCCCACTTCGTGTGAGCGGGAGGCAGCCCCCGTCTCCGAACGAACGCTTGAGCGGCGTTAGTGTGCTCGGCAAGGTTCAGGTCAGGGGATGCGATGACAGAGACAGCCAGCACGGAAGAGCCCAAAGCGTACGGCGAGCTTGGGATGCAGGCGTTGCTCAACCTGAAGGCCCCGCAGCCGACCTACCGGGAGCTGATCGAGCAGGGCGGGTTCGTGCAGCCGACCCCCGGCGTGGCGATGAGCTTCTCGCGCGAGAGCACCGACTACGTGCTGCGGCACCACGAGTTGTTCTCTTCGCAGGTCGAGATGCAGCTCGGCAACGTCCGTCCGCTGATCCCCCTCAACGTCGACCCCCCGAAGCACTCCGGGTACCGCAAGCTGCTCGACCCGCTCTTCGCTCCGAGGGCCATGGATCGCCACGAGGAGGACATCACCCGGCGGGTCAACGCCCTCATGGACACCTTCATCGACCGGGGCGAGTGCAACTTCAGCGAGGAGTTCGCCGACCTCTTCCCGACCTCGGTCTTCCTCGGCCTGATCGGGCTCGACGAGACGAAGCTCGACATGTTCCTCCACCTGCGTGATGGGATCCTGCACCCGGAGAAGATGGACCCCAACGCCATGTTCGACATCGACCGTCGCCGGGCGGTCATGAACGAGACGGGGCAGGAGATCTACGAGTACTTCGGGAACCTCATCGAGCTGCGCCAGAAGGAGCCGGCCGACGACATCATCACCCGGTTCCTGACCGTCGAGATCGACGGCGAGACCCTCAGCCACAACGACATCTTGGACATCTGCTTCCTCTTCCTCATCGCCGGGCTCGACACCGTCAGCGACGCGCTCACCTGCTTCTACGCCTTCTTGGCCACCCATCCCGACCACCGCCGCGAGATCGCCGAGCACCCCGAGGTCATCCCGACCGCCGTCGAGGAGCTGCTGAGGTGGGAGTCGCCGGTGCCCGGCGGGCCGCCGCGGGTGGCGACCTGCGACGTCGAGCTCCCGAACGGCCACACCGTGGCGTCGGGGACCAACGTCTTGATCAGCTACGGCGCCGCCAACGTCGACCCGGCGGTCTTCCCCGATGCGTTCGACGTGCGGTTCGACCGCACGGAGAACCGGCACATCGCCTTCGGTGCCGGGGTGCACCGCTGCCTCGGCTCCCATCTGGCGCGCCGCGAGCTCCGGGTGACGCTGCGTGAGTGGCACCGGCGGATCCCCGACTATCACTTGAAGCCGGGCCACGAGGAGCTCGTGTATCCGCCGGGCCTCCGCCACGTGAAGGACTTGACGCTCGCCTGGGGTTGACCCCTACGCGGGTGTGGCCGATCTGCGGTTCTCAAGGATCCTGCCGTTCAAGGTGCCGGCCTTCGTGGAGTTCGGAGATTCGTTGCCCCGGAACGTGACCGGCAAGGTCATGAAGCATCTGCTCGACATGCCGCGGGACGCGTCCTCCACCAGCTCCTAATCTCCATTCGTGGCGGGGCCGACGGTCACCGGAGTTTGGAAGCTGACCATCGGGGAGGGGAACCAGGAGGCGCTGGTCAACTTGTCGACCGACGGTGGCCGGCTCAGCGGCGCGTTCCGAGCCCCCACATGGGCACCATCGCGATCACGAGGGGCGCGGTCCACCTCGACCTCCTCACGTGGACCGTGCCGATCCGTTCTCCGGTCGCCGTCGACCTCGAGTTCTCCCTCCACGTCGAGCGCGACACCATCAGCGGGGAGTCCCGCACTGGTCCTTACGGGACGTCGGTCGTGCACGGGGTCCGCGTCGGCGCGTCTGACTGGGCGCCCTGGCCGGACCCCCACGTGCACCGATCGGTGGTCCGATTCCCCGACGGGACCAAGGTGACCGCGGTGTCCTACGACGCCAACGACCCCTATCGGCGAGACGAGCCGCCAGACTTCGGGCTGTATCTCGACGCCCACTGGGCGCCGCCCTGGGCCCACGCGCACCTCGACTGGCCCGACTTCGGCGTCCCGGCGGCACCCGAGCCAGTTGTCCCGGCCCTGCAGGATCTGTTGCTGCGGGCGCGACAGGGCCAGCGCGTCGAAATCGGATGTCTCGGGGGGCACGGCCGGACCGGCACCGCCCTGGCGTGGTTGGCCGTCCTCACCGGAGAGGCTCCCGACGCCGCGGTCCTGTGGGTGCGAGACAACTACTGCCCGGACGCAGTGGAAACAGTCGAACAGGAAGCGTTCGTGGCGCACCTGGCTCCTCCGAGCCCTGATCGAAGCAGCACCTAGTGTCCCGCTTCAGAGATTCCTAGGGATATAGGAATTTTGGTCGGTGTCGGCACGTTGTGCCTTTCATCAGCGACGATGGGAGGCAGCGATGGCAGACCGAGGCCGGCCGAAGGCAGAGCTCATCTTGAGCGACGACGAGCGAGAGACGCTCGAGCGCTGGGCGCGTCGACCCAAGAGCGCGCAGCGCTTGGCGCTGCGCTGTCGGATCGTGCTGCTGTGCGCGTCGGGGGTCTCCAACCTCGAGGTGGCGGCCATCTTGGGCGTCAGCCCGGCGACGGTGGGCAAGTGGCGCTCGCGATTCGTCGCCGAGGGTCTGGACGGGCTGAGCGACGACCCCCGGCCCGGCGTGCCTCGCAGCATCAGCGACAACACGGTGGAGGCGGTGATCGTCAAGACCTTGGAGGAGATCCCGCTCGATGCCACCCACTGGTCGACGCGATCGATGGCCAAGGCAACGGGAATCTCGCCAGCAAGCGTCGGTCGCATCTGGTCAGCCTTCGGGCTCCAGCCCCACCGAGCCGAGTCCTTCAAGCTCTCCACTGACCCTTTGTTCGTCGACAAGGTGAAAGACGTCGTGGGTCTCTACCTGGACCCGCCCGAGCGGGCCGTGGTCCTGGCGGTCGATGAGAAGTCCCAGATCCAGGCGCTCAACCGATTCCAACCGGTCCTCCCCATGCTGCCCGGTGTCCCTGAGCGGCGGAGTCACGACTACGTGCGTCACGGCACCACGTCACTGTTCGCCGCGCTCGACACGGTGAACGGGAAGGTCATCTCCTCGTTGCACCAACGCCACCGGGCCATTGAGTTCAAGAAGTTCTTGGAGCGCATCGACGTCGAGGTGCCCGGAGACCTTGACGTCCACCTCATTCTCGACAACTACGCCACCCACAAGACCCCGGCCATCAAGCGGTGGCTGTTGCGCCACCCCCGATTCCATCTGCATTTCACCCCGACCGGATCGAGTTGGCTCAACCTGGTGGAGCGCTGGTTCGCCGAGCTGACCACCAAGAAGATCAAGCGCGGGGCCCATCTCTCGGTCGCACACCTCAAGAGCGACATCAAAGGTTGGATCAAGACCTGGAACGAGGACCCTCGCCCCTACGTCTGGGTCAAGACCGCAGATGAGATCCTGGCTTCCCTCGCACGGTATTGCTCACGAATCTCTGAGGCGGCACACTAGGTCCCCGGGCGGTCTCCTAGGCGAGACGGCGCTGGCGGCCCACGAGTTCGCGAAGGCGTACCCGTGACCCGGTACGCAGCACCGCTCGGCGATAGATGCGTGCGGCGAAGAGCGCCGTCGCGGCGGTGCCGGCGATGCTGATGAGCGCCGAGATCATGAACTGCCACCAGTGCACCTGTCCCAACCCGACGAGGGCCGACATGCAGAACGGCGCGGTCGGTGGGAGGTAGGCGAGCACCTTGAAGAAGAGATTCGGCGTGCCCGAACTCAGTACCGAGATCGAGTAGATGTAACCGAACAGGATGGGGAGGCTGAGCGGCAAGGCGAGCGTCTGCACCTGGTCCTGGCGCTCGGCGGTTGAGCCGGCGGCCGCGTAGACCCAGCAGTAGAAGGCGTAGCCGAGGACGAGCCAGACCAGTTCGGACAAGAGCGCCAACGGCTCGGTGCCGTGGAGCAGGTCCGATCCCACGGCCGCCCCGAGCGCGAGGGCGAACCCGACGATCAGCGCGGCCTGTCCGAGTGCGACCGCGCCGATGCCCATGACCTTGCCCCCGAGCAGCTGGATCGGGCGGACCACTGCGAGCAGCACCTCGACAACCCGGCTCGACTTCTCCTGCATCACGCCGATCAAAATCCAGGTGCAGTACTGGGTGAGCATGAAGAACAACAGCACGATCCCGATGATCGAGGTCCCCGGCTTCGAGCTTTTCGGGCTCGGCTCCAAGGTCCGCACCGAGAGCGGCTTGGCGTCGATGGCCCTGGTGACCTGGCTCGGGGTCAGACCCGCCTGCTCATAGGTCCGCAGCACACCGAGGTACTCAGCCACGTCAGTGACCAGCTGGGAGTCGGCCGGCGACTGGCTGGACGAGGCGGGCAACGTGAGGAGGATCTGGCGTGCGTCCACGATCGTGAAGTACACGCGGCCGGCGTAAAGGCCGGCCTTGGCCGCGTTCACCGAGGGTTCCGCGAAGAACTCGACCTTGTCCTGGTTGGACTGGCCGGCGGCCCGGACGAGCCCTCGGGCGCCGGGCGAAAGCTGCCCGACGACGCCGACCTTTTGGACGGACTCAGCACTGGTCTTGTGCAGAGCGGGAATCACGATCGCGGCACCGACCCCGACGAGCATGACCAACGTGCCGACGCGGAAGATGCGTCCCCGGACCCGCTCGCGGATCTCCCGGCCGGCGATCAACCCGACTTCGCCGAACGCCGCCTCAAGAGCGCTGCCCCGGTGTCGCCGCGTGTCCACGCTCGTCGACACCACCGGGGCCTGCTCCGCCCCGCTCGCGGCACCCGCCGCTCGACGCCGTCTGCGGACGATGAAGAGCCACACCCGGAGGATCACTCCGGCACCGATGACGACGCCGATGATCACGCCCTTCATCCGAGAGCCTCTCGGAAGACCTCGGACAGTCGGCGGCGCGCAAAGGAGAACTCGGTGACCCGACCGGCGCGCATCGCCGCCTCGAGCACGCCGTCGCTGTCGACCGACTCCTCGAGGATCAGCCGGACCGCCCCGCCGGACACCTCCGAGACGGTGACCCCGGAAGCGATCGCGCCCAGCTCCCGGTCCGCTCTCCCTCGACTCTGACCTCGAGGCGGCGCGCGCCACGGGTTTCCAGTTCGTCGACCGTCCCCGAGGCGACCAGCCGGCCGTGGTCGATGATGGTCACCCGGTCACAGAGGTCCTCGACCAGGTCCAGCTGGTGGCTGCTGATGAGGACGCAGCATCCCGCCCGCGCCTGGTCCACGAGGACGCGTCCGATCGCCTCGATCCCCGTCGGGTCGAGCCCCGACAGCGGCTCGTCGAGGACGAGGAGCTCGGGGTCGTGGACCAGGGCCGCCGCCAACTGCACCCGTTGCTGGTTCCCATGGGAGAGCGTCTCCACCTTGGCGTCGCGTCGATCCGCGATGTCGAGCCGTTCGAGCCAGGTCGTCGTCGCCTGGGTGGCCGACGACGGGCTGAGCCCGTGCAGGCGACCGAGGTACTCGACCTGCTCGCCGACGTGCATCCCGGGGTACAGGCCGCGTTCCTCGGGCATGTAGCCGAAGCGGCGACGTTCCATCTGGGTGACCGGGGTGCCATTCCACAGCACCCGGCCGGCGTCGAGGTCGGTGAGGCCGAAGATCGCTCGCATGGTCGTGGTCTTTCCGGCACCGTTGGGCCCGAGGAAGCCCACGACCTGTCCCGAGGGGACCTCGAAGGAGAGATCGTCCAGGGCCGTGATCTGGCCGTAGGCGCGGCGCAGCCCCTCCAGCTGAAGCAACCTCCCCATGCCTGGCAGGCTACGTCGTCGCCTCTTCGAGCTTGTGGGTCCGTTCACGCAACCTGACGTTCGGGTGCGGCCATTGGGGCAGGGACCTGGGAGTCTGGGGATAGCCCCAGGGGGCACATGCCGGGTAGCGGCATTCACTTTTGCGCGCCGGGTCCTTAGCGTTGGGGCGTGGCGGCGTCCCAGGCCCCATGATCAGAGGAGTTCGCATGCCCGCCCTCGACACCGAAGAGCACGACTCCGTGAAGCACCAGGGCCATCCTCCTTTCACCGTCCGCTCGGTCATCGAGACCCTCGCTCGGGCTCCGATGACCAAGACGATCCTTCTCGCGCCCTTCTCCAAGCGGGCTCTGTCCGAGCTGGCGTTCACCCTGGCCGGGTCGTTCTTCGCCGGCGTTGGCTTCGCCGTTGTGGCCGCCACCATGGGCGTCGGGATTGGCTTGGCGATCACCTTCATTGGCCTCGCGGTGTTCTGCCTGGCGATCCGGTGCGCCCGCGGCGTCGCCAGGCTCCACCGGAATCTGGCCCGCGGCCTCCTCGATGAGGTCGTCCCCGAGCCCGATCCGTTCGTGGCCCGACCCGGACTGCTCGGGTGGATGCAGTCGACCCTGCGTGACCGGGTGGGGTGGCGGTCGATCGCCTACATCGCCCTCAAGGTCCCGATGTCGGTGGCGTACGTCTACTTCGGGGTCAGCGTCTGGTGGGACGCCTTTGTCTGCATCACCTATCCCTGGAACCATGGTGAGCCCCCCGTCCGGCCGGGCGAGTTCGGGGTCGTCCGAAACCTGTTCGCGCCCGGCTTCGTCCCCTTCAGCAACGGCGGGTTCTTCCGCGACCTGGGCGTGGTGTTGACCGGCCTCGTCCTGCTCCTCATCGCCCCCTGGGCGGTGCGGCTCCTCGTGTCGGTCGACAAGCTGCTCATGCGCTCGCTGCTCGGCCCCGACCCACTGAGTGCGCGGGTTCGCTCGCTCGAGCAGGCCCGGGCGCAGACGGTGGACGCCTCGGCGGCGACGCTGCGACGCATCGAGCGCGACCTGCACGACGGAACCCAGGCCCAGTTGGTCGCCCTCGCCATGCGGCTCGGGCTGGCGAAGGAGAAGCTGGCCGGCGACGACCTTGACGTCGACGCCGTTCGGGCGCTGGTGGACGAAGCGCACAGCGGGGCCAAGGAGGCGATCGTCGAGCTCCGCGACCTGGCCCGCGGGATCCACCCGCCCGCGCTCGACACCGGCCTGGAGGCCGCGCTCGAGACGCTCGCGGCCCGCAGCACGGTGCCGACCACCCTTTCCTTCGCCCTCGGGGATCGCCCGACGCCGGCCATCGAGACGATCGCCTACTTCTGCGTCGCCGAGCTCCTGGCCAACGTGGCCCAGCACGCCCACGCGTCCCGGGCGAGCATCAGCTGCGCCCGCAACGGTGCGTGGCTTCGCCTCGTCGTGCGGGACGACGGTGTGGGTGGCGCACAGATCTCCCGCCTGGGATCGACCTCGAGCGGGCTCGCCGGCCTCGTGGAACGGGTCCGATCGGTCGACGGGCGTCTCGACATCGCCAGTCCGCCGCAGGGCCCGACCGTGGTCACCGTGGATCTCCCGATGCACGCATGACGACGACCACCCCCATCCGCGTCGCCATCGCCGAGGACTCGGCGGTGCTTCGGGACGGCCTCGTCCAGCTGCTGTCCGACCGCGGCTTCATCGTGACCGACGCGGTCGCCGACGCCGCCTCGTTGAAGGCCTCCGTCGAGCGGTTCTGTCCCGACGTGGCGGTGGTCGACGTCCGCATGCCGCCGACCTTCACCGACGAGGGCCTCCGGGCGGCGATCCAGCTGCGCCAGGAGCACGAGGGCCTCGGGGTGCTCGTGTTCTCCCAGTACATCGAGACGCACTACGCGGCCGAGCTGCTGGCCGACGACGCGACGGGCGTCGGTTACCTGCTGAAGGATCGGGTGGCCGACGTGGGCGACTTCGTGGACGCGCTCTCCCGCGTCGCGCTGGGCGGCACCGCGCTCGACCCCGAGGTGGTCACCCAGCTGCTCGGCGCGTCGAGGCGGACCGACTCGCTCGCCGGCTTGACCCCGCGCGAGCGCGAGGTGCTCAGCCTCATGGCCGAGGGGCGCTCCAACGCGGCGATCGCCGAGGCGCTGGTGGTCTCGGACGGCGCGGTCGAGAAGCACGTCGCCAACATCTTCACGAAGTTCGATCTGCCGGTCTCCCAGTCGAGCCATCGCCGGGTGCTGGCCGTCTTGCGATACCTCGACTCCTAGGCGTGGGTAGGCCCGTCGGCTGATATCTGGTCGATGATCGATTTGCGGTCGTAGTACTCGTGCCAACGCTTGATCCGACCGGCACCGTCAACATCGAACGCGACCGCGATCTCGTACTGAACGTTCTTCTCTCCGAGCGTGAAGCTATCCACTCGTTCCATGATGACCGTGCTGTCGTTGGCGACCATCGTCT
The DNA here is from genome assembly GCA_963768185.1 of uncultured Acidimicrobiaceae bacterium. Lineage (GTDB taxonomy): Bacteria > Actinomycetota > Acidimicrobiia > Acidimicrobiales > RAAP-2 > Palsa-461. The sequence continues at coordinate 1,581,765 of CAVYGS010000004.1, forward strand.
TGACGTTCCGCGAGACCGTGGGAGCGCTCGCACCGATCTCGGTGAGAACAGCCCTTATGGCATCGACACCGCGGTGAACTCCACGGGCACCATCGGTAAAGACCGTGTCCTCACTCAAGAGCTCGAGGACACTCTCCAAATCGCCCTGCTCACGGGCGCGAAGGAAGTTACGGGCAATGGATTCGGGCGAACTGCTCATCTTTGGCCCCCTGCAGTGGCGACAGACCAAGCCGAGGCAAAGACCGTACCTCGGGCAGTTTGAACGGCAGTCAGATCGATGAGGGCGCACCCCTGGTCCCGAAGTGCGTGTGTCCCATAGGACGATCGATCAGTCCCTCTATCGGCCGGGTCATAGGCGGGCGGGGGGCGTAAGGTCAGCCCGGCGGCCGACGCGGCAACCGGCCCCGGAGGGACTCATGGGCGTGATCGACACGGGGACCGACGACCTCTTGGTCCAGGTGGACGACGGGGTGGCGGTGCTCACCATGAACCGGCCCGAACGGCGCAACGCGCTGTCGGACGCGATGGTCGCAGCGATGAGCCGGTCGCTGGCCAACTTCGAGGTCGACGACGGCGTTGGCTGCATCGTGCTGATCGGGGCGGGCGGAGCGTTCTGTGCCGGCGGGGACGTGAAGGCCATGAACGAGCGGAGCGGAGGAACCCGCCACGACCGGTCCGGGACGCTCGACCAGCAGATCCACCTCCAGCGGCTCAGCCAGCGCGCCACCTCCGGCCGCCTCTTCGAGATGCCCAAGCCGACCATTGCCGCCATCCCTGGCGCGGCCGCCGGCGCGGGCCTCTCGTTGGCCCTCGCCTGTGACCTGCGGTATGCGGCCGAGGGCGCGATCTTGACGACGGCGTTCGCCCGGGTCGCCTTTGCCGGGGACTACGGCGGGACCTGGTTCCTCACCCGCTTGGTCGGTCCGGCCAAGGCGCGTGAGCTCTATTTCCTGTCGCCGCGGCTCACCGCCACCGAGGCCGAGGCTCTGGGCATGGTGAACGCGGTGTTCCCGGACGACCGGTTGGACGAAGAGGTGATGGCGATCGCACGCCGGCTCGCCGCGGGCCCACGCGTCGCCTACCGGTACATGAAGGAGAACCTCAACCGGGCGGTCTTCGGCGAGCTGGGGGAGTGCCTCGACATGGAGGCCGCGCACCACATCCGCACCGGCCTGACAGAGGACCACCGTGAGGCCGCAGCGGCGTTCGTGGAGAAGCGCGAGCCCAAGTTCACGGGGCGCTAGGCGCCGTGTCGGGGGTGCGGCTCAGGCAGGTCGCGCTCGTCGCGCGCGAGCTGGAGCCCGTCGTGGCGGCGGCCCGCCGGGAGCTCGAGCTCGAAGAGGACCCGTTCTCTGACCCCGGCATCTCGGTGTTCGGGCTGCACAACGCGGTGATGGCTGTCGGCGACACCTTCTTGGAGGTGGTCTCGCCGGTCCAGGAGGGCACGACGGCTGGCCGCTACCTCGAGCGCCGGGGCGGCGATGGCGGGTACATGGCCATCTTCCAGGTGGAGGACCTCGCCGCGGCGCGCGCCCGGATCGACGCGCTCGGCATCCGGGTCGTCTGGCGTTCCGACCAATCCGACATCGCCGGCACCCACCTGCACCCGAGGGACGTGCCCGGCGCCCTCGTCTCGATCGACTGGGCCTCACCGCCCGAGTCGTGGCGCTGGGCCGGCCCCTCGTGGACCGGGGGAGCGCCCACGCATCGCCGAGGCGGGATCACCGCCGTCACCGTGCAGACGGCTCAGCCGCGCGAGCTCGCGGCCCAGTGGGGCGCGGTGCTCGGACGGGAGTCCCTGGAGGTCGAGGGCGGCGCTGCGATCGCGCTGGATGGTGGCGAGGTGCGTTTTGTTCCCGAGCGCGACGGACGCGGCGAAGGCATCTGCGAGATCGAGGTCAACGTGCCCGGCGGTTGGGAGCGCCGGTGCGCGCTGGGCGGCATCAACGTGGTCATCGGACCGATCGGGGGCTGAGCAGCCGGGTCGGCGTGTTACCCGTCGGCTCTCAGCCGGAAGAACAAGAACCGGGGTCTGGTGGCGATCTTCTCGTATGCGGCCGCATCCCGGTCGCGTAGCTCGGGGAGGGGGAGCGGCTCGACGAGCTTCTCGATCACGAAGCCGGAGGAGGTCATGGAATCGGTCATCGCGGTGAGCGGTCGGCGCCAGAAGGTGACCTCGTACTCGGCCGAGCCTCTCTGCCACCGCTCGGTGATCTGCTTGGTGGCGAAGTAGTCGTCGGGGCAGAGCTCCCAGTCCATGGTGGGGTGGTGGGTCGAGAAGACGACCGCGCCGGCGGGGGCCAGCACCCGGTGGAACTCGCCGAAAATCTGCCGCCACTCCTTGACGTAGTGCAGGACCAGGGAGGCGACCACCAGATCGAAGCTGTGATCGGTGGCGAAGGCCAGGGGCTGGGCCACGTCGGCGACGACCAGGCGTGCCCTGTCGCCGATCCGGCTCCGGGCGAGCGAGATCATCTGGTCGCTGACGTCGAACGCGGTCACCGTGGCCCCGTGGTCGACCAGCCAGGCGGTGAGCACCCCGGCCCCGCACCCGACCTCGAGGATGCGGCGCCCGCTCACCTCTCCGAGCAGGGCGATCGTGGCCGGCCGTTCGTAGTAGGCGTTGAAGGGGCTGCTGGCGTTGTGGGCGGCGTAGTCGGCCGCCATCGCGTCGTACTGCTCGGCACTGCGGGTCCCGTCGTCCATCGGGGCCTCATCGTGCCACCTGGAGGTGCCGATTCGCCGGACCGCATCGCGGGAAGAATCCGGTCCGCATGGCCTCCCGCCCCTTCGCCCGCTGTCCTCGCGCGCTCGTGGCCGGTGTCGCGCTCGCCGCGCTCGTCCTCTCAGGGGTGATCGCCGCCGTGCCGTCGTCGGCCACCACCACGTTCACGCCGTGGAACGCCCACGACAAGACGAAACTCCTGGTCGGCGCGTACTACTACCAGTGGTTCCCCCAGAACCTGTCCCAGGGGACCCTGCGGGCGCACCTGGTACCGGCGCAGGGCCCGAACCCCACGGTCGACAATTCGGCCGACCCACACACCGCCGAGGTCGCGATCAACCAGGCCCGCTATGCCGGGGTGAACTTCTTCGCCCTGGACTGGTGGCCGAAGAACCACTGGTACGGGCGCACCCTCGCAGAGAAGGTCTCAGAAGACGACAACACCGCGGCGTTCCTCAAGGCCAAGAACCTCGACAAGATCAAGTTCTGCATGTTCTACGAGACCTTCGGGCTCGACTTCGATCCGGTGGACGAGAGCACACCGGTCAACCCGCCGATGGAGCGGGAGTTCGACGGCGACATGCTTTTCTTTGCCCGGCACTACTTCAGGTACAAGAACTATCTGCGGATCCACGGCCGCCCGGTGGTCGTGCTCTATCTCACCCGCACGCTGACCGGTGACGTCGCCGGCATGATCGGCGGCGCCCGCCGGCTGCTCGAGTCACACGGCTACGGGGATCCCTACTTCATCGGCGACGAGGTCTACTGGCGGGTGACCGACGAGCAGCTCGTCGCCGGCCAACCGCCGCTCACCACGACCCCCCAGGTCGCCCGGATCGAGCAGTTCGACGCGATCACCTCGTACACCTACTACTTCGGGAACAACCCCCCGCAGTACGGGCCGACCCAGGACTTCAGCGGGTACCCCGGCGACACCAACGTGGTGGCCGACGAACTGTCCCTCATGGCGCGCTACCGGGACGCCACCGATGACAAGGTGCCGGTGATACCCGTCGTCTCGCCCGGCTACAACGACCGGGGCGTGCGCCTGGCGGTCAACCACCCGGCCCAGCCGCGCCAGTGGCTCCCCGGCGAAGGGCCGGCCTCCACGCTCGACCACTTCTTCGAAGACGTGGCGCTCCCCGCGCTCGACCCCCGGCTCCCCATGGTCTTCGTCACGGCGTGGAACGACTGGAACGAGGACACCGGCGTCCAACCGGTGCCGGGCGTCAAGGGCACCCCCACCTCGCGCGACGACAGCCCGACCGGCACCGAGTACACCCAGGGCTACACCTACGGCGGGGAGGGGGACAGCGCCATCGAGGTCCTGCACCACGACATCGCGTGCGCCGAGGACCGGCCGGCGTGCCCGTCCGGCCCGCGACATTCCAAACGGGACGAGCGAGTCGGCTAAAGTTGTTTTTTCCGCCGAGAGTGAGCCGGATCGATGATGTTGATGACGATGACAGCACCACGAGCTGCGAGGGCAACGAACCCCTCGTCAGGCGTCGTCTCGATTCGCGGCACCGGCGGGTCCCCCAAGCGCTGAGTCCCCAGGGCTCCGCCGGGGCCTAGGCCCGAAACCGCCGACCGCACGAGCGGTCGCCCCTGACCCGGCCGGGAGTCCCTCCCGCCCTCCAGCCCCTCTTTCACCTCATCGCCCAACGCGGCCGCGGGTCGCCGCCGTGCACCGGGCGAACGTTGCTCAAGGACGCCACAAGTGGCTGAACTCGCAGACTTCCCCTCCGCATCCGCCAAGGACACGATCTCGTTCTGTTGGGCCCAGGTCGACCGCCAGAAGCGGCCGCTCATCACCGCCTGGGTGGTGATGGTCGCGGCCGTCGTCATGGCCGACATCGTGTGCCCGCTGATCTTCGCTGGCATCCTGAGCCGGGTTGCGACGCTGCCCCACCACCAGGTGAGCTCGGAGTGGCACCGCTTCGGGCCGCTTCTCCTCGCGTACGGCATTACCGGGATCGTGGCGATGGTCTTCTGGCGCATCGCGGGCTGGCTCGAGTGGGGCGCGTGCGTGCGCGCCTTCGCCACGGGCCTGAACAACGGCTACCGGCATCTGCTCCGCCTGAGCTACCGCTGGCACATGGACCACCCGGCCGGCGAGGTCATCTCCTCGCTCGGGAACTTCTCCTGGGCGTTCGTCGAGATGGTCGACGTCGCCTCGTGGGGGCTCCTCCCGGTGATCGTGGTCGTGCTGTCGGCGATCGGCGTGCTCTCGGTCGTGGCCTGGCCGGCCGCGATCGCCCTCGTCGCCATGGTGGGGGCCTTCGTCTACGTCCTGTCGCGCCGTCTGCCCCAGGTGCGCGCCGCCTCCCAGGAGTTCGAGGACCACCACTCCAAGGCGACAGGCGTGGTCGCCGACACCGTGACCAACTTGATGGCGGTGCGGACGGCCGCGGCCGAGCCCCAGGAGCGGGTGCGGGTCCGCAACCTCATGCAGCAGTCGGTCGACGCCGACCTCAGGGCGCGCTCCATCTTTATGCGGACCCAGCTGCAGCTCGAGACCTCGATCGTGGTGGGCACGCTGCTCGCCCTGATCGCGGGCACGACGATGGCGGTCCACCACTGGTCCTCGACCGCGGCCCTCTACCTGATCCTGTACTACTCGGCGCAGGTCGCACTGAGCCTGCAGCAGTCCTTCGAGCACCTGCGCTCGCTGGCTCGCTCGCTCGGGCGGGCCGCCAAGTTCACCGCGATCGCGGGCACCGAGGCGGAGATCACCAACCGGCCGGGCGCCGGCTGCCTCCTGGTCACCCAGGGACGCGTGGAGTTCCACCGTGTCTCGTTCTCCTACGGTGCGCGCGGTCGGCTGTTCGAGGACCTGTCGCTCGCGATCAAGCCGGGCGAGCACGTCGCGTTGGTCGGCCCCTCGGGGTCGGGCAAGTCCACGCTGTCCAAGTTGCTGCTCCGGTTCATGGACGTCGACGCGGGGGAGATCCTGATCGACGGCCAGGACATCAGGGAGGTGACGATGGCCTCGTTGCGCAGCCGGGTGTCCTACGTGCCCCAGGACCCCCAGCTGCTGCACCGGACCATCGCCGAGAACATCTGCTACGGGCTCGGAGGGGACGGCGAGGCGCCGCCGTTGGTCGACTATGACCTCGTGCACGCGGTGGGCAGGGCCGCGCACGTCGAGGAGTTCGTCTACGGCCTCCCGGACCGCTACGACACCGTGGTCGGCGAGCGCGGCCTCAAGCTCTCGGGCGGTCAGCGCCAGCGGGTGGCCATCGCCCAGGCGATGGCCAAGCACGCCCCGATCCTCGTCCTGGACGAGGCCACCTCGGCCCTCGACTCGGAGTCCGAGCACTTGGTCCAAGAGGCGCTCTGGCGGCTCATGGAGCAGGCCACCGCCCTCGTGATCGCCCACCGGCTCTCCACCATCGCCCGCATGGACCGGATCGTCGTCTTCGACCAGGGTCGCATCGCCGAAGAGGGGACCCACCGCGAGCTGTTGCGCGAGGGTGGCCTCGGCCTCTACGGCCGACTCTGGGCCCACCAGTCCGGCGGGTTCTTGGTCACCGAACCGCTCAGTCGGGGCGGGTGATTCGGACCGTGAGCACGACGATGTCGTCGTGGGTGGCTCCCTCGGTGAGGGCGGCCCCCGCGACGGCGTCGGTCGTCTCGGCCGCCGTCCCGTCGGCACCGCTCAACGCCGCCGCCACGCCCTCGCTCCCGAACCGACGGCCGTCGACCTCGCCTTCCGAGATGCCATCGGTGAAGAACACCATCGCCGACCCCGGCTCGAGGTCGACCGTCGTGTCGGTGTAGCTCGGGTCGGGGTCGACCCCGAGAAGCAGGGCGGGCGTGCACACCGGCTCCACCGTCCCGTCGGGCCGACGGAGCAGTGGGAGGGGGTGGCCGGCGCTCGCGGCGCGGACCCGCCAGCCGCGCCGCCGGCGTTCCAGCCGGACAATCGCCGCGGTGCACAGGCGGGCGGTGTCCCACGGGTGGTCGGGGTGCTCGGCCCGCTCGACGATCTGCTCGATCAGCGTGGCGTTCAGGTGCCCGAGCATGACGGCCGGGCTGGTCTCGAAGCGCGCCGTCGCCTTGATCGTGTTGCGGGCCAGGCCGGTGAGGGCGGCCGCCTCGACCCCCTTGCCCTGCACGTCGCCGACGACGATCACGCAGGCGTCCGGTTCCATCGCGATGACGTCGAAGAAGTCGCCCCCGACCTCGAGGCCGGGGGCGGCCGGCTGGTAGCGCACCGCCAGGTCCAGCCCTGGCACCGTTGGCAGCCTGGGCGGGAGGAGGGACTGCACGAGTTGGCGGGCGACGTGCGAGCGCTGGCTAAACATCTGTGCATTGTCGATGGCGACCGCCGCCCTCGCGGTGAGTTCCTCGGCGAGTGCGACCGTGTCGGCGTCCATCGGCCGGCCCGTTCGGTTGACGAAGGCGAGCGCGCCCAGGTTGCGCCCCCGGGAACGCAGCGGCAGCACCAGCATGCCGCCGAAGCCCACCCGACGGAGGAAGTCCAGCTGCTCGGGCGAGGTCGTGCGAGACGCGAGCATGTCGTCTTTGACGTCGCGCACGTATCGGCGCACCCCGGTGCGGATGACCGCGCCAATCCCGTCGGGGTTGTCCAAGGCGAGCTCGCCGCTTGTGAAGAGCACCCACTCGTCCTCGTTCAGGCGGGGCGCGATGACCCGGCGTTCGATACGGTCGCCCTCCACCGTGTAGAGCGCGCATCGGTCGGTGAGTCGCGGCACCGAGAGGTCGGCCACCGCCTGGAGCGTCACGTCGAGGTCGAGCGATCGGCTGAGGTGGTCGCTGGCCTCCGCGAGATAGTCGAGCTGCTCGCGTCGGTCCTCGGCGACCCGGCGCGCCTCCAAGAGGGCTGCTTGGGACTCGGCTCGGGCCAATGCGAGGGCCGCCTGGTCGGCGATGGCGACGAGGTATTGGCGCTCGCCGGGGTCGAAGGCGTGCTCGTCGGGGAAGCCGACCCCCAGTACGCCCAATCGGCGCCCATCGACGACAAGCGGGAGCCCGGCGAACGAGGCGGTGGCCCCGGCGGCCAGGGACGGCCACCGGCCGAGTTCGTCCCGGGTCTCGATGAAGAGCGGCTTCCCGCTCTCCAGGATTGTGGTCGCGGGCATCGACCCGTCGAGCGGGATCTCCGGGTACTGCGCGCTCCGCCCCATGCCCGCGATAAGCACGAGGTGCGAGTCGCGCAGCATCCAGATCGCCCGCTCGGCGTCCTCGCCAGCATCCGGCGCCGCCTCGTCGATGACGATCTTGCAGATCTCGCCCGCGGTCGCCGCACTGGCCAGTGCGGCGGTGATGCTCAGCAAGCCCCGCAGCCGGTTGGTCGCCCGGCGGGCCACGGCGGTCGCTTCCTCGGCGGCACGTCGCCGCGTCGCGCTCGGCGTCGAAGATGCGGACCCGTTCGACGGCGGCGGCGAGCGGCTCTGCAAAGCGGGTGAGCAGCTGGGCGTCGCTCTCGGTGAAGGGCTCGAGGCGACGCCGCGTGGCGTGCATGACGCCGACCACCCGACCGCCCGCGGCGAGCGGCACGCCCACATAGGAGCGCAGCCCGCTCGAGCGTAGGACGTCGCTCACCACCTCGACCTTGGTCAGGTCGTCGACGAACCGGGGGCGACCACTCGCCAGCACCGGGCCCGAGGCCCCTGCGCCGGCCGGGATCGAGAGCCCGAGATCGATCTCGAGGTCGAGTCCGAAGGCGGCCCGGCTGACCAACTCGGTGCCCTCGTCGTTCGCCAGGAGGAGCGACACCGCCTCGGCGTCGAGCAGCCGGGCGACCGCCGCCAACGCGTCGCGCAGGAGCCGGTCGAGCGCCGGCGCGGACAGCGTCTCGCTCGCGGCCCGGCGGTGCTGGTCGATCCACTGCTCGGCGCCGGCCGCGGCGGCCCTCGTCGCGAGGTCGGCCGCCAGGATGTCGGCGTCGACAAGGGAGCGGTCTTCGTCAGTCACGGATCTTGAGCGGGAGGATAGGGCACCGAGCGGCGCGTTGGCCCAGGTGGCGCCGGTGCGGGTCGTGATCCGCCAGCGTCAACACGTGATGACGTGTTCCGTCCTGGTCACCTGGGGGGGACGAGACCGGGTTCCGGAGAGCAGCCCTCGCGTTGGGCGCTCTTCGTTGGCCCGTCGGCGCCCTCCTACGATTGTCCAAATGGTGCGTCCTGAAAGCTGGACCAGACCAGCGGGTGCAAGTCCCGTCTGGGTAAAGGCCGGACAGCCCAGTAGCAGGCCCCGGTTCGTCGCCGAGAGGCGCCGGGCTGAGCGGGGTGTCAAAAGCCTCTTCGGAGGGAGCAAGTGCGCGGGCCGTAGTGCCACTCGGCGCGAGTCCTGCAGCCTCGTCACATTTACAACGGAGGAGCCGAGCCGCTCATTTCACGGCGAAGGCGGCATCAGGTGGACTGGCGTTCCGGACATGCCCCCATCTGGTCCTTCCGGGGTAGGGGGAGCGGCACGTGCACATGGTCAGGTTCGGAACAGGAGAGACCCGTCTTCCCAGCCTTGTCAGCAAAGACCGCTTGTATAAGCCAGTGGTGAAGTCGAGCGGAGGGGAGCGGGAGTCCGACGGGGTCGTAGTACTGCCGATGGCTGGGAGAAACCCAGCAGGAGGGAAGGGCCCCGACTTTGGACACGCCGGTGATGAAGGAACGAGCGAGGGCATGGCCGGGACCGCCCGGTCCAGCTTCCCCGAGGGCGGACATTTCGCCCCCGTCAAAGTTCGACGCCTCCAGAACCGGCTATGGGCTGCGGCCAAGCAGTCGAAGGGTCGGGCTTTCCACGCCCTCTATGACCGCATCTATCGAGACGACATTCTCGAAGAGGCGTGGGAGCGGGTCCGAGCCAATCGTGGAGCAGCGGGGGTGGATCACATCACCATCGCTGCGGTGGAGGCCTATGGAGCAGAGCGCATGGTCGCCGAGCTCCAGGCGAGCCTCCGTGCAGGCAACTACCACCCGGCACCGGTCCGCCGGGTGGAGATTCCAAAGCCCGACGGCAAGTTCCGCCCGTTGGGCATCCCGACTGTCAAGGACCGTGTGTGCCAGCAGGCGGCCAAGCTCGTCCTCGAGCCCATCTTCGAGGCCGACTTCCTCACCTGCTCGTTTGGGTTCCGGCCCAAGCGCTCGGCCACCGATGCCATGGAGCGGCTCCGGGTCGGCTTCATCGAAGGCAACACCTTTGTGTTCGAGGCCGACATCGAGAACTTCTTCGGCTCGATCGACCATGAGCGACTTCTCGCTCTGGTCGGCGAGCGGGTGTCGGACCGACGGGTGCTCAAGCTCCTTCGACAGTGGCTGCGCGCCGGGGTGTTGGACGCTGGTGTCGTCACCGAGTCGGTCACGGGGACGCCCCAGGGTGGGGTCATGGCTCCTCAAACGCAATGGGTAACCCCCGGGTCGAAAGGGGCGTTGAGCAGGGATCGAATGTCGGATGACGACTCGCTCGGGTCCGACCAGAACCTCCTTGACCACGCTCCGCAGCACCTTTTGACGATCCTCGACGGTCGCCGCCTCGGACGTGTCACGCAACCTGGAGAGGAAGCCCTCCAAGTTCTCGGTCAGCGTGAGGTAGGTCTCGCGGTCGAGAAGCTGTGCGTCGAGCGACGCCAGCGCTCCGCTCAGGCTCGTCTCCTTCGTCCGCAACTCGGGCATGCGGGCGCGCAGTTCGTCCAGGGTGAGGAGGTCTTCTTGGTAGGCCTGAACCAGTCGTTCGATGCCCTTGGCGGCCCGGGTGAGGTCGAGCTCGAGCCGGGCCCGCTCGGCCGTGGCGGGATTGGTCACCCGGAGCTCTTCGAGTCGCCGGTCCAGCTCGGCCTGGACGAGACGAGGGTCGGCCAACAACGCGGTCACCTGACCCCAGACGAGGTCGTCGAGATAGTCGGCACGAACCGGCTTGTTGTCGCAGACGCGACCGTGTTCGTAGCGGTAGTCGTCGGAGCCGAGACACCGGTAGTAGTAGAGCTTGCGCTTCTTGGTGCGTGTCGACGTCCGGTAGTACGCGTAGCCGCACCTCTGGCACGACACGAGGCCCATGAGCAACGAGGGCACCTTGGTGTTGCGCGACGCGAACCGGCGGTTGTCCTCCAAGCGGCGTGCGGCCAACTCGAAGGTCTCCTCGCTCACGATGGCGGGCACGGCGATGGTGATCCAGTCCTCGTGGTCACGGGGACGACTCATCGCATGGCGCGACACGCTCCTTTCCTGCAGGCGTGCCGTGCGGTTCACCCGGGCGCGTTGGTCGAGGCGCATGGTCTTCAAGAAGGCGGCCCGTCCGGCATACGCGGGATTGCGGAGCATCCCCCAAACCGTCGAGCGATCCCAGCGATCCTTCCCCGTGGCGGTAACAACACCTTGCGCGCTGAGCCAACGAGCGAGTTCGGCGATCGAGTCCTGGTCCTCGGTGTAGCGGCGGAACATCTCTCGCACGACTGCGGCTTGTTCTTCGACGATCTCGTAGCGAGCGTCGGCGGTGTCGCTTCGTCGCAGGTAGTGGTAGCCAAACGGGGCGCCCGAGAGCACGTTGACCGTTCCTGCCCGCGCCCGGTGTGCCTTGCCCCGTCGAGTGCGTTCGACGATCTGGGCCCGCTCGTACTCGGCGATCATGCCCTGGAACTGAATCAGCAACTCGTCTTCGGGCGACTCGCCCTTCGGCCCATTGACGAAACGGACTTCGGTGCCGGCCCGGGCGAACTCATCGATCAACAGCGCCTGGTACGCGTAGCGACGGGCCAGTCGATCAGGCGAGTAGCACAGCACGACGTCAATGGGGACCTGCGCGGCCAGATCACGCAAATGCTCGAGGGCTGGTCGGATCAGCGTCGCCCCCGAGTACCCCTCGTCCTCGAAGACCCATTCGGGAGGGACCTCAAGCCCCGAGCGCTCGGCGGCCTCGTGCAGCGCCGCCGTCTGGGAGGCGATCGTCTGGTCCTCTTTCTGACGGGCCGACGACACCCTTGCGTAGATCGCTGCAGTGGTCATCGTCGCTCCTTTGCTCGACACGTCCCCGACGTTCGGGGACCAAGATCCGGTAGGCGTGGGCAACCGAGCGTGGTCCGAGCCGGTCGAAGACGGACTCGACGATGACGTCGCGTTCAGCCACGGTCCTGACGGTCCAAGAACTCGGCCAGCGCCTGGGCGACCAGGCCCGAGATGCTCTGACCCGTCGTTCTCGCCGCCCGTCGCACCCGCCGGGCCAACGCCGCTGGCAGCTTCACGGTGAAGACGACCTTGGGTGCGGCCACTTCCATCGCACCCTCGTCCCGAGCCCGTTCCACGTAACGCCTCGCTTGGCGTTCGGACAACCGGTGCCGGCGCGCCAACGACGCCGTAGCGTCGATCACCGTCATGCCATCCTCCAACAACTCGACTGCGGTGTTCACCCGCTTGGCAACCTGATCGGCTCGAGCGCGGCGACCATCCGGCATGACACTTACATACTACTGCTGGTGTCATCATGAGGCGCGGACTCCCGTTTGGGCTTCTCGCATCGGACATAGGGCAATGCGACCTCGAACTCGAAGTTGCCCATTGTGTCCGAGGAGCCATTTCACCGCTTCTGGCCAACATCTTCCTGCACGCATTCGACCGGGCCTGGAAAGAGCACGGTGTGGGCGAAGTCGTCCGCTATGCGGACGACTTCGTGGTGCTGTGCCGATCCCAGCAACGGGCCGAGGAGGCCGGGAGGCGGGCCGCCGCCATCTTGGGCGACCTCGGTCTGCGCCTTCATCCGGACAAGACCCGCGTGGTTGAGCTCCGAGGAGGCAAAGAAGGCTTGGACTTCCTCGGGTGCCATTTTCATGCCCGCATGTCCGGCAAGCTCTGGGAGCAGAAGCGGATCGTCCGCTACTACCTCCACCGCTGGCCTTCTGTGCGCTCCATGAAGCGTGCCCGAGCGAGGATCAATGCCCTCACCGCTCGAAGCCAGGTCGGCCAGCAGTTGGAAGATGTCATCGCACATCTCAACCGGTTCCTTCGGGGCTGGGGCAACTACTTCCGCACCGGGAATGCAACGGACAAGTTCATCTCCTTGGACCGATACGTGACGTGGCGACTCAGGCGCTTGCTGATAAAGAAGCCTGGTCGCAACCTGCGTCCGAACCAAGCTGACACTTGGACCCGCACCTGGTTCCACGACCAGGGCTTGCACAAGCTCATGGGCACTATCCGTTACCCAAAAGCTGCGTAACCATGTCCAGAAGTCCATCGGAAAGCCGTGTGCGGGAAAATCGCATGCACGGATTGAAAGGGGGATGGGGAACCGGACCGGCAACGGCACCGCGCCCCTGACTACCAATGCCCGACCGAGGTGAGGACGGATCGGCCCGAGGCCGGTCGGTCTGGAACCTCCTGATCGGTCGGCCGCTGCGGGCCAGCGAGACCTCCAAGGAGAAGATCAACCCGGTCGAGGGACTCTCGGCCCTGTCACTGGACGCGCTCACCTCGGTGGCCTACGGCCCCGAGGCGATCATCGTCGTGCTGGCGGTCGCCGGGGCCGGAGCGCTCCACGACGTGCTCCCGATCACCATCGCGATCGTCGTGCTGTTGGCGGTGCTCGTGTTCTCGTACCGCCAGGTGATCGAGGCGTACCCCGGCGGGGGCGGCGCGTACGCGGTGTCGCGGGCCAACCTCGGGCCCGGGCCGAGCCTCGTGGCCGGCGCTGCGCTGGTGGTCGACTACACGCTCACCGTCGCGGTCTCGATCGCGGCGGGGGTCGGCGCGCTCACCTCGGCGTTCCCCGGCTTGAGCTCGGCGACCGTCCCGTTGTGCCTCGGCTTCCTCGCCCTCATCACCCTGCTCAACCTGCGGGGGCTGGGCGAGACGGCGCGGGCGTTCCTTTTGCCGACGCTCGTCTTCATCGTGGGGCTGCTGGCGATCATCGCGGTCGGGCTCATCCACCCGCTCGCGGTGCATGCCCCCCTGCCCGGTCACTCCTTGCTGCCGACCCACGGGCTCGAGGTCGTTGGCGTCCTGCTGGTGCTGAAGGCGTTCTCGGCCGGCTGCAGCGCGCTGACCGGGGTGGAGGCCATCGCCAACGGCGTGCCCCTCTTCAAGGAGCCCCGCGTGGTGCGGGCCAAGCGTACCGAGCTCCTCTTGGGGCTCATCCTCGGGGTCATGCTCCTGGGCCTGGCCGTCCTGGCCAAGCGCTGGCACATCGGGCCACGGACGAACCAGACCGTGCTCAGCCAGATCATGGGAATGGCCGTCGGGCGCCACTGGGCGTACTACGTGGTGTCGCTCACGATCACGCTCGTGCTCGCGCTCGCCGCCAATACGTCCTTCGGCGGTCTGCCCATCCTGACCAGCCTGCTCGCGCGCGACGACTACCTGCCGCACCTGTTCGCGCTGCGGGGCGACCGCCAGGTCTATGCGAACGGCATCGTGGTGCTCACCGTGCTCTCCGGGGTGCTGCTCGTGGCGGCCGATGGGAACACCAACTCGCTCATCCCGCTGTTCGCGATCGGGGTGTTCACCGGGTTCACGCTCTCCCAGTCCGGCCTCGTCGTGCACTGGTGGCGCGGCCGGCCCGCCGGATGGCGCCATCGGGCCGCCGTCAATGGGTTCGGCGCGGTCATCACCGGGGCGGCGACGATCATCTTCCTCATCTCCAAGTTCGTGAACGGTGCCTGGGTGGTCGTGGTCGCGGTGCCCCTTCTGGTGTTGCTATTCACCCGGATCCACCTCTACTACCGAAGGGCCGGCGCCATGCTCGGGGTGCGGGGGATACCCGGGCACCCCCACGGCCAGCGCACCCAGGTGATCATCCCGGTGATCGGGGTGTCCCGGCTCGCCGAGTACGCGATCTCAGAGGCACTCTCCTTGAGCGACGACGTGGTCGCCGTGTCGGTCGTCCTGGACCAGGGGGAAGGCGCCGACCGGGCGGCCGAGGATCTCGAGCGGGCGTGGGCCAGGTGGGGCCCCGGCGTCGAGCTCAAGGTGCTGTCGACCGAGTACGCCTCGGTGGTCGGGCCGCTCCTCGGCTTCATCGACGAGGCCCGGGCGGCCGGTGACCACCAGATCGTCGTCCTCATCCCCATCGTCGTGCCCGAGCACGTCCGCTATCGAGTGCTGCACAACCAGATCGACGTGGTCCTGAGCAGGGCGTTGCGCAGCCGGACCGACATCGTGGTCGCCCGGGTCCCGATGCCGCTCCGCCCGGCCTCCCAGGCCGAGGAGGACGCCGAGCGCGCGAGGCAACGGGAGCCTCGGTAACCTCGCCGGGCACTCGTTCGGCATCCACGGGGGGCAGCGTGAAGATGATGGAGGGGCGCTGGCGCGCCGATCCCACAGCAGAGCGCCCGGTGGCAGACCGGGACCCGGCCTCGACGGCGGACGCCCCCGGTGACCGCGAGGCGACCGAGGCCGACGTCCTCGTGATGCAGGAGCGTCTCGTCCACCTGCAGCTGCGGCTGTGGGCCGAGGGGCGGCGCTCGATCCTGCTCGTCCTGCAGGGCATCGATGCGTCGGGCAAGGACGGCACCATCTCCAAGGTGTTCCGGGGCCTGGACCCGCTGGCGCTCCGGGTGGCCTCCTTCAAGGTGCCGACCGAAGAGGAGCTGGCGCACGACTTCTTGTGGCGGGTGCATGCGCACTGCCCGAGGACGGGCGAGATCGCGATCTTCAACCGCTCCCACTACGAGGACGTGCTCGCGGTGCGGGTGCGCGGCACGGCTCCTGAGGAGGTCTGGCGGCCGCGCTACGCGCACATCAACGCCTTCGAGGCGCTCTTGCGCGACGCGGGAACGACGCTCATCAAGGTGCTCCTGCACATCTCCAAGGGCGAACAGGAGAAGCGGTTGGAGGAACGCCAACGCGACCCGGAGAAGGCGTGGAAGGTCCAGAGCTCGGACTTCGCCGACCGCAAGCTCTGGGGCGCGTACCAGTGCGCCTTCGACGACATGGTGCGCGAAACCTCGACGCCGCACGCGCCGTGGTACGTGGTGCCGGCCGATCGCAAGTGGTACCGCAACTGGGTGGTGACGAGGATCCTCCTCGACACCCTGGAGGCGATGGACCCCCGGGCCGCGCCCGCGGCGCGCTAGCGCAGCGTCGAGAGCCCGCCGTCGACTGCGAGCACCTGGCCGGTGATGTAGCTGGCGTCCTGCGACAGCAGGAACACGACGGCCGCCGCGACCTCCCACGCGGTGCCCTGGCGCCCGAGCGGAACGCCCGTCCGGTCACGGCTCGGGCGACCCCGCGACGCGCGGCGGCCGAGCGGGGTGTCGATCAGGCCCGGCGCGACCACGTTGGCCCGCACGCCGTGGCGCGCCCCTTCCATGGCGACGTGCCGGCACAGCCCGGCGATGGCCGACTTGGAGCTGTCGTAGGCGGGGATCGCGCTCCCGGGCTTCAGCCCCGCCACCGAGGAGATGAAGACGATCGAGCCGTGGTCGAGGTGGGGCAGAGCCGCCTTGGCCAGGAGGAAGTGCGAGCGCACGTTGACCGAGAACACCAGGTCCCACTGCTCGGACGTCGTCCCTTCGAGCCCGGTGCCGAGGCCGATGCCCACGTTGAGCACCAAGCCGTCGAGACCGTCGAGGGCGTGGACCGCGGCCTCGACAATCGCCGCACAGGCCGACGCGTCGGCGACGTCGCCCACGAGCACCTCGGCTCGGGCGCCCTCGCCTTCGACGAGGCGGGCCGTCTCGAGCGCCGCCTCCACGTCGCGGTCGGCGAGAGCGAGCGCCGCCCCGGCCCGCGCCGCCAGGACCGCGATGGCGCGCCCGTTGCCCGGCGGGGCGACCGGGTCCTCGCTCCGTTGCGTGCCCGCGCCGACCACCAGCACCCGGGCGCCCGGGAGCTCGTTCATCCGGGGAACGGCGCCGCGTCGTCCTCGAGCTGGACGCCGAGGGAGTTCAGCGTGAACGCGACCAGGTGGTACTGGCCGACCACCATGCACACCTCGATGAGCTGGCGTTCGTCGAGCTCGGCGGCGAGCACGTCCCAGGTCGCGTCGGCGATGCACGCGTCGCCGTGCAGCTCGTCGGCCGCTCGGAGCAGCGCTGCGTCCATGGATGACCAGCCCGGGCCCTCGGGCCCCTCGGGGATCCGGCCGATCTCCTCGTCGCTCAGTCCCGCCGCCCGCGCGAAACGGACGTGCTGGCCCCACTCGTAGTCGGCGCGGCAGTGCCACGCGGTGCGGAGCACCAAGAGCTCGCGGTGGCGGTCGCTCAGCTCGCCGCGGCGTAGGAGGGTGCCGCCGAACGCCGACCAGCGGTTGAACAGACGCCCATGTCGGATCAGCGTGGCGAAGATGTTGAGGTCGCGTCCGCCGACCTGAAGGGGTGCGAGGAGCTCCTGGGCCCGTTCGTCACGTTCGGCGGCGGGCAGCGGGGCGATCCGCATCGGTCTCGGTTCGACGGTCACGACCGCACCCTAGATCCCCACCCCTGCGGCCGGGCCGGCGAACTCGCCGACGTCGATGGTCCGCGTGACCTCCACGGCCTCGAGGAGGGCGCGGTCGTGGGAGACGAGCAGCAGCGTTCCGCCGAACGACGCCAGCGCGCTCTCGAGCTGCTCGATTGCGGGGAGGTCGAGGTGGTTCGTCGGCTCGTCGAGCACGAGGAAGTTGACGCCGAGGCCCTGGAAGGTCGCCAGCTCGGCTCTCGTTCGCTCGCCCGGCGACAACGAGCTCGCGGCGCGTGCCACCTGGTCGATGCCGAGCCCGAATTTCGCGAGCAGTGAGCGGGCCTCGGTGCTCGTCAGCCGACAACGCTCGATCACCCGGTCCACGATCGACGCGGTCGAGGAGACGGCCGAACGATCCTGCCCGAGCTCGCCCACGACGACCGACGACCCCAGGTGCTGGCGGCCCTGCTCGAGCGGGAGCCGACCGAGGAGCGCCTCGACGAGGGTCGACTTGCCCGCGCCGTTGGGGCCGACGAGCGCGACGCGCTCGGCCCAGCCGATCTCGAGGTCGAGCGGGCCGAGGCGGAGTGACCCGCGCGCGATCACCGCATCCTCGAGTCGCGCGACGACCGCGCCCGATCGGGGTGCCTGCTCGATGGTGAACTCGAGCCGCCATCCCTCCCAGGGTTTGTCGACTCGCTGAAGCGACTCGAGCGCCCGCTCGGTGCGGCGCGCTCGCGACGCCTGCTGTTCGGTGCGGTTGATCCGGAAGTCGCGCTGGGCCTTGTCGTTGTCGCGGGGTCGCCGTTTCTCGCGGCGCACGCCCTGGGTCGCCCACTCGCGCTCGGTGCGGGCCCTCGTCTTCAGCTGGGCCCGTTGGGACTCGTAGACGCGGTAGGCCTCCTCGGCGCGGCGGCGATCGGTCTCGCGCTGGTCGAGATAGGCGCCCCACCCCCCGCCGAAAAGGTGCGCCCGATGGTCGTGCTCGCTGATCTCGAGCACCGACCCCACCGTCGCCTCGAGAAACGCCCGGTCGTGGGAGACCACCACGACACCACCGTGGCGGAAGTTGACGAACCCGTCGAGCCGATCGAGACCGGCGAAATCGAGGTCATTGGTGGGCTCGTCGAGGAGGGTGATGTCGAAACGCGACAGCTCGATCGCGGCCAACGCGATCTTGGCCACCTCGCCGCCCGACAGGGTCGTCGCGAGGCGTTCGGCGACCCCCGGCACCCCGAGGTCGGCCAAGGTGGCATCGATGCGCGCGTCGAGGTCGCCTCCCGAGAGGACGACGAAGCGCTCGAGCGCAGCCGAGTAGCGATCCTCGGAGTGCGGTTGTCCGCCCTCGAGGGCAGTAGCCGCCGCCGAAAGCTCGGCCTCGGCGGCCGCGACCCCTGTCCGTCGGGCGAGGGTCGCGCGGACGGTCTCGCCGGGGACGGGTCGGTGCTCCTGATCGAGAAGCCCCACGGTCGCCTGCGGAGGGTCGCGCCGGACCGAGCCGGTATCGGGCTCGAGGTGTCCGGCGAGCAACGAGAGCAGCGTCGACTTGCCCACCCCGTTGGCCCCGACCACGCCGACGCACATGCCGGGCGCGACGGTCAACGAGACGTCATCGAGGACGAGTCGATCGCCCCGGGCGAGCGTCAGGTGCTGCGCGACGAGGGTCGCGTGGGGTGCTGGGGGTGCGGACACGGTGGGCTCTCCGAAGGCCGGTGGGAGGGACGGGGACGGGGTTTCGTGATCAACGCACGGCCGAGATCGTACTTGGTACAGGCCGTCGGCCCGCCCGGGTCCGGTGACAAGATGGTGGCGATGCCTCTCCGCCGCTCGGCGAGCCCTGCCCGCGCGTCGACCTTCGCCTCGCTTCGGACCCGCAACTACCGGCTGTTCTTCGTCGGCCAGATCATCTCGGTCTCGGGCACCTGGATGCAGACTGTGGCCCAGGGCTGGCTGGTGCTGCGCCTCACCCACAACGGCACCGACCTCGGGCTCATCACGGCAGCCCGGTTCCTGCCGATGATGGTGCTCCACCCTGGGGCGGACTGGTGGCCGATCGGCTGGACAAGCGCCGCATCCTGTATGTGACCCAGACGTTGGCCGGGCTGCTCGCCGGTGTCCTCGCGCTCCTCGACGCGACGCACGTGATCACCGTGTGGATGCTGGGCGCGGTCGCTCTGGCCCTCGGGTTCGTCAACGTCTTCGACAACCCGACCCGCCAGAGCTTCATCTCCGAGATGGTCGCCGAGAAGGACCTGCCGAACGCCATCACCCTCAACTCGGTCACGATCAACATCGCCCGGGTGATCGGCCCCGCCATCGCCGGCGCGCTCATCGCGACCGTCGGCCTCGCGCCGTGCTTCCTCGCGAACGCAGCGTCCTTCGGCGCCGTGGTGATCAGCCTGGCCATGATGCGCAACCGCGAGTTGTTCGTATCGGCCCGGCCCGAGCGCCTGCCCGGGCAGGTGCGCGAGGGGCTCCGCTACGTGCGACGGACCCCCGAGCTGCTCGTGCCCCTGATCATGATCACGGTGGTCGGCACGCTGGCCTGGGAGTTCCAGGTGTCGCTGCCGCTCATCGCCCGCAACACCTTCCAAGGCTCGGCCGCCACCTACGGCACGATGCTCGCCTTCATGGGCCTCGGCGCGGTGGTCGGCGGCCTGGTCACGGCGCGCCGACGCAGGGTGAGCGCCGTCGGCCTCGGGCACTCCTCGATCGGTTGGGGACTGGCGATCCTCGCCGCGGCGGTCGCCCCCAACCTGCCGAGCGAGTACGCGCTCCTCCTGCTCGTCGGCTACGGCAGCGTCAGCTTCAACGCGCTGGCCAAGACCACGCTCCAGCTGGCCGCCGTGCCGTCCATGCGCGGCCGGGTGATGGCGCTGTGGTCGGTGGCCTGGCTCGGCTCCACGCCGATCGGTGGACCGATCGTGGGCTGGGTCGGCCAGAGCTTCGGTGCCCGCTGGTCGCTGGTGGTCGGCGGCGTGCCCACGATCCTGGTCGGGCTGCTCGGCTACCGCAGCCTCATGCGGATCGACCGACGGGCGGCCGCGGCGTCCGGCGTCGTCGCCGACCCCGGCGCCCTGGTGCAGGCGCCGGTTCCCGCCGAACCCTGACGACGAGCCGGCGCGGGCGGGATCCGCACGGTGTCGCACCGACCGACCGAAAAGGCGCTGGTGGCGTCAGTTCGCTGATTCCATCGACTGCAGCTGCGAAAGCTGACCCTCAATTGTCGAGATCATGTCGTCCGGCACCCCATCGGTCTCACCCCGAGCCATTGAGATCGCAGCTGGCGCCTTTTCCAGAACGTCGTCGATGATTGCAACCGCTCGTTCTCTCGACAGCCCCCATGCGACGGCTTCGTTGGCTAACCGCACCGCTGTCACGCCTTTCGTGCGGTGAACGTTGTCGATGTACAGCGCCAGCCGGTCGTCTCCGTAGACCAACGTGCACATGAGGTCGTACAGCGGTGCCAGCGCCAGCCTCCCCGACGGTTGGTGGAGCAGTGAGAAATTCTTGGCATGTGCATCGCCATTTCCGATGAGGACGTTTGTGGTAACGGCTCTGAGGAGTTGATCCAAGGAGTCGGGGGCGGCCGCTGCTTCAATCAGCCTGGCGATCCGTTGCAGAGAGGGGCCGCCCTCCTCTTGGTACTTGTTCGCGGGGGTCGTCCCGGTTGCTTGGCAGAAATCCTCCTGATGGATCCGCTCGACTGATCCATCGTCGTGTACAACACGGTCGAATCGCTCTACGACCAACAACTTGCGCGTGCCAATCACGATCGTCTCAACGCTGGCCACGGGCAATCCCAGATGCCAGGCCAGGCGCATGCAAAAGCCTTCGTTCTCTACGGTCGCAGGGAATCGGGCAATCTGCGGCTTGAGGATGTGTGTAGACGGCGTGCCGTCGACGGGGCGACCCCACGAACCGTCCGGCATGCGAGTGAGGAGGAGCTTCTCCTGGACGCCGCCGAGCGAGATCCGAACGCGTTCGTCGACGCCAAGTGGAGCTTTGCGCAGGTTCGCCACGAGCTTCTCGATGTCGGACTCGGTGAGTGCTTCTGCTCTGAGAGTTGACGCCGGGGGTGGCGCGGGCTCGTCGACGGGCTGGATTACGACGGCACCTGCGCAATCCCGGCCGATGGCGCGAATCAATCCGTACGTGTCGCTCGCCAGGACATTGAAGTCTTCGGCGACTGCGAGGCGCGACTGCCCCTCGGGTAGCAATCCGTCGAGGAACGGCCTGACAACTCCCTGTGTATACCGCTCGGGCCGGACCGGGAGCGTCAACGAGAGCAGTGGGGTGCCGAGCGGGTATCGGGAGATCGCCTCTTCCGTGTAGACGAGACGGGTTCGGTGCCGTTCCTCGTCGATGATGGCGACCCTGTCGCCATAGAGCCAAACAGCGACGCCGTCAGCCACTACCAATCCGCCTTGTCCAATGTCACTCGGACGCCGAGCTGGCGCAGCACCCGGAGGAGCCGCTTTACCTGCTCGGTCTCCTTCCCGCTCTCCAGTTCGGAGAGGTAGGAGCGGTGTATTCCCGCCAGGTCAGCAAGCTGTGCCTGCGTCAGGCCGGCCTGTGTCCGATAGTGGCGGATCGCATCCCCCAGCGAGGCGGGTGTGTAGATCCGGAACGGTCCGAGGCCCTGGGCGTTGTCCGAGTTGGTCTGCATATCCAGACATTATAACAGTATTGACTGGTTCCTTGAAATCCAGATATCAAGACGTATTGCATTGATGTCCGGATATCGAGACGGCCCTGCAGTGCCGGGATATCCCGACTGCCCTGGCCTTTCAGGCGTCGGACCAGGGAGGAGGCCGTGCAAGACCACCGGTGAGCGGAGGATCGGACAGGTGTGGAGCCGGTGGGCGACGGAGGGATCGCCCGCCGACGAGGTGGCGCCGATGGGGGCGAGTTCAGCCCCCGAGGGTTGCCACCATCAGTGCTTTGATTGTGTGGAACCGGTTCTCGGCCTGATCAAAGACGATGGAGGCGGGTGACTCGAACACCTCTTCAGTCACCTCGAGAGCGCTGAGTCCACGCCGCTCGGCGATGCGGCGCGTCAGGCCGGTGCCGTCGTTGTGGAACGCCGGCAGGCAGTGGAGGAACTTCACGCTTGGGTTCGTCGTCGCCTCGAGCACCTGGGCGTTGACCTGGTAGGGGAGGAGCAGGTCGATTCGTGCGTCCCACGCCTCGGCGGGCTCGCCCATCGAGAGCCAAATGTCGGTGTACAGGAAGTCCGCTCCCGCGACGGCCTCTGCGACATCGGTGCTGACGGAGATCCGCGCCCCGAGTCCGCGGCCAGCCGCTGCGCGATCGAGCGCACCTCGGCGTCCGGGGACAGCGCCTCGGGGGCCGCGATCCGCAGGTCGAGTCCGAGCTGGGCCGCCGTCACGAGCAGCGAGTTGGCGGTGTTGTTGCGCGCGTCGCCGAGATAGCAGAGTGCGAGCTCCTCGAGCGGCCGGTCCGAGTGGTCCCGCATCGTCAGCACGTCGGCCAGCATTTGGGTCGGGTGCCACCGGTCGGTCAGGCCGTTCCACACCGGCACGCCGGCGAGCGCGCCGAGCTCCTCCACGTTGCGTTGGGAACCGCCGCGGTATTCGATCCCGTCGAAGAGGCGACCCAAGAAGCGAGCGGTGTCGGCGATCGACTCCTTCTCCCCGAGCTGGGTCTCGCCGGGCCCCAGGTAGAGCGCGTGCGCGCCCTGCTCCTCGGCGGCCAGCTGGAAGGAGACCCGGGTCCTGGTCGAGGTCTTCTCGAAGATGAGCGCCACGCTCCGCCCGACGAGGCGAGGCTTCTCGCCCCCCGAGGCGCGTTCGGCCCGCAGTTCGTCGGCCAGGTCGAGGAGCGACACAAACTCGGCCTTGGTCAGGTCCGTGTCCTGGAGAAGGCTTCTGCCCTCGAGGTCGGTCGTCATGGTCTCGAACCTCCAGCCGCCCGGGTCCGTGACCCGCGGGGAGCCGGCGGCGCCGGCGAGACGAACAATCGTAGGTCCCCGGGTCGCTGCCGGCGGCCCGCTCAGCGGATCAGCCGCAGCCGTCCAGCCACGGCTGTTCGCCGTCGGCTTCGTAGAGCGCGACGGCCAGGGTGTCCTGGTCGGCCGCGGAGGCCTCGTTCGGTTGCACGCCGATTAGTTCTGGGAGCCCGGCCAGCTGCGCAGCCTCGTTCCAGGTGGACTGGCTGAACTGGAAGCCGCCAAAGTACGTCCCGCTCGGGTCGACGGCCTGGTAGTTGCCGCCCGACTCGTGCTGGAGAACGCACTGGAGGAACGGCGGCAGCGACGGATCGGTGACCGCGCCACCGACCGAGGATCGGGCCGCCGCCGCGTTCACGGCGATCTGTTCCCGGTCGCTCGCGATGTCGACCGCGAGTTGGCCGGTGACCAGGGCCTCCTTGGACGCCAGCTCCGCCGCGATCTGGCGGGCGTTCCCAGTGGCCGCCGCCGCCGCGCTCTCCGCGGTGCGGTCCTGGGCGGCCCGCAACTCGAGCGTGGCCTGGCCGGCCGCCAGCTGCACCTGGTCGATGTGGAGCACGGCGATGGTCTGGGCGGTGTTGCCGATAGCGACGCTCTCGTACTCGGACCGGTTGAGGTCGGCTTCGCCGATCCCGGCGAAGAGCTGGAGGGTCTGGTTGAGCTCGATGGACCCGGCGTTCACGTAGGTCGACACCGCCTCTTGGGTCAGCCGAACCCGATCGGCGTGGACCCGCGCCCGGTCCCTGGTGACCTGCTGCTCGACCGCCGCCACCGCCACGTTGTCCTGAGCCACGCGGGTCGCGTCCGTCTCGTACTGCTGTTCGAACGCGTTGACCTGGAGCTCCTCTTCGATGAGCTGCTCGTTGAGCTGGCTCGCCTCGGCCTCGAGGCTGGACGCGCTCGCCCCGGCCGGAGATGTGCCAGCGAGGGCGGGGATCGAGATGGCGGACGCGGCGAGGAGCGGCGCAACGAGCACGCCGACCCGGGGCCATCGAAGGATTCGCGCCATTCGTGGTTGACGCGCCGCCGACGGGGTCGACGACGGCTGAGCGCCGCTCACAGTGCGCCCATGTCTAGCTGGACCGACGCGGCTTGATCAAGCGTATGGGCGTCAACGCGGCAGGGGTCGGCCGCGCTCGGTGGTGAGGGCCGAGGGCCGATTGCGCAGGACCAGGGCTATGGTGGGAGTGAGACTGGAAAAAGGAGTCGCCATGTGGGCTGGCGTCGGCGTGCTGCTCGGGCTGGTCGTCGTCGCATCGGTCCTCGGGTTCCACGTCGGCCCGCACGGGCACATCGTCGGTGCCGGACTCGGGATCGCGGCGGCCATCTGGCTCATCGTGATGGCAGCGACCGGCCAGTCCGCGCCGCTGCTGTGGATCCTCCTGGGCGCCGACGTGGCCCTCTCGGGCGGGTTGGCCGCCATCGCGTGGCGGGGATTGCGCTCCGCTGAACTCCATGTCGGGCCGACGACGCCCGGGCTCGTCGGGTCCGAGGGTGTTGCCGTCACCGACCTCGAGCCGGGCGGCGTCGTACGTGTCCGGGGGGAGAACTGGTCGGCGACCTCGATGAACGGCTCGGTCAAGGCCGGCGATCGGGTCCAGGTGATCGAGGCCAACGGGGTCCGGCTCAGCGTCTGGGTCGAGGACGCCGCCGTCGTGCCCGACGCCGAGGTGCACCATCATCTGCTGAGCGGACATCGCCACCACGCAGCGGGCGATGCTGGACACGAGGGAGAGCAATGATCATCGGCATTGTCATCGGCGTTGTCGCCTTCGCCGCCCTGATCATCGGGGCGATCTCGGTGCGCATTGTCCGGGAGTACCAGCGGATCGTGCTGTTCCGTCTGGGCCGCGCCATCGGGACCAAGGGACCGGGACTCATCTTCATCAACCCGGCCATCGATCGCACCAGCTGGGTCGATCTGCGGGAGCGCTTCTTGGAGATCCCCTCGCAGACCGCGATCACGGGCGACAACGCGCCGATCTCGATCGACTTCATCATCTTCTACAAGGTCATGGACCCCCAGATGTCGGTGTTGTCGGTCCAGAACTTCGCCGGTGCCGCACTCAACGTCGCAGCGACGACGCTGCGCAGCGTGGTGGGCGACATGCCCCTCGACGACGTGTTGTCCAAGCGCGAGGACATGAACGCGCTGCTTCGCGTCCGCCTCGACGAGGTCACCGAGCGCTGGGGGGTCAAGGTCACGAGCGTCGAGGTGCGCGAGATCAACCCGCCGCCCGGCGTCTTGGAGGCCATGACCCGCCAGATGTCCGCTGAACGGACCCGACGCGCCCAGGTCACCGAGGCCGAGGGCCAGAAGGCGGCCGCGATCCTGGCCTCCGAGGGGCAGCGCCAAGCGGCCATCACCCTGGCCGAGGGCACCCAGAAGGCGACCATCCTCGCGGCCGAGGGCGAGCGGCAGGCGGCGATCTTGAAGGCCCAGGGCTACTCGGGCGGCCTGGAGAAGATCCTCGAGGTCGGCCGCACCCTCGACGAGAACACGATGCTGCTCCAGTACCTCGACACCTTGAAGCAGGTCGGGTCCTCGCCGTCGACGAAGTTCATCGTGCCGATGGAGCTCTCGAGTCTGCTGAACGGGCTGCGCTCCGTCGTGCCCGTCGACGCCCCCGCCGTGCCGGCGGGCCCGGCGACCAACGGCGAGGTCGCCAAGTAGCGCGCACCTTGTCGCCGAAGCTGAGCAGTCAAGGCTCGGCAGGCTGAGGGCTCCGCAACCGGACGAGATTCTGAAGGACTGGACGTGGCGCGGCATCGGGTTGGCGTCCGACGACGGCAACCGCGAGGTCGTCGAGTCGAGATAGTCGGCGGCTCCTTCTGGACGCCGAATCTCAGGCGCGCCGCTGGTACTTGGTCGCGATGTACTCCTCGACCCAGGCACGAGTGCTCCGCCAACGGCCGTCCGCACCCTTCTGCGCTCGCAGACGACCCCGCTCGATCGCAGCCCGCAGGGTGAAGATGCTCTGTTCTCGGGTCGCGAGCGCCGCGAGCGGCACGAATTGTTGTGGCCCGGCGACCACCGGGATCACGAAGCGGTACAGATTGTCGGTGACCGAGCGCGCGAGCAGCTCGCCGAGCGGGCCAGGGTCTCCGTTGTCGGCTCTCCGGAGCGCCCGCAGATAGCGGCCGCGATCGCGGGTGTAGATGATGGCAGGCGGATAACCGGACCGGACCAAGATGAGGTTCAACAGCAGGCGACCGGCGCGGCCGTTGCCATGGAGGAACGGATGGATTCGTTCGAACGCCGCATGGGCTGCCGCGAAGCCTTCGATCGAGTCGCGCGTGACGTCGATGGACCCGAGCGACGGCACCCAATCAGCCGTGGCGGCCTCCACTTCCACCCATGACGGAGGGGTCATCCCGCCGGGAAACGGCTCGATGTCGTGCCGTCTGAAGCTCCCGGGGCGCTCCGACGAAGTTGCGTTGGGATGAGGGGACACGCGCCAGACCGGGTCGAGAGCAAGCTCGTGGACGTGGCGAACCTCGGTCAAGCTCAGCGGGACCTCCGAGACGCACTCACCGGGGTCGAGCGCCTGGGTATAGACCCACCGAGCCGCTGTCCGCGTAGCCGGTGACCTCCATATATTCACGAAGCTCCTTGTTGCCGACGGCGCGGCCCTCGGCCAGCAGCCTCCACCTGGTGGAGGACGAGCGTGTTCCCCTCGAGCGCAGTGGAATGGTGTGCCTATTGGTGCCAGATGGAGGTCCAGATCCCCTCGGCCTCGGTCGGCGAGGGGAGCCCGCCCATGCGGTCGCGGAGCTCTGCAACCGCCTCGTCGAGGCGCTGGTAGACGAGCTGGCGCGGAGGCCGGCCCCGACGGGAAGTTTGGTGCTGCACCAGAAATAATGTCAACACAACAAATTGCCGAATCTGTTGTGTTCTGATGGATTTCGTATCAACTCAACAACACCCCGCCAGGGAGGGCCCAGGGCAGCGCCTCGGATCTGCGGGCGACGCTCCAAGACGTCACCGTCTGGTCAGGCGGGGATCAGTAGAAGGTCGTGACGATCTTCACGATCTCGGCGACCATGAGTACCAGGGCGACTGCGACGAGGATCCACGCCAGGCGCCGTGGACGTTCGAGCGTCGTCGTGAACGCCGGCGCCATGACGGGTAGCGCGATCAGGGGCAAGAGGTAGCGGCCCTGGAGCCCGTTGATGATCGAGTCTCCGACCGGCGTCCAGCCGGTCCAGAAGCTGGTGAGCACGGCGAAGACGCCGACGAAGAGGAGCACGACCGGCCAGAGCGCGCGCACGACGCCAAGGACCCCTACCCCCCGGATGCGGGTCCCGACCTCGATGCCGTAGGCGAAGAAGACCGCGACCACGGCGAGAAGCACGTACCACCCGCTGAGCCAGGGTGGTCGCCCGGTCGGGTAGAAGCCGACCGAGGACACGAACGACCACCACCGGTGACTGTCCCAGCCGTCCCTGAGTGTGCGGGCGATCGTCTTCAGGTATCCGTAGGGGTGATGGAACACATAGGAGAGCTGCTGGTGCGGGTGCAGCGCGTTCGGCGGGAAGTACGCCGCCAGTGAGAGATGGCGGATGGCAAAGAGCCAGCCGACTGAGGCGATGATCGCCAGCACCAGCACCGCGAGCTTCGCGACCCACGCGCGACCCTTGCTCGAGGCCGCGACCGTTGCGGGCACCAGCAGCACCAGCCCGGCTAGCACGACATAGGTCGGCTTGGTAAGGGCCAACGCGACCAGCGTGAGGGCCAGATAGCCGAACCAGCGGCGGCCGGCCTCTTTGTCGAGGC
The DNA here is from genome assembly GCA_963768185.1 of uncultured Acidimicrobiaceae bacterium. Classification (GTDB taxonomy): domain Bacteria; phylum Actinomycetota; class Acidimicrobiia; order Acidimicrobiales; family RAAP-2; genus Palsa-461. The sequence goes on from CAVYGS010000004.1 coordinate 1,609,568, forward strand.
AACATCGCAGCGTCAGCGCCACCGCTAAGAGCGCGAGGCCCGTCGTCATCGAGTCGGCCGAGTAGGCGGCCGCCTGTTGAAGGGCGATCGGCATCGTGCCGACGACGAAGATGATCGGCTTCCCCCGCGGGGTGATCTTGAGAGCGAGCCAGACAATGAGAAGGAAGCCGGCTAGGCCGAACAGGCGACCCCCGAAGAAGATGATCGGGAGGGGAGCGTGGACCAGTCGGAGCACGCCGACGCCGACGACCTCGGGCGCATACGCGACCGGCGGCTCGAGGGCGCTGTTCTCGAAGGCGACGAAGCGGGCCGCCTGCGTCGAGCAACCCGTCGGCGTGTGCCAGAAGTCACCGGGGGTGAACCCCCCGGGGGTCGCCCCGTCGGCGTAGAGGGTAGCGAGGTAGCGCTGCACGCAGGCCGGGATCGGGTCCCCGTAGCGATGGATCCCGGGCTTGACCGGCTGGGAGGGTGCGACGCCCCGGGACGGATATATCCAGACGATCTGTCCGGGGAGCTTCTCGTTGTTCACGATGTGGCCGTCGGTGATCGACCACACCCGTGAGAAGTGGTTCGGCTCGTCGAGTCCCTGCGCCGGTGGGATGAAGAACACCATGAACAGGCCGACGAAGGTCCCGATCAAGAGGAACCACGCGGAGAGTCGGACGCCGGTCAGGCGGGCCCACAGACTGCGAGCTGGGCGCGGGGACACCTCGGGCAGGATCGCGCCGACCCCACCCGCCGAGGACACCGTGACAGTTTGGCGCCACGCCGGGGAGCTTGCGGGTCACTGGGCCCGTCGTCAGAGGCGTGCGCCACGGTCGGAGCGAGGATTAGTTCCCCAGTCGCAGCAGCCGAGCGGCGTTCTCCTTCAGGATCAGCGGTCGGACCTCCGGCTTGATGTCGAGGCGCTCGAAGTCGGCGAGCCACCGGTCCGGGGTGATCACCGGGTAGTCGGACCCGAACAGCACGCGGTCGCGCAGCAGCGTGTTGGCGTATTGGACCAGGTTTGCCGGGAAGTACTTGGGGGACCACCCCGACAGGTCGATATAGACGTTCGGCTTGTGCAGGGCCACCGAGATCGCCTCGTCCTGCCAGGGGAACGACGGGTGGGCCAGCACGATCGGCATCTCGGGGAAATCGACGGCGACGTCGTCGACGAACATCGGGTTCGAGTACTTGAGGCGGATGCCGCCACCACCGGGTCGTCCCGCTCCGACTCCGGTGTGGCCGCTGTGGAAGACCACCGGCAACCCGGTGGCCTCGATGGCGCCGTAGAGGGGGTAGTGCTCCGGGTCGTTGGGGAAGAAGGCCTGGAGGTTCGGGTGGAACTTGAAACCCCGGACCCCGTGGTCGTCGACCAGACCGCGCGACACGTTGGACCCCCGATGCGCCGGAGTGTGGATCGATCGACGCGAAGGGGATCACGACATCGCTGTGCTCGCGCGGCCAGGTCGGCGATCTCTTCGTTCGTCACCGACGGGCCAACCCCGGTCGCCGTCGTCGCATCGATCGTGAACGCGACGCAGGCCATCTTGCGCTCGCGGTAGTAGGCGGCCAGGTGGGGCACGGTCGGATGGACGACCTCGGTTCCGAAGTACTCGAAGAGCTCATCGGAGGGGTGGGCGCCGGCCGGGTCGTCCACCGACGAGTGCACGTGTGTGTGGACGTCGATCGCCACGAGGTCCTCGACTCGCATCTTCTCGCTCATTTCGTCGCCTCACTCTCCCGGTCGCGCAGCACTCGCCGCAGGATCTTGCCCGACGGCGACTTCGGGATCTGCTCGACGAACTCGACGGCGCGGATCAGCTTGTAGGGCGCGACCCGTTCGGCCACCCAGGCCATGAGCACGTCGGGCTCGACCGGCTCGCGCGCGACCACGAAGGCCTTGGGCGCTTCGCCACCGGCCTCGTCGTAAATCGGGACGACGGCGGCATCGGCGACGTCGGGGTGGGTGAGGAGCAGCGCCTCGAGCTCGGCTGGGGCGACCTGGTACCCCTTGTACTTGATGAGCTCCTTCACGCGGTCGACGATGAAGTAGACGTCACCCTCGAGGCGGGCGACGTCGCCGGTCTTCAACCAGCCGTCCTCGGTGAGGGTCTCTGCGGTCGCCTCCGGGTTGTGCAGATAGCCGGCCATCACCTGAGGCCCGCGGACCCAGATCTCGCCCTCGACCGCCGCGTCGGTGCCGGTCTCGGTCGACACCAGGCGGCATTCGGTGTTGGGCATGAGCCACCCCACCGATCCCGGTGGTGCCGTGGCCTGGCCACCCTCGTCGATGAGATGGGTGCCCGGGCTCGCCTCGGTCATGCCGTAGCCCTGCGCCACCGGGACGCCGAAGCGCTCCGCGAACCTGGCCGCGAGCCCGGCGTCGAGCGGTGCCGCGCCGGACACCGCCCAGCGCAGCGTGGAGTGGTCGAAACGATCGACGTCCGGGCTCTGCACGAGTTGGAGGACGGCCGGGGGCGCGAGGTGCAGGCGGGTCACGCCGTAGCGCTCGACGACACCCAAAAGGGCCACGACGTCGAAGCGGGGAAGGGTGACGATGGTGGTCCCGCTGGCGAGCGCCAGGTTCATGATCACGTTCATGCCGTAGATGTGGAACAACGGGAGCGCAGCACACACCACGTCGTCGTTCTGTGTAGGGCCACATTGGGCGGAACTGGGCCAGGTTGGCGACCACGTTGCGGTGCGTGAGCATCACGCCCTTGGCCCTCCCGGTCGTCCCGCTGGAATAGGGGAGCACGGCGAGGGCCGTGAGCGGGTCGAGCCCGGTTGGTCGACGCGGGAGTTCGGGATCGGCAACTGCTCCAGGCCAGCAGTCGTCGAGTGTGACGAGCGTCGCGCCGACCTCGGTCACGATCCGGGCGCCCTTCTCAACGGTTGCGTCGTCGACGATCAGAACCTTGGTCCCCGAGTCGCGGAGCTGGGTCGTCGCCTCCTCGGCCGTCAAGACTGGGTTGAGCGTCGTGACGACACCGCCGAGCGCGATCACGCCGTGAAATGCCGACACGAACGATGGCTGGTTACGGCTCATGAGTCCGACAACGTCGCCGAGGCCGACGCCGAGCTCGGCCATCGTCCGGGCCGCGCCGGCCACTTGGGCACTCAGGTCCCGATACGACACCGAGGCACCGGTGACCCCGTCGATGAGCGCGACCGCGTCCACCGAGATCGGACGTCCGTCCGAGGACGTACTCGGTCACTGAGGAATCGGGGATCGCCACATCGGCGAACCGGCTTCGGTGGATGACCGTTGGGGTCATGGCGGGCCAATCTACGCGTGCACGGGTGTCAGCGGTCACGTAATTCCCCTTGCTTTGGCGTTTCTCCGTCACGTAATTCCCTTTCCCGCCGTCACGTAATTCCCTCGTTGTCGGCGGGCGGGAATCCCTCGCTCCGGTCTTCTGTCCAAGAACGATCTCCTCGGGTCCCAAACGAGGAGGAATGTGGCAAGGAGAACGATGAAGGTGATCGATGTGGCCGAGATCCTCGAGCATTGGCATGCCGGGAGAAGAATGATTGAGCTGAGCAGCTCGCTCGGGGTGGACCCAAAGACGGTGCGCAAGTACGTGGCCCCGGCCAAAGCAGCCGGGCTCGAACCCGGTGGAACACCGCTCAGTCGAGTCCGGTGGGCCGGGTTGGTGGCCGAGTGGTTCCCAGAACTGTCCGACCGCTCCTCGGCCCAGTCGACCTGGCCCAACATTGAAGTGCACAAGGACCAGGTCAAGACCTGGCTCGATCGCGGGGTTACCGTCGCCACCATCCACCAGCGCCTGCGCGACAACCTGGGCCTGGCGGCCTCTGAGTCCTCCTTGCGGCGTTGGATCAACGCCAACCTGGCCGAAGAAGCCAGCCGCAATGCGGTGGTCGTGCTGCGCGACACCCCGCCGCCGGGAGCAGAAGCCCAGGTGGACTACGGATTGTTGGGCCGCTGGTTCGATCCGACGACGCAGCGTTGGCGCCGGGTGTGGGGCTTCATCATGGTGCTGGCCTTCTCGGCCTCATGTTCGTGCGCCCGGTGCTGAAAATGGACCAGCGTGCCTGGGTCGAGGCCCATGTGCTGGCCTTCGAGTTCTTCGGCGGCGTGCCGTTGCGCGTGGTGCCCGATTATGTTCCGCGGAACATAATCGGGC